>NZ_JBYQFD010000003.1:0-19537 GCF_057837225.1 Acidisoma sibiricum | reverse complement strand
GGCTTTTAGAAGCGCCTAGGTTCTGCACTTTTCCAAAAGTCTTCGGTGAGCGAGGCTATGTCGCTGTGGTCGATCTCGCTGTCGGCCTGGCTCTCCAAGACAGCCAGCTGAACCTTCTGCTTCTCCGTCAAGGGAGGAAGGTTGCCCAGGCCAAGGTCATGCCTGACGAGTGCTTTGTTCATCACGTCACCTCACATCACCGTGACTGAGCCACGTCCGCTTCCAGCAGCATCCGTACGTAGCGCGCATAGGGAACGCCCCTGGCCTTGGCTTTGGCCTTCACTGCTTCCAGCAGAGCACCGGGCAGGCGCATGTTCAGGGCAGCTTCCTTTGGCGCAATCTCGAAACGCATCGGCTTGAAGCCAGACAAATCGTATTTGGACAGGTCTGCCTTTGCGACGAACTGTTCGGCTGCCGCGTCACTGCGCAGCGATGGCATGGACTTAACCTTGGCCTTCATAATGCTCGACCTCCTTCTGGTGCATGTAACGGGCGCTGATGGGCCGCAGCTTGATGACACCGTCGCTTTCTCGAAGCATGAACACGAGGAAAACGTAGCGACCCACCTCAGTCTTCCCGATCGCCCGCAGGCGTGGCTCCCCCTGAAAAGGATCGGCCATCACGGCAGGCTCACCCAATAACACCTGCTCTATCTCGGCGCGTGAAACTCCGTGCTTGCCGCACTTAGGCCAGTTGCCGCTATCCCACTCAAAGCCCGCTATCTCCATAGCAAATGTGTAGCGATTTGTCTACACATTAGCAAGTCTCTCCTGATCCCGGATGGGTCTGTCTGACTGCATCCTCTCTCTGACCGAGGCCTCCTTCTGCTTTGCGCTGAAGTGCGGACACGTCATCATCGGGATTGGCGAATATGCCCATGTGAAGTGTCCCATAACGCTTGAAGCCGTCTTTCCGTGACACGCTTCAATGCTTCTGCCGCTGCCCTCTGGGTGCTGCTGGGGGTCTCCAGAATAGAGATTATAGTCTGAGGCTTTATCTGAGCGGTCCGGCTCCCGGACTCTGTGTCGTCCGCCCGAAGCACATAGGCGTTGGCGATCTGCCGTGACGCCACGGACCCGCCCCAGACCACGCGGGCACGGCGCCTGATCTTCGATATCAGGCCCAGCTCGGCCAGGCGCTTGATGCCCTCTGCGACCGTGCTCCGCCCCTGCCCTGCCAGCCTGGCCAGGACCTTCAGGGAGGCCGTCAGCAGGGCGCTGCCCGGCCGTCTGGCACCCCAGAGCATGGCATCGAGGAGCGCGGCCTGGTGGACCGTGATCTGGCGTCGGCGCAGCAGCACGCGGCCACGCGCCGCCAGCTGGCCCGCCTGCGACGGGCTTAGGGCATAGGTCATCGTCTTCCTCTCAGCCGGGAGGAAGGGCACCGTCAGGACGCAATTACCCGTTGACCGCTAGGGCCTTGTAAAAAGCTCAGCATGTTGGCAGGATGCGTGAAGCAAACGTTCTCACGCGGTTCGGGTCGCCAAACCCTACCTGCCAAAGTTACGGGGCGCCTTCGGGCGCCCTTTCTATTTTCCGGTCATCTTCAAATCCGCACAGCACGACTCAGCCCCGGCCCATCCGGGGGTCGCGCATCATGCTGTGGTTCAGGCTAACCCCGCAAGTCTTTGATCAGCCAGCGGATTTCCGGCCCCGAGTCGGAGCTGGAAGGGACAGAGCCTTGAAATGGTGGGTTCGTTCCTGTTTTGTTCATGTTTTCCACTGACATATCCCCAGCCATGACCCCGGCGCCTCTCCCTTTCAAACCAGACTGTGTTGTCGATTGGTGAGTTGGCCTTCCCCAAACTTTAGAGACTAATTGGTTCCGCGGCCGCGTAGGTATGGAAGCCTCGACAGGCGATCGTTTCGTTGTCAATGTTGTGAAATGAGCGACTTTCGTAACGCGGTAGACATTTTTCTGAGCAAAAAGAAGACGCTGATTGGCACCCCTAAATGGGTGCCAGCCGCTAGAGATGATGGAATATCGAGCTTCTGGCTTCTCGAAGAAGAAGATACCGGGGTGGTGACGGACCACCGACTTCATATCGTCGCCTACCCCACCACCTTGTGGGCAGGTTTTTGTATAATGGTTGATTATTACTATATGGAGCGCCATTACCCCGTAATAAGACTAAATGTTGATACACCACTTCATGAGCACATTAACCACCCTGTTCGTCCCGCAGGAGTGCCAACCACTGTTAGTGGAAACCGCGTTTACTTGTGGCCAGACAACAGGCTGACCTTTAATATTAATATGCAAGGCCTACCTTATGCTCGCCCTCTCGCTTCCCAAAACATTGGGTTCGACAATGCGATTCGCTATGTCTGTGGTGAGGCGAATATAAACCCCTACGGAGAGCGTCTTCCTGACTATCCCCGGCTAATGACCTTGGTGTGACCATGGACCTAAAGACATTTATATCCCCGGGCTCAAACGCGACCTTCCCGAGGCATGATGACATCATCGCTCTGCTCAGCACCCGAAAGGCGCCGCAGCGGATGGGGGATGCTATTGTCGTGTCGACGGACGTCCTGCTGCCGAGCAATGTTACATGCGTTGTGGTGATTGAGGGCGGAGCTGTCGGGAATGAAATCACTGCTTCCGACGCAGGAGCGGCGTTAGCTTGTGTGCGTGAAGCCGGATTAGAGGTTAACGCCGCGGTGGAGCGGGCTGCGATTAGAGCCGCCCAGCCCTTTGGCATCTCTTTGGAAAAAGGGACCCTTCGGTCTCAGCCAGAGGCCATATCCGAGGCGCGCTATCTGGTTATGTGCATGGCAAACGCTATGACCAGCGTTGCAAATGCCGCTCTGACTGCGGCGAAAAAGCACGAAAAGGTCCGCTTCCGGGAAAAGGTGCAGACGGAACTCAATTCGATTTTTGCTGAAGATAGGGTTCAGAAAAACGCGTCCCTAAGAGGCTTCAGCCAGGATACGCATAGATTCGACTTTGTGGTCGGTTTTAGGGAGGGAAAGAAGCTCGCGCTGGACGTGCCAATACCCGATCCTAGCTCGATCGCTGCAGTTGTCCTCAGGCAGGCCGATATGCGGGCTGCTGGTCTAGAGGACGTGAGGCAAGCCATTGCCTACGATAAGAATGATCATTGGACCTCGAGCGGGCTCGCGCAGCTCCAGCTCGCACGAGTTCCGCTTGTGACATCTGAGAATTTACGGGCCGGCCTGGTTGAACTTAGCCAGTAACCGGCTCCGGCGTCCTGACAGCACCGCATAAACGGCAATCTCCCACCCTGAAGCTCAGGCGAGGGCGCTAGCGCACCGGGTCCTTCGCCAGTTCCCTCAGGATGCGCTCATGCTCGGCGTTGTCCCGCTTCTGCTGCTCAGTCGTCAGGTCGATGATCTTCACCACACGGCCCAGGGGCCTGATATCATCGGCCTCTGCCGTGAAGCGGTCGGCGTTCTTCTCTTGCACCGTTCTGCCCCCGTCGTTGGAATTAGTAAGTAGGTAGCTATCTAGCCAAGCTGCAGCGCAGTCATGGCATCTTTGCCCCCCTTCTCTTCCTAAGAATTTCCGATCTTGCTGAGCTTGGCGATACGACCCTCTAGATAGCGGACATATCTATGGGGATTTGCATACAGATTCGTTTTGTTGAAAGCTGCCCCCACCATTATCAGAAAATAGATTGAACCAGCAACGAGCAATATAGTTGAAAAACTGTCCTTGACGATGAGAACATTCACCTTGTGGAGGATGTCCTGGTTAGCAATTACGGAGCCTTTGAGAATTATCTCCTCGGCAGTGTCGATGACAGTCGATAAACCCATGGTTGCACACATAATCATTGCGAATAAGCTTACGATCCCGTACAGAATCATCCTTGCAATTTCAACGAGCATTAGATTTGTGCCGGTCCTGCCGGCAGCGATCATTGCCCTGAACTGCTCAGCTTGCTTTGCAAGCTGATTGATCTTTCTTTGGCGGCTTTTTTCGGAGCGCTGAGACCACTTATCCAGTAGCCAGGGAATACCTCGTCCAAACAACGACCTAGCGCCGAAGCCTAACGCTGTAACTATTCCGGCGGCTATCAAGGTGCAGATCACGCCGATGAATATGCCGACTATCAGTTCTCGGGATGTGATCGTCTCAAGCGATTTAACAATATACGTTAACAAGTGCTTCAGCCCTGAGCCAAGAGCCGCTGGAGAGCCTGGACCATGACCTCCTGGTGGGTAACACGCTTCCCCCGCTCCATCTCCATCGTGTGGCAGTAGCCGCGCAGGGCGGCATACAGCGGGCCGTCCAGCTTGATCGTGAGGGACTTCGGGCTGAGCGGGCTGCCGGTCTCGGGCACGGCTGCGACGGGCGGTGCCGTTTGGACTGTGGGGGCAGGCTCGCTGAAGGCTGATGTAGCGACCGCCTTAGCCTTTGGCAGCGCCATCGCGCCGAGGTCTGGTTTTGCCATCCTTTACTCCTATCATCTTAGCTAAGTAGCTACGTAGCTGATTAACTTCATCTGCACTTTTGCCCGGTGTCTCCACGGCAGCCTTCCCCTCGATCGCCGCCAGGGGGTAGTCCTGCCGCGCGCCAAGACTGCCTGGCGCTACCCGTCCCAAGGATGCGAGCTGACGCAGCGCGCCGTCCGTCAGTCGGGATCGGGGAAGCGTCTGGGTCAGGACGAAGGCCCATTGCGGATGCCCTGCCAGGAGATCGACCACGCCGGCCGCGGCCAGCAGATCATCGGGCGACGGGCGACATGGGACGAGGATAGCTGACGCAGTAGCTATTAAGCTAGCTACGTAGCCTGGCACGCCCGGGGGCATATCTATGATCAGTTCGTCCGCGCCCGATGCCTCAAGCTGCTTCAGGTCCTGGCCAGGGGTGAATGACACCAAAACCGGCGCCTCTGCCTCTCGGCGGCCATACCAGCCAGTCAGACCGGCCTGCGCGTCAAGGTCAGCGATAGCCACCTTCCGGCCCGCCATGACGCCAGCCACCGCCAGCTCGCGACTAAGAGTGGTCTTTCCGCAGCCACCCTTGGCAGAGAAAATGAGAATCGTGTGCATGAACGCTCAATAACTCACGGCCCGCTTGAACGTCTATCATTATATGACTAGCCATCTAGCTAAATGAGTGGCTAGCCACATAGCCCTTATGGACGTTGATTGATGATCATCATATCGGCGCCGCACCGGTGCAGAAGGCGCCGGCCACGGCTGACATCCTGCGCCAGATGCTGGACACGCTGAAGGGCAAGCGCGATCGCGCGCTGCTGGCACTCGGGTTCGCGGGCGCGTTCCGTCGCTCCGAGCTGGTGGCGCTAGAGGTGAGGGACCTGACGGAGTCGCCAGACGGACTGCGCGTGCTGATCCGTAAGTCGAAGACCGACCAGGAAGGGCAGGGGCAGGAGGTCGCCATCTTCCGTGGGATCCGCCTGAGGCCGGTGCAGGCCGTCCAAGACTGGCTAGTAGCCGCAGGTAGCTCTCAGGGCACCGTGTTCCGTCCCGTGGGCCGCGGCGGGGTGCTCAAGGCGGGGCCGCTCGAGGCCGGGGGCCGGCATCTTCAAGCTGATGGAGTTATCTCGTCACAAGTCGGTCGATACGCTTCGGTGCTACGTTCGACGAGCGGATTTGTTCAAGGATCACGCGGGCGCGGCGTTCCTGTAGTCACACCAGACCAGGCGCAAATTGCGCACATTTTTCTTGCGGCTAGGGGGAGGGGAGGGGATACTAATGGCGGATCGGAGTTCCCCCTCCCTGGATTGGGAGTCCGAGGAGGTGCCGGGCGGCAGGTAATTTCCGATCCGCCTACCCCCGCTTTTCCGGTTTGGACCCGAATGCGCTTGGCGAGTCGCATTCTCGTTGAAAAACCCCTTAGAGAGCAACCACATCTTGTGCTTGACATGATTATCGCCACGCCTTGGTAGAGGCGGACCGGCCAAGAAACATGACACGGGATGACTTGCGTTGACTTGGGACGACAATATTTGAACTTTGGGCGATCCTGACGCATAACCCGCTTCGTAGTCTCGCATAGCTCAGACCTCCAAACCGCCCATTCTACCCCTGTTTTTTGCCCTGAGAGGCCTTTGCAGGGGTCCGGCAGGGGAAAGAGGAGCCGAGGAGGGCGCCAGCGGCCTTCATACGGCGCATTCTGGAGTGTAGTGCGGTTGTTGCGCCAGAAACGGGTTATCCAAGCATGGAGACAGATCTAGGTTGTAAATCGGATGATCTTGGCGAATTCCACCTGATCATCGGTGAAGATTGATTGGAGAGAACGTCGAGAGGCCCCTACAAAATGAGGAAGTAACTTCTCGCCCAGATCGTCGTCCTTTGTAGCATCTGACCAAACACGGCTATGATCCAGAACCTCTACGCCCTGGGGATCAATGATGAAAATTTTCAGATTGCTATCTACGGCACCGTTTATAATGACATCGTTGATGTGGCGATCTCCAAAACTGTAACCAATCACCATCAATCTGGCATTCGGGCGTTTGAGATATTCGACAAATTTTTCATGATACCATTTAAGCAAAGAGGAACCCTCTATAGAGTCCTTTTTGTTTCCTCCCAGCACCAACAAGCGTTTTCCCGAAGAGGTCATCCAGTTACTCGATCCATGCAACTTGTAATAAGGCTGAAGTCTGCCTTGTTCCGAAAAAGACGCCTCGTCGACTGTTCTCAGTGCTTGCTTTTTAAAAGAATCAGCGTAACCATTAGGCATATTATCCCGCAACTTGGTGCCGGGAATATACCCCCCGTTCCAATGTTGATTTCCTAACAGAATAACATTGTTGTCGAAAATATAATGATGTTCGAGAAGAAGGTCTTGATTCAGAGTAAAAATTGCGTCGAATTTTGTAAGAAACCCTTTGATTTGACGACCCGAATCTTGATTATTTTCAAATGAAGAGACACGAAACCCATCGTTCATCTCATTGAACATCCCCGCAAGGGCCGATTCAAAAATATCGAGCATCTTGCCCAGACCTTCGTCGTTGGATCTCGAGTAATCCTCTTGCAATCGCGCTAGCGTATCCTCAAATCCGCCGTGCCGCTGGCTATCCCAAAGACGGCGGCGAAGGTCGCCTTCGATCTCGGGACACCCCAGAAGATATTCAAAGGCCTCACTTGCCAGCCAGCCGCCCCAGTTCCGGCTAAAGCCCGCTCCGGTAAGTAAAATCAGTGTCATTTTCTGCCTAGACTCCAAGCCGAGAAGTTTCTCGAGTGATGGCATGCTATGCTGATAAGGACGCCTCAGGCAGCGCAACCGCTGGTCCGTCTAAACCCCAGAATGAGGGTTATGAGGCGCAATGCGAAAGCGCCGGTCTACTGCTCTTTATCGAACTGCCGCTTTCGGCCCTACTGCATTAAAACCTGATCCGCTCTACTTCGTCCTGCGTCAGCCTTTCCTTTGTTCGATCGTAGAGCTTGGTTGTCCGTGGGCTTTCATGCCCCGCCATTTCCTGCGCGTGCTCAAGCTGACCGCCATTGGATAAGTATGCAGTGATGCCGGTCGCCCGAAACGTGTGGCTGCCGATTGGCGCCGTTATGCCGGCCGTGGCAGCCCGCCGGCGGATCATCCGCCAGGCATCGGGTTGGCTCATCGGCTGCTCAGTCAGTGTGATCGCCACATGCCCCGGACAGGTCCTAAACAGCACGCCCTTACGGTCCTCCGCGATGCCGGCGGCCGCGATATAGGCGTGTAGCGCCTCGGCCAAAGCATGATGGCAAGGCATGGAATGCTGCTTGCCGCCTTTCTCATGCAGGCGGACGGTCCAGCTGGCCCCCCGCGGCCGCAGGTCTTCCACCTTCATCTTCAGGGCGGCACCAATCCGCGCAAAGGAATAGGTCAGGGTGGCGATCAGCGCCCTGTCTCGCAGGTCGCGAACAGTTTCTGTCGGGATGGCATCGAGCAGCCGGCGCCATTCACCGGGCTCCAGCACAGGCGTCGCTCCGGTTTTCACGATGTGCTTGGGGCCACGGACGGCGGCCGCCGGATTGATCGGCACCACCTGGCCCGTGACAAGCCAATCAAAGAGCATGCGGATCGCCGCCAGCTGCTGCTTCACATCCGGCGCCGAATGCGTCTGCTGCCGGGCCTCGATATAGCCCGCCACGTCATAGGGACGGATGGTTGCCAAGGTTCGGCCGCGCTCGTCGCACCAGGTGAAAAACTGCTGGCACGCTCGCAGATAGGCACGCCGCGTATTCGGGTTGCGGATATTGGCCGTAAAAAAATCGATGAAGCGCCAGGCCGCCTGGTCGCCCGCGGCCGCGATCGCCACCGGCACCAGATGACCACTCGGTAGTGGAACCAGGGGCGAAGAGGCAGGGATCGTGGGGAGCGCCACCGTCATGCCGTCACCGCCCGCTGCCCGAGACCGGTAAAAAAACGCAGGAGATAGGCGTCCGGGTCGGCGACCACGAACTGCCGGTTACCGTTCTCGGTCGCGTCCTGCCGATACCATCGATCCTCGAGCGGGATCGGCACCTCGAAGCCGCCCGCCCGGACCCGCGCATAGAGCGCATCGACATCCGCGACCTCGATCTGGAAATTGACCCCGCGACCATAGGGATGGGCCAGCGGCGCATTGGTGAAATAGCGACCCGAGCCGCCGAGCTCCTCCAGCATGAGGTGGACGCCGTCGAGATCAAGATAGGCAAACCGATCTTCCGGCCGGGTGAAGACGACGCGGAAGCCGATCATGCCCACGTAGAAGGCGAGCGACCGGTCGAGATTGCCGACATCGAGTTCGGGCGTGAGTTTGGGGGCGCTGAGCATGGCCTCATCCTACCACCCCACTCGCGCATGATAAAGGACGTTATCATGCGGGATGGGCTACCATAACAGCACCGGACATTCGACTCGACATGATATTGCTTATTCATTACCATTTTCTTTTCCAGTCTAATCGACCTGCCCCTCAAGACCTAGGGAACACGCAGATGACAAGACTGCCTTTGCTCGCCGCACGCTGTACCCTCCTGATATGTGCAAGTTGCTCTGACCCGAAGGCTGTACAGACTTTTGCGGCGATGGCCCCTAGTCCCGACATAGCCGTAAATCTTACACAGAGTTATGTTGCAGAACCCGCTTGGCACCATGACCTTTACGCTGCATGGGGCGCCTCAACAACGTCCCCAGTTGATCGCAGTTCTGAAGCTAAAACCATTATTCAAATCGACACGAAAATCCGTGGGTACATGGAAGCCCTCGGCGCGCTCGCCGCAGACAACGCCATCGACTCCGCCACAAATCTAAATGACTTTAAGACGGGCTTGACCGCTTTCCAAAAAGCGGAGCCAAATGTCATAAGTACATCCGACGTAACTCTGATCTCGGAAGCTATAGCATTACTTACGAATTCTATTGAGAGCGCTTATCGTGGAAAAAAACTATCCCAGATTATTGGACACGCTCAAACCCCACTTCAGACAGCTATACGCTTTCAGATTCAAATCGTACAGCGAGGTATCATTCCTTCGCTGAATGAATATTCAAGTGGATATAATCAGTCACAACCCGCCCTGACAGGTAATTCGCCATGGGTCAGGTATCTCGTGAACCGCCAGCTTTCTGAAGACAAAGAAACCGCGACCACTCAACTTGCTGCAGCAAATGCCTATATCAAGTCGTTACAAGACATAGCAACCGCGCACACAGCACTTTATAATAATCGTGACATTATTCTGACACCGGAGATGCTTGACCAGATAAAGGTCCCAGCACAGGATGCAGCCCAAGCTTTCCTAGACTACAGAGCGACCGAAGCCACGGCAACGGCTAAATAAACGCACCGAATAATCTCTCTAAAGCCTGAAAGTATTAGGAGCTCAGCACCATGGGAGTCGCGGATACGTCCTATAACTTGGCGGATGCGTGTGATGCACTCGCAAATTGCATCGCTATCGCAAGAAATTCTCCAGGTTGGACTGAGACACAAGGTCAAACCATCTTGCTGAACCAGCAAGTCGCTGACCTTGGGACAGCTGCTGATAACGCACGAACTGCGGGTGTCGCCGCAAGCCTCGAAGCAGCGTCTGCAACTCTAACGAACATAGACAACGCCACTGCACAGGCAAAAGCCGCGGTTGCAAAACTTAAGCTTGTTAATCAGGCGATTACCATCGCAGGATCATTACTTTCACTCGCGGCTGCTGCTGCGACTGGTAACCTTTCTGGAATTGCCAAGAGCGCCAGCGCACTTATCTCAGAAGCAAGCGCTCTGTGATGAGCTCTTAGCATAGGGGAAGATTAATAGATTTTACAGTCGCTCCAGGTAGACCCCGGATACAAACTCCTCGAAAAGCAGCGCCTGTAAATAAAGTTGTCACTAAACTTGGTTGAAAGGGCATTCAAGTGTGGGTTTACGAGCAGACTACAGGCGACGTGTATCATGATGTCAACGGAGCACGCACCTACCTGGCAACGGGTTACTCTGGCCGTGGGATTGATCAAAACGATCCCGATAAACAATGCGAAGAAGATTTCGGTCCGCTACCCCGCGGCACATATTCGTTTGGAAGTCCCGTGGTCTTCAACAATATGGACGACTGCCTTCGCCTTATCCCCGACCCAGGCAACGACATGTGTGGCCGCAGCGGATTCTTCATCCACGATGGTGTATTTTCTGGACCCCACGGGGACACGTCACATGGCTGCATCTGCCTCCAGCGCGCAGCACGATTGACGATGTGGGGGTCCGGTGATCACACATTGTCAGTGACCCGCTGACCAAGCGTGATCACCGTCAAAAGTCTCTGTTAGAGAGTTTGTTGACAATTTAACGAATCTATGAAATTTTTAATCTATTAAAAATGTTTGGTAGATGTTGATGTCAGAATCTTCCAAAGATACAGTACAGCCAACCACGCAGGACGCAGGCACAACGAAGGCAACAGCGATTATGCCGACAGGTGGTGCCTCTCTACCGGAACCATATTGGGCTAAGCCAAGTATCGGAATTTTTTCTCTATGCCTATTTGCTCTTGCGCTTATCGTTACATATCTTGCAAAAATGGACACGGCTTTTAACCTACTCATCGGCGCTGTGATTTCCAATGCGACGACGGTGGTCGGTTACTACTTCGGTTCGTCTAGCGGATCAGCGCAAAAAACGGCGCTCCTAGCGGCGGGAACAGCAGCTGGTCAATAAATATACGCTGTCCTTGAATCAGAAGCCTGCAGCCGGAAGTGTTCGAAAAGGATTTGCTGTGACTGACGGCAGGAACAACAAACAAGTTTAAGGCAGCAGCGAAACCTTGAGGCCACGATCTAGATGCCAATCACAAGAAAAACGACCGAGGCCGGTATCCTGAGCTTAGCCGATCTGTTTATCTATCTGAGCAAATCCCAGCCAAAGAGCGGGTACGTCGACGTTTACCGGGGCCATCCCGACAAGGCTTACATCCTCCAGCCGTCAATCTTCCGGAAGACCGAGTACCGCCGCGTCGAAAAGGACATATTGCGCGAGCTGATCGCGATCCAACCCAACGAATTCCGTGAAGACAAGACAGTCGTTGAACAGCTCGTCCGAATGCAGCATTACGGATTGCCCACGCGCCTGCTTGATCTCACCTACAACCCACTCGTCGGTCTGTATTTTGCGTGCTCAAATGATAAGACCCAAGATGGAGAGCTTGTCCGGCTTACGCTCCGCAAGTCGAGCATTAGGTATTTTGACAGCGATACGGTGAGTTGCGTGGCGAACCTATCAAACCTCACGGGTCGGCAGAGAAATCAGATTCGCGGACTCACCGACACGAAAGCGCTCAAAGACAGCGATGTCGGCGAGCGGCTTCTTCATTTTATAAAGGCTGAGAAACCTTATTTCCTACCGAAGATCGAATTGTCCGACCTGAAAGGTATTTTTGCCGTTCGCCCGAAGCAGACGAACCAACGAATCCTAGCCCAACAAGGAGGATTTCTAATTTTTGGCCTTCGTTCGGAGTTGAGGGGCGAGAACAAGTTCGGAATCGAAGTTACTCGGGTAAGTGTCCCAGCTTCGGCGAAGCAACCGCTGCTCGATGAACTGGACGGGATTAACATCAATCCGAGCACGCTGTTCCCCGAAATCGAGTCCGCTGCCAAATACATTATGAGCAAGATTCCTCTGCGTGACGAAGGGGACGAGGAACCGGACTGATCGGTTGCGGCGGCGAAGACGAGGCCCTGTGACCGTCACGAAATTCTTAAATTGTGCATCATCCAAGGTTTGGGGAGAGCCGGTCCTTTACGGTGGACGGCATGGCTCTGGGTCAGAGATGCTGTACGCGGAAGGGCTGCCAATGGACATTGAGACACCGAGACTGTTCCTGCGCCGGCCCCGTTTAGCGGACGCGCCGGCACTGTTTGAGTTCCTGGGCGATAGCCTGGCCATGCAGCACACCCACGCGGATGGGTCCTTGCAAGAATGCCGCCGCCGAGTTGCCGTCCACGAATGGCGCCGGCGCCATAATGGTTATGCGCCGTGGACCATCATAACCAAATCAGAGGGCAAGATCATCGGCTGGGGCGGGCTCTACGATGACCCGTTCGATCCAGGCTGGGGAACCGAAGTGGCCTATTTCTTCCATCCATCGGCCTGGGGGCAGGGCTACGCCTCGGAGACGGTGGCCGCTTGCATGGGCGTCGCCGACCATGCACTGCGGCTGCCCGAGGTCCGAGCCTTCGCGCATCCGGCCAACGTGGGATCACAACGCGTGCTGGAGAAGGCCAGTTTTGAGGTCATGCGGTTCGTGCCGGAAATGGACCGCTTCCTTTATCGGCGGTTCCGGCAGGAGGTGCTGGCGGCAGCGTAGGCCACTTAGTCTACAAATCTTGGATTTTGTATAGCCAACCATCGGCTGATCTGTTGCGTGAGTCCTAGAACCTGCGACAGCCGGAATCGCCCAACTCCGGTCACCTGTTGGTCAGTCTGCCACGCTCGATAGCCGACATTCACCGTGGTGGGAAATTCAAGATTAACGCACCACTTGGTTTGATGGAGGCTAGAGGCGCAGCTTCGCTATAGAATCTCGCCCGTCTTCGCGTCGATCTTTCGACGTTTGATATGTTGGTCATAGATGTAAATATCATCATCACCCAAGCCGCTCACGATAAGTTCGGCAATGGGGTTTATGCCCATATGGATCGTTTGAATTTCACTTTTGTAACTGGTGACGATTGTGTCGAAAGGGATTCTCACGCCGTCGTCGCCTAGTTGCAAAACAGCCCCATCTGCAGGCGTTTTAACCTCCCATCGATTCCCTTCGATCCTTGCCCCGCGCTTCGTATCAACTTCCCGATTAAGAAACACTATCAATTGGACGCGGCTCTCCGGCGTCACGACAAAGATCGGATCGAGCAAGCTCATGCTAGAGACGGCTACGCCATAACGCTCGCATTCCGCGACAAACTGATCGTGGTTTCGCTGAGACATATTGAAGGTTGTCGCATAGTCACGGTTCGATTGAACGTGTAACTGCACATCGATAGACTGAAAGAATCCCTCTAAATCCTTGTCTTCGATCTTACGCAGGACGGCGAGTTTTATGCCCTTGGATTTAGCATATAGTCTAGCATCACGTGTAAAACCGACGCATGTAATCACAAAGCCTTCTTTGACTCCAGTATCTTCCAATACAGACCGAAAGCTACGCAAAACATCGAGGCCAACTTTTTCGCCAGATACATCGAAGTCTTTGCACTCGATGAGGACGCGCCGCCGCCCGCTACCCGCGCCGATCGAGACATCGATTTGATGCGCGATCGTTGACTCGCCCAGAAGCTTCAGATCGTGAATGACAACATTGCCCTCTTCGAGGGTTTTAAAGACCAAGGCAGCCAGCCGCTCGTAGCGAGTGCCTGCCTTCGTGGTCAGGGCTGCGTGGTAACGGTCGTGCAACTCATCGTAGTGAGAGCGCGGGGTCATTGCTTGACTTTTCCGGCGGCAGAAGGGGTGGCGCTGCCGCTCACTGGAGTGCCAGCTTAAATCA
Source organism: Acidisoma sibiricum (assembly GCF_057837225.1). Taxonomy (NCBI): domain Bacteria; kingdom Pseudomonadati; phylum Pseudomonadota; class Alphaproteobacteria; order Acetobacterales; family Acidocellaceae; genus Acidisoma; species Acidisoma sibiricum. The sequence continues at coordinate 5,600 of NZ_JBYQFD010000003.1, read as the reverse complement.
AGATTTTCAACAGGTGGCTTTTGATCTAGACAGTCCTATGGTCGACCTACCGCCGAAGAATCCACGCACCAAGAAGCCTAAGCCGGGATCGGCCAAAGGCAATAAGACGGTGCAACAGCACTTGTCCGACACTAAGCGCCTTTCGAAAGGCGTCCCCGATAAGATCAAGCTCGCCATGGCCGACGCGATCATGGCATTTTCCGACATGGAGATGAGCGCGGAGCAGTTCATTTGGGACTTGCTCGGCTTGTCAACCGACGACGGGAAGCTTTTGACTCGGATCGAGACAAAGGACAAAATGGAACTGGCGAAAAAGTTTTCTGAACGTTATCGCCTTCCGCTCCACGCCAACGAGCAAACGACTAGCGAGGCGTGGACCGCGATCCGCACCGCCATCGAAGCCCGCAACAAAATGGCGCACGGTGTATGGATGACAATAGACCTCACGACGCCCATCGTCGTCTCCTACCGGATTCCAGTTGAGCTTGGTGGGGTCAACAGCGAGCATTTTCCGCTCGACCGGATCGAAGCTGTTACACGGATTTGCGTTCGAGCTAAGGGGCTTTTCGATACGCTATGCCTGAAGATTTCAACTGAGGGCAGGTCGCCGCCGCTACCGCTGCCTCCGACGCCAGACGATCCAGAATTCCAGGGCTGAGTGGAGCGCTTCGTTCCGGCGCTCCGAGAATGTACAAAACTCAAGAATCACGCACCATCGACTAAGGCGCAGGATATCAATCGTCTAGTCTGTGCAGATATCGGCGGCGAATGTCTGGTAGCCGCTCCCTTTGCCCGAAAGCTACCAGTCCGCTTCCCACCCAACTGCGACATTGGTGTCGCGCTTGTCGTAAAACCTGCAACACTTCGCCCCAGCCCCGCCCTATCTGGAATTTTTGTGTCGCATAACTTTGTCGCCAGTGATAGAAACCATGCAACAAGATTTGCGACAGGCCATCCATGCCTCGAAAGCCTCCTGCCGGCCCCTTAATCGGCTATGCACGCGTCTCCACCCAGGGTCAGGGCCTCACCCAGCAGCGAGGTGCGTTGCGTGGGGCCGGCTGCACCCGCATTTTTGAGGAAAAAGTCAGCGGGGCGAAGCGCGACCGGCCCGAGCTGGGGCGATTGCTTGAGCATCTGCGCGCAGGCGACGTGGTGACGGTCACGCGCCTGGATCGGCTCGCCCGCTCCACCCGCGATCTGTTGGAGATCGCGGAGCGTATCAAGGAAGCCGGTGCCGGGCTGCGCTCCCTTGCCGAGCCTTGGGCTGATACCACGACACCGGCCGGGCGCATGGTGCTGACCGTGTTCGCCGGGATAGCCGACTTCGAGCGGTCTCTGATCGTCGAGCGCACTAGTGCTGGCCGTATCGCCGCCAAAGCCCGCGGCGTTCGTTTCGGACCGAAGCCGTCACTTTCGGCCGAGAAAATTGCCCATGCTCGTCAGCTCGTGGAGCAGGAAAACCGCCCCGTGTCAGAGGTCGCGAAGCTGCTTGGCGTGCATCGGGCAACGCTCTACCGCGCTTTAGGAACGACGCCTAACAAGGAAGCTTTGGCTACACTTGTGAGGGGAATTACCCCAGAAAATGTCCATGGAGAGGTCAGTTTCGGTTCCCCTATCGGCCAAGAGCTGATTTGATGTTGCCGTGATTGCGCGAGCAATCTTTGATCTGTCGTATAGTTTACGACAAGCGCGACAACGTATGTTTCGGAGGAGTGGGAAGCGGCCATTGGGGACATGCCTAGCGAGCGTCAGCTTGACGCCTTAAGCAGACACTTTATTAATCCCCAGTCCCACATGATAAAAGGACGTCATCATGTGGGAGGTGGTGAGTTCGGAAAACGCCCAAAGCCCACGATCCCGATAAGATCGGTTGTCAAGAATAAGGGGTTAGAGTTACGCTAGCTGCAATTCGCCATGGGCGCGGATTTCAGCGTGCATCGCGTCGGGCGTCGCCAGTCTGCGGGTCCTTGCGGATAAAAACTTCCGTACCCTCGAAACGATAGGCCGCCGGCAAGCGCACCGCCTGGCTGCGACCGTTGTTAAATAATTTCGCCATCTGTGTCATGCGCCCTCGCGACATCAATCTGGCCCCACCTTGTCTCGCCCAATGCAGCTTGCGAACAGGCTCCATATCTGGCCAGTGTGCGAGGCGTCGGCGCCCCCAGACTCCAATTCCGGCCCGTGCGCCAGGCTGGCTGCACCCACAGCGTCCAAATCTGGCCTGTGAGTGACGCCGGCAGCGCCCCCAGACTCCAATTCCGGCCGGTGCACCAGACTGGCTGCGCCCGCAGCTTCCAAACTGCGGGCGCTTGTCTTTCTCTAAGTGCTGTCGGCAAGTATCGGCGATTCAGCACTTTGTAAGCTGCCTAGAATTTCTTTTTCGATTCGTCTTTTGATGAGCGGGTTTGCTCTGGTCAGCACGGCGCGAAACGGGATCACTCGGCCGCCGCGCCCGGCATTTCTCACGCGTGCCCTCCGAAAGATCATAGGCGGATGCGTTTTCCACCGACCCTTTTGATCCCGTCCACCTGCAACTCGGCGGTGTCACCGGGTTTGAGGTGAGCCGTGGCTTCTCGTGAACCATTCTCCCGCAGGAACACCATTTTGCTGCCTTGTCTCCAAAGGCTCGCGGTTGCGCCATCGCGCAGCCGCACCCCGCCTTCGTAAACAAAGGTGCCCGTGTCCTCAGCCTCCCACGCCTTATAGGTTTCGGCAGATTTGCCCGGAGGTGCGGGGCTCGCCTGCGCCACATGCTGTTGGACATCAGCGACGTCCTGGGCATTGCGCTTTTCGACGGCAAGCGTCTGACGCAGCGCCTCCAGACCTGGATCGGTGAAGGTCACGGGCGCGTTGTGCCGCACGGCCTCTTCCACCATCCAACGCTTGAACTGGTCGGTCCCTGCCACCTTCAGTTTGGATTGACCAAAGCGCCGTTCCGCTAACTGCACCGCCAGCGCCGCCGCACCCCGCGTTTCCGTCCAAACCCCGATACCCTCGGCACCGTCCCGGACCTTCCCACCGTCCATGAGCGTATAGGCGACCGTGCCGTCGCGCTGCACCATGCGCGTCCGGCGCCATCGGATAACGTGCCGCGCCTGTGCCGCGGTCTCCGCCGACACCAGGGTATCGGTGAAGATTTTTCGCCGGTCCTGACCTTGCCGCAGCGTCTTCAAAGCAGCTTCGTCACCGGCATGGGCGCGCTGCTCCAAGAAGCCCTGCCACGTCGGGATTTTGTGTGTGTCGCGGATTTTCTGGCTGGCCTTCCGCCGCTCCTCGCGGGCCTCGACTTGCAGCTTGGCCCGCTGCGCGCTGACATCGCGGAGCTTGCCGTATTTGTCCGGATCGAAGGCCGAGAACCGTCCGTGCCGGATGCGCTGACGCTCACCGTCAGCCCATGCATCGAGCCGCTTGCGATAATCACCCTGCTCGGCCTGCATCGCCTTGAAAGCAGTCTCGCGATCCTTGAGAGCCTGCGCCCTCGCCCGCTCATAGGCCTCAGACAGCCCTTTGACCGCCGCACCTTTCTGCAGAGGCTCACTCGTATAGCGATCCTGCGCCTCAGGAAGCGGCCGCCCAGCCTGCGGCGCCTGGTAGTCGCCCAAGCGATCCGTCATCGCCTTGATGCCGAGCCCCCGGTCGATCGCGCTCGCCTTGATGCCGTAGCCCACAGATCCCACGGGGCTTGCCACCAGCCCGGCGCCGCGCGGCTTGATCTCAAGGCCGAGCCTGGCCGCAGCCTCATGAACCGCCTGCCACCCCTGCCCCGCGTCACGGGCAGCCAGCAGTGGCGCCCGCGCCTTCTCCTGCGCCCAGGTCGTGAAGCTCTCGCGGCCCTGGTGGATCTCCATCCGGGCGGCATCCTCCGACATATGCCGCTGTGCGTCGCGACCGATGGAGGTGGGGGTCAGATCGTGTTCGATCTCGAGTTCCCGGCAGAGCGCCCGCAGCTTGTTGTGCGATTGGAACGGCGTCACCGTCCGCAGCGTTTCCGGATGCACCTTGTTGATGGCGATGTGCATGTGCATGCAGTCGGTGTTCTGGTGGATAGCCGCGATCCGCTGATGCTCCCGAAGACCGAGCCGGTCGGCTACCCGCGCCTCGATCTCCTTCATCGAAGCGAGATCCAGCTGCTCACCGGGCGCCAGGGACACGACCAGGTGCATGGTCTTGCCCTCGCCACCCCCGGCGCCCGGGCGGGCCAGGGCTTGCGTGGCTTCAACCGCTTTGATCCCCCAGGCAAGATCGTCGTCTTCAATATTGCTCATCCAAGCGGCGGCAACTTTCTGCCCATCATTGGCCTGGTCGATGACGTAGCTCCCAAGCCGTGACCACTCCGCCCCCTCGCCTTCCGGGCCGAGCCAGACAGCATGGCGCTTCCCATCGGTGATATAGGCCCCGAGGTCGCCGAAGCGCCCGCCACCCTGGGGAGAGGGAACCTGCTTGGCAATCATAGCTGGCGGATCGTCGCTTTGAGATCAGCCACACCACGCTCGATCTCAGCCAGGAGCTGATCGATCGACCGGGCCTCGGCCCCCTGCCCGTCCTGATCTTTCAGGCGCAATTTAAGCAGCCCACCAAGGCGGCCGAGATCGGCGCGCGCCAGCGCCAGCTCGTGGACGGCTCGGATGTCCACTTTGCTCGGTGGGCTATATCCCGTGCCAAGTGCCCGCAGGTATGCGGAGATCGTCATCTGCACCCGCGCAGCACCCGCCTCGATCGCCGCGCGCTCGGCCGCGCTGACGCGAAGTTTCACAAGCTCGGCGCGGCCGGCCGATGCCTGATCCTCGGTTTGGCGGCCGGCCGCGGCCTGGCGATCATGGGTCCTCTCAGGTCGCAAACTCTGCTGTCCCTCACCCTATTGCGCGCGCAGCGCCTGTTCAGCGTCGAGAGCCGCAGGCGCGAGTAAGCATCCCCGCCGCCTCCGGCGCAACACATTTGTGGCCACAAATGCCCAACTTGCCCTAATTATTTACGCTATAGACGGCACCAGAAGCATCATTCAGCGCAATTTCTCTCCCTAAGGGGAGCGGAGTTGTAAAGAGTTGCATTGTATTGCCATTATTTGCCAAATATGACGCTTGCAGGCATATCAATTGCTAAGAGTTGCCGAGAATTGCATTCTCGGGCCAGTCGATGCGTCAGCTTCGTAAGGAAGGTCTCAATGCCACCGATGGTTTCAAAAGACCGCCGCTACGGGCGAGGCCGGATGGGGGTCATTGCCCTCCGAGACACCATTCGCGCCGAGATGGATCGTGGAATGCCGCTGCGCCAAATCTACGAGGAGCATCAAGCCAAGCTTGAGATCACATACGCGCATTTCACGAAGGTCGTGCGCCGTTACGTCGATGCGATCCCCGTGACACGCCGTAACCAGCCGGATCGCACTCGCACGGCCGAGGCCGTCCAAAACGAACCTATGCCGGCGGAGCGAACAGGACCGCCCCCAGGATCAAAAGAATGGCGGCACCTGGAGGGGCTGCCCGACCCGAGTGAACGGCGTGAGGTCTTTGTTACCCGGGTTCCAAATGATGACGAGCTATTTGGCCCCCCTAAAAAGTAGCAGCACGGGATTCAGATGCACCACGGTCAAGGTTTTCGTC
>NZ_JBYQFD010000002.1:0-577300 GCF_057837225.1 Acidisoma sibiricum | reverse complement strand
AGCACGGCAACCTGGCTCGAACCAAGCGCCGCGACCTGGGCGGTGCCCAGCACGGCCGCCTGGCCGGTGGTGAGGCCGGAGAGCGTGGCGGTGGTCAGCGCGCCGACGGCGCCGACGGTCAGCGCGGTGACGGCAGCATTGGTGAGTTTGGCGAAGTCGGCCGAGGTGAGGCCCTTGACCTGGGCGCTGGTGAGCACGCCTGCCTGGCCGGAGGTGATGGCGCCGGCTTCCGTCGTGGTGAGGGCCGCGACCTGGCCAGAGGAGAGACCGGCGAGGGCGGCATTGGTGACGGCGGAGATATTGGCACCGAGGCCGGAGATGGCAGCGGTGGTGAGTGCACTGACCTGACCGGAGACAAGACCGGCGACGGTCGCGGTACTCAGCGCCGCGGCTTCGGCCGAGGTCAGGCCGGCGATAGCGCCATTGGTGAGCGAGTCGGCATTGGTGCTGAGGGCGGAGACATTGGCGGCGCCGAGCACGGCAACCTGGCTCGAACCAAGCGCCGCGACCTGGGCGGTGCCCAGCACGGCCGCCTGGCCGGTGGTGAGGCCGGAGAGCGTGGCGGTGGTCAGCGCGCCGACGGCGCCGACGGTCAGCGCGGTGACGGCAGCATTGGTGAGCTTGGCGAAGTCGGCCGAGGTGAGGCCCTTGACCTGGGCGCTGGTGAGCACGCCTGCCTGGCCGGAGGTGATGGCGCCGGCTTCCGTCGTGGTGAGGGCCGCGACCTGGCCAGAGGAGAGACCGGCGAGGGCGGCATTGGTGACGGCGGAGATATTGGCACCGAGGCCGGAGATGGCAGCGGTGGTGAGTGCACTGACCTGGCCGGAGACAAGACCGGCAACGGTCGCGGTGCTGAGTGCTGCGGCTTCGGCCGAGGTGAGGCCGGCGACAGCACCATTGGTGAGCGAGTCGGCATTGGTGCTGAGGGCGGAGACATTGGCGGCGCCGAGCACGGCAACCTGCGATGAACCGAGGGCCGCGACCTGGGCGGTGCCCAGCACGGCCGCCTGGCCGGTGGTGAGGCCGGAGAGCGTGGCGGTGGTCAGCGCGCCGACGGCGCCGACGGTCAGCGCGGTGACGGCAGCATTGGTGAGCTTGGCGAAGTCGGCCGAGGTGAGGCCCTTGACCTGGGCGCTGGTGAGCACGCCTGCCTGGCCGGAGGTGATGGCGCCGGCTTCCGTCGTGGTGAGGGCCGCGACCTGGCCAGAGGAGAGACCGGCGAGGGCGGCATTGGTGACGGCGGAGATATTGGCACCGAGGCCGGAGATGGCAGCGGTGGTGAGTGCACTGACCTGGCCGGAGACAAGACCGGCAACGGTCGCGGTGCTGAGTGCTGCGGCTTCGGCCGAGGTGAGGCCGGCGACAGCACCATTGGTGAGCGAGTCGGCATTGGTGCTGAGGGCGGAGACATTGGCGGCCCCGAGCACGGCAACCTGGCTCGAACCAAGCGCCGCGACCTGGGCGGTACCCAGCACGGCCGCCTGGCCGGTGGTCAGACCGGAGAGGGTCGCCGTGGTGAGCGCACCGACGGCGCCGACGGTCAGCGCAGTGACGGCAGCATTGGTGAGTTTGGCGAAGTCGGCCGAGGTGAGGCCCTTGACCTGGGCGCTGGTGAGCACGCCTGCCTGGCCGGAGGTGATGGCGCCGGCTTCCGTCGTGGTGAGGGCCGCGACCTGGCCAGAGGAGAGACCGGCGAGGGCGGCATTGGTGACGGCGGAGATATTGGCACCGAGGCCGGAGATGGCAGCGGTGGTGAGTGCACTGACCTGACCGGAGACAAGACCGGCGACGGTCGCGGTACTCAGCGCCGCGGCTTCGGCCGAGGTCAGGCCGGCGATAGCGCCATTGGTGAGCGAGTCGGCATTGGTGCTGAGGGCGGAGACATTGGCGGCGCCGAGCACGGCAACCTGGCTCGAACCAAGCGCCGCGACCTGGGCGGTGCCCAGCACGGCCGCCTGGCCGGTGGTGAGGCCGGAGAGCGTGGCGGTGGTCAGCGCGCCGACGGCGCCGACGGTCAGCGCGGTGACGGCAGCATTGGTGAGCTTGGCGAAGTCGGCCGAGGTGAGGCCCTTGACCTGGGCGCTGGTGAGCACGCCTGCCTGGCCGGAGGTGATGGCGCCGGCTTCCGTCGTGGTGAGGGCCGCGACCTGGCCAGAGGAGAGACCGGCGAGGGCGGCATTGGTGACGGCGGAGATATTGGCACCGAGGCCGGAGATGGCAGCGGTGGTGAGTGCACTGACCTGGCCGGAGACAAGACCGGCAACGGTCGCGGTGCTGAGTGCTGCGGCTTCGGCCGAGGTGAGGCCGGCGACAGCACCATTGGTGAGCGAGTCGGCATTGGTGCTGAGGGCGGAGACATTGGCGGCGCCGAGCACGGCAACCTGCGATGAACCGAGGGCCGCGACCTGGGCGGTGCCCAGCACGGCCGCCTGGCCGGTGGTGAGGCCGGAGAGCGTGGCGGTGGTCAGCGCGCCGACGGCGCCGACGGTCAGCGCGGTGACGGCAGCATTGGTGAGCTTGGCGAAGTCGGCCGAGGTGAGGCCCTTGACCTGGGCGCTGGTGAGCACGCCTGCCTGGCCGGAGGTGATGGCGCCGGCTTCCGTCGTGGTGAGGGCCGCGACCTGGCCAGAGGAGAGACCGGCGAGGGCGGCATTGGTGACGGCGGAGATATTGGCACCGAGGCCGGAGATGGCAGCGGTGGTGAGTGCACTGACCTGGCCGGAGACAAGACCGGCAACGGTCGCGGTGCTGAGTGCTGCGGCTTCGGCCGAGGTGAGGCCGGCGACAGCACCATTGGTGAGCGAGTCGGCATTGGTGCTGAGGGCGGAGACATTGGCGGCGCCGAGCACGGCAACCTGCGATGAACCGAGGGCCGCGACCTGGGCGGTGCCCAGCACGGCCGCCTGGCCGGTGGTGAGGCCGGAGAGCGTGGCGGTGGTCAGCGCGCCGACGGCGCCGACGGTCAGCGCGGTGACGGCAGCATTGGTGAGCTTGGCGAAGTCGGCCGAGGTGAGGCCCTTGACCTGGGCGCTGGTGAGCACGCCTGCCTGGCCGGAGGTGATGGCGCCGGCTTCCGTCGTGGTGAGGGCCGCGACCTGGCCAGAGGAGAGACCGGCGAGGGCGGCATTGGTGACGGCGGAGATATTGGCACCGAGGCCGGAGATGGCAGCGGTGGTGAGTGCACTGACCTGGCCGGAGACAAGACCGGCAACGGTCGCGGTGCTGAGTGCTGCGGCTTCGGCCGAGGTGAGGCCGGCGACAGCACCATTGGTGAGCGAGTCGGCATTGGTGCTGAGGGCGGAGACATTGGCGGCCCCGAGCACGGCAACCTGGCTCGAACCAAGCGCCGCGACCTGGGCGGTACCCAGCACGGCCGCCTGGCCGGTGGTGAGGCCGGAGAGCGTGGCGGTGGTCAGCGCGCCGACGGCGCCGACGGTCAGCGCAGTGACGGCAGCATTGGTGAGCTTGGCGAAGTCGGCCGAGGTGAGGCCTTTGACCTGGGCGCTGGTGAGCACGCCCGCCTGGCCGGAGGTGATGGCGGCAATATCGGTCGTCGTGAGGTTTGATATCTGGCTTGTCGTCAACCCGGCGAGGGCGCTGGTGGTGATCGCCGAAAAATTGGTACCGATGCCACCCAATGCTGCGCTGCTAAGGGCGGCGATTTGATTGGATGCGAGCCCCGCCACGGCGCCGGTGCCGATCGCCGCGGCCTCAGCCGAGGTCAGGCCGGAAAGCCCAGTTGTGCTGAGAGAGTCAAAGGTCGTGCCAAGGGCAACAACGCCTGCCGTCCCAAGCGCAGGCAGCTGAATCGAGGTCAGCGCCGCCGCCTGCGCCGTGGTCAATAGCGCGATATTGGCCGTTGATAAGGCAGCGATAGAACTCGTCGGCAGTGCCGCGATTTGTGACGGTGAAAGACTGGTGATGGAGGCCATTGGCGTTCGAGTCCTATCCCTGAAGCGATTTTATCGGGGGTGTCGGCCTCTCATTCGCGTGAGTCCTGCCAAGTTTTCCATGCCAAATGGAAAGCGAAGCAGCTATGCAATCTCCTCGGTCGGATCAGGAAAGTTTGAATAGTTGATGTTTTTGGCGTGCAACAAAGCGCGGAGTTAAGAGCGCTTTAAGGATCACGGATAAGGGCCGAACTGCCGCGGCCGTGCATCATCCCTTGCCCGACCTCCGCCGTCAGCGCGGTATCAGGATGAATGGCGATCGGATGCTGGAGAGATGCTATGGATATGGGCCATAGGCCTGCGGCCGGGATGGGTTCGGCGGCCCCACCCTACATCCAGTCACTCGATCGAATCATGAACATCGGTCAGCAGTGGGACGGAGGGATAGACCTCGTCCTCCGCACCCGTCTGACTGGGTGGATGAATGAGCCATTCCAGCCGCGCCTTGGTGGCCGCAAAGGCGTCGGATGCCAGATGGTCCGCCCGCCTGGGACGCTCCAGCGGGACTTCGATCAATTCGTTCAATCGGCCGGGATGAGCGGAGAGGACGATGATGCGGTCTGCCAGAAAGATGGCCTCGTCGAGATCATGCGTAATGAAAACCACGGTGATATCGACGTTTCTCCAGATATCGAGAAGGTAGGACTGCATGCGCGCCCGGGTCTGCGCATCCAGCGCGGAGAAAGGCTCGTCCATCAGCAGGACACGCGGGCGGTTGGCAAGGGCGCGGACAATGGCGACGCGCTGCTTCATGCCGCCCGAGAGCTGGTGGGGATAAGCATCGGCGAATTTCTCGAGGCCGATCAGACCGAGCCATTCGTCCGCCTGCCGTGCGGCCTCGGCGCGGCTGACATTGTTCATGCGCAGGCCGAACATCACGTTTTTCCGCACCGTCAGCCAGGGAAACAGCGTGTAGCCCTGGAAGACCATGCCACGGTCGCGCCCGGGTCCCTGCACGATGCGGCCATCGACCAGCACCTGGCCGCTTGTGGGTGTCTCGAGCCCCGCCAAGATCCGCACCAGGGTTGATTTGCCGCAGCCCGAGGGACCGATGATGCAGACGAATTCACGCCGGTGTGCGGCAAAAGAGACATTCTCAAGCGCCGTGATCTGGCGCTGCCCGCTTTGAAAGGTCTTGGTCAGACCATCGACCTGCAGAATGACGTCACGCGCCTTCATCCGGTTCAGACGTTCGATGACCGCCGGCGATTGATCGAGATAGGATAGGGTTTGCGACATCCTGCGCGGTCCTCTTGCCAGTCGTATCAGGCGCCGCCGCGATCCCAGGGGAAGAGCTTGCGGCCAAGGGCTGCCAGCACCAGATCTGTCCCCAGGCCCAGAATGCCGATCATGGCGATGGCTGCGTAGACATTGGCATAGTGCTGGTACCGCGCCTGTTGGGTGATAAAAAGCGAAATGCCGGTCGTGGCGCCAATCAGTTCCGCCACGATCAGATAGGTCCAGGCCCAGCCAAGCAGGATGCGCTGGTCGCGATAGAGATCCGGCAAGACGCTTGGGATGATCACATGACTCAGAAGACGCAGATTTTTTGAGCCCAGGGTCAAGGCGGCTTCAACCAGGGAAAAGTCGGATTTTCGCGTTGTATTGGCGATGATCAAAATTTGCTGGAACAAAGTGCCGATGACGATGATGGCGATTTTCGGCCCGGAATAGATGCCAAGGACCGCCACTGCCAGCGTGCCGAAGGCGGGCGCGGGGAGATAGCGGAAGAACTCGACGAAGGGCTCCACCAGACGCGCCATGCCGCTATGGGCACCGCAGAGAATGCCGAGGGGCACGCCGATCAGAGAGGAGATGACAAAGCCCCAAAATATGGTCTGGATGCTCAGCCAAAGACTTTGATGCAGCCACAGCCCGTTCTGATCGGCGGGCGGCGTGGTGAAGGATACGAAGAAGGCGGCCAGCACCGCGCCGGGCGAGGGCAGATAGACCGGGTTGCACGGCTGGCCGGCGGGCAGAGCGCTATGCTGCGCGCGCGCGTTGGCCAGTTCTTGCGCGAAGGTCGCCTTATCGACCCGCATGCCGGGCAGGAAATAATCGACCTCGCCAGGATCTGAAATCAGAATGTCAGGATGCCAGATGAAGGGCACGTAGCTCACGGCAGACCAGAGGGCGATGGGTAGCACGAAGGATAGAACGGCGAGCAGAAGGCGCAGGCGCCGCGTCAGCGGTGCCCGCACCCGGAACCACTGCCCGGGCACGACCTCCGTCGGGGTAGAGGCGGCCTCGGAGGTCGGGCGCGCCATGACGTCCGAGACCTGAGACACTTAGTTGCTCTCCTTAAAGCCTTCGACCAGGGATGCATCGACATAGTCAGCAATGTTTTGCGGGGTCTTGTAGACGCCGTTGCGGACATTGAAGGCATCGGCATTGGCATCGGAACCGTAGATGGACGACAGCGAGTCACTCTTCTTGAAAGCGGCACGGGCTTCGGCAAGGCTCAGCAGATGGGTGCCCTTGACGTAGCGCTGATAGATCTGCGGGGTCACGCCGTCGCGCGCGGCCATGATCTTGATCGCATCAGCATGGGTTTTGGGGTCATTGATATAGGCGAGAATGCAATACCAGACCTGGATGACCTTCATCCAGGATTGCGGATTTTCCTTCAGGCTGATCGGTGACACCGCAAGACCGTCAAAAATCAGGCCAGGAGCTTGAGCCGAGGTATAGACAGCGCGTGAGCCGGGCAGCGCCATGCGCGCCTGATCGGCCACCGGCTGCCATGCTCCGATCGCCGCGACAGCGCCAGAGCCTAGAACCTGCGGCGTATTATTGGTGACCGTATTGACCAAAGTTACGGCACTGAGCGCCATGCCATTGGCCTTGAGCGCATGTTCCAGCAAAAGATGTTCGACCACGCCGACTTCGATGCCGACTTTCTTTCCGGCCAGATCCTTGATGCTGGTAATGCCAGGCTTGGCGACGATCTGGTCATTGCCGCTGGAATAGTCGGTCAGCATGATCAGGACATTCTTCGCGCCATTGGCGCCGGTGGAGAGACCGTCGCCATTGGCCACAAAATCACCATCCAGCTTGCCGGCCGCAAAGGCGTCCAGCGAGGCCGAGTAGTCAAACCACTGCATTTCCACATCGACGCCGGCTTCCTTGAACCAGCCTTTGTCGACGGCGATCTGCCATGGGGTCCATCCTGGCCAATCAGAGTAGCCGATGCGCAAGGGCGTCGCTGCCTTCACCGGGGCTACAGCACTGCCGAGGGCAAGTGCGGCCAGAGCAAACATCGTCGCAATTCGAGATGCCGACTTCATGAAAACCTCATTCATTGCATTGAAGAATTTTGAACAACGCAGAGTGCAGAAAGCAAAAACAATGCCACCGCGGCGCAGGGTGACGGAAGGCTTCGTGACATCATGCTGCGATGACGCCGATGCGCTGTCCCGCGCGCACGATCTGCCCTTTTTCGGCTGATAGACTCTGCACAATTCCATCTGCAGGGCTGCGCACTTGCACTTCCATCTTCATCGATTCGATGATCATTACCGGGTCGCCTGCGGCAATCTTCGCGCCTGGCTCGACCAAAATCTGCCAGACGCTACCGGGGACGGGGGAGGCAACCGCGCGCTGTCCGGCCGCGAGCGGCGCTTCTTCCGGCGGTGGCGCCGCTTCACGCTCTTCAAACCGATGCAGACCCCTTGCCACCCAATCCGCACGCTCGGCCGCGAAGGCCGTTCGTTGCTTTGCCTGAAACGCATCGATCGAAGCGGCATTTTCGGCGCAGAATTGTCGGTATTCCGCGAGTGAAAAGCTTTGCTCCTCGATCCTGATCTCGTATCTACCGTGCAGAAATTTGTCGCGCGCGTCATCTAGCGCTTCCGACGTCACCTCGAAAAAACGAATTTGGTCAAAATGGCGCAGCAGCCAAGGATGTCCGGGCGCGAAGGGTGGCGTGGTGCGATGAGTGTTCCAAACCTGCAGCGTGCGGCCGAACAGCTGGTAGCCGCCAGGTCCCTCCATGCCATAGATGCACATATAGGCGCCGCCGATGCCGACCGCGTTTTGCGGTGTCCAGGGTCGGGCCGGATTGTATTTGGTCGTCACCAGCCGGTGGCGCGGATCGTAGGGTGTGGCGACAGGTGCGCCGAGATAGACGTCACCCAGACCCAATACCACATAGGATGCATCGAAGATGATGCGTTTGACCGCCTCTATCGTCTCGAGTCCGTTGATGCGGCGGATGAATTCGATATTGTCCGGGCACCAGGGCGCATCCGGCCGCGTCGTCTCCTGATATTTGCGCATGGCCAGCTGGATCAGCGGATCATTCCAGGACAGCGGCAGGTAAAGCGTGCGGCTTTTCACCACCATGTCTTCGGGTGCCGGCAGAGCTGGCAACGTCGCCGTCACCAAAGCGAGCACGTCATCACGCGCGATGACATCGGAGTCGAAGTGTATCTGCAGTGACCGGATGCCCGGCGTCAGATCAATGATGCCTTCAATGTGCTGCGCTTCCAACGCGTCGCGTAGCGCCTGCACCCGCAGCCGGAGTTCAAAATCCAGTACCTGCGTGCCGAATTCGATGAGGATATTCTCGTCACCCGCGCGGCGAATGACGATATCGCCCTCCCGGCTGAGGATAGCAGGGTCATCATCGGCACGGATGAAGCGCACCTTATCACCGGGCTTTAGCTGCCCCATTTTCCACAGGTCGGATTTGGTGATGACCGCGGGGCAGACAAAGCCGCCCAGCGACGGGCCATCGGGGCCGAGCAGGATCGGCATGTCACCAGTGAAGTCGATTGCGCCCACGGCATAGGCATTGTCATGAATATTGGACGGATGCAGCCCGGCGTCGCCACCGTCGCGCCGCGCCCAGGCGGGTTTGGGGCCGATCAGCCTTACACCGGTGCGGGCGGAGTTGTGATGGACTTCATAGGTTGATGAGAAAATCGTCTCGATATCGGCTTCCTGGAAGAAATCCGGCGCTCCATGCGGTCCGTAGCGGACGGCGATCTTCCAATCATGCGTGAGCGTGCAAAATTCGGGTTGCCCTGGCGCCCCTGTGGCATCATGCGCAAGACGCAGCGTATCGCCCGCTTTCAGCACACCGCCAGTGTGTCCGCCGAAGCCGCCAAGGCTGAAAGTAGCCGTGCTGCCGAGATAGGCGGGCGCCGCGATGCCGCCCTTGACGGCCAGATAGCTGCGCTGTCCCGCTCCGCCAATCGAACCAAGACTGACGATCTGCCCCGCTGACACCGCAACTGCCTGATTGTGCGGGAAGGGCGCGCCATCCAGCCGCGCCTCCATCTTGGCGCCGGTCAGCGCGATCGTGGCGGGCGCAAAAAACTTGAGGGTCGGGCCGGTCAGCGTGAGTTCGAGCGCGGTGGTGCCGGGCGTATTGCCCAGCAAGGCGTTGGCGGCCGCAAAACTGCGGCTATCGACCGGACCGCTCGGCGGTATCCCGACTTCCCAAAAACCCAGCCGGCCCGGCAGGCTTTGCAGAGAGGATTGCGCGCCGCCATCCAGCACGGCGATGCTCTCAGCAGCATAGGCGAAATGCGCCAGGGTTTTCGTCGTCATTGTGCCGGCACGAAAATCCGGCAGATCAAGCACGGCGGCGCAATAACGGGCATTGGTTTCGATGCCGCTGATATCGGCGTCCGTCAGACCGGCCTGCAAAGCGGTGATCGCCGCATCGCGCGTGGCGCCGGTTGCGATGAATTTCGCGATCATCGGGTCGTAGAAAGGGGAAACCGTGGCGCCCGATTCCACCCAGCTATCCACACGTAAACCGGGTGGCGCGCGAAAATGGGTAACCACGCCGCTGGCCGGGCGGAAATCCTCCTCTGGTATTTCGGCATAGATCCGCGCTTCGATCGCGGCACCCTGGGCGCGCAGGCTGCTTTGTTCGGGCAGCACGAAGTCGCCGGCCGCTTGGGCAATCATCCACGCGACCAGATCGACGCCGAAAACCGCTTCCGTGACGCCGTGTTCCACCTGAAGGCGGGTATTGACCTCCAGGAAATAGAATTGCTCAGCCGCGGCATCATAGACGAATTCGACGGTGCCGGCGGATTCGTACGCGACGGAGCCGGCGAGGGCGATGGCTGCGCCCTGCATCCGGTCCAATACGCCAGCCGAGATATTCGGCGGCGGCGTCTCCTCAATCACCTTCTGGTGACGTCGCTGCAGGGAACAGTCCCGCGCCCCTAAGGCCACGACTTTGCCTGTGCCGTCGCCAAAAATCTGCACCTCGATATGCCGGGCTTGCGCGACATAGCGTTCCAGGAAAAGCGAGGCATTGCCGAAGTTATTCGCGGCCAGTCGTCCCACGCTGTCAAAGGCCTGGGATAATTCTTCAGGCGTGTGGCAGAGCACCATGCCGATGCCGCCGCCGCCTGCCGAGCTTTTGAGCATGACGGGATAGGTGATGCGCGCGGCTTCCTGCAAAGCCTCGCCCACGCTGGCGAGCAGACCGGAGCCGGGCAGCATCGGCACGCCTGCCTGCTGCGCCAGGGCGCGGGCGGTGTGCTTAAGGCCGAAATCCCGCAAATGCGCCGGCCTGGGCCCGATGAAGGTAATGCCTTCCTTCGCCAGGGCTTGTGCGAATTCCACGCGCTCAGACAGAAACCCATAGCCCGGATGCACAGCTTCCGCGCCCGTCGCTTTGCAGGCCGCGATGATCGCCGCGATATTGAGATAGCTTTGTGCGGCGGGTGCGGGGCCAATGGCGACCGCCTCATCCGCTGCCAGAACCCCCGACGCAAAGCGATCCGGCTCGGAATACACGGCGACCGAGGCGATATTCATCGCCCGCAGCGTCTTGCAGATACGAACCAGAATCTCGCCCCGGTTGGCGATGAGTATTTTTCTGAACATAGCCACGGGGCTTCAATCTTCTGAGATGATGATGCGGATCGGCGTGGGTCGGAAACCGTTGCAGGGATTGTTGACCTGCGGACAGTTGGAGATAAGCACAAGCACATCCATCTCCGCCCGCAGCACGACCTCACCGCCCGGCTCCGACACGCCGTCATCGACCGTCAGCTCGCCATTGGGGCGGATCGGCACATTCATGAAAAAGTTTACGTTGGAGACGAGATCGCGCTTCCCCATGCCGTATTTGGCCAGCTCAGTCAGGAAGTTTTCCCGGCAGGCATGCATGAAGCGGGTTTCATGCCCGAAGCGCACGGTATTGGCTTCGCAGGAACAGGCTCCGGCGGAAGTGTCATGAAAGCCGCAGCTGTCGGCGACCACCGTCAGCATCGCGCTTCCTTCATTGCTGCGCAAAACGGAGCCGGTTTGCAGATAATAGGGGCCGCCGCTTGCGGCCTGCATGGCCAGCGTGTCCTGAGCCGAGTAGCGCTCGGAACAATCTTGCGCGTTGTAAAACAGCGCATCCACCGCCTGCTGGCTTTCCAGGTCGATGATGCGCAAAAGCTGCCCTGCCTTCAGCATCGCGGAGAAGGGCGCGCGGGCAGGCAGCGTCGTGTCCATGATCACGGTCATCAGGAAAACACCTCATCCGTGTTGATGAAGCCGCGGATGGCCTCCTCGGTGAAATGCCGGCACAGGTCATCCGCGGCAGGCGGCCGATGCGCGATCGCGATGCTGATCGGGCCGGTGGCAGCGGCCGTAGGGCTCAGTGCATGCGGGGTATTGGACAGGGCAACCAGCAGATTCTGCTCCGCTCGCAATTCGACCATAGCACCCGGCGTGGGTGCGGCCTGAAAATGGAAGCGTCCGCCCTCGTCGGTTGCAATCTTGGAAAACAGGCTGACCGCCGGGCCCAGATCGCGCCGCGTCAGGCCGAATTTGGCGCCGGCCAGGCGCAGATTGTCGCGCCCATTGGCGTCTGCCCCGGCCTGCGCCGGCCCATTGGGACCCACGATACTATCATGCCCTGCGCTGGTATCGGCGGTGATGGAGGCCAGCACGCGGCCCATATCGGAAAACAGCACGCGCCCGGTGGTGAGGTTGGTGGTCCATTGCAGCTTCACCGTGTCACCGGCGTTGTAGCGCTCGGAGACATCATCGGCGTTCCACAGAAACAGGGCCGCGCCGGGCGTGCCTGAGTCATTGGTGATGCGCAGCACGTCGAAGCGCTTGAGGCGGAGTGCCACATAGGCGCCCGGCGGCACGGTTTCGGTCTTGCGCGGATGTTCCAGCGGCGGCGGGGCAGTGACCGAGAGCGGCAGGGCGGTCGCCGCGCGCTGCCGTGCGGCCTCCTGCAAGCCTAGATAGCGGGCACGGTATTGCTCGGGCGTCAGCGTATTGAGGTCAAGCATCGGCCCGCTCCAGTCGAGCAAGGGCGCTGGCCTGCTTTAGAACGAGACTGCGGATCGGGCGCGTCGGCATGAAAGACCCTCATCGTTGAACAAAACGCTTCATCGATGCGAGGGTACGAATGGAGAGCTGATGCGTACCCACGCATCCATGCTCTCCCGGGCTTTTGTCCCGCCGTGCATCTTGCGGATGTCTCCCGCAAGACCGCAGCTCTCGGACCAGCGCCAGCAGGTCATGCCGACCGGAACCCTAGCTGCCTATCTTCAATTGTAAGCAAACCCCGTGCCAAGGACAGCATGGCGTCGCGAGAGGCGGGATCACCGCGGTGCATTGCGAGCTTCAGTGAAGACGCCCAGATTTTCAGCACATGCCCAAAATCCCGTCATCTACTCTGACGATGGGCGTCAATCGCGCTGGCGCGCGAAGACCCGTGACAGGCTGAGCAGCGCGCCTAAGCCCGCGGCCAGCGCCGCGAAGGTTAGGCAGGTCTTGGTGGGCGCCGGATGGGCGAAACCGAGCGTGAGCGCCACCAGCATGCCGCCGGCGGTCTGGCCCAGCAAACGGGAGACGGAAATCATGCCGCTGGCGCCAGATAGCCGGGTCTTGGGTGCCGTCGTGAGCATGGCCTTGTTATTGGGCGGCTGCACCATGGAGAAGCCGCACCCGGCTACCGCAATGCGCCAGGCGATATTCAGATCGGTCGGGTGCGGGGGCAGCAGGCGCAGGAGCAGAAAGCCGATACCGGTGATCAGCATGCCGAGAGAGGTCAGAAAGGCCGCCGGGTAGCGGTCAGCCAGCCGCCCGACCAGGGGTGCGGTCAGCACGATGGCGACTGGCCAGGCAGTGATGACCAGTCCCGTTTCCACCGGGCCGCGATGCAGCACGTTGGTGAGGTTGAAGGGCATCGAGATGATAAAGAAGTTGGAGGCGACAAAGGCCAGGAAGCCAGTGCTGAAGGCGATGGCAAAACCCGCGCGGGCCAAGAGATCGACGGGCAGCAGCGGATGCGGCTCAGACAGTTGCAGTCGCACCAGAAGTGCCATGCTGGCGAGACCCGCCGCAAGCAGCGTACCCGCAAAAAGAGCGCTGCCGCCTTGGGCGATGGTGTCGCCCCCGGTCACGATGCCACCCAGGCCGATCGCCAGAAGGACCGCACTCAGCCCATCGAATTTCACCGGCGTGCGGGGCGTCGCGGGCAGGGCCGTGACCGCAAAATACATCGCGACGGCCCCCAGGGGCAGGTTGATCAGGAAAAGCCACTTCCAATTGGCAAAGGAGAGGACGGCCGCCGCGACTGAAGGGCCGAGGGCGACCCCAAGAGCGATGACAAGTCCGTTCAGCGCGATGCCTCGGCCCAGAAACTTGGCCGGATAGATATAGCGAATCAGCGCCGCGTTGACGCCCAGAATGCAGGCGCCCCCCAAACCCTGGAGGGCGCGTGCGGCGGCCAGTTCCGGCAAAGTCTGCGACACCGCGCAGAGCAGTGACGCGCCCACGAAGGTGACCAATCCTATCCGGCACAGGCGCGCATGGCCGAACTTTTCACCGAGCGAGGCGACCGGCAGCAGGGCGATGACATTGGCCAGCTGATAGGCGTTGATGACCCAAATCGCCGACGCTGCTGTCGCATGCACATCGCGTGCGATATTCGGCATGGCGATATTGACCACGGTGTAGTCGAGCACCGAGAGCAGAACGGCCAGCGCGACAGCGGTCATCGCGCGGAGCCGGACGGGCTTCGGCAGGCCGTCCTCTACCGAAAACGCACCATGGGCGGGGATCGCGGACATGACCTATGCCTATGCCGGGGCATGTCCTGAAAGGACAGGGTTTCTGCCGGATGTCTGCTATGCGGGTCTCGCCGACAGAAGCAGAGGACCTAGGGCAGAGCGTCACGCGCCACCCATCGCCCGCCGAATTCTGCCGCGGCATCCAGAAGGCAGGTTTGCATATAGGCGCGGGTCGTGCTGTCGAAAAGCAGATGGAAGGTGAGGCCAGTGTCGCCGTCAGCCCGCAGCACCACGGCGCCGAGGCGGGCGACGGAGGTTTGCGCAATCGCCAGATCGGGGAAATGGTCCAGCCGTAAATCGACCGCGCAGAGTTTGGCGAAGACGTCTGGCGCGGCTATGCCAGTAAGTGCGAACCAGGCATGGCTGTGCTGCCGGGGCAGGGGATAGCAGCGGGTCTCGCTCTCCATGCTCCAGCCCTCTTCGAGCGCGGCCAGGGCTGCGTTCTCGCCCGACATCGCGCCGAGCAGGAAAACATCGCTGGACCCGAGCACCAGGCACAGGCTGCCATCGGGCTGACGGAAGGCGCGGTTGGGTTGGGATTCCAGCTGCACGCCGCGCGCCTGCATGGCGGCGATCGTCTCCCGCCCCTTGAATCCCAGGCGGGGTAGTGAGGAGAGATCAACGATCACGACATCGCTTGCCATCGGCATCTCTCACCCCTCCTGGCGGGTGTTGTCGGGGTCATAGAAGGGGAGGGCAACGATCTCCGCCGCCACCATCCGTCCGCCATCGACGCGGATCTCGAACCGCGTGCCGACCGTGCTGGCGGTGGCCGGCACATAGGCGAGGCCGATGACTTTGCCGAGCGATGGCGATTGGGTGACCGAAGTGACGCGCCCGGCGATGTCTCCGCCTGCTATGACGAGATGGCATTCCTTGGGCGCGGGCGCCGCCGCATCTGTCAGCACAAAGCCAACCAGCTTGCGGGCCATGCCCTTGGCCGCCTGCATCTCGATCGCACGCTTGCCGAGGTAGAAGGGCTTGGTCTTGGAGAGCGCCCAGCCCATATCGGCTTCCAGCGGATTGGTCAGCCCGTCCGTATCCTGGCCGATGATGATATGGCCCTTTTCAAGGCGCAGGATGCGCTGTGCTTCTACGCCGAAGGGCTTGATTCCGAAGGGACGGCCGGCGTCTGCGATACGGTCCCACAGCGCTTCGCCGAAGCCGGCGGGGCAGTGGATTTCATAGCCCAGTTCGCCCACGAAACCCACGCGCAGCACACGCACCGGAATGCCCGCGATTGTTCCGACCCGCACCGCCATATAGGGAAAAGCCTCTGCCGAGAGATCGATATCCGTCTCCAGGCTTTGCAGCACGGCGCGGGCTTTGGGCCCCGCGATATTAAGCCCGGCATAGCCGGCGGTGACATTGGCGATATCAACATCCAGCCGCCAGCGCTGGTTCCAGAAGGTCATCAGGCGATAGACCTGATCCACCGCGCTGGTGGTGGCGGTGACGTAGAAATGCCGTTCATGCAACCGGCAGGCGACCCCATCATCGATGATGACGCCGGTCTCATCCACCATCAGGGCGTAGCGCGCCCGGCCGACGGCCTGTTTGGCGAAAGCGAAAGTATAGACGCGCTCCAGAAACGCTGCCGCATCGGGGCCGCGGATCTCAAGACCGCCGAGGGTGGAGACATCAATCATGCCGACGGCGTTGCGCACCGCCTGCACCTCGGCCGCAATGGACGCTGCGGCATGCGGCTTGGCGCCATAATAGGCCGGGCGCAGCCAGAGCCCCGCCGGCATCATCTGGGCACCGGCCTCGACATGGCGCTGATGCATGGGCGAAAGCCGCGTCGGCTCAAAGCCCCGCCCGGCGAGATGGCCGAATTTCTCCGGCACCAAAGGCGGGCGGAAGGTGGTGGTGCCGATCGCCTCCATACTGCGGCCGGTCGCCTTCGCCACCAGGCGGATGGTGTTGAGATTGGCGTGGCGGCCTTGGCTGGAGCCGAGGCCGGCGGTCGAATAGCGCTTCACCAATTGGATATCGTTATAGCCGTCCGCGACCGAGCCGATGATGTCCTGCGCCACCAGATCCTCATCGAAATCGACGAAGTTCTTGCTTTGCTGTTCAGGGGCTTCCGGCATCGGCCAGGGATGGGTGATGGCGCCGGCCGCACCATCGCTTGTCGCTGCCGTCTCACCGCGCCCCGCGGCGGCCGCCTGGGGGCCGATCAGATCATCCGTCCAGATGCCGGCGACAGAACCCGCGAGAGCCAGGCCAGGCGGCAGGGCCACGGCCCTGTGCATGGCGATGCTGGCATCATAGACCGCGCGCGCGCCCACATGGCAGGCGAGGTTCAGGGCGGGCGTGTAGCCCACGCTCATCAGCAGCGTATCGCAGCTGATCCATTCCGGGGTTCTGCCTTGGCGCTGGACAGCCACCGCTTCCACCCGCGACGTGCCACGGGCAGCCGTGATGCCCGAGGCATTGAGGATGCGCACGCCGCGCGCAGCGACAGCTTCTGTGTCCTCGGTATGCGCGTCCCGGCGCAGATCGATGACAGCCGCGACCTCGACCCCGGCATCGAGCAGATCGAGCGCCGCATCGAAGCCGAAGCGATTGGCCGTCGCGATCACCGCACGCTTGCCGGGTTTGACGCCATAGAGGCGCATGAGGCGCTGCGCGGCATCGGCAAACATGATGCCGGGCAGGTCATTGTTCTTGAAGACCAGCGGCTGGTCATAGGCACCCGTGGCGAGCACGGTGCGCCCGGCGCGGATTTTGTAGAGCCGGTTGCCCTGAAGGGCGGCGGCCCAATGATCGGCGAACAACCCGCTGACCGTGGTATCCACCATCAGCCGGAGATTGGGGAGAGAGGCCGCCCGCGCCAGCAGTGCGGCGCGACGCTTTTCGGCCTCTGAGCGACTGCCGTTGACGCGGCCGAAGAGAAGGGAACCGCCGGCCTGCGCCCATTCTTCGATCAGCAACGTATCCGCGCCCGTCTCAGCCGCCGCGATGGCGGCTTCAAGCCCGGCCGGGCCACCGCCCACCACCAGCACGTCGCAGAACAGATAGGCCTTGTCGAAATAGCCGTGATGCGCACGGGGGTCGAGCCGGCCCAGCCCCGCGAGCGCGCGGATCGGCTTTTCAAAGAAGGCCCAGGCGCCGCGCGGCCGGAAGAAGGTCTTGTAGTAGAAACCGACCGGCAGGAAGCGCGAGAACAGGCCGATCACGGCGAGCAAATCCCGATCCAGCCATCCCAGCCGGTTGATGGAGATGAGGGTCATATTGGCGGTGACCGGATGACGATCACCCCGCACGTTGGGCTCGACGCCAACCTGCACCAGGCTGTTCACATCATGGCCCGCCATGGTGAGCGGCCCGCGCGGCCGGTGATATTTGAAGGAGCGCGACATCACCGCGCGTCCCTCGGCCAGCAACGCCGAGGCGATGACGTCTCCCTCAAACCCTTGATAGGTCACGCCGTCGAAGGAGAAGGATAGGGGGCGCTGACGGTCAATCAGCAGGCCCCAGCCGGGCCCGAGCCGTGTATCGCCGCTCATGCCACCTGCCCTGCGAAATAGTCGGCGACCGTCTTGGTCCAGATAATGTCATCGGTCAGCGTATTGCGCCGGGCGATGAACCAATTGGTGCTGGGCACATGCAGCCACCATTCATCGACCTCGCCGGCGATATTCTCTTCCAGGAACAGATAGGCGGTCCAGGCCTCGTCGGAGCAGGTGGCGGGATCAGGGATGGTTTTCACGTCCCCCGCGCAGACAAATTCCTGGATATTGCGCGGACCGTTGAGCGGGCAAGTCATCAGCTTCATGGGATGTGTTCTCAGTGGCCGACCGAGGCCGCGCCCTTTTCGCCGACCAGATCGAAGGTCTTGAAGCGATCGAGCGCGAAGGGTTTCAGAAGATCGGGCTGCTTTCCCGTCGCGATGCATTCCGCCATGCGGAAACCGCAGACAGGCGTGGCCTTGAAGCCCCAGGTGCCCCAGCCGGAATCGATATAGTAGTTTTCAAGCGGCGTGAGGCCCATGACGGGCGAGAAATCGGGTGTCATATCGGCAATCCCCGCCCATTGGCGCAGCACGCGCAGCTCGGCCATGAAGGGGAAAAGCTCCAGCATATGGCCCATCAGCCCTTCCTTGAAATCCAAGGTCGAGCGGCTGGAATAAAGCCCGTAGGGGTCGGTGGAGCCGCCCATCACCATCTCGCCGCGGGCACTTTGCGAGATATAGACATGGAGCGAGCCGGAGACGACGATCTGGTCGAGGATCGGCTTGACGGGTTCTGAGACGCAAGCTTGCAGCGGAATCGTTTTGATCGGCAGCCGCAGGCCCGCCAAACGGGCCACGCGGGAGGAGGAGCCCGCCACCGCCTGTACGACCTTACCGGCATGGATGGTGCCGCGGGATGTCTCCACGCCAATCGCGCGGCCATGCTCGGTCAGGATGCCGGTGACTTCCGTGCCAGGGTGGATTTCCACGCCGCGCTTCATCGCTTCCTTGGCATAGCCCCAGGCGAGCGCATCATGGCGTGCGATGGCGCCGGGCGGATGATAGAGCGCGCCGAGGATGGGGTAGCGGACGTTGTCCGACATATTCATGACCGGGCAGAGGCGGGCGACCTCCGCCGCGTCGATGACTTCTGAATCGACGCCGAGATGCTTGTTGACCTCAGCCCGCCAGCGCGCTGTGCGCATCGCGGCATCGGTATGGGCGAGGGTGAAGTGCCCCCGCTCGGAATACATGATGTTGATGTCAAGCTCGCTGGATAGCCCACGGAACAGCTCGACCGATTCCTTGTAGAAGGCGACGCCCTCGGGCGTGAGGTAGTTTGACCGCACGATGGTGGTATTGCGCGCCGTATTGCCGCCACCGAGCCAGGCGCGATCGAGCACCGCGATATCCCGGATGCCATGGCGGGAGGCGAGGTAGTGGGCGGTTGCCAAGCCATGGCCGCCGGCGCCGATGATGACGACGTCGTAGCGGGGCTTCAGTTCGCTCTGCCAGCGGAAATGCGGGGCGTCGCGATGCCGGGGATTGAGGCCGAATTTGAGGAGGGCGAGAGGCATGGGGTCCGCAACACAGGATGAAGCGCCAAGGTGCTACAGGCCGCCGCCTTTCTCAATAGGAATTTTTGTTTCTTCATGTTGAAAATTCGGATGGGCCATGTTACGGCTCCAAGCCATCGCGCAGCAGTGCCAAAGGTGAGCTTATGTGTGGAATTGTGGGCCTATTCCTGAAGGACAAGGCGCTGGAGCCTGACCTCGGTCATCTTCTCTCCGATATGCTGGCGACGATGTGTGACCGTGGGCCCGACAGCGCCGGTTTTGCGATCTACGGGGCGGGCCACGCGGGCCTCTCCAAGATCACCGTGCAGTCGGATGACCCGAGCCGTTTCATCGGACTGGACGACGGGCTGAGTGCGGCGCTCGGCACGGCTGTGCGCATCAGCATCAAAGACACCCATGCCGTGCTGCATGTGGAAACTGCGGTCGCCCCTCGCGCGCGGGAGGTTTTGCGCAACGAGTATCCGCATCTGCGCATCATGGGCGCGGGCGAGCGCATCGAAATCTACAAGGAAGTTGGCTACCCCACGGACGTTGCCCGGCGCTTCGCCCTTTCCAGCATGGTGGGCAGCCATGGCATTGGCCATACTCGCATGGCGACGGAATCGGCGGTCACCACCATGGGCGCGCATCCTTTCTCGACAGGCGCCGATCAGTGCCTGGTGCATAATGGCTCGCTGTCCAATCACGCCAATATTCGCCGTGAACTGGTGCGCGAAGGCATGCGCTTTGAAACGGCGAACGATACCGAAGTGGCGGCGGCCTATCTCACCCATCAGATGGACCGGGGCATGAGCCTGGGCGGAGCGCTAGAAAAAAGCCTCGGTGATCTCGACGGATTCTATACCTTCGTGGTCGGCACCCGGGACGGTTTCGGCGTGCTGCGTGACCCCATCGCCTGCAAGCCGGCGGTGCTGGCCGAGACCGACAGCTATGTCGCCTTTGGCTCGGAATATCGCGCGCTGGTCAGCCTGCCCGATATCGAAAAGGCTCGCGTCTGGGAACCCGAGCCCGCCACTGTCTATTTCTGGGAGCGTTGAGCATGCCCACAGTCGATCTTGCCACGACGGAACTGCGCGGCCTTAACCAGGCGCTGCATGACATCACCTCGGGCAGTAACGAAACGAGTTGGGATATCATCAACCCTCGCGGCTCTCACGCCGTGGCCGTCGGTGTCAATGCACCGATTGACATCACCATACACGGCAGCGTCGGCTATTACTGCGCGGGCATGAACCGGCAGGCCAAGATCACCGTCAATGGCTCGGTCGGGCCCGGTGTCGCGGAGAACATGATGTCCGGTGCCGTCATCGTGGCGGGCGATGCCAGTCAATATGCCGGTGCCACCGGCAAGGGGGGTCTTCTCGTCATTCAGGGCAATGCGTCATCGCGCTGCGGCATTTCGATGAAGGGCATCGATATCGTGGTGCGCGGCAATATCGGCCATATGTCGGCCTTCATGGCGCAGGCGGGCAATCTGGTGGTCTGCGGCGACGCTGGAGATGCCCTCGGCGATTCGATCTACGAAGCGCGGCTCTTTGTCCGTGGTTCGGTCAAAAGCCTCGGTGCCGACTGCATCGAGAAGGAAATGCGGCCTGAGCATCTGCAGATTTTGGATAAGCTGCTGACCGAGGCCGGGATTACGGATGTGCGGCCGGGCGAGTTCAAACGCTACGGATCGGCCCGCAAACTCTACAATTTCAGTATCGATCACGCGGACGCCTACGGCTGACCGGCGCCCCTTCCCACATCCGTCTCTGAACCCCGGTCCAACAGGCAGTCGCACCCTATGTCCATCAAAAATCCCACGACCGTGCCGCGCAAATCCGCGACCTTCGACGATTACACGCTGTCCGAAATCCGCCGGGCTGCCACCACGGGAATTTACGATATCCGCGGCGGTGGCGCGAAGCGGAAAATGCCGCATTTCGATGATCTGCTCTTTCTGGGCGCCTCGATGTCACGCTATCCGCTGGAAGGCTATCGGGAGCGCTGCGGCACCGATGTTGTGCTGGGCGACCGTTTTGCCAAAAAGCCGCTGCATCTGAAGATCCCCATCACTATCGCGGGCATGAGCTTCGGCTCGCTCTCGGCCAATGCCAAGGAGGCTTTGGGTCGCGGCGCTACGGCGGCCGGCACATCCACCACGACTGGCGACGGTGGCATGTCGACAGAGGAGCGCGGCCAGTCTGAGACACTCGTCTATCAGTATCTGCCCTCGCGCTACGGCATGAACCCGGAAGATCTGCTCAAGGCGGATGCGATCGAAATCGTCGTGGGGCAGGGTGCCAAACCTGGCGGCGGCGGCATGCTGCTCGGCCAGAAGATCACCGATCGCGTGGCCGCGATGCGCACGCTGCCGAAGGGTATCGATCAGCGCTCGGCCTCCCGCCACCCGGACTGGACCGGCCCGGATGATCTGGAAATCAAGATTCTGGAGCTGCGCGAAATCACCAATTGGCAAACGCCCATCTATATCAAGGTCGGCGGTGCGCGCCCCTATTACGACGTGGCCCTCGCCGTAAAAGCTGGCGCCGATGTTGTTGTAGTGGACGGCATGCAGGGCGGCACGGCAGCGACGCAGGAAGTGTTCATTGAAAATGTCGGCATGCCGACACTCGCCTGCATTCGCCCGGCCGTGAAGGCGCTGCAAGATCTCGGCATGCATCGCAAGGTCCAGCTTATCGTCTCAGGTGGCATCCGCAACGGCGCCGATGTCGCCAAGGCTCTGGCCCTGGGCGCGGATGCGGTTTCCATCGGCACGGCGGCGCTGGTCGCCCTGGGCGACAATGACCCGGCCTATGAGGCGGAGTATCAGGCGCTCGGCAGTACGGCCGGCGCCTATGATGACTGGCATGAGGGCCGGGACCCCGCCGGCATCACGACGCAGGACCCGGAATTGATGAAGCGGCTGGACCCGGTACTGGCCGGCCGGCGGCTTGCCAATTACCTGAAGGTGATGACGCTGGAGGCGCAGACCATCGCCCGCGCCTGCGGCAAGAACCATGTCCATAATCTGGAGCCGGAGGATCTTTGCGCGCTCACCGTAGAGGCCGCTGCCATGGCGCGCGTACCGCTGGCCGGCACCGATTGGATTCCCGGCCACACCCAATTCTGACGCCTGCCGCTATCGTCTCCGCATCATCCGTTCGATAGAAGAGGATCTTCCGTGTCCACAGATCTCGCCAGTTTCGCGAAAGACCGCGGCATCCGATACTTCATGATTTCGTATACCGATCTTTTTGGCGCGCAGCGGGCGAAGCTTGTGCCGGCGGCGGCGATTGCTGACATGCAAAAGGATGGTGCGGGCTTCGCCGGTTTCGCGACCTGGCTGGATATGACCCCCGCTCACCCGGATCTTTTCGCTCTGCCCGATGCCTCCGCCTGTATTCAGCTGCCCTGGCGAAAGGATGTCGCCTGGGTCGCCGCCGATTGCGTGATGGAAGACAAGCCCGTGCCGCAGGCGCCGCGCGTGGTGCTGAAGAAGCTGGTGGGAGAGGCGTCAGCTCTGGGCCTGCGCGTCAAGACCGGCGTCGAGGCCGAGTTCTTTCTCATCGACGCCGATGGCACGGGCATTTCCGACCTCAAGGATAATGCGTCGAAACCCTGCTACGACCAGCAGGCGCTGATGCGCCGCTATGACGTGATTTCTGAAATCTGCGATTACATGCTGGAACTTGGCTGGCAGCCCTATCAGAACGACCATGAGGATGCGAATGGCCAGTTCGAGATGAACTGGGCGTTCGATGATGCGCTCACCACCGCCGACCGCCATTCCTTCTTCAAATTCATGGTGCGCTCGGTTGCGGAAAAGCATGGGCTGCGCGCGACCTTCATGCCGAAGCCTTTTCCGACCCTGACCGGCAATGGCTGCCACGTCCATATGTCGGTCTGGGACATGGACGGCACCACCAACAAATTCTACGACGGCAGTGACGAGATGGGCCTTTCGGCCCAGGGCTACAATTTCCTCGGCGGCATCATGAAACATGCCGAAGGCATCGCCGCCATCACCAATCCGACGGTGAATAGCTATAAGCGAATCAATGCGCCGCGCACCGTGTCGGGCGCCACCTGGTCCCCCAATACCGTGACCTGGACGGGCAATAACCGCACCCATATGGTGCGCGTGCCGGGCAAAGGCCGTTTTGAGCTGCGCCTGCCGGATGGTGCGGCCAACCCCTATCTGCTGCAGGCCGTGATCATCGCGGTGGGGCTGGAAGGCATCGCCTCCAAGGCCGATCCTGGACAGCGCTATGATATCGACATGTATCAGCTGGGCCACACCGTGACGGATGCGCCGAAACTGCCGCTCAATCTGCTGGACGCGCTGCGCGCCTTTGAAGCGGATGAGAGCCTGCGCACGGCCCTCGGCACAGAATTCTCGGCCGCCTATACCAAGATGAAGCGGCAGGAATGGAACAGCTATACGTCTCATTTCACACAGTGGGAACGTGACACCACGCTGGATATTTGAGCCGGACATGACCGAGAAAAACTGGGTTCTCACTCTCTATTGCCAGGACAAGCCGCGCATCGTCGCGACCGTCACCACGGCGATTGCCGATATCGGTGGCAATATCGGCGAAAGCGCGCAATTCTGGGATCGCACGACCAACCGCTTCTTCATGCGCATTGCTTTCGTGACACCGGAGAGCGTGGACCGCAAGACCGTGGAGACGGTGCTGAGCCCGGTCTTTACCCGCTTCGAGATGAATCCGGTGCTGACGGATGCGGATGTGAAGCCGCGCATCATCATCATGGTCTCAAAATTCGATCACTGCCTGCAGCAGCTGCTGTACGATATCAAGCTTGGCTGGCTGAAGGCGGAGGTCGCGGCCATCGTCTCCAATCACGAGGATGCGCGTGGGACCGCCGAGGCGCTCGGCATTCCCTATTACGTCTGGCCGGTGAACCGGGAGAACAAGGCCGCTCAGGAGCAGAAGCTCTACGATCTCTATATCGAGACCAAGGCCGATCTTGTCGTGCTGGCGCGCTATATGCAGATCCTGTCGAATGATCTGGCGAGCAAGCTTTACGGCCATGTCATCAATATCCACCACTCCTTTCTGCCGAGCTTCAAGGGTGCCAAACCCTATCATCAGGCCTTTGAGCGCGGCGTGAAGCTGATCGGGGCCACCGGCCATTACGCGACGCCGGATCTGGACGAGGGGCCGATCATCGAGCAGGAGACGCAGCGCGTGACCCATGCGCTGTCGGCCGAGGATCTGGTGGCGATCGGCCGCGATACCGAATCCCGCGTTCTCGCGCGGGCGGTGAAATATCATCTCGAACGGCGGGTGCTGCTCAACGGGCTGAAGACCGTCGTCTTTTACTGACGACAGGCATGGCGGCCTGCCCACCATGCTGTGGGCGTCGCGCATAGGCTGCCCGGCAGACGGAGATGACGGTCTCGCGCAGCCAGCTATGGGCGGGATCGGCCTCCAGGCGCGGATGCCATAGCGCGGAGATGGCGAAGGGTGGCAGGGGCAGCGGCGGCGGGAAGCTTGCCAGGCCGACGGTGACGGCGGGGTCGCGCGTCAGGCTGTTGCCCAGACAGGATTCCGGCACGAGGGCCAGCAGATCCGACTGCCGCACGATGCGCATGGCATCAGGGTAGCCGGGCACGACCACGCTCACCCGCCGTTTGAGGCCGAGGCGCTCCAGGCCATTATCGATGGACTCGCGGACGGGCTCTTGCCGGGATGTCACGACATGGCTGCACGCGGCATAAGCTTTGGGCGTGGCCGCGCCACCTACCAGCAGCGGATGCCCACTGCGGGCGATGCCGATCAGCCGGTCATGAAACACAAGCTGCGTGCGGATTTCAGGTGCCGCGGTGCCGAGCACGCCGATTTCAAGATCGATCAGACCCTCTCGCAGGGGGCGCGCATCCTTGTCCGACTTGGCAACGAAGCGGAGACACAGAAGCGGTGCGGCCTGCGTGATGGCGGCAACGACGGGGCCGGAGAGGAATTCCATGAAGGCTTCGCTGACCCGCAGGGTAAAGGTCTGCTCCAGCGCCATCAGGTCCAGCGTTGTGATCTGGGGTAAAAGAATGGCGCGCGCATCGCGGGTGAGCTGATGCACCCGGTCGCGCAGCGCCACCGCGCGCGGGGTGGGCACAAGCCCGCGACCGGCGCGGACGAGCAGCGGATCGCCGGTTGTCTGCCGTAGCCGTGTGAGCGTGCGGCTCATGGCCGAGGCGCTGAGGCCAAGCCGGCGGGCAGCACCCGTGACACTGCCTTCGGCAAGCAGAATGTCCAGGGCCGCGAGCAGGTTGAGGTCAATCTCGGTCATGGGAGCAGGCTACTGCAGCCACCCAGCCAGACATAGCGTTTGATGCAATCATACTTTGAGTTTGCTGCGTCTGGCGCTTTGTTTTGGCTTGCGCCTATCTGTGCTCACCCCGCCAGTGAAGGACCGTGAATCATGCCCGAAACCCCTGTGAGCCCATCTGCCGGCACGGTCCTGCTGATTGGCGCCTCGCGTGGCCTGGGCCTCGCCATGGCCGCGGAGTTTCTGACGAAGGGTTGGAATGTCCTTGGCACGGTCCGCAGCGGCCGGACCTTGCTTCACGATCTGGCCGAGGCCAATCCGGGCCGCATCGAGATCGAAACGCTGGATATCTGCGCGGCTGATCAGATCGCGGCGCTGCGGGACCGTCTGGCCGGCCGGATGTTCGATATGCTGTTCGTCAATGCGGGGGTGACGAATAACCCGCAGGAGACCATCGCGGAAGTGGCAACCGAGGAATTCATCCGCGTCATGGTCACCAATGCGCTGAGCCCGATGCGGGTCGTGGAAAGCCTGGAAGCCAATTTGGCGACCGGCGGCCTGATCGGCGTGATGTCATCCGGCCAGGGTAGCGTGGCTAATAATGAGACAGGTCAACGTGAGGTCTATCGCGGCAGCAAGGCAGCGCTCAATATGTTTATGCGCAGCTTCGCGGCCCGCCAGGCCGCAACGGCACGGCCGATGGTGCTGATGGCGCCCGGCTGGGTCCGCACCGAAATGGGCGGCCAGGACGGCCGTCTGAGCATTGCGGAGAGCGTGCCCGGCGTGGTCGAAGTTCTGCTGTCGCAGCGGGATAGGCCTGGCTTGGCCTATCTCGACTATCTCGGCCGCACGGTGCCGTGGTGACCGGACTTCAGTTTAACCTCCGCCACCGCCCCGGATGAACCGGTGAGCGGTGGCGGAGGCAGCGTAACCGACTGGCGTTCAGTAATCCTCGTCAGCGACATAGGAGCCGATCCGCTGCACCAGATTTGGTAGACGGCGGGCCAGGATGACGCCGTAGATGATGGCGATGATAAGCCCGATTCCGGCCAGTGCGGGGAAATAACTGTACGGGGACGGTTGGCCGGGTTGGACCAGGCCCCAGAGGGGGAAGGCCGTGCCGATGATGGCCAGCGCCGGGATGACGGCGTGCCTCAAAATGTTGAAATCCGCCTTATGAAAGCGAAGAATATAGACCGGCAGTGCCAAGGTGGTGACAAGATAGACGATGATGATGGGGATGGTGCCGACCGTTCCGGTATAGTCAAAGATCGTAACCGGATCGAGATTCCAGCCAAAGATCAAGGTGACAGCGAGGGCGAACAGGATATAGCTCCACGTCGCGATATGCGGCGTTTTGCGTTGCGGATGAATTTTACCGAAGAAGACCGGCAGCAGGCTTTCGCGCCCACCCGAAAAGAGAATGCGGCCCTGGCTGTTGGTCAGTCCAAGAAGACAGGAGAAGATGCTGGTGATGCCGGCAAGGTAGGCGATGATGAGAAGACCGGCAGCGGAGCCCTTGATGGCGTCAATATAGGGAATGGTCGAATTGCCGATGGCCTTGGCGTCATTGTGGAAGGCGATTTCCGTTGCATAGGCAAGAAAGACATAGACCAGGCCGATGGCGATTGTGCCGATGACCAGGGCACGCGGAATGTTCCGCCTCGGCTCCGCGGTTTCCTCCGCCAGGGTCGCAGAATTTTCCCAGCCGACGAAGGAGTAGATGGCCAGCGGGAAGCCGAGCCAGATGCCATTCAGCCCGCCGGAAAGATTGGCCGGCATGAACGGTGCCCAGCTGAGGGCGTGGCGGTTCACGATCAGCATGATCACCGCACCCAGCAGCAGCAGGCCGGTTTCAAAGTAAAAGAAAATAGCGGCCCATTTGGTGGAAATGGATACGCCGCGGGCGACCAGAAAGCCGCAGATGACTGTCGCGGCAACACTGAGCAGCTGCCAGGGAATATTAATCCCAAGAAACAGTTTGATCGTATCATGCGCCCAGCCGCCGGAGATCGCCACAATCGCCGCGGCGGCAACGCCATAGCCGACGACCGTGAAAAGCGACGCGGCTGCGCCGGCGGTGGGGCCGAAGGCCATGCCGATGAAGGTGACGAAGGAGCCGGTTGACGGGCGATATTTGGAAAACTCAGCCAGAGTATTGCTGACCAGAAGAATGACGACCATGGCAACGATGATCGTCAGCGGTGCCGCAACGCCCGCACCCCCGACGATCGCGCCGAAGCCGAAATAGAAGCTGACCGCCGGGGCGATATTCGCCAGTGTGGAGGCAACAATCTGCGGCAGGCCAAGCTGGTTACGGCTCAGCCGGTCTCTCTTTGGCGTCATATCCATTCGGTCGTCTTCCCTTGTCACATGTCATCGCCACTGAGGGGCTTGTTTAACAAGACAAGCAGATTTCACAGTTCTGTGGTGACGTTTTTCCGCTATGGTGAGAATAGTGGACAGGCATTGACGCTGTCAGTAGGTAGGCGGCGTGACGGCGCTGAGAATTTCTGAGGATTCATCGGCGACGTTGCGGAAGCGATGGAACTCCCGGCTGTCGAAATAATAGCCGTCTCCTGCGACAAGTGTGCGCGTCTCCGATCCCACCGTGAGTTCAACAGCACCTTTCAGCACCATGCCGGATTCCTGCGCGCTGTGATTGAAGGCCGACCCGGTATCAGCGCCAGGCGCGTATGTCTCGTGCAGCATCAGAAGCTGGCGGTTGGGATGGTTGATGCCGATCATGCGATAGGAAATGCTGGAAGCCTTGCCAATTTCAACGAAATCATCGGCCCGATAGAAGGGCGAGTAAGGCAGGCGGGATTGCAGGTCGGAAAAGAAGCCGGTGAGGGTAGTGCCGAGCGCATCGAGGATCGCGCCGAGCGTCTCTACCGAGGGGCTGATGCGGTTGCGTTCGATGAGCGAGATGGCAGAGTGGGAGATGCCTGAACGGGTGGCAAGTTCGCGGATGCCAAGTTGCCTGCGACCGCGCAGCTCCTTCAGTTTTTCGCCGATCTGAGGCATCAACGCTTTCCAAGTGGTGAAAATACTAGACTAGCCTAGTTTTTGCCGTTGTGAAGAGGGTCGGCGTCTTGGATGTTTGCGCTGCCGATCTTGAGGAGCGCATCATGTCCCTGGCCAAGCTTCCCCCGGGTGTCACTTTCATCAAGGCGCCGAGCCGCGACGCCGTCACTGATACCAGCGCGATAGAGGCGACGGTGAAGGCCGTTCTGGACAATGTGCGTCGCGATGGCGATGCCGCGTTGCGCCGGTATTCCATGGAATTCGACAAGATAGCGGTCGAAACCTTCGAGGTCAGCCCAGCTGAGCGTGACGCGGCGGTTGCGGACCTGGCGCCGCAGACGCGGGCGGATACCGAATTTGCAATCGCCAATGTGCGCCGCTTCGCCGAGGCGCAGTTGCAGACGATCGGCAGTCTTGAGATCGAGACATTGCCTGGTGTGCATCTCGGCCATCGGGTCATCCCGATCCGTCGCGTCGGCGCCTATGTGCCGGGTGGCCGCTATCCGCTTCTGTCCGCTCCGGTGATGACGATTGTGCCGGCAAAGGTCGCGGGCTGCGCAGAGGTGATCGCCTGCCTACCGCCGGGCGCGCATAGCGCGATGATTGCGGGTTGCGCACTGGCCGGCGCGGACCGGATTTTTCGCGTCGGCGGCGCACAGGCGATCGCCGCGATGGCCTATGGCACGGAGAGCGTGCCGGCAGTGGACAAAATCGTGGGCCCCGGCAATGCCTTCGTGAACGAGGCCAAGCGCCAGGTCTTCGGGCCTGTCGGCATTGACCAGTTGGCAGGGCCGAGCGAGATTTTCGTGGTGGCGGATGAAACCGCTGACGCCGACATGGTCGCGACGGATCTTCTGGCGCAGGCCGAGCATGACGTGCGGACGCGGGTGGGGCTGATCACGACCGACCATGCTTTGGCGGTAGCTGTGGCAGCGGCGGTCGACCAGCAGCTGGCGACGCTGAGCACCGCGGCCGTCGCGGGTGTCGCCTGGCGGGATTATGGTGAGATTGTCGTCTGTGCCGATGAAGCCGCAATGATTGCCTATTCCGATACTGTGGCGGCGGAGCATTTGCAGGTGCATACCCACGACGCACATGCGACCGCGGCCAAGCTGAGCAATTACGGATCGCTGTTTATCGGCAAGCTCGCCAGTGTGGTGTATTCGGATAAGAATTGCGGCACCAACCACACGCTGCCGACAATGGGGGCAGGCCGATATACGGGCGGATTGTGGGTGGGTTCCTTCGTCAAGATCTGCACGCAGCAATGGATGGAGCCAGCGGGCGTGGCGGCCG
Organism: Acidisoma sibiricum; assembly: GCF_057837225.1. Taxonomy (NCBI): domain Bacteria; kingdom Pseudomonadati; phylum Pseudomonadota; class Alphaproteobacteria; order Acetobacterales; family Acidocellaceae; genus Acidisoma; species Acidisoma sibiricum. Next base: position 547,665 of record NZ_JBYQFD010000002.1, on the reverse strand, counting down.
TGGCCCCCGCGGCGATACGGCAGAGTGCAGCAGAAGGCCTGGAAGGCCATCGGCGTGCAGCAGCATACCGCTATCACACAGAGGCTTGATGCTCAGCGAGAGCGCCGGCCCAGCCGTCAGCTTCTGACCCGAAGCTTCTGCGGATCGTAATGCGGAAAAGGCACGATGGTCGCCGCGAGGCGTTTCTGGTGCCCGTCCAGCTTGCCGATCTCCACCGCCTGGCCGAGCGCCGACTGTGCAATGTCGAGACGGGCGAGTGCGATGCACTGGCCCAGGACGGGGGAGCGTGTTGCGCTGGTGACGACCCCGATCTGCGCACGGCCGACAAAGACCGGGTCGCCGTGGGAGGCGGGCTCATCCCCCGCCAGCGTCAGGCCGACCAGTTTGCGCGCGGGTGTGGCGCGGCGGCGCAGCAGCGCCTCCCGCCCGACATAGTCGCCGTCTTTCTCCGCGACCGTGAAGCCGATGCCGGCCTCGAAAGGGTCAGTCTGGTCAGAGAAGTCAAAACCCGCGAAGACCAGTCCGGCCTCTATGCGCAGCATCTCCAGCGCATCAAAGCCGAGCGGCGTCAGACCATGCGCCTCGCCCGCCTGCCAGATCACGTCCCACACGGCTTCCGCATCTTTCGGATGGCACCAGACCTCATAGCCCAACTCGCCCGTATAGCCGGTGCGGGAAATGACGACAGGCGCACCCAATGGGCCGCCCATGCGCCCGATGGTGAAGCGGAACCATTTGAGTTCGGCAAGTGACGGGTGATGCGGCGGTGTCCACACCACCTCGGCCAGGATCGACCGGCTATTCGGTCCCTGGACGGCGAGGTTGTGCAATTGATCGGTGGAGGAGCGCACCCAGGCCAGCAGCCCCCATTCCTCGGCCTTCTGGCGCAGCCAGAGGCCGGTTGCGTCCTCCCCCACGATCAGCCTGAAATTGGCAGCGCCCAGGCGCATGATGGTGCCGTCATCGATCATGCCGCCATGGTCATAGACCAAAGCGGTATAGACGACCTGGCCGATGGCGAGTTTCGCGATGTTCCGCGTGGTGCAGCGCTGCAAAAGCTGCGCGGCATCGGGCCCGGTGATTTCAAATTTGCGCAAGGCCGACAGATCCATGACGACGGCCGCCTCTCTGCAGGCCCAGTATTCGGCAATGGCGCCATAGCCGGGAAAGCTCGTCGGCAGCCAGAACCCACGATAATCGGTGAAGCTGCGGGTGAGCGCGCTGATGCGCGCATGAAAGCCGGTTGCCCGCGTCAGCCGCGGCTCTGCATCGGGGGTCATGCGGTAGGCCGATCCTTTGGAAAAAGCCGCCGAGCGATCATAGATTCGAACATGAATATCCGTGGGTGCCCAGCCATTCGCGGGGTCGATGTCATCGGCGCAGGAAGAGGTGGCGCAGACCAGATCCGTCAAAGCCCGCAGCAGCACATAATCCCCCGGCCGGGACCATGGTTCATCCATGGTCAGCTGATTATGTGCATCGACCTGGGTATTGTAGAAGAAGTTGATTGCGGGCCAGCCTTTGCGCGCGGCTACGCCATAGGGTTCCAGGGCCGCGTTGAAATTGTCCGAGCAATTGGCGTGGCCGGGATAGCCCGCATCCTCATAATACTTGGCGGTGCAGGCGAGGGCAAAGGTATCATGCCGGCCGACCGTATCCTGCACGATTTCGACCAGCGGCCGCATATCGGCGTCGTAGTATTTGGAGTGCAGGCCGGGACCTGGATAGGCCGCGCCCATCAGCGTGCGCGTGACCGTCGGGTCCAGCCCTTTCTCGATGCCATGGGCAAGATCCGCTGCTTCAAAGGCCAGAAAGTCGGAGCATTGCTTGCCTTCGACATCGATGATCTGGATGTAATCCCCGGCCCGCACAGTGAAGGCTTTGGCGGTCGCGGCGGCGACGCGCAGATCGAGCAGCGGGGGCGCCAGGGGCGCGGGCAAAGGCGGCTGTGTCCCGCTTAGTCGCGTAATCTCCACCTGCAGATCGGTGGGCGGATTTTGCGCATCGGGCGCCATGGGGCCGCCGGGTGCGGCAATGATGACTTGCAGGGACCGGTCGGCCGTCCAGTCAAAACGCGCGCCGGCCTGGCCGGTGCCGTCAAGCACACGCCAGGCGGGCATGCCGCGGGTCACGTCAGGCGAGAGATCCTCAGCCTCAGGGTCAGCCAGAAAAAGCTCGGCCGCTTGCAGACCCTCGATATCGGTGATCCCCAGCCGGTCTCCGGGTGCCAGCATAAAAGCCGACGCGCTGCCGCCCGCGACCGTGCTGCGGATCACCGTCATGGCGGCTACTCTGCCGCTTTGGGCAGGCTGAGAAAGGCTTCGAGCGAATCATCCAGGGCCTGCATCCAGACCGTGTGGTGCTTGGGTGCAACTGTGCCGGTGAGGGTGGATGGGTAGCTCTGGTCGCGATAGGTCAGGATACCCTCCATCTTATGATGCTCCCATTCCTTGAACAGCATGGCGACGTGATCGACATCGAGCGCCGGGTAGTCCGTGGCGCTGAGCAGATCACGCACATAGTCGGTCTGGAAGTCGATCGCCTCAAAAGGATTCGTCACCGCCTCTTCGCGTGCGCGCCAGGACCGGATATCCGCCTCGATCGCTGCCGCATCGGGAAGTGCGATGCGGCCCATGATAACATCGCGCGCGAACCAGGCCTGAGCGTCGAACATGTTGAAGGTATAATACTGATCCTGCATGCCGAGATAGATCAGCTTCGGATTATCCTGCCAGATCGCGCCCTTGTAGAGATGCAGCGGATAGAGCCGGTTATTGGTAGATAGGCGCAGGCTGTCGGGCAGAAACGGGAAGTGATGCTTATAGCCTGTGCAGAGCACGATGGCGTCTACCTCTCGGCTGCTGCCGTCCTTGAAGAACACCGTCCGGCCCGCGATTTTGGTGATCAGCGGCACTTCCGCGAAGCCCTCGGGCCAGGCGAAGCCCATCGGCTTCGTGCGGTAGCTGAAGGTGACGGATTTTGCGCCGTATTTATAGCATTGCGTGCCGATATCCTCGGCCGAGTAGCTGCTGCCGACCAGGAGCAGGTCCTGTCCCTTGAACTCATCCGCGCTGCGGAAATCATGGGCATGCAGCACGCGGCCGGGAAAGCTCTCCACCCCCTCGAAATAAGGAACATTGGGGGTGGAGAAATGGCCTGAAGCGACAACGACATAATCGAAGACGTCACTTGCTATCGTATCGGCGACCAGATCATGCACCGTAACGGTGAATGTCTCGGTGGTCGCGTCGAACTGCACGTCGCGCACGGCGTGGCAGAATTTGATATATGGCCGTACGCCGCTGCGTTCCACCCGGCCGGCGATATAGTCATGCAGGACGGCGCGCGGCGGGTAGGAGGGGATCGCCCGGCCGAAATGCTCCTCGAAGGAGTAGTCGGCGAATTCGAGGCATTCCTTGGGGCCGTTGGACCAGAGGTAGCGATACATGCTGCTATGGACAGGCTCACCATTGGCATCGAGCCCGGTGCGCCAGGTATAGTTCCACTGGCCACCCCAATTCTCCTGCCTTTCGTAGCAGACAATCTCGGGGATGTCGGCGCCGGCCTTCCGGGCCTGCTCGAAGGCGCGCAGTTGGGCCAATCCACTTGGCCCGGCGCCGATGATCGCGATCCGCATAACCTGTTCCTCAAGTCCTGGAAACGAAGAAGGGAGTGAGTGTCCTGATAGCCAGCGGGCAGGGCGCGCCGGCGACCGCGCCAAAGGCCGCCGGCAGAAGACGCGGGAGCAGGATTAGACGTGGAAGATCCAGTTCGCCGCAAGCATAACCGCAACACCAGCCGCGAGGGTGAGATAGGGCAGGATGCCGGCCTTCTTGCGGGTCAGATCCTGCCCCTCCATGCCGAGATCTTCCAGCATATGATCCGGGAAACGGCCCTTGTCCTGAATGAAGTGACGGAAGCAGAAGACCGGCAGGATGAGCGCGGCGGCGATCAGGCCCGCCCAGAGCGCCATTGGATTCCAGGTTTTTGCGCCCGCGCCCATGAAGACGACATTGACGAAAGAAAGGATGCCGCCGGCGGCGATCAGCCAGGTCGGCGCCTTCCAGGGCCGCTGGATATGACCATTGTCGATACGATGAATCCAGCCTGCATTCAGGTTGAAGAAATTGAAGATGATATAGCCGACGTTGGAAATCGCCAGGATGAAGAAGAAGCTGGTGGCATCTGCCGAGGCGATGGCGAGCACGATCAGGTTAAAGCAGAGATCGGTCCACATGGCCCGGGTGGGCGCGCCATGGGGATTCACATGGGTCAGGTAGCGCGGCAGCCAGCCATCGACCGAGCCCTGATAGAGGGTACGGGAGGAGCCGGCCATCGCCGTCATGATGCTGAGGATGAGCGCCAGGATCATGAGCATGACCATGATGCTATGGATCATCACACTGCCGCCGACCATCGTCGCCATGGCACTGGCCACGCCTGAGCCGTCCACGATCGGGCCGGCCAGCATGCCGTCCAGGCCGAGCACGCCCTGGAAGGTGAAGGGCACCAGGATATAAAGAACAAGGCAGAGCAGGCCCGAATAGAAGATCGCCTTGAAGGTGTCGCGGCCGGGGTTTTTGAATTCGCTTGTATAGCAGACGGCCGTTTCAAACCCGTAGGTCGACCAGGCGGCGATGAACATGGCGCCGAGGATCAAGGTCCAGCTTGGGATATTCCATTTGCCGGGGGCGGCGGCGCCAGCACTGGCCAGCGGTGACAGATCGCTGAAATTGGCCCAATGCACCTGGCCCGTCAGGATCGGCACTACGCCCACGATCAGCATCGGGATGATGACGAGAAGACCGATGTATTTCTGAACATTAGCGGTGCCCAGGATGCCGCGATGCTGGATGGCAAAGGTCACCAGCATGATGATGGCGCCGATGAAGAAGGTGGCGTTCAGTGAGAAGCTGACCGGGCCGAGCGTGTGGCTGAACAGCGTCCAGTTGCGGATATCGGGTGTGCCGGCGGCGGTCAGTGCCGTGATGGCGTCGGCCGCCGCCTTGCCGGGATGGGAGGTCAACCAGCTGAGCACCTCGGGCGAGGTCGACGTAAAACCAGGGATGGGCGCCAGTGCGTTCAGGATATAGGCGGCGGCGATGGAACAGCCGAGGGAGAGGACCGGTGACCAGGCAATCCAGTTGCACCAGACGGACAAAGGCGCGATGAATTTGGAATAGGGCAGCCAGGCAGTTGCACCATAGATGGAGGCGCCACCGGACTTGTTCGGGAAAAGCCCTGCGATTTCCGCATAGGTAAAGGATTGGACAAAGCCCATGAACATGGACACGGCCCAGATCAGGAAGGCGAGCTTGCCAGCCATGCCGGCGATGCCGCCGATCGAGAACAGCACCAAGGCGGGCACGCCGCTCGCCACCCAAAAGGCCCCGCGCCAATCGATGCCGCGTTTCAATTGCGGTGTGGCAGTCGTCAATAATGCGTCCGGTGTCGTGGTCGTCGCGGTCATAAAAACTCCCTTTGGAAGATGCTGGACCCGCGCCGGCCCGACGAGACGGCGCCACACGAAAGAAAATTTCCTGAAAGTGAAATGCAAAAAATAATCAGGTCCGTCAACAAAAAGCCGTCTGAATCGCCCAAATTTTTTGCAATTTGTGCGGCTGCCCAAAATTTGGGCTCGGTTGGATGTTTCCTACTAGACAAAAATCTTTCTTCGCCTGAACATTGGGCATAGCCGGTGCGATGCTCGTCTAAAGCGTCGACGGTCAGTGGCGTGCTCAGCGGTGATGGGAGGCTATGAATGACTGTGATGTCCTGGCGACGGTCGCCGCTCGCGGAGCGCCACCGGGCCCTCGGTTCCGAGCTGGAAGACTGGAACGGCATGGAGACCGCCTGGACCTATACCGCCAGCACCCTGCCCGAGCAGCATGAGGCGATCCGCACAAAGGCCGGGATCATGGATGTGTCCGGCCTGCGGAAAGTCCATCTGGTCGGGCCGCATTCCCACCATGTCCTGCAGCGCGCGACGACGCGCGATGTGCGCAAGATCTATCCCGGCCGCTCGGTCTATGCCTCGATGCTGAATGAGGCTGGCAAATTCACCGACGACTGCATCCTCTACCGCACAGGTCCCAATGCCTGGATGGTCGTCATCGGTTCCGGCACCGGCTATGAGGAATTGTGCAAGGATATCCAGGGCAAGAACGCGGCCTTGCTGTTTGACGACGATTTGCAGGACCTGTCATTGCAGGGGCCGCTGGCAGTAGAGTATCTCGCCCGCCATGTGCCCGGCATCGCCACGCTGAAATACTTCCATCATATGCAGACGACCCTCTTCGGCTGCGATGTCATGATTTCCCGCACCGGCTATACCGGCGAACGTGGCTATGAGATTTTCTGCCGCGCCCAGGATGCGGTGAAAATCTGGGATCAGATCGTGGCGGAGGGAAAGGAGATCGGCATCATTCCCGCCTGCTTCACCACGCTGGATTGGCTGCGGGTGGAAAGCTATCTACTCTTCTATCCTTACGATAATTCCCAGATGTATCCTTTCGCGGACGAGCCGCCCGGCGATACGCTGTGGGAGCTGGGGCTTGATTTCACCGTCTCCCCCGGCAAGACGGGCTTTCGCGGTGCGGAAGAACATTACCGGCTGAAGGGCCAGGAACGGTTCAAGATCTATGGCGTTCTCGCCGATACCGATCAGGTGCTGGATGGCGGGGACGAACTCTATGCGGAGGGCGAGAAGGTCGGTGTGGTCACCTGCGGCATGCATTCGCGCCTTACCAACCGCTCCATGGCCATCGCGCGGATGAGCGTGGCTACCGCCAAGCACGGCACCCAGCTTGAGGTCCGTGGAAAATCCGTGACCTGTGCTGCGATCGCCCATCCGATCAATTTCGACGATCCGAAAAAGACCAAGCGCACGGCACCCTGAGGGATTGGCGCGATGCTTGTTCCCACAATCAAGAGTCGCCCTGTCTATGGCAAGCTCATGCCGCATCCCGGCACTGCGCATCTGATGGTCGCGGACGGCGAGGGGGCGCAAGCGGTTCTGGATATGGCACCGGTTGCGCCGGCGGGATTCTTTGCCGCGGCCCATATCATCTTCATCCCCGGCGGCCGTGAGGACGATGCGGCGCGCCTGCGCGCGCTCAAGCCCGCGATCGTGCATGTGGCGCCAAGCATTGCTGCGAGCCTGCCCAGGCTCGCGCAATGCCTGGCCACTGCACGGATGGGGTTGCAGCTCTACCTGGCGGGCACCGAAGGGCTGATCGGCCAGGCCATGAAACTCGCCATGGATCACGGCATCGCCCCTGGCGCGATCCTGACCGAGCATCGCGGATCGACGGCGCGGCGTGTGCAATGCGTGCATTGCAAGGGTATTTCCGAGAATGTCCGCACCCAGCCTGCGCCCTGTGCCCATTGCGGTCTCATGCTGTTTGTCCGCGACCACTACTCACGGCGTATCGCGGCTTTTCAGGGCGTGTGCGTTGACGCGGAGGAGCCAGGCTCGGCGCCGCCCATGCATGAGGCTTTCCCATGAGCGGCCCGGCACCGCGCATTGCCGTGCGCGTGACCGAGATTGCGGAGGTCACGCCGCTGGTCAAGCGCTTCCGCCTGGAACGGCCGGACGGGCTGGCGTTGCCGCGGTTCTCCGGTGGCGCGCATATCGTGATCGATATGCAGCATGACGGTCACAGCCATCGCAACGCCTATTCTCTGATGAGCCCGCCGCAAGAGACTGCCTTCTACATGGTCAGCGTGCGCCGAGACGGCGACGGACGCGGCGGCTCACGCTATTTGCATGATCATCTGACCGCGGGCATGGATCTTGAGATCAGCCATCCGGTCAATCTTTTTCCGCTCGCCAAGCGCGCTACCAAGCATCTCTTCATCGCGGGCGGTATCGGCATCACGCCGTTTCTGGCGATGATGGCGGAGCTTGGTACGGCCAGCGCGCCCTTTGCTTTGCATTACGCTGCGCGCTCCCGCGCGCTCGCGGCCTTCGGGCCGGATCTGGCGCAGCGCTACGGCAGCCGCGTGCATCTGTATCATTCGGAGGATGGCGCGCGCATCGCGCTCACCCCGCTATTGTCGCATCAGCCGCTTGGCACGCATCTCTATGTCTGCGGACCGGCGGGCATGATCGACACAGTGCTGGCTTCGGCGCGCGCTCTTGGCTGGCCGGATGCGCAGCTGCATCGCGAACATTTCCTGGCGCCGCCGAGCGGCCAGGCCTACAGCGTTGAACTGGCATGCTCGGGTAAGACGGTTGCTGTCGGGCCGCTGCAAAGCATGCTCGAAGCGATCGAGGCTGCCGGCGTGGACGCGCCCTATCTCTGCCGCGGCGGCGCTTGCGGGCAATGCGAAACCCGGGTTCTTCACTTGGAGGGTGCGCTGCTGCATGCGGACCATTTTTTAAGCGAGGCCGAAAAAGCGTCTGGCACCAAGATCATGCCCTGCGTGTCGCGCTTTGCGGGCCAGCGGCTGGTTCTGGATCTTTAGGCGGCGCGATAAAAGCGAGAGAGACAATGGGCATCGAGTTTCGCCGGGAAACGTTTCGTGACGATTTTACGTTTCGTAATTCCCACGTGGGGATAAAGCGCTTTCCGTTTCCGTTCGACCGGGATGACTATATGTATGCGGTCAATATCGAGCCGCATGTGAAGGGCCGCGCCGGGTCTGTATTCGAGAGTCTGATCGATGTCGATGAGCATTACATCGCCGAGATGGAAGACCGCGCGATCGTGCTGCGGGAAGATCCGCTGCGCTGTCAGTCTCTGCCGCATATGGAGCTGGCCGGCTGGGACCTGCTGGAACTGCTAATGGAGCAGATGGCCGCCGGCTACCCCGAGCATTTCGAGCTGCATCGCGCGGGCGACCAATGGCATTGGATCAACCGACCCCTTGGCATTGATGATCGCTTTACCTTCGGCGATGCCGCGACGCTGCCCTATGGGCCGATGGAATATATCACCCGCCAGTCGCAGGGGGATTTCGCGATTCTTGACCAGCGTGACGATAATCTATGGATGGATGCCGGCATCACCACCACCCAGGCGGATTGGTCGCTCGACTTCGATATCGGCATGAACTTCATGGAATGGCACGCGCCAGTGCCGCGCGCGCATGAAATGGGGGTCTTCGACCGCGCGCTCAAATTCATGCTGGCGCTCCGCCAGGGCCAGCCGATGCGGCGCTATAACTGGACCATGACGGTCAATCCGCGCCTGGATACCAGCCCCGAGAATTACCACAAATGGGGCACGGACCGTACCAGCGTGACGCCCCAGAATGTCGGCGACAAGGTCCATCTGCGGGTTGAGTTGCAAAGCTTTTGGCGTCTGCCGCGATCGAATGCGATCGTCTTTCCGATCCGCTGTTATCTGATCAAGCTGGAGGAGCTGGTCACGATCCCGAAATGGGCGCGGCGGATGCACCGCGTACTGCGCGACCTGCCCGCTGATCTCGCCGATTACAAGGGCCTCACGCGCTGGCGCCCGACGGCAGTCGCCTATCTCGCGCAATACGATGATGGCGCGCCGACCTCGCCCGGCACCGCGCCAGACTAGCGCGTGTCTCGCTCGCTTTCGCTCATGAGCGTCGCTCTGGTTTATTGTGTTGACGGACATCTTGACCCGGCCAGAGGATTCCATCTGACCGGGATCGGCCCTCGGGCGGTGCTACCGCCATGCCTGAGCTAAGCGGCGCGTTGTGTGGGCGTCTTTTCGTGGCTGCTGTTCAGCCGCCACAGAAGGATGGCAGAAACCAGCAGGATCAGGCCGCCGAGCAGCAAGCTGCCGGGCGTGGCCCCCACCCACTCAAACCACTGCGTATAGAAATGGATGCCGCCAAACACCGCGACGAGGTTCAAAACCCACCGGCGGTCGGTGCGGCCGGCCCAGACCGCGGTCCCAAGCAGCAGGAGCGCCCAGGCCACCGCGAAATCGTGGGCCGAGATCGTGAAACCGGGGCCATGCACCAGCCAGTCCAGGTCATCGCCCCATAGCGAACCGATCCAAAAGCCAAGATTGGCCAGGAACAGGGCAACACGCGCGACGATCGTGGCCAGACGCTCCCATTGCGGTGCCAGACGGCGAGACAGAAGATGGGCCGCCAGAGCCAGGGCGCTGAACAACACGACGGTCGCGAAGGGCTGCGACACCTGCAGTCCATAGGTGGCCGCCTCATAGTAGCTGCTACCACCGAGAGCCGCGAAGAGCAGCAATACCGCAAGGCTCGCCAGCAAGCCGCTGCGGGCCAGGGCGGCACAGAAGCCGAACAGGAGGGCGACCAGAACGAGAGCCAGGGCGAGCGGCATGACGACATGGGCATTGCTCACATCGTCGAAGGTCGCAACGCCCTGACTGAGCAGTATAAGCCCAGCGCCGAGCAGCAGGGCGGCGATCAGAATGCAGATCGTGGCGAGCACAGACCAGCGCTGCGGCCCGGCCAGTGTCAGCGTGACACCTGCCGCCATCAGCATCCCGCCGATGATGGCGCCGGCCAATGCGGAGGGGACCAGGGCCACGGTGCCCAGGGCGACGGCCACGACGCCGAAGCCGACGAGCACATTCACCAGCACCATGGCAGTGTCGCGGCGGCCAAGTACCGCAAGGCGGTCATGCTCCTCCCGCGTGATGGTGCCGTCGGCCAGCAATCTGCTCAGATCCAGCGTTACCTTCATTATCGTTTCCTTCGGCCTGAGATGGGTAAAGCATTGAACCATCGCGGTAGTAGCTGTATGAACGATGTTCACAAACCTGAGCTACAGGAGATTTGAACATCGTTCAAGATAAAAATGAACACCGTTCACGCCGTCCGGGGACGGTGGCCCGGCGGAGCGACCTGGCGCTGCGGCTGACCGACCTGGCCGAAGCGGCGATCGCCAGGTCGGGCGTGCAGGATCTGCGGGCGAGGGCCTTGGCGGAGGCGGCGGGATGCGCGGTCGGGGCGATTTACACCGTGTTCCCCGATCTTGATGAACTCATCCTCACGGTGAATGGCCGCACGCTGGACGCCATCGACGCCGCTCTGACCGCGGCTGTGCGCGGCGTCTCAGCACCCGAAGCGCAGATGGAACAGCTGGCCTCAGCCTATTTGAACTATGCGACGAACCATCGCGGCCTCTGGAACGCCCTGTTCCAGCATCGGATGGCGGGCGGACGTGCGGTGCCTGATTGGTACGCCGGCCGCCTTGCGGTGGCGTTTACTCATATCGAGATGCCGCTGCGCAGGCTGCAGCCGGACCTGGACGATGCGGCCTGCGGGCCGTTCGCCCGCACGGTATTTTCTGCCGTTCATGGCGTCGTGGAATTGGGACTGGCCGGCAAGACGGCGCCCCCGGGGATGCTGCATGGCCAATTGCAGAGGATGGTGGCAGCGCTGGCACGCGGACTTGATACCCGCCACGCCGCCTCCTGACAGCGGCGATGTGCGGCAGTGCAATGACTTGATAGAGACAGGGCAACGAGGTCACAACAGCGATCGTTTATCGTCGACCATGGCTCCTCCGCCGGTTGCCGGCATGGTCCAGCCACCAATACCTGTCTTGTCAACCTGGTAATGTCGCATGCCGCCGTCATGTTCGTGCAAAGTCTGCATCAGCAAAATCGTCGCGTGTGTCATCATAAAATCATCTTAGGCGCAGCAAGTTACTGCGCGTGCGGCGCGCACTGACTATTGCACGTCCGTAGATGGCCACTATCTTGCCAATAAGCTACCAATTGGCTCTATCATTGCTCTGCTGACGTTCTCATTACGCGAATAATAATTTTAGAATTAAAAATCATCATAATGATACGGAGGACAAATTAAAATGATCAAGCACACATTTTCGTTAGCGGTTCTCGCTGTTCCGTTATTCGCCTTTCCTGCATTGGCGCAGACTGATACCACAATGATGATGCGTAACGGTGCGGCCAACGAACTCGGCGTGCTGGAATACTGTCAAAGCCAAGGTGCCATCGACGGTTCGGCGATTGCGGCGCAAAAACAGGTCATGGCACGTTTGCCCGCGGGCGGTCCTACTGATGCGGCCGAGGCCACTGGCCGCGAGGGCTCGTTGTCGGTGCCCAATGGTACAGCCGTGACTTTGTCGAGCATGGCCACCAAGGGCAATACGACGGTACCCGCGCTCTGCCAGCAGATGGCTTCCAGCGTAAAGCAGGCTGTGGTCAACAATCCCGCCATGTCGATGTCTCCAGGGACAATGCCGACGATGCCGGGCGGAATGCCCACCATACCGGCGATGCCCGGTACACCGACACAGCAGCAACAATAGCCTGCTCATCCATGCCGGGCCTGGGAGGCTGCACGGCGTGTCTTCGTGCAGCGCCACCACTCTCCTTTGACCACCCAACTATGGGAACGCCCATTGAGATGATGGCCAATTTGAAACCTTTTTTTGCTCTCTAGGCGTTGCCGCTCTCGCTCTTGCTTTGATTGCCGGCGCAGAAGGCTCAGCGCGTGCTCAGAATCTGGCGGTCACATTTCCGCAAGGATGGCCGGTGACGGATCTTCCCATCACATCCGCGGATGGCCACTCTGTCGCGGGCCGAACAAGCCGCGCCGTTCTTGCAAATCAGACGGGAAAGCCGCTCGCGGCGATTGAATTGACGCAGGAACCGCAACCGGCTGACCATATGCGTGACTTGCAGGATGCCGCAAAGCAAATGCAGATCGGGACAAGCGATGTCTATAGCAAGGCCGGTCTGGCATTGTCCTGCCTCCCGGCCATGCCAATCCAGGTTGCGGGGACGGGTGGCCTCGACATCCAGTGTGATGCGACCCGTGATGGCCAAGCACTCGTGAGGCAGCGCATCATCCTGTGGTCAAAACCCGGCATACTCGCGTCTCTCAGCTACACGAGCTCGGTGGCGGAGTTCGCAGCTCATCTCGACGCATTCAAGCAGACTGTAGCATCCGTCGCGGCGGACTAGGTGCTGACAGATATTTCCCCCAGAGTAAGGGAGGAGTGAGAATGGTCAATCATCCGGGTCGGATAGGCCTTGCCGCGACGCTTCTTTGTCTGCTTGCCCTGCCGCTTGCGCCGGCGGCGGGGGCGCAGCGTGTCCTGGAGTGCCACTTCGTCTCCGTCACGCCGGATTCCTTCGTCTATGGCCAGTGGAGCTTTGCCGCCGATATCTCCGGCGGCTTCCTGCATCTGCTGCTCGCTCGGCCGCAGGACAGTGATCCGACCGTGACGGCTTTCAGGCCGCTTGATCATGGCCGATCCATCCACGACGCCCTTGATGCAGGCACCAGTGATGGCGGCAGCACCGCTCATTTTGAGATGGCGATGGTTGGGCCAGACGAGCTGGTGACTTTGGACCAGTGGCAGTTTGGCGGGATGGAACAGTATGATCGCCTGATCTTGCGATGTCCCGCCCATACATAGCGCGCAAGCGACCGCGCGCTTATGGCGGCCAGTCAGGCAAAGCGGGCGGCGGCACGCGTCGCGCAAGCTCCTCGGCGAAGGTGAGAATAGACAGATCCTGGCCGAAGCCCGCGACAAGCTGAACCCCGATCGGCAGCCGGCGCTCTGAGAGAGCCACGGGCAGACTAATCGCGGGAAGGCCCGCCATATTCACCCAGCCTGTGAAGATGGCATGGTCTCGCGGGCCGGCTTCCTGTCCGTCGATCCGGTCGGGATAGGGCGTGGCGGCATCCCAGGGCAGGGCAGCCGCACTTGGTGTCAGCACCAGGTCATAGGTCGCAAAGAGGTCAGCCAGACGCAGGCGGAGGTCGGACACCCATTCCAGGGCGCCCGTGTAATCGGCGCCCGTGATCGCGCGGCCCTCGGCGGCCATGGCCCGCACCGTGGCGCCGGCCTTGGCCTCAAAATCCGCCCGCCAGCCCATCATGAAGGCGACGCCGGCGCGCGAGATGACATACCAGGTGCGGTGGGCGGCGGTGAGGTCGAAGAAGACCGTGCCGGGGGTAACGTCCGCTCCCGTCCTGGCCAGACTTTCAGCGAAGGCCTGCGTTGCGGCGGCAACCTCAGGGTCAACAGGCGCTGAGCCGAATTGGGGGATATAGAGCACGCGCAGGGGCCGGTTCGGCCAAGGGTCGGGCCGCACGAGCAGAGAGCGGCGATCGCGCCCTTCCGGTCCCGAGAGCACGCTGTCGAGCAGCCGGATATCAGCAACGCTATGCGCCAGAGTGCCGATAACCTCGAAGTCGCTGAGGATCGCGGGAAAGCCCCGGAGGCGCGGGATATGGCCGGTCGACGGCTTCCAGCCGACCAGGCCGGTATGGCTCGCCGGACGGCGGATCGAGCCGCCGCCATCGGTGCCGATGGCGGCGGGCACCAGCCCAGCGGCGACACTGGCGGCGGCACCCCCGGAGGAGCCGCCCGGCGTCAGATCCGGGTTCCACGGGTTGCGGGTGACGCCGAAGAGATCGTTCTTCGTATAGCCCTCGACGGTCAGTTCCGGGACATTCGTCTTGCCAAGGATGACGGCGCCGGCTGCGCGCAGCCGGGCGACCGGCAGCTCATCCTGTGCGGGGACATAGCCGGACAGTGCCCGGCTACCCCAGGTCGCGGTCATGCCGGCGACCAGGATATTGTCCTTGACCGACAGCGGAATGCCTTCCAGCGGTGAGCGTGCCGCGCCCCGGGCCAGCAGGGCGTCGCTGTCGCGGGCCGCCTGCCTTGCGCCGCTCTCATCGAGCGCTACAAAGCTGTTCAAGACAGCGTCGCGGGTCGCGATGCGCGCCAAACTGCGGTCGAGCAGCGCCTCGGCCGTCACGCTGCCCGCCCGTAACGCACGCGCGATGGCGCCAAGGTCCTCGGGCATAGGGCTCTCCTTCGCGGCGCTCACAGCGGCTTGCCGATGGCGGCGGGCAGTTTGGTGGAACGGCCCAGCCCGGCCAGGACGCCAATCGCGATCAGATAAGGCACCATCTGCAGCACATAGGAACTGACCGGAATGCCGAAGCTTTGCAGGCGGAATTCCAGAGCCTCGGCGGCGCCGAAGACAAGACAGGCGACAGCCGCGCCCCAGGGGTTCCAGCGCCCGACGATGAGAGAGGCGAGGGCGAGATAGCCTCGGCCACCGGTCATGCCGTCGGTGAAGGTGCCAACCTGCTGCAGCGACAGCACCGCACCACCCAATCCCGCAATGGCGCCGCAGCAGATGACGGCGGTCATGCGCAGCCTACGCGGGCTGTGGCCCGCGACGAAGACCGCCTCGGGATTTTCGCCCGTGGCGCGCAGCAGGAGACCAGTCTGGGTGCGGAACAGGAAGAAGGACAGGCCAGCGCAGCCGAGGAGCGCGAGATAGGTCAAGGGCGGATGGGAGAAGAGCAGGGGACCTGCGACTGGAATTCTTGCCAGGCCGGGAATGGGCCAGGGTGCCAGCGGTGTCACATCAACCGATGCGCTGCCGGCGAAAATATGCAGAAGATAGGTGGTGAGGCCGAGGGCCAGGATATTGGCCGTCAGCCCCGTCACCATATTGTCGGCACGGTAGCGCACGGTGACGATGGCGACGATCAAGCCGATCGCAGCCCCGCCCAGAAGGGCAAGCAGCAATCCCATGACGGCACTGTCGGAGGCCCAGGCGCCGATGACGGCGGCAAAGGCGCCCATCAGCATCATGCCTTCCAACCCGACCGCAAAAACGCCGGCCCGTTCCGACAGGATGCCGCCAAGGGCGGCAAAGATCAGCGGCGTCGCGATGCGGATGGCGGCGGCCAGAAAGTCGATCATGCCCGCCGCACCATGGCCGCCAGAATGAACAGCATGGTGATGCCCTCGATGACCACGACCAGTGCGGACGGCACGCCGATCTGCCGCTGCATGGCGAGGGCGCCTGTCTCCAGCAGGCCGACGAAAAGGGCGGCGGGAATGACGGCCGCCGGCTCCAGCGCGCCGAGCAAGGCGACGGTCACTGCCTTGAAGCCGAAGCCGGTGGAGAAACCTTCGATCAGCCGATGATGCAGGCCCAGCACTTCTATCCCGCCGCCCAGCCCCGCGAGGCCGCCGGCCGTCAGCATGACGCCCCAGGTGACTGCGGCGGCCGAGAACCCGGCATAGGCGGCCGCCGCCCGCGCGCGGCCGGTGACGCGGATTGCGAAACCCCAGGGCGTCTTCCACAGGATGAAGGACAGGATAAACGCGGCCACGACGCCGATGACAATCCCGATATGAAAATAGAAATGCGGCACGCGCCACAGCCAGACTGCGCGCGGCATGGGGGGCGATTGCAGGAAGCCAGCACCCGCCTGACCGAGCGGACCGGCCAGGACCAGCTGGACGAGAAGCAGGGCGACAAAGTTGAGCAGCAGCGTGACCAGCACCTCATGCACGCGCCGGCCGAGATGAATGGCGGTCGCGATCCCGGCCCAAAGCGCGCCGCAGAGGACGGCACCCAGCAGCGCTGCGATCGCCGTGACAAGACTGGGTGACCATGGCCAGACCAGCACCGTGGCCGCGGCGCCGATGCCGCCCACCGCGATCTGCCCGTCCGATCCCATATTGATCACGCCGGCGCGGAAGCAGAGTGCGAGGCCCGTGCCTGCGAGCAGATAGGGCGAGGTCCGATTGAGCACGACACCCATCTGATAGGGCGAGCCCAAGGCACCCACCAGCATGGCGCGGAACGCGACCAGCGGATTGTGGCCGGCGATCGCCACCAGCACGGCGGCACAGAGCATGGACAGCAGGATGGCCAGCAGAATGCGTGGAAAAAGCCCGTCGCGGCGCAGGCGCAGACCGCTCCGCGCCATGACGGTGGAGGCCGCACTCCCGCTCACGCCGCCCGTCCTGACATCCACAAGCCAAGCTGGGGCATGTCGATATCCGCCCGTACCATGACGCCGGCAATGCCGCCGTCAGCCAAAACGGCGATGCGGTCGCTGACCGCCAGCACTTCCTCCAGTTCGGAGGAGATGTAGATAACGCAAGCGCCGGTGTCGCGCAGCGCGATCATGCGTTCCAGCACGAAATGCGTCGCTCCCGGATCAAGCCCCCAGGTCGGCTGATGGGCGATCAAGACGGCGGGGTTTCTGTCAAGCTCGCGCGCGATGACGATCTTCTGCTGATTGCCGCCGGACAGCCGGCCGGCCGGTGCGGAGGGGCCAGGGGCGCGGATATCGAAACGCTGCATGAGCCGGCGGGCCTGGGCGAGGGCCGCACGTCCCGCGAGCAGACCATGCCGGGAATAGGGTGCCCGCCCACTGTCCCGCAGCATGAGGTTTTCCGCGATTGTCATGCTGCGGACCAGCGCCGTGCTGGCGCGATCGGCCGGCATATAGGCGAGGCCCGCTTTCATGCGCGTGGCGACGGAGGCGCGGGTGATATCCTGGCCGTCCAGGCTGATGCGGCCCGCGGTGGACGGGCGCAAGCCGGCCAGCGTCTCGGCCAGTTCAAGCTGGCCATTGCCGTCGACACCCGCCAGGCCGAGGATTTCGCCGCCGCGTAGGGCAAGATCGATCGGCCCCAGACCGGTGCCACGCAGGGCTGTCACATCCAGCCGGACAGGACCGGCTGTCACCGTCGCCAGCATGGGTGGCGCGGATAGATCCCGATCCACCATCATCGCCGCAAGCTGCGCCCGGCTAGCGCCGGCGACCTTCGCCCGGCCGGATACGCGCCCCGCCCGCAGCACGGTCACGCTGTCGCAAACCTCCAGCACCTCGGGCAGCTTATGGGTGATGAAGACGATGCCCTTGCCCTCGCTCCGCAAACGCCGGAGGATCGCGAGCAGTTCGGCGACCTCGGGCGGCGCCAGGTTCGATGTCGGCTCATCCAGGATCAGCAGTTCAGCATCCCGCAGAATGGCTTTGAGGATCTCGATACGCTGCCGGCGGCCGAGCGGCAGGTCTGCCACCCGCGCGAAAGGATCAAGCGCCAGCCCGAAACGAGCGCTTGCCTCACGGATGCGGGTCGCGATGGCCGCACGGTTGATACGCCATCCCGTTTCATCCCAGCCGAGCATGACATTCTCGACCACCGTCATCGCTTCCACCAGCATGAAATGCTGATGGATCATCGCGATGCCGGCTTCCATCGCCTGCCGCGGGTGGTGATCGGACAATTCCCTGCCGCGAAACACGATACCGCCGCCGTCGGGCGGGATCATCCCGAACAGCACCTTCATCAGCGTGCTTTTGCCGGACCCGTTTTCCCCCAGCAGACCGACGATTTCACCCGCATGGACGTCCAGATCGATGCCGTCATTGGCGCGCACCGCGCCGAAGCAGCGCACGATTCCGCGCATTTCGAGAAGGGCGGCCATGGTCCTGGTGTCCGGCCTTGCCGCTCAGCTGCCGGGGCGCGCGTCGTGTTCGGTCGGCACGACCTTAAGCGTGCCCGAGGCGAAATCGGCGTCCATCGCTTCGACTTCCTTGACAACGGATGCTGGCACAACCGGGTTGAAGCTCTGACCCGGACCGTAGCCGAGCGTTGCGCCCGTCACCGGCGCCGTGTTGTAGCCATATTGCACGAAACTGCCGAAGAGCTTCCCGGTCTTCACCTGGTCTGCGACATTGCCGATCATGGCCGGCCAGTCTTCCAGAATATTGGTCAAGACCAGATCCGGCGCGATCTTGGTCTGATCAAATCCGCGGCCGGTGACATAGACATGCCGCTCCTTCGCGGCCTGCACGAGCCCGGCTTCGGCGGCATTGAGCTTGCCGGTGAGAACATCTGCGCCTTGGTCGATCAAGGATAGCGCCGCTTCCTTGGCTTCGGCCGAATCTTCCATATCCTTGATGTAGATGATGGAAACTTTCGCGCCGGCCTTGGTAGCGCAGATGCGGAAACCGCCGGCCTGGGCCGTGATATTCGGCACACCTTGCAGGCCATAGACGCCGGCCACCTTATGCGTCTTGCTCATGCGCGCCGCGAGCAGTCCAAGCTGACAGCCGAATTGCGCATTGTTCCAGTCGATGGACATGACGTTCGGCGCCTGGCCCTCATTGCCGCTGACGGCGATGAACTGGACCTTCGGGAAATCAGGCGCGACTTCCTCCATCGCCGAGACGAACCGGCCCGAGTGGCCGAGCACGATGTTGTAGCCTTGGCTGGCATAGTCGCGCAGTGCATCTGCCTCATCGGCGTCGGCGACATTCTCGGAATAGGCTGTCGCGAAACCATGCGGCTCCAGGCTTTTGACGATGGCATAGCCGAGCGCATTCCAGCTCTGGTCATTGATGCTGCCGGGCAGCAGGATGGCGGCCTTGTCGGCGGCCTCGGCCGCGGGACTGAAGGCCAGGCCGGCAAAGATGGCAGCACTGGCAGCCAGAACCCGCCAGCGACACAGGAGACGCGCCTTCGTCATCGATAGGACCTTCCGTTAATGGGGGATGTCGGCACGCGAAAGCCGGCGCTTTTTGTGGGCAGGTGCTGCCGCCGGGCGCTGCACCGCCTTGAATGGGTCAAACCTGAATGATGGCCGCGATCGGGGCTTCACCGGGCTTGCATTGATGCTCGGTGCCACCCGAGATGAAGATCGCGGAATCCCCGGTGACCGAGGCGAGCACGGCACCAAGTGCCGCGCGGGCATGACGTTCATAGTTGATATCGGCATCCGACAGCATGGTGGTGCGGCGTCCGCGCAGCATGCCGCCCGGGGGTGCTTCGGCCTTAGCAAAAATCGCTTTGATTGTTTCAACATCGAGAGCGGCGGTGTCGTCGCCGATGGCGCTTTGCGCGGCACGCAGCACGCCAGCGGCATCGACCACGTCCCGCAGTACAGCATGGCCTATTCTGAGATCGCCCGAAGCCTGCGCCGAATTCCCGAACAGAAGAATTTCGCAGTTGCGCAATTCACCACCGGCGGAGGTATTCGCGACAGAGGAATAGAAGTCCATGCGCTGCGCGATGACCGTGTCATCAAGGTCCGTCTCATTGACCTCACCAAGGGCGACGGCGACACCAAGGGCGGTCGCACCCCGGGCATAGGGTTTGGAGCCATTGGGGTCACGCGTCACCAAGCGGGCGCCGCGGCGGTCTGCATCGGTTACGGCGGCGGGGGTGAGCAGGGGGCCTTTGACCTGAACGTAATGCACATCGCGCGGGTCAGCGATGGCGGCTTCCGCCTGGGCGCGGCGGACGGCCTCCGCCACCAGGCGCACCTCCGCCATGGTGCCGACTTCTTCCGGGGCGAGGTCCCGCGTCACGGCGATGCCAAGGGCAAGACGCGTCTCGCCCGCCTGGGGCGCTTCACCGGCGCTGCGGGTGAAGATGGTGGCATGCGGGCTCAACACGCCCTCCGTGCCGCCGGACCAGACAAAGGCAATCTTCCGGCCAACCTCTTCGGGCGTCACCCCCAGATGGCGGGCAAGGGCCAGAGAAAAGGACAAGGTTGCGAAGCCGCGCGTAAAATCATTGGCGCCGCCGTTGCCCTCCGTCTTGCCGATCAGGGCGACGATCTCCTGAGGCTTGATCGCGCCGCTCCCGATGAGCTGCTCCAGGCCCGAGACATCACCCGGGTTAGCCATCGCCAGCTTATGGACGCCAATGCGCAAGGCACGCTCCTTTATCCTCGCGACGAGAGTGTACGTCCTTGCTGCACTGCGCAACAGGATTGGAATCATTTTCACGATGTGGAATAGATCGGGGCCAAGGCGTGGAGGCGGCGATGGCTGGACTGGCGACGACGGAGCCCGCGGAGACACCGGGCAAGACCATGGCACCTCCGGGCGGCGTACAGTCGATTATGCGGGCGCTGGCCATTCTAGAAGAACTGGCGGCCAGTGATGAAGGCTTGAACCTGACCGAACTGGCTCGCCGGGTGAAGCTGCCGCCCTCCAGCGCGCACCGAATCCTGACGACACTGCAGCGCCGCCGTTTCGTGCGCTTTGAGTCTGCGACCATGAGCTGGCTGGTCGGCGTGCGGGCCTTTGCTGTGGGCAATGCCTTTGCGCGGTCGCGCGATCTGGTCGCGCTCGCCACTCCCCATATGCGGCGGCTGATGGCCGAGACCGGCGAGACCGTGAATTTCTTCATGCTCGACGGCGATGAGGCCGTCTGCATGGCCCAGATCCAGAGTCAGCAGATGGTGCGGGCAATATCACGTCCCGGCAGCGGCATGGGTATGCACCGCTCGGCCGCCGGAAAGGCGATCCTCGCGCATATGCCGGAGAGGGAGGTCGCCGGCATCATCGGCCGCAGCGGTCTGCCGCGCTATACTGTCAACACCATCACCAGCCCGCACGCCTTGCAGACCGAACTTGCCCAGATCCGGCAGCGTGGCATTTCCGTCGACAATGAGGAATTCTCGATCGGTCTGCGCTGCATCGCAGCCCCGATCTTCGATGAACTGGGCGACGTGCATGCCGCGGTCTCGATCGCCGGTCCATCGTCCCGCATTACCGAGGCCCGGGTGGTGGCAATCGGCGAATTGGTCAAGCAATGCGGCCAGGCCGTGACCGCGGAGGTCGGCGGGCGCCAAAGATGACCAGGTGCTCGTCCCCGGGCAGAAAGCCCCGCAAGCCTGAGAACAAAAACGGAACAGACGTAGGTTCGGGTCGTCGCAGCGCCCGGATTTTCAAACGTGGTGGAAGGGGTGCGACGTCTCTCGGCACAGACTTGCTGGTAGGGCTGAGATTGCAGAGACGCCGGGCGCTAGCCTCTCCCGCCGCCTGTCATGCCTATGGCAGTGCTTTATGGTGGCAGCATAGGTCGCGTCTTTGTCTTTATTCGGCGCGCTCATTTGAAAACAATTTTCCCGATAGCCCCGTTTGGCTGGCTGATTAGCCAATAAGGCTGTGCTAGTGGGTGAGGCATGACAGCTATCAGACCTCCACTCACTGACGCCGAAGCCGAACTCGCCAGCCTGATCGTCGCTACGCTCAACCTGGAAGTGCCCGCTGTCACGATTGATCCTGACGCCCCCCTTTACGGGGAGGGTCTCGGCCTCGACTCAATTGACATGCTCGAAATATCCCTCGTCGTGGCACAGAAATACGGCGTCAGGCTGCGGGCGGACGACGACGACAACGCGGCGATTTTCAAATCGCTCCATGCTTTATCGGCTTATATTCAGGCCCACAGAAGCAACTGAATGATCAGGGTGACGAAGGCGCGTTCGCCGCTGGCTGCCGTGCTGATGATCCTGGCAGTCTCCGTTCTCTTCCACATCGTCATCGTCAAGACCAGCAGGCTGCCGAATCTTTCTATCGGTGGCCTGTTCAAGCTCAGCTTCATTGGATTGTCGGCCCTCGGGCATTGGGGTCTTTACGCGAGCCTGCTGGCCACCTTCGCCTTGACCCTGCGGCGCGGCCATACCCCGCTCATCACGGGCATGGCCTATCGGCTGCACGGTGCTCTGTCGGTTGAGATGATTCGTTACACGCGTGCGGTCACCATCGCCTGGTCGCTCTTCTTTACTGCGCAGATTCTGACATCGGTTGCGCTCTTCTGCTTGGCGCCGCTGACCGCTTGGTCAATTTTCGTCAACCTGCTCGACATTCCTCTCGTCGTGACCATGTTCGCCGTGGAATACGCGGTTCGCCTCCGCGTGCTGCGCGATCCGCCCCGGCATTCGTTCAGGATGGTGTTCGACATGGTCAGCGATTGCATGCACCGCCCGCCCGACAATACGACCCCGCCCTCCGGTCTGCCGCGTCCATGACGGAGGCTGCGGATAGTTCGCGACAGCAGTTTGCCATCCTTCGCCACGCGCCGGACGCTACGGTGGCGCTGCGTGGTGCAATCCACATTTCCGCCGCGGAACTCGGCCGCGATGTGGCGTCACTTGCGGCGCTCCTGCCGCCGAAGCGCTTTCTTGTTAATCTCTGCCAGGACCGCTACCGATTCATGGTCGGTTTTGCTGCCGCGCTCCTGCGCGGCCAGGTCACGCTCATGCCATCCGCCAATACCGCGGGCATGCTAAGGGACCTCGCGGAGGACTATGCAGATCTCTATGCACTGACCGATACTTCGCCACCCGATCTGCCGCATCTCCGGTTTCCCGATGTCTTGCCTGACGCCGAGGCCGCGGATCTTCTCGTGCCGGGCGATCAACCGGCCGTGGTCCTTTTCACCTCCGGCTCCACCGGCCGTCCGAAGCCGGTTGCCAAAACCTGGGCGACGCTGGTGGAAAGTGCCCGCGCGGCCGGCGCACGTTTGAATGCGGACGCGTTTCAGGCTGGTTGCGTCGTTGGTACCGTACCGCACCAGCACAGTTACGGCCTGGAATCGATCATCCTGCTCGCCTGGCAATATGGGCTCGCTGTCTCGGCAGCCAGCCCGCTTTTTCCCGCCGATGTTCGCGCGGCGCTGGCCGCGGCACCGCGGCCGCGCCTGCTCGTCACCACGCCCGTTCACCTGCGTGCCTTAACTGCCGATACCGGCGGCATGCCGCCTGTGAGCCTTATCCTGTCGGCGACCGCGCCGCTGCCGACCGATCTTGCGGCGCGCGCCGAGGCCTGTTTCAAGGCGCCACTCATCGAGATCTACGGCTGCACCGAGGCCGGACAGATTGCCACCCGGCGCAGCACGCACGACAGCGACTGGCATTGCCTTGACAACGTCGTTCTGCATGAAGATGCGGCCGGCTGGTGGGCAAGCGGTGCGGCGGTCCAAGGCATTGCCCCGGTTCAGGACGTCATCGAGCTAACGGCACCGGACCATTTCCGGCTTGGCAGCCGCTCCGCCGATCTCGTCAATATCGCCGGCAAGCGGTCCTCCATCAGCTATCTCACGCATCAGCTGCTGGGCATTCCCGGTGTCGAGGACGGCGCCTTTGTCATGGAGGATGGCACCGGCCAGGCTGTGCCGCGACTGAAGGCACTTGTCGTCGCGCCAAGCCTCTCGACCGAGCAGATTATGCAAGCGCTGCGCCTCACGCTCGATCCGGCCTTTCTGCCGCGTCCGCTGATCCGGGTCGCCAATCTGCCGCGCAACGATCTCGGCAAGCTGCTGCGGGCCGATGTGCTGGCACTCGCCGCGGCCGAGGCCGCGGAATGACCGGTTGGGCGCGGCGCGCCCTGCAGGTGCCGGCTGATCACCCGACGGTCAGCGGCCATTTCCCGGGCCACCCTATCGTGCCGGGCGCGGTGCTTCTGGATGAGGTCGCGAGCGTCCTGGCCGGCTCCGGCCCGCTGACGTTCCGTGCCGTCAAATTCCTGGCCCCCGTACAGCATGGCGAGCCGCTAGATCTTCTATGGCAACGGCAGGCCGGCGGGCTTTGCCGTTTCGAGATCCGTCGCACAGCGCCGGACTCCCTGGTGCTGACCGGCACGCTCGAGGGCGCAGCATGAGTGGCCGATCCGACGTTCAGGACTGGGCGACGCGGCCCGAACGCGGCTCGCAATCCACCATCAGGCTCGCGGCTTGGGTCGCGCTGCGGCTCGGCCGGCGTGTCGCGCAGGTTTTCCTCTATCCCGTCTGCCTCTATTTCCTACTATCTTCTCCGGTTGCCATGCGCAGCTCTCGGGCCTATCTCGGCCGGGCACTCGGCCGGAAGCCGCGCCTACGCGACATCTATCGGCATTTCCTGACCTTCGCGTCCTGCGTGCTCGACCGGGTGTATCTGCTGAACGAGCAGGTGAAGTGGTTCGACATCACGGTCGAGGGCGAAGACATCGTCCGCCGGATCGACGCCGATGGCGGCGGCTGTCTGCTGTTTGGCGCGCATTTCGGCAGTTTTGAAACGGCACGCGTCGTCGGGCGCCGCTATCGGGACCTGCCGGTCAGCCTGCTGATGTACGAAGCCAATGCCCGCAAGATTCGCATGGCGCTGGCGGCGATCAACCCGCGCCTGGAGACCGAGGTCATTGGCCTCGGGCGGCTCGATTCGCTCATTCTGGTCGCGGAGCGGCTGCGAGCCGGCCATTTCGTCGGTGTGCTGGCCGACCGCAATGTCGACGGCCGCGACCGGCAACGGATTTCGTTTCTCGGCGCGCCGGCGGCCTTTCCGCAGGGGCCGTTCCGGGTGGCGCTGATGCTGAACAGGCCGGTGGTGATGATGGCCGGGGTCTACAAGGGAAAGGGGCGCTACGAGGTGCGGTTTGAATTGCTGGCCGAGGCCCGTGAGGCGCGGCCAGCCGATCCGCAGGCCTGGCTGGACGAAATCATGCGCCGCTACGTTGCCCGGCTGGAGGCACTGTGTCGGGAAGCACCCTACAACTGGTTCAACTTCTACGATTTCTGGGCCTGACATGCTGAATTTTCAGCGTTTTCTGGTTTCAGGCCTCTTTCTGGCCGCGGCTTCGCTCGCGCAGGCCCAGACGGCCACCACCTGGGGCCTCGTACCGCTCATGCAGTCGCTGGCGGCAGTGCGGTCTGCCTCGGCCACCTTCACCGAAACCAAGACCATGGTGCTGCTGAAGACGCCTCTGCAAAGCGCGGGCACGCTGCGCTTCGTGGCCCCCGATTACCTGCGCAAGACCGTACTGGCGCCGTCCCCACAGGACTTTGTCCTGCAGAAGAGCGCGGTGACAATGACGGCCGCCGGACGCACCCAACATTTTGACCTCGGTCAGGCGCCCCCGCTCACCGGTCTGGTCGAAGGCGTGCGCGCAACGCTCGCCGGCGATCTGCCGACCTTGCAGCGCGCCTATATGATCGAGCTGAGCGGCGACGCAAATACCTGGCAGCTTCTTCTGCATCCACGCGAAGCGACCGTCCGCCGTTTTCTCAGCTGGCTGAGTATTCGCGGCAGCGGCAACAGGGTGACCGAGATCGATACCGGTGGCGCGCAGGGTGACCTCGGCCGCATGAGCGTCAACGAAACGATCGATCATGGCCCGTAACTGGATACCGGTCTGGCTCTGCCTCGCGCTTGCCCTGCTTTGCGCCGGCATTGCCACACGGAGCCACTATCGCACCGATATGGGGGATTTCTTGCCCCATGCGCATAGCCTGGCGCAGCAGGCCCTGGATGCCCAGGTCAGCAGCGGCAGTGCCTCCCGCATCCTGATGCTGTCGATCGACGATGCGCCACCCGCCGCACTGGCCCAGCTCAGCCTGGACCTCGGCCGCCGGCTGCGCGCAAACCCTGTCTTCGTCACGGTACTCAATGGTGACGATGCGGCGATGGCGGGGGTGCAGTCCTTCGTCTGGGATCACCGCTATCTGCTCAGCGCCAATGTGACGCCGGCGCTCTTCACAGCGTCCGGCCTGCACGGAGCCTTGCAGAACGACCTTTCTCTTCTCAGTTCGGACCTCGGTGCGGTGGTGTCGGCCAGCCTGCCGGCCGATCCGACGGGCGAGGCTCTGAGCCTTGCGCAGCAGCTCGGTGCCGCGGCAGGCCACGGCCCGCAGATGCGGGACGGCGCCTGGTTCTCCCCTGACGGACAATCGGCACTTCTCCTGATCCGCACAGCGTCACCGGGTTTCGATATCGATGCCCAGGCTAAGGCGCTGGCTCTCATCGACGAGGATTTCGCCTCACTCCGGGCTGCTATGCCCGGCGCGTCGCAGGCACGGTTGCAGGCAAGCGGCCCGGGCGTCTTCGCGGTCGATACGCGGGACGTCACCAAGCGCGACGTCACCCGCCTGTCCATTCTGGCGACAGCGGGGGCCGTGCTTTTCCTGCTCATAGCCTATCGCTCGCCGCGTGTTCTGCTGCTCGGCCTGCTACCGGTTGCCTGCGGAGCGCTTGCCGCGACGGCGGCCGTCTCGCTCGCCTTCGGCTTCGTCCATGCCATTACGCTCGGCTTCGGTGTCACGCTGATCGGCGAGGCGATGGATTATTCGATCTATCTGCTCACCCAGACTGTGAAAGGTGACAGCGCGGAGCGCACGCTTGCCCGTATCTGGCCGACACTCCGTCTCGGTGCGCTCACGTCGATTGCGGGCTTCTGCACCATGCTGCTGTCGGATTTCACAGGTTTCGCGCAGCTCGGCCTGTTTTCGGTCGCGGGCCTGGTCGGTGCAGCGGCGGTCACGCGCTTCGTTCTGCCACGACTTGTACCGGACGGGTTCTTCGCCTCCGGCGCCGCTGGCATCGGTGCGCCGCTGCGCCTGCTTCTGCGCTGGCAGCGTCCGGCGCGGCGCGTGCTCGCTCTGCTGCTTGTCGCCGCCGCCATCACTCTGGCCGCACATCGCGGCCCGATCTGGGATGACAACCTTCTCAACCTCAGCCCGCTCTCACCGGCCAGCCAGGCGCTCGACCAGAGGCTGAGGCATGATCTGGGCGTGCCGGATACGCGCTATTTCATAGCCTATCAGGCGCCAAGTCAGGACAAGGCGCTGGAAACGAGCGAGCAATTGCAGGCGGTCCTGGCGCCGCTCGTGACGGAGAAAACCCTCGGCGGCTATGACCTGCCGAGCCTCGTCCTGCCGAGCGCTCGCACCCAGCGGGTCCGGCTCGCGGCCTTGCCGGATGACGCGACCTTACATGCAGCCTTTACGCAGGCGCTTTCCGGTCTGCCCTTCCGGCCCGAAAGTTTCACGCCGTTCCTTGCGGATGTGGCGCGCGCCCGCGCAGGCGGCCTGCTGACCGAGACAAGCCTGCCCGCGCTCCTCTCGCTCCGTTTGCAATCCATGCTGATGCCGGCGGGTAACAGCTGGACCGTGCTGGCACCGCTACAGACCGTAGCCGACATTGTCCGCCTGCGTGCCGCCTTGAATGGCGCCCTGCCGGCTGGCGCTGTCCTTGTCGATCTCGACCAGCAATCGTCCGATCTGCTGCACACCTTTCAGCGTGAAGCCGTAGCGCTGGCTGTCGCCGGCAGTCTCGCCATCCTCGTTCTCCTGTTTATCGGCCTGCGCTCGCCGCGTCAGGTATTGGCAGTCGCCTGTCCGGTGGCGGCTGCGGTCCTTCTTACGGCCGCGATCCTGACGTGCGGCGGCAAGCTTTCCATCTTCATGGTGGCTGGGTTTCTGCTCATCGTGGCGCTCGGCTCGAACTACTGCCTGTTCTTCGCACGCCGCGATCAGGCCCCGGAAGAGCGCGCCCGCGCCTTGGCCTCGATCATGCTTGCCAATCTCTGCACCGTCGCGGCCTATGGGTTGCTCTCGCTCTCTCATATTCCGGTGCTCCACGATATCGGACTGACGGTCGCTATCGGCACCTTCCTATGCCTCGTCTTCGGTGCGGCCTTCAGCGCATCCGCCGCCGATAGGATTGGCCGATGACGAACCAGGACAAGCTCGGCCGCGTGCTGCACTATCCCTCGCTGCGGCCGATCGGGGAACGCATCCTGCTCGTCATGCTGCCCGGCGCCGGTATCGCGGCCGATGATTTCGTGGCTCACGGCTTCATCGTCGCCGCCCAGGCGAGCCAGCCGGCGCTCGATATCATCGCGCTGAGGCCTGACATCGGGCTTTACCTCGACGGTACGATCGCGCGGACGCTGCACGAGGGCGTCGTTGCCCAGGCGGTCGCCTCTGGAATCCGCCGTATCTGGCTGCTCGGCCTGTCCCTCGGCGGCATGGGCGCGCTGCTCTATGCAAGTGAGTATTTGGAGCGTGTGGAAGGTCTCGTCCTGCTGGCCCCGTTTCTTGGTACCCATGGCACTGTGGCCGAACTCACCCGGGCCGGGCGTCTGAAGGATTGGGCGCCCGATGGCTCGGCTGCAACGGCGCCTGAACGGCAATTGTTGACCTGGCTGCAGCGCCATTGCCACGAGGGGCGCAGTCATCCTCGTCTATTTCTCGGCCATGCGACCCGTGATCGCTTCGCCGCCGGCCACTCTCTGCTGGCCGCAGCACTTCCCCCGTTCCAGGTCGTGCAGGTCGATGGCGTGCACGACTGGGCGGCCTGGACCGAAGCCTGGCATGCCATCCTGGCCCGGAACCCGTTCCAGTGAAGACCGCGGTCGCTGGACGGTTCGCACGGCGATATTATAGAGACAGGGCATGAACACCCTGGGTCCGAGCACGAACGGGATCGCGCCGGCGCGCCCGGCCTATGAAGACATCGTGCCCTATTACGCGGAACTCTGCGCGCTCTCTGAGCTACGCAAGAAGCCGGGCTTCGGGGTTCCGCTCAGCAGCGGCATGGGTGGCCATCTGCTGCTTTATCTCAACGGCGTGCGGGTGGACCGCAGCAGTGGCTATCCGGTGCTGGACGTCATCCCGCCGGGCGGCAATGCCGGACAGCATGGCGCCGCCATCAGCGCCAATTCCCATTACCGCAACGCCAATTGGGTGGCGATTGAGGACCGCGATTTCATCTTCCGCGGCGCGCTTGCCCACGGCGAGGCGCTGACGCGCGAGACCTATGAGCGGACCCAGGCGAGTGCGCGGGCGCGCGGCCTGCTGGACGGTATCGAATTTCATGACCACTTCTTCCGTGACAAGCCGCCCGGCATGTCGGTGGAAGCGTTCAAATACGAAATCTCGGTCGCGACCGATTACGGCGCAACCTTCGGGCGCAATTGCTTTCGCGCGCGGGTGCCGCTGGATGCCGCGCGCCTGTCGCGCATGGTCGCCTTTCTCAATGAGCTGAACGAGCCGTACCGGACCGGACAACGCATCTATCACTGGCGCATCTTCAACGACAATTGTGTGCATATGGCGCATAATGCGCTGGCAGCCGCAGGCTTTTGGGCGCCTTGGCCGACAGGCCAGGTAGCCCTTCTGGCGGCCTTTCGGTTTCCAGTACCGAAAAACGCAATGGTTGATCTGGCATTGCGCGCGAACGATCTGCCGATTGAGGATGCGGAGGCACTTTTCGACAATGTCGAGGTGCGGCGCTTTCTGATCGAGACGGGTGGCTTGCCGACCGGCCCGGCCGCGCTCACTTCGGCATTGCCTGCCATCGCGACGAATGACATCTACGATGTGCGGAAACTGCGACTGATCTTTTACGACAATCCTTTCTGGGGCCGGTATCGCGGCTGGTTTAAGCGCATCCTGTCGGAAGAGCGGTATACCGATCTGGACGCCAATCTGCGCCATTTCGCCGAGCGTTATGAGGCCGCTGCGCGCAACCTGCCCAGTCTGTCTGCCTGGTCGACGGGGGAGCGTGCGCGGTTTCGGGATGCTTATGCGCTGCACATCCCTGGCAAGGCCGCGCAAGTTGCCGAATGGCAGGCCCGTCGTGACACCGGAGTTGACGAGGCGAGACCTCCGGTCAGGAGTGTCGCATGACCCCGCCGCTTGTCCTCTCCAGCCTTTGCATCGCGACTGCGCTCGGCGCCGGTCAGGACGAGACCTGGGCGGCCATCCGTGCCGGCCGCAGTGCGCTCAGCCCCTGCACTTTCGAGAGCCTGCCCATCGCGGCCTTCGCGGGCGCCGTGCCCGCTTTGGACGATGTCCCTTTGACGGGCAAATGGATGGCCTTCGATTGCCGCAACAACCGGCTCGCCGAACTTGCCTTGCGCCAGGACGGGTTCGAGGAAGCGGTCGGGCAGGCGCGGGCGCGCTACGGCGCGTCGCGCATCGGTCTTTTCACCGGTACCAGCACCTCCGGCATTCTGCAGACGGAACAGGCCTATCGCGCGATCGAAGCGAGCGGCATGTTGCCCCCGGACTTCGATTATGACCGCACCCACAATACCTATGCGCTCGGACGTTATGTGCGGGCGCGCCTCGGTCTTGCCGGTCCGAGCTTCACCATCTCGACCGCCTGCGCCGCCACCGCCAAGGTCTTCGCGGCTGCCGCCCGCATGATCGCAGCCGGTCTCTGTGACGCGGCGGTCGTCGGTGGGGCTGACAGTTTTTGCGCCACGACGCTCTTTGGATTTCATGCCCTGGGCGTCATGGCGGAGGGGCCGTGCCGTCCTTTCGATGCTGAGCGCCGCGGCATTTCCATCGGCGAAGCGGCCGGCTTCGCTTTGCTGGAGCGCGTAGGCCCGGCGCCGGCACGCGATGCGCTGATGCTGCTCGGTGTGGGCGAGAGTTCGGACGCCTATCATATGTCCTCCCCCGATCCTGAGGGCGGCGGCGCCTATGCCGCCATGCGCGCCGCCCTGGCTCAGGCCGGGCTGGCTCCCACAGAGATCGATTACGTGAACCTTCATGGCACCGCGACGCTGGTAGGCGACGCCGCCGAGGACAAGGCCGTCTCGTCTCTCTTCGGCACGGCGGTACCGCGCAGTTCGAGCAAGGGCTTCACAGGCCATACCCTGGGTGCCGCGGGGATCGTTGGGGCGACGGTGGCGGGGCTTGCCATCCGCCACGGCTTTCTGCCCGGCAGTCCGCACACGCGCGCGCTCGATCCGGGCTTTGCGGAAGGCCATGTTCTGGCAGGCCGCGCCGCGAGGGTCGACCGGGTATTGTGCAACGCTTTCGGCTTCGGCGGCGTCAATTGCAGTTTCGTTCTCGGGCGCGCGGGAGCGTGGTCATGATCCGGCTTTACGTCGAGGGTATCGGGCTGCGTGGCCCAGGCCTGGACGGCTGGGAGGCGAGCCTGCCGATCTTCGCCGGCACGGCCGCTTACGAACATCGGCCGATCGCGGTGCCGGCGGCCACACTGCTCCCTGCCAATGAACGCCGCCGCGCCCCACAGATGGTGAACCTCGCTCTCGCCACCGGCGCGGAAGCTTTTGCGGCTTCCGGTCGGTCGCCGGCCACGACGCCGGCCATTTTCGCCTCTTCGGGCGCGGACGGGGAGACCATCCACGCCATTCTGGGGACGCTGGCCGGAACCGAACGGGCGCTCTCGCCGACCCGTTTCCACAACTCCGTCCACAATGTCGCTGCCGGCTACTGGAGCATCGCGACAGGCGCCCGCACGCCCGCGACCAGCCTTTGCGCCCATGACGGCAGCTTTGTCGCCGGTCTGATCGAAGCCGGCGCGCAGGTCGTGGCGGGTGCAGCGGCCGTCGTCCTGATCGCCTATGATCTGCCCTATCCGGGGCCGCTGGCAGCCGTCCGGCAGATTGGCGAGGCCTTCGGGGTCGCCTGGGTCGTGGCGGCCGAGCCCTCCGATCATACGATCGGCCGCATCGAGATCGACCTCAGCCCAGCCGGAGCTATGCCTAGTCCTGCCAGCCCAGCAGCGTTGGAGCGGTTGCGGCAATCTGTTCCTGCGGCGCGCTGCCTGCCCGTGTTGGCGGCCCTCGCCGCCGGCGCATGCCGCTTGGTGACGCTCGACTATCTCGATGATCTGGCCCTGGCGGTGCAGGTCACGCCGGGGCGCGGACCATGACCGTGATGGAACGGAATGCCATTCTCGGCCTCATTCCGCATGGGGGTGCGATGTGCCTTCTCGATGATGTCCTGCAATGGGATGCGACGGGCATTACCTGCCGCTCCACCCGCTATGCGGCTGACGACAATCCGCTGCGCCGGGCCGATGGCACCCTGGGCAGTGCAGCGGGAATCGAGATCGCCTCCCAGGTCATGGCGCTGCACGGCCGTCTCACCGCCCCTGCGGAAGGGCCACCGCGCCCAGGCTTTCTCGTCAGCTTGCGCGACGTGCGGCTGCGCGCGTCCATTCTTCCGTCGGATAGAGGACCGCTGACGATTAACGCCCGCCAGCTTCTCGGCGATGCGCGCGGGGCGAGCTACGGTTTTACGGTTTCGGCCGGGGAAGACGAATGGCTAAGCGGCCGGGCGACGGTTCTGTTCGAGGCGCCGTTATGAAGCGCGCCCTCGTCACCGGGGCGAGCGGCAGCATCGGCGCCGCTATCGCCGCCACCCTCGCGGCGGCCGGGCACCACGTTTATCTGCATGCCAATGGGCAGTTGCCGCGCGCCGAAATCCTTGCGGACGCGATCAAGGCCCATGGCGGCAGTGCGGAGGCTTTGCGTTTCGACATTACCAGGCCGGAGGAAACCACGGCAGCGCTTGATGGCATTCTGGCAGCTGGTCCGATCCAGATCCTTGTCAACAATGCCGGCATCCATGATGACGCGGTGATGCCGGGCATGAGACCCGATCAGTGGTCCCGTGTCATCGACGTCTCGCTCAATGGCTTCTTCAACGTCACCCAGCCGCTGCTGATGCCGATGATTCGCACACGTTGGGGGCGCATCGTGAACATTTCCTCAGTCTCGGCGATCATGGGTAATCGCGGACAGGCCAATTACGCGGCGGCCAAGGCTGGGTTGCATGGCGCTGCCCGCGCGCTGTCGCTGGAACTCGCGAGCCGCGGCATCACCGTCAATACCGTCGCCCCCGGCATCATCGCCTCTCCCGCGACCGAGACGCTGTTCCCGAAAGAGGCGATCATGCGGATGGTACCGATGCAGCGCGCGGGGCAGCCGGAGGAGGTCGCCGACCTCGTCGGCTTCCTCGCGTCCGATCGCGCCGGCTATATTTCCGGCCAACTCATCTCCATCAATGGCGGGATGGCCTGAGGCAGCGCAGCAGGCGGGCAGCGGCCAGGCGCGCATACATGCGGGCAAGCAGAAGATTGTCCCGTCCATAGCGAAAATGCGAGACACCACCTTCATTTTCGCGGAAGTAGCGCACTGGAACAGGCTGGTTGATGGCGGGCACGCCTTGCCAGGACAGACGCACCACGGCCTCGGCATCGAAATCATAGCGCCGCATATGTGCGCTCGCCTCCATGATGGCGCTTAGGGAAGCCAGCGGGTAGACGCGAAAGCCGAACAGCGCGTCGCCGATATCGGCTCCGGTCAGCCAGCGTACGAGACAATTGGAAATTTGACGCCCCAGCACCCGCGCATGCGGCGCCGTGGCATCGAAGATCGGCACGCCGAGGATCATCGCCTCGGGATGCGCCACGGAAAGCGCCATGAATTGCGGAATGGCCTCGGCCGGATGCTGGCCGTCTGCATCCATGACCAGCACATGGGTGAAGCCTTCGGCGGCTGCCGCACGCAGCCCGTCCAGCACGGCCGCGCCCTTGCCGCCATTGGCCCGGCGCCGGATCAGCCGTAGGGCAGGGTGCGGCTCGACACGTTCGGCGGAGTGATCGGTACTGCCGTCGATGACCAGATAAGCCGGCCGCCACTGGCCGAGGGCGTCGCGGACGGTCTCGGGCAATTTCGCGCCGCTATTGTAGCTCGGGATCAGAACCAGCCGGGTGCCAGCCTTATCCATGACAAGGCTCAGCTCTCCTGCACCACGCGCTTGCCGCCGACGAACCGGCGCGGGTCATTCGTCAGCCGGAAGCGCAGGTGAGAGAGCTTGGTGACATAGTAGATCATGCGGAACAGATAGAGCCGTGCCCGCACCGGCCAGCCGTCGAAGATGGCACCGGCCAGGATGGAAAGGACGGCCTCCTCGACGCGGAACATGTTGCGCGGCGACATGAAAAGGTTGCGCATGGCCGGTTCGCGAATGCGGTAGATAAACCAGGTGAAGGCGCCGAGCGTTTTTTGCGTCTGGGCATCATAGCGGCGCAGCAGGCGGGCGGCCTTGCGTGGGCTGCGCAGGGTGCCGTCCACGGCATCGGCGGCCGAAAAAGCGCTCACCATGGCGAGATAGACGCCGGTCGAGAAAACCGGGTCGATGAAGGCGCAGGCGTCGCCCACCATGAGGAAACGATCGCCGCTGGTCCGCTTCGAGAGGTAGGAATAGTTGCCGGTGGCGGTGACATCGCCGACGAGTTCGGCATCGCGCAGCCGGTCGGCGATTTCGGGGCTGGAGGCGATGATCTGGCGAAAGAAGCTCGGCAGATCGGTGCCACGGTTCTTGAAGAAATCGGCGGGGCAGACGGCCCCGACGCTCGTCGTGCCGTCCGAGAGGGGAATGAACCAGAACCAGCCATTGTCGAACCAGACGATGGTGATATTGCCCTCGTCCTTGCCCGAAAGACGGCGCGCACCGGTGAAATGACCGAAGATCGCGGCGCTGTTGTTGCGCGGATTGCGCGCCTTAGTGCCCATCTGGCCGGCAAGCACTGTATCCCGGCCCGAAGCATCGACCACGAAGCGGGCGCGCCACTGGACCTCGGTGCCATCCTGGCCGCGGGCGGTGACAAGCGCCGTCGGGCCCTCGGGGAAGGCGACGCCGGTGACGCGGCATTCCTCGATCACGGTCGCGCCCTTGGCTTGCGCGTTCTGCAACAGCATATGGTCGAAGCTCGAGCGGCGGACCTGAAACGAATAAGGGAACCGTTTGTCGTAGGCACGGCCGAAATCGTATTTCACGCTCTTGCCGTGATAGGGCGAGACGAATTCGATGCCGTATTTATGCATGGCGGTGGCTTCGATCTTGTCCCGCACGCCCAGCCGGTCGAATAGTGGCAGGTTATGCGGCAGCAGGGATTCGCCGATATGGAAGCGGGGATGGCGATCCTTCTCGGCCAGGACGACGCGGTGGCCGCGTTCCGCCAGGAGGGCGGCGATGGTCGACCCGGCGGGACCGCCGCCCACCACGAAGACGTCGCAATCGGCGCCGGCGGCCACCATGCCCTGTTCCTGAACCTCAGCCACGTCTCGTTTCCCCAAAAACCGCCGGCTGGACCAGGTGTTGACCTTGCCACCGCATGCGCCGAACAATAGTCCCTCAGTTAGGCCATAGGTGCGCCACCGTGTCCAACACGCAAGATCGGCCGGAGGCGATATCGTCACGGGATGCCATCAGCGCCTATTACACCAGTCCTGCCCGCCAATCCGGCCTGGTACGTGCCTTCTTCAATCGCACAGCCCGTCATTATGACCTCATCAATCTTATCTTCTCGCTCGGCTCCGGCGCCTGGTACCGGCGCAGCTGCCTGCGCAAGGCCGGGATTGCACCGGGTATGACGGTGGTCGATGTCGCCGTCGGCACCGGCCTGCTGGCGCGGGAGGCCAAACGGCTGATGCGGGGGCGTGGCACGCTGATCGGGATCGACCTCAGCGAATCGATGCTGGCGGTAGCCCGGAAGACCCTTGGCATTCCCCTCGTGCAGGGCACTGCTGAAGCGCTGCCCCTGGCCGGCGGGTCGGCGGATGTCCTCACCATGGGGTATGCGCTGCGCCATGTCGCGAGCCTCGACGAGACCTTGGCTGAAGCGTGGCGCGTGCTGCGTCCCGGCGGGCGGCTCGTTCTGCTGGAAATCAGCCCGCCGACCAACCGGGTGGGGAAATTCCTCACCGGTCTGTTCGTCGGCGGCATTCTGCCGGTCGTGTCTCTCGTGCTCGCGCGGGACCGGCAGGCTCATCGCTTGATGTCCTATCATTGGCAGACGATCGCCGCTTACGCGCCCGTCGAGGCCGTCCTGCATATGATGCAGCAATGCGGCTTCGTACAGGAACGCTGCGCCAGCGAGCTTGACCTCTTCCGTTTCTTCTCCGCGCGAAAGCCCCTCTGATATCATGCATGGCGTCGCTACTCCGCTTGTTACCTCCGCCGGGCGCACCGAACTGCTGCTTGTCTCCGTCCTTCTCCAGCTGATCGTAATGATCGGCGCAGCCAGGGTGATGAATATCGTCTTCCAGCGCCTCGGCCAGCCGGGCGTCGTGGGCGAGATCGTCGCTGGTTTGCTGCTCGGCCCATCGCTGCTCGGCCATTTCTGTCCTGGTCTGACAGCCCAGCTCTTCGGCGCAAAACCATCGGCGGCGATCGTCATCCTATCGCAGATCGGTCTTATCCTGCTGATGTTTCAGATCGGCATGGGTTTTGAGTTCGGGCGGTTGCGCCGTGGGCGGGCGGGGAGAGCCGTGCTGGCCGTCGCGACCGTCTCCATCGCCGTGCCCTTGGCCTCCGGGATCGCGCTCGGCTACGCCTCACACGCCCTGTTCGCGGCCAGCATCCCCACGCCGGTCTATGCGCTCTTCTGCGGGGTCGCCATGGCGATTACCGCGGTGCCCATCCTCGGCCGCATCCTTGTGGCCTATGGGTTGGCGCAAAACGAGATGGGGGTCATTGCGATCTCCGCCGCCGCCCTCAACGACATCATTGGCTGGGTTCTGCTCGGGGTTGTCTCCGCTCTCGCGACGGCCAGCTTCGTGCCGATGGACTTCGCCTGGCAGCTGGCGGGCATTGCGATCTTCGTCCTCGTCTGCTTCTTCATTCTGCGACCGGCAGCGGGGACATTGCTACGGGCCATGCCATTGCGAAACGGCGACATTCCCCCGACGCTGATGACCATCACCCTGGTCTGCGTCTTCGCTCTCGGCATCTGCACCTTCCAGCTTGGCATTTTCGGTATTTTCGGCGGTTTTGTGGCTGGGCTGCTGGTGCATCACGATCAGGCCTTCGCAACCGCCTGGCGGCGTCAGGTGGGCGGCTTTGTGATGATCTTCTTTCTGCCGATCTTCTTCACCTTCACCGGCCTGCATACCAACGTCCTGGGCTTGACCGGCGTGACCGACTGGATCTGGACGCTGATCTTCGTGCTGGTCTCGATCGCAAGCAAAATCCTGCCGGTGATGGCAGCGACAATCGCCTGCCGCTATACGGCCTGGGAAGGTTTGCTCACCGGTGTGCTGATGAACACGCGCGCCCTGATGGAGTTGGTCGTGCTCACGATCGGCCTGGAAACGGGCTTTCTGCCGCAGAAGGTTTTTACCATGCTGGTGATCATGGCTGTATTGACAACGGTCATGACCGGACCGCTTCTGACGTTCACGATGGCACGGATCGGCCTGCCGGTCTCGAAGCGATTTGAGGCCTAGCGATTATGCGCCGGAGCGCGCTGCAGGGGCCACGGCACAGCGAACGGCCTCGATCTCGAGGAGCAGATCTTTCCGGCAGATGTCGGCGGCCAAATGCAAATACCGGGTTCCAGCTGGCAGGGAGTCCGCCAGTGCCGTCTCCAGCTTTACCGCGTGGGCGCTGTCACGGAGATAGGTCTTGATTGCCCAACGGCCGTCGCTGACACATCCTGCCTCCGTCAGCCGGATCATCAGATCGAGATTCGTGAGCGTCTCCCGCATCTGGGCATCGAAATCGGTGGCATGGCGTGTCTCGTGCCCGACGATGCTGGCGGTGCCGGAGATGAACAGGGTCTCGCCCTCATGCCGGCTGGCGCGGGAGAAGCGCGGACTCGCCGGGCCGTAGCGCTCTGGATAGGCATAGGCGCTGATCTGGCGGGGGTTTTCGACAGGTTCGGCCGGTCTGCGTGCGGCGAGCACATAGATCACGCTGCGGGAGCCCGTGCAGCCGATGCCCGTCGCGACCGGCGGACGATCCTGCTGCAGGAGCGCCGCGAAGGCACGCTGCCGGCCGATGTTGAAACGCCAGTAACGCTCCATGCCGTCCTGATGATCTGTAATATTGCTGATGTAGTTCCAGAAGCGGATAGGCTGGAATCCCTGCGCCTGCTGCAGAAACAGGAAGAGGTCCCGATACGCCTGCTCGACATTCTCATCCAGGCTCTGTCCGCTATCGTCCTCGATCTCGATCGCCGCGAAGGCATACTGGCCACTGACAGTACCAACGGCATTGCCAATGCAAAGCGGCTCAGCCGGACCCTCGACATGCCAGAGTTCAAAGATAGGCTTACCGGCTGCCGGTTCGAGTGCGACATGGATCATGCGCGGGGAGGGCGCGACATGCGGACCGCCATATCCGACCAGGCCAAGCTGCCCGCGACCGCCGAGCACGGCGCCGGCCGTTCGCAGGTCATGGACATAGTCGACCTTTAGCCCGGGCAGCCCATGGGCAAAAGAGTTCATTCCCGCGCCATCCAGCCCCAACATCGCTACCCGCCTATTGGCTGAAACTCTGGCCTATCTTGTTCACCGTCGTCGAAATGGCATCGCCCGTGGCATTGGCCCCATCACTGAAGCCCTTGCCGACATCGTTGAAACCGCTGCCGAGGTGGCTCTGGCCGAATTGGTTGCCTGCGGAGTTGAAATCTCCCTGCGCATGAGCGCCATTGCGATTGCACGCGGCGAGCGCCAACGGCAGCGCCAGCAGAATCAAACAGGGACGTTTCATGTCTTGTGCTCCATTATCCTTCCATTTGTCCTTACACGGTCTGATGTCAATATTCTGCCCCCATGCGTGAACCAATCTGCCACCCTGTCTGCCATACCGGATAGCAGATCGATAGCGGCAGGCCAGCTAGGCGTTGCCGCACTATGTCCTTAGGTCTCGTCTTCGGCGTGATCGCAGACGACGTCCATCGTTCTGGCGAGCTGCGGCAGAACCGGATCGGCGCAGATGCGTTGCTGGATCTTCAAGTGACCCGCCTGTCCCGGAGTCTGCGCCATCGCCGGACGAGAAGATGAATGGTCAAGACAGTAACCCATAGGATGAAAGCAATCTCTGCAATCGGAAAAGTAAATATGATCATCCAGAGGCCCATCCTCATTGTGTAAAGCGTCGCCCCATAGTCATGGCCATGAATGATGCAGCTGTGGGAACCGGCTTCGTTCAGCGTGCACCCGGCGCTGGTGGCTATGACGCTTCCGAGGAGGCTGGACGCGAAGGGCGCGAACGCGAATAGCATGATCAGCACAAGCGTTATGATATAGCATCTCTTCACTCGGCTTGTTCCTGCGGGCCGCGATCGGGTTGGGCTTGGCGCTATCACTTGGCGGATACCGGTTGAGGAAACTGCTTATCCGTCAGGCAAGTCTTCAACCAGGACGGATCATCGTCTCCGCACGTATCATCATTGCAAGTTGCAACGAGCCGCGGCTTCCCCTGGATGACGCCGGCCACCCTCCTGGAGGCGTATGTTCGGTACGTGGCCCAATCCAGCGTCTGGCTGCAGATGCGACCGTTGTTCTGAAAATAGTGGCTGGCAAAGCATTCGCAATCACGGCTGCTGCCGGAAGCGTCGCTGCGGAAAAACGCGCAGGAGGTGTCAAAGCCGGCCAAGGGACCCCCTGTGAAATGCGTGGCGAACCGCCGCTGCTGCAAAGCCGTCTCGATGAGAGTGGGTTGTCTTGGAGACTCTTTCGACATCTGCGCCAAAACACTCGTCCGGGATTCGATCGCGTCCAATATAAGGCGGCGCTGCGCGGACTTGGAGAGACTTTCGCCGGTTTGGCTATCAGCGGCTTTGTCCACGCCGCCAAATGCCTTGTCCCGCGCAGCAACCCATCGTTTTTGGCTGGAGACGAGCATGGCATGGATCTCCGGGTCGGGTGCAACTCTCAGGATCGCGATATAGGCCCGGTTCATGGCCGCATCAGCGCGTAGGAGTGCCTGACTGGCACAGATCATGTGTTCGATCGGGCTGGAGGCGCGAGCGCAGTTGATCGCCTGGGCCGCGGATGGCAGCGTCGCGACGGCGATCCCAGCGACCGCGGGGACAAGGAGTCTGATGGCGTAATCCTCTTGGATAGTGACCCGACACATTGACCCCATTCCGGCGCGAAAGTGCCCTGCATCGGGGGACACACTTGCCGTATTCCTCCCGTATTATGGAGCCGTCCGTCATTTCAATTTCGCGCAAGCGCCCAGCCCCGGGTTTCCCGGCGGCCACGGGGTGCAAGGCGCCCGGTAAGGTCATGGCTCCAAGCGGGCAGCGGACGTGCGCTCGCTGTCAGCCGCCGCACCGGGCTGTGGCACTTGCCCCGGTGCAGTGGCAATAATCGCCGGCCTGACGCCGCTTCTGCATCTTAAGTATTTAACATAATCTTACTTCTGCGATGTCGACATGCTAGCGGGGTGGATTCTATCTCGAAGCGCGACAAACGTGGTTTCTGAAGCACTTAGCATTGAGGAGCTGGATCTTCCGTGGGAGCACGCTACGACCACCTCACCCTTGATGAGCGCCGTTTGATCTACCAGCTGCGGGAAGCTCGGCTCGGTGTTCCTCGGATCGCGGAACGTTTGGGTCGCCATCGTTCAACGATCTACCGGGAATTGCGGCGCAACTGGCATCGCGATGCCGAAATTAAAGAAATGAACGGCTATTATCCAACAGTGGCGCACGGTGCTGCCGCCAGGCGGCGGTATGCTTGGGCAAGCTCCAGCAGAACAGCACCTTGGCGACGCTCGTGGTCGAGAGACTGAGCCTGGCTTGGTCGCCAGAGCAAATTGCGGGTCGTCTGCGGTTGGATGAACCTCACGGTACGACGATCTGCCACGAGACGATCTATCGCTTTGTCTATGGCCCACAGGGGCGTGCCGATGAGCTGTATCGCCTCCTGCCCTCAAGGCGCCGCTGTCGTCGGACACGTTGTACCAGGAAGCCAAAGACCTGTCTATTCCAGAAGAAAATACGATCCGGCGACGGCCTGAAAGCATCGCGCCCGTCCCCCAACTATCTCGAAGTATTTCTGATAGATTCGCCTGAGTTATCGAATGTCATCGGATCAAAGGCCACTCCCTTCAGTGTTCATCGGAGCCGGGCATCAGCCTTACAATCATGCGGCTCAACAGGTCAGCACGGCGGTTCTGGATTTCCGCATCATTCTTGCGACTGACGGCAATCCGGACGACACGGCCGCCGAGGTTACGGAACGGCTCGGGCGGCAGCGCGGAACGCCGTGAGAGGCCGACGAGTCCGCTTTTGCTCCAGCGGTCCTTCCGCTCCAGAACAAGACTGGCCAGGATGCGGCCACCGACAGGTGTCTGCGCAATGCCAGTGCCGTTAAAGCCGATCCCAAACAGGATATTCGAATTTTTCCTG
Source organism: Acidisoma sibiricum (assembly GCF_057837225.1). Lineage (NCBI taxonomy): Bacteria > Pseudomonadati > Pseudomonadota > Alphaproteobacteria > Acetobacterales > Acidocellaceae > Acidisoma > Acidisoma sibiricum. The sequence continues at coordinate 506,419 of NZ_JBYQFD010000002.1, read as the reverse complement.
AGATGGCCAAATACCGGCACGTGCTCCGGCACACAGTCGATTGGGCCTGCCCAATCATAGGCTGCACGAATCCCACGCAGTGCCGGATAGACGCGATGAAGCTCGCGCAGATTGTGCCAACCATGTTCAGGACTACGATTGAAATCGGCCCCGCAATGTCCGCTATAGGCAAGCTTGCCGCCGCCCCGCCCAAAAATCACCCGGCCCGTTTCGGTACGCTGGTAGTAGAGCACGTTCTTCTGGGCATCGCAGATCGATGCCCCACCCCGCCAGCCGATCTGGTCCAACAGCTCAGGTATAGGATCCGTCGCGATGACCTGGCTTTCGACAACGAACATCTGCCGCCGCAATTCTGGTATGGCGGAGGCCCAGGCATTGGCAGCGATCACAACCTTCTGGGCGCATACCGCCCCGCGCTCCGTATGCACTTGGCAAGGCGAACCAGGCGTGATGCGCAATACCGGACTTTGCTCATGCACCAAGGCTCCACGCGCCAGCGCCAGACCTCGCAAGCCAATCGCAAGCTTCGCGGGATGCACGGTCCCCGCTTCTGCCTCCATGATGCCTTTATAAGATGCAGAAGAGCCGGTGCGCGCAAGAATGGCCGCTGCCGACAAAGGCTCAAACCGCGTCCGGCCAGCAGCCGCGGTCATGGCGGCCGCCCGGTCCCACGCACCTTCCTGGGCCATGGAACTGGCGGTCCAAAGCCAGCCGCCGAGCCGAAGATCCATATCGATGATACCGTCCCGCTGCATTCCGCGCAGTTCCGAGATTACATCGACCGTATCCTGGCAAAGCTCGGCCGCCTCCACGTCTCCCACCACACGAGCGAGCGCATCAATCTCGGCGAACCATGAATGCACCTGGCCGCCATTGCGCCCAGAAGCGCCGCTGCCACAAAAATCCGCTTCCAGAATGACGACCCGCATGGAGGGTTCGGCCTCCAGCAGGCGGATCGCAGTCCACAATCCTGTATAGCCGCCGCCGATGATCACGACATCGGCCTGGACCTCGCCCCTAAGCGGTTCGGTGACCGGGCCTGCCGCGATATCCTGCAGCCAGAAGGACCGATCCGCGGGCGCCGCGACCACAGGTTGCCGCAAACGGATGTCCTGCATTGCCATTTTCCTGAACGAAGGTTGGCGCTACTGCGACGGCTATTTGCCGATACCCTCAGCGAGGCCGCGGATGAAGTAGCGTTGGGTAGCAAAAAATACGATCACGATCGGTAGGGCAGAGATTGTCATGGCTGCGAAGACTTCCGAGTAATTGGACCCCGTTCTGGCCATGAGAAGGGCGAGACCGACAGGCAAAGTCGTGGTCTGCGATCCGCTCGTGAAAACCATGGCAAAGATATATTCGTTCCAGGCGAAGAGCACGTGCAGAATGATGCAGGAGATAATGATCGGCCGACACATGGGCAAAAGAACAAGCCAGAAGCGCTGCCGTTCGCTTGCTCCATCAATCGTCGCGGCTTCATCAAGCTCGACCGGAAGATCGATCATATAGGCACGAATCAGGAATGTCGTGAACGGAATACGAAAGGCCGTATAAAGCACGATCAACGCCCAGTCGGAATTGTAGAGCCCCAGTTCCTGAAACATCTGGACAAGGGGGATCAGTGCAACGGTCGGGCTGAGCATCAGCCCACCCAAGACAATGCCGAGAACCAGCGGCTGCCCGGGCAGCCGGATGCGCGTGAGGCCAAAAGCGGTCCAGGCACTGACCAGCACCGTGCAAATCCCTGAGGTAACGGTGACAAGAAAACTTGTCACGACGTAGCTCTGCACACCGTGGTTCCAGGCATTGACATAGTTGCGCCAAGACAGATGCGTGGGCAGCGAGAAAGGCGAGCCAAAGATCTGAGCATTGGTCTTGAACCCACTCAAGGCCATCCACAGCAGCGGATAGGCGACGACGATACCGAGGCAAATCAGAAATGAAAGTAGCAGTACGCGGCCAATAATGCCGGCGATCGTCATGCCGCGCACTGCCTGACCCGCGGCTGATATGGCTACCACCGCACCCTCCCCCGCTTCGTGTACCAGAGATGCACGAGGCCGGTCAGCATGGTCACGATGAAGATGACTGACGCGATCGCGGCACCATAGCCGAAGTCATTCTGAGTGAAGCCTTGGGTATAGAGCCAGGTACCAAGCACCTGGCTCGCATTATTGGGCCCGCCTCCGGTCATCACCAGGACCTCATTGAAAACCTGGAAGGCGCCGGTAATTGTAACCAGGATCATGAGACCGGTCATTTCCCGGGTGAGAGGCAGTGTTATGCTGAAAAGCCGTCGCATGGGTCCGATACCATCGACCGTCGCCGCATCGAAGATCTCGCGAGGGATCTTCTGGATGGCGATCGCAAATAGAAGCGTCGAATAACCAAAGCCCTGCCATTGGCTCATTGCGATGATGGCGTAAATAGCCGTCTGTTCGCTACCCAGCCAAGGCTGCACGAGGGCGTGCAGGCCCAGGCTGCCGAGCACTGCGTCAAGAATACCAATCTGCGGCTGGTAGATGAAGTAAAAAAGAAGACCGGTAACGGTGAGAGAAATCGCTGACGGCACGAAGTAAAGCGCGCGCCAGAACCGCTGCCAAAACGCACTGCGAAGATTCTCTATTATCCCTGCCAACACAAAGGCGCCGAATACCTGAAATATAACAGAAATGACCGCGTAGGCGCAATTATTCCAAAGTGCGGACCAGACGATGGGATCGTGGATCAGACGCGCATAATTGCCGAGCCCCACGTATTCGACGTCGCCTGAGAATATGTCGCTATGCGTAGTGCTGACGATGAAGTTATCGACGATCGGGTAATAGACGAACCACACCAGCATGATGACGGCGACTGAAACCCAACGAAAGGAAAGGCCGCGGCCCAGCCTCTGTGCCAGGCGCTTCCTCATCGTCGGGGTGGCAGATCTAGGCGCGGCGCCGACCGGGCGCGGCATAGCCAGCTCCGAAGCCCCTATCCTCAATACTGGGCATCCGCTTTTGCCGCCGCGGCGACGCCTTTCATGACCTGCTCGGGCGTTTCGGAACCGCCGGCAAGCGCTTGCATGCCGTCAAGCCAGGCAGCTGCCACGCGTGGCGTATTGGCGGTATCGAGCCAGGGCATGAGGAAGGGCGTTGCATTCAGGTCTGCCATCCCGGCGATGACAGCCGGACTTGAGTTTTGCGTCGTCACCGCACCGATGACGGCGCTTGGCTGGCCATAGGGCGGCGCGGACAGAACTTCCGCGTTTTTCATTGACGTGATAAATTTCAGGAAGTCGAGTGCGAGGCCGAGATGCTTCGACCGTGTATTGACCATATAGCCCTCCGGTGCGCCTTCGATCGCTTTGACATTGCCTTGGGCATCGGCCGCGGGGGGCAGAACAAAAAAGCCAAAGTCAGCCTTTTTGAGGGGGGTCTGGTCATTCGCGCTACCGTCGAACTCAAGAATCTCCTGGTAGTACATGGCAGACTGGGTATTGCTGAAGGCCTGAATGGCCGTCTCGTAGGACACGCCATTCATCTCTCCGCCGGTCGTACAGCGGGTCTCCAGCGCCTTAAACTGTCTCAGCGCCTGCACATAGCCGGGATCGGTAAAGCTGGCTGCTTTCGGATCGAAATCGCGCTCAAGTGTCGTCTGCCGCACGTCATAGGCCAGAAGCTGGCCGATATAATGCAGCGCCGGCCAGGCCTCCTTATTCCCGATTGAGATCGGCGTCTGACCTGACTTGCGAATAGTGTCGCAGGCGGCGAGCAGATCATCAAAGGTCTTGGGGACGGCAATGCCCAACTTGCTGAATATTTGCTTGTTGTAGCCCATAAACTTGGCGTCGAGGTAGAGCGGCATGCCGTAGTTTTTGCCATGCCATACGAATGCCTGGATGGCTGCCGGGGTAAAGATCTTTCCCCAGGCAGTGTCAGAACCGATGACTTGGGAAAGATCGACCGCGCGGTTACCGCGGACAAAGTTGCCACCCCAGGCGCCTGTCCAGGAAAAGTAAATGTCAGGAAGGGAGTTGGAAGCGACCAGGGTCTTGGTCTTGTCCTTGACGCTGTCGTCGGTCTGCTGATCCAGCACGACATGCACCCCCGGATGCAGCGTCTCATAGGCCTTGGCTACATTCACGAAATAGGGCGAAAGCTGCTGTTGGCCGAACTTTGTCAAAAGACTGAGGGTGCCGCTATACACTACCTTTTCATCAGGTTGTGCCACAACGGGCTTATGGTTTGCGGCAGAGGCCTGCACCGCCGTAACAGCAGACCCAGACACCGCCATACCCATGAGAATAGCAAGCCGAACAATCCGCTTCATAACCATCCTCCACACGTCTCGGTTACAGGCTTAGGTGTGGATGGCCTTTCATCAACCGATGGGCCTCTACCACCTTCAACGATATCAGCACTCAGAAACAATCATCTTTGCGCTCAAATAGACACTCGTCGGTCGGCAATGGGCTTGGAGCTAAGCGAAGGCGGCCCATTGCCTTTGTTAGTCTTCTTGACGCGCAGTTGGGGAAACCAAAATGATGCGCCGCAGGACATCTGAGATCGTTCTCACACACAATCCTTAGCACGAAATTTTGTCACGGCAATTGCTTTCTCGACCTCGTCGCAAAAAAAGCTTCTGAACTAAGCTATTTACCGAACATGCCGCACAAAAACAGGCTTTTGCATAAAATACTGGCAGAGCTGGCTGCCTGTCAGCTGGTTAGCTGACGCACCGACCCGCGCTGCAGAAGCTTGGTCGGAAAGCGAACGGACCGGGGCTTCAGGTCACGCCGTTCAAGCCGCTCGAGCAACAGCTGTGCGGCAAGGCGACCGATTTCAGCGGTCGGCTGTGCAACGACCGTAATCGGCGGCTCCGTGAAAGTGGCAAGATCGAAATCGTCGAATCCAATGAGAGACACATCCTGGGGAATGGCCAGTCCGAGGGAGCGCAGACCGAGCATGGCCCCTTGCGTCATGATGCTGTCGACCGTCAGGAGCGCCGTCGGCCGAATAGAACGGCGAAACAGCCGCATCGTTGCCTCGATCGCATCCTGAACAGTGGAGCGGGCCGTCACAACAAGACCGCGCTCGGAAGAAATACCTTGAGCGGACAGCGCTTTACGATACCCAGACAGGCGTTCTTCGGTGGTAAATATTGGGGTCTTGTCGCCGAGGAAGGCGATACGGCGGTGACCCATATCGACCAAATGCTGCACCGCGTCCCAAGCGCCGGCTTCGTTATCCACAGTGACACTGTCGCAAGCGACATTGCGCACCAAACGGTCGATCAGGACAATCGACATGCCGTCGCGCACGAGGTCGGCAATATGACGGGTATCCTTCGTCGAAGCCGGGGCAAGGATAAGTCCCTGGGGGTTCAAGGCCAGCAGACCCGCCAGGACTTTGCGCTCTTGGCTGGAACTCTCTTCGCTGCTGGCAATCAGCACGTTGTAGTTGCGGCGCCTGAGGGCCACGTCGATATCATGCGCGATACGGGCAAAAAATGGGTTCTGAATGTCGCCGGGAATGAAGCCGATAATTGGCAGCTGTCCGCTGCGGAGAGCCTGCGCCACGCGATTGGCCCGATACCCAAGCCGCTCAGCGACTGTGCGGACACGGGCCTTGGTCTCTGCCCCAACATAGCCGTAACCGTTCAAAGCCCGCGCGGCGGTTGCGCGCGACACCCGTGCCTCGGCGGCGACCGCCTCCAAAGTCGCGTCAGCCTTATCCACCACGCGCTCACCTCGCACCAACCTGATTATGCCTGAACATCGCCCTGTTTCGACGCATTGTCACCTGGCACGCGCCGCCCATGACTAGTCGTGGCCCGCTCGCTTGAATAGAAGAGATAAGATAACGGACGTCAGACCAGGAGTAGCTATGATCGGCCGCGAACGTACGATCGTGCAACGGGTGCGCGATGCCGTGCTGCAGATGATCCGAACTGAAAAGCTTGGCATGGGTGAAAAATTGCCGAGTGAAGAAAGGCTGACAGAGCAGTTCGGGGTGTCACGACCCGCATTGCGGGAGGCCCTGCGTGGCCTGGAGCAGGACGGCATCCTCCGTACGGAGCATGGGCGCGGCCGCTTCGTCATGGCTGGTGCTGCTTTGCAGGTGGAGCGTCCGATCACGACTTTTGAGAGCGTGACGGACATGCTGGAAGGCTACGGTTACAAGACCACGACTCGTCTCCTCGGTGTCAAAGCTCTTGCCGCAACTGACGAGCTTGCGGAGGGGCTGCATTGCGATGTGGGAAGCCCCGTCGTGCAGATCGAGCGGCTGCGCAGCAAGGGAGGGCGGCCAATTCTGTATTCCCTGGACTATGTTCCGGACGAGATCGCCGGCCAGCCAGCGTCACAGATCGACTGGACAGGATCTGTCGTGCAGACGCTCCGCCGTCGCGGCTTCGGACCAATCGCCTCCACCGCGCGGGTCTCAGCCACGACACTGCCCGAAAAAGCCAGCACGGCGTGGAATATTCCCGATTTCGGAGCGGCTCTCCTTGTCACCGAAACATGCTTCACCGTCGATGGCCTACCGATTCTGTTTTCCAAGGATTACCATCACGGCAAGTTCTTTTCCTTCAGCTTTGCGCGTCGCTGAGGACGACAGGACGCGCAAATCGTCTTGACGGGGGCAAAATATTGCGTTGTAAGTTGTCAGACGTCTTTTGACTTCCACGCGGTCGCCTCCTGCTACTGCGGTCGGGCAGACTTTGTCCCTGGCGCCTACGAAAATAGGAGGCGCGGGGCTGACGGAGCACACTATGCTGAACTTCGACGAGGCGCGCTTTGTAAAAATCCAGTCGGGAGCCACTGCGCTGGCCCGGCCGATCGATCGGGCCATAGAGGAGATCTTCACTGATCCGCCGGAGAATCTCTTTTTCCTTGGCACGGGTGGTGTCGCCTACCTCATGCTGCCGGCGTTTCAGCTGATGCAGCGCTGCTCGCGATTTCCTGTTTTTCTTGATTATACGGCTGAGCTTGTCCTTAGCGGCTCGGCGAATCTGACTGCGAAATCTCTCGTCGTCATGCCCTCCCTTTCCGGCACAACGAAAGAAAGCGTGGAGATGCTGTCTGCGCTGAAGACGATCGGGGCTCGTGTCATCACCCTGATCGGCCATGCGGATACGCCACTTGGTAAAGGGGGCGATTATGCATTCGTGAATTTCGCAGAAGATGATACATCCTGCGAATCTTTCTATGTTCAGTCCCTCTTCATCGCACTCTCAATCATGAGAAAGCTTGGCGAAATCCGAAATTACGCCCAGCTCGTGGAAGAGATACAGCGTCTTCCCGAACTGCTGCTGGGCGTGAAAAAGGAATTCGAGCCTGAGGCGGAGACATTTGCCGGTCGGATTGCTGCCAACGACTACCACATCTTTACCGGCGCCGGGAATGTCTGGCCGTCTGCGCTCTATTACAGCACTTGCATTCTCGAGGAGATGCAATGGATCCGGACACGGCCGGTGCATGCTGCCGACTTCTTTCATGGTACGCTCGAACTGGTTGAGAAGGGTGTCAGCGTCATGCTGTTCAAAGGCGAGGACGCCTATCGCCCGCTTGCGGATCGGGTAGAGCGTTTCTGCCCGCAATATACGGACAAGCTCACCATACTCGACACCCGAGACTTTGCCCTGCTCGGGCTTTCGCCTGAAGCGCGGGCATTGGTTTCTCCCATCGTGCTTGCGACCATGCTGGAGCGAGCCAGTGCGCATCTTGAAGTTATACGCAATCATCCGCTGGTAACACGGCGCTATTACAAACGCGTCTCCTACTAGGCTTGCACGCTGCTGTGAATAACTTCGAGTTCGCGACCGTGGGCGATAACTGCATCGATCGCTTTCAGCCTCCGGTCGGTCTCTCAGTCGTCGGCGGAAATGCGGTCAATGTCGCTGTTCAACTCTGCCGGCTAGGCAACCCTTGTGCCTATTTCGGAGCTGTTGCCCCAGATGAGGATGGCAGGCGAACAGTCGCCGCATTGCAGAAACAAGGAGTTCCAATCGGACACGTCCGACATCTTACAGGCGTGACGGCCTATACGAATATTACCGTGGACGCCTTCGGAGACCGGATCATCGGGTTTGAGGAATTCGGTGTCTGTCGGCTTTACCAGCCGACCGAGGCGGAAATGACATTACTCTGCAGCATGCGGCATGTTCATTTTGGCTGGATCAGCGAGTCGGACGCGTTGATCACCCGGCTACGTACTGCTGGCGTGAGCGTGTCGAAGGATACAAGTGTCAACCCAGGTGCCGTGGGCCTGTCAGTTGCGTTCGCTTCCGACCAGGGCGGTGTAGATCGGGCCCTTGCCCTGGCGCAGTCGCTACTGACCGAAGGTGCGGATATAGCCGTCATTACCATGGGCGCAGGAGGAAGCCTTGCGACCGATGGCCGCATCATCGCGCAGACTGGAGTGACCCCTGTCACGGTCGTCGATACAACAGGCGCTGGCGATACCTTCATTGCCGCATTCATGGCCCGCCGACTTAGCGGCGGCTCTTTGCAGCAATGCCTGGAGGCCGGCCGCGACAAGGCCGCCGAGACCTGCACCTATCTGGGTGGCTTTCCTCAGATACCGCTGGCCTTGCCGGAGCTATAACTAACACGACTTCATCGGCAGGCATTGTCACATTAATCTAAAGTGGTAGCGTCTGAGCGAAGAGCGCGGACTGAAAGGCGATCACGCCGCGTTTCGCGCACACGTCTCCTCCTGCCAAACCTTGAACGCCAAGGCGCGCATCATCCGATAGCTGATTGCCACCAGAAGAGGGCGTCACGGTCGAAAATGGCCGTAGATGAAGGAGTGAGCCGACAAGAAGCGCTGTGCCTGCAGCGGTGACTTGAAGCGCTGCATCTGCCGCTCTCGGCGTCGGGTCGGACGATGAGAATTCTCAGCGCGATTATTCAGGTAGCGGCTCTGACGGTGCTAGACATCAGGCAGAAGCTCGCGTTGAGCGACGCTATAGCTCTTCCGTTCATCGGTGATGAGAACGCGCGGCACATGCAGCAGCCCCTTCAAGAGACGCTTGAAGAAGCGTTTCGCTGCCCTGGCGTTACGGCGGGTCTGCACCAGAACGTTAAGCACGATGCCGTCTTGATCGACGGCGCGCCAGAGATAATGCTGTTCACCGTTGATCCGAATGAAGACCTCGTCCACGTACCATTTGTCGCCGGGCCTGGGTCGGCGCCGACGAAGATTGTTCACGAAACTTCCGCGGAACTTCAGACACCACCGCCGGATACTCTCGTAGGAGACAAAGATGCAGCGCTCCCACAGGAGCAGCTCGACATCTCGAAAGCTCAAGCTGAATACGTGCTAGGGCCAGACCGTGTGGCTAATCAGCTCGGCCGGAAAACGATGGCGATAATGTGGTTTTGACGGCTTCTTCAAGCCTGTATCCTTGCCCAGGATTGGTCCACCCTCCAGACCAATTTAATGTGACAATGCCTTTGCGAGGGCCGCCGGATGACATAGGAAGCGGCATCACCATCAGAGGCAGCTACCGTGACGTCCCGCCCATCGGCCGATATCCACAGGCTTCGTCAGATCATCGCCGGCCTGTCGGAAGGCGTCATACTGGTGCATCCCGATCAAAGACTGCTCTGGGCCAATGATGCGGCACTGCGCATGCACGGTATGGAGACGGTGGCCGAGCTCGGCGAGAACGTCGATGAGTATCGCAGCCGCTTCCAGCTGCGCTATCGCAATAACCACCGGCTGGAAAAGGGCGACTATCCGATGGATCGCGTCATCGGCGGCGAGGTCTTCAACGAAGTGGTGGTGGAGGTGATCCCGGAGGGCGAAGAGGAGCCGCGCTGGGTGCATCAGATCCGCAGCCTTATCCTGTCCGACCCAGACGGCCAGCCCGATCTTCTGGCGCTGATTATGGCCGATGCCTCGGCCCGGTTTGAAGCCGAGGAGCGGTTTGAACAGACTTTCAACGTCAATCCGGCGCCCGCCGTCATTCTGCGTCTCTCAGACCATCGCTACGTCAAGGTCAATCAGGGCTTTCTCGATCTCACCGGCTTTACCCGCGATGAGGTGCTGGGCCGCAGCCTGTACGACATCGATATCCTGCAGGACGCTGCCAATCTCGAAACCGCGAAGGAAAGGCTGCGCGAGGGCCGCACCATTCTGCAGATGCAGGCCGATATCAGCCTGCCCGATGGCGGCCGTAAGCTGGTGATCGTGGCCGGCCAGCCGATCGATCTGAAGGAGGAGCCCTGCATGCTCTTCTCCTTTGCCGATCTGGAGCCGCGGCGACAGGCCGAGAATGAGCTGCGCCATAGCGAGGAACGCTTCGTCACCACCTTCCGCCTCGCCCCCGTGGGCATGGCCATTACCACGCGCGACGGCTATCGCCTGTGCGATACCAATGATGCCTTTCATCAGCTGACCGGCTGGTCGTCCGACGAGGCCATGGGAAAATCCATGGCGGAGCTGAAGCTTTGGGAAAACGGCGCTTTCGCGAAGGAGGCCGAAGCCTTGCTCGACGGGCGCAGTGGCTTTCGCGGCAAGGATGGGCGGGTGCGCGCCAAGGATGGCGGCTTCGTCGATTGCCTGATTTCGGCGGAGGTCATCACGCTGCGCCGCGACATCTGCATCCTCTGGGTCATCCAGGATATTCACGAGCGGCGGCATGGCGAACTTGAACTCGTCACCGCGATCGAATCAGTGATGAAGGACACCAACTGGTTCAGCCGCACGGTGGTCGAGAAACTGGCCAATCTGCGCATTCCGCATGGCAATACGGCGCCGCTCGAAGTGAGCGAATTGACGCGGCGCGAGAAGGAAGTGCTCAGCCTGATGTGCGACGGCGCCGATGATTCGACCATTGCCAAGGGCATGGGCGTCTCCCGCAATACGCTGCGCAATCATATCGCGCGGATCTACGCCAAAATCGGCGTCAACCGGCGCGCGCAGGCCATTCTCTGGGCCCGCGAGCGCGGCTTTCCGCTGACGCTGCCGATCCGCTGAGGGCCGTTTTTAGTCCCCCAGCACTATACGATTTAGTATGGACGGCTCATGTGGCGCGGCTCATCCGCGCCTATTTCTGTGTCATCGCGGCACGGCATTTTGTTTCCCCGGCGCCGCGTCCAACCTGAACAGGAGACTGACATGGACGAGAACCGCATCAAGGGTGAAGCCCACAAAATCAAGGGTTCCATCAAGGAAGCCATCGGCAAGATCACCGGTGACCGCAAGGTCGAGGCCGAGGGCAAGGTCGAGAAGGCGGCCGGAGAGGCCCAGGCTGCGGCCGGCAAAGCCGCCGACGGCGTGCGCGACACGGTGAATAAGGCCGCCGACAAGCTGAAGGACGCGACGCGCCGCTGAACCCGCGCTTAGGGTCGCGAATACTGAGCGCCGATAAGTAAAAGTCCTAGACTACCATCCATCCGGGCGGCCAGCGCCGCCCGGATGTCTTTCCCCAAAATTCGATCGGATCAGAAAGGACAGAGGAGGCATCATGCCGACCTATGTAGAGACTGCGCCCGTGGCGCGGCCGGGACTGGCCGTGACCCGCATGAGCTGGGGCGCCATCCTGGCCGGCGTCGCTATCGCCTTCGCCATCCAAATCATGGTCGCCCTGCTGGGCGCCGGCATCGGCCTAAGCCTGGTGAATCCCGGTGACGCGGGCGGGCCGACCGCCGGCGGCGTGGGCATCGGCGCGGTCGCCTGGTGGGCCATCGGTACCATCATCGCCCTCGCCGCCGGGAGCTATGCGTCGGTCCGCGCCGCCGGCCTGTCACGCCCCGTGGATGGTGCGGTTCACGGACTGAGCATCTGGGCGGTGACGCTGCTGCTGACGCTCTATCTGCTGACCTCGGCGGTCGGCGGCATTCTGGGCGGTGCCTTCCGCACTCTCGGCGGCGTCGCCAGTGCGGCAGGTTCCAGCGTCAGCGCCGTGGCGCCGACCATCGCGCAATCGGTGGGCATCGATCAGGACGCGGTGCGGAGCCGCGCGCAGGCTTTGCTGGCGCCGACGCCGGCGGACCCCGCGCAGATGACGCCGGAAGCCGCCAGCAAGGCGGTCGTGGCCGCCATCCCGGATGTGTTGAAGGGTGGCGATGCCGGCAAGGCGGCCGAGAACCGGATCGCCGATATCGTTGCGGCTCAGGCCCATATCAGCCACGACGAGGCCGTCAAGAGGGTCGATCAGACCCGCCAGGATCTGGTCACGACCAAGAATGAGGCTGTGGCGGCGGTGCAGACCGCGACGGCGACCAGCGCCCATATCGCGGCGCGCACCTCCATCCTGGTCTTCGCCGTGATGCTGCTCGGCGCGATCGGCACGGGCCTTGCCGGCGCCGCAGCGGCACGGCGGACCCGCAAGGCCGGCTAGGCGCAGGAAGAGGCGCGAAGGACAGCCGCCATGCCGATCTTTCAAAAGATGAGGACGGTCTTTGGCTTGGGCGGGGAGCAATCCCCGCCGCCTTCCCCCTCTGGTATGGCGGAGTTGCCACTGTCAGCTGACGATCCCGCGCAGGATATCGTGCTTCCTGATATCGGAGACTGGACCGACCTCGCACGCAGCTTCGGCCGCGACGGCTCCCGGCAAGGTCCTGGCTGCCTCAGCGGCCGCTAGACGCGGGCTCACGCCGCTGCCAGAAGTGGGCGAGTGGGCAGGCGGCGTCGCGGCGGCTATGGTCGAGGGATGTCTGACCTCATTCCCCCTGGCGCGCGCATCTCCCCCTCGGTTGCCCGCAATCGCGACCCGATCGCGCTGGTGCTGCGGCCGCGCTTACCGGCCAGCGGTCTGGTGCTGGAAATTGCCTCCGGCACGGGCGAGCATGCTGTCTGGAATGCGCGGGCGCTGCCGCATCTGCACTGGCAGCCGACCGAGACGGACCCGGACGCGTTTCCCAGCATCTCCGCCTGGCGCGATCACGCGGGCCTGCTCAATCTACGGGCGCCGATGCTGCTCGATGCCTCCCGGCCTGACACGTGGCCGGTGACCCAGGCTGACGTGATCCTCGCCATCAATATGATCCACATCTCTCCCTGGGCGACGACAGAGGGACTGCTTGCGGGCGCCGGCCGCATTCTGCCGGCCGGCGGGCTGCTGGTTTTATACGGCCCCTTCATCGAAGCCGGTGTTGAGACCGCACCCAGCAATCTCGCTTTCGATCACGATCTGAAATCCCGCAATCCGGCCTGGGGGCTGCGCGATCTGCAGGAGGTGACAGCCTTGGCCCGCCGATTCCGGCTTGACCTTGCCGAGCGTGTGGCGATGCCGGCCAACAACCTGACGCTCTTTTTTCGGAAACCCTCCTAGCCGGGCAGGTTTTCCCGAAGAATCGCCTGCACGTGCGTCCGCCGCGCCACTAGCCTGAGCAGCCCAGAGCGTCGATCATCCAATGGCGACCGACCGCCAGTTTGTCGATGGGCGGCGCCTGTCCCCTCCCCTAGACTCCGGGTCTGCCATAACACCGGAGCCCAAGGGTGAAAGCCGCCGTTCTCCAAAGCGGGGCAGACGCTCACCATCGAAGACGTGCAGATCGCCCGTCCCGGCGCGCGGGAAGTGCTGGTGCCTACGGCAGTTTTCAACCACGCTGCAGTGCCCGATGCTGACCGGTCCGGGAGCAGACCCACAATCCTCCTGGTCTCCAGATCGACCAGGATCGTTCCATACCTCTGGCCCTTGCTCCAGGCCCAGTCGTCCAGGCCGAGAACACCCAAAGCATGCCAGGCCGACGCTCCTAAAGTAGCGCGCATCACCTGCCGCAGAACGGTCGTGCCGGATAGTGAGATGCTCAGTCTATACGGAATGCGGTTCCGCTGTCACCTCGATCGTACGTTCGGTGGCCATACAGGCCTCGATCTTGAGCCCATTCTTCGATAGGCGGATCTCGCTCTTTGTCATCAACTTCAGGTCGGACGATTGAGCCGCTCACCAACACCGTGAGCACCAAATTCGAATCAGAGCCTCTTTACGGAATTTCGACACCTGGAATTCCATTGCAAATTTGGGCACCAGCGGCCCCGTGAGGGGTCAATCCGCCTGGTCGTTCCCAGTCAGGGCTTGCGGAATTTCAGCACGAAGTTATCGGCCTCACCGATCGCGGCATAGCGGGCATGGTCGGTCGCGCCGAGGGCGAAGTTCGGCGGCAGGGTCCAGACGCCCTTCGGCCAAACCGTGGTGTCGCGCGGATTAGCATCGATCTCGGATGCGGCCACGAAAACGAAGCCGGCCTGCCGGGCAAGCGCGATGGCATAGTCCTGGCGCACATATCCACTCGCGGCATGCGTATCCTGCGGCAGGTCCGTGCGCGCCCGGTGATCCTCAATCCCCAGCGTGCCGCCCGGTTTGAGGGCGGCGAAGAAGGCCGCGAGCACCTGCGGCGCGTCACCCTTCTCCATCCAATCATGCAGGTTGCGGAAGGTCAGCACGACATCGACCGAAGCCGGCGCCACCATCGGCTGCCGCCCGTCGTCCAGCACCACCGTCTGGGCCTTCGGGAAGCGCGCGCGAAAGGCGGCGGCTGCCGAGCCTGACGCCGGCAAGGCAGCGATATAATGGCCGTGCGGGCTGAGATACGGCAGCAGCAGCTCAGTCCAATAGCCGCCGCTCGGCCATATCTCGACCACGGACTGCCGTGGCGTCACGCCGAAGAAGGTGAGTTCCTGCAAAGGATGCCGGTGGGCGTCGCGCGCCACAAAGGCCGGGCTGCGTGCCGGCGCGGCGATGGCGCGGCGCAGGGACGCCTCATCCACCCCGCCTTGCGCCATCGCGGGCAGTTGGGGAGCCATCCAGAGCGCCGTCGCCGCGATCAGGCGGAGCAGAGGGGTCATGTCGGGTAGCCTTTCACACCGGCCGGGAGAGGTGGCCAGACGCAGCTTGGCATAGTCGAGGCGCGGCCGCGATTTGAGCAGCCGCCGGGCTCAGATATGCGCGGGGTCGTCCCCCGATCCGACGTGACCCGATCAATGGTCAGACGCCATGCTGCCCCATCCGCAGGTGTTGGCTCTTCTCAACCGCCATTTTCCAACCTGAGCCGCGGCCCAGCCGGCTGGCGCAAAGCGTGCTCAGTTGAAACAAAGCCAAGCGCGATCATGGCCAGGATGCTCAGGATAATCGTCGATAGCATGATCCCGGGCAGGAAATGCCAATCGGTATGGAAGACCTGACGGATCGTCACCGCGGCGGCCAGATCGCCCAGGATGGCCGCCGCAATGCCGGCCATTCCACCGGCCACGGCAAACTCGGTGAGCCAGGCGAGACGAATTTGCCCCCGCGTCGCGCCGAGCGTTTTTAGCACGACGGCTTCGGCAATGCGCCGCTCGCGTTCCGCCGCGATGGCACTGACAAGGACGAGACCTCCCGCCAAAAGCGCCACCATTCCCACAAGGCTGACGGCGGTGCCGATCTGCCCAAGCAGGGATTTGAGCGACGCCAGTACCTGGCCCACGTCGATGCCGGTGACACCCGGCAGCGCGTCCGTCACGGCCGCCAGCACATTGCCCTCCTGCCCTGGATCAGCCTTCACGGTGGCGATAAACGTGTGAGGGGCGCCTGCGAAAGGATCAGGCGTGCCGATGAGCAGAAAGTTCAAGCCCAGTGACTGCCAGTGGATATCGCGAAGGTTTGCGATCCTCAGGTCAAACGGCCGCCCCAGCACGCTGACAGTCAGGTTGTCGCCGACACCAACCCCCCAGGCCTGCGCGATCCGCGCATCGAAGGAGACCTGGGGCGGGCCGAGATATCCGTCTGGCCACCATTGTCCGGCGTGCAGATGCGTGCCGGGTGGGGGCTTCGCCGCATAGGTGAAACCGATATCGCTGCGAAGCGGCCAGTCGGTTCCGCCCTTGGGATGAAATTGTGCGACCGGCACGCCTTTTATTGCCAGGATACGGGCACGTAGACTCGGCAACTCCTGCAGGTCATGGGCTGCATGGGTGTTCCGCACGGCTGCTTCGAAAATCGGCAGATTGTTCGGCTGAATATCGATAAAATAAAAACTGGGTGCGGCATGGGGCAATTCGCCCGCGAACTCAGCCAAGAGGTTCGCCCGGATTTCGGCCACCGCGACCAGGACCGTCAGACCGGCCCCGGCCGACATCAGCATGAGCGGTAAAGGGGAGCCCGGGCCCTGTAGCCGGCGAAAGGCAAATCGCACCGCCACATTGCGCGGCACCGGCAGGCGCGGCAAGATCCAGCGGAGTAGTCTGGCAACCCCTCTCAGAATGACAAGCGTGGCCACGGCCCCGACACAAAAGCCCAAAGCCAGGATGGGGCTCGGCACGGACAAGGCGGCAAGTGCCACGAGCAGAAGAATCAGCGCCAGCTCAACGAGCATCTGCACCGGCCGCCATGGCACGCGTGCGGGCAGGGCTGCCGCCCGAAACAGGGCGGCACCAGGAATGGCCGCCGCCCGACGCAACGGCCGCAAAGCAAAAATGACCCCCACGAGCAGACCGAATGCAGCCGCCAAAGCGAGCGGCTCGGGGTAGAGCCCGACATGATGCGGGACGGGCAATGTGTTGCGCAGAACCGGTAAAACCAGCGCCGGTAGCACAGCCCCCACCGTCAGACCGGCCAGGATGCCTGGCACGCCCAGTATGGCGAGTTGAAATCCGTGGATGAGGTTGACCATCCGCGCCGATGCGCCAAGGCAGCGCAGCGTCGCGATGCTCCTGGCCCGCGCCGTGAGCCAAGCCTCCACACCATTGGCGACGCCGATACCGCCGACCAGCAAGGCGGACAGCCCAAGCAGCGTCATGAAGAGTGCGGCCTGATCGACAAAACGGGACAGATCGGGCGCTGCATCGTCTGTCGTGCGGATACGCCAGACGGAATGCGGAAACTGCGCCTTGAGAGCGGCCAGCGTCACCTGAACCGAGGCCTTCGGTGGCAAGGCAACCTGAAGATTGAAATTGACCAGTCCGCCAGGTGCCACGAGCGGTGTGCCGAGCAATGCCGGCAAAGAGACGAACGCCTTCACGCCGAATAGCCGGCTGTCGGTGATACTGTCCGGGGAACCCGCGATCGTGCCGCGAAAGATAAGCTTCACGCCACCCAATGTCACCGCGTCGCCGGGATGAAGCTTCAGCGTCTGCGCGGCGGTCGGGTCCAGTATCAGGCCCGGGCGGCCATCCGCTCCGTGCTTCAGAGCGCTGAATTGGCCGGGCGGCAGGCTGGTGACCGATCCGATCAAGGGCCAGTCTGGACCGACGGCCTTGGCCGCGACCAGAAGCCTGCGGTCGGAGGACGCGACGAGAATCGAGCGTGTCTCCACGGTCTCCGACACAAGCGCGCCGCGTGCGCGCAGCCAGCTGGAAACGGCCGCGGGAAAGGGCGCGAGGCTGGTCGAGAGTGCAAAGTCACCACCTAGAATAGCGCGGCCATTCTCGGCCAGGCCTTGGCCCAAAGCCGCGCGGAGCGAGCCGATACCGGCGATGGAGGCAACGCCCACACCGAGGCATAGCAGCACGATGATGAGGCCACGGGTGCCCCCGCGCAGGTCGCGCAGCGCGATCCGCCAGGCGAGCCGCATCACGCGAGGAGACCATTGGTCATCGTCACGCGCCGGCTACAGCGCGCGGCCAGCGCCGGGTCATGGGTGATCAGCAGAAGGGTGGCCCCTGCCTGCCCGCACAGACCGAAGAGCAGATCCATCACCTGCCTGCCCGTCTCACTATCCAGGTTGCCGGTCGGTTCATCCGCCAGCAGCAAAGCCGGGCCGGGCGCGAAGGCCCGGGCAAGGGCCACGCGCTGCTGCTCACCGCCCGAGAGTTGCGCCGGCCGATGTGTCAGCCGGTGGCCGAGCCCGACGCGACGCAGCGCGTCGGCAGCAACCGCCGCGGCATCCGTCCTGCCTGCGAGTTCCATCGGCACGGCGACATTCTCCACGGCGGTCATGGTGGGAATAAGATGGAAGGACTGAAAGACGATGCCTAAGTGCGCAAGCCGGAACCTCGCCCTCGCATCTTCATCCAGTCGCCCCAAATCGGTATTGGCCACGGTGATCGTGCCGCCGGTCGCCCGCTCCAGCCCTGCCACGAGCATGAGCAGGCTTGTCTTGCCCGAACCGGAAGGACCGAGAATGCCGATCGTCTCCCCTGCCCCGACATCCAGGTCGATGCCCCGCAGAATATCGACCTTGCCAGAAGCTGTGGGGATGCTGAGCCGCAGGGCGCGCAGGCTGATGATCGGCGGCAGCGGGTGCTGGACGCCCGAAAAGGATGAATCGGTCATGCGACCCTCATATAGGGGCGGCATCGCCCGAAGACAGCGAAGATTTTTCGCCATTTTTGTCGTCATTGCCGGAAGCCTGATCACCATGGGCCGATCGGAGGCGGCGCAGGTGCATGTGATGATCCTGGGCGATTCACTGACAGCGGGCTATGGCCTGCCGGTGCAGGATGGGTTTCAGGCGAAACTGGTGGCGGCGCTGAAGGCCAAGGGCGCGGACGTGATGCTGGTCGATGCCGCGGTTTCCGGCGATACGACGGCGGATGCCGCGGCCCGGCTGGATTGGGCGCTTGGCGGGGGCACGGTGGATGCCGCCATGGTGGTGTTGGGCGGCAATGACGCGCTGCGCGCGCTCGATCCAGCCCTGATGAAGCGCAACCTCACCTATATCCTCGACAAACTGCAGGCCAGGCATATTCCGGTGCTGCTGAGCGGCATGCTGGCGCCGTCCAACCTCGGCACAGATTATGGCGACCGTTTCAAGGCCGTGTTCACCGATCTCGGCAAGCGGCCCGGTATTATCTACGATCCGTTTTTTCTGGCGGGCCTGCCAGGCCACCCCGACTACGCGCAGGCAGATGGACTGCATCCCAATGCGGCAGGCGTCGATATCGAGGTCAAACGGCTTCTCCCTCTCGTGCTCAGACTGATCGCTCAGGCGCACAGTGATCAGAGGCAGCCGCAGCAGACCACGCCTTGATATGGCGGGCGGCTACAGCTCAGCTGTGAACTGCAGCCGGGCCAGACGCGCATAAAGCGCGCCTTCCGCCATCAAAGCCTCATGCGTGCCCGTGGCGACGATGCGGCCGGCCTCTACCACCACGATGCGGTCGGCACGCCGAACCGTCGCCAGACGATGCGCAATGACCAGCGTGGTGCGACCCCGCGACAGGGAAGCGAGAGCAGTTTGTACGGCCTGTTCCGATTCCGCGTCCAAGGCGCTCGTTGCTTCATCGAGCAGGAGTACCAGCGGATCCCGCAGAATGGCGCGGGCGATGGCAATACGTTGCCTCTGCCCGCCAGAAAGGCGGACGCCTTTTTCGCCGAGAAAGGTATCATAGCCCTGCGGCAGATCGTCCAGAAAATCCGCGTGCGCCGCATGGCCCGCGGCGCAGACTTCGTCATCCGTCGCGTCGGGACGCCCATAGCGGATATTTTCCCAGGCCGTGGTGCTGAAGATCACCGGGTCCTGCGGCACAAGCCCTAGGCGGGCGCGCAGTTCGGAGGGCTCGACCTGGGCGATGTCTACGCCATCAAGCCGGATGACGCCGCTATCGGGGTCATAGAAGCGCAGCAGAAGCTGGAACACCGTGGTTTTGCCGGCGCCGGACGGACCGACGAGCGCCACCGTCTCGCCCGGCTCCACGATCAGAGAAAACGCAGACAGCGCCGGTCGTTCGGGGCGTGCGGGATAGGTGAAACGTACGTCCGCGAAGGACACGCGCCCTTGGGACCGCACCGGCAGTAAGACTGGCTGTGCCGGGGCCACAATGGACGGCCGCTCCTCCAGCAGCTCGCTCAGCCGCTCTGCCGCACCCCCCGCGCGCTGCAGCTCGCCCCACAATTCGCTCATCTGCATGCCGGACGTGGCCACCAGGACCGCGTAGAAGACGAAAGCGGAGAGATCCCCGCCGCTCATGCGCCCCGCAATGACGTCGCGACCGCCGACCCACAGGCTGAAGACGATTGCACCGAAACCGAGCAGGATCACCACCAGAATCAGCGTCGCGCGCGTGCGGATGCGGAGGACCGCCGCATCTACCGAACGTTCCACCTTGGCCGAAAATCGGGCCCTATCGGCCTCTTCATGGGTGAAGGCCTGGACGGTGCGAAGGGCATTGATGGTTTCTTCCGCATAGGCGCCCAGATCGGCAATACGGTCTTGCGACGCGCGTGACAGTCGCTTCTCCCGGCGACCGAACAGGACCAGCGGCACCACCACGAAAGGCACGACGAGGATCACGATGCCGGCCAATTTCGGGCTGGTCACCAGCAGCATGGCGAAGGCACCAACCAGCAAAAGCCCATTGCGGATCCACTGCGAAATCGCCGAGCCTATCAAGGCCTGGAGCACGGAAATATCGGCCGTCAGCCTGGTCAGGATGTCACCGGTGCGCGCCGTCTCGAAAAACGTCGGAGACAGTGTCAGCACCCGGTTGAACATATCCCGCCGCAGGTCGGCTGCCACCCGCTCGCCGAGCCAGGACACCAGGGAGAAGCGAATAAAAGTGGCGCAAGCCAGGGCGGCCACAACCAGGAACATCGCGAGGGCTGCACCGTCCAGATGGGCCATGCTGCCATGGGTGAAACCCCGATCGATCAACCGGCGAAGGCCCTGTCCGAGGGTCAATACCAGTCCGGCCGCCACCAGCAGCGCGCCAGACGCTCCCAGGACGCGCCCAAGATAGGGGCGCAGATAGGGCAGAAGAAGCGTCAGGGAACTGATCCGTGCGGCCTTTAGCCACGGCATGGGAGGCAATCTGCTTTTTCCTGATTGGAGGCGGTGAATGGAGAGGGCATCAGTCTAGCACAGATCATCCAAGCCCTGCCGCACGCGAGACCGGGAGATAAGGCACCATGCCCAAGGTCCGGCTAAAGAATTCTACATGGAGGCTCCAGAGTTTCGAGATGCCCCAGCCGCTAGCCATGTCATGAACATGGAGCAATGTTTTTGAAACGCCTTGAGCTGATCATCGAAGCCATCCTGTTTGGCGGGCGATGGCTGATGGTTCCCATTTACCTCGGGCTAGTGATCGTCCTCGGCGCTATCTCGGTCAAATTTATCGAGGAACTGGTGATGGAATTTCCTCGCATTCTCCATATGGAGGAACGCGATTGGGTGATCTTCGTCTTGAGCCTCGTCGATTTGGCGCTTCTGGCCAATCTGGTGGTCATGATCATCTTCGTGGGCTACGAAAACTTCGTATCCAAACTCCATACAGGCGATAATGAGGATCGACCGACCTGGATGGCTCATGTCGATTTCAGCGGCCTGAAGATCAAATTGATCGGATCGATTGTCGCCATTTCGGCGATTCATCTTCTTCAGACATTCATGAGTATCAGTAACTATTCCAAACAGGATGTCGCATGGCAGCTCGCGATTCATCTTGGCTTTGTCGTCTCCGGTGTCCTGCTGGCTGCTATGGACCGACTGGAAGCGAGCAGTAAATCGAAACCATAGCACTGCGACTTCCCCGGGCCATGTCGGACGCGATTGCTGCCAAGCCGCGCGCCCGTCGCGTGGCTTGGCAGACGCCGTTCGGAACGATCAGTGTCTGCGGGTGTCGGTTTTCCTTATAGGGGTCTCCCTCAAAGGGTGGGCGGATGCAGCGGCAATAGACGAGCTGGCCGGAGATCTGTGTCCGCGCGTCCATACATGGATCGCTTCACTGTCTTCAGCCGGTTGATTTGGCCTTCAACTTGGCCATCGCTCAATGGCTCACTGATGGCATTGCGAACGGCGGCCATATCATTGCGCAAAGTCAAAACGAAGCGCCGTATGCCATAAAGGCCGCAGCTATGAGCATCATTCATCCAGTCATCGAGGCGGTCCAGATCTTTGCCACGCAAGATGCCACGGAAGCGCATCGCAAGGCCGCGCATAGTTGCAAAGCTTGGCGAGGGAGAGCCTTTTACGGAATTTCGACAGCGGTGCGGGCCCGGCTGGCGGCCGCCTTGGGCAAGGACCGACCAGCCGCCTTCATTGAGGATGCGGTGGCGTTTCTTGGCGCCGTCCCGACCCTCGTCTTGGTAATGTCACTCAAGATGGTCGAGGTCACTGCGCGTGTCCACGGCGACAAATCCTTCGCGCAGCCCCCCCCGACTATAACAAGATATGACCAGCGCTTACGTCCGGTAACAATCCCCAGGACAAGATGCGCGCTAGTTGATTGGGCCGGCGCGCTCTCATGGTGCCGAGCGCCCCACGCAGCATGGTAGGCAGGCCAATATGACCGCACTCGTTCCAGCATTCACCCACGAAACGGCCACTGCAAAAGTCAGGGGTGCAGAGGACGGCTGGAATAGCCGAGAGCCGCACCGGGTTTCCCTCGCCTACACGGAGAACAGTTACTGGCGGAATCGGTCAGAATTCATAAATGGCCGGAGCGAGATCGTCTCGTTTCTCACGCGCAAATGGAACAAGGAACTGGATTATCGGCTGATAAAGGAGCTGTGGGCCTTTACCGAAAATAGGATCGCTGTCCGTTTTGCATATGAATGGCATGATGACAGCAACCAATGGTTCCGCTCCTACGGAAACGAGAATTGGGAGTTCGACGCATCCGGCCTGATGCAGCGTCGGTTTGCTTGCATCAATGACCTCCAAATCCAGGAGGCTGATCGGAAGTTCCATTGGCCCCAGGGACGCCGGCCGGATGAGCATCCCAATCTCTCGGACCTGGGCCTCTAACAGCCTCGGGCCTTCGCCCACGGCCGGTTCGGCGTCCGCGAGAAAATGCTCTCCTGCCTTCGTCGGAGAGACGCTGCGTGTCGTTCGTTGAATGGCCGAACACCCAACCTGGCTTCGAGCCTTGCGATCGTCTGGCTGAGAGCCGTCGGGGAACGTCGAGCTCCCGCATTAGTTGATCGCATAGGGTTCAGGTTATCACGGACATTCATAGGTCTTACAGTTGCTGCCATCGAGACCGCCAGGGCATCCGCACATGCAAGAAATCACCCATGTCTACATCGACGGCCGCTTCGTCGAGCCACACGGAACCGAGCTATTCGATCTGCATAACCCGGTGACGGGAGAAATCTTCGGGCGCGTCAGGCTGGGTGATGCGGAGGATGCGAAAGCCGGTATTACCGCGGCGAAACGCGCCTTTTCGGCGTGGTCGCGCAGTACGAAGGCGGATCGTATTTCCCTTCTGCATCGTCTTCACGAAGCGATGGAAGCCAGAAAGGAGGCGCTGCTGGACGCGATCATCCTGGAATATGGCGCACCAGTTTCCCGATCGATCTGGATGGCCGCGCACGCATCGAGCAGCTTTTTGGAAGCGACGCGGACTTTAGAAGCGTTCGATCTGAAGCAATGGATCGGCACTGCGGAGGTCATCATGGAACCCGTCGGTGTTGTCGGGCTGATCACGCCATGGAACAGCAACGCAGGCTTCATCTGCAGCAAACTCGCCTATGCGCTTGCAGCCGGATGCACAGCGGTCATCAAACCCAGCGAAATGAGCGCGGCTCAGACGCAGGTCGTGCTCGAAGCGCTGCATGAGGCAGGCGCGCCTGCCGGCCTGTTCAACATCGTCAATGGGCGGGGCGACGTTGTGGGTGCGGAAATCACCGCAAACCCAGACATATCGAAGATCTCCTTCACCGGATCCACTGCGGTGGGCAAAACGATCCTTCGCGACGCCGCCGACACACTGAAGCGCGTGACCCTGGAACTCGGCGGCAAGTCGCCCACGGTGATCCTCGACGATGCCGACTTCGCCAAAGCGATTCCCATGGCCCTGGAAGCCGGTTTTGCGAACAGCGGCCAGGCTTGTATTGCCGGCACCCGCATCCTCGTCCCTGCCTCACGGTTGGACGAGGCGATTGCCGAGGCCAAGACCGCTATCGGGAAGGTCAAGGCGGGCGCGCCGCGTGACCCGGGGACGACCATCGGGCCGATGGTAAGCCAAACCCAGTACGAGAGGGTTCAGCGCTACATTCGGCTCGGCGTCGAGACGGGCGCCACCGTCGTCGCTGGTGGCGAAGGCCACCCGGACGGCCTCGGCGGCTATTTCGTGAAGCCAACCGTTTTCGCCGATGTCACCAACGATATGACGATCGCCAGAGAGGAGATCTTCGGCCCGGTTCTGTGCCTGTTGACCTATAAAGACGAGGCAGAGGCCATTTCGATCGCCAACGACACCCCTTATGGGTTGCAGGCCTATGTCATCTCCTCCGACCTGGCTCGGGCAACGGCGGTGGCGAGCCAGATCGAGGCCGGGCGTGTCATCATCAACGGCGCCCCGCATGATCCTGCAGTGCCATTTGGCGGGTTCAAGCAATCGGGCATCGGCAGAGAATATGGGGTGTTCGGGCTTCAGGCCTACCTCGAGCCGAAGGCCCTCCTGGGTGCGGTCTCAGCCTAAGGGAGGAACGCACCGATGCCGCCCGCGTCTACGCCGAACTGCGAGGGGCGGATGGAGCGGCGCAAACCACCCCCTATGCCGGCTTTCCCGCGGCGTGGGCGGCGGCGCGTGCTTTGGCGAATATGTCCACCGATTGGAAAGATGCGCCCGGCTAGGCCCCTCAGTCCGACCGCTCTTGGGGCGCCCAAACACGGCGCTTACTCGAAGACCTGTCGATATTTCTTAAAGGCGTGCTGCCTCACATTCAGTACGGATCCCTGGTCAAAGGGGCAGCCTACGGGCCCGTAGAAGGCTAATTGCCGATTTCCGGTGAGATAGGGGTTCTTCCCGCCAGCGCAAAGCATGCATCGACGACACGTCCGCAGGTCGCGGGCGGTGTCGCGTTGCAGGGAGGCGAGGCACTCTGAGCTGACCGGCCACCGGCCGACGAAGATCGTGCTTGCCGAAAGCATGGGGGACTCGGGCGGTGCCACAATCGGCGCTCAAGACGACGAAAGTCCCAGGCCGACGCCGGTTCAGCCTTGGGCCCAAGTAAAAGCGCCACGCGCGGCGACGACCATCACCCAGGGATTTGCTCGTTAGCAGAAGGCGGCCGGGTGTAGACGTGTTTGCCAGGGCGGATGCGGAGACTATTGTTCGGCCCGTCACGCTGGCAAAAAACCGAGTAGTGAAGTGAGGGTAGCGGCCTCGCATACCTTGGCGGGCGCCCCGATCGATGATGACTTCATCAAGGTAAAGTCACACGAGCCTGGGCCGGTCGTCACTGTTCCCAACACAAATGGCAGGACTCGGAGGAGATCCGAAAAGGGCTTTGGTGTCTAAACGTTTGTTTGGTAGCTTTATTAAATGGAATTTGAAAGCGTCATTTCGTTTGGGCCCTACCGGCTGATCCCTGCGGCGCGCCTTCTGCTCAGGGATGGAGAGGCTGTGGTCATCGGTAGCCGGGCGCTGGATGTCCTTGTCGCTCTCACCGAAGCGGCAGGCGAGGTCCTGGGACAGCGCGAATTGGTGGCGCGCGCCTGGCCGAGCGTCGCGGTTGGCGAAGGCAGCCTGAGGGTAACAATCGCAGACCTGCGTAAAGTGCTGGGCGATCGCCAGGATGGCTCGCGTTACATTATGAACGTAACGGGGCGAGGCTATTGTTTTGTTGCGACGGTACAACGGTCGACCGCACAGTCACAGGCATCGAGGGCATCTTTCCTTGCGCCAGAACCTCCTCCTGCCCCGAAAAACAGGCTTCCCGCGCGATTGGCCCGCATGGTCGGCCGCGAGGACACCGTCGAGGCGTTGTCCATACTTCTCGCCGCCCGGCGTTTCGTCAGCGTGATAGGCCCGGGCGGGATGGGCAAAACAACCGTGGCCATTTCCGTTGCTCACGCTCTTCTGGTCGACTTCGGCGACGCGGTATATTTCATAGATCTCGGTGCCGTAACCGACCCGACCCTCGTGCCGAGCGCTGTGGCCACAGTGCTGGGAGTCTCACTTCAAGCGCAGGATCCTCTATCCAATCTCCTCGCTATTCTCGCCGATCGCCGCCTTCTCCTTGTCCTGGACAATTGCGAGCATGTCATCGACGCCGCGGCGTCATTGACCGAACGTCTTTATCACGAGGCGCCGCAGACGCATGTCCTTGCCACCAGCCGCGAATCGTTGCGTGTGGAAGGTGAGTATGTTCATCTTTTGGCGCCGCTGAATTATCCGGTCGCCCGAGAAGACCTGACTGCGGCTGAGGCCCTCACCACCCCCGCCGTGCAGTTGCTCATGGAGCGCGCGTTCGCCAGCGGGTACACGTCCGGCCTGACCGATGCAGACGCACCAGCAGTCGCCGCCATCTGTGGCCAGTTGGACGGCATCGCCCTAGCCATTGAACTGGCCGGCAGCCGGATTGGCACCTATGGGCTCCAAGGTACCGCTAATCTGCTCAGTAATCGCTTCAGGCTTCTGTGGCAGGGGCGCCGCGGCGCCCCGCCCCGTCACCAAACGCTGCGCGCGATGTTGGATTGGAGCTTCAATCTTCTATCAGATCGGGACCGGCGCGTGCTTGGCCGCCTTTCGATCTTTATTGGCGTGTTTACGCTTGAAGCGGCTCAGTCCGTCGCCGCCGATGATCAAATCGATGCCATGGATGTCGCGTCGGCAATCGTTAGCTTGAATAGCAAATCACTGATCGCGGTCGTACTGATCGACGGCGCAGCGCATCACAGATTGCTCGATCCGACCCAGGCCTATGCAGCCGAAAAGCTTGCACAAACCGCCGAGGAAAAAACTATAGCTAAGCAACACGCCCAGTTCTACGCACATTACCTTTCAAGCCGTGCTGGTAAGGGTGTTGCGATCACTATTGAAGACGTAGCGGCCGCCAGCCCCTACCTCGGCAATATTCGCGCAGCCCTCGACTGGAGCTTTTCCAACACGGAAGGGGCAGAGGCCGGCGTGCGCCTGGCAGCGGCAGCGGCGCCATTATTCTTCCAGAATTTCTTGTTCGTCGAGTGCATTCGCTGGTGTGAACAGGGCCTTGCTGCATTGCCCAAAAGCGACGAAGGCAGCACGACCCATCTCACCCTGCGGGCATTTCGGGCCGCTGCAGTCATGTTTACCCAAGGCAACAGCAAGGAAGTTCAGGCAGGAATCGAAAGCGCGTTGAGCTTGGCTGACTCGCTCGGCGAGCGCGTCTACCAGACACATCTCCTGGTCGGTCTGGGTATTTTCCTGACCCGTATGGGCGATTTCCAGGGAGCGCTCTCGGTCGCTCAACGCGGCATAACAGTCACGCAGTCAATCGGTACGCCTGGCGCGATCGCGACGGGAGAGACGATGTTAGGTGTCGCCTACCACATGATTGGAGACCAGATGGCCGCTCGGCGCCACTGCGAACGCGGCTTGGCGAAAGCTGAGATCGCGGGCGCGGGACAGGTCGCCTTCTTTGGCTACGATCATGGGATCCGTGCTTTGAAGTCCCTCGCGCGCTGCTACTGGTTGATCGGGTTTCCCGATCTTGCCGCCATGACAGCACGGCGGGCGATTGACGTGGCGAACGCGCGCGATGATCCAGTTAATCTGTGCGTGGCCCTGATCTATACGGCGACGATGTTTCTGTGGCGCGGCGATCTTGATGAGGCAGAGCAGCTTATTCAGAGTCTCGTTGCGCGCGCCTCGCAGCAGTCACTTGGCCCCTATCGTCATGCCGGCCTGGCCCTGACGGGCGTACTTTCTGTTGCGCGCGGCGATTTGACAGAGGGTCTCCAACTCTTACGGCAAGCTCTCGCAGCATTGCAAGCGACAAACTATCGCACCCTGACGCCAGCGCTGCAGGTGGCGCTCGCCGAAGGCCTCATGAGAACTGGGAATGTCGATGAGGCCGCCATCGAGGTCGACGCGGGCTTGGTCCTGAGTGAAACCCTCGGCGAAACCCTGAACATTCCAGAACTGCTGAGAGTCCGAGGAGAGATATTGCTCCAAACGACCCCCGCCGATCCGATAGCCGCGGAGCAATCGTTTCATCTCTCGCTGCGGAAAGCAAACGTCCAATCGGCCCTCAGTCTCGAACTGCGGTCGGGCATGAGCTTGGCGTGCCTCTGGTCCAGTCAAGGCAAATCTGTGGACGCCGCTAACTTATTGGAGGTCATCTACCGGCGGTTTACGGAAGGGTTCCAAACAGCTGACCTGAAACGCGCACGTCAGCTCTTAGCTAGGCTCGGGCGACCCATCCCACTTTGATGCGCCCGGCGGACCGGTCTGACCCTGAACGGTGATGACGGCGTTTAACAACAGATAACACATCCCTCCCCCGCACGTTCCGGCACGATGTGCCTAATTGGAACGAGGCAGCGCGTGAAATGTCTAAGTTGGAGAAACCGCATAATCCCAACGCGGAGAAAGTCCTTGATGGTGAAATGACCACTGGACTGCCGCCAGCCGTGGCCAACCATATCCATGCGATCAACCTTTGCGATCTGACCGCGCTGATGGCGACCTTTGTCGATGATGCGCTCGTCAACGACCAGCTTACGGAATATTGGGGCAAGGAGGCGATTGCTGCCTGGGCCGCTCGGGACATCATCGGCGAGCGATTGACTTTGAAGGTCGTCAAAGCTGTCCGGCATTATGGGCATTACATCATAACCGCACATGCAGGCGGGTCGTTCGATAAGCGCGGACTCCCGGACCCTCTTATTCTTGCCCTCTACCTCTCGCTATACGAAAGTAGAATTGTACAACTCATCATTCTTCGCAATAACTCTGGAATCTAATCTGGCTCGCTACCTTTTACTCTCTCTCCCTGATTGTCGCAGTACAAGCCGCATCAGAAGGTGACGACGGCACGAGCACCCGCAATGATTTCAGTCCGCAGTTTTTGGGTAGGATCATTGGGATTAAGCACACCACTGCCGGGATTATCGACGTATTGTAGATCGGGTTGGACCACGAGCCATCCAGTGACCTGCGCTTGGTAGGTCACCTCCACTAACTCCTCCGTGCCCCGAGCCGGAAGGCCGGAATCGCGATCAAACTCGGTCACGCGAGGGCTGACGCTCCCGATGCCAAAATCAATGCCGGCCTGGTCATTGTCGCGGCCAGAGAATGGTGCTGTCAGGGGCACGCCGCCATTGAAGAAAAGTCGACGAGATTTTGATTAACCGGCGCCCCATAATGCGGCCGAAGATGCTCAACCTTCATGAATTTTCCTCCGTCGATTGCCACACCGACTGGTCGGCCACGGCATACCTGGCGCCGTGCTTAGCCAACTCCTGCGCGTCGGCACTGAAGGCGCCACCGCCGGGGTTGTCATCGAAGACGCCGGCAAGAATGGCGATACTGTCGGTTGGCTTCGCCTGAAACCTGACGCCTAAAGAAGACAGCGGATATGCCGGGCCGCCGCCATAGAGATCGACGGAGGGGACTAAGGGCCACCCGGCCATGGAGTTGATGAAGAGGCCGGAATTTTGGCTTACGATGAACTCGTTATCGATACTCTGCTGTCCAACCTTGATGTCGAACTTGCCCCTCTCGGAAAGCATGATCGTACTAGAGTTCCCAGATCCGCGTCGTATCCTCGGCCTAATTCCCGTTGGCGGCCTGGAGATTATCGAGGTAGGGACCGCCGAGTGATTGTGCGTGGATTTGCAGACCGCTTACATGAAAGGTTGCGCCTTGGAGACCAAACGCCTATCCGGTATCGATCTCCAGGGTCCCGGCCGTCACGCCCTGCGTTGTCGCGCCCTGCTTCACACCCCCCGCGAGGTTGCCCAGCAAATTTTCGCTGTCCGAAATACGCAGCGTGCCGCCGTATTTGCTGAGAATGCCGCGTAATCCGCCATATCACCTAGAAGGTTGCTGCGGCTCCAGAGGTCTGCAGAGACGGCTGCTGGAGCCGCACCCCTCCAGAGTCCGTCTGGCCGGGCCGCAAACTTGGCGATCGCGTTGTAGGTCCCGCTCACATCGATAGTGCCATCAGAAGCGCGGCACCTCCGACTGCCACGACATCTTCGATTAAGGCGGCAGGCAAATCTTTGCCGATCGCCCCAGCCAGACGAGACCGTGCCTCGGCCCCACCCAATGTGCCGACGACCGCGCCGATCAAGCCGGCCACGAGCCCGCCAACCCAAGCATCCCCAGCCAGCCCGACTGCCGCCCCGCAAAAACCGCCGCTCACGAGACGGGCGCCAAACTGCATCGGGACTTTCCGACTCGGCGTTTTCGGCAGTTTGTCAGTCACCAGTTCGACAATCGCGAGCACGGTGAAGATGATCGGCGTGATCTCGGAACCCAGGAAGGCGAGCGACGTATGAGAAAGTTTTAGAGCGCCTAGAAAGGCCGCCCAACTGACGGCGGCAGGCGCGGTCATCGCTCGCAGTCCAGCGATGATGCCGATAAGCAAGGCGACAACATAAAGAGCCATAATGTACCTCCGATACCAACAAGCTTTAGAGTTATCTGCTCACCGATGTTATCATGCGCACAGGTCTCCGAGGTCGGTCATGTAAACAAAGGCGGCTACCGTCGGCGGCCGTTACGAGATCAGATGATCGGCAGCGCTCACCTCTGTGAGGTCACCATGAACGTCCAGAGCAGGGGTGACAGCCAACAGCGTCTTCTTTCTTAAACAAGAAGAACCCTGGATCACCTAGCATCGAAGCGCATGTTATCTCGCGCTAAACGCCGTCATTTCATCGCCGCCGCGTGAGCTGCGTCGTCACGTCGCTGCAGGATGGGTATATTGGAGCATGAGCCAGATGGAGGATAGGGCGCGCAGGCTCCCGACTGGTCAAAGTCAGTCGAGCGATGAAAAAGATCAGGAAACCAGTCTTGCTTCGAAGGTGACATTTGTATTCATAAGCTTGGAAAGCGGGCACCCGAGCTTGGCTTTCATAGCAATAGATTGAAATGTCGCATCGTCGATCTCGGGTATATCCGCTATGACCGAAAGATGTACAGACGTGATAGAGAACCCGTTGCCATCCTTGTCTATGACAACCTCGGACTTGCTGTCCAATTGTTCGGCATGGAAGTGCGACATATCAAGCAGTCGAACAACGGACATTGCAAAGCAGGCAGCGTGGGCAGCGCCGAGTAGTTCCTCAGGATTGGTGACGGGCATTTCGCCGTAGCGGCTGAAGTAGGTATAGCGATAGCTATCCAGCGCGTGACTCTCGGTCGAAACCGAGCCTTTGCCATCGCGCAGGTTGCCGCTCCAGGCTGCGGTTCCATAACGTTTCACGGCCTTTTCTCCATCACTTTGTAGCGGTCGCCGCTACGCGTGCTGACCCGCGGCCTCCAAGATCAGTCGTGTGATCTCATCGGGATGCGAGATCATCGACAGATGGCTAGAATTAAATTCGATCGTCTTCGCGCCCATACGCTTTGCCATGAAGCGCTCGAGGTCGGGATTGATGGTACGGTCTTCGGTCGAGACAGCGTAGAAGGTCGGCTTCGAGCGCCAGGCCGCCACCGTCGTCTTGCCTGCGAGCAGGGCTTTGTGGAACGGCTCCTGAACGGCATAGAGCACCTTTGCTCTTGCTTTCGGCACGTCACCGGCGAAGTCGCGCAGGAACGCGGCCTCGGTCAGACGGCCCTCATCGCCATCGAAAACGATCCCGGCGGATGCCGGGGGTGTCGGATATTTCTTCGCCAGCGCAGTATAATCCTCACCCGCATCCGGCGCCCGCGCCGCCACATAGACAAGAGCGGAGACATTCGGATGCACCCCAGCCTGAGTGACGATCATGCCGGAAAAGGAATGCCCCACAAACACGGTCGGCCCATCCTGCCGGGCTAGCACGCGATTGGCCGCGTCGACGGCGTCAGGCAGCGTCGTCAGAGGGTTTTGTACGGAAGTAGCATTCAGCCCCGCCGCCTGCAGTCGGGCGATCACCGCGGACCAGCACGATCCATCAGCGAACAACCCGTGCACAAAGACGACGTTACGCGCCTTCATGGGAGCAGGCGTGGCGGCGATGCCGCGAGTCGCGGCCAGCGATATGGCAGCTCCAGCAACGACGGTAGCAGAGAACGTACGCCGATCTATCGTCATGAACTTTCTTCCTTCCTTGGGAGAAATCAGCTTCAAACCGCATGATGAACGCGTGTCAGTCAGTTCACATTAAGCCAAGCGTCCAGGAACATGAAATTTGGCCGACAAACAGCCAGTCGAACTTGGAGGAGCTGAGCTCTTGGATAAAGGTGCAAGTGTCTAAAGCCGCTACCGCTACGCTGTCAGGGAACTTTGCGATCAAGCAACAGACGCTGGCGACGATAGGCGCCGCAAATGCCGCTGAGCTTGGCGCCATGGGAACAAGCCGTCTCCAGCTCTGCGCATTTATGGTCGCGGGCGTGGATTTCGCCATCTCCTTCTTCATGAGCTCGGAATAAGCCATCCGTTGGGATTGGCTTGGAAGATGATGACACCGCCGCTATAGAATCGAGCGTTACAACACGTAAGACCGTGCAATCCTCTGTTACCCGCTTTGCCCGAGCATCCATGACATGACACCCCTTGCGCGCGATCCGCTGAGCTTTCCCGTTTATGCCGATTGCGGCTCGGGAGCCCGCTCAGTTGGCCCATGTATACATAGACAACCGGGATGGTGAACAAGGTAAGCAGCTGCGACGCCAGCAAACCACCAACGACGGTACAGCCCAACGGCTAGCGGAGTTCAGAGCCTGTTCGGTGCCCAGCATAAGCGGGACGCCGCCAAACATGGCACAGAACGTCGCCATCAGGATGGGCCTGAAGCGGAGCAGGCAGACTTCGTGAATCGCGCTCTCGATGGATAGTCCACGCTCGCGCTCGGCATGGAGTGCGAAGTCGACCAGCATGATCGTCGATCTACTCAGTCACGTGCCTGGCTGATTGCGCAAAATGATCAGTTGAACAATTTTGTCTTCATGTGGCGAAAAATAGAAGGCAAGCACAAGCGGATCCGGCAACCCGCGCTTGTCGAACAGACCGTCAACATGGGCGGTGACGATCGAGTGACCGTAGTGCTCCACGATACTGACGATTTTCAGGGTCAGCCGGTCACCAATGATGTCGCGCACGGCCCACCCTGTGATCACCTCTTTGCCCCAGTACTCGACGAGTTGATCGTTGACGAGAGCATCATCGACCAAGGTTGCCAGCAGGGCATCAAGGTCTCCAAGGTTGGTCGCGCGAACAAAGGCGGCGACGGCCGGTGGGAGTTGGGAGAGCAGATAATTCGTATCGCCGTCCCCCGTAGCGGATGCGCCATGATCGCCCTGGTCAGAGGTGTCTGCCAACGGATTCTAACTCCTCACAGGCGGATAATCTTGGCTTACTCAATCCCTGGATGCTTGTTATCTCGCGTAAAATGGGGTGATTTTTCATCGGTTCCACATGTGCGGTGCACGAGAGAAAGGCGGCCTGATCCACGAGGGCTCACCACATCCTGACGCATGTCCTCGGTAGATTCTTCGTCGAAACTTCGCGCCTTCGATGTGGAGCGCCTCAGATGGAATTCAGCCACCAATCGGCTGGATTCTGCAGGACGATTAACAGCGCTTTGCACCGCATAACTGGTCCTGAGGTTGATTTGGTGCGAACGATCGGCCTGTAAACACCGAACGATGTCGCTGCGCTGCGAAACAAAAAGAGGGAAGTCACCATGACAACAACCGATCCAAGCCACGCTCCGCCGGCATCTCGCCGCAACATTATTGTCGGCAGCGCGGCGGCGGCCGTTGCCGCTGCTATCCCAGTAATCTCCATAGGGACGGCCAGCGCGGCAACGCTGACTTCAACCCGCAGCAAAGGAACGAATGGGATGAACACAATCACGACCAAAGACGGCGTCCAGATATATTACAAGGATTGGGGCCAAGGTCAGCCTATTGTCTTTCATCATGGCTGGCCTCTGAGCTGCGATGACTGGGATACGCAGATGCTGTTCTTCCTGCAGCAGGGCTATCGGGTTATCGGCTTCGACCGTCGCGGGCATGGGCGCTCAAGCCAAGTTTCGGACGGGCACGACATGGATCACTACGCCGCCGACGCAGCCGCCGTCGTGGATCACCTGGACCTTCGGCATGCAGTGCATATCGGGCATTCGACGGGCGGCGGTGAGGTGGCGCGCTACGTCGCGCGTTATGGCAAGGGACGGGTTTCCAAAGCCGTTCTGATCGCCGCGGTCACCCCGCTCATGCTAAAGACGCCGGGCAATCCGGGCGGGCTCCCCGTTCAGGCCTTCGATGGCCTGCGCGCCGGCCTGGCCGCCAACCGGGCGCAATTCTACCGCGTTTTGCCGGCGGGTCCGTTTTATGGGTTCAACCGTCCCGGCGCGACGCCGATTGAAGGCGTGATCGATAATTGGTGGCGCCAGGGCATGATGGGCGGCGCGAAGCCCCATTACGATGGCATCAAGGCTTTCTCGGAGACCGATTTCACCGAAGACCTCAGGAGCATCGAAGTGCCGACGCTCGTGATGCAGGGCGACGATGACCAGATCGTGCCCTACAAGGACGCGGCCATGCTCACGGTGAAGCTGTTGAAGAGCGGCACGCTGAAAATCTACCCCGGTTACCCACACGGCATGATCACCACGCATGCCGAGGTCATCAATCAAGACATCCTCTCCTTTATCCGCGCATAGATCACTCGATGTCTACTGCCCCCGCGGTCAATGCCGGGGGCAGTCGCTCGACTGTTCCAACTGAATTTGATTCTTAAGAAGAGCCCGCGGCAGCCGAAACGCTAACGTCAAATTCTCTCCACTAGAGCGAGATACGTTCGCTTACGCTCCCTTATTCCGCTCGAGCTCTTTTGTCCGGCCACGCGATCAAGGCATTCGGTCTCCAAGCTTTAGGCAATATCGGATACTAGAATGACCTTTCCCGGTCCGTGGGACCTTGCCTTCAACGCGCCTTGGGAGATCGCGGCGTCTGCCAAGGCGCATGAAGCCGCAACCGTCACTCGGAGCGTTCCGGCCTCGACCATATCAACGAGACGAGCGAGAATCGCGGTGTCTGGTCGGGCGAAGACGCTTGTTATGCCTGGGCCGGCATCTGCTATAGAGCAGAGCCTCGCCCCTGGGCGGCTGCAGCCATAGCCTTCGCTAATTCCCCATGGCCAGCGCAATCCAGGATGGCCGTCACGCCATTAGGCGCTAGCTGTCTGACTTGCTCTGCGATGTCGTCGCCATACGCGACTGGTTCCGCGCCAAGCGACGTCACATAAGCTTTGTGGCGGGCTGAGGCACTTCCAATGGCAGTCGCGCCTGCGCCCGCCGCCAACTGAGCTGCCAGCGAACCCACGCCTCCCGAAGCACCGAGCACAAGAAGGATGTCGACGCTAGAGACGCGCAGTGTACCAATCACCGCGCGATAGGCGGTCGGGCCTGCAAGCGGAAGTACAGAGGCTTCGCCCCATGAGGTATTCTTTGGTTTTCGCCATAGGCGATCGACGGGACCGCTCACAAGCTCGGCATAGGTGCCGTTTATGCCGGATTAACGGCTGCCGCCTTCATGTGAACGATTACAGCGTTTTGTGATAGCTTTGGCTCTGGTAGTTCGCCATATTAGAGAACTTTCGATCCGCCAAAGCGGCTATAGGAAACGCCTTTTATATCGCACCCCCTAGAAGGCCATCGGAAGGTCGAGATAGATGCGGTGCTGCGCTAACATCCAGCGCCCATCGACCTTCTTCAAAATCGGACGGTAATAGCCACTCTCGATTGGGATGACGGCACCTTGCGCCCCCTGGGCTCCTTGGGGCCATCCGCTGTCGGGCTTTTCCGCGCCAATGACGTTGAACACCACAAACTGGGCATCAAGCATCGCGGTATCACCATCTACTTCAATGATAGGGTCATGGGTTGTGTGATGGCTCCATCCCAGAGGCGGATGTGGCTTCATCATCGTGGTCACGGCCGCACCGATGGCTTGCGATCCGATCAACTCGCCTATCAGCACGGGTGCGCCGGCATTGTTATAGAAGATTTCGACCTTGCCCTTGGGCAGGAACAGGTCCGTCATTGCCGCGCTGTCCCGGCGGTCGGCCGCCCGAACATAGCGCGCCAGCACCTCCTGAATGTCACGTTTATCTGACATAATGAGTCTCCTCATATGAGTTGGCATTGGACCCCGAATCCAATCGGCGTCGCAAGTCTGATCCTGGTGTAATTTATCTGCCGGACAATCGTTCGGGTTTCATTCGGCCTAAATTGCAATGATGGATAGTTTCGCAAGTGTCTCTATCTTATATGATGATTTTCACTTTGACCAGAACATCATCATCGGTTGCGCAAGGTGGGGTCTGCGATTCGAAAGGCACTTCTTCCTCGGCAATAGGAAAGCTGGAACACTTGACCGATCGTCCTGATCTCGAGGGCATGCCCAGCGCACCTCCGACCCGCCCCGATGCTCTGTCGCATCTTCTGGCCTGGGTATGGCTGAGGGGTGAAACAGTCTATCGGGCCGAGCTTCACGATCCGTGGCGGCTGCGCTTCCCGCAGGACCTTCCCATGTGCATCTCGTCACCGCAGGCACGCTCGATCTGCGGTTGCACGACGGAGCGGTTGTCCGTCTTGAACCTTGTGATCTAGCTCTTCTGCCGCACGGGCAAGGACATGAAATCGCTTTCGACACGAATGGCGACGCCGACCCTATCGAGGCATTCCATTGTGCCATATATCGAGAGGAAGCCCGCGATGATTGCAGTTCGCTACACATAGCTTTTATCAACCGGGCGCTGCGCGAGAGGGTCATTTCAAATCACCCTCTCTACCCACCGACTGGGCGCACTTCAGGTGCCGATCGCCGTCAAAATTTCATAGTCGCCTCGAGTCCAAAAACTTGAATGCTCGTTTGGGCGTTAAACTGACCCGCATAGGCTAGCCTTAAATCAACCCCGCCCCGTGTTGCCACTGTGAACCGCAGACCAACGTCGCCCATCACGCCGTTGTCGGGGGCATAGCCAATGACTGAAGGCGTGCCGGCCGGCACTTGCTGGAACGCGGCCGTGACCGTCGCGCCACCGCCAGCGAGCCAACCACTTGCACCGAGCTGGAGGGTGGGATGCACGGGCAAGCCAAAAATTTGCACGGTGCCGCTCAGCGCGACCGCAGCGGTGCCCCGTAAAGCAGCTGTCGTGGCTCCATCGACGGACAGATCCAGAGCGCCAGCACCACTTTCCGTCATGGGCGGGGTATCCATCCCGATCACGCTCGCCTCTACAAGCGGCCGGATTTCCCATCCTCCAACGGGGAAGCCGTGCGAGAGACGCCCAGTGGCCGTCGCAAAGGCAATGGTCTGTGAACCGCTCGCGGTTGCGCCAACCGGCCCTTCCGCAACGGTGCGGCTCATTTGCGATCCTTCGGCTCCAGCGCTTAGCGCAACAGCGGCGTCGATCGGCCCTAGGCTATGGGCGGCCGTTAGTCCGGCAGTGCCAATCCAACCCTGGCCATTCGCGTATCCATTTAGATTATTCGTCAGATATTGCAGTCCGGCTCCGAACCCGACTCTCCAACCGTCAGCTAGGTCTGCAAGGCCACCCACACTGGGGCCGGCGCCACTCTGAGAGAAATTCGTCTGTGCGGCGATCGAGTGATAGACGCCGCCGGAGGTATCCAGCCAGAAGACATGGCCGTCATCGGATTCTGTGCGGAAACGCGCTCCCGCGCCGCCATCGAATAACAGATCGTTGTAGCCAAGCGCTGCATAGGTGGTGGCAACACGGCTGGCGGCATAGGCTTGCGGACTAAAGCTTTCATAATCCGTCTCGAGCGCTGCCTCCGTAGGGGCTTGCTCCATATCGGCCAGAGCCGCGTCGATGGGAAGCACCGAGGTTTCATTATTGGCAACGGCCGTAATGGCATCGGCAATCGAATTGGCGGCGGTGGTCGATTTTGTCCCATGCACGGTATAGTCGACTTTGACCTGCGTTTGAATGCTACTGCCAACGTCCTCCTCGTTCAGGACCCCAATGATCGCATCGGCACTCGATGTGGTAGACGTATCAAGAATCTTATTTGTTGATATAAGCGGTGTGATCGCATAGGTGCCAGGAACCATCAGCTCGCCTCCGGGGATCGCCGCGACGACGATCTTACCGCTTAGCGAGGTCTGTCCATTGACTACGATTTGAGATGACTGCAGCTGGCCAGGCTCGGTACCCGTGTTGGCCAGGCTAATTCTCAGGACGCCGCTGCTTGTATTATCAAATTTCCCCGTGATTGTCGTGGTTTGAACGGCAGTGCCGCCGCCGGGCAGGATTGTGCCCGCATTCATCAGCACACCGGAACCAAGATTAACGGTCGCCGCGGTATTGAGAATGCCGCCGCCCTGGTTGTTCAGGCTGTTAGCGCCTGCGCCAAGATTGATCAGCCCGGTGATGGTGCCGTAGTTATTCACCGTATCGTTGCCCGATCCGGTGAACAGCGCCTTCTGTCCGGAAATCACGCCGGTCTTGCCGATTGTGATCGTGTTGTTATTGCCGCCACTCACCACCATGGCCGAGCTGGTCGGAGCGGTGGTGACTATTTGTCCGTTAATCGTGGCGTCGATCGTGCCATTGCCTCCCGGCCCCACGCTCTGCAACAGCACGCCCACGTCATAAGTGCCAAGCGCCTGCACGATGCCCGATTGCGTGAGCGTGACGTTGCCGCCAGTACCGGCCCCAAGCCCCAGGCTGCCCAGAAAGCCTGCGCCACCTGACGTGCCGAGCAAGCCGCCGGCGCCGCCCACGCTTTGCGCCAGAATGCCAACGGTGCCGGAGCCCGTCACGGTTATAGTCCCGCTGTTGTTGACGGAAACATTGCCACCGCTGCCGCCGGCCGAGGTGGCGATGTCGCCGGAGGAAGAGGTAAAGGAGGTGTCGGGGAGGGTGACGCCCGGCACGTCGTTTTCTGCTAGGCCACCGGAATAGTCGCCGGCAACGCCGCCGCCACCGCCCACGCTCTCCGCCATGATGCCATAGGATGCCGTGCCCGCGGTCGCAATCGCGGCACTATTGCTCACAATGACGCTGCCGCCATTGCCGCCGTTGCTGCCAAGCCCGGGCACCGTGATCTTGGGTGCCAGCACCGGCACACCGTCTCCGCCCG
Organism: Acidisoma sibiricum; assembly: GCF_057837225.1. Classification (NCBI taxonomy): domain Bacteria; kingdom Pseudomonadati; phylum Pseudomonadota; class Alphaproteobacteria; order Acetobacterales; family Acidocellaceae; genus Acidisoma; species Acidisoma sibiricum. The sequence goes on along the minus strand of NZ_JBYQFD010000002.1, from coordinate 467,586 downwards.
TGCCTCCGCCGCCGCCCACGCTCTGGGCGAAGATCGCCGGGGCATAGCCGCGCTCCGTTGTGATGGCGCCAGTATTGACGACGCCCACCGTGCCGCCGGACCCGCTCGCGCCGCCAAACCCGCCGATCGACAAGCCAACGGCCGATGTCGGAGCGGAGAGCGGCGAATTCGTGTCGCCACCATTACCGCCGCCACCACCGATGCTCTCCGCCATGATGCCAATCCCGGAATCGCCGGTCGTCACCAGGGTCGCGCTATTGTCCACGGTAACGACACCGCCATTGCCGCTGCTGCCGCCCTGACCGCCGACATTGACCCGGCCTGGCAGCCCGAACCCACCATCGCCGCCGCCACCGCCGACAGATTGCGCCTCGATCGCGATATCTTCCGTGCCGGAGGTCGTGATCGAGGCCGTGTTCCGGACACCGACCGACCCACCGGAACCGGAGGCGCCGCCGCTGCCACCGACATTGATCGAGATCGGATAGACGGACTCCTTTCTCGCCACGACGTTCGCCAAGGACAGAAGCGAAAGAAACTCCGATCCGTTTGCCGAGAGATCTCCGCCCGTGCCGCCGCCGCCGCCCACACTCTGGGCCTCGATGCCGCGGGCATTGGCGCCGGACACCGTGATCGCGGAATTGTTCGAGACCGAAACTATGCCGCCGTTTCCAGAGGCTCCCCCTTCTCCGCCGACGGACACGGAAACAGCGAATGCCTTCCCCGCTTCTGGATTCCCCGGCGACAAGAGCGAGAGGGTCTGTGCGACGCCTCTGGCATCGCCACCATTGCCGCCGCCGCCACCGACAGATTGCGCCAAGATGCCGTCGGCGCTGCCGCCCCTGGTCGCGATCGGCGCAGAGTTGGCGACGGTGACGGTGGAACCCTGGCCGGCCACGCCACCATTCCCGCCGACCGCGAAGGACGCGCTGCCACCGCTCTGCGCCGAGATGAGGCCCGAGGTGGAGGATGCCAGGCCGCCGTTGCCGCCGCCACCGCCGACACTTTCCGCCAAGATGCCGCTGGCGCTATTTCCCGATGTGTTCAGAGCGCCCGAGTTGCTGACGAACACGGTGCTCGCGTCACCCCCTTTGCCGCCTTTCCCGCCAACCGCGACAGTCAGATTCGCGGAGAGGTAGCCGCCCGAATAGCTCTGAGCAAAGGCGAAACCGCCATCACCGCCGCCACCGCCCACGCTCTGCGCCACAATATCGCTGGCCTCGTCGGCAAAGGTCTGGACGGCACCGGATTGGCTCACCTGGACCGGAGCGCCCGTGCCCCCGCTGCCGCCCGCGCCGCCCACAGTCAGGTTGGCGCTCCAGGAAGATTTGCCGCTGATCTGAAGCGACCCAGCACTACCGCCATCGCCGCCGCCTCCGCCCACACTCAAGGCGAGTAGGCCGAACCCACCCGCTGCCGGTGTCGAGGCGGTCGATTGTGGCAAGGTAATATTGCCGCTGTTGGAGACGGTGACGGTATTGCCGTTGCCGCCGCTGCCGCCCGACCGACCGACCGTGACGCTTGTCGTCAGCGACGAACTCGCGCCAAGCGCGAGAGTTCCAGAGAAGCCGGCATTGCCGCCGCCGCCGCCATCGCTTGTGGCGATAATACCTGAGGACCCCGTGCCGGCAACCGTCACCGCCCCCGTGTTCCTGACGGTGACGACGCCTGCATTGCCGCCAGTTCCACCGCCGCCTCCGATCCCGATGGTGATGCCTTTGGGTGAACTGCCCGCGGTGATGTTGCCCGCAATCGCGAAACCGCCCTCACCGCCACCGCCACCGATGCTTGAGGCGACAACGCCATTGGCAAGGGCGCCCCCGGTCTTGATGGTTGCTGCGTTGACGACGCCGGACTTCCCGCCATTCCCGCCATTGGCGCCCGAACCGCCGACAGCCACACCGAACCCGGCCTGGCCCATGGCCAGATTGCCCGAGATGGCGAAGCCACCGGAGCCGCCACCACCGCCCACGCTCATACCATCGATGCCGTCGGATAATGGCCCCGCGGTAGTGATGGCGCCTGTCGCATTCACACTCGCCGCGCCGCCGGCGGCCCCGCCGGCGCCCGAGCCGCCGATGGCCGCGTTTCCGCTGAGCGAGCCGCTACCGCCGGTGACGCCGAGCGCGAACCCGCCCGAGCCGCCGCCGCCGCCGATGGAGGTGGCGCTAAGGCCCGCTGACGATGCGCCCAAGGTCGAGATCGTGCCGCCGCTCAAAGTCGCATCGGCCGAGCCGCCGCTGCCGCCCGAACCGCCGCCGCCGCCGACCGCGACGCCGAGTGTCGCGGGTCCCCGGCTGAGCGATACGGCCCCGGCGAAGCCGCCCGCGCCGCCGCCACCGCCGACGGACGCGGCACTCACACCAGGCGAATCTAGGCCCGCGGTGGATAGCGTGCCGTTGAACGAAGCCTCCGCGGCCCCGGCCGCTTGGCCGCTGCCGCCGCTGCCACCCACCGCCGCGCTGAGCGCGGCCTGGCCGCCTAAGGCCGCTGCGATTGTGACGCTGCCGTTACCGCCGCCACCCGCAATCGATTCCGCCAAAATCCCGGCGGAGTCATTGCCGTTCGTCGTTACCCTGCCTTGGGCATCCACAACGGCAATGCCGGAGGTGCCACCATTGCCACCCCTGCCGCCGATACCCAGAGCAAGCGCCCCCCCGACGGAGCCCGCGCCTGCGATCGTCAGACCTGCATCGCCGCCGCCACCGCCTTCTGACTCCACCTCCAGCCCGGGCGAGAAATTACGCATGGTCGTAATGCTGCTATCGGCGCCGAGCCAAGCGACAGCCGCGGTACCGCCATTGCCACCGCTGCCGCCGGACCCACCCACCGACACGGCTGCCGAAGCATTGGTCGATAAGGCAAGGCTCAAGGCGAGCCCGCTCTGGCCGCCGCCGCCCCCCGCGGATTGTGCCAGAATTCCGGCGGCATCATCACCGCCAGTGGCGATACTGCCCCTCCCGGCCATGAGGATGGAGCCAGCACTCCCGCCATTCCCGCCGCTGCCGCCCACAGCGGTCGAGACGGCAATATTGCCCACTGCGGCACTTGCCGCCCACCCGCCGGCGCCACCGCCGCCGCCGGTTGATTCCAGAGACAGGCCTGTCGACCCATTGCCGCTGGTCGAGATGGTGATGGGTTGTTGCGAGCCGGATTGGTTGACCCAGATGTTGCCACCATTGCCGCCACCGCCGCCACTGCCGCCGACCGCCAACGAGAAGACGGGGCCAACAGACACAGAGTAGCCGCCGGTGCCGCCACCGCCGCCGATGGACTGCAACTGCACCCCATCCGATTCCGCGCCCTTGGTATCGAACAGCGAACCGGGCCCCTGGGCCTGGAAGGAGATGTTGCCGCCGTTGCCGCCGCCGCCGGCATCCCCACCGACGTTCACAATACCCGCGCCGCCACCACCACTGCCGCCGCCGCCGCCGACCGATTGGGCCAAGAGGGCGGGAGCGAAGGGCCCCCGCGTGAAAGTCTGCGTGATGTCGTAGCTGTTGATATTCCCAAAGCGGAGGGAAATGGCACCCGCGTTGCCACCGCCCGCGCCGGACCCGCCGACCGTGGCAATGCCCGACGAAGACCCGCCAGCGCCGCCACCACCGCCGATCGACTGCGCCTCGATCCCCACGGCGCCGCTCCCGTCCGTGATCAGGAGGCCATGGAAGTTCACGCCGACGGAACCGCCATTGCCGGATGACTGACCCGCACCGCCCGTGACGGCGATGCCCGATGCGCTGCCACCATTGCCGCCGAATCCACCGATGGACTGCGCCAAAAGCCCGATCGACTGGTTCTGGGTCGTGACAACCGTGCTGGCCAGTTCCACGGTGACGGCGCCACCGCTGCCGCCCGTACCGCCGCCGCCGCCGCCGCCGCCTACATTGCCATTGCCCCCGGGCCCGCCAAGTCCGCCATTGCTCTGAGCCAGGACACCGATCGCACCCACGCCGTTCGCTCTGATCTGGGTATCGTTGATCAGGTTGACGGCGACGGCGCCGCCATTGCCGCCATTGCCACCCCGGCCGCCACCGGTTGAGAGGTTCCCCGTCCCACCCTTGCCACCATTGCCGCCGCTGGAGATCGCCGCCAGCCCAACGGCATTGGTTCCATTCGCATTGATGCTGGCGTTGTTCGTCGACACAGTGACGGCGCGGCCTGCCGCGCCGAGCCCACCAACCGCGCCGCCGGCGCCCAAAGTGCCACTGCCGCCGCGCCCGCCGGCGCCCCCGGTCGACTGCGCGAGCACACCTATCGCCTGATTGCCACTGACGGCGATGCGCGCACCGGGTAGCGTCAGGGCGACGGTACCGGTTTCCCCTCCCCGCCCGCCCTCGCCGCCACCGCCAAAAACCGCGCCACCACCGTTGCCGCCCGCGCCGCCCTGGCTCAAAACCCGTACGGCGATCGAACCGGATGAGGCAGAGCCGGAAAACTGTTCGCTCGGACTGCCGCTGCTATCCCCTGCAGCTCCGCTACCCGGGTCAAAGCCATCGCCGCCGCTTTTTCCGTTGTTGGCGATACTAGCAAAGTCGAGCGCCACACCGCCTGGGTTGCTGAAGTCGCCGACGCAGACCCGGATATTGCCCTGATTAGAGCAGGTTCCGGCCTCGGCCCCGCCTGGAAGACCTAGAATGGCGAGGGAGGCAAGGAGCTTGCGAAACATATCTACTTCCCGGGAGGTTATGAGGGTCCAAACCCTCGGTTGCCGCGCCTGCATTCCCAATCGGCTGGGATTCGCGCACAGCCCGAACGAGTCTATATCGTAACGCCTTGAGGCCAGTTAGGCTGGCAGTCCCGTCGTACCCCGGATTTAATTGACTACCGGTCCCGGCGATTTGGCGGCGAAGCCACATGCTGCAATGCAGGCCGGCCGTAGGGTAGTGCGTATGGAGGTGACGGTGGGCGCCTGATGGACCGCGATCGTTTCACGACCGATCGCTAAAAGGTCTACCGGCCCACCTTCGATATTTTAAATCGCGCGTAGGGACACTCTGAAGCGAATGTCGGAATCAGCGGACCATTAGGTAATATGTGATTCTAGATGAGCTTTTGAATTTGACGTTTGATCGCGCGGTTGCGGCAGGCATGGTTCAAACGTCAAATTCGCTCCACTAGCTGCGCTCAAGGTTCATCTGGCGCATGTCTTTGGGCTTCATGCCATAGGCGCGCTTGAACATTCGGTCGAAGGTTGAATGGTCGGCAAATCCACTTCGGAACGCGATGTCGTTGATCGGGAGATGACGGTAGCGGCTCGCATTGAGCATCTGCCTTGCATGAGCAAGACGGGCCCGCCAGATGCAGGCCGACACACTGTCACCATGCTTGGCAAATGCCCGGTAAAGCACGCTTCGGGAACACTTCAAGTGCAGCACGACAGACAATGGGTTCGTTGCGAAATTAGTACAGTCTTGGACGATATGTGCTTTTGCCGCATGGTACAGCCCTTCGTCCAGTACCACGGCATCGACAAGGGTGCCGGCCTCCTCCGACAGCGCGACAAGCGCCAGCTGCATGGCAATGTCCAACGCTAGAATCTGCTGTTGGGGCTGCATATGCGCAGCATTGTCGAGGGTCACCTGTAGATGCGAACGCAAAACATCGGCAATGCCGTCGGACCGCATCAGCCGACCGGCCAGCCGGCTAGGGTCTGGACAGATCGCCTTCACTTTCGCCCGTGGAATGAACAGGCTGATCGCCCGGTGCTTATCACGCTTGATCTCCGTCGCCAGAGTGCAATCGTTTATCATCATATCGCCAGTGCGCATGGCGACCCTGGCAGCGCCATGCGCCACGTAGGTGCTGGGCGACAGGAGCATCAAATTGAGGCTGATATCATCGCGCCCGTCGGCGCGGCAGCGCGCGGTGTCGCGCCGCACCTGCTGCGGACCGCCGCTATGGTCCAGCAATTCCCCGCCCAACCCTGCCAGCCGTGTCAGCTTGGCGCGAAACGGCGTGCTTTCATCCAAACCGGGCAGGCTGTCCAGCCGGCGCAGCACGCCGCTATGCCAATAGTCGATACGATGCGCCGGGGGCACGGAATCGGTCGAGAACGAGGCAATCGACACCGCGTCAAACTCTGGCGGCGCCCCCAGCGGGCCCACACGGTCGGAACTCTTGATCATTGCGAAGACGTTAGCAGCAACCCCGGCCCTCTTAAAGCCGCAATGCGCGTGGTGATGGGGCTGGGACTGCGGGCTCAGCCGACTGACGGGACCGGCGACCGTCTTGGTGACGGCTATGCGGCGAGGACGCCTGCCAGCATCGCCCGCACGGCCAGCTGCACCTGCCCGTGGCTTTGGGCGCGCGAATAGCCCATCTCCTCGATGGGAGGCAGGCTACCCAGAGGCTCATGCTCTGCCCAGTTCACTGCTACCGAGCCAGACGCAATCCCAAGCGCTAGCAGGGCGTCGCCTCGGCTCCGCCTGCATATTCGCGCTATGCAGCCGTCATGATCGAGCAGGGCCGAAAGAAATGCCCGATCGAGCGCCGTTAACGTGACAGTGCCCCACACATCTATGACGTCGCTCTAGCCAGTTGGCGAGCTTCCAGCCCAAGCTGTGATATCCTTGATGAATAATTCTGGCACCTCCATCGCGGCGAAGTGGCCGCCGCGCGGCTGAGTTGCCCAGCGGGTCACATGATAGCCGCGCTCGACCCAGGACCGCGGAGGCGGAGCCATCCTGGGGTCTGGATAACACGTAAACGCGGTTGGAACTTCGACACGCCGTCCCGCCGGCATAGTACGCGCTGCTTCTTCGATCGCACCGGCATAGAACCAAGTGGACGAGTTGAAGGCATCGTTCAAAACATAGATCATAACGTTAGTAAGAAGTCGGGTTTTGTCGAATACATCCTCAAGCGAACGTTCCGACAGATCGCTCCAATCGTGGAAACGCTCGACAATCCAGGCCGCCTGGGCGACCGGATTATCGACCATCGCATAGGACAGCGATTGCGGCCGAGTATTGTGGAGCATCGCATAGGCGCCGAGGTCCGCCTGCTTGGCCTCGAAAGCCACTTTCCAGGCCTTTTCCTCCTCGGTGTCCGGCACGGCATCCGGCTGCACCAGTAGGTAGTTGAGGTGGATACCCTTGACCGCCTCTGTATACTGGAGCCCGAGCCACGCGCTGACTGCAGACCCCCAATCGCCCCCCTGCGCGTGATAACTTGAATAGCCAAATGCCCGCATGAGTTGGTGGAACAACCGCGCCGTCGTCCGCGCACTCGTTGGTGCGGCGGGCTTGCCGGAAAAGCCATAGCCAGGGAGAGAAGGAATAACGAGGTCGAAGGCATCCTCGACTCGGCCACCGAACCGCGATGGAAAGGCGAGAGGTTCGATGACCTGCCAGAACTCATAGACGGATCCTGGCCAGCCATGGGTCAGGAGAAGCGGGCGACGTCCCCTAGCCTCACCCACGACATGCAGCGCGTGAAGATCGAGCCCATCGATCTGGACCATCCACTGGGGAAAGCGGTTGAGCCGTGCAGCGGCTCCCTCGAAGTCGAAGCCGTGTTGCCAGAATATGCACAGTTCCCTGAGGAATTCAGGATCGCAGCCATAGCGCCAACCCGCATCGGCGGGCGCTATGGGGAAACGATAACGGCCGATCTTGTCCCGCAGGGCGGTGATCGCATCTCGGCTCCATGTCACTTCGAATGGTTTCATGTTGCTACCTCGACGGCGGATAGCCGGAGCTTTCGGTTACAAGACGTCACCGCCCAACCCGGTTCGGATCGAATGATGACATTATTCAGGCTAGCGTCAATTCATCGGATCAAGAATCGGATGAATTAGCCTCCGGTCCCGATCAGAAAATCATCCTGCTTATGACAAACTTGTCAATCGCCACGATGAAATCATCGCAATTCCCATCAGTAATAGGCAGGCTCAGCGCGGGCATGCCGCGCCGCGCGATCCAGAATCCGTCCGCCACCAGATCGAAGAACAGCAGTTGCTGCGACAGCGGATCGGCCGCCGCAAGGTGGCCTGGGGATCGGATGATACTCCCTGACCGAATGAATGGTGAGCAGCAATCCGATGCCTATTGCCTGCATCACAACACGGTGCTTCTGAAAGGCTTCATCGATGCCATCGCGAAGACGGTCGTCCCGCTCGTTCGAAAGCTCAGCTCTGCGGCGCGACGCCGATGTAGGCGAACTGATGGTTCGCGTCGTCGATCGGAAACTTCGGATCATGCGTGATCTTGAAGACGCTGACGATGCGTTGGGCAATGTCGCCATACTTGTCGAATGACACTAGGCCTTGCAGCGTTGCAACGGTGGAGTCGGCAACGGCGGCGCGCACGTTCTCCCGGTTGGGCGTCTTGCCGGCGGCGATCACCTTCTTCAGGGCGGCGACGATGACCAGAACGCCGTCATAGGCGGTGATGGCATAGTCATCCGGCTGCTCGCTGAAGGCTGACGAATAAGCGCTGACCCAGGAGGTGACCTTGGGATCGGCCAGGCTATGCGGGGAGGCGGTGGTGACGTACCAGCCTTCCGCCGCCAGGAAACCCGCGCCGGTCGCGATGTCCGGCGTGTAGAGACCGTCCCCAGCACCCTTCTTGATGTTGGGCACGATCTCATAGGCCTGCTTCACAAGCTTGACACCCGCCTGACCGACGCCGCCGAAATACAGCGAGCTCGCGTTCAGTGACTTGATCTTGGTCATTACGGCGCTGTAGTCGGAAGCCGTAGGATCGAGGCGGTCCCGGCCGAGCACCTTCACGCCCTTCGCGGCGGCCTGCTTCTGGAAGGCATCGGCCAAGCCCACGCCATATGCGCCGCTGTCATCGAGCACGTAAACATCCGGCACCTTGAGGACCTCAGCGTAGAAATTCGCCATGTTCGGACCCTGGAAGGCGTCCGTCGTCACTGTGCGGAAGAAGATGGGCTTGCCTCCCGGCATATACTGCGCGGCGAACTCAGGATTGGTAAGATCCGGGTTGGTCGCTGCGGGCGTAATGATGGTGAGATTGCCCTCGCTTAGAATGGGCGTCATCGCCTTGGCGGCGCCGCTCATGTCCGGGCCGATCGCGGCGAGAACCTTAGGGTTGGACACGAATTTACGGGCGTTCGTCGCGGCCTGGGCGGGGTCATACTGCCCGGCCGTTGCCGTAGCGTCGTTCAGCACCAGTGGCTTCAGCCTATAGCCGGGAATTTTGTTGGCGTCGTTCGCCTGCTGAATGCCCAGCAGCGCACCGTTCATCATGCGCTTAGCCCCGGCAGCGTCGGCTCCGGTGATCGGCAGGTCGATGCCGATAATGATGGTCTTGTCCTCGGCTTCCGCAATTTTCGGCAGGCCGAACCCAGCCCCCAACGCAGTACCGGCGATAAGGCTTGCCGCGGAACGTCTCGTAATCATCTTTCAATCTCCCAGGTCTAACTTGCACGCATGGGCATACCGCTCGTTGTTGTTGGACCGGGATAACGACAAAAAGCTTGAACGATATTGGAGGAAGTGGCTCACTCTTTAGGCAGAATTAAGAAAACAACTTTTGGTCATGATTAAAAAACTTGCATGGACTGTTAAATGACACTAATTCAGTCACATGATACCGCTGGATTGCGACCCCCGCGCGCTTAAGCTTCATAACTTCGGTGGACTTGAAGTCACCGTTGGCCGCTTTCGGCAGGCGCTACCTCGGCACAGCCACGATGGTCTGATGCTTTCGTTGATCAGCGATGGCGTGCAGATTGTGCGAAGCCGCGGCGGCTCCAATGCCGCCTCCGCAGGTGCAATTGTCGCAGTCGCACCAAACGAGGTCCACGCAGCACATCCCGGAGACCAATCTGGTTGGTTTTATCATACGGTCACAATTCCATGCTCCGTGCTTGAGAAATGGCAGTGTAACAGTTCTCGATTTTACTGCGAGACAACCATAGTCGATCGTTCGTTATTGAGTGCTCTCAAGTCTTTCTTTCGAAGCTTGCAAGGCTCGGCAACGATCATGCGCGAGCAGGCTCTGCTCGACCTGCTCACACAGTTCTATGTAGGCCATACAAGGATGCCTCAACGGGAGAATTACAAGCCAACAGAAGTACGGGCAGTCGAGACTTGCAAGGAGTATCTGGCGGCTTACCTCGATAGAAATGTCAGTCTCTTGGAGCTGTCGCGCTTTGCGCGTATCGATCGCTACCTTCTGGTGAGAAGCTTCACTCATATTGTAGGAATGCCTCCGCATGCGTGGCACTCGCAACGACGGTTGTCGAGGTGCCTGGAAATGCTATCGAGGGGGCACCCAGTCGCAGATGTTGCGCAGGCGACGGGTTTTGCAGATCAGGCACACTTAACGCGCGCTTTCAAACGCGTCACCGGTATCCCTCCCGGCAAATTTCGGAAGGATCACATTCACTTTGAAACGGAACGATCAGAAGCGCATTTAGGCGCCAAGCTGCTTCTAAGTGACCTCTAAAGATGGTCGTGAACTTGCTGATTCCATTTAGAGATGAGCAATTCGCGGTGGTGTGTGAGGCACGAAACCTAAGGTGGTCCCGTGCCTGCCGATAGAAGTAAGTTAGTAGTCAATGCGATGCAATCATACCTATGGTATCCGCGCTACACAGTGCGCCAGTGTTTTTGGCTCGAGAAACTCCGTTAAGCTAAGCGAATCTCCTTGCTCGTTGGAAAGCCGTGAAGTCCGTTGCTGCCAAACGCGATTGCATTTGAACGATAGGGATCACCTGAAACGGCAATCAGAATGTGTTCGGCACGTTCGACGATCGGAACCAGTCTGTCTTCATCCTTGCTTTCCGCAAATAATGCATGGGCCTTCCCATCGTTACGGATCTGCCCAAGTGTTTTTCTGCCAGGGACGTTGTTCGACCACTTTCCAATATAGGTTGCAAACTTCCAAGCTGGAATTCGAGCATGTTGAAAAAGACGTTCTCGGAATCGTTCGATCGTATCGCCGGACTTCGCCAGGGTTTTGGCAACCATCGGGCTTATAACAATCAATGGGCGAAGGGTGCCTGGCGCCAGACCGGCTGTGAAGCATAGCTCCCATGAGCATTGCCGAACCAGACCATCGGCAACATACTCTGCGAGATCTTCGGGATTTCGGCCATAGATCGAGCCGACAACCGTATCGCCCGTAAACCGGGCAATGGTCACAATGCTTTTCTCCCGCGAGAAGCCCTGCCTCTCTCCAAAGGTCGTCCAGTTCAGTTTTGCAATCTCGGGCTCGTGCTCCGCGAGCACGATCCGCGCAGCATGGCCAAATGTCGACTTGTCACCCGCCCCCGGACGCAAACCGACGACATTTCGCAAGAACAGGCGGAGAAAGCGGCCGACGGTGGTGTTTGCTCTGGTACCCTCTCGTAAAGCACCGTTTTGGCGGTTGAAGCCTAATGCTTCGATTACCGGGCCGCTCAGCAGGATGAGAGCGTCGCTACCCGTAGTGTCGCCGCTATGTTCGACACCATACGCAGGATCCGCCAGCACCTCCGCGATCGCCACAAGGACGGGCATGTAGTCTGGCGCGCAGCCAGCCATCACGCCGTTTACGGCAACGTTCCAAACCGTCACCTTTGACCCGGATGGCTGCACCGATCCGATCACACGGTCTGGAGGGTCTTTCGTGAATGCCAGAAATTCCTCAACCGCTTCGATCGTCGGCGGCACGACAGGTAGGCCATCCGACCAGCCCCTTTGTCGATAAATTTCATTGATTTCGTTAAAATTTCCGCGAGCCACAACTTGTCGGGGATCAAACTCTTCCACAGTGTGATCTTGTGCCACTGGGATCGACGTGAGGCATTTCACGACTGCATCCACGGTGTGTGAAATGATCATCTCACGCAGTTCATCGTCGCTGAGACTTTCGACATAGCCAGGCATCTCGACAATGGGCAACCAGGAGCATCCGAGGCCAGGTGAGACCGCACAGGCCTGACCGGCGAAACCTTCGCACACAAGTGACGCTGTCGGATAGCCAGCCTTTTCCATAGCTGAGCTGGCCCTGACAACAGCTGGTGTACAGGCACCACAGCACCCAACTCCGGAAATGACGACATCAACACCATGGTGAGCCAGTTTGCCCGGCAACTCGGCCAGGACTTGATGATCATTTGACCCAAGCGTGTTTCCAAACAGCTCGTAACTCACGAAATTTATATCGGGGTATCTCTCGCGCAGTGCACTCTCCAGTATCGCGAAGATCTCATCCCCTCTAAACAGGTAATCCCAGACGAATGCTATGCGAAGCCCGGCAACGGAAGACGGGCGCGGCGCCGGAGAAAACACCTCAATCGAAGGCGCACCACCCGGCCAGAGCGTTGCGAGTTCGCTGCAATCAGCCACTTTGATAGTCTCCCTTATTTTGGTCTCCGTCTGATGCCGCAAAGCGTGTTTCGGTTATTGAAGAATATTGGAGAATGTTCGGTGAGGAGGCCGCCGCGATCGTGTCCCCGGTGCAGGAGGTGTGCGACCATCTTCGGCGCTCTGGGCCGGGATGGGCGCCGTGCGGGGGAAGCGGGTCAATGTCGGACTTCAAGGGGCGTCACTTCGAGTGACTGTGCGAAGGGCGGGCTATTGCGCGAGGAAGCCGCCATCCACCGCCAGCGTGTGACCCGTGGTCATGGAGGATGCGGGGGACGCCAGAAAGGCGATTGCATGGGCGACCTCCTCGGCTTCTGCCAGGCGGCCGAGCGGCGTCACGTCGCGGATGCGCCGCATGAGATCAGGACTCTCCTCTAGCTGGCCGATGAAGCCGGTGCGGGTCCAGGTCGGCGCCACGGCATTGACGCGAATACCGTGCGCTGCCCATTCCACCGCCAAAGCGCGGGTCATATTGACGATGGCACCCTTTGTCGTCTGGTAGGAGATGTTGGGATAAAGCCCTCCGCCCGACAGACCCATGATCGATGCGGTATTGACGATCGCACCCCCTGCCCCACCGCGGATCATGAGCGCAGCGGCGGCGCGCGCGCAGAGGAAGGCGCCGGTCATGTTGACGGCGACGACCGCGTCCCAATCACCGAGGCTCAGCTCAAGTGATGGCCGGCGGATGGCGCGTCCGGCGTTGTTGACGAGAATGTCGAGCCGCCCTTCCCTGTTCTCCACACGGGTGAAGCCGTCCAGCACGCTCGCTTCGGAGGACACGTCAAGCGCCAGTCCCCATGCGCGCGTGTCACCCAGATTGGCCGCCTCCCGCGCCGCTGCGTCACCATCGAGATCAGCAAGCACGACGCAGCAGCCAAGCTCCGCCAGTACGGCGCAGGTGGCAAGACCGATGCCCTGTGCTGCCCCTGTGACAAGCGCCACCTTGCCCTCCAGCCGCAGGGCGCTCAGCATCGTCATGGGACGCGTCTCCTCGTTTGCGTCATTGTGCCAGATAGCCGCCATCCACCGGCAAAACCGCTCCGGTGATGAAGGAGGCGTCATCGGATGCCAGGAACAGGATTGCGCGCGCCACCTCTTCCGGCTGCCCGACGCGGCCGATCGGATGGCGGGAGGTCACACCCGCAATATACTCGGCCGACATTTTGTAGAGGCCGGCCGTGCCGATCGTGCCGGGCGCCACGGCATTCACCCGCACGCCCTTGCTTGCCAGTTCAACGCCCAGATGCTTCGTGATGCCGGACGCCACGAATTTCGCCGGACCATAAACCGCCTGGGATGCCTGGCCCGCCTCCCCCGAGATCGAGGATAGACACACGATGGCGCCGCCGCCGGTCTTGAGCATTTCCCGCGCCGCGTATTTGCAGGTTAGAAACATGCCGCGACCGTCGATCGCCATGACATGGTCGAAATCTTCGGCGGTTGCCGTCTCCAGATCGCGTTCGGGAATGATGCCGGCATTGGCGACCGCCACATCGATGCGGCCATAGGTTGCGACTGCCGCCATCACCATCGCCTCGGAATCGGCGGTTTTTGACACGTCGCCGACGACGGCCTTCACCTCGCCTCCGGCCGCCGCGATGACCTGGCGTACGGCGTCCAGTCCATCTGCGTCGACGTCGTTGATGACGAGGCGGGCACCCTCGCCGGCGAAAATCAGGGCGGTCGCCCGCCCGATGCCGCTGGACGCACCGGTGATCAGCACCGCCTTGCCCTTCATGCGTCCCAGACCCTGGGGGACCGTGTCGATGCTCATCTTCTGTTCCGTTCCATTCTGCGTTGTCAGGACTTCCGGCGCTTCTGGTTGAGGCTGTCAATAAGGACCGCCCCGAAGATCACAGCGCCCTGAATGAACTGCACCCAGAAGGGCTGCACGTTCTTCAGGGTCAGGCCATTATTGATGAGGCCAATGATGAGCACACCCAGCAGCGTGCCCAGCATGCTGCCCTTGCCGCCGAAGAGCGACGCGCCGCCAATGACCACGGCCGCAATTGCATTCAGTTCAAGCCCCACCGCCGCAATCGGCTGCGCGCTATCCAGCCGGCCGGCCAGGATCACGCCACCCAGCCCCGCCATTGCGCCGGAGATGATATAGACGATGGCGAGCGTCCGGTTGACCGGAATGCCGGCCAGCCGCGCCGCGTCCTTGTTGCCGCCGACGGCATAGACCTCCGCCCCGAACACGGTGCGGGAGAGGATGAGACCCGCGACGAGAAAAACCAGAAGCGTGATCAGTGCCGCGACCGGAAAGGGACCGAGATTGCCGCCGCCGATATTGTCAAAGGCATCAGGGAAGGAGAAAATCGTGTTGCCGTTGGTGACGATGAAGGCGAGGCCGCGTGCCATGGCGAGAACCGCCAGGCTGACGATAAAGGGACTCATATTGAGGAAGGTGACGGCAAAGGCGATGAAGCCGCCGGATAGCGCGCCGATGCCGATCCCGATCAGTACCGCAATCGGCACAGGGACATGTGCATTCAGTGCCAGCCCTGCCATGACGCCGGTGAAGGCCACGACAGATCCCACCGAAAGATCAATTCCCCCTGTCACGATCACGAAGGTTTCTCCTACCGCGACGATGCCGATCAGCGAACTTGCGAGCAGAATCGAAAGTAGATTGGCGGAGGTCAGAAAGGCGGGAGTCGTGATACCGAGGTAGAGTGAGATCAGCACAAAGCCGACAATGATCGTCAATTCGTTCACCGCGCGGGTGATTGATCCGATGCCGAAGCCGCGGCGCTGAGGCGTGGAGGAGTTGGCGGATGACATCGCAAGCCTTCTAATCTGGAATGTTCCGGTCAGCCAAGTGCGGCCAGCTGCATGATGCGTTCCTGGCTGAACTCATGGCGCGGGACAGCCCCCGCAAGCCGACCACCCCGCATCACCAGGATACGATCGCAAATGCCCAGCAGCTCGATCATGTCGGAGGAGACCACGAGTATAGCGCTACCCTGCTCGGCGAGCTCGTTGATAAGACGATAGACTTCTACCTTGGCGCCGACATCGATGCCGCGGGTCGGCTCGTCGAGCAGAAAAATGCGCGGCTTCGTGGTCAATGCCCGTCCGAGCACGACCTTTTGTTGATTGCCGCCTGAGAGCGATTGCACGCGCTGCCGGATGCTGGGCGTGCGGATGCGCAGCTCTTTGACGGTCTGTTCGGCCAGCCTATCCATCCGCCGCGGCGCCAGGATGCTACCGAACCACGACAGACGCCCGAGCGTCGATAGCGCGATATTGCTGCGCACCGGAAAAGGCAGGATCAGCCCTTCTGCCTTGCGGTCTTCCGGCACAAAGGCGAGGCCCGCGCGGATGGCGTCACGTGGATTATGGATATGTGCATCCTTCGCACCGATCTGCACCCGTCCGGCGGACCGGGTGAGCGCGCCGTAGATCGTCTTGAGAACTTCCGTGCGCCCCGCGCCCATCAGCCCGCCAAGCCCCACCACCTCGCCGGCCCGCACGGCAAAGGATACGTCCGCAAAGCTGTCCCCGGAGCCGAGCCCCTCCACCTCCAGCAGAACCTCACCCAAAGCGGCGTGGCGTTCGGGAAACAGCGCATCGATCGGGCGGTTGACCATCGCCTGGATCAGCCCCTCCTCGGTCCAATCGCCCACGGGCCGCGTTTCGACGACCGTGCCGTCCCGCAATACGGTTACCCGATCGCAAATCTCGAAGACTTCTTCGAGGTGATGGCTGATGAAAACGATACCGACGCCCGCATCGCGCAAGCGCCCCATGGTGGCAAACAGGATTCGCTGCTCAGTCGTCGTCAGCGTTGCGGTTGGCTCATCCAGTACAATCACCCGCGCCTCGCGCGATAGAGCGCGTGCAATCTCCACCAATTGCTGCTGAGCAATCCCCAGATCGCGCACGCGCCGCTGCGGCGGCACGGTCAGCCCGACCTTTGCCAGCAGCCTTTGCGCGTCACGGTTCAACTGCCCGCGCTTGACGCGACCGAACAGACCACGCGGAAGATTGCCCAGGAAGATATTCTCAGCGATCGACCGGTCCGGCACCAGGCTGAGTTCCTGATGGATCACGATGATGCCGGCATCGAGCGAATCACGCGGACTGCGCGGCGCAAAACTCTCACCCGCCATCCACAGCACGCCACTATCGGCCGGAAAGACGCCCGCCAGGATCTTCATCAGCGTCGATTTGCCGGCGCCATTCTCTCCGACAATGCCAAGCACCTCCCCCTGGCCGAGGGAGATGCTGACATCGGCAAGCGCTTTGACGCCCGGAAATCCCTTGGAGATGCCCTGCATCTCCAACAGATGCGCCATGGCGAGCCGCTCCCCCGTGTTCGTTACTGGTTCACCTCATCGCCCCATAGGCCATAGGCTTTGGCTTCAGGGCCATCGATATTCGCGGGCGTCAGCAGCATATGCGGCCAGTATTGATGGGCCGGCACCGAGTCCTTCTTGCCATGCAGATAATCTTCGACATAGGCGACGGATTGCTTCGCCATGGTCAGCGGATTCTGTGACAGTGTCCCATCCATCTGGCTCTTACGGATCGCGCTCAGGGCCTGCTCGGTGCCGTCGATGCTGATGATGACGATATGCTTCGGATTCCCGATCGGATAGAAGCGATTGGCCTGGCGGATCGCCCGCATCGCGCCCACCGCATTGTCATCATTGCCGTTGAAGATGGCATCGACGTCTTGATGGGCGGCCAGAAGCTGTGTGGTGATGTTGAAGCCCTTGTTGGCGTCGAAATCCGCGGCCTGGCGTGCAATCAGCTTCAGATCCGGGTTGTCTTTCTGCAGTGCCGCGAATTCGTCGGAAAAGCCCTTTTCGCGCTCGTCGCCCGCGGTTGTGCCCAGCAGGCCCTCCAGATCGATGACATTGCCCTTGATCGAACCGTAGCGCTTCTTGAGCTGATCCGCGATGAAATCAGCCCCTTCCTTGCCCAGCTCCACGTTGTTCGTCTCCAGGAAGTTCACCTGGCAGCTGCCGCAGGCGGCACCACGATCGAGGGTAAAAACCGGAATGCCCTTCTTGTTCGCTTCCTTCACGATGGGAACGATAGAATTCGCATTGATGGGGTTGAGGATCAACGCTGAGACATGCTGGTTGATGAGGTCAGTGACCTGGTTTGTCTGCGTATTCGCGTCACCATCGGCACTTGTATTGATGAGCGTGAGATCGGGATGAGCGGCGATGCCCAGTTTGACGCCCTTGGTCATGCCCTGAAAGAAGGGATTGGCGAGTGTCGCCACGCTTAACCCGACCACGTAATCGGCCGCTTTGGCTTGTCCTGCGGCGATTGCCAAGCAGGACACTGCCATTGCCGCGACGGCCAGCTTATTCATTTTCCGCACGATGCTTCCCCGTTGTTGTTTTTGTTGCGGGCGCCTGCCGGGCTTTGCCCGGACCCGTGGTAGTCAGTCTTGCCTTACGCCCAGGCAGCTCCGGTCGTGTTCAGATACAGCGCGTAAATCGACGTGCTGGCCGCCATGAAAAGCCGATGCCCTTTCTTGCCGCCGAAACAGAGATTGGCGCAGGTTTCCGGCAAATGGATCTTGCCGATGAGATCCCCGTCCGGCGCATAACAGCGGACGCCGTCCTCTCCGGGATCGGCCCAGCCCATGCTGCACCAGATGTTTCCGTCGGCGTCGACACGCATCCCGTCCGTAAAGCCGGGCCCGAAATCGTCGGCGAATACCCGGCTATTGCTGAGCCGTCCGTCGTTGACATCAAAAACACGGATATGGGCAGCGCCGCCGTGGGTTATGCCGCTGTCAACAATGTAGAGCTTCGATTCGTCGGGCGAGAAGGCCAGCCCATTCGGACGCACAAAATCGTCCGCCACAACCTGCGCTTCACCCCGCTTCGGATCAAAGCGATAGACGCTGCGCGGCAACTCGGCGGCGGCGCTGTGTCCTTCATAGGGGCCGTCGATCCCATAGCCTGGATCGGTGAACCAGATTGCCCCATCGGATGCGACGATGATGTCGTTCGGCGCATTGAGCCGCTTGCCCTGATAGGAGTCCATGACGACGGTGATGCTGCCGTCGATCTCCGTTCGCGTGACACGGCGTGAATCATGTTCGCAGGTCAGCAGCCTGCCCTGGCGGTCGCTTGTATTGCCATTGGCGAAATTGCTCGGATTACGGAAGACGCTGACATGCCCATCCTCCTCCAGCCAGCGCATCATGCGATTGTTCGGAATGTCGCTCCATATGAGATAGCCGCCCGCCGGAAAATAGGCAGGCCCCTCCGCCCACCGAAAGCCTGTGGCCAGCCGCTCGATACCGGCATTGCCCTGGCGCGCCGTGAAGCGTGGGTCGAGCGCCTCAATGCGTGGATCGGGATAGCGTGTGCGCTCAAGCGGTCCCAAAGGTAGCCGCACATAGTCGCCAAACGCCCCCGGTCCCGCAGCATTTGCATGACCAGTCACGGCAATCTCCATCTTCGTTTCTCTCGCTCCCGATCTATGCCGGGTAAAAGCTGTATGACAAGTTTGCGCGCTTCATTATAACACGCAAGTCATTTTTTTGAGGGCCTGACAGTCGCAGATTGTCAGGCGTCGCGAAATATATGTGGCGCCACCTGGAGCGGTGGATAAGAGTTGACGAGTGCAGGATGAGGATCGACCCTAGCATGCAGCCTGGCAGCCGTACCGATCAGCTGGCTGAGGCGCTCCGCGCACGGATCAGGCGGGGCATCTTTCCCGTCGGGTCCAAGCTCCCATCGGAGCAAGCCATCGCGCTCAAATTTCAGGTCAGCCGCACCGTGGTGCGCGAAGCCGTGATGCGGCTGAAGGCGGATGGCCTGGTCGAGACGCGCAAAGGCACTGTGGCGCGGGTATGCGCCCCCGTGCCGTCGTCTGACGCCGGATTTATCATTCCCCGCTCGATCGACGGTCTGCTCGGCTTTTTGGAAGTGCGCGGGCCGATCGAAGCCGAAATGGCAGCGCTGGCCGCGGAACGGCGGACGGAGGAACAATGCGCTGAAGTCGCGGCGGCATTGCAGGCAATCGGGCGCGCGCAGGCGTTATCCCGCACCGGCGTTGACGAGGATCTGGCCTTTCACATGGCCATCGGCCGTGCGACATCCAACGCCTATTGGAGCCAGTTCGTGCGGCTTTTCGCCGAGCCCATGCGCTCCGCCATTCGCCTGACCCGCGCCAATGAGGCAAGGCGCCAGGATTTCGCCGCGGAAGTGGCAGCGGAACATCTCAGCATTTATCGCGCGATCGCCGCGCGAGATCCTGATGCCGCCCAGGCAGCGGCCCATCGGCATGTCAAGAACGCGGCGGCCCGCGTGCTCATGGCTGACCAGGAATTCTGGCAGCAGGAGGGGCTCACCCTCGCGGAAAGCTGGGCCTCAGAAAACAAAGGCTAGAAAGCCGTTGCCGCTGTGCAAGCGCCGCAATTACTGCGGCAATGCTGACTGCAAGTCTGGACGAGCAGGTGCCAGCGCCCGTGGTGCCTCGCCCAGGCGCTGGCCGTCCCGGAAGAAGGCCATATCCGCCACGTGGCAGCGCAGCCCCGCCGTATCGCCCAGATGGCGGGCGACTTCGGCGCTGGCTCGCGCCCGCAACCGCGTCTCACCGATCAAGAGCGTGATAAGATATTGACCGCCGATGGTGATGAAGCGACGTTCTACCCGGGCAGCCAGACTGCCGGCCGCACCGGGTGCGGTCACCTCCACCCGCTCGGGCCGGAACCCCAGGCGCAGCGTCTCCGCCCCGCCGTCGGGCATTGCCAGGGGATGGGCCAGCAGATCGACATCAAGCGCACCGTCAACGCGCACCCGGGGCGCAATGAAATTCATGCCCGGATTACCCAGGAACCAGCCGCCGAACTCGCTTTCCGGCCGCTCATACAATATGCGCGGCGCGGAACATTGCGAAATCACGCCGGCTTGCATGAGTGCGATCTGATCCGCGAGCGTCATCGCCTCCGTCTGGTCATGCGTCACATAGATGACAGTCTGGCGCAGCTTCTCACGAAAGAGCTTGAAGGCGCGGATCAGCTCAAGCTTGGCATGCACCTCGACATTGGTGGTCGGCTCATCGAACAGGATCACGTCGCAGCGGCGCGCGATGGACCGCCCGACGGCCACGCGCTGACGCGTGCCGATATCAAGCTCCTCCATCCGCCCGCGGCGTAACGCGGTGAGTTGCAGCACCTCCAGCACCTCATCGACGCGGTGGCGGCGCTCAGCCACTGATAGACCACGGTCCCGGCCGAGCGGCAGGGCGATATTCTCCTCCACCGTCAGCGTGCGGTACATGACCGGATACTGGAAGACCATGGCGATATTGCGCGCCCGCGGGGTCAGCTTCGTCACGTCCCGCGGTCCGAACAGAATCTGTCCGCGGCTGGGCGTTTCCAGCCCCGCGATCATGCGCATCAAGGTCGTCTTGCCGCAGCCCGAGGGGCCGAGCAGGCAGGTGACACTGCCGGAGGGGAAGGTCGCGCTGATGTCATTGACGGCGGCGACACCGTTAAAGATGCGGGAGAGTCCCCGCAATGTAATGTCAACCATGCGCTGCACCTCCGATCCGCAGGCCGGAAGTCGCATCAAAAGCCGCCACCCGCTGTGGATCGATCACGAATGGATAGGCGCTGCCGACATCAAGACCCGCGACACGGTCGGAGGATGGAATGCTGACCAGCGTGGTGCCCCCGATATCGAAATAGACCACGCATTCCGCGCCAAGATTTTCCATCAGCCGCACCCGGCCCTGCTGCGCCTGCGCAATCTCGGGCGCGAACACGACATCCTCCGGCCGGATCGCGACTGTGGCCGGCGCATCACCGTGCGGCAGGCCGATTGCACCGGCGCGCTCAGCCGGCAGGATATTGCAGCGCGGGAAGCCGATCAGCTCCGCCGACCGCAAATGGGCCGGGCTGTGATAGAGGTCTGCGACCGGCCCGGATTCCACCACCTGCCCGGCATCGAGCACGACCAGATCTTCCGCCATGGTCAGCGCTTCCAGCGAATCCGAGGTCGCATACAGAAAAGTCGCACCCAGCACGCCGCGCATGTCTTTCAGATCTTCCATCAGGCTTTCGCGCAGTTTGAAATCGAGCCCGACGAGCGGATCATCGAGAATGAAGATGGTCGCATCCTTCAGCATGCCGCGCGCAATGGCGGCGCGCTGCTTCTCCCCGCCCGATAGCTGGCTCGGCCGTTTCTGGAGCAGAGGACCGATGCGCAGAATTTCAGCCGCCCGGCCGAGGCGCGTCGCGATCTCAGCCGCCGTCACACCCTGCTGGCGCAGCGGATAGGCGATATTGTCATACACGCTCATATGCGGAAACAAAGCGAAGGATTGCGGCACATAGCCGATGCGCCGCGCGGCCGCCGGAATTTGCCCCACATCCTGCCCGTCGATCAGAATGGCGCCCCTGTCAGGCGCCTCCAGCCCCACGAGCAGGCGGAACAGCACGGATTTGCCGCTTTGCGGCGGTCCGCAGAAAACCGTGAGACTTTGCGCGCGCACGGTCAGGTTGATGTCCCGCAGCGCATGGCGGCCGCGATAGGATTTGCCGAGATCGCGGAAGACGATGGTGCTCATGATCCCTGCCCCATTCCGGCCAGGACCGGCACCAGAAGAATGCCGATGATGACGACAGCAGCGACAATGGCGAGCAGCATCAGCGTCATCAGCACGGCCCTGATCGGGCCCGCATGCCGCGGCAGATTGCCCACCGCGATATTGAGAAGGGTCGCGGCGATCACCAAGAGCAGCCCGTCATGGTAGACGGGGAAGAACCAGGTTTGTAGCACCATGAGGAAGCCGAGGCCCAGCAGGCAGAGCAGTGCGGCCTCGGCCTTCGGCACGATGGAGGGACGGCGCGCCATCAGACCTCTCCCCGTACGGTACCGAAGGTCATGCCGACCAGAAGATAGCGCTGGAAGACATAGACGATGAGGATAGGCGGCAGGATGTAGAGCGTGGTGACGCAGGAGACGAAGGTCCAGTCTACGCCGCCGCCGGAATAGAGACCGGTCGAGAGTGCGGTCGGCACATTCGTCGTACGTGGCCCGCCGATGATGTAATTGAACAGGAACTCGTTCCAGACAAAGATGAAGTTGAATATCACGGCCGCGATCACCCCTGGCAGGACCTGCGGAAAGATGAGCTTGACGATGATGCTGAGCCAGCTCGCGCCGTTCACCCGTCCCGTCTCGTCAAAGCGGGGTGAAACGCCATCGATGAATCCCTTGAGAATCCAGACCGAGAAGGGAATGGAGAACATGGCGTAGAACAGGATCATACCCCAATAGCTGTCCTTCCAGCCGAAGCCGACATACATGAGATAGACCGGCAAAATGGCGGCCGAGCCTGGCAGCATGCGGATGGAGAGCAGCAGGAACATCAGGAAATTGGTGCCCGGCGGCTTGAAGCGCGAAAAGGAGAAAGCCGCGAGGAAGGCGACGACGACCGCGATGAGAACGGAGCAGACGGATAGCAGGATGCTGTTCAGAAAGCTGTGGATCATGTTGGGATCGGACAGCACGCGACTGTAATTCGCGAGAGTCGGTCGGAACAGCCAAACTGGTGGGACTGCGAGAATTTGGTCCGCCGTCTTGAAGCTCGACAGAATGATCCAGGCCACAGGCGCGAAGAAAATCAGCGCAATCGCCCAGAGCAGCGCGTGATAGAGATGGGTCCGCCACCGCATGTCAGCTGCCCTCCGCCGCGCGCAGATCCTGCTTACGGTCTCGCGAATGCAGGACGAAGATGAAGGTCGCGGTGAAGGCGATGGAGATCAGCAGCAGGATCACCGCAAGCGCGGAAGACCAGCCCATGTTGAAGTCCTCGAAAGCGCGACGGTACAGCGAGATGGCAATCAACTCTGTCGTTGATCCGGGGCCACCGAAGGTCATGTCGTAGATCAGATCCATGGTTTTGAAGGCATCAATGGTGCGCAGCAAAATGCCGAGCAGCAGGATGAACTTGCCGTGGTAGAGGATGACGAGGCGCAGGCGCTGCCACCACGAGAGCTGATCAATTTCGGCGGCTTCCAGTTCCGCTTTCGGTACGCTGGCGAGGGCCGCCAGCGTCATCAGCACCATGAAGGGCGTCCACATCCAGACATCCACCAGCAGCACAGCGCCGTAGGCCAGATGCGCGTCGCCGAGGAAGTTGGGCGCCGACAGGCCAAGGCCGCGGAAGATGCTCGCGAGGATGCCGAAAGTCGGGTTGTAGATCAGCCGCCAGAAGGTGCCGGAGGCGACCGGCGTCAGCACCATGGGCGTGAAGAGCAGCGTCAGCGCCAGGCGCCGCCCCGGCAGCTTCTGGCTGCCCCAGAAGAGCAGGCCGAGCAGAAGGCCGAGCACCGTCTCGATGCCGACGGCCAGGATGACGAAGAGGAAGGTCCGGCTCAGGCCAAGCCACACTTCGCTGTCATTGAGGATGGAGGCAAAATTATAGAGGCCCGCGAAATGCGGCGGGCGGCCACTGGTGAGCGAAAAACGATAGAAGCTGAGGCCGAGCAGCCACAATGTGGGAATCGTATTCCAGATAATGAAGAAAACGAGGACCGGCACGAGCAAGAGGAAGGGCATCACCTCCTTCCTGCCGAGGAACTCCGCAAAGCTCTGCCGCCTGCGGGCAGAGGCGGCGGTCGACGACAGGTTCATGCCGGTCCCCGCGCTCAGAGCCGCATACCGGCGCAGGCGCCGCCCGCCTGCTTATCGGCCACACCTTCATCGAACAGGATCTTCTGCTGCCGGCAGGCCGCGTAGTCGAGCGCATGCTGCGCGCTCTTTACCTGGCCGGTGGCATAGGCCGTCATCGCCTCCTGCTGCACGGACAGCATGGCCGCATAGGCCGGGTCGTGCCAGAAATCGCTGCTGTAGTTGAGCATGTATTTGTAGGTGCGATACCAGGGATGCATGGCATCGAAGTCAGGGCGCGTCAGCGTTGCCTTGTCACAGGGATTGCCGCCGTGCTGGGCGTAGCTTAGGGAGGTTTCGGGGGTATACCACCACTTCATGAAGTCGATCGCGACCTGCATGTGCTCCGTATCATTGAAAGCGTTGATCACCCAAGGCTGGCCGCCGATGATGTAGTTCCGCACCAGCTTGCCGCTTTTGTCCGGGAAGGCGGGCGGCGGCACCACGAGTACCTTGTCCTTCATGCTGTCCGGGATCATCGCGGGCCCCACCGCGCACCATTGCAGCGCGGAGAAAACCTTGCCCTGGGCGAAGGCGTCGATCACCTCGGCAATACCATAGTTGATCGCACTCGACGGCTGGTATTTCAGAAGATCGACATAGGAGGCCAGCGCCTTGGCATTACCCGGGCTGTTGAAGATACCCTCGATCTGGCCGGTCGCCGGGTCCCAGACGTCGCCACCCGTGCTACGCATGACGGACATGGCGGGACAACTGATGAAGTCATATTCGCGCGAATACTGGCCGCCGAAACCATTATAGCCCTTCTCCGGCCGGTTGAAGAAGGCAATGAGCTTCACAAAGTCATCGAAGGACAGCTGCTCGAAATCCTCCCAGGTCGTGGGCAGCTTGCGTCCGTATTTCGCCTGGAAGGCTTCCGCCTCCCCGGGTGCCTCGAGCAGATCGCGGCGGACGAAGAGGCCCATCGTGTCCCCCTCCTGCGGGAAACCCCAGCGCTTCTTGGTGCCGTCGGGATAGATCTGATAGGCCGCTTCGACAACGGGTGCGTACCACTCGACATCCAGCTCAGGATTCGCCTTGATCACCGGGTCGAGCGGCAGAATCCATTTCGGCTGCGCGAGCGCGCCCAGCCATTGGCTGTCGGAAATGATGATGTTGTATTCCTGGCTGCGCGTGGCAAGCGAGGTCGCGGCCTTCTGGAACAACTGGCTGAATGGCGCCTCCGCATAGGAGAAGGTAACATCGTAGCCGTAGCGGTCCTTCGCCATCTTGGCGAAATCACCCGCCAGATCGACACCGAGGCGGCTCGGCAGCCAGCCGGCGATGCCAAGAATGGACATATGGATGGATTTGCCGCGGAGCGGGCTGTCCTCCGCGCGCGCGATATACGGCATGCTGAGCGCGCTGGTAGCACCTATGGCGCCGACGCTCTTCAGAAGGCCACGTCTATTCAGAGTATTGATTGAACGGATCATTGGTTTTCCTTTTTTTATTTTTGCTTAGAAACCAGCTTATACATCGCCGCTACAGTCTGCGCGCGTCGATCCTTCTTCCGTCAGGATTTTGTCCCGTCTCCTCCGTCTGCGCCTTTATGCGGCGCCGGACTTTGCCTGTCTTGCTTGAGCGAAGACTAAACGCGACTTCCGACATATGTCAAATGCTTCTGTCAAACGTCGTAACGGCGGTTGGTCAAGCTCAGCACCCGCGCTCGCGGGCGGCGTGCCGTCTCTGGCCTGTCTTGGGCGCGAGCCAGTCCCGTCGCATCATTCGCCAATCCCGTGCCGACCCACCGACCTTGTCGGCCCCTGCGGTAACCTCTGTGGTCTTCAGGACAGATAACCAAACTGAAACCTGTCAAACAGAAGCGGGATGGTCGCCGGAACCGCGATTTGCTCCAACCACGAAGTATTGGCGCGCCATCACCGCGCACCACTACTGTAAGTCGAAGTGCTTGCCCTGCGCGCCGCTGCAGTCTAGGCGCGGATGCCGTGCAGGCCGATGTGTCGCAGAAAGCCGATGCGGAGCGTCTGGCGGCTGAGACCGTCGACGCGTTTGGAGCGATCGACAGTCTCGTCAACAATGCCGGCATCATCCGCCCGGGTCCGTCCGAGGATCTGTCGCTGGCGGATTGGCGGGCGACCCATGACTATTGGGAAAAGGGCGCGGTGCAGAACCGCATCGGTGAGCCGGACGAACTGATCGGTGCGGTGGTCTGTCTGGCCTCCGACTCTGCCAGTTTCACCACCGGCGAAATCCTGACAATCGATGGGGGCCTGACGCTGCGATAACCGGCGTCGCCGTCAGCCCTGTGGCAGGTCCATAAGTCGTGGATAGGCCGCAGCGGGGGCGGCCTCCAGCATCTGCATGGCGGGGATCAGGGCGCCCCAGCTGTAGAAACGGTCGGCATCGACGCTGTCATCCCCCAAGGGGTCCGTGCGATGGAAATTCTCCCGGCAGATACGGCTTTCGGCCCAGCCTGGCGCGAACATGGCCCAGGCGCGGGCCGCAACCTCCGATGCAAGATCATCCCGCCCGTATCGGCGTAGCCCTTCCCAGACCAGGAAGAGATGCGGCGGCCAGATGCGCCCCCGCCAATAGACGTTGTCCACGCTTGCCGGATCATCCTGCGCTGAGGACGGCAGCACCCGCGCGCCCCAGAACTTTTGGACATGAAGCAGATATCCGTCGAGCAGGGCTTTCGCCTGATCGGCCGAGGCCGCGCCGCAGAGCAGCGGATAGAAGCCGGTGACGGAGAGCGACGGCTCGAAATCGCCAGACCAATGCCGTGCAGAAAAGACACTGCGCGACGGGTCCCACAGACTACCGGAGATTCGGGCATTGAGATCACGCGCGGTCTGCCTCAATGCCGCCGCCTGTTCGTCGTCACCAAGAACCGCGGCGATGCGGGCCAGGCATTGTGCATCGAGGGATACGAGACAATTGAGCCCGGGCTCGGCCATGGTCAGCGTATGCGTCGCAGAATCAAAACCGGCGCCGTCGAACATCGGTGCATTATCCATGAAGGATTCGTCCATCGCGGCCTGCTTGGTATGGACGAAAGCACCCGTGCCCGTAGGGCTGCTGCCGTATTCGATGAGCCCATCGCCATTCCCGTCCCGCTTCTCCATCCACCAGCGATGGGCGCGGAGCAGCGTGGGGAAATGCTCCATGAGCAGCGACCGGTCGCCGGTCATCTCATAAAGCCGCCACAGCACATAGGCACCGATGGGCGATTGCGAGCGGTCGATCCATTCCTCATTCGTGGTGCGCAGACAAGCGAGATTGCCCTCCGGCGCCTGATAGCCGAGGGCTGCATCCAGGTTGGCCCGAGCGGTTGCAAAATCTCCCACCAAGCCAGCCAGCAGGGCATGGAAGAACATATCGTTCAGCCATACGCCCCAGCCGGAGAATTTGCCCGTCAGCCAATTGCGCGTGAGGACGGTGGTGACGCGATGGTTCGCCGTATCCCAGAGCGTGTTCCAGGCGATGATGTCTCTGACGGCGTTCCGCGCGGGCTCAGCCTCAAGGATTGCTGATGCTGGCCAGTCCGCGAGCAGCGCCGCACTGCCCGCTTCCGCCATGGCGCGGTCGGTGCCGAGCGACACGGCCACACGGATTTCTGGATGCATCTGGGCATTGAAGCGCAGCACGCCCCAACGCGCCTGGGGTTCCATGCGCGGCGGCGCGTAATAACCCCGGCTGCTCAGATCCGCGGCAAACAGCTCGATCGCCTCATAGGCGCCGCCATAGATCGCAGGCTCAGCTGACTGAATGGAGGCGAAAAGCGAGCGATGGCGGGCAAGCAGCTTCGGCACCAGGGCGGGCGGCATCGGCTCGGCATTCTCCGCCCGCACCCAGGGCTCGTCCGCGCGCCAGGGCGCGGGTCCGCCTTCCAGCGGCTGGAACCCCACCTCCAACGCCGCCCAATAGCGCAGCCCCCATTCGCCGAGCTTCAGGAAGCGGAGGGAGACCGCGACGCGATGGGGGGCGGGCTTCGTGTAGGTCAGTTCCATCTCGCTACCGGCATGGGCGATGCGGGCGCGGATGAAACGGCCATCCGATGTGTGCTCAAGCAGTGTGATGCCCGAGCCCTGCCCTGCCAGCCGGTAGCGGCCGTCCGCACTGCTGAAGAGGGAGAAGCGGAGCGACAGGCCGGTCGGCAGATGAACGAGGCAAAGCGGGTCCCGTGCATCCCAGGTGTTCCACTGCCGGGCGACGGAGACGGTCATGCCCCGCGCTCACCCACCGGCAGCAATTGCCCGGCGCGGATGCGAAGCCGCACCGGCATGCCCGGCTCAGTCAGGCCGCTGTCAAGGATATCGGGCGACAGGGCGAGGACCGAGATGACCTGTCCTGCCAGAGAGACCTTCAAGGTGACCACCGGGCCGCCAAATTCGGCGGCGAGGAGTTTTCCCTCCAACATATCAGTCGTGGGCAGGGTGGTTTCTGGAAGGACAGAAAATTCCTCCGGCCGCACGGCGAGGTTGAAGACGCCACCTGCCACCGGCGGAACGAGGCCCGGCGGTGGCATCATGAGCCTGTCCCCCAGACGCAGGCGCCCCTGCTCCAGCGTAACAGGTAGCAGGTTGATGATGCCCAGGAATCCGGCGACAAATTCATCGGCCGGGTTGCGATAGATGGCGGCCGGCGCACCCTGCTGGCGAATGACGCCGCCTTCCAGCACCACCACGCGATCCGCGAGAAACAGCGCCTCCTCCTGGTCATGCGTCACCATCACGGTCGTCACCCGGGTCTCGGCCTGGATGCGCTTCAACTCCTCCCGCACCTCCTGGCGGACCTTCCGGTCCAGCGCCGACAGCGGTTCGTCCAGAAGCAGCAGGGCCGGGCGGATGACGAGCGCGCGGGCCAGCGCTACGCGCTGCTGCTGCCCGCCCGAAAGTGCTGCCGGCTTGCGATCCCCGAAGCCCGCCATGCGAACCAGGCCGAGCACCGCCTCTACCCGGGCTGCGCGTTCAGTCCGGGCCACGCCGCGCATCTTCAGTCCGAAGGCGACGTTCTGCGCCACGGTCATGTGCGGAAACAGGGCGTAGTTCTGAAAAACGACGCCAATGTTGCGATGTTCGGGCTGTGTATCCGTGATGTCCTGCCCCGCCAGCGTCACCCGCCCGGCATCGGCCGGGGTAAACCCCGCGATGACCTTCAGCAGGGTCGTCTTGCCTGAGCCCGAGGGGCCGAGCAGGGTATGGAATTCGCCGCGCGGCACATCCAGGCTCACCGCCTTCAGAACTGCAATCGCGCCATAGGCTTTGCCGATGTCCGTAACGCTCAGACCCCCGCTCATAGCGCGCTCCCTCCGGGCAGGCCGGCATTGCGCATCCCCAGCCTGTGCAGAATAGCGATGAGGACGCAAGTGACCGCCACGATGAGCGTTGCCAGCGCATTAAGATCGGGCAGGTAGCCGGTGCGGATCAGGGTATAGATCTTCAGCGGCAGGGTCTGCACGCCGAAAGGCGCGAGGAAATACTGGATGAGGAAATTGTTGAAGGAAATCATGAAGGACAGCAGGGTTCCGCTGAGGATGGACGGGAGGATGAGCGGCGCGCTGATACGCACGAAGCTCATCAACGGGCTGGCGCCGAGGGACCGCGCCGCATGGTCCAGATCACGGTCCAGCGCCTGCAGCCGCGCGGCGACGATAAAGACGACATAGGGCAGCGTCGTCGCGACAAGGCCGAGATAGATCGAGAAGAGGCTGCGGCCGAGGCCGATGGCATTGACCACCAACAGCATCGCCAGACCCAGGATCAGCCAGGGCACGGTGATGGCAGAGAGGAGTGCCAGACGAAAGACCGCGCCACCGATAGCCGGGGCGCGGCGATCCAGCCAGACCGCGGCCATGGTGCCAAGCAGCGCGGAACTTACCGCGACGGCCACGGACAGTTCGACAGACAGCCAGGTGGGGCCGAGCAGACCCGAATCCGTGAACAGCGCCCGATACCATGTGAGCGTCGCGACGAAAGGAAAGGTGCCATAGGGCGAGGTATTGAAGGAGAGCAGGATGATGATGGCGAGCGGGATAAAAAGAATGGCGAGCACGATCGCCAGCATCCCGCTCATGAAGGGCGAGAGCGCCTCCGCGTCCCGGATACGGCGTTCAGACATCAGCGCGTCTCCCGATCCAGGTGGCAACGGGGCGGATGGCCGCAAGCAGCCCCGTGACGACCAGCATGCCGAGAAGGAGGAAAAGCGACAGCGCCGAGCCGAAGGACGGATCATCCGCCCGCGTCATCTGATCGGCGATGACATTGCCGAGCAGTAGCCCGTTCGGACCGCCCAGGATCTGGCTTTCCACGAAGGCGCCGCCCATCGGAACGAAGACCATGAC
Organism: Acidisoma sibiricum; assembly: GCF_057837225.1. Taxonomy (NCBI): domain Bacteria; kingdom Pseudomonadati; phylum Pseudomonadota; class Alphaproteobacteria; order Acetobacterales; family Acidocellaceae; genus Acidisoma; species Acidisoma sibiricum. The sequence goes on along the minus strand of NZ_JBYQFD010000002.1, from coordinate 437,288 downwards.
GAGGCCGGAGAGGAGTGCCGGCGCTGCCATCGGAAAGACGACATAGGCCATGCGCCGCGCAGCGCCCGCGCCGAGCGAGCCGGCAGCCGCCAGCAATGATCCATCGACCCGCTGCATGCCGGAGAAGAGGACAAAGATCATGAGCGGCAGATTCTCATACACCAGCATCACGATGGTTGCGGCCTGCGTATAGAGCAGAGACACGCCGGGGGATGCGAGCCCCAGCATGCGCGCCAGCATCATGATCGGGCTGCCCGAACCCAGCACCACGAAGACGCTGTAGATCAGCAGGAGGTAGGAGGTGAGGTAGGGGATGACAATGGCCAGCAGGATCAGGTTGCGCAGGCGCGGTTGCAGCCGTGACAATGCCCAGGCCGGGCACCAGGCGAGGGCGGCGGTGAGCGAAGCCGCGAGCCCTGCGGTCCACAGCGTCTTGATCGCCAGCCGCGCATAGAGCGGGCTCTGCACCATGCGCCAATAGCTGTCGAGGGAAAGCGGCGCCCCGGCCCCGTCTGGCGCGAAGCTGAACCAGACGAGGACGGCGAGCGGGATCACCACCATCAGCGCCAGCACGAGGGCCGCCGGCAGCAGAAGCAGAGGTGTCGTCACCCAAGCAAGAAGGCGCCGCGGCATCGGCTCAGGATGCCTTCACATCTTCCCAGAGCTGGGTCCATTTCTTGAGCGCCGCGGGCGCGATGCCGGTCTGCAGGGCAACCTTGCCCTTGTAGCTGAGCAGCGGCCCGGCCATCAGCTTATCGGCCGCCGCCTGCGGCAGCGCCTTCACGGCATCGGCATTCACCGGCACGGCAAGTTCCTGATTAGGACCCGGCTTGGTGATCCATTGCGTGAAATAGGCGGGGCTCGTCAGGAAGTTAACCCAGGCATAGGCGAGGTCCAGATGCGGCGTGTTCTGCACGATCGCCCATGTGTCGCCCCAGACCACGGTACCGTCAGCCGGCAGGATAAAATCCAGCGCATGGCCGTTGGTCTTGAGCGTGCCGGCAAGACCGGACCAGAGATTGCCCATGGTGATCTCGCCGGAGAGATAGGCCTTGTTCCAGTCATCCCCGGATGACCAGAACAGTTTGACGTTTTTCTTGAGATCCAGAAGAGCTGTGCGGATTTTAGCCAGGTCGGGGTTCTGCGGGTCCTCCCCGATATAGAGCGCCGCCGTCATCACCGCGGTCGTCGGGTCATCGAAGAAGCCGACCTTGCCCTTGTTCGCCGGGTCCCACAGCACGGACCAGCTCGTGGGCGTCGTCTTCACCGCATCCGGGTTGACCGCGAGCGAGGTGGCGCCCTGCACCCAGGGCACGGCATAGACATGACCGCCCAGCCGGATCGAGGGATCATTCGCGAAGCGGGGTTCAAGCGCCAACCAGCTGGCGACCTTCGCCGTGTCGATCGGCTGGAACAGGGATTGCTGCGCGCCGGGCAAGACGTATTCGAGATTGGGCAGCACGACATCAATCTTGCCAACGCCGCCCTGGCGCAGCATCTGCAGCAAATCGTCCTCGGATGTGAAATAGACGTTCTTGACGGTCGCACCCGTCATATCCTCGAACATCTTGAGGGTTGCGGCATCATCAGACCCGTAATTCTGCCATGAGGCCACGGTGAGCGCCTGCCCCTTGAAGGCTGGCGTCGCGGCACGGGCAATGGAGGGCAGCGCCATCAGGGCGCTGGCAGCAAGCACGGAACGGCGGGTGATCGGCATCCTCAAGCTTCCTCGTGTCATGGGTGAAAGGATCGGTCGTCAGTCAGCCTCGGCAGCACTCCGCTCGGTCGGCGGCGTCGCGCCGGCGAGGAATTGGTCAAGTTCGCGCTTATCCGGCGCCGTCGCGGGCCCAGGACGTGTCACGGAAAAGGCCGCCGCCGCATTGGCGCGGGCGACCGCCGCAAGCGGCGACAGTCCGGCCGCCAGGGCCGCGATCAGGACACCGGCATGGCTATCGCCGGCGCCGGTCGAATCGACCATGCGCACGACGGGGGACGGCACCAGCACGGGCAGGCTACCGGCGCTTTCGGAAGCCCAGGCGCCGGCCTCGCCATCGCGTAGAATAAGAAGCGCATCCGGTGCCAGGCCCGGCGTCAGTCGGGCCCGCACGGCCGGGAACGCAGCCGTGCCCGTCAGCAGCGCGGCCTCCCGCCGGTTCATGCTCCAGACCGTGGCGCGCGGCATGATGCGGGCCATCACAGGTGCGGGTATGTCTGCCACCAGCGGCCCGGGATCGACCACGAAGCGGATGCTGCGCGGCAGGCTTTCCATCCATGCGGCGATAGAGGGGCCGAGTTCGGGATAGGCGAGATCATAGCCCGAGGCAAAGACGGTATCGCCGGGCCTGAGATCAAGATCCGCAAAGCGCCGTCCGCCGAGCGCCGCCTCCACTCCCGGCGACGAGACAAAAGTCCGCTCGCCATCCGGTTCCACCATGACAAGACAAAAGCCACTGTCGCTGTCCGCCACCGGCGGCAGCAGTGCGAGGATGTTTTCGGCCGCGAGATCCGCCCGGATGCGCGTGCCATAGGGGCCGCGGCCGTGCCGCCCGGCGAAGACACAGGCCATGCCCTGGCGCGCTGCGGCGGCCAGGATGTTGAAGCCGCCCCCGGCCGAAAATGCCGCGCCCGTGCCGATCACATCCCCGCCGCGGGCCGGCAGATGCGGCACCTCCAGGCGGATATCGGCAAGGATGCTGCCGACGGTGAAAAGGCGCGGCGCTTGCTCCATCAGCCGGGCGCCCGGCGCCGCAGCGCGAGCAGCCCTTGGGCCAGGTTCTCTAGGGCGAGATCGGGATTGGCTGTCTTCAGCGCCGCGACAGCGTTTTCGGGGAAGGACGCGGCGCCGTGACAGGCCCCCATGATGGCGCCGGCAATGGCGCCCACCGTATCGCAATCCCCGCCCAGGCTGGCGGCCAGGCAGCAGGCGCGCCAGGGGTCTGCGGGCGCCACCGTGCAAATCGCGAGAGCTGCCGGCACCGCCTCGTTCGTGGCGACGCCGGTGCCGACAAGACGATAGATCAGATCGAGCGCCTCGGCCTCCGCGCGCCCGCGTACCAAATCGATTGCCCAAAGGCTGCGCGCCGCGACATCGCCACCCGCAAAATAGAAGCCGCGCTTGGCGCCCAGTTCCGCCGCCCGTATCGCCGTTTCCAGCGCTTGTGGAAGGCTTGCCCCTGCAATACCCGCGCTGACGGCCGCAGCAACGGCCGATGCGCCGGCAATCGCGACCGTGGTGTTATGCGTGACATGGCCTGATTGAAAGACCGCATCGACCAGTCCTGCCAAGGGGTCCGCCGGAAAGGCGATGCCCACGGGGGCGACCCGCATGGCAGCGCCATTGGTGGAACCCGTGCGGCCGGTCAGTTCGGTGGACATGCCCTGCGCCACCAGCGTCAAGGCATGACGGGTCGAGGGGCCGAGCAAATCCTGCGAGCCGGCCGCGATCATCCGGGTTTCCCAGGCAAGCAGGGCCTGGGCGAAGCTCTCGGGGTCGACATGCCCCCTGCCCGCTACCAGCATCCCGGCCAGGATCACCGCCTGATCGGTATCATCGGTGACGCGGCCTGCTTCCATGCCGCGGCTGATGAAATTGTCCGGCGGGCCGGGCTGGAACCAATCCAGAATTCCGTAGCGCTCGGCAATCGTCTCGCGCGCGGTATATTGCGTCGGCATGCCGAGTGCATCGCCGATGGCCAGCCCCAGCAGGGCACCGTAGGCGCGATCAGCCATGCTCATCGGGCGGCATCTCCAAAACTCAGGCTGAGCGTGAAATGCCCCGGATGCAGAAGGCTTTTCACATGTTCGAGGATAGCGCCGTCACGATCACGCACGATGCGGGTGGTGCTGAGAAACGGCTCCCCCACCGGCTGGGCCAGGGCACTGGCTTCGGCCTCGCTCAGGCGCAGCAGGGCAACCGCCTCGCTGCCGCCGGCGGGGGTGAGGCCAAGCCGTTCAAGCGTCCGGTTGAGGGAGTTATCAACCAATCCATGCGCGATCACGGTGCTGAAGACCTCCCGCCAGGGAAGACGGCTGCGCTCGAAGGAAACCGGCTTGCCTTCATTGGTGCTGCGGACACGATCGAGCGCCAGAAAATCCGGCTGGTCGAGGTCGAGCACCTCGGCGAGCGCCGCATCCTGCAGCCGCTCGAAACGGAGGATGCGGGCCGCGGCGGCCACGCCATGGTTTGCCAGGGCGCGCGACCAGCCGAGCCCATCGTCAATCCGCGCGCCATTGTAGCAGACGAAGGAGCCAGCGCCGGTCCATGTCTCGATCAGCCCGGCATTCTGCAGGCTGGAGAGCGCCTGTCGGATGGTGCTGCGGCTGACCTCGAAACTGCGGGCGAGGTCGATTTCGCCCGGCAGGCGCTCGCCCGGCTGGAAGGCACCTGTCTGGATGCCGCGCGTCAGACGCTCTGCGACCTTTTGATATTTGGTGGCCACTTGTCCGAACCTGTATGAACCTGTCCGATCATAAGCGGCAATCTGAGCGGGACGCAAGGGCGCTCAGCCGCCACATGCCGACCCCCACGGCAAAGTCTGAGGCCGCGAAGGCAAACAAAACTAAATGGATGAGCGGTTTTTCTAAATTGTCGTCCGAAGGTCATTCGGCGCACCTAGACTCACGCATGTTAAGCGGTCCCCTGATAAGCGCTTGCTGGGGTGGCAGTTTCGCCTATGTCTTTCTCAGGAACAGCAGAATGAATCTTTACTCTCTCCTCGGTGCGCGCGCAGAAGGCGGCCGGCCGGTGCGCGCGGCGCTGATCGGCGCCGGCAAATTCGGCTCGATGATTCTGTCCCAAGCCATTCGCATCAAGGGTCTGCATATCGTCGCCATTGTCGATCTGTCTGTTCAGGATGCACGCAACGCCTGCAAGCGCGTGGGCTGGCCGGCAGAAAGCTATCAGGCTGCCAGCGTGGGAGAGGCTGTCCGCACGGGCACCACCTTCATCACCGATGACGTGTCATCCATGCTCAACTGCCCGGAGATCGAATGCGTGATCGAGGCGACCGGCCATCCGATTGCCGGCACGCGCCATGCGCTCGCCTGCATCGAACACGGCAAGCATGTCGTCATGGTCAATGTCGAAGCCGATGTGATGGTCGGTCCGATCCTGGCTGAGAAGGCACGGTCCAAAGGTCTGATCTACTCGATGGCCTATGGCGATCAGCCCGCTCTGATCTGCGAAATGGTGGATTGGGTCCGCGCCTGCGGTTTTGATCTGGTCGCGGCGGGCAAGGGCATGAATTTTGAACCGCGCTACCGCTATTCCACGCCGGACACGGTCTGGGGCCTGTTCGGATGGAGCGAGGAGATGGTGGCCAAGGACAAGCTCAATCCTCGCCTATACAATTCCTTCACGGATGGCACCAAGGCCGCGATTGAGATGGCGGCCGTCGCAAATGCAACCGGCCTCAGCTGCCCAGAGGATGGGCTCGCATTTCCGCCGGCCGGCGTGCACGATCTCGCGCGGGTGTTCCGGCCAGTGAGCGATGGCGGCCGACTGGCAAAAGAGGGTCTTGTCGATATCGCGGCCAGCCAGGAACCAGACGGGCGCGAGGTGCTCAACAATATCCGCTACGGGGTCTTTGTAACCTTCAAGGCCCATAGCGAATACGCACGTGCCTGTTTCAAGCAGTATGGCCTCCTCACGGACCCGAGCGGATGGTACGCCTCGCTCTGGCGGCCATTCCATCTCATCGGCCTGGAGGCGTCCATCAGCGTGCTGTCCGCCGTACTGCGGGGCGAGGCGACCGGTTCCTGCACCGCCTTCCGCGGTGATGCGGTGGCAACCGCCAAGAAAGACATGCGGCCGGGAGATGTTTTGGACGGCGAAGGCGGCTATGCCGTATGGGCCAATGCCATTCCCGCCGAGCGCAGCCGGGCGTTGCGCGGCCTGCCCATCGGCCTGGCCCATTACGTCAAGCTGAAGCGACCGGTCGCCAAGGATCAGCCCGTCAGCTATGACGATGTCGACCTGACCGAGAATGCCGATGTCGTGGCGCTCCGTCAGGAGATGGAGCGTCGCTTCACGGGCCCGGGCGGGGTCGCGGCGCAGTAGGTCTTTCGCCTGCGGGCATACGCGGCCGCGCGGATGCCCGTCCCACCGTGCCACTTTGCGGACCCTGTCTTTCCCGCTGCAGCCATTCCAGAAAGATGCGCACTTTCCGCTTCGCGAGATGCGCGCGCGGGCATACGATCCACTGCGTCGTGAGCCGGATCGGCGGCCCCTCTCTCACCGGTGACACGAGCAAACCCTCCGCCAGTTCGCGCTCCGTCATGAGCGTGCTCTCGAGCGCAATGCCGAGACCGCGCACGGCAGTGTCGATCGCCATGTGACTGCGATCGAACGAGACCTTCTTCCAATGACACGCGCGATCGAGTCCGGCGAGCTGGAACCAGCGCGCCCATTGTGCCTGTGCCTTCACGGAATGGATGAGACGGTAGTCGAGAAGATCGGACGGAAGCAGACTGCCCGCGGCAGCGTAGGAAGGGGCGCAGACGGGCTGGAAGCTTTCCTCGGCGAAGCCCTCCACGTAAAGACCGGGCCATGCGCCGTCGCCGTGGCGGATTTCAATATCGACCGATTCCTTGTCGAAATCGGTAGGCTCGTTAGTGCCGTCGAGCCTGACTTCGAGATCAGGATGGGCATCGATCAGCGACGGCAACCGCGGCAGCAGCCATTTATGCGACAGGGTCGGCGTTGCGCGCACATTCAGCGTTACCACCGAACGGAAACCGCGTAATTCGTTCGTCGCCGCGACGACCTGATCAAGTTGCTCGCTGATGGACGCGAAGTAGCGCTCGCCGGTTTCGGTCAATGCAATATGGCGTCCGGCCTTGACCATCAGGGACGTCCCGAGCTGGACTTCAAGCAGCTGAATCTGCTGGCTGATTGCTGAGGGCGTGACGCTCAGTTCCGCGGCGGCCTTCGAGATGCTGCGCGCCTTGGCCGCCGTATGAAATGCATAGATTGCGCGAAGGGGAAGCTGCAAAGGACACCTCACCGGCCATTCTGGCTCTTGTCCGTGACGACGGCCTAACACTTAAGCTTTCCTTCACGTCCATGCAATCCTTCTAACTTGTTCTTAACAGATGACTGACATTACCCTCCCGCCATAACGCAGAAAAATGCGAGCTTGTTGCGTTGAGCACTTTCGTCGTCTTCGCAGTCAAGAACAAATGAGGGAGGACAACACCAATGATAAAAATACACGGCACGGCGCGTTTCTGTCTATTGAGTGCGCTCGCCGCTGCACTGGGTTCACAGGCGGCGCAGGCAGCCTGTTCCACCTATCCGACGGGTACCGCAGCACAAATCGAAAGTACCGCTTTGAGCAGCACCTTCGGCCCGACGCCCAAACCCTCTCATCCTCTGCATTTCGCCTATATCACGAAAACGCTCATCAACCAGTTCTGGCAGGATGCGGCGGCCGCGGCAAAGGCAGAGGCTCAGAAGAACGGGATCACGCTGAGCGTCCAGGCGGCGCAAGATGAGGCATCAATGATGCAGCAGCTTAATCTGGCACAGACCATGCTGTCACAGAAGCCGGATGCCCTGCTGCTTTCCCCCGAATCCGATACCAACCTTGAGCCGGTGATTGCGGCCGCCCGCGCTGCCAATATCCCGACCGTCGTCATCGACGATGCGCGTTCCGCCGGGGCCAGCAGCTATATCGGCACCGATCAGCATGCCATCGGTGCCAAGGCAGCGATATTTCTCCATGAGGCTAATCCCAATGGCGGCGATGTCGCGCAGATCGAGGGGATGGCCGGCTCACCCAATGCACGCGCCCGCATGAAGGGCTTCCGCGACCAGCTGGCGGCATATCCGAACCTGCATCTTGTAGCGAGCCAGCCGGGCAATTGGGACCGGCTGACGGCCATGAACGCCACCACCAATATCTTGCGCCAGCATCCGGCGCTGGTCGGCATCTACGCGAATAATGATGGCATGGCACTCGGGGTCTATGAAGCGGTGAAGGATGCCGGCGCCGCCGCCAAGGTCGCGGTCGTCGGCACGGACGGCATTCCCGAAGCGAAAGCCTCGATCGCCAATGGCGATATGCGGGCGACGGTCGCAGAGTTTCCGCTCGAGGAAGGCAAGCTCGGTGTCGATGTCGCACTCCGCCTGCTCGCCTGCCAGTCCATTCCGCCCTGGGTCGTCTCTCCCAACGTGGTGATGACCAAGGCGAATGTTGCCCAGTATCAGGTGACCACAACGCCGTGACGCAAAGGATATTCCACTCCGGGCGCGCCACAGAGAAGGATCACGGCGCGCCCGTTCTGGCCATGCAGGGGATTAGCAAATCCTATGCGCAGGTGCGTGTGCTGCAGAGGGTGGACCTGACCCTCGGCGCGCATCAGGTCCATGCGCTGCTGGGTGAAAACGGCGCCGGCAAGTCGACCCTCATGAAGGTCCTTTTCGGAATCGTGTCTCTGGATGAGGGACAGATCCACCTCGACGGTGTCGGCGCGGTCACGATCGAAAATCCGCGCCATGCCCTCGCCCTCGGGATCGGACTCGTGAGCCAGGAGCTGAGTCTGGTTCCCCAGCTCGATATCGCCCGCAACATCTTCCTCGGCCACGCCTCCGCCTTGCGCCTTATCCCCCGCCAGAGAGACCGCGCGGCGGCTGGCGCCATTCTGCGCAGCCTGGCCCCGCATCTCCACCCGGACATGCGTGTCGGCGCGCTTGGTATGGCAGATCGGCAGCTGGTCGAAATCGCGCGCACCCTGGCGCGCGGCGGCCGCGTGATCGCCTTCGACGAGCCGACATCGAGCCTGACGCCCTCCGAGCGGGACCGCCTCTTTCAGGTTATCGCGGACCTGCGCGCCCGCGGCAACGCCATCATCTACATATCGCACAAGATGGAGGAAATCCGGGCCGTCGCCGATCGCTTCACCGTCTTGCGGGATGGCAAGGTCGTGAAGAGTGGCGCGGTCGCAGATTTTACGGATAGTGCCCTCAACGACATGATCGCCGGTCGCCAGCTGGCGATCGCCATGAGCGAGCGCCCGCGGCCCCCGGCCGCCGAAACCACGCCGATCCTGGAACTGCGCGGCCTCACCACCGCCCGCGTCAAGAATATCGACCTGGCCCTGCGGCCCGGTGAGATTCTCGGCCTGGCCGGCCTCGTCGGCTCCGGCCGGTCAGCCATCCTGCGCACCATCTTCGGGCTGGATGCGCAGCTGACCGGGGAGATCCGGGTGCAGGACGCAGCCGTGGCCATAGGCTCGCCTGCGGCCGCCATGGCCCTCGGCGTCGCGCTCATTCCAGAAGACCGTCGCGGACACGCCATTGTGCCGATGATGTCGATGGAGCAGAATTTCGGCCTGGCCAATCACCGCCGCTTCTCTCGGTGTGGTATCCTCAGGCTGAAGACCCGTCAGGCCGAGGCGCATCGCTACGTGCACAACCTGCACATCCGCCCGGCCACGATTTCGGCGACGATGCTCAATCTCTCGGGCGGCAACCAGCAGAAAGTCGTCATCGCGCGCTGGCTGGCAACCGGCGCGCGCATCCTCCTCTTCGACGAGCCGACCCGCGGCATCGATGTCGGCGCGAAGGCCGAAATTTACGATCTGCTGCAGGACCTGGCCGCGCAAGGTGCGGCCATCATCGTCGTCTCGTCGGAGCTGCCCGAACTGCTGCGGCTGTCGCACAGAATTGCCGTCGTCAACAAAGGACGGATCACCCGCATGCTGGTCAACGACGATACGCTGATCGAGCACGATCTCATGCATTTTGCGAGTCAGAGCTTATCCGCATGATCAAGACCATCATGAACACCATGCCTTTCCTCTCGCCCGGCAGCGGCCAGGGCAGCAGTCGAAGCGCGCTTCGCCAGGCCAGCACCGTGATCGCTTGCCTCACCCTGTTCATTGCCTTCTCAGTGCTCACCAGCAGCTTCTATCAGGTCGGCAATCTGCTGGACGTGATGCTGCAGTCTTCCATCAATGCCATTATCGCGACCGGCATGACGCTTGTCATCATTACGCGCGGAATCGATCTGTCCGTGGGATCGACGGTCGGCCTCTCCAGCATGGTCGCATGCAGCTTGGCCGGGCAAAGCCTCGCGCTTGCGGTTGTGGCGGGACTGCTGGTCGGCCTTGCCTGCGGGCTGGTGAACGGCATCCTGATCGCTAAGCTCAAGCTGCCGGATTTTATCGTCACGCTCGGCACGCTGAGCGTCTATCGCGGCGCCGCCTTGATCTATACCAATGGACAGCCGATCTATGGCCTGCCGACGGCCTTTCGGGCCGTCTTCGCGGGTGATCTCGCGGGCATCCCCATGCCGGTCTTTTACGCGATCATCATCGCGGTACTCGCTTTCCTGCTCATCCGGTTCACATCCTTGGGCGAGCAGGTGATCGCCGTCGGCGGCAATGACGAAGCGGCCCGGCTTTCCGGCATCAGCATCGACCGAGTGAAGATCTTTGTCTACGCCTTGTCGGGCGTGCTCTCAGCCCTTGCCGGCCTCGTCCTGGTCGCCCGCATCGGGGCAGCCGAGCCCATCGGCGGCACCGGTTTTGAACTGCAGGCGATCGGTGCCTCCGTCATCGGGGGTGCCAGCCTCTTTGGCGGTGTCGGCAATCCGCTTGGCTCGCTCATCGGTGCGCTCACACTGGGCGGCCTGCAGAACGGATTGACCCTGATGAACGTGCCGTCCTTTTGGCAGTATGTCGCCTCCGGCACGGTCGTCATCCTCGCCGTCTATATCGACCGTCTCGCGCGCCCAAAACGATGACCGCGCATGATCGGCGGCAAGCCATGCCGGGTCTCGCCTTCATCGACACGCATCACCATTTCCAGGATGTCACCCGGTTCAATTATCCTTGGCTGATGGATCGCACCCGGCGACCGCCGCTGGAAGGCGATCTGGAACCCATACGCCGCAGCTACCTGCCGCCGGATCATGAGCAGGACCTTGCCGGTGCGACGCTTATCCAAAGCGTGCATGTCGAGAATGGCTGGGATCGCCGTGATCCGGTGGGGGAGACGCGGTGGCTGCAAAGCCTGCGGCCTTCGGCGCCCCATCTGGCCGCGATCGTCGCCTATGCCGATCTGGCCGCGCCGGATGTGGACGTCGTGCTGGACGCGCACGAGGCCGCCAGCCCTCTCCTGCGCGGCATCCGGCAAAGCCTGAACTGGCACGTAACCCCGTCGCTCCGCTTCTGTGCCACGCCAGGTCTTATGGACGATGCTGCCTGGCGAAGCGGCTTTGCGCTGTTGCAGCCCCGCGGCCTGAGCTTCGATCTTCAGATCTACTGGCCGCAAATGGCGATGGCGGCACGCCTCGCTGCCGATTTTCCAGACACGACGATCATACTCGATCATATGGGCATGCCCATTGATCGCAGCGCCGACGGTGTCCGATCGTGGCAAAGCGCCCTCCATACACTGGCACAGGCGCCCAATGTTTATGTGAAGTTGTCCGGTTTTGGTCTTGGGGCGCCTCATTGGACTGTGACGGATCTGCTGCCGCTTCTGGATCGCGTGCTGCAGACATTCGGGCCGGCCCGGTGCATGGTCGGCACCAATCTTCCTGTCGATCGTCTGTTTGCGACTGGGTTAACGATACGGGGCGCTATCGCGGCGGCCGTGGCACCGCTGACCGAAAACGAACGCGAAGCGGTTTTGGTAGACACGGCAAAATCGGTCTACCGTATTGAGAATACCGCGCCTCTCGTCAGGACATGATCAGGCCGCCATCGACATTGATGGTCTGGCCGGTGATATAGGCGGCGTCCGCGCCGGCCAGAAAGGCGACCAGGCCCGCGACATCCTCGCCAGTACCCGCGCGGCCCATGGGGATATTCTCCACCCATTCCGCCATCAGCGCACCGGGGGCATAATTGCCCATCAGCTTGCCCCAGGCCTCGTCATTATAGGCCCACATATCGGTCTCAATAATGCCTGGGCAAAAGGCATTGACCGTTATGCCTTCCTTCGCGACTTCTTTGGCAAGGCTTTGCGTGATGCCGATCACGCCGAACTTGCTGGCCGCATAATGCGGCGTGAAAATAAAGCCCTGCCGCGCCTGGCCGGAGGCTGTGTTGATCAATCTCCCGCCGCCGCCATGCTTGCGCATGCGCGCGATCGCCGCCTGGCAGCACAGAAATACCCCCTTGGTATTGACCGCCATCACCCGGTCCCATTCGGCCTCGGTCATTGCCTCGATCCGCGCGATGGTGATGACGCCCGCATTCTGCACCGAGATATCGACGCGGCCGAAATCCGCTTCCGCCAGATCGTAGATCCGCGCGACATCGGCAGCCGATGTCACATCCGCCACGATCGACGTCGCCCGCCCGCCCTCGGCGCGGATGCTCTCCGCCACCGCCGCGACGGACGCCTCATTCGCCGCCACAACCACCGCCGCGCCGTCACGAGCGAAGCGCCGGGCGATGGAAGCGCCGATCCCCCGGCTGCCACCGGTCACAATAGCGACCTTCCCATCCAACGATCCCATCGCTGTCTCTCCCTGTTTTTTCAGTCCTCCGCGGCATCAAGCCGCGCGGCTGTATATTGATCCGTGACCAGAACATCGATGAGCTTGCCGCGCATCGCGCCCAGAATGGCCGCGACCTTGCGCTGCCCGCCCGCCACCGCCACGACGCGCCTGGCGCCGCGCAGCTGATCGAGGCCGATGCCGATCACCCGCTCCTGAAAAGCGGATGGCACCGGCTGGCCATTGCGGTCGAAGAAGTTGAGGCAGATATCGCCCACCGCACCCATGCGGGCGAGTTCCGCCAGTTCGTTGGACGTAAAGACATTGCCGCTGTCGGCCAGAAGCTTGGAGGGCTCCACCGCGCCAATGCCGACCAGTGCGAGGGTAATCTGTGGAAAATAGGCCAGGGTCTCACGCACGAAGGGATCGCCCGTCAGGGCCTTCTGTGCCGCGATGGAACTTGTCACCCCTTGGGTCGGCAAGGGCTGCGGCTGGGCGCCGATCAGCTGCGCCAGACGCCGTGTCAGATTGGTCGCATGCGTCTGCACGCTGGGATCGCCCATGCCGCCCAAAATCTGCACCACGCGGCTTGCCGCCAGCCGCCGCTGCGGATGGATATTCTCGACCGTGTGGAGCAGGGACTCGCTCCAGGAGGAAATGCCCACAATCTCCCCGGCCTGGAGCGTGGTCTCCAGATAGAGCGCCGCCGCCTCGCCCATCCGGCGCAGGATCTGCCCATCACGCTCTTCGGCGCATTCAGCGACAATGACCTCGGTCATGCCGAATTTCCGGCACAGGCTCTCTTCCAGCTCGGGAAAGGTGCCGGACGGCGTATGCACGCTGATCCGCACCACATTCTCCTCCCGCGCCCGGCGCAGCAGGCGAGAGATGGTGGCCTGGGATATGGTCAGCCGCTCGGCGATATCCGACTGCTTCACCTCTTCCAGATAATACATGCGCGCGACGCGGGCGATCAGGCGGAGTTCGTCATTCCGGGGCAAGAGCGGTCCTTCACCAGCATACGAAGCCGCCATCGACCAGAAGATCGACCCCTGTGCAGAAGGATGCGGCGCGACTGGCAAGGAATACGGCGGGTCCGACCAATTCGTCCACTGTCGCCATGCGGCCCAAGGGCGTATCGGCCTCGAACTGCTTCACCTGCTCGGCCACTTCCGGGCGGATATTCATCGGTGTCGCCGTATAGCCGGGGCTGATCGAGTTTACCCTTATGCCGCGGTCGCTCCATTCCATCGCGAGGCTTTTCGAGAGGTGAATGACCGCCGCCTTGGCGCTGTTGTAATGGGCCTGGAGCAAGCCGCGATTGACGATGACGCCGGACATCGACGCGATATTGACGATCGCACCGCGGCGCCTCTTCAGCATGGCGCGGGCTTCCGCCTGGCAGGACAGAAAGATGCCGGTGACGTTCACATCATACATGCGCTGCCACTGCGCCTGTCCCATCTCCTCCGCGGGCGCGGCATTGGCAATGCCGGCGCAATTCAAGCCGATGGAGAGGGGCCCGAGCGCCTCTGCGGCGTCCACGGCCCGCGCCAGATCCTCAGGCGCCGTCACATCCCCGCGCACGGCCACCGCACGGCGCCCAAGCGCCGCAATCCGCGCGACGGTGTCGTCAAGCCCGGTGCTGGAGGCCAGATCGAAACAGGCGACATCGGCGCCGGCTTCGGCCAGGCCCACCGCCAAACGCTGACCGATGCCACTGCCGGCGCCGGTGACCAAAGCCACCTCGCCTTGGAGGGTAAACAGATCCGTCACAGCCGCTTCCTTTTTGTTCTTATGCTGTCGCCAGGGCCATGACGGCGACATTATTGGCCTCCGCCCGGTCAAGGACGCCCATCTGCCGGCCCCGTGCCAGCACCATGACGCGATGGGCAAGGCCGAGCACTTCCTCAAGATCGGAACTCACGACCACAACGGCCATGCCGCTTTCAGCCAGTTCAGCGATCACTTCATAGATTGCGGCACGGGCGCCGACATCGATGCCGCGTGTCGGTTCGTCGAGAATGAACACTTTGGGCGTTCGCGCGACCCACCGTGCGATCACCACCTTCTGCTGATTGCCCCCCGAGAGATAGCGCGCCTGCTGATCGACGCGGCCTTTTACGCCCAGACGCTCGATCATGCGCGTGCCAAAATCCCGGATCTTCGCCGGATCGATCCAGCCGTGCCGGCCCAGCCGGTCCATATTGCCGAGGGCCAGATTGTCCCCCACCGTATGGTCCAGCAGCACGCCCTGGCCTTTGCGGTCCTCGGGCACCAGTACGATGCCGGCATGGATCGCATCCGCCGGGCCGGACAGACGCAATACCGTCTCATCCAGGGAGATCGTTCCCGCGGACACGGGATCGGCCCCGGCAATGGCCCGCACCAGCTCGGTGCGGCCGGCGCCGACAATGCCGGCTATGCCGAAAATCTCGCCTTCCCGCACCGTAAAGCCGATATCGGCAAAGGCACCGGCCGCAGAACACAGGCCCTCGACCTTCAAGACCTCGCGCGGACGCGGCGCGGCGACATGGGGAAAGAGACGATCGATGGAACGCCCCACCATATCCCGCAGCAGCGTCTGCACCGGTACCTGCGCCGTTTCATGCTCGGCGACCCGCCTACCGTCGCGAAGAACGACGATGCGATCGGCGATGCGCGCAATCTCATCCAGCCGATGGCTGATATAGATGAAGGAATAGCCTTGGCGTCGCAGCGCCTCTATTTGCGCGAACAACCGATCGGTCTCGTCACCGCCCAGTGCTGCCGTCGGCTCGTCCAAAATCAGCAGCCGCGCCTTCAGCGTCAGCGCTTTAGCGATCTCGACTTGCTGCTGCGCCGCCACGCGCAGCTGGCGCACGAGCGTATCGGGCGAGATATCGAGCCCCAGACGCTGCAACTGCTCCGAGGCTCGCGCGCGCATCAGCTCCCGATCGATGCGCCCGGCCGTCATCGGCAGGCGGCCGACAAAGACATTTTCGGCAATGGTCAAGTCCGGCAGCAGACGCATCTCCTGATGGATGAGCCCGACGCCATGCGCCATGGCATCGCCGGGCGACGTCGGGGCATAAGGCGCGCCTTCCCACAGCATCGTGCCCGCATCGGGCTTGATGAGTCCCGCGATGATGGCGGAAAGCGTCGATTTCCCCGCACCATTCTCCCCCAGAAGCGCCACAACCTCCCCTGCCCGCACCGTCAGATCGACGTCCTTGAGGACCGTCGTGCCCGCGAAGCTTTTGCTGGCTCCACGCACGGAGAGGCGCACCGCGCGCCCCTCCGCGCCAGAGGGCGATGTCACCGGCAGATCCACCGCTGTTGCGCCCATGGTCTGAGCCCCTTACGGATGCTGCGCGATGAAGGGCGCAACATTGTCCTTCGTCGTCAGCACCGCAGACTGCAGCTGCTCCTTCGGCAAGGTCTTGCCGGCGGCGAGGTCGAGCGCGGAATCGAGCGCCAACCGGCCCATCGCCTGGGTTTTCTGCGTCATGGTCGCGGCAAGCACGCCGTTCTTCACCGCAACCAGTCCGGCGGTATCGCCGTCGAAGCCGACGACGATCACCGGATGATCAAGATTGGCGACCTTGACGGCCTGCGCTGCACCCAAGGCGAGGCCATCGGCACGGCCGAAGAAGATCGAGATGTCAGGATGACGCTGCAACATGTCCTGCGCGATGTTGAAGCCCTCGGCCTGCGACCATTCCTGGCTTGCCTGCTTCGCCACCTGATGGATGCCGGGGCAAGCCGCCATCGCCGCATTGAAGCCGGTATTGCGATCATTCTCCGGCGTGGTGCCGATCTGCCCCTGGATGATCGCGAGCTGGCCCTTGCCGCCCGAGATCTTGCAGACATAGTCGCCAAGCGTATGGGCGGCCGCGACGCTATTGGTGGCGATGAAGGTATCGGCCGGGGCGTCGGGCGCATTGCGGTCGACGGCGACGACCGGGATATGGGCGGCCTGGGCGGCGCGCACCGGCACACCGGCGGCGGTCGCGCCCGCCGGAATATAGATCAGCGCCTTCACGCCGCGCGTGATCAGATCCTGAATCTGATTGACCTGCGTGGCACTATCGCCATGCGCATCGACGACGATAACCTTGACGCCCTTGAGCTTCGCCTCGGCTTCCACCGATTGCTTGATCTGGTTGAAGAAATTGGCCTGGAGATTGGCGACGGCCAGGCCCACGGTCGGCTCGTCCGCGCGGGCGGATGCCGCACCCAGAAGCGGCAGGCCGGTCAGCCCCATCAGGGCCACGGCTGTGAAAGCGGTGGCGAGCAGCTTGGTCTTGAACATGTTTCCCTCGTTCTTGTTTTTATGCAGGCACGTCATCTGCCGGCGCGGCGCCGGCAGGCTTGGTCCGTCAGGTCTCCTTGCGACGGAATTTGTCGATGGTAACGGCCGCGGCGATGACGCAGCCGATGATGACCTGCTGGATAAAGGGTGAGACGCCGACCAGGTTGAGGCCGTTATGCAGCACGCCGATGATGAGAACGCCGACGACGGTGCCACCGATGCCACCGATGCCGCCTGAGAGGCTGGCGCCACCGATGACCACGGCCGCGATGGCGTCTAGCTCGTAGCCGAGGCCGGCGCTCGGCTGAGACGAGTCAAGCCGCGCCGACAGCACCAATCCGGCAAGCCCCGCCAGAACACCCGAGGCGACATAGACCCAGACTGTCAGCGGCTGCACCTTAATGCCCGCGAGACGCGCGACCTCACCATTGCCGCCGATCGCATAAAGGCTGCGGCCGGTCGCGCGATAGCGGAGGAAAATCCAGCCGGCGAGCGCAAGCAGAACAAACATGGCAACGGTCGCCGAGAGGAAGCCGAGATGCCGGATCGTCGCCAGCTGCGTGAACCAGTCGGGGTAGCCGACAACCTGTTCGCCGCCCGTGGTCAGATTGGCCAGGCCTCGCCCGACCGACATCACCGTCAGCGTCGCGATGAAGGGCGGCAGCTTCGCCCGCGTGATGAGCAGGCCATTGACCAGTCCACAGGCACCGCCGGCCAAAAGCGCGATGACCGCCGCAAGTGGATAGGAAATGGCGTAATCTTGCGGCAGCCAGCCGAAGACCATGCAGGAGACGGCCAGAATCGATCCAACGGAAAGGTCGATCCCACCGATGATGATTACGCCGGTCATGCCGAGTGCCAGAATGCCGAGAACCGTTACCTGATCGATGATGTTAAGAAAATTACGTGGCGAGAGAAAGACGTCGCTCGTGACCGAGAACACGATGCCGAGCAGAATGAGGCCAAGGAGCGGTCCTTGGTTACCAGTCAGCAGCCGCGCCAGAAGCATACGCTTGACGGTCGGTGATGCGCTTGTCCGCGCGGTGGTCGAGCTTGACATCGTTCTTCCCTTTACGCGGTCTTGGCCGACCGCGCGCGGTCGACAGCCGCTTTCCATTGCGCGCGTTGGCTCGCGCGATCGGCTTCCGTCATGTTTGGTAGCAGGCTATCGCGCGGCCGGCGCAGCGCGCGGAGCGCCGGCCAGTCCCACACGCCCGCCGTCAGACCCGCCAGATGCGCGACGCCGAGCGCAGATAGCTCAGCCGTTTGCGCGCGGTGGATAACGCAACCCAGCACATCCGCCTGCATCTGCATCAAGGCCCCGTTCGCACTCGGGCCGCCATCGGTGAACAGGTCCGTCACCTGGCCGACGGTCTCGCCGATCACCGCGACCATATCGGCGACCTGATGGACCACCGCCTCCATCGCAGCACGCGCGAGCTGGGGCGGCCCGGTATCAAGGACGAGATTGCTGATCAGCCCGACGGCATCGCGGTCCCACCAAGGGGCGCCCAGGCCGGTAAAGCCGGGCACCAGAACAGCGCCGCGGCTGTCGGAGCGGGCGCCAAGCTCCGTCATCGCCGCCACGCTCATGCCGAGGAGATTGGCCATCCAGCGCAAGGCGGCGCCCGTCGCACGGATATTGCCCTCGGCCGCGAAGGCCGGCCGCTCACCGCCGATCTGCCAACCGATGGTCAGGCAGGCGCCGGCGCCCATTGCATCGGGATGTCCGATCAGCCCCATGACGGAAGACCCCGTGCCATAGGTCGCCTTGATCTGGCCGGGGGCGAAAGCACCCTGCGCGAAAAGCGCCGAATGGGAATCCCCCATCACCGCCAGCACGGGCGTGCCGTCCCGCAGCGGCGCCAGGCCGCGCACGGCGGGGAAAGGCCCGGTGGACGGGGTCAGCCTTGGCAGGGCCGCCCGCGGCACGCCGAACAGCGCCAGCAGATCGTCGTCCCAGCCCGCTTCCGCGACATGTACAAGCTGCGTACGGGCGGCATTGCCGATTTCCGTCATCGGCTCGCCGCCGAAGCGGCTGAGCAGCCAGGCATCGATCGTGCCGATGGCAAGCCTTCCATCCCGCGCGGCGCTGGCCGCGCCGCTATGGTTCTGCAGCAGCCAGGCGGCTTTCACCGCAGAGAACATGGGGTCCAGCGGCAAGCCGCTGCGCGCCCGCACCAGCCGCTCGACCTCTGGACTGCGGAGCGCGTTACATAGCGCTGCCGTGCGCTGATCCTGCCAGCTCAATACAGGCGTGATCGGCTCCCCGGTCAGACGATCCCAGCAGACCACGGATTCCCGCTGCGTGCTGAGCCCCACTGCCACGACCGCATCGGCGTCCTGACCCTCCAGACAAGCCGCCACGGCCTGTTGCAGACTGTGCCAGATGGCGGTCGGGTCCTGTTCCACCCAGCCGGGTCTGGGATGCGTCTCGCTGACCGGCGCATGGCCGCGGGCGCGGATCGCACCGGTGCCGTCCACCAGAATGGCCTTGGTGCCGCTCGTGCCTTGATCAATGGCGAGGAGCATCGGCCGGGTCATGACTTAACCCACCAGTTCCAGGGCGGCGCGCGCGAGACCCGCCGCATTGAGGCCGAAATGGTCGAGGAGGAAGCTGGTGCTGCCGGTGGGCGCCAGATGCGGCACGCCCAGAATGCGCATCGGCACTGGCCTGTTCTGCACCACGCATTCAGCGACGGCCGAACCGAGGCCGCCATGGATGATGGCTTCCTCGGCCGTCACGATGCGCCCCGTTTCCGCCGCCGCCGCAATCACCGCCGCTTCGTCCAGAGGCTGGATCGTCGTCATATTGAGCACGCGCGCTGCCACGCCACGCGCCTGCAGCAGATCCGCGGCGTCCAGCGCCCGGGACACCATGGTGCCGCAGGCAATGATTGTCACATCACCACCCTCGCGCAGGCGGATCGCCTTGCCGAGTTCAAAACCTTGATCGTCAGCGGTGACAGCCGGGACTTTGTAGCGGCCCACCCGCATGAAGACCGGACGATTGGCCGTCGCCGCCCAACGCACAACATCCCGCGTCTGCTTCGGGTCAGCCGGCACGATGATCGTCATCTCGGTCAAAGCACGCATCCAGGCGAAATCTTCGATGGAATGATGCGTCGGTCCCAATTCGCCATAGGACATGCCGGGACTTTGGCCGCAGAGCACGACATGGTAGTTGTTATAGGCGATGTCGGCCTTGATCTGTTCCAGGGCCCGACCGGTCAGGAAGGGCGAGGCACAGCTCACATAGGGCACGAAGCCGCCATTGGCCAAACCGGCTGCCACACCCACCATATTCTGCTCGGCAATGCCGACATTGATCAGACGATCGGGAAATTCCTTTTGGAAAGAATTGAGATTACTTGATCCTACGGAATCATTGCAGACGGCGACGATGCGCGGATCGGTGCGCGCCAATTCGATCAGCGTTTCGGCAAAGCTGGCGCGGCAGTCAAAGGTGGGCGTGCTCGGCGATTCAGTCATGGCATCCATCACGCCGCAAGCTCCTTGAGGGCGAGTTCGACCTGATCCAGCGACGGCACCTTATGATGCCATTCCACCCGGTCCTCGATGAAGGAAACGCCCTTGCCCTTGATCGTATGGGCGATGAGGCAACGCGGCCTGTCCGTGCCACTGGCCGCGAGCGTATCATAGAGCTGGCCGTGATCATGGCCATCGACCTCAATGACCTCCCAGCCAAAGGCACGCCATTTGTCAGCCAGTGGCTCCAGCCGGTTGGTATCTTCCGTGCGCGCACCCTGCTGCAGGCGGTTACGGTCAATAATCGCGGTAAGGTTGGAGAGGCCACGATGGCCGGCAGCCATGGCCGCTTCCCAATTGCTGCCTTCCTGCAGCTCGCCATCGCCGAGGACCACGAAGGTCCGCCAGGAGGCGCCGGCGAGGCGGGAGGCGACGGCGCAGCCGACGCCGATCGGCAAACCATGGCCGAGCGGCCCGGTATTGGCCTCGACGCCCGCCACCTTGCGCCGATTGGGATGGCCGTTGAGTGCTGAGAGCGGCGCCATGAATGTTTTCAGCGCCTCTGCCGGGAAAAAGCCGCGCCGGGCGAGAACGGAATAGAGCGCCGCCGAGCAATGGCCTTTGCTGAGAATAAACCGATCCCGGCCGGCCCAGTTGGGGTCGGCCGGATCAAGCTTGAGGACACCGAAGAAGAGCGTCGTCAGGATGTCGGCGACCGAGAAATCCCCGCCGATATGACCCATTCTGGGGCCATTGATGGTGTGGAGGATCGAGATCCGAATGTCTGCCGCCATGCGGGCAAGCAGAACCTGCCGCTCCGCCGCATCGGCCGCGATGATTGTCGCGCGCAGAGCGGCACCCCGCTCCTGTTCCGAAAGATCCGTCATTTCCGTCCCATCGTCTTCTTGCCGTCAACAGAATATTTATTCAGTATCGTATTTTCATGCATCGTGCCGGAGTGAGGTCGCCCTCGTCAAGGGATATGATGCGTAAGCGGAAGCCGCCGTCGCATTCCCCTCGTCCCATCCATGACAGGCGATACAAGGGCTCCCGGATTGAAGACGCCGTGTTTCGTGACCAGCTGTGACGGATACGGCCGCGCCCTGCATGCTTACGGCCGTGAGTTTCGGGTTACCGGTCCTGGCCCTTACGCCGGCGCAGGCTCAGCAAGCGAAGAACGGAGAACATTAAGATGAATGTCGCATTTCTCGGCCTGGGCGCCATGGGCACCCGCATGGCCGCCAATCTTTTGCAGGCGGGCCATCAGCTCACGGTCTGGAACCGTACAGCCTCAGCCGCTGAGGCGCTCGTGCGGAAGGGCGCGAAACAGGCCGCTACGCCGAAGGAGGCCGCCCAGGGCGCCGAATACGTCATTGCCATGGTCCGGGACGATGAAGCATCGCGCGATGTCTGGCTGCATGAAGAGACGGGGGCGCTCGCCGGCATGGCACACGGCACCGTCGCTATCGAAAGCTCCACCCTGACGCCGGACTGGGTGCGTGCGCTGGATAAGGCCGTGCGCAGCCGCGATCTGGCGTTTCTGGAAGCCCCCGTCTCAGGCTCCCGACCGCAGGCGGAAGCCGGCCAGCTTGTCTATCTGCTCGGTGGTGATGAGGCAACGGCGACCCGCGCCGCGCCGCTTCTGGAAGCAATGGGAAGCACCATCAACCTGACGGGCCCGGTGGGCTGTGGCGCATTAACGAAACTCGCCACCAACGCAATGCTCGGCATCCAGGTCGCGGCCTATGCCGAGATCATCGG
The DNA here is from genome assembly GCF_057837225.1 of Acidisoma sibiricum. Taxonomy (NCBI): domain Bacteria; kingdom Pseudomonadati; phylum Pseudomonadota; class Alphaproteobacteria; order Acetobacterales; family Acidocellaceae; genus Acidisoma; species Acidisoma sibiricum. The sequence goes on along the minus strand of NZ_JBYQFD010000002.1, from coordinate 415,292 downwards.
CATGCTGCGCGCCGCGGGCGCAGACCCTGCCCGCAGTCTCAAGGCCGTGGCCAGCACCCCGGTCTGGGCGCCGGTCGCGAATTACCTGACAGGCTCGATGCTGTCCGAGAATTTCGCCCCGCAATTCCCCGTCACCCTCATCGACAAGGATTTCCGCTACGCGCTGGAGGTTTCGGGAGGCGCTGAGCGGACGCCGCTGATCGCGGCGGTCCACACCGTCTTTCAGACCGGCATCGACCAGGGCCTGGGCGACCTCAATATGACAAGTGTCGCCAAACTCTATGCTGAGGACGTCAGCAAAAGCTGACCCGGAAACGAAGAGGCCGCATCCCCGTGCGGCCTTATTCCGGCCCCCTTGCCAGACCCGCGAGAAAATCGACGGAATTGGACACGGCGCCGAAAACGCCACCCTGCATTTTGATCATCTTGATCGCATGGTCATGGTTGGCACGATCGGTCGCCGCGCAGCAATCCTCCAGCAGAAGACATTCAAAACCGCGATCATTCGCGTCCCTCATCGTGGTATGGACGCAGACATCGGTCGTGATACCGGTCAGTATCAGATTGCGCACGCCGCGCATGCGCAGCAGCAGCTCAAGGTCGGTCGCATAGAAGCTGCCCTTGCCGGGCTTGTCGATAATGGCCTCCCCCTCCTGCGGGGCCAGCTCGGGGATGATCTCCCAACCCGGCTCTCCACGGATCAGGATGCGCCCACAGGGTCCCGGGTCACCGATGCCGGCGCCGATCTGGCGCGACCGCCACCGCTTGTTGGCGGGCAAATCGGCAAGATCCGGCCGGTGGCCTTCGCGCGTATGGAAGATCGGGTAGTGCTGCGCACGCATGGCGGCAAGCACGCGGCCAATCGGGCCAATCGGCGCCTGCGTCTGGGCGATGTCATAGCCCATGGCATCGACATAGCCGCCCTTGCCGCAGAAATCGGTCTGCATGTCGATGATGATCAGGGCCGTGTCTGCGACCGACATCACACCGTCATAGGGCCAGGTATAAGGATCAGCTTTGATCATGATGGGATTCCATGAGACAGTCATCGCACGCTTGTGTGCTACGGCTTTCCAAGACGTTCAAGCAGGATCTGCGGGGGCGGGTAGGTCTGGGTAGGGCTTTGGATGACGTCTGCGGCTGCGCCAAGAATGGCATCGACCTGGACGAATATGCGGAGATGCAGGCCACGCATCATAGCTAGAAAAAGGTGATCACTTTATCCACCCACTTCTAGTTGTCTGGTCTACGTATCTATTGTTTATATAATCGGCGATCGATTTTTTCTTTCTGCGCGGTGGAGGAACAGAATGGAACCGTCTCAATCAATCAGGCAGCCCGGTGCTCCAGCTGCCGGTCTGGCGGTGGGCCCTTAAGGCAGTCTCGTCTTGACGAGGGAGGAGACGTATGACCGTGTCACATCTATGAAAAATCTACGAGGAAATACTTTTGTCATCCGTGGCGTCTTGCTAGTGTAAGTCATTATAGAGAGGTCTCCAGCGTGTCACTCAAACGGGATGCGGATCGAGGCCAGCCTGACCTATCGGCTTGTGCGCGTGAGCCTATTCATGTGCCCGGCGCCATCCAGGCACACGGGGTATTGATCGCTACTGCCCCGGGCAGCAAAACAATCAGCCATGTCAGCGCAAATTTTGAACACGCCCTGGGGCTGGCGGCGACAGTCGCGCTCGGTCATGGGCTTGATGTTTTGCTCGGCCCAGAAAGCTATGCGGCGATCGAAGCAACACTCACCGGAGAGCATCAGGCTGTTGCCAATCTCCTCAGACTGCAGCTGCCCATCCCTCATCAGCCGCACCGGACGGCCGTTGTGCATCGCTATGGTGGGAGAACGATCGTCGAGCTGGAGCCCGCGCTCGCAGAAGGTGGCTACACCCTTGCTTTGTCCCGCATGCAGACAATCATCGCGAGCCTCCGGCTCTGCGAGACCGTCATGCAGCTTTGCGAGGAGGCGGCCCGGCAGCTGCGGCTGCTGACCGGATATGACCGCGTAATGGTGTACCGGTTTGACGCCGACTGCCATGGCCAGGTCATCACAGAGGCAAAGCGGTCGGATCTCGACCCGTTTCTAGACCTGCGCTATCCGGCATCCGATATCCCGGAGCAGGCGCGGCGCCTCTACCTGCTCCAGCGCGTGCGCTACATAGAGGATGTCGCAGCGCCGGCGGTTCCACTGCTCTCGGACGCAGCCCAGTCCGCCATCGGCGCCCTCGACATGACCTATTGCGGCTGCCGTGCCGTCTCGCCCGTCCATCTCGAATACCTGCGCAATATGAGCGTACGCGGGACCCTCACGATGTCGCTCATACTGGATGACACGCTATGGGGGATGCTCGTCTGCCATCATGCCACCCCGAAAAAGATGTCGGCCGAGTTTCGGGCCTTTTGCGATGTCGTGAGCCAGCTGATGTCGGCGCTGCTGCGCAAGGTCTCGACGGCCGAAGAACTGACGGTGCAGATGAACGACCGGCTCGTCATCGCGCGGATCAGCGAGAATGTCTATTCGGCGGGCGACGTATCCCATGGGCTCTTGCAGCAGCCCGACGCTCTTTTGGGCCTTATGGGCGCGGTGGGCCTGTATTTGCGCTGCGATGGCAAGATCAGCCTGGTCGGGGAGACGCCGCCGGTCGCGGAGGTCGCGGCCATTCTCGCGACCCTCGGCCACCCGCCGACCGGTGGCATCTTCTGCACCGCCGAGGCTGGCATGCCAGGCGAAGCCGCGGCCGCCTGGGCGACCGTGGCGAGCGGCATCATGGTGATGCCCATCAGCAACAAGCCGGGGGACCAACTCGTCTGGTTCCGGTCCGAAGTGGTGCGCACCGTGACCTGGGCCGGCGATCCAAACAAGCCTGTGGAAATCATCGGGCAGAGCGAGCGTATCTCCCCTCGCAAATCCTTCCAGGCCTGGGCCGAGTTGCAGCAGGGCCAGTCTCTCCCCTGGACCGCGTCCAACCTCCATGCCGCGCAGGAGCTGAACCGGGTCATTACCGATGCGCTGCTGCGGCAGGCCGAGGCACGGCTGGCAAAGCTGTCGTCTTTCGATCCACTGACAGGCCTCGTGAACCGTCGCATGATTGATGCCGAAATTGCCCGATGGAGCAATAGCGACGGCACGGGGTCGGCGGCTCTCCTCCTGTTAGACCTTGATCGTTTCAAAGCGATCAACGACTCTCTCGGCCATGAGGCGGGGGACCACCTGCTTCGGCAACTCGCTGAACGTCTGCAGGCCTTGGCACCGACGGGCAGCATTCCCGGGCGTCTCGGCGGCGATGAATTCGTCATTTTCTGGCCGGGCGGCAGCGCGACCGCAGCGGAGGCTTTGGCGCAGGCCCTCGTGCAGGAGTTCAATCAGCCGTTTCTACTGCAGGGGCAGCAGCATTACGCGGCGATCAGCATTGGCATATCCTGCGCTAGGGCGGAGGGTCCGCATGATCTCGCGCGCGAAGCCGATATTGCGATGTATGCGGCGAAGCGCCAGGGCGGCGGCAAGGCTGTCGTTTTCGAGGCTGCCCTGCATGATGCCGCCGTCAGCACGATGCGGATCGAGCAGGATCTCTTCAGAGCCTTGGAAAATGATGAGTTCGAGATCCATTATCAGCCTGTGGTGACGATGCCCGATCGGCGGATCGCCGGGTTCGAGGCGCTGCTGCGTTGGCGTCATCCGACGCGTGGCTGGATTCCACCGGCCGACTTCATTCCGGTGGCCGAGGAAACTGGCCTCATCACCCGTATCGGCGCCTGGGTTCTGGTCGGCGCCATCCAGCAAGCCAAAGCTTGGGCAGCCGAATCACCCGCACTGACTCTCTCCATCAATGTTTCTGCGCGCCAATTGCTGGACGGTCTGCTCAGCACGCTGCTTGCCCAGACGCTGGAGCGCGAGGATGTCGCCCCCCGGTCAATCTGCATCGAGGTCACGGAAAGCGCTCTGATGGATGACCGCGCCGTACAGGAACTGCATAAGTTGAGAGCGCTGAACTTTTCGGTCGCTGTGGACGATTTCGGTACCGGTTATTCCTCTCTCGCCTACTTGCGCGCTTTGCCGGTCAATATGGTGAAGATTGACCGCAACTTCGTGCACGGGCTCGGCACCAACGCCAAAGACGAGAGCCTGTTTCGCGCAATCGTCGATCTCGCCCATACCCTGGACCTGAACACGATTGCCGAAGGTTGCGAGACTGAGGCGGAATGGGACGTCATCCTGGCCTCGGGCTGCGAGATGGTGCAGGGCTGGTTGGTAGGGAAACCTATGCCGGCATCGTCGGTTCCAGGCTTTCTGGCGACCTATCGCGCCGCACACGGTTTGAATGCCAGCTGATGCGTGAATTGGAGACGATCTAGCTCACGCTGTCCGATGGCACCCGCCTCGCCGCCCGGCTCTGGCTACCGGAAAGCACGGGGCCGGCGCCGGACACTCTTGCACGCGCGCCGGCCGCGCTGACGGCGGTGGTGACGACCTGCGCCTCCGACGACCGTTTTGCAGACGACATGCATTACATGGGCGGCTGCCTTCTCAATGATAATTCTCGCGGCGCCGTTAGCACCCGGCGTCTCGGTCTGACGATGGGTCAGACACGCGCGGCGCTTGGCATAGCCGAGTAGCCAGCCCGCAGCACGATGATGGGCTGCATGGATTGGTGGAACCTGAGCGGCCGCAACACGCAGCATAAGGCGGACGGGCCAAGATATTGCGCCAGGGCGCTTGCATCGCGGGAGCGACCGGGGCTATTGGAACGATCCAATTTGATTTGGGACGTCCAGGAGATTGCCATGGTTATGGCGCGGGCCGCCGTCGTTCAACGACCGGGTGTGATCGCCCTTCGCAGCTTTGCGGTGCCCGAGCCCGAGCCTGGCGCCGTCATCCTGAAGATGCGCTATTCTGGCATCTGCGGCACGGACAAGCACACCTTTCTCGGCGAGAGCAAGCAATATGCCGGCACGCCCCATGAGAGGGACATCACCTATCCGCTGATCTGCGGCCATGAGAATGTCGGCGAGGTCGTCGCGACCGGCGGTATGGTGCGGGACAGCGAAGGCGCCGTTCTGCGGCCGGGAGACCGCGTGGTGCCGGGCGCCAATGTCGCCTGCGGCCAATGCCGTTTCTGCCTGAACGGCTATCCCTATTACCTGTGCGAGCATTTGGAAGATTATGGCAACAGCCTCCATTGCGGCCGGCCGCCGCATCTTCTGGGAGGATGGTCCGAATACCTCTACCTGCTGCCGCGCTCCATGCTCTTCCGCGTGCCCGATAACTTGCCGGATCATGTCGCGGTGCTGACGGAGATCATGGCTGTCACCCATGGCGTGGAGAAAGCGCTCTCCCTGCTCAGCCAGTTCGGCGGCACGCCCTTTGGCGGCTCGATTGCCGTGCTCGGCGTCGGGCCGCTTGGTCTTTGCCACCTCATTAAGGCTCGGCTGCTGGGCGCCGCGCAGATCATCGCGACCGACCGCCATGCCGCCCGCCTTGCCATGGCGGAGGAATTCGGCGCGACCTGCACGCTCCAGGTCGGCGCGACCACGATGGACGAGCGCGTGGCGAAGGCGCGAGAGGCGACGCAGGGCTTCGGCCCGGATATCGTGCTCGACTGTTCAGGCGTGCCGGAGAGCTTCGTGGAGGCGCTGCGCATGGTCCGCGTCGGCGGCGTGGTGGTGGAAGCCGGCGCTTTCGTCGACCTCGGGCCCGTACAGATCAACCCCAATTCCGACATCTGCACAAAGAACGTCAGCATCATCGGCATCGGTGGTGAAACCGCCACGTCCTATCTCGCCTCCATGCGCCTGATGGCAGCGAACCTGGACCGCCTTCCCTTCGACCGCATTGTCACGCATCGTATGCCGCTGGAGCGCGCAGATGAAGCCATGGCGATTGCGCAGGCGGGAGAGGCCATGAAAGTCGTATTTGCACCCAATGGCGTTGCGGTCGCTGACTGATGGCAGGAGATAACGCCAAGGAGCAGAAAGCCGCCACGATCCATGACGTGGCACGGCTGGCGGAGGTATCGAAGTCAACCGTCTCCAACGTTATCCGGGACGTATCGGGGGTGAATCCCGAGACGCGGGAGCGCGTGCAGGAGGCAATCCGTGTGCTTGGCTACCGGCCGAATGTCGTTGCCCGCCAGCTCGTGCAGCAACGCACCAGCCTGCTCGGCATTGTCATCGGTGATCTCGGCAACCCGTTCTATGCAGAGATGGCAAAACTCATCGAAAGCTTTGCGACTGCGCATGGCTTCCAGCTCATGTTCTGCAACACTCAGGTTGATGAGAATACCGAGCTGGCCGGCATCCGCAGCCTGATCGAGCATCGGGTGGCGGGGCTTGTCTTCCTGGCCTATGCGGGCGACGCCGAAAGTGCCCGCCAGGCCGTGGGCGCGCAACTGCCGGTCGTGTTTGTCACCTGCGACGCTGACTGGGGCGATGTCGTGGCGGTGGATGATTTCGCCGCCGCGGGCGCGGCGACGCAGCACCTGATCGACCTCGGACACCGCCGCATCGCCTATTTTGCCGATACCGTGCATGAGGCCAGGGCTGAAACTGCGCGCCAGGGCGGTTATGCGCTTGCCCTTCAGACGATGGGGTTGGCCCCCACGGTCCTGCGCTGGCATGACAGGCCGTGGCTTGTGGACACCGTCGACGGCATCCGCAGCATGCAGGCGATCCTGACCGGCCCTGACCGGCCCACTGCGATTTTTGCCGCGAACGATCTGCATGCGGTCGATATTCTGGATGCCGCCGATCAATTCGGCCTCAATGTGCCAAAGGATCTTTCCGTCATTGGCTTCGATGATGTCGCGATCAGCCGTATCGCCCGCATTAGCCTCACGACGATTGCCCAGCCGAAGGAGGCGCTCGCCCGGCTGGCCGTGGATCTCATCACTGGCCGTATCAAAGGCACGGTGAAGGGTCCGCATCAGCGTCATAGTCTGGATTTCACGCTGCTTCAGCGCCGCACAACGGGACCTGGCTCCAGCGGCTGACAGCGGCATGGCTGATACTGCCTTCGGCAACAAAACATTTCCCAGGTCCCGATCTCCATATTGACGTCAAATTCGATATATGGAACGTTCCATTTATTCGTCGGGGGGGATTTCGTGGCTGGAACCGGATCACCGCGCCTGAAGATCGGGCTCATCGGCTGCGGCGTCATTGCGCAAGTGATGCATCTTCCCTTTCTCGCTGAACTGCCCGACCTGTTCGAGGTTGCGGCTGTTTGCGACGTCTCGGCTGATCTCGCAGCGGCCTGCGCCGCTCGCTACCATGTGCCGGTTCATGTCACCACCTGGCAGACGCTGCTCGATCTGCCGCTCGACGCCATTATGATACTAACCCCCGGCAGCCACGCGCCGATCGCCGTCGCGGCGGCGGATGCCGGCAAGCATGTCTTTATCGAAAAGCCGCTCGCCTTTTCTGTGGCCGAAGCGAAAGCCGTGGTCGCTGCCGGAAGGCGCAGCGGTGTTACGATGATGCTTGGCTATAACAAGCGCTACGACCCGGCCTTCCAGGCGCTCCAAGCGGGGCTGGCACAGATGCCGGATCTGCGACTTGCCCGTGTCACCACCTTTGAATCACCTTTTGAGCCTTACATCGCCCATCTTCCGATGCTGCGCGGAACGCCGCCCGCGCCCGCGGTGCTGGCAGCCCTGCGCGAAGATACGGCCGCGCGTCTGGAGGATGCCGTGGGTGGTGATGCCGAGGGCCGCCGCCTCTATCACACCATCCTGCTCGACAGCATGGTGCATGAGCTGAACGGGCTCCGCGCCCTCCTGGGTGAGCCGGATCGGGTCGATCATGCCGATCTGGGTCGCCACGGAGCAACCGTGCTTCTCCGGTTCGGCGAGCGGCGTGCCGTGCTGACCTGGATCGACCTGCCCGGTATGGCCCGCTACGGCATGGAATTCGCCCTCTTCGCGCCGGACCGCCGGCTCACCCTGTCCTTCCCTTCGCCCTATCTGCGCAATGCGGCGGCCGAGCTGGTGGAGGAAAGCGGAATTCCCGGCACCACGGACTCGCAAGCGAGTCGGCGCGTGCTCTCGCATGAAGCAAGCTTCAAGACAGAACTGCTGCATTTCCACGATTGCATCACGCGCGGCACAGCGCCGCACACGCCGGTCACCGACGGACTGGCCGATATCCGTCTCTGCACGGCCATTCTGGAAAGCCATCGCAGCGGTCGCCCCGTTATCCTCCGCGATAGCATGGGAGATATCGCATGACCGTCGCGGCCCCGCGCATCGTCATCGCCAATGCCCCCGTGAGCTTCGGTGCTTTTGAAGTGACCGTCGGCATCGACGCCAATACGCCAGACCCGCTAGCGGTTCTCGACACGGTCGCCGATGCCGGCTACCGCGGTATCGATCTTGGCCCCGTCGGCTATTTCGGGGAAGGGGCGGTGCTGGCAGAACGCCTTGCGGCGCGTGGTCTGGGCCTATCCGGGGCCTATCTGGAACTGCCCTATAGCGACCCCGTCGCACTACGGGAGATGCAGCCCGCGCTTGACGCACTTCTTGACTCACTTGATGCCGTTAAAGGCGTTGGAATCTTGCCCCCGCGGCCGACGCTCGGTGATTTCAGCACGCTGGCGCGCCGCGCCCGTCCTGGCCAGGCTGTCACGGACCGCAGCCTGGGCCTGGATGATGCCGGATTCGCCCGCTTCGTTGCAGGCGTCGAGCGCACAGCGGATTACTGCCGCCAGCGCGGCTATGAACCAACGTTTCATAATGAGACCGGCACCTTCATCGAGGCACCGTGGGAGATCGAACGTATGCTCGACCATACCAGTGTCAGTCTTTGCCTCGACACGGGCCATCTCATCATCGGTGGCGGCGATCCTGTCACTGCGCTGCGTGACTGGGGTACCAGGATCAACCATCTTCATCTGAAAGATGCGCGACGCGAGGCGATCGCCGGCATCGTGCGCGATGCCGCTCCCGCCGAAGCCATTTGGGAACGAGGGGCGTTCTGCGCCCTCGGCCTGGGTGATGTGCCGCTTGATGCTGTACTGGCCCTTGTCGCGCAGAGCTTCAGCGGATGGCTTGTGGTCGAGCAGGATATCCTGCCCGATCCGGCCGGCATTGCGGCGCCCGCGGCAGATCAGCGCGCCAACCTTGCCTTTCTCCGTGCGCGCGGGTTCTGAACGTGGCCCGTGTGTCCTTCGAGCATGTCTGGCGCCGCTTCGGCCCGCATGTCGCCGTGCGGGACCTCTCCCTTGATATCGCCGATGGCGATTTTCTTGTCCTGCTCGGTGCCTCGGGCTGCGGCAAGACAACATCGCTGCGCATGCTGGCCGGACTCGAGGAGCCGTCCGAAGGCCAGATTCGGATTGACGGGCGCGTGGTCAACAATGTGCCGCCCGGCGAGCGCGACGTCGCGATGGTCTTCCAGTCCTACGCGCTGTTTCCGCACATGACGGTCGAAGGCAATCTTGCCTTCGGTCCACGCATGCGGCGGGAAAACAAGGCAGCAACGCGGGCCAAACTTGCCGAAGTATCTGAAACCCTTGGCTTGACGCCACTGCTCGGCCGTCGCCCGGCCGAACTTTCAGGCGGCCAAAGGCAGCGCGTCGCGCTCGGCCGGGCCCTGCTTCGGGAGCCCAAGCTGTTCCTGATGGATGAGCCCCTGTCCAATCTTGATGCCGCTCTGCGTGGCCAGATGCGGACAGAAATCGTCTCCCTGCACAGACGCCTCGGCATCACCACCGTCTATGTCACGCATGATCAGGTCGAGGCCATGACGATGGCGACCCGCATCGCGATCATGTTTGAAGGTCAGCTGCATCAGGCTGGAACTCCGGCAGCGATCTTTGACGATCCGGTCAATCTGCGCGTTGCCACATTCATCGGTGCGCCACGCATGAATATCGTCGAAGGCCAAATCTTCGTGACCGATGGCGGGACATCTGTCGCTTGCCTTGGCAATCTCTTTCCGCTTGCGGAGGGTCTGCGTTGTAGCGTGTCGAGCAAAAAGTCGGTGAAGATCGGCATTCGGCCGAGCGACATCGCCTTTACCGCCCCTTATCCCGGCGCCGCGGGCTTCATCGGCACGGTGGAATTTCTGGAACCCATGGGGAGCGAGACTTTTGCGACGCTGCGCTGCGGCACCCAGGTCATCACGGCCCGCGCACCAGGCCGCACGCCCCTGACGCTTGGCGAAGCGGTGACGCTCTATCCCGATCGCCGCTTCTTCTATGCCTTCGATGCCGACGACGGCAGAGCGCTGATTGATCGGTCGACTTTTGGGTGCGCTGAGCCTGTTGCGCGCCGCCTCCCTGCCTGAACTGAAGAGACCAGACGAAGACCCAAGCATCCTTTCACACAACGGAGTCGCCGTGACATGCCCAAAACCGGACTGCGCCGACTGACTCTCGCCATGCTCGCCTCTTCCGCGCTCATCGGGACCGCGGCCCACGCACAAGCGCAAAGCAAGACGGTCGTGACCCTCGCCTATGGGTCAGAATATGTCTTTGACACCAACGATTTCGCCAAGAAATGGTACGACGACGTCAAAGCAGAATTTGAAAAGAAATACCCCGAGGCAGAGGTCAAGCTTGTGCCGATCCCGGGCGGCTACAGCGATATCATCAACAAGCTCAGCCTGTTGTATCGGTCCCACAGCACCGCGCCCGATGTCGCTCAATTGCCCACACCCGCGCTCGGTCAGTTTCAGTCGGCGGGCTGGTTGCTGCCGATTGATGATGAGCTGGCCACTGCCAGCTGGTGGAAGGAATTCCCCGATGCCATCAAGGCGGAGGGACAATTCGATGGCAAGATTTACGCCGTCAGCACTGGCGAGAATGACAGCCAGCTTTACTATAACAAGGCGATGTTCAAGAAAGCGGGGCTGCCGGAGGATTGGCAACCCAAGACCTGGGATGACATCCTGAGTGCCGCCCGCGCCATCAAAGCGAAAATACCGGGTGTGGTGCCGCTTTGGCTGAATGTCGGCACAAGCTCGGGCGATAATGGGCTGCTGCAGGGCACCGGCAATCTTCTCAATGGGTCAAGCGACGCCACGATCCAGGATGCGAGTGGGAAATGGGTTGTGGACAGCAAAGGCCTGCGCGAGGTGCTGACCTTCGTTAAGACCATGTATAATGAAGGTCTGGGTGACACTCTCAGCGATCTGTTCTCGCCCTCCGCGGTCACCGTACCATTGACACTGTTTCAGTCGGGAAAGCTCGCTATCGCCGTCGGCTCCAACTATTACGGCGGCAATTGGACGAAGACGATCTGCTCGCCCTGCTGGGCTGAAGCACCGCAAACGATAGGCGTCGTTGCCATACCGACCGTGACGGGCGCAGCGCCAGGCGCCGCCACAACACTCGGCGGCTGGGATCTCGCGGTGAGTTCGACAACACAGCACAAGGATTACGCCTGGAAACTCCTCGATGTCATGGAGGGAGAGCAGAACCAGATCGATGCCGCCAACTGGGCAGGCTTTGTGCCAGCGGCGCAAAGCTACACCAAGGCTGCCGCCTTCGTCGATTTCGCGCCACCCTACAACGCTGTCTCGGCGGCAGTGCTGCCCTATGGCAAGCTGACGCCTGCCAAGGCGGAATACGAGGTCTGGTCCCATGCCTTGCAACAGGCAACCGGTAATCTCGCCCAGCATGCCGATATGACGGTCGATCAGGCGATCGCCGCCATGAAGTCCTATGTCTCCGATCAGCTCGGGGCGGACCAGGTGGCGACCCGCTGACTGGGGTGAGGCCGGGGGCGCAGAGATGATGGCGTCGCGCAAGCATGTGGACGGAATTGGGTTGCTGCTGCTCACCCCGGCAGCACTCCTGCTTCTTCTGCTTTTCCTGGCGCCGGTCGCCTATGCCTTCTACCTCGGCCTCACCAACGTGACTCTCGCCGGTATCCACGCCGAACGCTACTGGTTCACAGGTGCGGCCAATCTGCGGCGGCTGTGGCATGATACGAGCTTCTGGCAGTCGCTCTGGCTGACCGCGGTCTTTCTCTTCGGTGCCTCTGTTGTCGGTGTCACGCTTGTGGGACTGGGACTGGCGGTGCTGATGCAGCATGCCCAGGTCTTCTGGCAGCGTCTGGCCGGGGCGGTCGCCATCCTGGCCTGGATGCTGCCTCCCGTCACGGCTGCACTGATCTGGTACGCGTTCAGCACCACGGGCGGCACACTGAGCCTCCTCGCAGGCGGCCGCGCCGACCCGCTTGACGATCATCCCATGCTAATCATCATCCTCGCCAATATCTGGGCGACGGCCGGCTTTTCCATGATGGTTCTAGGCGGGGCATTGCGCGGCATCTCCCGCGAGGTTCTGGAGGCCGCGCGCATGGAGAACGCGTCACGGGTGCAGACCTTTGTCTTCATTACTTTGCCGCTCATGCGGCGAGCGCTGGTAACGAATCTCCTGCTGGTGACACTCATCATTCTTGCCAACTATGCTCTGACATACATCATGACGGCAGGGGGCCCCAATGATGCTACCAATATCCTGCCGATCTATGCTTACCAGCAGGGCTTTACCTTCAACAACCTCGGCTATGGTGCCTTGATCGGTGACGTCCTGGTGCTGATCGCGACCGCCTTCGCCTATCTCTATGTCCGCGCCGTCAGGCAAGGGTGACAGGTCATGCGCTCTAAACCTCTGGCGACAGTCCTGCTCGCCATTCTCACGCTTCTCTTCCTCGCACCCATGCTCTGGCTTGTGGTCGCAGCTTTGGACGCGCATGCAGGCTGGGCGCTGCAATGGCCGCGCCTGACCCTCGCGCATTTTCGGGAAGTGACGGGGGCGGATTATCTGCGCTCGCTCTGGAACACGGCGCTGCTGGCCCTGGTTGCAACCGTCGTCGCGGTCATCCCGGGCATCTTCGGCGCTTATGCGCTGTCCCGTCGGCGCATCCCCCTCAGGGATGGGCTGATGGTCACGGTCCTCTTCCTCACCGGCATTCCGGTGGGCATCATGATCATCCCGGTGTTTGAGATCTTCGCCGATCTCGGCTGGCTCAGCCTGGTGCCGACAGGCGTGTTCCTGGGCGCCAATAGCCTGCCCTTTGCCCTTTGGCTGATCAAAACGTCCATGGACGGCGTTCCGCGTGAAATGGAGGAGGCGGCCCTCATGGAGCGCGCCAGCCTGCTGCAGACCATTCTGCATGTCGTCGTGCCGGCCTCGCTGCCCGGCATTGCCTCTGCCGCCATCTTCAGTTTCATCAATGCCTGGGGGTCGTTCATCGTGCCGCTCGTGCTCGTGAGCGACCCCGCGCAGCAGACTGGGCCTCTGACAATCTATGGCCTGATCGCCGCCGCCAATGTCCGCTATGGCGATATCGCCGCCTTTTCCATTGTCTATTCCCTGCCCGTGGTCATTCTCTATCTGCTGCTGGCCCGCAGCTTCTCCGGCGGCTTCCTGATGGGCGGCGCCGTGAAGGGGTGAGATCCAGCGCGGCGGCCGCTGGTTGATGACCCGGCCCACTGACACAAGGAAGATCAGTGCGATAGACGCCATAAGTCCCGCTGACGCGAATTTGGCGGCAGCGCGCCTTCATACTGGACAGAGCGTCGATCATCCGATGCTTACTAACCGCCAGTTTGTCGATGGGCGGCGCCTGTCCCCTCCCCTAGACTCGGGCCTCGCCACACCGCCGGAGCCCGAGAGTGAAAGCCGCCGTTCTTCATCAGCCGGGACAGACGCTGACCATCGAAGACGTGCAGATCGCGCGCCCCGGCCCGCGGGAGGTGCTGGTGCGCACGGCAGTCACCGGTCTCTGCCACAGCGACCTGCATTTCATCGACGGCGTCTTTCCCCACCCGCTGCCGCTGGTCCTGGGTCATGAGGCCGCCGGTATCGTGGAAGACGTCGGCAGCGACGTCACCTATGTGCGCGCGGGTGATCCGGTCGTGCTGTGTCTCTCGGTCTTCTGCGGCCACTGCCGCCATTGCCTGACCGGCCATCCCGCCATGTGCGACACGCCGGAGGTGAACCTGCCGCCCGGCGTCTCCCGCAGGCTGTCCTGGCAGGGCGAGACCCTGCACCAGTTCTACAATACCTCCACCTTCGCCGAGCAGGTGCTGGTGCATGAGCATGCGCTGGTGAAGGTGCGGCCCGATATGCCGCTGGACCGCGCCGCCCTTCTCGGCTGCGCCGTGCTGACCGGCACCGGCGCCATCTTTCACCGCGCCGGCGTGCGGCTGGGTGAAACCGTCGCCATTATCGGCTGCGGCGGCGTTGGCCTCGCCGCCGTCAACGGCGCGGCGCTGGCCGGTGCCGGGCGGATCATCGCCATCGACACGCAGCCGTCAAAACGCGACCTCGCGCGCAAGCTTGGTGCGACCGATGTGGTGGATGCCGCAGCCGGCGATGTCGCCGAAGCCGTGCTCGACCTGACGCAGGGCGGGGTCGACCACGCCATCGAATGCATCGGCCTGAAACGCACGGCAGAGGCCGCCTTCGCCATGCTCGCGCCGCGCGGCATGGCGACCATCGTCGGCATTCCGCCCTGGGGCACCAAGCTGGAACTGGATGCCATCGCCATGCTCGCCGACCGGCGCATCCAGGGCAGCCGCATGGGCTCCAACCGGTTTCGTCTCGATATCCCGCAACTCGTCGATTTCTACCTTCAGGGGCGGCTGCATCTGGATCACATGATCTCGGACCGGCTGACGCTGTCCGAGATCAACACGGGCTTCGACCGCATGCGGGCGGGTACCGCCGTGCGGCAGATCGTCCTTTTCTGAACGGACCCATAGATATGCGCATTCTCGTGCTCGGCGGCGCCGGCGCCATGGCGAGCGGCACCGTCCGCGATCTCATCTCTGCGCATCAGGAGCAGATCACCCGTGTGGTCGTGGCCGACCGGCTGCTGGGCCAGGCCCAGGCGCTGGTGGAGAGCCTGGGCGATCCACGTTTGTCTGCGGTGGAAGTCGACGTCTCGGACAGCGCGGCGCTGGCCGGGCTGCTGAGCGCGTGCGATCTCTGCATCAATGCGGTGCCGACCTTCGCCGGCCAGCAGATGGTGATTTTCGACGCCTGCCGTCAGGCCGGGAAACCCTATGTCGATTACGGTGGCATGGGCGTGCTGACGGTCGAGCAGAAAAAGCACCATGCCGTTTGGGCCAAGGCCGGGGTGACGGCCGTGCTCGGCCTCGGCGCCGATCCAGGCATTTCCAACATGGTCTGCCGCGCGGTCGCCGAGCGGCTCGACGCGATCGACCGCATCAATCTTTTTTGGGTGGCGAAAAATTTCGGCGCGCCCAGCCCGGTGCTGGTGCCACCCTATTCGCTGGCCACGCTGCTGGCCGAATATGCCAATCCCTCACAGCAGTTTTTGGATGGACGGTTGCAACAGGTCGGCCCGCGCTCAGGCCAGGAAGTGCTGATCCTGCCCGAGCCCTGGGGACCAACGGAGTTCATGTATACCCAGCATTCCGAACCGCTGACGGTGCCGTTTTCGGAAGGCATCCGGGACAAGGGCATTCGCGAATTTACCTGGAAGCTGCATTTGCCGGAGCATGAGCATCACGCCTGGCTCGCGCTTTGCTCGGCCGGCTTCGACGATTACGACGAGCCTATCGCAGTCCGCGGCCAGATGCTGAAGCCGCTGGACCTGCTGGACGCGCTCATCCGCCGCAATATCGAGCGGCGCGGCCATTTGATTCCGCCCACGGAAATCCATGAATTGCATCTGGCCGTGGGCGAAGGGCGCCTGGGCGGCCGGGCGCATCGCATCAACTGCGCGGTTATCGGCAAGCCTCATCCCGATTATGCCGGTTTCAATGATCCGGCGACCTCCATCGGCCTCGCGATCGGCGTACAGCTCATCCTGCGCGGCGGCATCCGGCCGGGTGTCTGGGCACCGGAGGAGTGCTTTGAAACCGCGCCCTTCTTTGCCGAGCTGCGTCGCCGCCATTTTGCGGTGGTGGAAGATCTGGCCCTTGGCGGCGCTTATGCGCCGACCGGCGGCCAGGCGACTGGACAGATTGTCCAAGAATTTACGGCTTGACCCTGCTAAGCTGTCGATAGGAAAGCGGCAGCATCCTGGCCTAGCGTTTCTGTCACATCTCATATGAGGAGAGGGCCTTCGATGCTGCGACGTATCGCTATCGTCTCTGCCGGCTTCGCTCTGTTTGCCAGTGTCGGTTCGGCCTTGCCGTTCCCCGCCCAGGCCGCAGGAAAATCAGTCACAGTCTTCAACTGGGCCGATTACTTCGCGCCCGATGCCTTTGCCAATTTCCAGAAGGCAACCGGCATCACGGCCAATCTCTCCGTCTATGACAGTGAAGAGATGATGGACGCCAAGATCATGGCCGGCAATACCGGCTACGACGTCGTCGTCGCCAATGCCGAACCCTATCTCGCGACCGAAGTGCAGGCTGGCGCCTTCCAGGCGCTTGACCGCTCCAAGATTGCGAACTGGAAGAACCTGGACCCCGACCTGATGGCAATTCTGGCCAAGGCCGATCCCGGCAATCAATACGCCGCCATCTATGACTGGGGCACGATCGGCCTCGGCTACAATCCCAAGATGGTCGCGCAATATCTGCCGAATGCACCGAAGGATTCCTGGGCCCTGCTGTTCGATCCGAAAAATGCCGCGGCGCTGCAGAAATGCGGCATCAACATCATTGACAGCGCCGCCATCATGACGCCGATCGCTCTGAAGTATCTGGGCCTTGATCCCGACAGCCAGAACCCGGACGATCTCAAGAAGGTGGCGGCCCTGCTGAAGAGCATCCGCCCCTATATGAAGACGATCAGCCAGACGACCTGGCTCGCCGATCTCGCGACCGGCAATCTGTGCCTGTCCGTGGGCTGGAACGGGGACGTGCTGCAGGCGTCGAAGCGCGCGACGGCGGCCAAGGCCGGCGTCGAGGTCGATTATGTGCTGCCGAAGGAAGGCTCGATCATCTGGTTCGATACCTATGCCATGCCCAAGAATGCGCCGAACCAGGATGAGGGATACGCCTTCATCAACTATATGCTGAGCCCCGCGGCAGCGGCCGACAACAGCAACTACACGAACTACGCGAATGGCGTGCCGTCCAGTGACGCGCTGATGCGCAAGGATCTGGTCGATGATCCCCGCGTCTTCCCATCCAAGGCCGATGTTCAGCGTCTCTTCCTGCAGTCGCCGGTGCAGCCGCATTACGAGCGCCTGCGCACGCGGACCTGGGAAAACTTCAAGAACGGAAGCTGACCTTACCAGCATGAGCGCAGACGGCAGCTTGCAGCAGAAGCCTTTGGATGGGGCGCACGCGCTCCATCCGCCCCATATCCGCATCGAGGGTGTCAGCAAGCGGTTCGGTGATTTCACCGCCGTGCGCGATATTGACCTCACCATCGGGCGGGGCGAGCTTTTCGCCCTCCTCGGCGGATCGGGCTGCGGCAAGACCACGCTCCTGCGCATGCTGGCGGGCTTCGCCGATCCTTCCACGGGCCACATCCATATCGGCGAGCGGGATGTGACCCATCTGCCGCCCTATGCGCGGCCGGTGAACATGATGTTCCAGTCCTATGCACTGTTTCCGCATATGACGGTGGCCGGCAATATCGCCTTCGGCCTCAAGCGCGAAGGACTGCCGAAGGCAGAGATCGCAAAACGCGTGGACGAGGCGCTGGCGCTGGTCAGGCTGGAGGGTTTCGGTGGCCGCAAGCCCGCCCAGCTGTCCGGCGGGCAACGCCAGCGTGTGGCACTCGCCCGCGCGGTCGTGAAACGGCCCGAGGTTCTGCTGCTGGACGAACCCATGTCCGCGCTCGACAAGAAGCTGCGCGAGCACACGCAATTTGAGCTGATGGCAATCCAGCGTCAGCTTGGCATCACCTTCGTCATGGTCACCCATGACCAGGAAGAGGCGATGGCCATGGCAACCCGTATCGCGGTCATGGATGGCGGTCGCATCATGCAGGTGGGCTCGCCGCGGGATATCTATGAGGCGCCGCGCAGCCGCTTCGTGGCCGATTTCATCGGCTCCGTGAATCTTCTCGAAGGTACCGTCGTGGAAGGCCACGGCGCCGAGGCGGCGATGAACTGCCCGGCGCTTGGCCTGCGGATTGTCTTCGCCACCACGCGCGCCATTCCACTGGGTGAAACGGTAGCCATCGCCCTGCGGCCCGAGCGTATCGCGATCGGAGAGGCAGCCCCCGGCATCAATCGTATTTCCGGGCGGATCGATGCGCTCGCCTATCACGGAGGTGCTTCCGTCTTTCGCGTGGCATTGCCCAATGGCACGCTTCTGCAGGTGACGCGACCTAATCTGTTGGACGAGGCAGGCAACGCGCTGATCATCGGTGCCCCCGTGACGCTCTCCTGGTCACCCCAGGCGACGACCCTGATCGAGCCCTGAGCATGAAACCGCTGCTCTCCCTCGTCTCGGGCGTCTGGGGCCGGCGGATCGTCATCGGCCTGCCCTTTCTCTGGCTCGCCCTCTTTTTCCTGGCCCCATTCCTGGTCACGCTGAAGATCGCGTTTTCGACCAGCATCATCGGCATTCCGCCGATTGGGCCCATCCTCAAGATGACCGAGGATGGTGCGCTGCAGATCACGCTGCATATCGAGAACTGGAGCTATTTGTTCCAGGACCCGAGCTATGCCCTCGCCTATGGCCGCTCGCTGCTCACGGCCGCCATCACGACAATCCTCTGCCTCGTCATCGGCTATCCCATGGCTTATCGCATCGCGCGCGCCTCCCCACGGGCGCGGCCGCTGCTGCTCATGCTCGTCATCATGCCCTTCTGGACGTCCTTTCTGATCCGCGTCTACGCCTGGATCGGAATTCTGAAGGATAACGGCCTTATCAATAATGTTATGATGTGGACGGGCGTTATTCATCACCCGCTGCAGATGATGAACACGCAATTCGCGGTCTTCCTCGTGATGGCTTATGCTTATCTGCCTTTCATGCTGCTGCCGCTCTACACCACGCTTGAGAAGCTCGACCTCAGCCTGGTGGAAGCGGCGCAGGATCTCGGCGGCCGGCCGTTCACGACCTTTGTGACGGTCACCCTGCCCTTGTCGCTGCCCGGCATCGTCGCGGGCTCTCTTCTTGTTTTCATCCCCGCCGTCGGCGAATTCCTGATCCCGACCCTGGTCGGCAGCCCAGGCCATCAGATGATCGCCTCCGTCGTCTTCGACGAATTCTTCAGCAACCGCGACTGGCCCACCGCCTCAGCCGTCGCCACCGCGGTCGTCCTCTTCCTGCTCGTGCCGATCATGCTGCTGGTCTGGCTTCGGCAGAGGAACGACGCCAAGCTGCTGGGCGCGTCATGAAGGCGACCCTGTCCTGGCGGCTGCTGACCGCAACACTCGTTGCCGGGCTCGTCTTCCTCTATGCGCCGATCGTCATCC
Source organism: Acidisoma sibiricum (assembly GCF_057837225.1). Taxonomy (NCBI): domain Bacteria; kingdom Pseudomonadati; phylum Pseudomonadota; class Alphaproteobacteria; order Acetobacterales; family Acidocellaceae; genus Acidisoma; species Acidisoma sibiricum. Next base: position 395,982 of record NZ_JBYQFD010000002.1, on the reverse strand, counting down.
TGGTCGTCTATTCCTTCAACGCCTCGCCTATGGTCACAATCTGGACCGGGCTATCGGCGAAATGGTACGGCGTGCTGGCGCAGGACCACGAAATCCTCCGTGCAGCGCGGGTCTCCATCGAGATCGCACTGATCTCGGCGACAGGCGCCACCGTCATCGGCACGCTGGCAGGCTATGCGCTGAGCCGCTTCCGCCGCTTTCGCGGCCGCTCCTTCTTCATGGGCCTGGTCATGGCGCCGCTCGTCATGCCGGAAATCGTCTCCGGCATCGCGCTGCTGCTGATGTTTGTGGGCTCGGAGCAAATCCTCGGCTGGCCGCATGGGCGCGGCATCGTCACCATCTGCGCGGCGCATATCACCTTCTGCAGCGCCTATGTCGCGATCGTCATTCAGAGCCGCCTCGCCGGGTTCGACAGCTCGGTCGAAGAGGCAGCGCTCGATCTGGGGGCGATGCCGGCGACGGTCTTCGCCCTCGTCACCCTGCCGCTCATCCTGCCCGGCATCGTCGCCGCCTGGCTGCTCGCCTTTTCGCTGAGCATCGACGACGTGATCATCAGCGAATTCACCTCGGGGCCGGGCTCGACCACGCTGCCCCTCGTCATCTTCTCGCGCGTGCATCTCGGCGTCAGCCCCGAGGTCAATGCGCTGGCCACCATCATCATCGCGATCGTGCTGACAGCGACCGCCCTTCTCACCGTCGCCCGCCTCAGCCGGCGAGCGGCTGGATGAGGGCCATGCCGATCCGCCCAGAACGCCCGGAGACCACGCCATGACTGCACGCAGAGACGGCCGCCAGATCCACTTCATGCTGCTGGAGATGGGCGCCATCAGCCATAACAATTACGGCCTGTGGCGACACCCCGATAACAAGCGCCGCAATTTCGGTGATTTCGACTTCTGGATCGAGCAGGCGAAAACTCTGGAACGCGGCTTGTTCGATGCCCTGTTCTTTGCCGACACCTTGGCCATCTCGGCCGGCTTCGGCGGCACGCCGGATGTGGCGCTGCGGGAAGGCATGCATGTGCCGATCCATGATCCCTTGGTTCTGATCCCGGCCATGGCCGCAGCGACGACGCATCTGGGCTTCGCCGCCACCAGCTCGACCACCTACGAACATCCCTTTTCTTTCGCACGTCGGATGAGTTCGCTTGACCTGCTGAGCCACGGCCGCGTCGGCTGGAACATCGTGACCTCCTACCTGCCGGGCGCCGCCGCCAATTTCGGCATCGAGCCGATGCCCCACGGCACGCGCTATGACCGCGCCGAAGAATACGCCCATGTCGCGTTCAAGCTGTGGGAGCAAAGCTGGGAGGAGGATGCGCTGCGTCTGGATACCGAAACCTCCATGGTCAGCGACCCCACGAAAGTGCATGCGATCGACCATGACGGCGTGCATTTCAAAGTCGCCGGACCGCATCTGATGTCCCCCACGCCGCAGCGCACGCCGGTGCTGTTCCAGGCCGGAAGCTCCGACCGCGGCCGCGAATTCGCGGCGAAACATGCCGAGGGCATCTTCATCGGTGGCTATACCGAGGACATCCTGCTGAGCCATGTGCAGGACATCCGGCGCACCGCCGCCGAGGCCGGGCGCGGCCATGACGAGGTGCGGCTCTTTGCGGAATGCAATATCATCTGCGCCGCGACCGATGCGGAAGCCGAGGCGAAGCTGGAGGATTTCATGAAGCTCGCGAGCGCGGATGGCTATCTGGCCCACCGCTTTGGTTCGGGCATGGATCTGTCGCGCTATGGCCGGCACGAAAAGATCGAGGACATTATCGCAGCCGGCGGTCCCGGGGCCGACCATATATCGCGCTACCCCTTCCCGTCCGGCTGGACGGTGGGCGACATCATCGAGGATGCGGCCAGGCTGGATCGCAAGCGCCTGTTCGTCTGCGGCGGCCCGGGGCGCTGCGCCGACGAGATCGAGCGCTGGTCGGACACTTTCGACCTTGACGGTTTCCTCATGCGCGGCTTCCTGGCCCCCAGCACGGCGGGGGACTTCGCGGATTTCGTGGTGCCGGAGCTGCAGCGGCGCGGCCGCTACCGCACCGCATATGAGGGCACCACGCTGCGTGAGAATCTGTTCGGCGCTGGCCATCAGCGCGTCGCCGACAGCCACCCTGCGGCGGCCTATCGCAATACCCACACTGCCGCCGCATAAGACACGGCATTGCCACCCGTCACCGCATCGGATTTCGGTCTCACGGTCGCCGAATGCCTCGCCATCGCCCCGCTTGACCAGGCGACCGTGGTCTCGGGCCATGGGGGGCTTGGTCGGCGGCTGCGCTGGGTGCATGTCGTCGATCACGAGGATATCGAAGACTCGCTGACCGGCAACGAGCTGATCATGACGGCCGGGGTCGTGCTGGGCGGCAATGAGCGATTGCAGCGCGACATTTTCACGGTGATGGACAAGCTGCAGATCGCGGGCCTCGTCATCGCGCTCGGCACCTATATGGACCGGGTGCCGGCGGTGATGCTGGAGCGGAGCGAGGCGCTCGGCATTCCCATCATCGTGCTGCCTTGGGCGATCAACTTCCGGGATGTGACGCACAGCCTGCTCACCCATCTCGTGCAGTCGCAATATGTGGCGCTGGAAAGTGCCGAGCGGCTGAACCGGGATCTGCTGCAGATCGTGATGCGCGGCGGCGGCCTGCCCGCTCTCTGCACGCGGCTGGGGCGTCTGTTCGGCCGCAATATCGGCATCGTCGATACCGGTGCGCAGCTTCTGGCGCGGCATCGCGTGGCGGATGACGGCGCGGGCATCTTCGGCGCGACCAGCCTGACATCCGAGGCGACGGCGGCGCTGGCCGCACTCAAGCCCATCGGCGGCAGCGCGCAGCGGCTCGGCTCCGCCGAACGCAGCCTGGGCTTCGTCGCCGCCATACCCACACTGCCGCAATCGAGCGGCTGGCTGGTGATCGAAAGCGACCGTGACGAGATCAGCCGCTTTGACACGTTGGCTGCCGAGGCGGGCGCGATGGCAGCCGCCCTGCTGCTGTCCCAGGCAGCCGAGATCGCGCGCCTGGCCGAGCGGCAGGTCGAGGATCGGGTGGTCGATGTCCTGCATGGCACGGGCGCCACGGCGGATGCGGGCGCTGAGCTGGGTTTGCGCCCCGGCAACCCTTTCATCGCCTTTGCGGCTGATGTGGAGGGGCCGAACGGCGCCAGCGCGCTCGGCCTGATCCGCACCTTCATGCGGCGGCAGAATTTGAGCGGCCAAGTCGGGCGCCGCGGCAGCCTGCTGCTGGGCGTGCTGCAACGGAGCAAGGGACCGGTGGCGCGGGAGACGCTGACGGCCCTGGTCGAGATGCTGGAGACCGCGAAGCTCCGCCCGCGGATCGCGGTCAGCCCTGCGCTTGATGAGGTGACAGAGGCCCCCGCAGGCTATGCCCGCGCGCGGGAGGCCTTGCGCCTCGCCCGCTTCCTGCAACCCACCCGGCGTATCGTGCGCTCGGAAGAGTTGACCGCCCTCGGCCGGTTTTTGCAGGTCGCCGACCAGAAACCCGCAGCGGAGCGGCTGTTTCCCTCCATTCTGCGCCTGCTGCAGAATGAGCGCTCTCAGGAAGGGGCGCTGGTCCAGTCCCTCGCCTGTCTACTCGACAATGATTGGAACGTCTCGACCTCCGCACGAATCCTGGGCATCCATCGCCATACGCTGCTCAACCGGATCGAACGCATCGAGGAAATTCTGGCGCTGGATCTGGAACCGATGTCGCGGTTGGAACTGCGGTTGCAGCTGATAGCCTGGTATCTGGCCGGCAGCCCGACCAGCTGAGCGCGCCGCCGCCCTCGACCTATTGCGACAGGAAGCCGCCATCGACCGGCAGGATGGCGCCGGTGATGAAGGAGGCCTCGTCGGAAGCCAGAAACAGAATGGCCCAGGCGACCTCCTCCGCCTCACCAATCCGCCCGATGGGATGTTTCGCGACACCTCGGGCGATGCCTTCGGGCGCCATGGCGGCGACGGCGGGTGTGGCAATCGTGCCTGGTGCGACTGCGTTCACCCGCACGCCTTTGGGCGCCAGTTCAACCGCCAGATGCTTGGTCAGGCCTGAGGCCACGAACTTGGCCGGGCCATAGACGACCTGACCGAGCTGGCCGACATGGGCCGAGACCGAGGACAGGAAGACGATGGCACCCGACCCGGCACGGACCATCTCGGCGGCCGCATATTTGGCGGAGAGAAACATGCCGCGGCCGTCCACCGCCATGGTCTCATCCCAAAGTTCGGCGGTTGCCTGTTCCAGGAAGGCTTCCGGGATGATGCCGGCATTCGCGACCAGAATGTCCAGGCGGCCGAAGTGGTCTATCGCCGTCGCGACCAGGGCGCGAATATCCTCCTCCCGCCGCACATCGCAAGCGACGCCGATCGCCGCGCCGGCACCCTCGGCCGAAAGGTCAGATGCGCGGCTACGGATTTCGTCCAGATCAAGGTCTGACAGCACCACATTCGCACCTTGCGCGAGAAAGAGCCTGGCGGTGGCGAGCCCGATGCCCTTGGCCGCACCCGTGATAATGGCGACTTTCCCGGCCAGGCGTCGTCCATGGTCGATTGTGGCGTTCATGATGTCCTTCCGCTCGTATCGCTTATCCGCCCGTGTCCTGGCGCGGTGACAGGCCGTAGCGCTCCATCTTGCGATAGAGCGTGCTGCGGGAAATGCGCAAGGATCGCGCGGCCTCCGCCAGGTTGCCATGGCAGTGCCGCGTCGCCTGCAGGATCGCGACGCGTTCCGCATCCTCAAGGCTCGCGCTGTTCGGCTCTGCCATGATGCCTGGACAAGGCCGATGCTCGATCAAACAGGCGATTTCCGCCTCGCTCACCCATTCACCCTCGGCCATCAGCAGCAGGCTTTCGACCAGATTGCGCAGCTCCCGCACATTGCCAGGCCAATCATAGTCCCGCAGCAGCGCCAAAGCGGGCCCGCCGAAGCGACGTTCCGGCACGCCGTGGCGCGCGGCCAATTGCCGATTGAAATGCGCGACCAGAAGGTCGATGTCATCCGCCCTGTCGCGCAAGGGCGGCGGCTGCAGGCGGGTCACGCTCAAGCGATGATAGAGATCGCGGCGGAAGCGCCCGGCAGCCACCTCGTCCAGCAGATTGCGGTTGGTCATGGCGACGAGACGGACATCCACCGCATGCGGCTGGCCGCTGCCCAGCCGGTAGATGACGCCATCCTCCAGCACGCGCAGCAGGAAGGATTGCAGATCGAGCGGCATCTCACCGATTTCATCCAGACATAGCGTACCGCCATGCGCCTGCTCGAAGCGCCCGACGGCCCCGGCCGTGGTGGCGCCCGTGAACGCGCCGCGGACATAGCCGAACAACTCGCTCGCCAGCAGTTCCTTGACCACGGCACCGCAGTTGAAGACGACAAAGGGATGGCCGTCCCGCATCTCGCCATGTAGCGCGCGGGCGAAAAGCTCCTTGCCGACGCCTGTCTCCCCCTCGATCAGGACGGGCACGCGCTTGCCGCGCAGCTGGCGGGTTCGCGTCAGGACCTGCGCCAAAGCCGGGCTGTCGCCCACAATCGCGTCAAAGCCTAGGTCGCTCCCTGGGGCCGCCATCGCGCGCGGCCGGGCGGATTCGGGAATGACCAGCACGGCGCCGATGGCGCGCCCATCCACCCGCACCACGTCGAACCAGTCGGCGCTGAGCGAGGGCGGCAGGGTCAGAACCCAATCATCGACCGCGGCATGGCGATCCAGCCCCGGCAGACGCTGGCCGACCGACCCCAGATGCGGCAGCCGGCCGCTGTTATGAACGAGACGCCCCTCCCGGTCGATCGCGACCAGACCCGCAACGTCGCTCGCCGACATCCGCTCCAGGCATACTTCCAGCAGCCGCATGCGCTCCCGGCTCGCACGCTCATGCATCACCATCTCTATCTGCCGCGCGATCGACACGGCCAGGCTGAGATTGTTGCGCTGATAGGTGTTGGGCGGCCCGGAAATATCGACGATGCCGAGCACCTGCCCGGTGCCCAGTTCAAAGATCGGTGCGGCCGCACAGGTCCAGGCTTTGATACCCTCACAGAAATGTTCCGCGGCATGGACCTGGGCGGGCCGGCGCGTGGCAAGGGCGGTGCCGATGCCATTGGTGCCGACGGTATCTTCCCGCCAGTCACCGCCCTGCATGAGATGAATGGTCTGGCCGTCATCCAGCGTTTGCGGGTCACCAACGGCATCCAGCACGATACCATCCGGGTTGGTGAGCAGCATGAGAGAGCGGGAGCCGCCCAGCAGCTGGGCCGAGGTCGTGAAAACATCCGCAGCGGCCGCGAGGAGCCCTGCATGGCGCGCCCGCAGATGCGCCATCGCATCACCATGGGCCGCAAGCGGCGCCGCCCGCCCGCAGGGATTGATACCCAGCTCCCGGCTGCGCCGCCAGGAAGACACGACGACATTGCGCAGCGGATCGATGCCATGCGGATCGTCGGTCAGAAACCGTTCCCAGGCACGCATGGTGCCGCTGGCCTCGCTCGCGTGCTGGATGGTGAACGGTCGCAAGCCCTGCGGATCAGGCTTGGGGCCTGGCATGGCTGTTCCTTCCCTCTCGCCCGCCGGCTGCGCGGACGGTTCGGCGCCTCTGGTGCGCCTTCTTTTGCCGGGCAGAATAGCGCCGATTGGTCAGAAACTGCCAGGGTGAACCGTTAGGCCCGGCCCAGACGCTCGGCACCACCCCCTAAAGCCGGTCCGGCGGTCGGATCATCCCCATCGGGAATGCTCGCGACCAGGGTCTGAGTGGTCAGGATCAACCCGGCGACCGAGGCCGCGTTGCGCAGCGCGGTAATGCTGACCTTCACCGGGTCCAGCACACCGGCCGGCATCAGCGCGACAATCTCGCCGCTGCGCGCATCCAGCCCATAGCCCCGCGGTGCCTGTGTCACGCGCGGCACAATCTCCGCCGCATTCAACCCGCAATTGGTCGCGATGGAAAACAGCGGCTGTGCCAGAGCCCCTTGCAGCAGGCTGGCGCCCAGGCGTTTGCCGGGACTCAACCGCTCCATCATGGGCGTGAGATCGGGGGCGATCTGTGCCAAGGCCGTGCCGCCACCGGCGACTACCCCATCCTGCACCGCGGCGCGGGTGGCATTGACCGCATCCTCGATCATCTGCGCCTGGCGCTTCTGTGCGACAGGCGTGGCACCCCCCACCAGGATAATGGCCGATCCGCCGGACAGTTTGGCGAGCCGTTCCTGCAGCTTGTCGCGCTCGATATTCTGCGGGGCCGCATCCAGCTGCCGCATCACCTGCCCCCGCCGCGCCGCGATGGCCGACAGGTCTCCGCCGCCGGCGCTGATGAGCGTCTGGTCGGCCGAGATCCGCACCTGCCTTGCCTGTCCCAGATCCCGGCGCGTCATGCCGGCCAGCGTGCCGCCGAGGTCGCGCGCAATCACGCGGCCGCCCGTGACGATGGCAATGTCTTCCAGCATGGAGCGACGCCAATGGCCGTATTCTGGCGGGTGGATGGCCGCGACCGGCGGCAACCCGCGATCCCGCCGGCTGAGAAGCTGCATGAGACAGCCAGGGGCGACCTCCTCGGCCAGGATCAGAAGTGGCCGGCGGCTGCCTTCCAGCAGCGCCTCGATGGCACTCACATCCTCCGGGCCGGACAGCTTAAGATCGGTCATCAGGATCAGCGGATCATCCAGCACCACCTGCATGCGCTCGATATCGGTGACCATGTGATGGGAGAGGTAGCCACGGTCGAAGGACATGCCGTCCACCACCTCCAGCACCGTCTCGACGGTGCTGCCGAACTCCACCGTGACGATGCCGTCCGGCCCGACCCGCTCGATCGCCTCGGCCACCATCGCCCCCGTCGCCGCATCATTGGCGGCAATGGTGGCGACTGCCAGGGTTTCGGCCGCCCCCTGCAAGGGCCGCGCGCTGCGCTGCAGGGCCACCAGCGCTTCGGCGACCGCCAGATCGAGACCGGCGACGAGATCGACCGGATTGGCCCCCTCCGCCAGGAAGGCCAGGCCCTGCTGCACCATGGCATCCGCCAGCACCGTCGCGGTCGTGGTGCCGTCCCCCGCAATGTCATTGGTCTGTTTGGAGACCTCCCGCAGAACCTGCGCGCCCATATTCTCGAAGGCACAGGGCAGCTCGATTTCCTGCGCGATGCTGACCCCATCGCGCGAGATCAGCGGCGTACCAATCGGCCGGTCAATGATCGCATTCATCCCGCGGGGGCCGAGTGTGCCGCGCACTGCCCGCGCCAGCTTGGCGACGCCACGGCCGAGCGCCTGGCGTGCCTCATCATCATGCAGCATCATCTTGGCCATTGCGTCTCTCCGTTTCCTGTCCCTGGCCACGCCCCGATTGTGCCGGTTGAGTGCCCGGCGGGTGCGCCTATCGCCTCGTCACACGCTGCTGCGTTTCTCCGCCGGCAAGGCATGGATAAAATGACGCAGGCCCGGTCCCTCCTCCGTCTCCTCCGGCTCGTCGAAGCGCGCCGCGAGAAGCCCGCGGCAGAGTGCGCCGTTGAACTCCACAGTCACTGCGACCCGGCGCAGCGCACGGATATGGGTGCGGAACGCATCGGCGGGCACTGCCTGCCCTCCCTCATCGACGAAGGCCGGCGCAGCGGGCCCAGCCGGCCCCACCACCCCGCGACGATCGAGGTAGCGCGCGACCAGCGCTTGCCGCCCGGCATCGGCATCCAGCGCATGTAGATCCGCTATGGACATGGCCGCCAGCGTTTCCGCCGACAGTCCCGCCGCCAGCAGATGCTCGACCAAGGCCACCTGGCGGCGCTGGAAGGCCTTGACGAGAAAGGTGCGGCGCACCGCTTCCAGATCGCCGTCGGCGGCATCGCCGAAGGATGTCTGAAAGGAGCGTTTCGCCGCGATGCCGGTATTGATGGTCTCGGCATACATATGCTCACCCAAAGTCACCGAGACATCGGTGACCCAGGGCAGGCTTGCGACCGCCAGCCGCATATCCTCCGCCATCAGAAAGGCGAAGTTTGCGGCACACCAATAGGTCGGCAGCCGGAAGCTGACATCCACCGCGCCGGCGTCATCCACCGCGACCGCCGTGACGAAGCGAAGCTCCGTCACGGATTCGTCCAGCTCGGGATCGTTGACAGTCCCGAGCTGGCGCCAGACCTCGCTTTCGCGGCTCATTCGGCAGCGACGCTTTGGCGATAGCCCAAAGCGGCCTTCTTGGCTTCGATGTCGATATTGTAGATCCGCGCGGCATTGAGGCCGAGGATCTTCTTCTTGGCCGTGAGCGACAGATCGACCTTGGTCTCCTTCCGCACATCATCCGGCAGTTCAAATTCCATGAACTGATCGACCAGCCATTTCGGCGTCCAGATGCCGTAATCGCTGCCGAACAGGATGCGATCTTCGCCGAGCCAGAAGAGCAGCTCGGAAATGATGTGGGCGAAATAGGCCGGACGGCTGTGGATGAAGGGCAGTGCCACCGCGAGCCCGCCATAGACGTTCGGCTCCTGCACCGCGATCCAGCAGAAATCATCCAGCCGCGGCAGGCCGCAATGCTCGACGATGAAGTTGAGATTGGGAAAACAGGTTGCAGCATCGTCGATATCCGCGACATCGAAGGCATCGCGGTTCAGCGGCAGGATGGTCGGTCCCTTATGGACATGGATGTTCTTGATGCCAAGCTTTTCCGCCCGCTCCAGATAGCGCTTGGCATGATCATCCGACAGTTTGTAGCCCTTGCTGTCGCCGATCCATTCCGCCGTATAGAGCTTGACGCCCTTGATGCCGTATTGCTCGACATCCGCCTGAAGCTGATCAAGCCCGGCTTCGCCGTGACGCGGATCGAAAGCGCCATTGACGATGAAACGATCGGGGTAGCGGGTGCCGAGGCTGGCATTCTGCTCCAGCGTGTTGAAGCCGTTCTTGTAGAACTCCTTCAGATAGGTCGGCTGGAAGATCGCCATGTCGTCATAGCCTTTGACGAACAGGTCCTCATACATGGTCTCGGCGCCATATTTCTCGAACTTCTCCCGCGGCCAGACCTCTTCCTTGGGGCTAAGCGCGGTATGATAGCCGTAAAAGCAGTTGATGAATTCCGCGCCGTGAACATTGCGCTGGTTGGCGGGGCTCGCATCCCACAGATGAACATGCCCGTCGATGATGAAGATTTCTTCGCCGTCTTTTGTTTTATACATCGGTCTCTCCCCTTCCCGGCTTGTCAGCCGTCAGATGAATTCTTTGACATCGTCCATATTGCCGAACAGCACGACGGTATTGTCATCCACCATCACCATTCTTCCGTAATGGGTGGAGGTTGAAATCTCGAACAGATAGGGCGTCATCTCACGTCCCAGCCGTTCGGTGATTTCATCCATCTTGAACTCCATGCGACCCTCGCCGTCGATTCTGATCATCGCTGGCATATAGGTGACCGTCACCCCGGGCTTCTCACTCATGACCTCGGCAATGACACGCGCCTCGACGCTGTCATTCATGGTGACACCGCACTGGACCGAAATCGTGGTCTCGAACTGCATATCCTTCATGGACTTGAAGATATTGTCGCTATGGGACATCGGTTTTTCCTTGGTTTTTATGGCCGCGCGTCACACGTCGACGATGGATCGCACATCGATATTGGTCTCAGCGCCGATCGCCCGGAGCCGGTTCTTCGCAAGGTCGAAGGCTTCCGTGAACTGTGCCACCTTCACCCGCGGCAGCGACCAGATCGGCTGCAGCTCCCGGGCCGCGGCGATCCCCAGAGTGCCATGCTTGTGCAGCCAGGTGCCGAAGAGCAGCCGGTTGTGATCGGCATGCGCCTCATCCAGCATGAGCATGCGGAACAGCTCGACCGCATTCGCCAGATTGCGTTCGTAATCACCCTCGGCGGCGGAGACCACGGCCGGGGTTATGAAATCGTTCTGGGAGGCGGCGGCCTGCATGACGAAGCCACTGCGGAACAGCTCACCGACCAGGGGCTCGAAGATCAGGTTGACGGCGAAATACTGCTCCAGAAAGTCGGTCGCGCCGCCAATCGTTTCCACCGCACGGCGCGTGCCCTGCCAGATCGGATCATCGACCCAGTGCCGCTTGCCCGCATCGCCGTCGAAATTCTCGATATCGAGACCGATCTCCGACAGGTAAAGCGTCAGATCCTGCGCGAAGCGGATTTTGTAGGAGGAGTTGGTCAGGATCGCGTTATTGATCATCTGGGTATAGCCGTAGCGCTGCGCCTGCATCGTCGCGGTGCCCAGGCCGAATTCGGCATGCTTATAGGCCCCGACATGATCCTGCAGGATCTTGACCCAGGCCGGATCGAAGCGCTTCGGCGCGCCGGAGCGGCGGCCATTCTCCACGACATTCTGGATCATGCCGCAGATGGTGGACTGACGCTGGTAATGCGTGCGCTCCCATTCCTGATCGATGCTGCGATAGGCATGCCAGTCGCTTGATTTGGCCGCGGTCCAGCTTTCCGAATAGGTCGGCGTGCCATCGGCGAAGGAGATGATCCAATCCTGCAGCAAATAGCGCTTCGGATCGGGTTGCACATCGACGGTCATATCCTCGTAATGCGTCGCCCGCCGCCCCTTGGGGTCGAAGTAATTGTATTTGCGGCTGTCGGACCCCGCGAAGGTCGCGGCCCCGGCGGCGCCCGACTTCACCGGTTCTGCCGGCGGTTGCACTGCTGCACTCATGGTGTCTCTCCCTATTTTTCTTTTGGGGTGCGCGCGGTCAGCGCGTCGCCGTCGTGAACTTGTCGAAATAGATGCGTTCGGGCTCAACCCCGGCCATTTGCAGAACCGGCAGCACGGCATCGATCATGGGTGGCGGACCGCAGGAATAGGCGTCGATCTCGCCCTCCAGTCCCTCCGCCCGCAGCACACGCGCGACCACGTCATGCACGAAACCGGTCTCGCCCTGCCAGTCGTCGCCTGCTTCGGCATGCGACAGCGCGGGGATGAATTTGAAATCGGGCAGCGTCTGCGCGATCGCCGCGAATTCCGCCAGGTGAAACAGATCGGCCTTAGTGCGGGCGCCATAGAAGAAGCGCACCGGCCGCGTGTCACCCTGAGCGATATGATCCTGCAGGATCGACCAGAGCGGCGACATGCCGGAGCCGCCGCCGACCAGCACCAGCGGGCCTGACCGGCCCTCGCGATGAAAGCAGGTGCCGTAGGGGCCTTTGACGGTGAGCGCGTCACCGGCAGCGAGGCCGCCTTCGAGGCGCGATGAGAAGGCACCCTGGGGGTAGATCTTGATGATGAATTGCAGGGTCCGCACGCCTTCGGCAGATGGCGGATTAGCCATCGAGAAGGACCGCGTAATGCCGCTGCCGGGAATGGTGATATCGACATATTGCCCGGCCCAGAAGCGCAAGGGCGCGCGCAATTCCACCGTCAGCAGCCGGATGTCGCGCGTCAATGCCTGGACGGAGACGACGCTCGCGGCAATTTCCTTCACCGCGATGGAGCGGCTGAGCAGATCCTCATCGTAATTGAGCAGCTCCACCGTGATGTCGCTATAGGCCAGCGTGCGGCAGAGGAGAATATGGTCGGTGTCGCGCTCCGATTCGGGTAGCGCGAAGGTCGAATATTTCAGCATTTCGATGTCACCATCGAGAAGCTTGGATTTACAGCTCGAACATTGGCCTTCCTTGCAGCCATGCATGACGGAGATGCCCTGGCGGAAGGCGGCATCCAGCACAGTCTCTCCCTCATCTACCGTCATTTCGATGCCCATCGGCTCGAAACGCACAGTATGGGTCACGACCTCGGTTTCGGCTTTGTGAAGAATATCGTTCATGATGGCCCTTTTCGGGATGCGGCGTGGCGGGGCGCGGCCATTAGGCCGCGCCCCGTTTCGTCATCACCCAATCAGTTGATCGGATTGATCTTGAAGCCCTTGCGGTATTCGGCGAGATGCGCTTCCCGCGCCTCGGGCGTCATGCCGCGGATCGTCAGCAGCGGGCTGCCGAGCGTGTGGCCGCGCACATGGTCCAGCGTCCACATCTGCTTGTCGTCGAAGCGCAGATGCGGCTGCGGCACCAGGGTTTTGCCGTCGCCACGGACGAAGCCCAGGTCCTGGATGGCATCGGCCAGATCCCAGCCATGGTAGCACTCCTCCCACTCGCGCCGGCCGCTGAAACGGCCCATCGCGGGCGTCGGCCGGCCTTCATAGGTGGCCGCAAAGGCGGTTTTGTGGGTCCAGCGGCACAGCTCCGAACAATAGGTCTGGATCTTGCCGTCAACCTCGTCACAGACGATGTCCTCGCGGATCAGGCAAGGCACCATGCAGCTCCAGCAGCGATGCGGATAGACATAGCCCGTCTCGGTGTTGAAGGTCATGACCGTCTCACCGGGCTTGCTCAGCTTGGCGTACCACTTCCAGTAATCGCCGAATTCGGCATACCAGCCCGGATACTTATGCTCAAACCACTCGAAATCTTTTTCGGTCTGCGCTTCGATCCGCCAGAAGTTGAGCGGCCAGCCGACCGAGAAGAACTGGGCGGTCTTATGCACATAGTGCTTCTTGACCATCCGCTCCCAGGCGGCATGCACGTCATCATGATGGATCTTGATGCCGTATTTCTCGAGCGGCAGCATATAGGTGCGGTAGTAATCCTCGTAGATCCAGCGATGCCACAGCTCGGCATAGCTTTCCTTGTTCTTGTCGCGGTCGGTGGTCGCATATTCGATCAGCGTGCCGATGGCGGCATCAACGATTGCGTGGTTCTGCCAGAAGGCATAGCGCAGATCACGCTCGATCAGCTGATGGTTGTCGGGATCGTTGATGATGGACATCAGCATGGAATGGCCATTGCCGATATGCCGGCTCTCATCCGACTGCACCGACAGGAAGACGGTTGGCAGTGCATAGTCGCCGTTGCGCGCGGCTTCCGACGGCATGGCGACGAAGAGCGTATTGGTGAAAGCGGTTTCGGCCACGACCGTCAGATAGATATTGGCGGAGGTGATGGCGTCACCCGTGACGAAACCTTCGGCGAACTGGCGGCCGATTGTGGTCGCATAGCAGCGTCCGAAAGCGGCTTCGGTAATATCGAACCCGGCCGGGTCGATATAATTCTCCATATACCACTTCTTGAGATTCATCTGAATGGTCGAGTGCCGGAACTCATCCACCATCTGCATGGTGAAGCCCGTGCGCAGCTCCTCACCCGGCGCCAGACGTGCCACCATGGCCATGGACCGCGCGGCCGAAATTTCCGGGAACGGAATAATCGCCAGGAACAGCTTCATCCATTCGACCCAGCGCGGCTCCACATTGCGGAACATATCGCCGCGCAGCGCCGCATCCAGCGCGCCATAGACGCGGTTGTCCTTTTCCTCCTGCATCGGGAAATAGGAGCGCAGCACCTGCTTCATCGGATCGCGCGGTGCCTTCTTGATCTTGTAGTCGGTCGGGAAGGTCATCGCTTCCTGGACATAGCTTGGCGTCCAGCCCAGATCGGCGACGCGTTTGGCGGCTTCGCCGATGCTGATCCCCTTCTGTGCTGTGATCTTGGTTAACGACAGGCCTTCAGGCATCTGAACATCTCCTTAGATCTTGTGTGATCATTCGATCCGTTTTGCGGCGAAGCGGCCGATGCAACACTGCGGTTCTTGGTGACTCCGCTGCAGGCCGTGCCGCCCTATAATAGATAGCAAGTGCCGTGCCAGGGCCGAACTATCACCTTGAACGAGTATTTACGCAAGTATTTCATTAGTTCTTATTTTTACTGCAACGCACCATGTATTATTATGGGACATCGACGGTCTGTATTGTGTCAAATTGAGACAGTCAGGTCGCCGGCTCCGTGCTCCCCGGCCGGCCCATCTGTTTTCCATCCGCAATGAAACGTGCCGCCAGGATCAATGTCCCCATGGTGAAATCCTTGCCATGGGCGTCGATCATCTCCTGCGCCAGCAAGCCGACGCGCTTGAAAAATTCATCCTTCGACCGCTCCTCCTCCGTCATCGCCACTTCCCCCGCTGCCATCACGGTATCAGGACCGCGCGGCCGCGGATTCGCCCGTGATGCAGGTCGTGCAGCGCCTGATTGGCGTCCTTCAGCCGGTATTCGCGCGTCGAAAGATGCACGAGGCCGCGATCGGCGAGCGCCATCAGCTCGACGAGTTCGGGGTAGGTCCCGACCAGATTGCCGACGATGGTCTTTTCAGACGTGATCATGTCGAGCGTCGGCATCTCGATGCGGCCGCCGTATCCGACAATGTAGTAGAAGCCGCCATTCGCGGTCATCGCCAGGCCCTTGGCGACCGCATCGCCTTCGCCCACGAAGTCGATCACCGCTTCGGCCCCGCGGCCGCCGGTCAGCGCCAGGATATTCTCGACCTCATCACCGTCCGCCCGGACCTGGTGATGGGCGCCGCACTCTTTCGCGAGCGCGAGGCCGGTGTCGGACCTGTCAACCGCGATAATCTCGGCCGCACAGAGAGCCGCCAGGACCTGGATGCCGATATGGCCGAGGCCGCCGGCACCGATGACGACCACGAACTGGCCCGGCAGAAGATGACGCGAGGCTTTTTTGGCGGCGCGATAGGCGGTCAATCCTGCATCCGTATAGGGTGCCACATCCTTCGGTGCCAAGCCCTTGGGAAGTTTGATGAGGGAGCGGTGTCCGGTGCGAAGATAGTCGGCATAGCCGCCATTGGCGTTGACGCCGGGAAACTGACTGTCAGTTGCATGCATGTCATCGCCGCGGCGGCAGGCCAGGCAATGGCCGCTGGTGACCAGCGGATGGCAGATCACGGCGTCGCCGACCGTAAAACCCTCAACCGCCGGCCCCATTTCCTCAATCCAGCCGGCATTCTCGTGCCCCATGATATAAGGAAGCTGGACATCGACCTTGCTGCGCCAGATGCCTTCCACGATATGCAGATCCGTGCGGCAGACCCCGGCGCCGCCGATGCGCACAATCACATCTGTCGGGCGCTCGATCTTTGGATCAGGAACGTCTTCGTAATGCACAAAGGTTTCTGATGAGAGCGTTTCATCATAGTGATGCAGGACCGCTGCCTTCATGGCTTTTTCTCCTCTCGCCCGCTTCGTGTCGGCGGGTCTTGAGGAGGTATCGCTGCATAGACCGTGCCAAGTCGGTTTACACTGACATAACAGCGACTTGGTTTTCTGCATGATGTCAAAGCCTGTTCCGTTCGGAACAGGGTGAGGGAAAGACAGTGTTCCGTTTCGGAACAGTTGCCCATGGCACCAAGGCTTTGGTAGTGTCTCTGCAATGCCCCGAAAGCGGGCTGTTAGGGAAACCATGCTGATTTCAGCAGAGGATCGTCTGGTTCGCGCACGTGCGGTGCTGGAACGTCGTCATGCCATACCCGCCGATCTGCTGGCACCGGATATCTCCGCGAGCTGGTCGCGCTGCCTGAGCTATGGGCTTGATCCTGACAAGCCCCCTGCCCTGAAGCATGTCGAAGCGGGCGCCCTGCATCACGCGCGCAACGCCGCGGGTGCCATGCGCCCCCTCGTACTCGCTGAGATGGAGACGCTATATCATCAGATTGCCGGCAGCAATTTCATGATCGCCTTCGCGCTGAGCGACGGGCTGCTGCTGGATACGATCGCCGATAACAGCTTCAACACGACCGCCGACACAACGCGCATCCGTCCCGGCTGCCTGTGGTCCGAGCCAAGTTGCGGGACCAACGCCCTTGGCAGTGTCGCGACCACGCAGCGGGCTTTGACAATCCATGGTGGCGAGCACTTCTTCAACCGCTATGCACAATTGACCTGTACGGCCGCGCCTGTCTTCGCACCCGATGGCACGCTCGCGGGGGTGTTGGACGCCTCATCCGACTGCCGGTCGCGGCAGCAGCATACCCGTGCGCTGGTCGGCATGGCGGCCACGCAGATCGAGAACGGATTATTCCGGGAATTGCATCGCGACGCAATCGTCATCGCTTTCCATAATCGCGCGGAGTTTCTGCATACGCTGAGCGCGGGGCTGATGGCCTTCAATGCGGCCGGCGTCATTCTGGGTGCCACGCCCCGCGCCCGGCTGTTCTTGCAAGGCCTGCCGGCGGTCGCTGGCCGCCAGTTCGAGGAGGTCTTCCGCCTGCCCTTCGGTGCCTTCGTCGATTCCGGGCGGCATGCCCCACGCGCCCGGTTGCAGGACCGCGTGGGCAGCGTCTTCGTGGCCCATATCGAGCATCTCAATCCAACCCCCCGGGTCTCTTCCACCCCACCGGCCGCCAAGGCGGCCAATTTCGTGGCTGCCGACCCGGCAGTGGTGACGGCCATGCGTAGGGTGGAGGCGGCCGCACTGCGTGGACTGCCGATCCTGATCCGGGGCGAGACCGGCACCGGCAAGGAACAGCTGGCCCGCCATGCCCATACGGCGAGCGGCAGGCGTGGTGCCTTCGTGCCGGTCAATTGTGCGGCCTTGCCGGATACGCTGGTGGAGGCGGAGTTGTTCGGTCATGCGGAGGGTGCCTTCACCGGCGCCCGGCGCGGTGGCGCCCCTGGCTTGGTCATGCAGGCGCATGGCGGCACGCTGTTTCTGGATGAAATCGGCGACATGCCAATCACGCTGCAATCCGTGCTGCTGCGGCTGCTTGATGACTGGACAATACGGCCGGTGGGCGGCGGCACCAGCCGCAAGGTCGATGTCCTTCTGGTCGCCGCGACCCATGTCGACCTGGCCGAACGCGTGGCGCAGGGCGCGTTCCGCGCGGATCTCTATTACCGTCTGGATACAATCGAAGCGATACTGCCGCCGCTGCGGGCGCGAACTGATTTTGCTGAGATTGCGCGGCATATTCTGGCGTCCCTCCATCAAAGCACGCAAATCGAGGAGGCGGCCCTGGCCCATCTCGCGCGTCACGCCTGGCCCGGCAATATTCGGGAGCTGCGCAATCTGCTGACGCGGCTGACGCTGATCGACCATCCTGACCGGATCGATTACGCCGCGATCGTGGGAGCCGTCGGACCTGCCAGCAGTGGCGCCGTCAACCTGCGCGCCCAGACAGTCGCGCGCATCGCCGCCGTCCATCGCGAACTGGGCGGCAATCTGAGTGCGACTGCCCGCCGCCTGGGCGTCTCGCGCAATACGGTCTACCGGGCCCTCAGCCCGCGGGCGGAGTGACGCCGCCCACGGTCAGAGGCGCATCCGTCAGTATTGAACGCGGTCAGTTTTCGCCTGGTACATCTTCCAGATCTCGACGGCCTCGGCGCGCATGATCTGCTTGATGGGCATGTCACGCTGGTCGACCGGCTTGCGGATTTCCGCATAGATCTTGCTGTCGTCGAAATTGCCGTATTCCAGGGCGTCCTCGACCGAGGCCGCGTAAAACACTTTCTCGATCCCGGCCCAATAGGTTGCCCCCATGCACATGGGGCAGGGTTCCGCACTGGTATAAAGCGTCGCCCCGTCAAGCTTGAAGCTGCCCTCGGCCTTGCAGGCATTACGGATCGCTTCGATCTCGCCATGCCAGGTCGGATCATTTTCCGCGACGACGCGGTTGGCGCCTTCGCCGATGATCTTGCCGTCTTTCACGATGACGCAGCCGAAGACGCCGCCGGCGCTCTCGACCATCGAGGTGATGCGGGACAGCTCGATCGCCCGAGCCATGAATTTTTTGTCGTCTTCGTCGGCCATATGTCTCTCTTTCGGGTCAATGCAGTTAGGGGGCTTGATAAGACCGCAGGGAGTAATCCCCCACCTAGTAGACCAGCATGAAGAACACAATCTCGGCCGCATAGAGGGCGGCTATGGCGCCGGCCCCCAATATTTCGGCACGCGCCCGTTGCTTCGGGTCCGGGGTCAGCCACCAGCCAAGCAGAACGATCGCCAATTTCATTAAAGGCCACGAGACGAGCGAGACGCTGATCGCGTTTCCGATGAAGGTCGCGATCGCCATAGGCACATGGGTCAGCAGCGGGCTGAGAAACCGGATTTCCAGCATCACCACCGGAAACAGCACCAGCAGCACCAGGCAGGTCTGCTTCCAGGCCGCGGGCGGCGGCTGGTCGGGCTCTGTCGGAAACCATCCCGCAAAAGGATTGGCGAGCCGCTGGCTCTTCCAATGGGAGACGAGCGGATCGGCCCTCTCCAGCAGGGCCCGGCGCTCCGTCGATCTGAGCCAAGCGTCGAGCTGTTCCGGCGTGCTGTAGCGGACCAGCGTTGTCCAGTAGGTGATATTTGCCGAAATCGGTGCCTGCACGAGCGTG
Organism: Acidisoma sibiricum; assembly: GCF_057837225.1. NCBI lineage: Bacteria > Pseudomonadati > Pseudomonadota > Alphaproteobacteria > Acetobacterales > Acidocellaceae > Acidisoma > Acidisoma sibiricum. The sequence continues at coordinate 376,830 of NZ_JBYQFD010000002.1, read as the reverse complement.
CCCATATAGCCGGGGAACACGGCCTGGGCCGCCTGCATGCTTTGAGCCCAGGACTGGAATGTTTCCTCCCGTCCCCGCTCGATCTCGGTCGTGATGACCTCCGTCACACAGGTCAGGGAGTGGAAGTCCGGCGCCACCTCATCCAGCAGGCTGCCGTCGCTACTGGCGCACAAAGAACTGAGTTCTGCCAGAAGCCGATGGCGCGACGTCCCCGTCTGCCATCGATCCAGAAAATCAACCGTTTGGAATCGCTGAATTATACGCCATTCTGCGGCGCCCACGAAGGCCGGAATGATTTCCAGGCTGACAAAGCCCGGTTCTGTTGTCGCCGCATGGGTAAAGCGGGATTGCCAGGCGGCAAACTGCGCCTCGCAGCCCGCCCGTACGATGACCTTGGTCATGACGGCCGTCGCGAGGGATGCCCGCTGGACCGCCGCCTGTGTCGGTTCGGCTGTCATGACGCAACTACTTTATGCGCGAGAATAGGCATTGACACCGATGAGCGACAGCGAGGTGAGATATGGTTGTCTTATCGCATTGGTCTACACCAACTTTACCGGTCCCGATATCCTCGCCTTTCATGTGCCGGCTGGAGCGGACCTGTCATGAAAGCCCGGCGGCGCGCGCCGCACCGGCGCACACTTCGGCCAGGGCGGCCAGATGATCTTTCAAAGCCACCGCCTCGCCCGGGCGGCGCAAGCAGGTCATCAGAACGCTGGCAACCGCTTCCCTGTTCCGGTCGAGCACGGGACAGCAGAGATCGACAAGGCCGACAAAATGCCGGCTTTCATGATAATCGAAGCCGTCCTCACGGATGCGGGCCAGATCCGCCGTCACCGCCGCCTCATCAAAGCCGGCCGGCAGCAGCGGCCGCGCTTCCTTGATCATGGCGGCCTGCATAACCGGCCTTTGAAAGGCGATGACGACCTTGCCTGACGTCGCGTCCAGCGCCGGACGATGAAAGCCCAGGCGCAGGCTGAAGACCAGATCGCGCCCGCCGGGGGCGGCCCCCAGAACGACGGTCTTGCCCTGATGCACGACGACGAGATGGAGGGAAAACTCCGTGCGATCGGCGAGATCCGTCATCAGCGGCATGGCGGCGGAGACCAGATCCCGCGCCCGCGGCGTCCGCAGACCGAGGGTGAACAGCCGGTCCGTCAGCTGCAGCGTGTCGCTGTCCGCATCGCGCGCCACATAGCCGCGCTCCAGCAGAACCATGACCATGCGGAAGATTTCGCTTTTGGACCGGCCAAGTTGGGCGGCCAGACGGGTGAGCGATAGCGGCTCCGGCTGCACCGACAGCGCCTCCAGAATATCGAGACCCTTTTCCAGAGCGGGTGCGGAATAGCTTGCTTTCATTCCTGAACTCCGAAGCAAGAACGACGTTTCATTAGTGGTATTGACACCACAGACGAAACACTACTAGCGTTTTGTCATAGATGCTTATCCGCTTCAGGAGGCCGCTTGCACCTGCTCAAGGGACTGCGCGTGCTGGAAAGCCCCGATGGCCTCACCGTCGGACGGATGCGCATCGGCCAGACCTGGTCCAACGGGTCCTCTGACCGCTTTCTTGAAATCGTGAGCCCTGCGACCGGCGCGCGCATCGGCGCGGTGCCGCTTGGGACGCGGGAGGATGCCGCCCGTGCAGTGGAGGCTGCCGTCGCCTCGAAACCTTTCATCTCCCAACTATCGGTCTGGGACAGGGCCAAGCTGTGCCAGGCCGTGGCTGACCGAATTGAGGCGCGCGCCGAAGAACTTGCCCGCCTCCTGACGCTGGAACAGGGCAAACCCTTCCATGCCGAAGCGAAGGGCGAAATTGCCGGCGCGGTCACTGCCTTTCGCGATGCCGCCGAACAGATCAAATGGCTAGAGACGGCGGCCTTCCCGCTCGCGGACGGCCATAAGCGCGCCTATAGCTTTCTGCAGCCGAAGGGCGTTTTCGGCATCATCACGCCGTGGAATTTCCCGGCCGCACAGCCCTGCATCTATTATCTCGCGCCGGGCCTTGCCACCGGCAATGCCATGGTCTGGGTGACGGCGCCCACGACCTCGCTGATCGCCTCCAAGCTCATGGAATGCTTCGCCGAAGCCGGCGTGCCGGACGGCGTGATCAACCTTGTCACCGGCGAAGGCTCGGTCGTGGGCGACGCGGTCGTGACCCATCCCGGCGTCGATGCGATCGCCTTTACCGGCAGTTCCGAAACCGGCGCCATCATCGCCGCGCGGGGCGCCGGCAAGCCGCTGATGCTGGAACTGGGCGGGAATGGCCCGACGCTGGTGCTGCGCGACGCCGATGTGGCGATGGCGGCAAGCCGCATCGCCACCGGCTGTTTCGCCAATGCCGGACAGATCTGCACGGCGACCGAGCGCGTGCTGGTCCATGACAGCGTCTATGACCGCTTTGCCGAGGCCATGGTGGCGGAGGCCGCCCAGGTGCGGATGGGTGACCCTTTCGACCCCGCGACCACCATGGGACCGCTCAATAACGAGCCCACCGCCGCCAAGATGGACGAGCATCTGGCGGACGCCCGCGAGCGCCAGGCCCGCATCGCCTTCGGCGGCAAGCGGATGGAGGGCATGCCGACGGCACTGCATTACGAGCCGACCGTCGTCACCCATCTGACGGCGGATGCGAAGCTCAATATCCATGAGACCTTCGGCCCGGTGGCACCGCTCATCCGCTTTCGCGACGATGACGAGGCCTGGGATATCATCGGCCGCAGCCGCTTCGGCCTCTCGGCCGCGGTCTTCACCAGTACGATCAAGGATGCCTTCCGTTGGGCGGAATCGCTCCGCGTCGGTATCGTCAATATCAATGAAATGAGCCCCTTCTGGGAGACGCATATTCCGGCCGGTGGGGCCGCCGGCACCGCCAGTGGCATCGGCCGCACGGGCGGACGGCATACGCTGCTGGAAATGTCCGACCTCAAGACCATCACGATCGATATCTCGCGCTGATGGTTGTTCTTACCACCGCGTCCGAGACGAATACGCCTGACGGCAAAACCGCCCGTCTTCTCTCCCGCCTTGTCGAAATCCCCAGCATCAATCCGGCTTTTCGCATGGAAGGCGATCCTGCGGCCTGGTTCGGTGAACAGGTCAAGGCCATGTTCGTCGCCGGCTGGCTGCGGGATGCCGGCATCGCCGTCGAGCTGCAGGAGGTGCTGCCCGGCCGCCCCAACGTCGTCGCCCGTGTGCCGGGCCGCACGGGACGGCACAGCCTGCTGCTCGAATGTCATCTCGACACCGTACAGGTGACGGGGATGGAGGCGCCCTTCACGCCCATTCTGCGCGACGGGCAGTTGCACGGCCGCGGGTCCGTGGATGATGGCGGCTGTGTCGCTGCCATGATGCTGGCGATGCAGGCGCTGGCGGCAAACCCGGCTGATTGCGATGTCATTCTGCTCGCCGCGATCGACGAGGAATTCCAGTATCGCGGGGTCGCGGCCTATCTCGCCGCCGGAAACCGGGCCGATGGCGGCATCGCCGGGGAACCGACCAGCTTACGCGTCGTCACCGCCTGCAAAGGCTGCGTGCGCTGGCGGATCGAGGTTGTCGGCCGCGCCGCCCATAGTTCCGAGCCCTGGCGCGGCGCCGATGCCATTGCCGCCGCGACCGATCTTCTCGCCCATCTACGCACTGAGCTGGAGCCGCGTCTGGCCGCGCGCCACCATCCCCTCGTCGGCTCGCCGACACTGGTCTGTTCCATGATCGAAGGCGGGCAAGGACCCAATACCATCGCCGAGCGATGCCTTCTCACCTTTGACCGCCGCACCTTGCCCGGCGAGAGCGGCTTGGACGGCTGGCTGCAGGCCAAGCGGGTGGCCGAGGCCTTTACTGCGCAATTGCCGAAGGGCGTGCAGATCATCGTCCACCCGCCCTTCATCGACAGTCTGTCCATGGCGATCGACAATGCGGATGACCCGATCATCCAGGCCGCCCGCACCGTCTGCGGCCAGTACGGCATCGACGACACGCCCATCGGCGTTGCCTATGGTTCGGACGCGACCAAGATGACGGATGTCGGCGTGCCGACCATCGTGTTCGGTCCCGGCAGCATCGCGCAGGCGCATGCGGTCGATGAATTCGTCACTGTTGCCGATGTGACGCGCGCCGCCCGCATGATCGAAGACATCGCCCGGCACTTCCAAAGCTGTTGAGGACACAGAGCATGAACGCGCCCGCGACTGGACATCAGTTCGACGTCATCATCGTGGGTGCGGGTGCGGCCGGTGCGGTGCTGGCCAACCGGCTGTCGGCCGACCGACGCCGCCGCGTTCTGCTGCTCGATGCCGGCCCCAATTATCGCAGCGCCGAGCAGCCGGCTGAGATGGTGAGCCCCAATCCCTTCAATCTGCTGCTGCCTGAGCATTTCCAGAAGCAGTTCATGTTCGATAATCTGATGGCGCGCCGCACGCGCGCCCAGGAGCCGCGTCTCTATTGGCGCGGCAAGGGTGTGGGGGGCAGTACCGCGGTCAATGGACAGATCGCGATCCGCGGCGTGCTGGATGCCTTCGATGAATGGGCGGACTACGGCTGCCCCGGCTGGGCGGCCGATGACGTGCTGCCCTATTTCATCAAGCTGGAAGATGACCTGACGCTCGGCAATCATCCCTATCACGGCACCAGCGGACCCATTCCGGTCTATCGCGCGCCGGTGGAGAGCTGGGGGCCGGTCGATCGCGCACTCCGCGATGCCGCGATGGGCCTCGGCCATCCCTGGTGCGACGATCTGAACGCGCCGGAAGCTGAAGGCGTGTGCTGTTTCGCCATCAACAGCCGGGACCACAAGCGCGTCTCCACCAATGACGCCTATCTGGAGCCGGCGCGCGATCGCCCGAACCTTACCATCATTGGCGATGCGTTGGTCGATAAGGTGCTGCTCGACGGGCTGCGCGCGACCGGCGTGCGCGTGGCACTCCCCGCAGGGCTGCAGGATTTTTCAGCGACGGACGTCATCCTCTCCGCCGGCGCCATCCATTCCCCCGCCATTCTGCATCGCTCCGGCATCGGGCCGGGTGAATGGCTGACCCAGGCCGGCATTGCCCAGCTGCATGATCTGCCGGTGGGCCAAGGCTTCTTCGACCATCCCTTCGTCCGCGTCGAACTCAAGTTGAAACCGGAATTCCGTTCCCAGGGACGGGATACGCGGCACACCAATTGCTGCGTGAAATTCAGCTCGGGCCTTCCGGGTGCTGCGAAACACGACATGCTGCTCGCCTCCTTCAATCATGGCGGCATCGGTGTCGACCAGGACATGTCGCAATTCGGCGAGGCGGGCATTCATGTCATGCTCTATGAATGCCGCAGCCGCGGCACCGTGCGCACGCTCTCCGCCGATCCGCGCCATCATCCCGAGATCGACGAGAATATGATGAGCGATCCCTTCGATCTGGGGCGCATGCGCGCCGGCGCCCGCCATCTCGCGCTCATCTGCAATCACGAAGCGACCCGCAGCCTGTGCCGGGATATTCAGATGGGCAATACGGGATTGCCGCTGGCCGAACTGCTGACCGCGTCGGACGACGATATCGATACCTGGCTGATGACTGACTGCAATGATGCCCAGCATGGCGCGGGCGGCTGCGTCATGGGTGTGGAAGGGGAGAATTGCAGCGTCGTGGATACAGATTGCCGCGTGCATGGGATGCAGGGTCTGCGCGTGATTGACGCCTCCGTCATGCCGCGCGACTGCAAGGCCAATACCAATCTCACGACGATCATGATCGGCGAGAAAATGGCCGATGCCTTTCTGGCAAGCGACCGCCGCGCATGATCACGCTGGAGGATGTCCGCGCGGCAGCTGATCGCATTCGTGGATCGGTGCGGCAGACGCCGCTGCTGGACGCGACGCTCGCGCAGCGCCCACTGCTGCCGGATGGTGCCTCGCTGTTTCTCAAACTCGAATGCCTGCAGGTCACCGGGTCCTTCAAGGCGCGCGGCGCCATGAACCAATTGCTATCGCTGCCGAAGGAAAGCGTCGCGCGCGGCATCGTCACCGCGTCAGGCGGCAATCACGGCATCGCCGTCGCGCGTGCCGCTTATACGGCCGGCGTGCCCGCGACCGTTTTTCTGCCTGACACTGCGGCACAGGCAAAGCAGCAGAAGCTCAGATCCTGGGGTGCGAGCCTTCATCTCGTCGGACGCTATTGGGATGAGGCGCATGCAGCCGCCACCGCTTTCGCGCGTGATGAAGACCTGCCCTATTTCCATCCCTTCGCGAGCCCCGCGATTGTCGCCGGCCAAGGCACTGTGGCACTCGAAATTCTGGAACAGGCGCCTGAGATCGATCTGTTTCTCATCGCCATCGGTGGCGGCGGCTTGATTGCCGGCATGGCGACAGTGTTGCGCGCGCTCCGTCCCAATGCCCGCATCATAGGCATTGAGCCCACCGGATCGCCCACGCTTTATGCGAGCCTTCAGCAGGGGTCCGTGGTGACGCTCGATCGCGTGACGACGACAGTGCCCACCATGGCCTGCGCGCGCACCGATCCTGGCATTTTCGACATTGTTCGGACGCATGTTGATGAGATCATTCTCCTCGACGATGCCGCGATGTTCGATGCCGCGCGCTGGCTGTGGTTTGAATTCGGTCTCGCCGCTGACGCCAGCGGTGCGGCCGCCGTGGCTGCCCTTCTCTCCGGGCAGATTTCCGTCGCCCCTGGCACGCGCATCTGTGCGCTTGTCTGCGGGGCGGGCCTCGATGGCTTATCCTGACAGCGCATTCCGATACCAGCTGATTCTAGCGATTGATTGTTGATATCCGGCACGGTTTTTCTTTGAATTTGGTACGAGATTTGCTTTAATTTCTCGATAGGTTGCTTCTCTAGACCATTGCCTTGTCTATACGGATGACCGGCCGGGATGCCACACGCCTCCATAGCCTATCCATTCAGAAAGTCGAAGGTCATCAATGAAACGTCGTGAATTCGGGACTTTGGCAGCGGCGATGGGACTTGCCGCCACGCCTATGGCACGCGCCTTTGCTGCCGTCGCTGATTTTGAGCCGTCCAGCGGCAAGCCTGTCTACTTCCGTGGCTGGCAATTTGCACCGGAAGTTGTCCAGTCTAATGTGAAAAGATACAATGATCAGGAGCACGGCAAGATCGACTATGCGACCGTGACGGGCGACTATCCCGCCATCATGGAGCAAAGCCTGATCGCCAAGGCCGATCTCGATGTGCTCTATGCCAATCCCTCGACCGCCGTGCGCTATTATGAGGGTGGTTGGGTTTTGCCGGCCGAGACTTTGCCGGCAGCCGCCGATATCAAGGCCGATATGCTGCCGCAATTTCTGGATGCCTGGTCCTATGACGGCAAGCTTCTGGGCCTCTCCTATTTCGCCAGCACACGCGGCTGTATTCACACCAATCTTCTCGCCTATAACAAAGCCGGCCTGACGGATAAGGATTTTCCGGCCGATTGGGATGCACTCTACGATCAGGTCTATGCGCTGCATGACAAGGGCGTCAAAGCCCCCATCCTACCACATTGGTTTGGCGAATGGTACGGCATTTCCTGGGGCTTCGTCATGGAAGTGCTCAACCGTGGCAATCCTCTCGCTGATCCGACAACCCATAAGCCGACGCCGACGACCGACCCGAACGGCGCCGCCTATAAGACGCTCGCGCAATGGAAGAAGCTGTGGAACTCCAAACTCGTTCCGCAGGAAGTTTTGACCTATAATGAAGCCGCCTATATCGATGCCTTCGCTTCCGGCCGCTACGTCTTCAGTCCGCAGCAGATCTATGATGTGCAGACGATGAATACGCCGGGCCGCTCGCAGATTGCCGGCCACGCCACCATCCTGCCCGTGGTGAAGCAGCCCTGGGGCCTGATCGATTCCGCGCTCTATCTCATGACGAACCGCAAGCGCGCGGATGCGCAGACGGATGACGTCAAGAAATTCGCGTCCTGGTACGGCTTCAAGGACGGTGACGGCAAGACCTTCGTAGCGGACCGCTGGATGAACACCCATATGCTGTTTTCCGCCTACAAATCGGTCATGGATTCACCGGCGACGGAAGCCCGCATCAAGAAGGCCGTCGCCCGGCCCGACGATTACGCCGTTCTGCTTGACGTCTATAAGCAGACGCCCTTCCCCACCGGCATCTGGCGTGTGGTCTGGTCCGAGGAATTCAATTCCTTCCTCAAGGACACTTTGTCCAAGTTCCTGCTCAACGATGGTGACATCGCCAAGACCATCACCAGCATGAACGATCAGATCAGCAGCCTGAACGACAAATACGGGATCTGATCCGGCATGGCGACGATCCCGAATAAGAGGCGGCGGGAACTGACCGATGGGCAGTTTGCGCTGATGATCGGCCTGCCGGTCATTCTTCTGCTCGCCGTGATCGTCGCCTATCCGCTGGTCTACTCGGCCTGGATGGCCTTTCACCGCATCATGTTTTTCGGCGGCTACCGCACGAAATTCGTCGGCTTCAAGAATTTCGAGACGGTGCTGAGCGATCCGGAATTCTGGTGGTGTACCTGGGTCACGATCCGCTTCACACTGGAAAGCGTCATCCTGACGATGCTGCTGGGCCTGGCCATCGGTCTTCTGCTCAACCGGCCGTCCCGCTTCGGCGGGTTGCTGCGCACGCTGGTGTTTCTGCCCTGGTGCGTCTCGCTTTATGGCGCCGGGCTGATGTTTGCCTACCTCGCCCGCGGCCAGACCGGACTGCCGACCGCTATCCTGGCGCATCTCGGCATGCAGCAGGTGCCGGATTTCATGACGACACGATCGATTGTCGAGGTATTGGCCATCGGCAGTTCCTGGACGATGGCGCCGCTGGTCGGCTTCTTTGTGCTCGCCAATCTCAAGACCATTCCGAAGCGTCTTTACGATCTCGCGGCGATCGACCAGATGACGTCGCTCGAGACTTTCTGGAACGTCACGCTGCCGCCGCTCCGCTTCACGCTTTTCGTCTTCACCTCCATCGTGACGGTGCTCTCGATGAAGCTGTTTGACTTTATCTTCGTGATTTCCGATGGCGGTCCGGGCGATGCCTCCTCCACCCTCACCTATCAGCTTTACAAGGTGAGCTTCAAAAACCTCAACCTCGGCTATGGCGCTGCCATGTCTTTCCTTCTGCTCTTCCTCATCATCGGCTCGACGATGAGCCTGTTTCTGCTCTGGGGCCGGCGGGAGAAGCCGTTGTGACACAGCGCCGCACCAATTTCGTCATCGCCATGGCCGTGCTCATCATCTGGTCCCTGCTGCCGATCCTGTGGTTCATTCGCATGGCCTTCATGAGCCATGCTGAGATTACGCAATTCCCGCCGCATATCATCCCGGCCAGCTTCAATCTCTCGTCGTTTTTCAATATCTTTGGCTTTGACTACAGGCTTGCCGATGGTTCGATATCGCCGGCCTCCGGTCAGGCCGGGCAGATCGAACTCGGGCTGCAGAACAGCGTCATCGTCTCGGTCGTGGTAACCCTGATCACCATCGTCATCGTCGTGCCGCTTGCCTATGTCTTTGCGCGGCTCGACTTCCGCTTCAAAAACGTCCTGCTCAATGCGGTCCTGCTGGCCGTCGCTATTCCGCCGGTCTCAACCCTCATTCCCTTCTACACCATGTATGTGCAGCTGGGGCTGGTCGGCACGCTGCCGGGGCTGATCATCATCGACCTGACGACGACCGTGCCCTTCGTCACCTGGATGCTGATCGGCTATTTCCGCAACCTACCGCCGATCGAGCGCCTGGCCCGCATCGATGGTTTCAGCCGGCTGCATACACTGCTGTTTCTTATCCTGCCGCTCGCGCGCAGCGGCGTCGCGGTCTCGGCCATCATCGCTTTCCTGTTCGCTTGGAATGAATTCACCTTCGCCCTTGTCCTCGTCAACGGCACGCCGGCGACCACGCTGCCCTCGGCCATTTCCGGTTTCCTTGGCCAGGACCCTAATCCGGCTCAGCTCGCCGCCTGCATCCTCATCACCATCATCCCGCCTGCCCTGGTCGCCTTCTTCCTGCAGCGGCATCTGGCGGAAATGAACATCGCCGACCCGGTTCGTTGACGATGACGCACAGCGCCCCGTTTGGAGCCCTTGTCTGAATGGCAAAGATTGCATTGCGGAACATCCGCAAAACCTATGACCGCTACGTCGCTGTCGAGAACCTGGATCTGGACATCATCGATGGCGAATTCCTCGTCATGCTCGGTCCCTCCGGCTGCGGGAAGACAACAACGCTGAACATGATCGCGGGATTGGATTACCCAACCCAGGGGCAGATCCTGTTTGACGGACGCGAGGTCACGGGCGAGCCGCCGCATGGGCGCAACGTGGCGATGGTCTTTCAGTCATCGCTGCTCTACCCGCATCTGACCGTGCGCAAGAATATCGAGGCGAGCCTGCGGCACAGCAAACTCTCGAAGGTCGAGCGCGCGGAGCGCATTACGGACGCCGCACGCATGCTGGAATTGGAGCCGATGCTGGACAAGCTGCCCAGCCAAATGTCGGGCGGCCAGCGCCAGCGCGCCGCGACCGCCAAGGCCATCGTGCGGGAGCCCGCCTGCTTTCTGCTGGATGAACCGCTCTCGGCACTCGACGCCGCCTTGCGGTTGTCGCTCCGCTCGGAACTGGTCAATCTGCAGAAGCGCCTGGGCACTACGACTGTTTTCGTGACCCATGACCAGGTTGAAGCAATGACGATGGGCGACCGGATCGCTGTCATGTCAAAAGGCAATCTGGAGCAGATCGGCACGCCGGATGATATCTACAATCAGCCGGCCAGTCTGTTCGTCGCGACCTTCCTGGGCTCCCCGCCGATGAATATCGTGGCGGGCGAGGTGGCAGACGGCATCTTCCATGCCGGTCCCGTGGCGATCGACCTGGCCGGAAGGACAATCCCCAACGGGCCAGCGAGCCTCGGCGTGCGGCCGCAGCACGTGACCGTCACTGCAGCCGATACGCCCGGTGCGATCCCCGTCACCGTCTATGCACTGGAACATCTGGGCCGGGAATCCGTCGTCATCGGCGATGACGGTCTGGGCAACAAGCTGCGCGCGCTGGTGGACCCCGGATTTCATGCCCGCATTGGCGACAGACTGGGTATCATGCCCGCGGTCGCCGCGTGCTTCTTTTTCGGCGCAGACGGGCGCCGTATCACGACCCACCTCTCCCCCGCATAGAGGGCGATCATGTACCGCATCAATCCTGAGACCGATCAGCCCTTCGTGGAGGAGTTCCGGCGCCAGCCGGTCGGGCGGCACAGCCCCGGCCTCATGCGTGTGCTCAACGCCCTGCGTTACGACCCGAGCGGCAAGCAGATCGTGCTCTTCTGCCGCAAACCCTTTGCAGAATGGCAGATTGCGGAAATGCCGGCCAACCGGCTGGAGCCGCTGGTGTTTGAGGACAGTCCCATTTTTACTAATCGGGATGAGGCGGAGTGGGAGATTTTCCGCAGGCGTTGGTTCAAGGCGACAGGTCAGCATCTGAACCAGCCTTTCCGCAATGCCGACGAAGCCTGATCGCGAGCGGGGACGAAGATAGATGTTGAAAATTCTCGGCTATCCTGACCGCTATAGCGTGGCACCCGGTGAGGCGATTTCCTTCCAGATTTCGCTGGAGGAAGGCGACCGTTTCGCGGCGCGCATCGTCCGCGTGGTGAATGGCGACTGCAATCCGGCCGGACCGGGGCTTGATTTGCGGCATCATCCAAGCAGTATTGACGGTACCTATCCCGGCCAGCCACGCCGCGCCGATGCCGGGTCCTACCTCATTGCGGAAAGCGTGCCCGCGCTGGCCGATTTTTCCTTCCGCGCCCTCATCTGGCCGACACTGCTCGCGCGCCGCGGCCAGGTCATCGCATCGCAATGGGATGCCGCCGGCCAATCCGGCTTCATGCTTGAGCTGGACGAAAGCAGGCTCTCGCTCGTCATTGGTGACGGGTCCGGCACCGTGGCGCGCAAAACCCTGCCGCATGTGCTGCTGGAACGCAAATGGTATGCCGTCAGCTTCAGCCTGGCGGTCGCGAGCGGCACCTTCCGGCTGTCGCTCACGCCGCTGAAAGCGGATTTCGGCACCGACGATGAAGGGGAGATCCTGGGTCACATCGCCCCGATCGCGCCCGTGACCGCGCCGTTTATGCTTGCCGGCGCACCGCAGCCGGATGGCACGATCGCTGCCCATTTCAATGGCAAGATCGAAGCCCCGGCACTGCTTGCCGACGCAGAGAGCCACGCCGTGCTGGGGGTCAGTTCCCTACCCCCCACCCTCTCGCCGAAACTCATCGCGGCCTGGGACTTTTCCGACGGCATCCGCAGCACGGTCGCGACCGACAAGGGCGCCTTTCGCCACCATGGCCGTCTGGTCAACCTGCCTGCCCGCGGCATGAAAGGCAGCGGCTGGAGTGGCCTCCATCACAGCTGGCAGGCGGCACCGGCTGAATACGGCGCCGTGCATTTTCATGAGGATGATCTTTATGATGCCGGCTGGCCGGCGGATATCGTCTGGCACTTACCGGAGGACGCCAAAAGCGGCGCCTATGCGCTGCATGTTACCTGTGGCGAGACCGAGCCCGAGGCCATGCGGGAATGCTATATCCCCTTCTTCATTCGCCCGCCGCGCGTGAAGAAGCCTGGCGTTGTGCGGCCGAAAGTCGCCTTCCTGGCCCCCACCTGTTCCTACATGGCCTATGCCAATCACGGTGAGCATATCACCGTACGCGGCGTGGAGCGGCTGATGGGCCGGCTGCTGCATTTCGGCCATCAGGATGTTTATCTCTATGATCATCCTGAGCTGTGCCATTCCCTGTATGACAAGCATGCCGATGGTTCGGGCGTCTGCTATTCCAGCCGCCTGCGGCCCAATATCAACTGTGCGCCGCGCTACCACTCCTGGCTCGGCGGTGATGGCTCAAGCCTCTATCAATACAACGCCGATACCCATCTCTTCGGCTGGCTGGCGCATCATGACATCGACTACGACATCATCACCGACGAGGATCTGCATCGCGACGGGTTTCCGCTCATCGAGGATTACAGCGTCATCCTGACGGGATCGCACCCCGAATATCACTCAACCGCCATGTGGGATGCGATGAAGGCCTGGATCGATCGCGGTGGCCGGCTGATGTATATAGGCGGCAATGGCTGGTATTGGCGCATCGCCTTCCATGACGAGCTGCCGGGCGTGATTGAGGTACGGCGCGCGGAAGACGGTATCCGCTCCTGGGAGGCGGAGCCCGGCGAATACTACCACTCTTTCACCGGCGAATATGGCGGCCTGTGGCGTCGCTGCGGGCGGCCGCCGAATATGATGGCGGGCATCGGCTTCGTCGCTCAGGGCTTTGACGTTTCAAGCCCTTATCGGCGGGCGCCGGATGCAGCCAATCCCCGCGCCGCCTTCGTCTTTGAAGGCGTCGAGGATGAGGTGATCGGCGATTTCGGCCTCATCGGCGGCGGTGCTGCGGGGATTGAGCTGGACTGCATCAATCGCCTGCTGGGCTCACCGCCCAATATCCTCCGCCTCGCCTCCTCGGAAGATCACAGTCCTTTGATGCTGCTGGTGAATGAGGAATTCACCGCGACCCTGCCCAATCTCGGTGGCGACCAGAATGAGCGCGTGCGGGCTGACCTCAGTTTTTATGAGACGCCGGCGGGCGGCGCGGTCTTTGCGACGGGTTCAATCGCCTGGTGCGGGTCGCTGCCCTGGAACAATTACGAGAACAACATCTCGCGGATCACCCTGAATGCACTTCAGCGCTTCATGGACCCGAAACCTTTCGTGTAAGATCGCCGCAGACAGAGCAGGAGAAAGATCGATGGACAGCATCGTCACCGAGACGCGGACAGCAACCCATCCGCTGGACCCGCTTTCGGGCGCGGAACTGGCCCGTGCGGCCGAGCTGATCGCGAGACACTTCGACTGGGGCGCGGATCTGCGGGTGGAGACGGTCGATCTGGACGAACCGGCGAAGGAGCTGGTGCGCGACTATATCGACGGCACCTCCTTCCCGCGCGTCGCCCGCTTCAACATCTATCGCCGTGGTGTCATGGGGGTCGTTACCGGCCGGATCGATCTCGGCAGCGGCGAATTGCTGTCGCAGATTTTCCGCGAAGACGCTCGCGCCATGGTCGCAATTGAAGAAGTGCTGGAAATCGAGAAGACCGTCAAAGCCGATCCGCGCTTTCAGGACGCGCTGCGCAAGCGCGGGCTGATCGACGATCTGGACTTCATGTGCGTCGATCCCTGGACGGTCGGCGATTTCGGCCATGCGATCGAGCAAGGGCGCCGTGTGCTCAACTGCTTCATCTGGATGCGCACCTTTCCGCTCGACAATTATTATGCCCATCCGGTGGAGGGCCTGCATGCACTGATCGATGTCAGTACCCTGGAAGTATTGGAGGTCGTTGATCACTTCGCGGAATCGGGCGATTACATCCCCGTGCCGCGCACGCCGCGCAATTATGATGGGGCTCTGCTGACGGAGTTCCGTCCGCCCTCCTCGGCGCTTGATGTGGTGCAGCCGGACGGCGCGGGCTTCACGGTCGATGGCCACAAGGTGACCTGGGAAAATTGGGATTTCCGCGTCGGCTTCAACGGGCGCGAGGGTCTGGTGCTGTATCGCATCGGCTACACGCATGGCGGCGAGCGGCGGCCGATCGTCTATCGCGCCTCGATCGCGGAAATGGTCGTGCCTTACGGCACGCCAGAACGCAGCCATTACCGCAAGAATGTGTTTGACAGCGGCGAACTCGGCTTCGGCCGCATGGCCAATTCGCTGACGCTCGGCTGCGATTGCCTGGGCACCATCCATTACTTCGATGCCGTGGTGCCGACTGTTTATGGCACGCCGCGCACCATTACCAATGCCATCTGCCTGCATGAGGAAGATGCCGGCCTGTCCTGGAAGCATTTCGATGTGCGGACCGAGCGCACCGATGTGCGCCGTGCCCGCAAGCTGGTGATTTCCTCCATCTCCACCATCGGCAATTACGAATATGCCTCCTACTGGTACCTGCATCAGGACGGGCGCATCGAATATGAGATGAAAGCGACCGGCATCATCAACACTGCCGCCTGCCACCCTGGCCAGCCTGGGAAATTCGGCACGGAAGTCGCACCCGGTATCGTCGGCCATATCCATCAGCATATCTTCTGCGCGCGGCTGGATATGGAAGTGGACGGACCGAACAACACGGTGACGGAATGCGACACCCGCGCCCTGCCGCTCGGGCCAGAGAACCCTTACGGCAATGCTTTCCTGATGGAAGAGAATCCCCTCGTCAGCGAATTGAACGCGCAGCGCGATGTGGACTTCGGCAAGAGCCGCTATTGGCGTATCACCAATCCTGAAGTTACCAACTGGGTCGGCAAACCCACCGCCTTCAAGCTGGAGCCGATGTCGGCGGTGCAGGCCTATACGCATCCCGATAGCCCCTCCGGCCGGCGCGGACGCTTCATCCAGCATCAGCTTTGGGTGACGGCCTATGACCCGGAGGAGCGTTATCCTGCCGGCGAATTCGTCAATCAGTCCAGCACCAAGGACGGGGAGTCCGAGGGCCTGCCGAAATGGACCAAGGCAGACCGCCCGATCGAGAATGCTGATGTCGTGCTCTGGCATAGTTTCGGCCTGCACCATATCACGCGGCCGGAAGACCATCCCGTGCAGCCCTGTGTGGTCTGCGGCTTTAAACTGATGCCCTCGGGCTTTTTCGATCAGAACCCGGTTATCGACCTGCCGCCAGCCGTTAACAAAAAAAGCTGCTGCGCCTGACTACAAATGCTGGTTGCGCCCCTGATAGCGCGCGACCAGCGTTGCATTGCGGTCTTTCGCGCCCGGCATATTGGCGCTGACATAGATCGGCGCGTCCGAGCCCGCCCGCGCCATGCGCGCAACGGCCTCGGCCAACAAGGCATTCAGGATCGCCGCGCCGATGACGGTCGATAGCGGACCCACTGCCGGCTGGCCCTCGGCGGCCTGAAATCCGGCGTCACCCGGCACCGTGCGATTATCGATGGCAATATCGGCGATGTCGAAAAGCCTTGTCCGGCCGGCCGCTGCCGCGCGCGAATAGGCGTCCGAGGTCACGGCGATCACGCGCGCGCCCGCGCAGCGACCATATTCCGCGGCCTCCACCGGTACGGCATTCACACCGCTATTGGAAAAGATGATGAGTACGTCGTTCGCTTCGATCGGGTAGCGCGCCAGAATTTCGGCCGCCAGCCCGCTCTCCCGCTCGCGCCTGGTGCTTTCCACCGCACCCTCATGCAGCATCAGCGCCGGCGTCAGGATCGGCACCACCGCCGCGAGGCCGCCGGCGCGATAATGCCCTTCTTCCGCCAGCATATGGGAATGGCCGGTGCCGAAGAGATAGATCAACCGGTCTGCAGACAAGGCCGTGGTGATGGCGTCAGCCGCTGCATCGAAGGCCGCTTCCTGACCGATATGCAGCTTCGCCAGGGCATCCGCGGCCAGTGCCAGATAGGCGAAAGCAGACTCCGTCATGATTTTGATCCCTGATCAGGTGCGGCGCGCGCCAGCGCCCCGGCATAGGTTCGGTATAGCGCGAAACCAGTGTCATAGCGCCCATCACCCGCCGGCTCATGCCGATGCAAAATGCGGCAGGTGACCGAGGAGGCGTCGATGATCGAGCGATACCAGCCGATCGCCGTGCCCGCGAGCAGCGCCGCACCCTTGGCGCCGAATTCACGCCCCTCCGGCACCTCAACCGGCCGGTTCAAGACATCGGAAATCATCTGCCGCCAGAAGGCGCTGCGCGCGCCGCCACCGACCAGCCGTACGCTCTCAAAATCGAGTTCCGTTGCCGCGAAACAGTCGCGAATGGCATAGGCCACACCTTCGTATACGGCGCGCAGCATATCGGGCCGACGGTGCCGCGGCGTGAGACCTGCGAAACCGCCGCGCGCACCGGGCGCCAGCACAGGCGCGATGATGCCGACCTCGCTGAGATAGGGCACATAGACAGCACCCTGCGCACCCGCCGGCGACTGTCCGGCGAGGCCAGCCAGTCTGTCATAGGCATCCGCGAGCGCCGCGATATCCGGGCACAGGGTCGCCAGCGCCCAATCGAGATTCGTCGTGCCTGCAACATTGACCATGGCGCGCAGCCAAAGATCGCCCGGCAGCGTGAACAGAATACCAAGATCAGGCGGCGTGAAAACGGGCGCCGAAACCGCAATTCCATTGAGGCAGGTGGTGCCGAGAATGCTGACCGCCGCGCCCGGCGCCAAGCCGCCGGCGCCGATCACGCTGGCCGCAACGTCCCCCGCGCCGATCGCGACCGGCGTGCCGGCGCGCAGTCCCGTCGCCATCGCCGCAGCATCCGTGACAAAGCCCGCGATGCTTTCGCAAAGCTGCGGCTCAGGCAGAAGATGGGCCCAATCCTGAAGGCCGAACAGCGTGAGCAGATGGGGCGAACGCCCGCGCGCCCTGGCACTTCCCGGAGCGACGGCGGCTTCCACGATATCGGTGGCAATGACACCGGTCAGTGTGACGCGGATGAAATCCTTGGCGCCAATCACCGCGGCCGCACAGGCCAGAAGATTGCGCTCATACCGCGCCAGATAGGCGAGCACCGGCAGCGTGCAGCCCTGCTGCATGGCGGAACCGGATTCGGCGAAAATCTTGGACATGAAGGCAGGGTCTTGCGCGATCATATCGTCGATCAGGGGCTGCGCCCGCCCATCGTTCCAGAAAATGCCCGGGCGCAGCGGGCGGCCCTGCCCATCCACAAGCCAGGCGCCGACCATGGCGCCGGATACACCAATCGCTGCAATAGTCGCGGCCGGCACCGCCATCAGCACCTGGCCAATCACCATACAGACCGCGTCCCACACCTCAGCAGGATCGGCCTCGGCCCAATCGGGATGCGGCGTCGAGATCGTGGTAGGCCGCGTCGCGGATGCAATTTCATGCCCGGCACGATCGAAAGCCGCGGCTTTCACCACGGATGTACCGATATCGATGCCGAGAAGATGCCCGCTCACAGGGCCGACCATCCTCCGTCCACCGGCAGCATGACGCCAGTAACATAGGAACTATCGGATGAGGCCAGAAACAGCGCGGCGCGCGCAATCTCATCCGCTTGCCCCACCCGCTTCATCGGCGTGCTGTCACCCAGCCGCGTGCGTTCGGCATCGCTGGTAATGGCGCCCACCATCGGCGTCTCGATCGTGCCCGGGCAGATGCAGTTCACGCGGATGCCCTGGCTTGCCCATTCCACGGCGAGTGTGCGCGTCAGGGCGATGACACCGCCCTTGGCCGCCGTGTAAGCGTCGGCCCCCGGCACGCCGGCAATCGCCATGATGGAGGCATTGTTGATGATGGCGCCGCCGCCTGCTTCCAGCATCCGCGGAATGGCGTATTTGCAGCCCATGGCTTGGCCTTTGAGATTGATGCCAAGGATCGCATCCCAGGCATCGCCTGGTGTCTCGACAATGCTCGCCATCTTGAAACGCGCGCTGGAGCTGTAGCCGACGCCGGCATTATTGAACAGCACATCAAGCTTGCCGAAGCGCTGGCAGGCGAAGTCGATCATGGCCGCGACCTGGTCTTCCTGCGACACATCGACCGTGAAGGCCGCGGCGCCGAGGTCATCCGCGACGCGTGCCGCGCCCGCGCTGTTCCAGTCGGCCACCACAACCTTCGCACCTTCTGCGGCGAAAAGGCGGCAGCTTGCCTCCCCCTGGCCAGAGGCACCGCCCGTCACCACCACAACCTTGCCGCTGAGTTTCAAGCGCGCCGTCCCTCTGCATGCCACGACATGTCACGCTACCGCGTTCCAGGTTAGTCGAGAAGGGTTCCGCATTGTCATGCCACCCTGTCTACCCTAAAAACTTTCTCGGAATAATCTGCGGATTGAAAGGATGCAGGATGCGCGTTTCACCACAGATTCATCTTGTGGCCAGCGGCTTTATGGGGTTTTCGCTGACGGACGCTTATGACTGCAACGCCTGGCTGATTGAAACTGGTGACGGGCTTGTCCTGTTCGATAGCGGCGCAGGACGTGACATCGCGCCATTGCTTGGCGAATTGATGGACAATGGCCTCGATCCCGCCGATCTCAAACACATCTTCCTGACACATGCGCATGCCGATCATTCAGGCGGTGTGGCGCCGATCCTCTCGCAGCTCCCTCAAACCGTCACGCTCCATGCCGGGCGAGAAGCCGCTGTCCGCATGCAATCCCATGACGAGACGCGCATCAACCTCGATACCGCCCGGCGGTTCGGCGTCTATCCCGACAGCTATCAGTGGCAGGGCGCCACGATCGATGATGTGCTGGCCGATGACAGTGTCACACGCATCGGCGCGGCCAGCATCCGCATGGTGGAAACGCCGGGCCATAGCGCGGATCACTGTTCCTTTCTCGTGACCCTCGGGGAAAAGACCATGCTCGTTGCCGGCGATGCCGTCTTTGCCGGCGGCACGGTCATTTTGCAGGATATTCCCGATTGCAGCGTCTCCGCGACGCTCGCGAGCATCCGGCGCCTCGCCGCGCTCTCCTTTGACACGTTCCTTCCGGCGCATGGCGCTTTTGCCCTGTGCGAGGGCATGCGCCATGTGCGCAAGGCGGCGGAATTCGCGCAGCGCGGCCTCGCCCCGCCATCTTTGGCCTGACGGCGGGCCATGACGCGCGATGGTTTCAATACCTTCTGCGGCGGCCTGAAGGCCACCACCCATGTCGTGCAATGGGGTGGGTCGGATGTTTGGAAGGTCGGCGCCCGGGTCTTCGCCATTGGCGTTCCTCAAGGCCGGACGATGCTCATTACCTTCAAGACCAGCCCGATGTCCTATGACCTGCTGAAGGACCAGCCTGGCCTGCGGCCCGCGCCCTATCTTGCTTCGCGCGGGCTGAAATGGATTCAGCATCATGGCAAGCCAGGCCTATCGGACCCTGATCTGCGCGCCTATATCGTAGAATCCCACCGGCTCGTGGTACTGGGCCTGTCGCGCAGACAGCATGCCGAACTCGGCCTGCCCATCTGAGCGCGCCAGACCCACCCCGCCCGAAGCAGCCAGAAGGAAAATTGTGGCCGTCGAGAATTCGCTCGACCCACGCCTGCTGGATGTGGTGCGTGCCTATGGCGGCGGTCCCGTCACCGCGCGCGTCTGCGCGCCGGCCTGCCCATCATCCTGGGCGGCATCCGGGTCGCGCCCCCCGCCCCTATTGCGATGATGCGACCGTGCCTGGCGCGCTCGCCGGCTGAATCATCGGCTTGGTCCGCGGATCGGTCGCAATGAAGGCCTGCAGGCGCGGGTCCTCGAAGGTTGCGATGAGCTTTCTGATATTGTCGCTGCCTTTAAACTGAGAGCCGATCGTAAGGACGGATGCGAACTGATCCGGCGAGCGGGGGCTATAAATCAGATCTTCCGCGGGCAGCTTCGCCGAGAGAAAAGACTCCGCATAGCCGACCGCCGCATCCAATGACTGCAAGCCGCGTGGCTGCGCACCCAGATCGAGCAGAACCCAACGGAAGTTATGCGGATTGGACTGAATATCCGGCAGGCCCGCGGTCCAGCGCTGGACACCATCCTTGATCTTGATCAGCCCGGCATTCTCCAGCAGCCATAGCGCCTGCGCCTCATTCGCCGGGTCGGCTGGGAGCGAAATCGAAGCCCCATCCGGGATATCGCCGAGATGGGCGTATTTCTGCGACCAAACGCCAAAGACCCAATGAAAGATCGGACCCGTGCCGGGCTCTTCCTTGAAGCTGGGATTGGCGGCAAGCACCTGCCCCAGCCAGAAGCGGTGCTGAAACACCGTGCCAGCGATCTGCCCCTGGCTGACCGCACGATTGATCTGCGTGCTGTCGCCAAGCGATACGCCTTCAACCTTGATGCCATGCGCTGGCGCCAGCGTCTGCGACACATAGCCGATCAGCGCCTGCTCAGCCGAATCGCTGTCCAGATAGGCCACTTTCAAAACGCTTCCTGGCGTCTCGATGGTCGAGGTCGTGCCGGCGGTGCGCAGCGCGACCACGCCACCGGCGATGATGGCGACAGCCGCAACGCCGCCCACAAGCCAGGGCCAGCGGCGGCGGCGCTGCACCGCGAAGCCGCGGCTGCCGTCTTTATCCGGGGGAGAAATGGCCATGTTCGATGCATTCCTGAAGAGGGATTTGGGATTGGGAGGAAGAGGAAGACTCAATAAGGCTGTGCGCGCCGCGCCAGGAAATCGCCCACCAGCTGCACCAACGCGACTGTCAGGATCAGAACGATGACGGTCGCCACCATCACCGTATGATCGAAGCGCTGGTAGCCGTAGGTCACGGCCAGATAGCCGATGCCGCCTGCCCCGATTGTGCCGGCAATCGCCGAATACTCGATCATCGCGATCGTATTGATAGTGATGCTGCCGATGATCGTCGGCCAGGCTTCGGACAGCTGCACGCTGCGGATGACCTGCAAGGTCGAGCCGCCTGAGGCGAGGCCGAGATCGGCGAGGCCTTCCGGCAGGTCGCGCAATGCATTTTCAACAAGCCGCGCGAAGAAGGGCGTCCCCGCCACCACCATCGGCACGATGGCCGCCGGCGTCCCGATCGTCGTGCCGGTGATGAGCAAGGTGAACGGGATGATGGCCGCCATCAGAACGAGGAATGGCAATGAGCGGCCAAGGCTGATCACCAGGCTGAGCGCGCTGCTCAGCCGCCGGTTCGGAAACAGGCCGCGCGGCCCGGCATTATAGGCGAGGACGCCAAGCGGTAGGCCGAGTGCCACGACGATGACCATGACAATGCCGACCATCAGCAGCGTCTGCCCGTAGGCAGGGATCAGCAGGCCCGGCAAGGCCGAGAGCGGCGTATCCGGCAGGGCCGGCCGCAGGGTGACGACGGTCGCCACGGCGCCCGCGCTCATGCCACCCGCTCCAGCTGCGCGCCCGCGGCGGAGACTAGGTCAGCACCGCGCCCCTCCCCAGCCTCACCGCCGTCCAGGCGGGCGACGGCCGCACCCCGGCGGCGCAGCGCCGCACCCAGGCGCTCACCGGCGCCGGCAGGAAGGCCCAGAACGGCCTGCCCGACCCTGACATCGCCGATCGTCTCATTGGCCGCAAAGAAGACCTCCGGCGTGATGCCGATCTCGGTAGTCAGCGGCCCAAGCCAATCCTGCAGCTTGGGTGCCAGGGGATAGCTCACCCGCCAGATCTCGGTATCCGCCGCATGCGGCGGCACCTCCACGGCAGGCAGCAGGGATTGGCCAAGGGAGGAGGCCGGGTTGCCGAGCAGATCAAGCAGGCTGCCGGTTTCAACGACGCGGCCATGGGACAGGCGGGCGACGCGGTCTGCGATTTTCCGCACAACCTGCATGTCATGCGTGATCATGATCACCGTGAGGCCGAGATCGGCGCGGACTTCCTTGATGAGCGCGATGATGGAGGCTGTATTCTCCGGGTCCAGGCCCGAGGTTGCCTCATCCGCCAGAAGAACGGACGGCCGCAGTGCCAGAGCGCGGGCAATGCCGACGCGCTGGCGCTGTCCACCCGAAAGCTGGTGCGGGTAGTGATGCGCATGCGCGAGCATGCCGACGCGGTCTAGCAATTCGCTGACGCGTTCCTTCTGCTGGGTCTCGACGACCCCCATATATTCCATCGGCAGCGCGACATTCTCAGCCGCAGTGCGCCGGCTGAGCATGTTGGAGGCCTGGAAAACGGTACCGATGGATCGCCGCGCCGCGGGCAGCAAAGCCTCAGGCAGCGTGGTAAGATTGACGCCATCGACGATGATCGAACCCGAAGTCGGACGCTCCAGCAGATTGATGCAGCGGGCCAGCGTGCTTTTCCCGGCGCCACTAGGCCCGACGACCGCCAGAATCTCGTTACTTTCAACCTGAAGATCGATGTGCTCGAGCACGTTAGCCGTGCGCGAACGGGTCACATATGTTTTGGTAAGCGAATCGAGCGTGATCATGATGTCCTTTCAACGGCGTGGCCGTTTATCCGGCGGCGCGCGGGATCTCGGCGTCCGGCTGTGAAAAGGCCCCGCGATAGGCGGCCGCGGGATGGCGATCGACGAGCCGTGCCGAGCGGCCAGGGAAAAGACGCTCGCGGAAACTGCCCTCGGCATAGTCCTTCTGCGCCAGCCCGCGATGCTGCAAAACTGGAATGACGCCCTCGATAAACTCGGCAAAGGAACCCGGGGTGGTGTGATAGATCATATTCACGCCATCGATCCCGGCTGCCTGCCACTCGCTAAGCTGATCGGCGATCGTCTCGGGTGTGCCGATAATCTGGGTGCTCAGCGCATAGGCCCGGCCCAGATCCGCGACGGTTGCGCGCTGCCCGGGATTGCCTTCCTCAAAGGCGCGGATAAGACCCTGCACGCCCTCGATCTCGAGATCATCCACGGGACGCCCCGGATCAAGCAGACCAAGATCGACCCCAAGATCACGGCTGATATGGGCGAGCAATCCATCGACGCTGATATCCTCGGCCAGGTCACGCGCCTTGCGCTGTGCCTCCGCCTCCGTGCCGCCCACGACGAAGGAGAGCCCCTGCACGAAAAGCAGGTCATCGGCATTGCGTCCCGATGCCCGCACAAGGGCCCGCGTCTCCTCTATCTGCCGCCGCGCGCCTTGCGGATTGACCGCGGCGATGAAGGTACCCTCGGCATGACGCGCCGCAAAGGCGCGTCCGGCCCGCGACGATCCGGCCTGGAACAGAACAGGCGTCCTTTGCCGCGACGGCTGGCTGAGATGCGGCCCGAGCACCTTATAGCGCTGGCCATGGTGATGGATGCGGTGAACCCGCGCCGGGTCCGCATAGACATTCCCGGCCTTGTCATCGCGAACCGCGTCTTCGTCCCAGGAGCCCTCCCAGAGCTTGTAGACGACATCGACATATTCCTCAGCCCAACGATACCGCTCGTCATGCGGGACGATACGGTCGAAGCCGAAATTCTGAGCGGCATTGTGGCTGACGCTGGTGACGATATTCCAGCCGACGCGCCCCTTGCTCAGATGGTCGAGGGTGGAGAGTTTGCGCGCAAAGTTGAAGGGATGTTCCTGAAGAATGGAACTGGTCAGAACCAGCCCCAATCGCTCGGTCGACTGGATCAGCGCCCCGACGAGCGCCCCGGAATCATTGATCGGGATCTGCACCGCCTCACGAATATAGGTGTCCCAGGACTCCTTGAAGATCGCGTCGACGCCCAGAATATCGGCGACAAAAAAGGCATCGAACTTGCCTTTTTCGAGCAATTTGACGAGAGAGACCCAGGTTTCCAGATCGTTGAATAGTGTCTGCAGGCTTTCCGGGCGGCGCCATAGGCCGTGATAGACATGGGACACGGCATTCATCGAGAAGCCGTTGAAGATCAGGCGTTTTGTCACGGCATTATCCTGGGGGGATGGAGAGGATGGCAGCCAAGGCGATGCGCCGTCATCCGGCCAGCTGGCGAGGAAGGAAACGGTTCGAGTGCCGGGCAAGGCCGAGATGATCGCGCAGCGTATTGCCTTCATAGCTCTGACGGAACAAACCCCTGCGGCGCAGGATCGGGACGACATGATCGACGAAGGCCTCAAGCCCGGACGGCTGCACATCGGGCATGAGATTGAAGCCATCGACAGCGCCGGCCAGGAACCACTCGCTGATCGCATCGGCCAGCTGTTCCGGCGTGCCGATCACCAGGCGATGCCAGGTGATCACACGATCCAGAAGCTGCCGCACGGTCAGCCGCTCGCGCCGCGCCAAATTGAGCACGACATCACGCGCACCCTGTGACACGCGGGACAGTTCCGTGGTCTGCAGCAGCCAATCGGGCAGCGGCTTGTCCCAGGACAGGGCGTCGGCATCAACCCCCAGTTGCCAGGCGAAATTGTGCAGCCTGCGGTCACCCGCCAATTCATTCAGGGCATCGGACCGCGCCCGCGCTTCCGCCTCGGTACCACCCAGAATGAAGGACAGTCCAGGCAGAATGCGCACGGCGTCGGCGGGGCGGCCCTGCGCCGCGGTCAGCCGCCGCAACTCGCGCGCATAGGCGCCTGCGTCCTGCAGCGAGGCCTGGGCCGCAAAGACCATGTCGGCGTGACGCGCAGCCAGCAGTAGACCGGCGGGCGATCCGCCGGCCTGCACCAAAACCGGCCGCCCCTGCGGCGAGCGCGGTACATTGAGCGGCCCCGCCACATGATAATGCGTGCCGCGATGATCGATCCGGCGCACCGAACCGGGCGCCGTAAATCGCCCGGTATCCTGCTCGACAATCAATGCGTCATCATCCCAGCTATCCCACAGCGCTTTGACAACATCAACGAACTCCTCTGCCCGCGCATAGCGCTCGGCACGAGGAAGATGAGGTTGTGCGCCAAAATTCTGAGCTGCTGCGGCATCCGCCGTGGTGACAATATTCCAGGCGGCGCGGCCGTGGCTCAGATGGTCGAGCGAAGAGAAACGGCGCGCAACGTTGTAAGGCTCCTCAAACGAGGTCGAGACGGTGCCGATCAGCCCGATATGGGAGGTCACCGAGGCGAGCGCAGACAGCAAGACGATCGGGTCGAGCGCCAGCGGCGGCCCCGCGAGAGGACCGTCACCCTTTGCGGTAAGAGACGGGATATCGGCCAGAAAGATTGCATCCAGCGTGCCGCGCTCGGCGACGCGGGCCAGATGCGTCCATTGCTCCAGCTTGATGAAGCCCAAGGGATCAGCAAAGGGTGCACGCCAGGCGGCGGGATGCATACCGTCCGACAGCACGTTCAGCCCGAGATGGAGGCGACGTGTCATTCTCTGTGCCTCAGGACATTGTGATGACGCGGTCGGGGGGCGATGCGCCGATGATCGATCGACGTCATAGCCTGGTACAGGGCGTCGTGGCGGCAGCGCACTATGCCGGCATGCCGGATGCTACGCGTGATGGCCGAGGAGGGCAGGCCACCCTGGCGGCAGTGGAGGGTCAGCATGACGCAAGGTCGATAATACGAATAAGTATCGGTCTTTCAAACATAACCCTATAATTGTACTATTGTGTTGGGTGCGTCTAATATAAAATCGCAATTCAGGCGTATATTTTTGACAACGCTGATGCCCTTCCCGCGCGGCTAGTGCGGGTTTGGCGTCGCGACATATCAGGGAATTGCAGCAGCAGCAGTAGCAGTAGCAGTAGCAGCAGCTATGGGTTGGCCACGGTCACGACGCACATGGGCGCCTTGATCGGGAAACTGCTGGCGAAGGATAGAGCACCGGTTGTGGCGTCGATCGCAAAGACCGCAATCGCACCGCTGTCCTGGTTGCCGACCAGCAGGTAGCGGCCATCGGCGCTCATCGCCATGCTGCGTGGTGTCCGGCCTTCAGACGGCCAGCAGCCGGCCAGCTGCAATTCACCGCTTGATGCATTGACGCGCAGCAGGCTGATCGTATCCGGCCGACGGTTGCTGACATAGACGTGGTCCCCGGCACGGCCCATGACAATGCCAGCGGCATAGCGATCAGGCGCCTCTACGTCCGGCGGCAGGACCGACACCGTTTGACCCAAGGTGAACCCGTCGCCGTCCTTCACCAGAACCGAGACGGTCGATGCCATTTCATTGACGACAAAAAGGCGCGTGCCTCCGCGATCATAAACGAAATGCCGCGGCCCGGCGCCCGGTGGCATGGCGATGATGCAATCCGGCTCCTGTCCTATCCGTCCCGAAGCAGCATCGAAGGCATAGATCAGAACCGCGTCGCTGCCGAGATCGGTGGCAGCGAGGCGGCCATCGGGCAATTGCTGAATGCAATGCGCATGGCTGCGCTCCTGCCGGACGGCATCGGGGCCGCCGCCGCGCCGGCTGACCGCGCTGCTCGCAGGCTTGATCGTCCCGCCTGCGACCGGAAACACGGCGAAGGCGCTGTCCGGCCCTGCACCTTCTGGGCGCATGCTGTAGTTTGCCACGACGACATGCTGGCGTGCCTGATCAAGGGATACGAAACAGGTCAAATGGCCGAGGGTTGGCTGCGTATTCGTCATGGCCAGCCTGGCCGTAGCGGGCTCAAACCGATAGGCCGTGAGACGGCCTTGCGGCCAGTCCATCACCTCGCTTGCCGCGTAGAGGGTTGAACTGGTTTCGTCAAAGGCGAGGTAGTGCGGATTGACAGCATCTGCTGTGACAGAGAGCGTGCTGAGGTGGCCGTTTGTCTCATCCAGCCGCAGAACATGAATGCCCGCGCCACCCTTTGCCTCGAAATGTGGAACGGGGCGCGTGAGAGTTCCCACAAAAACCAGCGAGCCCATTCTATAATCCTCGCGCGCCGCCGCTCGCGGACAAGGCGTCATGGTCAGGGCAGGCCGACGCCCCGGGTATTGGCGCGTCGCTGCTGGATGACGACGGCAATGATAAGCAAGGCACCTTGCGCGATGTCCTGCCAAAAGCTGTTCACGTTCAGGATAATCAGCCCGTTCTCCAGCACGCCCAGCAGAATAACAGCCAGGATCGTGCCGACGATGGTGCCGCGGCCGCCTTGCAGGGCGACGCCGCCCAGTGCGGCGGCGGTGATCGACTGCAATTCCAGCCCCTGGCTGCCGGATGTCGGCTGGCCGGACCCCGTGCGCGCGGTCAGAAGGATACCTGCCAGACCCGCGACCAGTCCCACCAGCATATAGCAGCCGACGATATAGCGGTTGAGCGGAATGCCGGCCAGGCGCGCGGCCGTGGCATTGCCGCCCACGGCGTAGATGTTGCGCCCGATATCAGTGAAATGCAGCATCACCTGAATGAGGGCTGCAACCACGACGAGTATCCAGATCAGCACCGGTATGCCGATAATGTCCCCGCGCGCCAGGAAGACGAAAAGGTGATCCATCCCCGTATAACCCTGCGCACGGCCATCTGAAATAAGATTGGCCATGCCACGAAAGGCCGCGAAAGTTGCCAGCGTCGCGATGACCGCATTGACACGGCCGTAGATGATGATGATGCCATTGAGCAGGCCGAGGCAAAGCCCGAGCGCCAGCGCCGCCGCAATACCCGCGAGCGCACTGCCTGTCGCCGTGAAGACCATGGCCGAGAGCACGGAGGTCAGCCCCGCCTGGCTTCCGACCGAAATATCAAGCCCGCCGAGCAGCATGACGACGGTCTGCACGACAGCCAGGACGCCCACAATCGCGATGGTCGTGCCGATCGTCGCGATATTGCTGGTATAGAAAAAATTACTGTTCTGGGCGCCGATGAAAATGACCAGCACGACAAGCGCCAACAGCAGGCTCACATTCTGCACGCCGACAGCCGCCAGCACCCGGCGCGGCAATGCGCTGTGCGCGGCGGTTGCCATCTTGACCGGCTCTTGGGCAGAGGTCGTCATGCCGCATCCTCCAGAATGGCGAGGCTGAGAATCTTTTCTTCCGTTGCCTCCGCCCGGTTCAACTCACCCCGCACCCGCCCGCCCTGCATGACGATGATGCGGTCCGCGAGGCCCAATACCTCCGGCAATTCGGAGGAAATGACGAGGATGGCGCTGCCCTGCGCCGCGAGCTTGTCGATGATGGCGTAGATATCCGCTTTGGCACCGACATCAACGCCGCGGGTCGGCTCATCCAGGATCAATAGTTTTGCATCGCGCGCCAGCCAGCGGGCGAGCACGGTCTTCTGTTGATTGCCACCCGAGAGCGTCGATACGTCCTGATTGATGGTGGGTGTGCGCACGCGCAATTCCTGAACATAGCGCTGCGCGATACGGCTTTCTTCGCGCCGGCTGACGAAGTGCCATTTCTGCAGCCTCCCCAGCACGGCGAGACAGATATTATCCCGTACCGACCGCTTCATCAGCAGCGCCTGCTGCTTCCGCTCCTCCGGTGCCAAGGCAAGCCCCGCGCGCACTGCATCGCGGGGCGAGCGCAAGACCAAGCGCTTGCCCTCAACCTCCACATGGCCGGACAGGATCGGCGTATCGCCGATGATGGCATGGGCAAGCTCGGTGCGGCCGGCGCCCACCAAGCCGGCCAACGCCACCACCTCCCCGGCCCTCACCTCAAAGCTGATGTCACGCACGTCTGTCGTGGTGACTTCATGCACGCGCAGCACGCTGCGGCCGATGCTGCGCGGGCTACGCGCGAAGAGTGCCGACAGATCACGCCCCACCATCATACGTACCAGCTCCGGCTCGCTGGTCTCGGCGGCGGCGCGTTCGCCCACGGACGTGCCGTCGCGCAAGACAAGGATGCGGTCGGCGATACGGAAGATCTCCTTCATGCGATGAGAGACATAGATGATGGCGATGCCTTCGGTCTTGAGTTGCGCAATCAGGCGGAACAGGCTTTCCACCTCATGATCCGAAAGTGAAGACGTCGGTTCGTCGAAGGCGATGACGCGCGCACCGCCAGTCAGCGCGCGCAAGATCTCCACCACCTGACGCTGCGCCGGTGACAGCGTCCGGCCCATTTGCTCAGCGCGCAAAACACCCGTGAAACCGTAGCGCGCCAAATCCTGCTCCAACTGTCGGTGCAGCGCGCCGCGATCGAAGATGCGGCCCCGGCGCGGCAGGTCACCGGCATAGACATTCTCAGCAACCGAAACATCGGGGATGATCTCGGGTTCCTGCACCACCACGCGCACGCCGGCACCACGGGCGGCATGCGGCGTGGCGAAGACCATGCTTTTGCCATCCACGGCAATGCTGCCGCTGTCCGGCTGATGAACACCGCTCATCAGCCGCAAGAGGGTGGATTTGCCGGCCCCGTTCTCTCCCAACAGGGCCAGCACTTCCCCGGCACGGGCATTCAGCGACACGCCGCGCAGCGCCTGGACCACGCCAAAGCGCTTCGCGACATTGTCCATATGCAGCAGAACCGTACCGGTCATGGTCTCTTGCCTCGCACGCGTGTCAGCCGATCCCGTATCGGATCGCGCCTCTAGCTGCAGCTGCCCATGACACCCTTCCAGGTCTCGGGCGTCACAATTGTTGTCTTTGCAATCGTCTTGGGCGGCAGCGGCGTGTGATTGCGGATGCTATCAACCAATACCTGCACTGCGGCGCTGCCGACGTCATGACCGCTGATGAACAGCGCGGCCTTGTTGCCGGACGCCTGCCCAGCCTGCCAGTCTTTACAGGTCAAGTAGGCACCAAGGCCGACGCCGATGATATTGTCCGGCGTCATGCCGGCATTGGCCAGCGCCGTAACGGCGCCGGTTTCGTTCTCATCATTGCAGCCCCAGACAATCCAGTGCTTGATCTGCGGATTGGCCGTGAGCACCGCGCCGGTGCGGTTCTGGGCATCGACCACGGAATTATCCGTGCCAATCTTGATGACAGCCGGAAGATCGGCGCCGGCCGCCGATTTGAAGCCATCCTCCTCGCCATGCTCACGATCCTGGCAGACGGAAAGCTGTTGCTCGAAAGCGGCGGCAATCTTCGTCCCCTTCGTATCCCAGCCTGCCTTCTTGTAGAGCTGACCGGCGGCTTCACCCACTTTGAAGCCCATCTGATAGCCATCGAAACCGACGAAGGGGGCAACCGTCCCCGTGCCGCTCTTGATCGGATCATCGGAGGAGACAAGCGGGATCTTGGCCTGACCGGCCATATCGATCACCTGCGGGCCGATCTGCTGGTCCGGCACGACGATCGCAATCCCACCCACCTGCTGACCGATCATCACGTTCATCGCACTGATCGCCGCATTGGAATCCATCTGCACGTTGATGACATTGACGTGGACATTGCCGAGCGCCTTAGCCTCATCCCGCGCGCCTTGCGCCTCATCGACGAAATACTGCTGATCGCCCTGTTTCTGGATATAGGCGATCGTCAAAGACGTATCCGCGGCATAAGCCGCCGACAGAGGGCCGATGACACCTAATCCAATGGCAGACATGGCAGCAATTGTCGCAGCCGACTTGATCCGATTCATGAACTCATCCCCCACTATTACTTTTTTATTTGTTCTTACTAAGAACCGATCGAAGAATACCACCGATATTCTCTTTTCAAACACGGCAGGCGCCTATCCTTGCCCTTCCTGGAATTTTCCACGACGGCTGAAGTCTCGGGTCATCAAATGTCGGATGATTAAAATAGTCAAGTCCGTCTTATGCCCGTCGCACTTATATCACGAGACCTTTTTCACCGCCTTGGCACCGAGATGCAGATCCTTGGCCGCCACCGTCAAAAGCCGGCGCATGGCCCGGTCCGCCCTCTGCTCGCTGCGCAGCCTGATCGCCTCCAGCACCTCGGCATGAACATCGAAAGCTTCATCGTCAGACATCGCCGTTTCTGTCGATATGCGAAAAGCCGCCAGCAAGACCGACGAGATCGTGCTGCCCCATTGCTCCAGAAAAATGTTCCCGCTCGCACTCAGCACGGCGACATGAAAATCGAGATCGGCTTCAACGCGCTCGCCGAGCGTGGCGGCGTCCCGCATGCGATGGAAGGCATCCTCCATCACCGCAAGCTGCGCGGCCGTGGCGTTGGACGCCGCCAGCGCCGCCGCGCCAGGCTCGATCAGCAAACGGCATTGCAACAGGCTGGCAAGAAATCGCTGGTCGAGTTCCGGCCCGCACCAGGACAGCAATTCCGGGTCCATCAGGTTCCAGCTCGCGCGCGGGCGGATGCGCGTGCCTGTCCGCGGTCGCACCTCCACCATGCCCTTGGCACTCAGAACTTTGATGGCTTCGCGCATTGCAGATCGGCTGACGCCCAGCTCGTCACTCAAGTCCTG
This sequence comes from Acidisoma sibiricum, assembly GCF_057837225.1. Classification (NCBI taxonomy): domain Bacteria; kingdom Pseudomonadati; phylum Pseudomonadota; class Alphaproteobacteria; order Acetobacterales; family Acidocellaceae; genus Acidisoma; species Acidisoma sibiricum. The sequence goes on along the minus strand of NZ_JBYQFD010000002.1, from coordinate 345,240 downwards.
CATGCTCGGCATCAGCGCGCCGGCCGCAATCTCCCCGGAAAGAATGCGCCGGGCGAGGTCCATCACAACATTCTGGTGAACCCGCGGCCGTGCGTTATTTCCGACTTGCATATCTTATTCATCCTACTATTGTCGTCATCAATCATACTGTTTCCCACCTGTAAGGGAAGCGAAAGACAGGGAAACGGGAGAAAAAATGTGTGCCCCCTGGGCGAGCCAGCAAGGTCATCATCCGGTTTGAAGACGAATGGGCGGTAATCGGTTTGTGCTGTCATACGGTCCGTTGACGGTCGATCTTGACCGTCGCGGGGCGGTGATCTGTGGCTTTCGCTGGTGTGACGCCGGTGGCGTTCCCCACCTCCTGATGCGAGACGGCAGCGGGCATGATGGCGATCCGCTCACCGCAAGCTGCTTTCCGCTTGTGCCTTACTGCAATCGCGTGCGGGGCAACCACTTTCAGGTCGCGGAGCGCGGCTACCGGCTTTTGCCCAATCAGCCCTGGGACCGTCATTCCCTCCATGGCGACGGGTGGCTCAGCGTTTGGCAGGTTCTGGCACAATGCGAGGCCAGCATCCGCTTCGGGCTGCGGCGGACAGCGGACGCACAAAGCCCCTATGATTATGAGGCGGAGATCGCCTATGAGTTAACGACACATCCTCAGCCAAGGCTGACCGTCACATTGTCGGTCCGCAATCGCTCGGCAGAAAGCATGCCGTTTGGACTAGGCCTGCACCCCTATTTTCCGCTGACGCCGCAGACCACGTTGCGTGCAGACGCAACCGGCTTCTTTCCCGAAGAGGCGGAGTTCCTGCCAGGGGCGATGACCGCCATCCCGGCCGATCTGAATTTCTCCGCAGCCAGTCCCCTGCCACGGCGCTGGATCAACAACGGTTTCAAGGGCTGGAACGGCACGGCAGAGATCATCTGGCCGGAGCATGCCCTCGGCTTGCATATCGAAGCGGATGCTGGCTTTCAGGATTATTTCGTATTCATGCCCCATAAGATCTTCGAGCCGAATTTTGCCGGTGATCACTTCTGCTTTGAAGCGATGACCCATCAGGCTGATGCCCACCACGCGCCTGATCTCGGCGGCCTCAGGCTGCTTGCACCCGGCGCGGCTATGAATGGCCGCGTCTCCTTTATGCCCAAGAGGTTGATCGCATGAAAATCACCGGTATTCGCACGCTCGTCGTCAATGCCGAGATGCGCAACTGGATTTTTGTGCGCGTCGATACCGACCAGCCGGGCCTCTACGGCTGGGGCGAAGCGACCCTTGAATGGAAGACCCGCGCCGTCACCGGCGCTGTGGAGGATCTGGCACCGCTCATCATCGGTCGTGATCCGCGCGACATCGAAAATCTTGTGCGCATCATGCACAAGCATGGCTTTTGGCGCATTGGCGTCATTGGCAGCAGCGCTATAGCCGGCATCGAAGTGGCGCTTTGGGATATTCTGGGTAAAAGCGTCGGCCTGCCGGTCTGGCGCTTGCTGGGCGGCAAGACGCGCGATCGGGTGCGGGTCTATACCCATCTCGGACTCGGCGAGATCAACGCTGTCTATAATACGATGGAAGCAGGGCCACTGATCGATCGCGCCCATGAAGTGCTGGCGCTTGGCTATAGCGCCATGAAGGTCGTCTTCATCCCCTATACCCATTACACCGCCCCGGTCCGCGCAATCGACCAGGTGGCGCGCATGATGCAGGATCTGCGCAGTGCGGTGGGCGAGGATGTCGAACTCATGGTCGATTTTCACGGCCGCTGCGCCTCGGCCGGCTCGGCCCTGCAATATATCGACGCCCTGGCTGCCGGCCGCCCGCTTTTCGTGGAAGAGCCATTGCCGCCGCAAGATATCGCTGGCCTCAAATCGATCGCGGCGCGCAGCCATGTCCCGCTTGCGGCCGGTGAGCGGCTGGTTGACCGATGGGAGTTCGAGCCCTTCTTTCAGGCCCGCGTCATCGACATCGCACAGCCTGATCTCTGCCATGTCGGCGGCTTCACGGAAGCGCGCAAGATCGCGGCCATGGCCGAACTCGCCGGCGCCGGCATCGCGCCACATAATCCCCTTGGGCCTTTGGCGGGTGTCGCTGCCCTGCATTTCGACATCGCGACCCCGAACTTCGTCATTCAGGAGGAGATGGTCGGTGCCGTCCCCTGGTATGGTGACGTATTACACGGGCCGATCCGCATGGTGGACGGATACTGGCAAATCCCGGACGCGCCCGGCCTTGGTGTCGAAATCGACGAGGCGGTGGCGGCGAAGCATCCCTTCAAGCAGGAAATCATGGCCGCGACCGAGGCGGTTCTGCCGGACGGCACAGTGGTTGATTGGTGAAGACCATGGCTCATAGACTTCAGGGCAAGATCGCGATCGTCACGGGTGCGGGCCGCGGCATCGGTGCTGCCACCGCACGCGCTTTTGCCGAAGCGGGGGCGACGGTCGTCATCGCGGAACGCGATCCGGTGACGGGCCCTGCCATGGCCGCCGCGCTGAAAGCCTTGGGCGCCACCAGTCTTTTCGTCGAAACCGACGTGGCCGATATCGGGGCGGCGGAAAGCGCAGCCCAGGCGACGCTCGCGGCATTCGGACGCATCGACGTGCTGGTGAACAATGCCGGAATCAACGTCTTCCATGAGCCGCTGGAAACAACAGAGGCGGAATGGAAGCGCTGTTTCGCTGTCGATCTCGATGGTGTCTGGCATATGTGCAAGGCGGTCCTGCCCGTCATGCTGGCGCAACAGGCGGGTAGTATCATCAATATCGCCTCCAGCCATTCCACGACCATCATCCCGAATACCTTTCCGTATCCGGTGGCGAAGCATGGGCTTCTGGGTCTGACGCGCGCGCTTGGCATTCAATATGCGGCGCGAGGCGTGCGGGTGAACGCCATCGCGCCGGGCTATGTCGAGACCGATATTGCGCAGGATTACTGGAACACCTTTCCCGATCCGAAGGCCGAGCGGCAGAAGGCCTATGACCTGCACCCGCCGAAACGCATTGGCCGCCCGGAGGAGGTCGCCATGACGGCCGTGTTCCTGGCGTCCGATGAGGCACCCTTCATTAACGCTACCAGCATCGCGATCGACGGCGGACGGTCAGTCCTGTATCATGACTGACCTTTGCTTTGCGCGACGTGCGGATGGGTCACGGCCCGTCACCAGAGCTGGGTGCCCGGTGCGCCCTTGAACGGTCCCGCAACATCAGAGGTAATCCAGCCGCCATAGAAATGCCCTGGCTGCGGCGTTACCCGCGCGCCATCCGCAAAGCACCCGTCGAAAGGCCAGGCGTAAAAAGCCACATGGTCACGCAGAATTCTGAAGGGCGGGGTCGGATCGGGATAGCTCCAGGCCATATCCCGCAGCGTCTCGCCGTTCACCAGAACATCGAAGTAGATCGCTTCGCCTTTCCATTCGCAGATACTGCGCCGCTGCGACTGTTTGAGAACGAAGGGGGCGATATCGCCCGGAGGAAAGTAATAGCTGGGTGGATGACTTGTCTCCAGCGTACGGATGCTGTGGCGGGTCTCGGCGATGATGGTATTGCGATGCACGATCTGCAAATGACGATGGCTGGGTTCCGCCACCGCCGGCCGAGGATAGGACCAGACGCTTTCCTGGCCGGGACCGGTAGGATCGGGGGTAACGGTCATCAAGACGGCTCCTCGGCCAAAAGCGGCGATGACGTGAACCTGATCCCAGCCACAGCAAGATCGGCCGCAAAGGCACGGCCGATGGCCACCAGGCCGATACGCCGCAAGTGACGGATATCGAGCGCCGCATCCAGCCGATGGGGCACGAAGCCGTCGAACCACAGCTGAACCGTCCGCCACTCTGGAGTGGCCGTGAAGATCTGGCGGTAGGATTGCCAGGGTCTGGTCGTTGCCTGCGTCCGCAGATGGACGCCATAGGTTTCACCATTGCCGAAAACGTCGAGTTCGATCCCGCTCCAGAGACTGGCATCGACGACCCCGCCATCGGGCGATAGATCGCGGGCAATCTGCACAAAACCGCCATTGTTTTCCAGGCTGACGTCACCCCGCATGCGGATGGCGGGCCGGCCGGCGATGACCTCGCGGACCATCGTCCCTGTGGACACACCACCCATCACCTGGTCGGTGAAGAGATGCCATTCGCTTCCGGCCGCAGCTATGGCCGTCTCATGGCTCAGATCATCGATGATAGCGGGCGTCACCAGCATTCCTGTGCCCCTCAATCCGCCGGCTCGCCGCGGCTCATCCAGACAGCGAGCCCGACCGTATAGTGCATGCTGTCGGGTGTGAATGCCCGGAGGACCCAGGCCCCGCCGCGAGATGGGTGTGATAGGGTCGTCAAGCGCCCGTTCAGGTCAAGGGACGATTGCATATTCAGGAGCTTCGCGTGGCGCCAGACCCCTCCCAATCCACCATCTATTTTGATGGGTCCTGCCCGCTCTGCCAGGCAGAGATCGGGTACTATCGCAGCAAAGACCACGCCGGTGCGCTGTGCTTCGTCGATGTCTCGAAAACCGGCGCTGTCACGCCTGAGGGGATCAGCCGGCAGCGCGCCATGGCGCGGTTCCATGTCCGTGCCAGCGACGGCCGTGTGCTTTCGGGTGCGGCGGCCTTCGTCGAGGTCTGGAAGCGGTTACCGAGATGGCGATGGGCTGCTCGCGCGGCCTCGCTGCCCGGGGCGCTGCCCGCGCTGGAACTCGGCTACCGGCTGTTCCTACCGGTGCGGCCGGTCATCTCCCGCCTTTTTGGACGCCGTCTCAAGCGCAGGGCGGTTGGCGGCGGAGCGGGGCGCGGGTAGTTCTATGGCCCGGATGCGCCGCAAAGCCGACCTGCCGACCAAAACCTGCATTGCGTGCGGCCGGCCCTTCGCCTGGCGCCGGAAATGGGCGCGAGAGTGGGAGAGCGTGAAATATTGCTCCGAGCGCTGTCGTGCTACGCCGCCCCGGCCCGTCCGCAGCACCGCATTGCCGCCGTCATGACCGCCCGCCGAGATAGCGGGAGCGACCGCGCCGCGGATGCACCAGGCTGCGGGACGAGCGCAGCAGTAGGATCGCGTAAAGCGGGCGGGCCTGCGCTTGCTGGTACGGTTTCTGCTTATGCTTGCCTGTAACGCAAGGATTGTCGGGGCCTATGGGCAGCAAGCCAGAGATGACGTCCTGCCACCCCTGGGCGGCAGGCGCGTGGCCGCATTGAAAGCCGACCGGGCAAGCCCCGCACCCCGCTGGCTGCCGGATTTGCGCGCGCGGACAGGCCCGATCTACCGCGAGATCGCCAATGCCATTGCGGCGGCGGTGGGCGACGGCCGCCTGCTGCCGGGCGACCGGTTGCCGACCCACCGTTTCGTCGCCCAGCATCTGGATGTCGATCTGGCAACCGTAACGCGCGGCTATGCGGAAGCGCATCGCCAGGGCTTGGTCGCCGCCACCGTCGGCCGTGGCACCTTCATCCGGCCGGACGCACCACTGCTCCGGCAGCGCAACCGCACCCATCCGCTTGTCGACATGACGATGAACCTGCCGCCGCTGCCGGCTGACCCCTCGCTCCGCACCATGCTGCAGGAGGGGCTGGCGCGCATGCTGCGCCGGCATGATCTGGCGGCGCTGATGACCTATCACTGGGACACCGGCAGCGCCGAGGACCGCGAAGCGGGCGCCTTATGGCTAAGCCCCACCCTGGCGCGCATCGATCCGCAGCGCGTGCTGATCTGCCCCGGCGCGCAAAGCGCCATTCTGGTCGTGCTGACCTCGCTCGCCCGTGCCGGCGATATCGTCGCGACCGAGCATTTCGCCTATCCGGGGCTGCGCGCGATCGCCGCTCAGCTCGGCATAACCCTGGTCGGCGTGGCGATGGATGCGGAGGGCATGCTGCCCGAGGATCTCGACCGGGTCTGCCATGAAAGCCGGCCCCGGCTGATTGTCTGTACTCCGACGATCCAAAACCCCACAACTGCCACCATGTCAGTGCAGCGTCGCCAGGCGGTGACGGACATCGCCCGCGCCCATGGCGTGCCCATCCTCGAGGATGATGCCTATGGTTTGTTCCCCGCCGAGCGCCTGCCGGCCCTGGCCGTTTTCGCGCCGGACCTGGTCTTCCATGTCGCGACACTGGCCAAGACACTGACGCCCGGTCTGCGTATCGCCTATCTCGTCGCCCCGGCCGCGGCCCAGGTGGAGCGGCTCACCGCGGCGTTGCGGGGCACCGTGCAGACAGGCTCAGCCCTCGTCACCGCCATCGTCACCGGCTGGGTGCGCAATGGCGAAGCGCAGGCTCTGTTCGACGCCATTCGCCGCGAGGCCAGCGCACGGCAGCAGCTGGCGGCGAGCATTCTGACCGAAGAACAGGCCCAGACTCACCCCAACGGGCTGCATCTCTGGCTGTCCCTGCCGCCGCACTGGCAATCAGCGGAATTCGCTGCCTATGCGCGCCGGCAGGGTCTGGCGCTGGTGCCTGAAACCGCCTTCAGCGTGGAGGGCGCGCGCGCCACCACTGGCCATGTCCGCATCGCCCTCGGCGCCGCCGAGGACCGTGCTGCCTTGGCCACGGCCCTGGATGCGGTGGCCGCCGCCATCAAACGTCCGGTGCCTCAAGGCTATGCAGATATCGTCTGACCCGACTCATTTTGCGCCAATTTTTGCTGATCACAAAAACTTGAACCCCATCATGACGAATATGCGGGCAGGTCGAAGCTGAATTCTTACCCAATCCGCCCTCTTTTCGTGCATCCTGTGACCATGAACTGCGCAGGTCGCGTTCGCCGCCGAGCCATCGCCGCACAATTGTAGGTACACCCACCACATTGTACGGCATTGTCGGCTTTTTCTCCGCATCAATCGCCGCCTATTGTCACCGTTGCCGGGTCATCAGGACCTCTGCTCTCTTCTGCCCGCACCCGCAGCGCGGCAAGAAGGAACAGCACGATGCCAAAAGTCGATAAGCCGAAACACGAAGTTGGAGACTTCCTCGTTGACTACGAGGAGAAGGTTTTTGAAGATGTCAAGGCGGAACCGGGCCAAAAGGCGCTCGTCAGCTTCCATACCGTCGCCTTTGAAGGCTCCATCGGCCTCGTCAACCTGCTGCAGGCGACGCGGCTGCAGCGCAAAGGCTTTGAAACCACCGTTCTTCTCTATGGTCCCGGCGTGACCCTCGGCGTGCTGCGCGGCTTCCCGCGCCTCGGCGACGACGCCTTTCCGGGCCATCAGAATTTCAACAACCAAATTAAGAAGTTCATCGAGGAAGGCGGCAAGGTCTATGCCTGCCGCTTCTCGCTCCAGGCCTTGTACGGCCATGGCGAAGCCTCGCTGATGCCGGGCATCCGCCCGATCAACCCGCTAGACGTGCTTGACTGCATGCTACTGCACAAGCGCGACAACGCCTTCGTCATCGATTCCTGGACGGTCTGACGGTGCCGCGAACGATCCGCGCCGCCGCGGCCCAGCTCTCTCCCGTTCTGGAGAATGCCGACGGTACCATTGAAAAGGTCGTTCGTACGATCGAGGAAGCGGCGCGCGATGGCGTGCGCTTCCTCGTCTTTCCCGAAACTTTCGTGCCCTACTACCCCTATTTCTCCTTCGTGCAGCCCGCCGTGATGATGGGGCGGGAGCATATGCGCCTCTATGACAATGCGCCGACCGTGCCCGGTCCCGCGACGGAGGCCGTTGCCAGCGCCGCCCGGCAGGCCGGCATGGTCGTGGTGCTCGGCGTGAATGAGCGGGACCACGGCTCTCTCTACAATACCCAGGTAATCTTCGATGCCGATGGCACGATCCTGCTCAAGCGCCGCAAGATCACGCCGACCTTCCATGAGCGGATGGTCTGGGGCCAGGGCGACGGCAGTGGGCTGACCGTCGTCGATAGCCACGTGGGACGCATCGGCGCGCTGGCCTGCTGGGAGCATTACAACCCGCTCGCCCGCTACGCCCTGATGGCGCAGCACGAGGAAATCCACGCGGCGCAGTTTCCGGGCTCCATGGTCGGGCCGATCTTCGCGGATCAGATCGAAGTGACGATCCGCCATCACGCGTTGGAAAGCGGCTGTTTCGTGGTCAATGCCACCGGCTGGCTGACAGATGCGCAGGTGCAGGCGATCACCCCCGATCCAGGCTTGCAGCGCGCGCTGCGCGGCGGCAGCAATACCGCCATCATCTCCCCGGAAGGCGTCCATCTCGCAACCCCGCTGCGCGAAGGCGAAGGCCTTGTCGTCGCTGATCTCGACATGAGCCTGATCACCAAGCGCAAGCGGATGATGGATAGCGTCGGCCATTACGCGCGGCCCGAACTGCTCAGCCTCGTCCTGCGTGATGATGCGGCAACCCCGATGACCCGATCCACCGCCCCCACCCAAAGCCGGAGCGATGCGCATGCAGACCCTGACAGACGTGAGATACGTCCCGCCGACGAGCCGCAGCCTGATCACGGATCTCCAATCCCTCGGGCTGCGGCTGGCTGACCCCGATACCGGCGCCGCGGGGCGCCGGGGCGGCGCCGGCCCGTCCGACCACAAGGCCATCACCATCGCCGGGCAGACGGTCATGGTGCCGATCTACACCGGCACCGCGCGCACCTCCCCCTTCGAGGCCAGCCTGCCGGACCTTTCCGGCAGCAGCATCCTGCTGCGGGACGGCGCCAATGTCGGCCGTATCACCTTTCCCAAGCAGCCGCGCTTCTACGGTCTGCAGACGCTGGACGGCGTGCCTTACTGGAAGATCGCGGTTCTGCACGGCGCGGATGTCCTGGCAACGACCGTGATGCAGACCTGCATCCGCTATACCGATCGGCGCACCGCGTGCCAGTTTTGCGCCATCGGACAGTCGCTGGCAGCCGGCCGCACCATCGCCCATAAGACGCCCGCGCAACTCGCCGAGGTCGCACGCGCAGCCGTGCTGCTCGACGGCGTCAAGCATATGGTGATGACCACCGGCACGCCGAATGTCATCGACCGCGGCGCGGCCTTGCTGTGCGACAGCGCTGCCGCCGTCAAAGGGGCCGTAAACCTCGCCATTCAGGGCCAATGCGAGCCGCCGCGCGACTCTGCCTGGTTCGGGCATATGCGCGCGGCCGGCATCGATACGCTCGGCATGCATCTGGAAGCCGCGACCCAGGCCGTGCGTGCGCGCATCATGCCTGGCAAGGCGACCGTCTCGGTCGATCGCTACTTGCAGGCCTTTGCCGAGGCGGTGCCCGTGTTCGGACGCGGACAGGTCAGCACCTATCTCCTGGCCGGTCTGGGTGACACGGCGGCCGAGATTCTCGCGCTCTGCGGAAAGCTTGTGGCACTCGGCGTCTATCCCTTCGTCGTGCCCTTCGTGCCGATCACCGGCACGCCGCTGGAACACCATGCACCGCCGACGCCGGATTTCATGCGCAGCGTCCTCACCCCGCTTGGCCGCATGCTGACGGATGCCGGGCTACGCGCGGCGGATAGCAAGGCGGGCTGCGCGAAATGCGGCGCCTGCTCCTCCCTCTCCGCCTATGGAGGCTGAGCGCCATGCTGTATGACGCGCCGATCCGCCCCTTCATTCCCGGCGAATATCGCATCCGCCTGGCCTCCGAGCCTTGGGAGCGTGCGGGCCATTTCCGGTTGCGCCGCCAGATTTTTTGCACCGAGCAGCAGATTTTCGCGGGTGATGATCATGATACGACGGATGCGATTGCCACACCCATCGTCGCCGTCACCTGCATTGCCGGCGCACCGCAGGAAGTGGTCGGTGTCGTGCGCATTCATGAGGCGGAGCCCGGCCTCTGGTGGGGATCGCGCCTCGGCGTGGACGCGGCGCATCGGCGGGTCGGGCCACTGGGCGCGGAACTCATCCGCATGGCGGTCTGTACCGCCCATGGGCGCGGCTGCCGCCGCTTCCTGGCCCATGTGCAGAGCCAGAACGTGCCGCTGTTCCGCCGGCTGCATTGGGAGATTCTGCGCGAGGTCGACCTGCACGGGCGCCCACATCACGTCATGCGCGCCGACCTTGACCACTATCAGCCGCATGGGCGGGACACGACGCAGCTGATCGGGCGCCAGGCCTTGGCGCGCGCGGCATGATGCTCACGCAATCCCTTGCCCAGGCGCTGCGCAGCCAGCGCGGCCTCGCCCATAAGACGGATATCGCGCCGGTGCTGGGTCGCCTCGGCCTCTCGCCGCTCGGCATCCGGCTGGGGGATGACTGCGCCGCCATCCCAGACGGCGATGGCTGGCTGCTCTTCGCGATTGAAGGCTTCGTCGCCGATTTTGTCGCAGCCGAGCCCTGGTTCTCAGGCTGGTGCGGCATCATGGTCAATGCCAGCGACATTGCCAGCATGGGCGGCAGGCCGATGGCCGTGGTCGATGCCATATGGAGCCGTGATCATGAGCATGCAACCCCAGTCCTTGAAGGGCTGGTCGCGGCAGCCAAGGCCTATGGCATTCCGGTCGTCGGCGGCCATACCAATACGCGGAGCGCCGGTGAGCAGCTTTCGGTCGCGATCCTCGGCCGGGCTTCCCGCCTGCTGACCAGCTTCGATGCCCGGCCGGGCGAGGTCTTGCTGGCAGCCATCGATCTGCGCGGGCGCTACCATGAGCCATACCCCTATTGGGATGCTGCCTCAGCCCATGCCGAGACCGGCCGGCTGCGCGCGGATCTTGATATCCTGCCCGCGATTGCCGAGGCCGGGCTGAGCCGCGCGGCTAAGGACATTTCCATGGCCGGGCTGGTCGGCACGGCGCTGATGCTCGCCGAATGCTCCCATATCGGCCTGACCATCGATGTTCATGCCGTGCCGCGGCCGGAGGGCGTTGAGCTGCAGCGCTGGCTGACCAGTTTTCCGAGCTACGGCTTTCTGCTAACCGCCACGCCGGATGAAGCACCCGCGATCATTGACCGCTTCGCAGCGCGGAATATCGCCTGCGCCGTCATCGGCCGGTGCGATGCCGGCACACGCGTTGATCTGTGGGACGGCACGAGCACCGAGACCTTCTGGGATCTGGCAGAAGCGCCGCTGACGGGCGGAGGTGCCGCATGACCCGGCGCATCGCCATTCTCACCCATTCCACCAATCCGCGCGGCGGCGTGGTGCATGCCATGCAGCTCGCCGAGGCACTGTGCGACATAGGCGAGGATGCAACGCTTATCGCTCCCGCTTTGCCGGGTACAGATTTCTTCCGCCCGCCACGCTGCGCTTACCGCCTGATACCTGCACGGGCCGAGCGCGACACCGCCGCCATGGTCGCGCAGCGAATCGGTGAGATTGCGGCTTTCCTCGATGGTGCTGCCTTCGACGTCTTTCATGCACAGGACCCGATCAGCGCCAATGCGCTCGCCCAGTTGAAGGATCGCCGCGCCATACCGGGCTTCCTGCGCACGGTGCATCACCTGGATGCGTTTTCAGATCCCCGTCTCGCCGCCTGGCAGGATCGCGGCATGCATGCGGCTCAACAGCTCTTTTGCGTCAGCCATGTCTGGCAGGATCGCATTACGGAGCTGATCGGCCGGCGCCCGATCATGGTCGGCAATGGCGTCGATACCGCGCGCTTCACACCGCAGCCCGACGATACCGATGCCGCGCTCGCGGCGCGTTTGGCCCTGCCGCCCGGACCTGTCTTTCTCGCCATGGGCGGGATCGAGGCACGCAAGAACACGCTCGCCATTCTGCGCGCCTTTGTTCAGCTGAAGGTGACCGAGCCGCACGCGCAGCTTCTCATTGCCGGGGGCGCCAGCCTGCTGGAGCATCACGCCATCCAGGCCGCCTTCGCAGCGGAAAGCGCGGGCCGGGACAATATCCAGGTGCTGGGCGTCATTGCGGATGCCGATATGCCGGCGCTCTATCGCCGCGCCGATGCGCTGGTCTCGCCCTCCCTCGCCGAGGGTTTCGGGCTGGTCGCGTTGGAAGCCATGGCCTGCGGCTGCCCCGTCATCGTCTCCGCCATCGCGCCCTTCACCGAGCATTTCCGCGAAGCCGAGTGCCTCTGGGCGGACCCGCAGGACGTGGGCTCCATCGCCGCTGCCTTGGCGGAGGGGCTGCAACCTGATCGCGCGCGCGCGCTGCGCATCTCGGGCCCGCAGACGGCCGCCCGCTTCTCGTGGCGCGACGTCGCGGCAGCCCATCGCCCGGCCTATGCCGCAATGGAAAGTTTCGCCCATGCCTGAAATGGAATTCCGCCTGCGCTGGCCGGACGGCACCGAGAGCAGTTTCTATTCGCCGTCCCTGGTCGTCGAAGATCATCTGACGGTCGGGGAGGACTACACGCTGCCGGATCTTGTTGTGCGCGCCCGCCTGGCCATGACCATCGCCAGCGACCGGGTTCAGGCCAAATATGGTTTTCCTTGCAGCCGCGCGCAGGGAACGCTCGCCGCCATCGAGCGGCAGGCCAAGGTCTTCGATCCGCAGACGACAATCACGGTCACCGGCTTTCGCCGGTTGGATGGAGTACAGCAATCATGAGCGCGGTTTCATCCAAGCTGCCGCAGGAAATTTCCGTCGCCATCATCGGCGGCGGCCAGGCCGGACTTTCCATGAGCTGGCATCTCCGCCAAACCGGCATTGACCATGTCGTGCTGGAGCGTGCCGCTGTCGGCCATGCCTGGCGCGCGCAGCGGTGGGATACGTTCTGCTTGGTCACGCCGAACTGGCAATGCCAGCTGCCCGGTTTTCCCTATGCGGGTGATGATCCCGACGGTTTCATGGGGCGGGATGATATCGTCCGCTATATCGAAGGCTTCGTCGCCTCATTCGATCCGCCGGTGCAATGCGGCGTCGCGGTCGACCGCGTCACGCAAGCGGAGTCTGGCGGGTTCCTTGTGGAGACGAACAAGGGCACAATTCGGGCCGAGCAGGTTGTCGTGGCAACCGGTGGCTATCATGACCCGATCCGCCCGGACTGGTCCTATGCGATAGACCCTGCGATAGCGCAAATCCACTCGGCGGATTATCTGCGGCCTGCGCAGATGCCGGAGGGTGCCGTGCTCGTCGTCGGCACCGGCCAGTCGGGCTGCCAGATCGCCGAGGATCTGCATATCGCGGGTCGTAAGGTCCATCTCTGCGTCGGCGATGCACCCCGTGTCGCGCGGCGCTACCGGGGGCGCGATGTCGTCGCCTGGCTCGACCTGATGGGCTATTACGATATGCCGGTCGAAAAGCACCCGCTGAAAGAGGGCGTGCGCGACAATACCAACCACTATGTGACGGGCCGTGACGGCGGCCGCGATATCGATCTGCGCCTGCGTGCGCTGGAAGGCATGCAGCTCTATGGCCGGGCCGACGGTTTTGAAAACGGCCGCTTGCTGATCCGCGAGGGTCTGGCCCGGCATCTCGATTCCGCCGATGCCGTCTCCGAAAGCATCAAGCGCAGCATCGACGGGTTCATCGCCAAAAGCGGCATCGCCGCACCGGAAGAGCCCGCCTACCAGCCGCCATGGCATCCGCAGCAGGAGCATCGCAGCCTGGATCTGCAGGCGGCCGGCATTACCGGCATCGTCTGGTGTATCGGCTTCCGCAGCAATTTCCGCTGGATCGAGGTGCCGGTCTTCACGGGCCGCGGCATGCCCAGCCATTACCGCGGCGTGACCGCCGTGCCCGGCCTCTATTTTCTGGGCCTGCCCTGGCAGCACAGCTGGGGCTCCGGCCGCTTTTCCGGCGTGTCCCGCGATGCCGGCTATCTCGCCGAGCGCGTCAGGGAGCATCTGTCCGTCGATGCGTGACGCTTATCAGGTCGAGCGCAATGCCTGGCAGGCGGACCCGGCCGCCTATTGGCTCCGCGCGTCCCGCGCGATCGATTGGGGGACCGCACCAGGCACCGCCTTCCGCCTGCGGCCGGACGGCCTCGCCGACTGGTTCCCGGATGGCACGCTGAACACAGCCGCCAATGCGCTGGACCGTCACGTCGCGGCCGGCCATGGCGAGCACATGGCGTTGATCTGGGATAGCCCCGTCACCGGCCAGACTGAGCGCTTCACCTATGCCGCGCTGACGGACCGCGTGGCGCGTTTCGCCGGCGCCCTGCGCGCACGCGGCGTCCTGGCAGGGGACCGTGTGCTGATCTGCATGCCGCCCGTGCCGGAAGCGATGATCGCCATGCTGGCGACCGCGCGCCTGGGCGCCGTGCATGTCTTCGTTTTTGCGGGTTTTGCGGGGCCGGAACTGGCCGCCCGCATCGATGATACGACGCCGCGCGTGGTGGTGACCGCCAGCTGCGGCTATGTCGGCAATCGGGCGGTCTCGCTTCTCCCCGCCATGGCGGAAGCCCTGGTGACCGCCGCACACAAGCCTGCGGCGAATATCCTGCTGCATCGCCCCGGCGGGCGGCTGAGCGCGCTGCCCGGCGACACACATGACTTTGCAACCGTCGAGACAGCTGCCGCCCCGGTGCCGCCGGTGCCGGTCGCCGCCACCGACCCGCTCTATATCCTGCATACCTCCGGCACCACCGGCCGGCCCAAGGGCATCCTGCGCGACAATGGCGGCCACGCCGTGGCACTCCGCCAGTCCATGCAGCAGGTCTATGGCGTCATGCCGGGTGAGGTCTTCTGCTGTACCGCGGATCTCGGCTGGGTCGTTGGCCATTCCTACACCGTCTATGCGCCGCTCCTCGCGGGCTGCACGACGGTGCTCTACGAAGGCGGGGCCACGGGCACGCCCGATGCCGGCGCAATCTGGCGGCTCTGTACCCGCCATCAGGTCAGCGTCCTGTTCACCTCGCCGAGCGCGCTGCGCGCCATGCGGAGCGAAGACCCGGACGGTCGCCACGCGCGCAGCACCGATCTCGGCTGCCTGCGGGCCATCTTCGTGGCGGGAGAAAGGGCCGATGCCGCGACACTCAGCTGGGCCAGGTCGGCCACGGACACGCGCGTCTGCGATCATTGGTGGCAAACGGAAACGGGCTCTGCCATTGCCGGCTCCCTGCTCGGACTGGAGGTAACCGCCGAAAGCGGCATCGGCCGTGCGGCCGTGGGGTTCGACCTCCGCGTCCTGGATGAATCTGGCCGTGAAGCGCCGAGAGGGGCTGAAGGCGAACTCGTGCTCAAGCTACCGCTGCCGCCCGGCTGCCTCACGACGCTCTGGCAGGCGGAGGCGCGGATGCATGAGACCTATCTCGCTCGCTTTCCGGGCTATTACCGCAGCTTCGATCAGGGCGTGATCGATCCGAGGGGCGAGGTGCGGGTGCTCGCCCGCACCGATGACGTGTTGAAGGTCGCCGGCCGCCGCATCGCCGGCGGTCGGATTGAAGAGGTCTTGTCCGAGCACCCGGAAGTCGCGGAATGTGCGGTCGCGGGCAAGGCGGATGCCACGCGCGGCCAAGTACCGGTCGGCTTCGTCGTCCGACGTCCCGGCCTTCGTCCCGACAGCGACATCCGCACGGAACTCATCGCCGCGGTGCGCGCCCAGATCGGCGGCCTCGCAGGGTTTCGTCAGGTGATCTTCGTAGACCACCTGCCGCGCACGCGCTCCGGCAAGATCATTCGCCGGTTCCTCTCTGCCGAGTGCTGATTTTCTGGAGAGCGCTGACCTGACCCTGAAGGGCTAATGCGTGTCCTGGGCGAAGAGGGATGTCCCATAGGCAGCACCTTATATCACTTTTCTATACCGTTAATAAAAATAACAGACTGGCATTGGTCGCTAAATCATGCATTATCGGCAGCCTGAATGGTTCGGTTGGCTTCGCTGATCGCGCCTGTGAATGCAGATGCCGGCTCTCCCCCGCCAAGGGCCGGACAGCAGTCAATTATAACCGATGGGGAGTTTCTGTGGCCATGGACACCAATATCGCCGACACTCTGGCAGGCCCGCGCGTCAATGCGCGGGAGCCCTTCGCCCCCCGCCCCTATCCCACAGAGCCCGCGCATGTCATCACGAGCGATGCGGAAGCGATTGCAGTCGCGCATCGACTGGCGGCCGACTTCGCGGAACAGGCAGCCCTGCGTGATAGGGAAGGTCTGCTTCCCATCGCCGAGCTTGACCGGTTTTCCCAAAGCGGGCTTTGGGGCATTACGGTGCCGAAAGCCTATGGTGGGGCCGGCGTCTCCTGGGTGACGCTGACCGAGGTCATCAAGATCATCGCGGCCGCGGACCCCGCACTCGGGCAGATCCCGCAGAACCATATTGCCATCATCGACCATATCGCGGCCGACGGCACCGAAGAGCAGAAGCAATTTCTGTTCGGCGAAGTTCTCAAAGGCGTGCGCTTCGGCAATGCGTTTTCGGAAAGCGGCAGTAAGAATGTCGCTGCCTTCGAAACCAAAATAACGCGCGATGGCGACGACTATATCGTCAATGGCCGGAAATTCTATTCAACCGGCGCCTTGCTCGCGCATATCGTACCCATCGTCGGGGTGGATGAGGAAGGGCGGCCGCATCTCGCTTTCGCGGATCGCGCGTCGCCAGGACTTGAGATTATCAACGACTGGTCCAGCTTTGGCCAGCGGACGACCGCGTCTGGAACGGTCATCGTGACCAATGTGCGCGTTCCGGCCGATCGCATCATTCCCGCCTACAAGGCGTTTGAACGCGCAACACCGGCAGGGCCGATCTCGCAAATCATTCAGGCTGCCGTCGATGCCGGCATCGCCAAGGGTGCCGTCGAGGCGACGATCGAGTTCGTGCGCACAAAGTCCCGGCCCTGGATCGACAGCGGCAAGGATCAGGCAGCTGAGGACCCCTTCACCATCGCGGCCATTGGCGATCTGGAAATCCGCCTCCATGCTGCCGAGGCGATTTTGGAGCGCGCGGGACGGGCCGTGGATGCCGCGGCGGCTGACCCCAATGAGGAGACCGTCGCGACCGCCGCGCTCGCAGTGGCGGAATCGAAGGTCCTGACGACGGAAGCCGCTATTCTCGCCACTAACAAGCTGTTCGAGCTGGCCGGCACACGCTCTACCTTGGGCGTCTACAACCTTGACCGCCACTGGCGCAATGCGCGCACCCATACGCTGCACGACCCGGTGCGCTGGAAGTATTTCGTCATCGGCAACTATCATCTGAACGGCATCAAACCGGCCCGCCACCCCTGGCTCTAGCCATATCGCCTTGCTTTGCGGTGGGTCATGAGGCCACATGATCCACCGAATGAATGGCATGCCCGGAAGATGGCGGCCGGTTGAGGGAGCGCAGGACGATGATCAGCTGGTATGTCGAAGGCATCAAGTTCGGGAACTGCAATTGCGACTATGCCTGCCCATGCCAGTTTGAGTCTCTGCCCACGCATGGCAATTGCCACGGCATCGAGGTGATCCGCATCGAGAAGGGTCATTTCGGTGATGTGAGTTTGGATGGTCTTTGCACGGTCGTCCAGTATCAGTGGCCAGGCCCCGTCTATGAGGGCAAGGGTGAGATGCAGGCGATCATTGACGCGCGCGCCACGCCCGCGCAGCGCGCGGCGCTCACCACCATCCTGCATGGCCGGGAAACGAAGGAAGCGGCGACCCATTGGTGGGTCTTCCATGCCATGTCAGACACCGTGCATGAGCCGCTGTTTGAGCCGATCACCTTCGAGATCGATATCGCGGCGCGGCACGCGCGGGCGAGCATTCCCGGCATCCTGGAAGCGTCGGGCCGGCCGATTCTGAGCCCCGTTGATGGCGCGCCGCACCGGGTGCGGATCGACCTGCCGGACGGCATGGAATTCGATCAGGCCGAAATCGGCAGCGCGTCGAGCAAGGCATCGACCGTCATGACGCTGGATCTGACGGATAGCTATGGTCAGTTCAACCGGTTTCGGATTTCCGAAAGCGGTTTCGTGCGTGACGGCAAGCGATAAGTAGCGTCGAACGCGCGCCCGGTTGCCAAGGACGTGGCGATGCCCCCTGCACGACTGACCGCCGCCTCGGCCGGCGCCGTGATAACCCTCGTTCTTCTGATCGCAGCGGCAGCCCTGTCATGGGCCTGGCTCATATGGTACCCTGGCGGGGCGCGGATGGATATGACCGCGACCATGGGCCTCTCCATTCTTCCCTTTCTGACGATCTGGGTCGTGATGATGGTCGCCATGATGGCGCCTACAGCGGCACCCATGGTGCTCACCTTTCAAAGCCTGCAATCCCGCCGCACCGGGCGCGGCGCGTTCCTCGCCACCTGGCTGTTCGTCGCGGGATATCTGCTGCTGTGGGCGTTGAGCGGCATCGCGGGCTATGCTGTGGCGCGCAGCGCTGAGGCCGCTGAAACCTATTGGATGATCGCGCCCAGCATCGCCGCGCGTCTGGGCGGTGTTCTTCTCATCTGCGCCGGCATTTACCAAATGACGCCGCTGAAAGACGTGTGCCTGTCAACCTGCCGCACACCCGTCAACTTCATCATGACCTCCTGGCGCCCCGGTCTCGTCGGTGCCTTTCGGATGGGATGGTTGCATGGCCTCTATTGTTTCGGCTGCTGCTGGCTTTTGTTCGTGATCCTGTTCCCGCTCGGCATGATGAATATCATCGCTATGGCCGCCATCACGCTGCTGATCCTTGCCGAGAAGGTGCTGCCTTGGGGAAAGCGCGGCGCCATCGCTGCCGGCGCCCTTCTGATCCTTTACGGTGCTGTCGTGGTGGTTCATCCGGCGGCACTGCCGACCTATGGCCCGCAAGCGCCGATGGCGATGGATGGGGGAATGAACATGGGCGGCGGGATGAAGATGGACATGCCGGCCAAGCCATAGGGGCAGACGCTATCGTTCCTCTCAACCCACCTCGCGCATGGGCTCATTCGTGGCCGCGGCGCAGGCAACCGGCACCAGGCCGGCCGCAAGCCGCGCGCGCTCAGCGGCGACAACGGGGCCCGACACGACCAGCGGCGCATAGCCCAGCACCGACCAAATCAGCTGAGCCTCGCAAGATGGGAGTGCGAAGCGAGGATGCGCCTGCTCTACTGGCCCACCGCTGAAGACAGCGCGCAATCCCGTGTCGAGATAGCTTTCTGCAGCCAGTCCCTCGGCCAGCAGGATGTCGTGATGCGGCAATTCGACATGGTAATAGGTCACGCGCGGCCAGCTTTCCTGGCGGATGCTGGTGCCGTTGATGAGATGCTTCACAGGGATGAGCACGCCGCTCCGGTACAGCGCGTGGTCGGGAGAAAGGATAAGATCGCGTAACGGCTCTCCGGGACCGAAAGCCTGCGCCGCGATGCGAACCGGCTGGACCGAGGCCGGATCGGGATGGCGGAGGCAATCGACGGTGCGATGCCCGACCCAGACGATGGGCAGCGTCTCACCCGTCAGCACACGGATTTCGTCGCCGATGGCCAGGCTTTCCACAACCCTCTCGCCGCTCACGGTCGCGATGCGGGTGCCGGCGGCAAAACAGGCGACGCTGCTGAAACCCATGATGCCGTCGGCAATGTCGAACATCACGCTATTGTTCCAATAGGCGCCGATGCCGGTATTGACGGCCCCTGGATTGACGGTGCCCGCACTGGGCGACACATGCACGGAGTCCACGCCCGCCACCGTGCCGGTACTGGCAATGGACAAAGCCCAGCCCATGTCACCATCGGTCGCCCCAGGGGCTGAGAGCACGACGGAGGAGCCGCTGGTCAGCGCATTGCCGCTTTCATCCGTATGCCCATCGGCGCTGAGCGTGGTGCCCGAAAAGATGTCAGTCTGGGTGGCGCCGGTATCGAAGACGAAATGCGTGTCGGTCACGGTGCCGTCGATGGAGATGGCGCCATCCGCCTGAGCCTTCGCATAAGTTGGCAGACCCGAATTGGCGAACGTATCCGTCGTGCTCTGTCCATCAAGCGCGATGATGGTGTGATAGGAGGCGATATTTTCCTCGGTTAGCCCGATCTGCAATGTCCCGACCTGACCGCCCGCACCTTCGGGATAGGTGCCGATATTGATGATGAAACCATCGGACAGGCCCCCCGTTAGCTGGCCCAGCACCGCCTCGATACCGCTATTGTCATTCAGCCCGAGGCCGAAATCGCCATAGAAATAATCCTCCAGCGGCGCGGATGTCGGATCGCTCGTCAGGCCTGTGTTCCAGCCCTCAGTCGTAAAGGCGGTGCTGTTCGACGCGGTGGTGATGAGCCCGACATTCACATTGCCGACCGTCAGGCCGGTGCCTGATGACGTCTGCAGGGTGACCGCCGTATTCACAACTTGCGCGGCATAGTCGTTGCCGCTGACATAGGTCATCACGTCGGGCGCTTGGCTCACAGGCGTGTAGCTGCCGCCCCACCAATCGGGCGTATAGGCCGCGAAAAATCCCGAGGCGCCCGTATCCAGTTCCACCATCTTATAGGTATGGCCGCCGTCGAGACTGACCTCGATGCCGAGCTTGTAGGACCCGTTGAACGGCAGCGCGTAGATCGGAACATCAATCGGTGTGACGGAGGCGCCGGTACTGCCGGCGGCGGACGCGCTTGTGCTGTCATGCACCAAGGTCACGTTGGCGCCGCCGGAGCTTGAGACTGATATCGCGAAACTCTCACCCGCGAACTTTTGTGTTGGATCGAGATGCACCGTGGCACTGGTGGTACCGTCGCTCGCGGTCAGCAGGTTGCTCCCGCCGAGGGACACGGAGAGCGTGCCGTTCGGGTTGAAACCGGCGAAATTGATGCTGTCGGTCGTGTTCAGGCCGCTGACCACGGTGTCGCCAAGCGCCGCCCCTGAGGTGATGATAAGACTGCCGTCCGCGCCCCCGAAGGTGATTGTGCCGGCGGTGACACCCCCGGCATCCACCACCAGCGTCCCGCCCGCGCCGATTGTCTCATCGGTCGCGGTGCCGCCCGAACCCACCGTGTCGGTGGCATTGAGCCCGATCGTGGTGCCGCTTTCCGCGCCACCCGCATAGACGGTGCCGCTGGCGCCGCTGCCCAGGGTCAGACCCGACACCAGATCGATACTCGCCGAGACGGCCGTACCGCCGCTGATCGTGACATCGCCGCCCGAGAAGACGGTTGCGCCCGACCCGGACACCACAATGCCCGGATCGCTGCCGGGCAGCAGGATGAGCGTGCCACCCGCATCGACGGTGACATCGCTTCCCGTGCCGCCGCTGCCGAGCAGAACAAGGCCGCCGCTCGCGACATGCAGACCGCTCAGCATGACAATACCGGACTGGATCAGGCTGCCGCCGCTCAGTACCGTCGTGGTCGTCGCGGTGGTGCCGCTTGTGCCACGTGTTGCACTTATGCCGCTCGTCCCCGAGGTCAGGGACATCGGGCCCGATACAACAGCATAGCCGCCGGCGCTGATCGTGGTGGATATGGCGTGGTCGTCGAGATAAGCAAAACCGCCGCTGTCGATATGGGTGTCGATCGCGGTGCCGGTTTCGACCACGTAGAGGCCACCGCCGCTTTCCACCTGCGTGCCGCTGACCGTTCCGTCCACCGCTGCGATGCCGCCCGCCGAGATGCGCAGATCGCTCGCGGTGCCGCCGGAATTGACGAAGGCATAGCCGCTGTCGAGCTGCGTCGCGCTGACTTCGGCACCCGCGAAGACATATTGCACCCCGCCCGCCTTGACGATCGTGCCCGTCGCCTGTCCGCCGGACTGCACGACCTCGGTGCTGGCCGACAGATGCTGGTCAAGGCTCGTACCGCCGGCGTAGATGGTCTCGGCACTGCCCGACAGCAGCGTGCCGCCGCTGATCACGCCGCCGGACAGCACGAAGGCACGAGTGCCACTGGCAATGTTCAGATCAGCCGCGCTGCTGGCATAGGTGGTGAGGCTGCTATCAGCCGCCACAAGTGCGATGCCTTGGTCGATGATACCGTCGCCGCTGCCGATAGTGCCGACCACGCCAGGTGTGACAATCACATGGCCGCCGCTATCGACTGTCAGATTGTCCACCCGGCCGCCGCTCTGCAGAAGCAAAAGGCCGCCGCTGTCGACCGTTACATCCTCCAGCAGACCGCCGCTGCTCAGCGTGGCTTCCGCGCCCGCGTGCAGCGTTATCGCCGCTACCGTGCCGCCGCTACCGACCAGCAGCAAGGCTCCCGAGGCGATCTCTCCGCTGCTGGCGATGCCCGTGGCGGAGACAATTTCCGTGCCGCCAGCCAGAATTCTTGCCCCAAGGGCCGCGCCGCTGGTGACGATGGCAGTGCCCCCGTCCGCGATCTGGGCGGAGAGCGTGCTGCCGGCCGCCGTGATGCTCTGCACCGCGCCATGTTCCACAAGCGTGCCGATCGCCGTTCCGCCCGAGGTGATGAGCTGGAAGCCGCCACCCAGAACGGTGCTGCCACTGTCCACGCCCACGACCCGTTCGGCTCCGCCGCTGATAAGCGCGGCCACCGCTGTGCCCCCAGAAAGGACCACCACCTGGTCCCCGGCCTGGGCGGTCGCGGACAGGACGGTCGTTCCGCCACTGATGGTAATGGTCGTCATGGCGTGATCTTCCGGCGTCCGAGGTCAAGCGTGATGATGGCGGGCGATGGTGGCCGCCAAGCTGGCATAGCCGGCCGCCTGCGTCATTTGTGCCGCGCCGCTGATGACAGCCTCAAGTGGCGTTCCACCCAGATCAACGAATTGAAAGCCGTTGTCGCTGACAGTGCGGCCGCTGTCGATAGCGCTGATCGTTTCGGCGCCCCAATCGACGATCACCGACTGTCTGGCGCTAAAACTACTCTTGGATAGGGGTGAGCCACTGCTGACGATGGCCGCCATGGTGTTGCCCCTTTCTGTTCGGGCGAACACCTAGCCGAAACGTTTAAGTTTGCCTAGCGAAATCAATGTCGCAAACCCAGGATACCGTCTCAGAGGCATCATTGATGATTGCCTCACGACCCCTTCATGCCGGGCACAAGTACTGGCTGCGCCGAGAACTCAGCCGGGAAGGTCTTTTGCAGGGCGGAAACCTTGGGCAGATCGAAGGTCGCGATATAGTCGCTGTCCGGGTGCAGCGTCAGGTAGTTCTGGTGATAATCCTCCGCCTGATAGAAGCCCGTATCACGGCCGACGATGGTCGCAATGGGCTGGTTCCAGACCTTTGCCTGGTCGAGCTGCGCAATATAGGCGCGCGCGATCTTCGACTGATCCGGCGTCGTGGCGAAGATTTCACCGCGATACTGCGTGCCGCTGTCAGGATATTGCTGGTTGAGCTGGGTCGGGTCGGTCGCCACCGAAAAGTAGATCTGCAGCAGTTGCCCATAGGTAATGACATGCGGGTCGTACGTGATGCGCACGGATTCGGCATGGCCGGTGCTGCCCGTGCTCACCGTTTCATATTGCGCGGTGCTCGCCGCACCACCGTCATAGCCGGAGACGGCCTGTTCGACGCCGCGCACATGCTGGAAGACACCCTGAACGCCCCAGAAACAGCCACCGGCCAGAATAAGAGTTGCGTGCCCGCCCGCGCCCGCCCGCTCATCCAGCGCCGGCGGCGGCACCGCGCGATCCAGTTCTGCTGCCTGGCTGCGCGTGAAATGAAAGGACAGGCCGCCCGCCGCCAGGGCCGCGAGCAGGGCCGTGCCCGAGAGGATGGCCGTCCAGGGGCGGCGGGATTTGGTTACCATCGCTTCTTGTCCTTATGCGGTTGCGGTGAAGGTGAGCGCGACGCCGTTCATGCAATAGCGCAGCCCGGTCGGCGGTGGCCCGTCCGGGAAGACATGACCCAGATGACCGCCGCAGCGGCTGCAATGCACTTCTGTCCGCTGCATGCCGAAACTGCCGTCCGCTGTTTCCACCACGGCATTGGGCAGCGGCTGCCAGAAGCTGGGCCAGCCGGTATGGCTGTCAAATTTCGTGGCCGAGGCATAAACGGGCAAGGCGCAGCCGGCACAGAAATAAGTGCCGCGCCGCGTCTCGACGTCGAGCGGGCTGGAGAAGGGCGCTTCCGTTCCTTGCTGGCGCAAGACCTGATAGGCCGCAGGGCTAAGCTTCGCCCGCCATTCGGTATCCGTCAGCGTCACCGCGAAGGCAGCACTTTGGGCGGCCTTGGGCCTTGGCCACCAGACGGCCAGCGTCAGCGCGGCCAGAATTCCGCCACCGATGGTGGCACGTCGTTTCATCATGGGCTGCGACTCCCGAGCAAGGTCTGCCCTGGTTACGCGGACAGACCGGCTACGGTTACCTTACGGCCCGGAACCGCCCATGGATGACGAGAGACTCACACCCGCTCGATCAGAACGGCGATGCCCTGGCCCACGCCGATGCACATGGTCGCAATGGCCGTCCTGAGCGCCATCCTCTCCAGCGCATTGACCGCCGTCATGGCCAGTCGCGCACCGGACATGCCGAGCGGATGGCCGAGCGCGATGGCGCCGCCCTGCGGATTGACATGCGCCGCATCGTCTGGAAGTCCAAGACGACGCAAAACCGCCAGCGCCTGGCTCGCGAAAGCCTCGTTCAGCTCGATGAGATCGATGGCACCGATCGCAAGGCCCAGGCGCGCCAGCAGCTTCTCCGTAGCCGGCGCCGGCCCGATGCCCATGATGGCAGGCTCGACGCCAGCCGTCGCCATGCCAAGGACGCGGGCGCGCGGCGTCAAGCCATGCCTCCGCACGCCAGCCTCACTTGCCAGGATAAGGGCCGCCGCCCCATCATTGACGCCGGAAGCATTGCCGGCGGTGACGGTGCCACCCTCCCGCCGGAAGGGCGTTTTCAGCTTTGCCAATCCCTCCAGCGTCGTCTCGGGCCGGGGATGCTCATCCTGGTCGAAAATGACATCGCCCTTGCGGCCCTTGATTGTGACTGGCGTAATCTCGCGGTCGAAAAAATGGGCCTCCTGCGCGGCCTTCACCCTTTGCTGCGAGCGGACGGCAAAGGCATCCTGATCGGCGCGCGAGATGCCGAAACGCGCGGCCACATTCTCGCCAGTCTCGGGCATGGTATCGACGCCATAGATCGCCTTCAGCGCCGGGTTGACGAAACGCCAGCCGATGGTGGTGTCCTGAAGCTCCGCCTGACGCGAAAAGGCCTCCGTCGCCTTGCCCATGACGAAGGGCGCGCGCGTCATGCTTTCCACGCCCCCGGCCAGCACCAGATCCGCCTCACCCAAGCGGATCATCCGCGCTGCTGTGCCGACAGCATCGAGCCCCGATCCGCAAAGCCGGTTGATCGTGCCGCCCGGCGTGCCCACGGGGTAGCCCGCAAGCAGCACGGCCATGCGGGCCACGTCGCGGTTGTCTTCTCCCGCCTGATTGGCGCAGCCAAGATAGCAGTCGTCCACCGCATCCCAATCGACACTGGGGTTCCGCTCCCGCAGCACGCGCAAAGGATGGGCCGCGAGATCATCCGCCCGCATGTCTTTCAGGGCGCCGCCATAGCGGCCGATCGGCGTGCGGGTGAAATCGCAGATGTAAGCCTCAGCCATCGATCGTCTCCGCTATCCGCAGGGGCGCGCCCGTGCGCGCCTGCAGCGCCTCCAGGGTCAGGCCCGGCGCCATCTCCCGCACCACAAATCCGGCTTCCGTCACATCGATCACCGCCAGATTGGTATAGATGCGGCTGACCGCGCCCAGGGCCGTGAGCGGATAGGCGCAGCGTTCCACCAGCTTCGGTGCGCCCTCCTTGGTCGTATGTTCCGTCACCACCCAGATGCGCTTGGCCCCGACCGCCAGATCCATCGCGCCACCGACCGCCGGCGCCGCATCGGCGGCCGAGGTCGCCCAATTGGCGAGATCGCCGTTCTGCGCTACCTCAAAGGCACCCAAAACGCAAAGATCGATGTGGCCGCCGCGAATCATCGCAAAACTATCGGCATGATGGAAGAATGATCCACCCTCCAGCAAGGTCACATGCTGCTTGCCGGCATTGATGAGCCAAGGATCGATCTGGTCAGGCGCAGGCGCAGGCCCCATGCCGAGGATGCCGTTCTCGGAATGCAGCACCACTTCCCGCCCCGCGGGGATGTAATCCGCGACCAGGGTCGGAATGCCGATGCCGAGATTGACATACCATCCTTCTGGAATGTCCTGCGCCACGCGACGCGCCATGTCCTGGCGAGAGAGCGGTGTGAAATCCGCCATGAGCCTCTCCTGTCAGCTACGCTGATCGAGATAGGGAAGATGCAGAACGCGATCGACGAAGATGCCGGGCGTTACGATCGCTTCAGGATCAAGCGCGCCGAGCGCCACGACATGCTGCGTCTGCACGATGCTGCGCTTCGCCGCCATCGCCATGACGGGATTGAAGTTGCGGCCGCTGCCCCGATAGGTGCAATTGCCCCACCGGTCCGCTCGCCAGGCTTCCACCAGAGCGACATCCGCCGGCAGTGCATGTTCCAGCACAAAGGAGCGGCCGCCGATCTCGCGCGTCTCCTTGTTTTCCGCAAGCTTGGTGCCGAAAGCGGTGGGCGTAAAAAAGGCGCCGATACCGGCACCGGCGGCGCGAATGCGCTCCGCCAAGGTCCCCTGCGGGACGATCTCCAGCTCCAGCTTCCCCGCCTTGAACAATTCCTCGAAAACGACTGAGCCGGCGGAGCGCGGGAAGGAGCAGATGATCTTCCGCACACGGCCCGCTTCCATCAGCTTCGCCAGCCCGACGCGACCCGCACCGGCATTATTGGCGACGATGGTGAGGTCCGTGGCCCCCTGCTCGATCAATCCCTCGATCAATGCATCGGGCTGCCCGACAGCGCCGAAGCCGCCGACCATGACGGTCGATCCGTCCTGCACGCCCTCCAGCGCAGCCGCGACGCTATCCACGATCTTATCGATCATACGGCGGGTCTCCTTCTCAAACGAGCACCATGCCGCCGTCGCACATGATGATTTGGCCGGTCATATAGTCGGACTCGCCGGAGGCCAGAAATGTCGTGAGCCCCGTGAGATCTTCCGGGGTCGCGGGACGGCCGGCCAGAATGCCGGCCGAGAAGGAATTGATGAATTCGCCCCTCTCCTTGATCACCCCTTTCTCGATCATGTCGCGCTCCAGTCCGTCCCAAAGCGGCGTCACGACAACACCAGGGGCGATGCCGTTGACCGTGATCTTATGTGGGGCGAATTCCCTTGCTGCCGCCTGGGTCAGCGAAATGACCGCGGCCTTGCTGGCGCAATAGGGCGCGAATTCGGGATAGCCCTGACGCCCGGCGATGGAGGCGGTATTGATGATCTTACCGCCCTGCCCGCGCGCAATCATGTGACGCCCGACTTCCTGCATCCCGATCATGACGCCAAACGCATTGACCCGCATGATACTGTTGAAATTGTCCCCATCAACTTCCAGGAACGGCAAAGGCTTGTTGAAGCCGGCATTGTTGAACAGCACATCGATGCCACCGAAATGCGCAGTCACGGCCTCCACCATGGCGCGCACCTGAGCGCGTTCGGCCACATCCACGCCGACACCCATCGCTTCCAGACCCTCATCCCGCAAGGCCGCTGCTAAAGCCTCAGCCTTCGCTCCATCTCGATCCGCCACCACCAGCTTGCCGCCTTCCGCGGCCGCCCGGCGCACAATCCCTTCACCGAGACCGGAGGCCCCCCCGGTGACGATGATGACGCGGCCCGCTAACCGTCCTGTCATCGCACTTTTCCTCTCCTTGATCGCGCTAGCTATTGCGCAGCGTAACCTTGATGCATTTGTCCGCCTGTGCGCCGAGCGCAAAGGCTTCCACACTGTCCGCCAAGGGGAATTCATGCGTGCGGATCGGTGACAGATCGAGCTTGGTGCGTTCCAGAAACGTGATCGCATCCGGCCAGACGCCAGGCGATCCGATGCAGCCACGCACGGTGAGATTGCGCATCTGGATATTGCCGAGATGCGAGGAGACTTGACGCCCGATATTGATGCCGACCATCGAAATCCGGCCCTCCTCGCGCACCAGATCGAAGACGATGCCGAGGGACGCATCATGGCCGGAGGCTTCGATGACGAGGTCTGCCCCTCTGCCCCCGGTCATCTGCAAAACGGTCTCGACCGCATCACTGGCCTGGGGATCGATGACCTCGGCGGCGCCGAGCTTCAGCGCGGCATCCCGCCGATGGGCGATCGGGTCGATCACGATCACCCGTGCGCCCATGCCGATGGCGGACGCCGCGGAGACAAGGCCGATGGTGCCACCGCCGGAGACGACGACGGTTTCGCTTGCATCCGTACCGCCCGAACGCCGCACCGCATAGAAGCCGCAGGTGAACGGCTCTATCAACGAGGCTGTGCCGTCATCGATCGAATCCGGCAGCTTATGCAGCCATTCCGGCCGTACAACGAAATACTCGCGATCCGCACCATCCAGCGAGAAGCCGAAATGATGCAGCCGATCCGGCAGGCGCACAACGCATTCGCCCACCACACGCTCGCCGGGGGCGAAATTGCGCACATTGCGCCCGACCTCGACAATCTCGCCGCACCATTCATGGCCCGGCGTCACCGGATAGCTGATCGGAATGATGTAGCGGCCGCCGAGGAGTTCGTAATCCGAATGGCAAATGCCCACCGCCCGCAGGCGCACCAGAATTTCATTGTCAGTGATGCGCGGGACATCGACATCGCGCATCACCGGCTGATCCGGTTTTTCAAAGATGAGCGCTTTCATGCCGCTCTCCTGTCCGCTGGCTGCACCTGCTCGGCATTGCCTGAGGCCGCACCGCGCACGATCGCTTCCAGCAGCGCGATATTGTTGATCATCTCCTCGCCCGTCACGGGATATGGCGCCTCACCGCGCACGGCGCGGGCAAACGCCTCGAAATTGGCCATGACCGGCTCAGCCTTGCCGATTTCCTCAACCGTGATGGCCTGGCCTTTCATGCCCTTGGTGACGACCCAGCCATCCGGCGCCTCGACATGGGCGCGGTCACGGATATCGATCCAGCCCTCAGTGCCGAATAGGGCAAAGCGCGAAAAGAAGGGCGTTGCCAAGGTCGCAGACACATAAGCGGTTCCACCCGAGGCGAAGCGGATATAGGCGCTCATCGTGTCGCCCGACGGCAGATCGGATGCAAGACGTTCACAACTCACCGTGACGTCCTGCGCCGGACCCATCAATTTCACAGCGAGATCGGTCAGATGAATGCCTGTCGCCGTCATGCCACCGGCGGGCGCCTGCTCGGGCTTCAACCGCCAATTGCTGCGATCGAGCGTGAGGAATTTATCGTGACTGAAATTCGCCTCGATCTGCAGCAGGCGCCCAAGCCGCCCTTCGGCGGCAGCGGCCAGCATCTCCGCAATCGGCGGCTCGAACCGCCGCTCATGCCCCATGCCCAAAACCAGACCCGCCTCGCGGCACAGCGTGACAGCGCGCTCCGCTCCGGCGCGGGTTAGCGCCAGCGGCTTCTCACAGAAGACATGCTTGCCGGCCCGAACCGCAGCCGCAATCTGCTCTTCGTGCAAGGAATGCGGGGTCACCAGCAGAACTGCGTCAATAGCCGGATCGCCCAGGGCGTCCGCAAATGAACCACTGACAGGAATGTCATGCGCAGTCTTGAAACTCGCCGCTGCCTCGGGATTGACCTCAACCGCGCGGGCAATCTGGATCACCGTATTGCCATCCAGCGTGGTCGCAATCTTGCGGCCCCACCAGCCCAGACCTACCAGAGCCACTTTTACCGGCTTCATTGATTTCCTCTCCTTTGTCGCACCCGGCAGATCGGCATTTCTGCCTCAGGCCACGCGCGTTTCCGACTTGCTTTTGAACAAGGCATCAATCCGTCGCTGCGCCCCGACCAGAGCCGCGCGATCCGTCGTGCGGCCGGTCAAAGCATCATGGATCTCATCACCCAGAATGGCCTCGATCGCGACATATTCGGGGATAGGAGGCCTCTGCCACCCATCGAGAAGATCGCGCCGTGCGACGCGTTCGACAAAATTGACGATCGGCGAACTCAGCATCACCTCGGGGTCAGACACCACGCTGAACCGCGGCCGCACCGGCAATCCGCTCTTCAGATGATCGCGCACCGTATCAGGAGAGGTGATCCAGGCAATGGCATCCACCGCCAGGCGCATCCGTGCCTCGGGCAGATTGGCCGGCACGCAGAGAACGAAACCCCCGATCGGGGCGGTGACGCGGCCATGCGGGCCCGCCGGATGCGGCAGATATTCGACCTTGCGGCTGACTTTGGACCGCGTGTCATATTCAAACCGCGCCGCCCGCATGCTCCAGCAATAGGTCATCGCCGCATGGCCGGTGAGGAAGGTATCGAGGCTGGTTTCCCAATCGAATTCCGTCACACCCGGCGGTGATATTTCAATCAGCTGGTGCATATAGTCGAGCACACGCAGACCCGTGGTCATGTCGATCACTGGACGGGTCAGGCCCTTGCCGCAGGCGGCCGACCGCTCCAGCAGAAAACTGCCGCAATCGCCGAGAAGAAACAGAAACATGGCGGCAATCGGCATGCCGCGTGCGCCGTTCCAGGTGATGCCATAGCGACCATGGGCGGGGGCATGCAGCGCGCGGCCGACGGACAACACTTGGTCGAAACTCGTGGGAAAGCTGAGCCCAGCCTCCTGAAACAGGTCCCGGCGAACCGCCAATGTCTCAATCGTGCAATAGATCGGCACACCATATTGCGCACCCCGCCATTGGCCGGTTGCCCAGAAATCCGCCTGAAATTGGGTGGAGTCCAGCCCCGCGGCGCGCACCACGTCCCCCACCGGGCGGATATAGCCCTTGGCGGCAAATTCTCCCATCCAAGGAATATTGAGTGCGACGATGTCATATTGCGACACCGGCCGCGTCGCATTCTCCATCGCCAGTTGATACAGTTGCGGCAGACGCGCCAGGGTAAAATCCCGTCGCGAGCCGAAGCTGGTGCGCAAATCTGCCCACATATTCTGCATGGCAACGAAGTAATTGTCATCGGCGAGGAGAAAACGCAGATCGAAGCGCTTGGCCTGCTGCGGCCGGCGCATTGACGGCGGCAAAGCCAGACTGCCAACGGCCGAGGCCCCGAAATAGTAGTCGTCGCTCGCTTCCCCCGGCTCGCGGCCGCCGATGGTCTGCGCCACGATCCGCTTCACCTGAAGCAAATAGTCCTCAAAATCTTTTTTGAGCTGCGGGCTCGGCTGCAGGGCGAAGGATTTGCCGGTCTTGCTGCGTGGCACGCGCAGAATCAGACCTTCGGCCACCAATTCCTCGATCTTCCTGAGCGACGTCGTGTAGGGTGCATAACCCGCCTGCGCCAGGCTTGAGGTCGTGACGACCTCGCCCTTGGTGACACTGCCGACCAGATGATGCAGCAAATGCCAGACGAGGTCGTTGTCAGCCTTGGGAAAGGTCTGCGCCCAGGGCAGCCGAAGCTGCTGCAGAAAATCCAGAATCCGAAGAAACTCCAGGTCTTTCATCTGGCTTGTGCCGCCATTCTATCCCGCCGCGCGGGCATGCTCCTTCCCGGCCATCTCTTCATACTGCTCCAGCAGGACAAAGAAGTCCTGCCCACCCCGCCCTTGGGCGCGCGCCGCCTCATATTGCTGGCGAATGAGGCTGATCAGAAAGACAGGAACGTGGCTGTCGCGGGCGGCATCGATGACCAGATCAAAATCCTTGATCATCTGTTCCACCGTAAAGGCCGGGGCAAAGTCGCGCTTTGACAGCATGTCCCGCTTGTAGCCGATCAGGGGAGAGGCGACGGCGCTTTCACAGATCACCTCCATCATCTGATCGATCGAGAGATTGCCTTTCTCGCCAAAGGTGAGCGCTTCGGCCAGCAAGGCCGAGGTGGCGCCGACCAGCATATTGATGGCGAGCTTCAGATAGCGCGCCTCCTCGCCCCCGCCGAGATAGAATTGCCGCGTCGAAAATGTGCTCAGCAGTGGCTCGACGCGATGGTACGCGCCCTCATCCCCTGATGCCAGAACCGTCAGTTTCCCGGCCTCTGCCGTCGCCGTGCTGCCTGACAGCGGCGCCCGCAGATAGAGCACGCCGGCAGCTGCCAGGGCTTCGGCGACTTCGGCGCTGGCGCGTGGCGAAACCGTGCTGGTCTCCACCAGAATGGTGCCGGGTTTCATGCTCGCCGCCAAGCCGGAGGAGCCCAGGACGAGTTTCGTCAGCACCGCGTCATTGGGGATGGAGAGGAATACGATCGGCGCGGCGACGGCAACGGCGGCGGCATCCGCCTCGATGATCGCGCCCGCGTCCGCCAGCGCCGACCGCGCGTCCGACACCGGGTCATAGACATGCAGGTTATGGCCGGCCGCGGCGATATGCCGGCTCATCGGCGAACCCATCTTGCCGAGACCGATCCAGCCCACGGTCATGACATTCTTCATACGGACGCTCCTGCGACATGGGCCGCCTGAGGCGCGCCGGAAAGACTGGTCAAAGCTTCAGATTGTAGGCGGAAATCAAGCGACAGGGCCTGGCAGCCTTCGGGCAGTCCGTGCTGGGCACGCTGCTCGGGCGTGGTCTCCGTCATCGGCGCAATAAGCGCATCCTTCACACCAAAGACCGCATCGCTATCGAGATAGGGATCGCCTTCAATAAAAATATGCGTCGTCAATGTGTCATAGCCGATGGCGCGGAGGATGAAGTGGATGTGCGCGGGCCGCATGGGATGACGCCCCAGGGCCTTCAGCATATCGCCGACCGGTCCGTCGCCCGGAATGGGATAGGAGGCAGGCACGATGCTGCGGAACCAGAACCGGCCATCCGCGCCTGTGCGAAACACACCCCGCAAATTCATATCGGGCTGCGTTGCATCCTGCGTATCGTAGAATCCGTCTTCCGAGGTCTGCCAGACATCCAGCTCGGCCCCCTCCAGCGGCTTGCCCGCCTCGTCACAAACCTGGCCACTGACGAAAAGCGGCGCGCCACGGCCATGATGGGCGATGGTCTCGCCCATTGCCAGCTTCGGCGCCCCGCCGACATAGAAAGGCCCGAGCACGGTCGACGGCGTCACGTCATCGATTTTGCGATGATTGATCGCATCGACCAGCATCGAGATGCCGAGCGTATCGGACAGGAGGATGAATTCCTGGCGCCGGTCGCTGCAAATCTGGCCCGTTCTGGTGAGGAATTGGATAGCCGCCAGCCATTCATCGGGTGTCAGCCGCAGCTCGCGCACCACTGAATGCAGATGCGGCACCAGCACCGCCATGATTTCGCGCAGCCGGGCGTCGGAACACCCATCGTTCCGCTGCAAAACTGCGTCCGTTGCATTGGCTTCGGTAAAATTGCGGGTCACAGCGACCATTACGCAGCCTCCCTGTAGGGCGGGCGGCCGTGGAAGGCGTCCGTCAGCAAGCGGCGCAGCGGTTCAGCTTCCAGCGGCCTTGGATTAGGATAGGGCCGGGCGGCTGCCAGTGTCACAGCCCGATCGAGATCGGCCTCTTTCATGCCGATGGCGCTGAGCGCCAGGGGGGCGCCTAGCCTGCGGGCAAGGTCATAAAGGCCGGTCGCGGCATCCTCTGTGCCGAGCGCACGGGCGATGCGGGCCATCGCGTCCGGCGCGCCGGACGCGTTATAGGCGACGGCATGCGGCAGAATCACCGTATGGGTGGGTGCATGGGGCAAATCAAACGTGCCACCCAGGACATGGCAAAGCTTGTGATGCAGCGCCATGCCGACCGAGCCCAGGGCCACCCCGCACAGCCAGGCGCCGTACAGCGCTTGGCCCCGCGCGGCGCGATCCTGCGGATCGCTTATGATGGCCGGCAATGCGCGCGCCAAGGCGCCGATCGCTTCTTCCGCCATCAGCGAAATGATCGGGTTGCGCTCCTCCGCATACAGCGCCTCCACCGCATGGGCGATGGCATTCATTCCGCTGGTGGCACTCACCTGGGGGGGCAAAGTCAGCGTCAGCGACACATCATAGATCGTCGTTTCCGGCAAAACGCGCCGGGTCCGTTGCGTGGTCTTCTCGCCGTTCTGCGTTTCACCCAGGATCGGCGTCATTTCAGAGCCGGCATAGGTCGTAGGAATGGCGAGTTGCGGCAGATCGGTGCGCAGCGCTATGGCCTTGCCCAGACCGATGGTCGATCCGCCACCGACGGAGACCACGCCATCGACAGATTTTTCGTGTACCACGGCAAGCGCGGTTTCCGTTACTGAGACCGGCGTATGCATCGTCGCCTGATCAAAAATGCCGACCGCGCGTGCCCCCAGGCGGGCCGCGACATCCGCCGCCTGTCCCACCTGCTCCGGCGTGCAGAGAACGAGAACCCGTTTGGCCCCGAGCAGATCGATTTCAGACGGAAGGCGGTCAAGCGTGCCATCGCCAAACACGACCCGCATGGGCAGACCGTCGAAAGTAAAATTCTCGAGCACTGAGCCTCCTCCACCCTGCACCGCTGGTTTTGCATTGCACAATACTTCGGCGATGCGGCTTTTTCTTGAACCGAGGATAGGTCCGTTGCTGAGACCGAGGCGAGGCCAAAAATGTCCATTTTGAACAAATTCTGGCTAGCCAAATCGATCCTGGCCCGTAGGTTAAGATCAGTAAGGTTCGACGGAGCCTTTTTTCAGAGCCTTTCTGGATCAAAAAGAATACATCGGCCAACAAAGGCCGTGAAAAGGGAGCGACAATGGATAACAAGCTGACCAAGGTTAAGCTCGGCCGTCGCATGGCCATCGCAGGCGCCGTGGCCGCGGGCGGTGCTGCCCTCATCACTGGCGAAGCGAAGCCGGCGCGCGCAGCAGCAGCCCCCAGTCCCGCGGGCTATCAGGGCGCGCCGCGCACGGAGCTTTTCAATCCCGCGCTCGTCACGAAAATCAATGATACGAGCAAATATAAAAAAGCGCCCCCCTATGTCATCGGCTTCTCCAATGCCGGCCTGGGTGACAGCTGGCGCGTCGTTGCCCTGGACGAGCTGAAGCAGGGCGCGGAAGACCACAAGAATGTCATCAGCAAGCTGATCATCACTGATGCCGGACATGATGACGCAAAGCAGGTGTCGGACGTTCAGGATCTCGCCTCCCAGGGCGTCGATCTGCTGATCGTCAGCGCCAATACCGAAAAGGCGCTCGATCCGGTGGTTACCCGCGTCATGCGGCAGGGCATTCCCGTCATGATGCTGGATCGCCGTATTACCTCCGATCATTTCGTCACCTTCGTGAATGCCTCCGATCCGATGATGGGTCGCCTTTGGGCGCAGTGGATCGTGGAGAAGCTGAACGGCAAGGGCAATATCGTGCTTCTCGGTGGTCAGGCGGGTTCCAGCCCCAGCGAGAACCGCATGGGTCCGGCGAAAGAAATCTTCGCCCAACATCCTGACATCAATATTCTCGACACGGTCTATTCGGATTGGAGCCCCGTGAAGGGCAAGCAGGTGATGCAGGCCGTTATTGCCAAATATGGCCGCAAGATCGATGCGGTCTGGTCGGCCCACGGCCTGCAGGTCCCGGGTTCCATCGAAGCGTTTGTCGAAGCCGGCTTCAAGGCGGGAGAAATCCCGATGCATACGACAGCCGACGTGAACGGTCCGCTTGTGCTGGCACTGAAATACAAGATCCCGATGCTCGAGATCAGCGATCCGCCGGCACAATACCGGACGGCCATCGGCGTTGCCGTGAATATCCTCAACGGCGCCGCGGTTCCTGCCACCTACACAGTGAACTCGCAGATCGCCGTGACCGAAGGCGATGAAACGGCATCCATCAAAGGCGATGTGCCCTTCGCCTCCCTGGCGCTGCCCAACAAGCCGTCCAACTACCTCATCTCGAATGATCTGGGAGCGGATTACGACCCGACGACGGCGCATATCCAATATCCGCACTGAGACCGATCATGCTCTCGGTTACGGGCATCCATAAGGCCTTCCCCGGCGTGCAAGCGCTCGCCGGGGTTGATCTGGACGTGCGCGCGGGTGAAATCCACGCGCTCGTGGGTGAAAACGGCGCCGGCAAATCGACTCTCACGAAGATCATCGCGGGGGTGCAGGCGGCGGATAGTGGCGAAATCCAGCTCAACGGCCAAACCGTACACTGGCAGGGCCCGGCGCAGGCCAAGGCCGCGGGCATCCATGTCATCTACCAGGAATTCGTTCTCTTTCCGCATATGTCAGTGGCGGAGAACGTTTTTCTCGGGCGCATGCCGCGCACCCGGCTTGGCCTGATCGATCATCGCGGGGCGGAACGGCGCGCGGCAGAAATTCTGGCCCGGCTTGGCGTCACC
Source organism: Acidisoma sibiricum (assembly GCF_057837225.1). Classification (NCBI taxonomy): domain Bacteria; kingdom Pseudomonadati; phylum Pseudomonadota; class Alphaproteobacteria; order Acetobacterales; family Acidocellaceae; genus Acidisoma; species Acidisoma sibiricum. The sequence continues at coordinate 309,380 of NZ_JBYQFD010000002.1, read as the reverse complement.
ATGGATGTGCGCCAGCCGGTCAGTGGCCTCACGGTCGCCGATCAGCAGATGGTCGAAATCGCCAAGGCCATGATCGACAGGCCCAAAGTCCTTATCCTGGATGAGCCGACCGCGGTTATTGCAGGCCGCGAAGTCGAACTGCTGTTCGACCGGCTCCGCACCTTGCGCGACGAAGGCGTTGCCATCATCTATATTTCGCATCGTCTTGAGGAGATCTTCCAGCTCTGTGATCGCCTGACGGTCATCAAGGACGGGCGATGGATCGCCACCCGCACCATCGGCGAGGTCACCCGCGATGCCTTGATCACGCTGATGGTCGGGCGCGATCTCAGCCATCTTTTTCCAGCCCGGGACGCGACGGCGGTGACGGCTGCGCCCGAAGTGGTGCTGACGGCAAGCGACATTCGCCTGGGCAACCGTGTGCGCGGCTGCAGCCTCGAACTGCGGGCAGGACTCATCACCGGCCTCGCGGGCATGGTGGGGTCCGGCCGGTCCGAACTCGCTATGGCGATCTTCGGTGGTTTGCCGATGGACTCGGGCAGCGTCACCATTGCCGGCCAGACCTTCCGCAGCATGACGCCCGCGCGGTCGATCGACCTCGGCATTGGTTTCGTGACCGAAGACCGCAAAGGCCAGGGTCTTGCGATGCTGCAGACTGTCGGTGCCAATATCACCGCAGCCAGCCTCGGCAGCCTCAACAAAGGCGGCTTCCTGGATACGGAGCGCGAGCGGGATCTCGCACTTGAGGATATCGCCTCCTATCAGATCGCCTGCCGCGGCCCGGGCACACCGGTCGCCACCATGTCCGGCGGCAATCAGCAGAAGGTATTGCTGGCGCGATGGGCGCGCGCCTGCCGCCGCGTGCTCATCCTGGATGAGCCGACGCGCGGCGTCGATGTCGGCGCCCGCACGGAAATCTATCGCATCATGCGCAGCCTGACGGCACAGGGCATCGCAATCCTGATGATCAGTTCGGAACTCCCGGAAATTGTCGGCATGTCCGACCGTGTCTATGTCATGCGCGAAGGTGCCATCACCGGGGTGATCGAAAGCGAGGCTATTTCGGAAGAAGCCGTGATGGATCTTGCAACACACGACCGCCAGGCGGCCTGAGGAAGATCGGCATGAGTGCAACCACCCTTCCCTCTGCCCCACCCAAGCGCCGCTTCCGCGTGCCGGAAGAGGTCATCCGCCTCGGCATCGTCGTGGTGCTCATTTTTGCGATCATCGTGCTGGGCTGCGCCATCACCAACCGCTTCGGCCGGGCGAACAACTTTTTCAACATCTATGAGCAGTCGACCGATCTGGCTCTGGTATCACTGGGCCAAACCCTCGCCATCCTCACAGGCGGCATCGACCTCTCGGTCGGGTCCATGATCAGCCTGCTGTCGGTGCTGACCTCAGGATTGATCAATAGCAATGGCGATATGGTGATCCCCGTCTGTGCCGGGGTCATTCTGCTCGGGCTTGTCATCGGCGTCATCAACGGGCTCGGCATCGTCGTGCTGCGGGTGCATCCGCTGATCGTGACCCTCGGCATGGGGGCCATCCTGCAAGGCGCGGCGCTGCTTTATACTTTGGCGCCCGCGGGCGGCGTGCCGGATGGCTTTGATTACCTCGCCTATGGCCGCGTCTACGATATTTCCGTCGGCGCCACGATCGTCGTCGCTGTATATCTGCTGGCCAGCCTGCTGCTGCGACGCACGACGACCGGTCGCTACATCTACGCGATCGGCGATGACCGGCCGGCGGCCATCCTGCTCGGCCTGCCCGTGCGGCGCACGGTCATTCTGGTCTACGCCCTCTCAGGCCTGTTCTGTGCCGTGACGGCGATCTACCTCGTCGCCCGTTTCGGCACCGGCCAGCCCTATGCTGGCGCCGGATACACGCTCGCCTCGGTCACCCCGGTCGTTGTCGGCGGCACCATGCTGAGCGGCGGACGCGGTGGGGTCATCGGCACCCTGCTCGGCGCCTATCTCATCGCGCTGCTCAACAACTTTCTCAATTTCCTGCATGTCTCGTCGGAAGTTCAGCTTGTCGTGCAGGGATTGATCATCATGCTCGCCGTCTCGGTCTACCGCGAGCGCCGGAGGATCGTATGAAAGCGGAGATCATTCCGGGCAGCATGGATGTGACGCCAAAATCCGGCCGCAGCCTAGGGCGCGCCATGCGGTTTATCAGCCAATACGGTATCTTCGTCTTTCTCCTGGTGCTCCTCCTCATTTCCGGCGCCATCGCGCCGTCCTTCCTGAGCGGCGAAAACCTCTCGAATCTGGTTCTTCAAGCCGTGCCGCTCGCGATCGTGACCATCGGCCAGGCGCTGGTCATCATGACCGGTGGGCTAGACCTTTCGGTCGCGTCCGTCATGGCGACCGCCGCCGTTGTCGGCACCAGTTTCGGCGGCCGCCCTATCGACGTGCTGGCCATCGTCCTCGTCGCTATCCTCATTGGCGCCGCCACCGGGCTGGTGAACGGTTTGCTGGTGACGAAACGGCAGGTCTCGCCCTTTCTGGCCACCCTCGCCAGCATGATCGTGCTGCAAGGCCTGCGCTTCGCCTGGACAAAGGGCGCGCCCTCCGGCGGCATGCCGCATCTCATCCGCATCGTGGGCTCCGGGACCTGGCATGGCATCCCCGTCAATCTCGCCGTTCTGGTCGTTCTGGCAATTATTGTCGGCCTGATTGTTCATCGCACCCTGCTCGGCCGGCGCTTCATGATCGTCGGGGGCAATCGCGTCACCGCGCAGCTGCTGGGCTACCGCGTTGATACGATCGTCATCGGGGCCTATGTCGCCTCCGGCATTCTGGCCGCCATCGCCGGCATCGTGCTCGGCGGCTATGCCGAAATCGTCGACAATCAGGTCGGCCGCGGCTTCGAGCTTGACAGTATCGTGGCCGCCGTCATCGGGGGCGCCGCCCTGTCGGGCGGTCGCGGCACCATTCCCGGCACCCTGGCGGGTGCCGCCGTGCTGATGCTTGCCTCCAATGTCGTCTTGCTGATCGGCCTGCCGATCCAGTTTCAGATCATCCTCAAAGGCGTCGTCATCGTCCTTGCCGCCGCCTGCTATGTGCGACGCTAATCCAGACCGGGGTCACGATGATGAGCGATCTAAGCCTCTATAGCCTGGAAGGCCGCGTGGCGGTCGTCACCGGCGCGCAGCGCGGTATCGGCGCGACCATTGCGGAATATTTTCTGGCCCTCGGCGCCACGGTGGTGCTGGCCGACCGGACGGACGCCGTGGCTGAGACGGCGGCGCAGCTCGACCCCGGCGGCAAGCGCAGTTCCTGGCTGACCCTTGATGTCACGGATTCCGCCTCTCTCGAAGCCGCCGCAAACACCGTTGTCAGCCGCCATGGCTGGATCGATATCCTCGCCGCCAATGCCGGTATGAGCTACGAATGCGCCGCCATCGATCATAGTGACGCGCAGTGGCGGCAGGCGCTGTCGGTCAATCTCGACGGCAGTTTCTACAGCGCCCGCGCCTTCGCCCGGCCGATGCTGGCGCGGGGTCGCGGATCGATCGTCCTCACCTCTTCCATCGCTGGCGTCAAAGTGGTGCGGCCTGAACACCATGTCGGCTACGACGTGGCCAAGGCCGGCGTCGCCCATATGGCCCGCGTGCTCGGCATCGAATGGGGCAAACACGGTGTGCGCGTGAATGCCGTGGGCCCTGGCTATACCGATACCGATATGCTGGCCGAGGTCGGGCGCACGCGGCCAGAGGTCATGAAAATATGGCTGGAAGACATGCCCGGTGGCCGTCTGTTGCGGAAGCAAGAGATTGCCAGCGCCGTGGCGTTTTTGAGTTCGGATGCCGCGTCCGGCATCAATGGCCATCTGCTGATGGTCGATGCCGGTTATTCCATCACCTGATTGGCTGGAGCCAAACATGCATTTCATCATCCATTGCCTGGACAAGGCGGGCGCCGTGCAGGACCGCCTGGCGAATTACGAGGCCCATAAGGCCTATCTCGGGGCCGCCCCGGTCCGCATCCTCGTCTCCGGCCCCTTGCTGGCGCCGGATCATGAGACGATGATCGGCAGCCTATTCCTGGTCGATGCCGAGACGCAGCAGGACGTGCAGGCCTTCCACGACGCCGACCCCTTCAAAAAGGCCGGAATCTGGGAAAGGGTGTCCATTCACCCCTTCCTCAAGCGGATGGATAACCGCAGCTAAGCAAAAAGACGAGGGAGGATAGAATGGGCCGCTTGCAGGACAAAATCGCCATCATCACAGGCGGCGGAACGGGCATTGGCGAAGCGACCTGCCGTCGCTTTGCTGAGGAGGGCGCGCGCGTCGCCGTCTTTGAAATCAGTGAGCAGAACGGCCAAACAACCGCCGAAGCCCTGCGCGCCCGGGGCGCGGAAGCGGAGGCTTTTCACGTCGACGTGCGGGACGAGCAGAGCGTGTCGGCTGCCGTGCAAAAGGTCATCGACCGGTGGGGCCGCATCGATGTGCTCGTCAATAACGCCGCCATTCCGGGGGCCAATAAATTCACCCATGAGCTGAGCGTCGATGAATTCGAGGCAGTCTTTGCCGTCAATGTCCGCGGCGTCTTCCTCTGCTCCAAACATGTGCTGAAGCATATGGTGGCGGCCAAAAGCGGCGCCATCGTCAACTTCTCTTCAATCTACGGCCTCATCGGCAATGATGATCTGCCGCCCTATCACGCGACCAAGGGCGCGGTGCTGCTGATGACCAAAACCGATGCCATCTGCTATGCGCGCTATGGCATTCGGGTGAATTGCGTCCATCCCGGTTCGACCAAGACGCCGCTTTTCATGAAGGCGGGGGAGACCTATCCGGGCGGGCTTGAGCATTATCTGGACATGATGAAGGCGAAGCATCCTCTCACCCTGGGCGAGCCGGTGGATGTCGCCAATTGCGTGCTGTTTCTGGCCTCGGATGAAGCGCGGTTCGTGACCGGCGCCAGCCTGGCCTGCGATGGCGGCTACACGGCTCAGTAACGCTGTTGATGCCGCACCAATCAGGAGACCCAACCATGCGTGCCGTCCGCTTCTACACCAAACGCGATATTCGCGTCGAAGATGTCCCCGAACCCTCAGACGCGCTCGGCGATAGCCAGGTTCTTGTCGCACCCGCTTTGTGTGGAATCTGCGGCACGGATCTGCATGAGTTTATCGCGGGCCCCATCGTGACACCGGTGGAGCGGAACGCATTGACGGGCGCCACGCTGCCGCAAATCCTCGGCCACGAATTCTCAGGCCGTGTTCTCGCAACCGGCTCCGCGGTCACCCATGTGAAGATAGGTGACCTCGTATCCATCCAGCCGCTGCTTGCCCCCGCGGATGATTACTATGTCCGTCGCGGCCTGCTGCATCTCAGCGAAAAGCTTGGCGTCATCGGCCTCTCCCATCCCTGGGGCGGCATGGGCGAGAAGGCGGTGCTGGACGCGGCCAATGTCGTCCCCGTGCCCGCCTCGCTGACCGACGTCCAGGCCGCTTTGATCGAGCCGGCAGCCGTCGCTGTCTATGCGGTGGACCGTGGCCGCGTGCAGGCTGGTTCCTCCGTACTCGTCTCCGGCGCCGGACCGATCGGCGCCCTCACCCTTCTGGCGGCCAGAGCAGCGGGTGCCAGCACGCTCTTCGTGTCCGAGCCCAATCCAAACCGCCTACGCAAAGCGCAGGAGATTGTGCCCGGCGTCATTCCCATCGATCCGCGCAGCGACGATCTCGTCGCTATCGTGCGGGCTCACACCGAAAGCGGCGTCGGCGTGGATACGGCGCTCGAATGCGTCGGCCATGAGGGATCGCTGAATGCCTGCGTTAAAGCCGTGCGCCGGCAAGGCGTGGTGGTCCAGGCCGGGCTGCATGTCCGGTCAGCGTCCGTGGAGCCTATGCTCTGGGCTTTGAAGGACATCAGCATCGAGGCGACCTGGTGCTATCCGGTTCAAATCTGGCCGCGCATCGCCAGCATGATCGCCGCCGGCATCTTCCCCGTGGAGCGTGTCGTGACCGCGACCATCGACGCCGCCGATGTGGTGCGCGACGGGTTTGAGGCGCTGCTCAACCCATCCGGCGAGCATCTCAAAATCATGGTCGCCACCTGATCCACCGCGTTAGGCGGCGGGCCGACTAACGCGGTGCGGTCGTCTCAGCCACACGGGTCGCCCGCGCCGCCAGGGCCAAGCCCCCAGGCCAGAGCCGGGCGCCTGCCAGCAGAACCCTCTGCGTCGCCGGCCGTGCAGCCAGCCGGTACAGCCGGTCGGCGCGCCGGATCTGCCGGGTCAGATCACGCGCCAGGGCCTGGTGATAGGCGCCGGCCCCCTCGCCCCGCAGCACCGCCGCGGCCGCGCGGCCGGCACTATGCAGTGCGATCGCCATACCGTCTCCGGTAAAGGAGGCAATGACACCGGCCTGATCGCCGATCCGGTAGACATGATCTGGCCCCGCTGCCCGATGCACGAAGCCGTACGGGATGCGGGCAATGGCAAGCGGCGCGCCCAGCAGGGGCGTCGCCCCCGCCAGCCGCGCCGCCAGATACGGCGAGGTCTCACACAGAAAGCCGAGCACACCATCCCAGCCGCCGAGCTGCCGAAAATGCGCCTTTTCCACCAGTAGGCATAGATTGGCCCGATCGCCTTCCACCATCTGCAGCCCGGCATAGCCGCCGGGAAACAGGAGCAGTTCGACATGCCCCGCCAAAGAGGCGCGGGGTCCGGGCTGAAGTTGAAAATACATCTTGAGGCCGATCAGGCCGTTCACGGGCGCTTCCTCACGCGGCATGCCGCGCAATTCATGCTTGCCGGTCGCGAGAAGAAGAACACGCCCCTGCAGCGCCTCACTGCCGTCCAGTGTCAGGCGGACATGATCTGCCCCCACCTCCACGCTCTGGACGCTAGACCCCCGCCGCACCCGGGCGCCGCAGGCTTCGGCATGGCGCAGCAGCGCCTCGTCCAGCACCAGGCGAGAGAGGCCAATGCCGGTAAAGGGCAAGGCCGCGGTCACCGCCTGCGATCCGCGCACCAGCCGGACATGGTCGATCGGGTGTCCCCCCAGGGCGCGAACATCGAGACCCAGATCCGCCAGGAAGGACACGGCTTCGCTGCTGAGGAATTCGCCGCAGATCTTATCCGCGGGGCCGGTGCTACGCTCCACCAGGGTTACGGCCCGCCCGGCGCGGGCGAGGAGAGCGGCCGCCGCCGCACCCGCCAGGCCGCCGCCGGCGATCAGGATAGGCGGCTCGGTCATCCCTTGCTCCGGCTGATGCCGTGGCGGAACAGCCAGTGCCAGCGCACCGCAGCCGGCACATCCGCCCTCGCCGCCAATGTCCGCCATTCCGCGCCCGTGAAACCGCGTGCAATCGAGACCGTGCCGTCACGCCGCACAATCTCATGCCAGCCGGCCAGCCGCGCCAGCCAGCGAAACCCGTAATAGGGGAACCAATGGCGATGGAGGTCGGCGATATACCAGCCCCGGCGGGCATGCGCCTCCATCCAGGTCATCAGCCGCACAACCACGTCATCCGAGAGGTGATGGGTGAATTGCGAGGTGACGACGAAATCGAATGGTGCTGGGGGGTCAAACAGAAAGACATCGCCGGTCAGATAGGTGATGTCGGCGCCCGGCGAGGGCGTCGCGCGCGCCACCTCGGCGCTGCGCGGATTGAGGTCTATTCCCGTCAGGTCCGCTTTCAGGCCGGATTGCGCCGCCATGCGCGCAATGGCGCGCAGCAAATCGCCTTGCCCATAGGCCACATCCAGCACGGAGAAGACAGATCCCGGCGGAAGCTGCGCAGTCTGTTGCCGCAGCCAGGTGAGCGCTGCCTTATGCGCCGAGGTTACCCGGTTGACGGATGCCAGATCCGTCAGGCAGCGGGCATAGACCGCAGCATCCAGGTCCGGCGCGTCCATCACTTCGTCCGCATCCGAACGCAGCCGCAGGCTCATCAGGCCGCCTTCTGAAAGCGGATCGTCTCCACCGCCATGCCGGGGCCGAAGGCCATGGCAAGGCCGCGCTGACCCTCTGCCGCTGTGCTTAGCATCTGCTTCATCACGAACATGATGGTGGCAGAGGACATATTGCCATGTGCCGCCAGCACACCGCGAGAGGTTTCCAAGGCTTCGGGCGGCAGGTTCAGCCCGGTCTGGACAGCGTCCAGAATGGTCCGTCCGCCGCCATGCACAGCCCAAAGGTCAATCGCCTGTGTCCCCTCGCCGCGCAGCAGATCGCCGGTATTCTCCCGTAAGGCGCGGGTGATGCGCGCCGGCACCTGGCCGGACAGATGCATCACGAAACCCTGGTCGCCGATATGCCAGGTGATCAGATCTTCGCTGTCCGGCAGCACGGTGGTGCGGAAATCGCCGAGCTGAATGCCATGCGGGTCGGCGCTCACCAGGCAGGCGGCGCAGCCATCGCCAAAGATCAGGAAGGACAGCGCGACCTCGATATCCTGGGTCTCCTGCATATGCAGCGTGCAGAGTTCGAGATTAACCACCAGGACACGGGCGGCCGGGTCAGCCAGCACCGCCGCCTGAGCGATACGCAAGGCGGGTACCGCCGCCGAGCATCCCATGAAGCCCACCAGCGTGCGTTGCACATGGGCGGGCAATCCCAGACGCTTGGCGATGAGCTGATCCAATCCAGGCGCCATGAACCCGGTGCAGGAGGCGACGACCAGATGCGTCACCCGGTCGGCCTCGCCGTCCATATCCAGGTCTGCCAGGGCCTGCAGCGCCAGGTCCGGCGCATGCTGCTCATACAGCCGCATGCGGGCCGCCGTGCTGGGGAAGGCGCCGCGGCGGTAGACGCCCGGCGCCGTGTCATCGGCTTCCACCAACCCCTCCGGTGCGAGCACCGAATAGCGGTGGTCGATCCCCGATCTTTGCGCCAGACGGCTGAAAACAGCCTTGGCTTTCCCCTCAGGCCAGCCGTTCTGGGTAAAGCGGACAAAAGCCCCATGCACGTCATGCGGGGGCACAGCGGTCGCGATCCGATTGATATAAGCATTCACCATGATCGAGATGTGCGAGCTTCGTCTGCTGACTACAAATGACACTTTCGTCACGAACCGCGACATGAGACGGCATACCGGCGCGACCCATGCCGACCGCGCGCAACTGGTCCACATTCCGTCGAGAAATTCATAGCGGTGGGGCGAGGCATAGTCCAGGAGCAACAATGGATCAGGCCAAGCCAAAGCTAAGCGATTGTTGCTTTGTCAAATTCCATGCCACTTGGATCATCGAAACGGTTTGCCTCTACGACGCACTTGCAGCGGTATTGGGGTGCAACCGGCCGCGAGCACCGTGCCCATAAAAAGACCACCAGCCCCGCGAACCTGAGGCAAAATCTTGGTTTCTCAGACTTGGCGATGCCGCTAGAAGAGCCGCATGTTTGAAGGGGCGGCCGCTTTGGAGCGTTTCGATGTTATGATCATAGACGACAGCCCCACCACGCTCGTGCTGTTGTCCTCCATGGTCAGAGAGATCGAAGGCGTCGATGTGCGGCGGTGCAGTTCGGCTGCACGGGCTCTGCCCCTGATCGCTGATCGGCCGCCTGACCTGGTCCTGGTGGATTATATATTGCCGGAAATGAACGGCACGGCCTTCATCCGGCAGTTTCGGAGTCTGCCGCACTGCGCCTCCGTCCCCATCATCATGGTGACAGCCACTGAGGCGCGTGACACGCTTTATGAAGCGTTGGAAGCAGGGGCAACGGATTTTCTGATCAAGCCGCCAGATAGGGTCGAACTCATTGCGCGTGTCCGCAATTTTCTCAAGATGCGATCTATTGAACGCCAATTGTTCCGGCTGGCTCATTTTGACGAATTGACCGGCTTGGCGAACAGGCGGCGCTTCATGACCGAATTTGAGATGGCGATCACCCAGTCTCAGAAGATGCGGCAAAGGCTAAGCTTCGCCATCTTCGATACTGACCATTTCAAGCGCGTCAACGACACCTACGGTCACGCCATGGGTGACGAGGTGCTGCGGCGCCTTGCCAAAACTTGCGCGCAGTTCTGCCCGTCCCACTACCTGGTCGCGCGCCTTGGGGGTGAGGAATTCGGGCTGGTGATGCCCGGCGTCGGGCAGCAGGATGCGCTTCTGGATTGCGATCAGCTGCGGCAGGCTGTGGCCGCCAGCATCGTCGAAACCCCTGAAGGGCAGCGGATAGCCTTCACCATCAGCATCGGCGTGGCGACGCTCACGGACAGCGACACTGCTACCACGCTGATGGTTCGGGCCGACCGCGCTCTCTATACGGCGAAACTAGGGGGCAGAAATCGCGTCGCCGGACAACCTCTGCTCTACGGAGCGCCGAGGAACTGAGGAGCAGCTGCCTGCCCCTCAGCACGGGTCAGATAGTGACGACGACTTTGCCAATCTGCTGGTTTGATTCCAGATAGCGATGGGCGTCCTGGATCTCAGCCAAGGGGAAGCTGCGGGCGATGATCGGCTTGAAGTGACCGGCCGCAATCCCGTCGATGACGAAGCGCTTGCCCAGGTCAAGCAGGTGGGGATCACGCGTCACGGAAAAAAGTGTGTAGCCACGCAGCGTGAGATTTTTCGACAAAGCCGAAAACAGCGGAAAGGGCGTCGGCTCACTTGCCAGCGCGCCGTACAGGAACAGGGTACCCTGGTCCGCCAGAGCGGCCGCCAAGGCCTCCACGCCTGGCCCGCACACCGGGTCAAAGGCAATGCGCGCACCACGGCCACCGGTGATGCGCTTCACTTCTTCCGCCACATCCTGCTCTTCGGTCGCGATGACATGCGCGGCCCCTGCCTGCAGCAGCGCATCGCGCTTCGCACTCGTCCGGGTGGTGGCGATCGGCGTGGCGCCGAGACTATTGGCAATCTGGATGGCGGCAATGCCGACGCTGCTGGAGGCTGCCGTGATGATGACAGCGTCTCCCGCGGTCAGAGCCCCATTATGCACCAATGCGCCCCAGGCCGTCAGATACTGCATCCAGATGGACGCCGCTTCGGACCAGTTGAGGTTCGTCGGATGCTTTACCACCGCGTGCACCGGCACGATGGCCGCATCGCCATAGACGCCATATTGCGTCATGGAGAAGGCCGGAATGGTGCTGACGACGTCACCCACGGCGAAGCCGGTCACACCCTCGCCGATGGCCTCCACCTCGCCGGCCGCCTCATAGCCGAGCTTGGAGGGAAGCTCCGGCGCCTCCAGATAGGCGCCCTGGCGGAACATCGCTTCGGCACGATTGAGTCCGATGGCGTGCACGCGCAGCCGGACCTCGCCAGGTCCGGGCGCACCGATGTCGATGTCGTCGATCTGCAGAACCTCAGGACCACCCGTCCGGTGGAAGCGAACGATTTTTGACATGTCTTTTCTTTCAAAAGTGGCGTGAAGGACTTGGATTGCGCACGTGTTATGCGCAATCAACGTGACCTGGGCCGGCTACCGAAGTTCAAAACCGAGATTGTTCAAGACTGTCCGCAGCCGATCTCTGCCGGCCATCGAGGCGACCTTCGCCATCCGTCCGAACACGCGCTCGCTCCAGGTCGTGCGGGCGGTTTCGTTCCGGGCGCTGAACACCGTCATTGTTGCATCGTAATCCGCAATCAGGCGCGCCTCGTCGCGTGCGTTATACCGCTCCCTGTGCAAAACCACCGCTTGCGGCAGGCGCGGTTTGACGGCGGCCCCGCTTTCGGGTTTGGCATAGCCCACACAGAGGCCGAAGACGCCGGCCGAACCGGACGGCAGGCCAAGAATCTCCGCGACACGCGCCGGGTCATTGCGCAAGGCACCGATATAGACCGTTGAAAGCCCGAGTGACTCGGCGGCGATCACGGCATTCTGCGCGGCGAGCGCCGCATCGACGCCGGCGACGAAGAATGTCTCCAGATAGGGTATCGCCTCCAGCGTGACACCGGCCGCGTCTCCCAAGCGCTGGTTGCGGGAAAGGTCCGCGAGCCAGACCAGAAACAGCGGACATTCCATAATGTGGCGCTGGTTCCCAGCGACCGCGGCAAGCTGCCTTTTCGCCTCTACGTCCGTCACGGCCACCACTGACCACGTCTGCAGATTGGAGGAGGTCGCAGCCGATTGCGCGGCCGCCACCAATGTCTCCAGCGTGCCCTCCGGCAAAGGATTTACCAGATAGGACCGCACGGACCGATGAGCCAGCAGCAGATCCAGGGTGGCGTTCCAGGGACCCGCCGCCGGTATCGCGTCGTCGCCGTAGCGCGCGCGCAACGATGCGGTTTTGGAGAGGCTAGAAATGTCGCTGTCCATATTTACCTTGCTGATCGCTCGGAGATCGCATCACGCGCGAGGGCTGCGCTGTCAGGCCGGCCGGTAGCGCTCAAGCCAATGCGCATAGGGCGCGGGCAGCGTCCAGGCCGCCTTCTCCACATTCAGGGCACGGGCAGCACGATAGGGCCAATGCGGGTCCTCCAGCAACGGCCGGCCCAGCATCACCAGGTCCAGCTTGTCATCCCGCACCAGACCATCCGCCTGGGCCGGATCGGAGATGAACCAGCTGGTCGATGTCGCGATACCCAGCTCATGCTTGATGCGCGCGGCCGTCGGCGCCATGAAGGCCGGGCCCCAGGGGATCGTGGCCGTGGGCGTCGAGAAGCCCATGCTGACATCAATCAGATCCAGACCGCGGGTCTTCATCTGGCGGATCAGCGCGATACTGTCTTCCAGCGTCTGGTCATTGCCATCAAACTCAGTGACCCCGAACCGCGCGGTCAAGGGCAGGTTCTCCGGCCAGACCTTGCGCACCGCCTCCAGCGTCTCAAGAATGAAACGGCCGCGGTTTTCGACGTTGCCGCCGTATTCGTCGTCGCGCTGGTTGGAATAGGCCGACCAGAAGCTTTGGCCGAGATAGCCATGGGCCATATGCAGTTCGAGCCACTCGAACCCGACATCGCGGGCGCGCTCCGCTGCCGCCACGAAATCGCCCTGCACGCGGGCGATGTCATCCCGCGTCATGGCATGCGGGACTTTGGGCAGGTTGGCGCCGAACGGGATCGCTGACGGCGCGATCGTCTCCCATGCGCCGGGCTGACCGGCCAGAATATGGTCGTCGCCTTCCCACGGGCGATTGGCGCTGGCCTTGCGGCCGGCATGCGCGATCTGGATGCCGGGCACGGCGCCAGCTGCCTTCATCGCTCGCACGGTGGGCGCAAAGGCCGCGGCATGGGCGTCGCTCCAGATGCCAGCGCAGCCGGGCGTGATGCGCCCTTCCGGCGAAACGGCGGTCGCCTCGACGATGACAAGGCCCGATCCGCCGCGCGCGAGGCCCGTGAGATGCACGTGATGCCAGTCGGTGATGACACCGTCATCGGCCGAATACTGACACATCGGAGAAACCGCGATGCGGTTCCTGAGGGTCACCGACTTGATCGTAAGGGGGTCGAACAGCGAGGCCATCAACTACTCCATCTATAGGGCAGGCGGGCGACCGAACGCCCACCGTATTATTTCTATTGTTCCATTTTAATCGAACATTGGCAAGCTGAGGCGCATGGCCTACAAGAGCGAATGCGCGGACTTAGGCATCCTCAGACATCGGATATCGAGCTGGAGCGGGTGCTCTATGCCCTCAGCGATCCGCTGCGCCTCGCCATCGCCCGCCAGTTGCATAAGGCAGGCGTCGCCAGTTGCGGCGAGCTGGATGGTGGCCGCCCCAAATCCAGCATGTCCCATCACTTTCGCGTTTTGCGGGATGCTGGCGTCATCAGAACGCGAATGGATGGCACCGTGCATCTGAACGAGCTGCGCCGCGCCGAACTCGATACGCTCTTCCCGGGTCTTCTGAACGCAATTCTCTAGGCGCGTGGGCGCGCCGGGATCGAATTAGCAATTTTCCACCGTATGCAGCGTGAACGCGATTTCTCCGCCGATCGGCTGATCCGCGCCACTGCCAAGACGGCTCAGCATCAGATCGATCGACCGTCGCGCCTGCAATTCCGGGGCCTGATCGATGGTCACGGTCATCAGCCCGTCCCGCAGCAGCACCGCACTTTCCTCGGTCAGCTCGTGGCCCACGAAAATCACCGGCTCGCGCTGTCCCCAGTCGCGCAGAGCCTGGCCGACACCGGCACTGCCGCCGCCGGTATTGTAGATCGCCACCAGATCCGACCTTTCCCGCAGCGCCTGCATGACATGATGATAGGCGCGTTCCGGGTCGTCAGCTGTCGTCATCACCGGCGCCAGGGCGATGCCGGGCGCATGGCGTGCCAGCCCGCGGCTAAACCCCTCAATCCGCTGCTTATGGGCGCGAAAGCCAATGCTGGTGGACAGGATCGCCGCCGTCCCCCGGCCGCTTGCCATGCCGGCCACAAAGAAGGCCGCGGTGCCCCCTGCCTTGGTATGGTCGATGCCGACATAGGCGGCCCGCGGCGAATCCGGCACATCCGTCACCACGCAGATCACCGGCCTGCCAGCCGCCTCTGCCGCCGCAATGGCCGCAACATTGGCGGGATGTTCCTCGCAATAGACGATGATGCCGTCGGCCCGGCAATGCGTGATGCGCTGCGCGACCCGGGCCGGATCGCTCATGTCGATACTGCTGCGAATGACCGTAACGGAACGGTCAAGCGTCGCAGCCACCTGGCCCATGGCGGCGGAAAGGCGGTGCATGAAGGGCGTGGCGGATCGCGCCAGCATCACTTCTATGCGCAGCGCCCGCGCATGTGGCGCGGGCAGGATGCGCCGCAACCCAAGTTCACGGGCCGCGTCCAAAACGCGCCGCTCGGTACCAGGGGAGACGCTGCCACGCTCGTTCAGCACGCGGTCGACTGTGGCGATGCCTACCCCGGCGCGCCGCGCCACATCCTCCAGACCATAGCGGTTCCGGCGTCGGTCCATCACGGCCCCTTTGAGGTGCTTTTGCGCGATAGTATCTGATTGATGGAAAACCATCAAAAGCGGCTGCCGTGACGCTCCGCTGCCTGCGCTATAGCCAAGGAATGCCTAAAAACGGCGGGGGACGCTGATGCCGACGACGACGATGGATCGCCGAGATTACAGCCTGACCGGACCAGAGACGCGCCGCGCCGCGGAGCGCGGCCTTGCCTCCGCCGATTGGTACGCCCATCCGATCCCCCGCAAACAGATGAAAGAGCTGATGCGCCGCAAGAATGGGCCGGCGATCCGCGATACCATCATCTGGCTTGGGCTGATGGTGGTCTGTGCGGGTTTCGGCATCTATTTCTGGGGCAGCTGGCTCGCGGTGCCGTTCTTCATCGTCTACGGCGTGCTCTATGGCTCCGCCTCGGACTCGCGCTGGCATGAATGCGGCCATGGCACCGCCTTCAAGACGGCCTGGATGAACGATGCCGTTTATCACATCGCCTGTTTCATGATCATGCGTGAGCCGACGGTCTGGCGCTGGAGCCATACCCGGCATCACACCGATACCATCATCGTCGGGCGCGACCCGGAAATCGGGGTGAAGCGGCCGCCCGATATCGCCGGCATTCTGCTCAATCTGTTTGCGCTGAAATCGACCTTTTTCGCGATGAAGAAACTCGCTCTTCATGCCACCGGCCGGCTGACGGATGAGGAAAAGACCTTCATCCCCGAGATGGAACAGAGCAAGGTCACCGCCATCGCGCGCCTCTATCTCGGCATTCTGGCGGGCGTCGCCATCCTGTCGATTGCCCTGCACAGCTGGATTCCGGCCATGCTGATCGGCCTGCCGACGCTCTATGGCGGCTTTCTCACGATCATCTACGGGGTCACCCAGCATGCCGGACTGTCGGAAGACGTGCTCGACCACCGGCTCAACAGCCGCACCGTCTATATGAACCCGATCTCGCGCTTCCTGTATTGGAACATGAACTATCACGTCGAACACCACATGTTTCCGATGGTGCCCTATCACGCGCTGCCGGCGCTGCATGAGGCGATCAAGGCGGATTGCCCCAAGCCCTATCCCAGCATCATCGCCGCTTACGCCGAAATCATTCCGGCCTTGCTGAAGCAACGCCGCGATCCGAATTTCTATGTCCGGCGGGAACTGCCGGAACGGGCCGAGATGACGCAGGCCGAAGCCGTCGCCCAACCCGCCTGATCCGACACGACAATAAGAAAAGACCGGAGGAAAGATCATGGTCGTTTGGGTTGATGCCTGCGCGGAAGACGCGATCGACGAGGAAGATGTCATTCGTTTCGACCATGCGGGGCAGAGCTTTGCCGTCTATCGCCTGGAGGATGACAAATTTTGCGCCACCAGCGGCTTCTGCACGCATGAGAATGTTCATCTGGCAGACGGGCTTGTCATGGGCCGTATCATCGAATGCCCGAAGCATAACGGCCGCTTCGATATCCCGACCGGCAAGGCCAAGGGGGCGCCCGCCTGCATCGACCTCAAAACCTTTCCCGTCAAAGTCGAGGACGGCCGCGTCTTCATCGATCTCGGCTGAGGACGCCACGCCATGCAGCCTCGACCCGGTCCCGGTATCGTCATCATCGGCGCGGGAGAGGCCGGCACGCGCGCGGCGCTGACATTGCGGGAACGGCACTATGCCGGTCCCATCACGCTGATCGGCGCGGAAACGCATCTCCCGTATGAACGACCGCCGCTCTCCAAATCCGCACAGACCGCACTGGGCCACCCAACCCCTGCCGTGATCGGCGGGGCGGACACGCTCGCCGGGCAGAATATCGACTTCCGCTCAGGCATTGCCGTGACCGGGATCGATCGCGCGGCCCATAAGGTCATGCTGGCGGACGGTTCGGACCTGCCCTATGCGCAGCTGCTGCTCGCGACAGGCGCACGGCCACGGACCCTCGCCCTGCCCGGCGCCACGGCGGACACGGTGCTCTATCTGCGCACCTTCGCGGATGCCCTGGCGCTCCGCCGCCACCTGGCGCATGGTATTCGGCTTGTGATCATCGGCGGCGGGTTCATCGGCCTGGAAGTCGCGGCCAGCGCCTTGGAGCGCGGTTGCGCCGTCACGGTGGTTGAGATGGCGCCCCGCATTCTGGGCCGCGCGGTGCCGGCCGAGATCGCAGCCAGGGTCGCAGCACACCATCGGGCGGCCGGCATCACCATCATCGAAGGGGTCGGCCTCACGGCCATCGAGACTGGGCCAGATGGCCGCGCCGTCATGCTGGCCGATGGACGGGTGCTGTCAGCGGACGCCATCATCGCCGGCATCGGCGCCATCCCCGAAACCAGCTTGGCGGAGGCAGCCGGACTTGCCATTGACAACGGCATAAGGGTCGATGGCCGGCTCGCCACCGACGACCCTGCCATCTTCGCCGCCGGCGACTGCTGCGCCTTTCCGCATCCAGTCTTCGGCGGACGCCGCCTGCGGCTGGAAGCCTGGCGCAATGCGCAGGATCAGGGCCGGCACGTTGCGGGCTCCATGCTTGGGGATACGGCAGAATTCGCGACTGTCCCGTGGTTCTGGTCGGACCAGCATGGGGATACGTTGCAAATCGCCGGCCTGCCCGATGAGGGCGATCAGACAATCACGCGCGATATCGGCGGCATGCCCTTCCTGTTCCACCTTAAAGCCGGGCGTCTGGTGGGGGCCAGTGCCTTCGGCCCTCTGGCCAAAGTCGCCCGCGATATCAGGCTGGCGGAAATGCTGATCGAAGCCCGCGCCCATCCAGACCCGGCAACACTCTCGGACCCCGCCGTGAAGCTCAAGGCGTTGCTCCAACCCCGCGCATCGGCCGCCTGACGGTGCAAAAACTCCTCGTCTTCCAATCCCTCTGGGGCATGCAGCGTCTGCGCGGCCAATCCGCGGAACCGCCGCTCGCCGAGACCATCGCCCGCATCGCCGCCGCGGGCTTCGACGGGGTGACCGATCATTTCTATGACCGCGCCCATCTTGCGCCGCTTATGCCCTTGCTACGCGAACACGGACTTGTGATCGAAGGTCAGGTCTTTCCGCGCGACGTCGCCGGTCTTGAACCGGCCCTTGCCATGGCAGCCGAATTCGGCTGCCATCACATCACCATCCAGCCCAGGGCCTGCCTGCCGACCGTGGCAGAGTGCCTGCCGATTTTGGACGGCTGGCAGCGCCTCGCCGAGAAGGCCGGCGTCGCCGTCTATATCGAAACGCATCGCGGCCGCATGACCAATGATCTGCTGTTCACGCTGCAGTTGCTTGATGCCTTTCCCAACCTGCGCTTCACCGCCGATCTGTCGCATTACGTCACCGCGCGCGAGATGGAGCTGCCCTTGGCCGCGGAGACAGACGCCGCCATCGCCCGCATTCTTGACCACGCGTGGGCCTTTCACGGTCGTGTTGCGGGCTCGCATCAAGTGCAGCTGCCGCTTAGTTTCCCGCAAGCCCAGCCGTGGGTCACACAATTTGAGCAGTGGTGGCAGGCGGGCTTCGCCAATTGGCAGCGGCGCGCAGAGGATAAGGCAACGCTCGCCTTCACCTGCGAACTTGGCCCGGCCCCTTATGCCATTACCGGATCGGACGGACAGGACCTGACGGACCGCTGGACAGAGGCTCTGCAGCTCAAGGACAAAGCGCGCGACCTGTGGCAGCGCGCGTTGTAGCGCGCCCGAAACAGGATACCCAAGAGTCTTCCGACCGGCTAAACAGCCGGGTAAAGACTGGACGATCTGGGAGAGAATGATGTCGCTTTTGCGTCGCTTGGCGATGGTCACCCTGGCTGCGGGCCTGGGTGTCAGCCTTGCCTTCATGCCCATGGCACGGGCGCAGGACGCGGCTGATGAACTGGCGCTCCCCGGTCTGCAGAGTGACGCGGAAAGCTTCGTTGCCAAGCTACGCGCGCCCTATCCGGCCGGACTACCGGACGCAAAACTCAAAGCCGCGGCCGCCACCGCCAAGGCGGCACTCGCCGCCAAGGACTACACCAAAGCCCTCCCGGCGCTGCAAATGCTGATCGGTGGCCTTGGCCAGAATAGCACGCCGGATAACGCCATCTGGCTGGTGCTGGCGCAGGCGGAACTCGCGGTCTCACCCCCGCAACCGCAGCATGCGCTCGACGCCGCCTGGCTCTCTTTTACCAGCGTCGATCAGCAAAGCTATACGGCGGTGGCCGATCAGGTGAGCGCGCTCTACATGATGCGCGCGGCGCTTGCGGCGCTGAAGGAACCGGTCCCGGAAGTCCAGGTGCTGGGCGCCATTGCCCGCCGCCTGCCGCATGACGCCGCAATCCAGGCGGAGGTGGCACAGCGCCGGCAGGAACTCGGCCTGCTGTTCAATGGCCTCACGACCGATGCCGAAGCCTTCCCTGCCCGCGCCTGCCTTACCTTTCTGGGTGACCCCTCGACCTCGCCCGATTTCCACCCCGGCGACTGGGTGACGCTGCAACCTGCGGTGCCAGACGCCGCCGTCACGCTGGAATCCCATCACATCTGCATCACCGGCCTACCGGCCGGTGCCACCACCCAGGTCAGTTTCCGCCAGGGCATGCCGGGCGACGGCGGCCTGTCGCTCCGTCAGACCATCGCGATCCCCGTCGCGATGCCGGACCGCACACCGCGCTTGGTCTTTGACGGCGCGCGGTTCCTACAGCCGAAGGACGCGCTGGCAACCGTCGCCCTCGACGCCGTCAATCTCTCCGCCGTGAAGCTGTCGCTGGTGAAGATCAGCGAGCGCAACCTCATCCATGTGATGCAGACCTATGCGCCGGGAAACGGCGGCATCGACAGCTATGGCGCGCAGGATCTGTCGCAGAATCAGGGCCGCGTCGTCTGGTCCGGTCAGGCCGATATCGCCCATTTCACGCGCAATGCGCTAACCCATACTGTGCTGCCTTTGCCGGCCGCGCTGTCGTCTTCCGGCCTGTACGCGCTGATCGCGACACCGGGTGACGGCACGCCCTTCGCCGATGGCAACGCGCCCACCGCCGTGCAGCTGATCCTGCGCACGGATCTCGCGCCCACCGTCTGGCATGGCAGCGACGGTGACACGGTGCAGATCCGCAGCTATGCCTCCGGCCTGCCGGTGCCGGATGCCACGGTCGATCTCATCGCGACCGACAATGACATTCTGGCAACAGCATCCAGCGACCATGACGGCATCGTCCATTTCGGTCAGCCGCTGCTCGCCGGCCAGAACGGCCAGGCCCCCGCTGCCCTGCATATTCGCGGCGCCGATGGCGACTTCACCCGGCTGGACCTGACGGCACCCGATTTCGATCTCTCTGACCGCGGCGCCTCCGGCCTGCCGCAACCCGGTCCGGTCGATCCCTTCATCTGGACCGATCGCGGCATCTACCGCCCAGGTGAGACGGTGCAGGTCATGGCGCTGCTGCGCGATGACAGCGGCGCCCCGGCCGACCTGCCGCTGCATGTGATCATAACCCGACCCGATGGCCGCGTTTTCCAGGACACGGTGCCCGCCCGCGCCGCCGGCAGTTCCATCCATCAGGCCGTCACGCTCTCACGCGGGGCGCAGTTCGGCAGCTGGACGATTGCGCTCAAGACCGATCCGAACGGCCCCGCCATCGCCAACCAGAGCTTCACGGTCGACGCCTTCGTGCCCCCGCGCCTCGCGGTCGAATTCGGCAAAGCCGCACCAACCATCCTGGAACCGGGACGCGAGACCGACCTGCCGGTGAGCGTTCGCTTCCTCTATGGCGCGCCGGGCAATGATCTGTCGGGCTCGGCGACCCTGAATATCGTCCCCAACCCGACCCCCTTCGCCGATTTCAGCGATTACAGCTTCGGCCTCGCGGACGACGCGTTTCAGGGCAACCAGTCGCAGCCGGATGTCGCCACCACCGGGGATGATGGCACAACGAGCGTGCCGATCGATCTCTCCAAACTGCCCGATACCAGTCTCGCCCTGCAGGCCCAGATCGCAGTGACGGTCAATGACCCGGCGGGCCGCAGCGTCGGCGCCAATACAACCATTCCCATCCGTCCCGCGGGCCCGATGATCGGCATCGCCGAGGATTTTTCCGGCGGTTCCGTCAATGCCGATGCCAAGGCCGACTTCCGCATCGTCGCGGTCGCCCCCGACGGCCGCCGCGTCGCCATGCCGGTCCAAGTCCGCCTCGTACGGCAGACACCGGATTGGCGCCTCTCCGTGACCAATGGTCAGGCGCGGTACGAGACTGTTTGGACCGAGGAGCCGGTCGACAGCCAGGACATCACCATCCCGGCCAGCGGCGCCCCTATCGCCTACGGCCGCGCCCTGCCCTTCGGGCGCTACCGCCTGCAGGTGCTGCAAGCGAGCGGCGGCATGGCGGCCAGCTCCGTCGTTTTCTATTCAGGCTGGGCCGTCGGCGATAATCCAGACATTCCGGCCCGCGTCTCCGTCCGCGCCGACAAGCAAAGCTATGAACCGGGCGACACCGCCGACATTCATGTCGAGGCGCCTTATGCCGGCGCGGCCACCGTTCTGGTGATGACCGACCGCGTCAAGCGGCTGATCGATCTCTCCCCATCCGGCACCAGCTTCGACGTGCATATTCCCGTCACGGCCGACTGGGGGCCGGGCGCCTATATCGGCGTGCATGTCTTCCGCCCCGGCGGCACCGCTGCGGATGCGGATAAGCAGGTCGCCCCCGCGCGTGCGATCGGCCTGACCTGGCTGGCACTCGATCCGAAACCCCGCACGCTGCCACTCAGCATCGAGACGGCGTCGATCTACCGTCCCCGCACCACCGCCAGCTTCGCCGTGAAGACGACACCGGGTGCCTGGGTAACTTTGGCTGCGGTCGATGAGGGCATCCTCTCGCTCACTGATTTCCAGACGCCCGATCCGCTCGACCATTTCTTCGGCAAGCGCATGCTGGGCGTCGGCATTCATGATGATTTCGCCCGCCTCCTGGCGCCGGCGGGGGAGGCGAATACCATCCTGCGGCAAGGGGCGGGCGGCGATATCGACGTCTCCACCACGCCCATTCCGCAAAAGATCGTCTCGCTGTTTGCCGGGCCGGTGCAGGCAGGGCCTGACGGTATCGCGACCTTCCCGCTCAACCTGCCGGATTTCGACGGCACGCTGCGCCTGATGGCGGTGGGCTGGAACGGCAATCAAAGCGGCAGCCTGGGCCGCGATATCGTCATGCGCGACCCGGCTATTGTGGAGCCGCTGCTGCCCCGCTTCCTCGCCCCCGGTGATCAGGCCCAGATCGCCATCATGCTGCAAAATCTGGAACTGCCCCCCGGTCAATTTACTCTGCATATCAGCGCCTCCGGTGCGCTGGCGCTGGCAGGCAAGGACCCCGCACCCGTCACCCTTGCCGCCCAGCAGCGGCTGCTGGTGCCGATCAGCCTCACCGCCAAAGGTGCCGGCATGGGCGATCTGACCGTCACGGCGGATGGGCCGAAGGGTTTCCATGTCACCCACGACAGCAGCATCAGCGTCCATTCCGCCCGCGCCCCCGTGGCGCAGGTCACGCCGCTGAACCTGCCGCCGGGCGGCCCAAGCCAGACCGTGACGCCCGACGCCTCGGCCTTCATTCCCGGCACCTGGCGCGCGAGTGCGGCCTTCGGCCTCGGCGTCCGCTACGATCCGGCGGCCATGGTGCGCGCGCTGGAAGACTATCCGCTCGACTGTCTGGAGCAGCTGACCAGCCGCGGCCTGCCGCTCGCCATGCTGACGGGCACAGCCGCGGGGCCAGACCGGGCCGCGGTCTTGCAGCAGGTCATCTCGGCGCTGGCGGACCGGCAGCGCTATGACGGCGCCTTCGGCCTGTGGTCCTCCAGCGGCGAGGCCGAACCCTGGCTGACGGCTTACGCGACCGACATGCTGCTGCGCGCAGCTAAGGCCGGGGCCGCCGTGCCGCAGCCGATGGTCGATCAGGCCATGGGCTGGCTGACGACAGAGGTCGCCACGCCCCCCTCCAGCCCGGACGATTATGCCGCCCAGGCCTATGCCCTCTATGTTCTGTCGCTCGGCGGCCGCGCCCCGGCCGGCGCCATTCGCGTCGCCGCCGCAGGGGTTGATTCCGAACCGACGCCCCTGGCCCGCGCGCAAATCGCGGCCGCTCTCGCCCGTCTCGGCCAGACCGATCAGGCGAAGGCGATCTTCGCATCCGTGCTGAGCGATCCGCGCCGCAACCCCTGGTATGGGGATTACGGCTCCTCGCTCCGTGACCAATTCGCGACCGCCGTCTTGATCACCGAAAGCGGGCTGATGACCGATCGTCTGTCGGGCATCCGCGAAGCCCTGCCCGGCGCCGATCTCAACCCCGATGACCTCAATACCCAGGAACAGGCCTGGGCCGGTGCGGCCGCTGCCGCGTTGGAAGCGAGCAGCGGCCCGGTGTCGCTGATCGCGAACGGAAAGCATCTCGGCCCCGCGCCCAGCATCAACCTCTCGCTCGCTGACCCGTTGACCGTGCAAAACCCCGGCAAGGTGATGCTGCCGGGCAGTCTGGTGGTGCAGGGCGTGCCGCTCACGCCGCCGGCCGCCGCCCATGCCGCGATGGTCGTTCACCGGCACTTCTTCGCCATGGACGGTACCGCCCTCGACCCGGACAAGCTGCCGCAGAACACGACCTTCGCGCTGGTGATCGACGGTCAAGCGACCGACGGGCAGGACCATCACGCCGTGGTCCTGGCGGGCCTGCCGGCGGGCTGGGAAATCGCCGGGCGCTTCCCTTCCGGCACGGTGGCCGGCATGGACTGGCTCGGCACGCTGACCGACACTGATAGCGAGGCGGCCGCGGATGACCGCTACGCCGCCGCGATCAGCCTGACGGGGGATCATCCGTCCTTCCACCTGGCCGTCATCCTGCGGGCTGTCACACCGGGCGCCTACGAATATCCCGGTATCACGGTGACAGATATGTACCGGCCCGCGATCTTCGCACGCCAGGGCACGGTGCATATCACGGTGACACCGCCCGCCCCGTGACCCGCTGGACCACGAAGCGGCGGCTCACGGCGGCCGGCCTCGGCGCCGTCGTGGCACTGACGGTCGGCGCCGTCGGCCTCGCGGCGCTCGGTCACACTGACCCGGCGCCGATGCCGCGCGCGGGCAGCTGGGGGACGCATATCCTGGCCGCCGACGGGTCCCTGCTCGCGCTCTCGCCCGCGCCGGGCGGCGTCTGGCGGTTTGAGACATCAGCCGATGATGTATCCCCGTTTCTGCGCCAGCTTCTGGTGACCGTCGAAGACCGGCATTTTGGCGCGGAGCCGGGGGTCGATCCCGGCGCCGTGCTCCGCGCCGGACTGCAATGGGCCTCCACCGGCCATATCGTCTCCGGCGGTTCCACGCTCACCATGCAGGTCGCAAAGCTGCTGAACCCGCGCCCACGCCGGCTCTCGGCCAAGGTGCTGGAGGCAGCGCGCGCCATCGACCTGTGGCGGCGTCTGCCCGCCAATCGCATCATGGGACTGTGGCTATCCCTTGCCCCCTTCGGTGGCAATCTGGTGGGGGTTGAGGCCGCATCCTACGCCTATTTCGGCAAGCCGCCCGGCGCGCTGGATGCGGCCGAGGCGGCTTTGCTGGTCGCCCTCCCCCGCCGGCCGGAGGCGCTGCGGCCTGACCGGCACCCGGCGGCCGCCAAGCGGCTGCGCGACCGTATTCTGGCATTGGCTGAGGAGCGCGGCCTGCTGACCCCGGCTGAAACGGCGGCAGCCCAGGCCGAGCCGCTGCCGCAGCACCGCTTCCCCCTGCCGCGGGCGCTGCCGCAGCTGCTGGCATCCGTCGGTCACCCGCCCACGCTTCGCACCAGCATCGACCCGGTGATCCAGGCGGCCGTCGATACCGCGGCGCAAGCGGCGCTGACCGGTCTGCCGCCGGACGTGGCGCTGACGGTGATGGTCGCCGACCTCAAAACCCGCCAGCTGACGGCCCTTTGGCTAGGGCGTTGGAACGACACGGCGCGCGCCGGCCGCACCGACCTGACGCGCGCGCGGCGGAGTCCGGGTTCGACGCTGAAGCCCTTTCTATACGCGCTGGCCTTCGCCAATGGGCTTGCGCATCCCGATAGTCTTCTGGCCGATGCACCGGAACATTTCGGCAGCTATGGGCCGGAGGATTTCACTGGCCGCTTCGCCGGACGCGTGACCGCGGCCGAGGCTCTGCGTCGGTCCCTCAACCTGCCGGCCGTGGGCCTGCTCGCCCGCTATGGCGCGCTGCGCTTCAGTGCGGCGCTCACCGCGGCCGGCACGCCGCTTGTGCTGCCGCGGAACGCGGCCCCCAGCCTGCCCATCATCCTGGGTGGCGCTGGCCTCTCCATGCGGCAGCTGATGGCGCTTTATGCAGGACTAGCGACCGACGGGCGCGTGCAGCCGCTCGGCCTTTTCGATGGCTCGTCCACCCGCCGCCCCCTGCTGCCGCCGGCGGCTGCTGAAACGGTCGCGGACATCCTCACGCGGCCCTTCCCCGGTGAGGCCACCGCGCGCGGCATCGCCTGGAAAACCGGCACCAGCTGGGGCGACCGCGACAATTGGGCCTTCGGCTTTGATCGCGCCCATCTCATCGGTGTCTGGGTCGGGCGGCCGGATGGCACGGCGATGGATGGCGGTGCCGCCGCCGATCATGCCTTGCCCATCCTGGCCCGCCTGTTCAGCGCCGTGCCCGCAGCGCCGCGTCGCATCGTGCCACAGGTCCAGATGCTGTCCCTGGCCACCGTGCCTGCGGCTGATCCGCTCCGCCTGCTGTTTCCGCCGCCCGGTGCGATCATCGAAGGGCTCGGTCCGCTCGACCTCAAAGCCATGGGCGGTGAGCGGCCGCTGAGTTTCCTGATCGACAACGCGCCCATCGCCTCGATCGGCGCCTTGCGGCAGACACAGTGGCTGCCGCCCGGCCCCGGCTTCTACCACGTCACGGTGCTGGATGCCGCCGGCTCGGCGGTGCATGCAACCATCCGCGTGACGGACGGCAGCTAGGCCGCCGCCCGGTCCATCGGCGCTGTATGCGCGGGCAACTGCCGCGCGGCGAAAAAAGCCGGGTCCCGTCTTTGATGGATCAAGGTGGGCAGCAGCTCGGCCCAGGCCGCCCAGACGCCGGCATAGGGCGGCGGGCAATCCGCTTTGATCAGGGCATGCAGTTCCGGCAGGCGATAGAAGGGCACCATCGGAAACATGTGATGCTCGATATGGTAATTCATATTCGCATACAGAAAGCTGAAAACCGGGTTCATGATCACCGTCCGCGTATTCAGCCGGTGATCGAAGATATCCTCATCCAACCCGGCGTGCTGCGTGAGGTTGAAAACCTGGCAGAAAAAACCGCCATAGAAGCGCGGCAGCACCACGAACATCGCGGGCAGGATGCTGCCGGTCACGATGCACGCAGCAATAACGCCCAGGATGATGGCGATATAGGCGCGTGACGCCCAGATAACCGGGCGGCGCTGTCCCTCGGGCACAAAGTGCTTGCCGTCTTCCGTCAGATCGCCACTCGCATTGCGCAGCAGGCGTCCGGCCTGGATGTAGCCGTCATGGAGGAAGACGAAATCCAGGAATTGTGCCACGACTTTGGGCGGCCGCGGTGCGGCAATCTCCGGGTCACGCCCCACCAGCAACGTATGCGTGTGGTGACGGCTATGGCTCCAGCGATAATAGAATCCTTCACGCAGCGTCATGAAGGCGCAGAGATGATAAAACATCTCATTCAGCCAGCGTGTACGGAAGGCCGTGCCATGGGACAGTTCATGATGGCGATGGTCGGCCACCGCATACAGAACGCCATAGACGAAGAAGGCCGGCACCGCCCACCAAGTGCCCCAGCTGAAAAAGGCGACGACCCCGGCCACCGCCAATAGCCCCAGCCATAACGCAAATACCCTCAGGGCCGGACCATTGGACCGGCGGATCAGCGCCTTCAGCTCCGTGCGGCCGACCGGGCAGGAATACCAGACCGCCTCAACCGCCGTGCCCAGATCGCCATCGGCATTGGGGGTTGCGGCCCCGGCCTGATCGTCACGCAGCGCGTAGTTTTTCCAGCTTTGTGTCATTGGCCTTACTCCCTGGCACATCGGTAGCACCCGGCGGTTTGCGGCCGAAGCAAAGGGCGCTACTTTCTCTCAAATCCGTCAAAGAAGCGGTCAGGAAATGAAAGAATCTCGCAAATTGGATGGCCGGCCGCTGATCACCGATGTCGCTCGGGCCGCGGGCGTCAGCGTGTCGACCGTCGATCGGGTCATCAACGGCCGCAACCCGGTCCGCCGCATGACGGCGGAAAAGGTCATGCAGGCCGCGGAATCCCTGGGGTTCCGGGGGGCGGCCGTGATCGGGCGCCGCTGGTCGGCAGATTTGCCCATGCTGCGCTTCGGCTTTCTGCTGCTGCAAAAGCACCGCCCCTTCTACCAGGCGCTCGCGCGGGGCATTGCCCAGGCGGCCGAAACCTCCACCCGCGCCCGCATTTCCGTCCGTATTCTGCATGCTGAAAATCTGGCGCCGACAGCCGTCGCGGGCCAAATCAAGGCACTCGGCGCCGAGGTCGATGTCCTGGCGGTGGTGGCCGCCAACCACCCCCTCATTGCCACAGCGATCGCGGGGGTCGTGGCGCAGGGCGTATCCGTTTTCGCGCTCATCTCAGAAATCAGCGCGGGCGTTCGTGTCGGCTATGTCGGCCTCGACAATCATGCCGTCGGGCGCACGGCGGGCTGGTCCGTGGCGCAGATGGCGAAAGCGCCGGGCAAGGTCGCGGTGCTGGTCGGCACGCATCGTTTCCGCTGCCAGGATCTCAATGAAAGCGGGTTTCGCTCCTACTTCCGGGAACATGCGCCGGACTATGAGGTCATCGAACCGGGCGCGACGCTGGAAGACGGCGCCATTGCGGCCGAACTCGTCCGCCATGTGCTGCAACGCGAGCCGGATTTGCGCGGCCTCTATATCGCGGGTGGCGGCATGGACGGGGCTCTGACCGCGCTCCGCGAAAGCCCGCAGGCAAAGTCAGTTGTCGTTATTGGGAATGACCGCACGCCCGCTGCCCATCAGGGTCTGCTCGACGGCCATATCCGCCTGCTGCTGTCACATCCCCTGCCGATCCTGTGCAGCACCTTGCTGGACCGCATGACAGACGCCGCGCGCGGCCATGCGGACGCCCTGGCGCCGCACCTCCTCACGCTGCAGATCGAGACGCCTGAAAATCTTCGCTGATCGCGCCTGCCGCACCCATCGCCTCGGCGATCAGGCGGTAGGACTGCAACCGCCGGGCATGGTCATAGACGTCAGAGACGATCATCAGCTCATCCGCCCCGGTTTCGGCAATGAGGGCGTCCAGACCCCGTTTCACCGTCTGGGGGGAGCCGACAACGCTCAGCTGCAGCATGCGCAAAGCCTGCGCCTTTTCCATCGGCGACCAATAGGCCTCGATATCGGCAATCGGCGGCTGGCTAAGGCCCCGCGCGCCACGGAAGATATTGGCGAAGGACATCTGCTGCGTGGTGGCCAGGAACTTTGCCTCCGCATCCGTCTCTGCCGCAATCACATTGACGCCGATCGCGGCATAGGGCTTGGCCTGCTGCGCCGAAGGCTTGAACCGCCGGCGATAGATCTCAAGCGCCGGCAGCAACAGGTCGGGTGCGAAATGGGAGGCGAAACCGTATGGCAGGCCCAGTTCGGCGGCCAACTGGGCGCCGAAAGTGCTGGAGCCGAGAATCCACAGCGGCACCTCGGTGCCGGCCGCCGGCACCGCCTGAATGCGCTGCCCCTCCTGCGCCGGCGCCAGATAGGCCTGCAGCTCCAGAACATCCTGCGGAAAATTGTCGGAATTGGTCAAAGACCGGCGCAGCGCATAGGCGGTCGTCTGATCCGTGCCCGGCGCGCGGCCCAGAGCCAGATCGATCCGTCCGGGAAAAAGATGCGCGAGCGTCCCGAACTGCTCGGCAATCACCAGCGGCGCGTGGTTGGGCAGCATAATGCCACCGGCGCCGACCCGGATCGTCTCCGTCCCGGCCGCGATATGGCCCACCACCAGCGCCGTGGCAGCGCTGGCAATGCCCGGCATATTATGATGCTCGGCGACCCAGAAGCGCCGGTAGCCCCATCCCTCAGCGTGGCGGGCCAGGTCGCGGGCATTATCGAGCGCCTGGCGCGGCGTGCCATTTTCGCGGACGCGAACAAGGTCGAGGATGGACAGCTGGGGCATGGTTCTATCTCGTCCCGTTCAATTTAGATGCTTGTCGTAATATAGGGAGCGAGACCCCCGCCAGCGCGGCGGGTGTTATGGCGGCAGGCTTGCGCGCACCGCATGCCCCGCAGAATAGTGCGGCATGCGATGCGCCCAGGTCATTTCGCCGCGATCTCGGCCGGTTTGGGAATATCCCAGCCGCCGCCCAAAGCCCGGAAGGTTTTGACCGCCGCGCGGGCCGCATCGCCCCGGTCGGCATCCAGGGCATCCCGCGCCGTCAGCAACTGCCGGTCGGCATCCAGCACGTCCGTCAGCGGAATGGCGCCCGCCTCATAGGCGATTTGCGAGAGTTTTCGCGCGCGCTCCAGCGACGTCACTTCCTGCTGCAGGGCGACAACCTGCTGCTGGGTTTGCGACAGCGTGACCAGCGCGTCCTCCACATCCTCGGTCGCCTTCAGCACCGACTGGCGATACTGCGCCAATGCCTCCGCCTTGCCGCCACGCGCTTGGGCCACCTCGGCATCCACCTTGCCGAAGTCGAACAGCCGCCAGCGCAGCAACCCCGTGCCGATCGGCTGGAAGGCCTTGGCCGTGAACAGCTGATTGGCGCTGATACTGTCAAAGCCCAAAGCGCCGGACAGGGATATTTTGGGATAATAGTCCGCAATCGCGACGCCGATCTGCTCGTTGCGCGCGGCCAGACGCCGCTCGGCGGCAATCACATCCGGCCGGCGCCGCAGCACGTCCAGCGGCTGGTCATTCCCACCGATATTGGGAATGGCCGGGATCGGCTGCGGGCTTGCCAGTTCATGCGCATAGGTGCCGGGCTGCACACCCATCAGCACATCCAGCCGGTTGAGCTGCGCTTCCAGCCCAATGCGGAGCGGCGGCAGGATTGACTGCGCCTGTTCCAGCACGGCCTGAGACTGTGCGACTTCGCGATCCTCGCCCTTACCCAGAGACTGCCGCAGCTGCACAATGCCCACCAGCTTGGTGTCGGTCGCGATCTGATCATTCGTCACGGCAATCCGCGCCTGATAGGCACGGATTTGCAGATAAGCATCCGCCGCGTCTGCCGCCACCGTAATCCGCGTGCCCGCCTGCTCGGCCCGCGCCGCCTGCGCCTCGTCCCTGGCTGATGCCGCACCGCGCCGCAAGCCACCGAACAGGTCTATCTCCCAGCTCGCACCCAGGCCCAGGTCAAATTCCCGGCTATCGCGGTTGTAGTCCGGCAGGGTCTGCGCCAGCGTGCCCAGGGGACTGACCGTGCTTTGATGCTCGGCCGTGGCACTGCCGTTGGCGTCGAAGGTCGGCAGAAGTGCCGCCCCCGCCGCATTGGCGGAAGCGCGCGCCTGCTGCACGCGGGCAAAGGCGGCGGCGAGATCCAGATTCTGGTCCAGGGCCCGCTGCACCACCGTCACCAGCATGGGGTCGTTGAAACCAGTCCACCAGCTATCAAGCTGAGGTGCGGGTGCCGCGCCCTCACCCGGCACCTGATTATGGAACGGCACCAGATCGACGACCGGCTTTTTGTAATCGGGCCCGACCATGCAGCCGGCCAGAATCAGCGCTGGGACAAGACCCATCAGCGGAAGGGTGCGGGATATCATGACTGCGCCCTCCGGCCGAGCTTGCGTATCAGCGTGTAGAAGGTCGGCGTGAACAGCAGACCGAAGACGGTCACTCCCAGCATGCCGAACAGCACGGCAGTGCCGAGCGACTGCCGCATTTCGGCCCCCGCCCCGGTCGCGACTGCCAAGGGTGCCACGCCCAGGATGAAGGCGAAGGAAGTCATCAAAATCGGACGCAGACGGGTGCGTGCGGCATGCACCGCCGCCTCCGCGGGCGTTGCATGGTCGTCATCCTCCTTCTGGCGCGCGAATTCGACGATCAGAATCGCATTCTTGGCGGCCAGACCGACGAGCACCACGAAACCGATCTGCGCCAGGATATCGATCGGCATGCCGCGCCCCAGCAGGCCGGTGACGGAGGCCAGCAGGCACATCGGCACAATCAGCACAATCGCGAGTGGCAGGCGCCAGCTTTCATATTGCGCGACGAGCACGAGGAAGACGAACAGGGCAGCGGCACCGAAGACAAGCAGCGTCGGTGTGCCCTTCTCCTGCTGCTGGAAGGCAAGTTCCGTCCATTCAAAGGTCACGCCGCGCGGCAGAACCTTATGCGCCAGTTCTTCCATCCGGTGCAGCGCCGTGCCCGTGGCAATACCGGGTGCGGCCACACCCTGCACCTCCGCCGCCGGGAACAGATCGTAGCGCGGCACGCGATAGGGGATGGTGTCGTGTTTAAGCTCGGCGACCGAGCCGATCGGCACCATCTCACCCAGGCTGTTGCGCACCTTCAGGCGTGACACGTCATCGGCTGAGCGCCGGAACTGCCCGTCCGCCTGCACGATGACCTGATAGGTGCGGCCCAGATAGTTGAAGTCATTGACGTATTGCGAGCCGAGATAGACTTCCAGGGCCGAGAAGACATCCGTCGGCGTCAGGTCAAGCTTCTCGATCTTCTCGCGGTCAATATCGGCATAGACCGAGGGCGAACCCGCATTGAACAGAGTGAAGACACCGGCAAAATCGGGGTCCTGATTGGCGGCACCGACCAGCGTTTTCGTCGCCTGCACCAGCGCATCCGGCCCCAGGCCCGCGCGATCCTCCAGCATCATCTTGAAGCCGCCGGCGCTGCCCAGGCCCTGAACGGGCGGTGGTGGCACCGTCAACACATAGGCATCCTTGATGACCGACAAGCGTCGGCGCAGATCGGCCAGAACCGTCTCCGCCGTCACCCCTTTCAAGGAGTGATTGTAGAGCGACGGCAGGCCCGAAAAGATCGTCCCGGAATTGGAGGCAACAGTCGAGGTAATGGCATCCAGGCCCGCGAAGGGTGCGGCATGCTCGACCCCCTTAGTGGTGAGAATGATGTCCGTCGCCTGTTTCACGACCTTTTCGGTGCGCGCCAGCGTCGCACCGGGCGGCAGTTGAATGATGGTGATCAGATAGCCCTGATCCTGCTCAGGAATGAACCCGGTCGGCGCGCGCGAGAACTGAAAGCCCGCCAGACCGATCAGCGCGACATAGGCCACCAGCACCAGCGCCATGCCGCGGATCAGCCGCCGCGTGAGCGTCGCGTACCCCGCCGACATCCTCTCAAAGCCTCTATTGAAGCCCGCAAACCCGCGATCGAGCAGGCGCCGGGCAAAGCCGTACCCTGCCGCTTCATGTGCATTATGCGGCTTGAACAAGACCGCGCAGAGAGCGGGGCTGAGCGTCAGTGAAACGAGACAGGAAATGACGGTAGAGGCCGCAATGGTGACGGCGAATTGCTTGAAGAACAGGCCGGTGATGCCGGACAGAAAGGCTGCCGGCACGAAGACGGCGCATAGCGTGAGGGCGATGGATATCAGCGCGCCGCCGACCTCGTCCATCGTGCGGTGCGAGGCCTCCTTTGGCGACATGCCGGCGCGGATATTGCGCTCGACATTTTCGACGACGACGATCGCGTCATCGACGACGATACCGACCGCCAGCACAAGGCCAAACAGAGACAGATTGTTCAGCGAAATGCCGCAGGCGGCCAGAATGATGAAGGTGCCGACCAATGAGACCGGAATCGCGATGACGGGAATGATGGTCGCGCGCCAGGTCTGCAGAAAAACGAAGACCACGCAGATGACGAGCAGAATCGCGATGAAGATGGTGACGATGACCTCATGCACCGATTTCGCGATGAAGATGGTCGGGTCATAAACAATTTCATAGGCGACGCCGGGCGGGAAATCGGTGCTCAAAGCCTTCATGGTCGAAAGCACTTCATGCTCCACGGCCAGCGAATTGGCGCCAGGCTCAGCATAGAACAGCAGTGACGCCGCATCGGTGCGATCGACATAGGCTGATGAGCCGTAATCGGCCGCGCCGACTTCCACCCAGCCGATGTCTCGCACGCGCGTGATGCGGCCTTTGCCATCCGATTTGACAACGACATCGGCGAATTGATCCGGTGTCGTCAGCCGTCCAAGCGCCTCGACATTGATCTGATAGGCTTCCGCGCCGGCGACAGGCGGCTGATTGAGAATACCGGCCGAGACCTGAATATTCTGGGCGCGCAAGGCGGCCAGAACCTCGGACGCATCCAGATCGTGGGCGGCGACCTTGTCAGGGTCGAGCCAAATGCGCATTGCATATTCGCGGCCGCCGAGAGTCTGCACGTCGCCCACGCCCTGCAGCCGCGCCACCGCATCCCTAATATGCAGCGTGACATAGTTGGAGAGATAGAGCAGATCGCGGGATTTGTCGGGCGAATAGATATGCACAGCAAGCAGAATGCTCGGCGTAGACTTGCGCACCTGCACGCCCAGGCGCTGCACGTCTTCGGGCAATCGCGGCAGCGCGTCCTCCACGCGGTTCTGCGTCAACATCTGCGCGATATTCAGATCGGTGCCTATCCTGAAGGTCACCGTAATCGTCAGCTTGCCGTCACCGGTCGATTGGCTGCCCATAT
The DNA here is from genome assembly GCF_057837225.1 of Acidisoma sibiricum. NCBI lineage: Bacteria > Pseudomonadati > Pseudomonadota > Alphaproteobacteria > Acetobacterales > Acidocellaceae > Acidisoma > Acidisoma sibiricum. The sequence goes on along the minus strand of NZ_JBYQFD010000002.1, from coordinate 275,946 downwards.
AGAGCATGTTCTCGACACCGTTGACCTCCTGCTCCAGGGGTGTCGCCACCGTCTTCGCGACAGTTTCGGCCGAAGCACCGGGATAGGAGGTGGTGATCTGCACGGTTGGCGGCACAACCTCTGGATATTGCGCGACCGGCAGAACAAGAAGCGCGCCCAGGCCCAGCAGCGTCACGAAGACGCTGAGTACCGTCGCAAAACGCGGATGGTCGATGAAAAAATGCGTCAGTCGCATGGGTGTGGCCCGATCCTACTGCTGGGCCGAGGCGAAGCGGATATCGCCGCTCTGCACGCGTACCTTGGACCCCGGCGCCGCATAGGCCAGGCCGTCGGTGATCACGAGGTCATTCGGGCTCAGCCCCGAGCGGATGATGCGCAGCCCACCCCGCATGTCGCCGAGCGTCACCGGCTTGGGCACGACGACGCCATCGGGTGAGACCGTCAGCACGATGAATTGCGACTGGTCCGGCAGAACGGAGGCATCGGGCACCAGCAGCGTCGGCGCAGGCGGCGCTACCGCCACCCGCAGCCGCGCGAATTCTCCGGGTGTGAGCATGAGATCCGGGTTGGGCACGGTTGCGCGCGCATGGATGGTGCCGCTGGACCGGTCAAGCGCATTGTCAACAAAGTCGAGCGTGCCTTCATGTCCATACTGCGTCTCTCCGGTCAGTGCGAGTTCCACCCTGTCGGCGAGAGGCCCCTTTTCCTGGGCATGATAGTTGGAAAAGGCGATGTAATCCGCTTCGCTCATATCGAAATCCAGATGGATCGGATCGAGCGAGACGATGGTTGCCAGCAGCGTCGTCGGGCTGGTCGCGGCCCGGCTGCCGGCGATCAGATTGCCGATCGAGACCTGATGGTCGCCGATCCGGCCCGTGAAAGGTGCTGTGACCCGGCTATGTTCCAGGTCAAGCTGCGCATCGCGGATACGAGCCGTCGCATCATCGACCGCGGCCTGTGCAGCGCGCTGATCGGCCACGCGCTGATCGACATCCTCCACCGTGCCGGCACTGCCCCGCACCAGGGCCTGGGCGCGATACAGTTCGCGACTGGCCAAGGCCAGCCGCGCCGTCGCCGTCTCATAGGCGGCCTTGGCCTCATCCAGACGGATGTCGTAGGGGCGCGGGTCAATGACAAACAGCAGCTGCCCCGCTTTGACGATATCCCCGTCCTTGAAGTCAATCTGCGTCAGCGTGCCACCGACCTGCGCGCGCAGCTCTACCCGGTCGACTGGCGAAAACTGGCCAAGAAAGCCAAGACGCTGATCCAGGTCCTGCACCAGCGGCCGGCTGGCCACCACCTGCGGCAGGGGGGCGGCCGCCGTCGGTATCGCCGCCTGGCTATGGCCCTGAAAATACACCAGCCCTGACCCTGCCAGGATGGCCAGCAGTGACGTCGCTCCGACTAGATAGCGGGCGACAGGCCGGCGCCAGCGGCGCGCCTCCGTCTCATCCGATCTGCTCATCAACTTCATCCTCAATGCGCGTGTCACAAAAGGCGTCCGGGACGCCGTATCGGGCTGATCACCCTGCGGCCACGCGGCTTGCGCTGGCGCCGGGGCGTCGTTAGATAAACATCTAATTGAGGTTATAGAGGTCACTCGACAGCTAAAGGGTCAAGGCTTCGTGACCGTCCCTAGCGGGATGGGTGCCCCGAGCCGGACAGAGGTCGACAGCGTTTTAGATGTCGGTTATAAGCAAAAGCGCAGAAAGATGCGTCTGCGCCAGCGCATTGAGAATCCTCGGGATGAAGAAATCAAAGGCCGAAACGGTCGAAACCAGGCGGCGGATCATGCGTAGCGCCGTCGCGGAATTTCGCCGCAAAGGCATCCATGAGACGAGCATTGCGGATGTGATGCAGGCGGCAGGTCTGACTCACGGCGCCTTTTACCGGCATTTCGCGTCCAAGGATCAGCTGATCGCCGAAGCCTGCAGCGAGTCCGGCCCGGCCGTGATCGACACGCCGTCGAAGGCCAGCGGCGGCCAATGTGATCGGGATATCGCCGAGGCGATCATCGACACCTATCTGTCACCGGCGCATCGCGATGATATTGCAGCCGGCTGTACCTTCGCGGCCCTCGGCAGCGAACTGGCGCGCGCCTGCCCGGAAACGCGGGAAGCAGCTTCCGCCCGCATTCTGGCCCTGATCGATACGTTATCTAAACGGTTGGATGATACGTCCTCCGACACGGCAAAGGGCCGCGCCATTGTCGCGGTCTCGGCCATGGTCGGCGCTTTGACAATGTCGCGGATCATGACCGACACAGCGATGTCGGATGCCATTCTGGCGCATACCCAGAAGGAACTTTCCCGGCTCATGCAGGAAGGGTAAGGGCCGCCGGGCGGCCCTGAACACTCTGGCGGCACCTTGCGATGCCGCCAGTTGATCGATGCCCTTACTGGCGGTCGTAGCGGTCGGCGTCCATCACCTTATGCCATGCCGCGACAAAGTCTTTCACCAGCTTCTGTTGCGAACCCTGGGCGGCATAGACCTCGCTTAGCGCGCGCAGTTGCGAATGCGAGCCGAAGATGAGGTCGACCCGGGTCGCGGTCCATTTCACCGCCTTGGTCTTGCGGTCATGGCCTTCATAGGTGTTGTCGCCGGCGACTGCCTTCCATTCCGTGCCCATGTCGAGCAGGTTGACGAAGAAGTCGTTCGTCAACTTGCCTGGCTGATGCGTGAAGACGCCGTGTGTTGACCCGCCCGCATTGGCGCCCAGCACGCGCAGACCGCCAATCAGCACGGTCATCTCCGGTCCTGACAGCCGCAGCAGCTCAGCCCGATCCACCAGGGCCTCTTCCGGCGCCATGAAATGCGCGCCCTCATAGTGATTGCGGAACCCATCCGCCGTCGGTTCCAGTGGCGCGAAGGAATGGGCGTCAGTCTGCTCCTGGCTCGCATCCATGCGGCCAGGGGTGAAGGGCACCTTGGTCGGCGTCCCGGCATCGGCCGCTGCCTTCTCGATCGCCGCCGAGCCGCCGAGGACGATCAGGTCAGCCAGCGACACCTTCTTGCCGCCGGTGGCCGAGGCATTGAAGGCGGCCTGCACCGCTTCCAGCTGCTGCAGCACACGCGCCAGTTCAGGCGGATTGTTCACCGCCCAGTCCTTCTGCGGCGCCAGCCGGATACGCGCACCATTGGCACCCCCCCGCTTGTCGGAGTAGCGGAAGGTCGAAGCCGAGGCCCAGGCGGTCGAAACCAGCTGCGCGACCGTGAGACCCGTCGCGAGGATCTTGGCCTTGAGGGATTCGATGTCCTGCTCGTCGATCACCGGATGATCGAGCGCCGGAATCGGGTCCTGCCAGATCAGCACCTCTTTCGGGACAAGCGGCCCAAGGTAGCGCTGGATCGGCCCCATATCGCGATGCGTCAGCTTGAACCAGGCCCGCGCAAAGGCATCCGCGAATTGATCGGGATTTTCGTAGAAACGACGCGAAATCTTCTCATAGGCCGGGTCCTGGCGCAGGGCGAGATCCGAGGTCAGCATCGTCGGAACCCGCTTCTTGGCCGGATCGAACGGGTCCGGGATATCGGCCGGGGCGTCCTTGGCCTGCCATTGCCAGGCGCCGCCCGGGCTCTTGACCAATTCCCACTCGAACTTGAACAGGTTGTCGAAGTAGTGGTTGCTCCACTGCGTCGGCGTCTGCGTCCAGATCACTTCCAGGCCGGAGGTAATGGCATCCGCCCCGATGCCGGTGCCATGCTTGCTGTGCCAGCCCAGACCCTGATCCTCGATCACGGAACCTTCCGGCTCGGCGCCCACAAAGGACGGGTCGCCCGCACCATGGGTTTTGCCGAAGGTATGGCCCCCCGCGATGAGTGCCACGGTCTCTTCATCATTCATCGCCATGCGCGCGAATGTCTCCCGGATGTCCCGCGCCGAGCCGAGCGGATCGGGCTGAGCATTCGGCCCTTCCGGGTTGACGTAGATCAGACCCATCTGCACGGCACCGAGCGGGTTCGCCAGCTGACGCTCCCCGCTATAGCGCTCATCGCCCAGCCAGGTGCCTTCAGGACCCCAATAGAGTTCCTCGGGCTCCCAGGTATCGGCGCGTCCCCCGGCAAAGCCGAAGGTCTTGAAACCCATTGATTCCAGGGCAACGTTGCCGGTCAGGACGAAAAGATCGGCCCAGGACAGCTTGTCGCCGTATTTCTGCTTGATCGGCCATAGCAGCCGCCGCGCCTTGTCCAGGCTCGCATTGTCCGGCCAGCTGTTGAGGGGCGCGAAGCGCTGCTGACCGCCGCCGGCGCCCCCGCGCCCGTCGGTCGTGCGATAGGTGCCGGCACTATGCCAGGCCATGCGAATGAACAGGCCGCCGTAATGGCCGAAATCGGCTGGCCACCAATCCTGGGAATCCGTCATCAGGGCATGCAGGTCCTGGATGACCGCGTTCAGGTCCAGGGTTTTGAACGCCTCGGCATAGTCGAAATCGGGTCCCATGGGGTTGGCCCGCGGCGCATGCTGGCTGAGCGTATGCAGGCTCAGCTGATTGGGCCACCAGTCCCGGTTACCGCGCCGGGCGCTCTTGCGGGGGGCTCCGCCACCGCCATGCGCTACCGGGCATTGGCCGCCAGCACCAGAATCGTCGCTCATTCCGTCCATCTTCTTCTCCCGTCCCGTGGCTTATTGTTCTTCCGGCGAGCCTCTGACAGTCCAAGCGCCGGGGAAAACCCCCTCGCCGATCTCCACGCCGGCCATCCTAGCGCCTCTCTGCGCCATCGGTAAAATGGATGTCGAAGGCAGGCCCAACGGGCATGCCAGTCGTGCGGAGGGTGGCCCCCTGGCCAGGGCCGTCCTGGCGCCTGAAAGGGATGGCGCGGACACGCAGCTTGCCACTCGACAATGCCGGTCGAAACTGGCACGCCCTTGACCATCATAGTGCTTGGGAGCGCGGCATGAGTGACGCAAAAATCCGTGAAAAAATTTGCATGTTTGCCCGATCGCTGTTCGAGCGCGGCCTGACGCCGGGCTCCTCGGGCAATATCAGCATCAGGCTCGATGACGGCAGCTATTTGACCACGCCCACCAATGCCTCCTTGGGCTTTCTTGATCCCGCCACACTGTCGCATATCGACCGCGACGGTCGGCATCTCTCCGGCGACAAGGCAACCAAGGAAGTGCCTCTCCACACATCGCTTTACGAAACCCGCCGGGAGGCAAAGGCGATCGTGCATCTGCACTCCACCCATTCGGTCGCGCTCTCCATGCTGCCGGAGATCAATCCCGCAGCGGTGCTACCGCCAATGACCGCCTATTACGTGATGAAATTGGGGCGCACGGCCCTGGTGCCCTATTACCGCCCAGGCGATGATGCGGTGACCGCCGCCATACGCGGCCTCGCGGGCCGGTATTCCTCGGTCCTGCTTGCCAATCACGGCCCGGTCGTGGCCGGAGAAAGCCTCGACGCCGCGGTCTATGCAACCGAAGAACTCGAAGAAACCGCGCGCCTATACTTGATGCTGCGCGGGCTTGACCCGCGCTGCTTGAACCAGGCGCAGGTCGATGACTTGGTCAGTCACTTCAATCTGACTTTGCCGGAGATCGGCGACGAGACCGATCTGCACGACCATCATCATTAAACGCTGAACGGGCGGCATCTCTGCCGCCCGTTCCTTAGCCGTTAGGCCGCCTTGGGCTGGGCGAGAGCGACCATATCCTTGGCCACCTGTTCCATGCCCAGCCGCGGGCTGGTCAGCACCGGGACGGAGACCTGGTCACCCAGACTATCGGCCACCCGCCCCATCGAGACCTGGGCGAGCACGATCAAATCCACATGCTGCGCCAGCTCAATCAAATTGCGGGAGACGATTTCGTCATGACGGGCGCCGTCGCCGGCCAGCAGCGCCGCAAAAGCACCCTCGCACAGCTGCCGCGTCACCGTGACAGACTTGCCGCTTTCGCGCGCCGTCTGCTCGATCAGCCGCACCGTCGGGTCCAGCGTCGTCTGCACGGTGGCGGCGACGCCGATCCGGCTGGCGCTGCCAACCGCATGGCGCGCCATGGCGGTGTCGATTTTGGTGACCGGCACGGAGACGAGTTTCGCACCGACATCGGCGGCCTCCCGCACCGAGGAGCAGGCGTTGAGAATGAGGTCCGCACCCATATCCTGCGCGATCATCATATATTGCGTCAGGCGCCGCGTCACGGCGGGTGTCACCATGCCCGCCGCCATCGTGTCTTTCAGCAGACTATCGTCCACCAGATTGACCACGCGCACGCCTGGCAGCAAATCCGGCGCCAGTGCATTCAAAGGCTGCACCGTGACCGGTCCGGTATGAATGATGACGAGCGTCTGCTGATTCACGGTCCTATATCCCTCTATTTCGCATCCGGCACGTATTTGCGCCAGTTATGCTCTTCCTTGAAGCCCAGGACGTCGCGGGTCTTCTTGTTGGACAGAAGCCCTTCAAATTCGCCCAGCTCGCCCTTGACCGGCACATTCGGGTAATAGCGGCGCAGCAATTCCGCGGTCGGCAGATCCGACGATGTGTCATCATTGACAGCATTGAAGATCTGAAAGCCGAGCCCGTCCTTCTCGATGCCGAGCTTGACGATCTGACCCAGATCGCGCGCATCGATATAGCTCCAGGCAATGCGACGGCGGAATTCGGGCTTGGCGAACCATCCCGGGAACAGCTTGTATTCGCTTGGCTCGATCACATTGCCGATGCGGATCGCGTAGATATCGGTGCCGCTACGGCGGGCGAAGGCCTGCGCCGTCTTTTCATTGACGATCTTGGAAAGCGCGTAGCTGTCCATCGGATCGACGGGGTATTCTTCATCCAGCGGGAAATATTCTGGATCGCGATGGCCATTGGCGAAGACGATACCATAGGTCGTCTCGCTGGAGGCGATGATGACCTTGGGGATGCCAAGCTTCACCGCGGCTTCGATGATATTGTAGGTCCCCATCACATTGATGCGATAGACCTCATTGTCCGGCGTGATCATGATGCGCGGGATCGCCGCGAAATGCACCACTGCATCAATCTTTTCAGGCCGCAGATCGGGGTCGAATTCATGCAGGCCGGTGTAGCTCGACAGGGCGTTGAAGACCTGGCCCGAATCGGTGATATCCGTGATCAGCGTGCGTACGGCCGGGTTATCCAGCGGCTTGGTGTCAAGGTTGAGGACCCTGTAGCCGCTGTCGACGAGATATTGCACGACATGGCGACCGGCTTTGCCGCTGCCTCCGGTGAAGATAATTCGCTTCATAGTCATTCCCTTCTGCAAGACGGCCGCACGCTGCCGGGGCAATGGCTCCGCCCTACCGAGGGCGGAGCCGGTGCAGCCGATTAGAACTGGTACTGGTCGATATTCTGAGCGTCGAAGATCAGCGGGTCACTGAAAATGATGACCCCGTCCTTGGCGGTAAAGGTGCCAAGATCGCCCGCCGTGAAGGTGCTGTTCTTGGTGATCGCGTTGTTATAGGCCAGGCGCGACACATACATCACCAGCTCACCTTCCTTCACCTCATCCCAAAGCGGGCTTTCCTTGATGATGCCTGCCTTGACATATTGGCGAATGGAATCCGGGTCCGAGCAGCCGGTCACGAAAACCTTACCGGTCAGACCCAGCTTCTGCACGGCCGCTGCCGCACCCACTTCCGCCGCACCGTCGGGCGCGATGATGCCGGTCACGCCCGGATTGGCCTGCAGGATATTGAGGCCAGCGGTCAGCGACTGTGACGGGCTCGACTGCCCATACTGCGTCGTGACGATCGTCATATTCGGATAGGTCGCCTTCATATAGGTCTTGAGGGCGTCGATCCAGGCGTTCTGAATGGTCGCGTCCGGGGTCGAGGAGAGGATCGCAATCTTGGCGTTCGGGCCGGTATATTTGGCAACCGAATCGACCAGCGCCTTGCCGAAGGCCGGATAGGCGGTGTTCTGAATGAAGAAGTCGCGCGCATCCGGCGCCACGTCGCTGTCATAGGACACGACCTTGATGCCCATCTTCATCGCCCGCCGCAGCGCGGGGGCAAGTTCCGTCGGGTTATTGGACGTCGTGGTGATGACGTTGAAGCGCCGCGCGATCAGGCTGTTGAACACGTCGACCTGGCCCTGCGCCGAGGCGGTCACCGGACCGGTATAGAGGAAATTGATGTTGAGTGCCTTGGCGGCAGCCTCGGCACCTTTTTCATTGGCCTTGAATACCGAAAGACCAATCAGCTTGGGCACCATCGCCACATGGATGCGCTTGGATGTATCGATATCGGCGGCATGCGCCGTCATCGAAACGCCGAGCATGGCGGCAGCGAGAAAAGCGGCCTTCTTGAGATGTTTCATTCTATGTCCCTGAGCGTTTTTTATTGATCAACCGAGCTGTTTGACGGGACGATCCCGTCAATTTGCCGGCTCCGTCACCTTGTCGGCGCCCCAGAAGCGAAGGCGCCGGACGAGCAGCGCAATCCCTGTTCCACGTCCAGACAGGAGATTGCGTATGGCAATGGCGGCAAGCAGGATCGCGCCGGTCAGCATGGTGGTCACCATGTCCGAAATCCCTGCGATCAGCATGCCCTGGCGCAGAAAGCCGAGCAGAAGAACGGCGACCACGACACCGGTCATGCTGCCCTCACCGCCGAAGATGCTGATGCCGCCTAAGACGACCATGGTAATGGTCGTCAACAAAAGAATATCGCCCATATCCGGTCGGACCGCGCTGTAATAGGAAGCCAGCACAATGCCCGCGAGCGCCGCCATGGCACCGCTGATGATATAGGCGCTGGCGATGATGCGGCCGGTACGAATGCCGGAATAGCGCGCCGCGTCGCTGTTATAGCCGACCATGACGATCTTGCGGCCATAGGCGGTACGCGACATGAGCAACGCAAAGAAGATCGCCAGGACCGCGAACAGCAGCAGCTGATAGGGCAAAATCCCGCCAATCAGGCCTTGCCCGAGCGCATTGAAACTATCGGGAAATCCCGAAGGCGGCGATTCGCCCGCAAGGGCAGTGCCGATGCTGCCAAAGATAAAGCTCGTCGCCAGCGTCGCGATCAGCGGTTCGGTCTTGAAGCGGGTGATGATGAAACCGTTGATCCCGCCCAGGACCGCACCCAGGATTACGCCGCATAGCGCGGCAAGCCAGATCGAGAGATGGGCCCCCTGCCACAGCTCGGCCATGGCGATGGCGCCAAGCCCGGCGACGGAGCCCACGGACAGATCGATGCCGCCGGTCAGGATCACGACGCTGAGGCCCAGGGCCACAATGCCGAAGGGCAGGAAGTTCTGCGTCAGCCCCAGCAAAGACCCGAGCCCATCGTAAAAGCCTGGAATGCCGACGCAAAACCCAAGGATCTCAACGACCAGCAGAATAACGAGCGCACGTTCCCAGCCGCCAAGCGGAAAGCGGGAGCCCATGCGCCGCGCGGTCACGGTATTGGCAAGGTCTTTCATCGTGACGCCTTTCCTGCAGCGGTTTTGCGCATGCCAAGCGTCACGGTCAGAAGGATCATCGCCCCTTCGCCCGCTGAATACCAAATCGGCGGAACATGGATAAAGACCAGGCCGGTCAGGATGACGCTGAGGAACAGGCCGCCCAGCACGGTGCCCAGCATATTGCCACGCCCACCCGCAATCGCGGTGCCGCCGATCAGGGCGACTGCAATCGACTGCAGCTCGACATGGTCGCCTGTGCCGGTCGTGACGGTCGCCGAGCCGGTATAGGAGACAAACACAAGTCCGGCGAGGGCGGCGAGCACACCCGAAATGACATAGACATAGACCTGGGTTGAGATCACCGAGACGCCGGCATTATAGGCCGCCGTCGTATTATTGCCGATGGCGAGCACCGCCCGGCCGAACAAGGTGTAGCCCAGCACGAACCAGCAGATAAGCACGGCCACCGCCAAAGTCAGCACGGGGATTGGCACCGGAAACCAGGATGCGATGATACCATTGCCGAAGGTCGCATAGGCCGGTGGCACGGATGTCACCTGGGTGCCGTTGGAATAGATGAACATCAGGCCGCTATAGATACTATAGGTGCCGAGGGTCACGATGATCGGCGGAATGGTTATCTTCGCGACTAGCAGTCCATTGATCGCACCAAGCACCGCGCCGATGACAAGTGCGATCGCGAAGGCCTGATACAGCGGCAGCCCGTTCGTCTGCGCCAGCAGGCCGGTCACGACGGCCGTCAGGCCCATGATGGGTGCGACCGAGAGATCGATCCCTTTGGTCGCAATCACCCAGGTCTGCCCCAGGGCAACCAAAGACAGAACAACCGAGTTCAGCACCATGAACCGGATGTTTTCCACAGAGACGAAGCGATGGCTGTACAGTCCGACCGCCGCCAGCGTCACGATGGTCGCGACAATCAGGGTAATCTCGCGCGTTTCACCGCGCATTTTGGTGCGGCGCTCTGGCGCGGCCGCAGCGCGCGCCGATACCGCGAACGTCTTTTGTTCGACCATGCTCGCTTTCATCGGCCGGAAGCCTCGGCACTGCTCAAATAGGAGGAGGAGACGCGTTCCGGCGTAATCTCGTCGCCGCGCAGCTCTGCCACGATGCGCCCTTCGTAGACCGACAATATCCTGTCACACAAACGCACAAGCTCTTCGAGTTCCGATGAGATGACGATGATCCCCATGCCTTCCTGAGCGAGCCCGTCGATCAGTTCGTAGATCTCATCCTTGGCGCCGACATCGACGCCGCGCGTCGGCTCATCAAGAATGGCGACTTTCGGGTTCGTGCCCATCCATTTGCCGAAGACCACCTTTTGCTGATTACCGCCCGAAAGCTGGCGCAGCTTCTGGTCGATACCGGCGCAGCGCACGCGGTAACGCAGCACCGTCTCGGCCCCGATACGGTCCTCGTCGCTTTGGCTGAGCAGGCCCATGCTTGACTTGACGCGCTCGATCAGCCCCGAGGTCAGGTTCTCGGTAATCGTCATCGGCAGAACGGCACCATGCTTGGCACGATCTTCCGGCGCATAAACCAGGCCCTGGCGGATAATGTCACGCGTGCTGAGGTCGCCGATATCGGCGCCCTCCAGCTTCACGGTGCCCGCGTCCCGTCGTCTGACACCAAAAATGGTCTCTGCAATTTCAGTGCGACCGGCACCCACCAATCCGGCGAAGCCAAGAATTTCACCTTTGTGAAGCGTGAAGTTTACGTTCTGAAACCGCGGTTCATGCGCCAGATTTTCGACATGAAGAATAGGTGTGCTGGTCGCGTGGCTGATCTGGCGGCGCGGAATCACGCGCATTTCACGACCGACCATTTGCGACATCAGCCGCACACGATCGAAATCCTTCTTCTCCGCCGTATCCACCAAGGCGCCATCGCGGAGGACGCTGATATCGTCTGATATCTCAAGCACCTCATCCATGCGGTGGCTGATGAACCCCAGCGTATAGCCTTCGGACTGCAACCGGCGCATGGTCGCGAAAAGCCGCTCGACCTCATGCGTCGTCAAAGGTGAGGTCGGCTCGTCGAACAGAATAACGCGGCAGCCCCGCAGCAGGGCTTTGGCGCATTCCAGCTGCTGCTGCTGGGCGATGCTGAGATTGCGCGCCAGCTGATCGGGATCAATGTCGAGTTTAAGGGTCGCCAGCGCCTCCAGCGCGCGCACCCGCGCGCCTTTCCAGTCGATGCGGCGCGGGAATCGGCCAACTGTCGGCAACTGTCCGACAAACATTGTTTCCGTGACCGTCAGTTCTGGCATGACGGCCGGCTCCTGGGGCACCAGATAGATGCCGGCATGATGGGCGGCCGCCGGTGACGCGAGCGACAGCTCCGCCCCGCTCAGATGCAAAGACCCGCTTGTTGGACGAACCAGGCCGGACAGGATTTTGAACGCGGTCGACTTGCCGGCACCATTCTCACCCATAATGGTATGAACGCGGCCGGGCCTCATCATAAGACTGACGTCACGCAGAACCACGACGTTGCCGTAGCGCTTCATGAGATGACGCGCCTCATACGCCCCTGTTTCGAGCGAATAGGCGTCACTTGGGGCGGTTAATGCCACTCAGCTTCCTCCGCGACAGCTTCTTATAAAATGCCAAGGCCGCCTTCAGCCTCTATACCCAGGCACGTCTGTTAGCGCAACCATTTTGTCGCCGCCCGTTTTCTGGTTCCGCAAACATTTGTTATCTGAGCCGTTTTGGTAGCGCTACCAGCCTCACCCGTCATAGCGGAGCCGGATTGAACGCGCTAGGGTGCCGGTATGAACGATACCGCGCAGCCGTTCAGCCGTAAGATGACCCGGCCGAGCGCCATTACCCTTAAGGATGTCGCACGCCACGCCGGCGTCTCGGCCATCACGGTGTCACGCGTCGTCAATACGCCTGCCATTGTCTCGGATGTCCTGCGCGCCCGCGTCGAGAGCGCGATTCAGACGCTCGGCTACGTGCCCAACCGGGTCGCGGGCGCCCTGGCGACGGCGGAAAGTCGCGCCGTCATTGTCATCGTGCCCTCGCTCTCCAATGCGGTCTTCATCGAGGTCGTCCAGGGTATCCAGGAGGTTCTGGAAGTCGCCGGCTATCAGATGCTGCTTGGCAATACGCAGTATGACCTGGCCCGCGAGCAGGATCTGGTCGCGGCTCTTCTCGGCTGGTCGCCGGCCGGCGTCATGCTGGCCGGGCTCAAGCACACGGACCGCACACGGTCCCTGCTGAAAGCCTGGAACCGCCCCGTCATCGAGATGATGGAGCATGGCGCGCGTCCGATCGACATGAATGTCGGCCTGTCGCATTACAAGGCCGGCGACAGCATGGGGGAGCATCTGGTCTCCCGCGGGTATCGCGACATCGGCTTCATTGGCGGCCGGCTGCAGGCGGATTACCGCGCCCTGCACCGCTTCAAGGGGCTCGACCGCTGCCTCGCGCGGCACGGCCTGCGCCAGCGGCCGCCCTTTGCGCATGAGTGCAAGTCCAGCGCGCAGGTCGGGGCGGAATCCTTTCTGCGTGCGCTGGAAGCCGCCCCCGAATTGGATGCCATCGTCTTTGCGAATGACGATCTGGCCGTGGGCGCCATCCTCTGCGCGCAGCGGCAAGGCATCGCCGTTCCCGGCCGGGTGGCTATTGCCGGCTTCAACGGCTTCGGCATCGGCGGGCTGGTCCGCCCGTCGCTCACCACTATCGTCTCTCCCCGTCACCAGATGGGCCAGATCGCGGCGACGAAACTGGTCGCGCGCATCCGCGGCGAGGACCCCGGGCGCAAAAGCGTCGATATCGGCTTCTCCTTGCATATTGGCGAGAGTACCTGACGCGGTCGCCGCAAGGGCCAATACTGCAGTGGAGAACGTCTCGGCCGAGGCGGGCTTCATAGGTTTTTGCTATCGCAGCATGGGGCAGCTTTCTTGCGCCCTTGTTCGATGCTCTTCAAACATTGGGCAACGACAAGTCTCGGCGGCTCAGAGGAACGTCCATGCCCAGTCACGCCACGTGGAATCCGGCGCTCGCCGAGTCCATCATGGAACCTCTGTTGACGCTGGAAGGGCCGTTGCTGCCTGTTCTCCATGCCATGCAGCAAGCGTTTGGCCATGTGCCGGAAGCCGCCGTGCCGCTGATCGCCGCCCGCCTCAATCTCAGCCGCGCCGAAGTCCATGGCGTCGTCACTTTCTATCATGACTTCCGCGCAGCCCCCGCCGGCCGCCATGTGCTGAAACTCTGCCAGGCGGAGGCCTGCCGCGCGATGGGCGCGATGGAGAATGCCGCCCGCCTGCTCGCCCAGCTCGGGCTCAGCGCGGGCGAGACAACCGCCGATGGCCGGCTGACGATAGAGCCGGTCTATTGCCTCGGCCTCTGCGCCACGGCCCCGGCGGCGATGCTGGACGGTGAACCCCATGGCCGGCTCGATGCAGCGGCGCTGGCGGCCCTGGCAGACGCGGCATGAAGATCTTCGTCCCCCGCGATGCCGCTGCCATCGCCGTCGGCGCCGATCGCGTGGCGCAAGCGCTGCGCCAGGCCGCCCAGGCCCGCGGCATTGACCTCACCGTGGTCCGCACCAGTTCGCGGGGTCTCTTCTGGCTGGAGCCGCTGGTGGAGCTGGAGACACCCGCAGGGCGCGTCGGCTTTGGCCCAGCCACCCCCGCTGACGCCGCAGCCATCCTGGATGGCACGGCGACCTCCATCGCGCTCGGCCCGGTGGAGGACATCTCCTTCCTCAAGCGGCAGACCCGCCTGACTTTCGGCCGCGCCGGCATCACCGATCCGCTGTCGCTGGCCGACTACCGCACCCATGGCGGCTACAAGGGGCTGGAGCGTGCCCTCTCGCTTGGCAGCGCCGGCACCATCGAAGCGGTCAAGGCATCGGGCCTGCGCGGCCGTGGCGGCGCCGGTTTTCCAACAGGCATCAAGTGGGAGACGGTGGCCCGCGCCAGCGGCCCACGCAAATACATCGTCTGCAACGCCGATGAAGGCGATAGCGGCACCTTCGCAGACCGGATGGTGCTGGAAGGCGACCCGTTCATGCTCATCGAAGGTATGACCATAGCCGCCGTCGCTACCGGCGCCGTGAAAGGCTTTGCCTATATCCGCTCCGAATATCCCCATGGCATCGCGGCCATGGAGCACGCGCTCGCCACCGCCCGACGTGAGAACCTGCTGGGACAGCGCATCCTCGGCAGTAACGTGGATTTCGATATCGAGCTTCGCGTCGGTGCCGGCTCCTATGTCTGCGGCGAGGAAACGGCGCTGATGGAAAGCATCGAAGGCCGTCGCGGCCAGGTGCGCGCCAAGCCGCCCATCCCCGCGCTGCGCGGCCTGTTCGGCCAGCCGACGGTGATCAACAACACGCTGTCCTTTGCGGCGATTCCGTTCATCCTCGCCGAAGGCGGGCCGGCCTATGCCGATTTCGGCATGGGCCGCTCGCGCGGCACCATGGCCGTGCAGCTCGCCGGCAATGTCAAACAGGGCGGCCTGTTCGAGACAGGTTTCGGCATCACCCTGGGCGAGCTGATCGACGACATCGGTGGTGGCACCGCGAGCGGACGCCCGGTGCGCGCGGTGCAGGCGGGCGGCCCGCTCGGCGCCTACTTCCCCACCAGCCTGTTCGACACGCGCTATGACTACGAGGCCTTCACCGCTGCCGGCGGGTTGATCGGCCATGGCGGGCTGGTGGTGTTTGACGATACTGTCGATATGGCCAGCATGGCGCGCTTCGCGATGGAGTTCTGCGCACTGGAAAGCTGCGGCAAATGCACGCCCTGCCGCATCGGCTCCACGCGCGGCACGGAGGTGATCGACCGCATCATCGCCGACCGTGATCGCGCGGCCAATCTCGGCCTGCTGCGGGACCTGTGTGAGACGCTGAAATTCGGCTCGCTCTGCGCCCTCGGGGGCTTCACCCCCTATCCTGTGCTCAGCGCGCTGAACCATTTCCCCGAGGATTTCGGTGCCACCCCCCTACCGCTGGCCGCCGAATGAGGAGCTTCCCATGGGCCTGATCCACGAGACGGACTACGGCACCAAACCGTCGCGGGCCGCTGAGACGGTGCGCGTGGTGATCGACGGGCAGGAGCGGCGCGTACCCGCCGGTACCTCCATCATGCGTGCGGCGTCTGAGATGGGCACGCAAATCCCGAAACTCTGTGCGACGGATTCGCTCGACGCCTTCGGCTCCTGCCGCCTCTGCCTGGTCGAGATCGAGGGCCGCGCCGGCACGCCGGCCTCCTGCACAACCCCGGTGGCCGAGGGCATGGTGGTGCGCACGCAAACCCCGCAGCTCGCCAAGCTGCGCCGCGGCGTCATGGAACTGTACATCTCGGATCATCCGCTCGATTGCCTCACCTGCGGCGCCAATGGCGATTGCGAGTTGCAGGATATGGCGGGCGCGGTCGGTCTGCGGGAAGTCCGCTATGGCGACGAAGGCGCCAGCCACTGCGAAGCTGACAAGGATCTGTCGAACCCCTATTTCCAGTTCGATCCCAGCAAATGCATCGTCTGCTCGCGCTGCGTCCGCGCCTGCGAGGAGGTGCAGGGCACTTTCGCACTCACCATCGGCGGCCGCGGCTTTGACAGCCACGTCTCCCCCGGCATGGATGAAAGCTTCTTCGCTTCCGAATGCGTCTCCTGCGGCGCCTGCGTGCAGGCCTGCCCGACAGCCACGCTCATCGAAAAATCCGTCGTCAGCCTCGGCCAGCCCGAGCATTCCGTCGTCACCACCTGCGCCTATTGCGGCGTCGGTTGCGCCTTCAAGGCCGAGATGCGTGGCGACACCGTGGTCCGCATGGTGCCCTGGAAGGACGGTCAGGCCAATCACGGCCATAGCTGCGTCAAAGGCCGCTTCGCCTGGGGCTATGCGACGCATCGGGACCGCATCACCAAGCCGATGCTGCGCGCGAAGATCACCGATCCCTGGCGCGAAGTCTCCTGGGACGAGGCCATCACCCATGTCGCTTCGGAGTTCCGGCGCATCCAGGCGAGTTTTGGCCGAGGTGCGGTCGGCGGCATCACCTCCTCCCGCTGCACGAACGAGGAAACCTTCCTCGTGCAGAAGCTGATCCGCGCCGGTTTCGGCAACAACAATGTCGATACCTGCGCCCGTGTCTGCCACTCACCCACCGGCTACGGCCTTAGCCAGACCTTCGGCACCTCGGCCGGGACGCAGGATTTCGACAGTGTCGAGCACACGGATGTCATTCTGCTGATCGGCGCGAACCCGACCGACGGACATCCCGTCTTCGCCTCACGCATGAAGAAGCGGCTGCGGGAGGGCGCGAAACTCATCGTCATTGACCCGCGCCGGATTGATCTCGTGCGCTCGCCGCATATCGCGGCCGCGGTGCATCTGCCGATCCGCCCGAGCACCAATGTCGCCGTGCTGACAGCGCTCGCCCATGTCATCGTGACGGAAGATCTCGTCGATCATCGCTTCGTCGCCGAACGCTGCGAGCCTGATGCTTTCGCACTCTGGGCGGAATATGTGGCGCTGGACCGCAACAGCCCCGAGGCGCTGGCTGAGACCATCGGCGTGGCGCCTGAAGCGATCCGCGAAGCAGCGCGGCTTTTTGCGGGCGGCGGCAACGGGGCCATCTATTACGGGCTCGGTGTCACCGAGCACAGCCAGGGCTCGACCTCGGTCATGGCCATCGCCAATCTCGCCATGGCGACCGGCAATATCGGCCGGCCCGGTGTCGGCGTGAACCCGCTACGCGGCCAGAACAACGTCCAGGGCAGCTGCGACATGGGCAGCTTCCCGCATGAATTTCCGGGCTACCGCCATGTCTCGACGCCGGGTGTGCGCGAACTCTTCGAGACCGCCTGGGGCGTGCCGATGGACCCCGAGCCCGGTTTGCGCATTCCCAATATGCTGGATGCGGCGATCGACGGCACCTTCAAGGGTATCTACATCCAGGGCGAGGATATTGCCCAATCCGACCCCGATATCCGCCACATCACTGCCGGGCTTTCGGCCATGGAATGCGTCGTCGTGCAGGATCTGTTCCTGAACGAGACGGCACAATTCGCGCATGTGTTTCTGCCCGGTAGCACATTCCTGGAAAAGAACGGCACCTTCACCAATGCCGAGCGCCGCATCCAGCGCGTGCGGCGCGTGATGGCGCCCAAGAACGGCTACGAAGATTGGCAGATCACCCAGATGCTCGCCAATGCCCTCGACCTGCCCATGGCCTATACGCATCCGTCGGAGATCATGGATGAGATCGCGCGCCTGACACCGACCTTCACCGGCGTGAGCTATGACAAGCTGGACCGCGAAGGCTCGGTGCAATGGCCGTGCAATGACGCCGCTCCCCTCGGCACGCCGGTGATGCATGAAGCCGGCTTCGTACGTGGCCAGGGGCGTTTCTTCATCACTGAATATGTGCCCACAGACGAGAAGGTCGGGCCGCGCTTCCCGCTGTTGCTGACGACGGGGCGCATCCTCAGCCAGTATAATGTCGGGGCGCAGACGCGGCGGACCGAAAACACCGCCTGGCATCAGGAAGATCTGCTCGAAATTCATGCGCATGACGCCGAGCAGCGCGGCATCGTAGATGGACAGTGGGTGAGGCTCGCCAGCCGAGCGGGCGAAACCGCGCTGCGCGCCAAGATTACCGATCGCGTCGCACCGGGCGTTGTCTACACCACCTTCCACCATCCGATGACGATGGCCAATGTGGTAACCACGGATTATTCCGACTGGGCGACCAACTGCCCGGAATACAAAGTGACCGCCGTGCAGGTCTCGCCCTCCAACGGGCCGACCGAAGCGCAGCGCGACTATGCCGCGCTCGGCCTGCAGACACGGCAAATCGCTGCGGAGGCCGCGGAATGAGCCCGCCGCATCCAGCCGCCGCCGACCTCAAACTCGTGACCATGGCCAATCAAATCGCAACCTTTTTTGCCACCCAGCCGGATATAGATGCGGTAGCGGGCATCGAAAGCCATATCCGTAAGTTCTGGGACCCGCGCATGCGCGGCAAGATCCTTGGGCTTCTGGCCGCCGGCGGCGACGGGCTGACGCCCCTCGCGCGCAAAGCCATCATGCGGCTGGCGGGCTGACCCTTTCTTTCACCCGCGTCGATACGGCGCGCAGCTTGGAGATATGAGACGTGGATTGGCTCAACCCATCGGCACTCGCCGCGGCCATGTCCGACGCCGGCACCAAGAAGGCTCTTCTGCCGGTGAAGACGATCATCATAACCGGCATTCTGGCCGGCATGTTTCTCGGCTTTACGACCACACTCTACCTTTCGGCGGTCGTCGCCTCCGGCAGCACGCTGGTGGGCGCGGTCTTCTTCCCCGTCGGCTTCGTCATGCTGGTGCTGCTGGGGCTGGAGCTGTTCACCGGCAATGCGGCCCTGCTGCCCTATGCGCGGCTGGCCGGACGGCTGACCAGCGGCCAGGTCATCTCAGGCCTTGTGCTGGTCTATATCGCCAATCTCATCGGCAGCCTGATCTATGCCCTGCTCTTCGCGCTTGCCAGCACGAAATTCTTCTCCGGCGCGCCCGATCCGGTCGGCGCCAAACTGGTGGCGGTCGCGACGGCCAAGGTCGTGCCCTATATGGATGCGGGTGCCGCAGGCTGGGCGACAGCGCTCGTCAAAGGCATTATCTGCAACTGGATGGTCAGCCTCGGAGCCGTGATGGCGCTGCTATCGCGCTCGGTCATCGGCAAGATCTTTGCCATGTGGCTGCCGATCATGGCCTTCGTCGCCCAAGGCTATGAACACTGCGTGGTCAATATGTTCGTCATACCCGGCGGAATCATGCTGGGCGCCCATGTCTCGATCGGGCAATGGCTGATCTGGAACGAGATTCCGGTGACGATCGGCAATCTGGTCGGCGCCATCGTGATCACCGCGATCGGGCTTTATGCCGGCCATGGTGCCACGGCGGCCGTCGAGCACGGGGGGCTGCACGCCGCCGCGGAATAGGGTCAGGCGCGGCGCTGCGCTTCAAGCAGCAGCGCCGCCGTCATCGGCGGCAGCAGATCCCGATCGGGCACCACCAGCCCCACGCTATGCACCGCCTCCGGTGCGACAATCGGAATAGAGCGCAGGCTGGCGTCGAAGGCGAACATCGCCGCCGTCTTCTCGGGCAGGATCGAAGCCCAGGCCCCGGTCTGCACATGGGATGCCAAAGCGACGATGGAATTGCTTTCCATGGTTGGCTGCACCAAGGCTCCGGTGCGCGAGAGCAATCGGTCTAAAATACGGCGATTTTGCATGTCGGGCGTCAGCAGACAGAGTGGAATTTGTGCCACCTCCGCCCAGGTCACCTGCGCGCGGTCGCCGAGCGGCGCGCCCGCCTCCGTCAACAGCCGGTATCGCTCGTCATAGAGTGGCACGCTGCGGACATGGCTGATCGGCTCGTTGTCGAGATAGGTGACGCCGGCTTCGACTTCCAAATTCCCGATGCGCTCGATCACTTCTTTTGACGTGCAGGACAGAATCGTGAAGCGCACGGCCGGATGCCGAGCGCGATAATGCGTGGTCAAGGTGCTAACGGCCGCAAGGGCCGTCGGTATGGCCGCGATGCGCAGATGGCCGGTCAGACCCCGGCGGATGGTGCCCACATCCGCGCGCATCGCCTGAAAATCGCCCACGATCCGGCGCGCCCAGACGAGCACGCGCTCGCCCTCCGGGGTGAAGCCCAGAAAGCGCGAGGATCGCAGCACCAGCGGCATTCCCATCTCATCTTCCAGGGCGCGGATACCGCCGGAGAAAGTGGGCTGGGTGACGCCACAGGCCTCGGCTGCGCGGCTGAAATTGCGCTCGCGCGACAGGGCGATCAGGTATTCCAGTTTGCCGAACATCACATTCCGACGCTCCTCAGCGGAAAGGCCGGCCGCTTTGCGGCCATTCAATCTTGACGGCCGTCATAGTGCACCCGGGCGTCCGCCCCGTCACCAGTGGCTCGCAGAAACGCCACCGGCACGCTGCGGCAAAGAAATGGTTGCGGTATCTTTATCTGAAATGGTAACGCTGTCATCGGATACCGGAGGCCCCTCACGATGCCTCTGCACAAGTAACAATAAAGAGAAACGTCATGAAATCGTCAGCTCTGATCTGCCTTGCCCTGGGCGCCGTCGCCCTCGCACCCATCACCGCTTTCGCCCAGGCGGCAACCCCGCCCAACCCACCGCTGCACCCGCTGGATGTCCCGGCCAAAACGCTGGCGGTGCCTTATGCCGATATCAGCCCGCAGATGCAGGCCATCATTGCCCGCCCGCTCAATCCCGCCTGGAACGACCAGTGGAAGACCGGTGCGGAAGCCCGCGCTTTTGCCAATAAGCAGGCCGCGGGCGTGGTGCCCGGCATTCCCGCCATGCTCGCCCGGCTGCATGTGACAATGCAGTCAACGACGATGGGTGGCGTTCATGTCTATGTGCTGACACCCGACACGATCGATCCCGCCAACAAGGACAAGGTTCTGATTCACGTCCATGGCGGCTGCTACGTTCTGTTCCCGGGCGAATCCGGCACCACGGAAGGCATCATGATGGCGGGCTTCGGCCATTACAAAGTGATTTCCGTCGATTACCGCATGCCGCCCGAAGCCTATTTTCCGGCCGCACTCGATGATGCCGTCGCCGTCTATAAGGATGTTCTGAAAACGACCCCGCCCAAGAATGTCGCCTTCTTCGGCACCTCTGCCGGCGGCGCGCTGACATTGGAGATGGTGCTCCGTGCCCGCCAGGATGGACTGCCCATGCCCGGCGCCATCGCGCCCGGCACGCCGATGGCGGATGCCACCAATACCGGCGACAGCTTCTACACGAATGAGAAGGTCGACAACGTGCTTGTCTCGCCCAATGGCTTCTGCCAGGCGGCAACCGTCATTTATGCCCAGGGCCATGACTTGGCCGACCCGCTGATCTCGCCCATCAATGGTGACATGCACGGCTTCCCGCCGGCGATCCTGACGACCGGAACGCGAGACCTGCTGCTCAGCAACACCGTGCGCACCCATCGCAAGCTGCTGCGCTCGGGCGTGCCTGCCGAACTGGAAGTGTTCGAGGGTGAGTCCCACGCGCAGTATCAGTTCGACGACACCGTGCCGGAGACGAAAGAGGCCTTCACCGAAATCGCTCATTTTTTCGGCGAACATCTCGGACAATAATTCCTCACGCGCCTATCCGCAGAGTGAGAGGCGCCATGCCTCTCACTCTGCCCACTATCAGGCAGCGGCAGGGCTCAGCCGGCTGATCAGCAGCTTCGCGGCTTCCGCAGAAGATGCCGGATTCTGGCCTGTGATCAGCAGACCGTCACTGACCACGTAGGATGACCAGTCAGCGCCTTTGGAGTAGATGCCACCGTTGGCCTTCAGCATATCCTCCACCAGGAAGGGCACCACATCGGTCAGCCCGACCGCGGCTTCCTCGGTATTGGTAAAGCCCGTCACCTTCTTGCCCGAGACCAGCGGCTTGCCGTCTGATCCCTGAACATGACGCAGCACGCCCGGCGCGTGACAGACCAGAGCGACAGGCTTGCCGGCTGCGATGAAGGACTGGATCAGGTCGATCGAATTCTTGTCCTCGGCCAAATCCCAGAGCGGGCCATGGCCGCCCGGATAGAAGACCGTGTCGAACTCAGCCTGGTCGACGCTATCGAGACGGACCGTGCTGGCCAGCTGCTTGGTTGCAACCTCGTCCCTCTCGAAACGACGGGTCGCCTCGGTCTGGGATGCGGGCTCGTTGCTCTTGGGGTCAAGCGGCGGCTGGCCACCCTTGGGCGAGGCCAGAACGATCTCGGCGCCGGCATCGCGGAATGTGTAATAGGGAGCGGCCAGTTCCTCGAGCCAGAAGCCGGTCTTGTGCCCGGTATCGCCCAGTTCGTCATGCGAGGTCAGGACCATCAGGATTTTCATGTATGTATTCCGTTCGTTAAGAGTTATTCCAGTAGACCAGTCGTCTCCGATGTGAGCGCCGAAACGACAGCAACGAAGTGACCTTGCCTGGACTGTCCCGCTGTCAGGATGACAGTTGCAGGATCTGGCGTGTCGTGATCATCGCCGTATCCAAAGGCTGCATGCCGCGAACGATCTTCGCCATCACACTGGCCCCCAGCCAAAGCTGATAAAGGCTTTGCGCAATGCAATGGGGATCGTCGGTCACGGACAGAGAACCTTCCGCGACACCCGCTGCAATGGCGCCCTTCAGGCGGCTGATGATGGCCGCGGTGCCGCGCTTCAGGGCGAGGCGCATCGGCTCCGACAGGTCTGCCACCTCCGCCCCCAGCTTCACCGCCAGGCAGCGGCCCTGGCAATCCAGCACGGACTGATTGTCCCGCCACTGCGCCCAATACGTCATCAAACGCTGCGCCATGGTCAGGCCCGGCCGGCTCAGCGTTTCATCGATCTCTGCCAAATAGACAGCGAAGTAATTCTCAAGCAGAGCCTCACCATAGGCGTCTTTCGAGGCGAAGTAGTGATAGAAGGACCCTTTGGGCACGCCGGCCGTGGTCAGGATTTCGTTCAGCCCGACGGCGGAGAATCCTTTTCCCGCCATAATGCGCTGGCCCGTCGCGAGGATGCCCTGACGCACATCCAAAGCCTGATGTTCGGTTGAACTGCTCATCCCCATCCTATAGATGGAATTAGACCGGTCGTCTAGTGTCAAAATGCACGGCCAATCCGCACCCACGCCCTGGCCTTCGCCGCCGGGTCGTGTCGCCCGCATGTGCGTTGCTTGTCATAGTGCGTCGGCCTACGGCATAGTTACGCATCTGAAACGCGATGATGCATCGATGAAGGCGCCATGAAGACCTGGACCACGCGCCGGACCGCAAAGAGGAAACGCCTGTCCGCCGGGCAGGCGGCGCGCCCGGCGCGGATTCTGTCCAAGGAACAGATTTCACGTGACTCGGCTTTCGCACCGGCCTGTAAAGTTGACATTGCAACGTCCACGATCGGCTATCACGGAGCCCGGCCGGACAGGGTGGCCTTGTGCCTGGTCCAGATTCTCCGCCTGAGCGCGGCGCCCGTGCTATGAACAAGCCTGTCACCTCTCCCGCCGCGACCATGAGCTGGTTTGAAGCAACCGCCCGGCAGCGTATCGACGCTCTGGCAGACCCTGGCAGCTTCAGCGAATTTCTCGGCCCGGAACAGCAGGAACTCTCTCCTCATCTCGGTCTTTTCGATCTGCCCGTGCAGTTCGGCGACGGCATCGTCGTCGGACGGGCAGCCCTCGGCGGTCGCAAGGTTTTGCTGGCTGCCCAGGAAGGGCGTTTCATGGGCGGCGCCATCGGCGAAGTGCATGGCGCCAAACTGACCGGGCTGCTGCGCGCGGCCCGGTCGCTCAAGCTGCCGGTGCTGATCCTGTTCGATACCGGGGGCGTCAGGCTGCAGGAAGCCAATGCCGGCGAAGTCGCGGCCAGCGAAATCATCCGCGCCCTAACCGAGGCGCGCCTCACAGGCGTGCCGGTCATCGGGCTGATCGGCGGTCGCGCAGGCTGCTATGGCGGCGGCGGCATCATCGCCGGCTGCTGCGCGCGGCTCATCATGTCCGAACAGGGCCGCATCAGCGTCAGCGGCCCGGAGGTGATCGAGACCAATCGCGGCGCGGAAGAATTCGATTCCCGCGACCGCGGGCTCGTCTGGCGCAGCATGGGTGGCAAGCACCGGTTTCTGCTGGGCGGCGCCGACCAGTTCGTCGCGGATTGTGGCGCGGCGTTTCGGGCGGCGGCGATCAGCGCCGTGGGCGCGGCCTTGCCCCTCTCCCACGCCGTGCTGGATGCCGAGCAGAAACGGCTGACGCGGCGATTGGCGCAGTATGGCGCCGCTCGGGATGGACATGAGGTCTGGCAGGCCATGGGTATCGTGGCGCCGGCCGAGATACCCGATCTGCCGCTCGCGGCGTTTTTGGATCGCGCGATGGATAAGCGGGAGCCATCCGATGACGCTCGATGAGGTTATCGTCAGCCTTTTCCCGTCCGGCCACCAGGTGGCGCAGCGTGGGGCGCTCCTCCTGGGTCAAGGCGCATTCGACGCCATCATCACCGCCGACATCATCGGCGTCACGCAAGGCCAAATGCTGGGTGTGGAAGATGCGCTTATCCTGGCCCGCCAGGTGCTCGGCCTGATCAGTGCGGGGAACAAGCGCCCGCTTCTGGTCCTGGTCGATTCCAGCAGCCAGCGCATGAGCCGCCATGACGAATTGATGGGCCTGAACGAATATCTCGCCCATCTCGCCAAGGCCCTGCTTCTGGCGCATTCCGAAGGGCATCGCACCATCGGTCTGCTCTATGGCGGTAGCGCGGCGGGCGCCTTCATCGCGACCGCCCTCGCCTGCGAAACGCTGCTCGCCCTGCCGGGCGCGCAGCCGTCCGTGATGGATCTTCCCTCCATCGCACGGATCACGAAACTGTCTCTCGCGCGGCTGCGGGAAATGGCCAGAACCACGCCCGTTTTCGCGCCGGGTCTCGACAATCTGGCGCAAATGGGCGCGATCGACGCGACGCTGGACCCGCACCTCAGCTTGGCGGCCCAGGTCCTTCCGATCCTGGCGCAGCCACCGGGCGCGGACGGGCGTGGCGCGCGCGGCGCCGATCGTGGCGGCAGGCTGAAAGCGGCGGCGATTGCGGCGCGGGTGCAAAGGCTGGCATCCGTTTGAAGCCACCCCTGCTATGACAGGCCCTGCCGACGCTGGCGGGCGTGGCGTCTCTCCGTGTCGGGACGCGACCGCTAGGACAATGCGGCTTCGCCTTCCATCTGAGTGACGCAGGACACCAGCGAGGCCCGGTTTTCCACGCCCAGCTTGTCGAAAATCCGCGTGACATGCGTCTTCACCGTGCCGAGCGAAATGCCAAGCTCATCCGCCACATCATGATTGGTGCAGCCGGCGCGCAGAAGCGTTGTGACTTCAATTTCCCGCCGGGTGAATTTGAAGGACGCGCTCAGATGCGCGGTCAGCCTTTGGCGGCCCAGCCGCGGGTGGGCCGCCAGGTTGAATTCGATATAGGGCTGCATCGCTTCGGCGAAGCCCAGGGATTCCGAACAAAAAGGTGGGTCCTCGGGGGATTTCAGAATCCCCAGCCCTGCAAAAGGACGATCGCCGTTCCAGAACATGAAGTCCAGGACATCGGCAATGCGGCTTGCCTCAAGATAGGTTTTATAATGCGCAAATTCCGCCGGCGAGGCCAGAACATGATCCTGGCCAAGGGTGGCGACGCGTTTGCTGGACCCCGCCAGGCGCGCGATATTGAGCGGATCGTACGCTTTCATACTGCCTTGGTAGAGAGGGAAATTCCGGCCGGCGAAGCCGGAATGCTGAACATCCTGCATCTCCTGCCGCTCGTCGATCCAGTAGAAGATCGACGAGGTGGCGCGCAGCGCCTCAAGCGCAAAACGGCGAACTTCTTCGATACGCGCATCCGGCGGCTTGGGCGTCAGACGCATGTTCTGCGGCATGGATGACCTTCCTGGTGATCATTTTGCCATGCAGATATCATACCAGATGAGGAGCAGGCCTAGCGCGCCGGATAATGGCAGGCTGCCAGATGTCCCTCGCCCATAGGCAGCAAGGGCGGCTCCAAATCCGCACAGGTCTGCGTCGCTTTCGGGCAGCGCGTGCGAAAACCGCAGCCACTCGGCCGATTGGATGGGCTTGGGATCTCGCCCCGCAGCACGATGCGTTGCCGCTGCCGTTCCCGCACCGGGTCCGGCACCGGAGCGGCCGAGAGCAAGGCCTCGGTATAGGGATGCGCCGGCCGCGCATACAGCCTGTCCCGCGGCGCCGTCTCGACGATGCGCCCGAGATACATCACCGCCACCCGGTCCGAGATATGCCGCACCACCGACAGGTTATGCGCGATGAACAGATAGGCGAGACCGTGCCTGGCTTGCAGATCTTTGAGCAGGTTGAGCACACTCGCCTGCACCGACACATCCAGCGCCGACACCGGCTCATCCAGGACCACGATATCGGGATTGACGGCCAGCGCCCGCGCAATGCCGATGCGCTGGCGCTGACCGCCGGAAAAGGCAAAGGGGTAGCGGCCGGCCTGTTCCGGCAGCAGCTGCACCCGCGCCATCACCTCGGCCACCCGCGCATCCTGTGCTGGCCTGTCCAGACCCAGCATGCGCAAAGGCTCGGCAATGATGTCGCGTGCTGTCATGCGGGGATGCAGGCAGGCATAGGGGTTCTGGAAGACAAGCTGCAAATGCCGGCGATAGGGGCGCATCTCGGCCGGTGTCAGCTGCGACAGATCCTGGCCCTTGAACAGAATGCGCCCCGTGCTGGGCGTGCCCAGACGCAGCACCGCGCGCGCGAGGGTTGATTTGCCACAGCCGGACTCGCCCACCAGGCTCAGCGTCTCCCCGGCCGCCAGAGTGAAGGACACGCCCGCGACTGCGCTGATACTGCCGACCTTGCGCTGAAACAGCAGACCCTTGGTCACCGGAAAATCGACCCGCACCTCATCCACCTGCAGCAGCGGCGGCGAAACCGCCGTTGGTGCATTAGCCACAGCCGGGGCCATCGACTCACCCTGCATGGGCGCCTCCCGCCATGGGCAGATCTTCCGCCGCGCGATGACAGGCGACCATGGACCCATCGAACCACTGGAAATCCGGGTCGCGCTCGGCACAGACCGGCAGAGCGAAGGCGCAGCGCGGATGAAACTGGCAGCCCGATGGACGCGCCGACAGCGACGGCGGCGAACCGTCAATCGCATGCAGCCGCTCGATCGTGCTGTCGATGGAGGGCACGGCCGCCAGCAGCCCGGCGGTATAAGGGTGGCGCGGATGGCGGAACACCGGCTCGATCTCTCCGCGTTCGGCCACCCGCCCCGAATAGAGGATGGTGACGCGATCCGCGAGACCGGCGACCAGGCCCAGATCATGCGTGATCAGCACAATGGCCAGTCCCTTCTCGCGCCGCAGCCGGTCGAAAATCTCCACGATCTGGGCCTGGATGGTGACGTCCAGCGCTGTTGTCGGCTCATCGGCTATCAGCAGCTCCGGGTCATTGGCGACCGCGATCGCAATCACCACGCGCTGGCGCATGCCGCCCGAGAACTCATTCGGATACTGGTCAAACCGCCGCTCAGCCATCGGGATCGCGACCAGCTCCAGCAGTTCGACCGCGCGGACCCGCAGCGCGCGGCGGGACAGCGACGGGTTATGCAGATGCAGGGCCTCGGTGATCTGCGCGCCGACCGTCATCACGGGGTTCAGCGCCGTCATTGGGTCCTGAAACACCATCGCGATGCGCTTGCCGCGGATCGCCCGCATCTGGCGTGCCGGCAGACCAAGCAGCTCCTGCCCATCAAAGCGGATCGAGCCCGAGACCTGCATGCTGCGCGGCAGCAGCCCCATGACGGACAGCATCGACAGGCTTTTGCCCGAGCCGGATTCGCCCACCAGGCCCAGCACCTCGCCGCGCGCGACCTCGAAATCGACATTCGAGACCGCGAGCTTTTCACCACCCTGGCCTGGAATCGCAATGCGCAGCCCACGCACGTCAAGCAGATTCTGACGCGGCGCGGTCATGCGGCCATCCGCGCGCGGGGGTCCACAAAGTCGCGGACACCGTCGCCCAGGAAGTTGAAGGACAGCGAAATCAGGAAAATGGCTAGGCCGGGCCCCATGGCGATCCACCAGGAATAGAAGCTGCTCGCCCCTTCCGCGATCATCTGACCCCATTCCGGCGTCGGCGGCTGGGCGCCGAGACCGATGAAGCTGAGGCCGCTGGCAAGCAGAATGACCTGGCCGACATCCATCGTCATATTGACCAAGATGGGGCTCCAGCACAGCGGCACGATATGCTTGAACAGGATGCGGCCCGGCAGGGCGCCGGAGACGATCGCCGCATCCACATGATCCAGGCTTTTGACGTTCAGCACCTGCGCCCGCATCAGCCGCGCATAGATCGGCCACCAGACGATAATCAGGGCAATCGCCGTATGCACCAGCCCCGGCCCGAGCGAGGCGGCAATCGCCATGGCGAGCAGAATGGGCGGGAAGGACAGTGTGATATCCGCCAGCCGCATCAGCACGCTATCCAGCAACCCGCCGACGAAGCCCGCCACTGCCCCCAGCAGCGTGCCGATGCTGACGCCGACCGCCAGAACCAAAGCCGCGATCGTGAGGGAATAGCGGGTGCCATACAGCGTGCGGACAAGCACATCGCGCCCCAGGGCATCGGTGCCGCACCAATGCGCGGCACTCGGCGGCTGCAACCGGCGGCCGGCAAGTGCGATCGGATCATAGGGCGACCACCAAGGAATGGTGACGGCAATGACGATGGCGGCCAGGATGATGAGGCTCCCCAGAATGACGGGGGCCGAGCGCCAGCTCAACCGTCCCGCGAAGCGGCCATACAGGCGCCGCCCAGGGCCGATGGCGAGGATGGTATTGGCGGACATCGCGGTCAGGCCGCCGACCGCATGCGCGGATCGACCGCCGCATAGGCGATATCCGTCAGCAGATTGGCAATCAGAAAGCCGAGGCCGCCCACGATCGTAACCCCGGTGATGGCGGGATAGTCAAGCGCGCGGGCGGCATCGACGGCATAGGAGCCGATGCCCGGCCAGGAGAAGATCGTCTCCACCAGCACCGACCCGGTGATGAGATAGGCAAAGGTGAAGCCCAGAATTGTCAGCGCCGGAATCAGCGCATTGCGCAAGGCGTGGTTGAACAGCACCCGTCCCTCCCCGGCCCCTTTGGCCCGCGCCATGGTGACGAAATCCTGGCCGAGCACATCCAGCATACTGGCGCGGACCATGCGGGCGACGATGCCGGTAACCGACCAACCCAGCACCAGCGACGGCAGAATCAGATGCTGGACGGCATCGACGAAACCATCCCAGTCGCCCGCCACCAGCGTGTCGATGAGCATGAAACCCGTGACCGTCGGCGGCGGATCGCTACGGATATCAAGCCGCCCCGGTCCGGGCAGCAAATGCGTCTGCACCGAAAAGAGGAAGAGCGCGAGCAGACCCAGCCAGAACATCGGCACGCAGGAGCCGAGCAGCGCGAAAAGCCGCGCCGCATGATCGGCCGCGGTATCACGAAATTGCGCAGAGACGACGCCGAGCAGAATGCCCGTCACGGCACCAACGATCATCGCGCAGATCACCAGCTCCAAGGTGGCGGGCAGGCGCACCGCCAGATCCTGCAGCACCGGCTGCTTGGTGCGGAAGGACGTGCCCAGGTCGCCATGCGCCAGATTGTCGACATAGATGAGATAGCGTTCCGGCACTGACCGATCGAGCCCCCAACGCGCCTTGGCGGCAGCAACGATATCGGGGTTGTCGAGCGCCCGCGCACCGATGATCGATATCAGCGGATTGCCCTTGGTGAACTGCGCCAGAACGAAGGTTGCCGTGACAATGCCCAGGATCAGGAACGGCATAAGAACAAGCCGTTTGAGGATGATCCTGAGCATCGCGCGCGGCCGCCTTAGTGCTTCACGATTTCGGCGAGCGGCAGGTTGCAGCAGGCGCTGTAGCGCATGCCGCTGATATCCTTGGCATAGGCCAGCACCAGATCGGGGCTGACGATGGGCAGAATGATCTTATCTGCGATCATCTGCAGGCCGATCGCCTGATAGGCGGCTTCCTGCGCCGGGCCGGCCGCAGCTAAAGCCTTGTTGAAGGCCGTGAGTTCCGCCGCCCCGTCCAGACCCGGCGTGGTGCCCACGCCCGCGCGCTTGCCCCAGGGCATGCCGGCCATCATGCCGAAATATTGCGCATATTGCGCGCTACCGAAGTAGTCGGGGGCGAAGAAACCAATGGTGAAGGGCACGCCAGGACTGTCGATATCACCAACCCAAACATTGAAGGTCTGCGGCTTCAGCACCAGGGTCACATCGATCTTGGCCAGATCCTGCTGCAATTTCTGGGCGAGCAGGGAGATGTCGATGCCATAGACATCCATCGCCGGAAATTCGAGGCCAAGCTTGAAGCCGTTCGGGTAGCCGGACTTGGCGAGCAACGCTTTGGCTTTCGCCACATCCGTGACCGGCGCCGGCAGATCGGCAGTCCCGGGAAAGCCATTGGGAATGGCGGAGGGCTGCAGGTTGCCCGCGCCACCCACCGTAAAGTCGATCGCGCCCTTGTAGTCGATCGCGAGTGCAATCGCCTCGCGCACATCATGGGTCAGGGGCACCGGCGCGCCCTTCGCAATCGGGCTGAAGGCAGCATAGACGTAATTGTAGGATGGCACGGTCTGGAAAACGATATTCGGATCATGGATCGTCTTCGCCGTATCGGGATCAATCTGCATGGCGATATCGGCCGCACCTGACTGCAGCATCTGCGCCTGCGTCACCGCATCCGCCGTCTGCTTGAGGATGACGCCGCTGACGGAGGCCTTCTTGCCCCAGTAACTATTATTCCGCTTCAGCCGCAGCGCATCGTCGGCACTATAGCTTTGCAGCACGAAAGCGCCGCTGCCCGCGGAATGGGACAGGAACCAGGTGTCGGCAGTATCGCTGGTGGCCGCATTCGCGTCCGCATTGGCGCCATGCGCCATGGCGAGCTTGCTGTTGATGATGCCGACATAGGTTGCCGACAGAATGCCCAGGAATTCCGAATTCGGCGTCTTGGTGGTGACCACCAGCGTATGCGGGTCCTTGATGTCGATGGATTTTAGACTGTCCATCAGATAGGCAGCGCCACCCTTGATATTCTTCAAGCGCTCCATCGACCATTTGACATCGGTCGCAGTGACCGGCGTACCGTCCGAGAAGGTCGCGGCCGGGTTGAGATGGAAGGTGAAGGTGGTGACATCGGGGCTCACCTCCCAGCTGGTCGCGAGATCCGGCACAATCGTCTTGTTGTCAGGCCCGAGCGTTAGCAGCGTGTCATAGACAGCCGAGAGATAGATCTGACAGGTATCGCAATAGGCGCGGGCGGGGTCCAGCGAATTGAGGTCCATGGCGCGCGCCACCACGATCTCGCTATCGGCCGCTTCGGCATGGGGCGCGGCGATCAGCGCAGCGCCCGTCGCCATGATCATCAGAGAGGCCGCAGACAACAGGCCCCGCCGCCACAGATTTCTAGTCGCCATCATCACAGACTCCGTTGGTTGACGTCGTTGCGGGCGTTAGGCGTCAGTCATGAGCCGGAGCGGCCGCGCGGGCCGCCTTGAAACCATGCTCGGCCGCATCAAGGGCGCGGGCGATGTCTTCCTCCGTGTGTGCGGCCGAGAGGAACATATTGTGCAGCGGATGGAAGTAGACGCCCTGCCGGATGGCCGCCGCACAAAAAGCGAAGCCTTTGCGATGATCGGCATCGTCATCGAACAGCACCATCGGCATTTGCACCGGGCCGGTCTGGCGGATGGGCAAGCTGTATTGCGCGCTCAAATTTTCCAGCCCGTCACGCAGGCTCTGTCCCAGGCGCGTCATATGGCCGACGCCGTCATCCCGCCGCAGCACGCTCAGCGTCGCGACTGCCGCCGCCATGGAAATCGCTGAGCACCAGAAGGAGCCGGTGGTGAATATGGATGAGGTGGCATCGCGAAAGCGGTTGTTGCCGGTGACGGCGGCCAGGGTAAAGCCATTGGCGATGGCCTTGCTCCAGGCCGAAAGATCGGGCTGCACACCCACATTCTCCCAGCTACCTCCAAGGTTCAGGCGAAAGCCCGCCCGCACGTCATCCAGAATCAGCGCCGCATCCGCCGTGTCGCATAGCGCGCGGGCGGCTTTAGCGAAAGCCACCGTCGGCAGGTTCTGGTCTTGGCCGTAATCATGCTGAAAGGCACTGACGATAATGCCGGCCAGGTCATCGCCGGCCTCGGCCACCGCCTGCTCCAGGCTGGCGATGTCATTATAGGTATAGGTCAGGATATGGGCGCGGTCCTCGGCCGTAACACCCACCAGCGACGGCGAGCACCAGGGCACGGCGCCATGATAGGCTCCCTTGGCGACCAGGATTTTGCGACGACCCGTGCCGGCCCGCGCGACCGTCACCGCCGTCGTCGTCGCATCCGTGCCGTTCTTCTGGAACTGCGCCCAGTCAGCATGCGGCACGATCTCCACCAGCATCTCGGCCAGCTCAACCATCGCTTCGCTCGGGCCGTTCAGGCAATCGCCCTGCTCCCACTGGCGGCGCGCGGCGGCATCCACTTCCGGGTGGCGATGGCCGAGGATGACCGGTCCCCAGCTGCACATGAAGTCCACATATTCGTGACCGTCCACGTCCCACAGCCGGCTGCCGGCCCCCCGCGCAAAGAATTGCGGGTAGCCTTCGGGCAGCGCCACAGCGTTCATATGGCCCCACATGCCACCGGGCACGACGGCGCGGGCGCGCTCACGCAGACTGATATCGCGGGAGTTGGTCAAGCTGGACATGGGGTTCCCACTGCCTATTGGTCAGGGGAGCCTAGGGAGATCGGAATGAGCCGCCAATCAGCCGAAAGTAAGACCTGCGGCCTAGGTTTGCCCGTCAGACCCGCAATCCGTCGTCAGAATCTGTGTCAGCACATCCTCCACGCCCTTGGGCACGGAGAGAATGCGCCCGGGTGCCCCGGTATTGACGACCGCCACCGCCTTCTTGGGACAAAGGCCCAGGCAAGGAACCTCCACCAGCCGGACGCGGCGGCCCTGTCCCTGGGCTTTCAGCGCGCTGCGCAGCACCTCCCGCAGGCCCTGGCGGCGGTCAGGCCCATAGCCGCCCTTCATCTTGCCGGAGCATTTTCGGCACAGCAGAATGACATTGGTCCAGGGCGTCGGGCGTGACTGAACGAGACGGGGCATGACAGAAATATGGTGATGCAATGGCCCAGGGTAAGGGATCACAGCAGCTCATTGCCGCCATCTGTCATCGTATGGCTGATCAAGACCCATCCTTGATCGAACGCCTCGATGGCGTAAGCTTCTCTCTCGCATCGCGCGGACGGCCGCTGCCCGTCCATCCTCCGACCAGCCCGCAGGAGCCCATCCGTGGATCTTCAACTTTCCGGCAAGACCGTCCTCATCACCGGCGCTTCGCAAGGGATCGGAGCCGGCCTCGCCCGTGCTTTTGCCGATGAAGGCTGCCATCTGCATCTGACCGCCCGCAGCGTGGAAAACCTTGGTGCGCTGCAGGCTGAGATCGCCGCCACCGCCCCATCCGTGCAGGTCACGCTTCACCCGGTAGACCTCACCGGCCACGGCGCCTGCGCAGACCTGGCCCAAGCCGTGGGCGACGTCGATATACTGGTCAACAACGCCGGCGCGATTCCGGCGGGCTCACTTTTCGATATCGATGAGGCAAAATGGCGCGCGGGTTGGGAACTCAAGGTCTACGGCTATATCAACCTCTGCCGCATTTACTATCCGCGTATGAAAGCCCAAGGCGGCGGCGTCATCGTCAACAATATCGGCAATGGCGGTGAAGTCTGCGACCCGAGCTATATGGCCGGCGCTGTCGGCAATGCCGGCCTCATGGCCTTCACCCGCGCCCTCGGCGGATCAAGTCTTGACGATAATATTCGCGTGGTTGGCGTCAATCCCGGCCCGGTCGATACGGACCGCATCTACACAATGCTTAAGAAGCGCGCGCAATCTGTTCTGGGCGATGCCAGTCGTTTTCAGGAAATTGCGGCCAAGTATCCGCTCGGCCGCCCGGCCCATGTGCATGAGGTCACCGATCTGATCGTCTTCCTCGCCTCCTTCCGCTCCGGCTATACCAGCGGGACGATTTTCACCGTCGACGGCGGCATCGCCTCCCGCCGGTCCATCGTATAAGGATGCTGACCATGTCACGACCACGACGGCTTGGCATGCTTGTGCCCTCCTCCAACACCATCCTGGAACCGGTGACCGTCGGCTTGTTGCCGCCGGATGGGTCGGTCACCGCGCATGTCTCGCGCCTCCGCGTCCTGCGCATCGCCGATGATGACAGCACCCAGAGCCAATTCGATAGCGAGCCCATGCTGCAGGCGGCAGACCTGCTGGCGGATGCCAAGGTTGACCTCATCCTGTGGAACGGCACGGCCGCCGCATGGCTGGGCTTTGCGCGGGATGAGGCCATCACCACCACCATCGCGGCGCGCACCGGCATTCAGGCGACCACCGCCGTCATCGCCCTCAATCAGCGTCTGCAAGATCTCGGCGCGCGGCGCATCGGGCTGGTCACGCCTTACGTCGCTGACATCGAACGCCAGATCATCGCCAATTACCGCGCAATTGGCATTGAGATTGTCGCGGCCGCGCGCGCTGACCGCACGGATAATGCGAGCTTCGCGGACATCGCGCCTGATGAGGTCGCTGCTATGGTGCGACGCGTGGCGGTGGCGCCGCTCGATGCGATCCTCATCCTCTGCACCAATATGGCCGGCGCGCCGGTCGCCACAGCGCTGACCGCAGAACTGGGCATCCCGGTGCTGGATTCCGTGGTCGTGGCGGTCGAACATAGCCTGGCACGGCTTGCGGCCTAAACCGGCATTCCGGCATCCTCCGGGTCTTCCAGATCCACGTTCGGCGCCCGCAGCTCGGCCGTTACTGATCGCTCAGGCCATCAGGCCTCCCATCGGTGCCGGATCAGGACCCAGGCTGGCTCAACCGATGGGAAGAGACGCAAACGGCTCTATCGGGCCCATTGGCGGCCGCCCTGTTGTCGCCTTCGCGGATTGTCGTCAGTGCCGCCGTATCGGCGCCAGCGCCACGGCCTGGCGCAAGGCCTCCACCAGCGAGCGCTCGTCCGCTACACCGCGCCCGGCAATGTCGAAGGCCGTGCCATGATCCACCGAGGTGCGGACCACCGGCAGCCCGATCGTGACATTCACGCCCGATTCGAGGCCGAGGACTTTGATCGGTCCATGGCCCTGATCGTGATACATGGCGACCACAAGATCATAATCGCCCCGTGCCGCCAGGAAAAACAGCGTGTCGGCCGGTAATGGTCCGGTGACCTGCCAGCCGCGCGCCTGACAGGCGCGAACGGCGGGGGCGATCTTCTCCTCTTCCTCCCCATACCCGAACAGGCCGTTCTCTCCGGCATGAGGGTTGATACCGCAAACGCCGATACGGGGATCGGGGATGCCGGCAGCGACCAGCGTCTGGTGTCCGCGCGCGATCGTGCGCTCCACCAGGCCGGGCTCGATGCGGCGGATAGCATCGATCAGGCCGATATGCGTCGTCACATGAACCACGCGCAGCTTTGGCGAAACGAGCAGCATGGAGACTTCCGGCGTGCCGGTCAGATCCGCGATCAGCTCGGTATGGCCGGGGTAGATATGACCGGCCATATGCAGCGCTTCCTTGCTCAATGGCGCGGTGCAGATCGCGTCCGCCTCATGCGCGCTGACCAGAGCCGTTGCCCGCTCAATATAGCGATAAGCCGCCTCACCCGAAATGGCGGAGAGCGTTCCGAAGGGATGCCCTTCCGGGATCAGGCCAAGATCGATGCAATCAACCACGCCGATCTGATAGTCCCCATCTGCGGCTGTCGCGCAGACATGGACGGCAAGGTCCAGGCCGCAGATCCCGGCTGCTTCCCGCAGCCGTGCCGCGTCACCCACCACCAGCGGCCGGCATAACGCATAGACGTCTGGCCGCGCCAGTGCCTTCATGATGACTTCGGGCCCGACGCCCGAGGCGTCTCCCATGGTGATCGCGACGATAGGGCGCGTGTCCTGGACTAACGTCATCGAGCGGTCTCCTGTCGGCGCAGATCACGTAAATAGTTGAGGCAGCGCCGTAGCGTTTCGGCGTTGCCGAAGCCGCCGGCCTTAGTCACGATCGGGCAGTGGATGGCGCCTTGGGTCATGCCCCAGGGCATTCCTGGCTCGATCTCGCCCAGCAGCCGGATGGCCGTCACGCCAAAGCTTTGCAGCAAGGCCCGTGCGGTTTCTCCCCCGGTCGCGAACAGCGCGCCAAGGGCGGGCGCCGCCGGCGCCAGCAGCCGCGCCAGACCGGCGGCGATCACCGCCCCTTCGGCAAGATCCGGCGCTTCGTCCGCTACAATCGTCACCAGCACATCCGATCCGGCGGCCAAGGTCGCTGCGATCTCGTCCGTCATCCCAGACGCGGCGGCTGCCCGCAGGAGATGGGCCGGAATGGCCACCGGGCGCACGCCGGCATCCGCCGCCAGCACGGCCGCGGCCGCGCGAGAGGCTTCCGCAATGCTGCCGACGACGAAGAGATTGCCCCCGCGCAAGCGCGGCACGGCCGGAGGCGGAGAAGAGGCCCGCGCCGGCATGGCTTGCGCCAGCGCAAGCGCCAGACCGCCAGACCCGGCCCAGACAATCTCATCCTGCAAAGGGAGACCCGCCGCCGCCATCCGTTCAAGATCGTCGGCTGTCTCTGCATCGCACAGCACAACCTCCGTCCTGTCCTCCGCCGCGGCACGCAGCCTGCCCCGCAACTTCTCAGCGTCCCCGCGCACCGTCTCCACCCCCAAGGGCAGGACACGCAGCCCCTCCGCACGCAGGATCGCGGCAAGATCGGCCGTGGGGTAACTGTGGTCGCGGGCCCAGAGTGCCGTGTCCGTCAGCGGCACGCCATGGAGAAAGACCTGGCCGCCCTGCATGGTCCGGCCAGTCGCCGGAAAAGCCGGGGAGAGCAGCGTCAGTCCCGCCTTCCCCGCAGCGCGCCGTTGCCCGATCACCGCCGCGATTTCCGCTGCCGGTTGGCCGCGCAAGGTGGAATCAATCTTTTTAAACAGGCGCCGACCCGAAGGCGCGGCGCGGCCGAGCACGACCCTGAGCACCTCAGCTGCCGCAGTGGCGCTCAGCCTGCGACTGTCGGTATCGATCGCAACCGTGCCTGTCGATGGCACCGCGCCGTTCCAGAGAACGGAGGCGCCATCGCCCACCGCCGCGAAAGGGACCGCACAATCGCAGGCGCCGGTGAGATCATCCGCGAGAATGAGCCAAGCCGGCGCGGCCGCATACGTCATTCTGCCGTCCATCCACCATCCAGCATGACAGCCGAGCCGGTCATCAGGCTCGCGGCATCGGATGCCAGAAACACCACCGCGCCCATGATCTCCTCGATCTGCCCCAAGCGTCCGAGTTTGATACGGCCGATGACGTCGCGGGCGAAGGCTTCGTTCTCGAAGAAAGGCTTTGTCAGCGGCGTTTCGATGAAGGTCGGGCACAGCGTATTGACGCGAATGCCGAGCGGCCCGAGTTCGATCGCCATCGCTTTGGTCAGCCCCTCCAGCGCGTGCTTGCTGGCGCAATAAACCGTCCGGTTGCGGCCACCGACATGGCCCATCTGGCTTGACACATGGATGATGGACCCTGGCTTGCTGTCGTCGCGCAGGCGCCGCGCCACGGCCTGCGACACGAAGAAAGCCGCGCGCAGATTGAGCGCCATCACGGCGTCGAAATCACCAAGCGCCACATCCAGAAACGCGGCAGGCCGATTAGTGCCCGCGTTGTTGACCAGAATATCGAACGGCTCCTGCGTGGCGATGGCGTCCTGCACCGCATCGGCATCCAGCACGTCCAGTACCAAAGCCCGCGCCGCGCCGCCGGCGGCGCGGATGCTTTCTGCCACGGCTTCGATTTCCTCCCGGCTGCGCGCGGCGAGCGTGACGGCGGCACCTGCCTCGGCAAGCGCCGCCGCGCAGGCCACTCCAAGCCCGCGCCCCGCGCCTGTCACCAAGGCGCGCCGCCCGTCCAGCCGCATAGAGGGAAGCCGTGGCAGTTGCATGCTGTGTCCTTAGCTCACTTTGCTGCTCTCGCCCTCGGCGAGGGTGATTTCGGTGATAACAAGCCCCCGATCCGTGGTCCGGGAGGGGAAGACTTTGGGCAGATCGGCCTCATGGATGGGGATGACACGGTTCGTATCGCCACCCACCTCCTGCACCATCTGGTCCGTCGCCAGCATCAGATTGGTCTGGCTGCCCATGCCAAGCCCCACCGGCAGGTATTGGGGGTCGGCCTCATCCCATCCGCGCAGATTGTCGAACGAATAGACAAGGTCCCCGGCAAGAATCCAGCGGTCCTCGGTGCCGGCACCGGTCGAATTGCGCACCGTCACATACATCGACCCCCAGGTATGGGTATCGAAAGCCGCGCGCAGATCGATCCCTGGCAGCACATCTTCCCGGTCGCCATCGATCGCGACGAGCCGCCCTTGCCGCGCGAGATCGACCACGCGCAGCACGTCACCCGGATCGGTCGCGACCATCAGCCAGCGGAACTTGCGGTCCAGCGCCATCGCCCAGACCCATTTGGAAAGTTCGCGTTCCTGGATGTAGAATCGCGCATTCGGGAAATGATCGGTGCCCCCCATATGGTCGAAATGGCCGTGGGTGATGAAGACATCCGTGACCTCTTCGGGCGTTACGCCGCATTCTGCCAGGACAGTACGCGGATCGTGCCAGTGCTCCACCGCGAAGGCATCCGCCATGGCCTTGCCGTAGTCCGTGTTGTTGTAGCCGACATCGACCATGGCGGTGATGCCGTTGCCTTTGATCAGGACATAGCAGTAAGGCAGCTTGCGGTAGCCTTGATTATGCGCGCCATAAACAATACCGCTCAGATGATAGTTCTGGACATAGGCATATTCGAGAACCCAGATCGAATACTCGGCCATTTCTCTCCCCTTTTTTTATTTTATGGCTGTTGTTGGCTTAAATCTTGATGTGCATGGCGCAGCAGGACTGGCGCAGATCGACGACGGCAAAACCGGGCAAGGCCCGCGTGGCCCATTGCAGTTGCTGGTTCGCGTGGCGCAGCGCCTGCGTCACATCCTCCATCATGGGACCGTCCCACCGGTGCAGATCCCGCGCGGCGGCTTCCACCGCTTTGGACAAAGCACGCGCGGCCCGCATCAAGTGTCGGTGGTGATGGCGCGCGGCCTCCGTCGGCCGCAGGGCTGCCAAAGCTGAGACGACCTCGTCTCGGGCCTCTTCGATCAGCGCGAACATCGGGTGGCCTTGGGCGCTCCGTGCCCCGGCAGCTGCGAGGATGAGAAGGCCCGCGAGCTGTCCGCTGATGCGGGCGATGCCGTCGAACACAGCGCGCGCGCGCTCGATATAGTCAAGCGTGCGGTCATCAAGCCCTTCCGGCATCTCAGCCGCGCCAATATCAGGCGTCACCGCGACGCACAGGCCTGGCCGCGGCAGATGGATGCCGTCCTCGACCTGCCTCATGCGGCACCTCCCGTCGATCCACGACGAATCAGAGGCCCCGCAAAGACCTCATGGGCCGCCCCCGCCCCTACCCTGTTCATGTCCGCGCCGAGATGCGCGACCGTCGCCTCAATCATCACGCTGATCGGCTGCCGGACAGTCGTGAGCGCATAGGAAGGCCAAGCGGACATTGCAATGTCATCGAAGCCGACGACCGCAACATCTTCCGGTATGCGTAAGGACAGCGCCTGGCGCAGCGCGTCCATGCCGCCGAGGGCTGTGATGTCATTGGCGTAGAAAATGGCATCGGGTCGTGCATCCGCAAGTTTGAGCGTCGCCCGATATCCCTCCTCATAGCCATAATCGGCCGCCCCCTCCCGCGCGTGCAGCGGACAGCCGAGTTCGCGCAGACGCGTGACGAAGCCCGCCTCGCGTTCCGCATTGGTGGAGGTATCGGCCCGTCCCGCGACATAGGCGATGCGCCGCCGACCGAGCGCCACAAGGTGGTCTGCCACTGCCCGGCCGCCCGCCAGATTGTCACAGGAAACCGTCGTCACATCGGCACCGGGAACGGTGCGGTTGAACAGGATCGCGGGCCGGCCCGTCGCCGTCCAATCCCGCGCCATGGCAGAGGAAATGGTGGCGGAGGCGATGACCACGGCATCCACCTGATATTGCAGAAGAAGCGGCAGCTGGCTGTCCACATCCTCACCGGGCGGCGCGTGAAAGAGGAGCGTCTGCAGCCCGACCTGCTGCAGGGCGCGCGTCAATTGTTCGAGCAATTCTGGATAGAAGGGGTTGGTCATGCTCGCCATGACGATTCCCACGATATTGCTGCGCCGTGTGGATAGGCTGCGGGCGATGACATTGGGCTGGTAGCCGAGCGCCAGCGCCGCCGCCATCACCTTGTCCCGCATCGCCGGGGCGATGCTCGCCGTGGGGCTGAACGCGCGCGAGACCATGGACTGGGAGACGCCGAGCTTGCGCGCCAGCTGACGCGCGGTGACGGGCTGCCGCCCCGGCCGCAGCGCCCCGGCCGCCTTCTCCGACTGATCGTCCATCACACCCCACTGACCTGCTCACGCGGCGTTGCGGCCTCCGTAGCGACGGACCCGCAGATCCGCCTGAGCCTTGTGCCCCGCGAAATTCTCGATGGCGCAGAGACGCGAGCAATATTCGCCCACCAGCGCGCTCGCAGTCTCGTCCACCTCCTGATAGGTGCAGGTCTTGATGAATTTGCCAACCCAAAGCCCGCCGGTGTAGCGCGCGGCCTTTTTGGTCGGCAGTGTGTGATTTGTGCCGATGACCTTATCACCATAAGCGACATTGGTCTGCGGCCCCAGAAACAGCGCACCGTAATTCGTCAGATTTTCCAGGAACCAGCGCGGATTCTGCGTCAGCACCTGAACATGTTCCGAGGCGATGCGATCGGCCTCCTCCAGCAATTCCTGCTCGCTGTCGCACAGGATGACCTGTCCATGGTCCCGCCAGGCGACCGAGGCCACATCCGCGGTCGCCAAGGTTTCAAGCTGGCGCGCAATCTCCGCTTCAATCTGGTCCGCGATGCGGCGGGATGTGGTGAGCAGGATGGCGGGTGAGGTTGGCCCATGCTCCGCCTGGCCCAGCAGATCGGTCGCGCACATTTCGGCGTCCACACTGTCGTCGGCGATGATCAGGGTCTCCGTCGGACCGGCGAAGAGATCGATGCCGACCCGGCCGTAGAGCTGGCGCTTGGCTTCGGCCACAAAGGCATTGCCCGGACCTACCAGCATATCCACCGGCGCGATGCTGGCGGTGCCGATGGCCATGGCAGCGACGGCCTGAATGCCTCCCAGGACATGAATTTCATCCGCCCCCGCCATCGCCATTGCGGCAATCGTCGCCGCCGGGGCCTTGCCGCCGAGCGGCGGCGTGCAGGCAACCACGCGCTTGACGCCCGCCACCTTGGCGGTCAGCACGCTCATATGCGCGGAGGCAACCATGGGGTAGCGTCCACCCGGCACGTAGCAGCCGACGCTGGCCACCGGAATATTGCGGTGGCCCAGCCGCACGCCCGGCAGGGTCTCAATCTCAAGATCATGGATGGTAGCGAGCTGGGCCTCGGCGAAACGGCGGATTTGCGCCTGGGCAAATGTGATGTCCTCGATCACCTGGGCAGGCAGGCTCGCGATCAGGGAGTCGATCTCGGCCTGCGTCAGGCGGAAGGAGGCTGGGCTCCATTTATCGAAACGTTCAGAGAGGTCGCGGACAGCCTCATCCCCCCGGGCGGCCACATCATCCAAAATTCCTTCGACCGTCTGGCGGACCTTCCGGTCAGCCTCAGCGGTTTCAGCTGCAGTCTGGGCTTTCTTGAGGTATGTGATCATCCTGTCTTTCTCTCTATTGGGCAACCGGGTTCCAGGCACGCGCCCGAAACCCGGCATGCTGCCATGCCGCTCAGGGCTGGACGGTGGGCTGAACCTTGGTCAGAGGGTAGAGATTGGCGGGCGGATTGCAGTGGGCGCAATTGATGCCCGGTGTGTCAGGCGCCGCAATGACCGCTTGCGGCAGGGGCTGGATGGTCGCACCCGGCGTGGGTTTGCCTTCCTGCGCCGTCACCAGCGACAGTTCCGGCAGCAGAGTGGGCTCGAATACTTCCGTCACGAAGGAATCGGGTACCTTGCCCTGCGGGAAGGTATTGCAGCCGTTCTCGAATGTGTCGCTCGCACAAAGCTTCACACCCGATGCCGGCACCCAGGGCAGCGGATACTGAATATTGTGCGTGGTCAGATCACGCTTCTTTGTCAGCACTTCCATCATCAGCTTGAAGGCGTAGCCGGCGGTCGCCGGCGGCGAACCCGAGGACACGCCCTTCAGCCCGCGCGCCTGATAATCGGGGTTGGCCAGCGCCAGGCGGAAGCCGTTGGAATTTTCACCCGTCACCGGGATGAGCTTCTTCTGGCCCGTGGCAAGCAAGGCCTTGATGGCGCCATCCTCACCGGCCTGGGCCCAGATACCATCGACATCGGGATGCGCGGCAAGCGCCTTGGCGGTTTCAGACTGCGTCGTCTGATCGGACCACATGCCGTAGTATTCGGCGACGACCTGAATGCCCGGATATTTCTTGAAGATCGACATCGCGCCATCCGTGTGGCGCTTATCGACCGAATTGCCCGGCACGCCGCGGCTGAGGAAAATCTTGCCCTTGCCGCCAAGCTCATTGACGAGAGCCTGGGCGGTATTCTCGCCGAAGCCTGCGGTGATGTAGCTCACATTATAAGCGCAGGGTTCCGTCACCGTCGCATCATACATGAAGAACAGCACGCCTTTGGCGCAACCGCGCTTGATGATGCGGTTCAGCCCCGTGGGCGAGACGGGAAAGCTGATAATGCCCTGCGCACCAGCATCGATCATGCTTTGATAGGCTGAGATCTGCGCCTGCACGTCGGTGCCGGAAATCACCTCCCGCAGATCGACAAGTTTGTCATAGGGCGGGGTCGCGGCCAAAGCCTTCACGATATTCGCGGCCTCGCTTTGCCAGGCATTGCCGCTATAGCTCAGGCTGAGATAGATCTTGAGCTTCTCCTGCGCCTGGGCGGGGCCCGCGAGGGCCGCACCCAGCCCCAGGCCGCAGCCAAGCGCGAACAGCGCAGTCTTGAGTTTTGTCCAGCTTCGCATCGTTGTTTCCTCGATTTTCTTGTTGTTGGATCTAACCATTACCGCCTTGATCAGCGGCCACGCACCCTCAGGCGGACGAACCAGAGGGAGAGTTCTTCGCGCAGGACAACGAGCGCGACCAGGATCACCAGGCCATAGATGATGGTCCGCCACCCTTGCGCGATGCCGATGGAGGAGATGACCGTGGAGAGAGTTGTCAACAAAAAGGCGCCCGCCACAGCGCCGGCATAAAGACCCCGGCCGCCGATGATGGAGGTCCCGCCGATCACCACCGCCGCAATCGATGGGAGAAGGTAGCTATCCCCCATGGTCAGCGTCGCGCCGCCGCTATAGCCGACCATGAGGATGCCCGCGAGCCCCGCAGAAGCGCCGCTGATGGCATAGGTCAAAATCACGATCCGGCGCACCGGCATGCCGGCAATCGCCGCCGCCTCCGCGCTTGTCCCGATCGCATAAAGCCGCCGGCCGAAGGCGGTGGATTGCTGAAAGATCGTGCCGAGCACGCCAAGCACCACCATCAGCAGGATGACCCAGGGAATACCCAGAATGCGGTGGCTGAAGAGCGCGCCAAGCGCCGGGACGGACTGGCCCGATGGTGTGCCCCCTGTAATGCCGAGGGCCGCGCTATAGACAATAATGCCCATGGCGAGCGTCATGATGAAAGGCGGCACGCGGAAGACCGTGACGCCGATGCCGTTGACCACACCCACAACCGCCGTCACCAGCAGCACGGCGGGAATGCCCCAGATGAGATTGGGAACCGAACCGCCGATCCAGCTGAAGGTGAGGATACCGCCCATCGTCATCATCGATCCGACCGAGAGGTCCAGCCCGCCCAGGAGAATGACGCATTGCTGGCCGAAGGCGATGACCATGACGAAGGATGCCAGCACGATGATCGCCCGTGCCTGATCCCAGCCACCGAAGGACGGGCTGATCAGACGCGAGGCCAGGATCATGACGATGGTCACGGCGAAAAGCGCAATCACCGTCCAGACGTCGCTGCTGATGCGCCGGCGGGGGGCGCTGCGCTCATCCCCGGTCGGGCTTGTCTGGACGGTATCCATGCCGCTCATCGGCCCCGCCCCTCCGCGAGCCGTGCGGTGGCCGCACCGATGACGACAGCGAGGATCATGACGATGCCCTGGAATATGCCGGTGTAGAAGGACGAGATCCCTGCGGAGAACAGCACCTTCTGCAGCAGGGTCAGCGTGGCGGCGCC
Source organism: Acidisoma sibiricum (assembly GCF_057837225.1). Taxonomy (NCBI): domain Bacteria; kingdom Pseudomonadati; phylum Pseudomonadota; class Alphaproteobacteria; order Acetobacterales; family Acidocellaceae; genus Acidisoma; species Acidisoma sibiricum. The sequence continues at coordinate 231,655 of NZ_JBYQFD010000002.1, read as the reverse complement.
GATCATGGCGCCGACGACGCCGCCCCGTCCGCCGGTAAAGGCCGTGCCACCAATCGCGATGGCCGCAAACATGAGCAGCAGATAGGGCGTGCCGCCATTGGGATTGCCGGTGGCCGTCACGGCGCTGAGCATCAGCCCGGCCAAGCCATAGAGCACGCCGGCGGCGCAATAGGCGAAGAACTTGGCGCGGCGCACCGGAATGCCGGCAAGCGCCGCCGCCGTCTCATCGGCGCCGATCGCATAGATCGCAATGCCCCAATCGGTCTTGCGTAGCGCAAGCCATAGGAGAATGACGATCGCAGCGATGGCCGCGGCTACCGGAACATTGCCGGGCAGTACGCCTGAGAAGCCGTAGACGACGGCATCCGGCACCTGTCCGCCCGGCGCGTCCAGCACAAGCAAGGCGATGCCCGAGAAGACGATCATGGTGGCAAGGGTGGAGGCGATGGATTGCAACCGCACATAGGCGACAAGCCAGCCGTTGATCGCGCCCACCACGAAGCCGGTGACCACCGCAATGATCAGCGCGAGAACAGCCCCCCAGGCGCCATCCGGCAGGGTTGTGGCCAGCAGAACATTGGTCAGCGCGATCACGCCCGCGACCGAGAGATCGAAGCCGCGGGTCAGCACCACAAGCGCGCCGCCTGCCGCGGCCAGCGCCAGCGGCAGCGCATTGTTGAAAAGATCGGTCAGGCCCGAGGCGCTCAGCGTATCAGGCTGCTTGACCACCTGCACCACGAGCAGAAGCAGAAAAACCAGGAAAACGTTGACCGTGCCATTGGCCAAGGCGCGGCCTTTGCGGGGCGCGGCCATGGATCGGCCGGCCCGGGCGGTGCCTGTCGCACTCATGCCGCTTCCCTCCGGCTTTCACCATGCCCGGTCGCGAGCGACACCAGGCGTTCCTCAGTCATGGCAGCACCGGAGACTTCCCCCGTCACCCGGCCCTGGTAGAGGGTGAGGCAGCGATGCACGAGTTGGACAAGCTCCGCGAGTTCGGTGGAATAGATCAGCACGCTGCCCCCGGCGGCCACGAAATCGCGGATCACGCCATAGATTACCTGCTTCGTGCCGACATCGACGCCACGCGTGGGATCGAACAGCACAAGATTGCGCGCGCCAGAGGTGAGCACACGGGCGATCAGGGCCTTCTGCTGATTGCCCCCCGAGAGCGCGTCAATCCGCATGTCGAGATAGCGCGGTGCAAGCTCAACGCGCGCTGCTTCGGCGCGCACGGCGAGCGCTTCCCGACGCCGACTGATCAGCCCGAAGCGTCGCAGCCGGGCGAGAATAGGAAAGGAGATATTGGCGGCCGTGCCAAGTGTCAGGAAGATGCCCTCGGTCTTCCGCTCCTCCGGCACGAAGCCGATGCCCGCGGCCAGTGCTGCCGCGGGCGTCGCCGCCCGCAGCGGCCGGCCATCCACCTCGATACTGCCGGAGACCGGTGGCACCACACCGCCCAGCATGCGCAGGAGTTCACGCTGTCCCTGCCCTTCCAGGGCCGCGACGCCCAAAATCTCGCCCCGCCGCAGCGTAAAGCTGACATCGGTGACCGTGCGACCGGTCAGGCTGCGCGCGGCGATCGCGGGGGCGGCCGTCGTATGGTCAATCGCGGCCTGCCCGGGCTGGTGCCCCTCTGGCGCGCTGCCCACCATCATGCGGAAGATGTCCGCATCCTGCGTACCGGCGAGAGCGACGGTGCCGATGCTTTCGCCGTTGCGCAACACCGTGCCGCGCTGGCACAGCCGCCGCACTTCCGCCAGCCTGTGGGAAATATAGAGGATGGAAACGGCGCCTTCCGCCGTCACGCGCGCAATCAGGCGAAACAGCCATTCAGGTTCGGCGAGCGCCGCAGTCGGCTCATCCAGGATAAGCACACGCGGGCGATGGCTCAATGCACGCACAATTTCCAGTCTCTGCTTTTGCGCGAGCGACAAATCCCGCACCAGCGCGCGCGGCGGAATATCGGCGGCATCGAATTCACCAAGGATGGCTGACGCGCGTTCCACATTGCGGCGGCTGTCGGCCAGACCCATCCTGCCTTTGATAAGGGTCGGCAGCAGCAGATTGGTCGCGGCTGACAGATTGGGCAGCAGACTGAGTTCCTGAAACGCCGTGGACACGCCCGCCCGCCGTGCCTCCATCAATGACGCGGGTCTGTAGGGCGCACCATCCAGAAGCAGCGTGCCGCGATCGGGCCTGACGATGCCGCTCAAGATCTTCACGAGCGTGGATTTTCCGGCGCCGTTCTCTCCCAGCAGCGCATGCACTTCGCCCTGGCGCAGATCGAGCGTGACCTGGCGCAGGGCAATCGTGGCACCATAGGCTTTTGATAAAGTCTCGACCGTCAGACGGGCCGGCGGAGATGCCGCATCGCTCATTACGCTTCGCTCTCCATGTCCCGCTTATGGCGCGCCAGGGCCATCAGCCGGCGATCCCGCCAGGCCATGCGCGCCGCCAGCTGATGCTCCGGCAGCAGCGCCCGCCGCTCGGCCTCGACCTTGGCAATCAGCCGCTCGTCCCAAACCTCATGGGCAGCGGTTGCTGCGGCAATGCTTTGATAGAGTGGGCCCAACCGGCGGGCATAATCCGCAATGCCGCCCGGCGCATTCAGATCAATGGTCTCGAAAGGCCCCATAAAGCTCCAGCGCAGGCCTAGCCCGTGCTTCACCGTGCGGTCGATATCTTCGGCAGAGGCCAGACCCGCATCCACCAGCCGCCAGGCTTCCATGAGCAGAACGGCCTGTAGCCGGTTGAGCAGAAACCCGTCTGCCTCCCGTGTCATTTCAACCGGGATCTGCCCGACGGATTCCATGAGGCGGCGCACGCCAAGAATCGTTTCACGTTCGGTCCACGGCGCAGGCACGAGTTCGACAATGGGAGCCAGATAGGGCGGGTTGACGGGATGCGCGACAAGGCAGCGGGACCGGCAGGCGACATGATCGGTATAGGATGAGGCGGGGATGCCTGAGGAGGATGAGCCGACCAGCGTATCTGCCCCGATCACCGCATCGATCTCAGAAAAGATCGTGCGCTTGACATCCACTCTCTCGAAGACGCTTTCCTGGGCATAGCCAGCGCCGTCCAGCGCTTCGGCCAGAGTGCTGGCGGCCGTGATCCGGGCCAGGACGGCCGCCGGATCAGTGATCAGGCCGTTGCTGTGCAGATCGTCCAGGCTTGTCGCGATGAGGCCGCGGGCAGAAGCAGCGGTCCCAGCCTGCCCGTCATAAAGCGCCACCGTGCATCCGGCGCGAGCGAAGACGATCGCCCAGCCGCGCCCGACAAGACCGGCTCCAATGATAGCGATCTTGGAGATTTCGCCGACCACGTACCCTTCCCTGTCGCAGGACGAACCAAAGGTCCGCTGCCATGCGACCGTTATTATTTAATGCTCGGTGATGCTCGAGCTTTCTTGGACGATCGCACTTTATGCACTTTGCATACGGATGCAAGCGCTATTTGCATCCGTATGCACGCCACTGTCATTGGCGCTATATGGTGCCAGATCCGGGCGTTTCCGGGCCTGCCGGCAGCGGCACCTCCTGGCCGCCGCCCCCTGGGCGTCCACCCCTGCCAGGACAGATCGCCCAGCCCTCAAGCGCCCCGGTCATCTCTGATGTGCCATCAACCGCGGTGCCGCTGCCTGCACCATGGCGCGCAGGCGTTCGACCTCTGGCCCCGCGACACGTAGCGGCGCATAGCCAAGCGCGTCGAACATCAGGGTGACATCCCGCGCCTCCTGCCCCCAGAGCGGATGCAGGGCAGTGACGGCGCCATCGAAGCTCAGCCGATCGCCGGTATCGAGATAGCTCTCGACCGGCAGGCCCTCGGCGAAGACCACGGCATGCTGCGGCAATTCGAGGTGGAAATAGCTGATCTCCTCGACCGTCACCTGACGGATCAGGGCACCATCGATGAGGTATTTCACCGGGATCAGCACCCCTTCGGCAAAGATGGCGTGATCGGGCGAGAGCAGCAGGGGATGCGCGGGCCGCCCCAGCCCGAAGGCATGCGCTTCGATGCGGACCGGCAGGATGGCGGCGGGCATGGGGTGACGCCGGCAGTCGACATGGCGTTGCCCGAGCCAGCGGATCGGCATGGCGGCACCGCCCTCTGTCATAACCCTATCCCCAATGTGCAGGCTTTCGATCGGCACCGGACCGCTCGGTGTCGCGATCCGCGTGCCGGCGGCAAAGCAGGCGATGGTGACCAGCGTCCCGGTTCGGGATGGATCGGCGCTGGTGGTCATCTGGGCGGTGACAGGCGCATCGAGCGACAGAGTGAGGCTGCCGCCGGTCCCGGTAATGACGAGAGAATCGCCCGTGGCGGTAGCGCTCGCGCTGGTAATGCCCAGGACATCGATGGCGCCGCCATGGCCGAGGTCCCACAGCGTCTCATCCGGCACGATGCCCGCGTCGATGACGAGGGTGCCACCACCGCCGAAGGTGATGCGCTGGCCGCCGCCCGCGGCGTCATTCCCAAGATCGAGCGTCGCCCCCGGCGCGATCAGCGCATCGGCATAGGCATTGCTGCCGGTGAGATGGATATCGCCGCCGAGAATATCGAGCGTGATCGGCACCGCGGTACCGGTGATCGTATCCGTGCCGCCGGTGATGTCGCCCGCGAAGGTCGCAGTCCCCGCGGCGAGCAAGCCGACACTGGCCAGCGTATCGAAGGCATCGGCCAGCTGAATCGGATAGCTGGTCTCGAAGCCGTCCTTGAGCGTCGTTGTGCCCTGATAGACGATGACGGGATCATCCGTCGCCTGCGCGGCCGTGGCGGCGGAGGAGTTCCCGTTGAGCTGGAGACCGAGATAGCCATCCGTCGGGTCATACAGATAGTTGAAGCCGTTGAAGGCATCGACGCCAGTATTGTCGAGCACCGTTTGGTTCTGGTTTTCGCTGAAAGCCTGATTGCCGCTCTGGATCGCCGACCAGGTCGTATTGGTCGGCGCCATGGCGTTGCTCGTATCGCCGGCGACATAGGTGTAGCTGACCCCGCCCGAGGTCCCGAGCAGGTTCGTGGTGATCGTCGTGCCATTGGCAACGGTGGTGTTTTCAGACGGGTCGGCCGGCTGGGCGGCATTGCCGCTGAGCGTCAGCAGCGCATTGTTGATGCCGGTATCCAGAACCACCTGGCCGACCGGCGAGGCGGAGCCGCCATTATAGACGACGCTGCCGGTCGGCGCCTGCCAGTCATCGGGGCTGCCGGACCCGCCACTGCTGACCGCCGTGAAGGGCGTCGGCAATAGTTTTTCATAGGAGAAGGTGCCCGAGCCGCCGTTGGCACCGGCGCTGGTATCGGCGGCCGTCAGGCCCAGCTCCAGCCCTGAAGTGGTGATGATGAAGCCTGCGGTCATCGCGCCCGTCTGCATCTGGGTCAGATTGAGCAGCGGATTGTAGTTCTGGTTGAAGGCATTATTCTCCGGCGTATCGCCATCACCGGTGCGATCGAAGCCGATGCCGATCAAGCCGATGCCGGTAGCGCCGGGAACCGAGACGGTGGTTTCGGCCGTTGTGTCATTGGGCCAGTTGCCGGCGAGATGCACCTCCTCCTGCACGATCAGCACCCGCACGGTGGCCGTGGCAGCAGCGCCGTCCGTATTCGTGCCGCTCGCATTATTGAAGGTCACCTGGAAGTCGTGCCAATAGCCCAGGCGCAGGATGCCGCTGCTCCAATAGAAGATAGAGCCGGAAGGATCGTCAGCCCCCTGGGTGATCGTCGGCACCGAGGCCTGGCTGATGGTGATGCCGCGCGAGCCCGTGTCCAGACTGCCAACACCTGTAAAGACCTGCTGGCCGCCGAGCGTCGTCAGCGTCAGGGAGATTTGCGGGTCCGCGGCACTCGAATGGCCAAAGGATGCACTCGCATAGGGGACGAAATAGGATTCACTCGAGCTGTTGAAGAGGTTCCAGGATGGGCTCGCCGACCCGCCGGACACGACGGCCCCGCTGCTCGTACTGCTTATCACCCCACTTGAAACTGTGAACGAGGTTGCGGTGCCAAAGGAGAGCACTGAATCCGCGCTCCCGCCGGAGGTGACTGTCAGGACAGAAGCGCTTACCGCGTCGGCGGTCACGCCACCGGAGACGATGATCGTCGCCCCAGTCTCGCTGGTATAACTGGCGTCACTGCCCGAGGTCAGCATCAGCGTGCCGCCGCTTTCAACAATGATGCCGCTGGCCGCCGCACCGCGCAGCAGATCAACAACGCCGCCACGGAGGATCGTTGTGTTGGCCACGAAGCCGCCGGACAGGACGATCTCGGCGCCCCCGCTGCTGACCTCGGTCGCGACCGCCGTGCCGCCGCTGGAAACATACTCGTTGCCGCCGGAACTGATCACGGCGCCGCTTTCTGTCCCGCCGATTACCTGCGCCGCGCCAAAGGCCGAGACCACCGTCCCGCTGGCGATGCCCCCCACGATGGCGAGCGCGCCCCCGCTGCTCACCACCGCCCCCGTCGCCGTGCCGCCCGAATTGACTATAGCAACGCTGTCATTGGTCAGGGTCGGCCCGATGGCGGTGCCGCCCGAGGACACCAGGAGAAAGCCGAGATCATCGAGCGTCGTGCCGCTGGCGATACCGCCACTCAGCACCCGCTCGAACCCGCCACTCAGCGTGGTGAAGAGCGCAGTCCCGCCAGCATCGATAAGTTCCTGGCCACCACGGGTATTGTCGGTATCGATGATCGTGCCAGACACGGTCGCCACGCCGCCATGGCTGAGGAAGCTGAACACGGCCGTGCCGCCCGGCAGGACGTTAAGCGTATCGGCGGCTGAGAGCACAATGCCGCTGCTGACCGCGCCGGCGCTGACGGTGAAGGAGGACATCGGCATCCCTGGAGTATGATTACGATGGACAATCATAACGGCCCGGCGGACGCCTGAACATACGGCTGGCCACGTTTCGTTGCGTTAATATCGTGAACCCGCTGCATCCCATCTTGGCACTGAACATCTACAGCGGAATGCCGGCATCCTCCGGGTCTTCCAGTTCCACGCTCAGCGCCCGCAGCTCGGTCGTATGCGGGTGACGCGTGCGGCCGGCGCGCAAATCCTCGGCCGAGATCGTCTCCACCAACTGCCCCGCCTGCATCACACCCACCATCGGGCAAAGATGCGCCACGACCGCGAGGTTGTGGCTGACCATGACATAGGTGAGATTGCGCGCAGCCTGCAGCGCGGCAAGCAGGTTCAGCACTTCCGCCTGCACGGATACATCCAGCGCGCTTGTCGGCTCATCAAGCAGAAGAACCTCGGGCTCGGCCATCAGCGCGCGGGCAATAGCGACCCGCTGGCGCTGGCCGCCCGACAGCTGATGCGGAAAGCGAAAGCGCACCTGGGGCGGCAGCGCGACTTCGGCCAGACCGCGCAGAATGCGCGTCTCGATATCGCTGATGCCATGCACCAGCAGCGGCTCGCTCAGCGCCCGGTCGATGGTCTGGCCCGGATGCAGCGAGCCATAGGGGTCCTGAAACACCATCTGCACGCGGCGAAAGAAGGCGCGGCTTCGCTTCGGCGTCAGCGGCGCGCCATCCACCGCCATGCGCCCCTTCCAATCGGCATTGAGGCCGGAGAGAGCGCGCAGGATGGTGGATTTGCCGGACCCGCTTTCCCCCACCAAGCCGAAACTGCCGCCGCGCGGCACCGCGAAGGAGACGCCGCGCACAACCTCCTGCGTGCCGAAGCGCACGCGCAGGTCTTCCACCGCAATCATGCCGCACTCCAGGCCGGATCGCGCTTCAGCACGGCAAGCGCGGCTTTTGGCTTGACCAGGGACGGCAGGCATTCCAGCAATCCGCGAGTATAGGGGTGTTTCGCCCGGTGCAGATCGGCCGCCCGCACTTCCTCCACCACCCGCCCGGCATACATCACCAGCACGCGGTCGCAGAAATGGCTGACCAGCGGCAGATCGTGGCTGATCAGCATCAGCCCCATGCCGCGGCGCGCCACCAGATCCTCGATCAGCCGCAGAATCTCGGCCTGCACCGTCGCGTCCAGCGCGCTGGTCGGCTCATCGGCGATGAGCAGCTCGGGGTCGGGCGCGAGCATCATTGCAATCATCACACGCTGTCCCATGCCCCCCGACAGCTCATGCGGATACAGGCCCGCCACACGGTCAGGGTCACGAATGCGCACCTGCGCCAGCAGATCGACCGCCGCCTGTCGCGCCACACGCCGGCTGCCGCCCTTATGCGCGCGCCAGGCCTCCGCCACCTGGGCACCCGCCGTCATCACCGGATTCAGCGAGTATTTCGGGTCCTGCATAATCAGCCCGGCGCGCTTGCCGCGGATATGGCGCAGCTGCCGCTCGCGCGCCGTCAGGACATCGATGCCGTCGAATTCCAGCCGATCCGCAGTCAGCCGGGCGCTTCCCGGCAGCAGCCGCAGAATGGACCGCGCGGTGAGGGACTTGCCGGACCCGCTTTCGCCAACAATGCCAAGCTTCTCCTGCCCCACCGTCAGCGAAACGCCGCGCACGGCCTCGCTGACGCCCTGTGGCGTCGGAAAGCCGACGCGCAGATTCTCCATCCTCACCAGCATCAGCGCTGCCTCGGGTCAAGCACGTCACGCAATCCGTCGCCCAATAGGTTGAAGGCGAGGGAGGCGGCAAAGATCGCGACACCCGGAATGGCCGGCACCCACCACTGCGCCAGAATGAAAGCGCGGGAGGTCGCGATCATGGTGCCCCATTCCGGCATCGGCGGCTGCGCACCCATGCCGAGAAAGCCAAGTCCGGCGGCCGTCAGAATGATGGCGCTCATGCTCAGCGTCATGCGCACGATGACGCTCGAGAGGCAGAGCGGCATGATATGGCGCAGCACGATGCGCGGACCCGAGGCCCCGGTCAGCCGGGCGGCAGCGATGAAGTCGCTCTGGCGGATGGTCAGCGTGTCTGCCCGCGCCTGCCTGGCATAGGGCGGCCAGGCGGTCAGCGCGATGGCAACGATAGCGCTGGTGATGCCGGGCTTCAGGGCCGAGACGAAAGCCAGCGCCAGGATCAGCTGCGGCACGGCGAGGAAGACATCCGTGATGCGCATCAGCACGCGATCCGCCCAGCCACCGGCATAGCCCGCGACACTGCCGACCAAAAGGCCGAGGGGTGCGACCAGAATAACGACCGCCACCACCATGCCGAGCGTCACCCGGCCGCCATAGAGCAGGCGCGAAAACAGGTCACGGCCCAGTTCGTCGGTCCCCAGCCAATGCTGGGCGCTCGGCGATTGCAGCCGGGCGGCGAGGTTCTGCGCATCGGGGCTTTGCGGGGCGATCAGGGGCGCGAAGATCGCCGCGAGGATTAAAATAGCGGCCACCACCAGGCCCAGCATCGCCAGCCGATTGGCGCGAAATTGCAGCCAGCGGCGATAGCGCCGCCCCCAGGCGGCCTGGCGCCGGGACGCAGGCGCCTCCGTCAGCAGCCAATCGCGCGTGCCGCTCATCGGACCCTCGGATCGAATAGCCGATAGGCCAGATCGGCCAGCATATTGAGCCCGACATAGACGCAGCCGATGACAAGCGTCGCCCCCAGCACGGCATTCATATCGGCATTCAGCAGGGAGACCGTGAGATATTGGCCAATGCCCGGCCAGGAGAAGATAATTTCGGTCAAAACCGCCCCTTCCAGCAGCCCGGCATAGGCAAGTGCGAGCACCGTGATCAGCGGCACCGCGATATTGCCAAAACCATGGCGCCACAGAATGCGCGTGCCTGACAGGCCCTTGGCCCTGGCTGTCACGATATATTCGCCGCCCAAAGCATCCAGCATGAAGGCGCGCGTCATCCGCGTGATGGTGGACAGGCTGAAAAAGGCCAGCACCAAAGCCGGCAAGGCCAGATGCGCCAGCGCATCGGACGTCGCATCCCAATCGCCGCTCAACGCGGCGTCCACCACCAGCATGCCGGTGACGCGCGGCACCGTGCCATCGAACAGCACGTCCTGCTGGCCGGTGCCGGGCGCCCAGCCCAGCTTGACGTAGAAGACGAGCAGCGCGAGCAGCCCCAGCACAAACACGGGGATGGATTGGCCGCCCAGGCTTATGACGCGCACGATCTGGTCGAAGCGCGATCCCGGCCGGGCCGCTGCCAGCACGCCCGCCGGAATGCCGACCAGCATGGCGAGGATGATGGCCGCCGTCGCCAGCTCAAGGGTTGCCGGAAAATACTGCGCGATATCCTGCGTGACGGGATGACTGCTCATCACCGAGCGGCCCAGATCGCCATGCAGCAGATGGTTCAGATAGATGACAAACTGCACCGGCAGCGGGCGGTCCAGCCCCAGCACCAGACGGGCATGGGCCACCACATCGGGCGGTGCGTGGTCACCCACAATGGCGATCGTGGGGTCGATGGGCACCACGCGCCCGATTATGAAGGTCACCAGAACAAGCCCCAACAGCGTGACCAGCACGCTGCCCAGGGTCGTCGCCAGACTTTTAACGCGACGCACGTATTTAGCTCTTGGTGATGCCGCGATAATGCGTGAAGTCCGGCAGAGCGCCGAGCGACAGGCCCTCAACGCCGGTGCGGAGGGTCGCGACGTCATTCTTCTGCAGCACGAAAGCGAAAGGGGCAATCTCCCAGAAGCGGCGCTGCATATCGGCATAGATGGCAAGGCGCTTGGCCGTATCCGTCTCTTTCGTCGCGACGATGACATCGTCGGACACTATCTTGTCCGAGAAATGGCTGCGCCAGGCCGGCACCCGCACCTTGCTGGCATCGGTATCGTCAGGGTCGTAGCAGAAGCCCTGGGCGTTTGAATTGGGATCGAAGTAATCGGGGAACCATTCCAGGATGGCAAGCTGATGGCTGCGCGCCCGGGTTTTGGTGATGACCTGCTTTTCCGATCCCGGAACGAGGGTGACCTTGATACCGATGGCGGCGAGATCGGCCTGAATAGCCTGCGCAATATCCGAAAAGGGCGCATCCGAAATGTAGTCCATGGAGATGGAGAAGCCGTCGGCAAGACCGGCCTTGGCCAGCAAGGCTTTGGCCTTCGCCGTATCCTTATGGAAGGGCGTATCATTCAGCGTGCCGGGCAGGCCCTTCGGCAGGAAGGATTGCGAGACGCTCCAGGTATTGGGGGTGATGTTCTGGGCGATGTCATCATAGCCGATCGCCCATTTGATCGCCTGGCGTACCTCGGGCTTGGCCAGTTGCGGCACCGATTCGTTCATCGCCACATACATCTGCGCCGCCTGGGCGGCAGAGATGAGATGCAGATCCTTATTGCCGGAGATCGTTTTGAGCTGGTCCGAGGTCAGGTTGCGGGCGATATCGACATCGCCTTTTTGCACCAGCAGAAGCTGGGCGGCAGGATCGCCGACATGGCGGATGGCGATGCGCTTCATCGCCGGCTCCGGCTTGAAATGGGGATTAACGTTGAGGATGATGTGGTCGCTCGCGACCCAGGAGACCAGGCTGAAGGGGCCGCTGCCGGCGCTGTTCGTCTTCAGCCAGCCATTGCCGAAGTCGCCTCCGGTGGCATGGGCCTCGGCCACCGCCTTTTCCACGATGCCGCCAACATTCGCCGACAGGCAGTACAGCAGAAAGCTGGTCGCCTGCAGCGCCGGCAGCTTGACGACCAGGGTGTGGCTGTCCGGCGCCGTGATCAGGCTATCGACATTGTCCGGGGTAAAGCCGAACTGGCCGATGACGAAAGCCGGCGCCTTATTGAGTTTGATGACGCGCTGCAGGCTATAGGCGGCATCCTCGGCCGTCACTGCATTGCCGGAGGCGAACAGCACATCGGGCTTGATGTGGAAGGTGACCGTCAACCCGTCGGACGAAACGTCCCATGACTGCGCAAGGTCGCCCACCAGCTTGGCCGGGTCGGTCGGGTCCGGCATCACCAGCTTCGCATACATATTGCTGTCCACCTCATTATCGGTGAACTCGTATGATTCGGCCGGGTCCAGGCTGACCATGTCGTCGATCTGCTTCGCCATCACGACCATGTTCTTGGGTGTCTTGGCCCAGGCCGTGCCCGCCAGCAGCGGGGCCAGGCCCAAGGCCGCGGCCGAGGCGGCCGTGGTGGTCAGCAGTATACGACGCGTCAGCATTAGGTCTCTCTCCGCCAATGTGACACGACCATAGCAGCTATGGTGCAGAGCGGTAGAGGGGGCGTGTCTCCCGGACGGACGGATGGACAACAGCCGTCTAGCCGACGGCCGTCTAATCGAAGACAACCCGATCCCGGCCTTGCCGTTTGGCGTGATACAGATTTTCGTCCGCAACCTTCATCAGCGCCTCAAGGCTTTGCGGAGACGCGCGACCCGCGGCGGATAGTGCGGCGCCGCCCAGGCTCATCGTCACCGGCAAAGGTTTGCTGCCCAGCATCATGGGAACGTCGGCGACGGCAGCGCGCAGCCTTTCGGCAATGATCTTGGCCTCCGCCGCACCGGTCGCGGGCAGCAGCACGGCGAATTCCTCGCCGCCCACGCGGGCGATCAGGTCTCGGGATCGCGTGCGTAAAATCACTTGGCATCGCAACGCCAATTCTTGCAGCACGGCATCGCCGATCGCATGGCCGTGCTGGTCGTTGACCGTTTTGAAGTGATCAATGTCCAGAAGCAGCATGGCAAGCTGGCCGTTGGTCCCCTGGCTCACCTGCGCGCGCTGAACCGCCGCCTGGCCGATTTCAAAAAAGCGACGCCGGTTGGCGAGACCGGTCAGCGCATCCGTATCCGCCCGATGGCGCAGCTCCTCCTCGAACCTTTCCCGCGCTGTGACATCATGGAACAGCCAGATGCGCCCATTGCGGCCACGGCCAAGAATAGGATGCGTATCAACCTCGATATGCTGCCCGGGCGCCGCCCAGACGGCGGTCGATGAGTAGTCAAGATTCTGCTGCAGCGGAGCATAGATCTCCGCCAAAGCAGCGTGATTGCCGCAGCGGTCGCGCAGACCGCGCATATGCGCGCCGACCTGGCTCGCATCGACCTCCCCGGGCGGCAGGCCGAGCAGCGCCGCCGCGCGCTTATTGACCAGCGCGGTCGTCGAACCACCATCAATGACCACGATTCCGGTCGGAACCGTTTCAAACAGGTCATAAAAGCGATCGCTCGCCAATTGGCTGTCCATCATCTCATGCTGGACCGACATGATCTGGCCGAAGGCGGTTTGCAGCAGATGCACGCTCTCGCCGACCTTGTTGCGAAACGGACAGTCGCAGCGGCGCGCGCTATTGGCGAACCAGATCAGCAATACGCCGCTCCGCTGCGCGGCGGAGAAGGGGCTCGCCACGAACATGACCTGCTGCGCCGGCTGATCGAAGGCCAGCAGCACACTGCTGGGCAGGTTCAGGCCGGCGACATCCTGGGGGCCGGCCGCCCAGTCCAGCGTCTCGAAGCGGGCCCGGCCGAGCGCGAAAGGCTGCGGCAATGGGCCGGGGTCGGACGCCAGGGGCAGCGCCAGGCCATCGGCATCGGCTTGAAAGGCCAGGGCGAAATCCGCCCCGGCCGCCATCCTGGCAAAGGCGGTCAGCGCCGCAAGGCCGGAGCCTCCAGACGGGGTCATCGGCGGCAGGGCCACAGGCTCAAACCCCGCCCGGAGTCGGCAGCAAGCGGCGCTCGAGCGCGCTGATGACCAGATCCGGGGCAGTCATATGGGGCAGATGCCCCGCGGCATCGAGAATATCCAGGGTCGCACCGTCGATCGCCTTTTGCAGCCAGATTGCGACTGCCTGCGGCACCGCGAGGTCGCGTGCCGTCTGCAGGATATGGGTCTGGCATTCCAGGCGGCGGGCTATCGCCCTCATATCGGACTGGAAAATCGTGCGTGACGTCGCCAAAGCGATATCCGGCCGGATCAGAAACAAAGTCCGGCAGAATTCGTCGACGACCGCATTGTCGGGCACGCCGACCACCGCCGGCGCAAAACCCGCCCCCCAGGCCTGAAAATTCGTCGCCATGCCGTCGAAGACGGCATCGAGGTCCGACTGCTCGAAACCGCCATGATAGCCATGGTCATTGAGGTAGCGGGGCGAGGCGCCGATCATCACGAGCTTCGCAAAGGCGTCGGGCCGGGCCACCGCTGCCGCCGCACCGATCATGCCGCTCATCGAATGGCCGATATAGATGCAGCGCTCGATATGCTGGCTGGCCAAAAGGGCCAGCAGATCGTCGGCAAAGCCGAACAGGGTGCTGTGGCGGCGGAAATCATAGGTCTTGGCGCCATCCGGCCCGGCACCCGCCAGATCGTAGGAGATGACGTCGAACCGCTCTTCCAGCCAGGGACGAATCGCGGACCAGGCGGTCTGATCCGTGCCGAAACCATGAGACAGCACGACGACCGGACTCTGCAAACGACGCGTCAAACTAACAACTCCAGGGCAATGTTCGCCTTACCAAACTTATGCAATTTACATAAGGTTTGGGAAGCGTTTGCGCCGAAATCGTAAGGTTCTCGCGTTAGTTTGTTGTTTCTAAACGGTTCTGCAATCCTCCTCGCCCGCTGCGACAGCCGTTATCGATGGGCAATTGACGGTCGCGACCCCGCGTCAGCCCTCCGCCGCCGCCGAAGTCGCCTTCATCCGCTGCGCATAGACATTGATCACCAGTGCCGCCAGCAGGATCAGCCCGCGGATCAGGATCTTCAGAAAGCTGTCGATATTGACATGATCAAGACCATTGTTCAGCACGCCCAGCACGAACAACCCGATGATCGTATTGCCGATGCCGCCCTGCCCGCCGAAAAGACTAGTTCCTCCGACGACGACGGCTGAGATCGAGTCGAGCAGGTAGGTATCGAATTCGTTCTGCTGCGCACTGCCGAAATAGGCCACACCCAGCATGCCCGCGACCCCGGCGCAGACGGCCGAGATCACCATCACCGCCGAGATGATCAGCTTGACATTGACGCCGGAATATTCGGCCGCCTCCCTGTTGCCGCCGACCATGTACACATAGCGGCCGAAGCGCGTATAGGTCAGCACGACATGGCCGACCGCGAGCGTCACCGCCAGAACGATCACAATCCAGGGCACCGGGCCAAGCGACTTGCTGCCGAGCGTCACCGCCAGATTAGGCATCGCATAGGCAATCTGTCCGCGCACAAGCAAAGCGCAGATGCCGGCACCGATTTGCAGCATCGCAAGCGTCATGATGAAGGACGGAATGCCCACACAGGTGATGCCGATCGCATTCACCAGCCCCAGGCCCACCGCCGCCGCCAGCGCGATGACGATCGCAATCCAGCCCGGCAGCGCCACATTGGCAATGTTCACGCTCGGGTCCTGCAGCGTGAAATAGGCGGCGATGATGCCGATGGCATTCGCGACACTGGCCACGCTCAGGTCAATCTCGGCGCAGAGAATGACGAAGGTGAGGCCCACGGCAATGATGCCGGTGACCGATATCTGCGTCAGGATATTCCAGAAATTGCCGACGCTCACGAAGCTCGGGCTGGCAAGAGCGAAGAACACCACCAGAAAGATGAGCGTGACGAAAGGCGCGATATTGCGCAGCCGCGCCCGCACCCAGGCCAAAGGCCTCACACCGCCACCGCCCGTTCCCCGCAACACTTCGGCCATCGTCTGTCTGCTCCCTTAGGCGGCCGCGAGAAGGCGGTCCTTGCTGATGGCTTCGCCCGCAAATTCATGCACGATGCGGCCCTTCTTCATCACCAGAATGCGGTCGGCCATCGACAGCACCGTCTCCGGCTCGGTCGAGACGACGAGAATGCCGATACCCTGCGCCTTCAACCCCCGCACGATATGAACGACATCTTCCTTGGCGCCCACATCCATGCCGCGCGTCGGCTCGCTCAGCATCAGCACGCGCGGCAAATGGGTCAGCCAGCGTGCCAACGCCACCTTCTGCTGATTGCCGCCCGACAGCGCGCCGAGCGGCCGCTCGGTGCTCGGCGGCCTTATATGCAGACTGCCGATATGGCCCTGCGCGATGCCGCGCTCGGCCCCCGGATGCAGCAGCCAGCGGCCGATGCGATCCAGAATGCTGATGGTCATGTTCTTATAGACCGGCTCCTCGGCGAAGAGCATGAGCCGGCGGCTTTCCGGCACGAAAGCAAGCCCCGCCGCCCGCGCGCGGGCTGTGCTGGTCAGCCGGACAAGCCGGCCATCGATACTGACACGACCGCTCTGCAGCGGCTGCTTGCCGAACAGGCTACGCGGCAAATCAAGCTGGCCAGAGCCGAGATAGCCGTAGATGCCCAGAACCTCCCCGGCGCGGATATCGAACGAAACCTCGGCGAAGGCCGCGTCCTGGCTCAGCGCCTCGGCGCGCAGTATGACGGCAGCATCAGGCTTGCTGTCTAGATACAGCGCACCGGTATAGCTTTCCTCCAGCTCGCCATGGGTATGACCGATCATCTGGCGGATCAGCCAGGACTTGTCGATATCACCCGTATCGGCGTCAGCCACCTTGCCGCCATTGCGAAACACCGTGACCCGGTCGCAGATATCAAGCACGTCATCCAGGAAGTGCGAGATGAAAATGAGGCTGCGCCCCTCCGCCCGCAGGCGGCGCAGCACCGTGAACAGGCGCTGCGTTTCCGGCGGCGACAGGGCCGAGGTCGGTTCATCCAGGATGATGATGCGCGCGCCCGAAAACAGCACGCGGGCAAGCTCCACCAATTGCTGCGTGCCAAGCGAAATCGACCCCATGAGCGCGCGCGGATCGACATCGATGCCAAGACCGTCAAGCAAGGTTCGCGCGTCTCGCATCATCGCCGGCCAATCGACCAGACCGAACCGATTAAGCGGCTGCACGCCGAGAAAGACATTCTCGGCGATCGTCAGATTGCGCACCGCCGACAATTCCTGATGCACCATGCCAATGCCGGCCGCGAGGGCGGCGGCGGGCGACGAGAAATGAACCGGCTTGCCCTCCAGTTCCATCACGCCGCCATAGTTCGTGTGCACACCCGCGATGATCTTCATCAGGGTGGACTTGCCGGCGCCATTCTCGCCGACAAGGCCGTGAATTTCCCCGGCGCCAAGCGTGAAGTCGATCTCCCGCAGCGCGATTGCGCCGCCAAACGCCTTGGAGACGCCGCGTAGCTGCAGAAGGGCGGACATGGCCCGGCCCACCTCAGATCAGGAACTGATCCTCCATCCACAACAAGCCGGGCGCATTGGCCTGGGTGACGACAGGCCCGTCGGCGATGATGTTCTTGGGAATGCCGCCCGGTCCGGTCTTCTGACCATCCACGACGGCCGCAACCCCCGCGATCAGCGCCCCGGCATGAATGCGGCAGGACGGGTTGCGCACCGTCGCCGTCATCCGCCCGTCTTCGATCGCGACCAGCGCCGGCGGCATCGCGTCGCAGCCACCAATTTTGATGCCGGTACGGCCATGCGCCTTCATGACGTTATAGGCGGCCAGCGCCATGTCATCATTGTGGAAATAGGCTGCGTCAATCTTGGGATATTTGTTGAGCAGCGTCTCCCAGATGCGGGCGACCTTGGTCACGTCCCAATCGCCCGGCTGCGTGTCCAGCACCTGGATCTTCGGATAGTTCTTGATCACTGAGCGGAAGCCGCGCGCCCGTCCCTGCGCGCCGGTATGGCCGAGCGCGCCCTGCGTCATCACGATATTGCCTTCGCCATTGATGGCGCTCACCAGCGCCTGGGTCACCGACGCGCCCATGAATTCATTGTCCGGGGCGATGAAGCTATGAACGTTGAGCGTGGCCAGGGGCGCGATCAGCGTATCCATGTCGATCACCGGAATGCCGGCGTCGATCATGCGGTTCACCGGCGCCGTCAGCGTGCCAATGCCAAACGCCTGAATCGCGACGAAATCCCATTTCTCGGACGCCATATTGTCGACCGCGGCGCGCTGCTTCGGGGCGGACAGTTCCCCGTCGAACCAGGTGACCTCGACATTGAACAGCTTGCCCCAATATTCCGCGGCGCGCTTGCCCTGGGCGCACCAGGTCGCCTGCAGGCCGGCATTGGAGAAGGCCGCCTTCAGCGGCTTGCCGGACCGCCCGGCCGCTTCCGCCAAGGCCGGGGTCGCGTGCATGGCCGCGACCGCCAGACTGGCGGCGCCGGCGGATAATCCTGCAAGTTGTAGAAAGCGACGGCGCGCAGATCCCTGCTCGATGCAGTCATCGGTCATGGTCGTTTCCCTGTTGTGCCGGTGCCTTCAGACGGGCCCGTGCGTGTTGGCCGCCGCCGGGGCTGATTGGCCCCAGCCACGGCGATATCGCTCCTGTCCGCGGATGTTAATCTTATTTTTTATTGCGAGACAACCGGGATCGTTACGACCCGATCCTCAATTACCAATACCGTTATTTATGCGCAATTGTCTTGCCACGGAAATTTTGTGGCTATTGCCTTCGGCTGGCTGAGCCAAGCCTAATCCTGGCTGACGACACGACCGCGTTTGATGACTACGCGGCCGCCCGGCCGGGTGACCAGCGCCTCGGGCACCGATCCCGCCTGCAAGGCAACGATATCCGCCCGGGCGCCAATATGCAGACCATAGTCTTCGTCCACGCCCAGCACCCGCGCCGGCGCTTCCGTTACCAGACTGACCGCGTCACACAGGGCCGTATCGCTCATCATACCCTGGCGATAGCCCACCAGCATCGCCCGCTCCAGCAGGTCACCATTGCCGTAAGGTGACCAGGCATCGCGGATATTGTCGCTGCCCACAAAGACCGTCACACCCGCCGCGCGCAGGCGCGCCACGGGCGGCATTGGCACAGGCCCTGGTTCATTGGTCATGATCGCAATCCCGGCCCGCGACAGCGCGTCGATGGTGACACCGACATCCGCATCGTCACCGTACCCCAACGCAAAAGCATGCGAGACGGCGACGCGGCCCTGCAACCCGGCGGCGATGGTGCGCGCAGCGATGGCGCGCAATTCGAAACAGCCGAGCGCACCGCCGTCATGCAAATGGATGTCGACGCCCACACCCCGGCGCTCGGCGATGCCGAAAACGACGTCGAGATGGCCGCCGATGTCCCCGTCAATGCCGGCGGGGTCAAGCCCGCCGATCAGATCGGCCCCTTCAGACACCGCAGCATCCAGCAATGCCGCCGTTCCGGGATCGCGCAGAATGCCATTCTGTGGAAAAGCAACGATCTGGATATCCATGATGTCGCGCATAGCGTCGCGCACCTGCATAATTGCCTGCAGATTCGACAGGCCCCAGTCAGTATCGATATCGACATGGCTGCGCAGGCTGGTGGTGCCATGCCGTGACAGTTGGGCGATCAGCGTCTGCGCCCGTTCCTCCACCGATACCGACAGAGTGCTGAGCAGCGCCTTTTCGATGACGATGCGGTCAGCGACGGAGCCGCCCGGCCGGTGCGGCTGCCAGGGCAGGCCGAGCAGAGATTTGTCGAGATGCACGTGGCCGTCGACGAAAGCCGGCAACACCAGCTGGCCCGCCAGATCGCGCTGACCTGATGCCGGCGCGGCACCGGCTGCGGCATCGATCCCTGTGATCCGGCCATCGGCAAAGGCAATATCCACCAGCCGCCCATCGGCCAGACGGGCATTGGCCAGGCCACTCAGCATCGTCATTCCATCAATCCCAGGCGGCGGGCAGCAACGACCCGGTACAAAAGGTCGCCCGTCCGCTGATATTCCTCAAAAGCCGAAAAACACAGGCTGATGTCATGCTCGTCATCGGACGCGACGGCCGCATGTTTTATCTCGATCCAGTCCGGCGCTGACAGGCTTCGCCACACGGCAATCTGCGCGTCACGCGGAAGGGTGGGAAAGCCCATCTTGGGCATCAGCGCCGCGATACCCACCCAGAAATGCCGCAGCAAGGGTGACGGGTCCGATAGAACGGGGCCCAGCTTGCGCAGCCAATGGCAGCCGGTCAAAGCATGCAGCGCTTCAAAACTCATCGTCTCGGCGTACAGCACGAGAGCCGCTGCGGCCATACGGTCCAGCGTATCCTCGCGGATGATCAGCCAATCTGCGACCCCGGCAAAGCCCGGCATGCGCGCGACGGCCCGCATGTGATGCCACACAAGGTCGCTTTCCGGTGCGGCCTCCGTCAGGCCCGCAATCCTGGCCGCGCGCACCAGAACCTCGGCCGGATCGGCGGTCACGCCAGCCGCGCCGCTTTCCCGGTCCAGGGTCAGATAGGTCGCGGCCCAATAGCCGAGGGCCACGCCCGTCTCCGCCGCGTCCCTCTCCATCACGGCATAGGCCAGACGCATCAGCGGATGAAAGGCGCTGCCCGCAACCCCCGGCGCCAGGCGGGGCAGATAGGTCGCGATTGCCGCTGCACCGCCAAGGCGCCCCACTTCCTGCCCGAAATAGGCGCGCAGTGCCCCTTCCTGATCGCGCGCACCCAGCGCGGACTCCCAGGTCTCGGCCGTGAGTGCGGTCGCGGCCGTTGGGCAGGGCACCAGCCCATTCCCCATACGGTAGGTTTGCGCAAACGCCGCCAGACGCGTCGGGGGCGCACCGAGGTGATCGAGTGCAATCAGGATCATGGGCAGATGGTTGGCCAGGAATAGCGGAAATTCCGCGCTGTCTTGGCGTCCCTCTGCCTTCAATCTGTGCAAGCTTGCGTCCATGGCCGCAGAATGCGCGCCAAACGAGCGGGTTTCAACCTTGCGGTATCGTTTCAGCCTGGCTTAGGCTGAAGGCGCTGAGGCAGGCCCCATGGAGTATGGCGATGAAGCGCAGATCCCTCTTGGCCGCGGGCCTGGGCACGGCAGCGACCTTGGCCTGGAGCAGCCCGGGCCGCAGCCAAAGCAAGCCCTTCGACGGCATGGTGCTGCATCTCGCCAGCGTCAATGATCAGTATTCACCCGGCCTCAAGACGCTCAGCGAGCGCTTCCGCCAGGAAACCGGCATCACCGTCATCGTCGATATTCTGGGCTACGGCGAATTGCAGACGAAACTCACGACCGATTACGTGGGCCATACCAAGGGCTATGATCTGGCGACCACCGATAACGTCTGGGCGCCGCAATTCGCCGAAGCCGGCTATACCGTGCCGCTGAATGACTGGATGACGCGCGACGCGGTGGAGATGAAGCTCGACGACATCTATCCCGTGCTCTTCACTGCTCTCGGCAACTACAAAGGCAAACAGGTCGCCTTTCCGCTTGCGGGCTACGCCAATGTGCTGGCCTATCGCAAAGACCTCTACGCGGCCGCGAAATTGCAGCCGCCACAGACCATGCAGGCACTGGTCACGAATGCCTATACACTGACCGATAAGTCCCGCAACCAATATGGTTGGGTCGCTAACGGCCAGAAGGGCGCGGCCTGCGCTCAGGATTGGATGCAGTATCTGGCCGAGATCGGCGGCGTCCTGGTGAGTAACGGTCAGCCAACCCTGAACGCGCCGTTGAATGTGCAAAGCCTGCAGACCTATCGCGACCTGTTCCAGAAGGCCGCCCCGCCGGGTGCCGTCAACTGGGATTGGGACGGGCGGGAAGCGAGCTTCCGCAGCGGCTTGGCTGCCAATATGCAAACCTGGTCGGTCGGCGCGCTCGGCTATTTCGATCCCGCACAATCGAAGGTGACGGAAAGTGCCGCACTCATGGTGACACCGACCGCCGCCGGCATGGCGCCGCGCTACGGCATCGGCGGTTGGGGGATCGCCATCAACGCGGATATCGATGACAAGCGCAAGCAAGCCGCCTGGACCTATATCAAATGGATCACCAGTCCTGAGATCCATATCGCACTCAATCAGCTCAATGCCTGCAGTTTCCTGCGGCGGAGTGAGCTGCGGGATGCGTCCCTCAACCGGAAATATCCGTTTCTGTCGGTGATCGACGAAAGCTTCACCCATGGCGACGCGGATTTCCGGCCGCGTGTGCCGCAATACCCGGAAATCCAGGATATTCTGGGCACCGCCGTCAATTCCGCCCTGGTCGGCGCCATGACGCCCGCGGCCGCACTCGCCGCCGCTCAGACCCAGGTACAGCGATATTTCTAGGCGCGCCTTGTCCCTATCGCGCCGACGCGCCGTCTTCCTTTGTCTGATGGCGGCGCCCGCCCTCATCCATGTCACGATCTTTGCGGTCTATCCGATCCTGCGCGGCGCCGGTTTCAGCCTGTTCCAGATGAACCTCATGCAGCCCTGGCTGCATCGCTTCATCGGACTCCGCAACTACACGGATGCTTTGAACGATCCTGCGATCCGCCATTCGCTGGCCGTGACGCTTATCTTCACCGCCGCCTGCGTCGCCATGGAGCTGGCACTCGGCCTCTGTCTCGCCCTGCTGCTCTGGGCCGACAGCCGCTTCAACCGGATTGCCACCATCCTCATGCTGGTACCGATCACCGTCACTCCCATCGTCGTCGGGCTGATCTTCCGCGCGCTGCTGGACCCGAGTTTCGGTCTCATCGGCTATTGGCTGACCTGGGCGCATCTCGCACCCCCGCAGGGACTGCTGGGGGATACGCGGACGGCGCTGGTGACGATGATGGCTGTCGATGTCTGGGAATGGACGCCGCTCGTCGCGCTCATCCTGCTGGCCGGCTTGAAATCGCTGCCCGCCGAGATTCTGGACGCGGCCGCGATAGACGGCGCCGCGCCGGTCGCCCGTCTGCGCCGCATCATCCTGCCGATGATGCTGCCCTCCGTGTTTCTGGTCCTGGTTCTGCGCGTCACGGACGTCTTCCGTACCTATGACATCGTCTTCGCCGCAACGGGCGGCGGACCCGGCGACAGCACAAACCTGCTGATGCTGGCCGCCGTCAAGCAGGGGTTGCAGTTCTTTGATATCGGCTACGGCGCGGCCATTGCCATTCTGATGACCTTCGCGATTGCCGTCATGGCGGGCGCTATCATCCTCGCCCTGCGCGGTCTCGGCCGGCGGTTCAACCCGTCATGAACCGCCGGCCCGCCATGCTCGCACAGCGGTCGGCCCTGATGCTGGCGCTGGCGCTTTTTCTGGCACCCGTCCTCTGGCTGATCATGACCGCCTATGAACCGTCGCGGGCCATCCAGGCGACCCCGCCGACCCTGTGGTTCAGGCCCACTTTCAGCAACTTCGCAGCCATCGCCGCGAATTTCGATCTGCCCAGACTGACGCTGAGCAGCGTTGTGCTCAGCCTTGGCTCCACCCTGCTATCGCTGCTCCTGGGCATTCCATGCAGCTATGCGCTCGCCCGCACACGCAGCCGCGCCGCCATCGGCATCGCCTATGCCCTGCTCGCCATCCGCGGCGTGCCGACGGTCGTGACCCTCATCCCCTTCTATCTGTTCATGCAGAAGCTGGGGCTGCTCGGCACCTGGTGGGCGGTCATCCTGATGAATGCCACGCTCAGTACGGCCTTTGTCGTCTGGATGATGTTTTCGGCCTTTCGCGCCGTCCCGCGCGAGGTCGAGGACGCCGCGATCCTCGACGGCTGCACGGCCTTCGGCGCCTTCTGGCGCGTCGCCCTGCCACTTGTGCAGACATCGGTCATCGCCGCGGCCCTGCTCTGCATGATGTTCGCATGGAATGACTTTCTTAACCCGGCCTTTCTGACGCGGACGGAGACGCGGCCGCTATCGGTGGCACTGCTGACGGCCTTCGGCGGCAATACCACCAGCGGCTGGGGCAGTCTGGGGGCCATGGCCCATATCAGCACCATCCCGATCATCGCAGCGGCCCTGGTGCTTCACCGCTATCTGGTCTCGGGCCTCACGCGCGGACTGCATTAGATGGCCGCGCCTCGGGCGCGATTTCTCATTGTGTCGCAAACAGCCGCTCGCTCAGAAAATCGACCAGGACCCGAATCTTCGGGGAGAGATTGCGGCTTGAGGGCCATAGCAGGCTGAACTTTCCCGGCGCGTCCATATGCGCCATCAGGATGGTCTGCAGCGCGCCATGCGCCCGCGGCTCCTGCAGCAGAAATTCCGGCATGCAGCCGATGCCCAGACCGCCGATCACCGCATGCCGCAGCGCCTCCATATTGTTGCAGGTGATGATGGTGCGCGTCCGTGGCTCGGCCATGCCTTGCGGCAGCGCCAAAGGCCATTCCTGCAATTTGCCGCTATTGGGAAAACGGAAGCGCACGGCCAGATGGCCGTCGAGGTCGCGCGGCGTTTCCGGCACGCCGTGCCGCTGCAGATAGGCGGGCGCGGCACAAAGCAGCATCTGGAAGGGCCTCAGCGCGCGCACCATGAGGCGAGAGTCGGGCAGGTCTCCGCTCCGCATGGCCACATCGATGCCTTCGTCGATCAAATCGACGATGCGATCGTTGAAGTCTAGGTCAAGCTCAATCTCTGGATAGCGCGCCACGAAATCGGGCAGCAGCGGCAGTATGAGATGATAGCTCACCAAAGGCACGCTCAGGCGCAGCCGGCCGCGCGGCGCCTCAAGCGCGCGGGCCAGCGCGGCTTCGGCGTCATCCAGATCGTCCAGAATGCGCCGGCACCGCTCATGAAACATGCGCCCCTCTTCGGTCAGGCGAATGCTCCGGGTCGAGCGTTGGAACAGCCTCGCACCCAATGCCGCCTCCAGCTTGCTCACCGCCTTGCCGACAGCGGAAGCAGACAGGCCGAGCACCCGTCCGGCGGCCGCGAAACTGCCGAGATCGGCCGTGCTGACAAAAGCGTCGAGGCCGCTGAGCCGGTCCATTCACCCTCCTATTCGAGCGTTTCCTTCCGCAATCTTCGGACAAAAACCCTGTTTCAGGAGGATTGTAGCGAAACTATCGTGCGTCCCGAAAGGCTTATCGCCACGTCTTAGCCAGCAGGGGTCGCATGACTGTATCCGCCATCGCGCCATCGCGCGCCGAAAAAGCTGTCGCATTGCTTGCGGTCTGCCTCGCCGCCGCCGCCATGCCGCTGACCTTTACCGGCCCGGCCGTGGCCCTGACCGATATCCACCGCGCGCTCGGCGGCAGCCCGATTGCCCTGAACTGGGTGACCAATGCTTTCATGCTGACCTTCGGCAGCGCGCTGATGACCGCGGGCAGCCTCGCCGACCATCACGGCCGCAAACGGATCTTCCTGATCGGCACGGGGGCTTTCGCGATGATCTCACTCGGGCTGATCGCAGCACCCAGTATCCTCTGCTTCGATCTGCTGCGGGCAGCCCAGGGGCTAGCGGCCGCGGCCGCCTTTGCCGGGGGCATGGCGGCGCTGGCACAGGAATTCGACGGTCCTGCGCGCACGCGCGCCTTCAGCATCGTCGGCACAAGTTTCGGCGTCGGCCTGTCGCTCGGCCCGATCACCGCCGCGATGATGATCGACGCCTTCGGCTGGCGCAGCATCTTCGTGCTTGGGCTCGCGCTTGTCGGCCCGAGTTTCCTCCTCGCCGTCGGCGTGCTGCGGGAATCCCGCGATCCGGCGGCGAAGGGGCTGGATTGGGCCGGCGCACTGACCTTCACCGCGGCTTTGACGCTTTTCACCTTCGGCATCCTCTTGGCGCCACAACGCGGCTGGGCTGATGGCCGGGTGGTCGCCCTGCTGGCGTCTGCTGTCCTTCTCTTCGTGGTTTTCGGCCAGGTGGAGCGGCAGGTGGCTCGGCCCATGCTGGACCTGTCGCTCTTCCACTACCCGCGTTTCGTCGGGGTGCAGCTGCTGGCCGCCGCACCCGCCTATGCCTTCGTGGTCTTGCTGATCCTTCTGCCAATCCGTTTCGTCGGTATCGAAGGCATGAGCGTCATCGCCGCCGGACAGCTCATGATCGCGCTTTCCGCACCCTTGCTGATACTGCCGATTGCGGCCGGCATGCTGACGCGGTTTCTGTCCCCCGCCGCCATCTGCGGCCTTGGGCTACTGATCGCCGCAGCTGGCCTGTTCTGGCTAAGCCGATATCCGGTGGGCGCTTCCCATGGTCTGATCGTGGCACCGATGATCACGATCGGCCTCGGCATCAGCCTGCCCTGGGGTCTGATGGACGGCTTGGCCGTCAGCGTCGTGCCTAAGGAACGCGCGGGCATGGCGACCGGCATTTTCAGCACAACACGGGTCGCGGGCGAAGGCGTGGCACTGGCCGTGGTCAGCGCAATCCTATCCGCTTTGACCGCAACCCATCTGCCCACCGCCGATGCCACCGCCGCGCAAAGGCTTGCAACCGGCGATCTGGCCGGCAGCGCACATCGTCTGCCCGGCGTCTCCCTGGCTGCGTTGCAGCACAGCTATTCGGCCGCCTTCACCTCGCTGCTGCTGCTCCTCACGGGCGTGACCCTGGTGACGGCGATTGTTGTCTTCCTGGTTCTGGGACGCGCCGTGCGGGCGCCTGGCTTGGCGCGGGCGGATTGTCCGGCTTCGGCCGGCGATTAGCCCGGAGAGGCCATGGGAGCGCTAGAGGAATGTTCGTAACTGCGAATTTTAAACTGTCTTGCGTATATCAAACGGATTACGTATTGGCGCTTGATGCACCGGCGCCTCTGTGGTTTAAGGTCCCCGCCCTGGACGAAAAAAAGGCGGCGCCGAAGCGCCGCCAAGTTTAGGGAGGAAACGTCCAAGAAAGCAGCAACACGATCAAGGACCGCCGTTGCCGTCCCGTCCTGTGTATGGCGCTGCGAGTTGTTTTGCAAGTTTTTTTGTGCGCCGCAGCATCGTGCGAGCCGGAAGAACCGCTGAAAAAGCCTTTTCACCCATCAACTATGCGTGAATTGCACGGGTTTGCCTTACGCGTCTCGGCGCGAAGCCCTCGCGCCCTCTTTTCCCAGTAACATCTTGGCAAGCGCAACCTGTTTAGGCATTGCCATCCCGGCATGATTGAACACGTGTCGCATCAGGCCCCAAGCCGGGCTTTGGGTTGAGGTTGGTCAGGAAAGCGTAGAGCTGATGTTTCCGCATGTTGCCGGCCCGTTAGGTCAGATGATCCGTGAGTACGACTGGAGCACGACGCCGATCGGACCGCTGCAGGACTGGCCGCAAAGCCTCAAAACCGTGACCGAACTGCTGCTGCTCTCCGACGTGCCGATAGTGCTGTTATGGGGCGAGGACGGCATCATGATTTACAATGATGCCTACGCGGTTTTCGCCGGCAATCGTCACCCCGGAATTCTCGGCTCGAAGGTCCGCGAAGGATGGCAGGAAGTGGCCGATTTCAACGACAATGTCATGCGCGTCGGGCTGTCCGGCGGCACTTTGGCCTTCCGCAACCTGGAACTGTCGCTCGAACGCCGGGGTCAGCTCGAACCCGCCTGGATGGATCTCGATTACTCGCCCGTTCTGGATGAGACGGGGAAACCCGCCGGTGTTATTGCTATCGTCGTCGAAACGACCGAAAAGGTGATGGCCCAGCGCCGCGTCCTGGAAAGTGAGCGGCGCTTCCGCGCGCTGACCACAGCGTCATCGGATATGATCTATCGTGTCAGCCCGGATTGGCGGGAATTGCGGCAGCTGGATGGCCGGTCCCACATGGTCGATACCGATCAGCCCAGCATCGCCTGGATGGACGACTATCTCGTGCCCGAGGACCGTGCGGCGGTGCAGACGGCGATCCGTGAAGCCGTCGCTCGCATGCAGCCTTTCCAGAAGGAACATCGGGTGCGCCGGGCTGACGGCTCCACCGGCTGGGTCTTCTCCCGCGCTGTACCTGTCACCGACGAGGATGGCGCGGTGATCGAATGGTTTGGCGCCGCCTCTGACATCACCGAGCGCATTCGCACGACCGAACATCTCACACGTGTCGTCAACGAGCTGAACCATCGCGTCAAAAATACGCTCGCCATGGTGCAGGCCATGGCCATGCGCACTTTCCGCTCTCCGCACAATCTGCCTCAGGCGCAGGAACAGTTCGCTGCAAGGCTGGTGGCTTTAGCGAAAGCCAATGACCTGCTGACGGGCGAAAGGTGGGCCGGCGCCTCCCTATTATCCACCATCGAGCAAGCCGTCCGGCCGCATCAGCCGGCCGATGATCGCTGCGTCATCCAGGGTGCGGACCTCCGCATCTCGCCCAAGACGGCCCTCGCCTTGGCAATGGCCATGCACGAGCTGTCGATCAATGCGGTGACCCATGGCGCCTGGTCCAATGAGTCCGGTACCGTCACCATAAGCTGGACCGTTGCCCATGAGACTCTGACCATGGAATGGCGCGAGCAGGGCGGACCGGCCGTCACCCTGCCCCTGCAGCGGGGGTTCGGATCGCGATTGATCGAACGGGGTTTGGCGGGGGAACTGGGCGGCACGGTCGCGTTGCAATTCGATCCCCTTGGCCTGCGCTGCCTTATTGAGGCGCCGGTCACGTTTTGGGCCCAGGGATAGGCGGGAATTTTGAAGATCCTGATCGTCGAGGATGAGATGGTCATTGCCTTCATGATCGAGGACATGCTTCTCGAACTTGGTCATGAGGTCGTCGAACTCGCCATGCGGCTGCCCGAAGCGCTGGCGGCCGCCGAACGCGCCGACATCGATCTGGCCATTCTCGACGTCAATCTGGACGGTCACCGGTCCTTCCCCGTCGCCGATATCCTGATCAAGCGGTCGATCCCTTTTGCTTTCGCGACAGGCTATGGCGCGGCCGGGCTGGGGGAGGCCTATCAGGACCGGCCGGTGCTGGCGAAACCCTTCCTCTCCGCGGATCTCAGGCGATTGCTGTCACAGACGACCGCACGCTGATCCCGGGGCTGCCTCGCGGCCTGGCAATGTCCCGGCCACCTCATACGATGTGCAGAATTGGCGCATCAACGGGCAGCATGTCGCCCAGTCGCGCCGTGATCTCCACCACCCGGCCCGCCGCCCGGCTGCGCAGCATCGTTTCCATCTTCATCGCTTCGATCACAGCCAAGGGCTGATCTTCCACGACCTCATCTCCGGCCTGCACCAGCAGCTTGACCAGCAGTCCTGGCATGGGCGCGCGCAGCACACGGTCCGAATCCATGACGGCGGGTTTGGGCATGATGCGCCACAGGTCCCAGGCCAGCGGTGCCCAGACTGCGACCGCGGTGACGGTGCCGGCATGGCGGATGGTCCAACCCGCGTCAGTGCGGTCGATCTGCGCATCTAGGACCACGCCACCGACGGTCCCGGACCAGATCGGCCCCGGGGCCTGCCAGGCGCTCTGCAACACCAGCGCAACGCCATCTGCCAGTATGACAGTCACCCCGTCGGCCTCGGCACTTTCGGTCGTTACCGTCCAAGCCTCTCGCTCATCGCCGCCCAGCACCACCACCCGCGCGCGCTGTCCCGTCAGCGCCGTGCGGCCCGGCCGCGCATGACGCGCCGTCTCGGCCAGATGCTCCATCGCCGCGACCAGCGCCACGATGGTCCTGGCAAGGGCCCCATCCGGCCGCCGCTCCTGCGCCGTCTCGCCGAATTCTTCGGCGATCAGCCCAGTCGACAGCCGTCCCTCCCGCCAGCGCGGCAGCGCCATCAGGGTCGAGAGGAACGCGAGATTGTGGCGAACCCCGCCAATCGCGAAACGGTCCAAGGCGCTGATCTGCGCGTCGATCGCCTGGCCGCGCGTCGGCGCATGGGTGATCAATTTCGCGACCATCGGATCGTAATAGACCGTGACGCTGTCACCTTCGACCAGACCGCTATCCACCCGCACCGTCACGCCGTCGATCTCAGCCTCGGCCGGCGGCCGAAACGGCAAGACGCGCCCGGTGGAAGGCTGGAAGCCCCGCGCCGGGTCCTCGGCATAGATCCGCGCCTCCACCGCCCAACCCTTCACCTGCACATCCGCCTGGGCGATGCTTAAGCGCTCACCGGACGCGATGCGGATCATCTGCTCCACGATGTCGATCCCCGTGACCAGCTCAGTCACCGGATGCTCGACCTGAAGCCGGGTATTCATTTCCAGAAAATAGAAGCTGCGGTCTTGCGAGACGACGAATTCCACCGTGCCTGCGGAATCATAGGCCACGGCCCGCGCGAGGGCCACGGCCTGCGCGCCCATCGCCGCGCGGGTAGCCTCATCCAGCAAGGGGGACGGCGCCTCTTCCAGCACCTTCTGATGGCGGCGCTGAATGGAACATTCCCGTTCACCCAGATGGATGACATGCCCGTGCCTGTCACCCAGCACCTGAATTTCGATATGCCTCGGATTTTCGATGAATTTTTCGATGAAGACGCGACCATCGCCGAACGCCGACTGGGCTTCCGACCGCGCACGCGAAAAACCTTCCGCCACCTCATCGCTTGACCGCGCAATGCGCATGCCCTTGCCGCCGCCGCCGGCCGAGGCCTTGATAATCACCGGATAGCCGACATCGTCGGCAATGGTGATGGCGTGTGTCGTGCTGTCAATCACGCCCAGAAAGCCGGGCACGGTCCGCACCCCGGCCTCGGCTGCCGCCTTCTTGGACTCGATCTTGTCGCCCATGGCCGCGATCGCCGCTTCATGCGGGCCGATGAAGACGATACCGGCGGCCTTCAGTGCTGCCACGAAACTCGCGCGCTCGGACAGAAAACCATAGCCCGGATGCACAGCTTCAGCCCCGGTCGCCTGGCAGGCGGCGATGATCGCTGCCACTGACAGATAAGATTGCGCAGCCGGCGCCGGACCGATGGCGACCGCCTCATCCGCCATCCGCGCATGCAGCGCGTCACGATCGGCCTCGGAATAGACCGCGACCGTCGCAATCCCCATGCGCCGCGCGGTGCGGATGATGCGGCAGGCGATTTCACCGCGATTGGCGATAAGAATTTTTCTGAACATGCGGCTCACTGCGGTTGTCTGAACAAAATTGGCATCAGCCCAGACCTTCAACAATCCACCGGCGTGTTTCCCGCGGCAGAATGGTCGTACCCAGCGCCGCGCGGCCCGAGGGCCAGCGATAGAGCACACCCTGGCCGATCCCCATCACGCCAGAGGCGGGTGCGGCCGCCATGCCGGTGATCAGCGTCACCCGCGGGGGCTTAAATGCGGCAAGGCCACGCGAGAGAAGGGCTGCCTGACGCAACAACCCGGCCGCTTCCTGATCAGGGCCGGGCAAAAGCCCGGGACAATCGACCAGGGTCAGCAGAGGCAGCTTGAGAGACGCGCAGAGCGCGACCAACCCTGACGCCTTCACCAGCGCGGTCGCATCCAGCGCACCGTCCAGCACCAGAGGCTGGTTGGCCAGCACGCCGACCGTGCGGCCACCGAAGCGCGCGAGACCGGTGACGATATTGGCGGCAGCCAGCGCGGCAATTTCCAGAAAATCGCCGCCATCCGCCGTCGCCCGCAGAACCTCGCGCATGTCGTAGACCGCGGTCCCCGCCTGCGGCACCAGACGGTCCAGGCTTGGCGCCGCGCGCATCGCCGGGTCGGGGCTCGCGACCCGCGCGCGCTCCGCATCGGGCATAAGATCACACAACTGCCGCGCCCGCAGCAGGGCCGCGACATCATGCGCGACCGCATCCACCAATCCGCCACCCGCTTCATGGATGGCGGCACCGCCTATCTCCGCCCCAGTCAGCATTTCGTTCGTCGCCTTACGCACCAGGTCCGGCCCGGCGCTGGCGATGAAGCCACTGTCCGTTGCGATCACCATGATATCGGCCCGCGCGGCGAGCAGGGCATCCGGCCCAACGCAAGGCCCCAGCACCAGCGCGATGCGCGGAGACGATACCGGCCGGAAGGCCGCCTGCAGCGCCAGCATCGCTTCCAGGGCATCCGCACCCTCGATCATGGCACAACCGTCGAAAATCAGCACGGCAGGCGCGCCGCACGCCGCCGCCTCATCCAGAAACCCCGCCAGCGCGCGCATGTCGGCCGCCGTGAGAGCCCCGCTACGGACCGCGCCGTCACGGCCGGCGGCGTACACAAGCCGCCCTTCCACCCGGCCGCAGCCCAGCAGCAGGGCGGACGGCGACGGCCCCGGACGCCGCTCATACCGCCCGTCATCGAACAGAACGCCGAACCGCTCTGCCGCGCTCAGCTTGCCCGCCGCATGCGGGTCCTGTTCCGTCATCACGGGCATCACGGCGGTGTCGAAAAGCCCATCGGTCAAATCCAGGCCGCGCACGAAACCGGACGGGAAATCGCGGCGGCGCAGCGGCGACAAGGTGACGGGCGCAGCCAGCACGGCCGCGTCCGCGCGCCGCGCCGCCACCGCCTGTTCGATCGTCACCGCCTGAAACCGCAGCCGCGCGCCCGCGCGCAATTGGGCAAGCCGGCCCAGATCCGGGCCGATCACGGTTGCGATCTTGGGGTAGCCTCCGGTCGGCTGCCGGTCCGCCATCAGAATGATCGGCTGGCCCTCGCCCGGCACCTGAATCGCACCCATGGCAATGCCGTCCGAAACAATATTGAAGCCCTGCGCGTGTTCCAGCCTCGGGCCCTCCAGGAAGTAGGCCATGCGGTCGCCGCGTGCCGAGAGTACCCACGGCCCGTCCAGGAAGGACGCGACCTGCTCCCCGGCAAAATAGTCATCCTGCGGACCAAGCAGAACGCGAATGACCTCACCGGGCCGGTCCAGCCACGGCGCCGCCAGCACACCCGCATCCATCAGGCGCGGTGCCGCGATGCCAAGGCGGTCGCCGCTCGCCAAAGCCCGCCCGTCCAATCCGCCGAAGCCCGACCGGGTATGGCTCGCGGTCGACCCCAGCATGGGCGGCACCCGCATATCGCCCGCGACCGCCAGATAGCACCAGGCGCCGGTCGCGCCGGCCGTGATGCGCAGTATCGCGCCGGGCTCCAGCCGCAGCCGCACGGCAGGCGGCACCCGCCTGCCATCGAGGGTGACGACGAAATCCCCGCCCGCCACCGCGACGGACAGGGGCGCGTCTTCGCTTGTGACATGCAGACCGCCGAGCCCGATCTCGATCGCCGTCATGTCCGGCGCATTGCCAAGCGCATGATGGACGGTCGCGAAAGCCAGCGGGTCCATCGGCCCCGCCGGCGTGACACCGAAGCGCAGATAGCCATGCCGCCCGCCATCCTGCAGGGTCACGCCGGGCCCCGCGAACAGAATGCGCAGCGCGGCCTTTTCCACAGTTTCCGTCATGCCGGCGCCCGCCGCGCGATCGGCTCGCCCCGGGCCGCGCGCGCCTCCAGCGCGTCGAAGCTCGCCGCGTCCACTGGCTCGAAGCGGATCGTGTCGCCGGGGCTGATGAGAAAGGGCTCATCCCGGTCGCGTGCATAAAGACGTTCGGGCGTGCGCCCCAGCACGTACCAGCCGGTGGGCATGGGGAAGGTCGCGACGCCGCATAGACCCCCGCCGATCATCACCGCGCCCGCAGGGTGCGGCGGGCGCGGGCTCGGCCGGCGCGATATCGCAAGCTCTGTGGCCAGGCCGCCGAGATAGGCATAGCCCGGTGCAAAACCATACATATAGACGCGATAGCGGCCAGCGGTATGCAGGGCGATGGCGCGGTCGCGGGTCAAGCCGAGCAGGGATGCGGCCTCATCCAGATCTTCGCCATGGGGCAGGTCATAGCAGCAGGGCACGGTCCAGGTCTGGGCCGCCCCTTTCTCACCTGCAGGGTGCAGCAGCGCCTGCCGCACCCGCTGAATGAGATCGCCCCGCGGCAACACAAGCGGATCGTAATGGATCATCAGCGAGCGATAGGTCGGCACCAGCTCGCGCAGTCCGGGGGCTCTCTCGGCCGCCAGCACGGCGTCCAGCGCCAGCACCAGATCATTCGCCGCCGGGTCGACCTCATGGCCGAACTCGACCACCAGGGCCGCCTCGCCCGCATCCAGAAAGCGGGGCTCGGGATAAATCATGCGGCAGCCATCAGCGCGACCTCGGGACTTTGCGAAGGCAGGATGGATCAGCTCTACCCTATCCCAGACCGCCATCAAAACCCCACGCCGCGTTTGACTGAGACCCGGGCGATACTACAAGAGACGACGCAAGACCGGATCAGGACAGCGAGCACGCCCATGAAACTCGACCTCAATTCCGACCTGGGTGAGAGTTTCGGCGCCTGGACCATGGGCAATGACGCGGCAATGCTGGATATCGTCACCTCGGCCAATATTGCCTGCGGCTTCCACGCCGGCGACCCCGTCATCATGCATCAGACGATGGCGGCCGCCGGGGCACGCGGCGTCAGCATCGGCGCCCATCCCGGCTTTCTCGATCTCTGGGGCTTCGGGCGGCGGCCGATCCTGGGCGACCGCCCGGATGATATTGAAAAGATGATGATCTATCAGATCGGTGCGGCCGCTGCCTTGGCGCAATCTGCCGGCTATCGCCTCGCCCATGTCAAAGCCCATGGCGCGCTCGCCAATATGGCGATGGTCGATGCCGATCTCGCCCGCGCCGTCGCCCGTGCCACCCGCGCCGTCGACCCCGACCTCATTCTCGTCGTCATGCCCGGTCTGGCGCTGGAAAAGGCCGGGCTTGCCGAAGGACTTCTGGTCGCGCGTGAAGTCTATGCCGACCGCAGCTATGACGATGACGGCAATCTGACATCGCGCAAGCAAGCCGGCGCCGTCATCGAGGATGCTGACTTCGCCACCAGGCGCATCCTTGCGATGCTTGATGATGGTGCCATCACAACCGTCACCGGCCAGCGCCTGCCTGTCACCATCGACACCATTTGCGTGCATGGCGACAACGCCCATGCAGTCGCGATGGCGGCGTCGCTTCGGCAGGCGCTCGTGGCTGCCGGCTGCACGCTCGCCCCCTTCTCCCATTTCCTGCGCGCCTGACATGGCAAAGCCCGTTCTGCTCTACGCCTGCCCTGGCATCCTCGCCGAGCCTTGGCTTGCGGCCTTCCAAAACGCGATGCCTGACCTGGAGGTTCGTGTCTGGCCAGATATCGGCAATCCCGCAGACATCGCCTATGCCTTCGTCTGGCATCCGCCGGCGGATCTGTTCTCAGCCCTCACCGGCCTGCGCGCCATCGTCTCGCTCGGCGCCGGGGTCGAGCGTCTTCTGGCCCGCACCGACCTGCCGCCCGATGTAGCACTGATCCGCATGGTTGATCCGTCACTCGGCGCCGATATGGCGATCTATGTCACCATGCAGGTGCTCCATTATCATCGCCGCATGCCCGAATTCGCGCGCCACCAGCGGCAGGCATCCTGGCAGGATCTGGATGTGCCGATGGCGCAGGACCGCACCATCGGCATTCTGGGCTATGGCCAGCTCGGCGCGCTCTGTGCGGAACGCCTGGCGCCCTTCGGCTTTGATATCGCGGTCTGGTCGCGCCGGCCGAAAGACGCGCCCGGTCTTCGCTGCTTTGCGGGCGCCGGGCAATTGCAGGATTTCCTGGGCCAGAGCGAAATTCTGGTCTGCCTTCTGCCGCTGACGTCCGATACAGCGGGCATTCTCAATGCCAAGACGTTTGCGGCCATGCCGCCCGGCAGCCACCTCATCAATGTCGGCCGCGGCGGCCATCTGGTCGAGGCTGATCTTCTCGCGGCGCTGGCCAGCGGCCAGATCGCCCATGCAACGCTCGATGTCTTTGCGACCGAACCGCTGCCACCGGATCATCCCTTCTGGCATCATGAGCGGATCACCGTCACACCGCATGTCGCGGCGCTCACGCAGCCACATACGGCGGCGGCCATGATTGCCGACAATATCGGCCGTGACCGCGCGGGATTGAACCTGCTGCATGTCGTTGACCGCAGCCTGGGTTACTGACGCGCCTGGATTTCCCCTGTGCTGGCCGAGGTGATAGGCTTCCTGGTCTTTCCACGATCATGGACTTTCACCGATGCAGATCGACCGCCCGAACGATGTGACAACACTGGTGCAGGACCGCGTCGCGGCGATCGAAGCCGGGTTGATCGACATCCGGCGTGATCTTCATGCCCATCCCGAACTAGGGATGGAGACGGTGCGCACCGCCGGCGTCGTGGCGGCCGAGCTGACCCGCCTCGGCCTCACTCCCCAGACCGGCGTCGGCGGTCACGGAGTCGTGGCTGAAATCACAGGCAGCCAGCCCGGCCCATGCCTGCTGATCCGCGCCGATATGGATGCGCTGCCGATCGAAGAACTGACCGGCCTGCCCTTCGCCAGCACCGTTCCCGGCCGCATGCATGCCTGCGGGCATGACATACACACGGCAACGCTCCTCGGCGTCGGCACGGTGCTCAAGGATCTGGCACCGATGCTGCGCGGCACGGTGCGCCTGGTCTTCCAGCCGGCCGAGGAAACGGTCGAAAGCGGCGCTGCAGCGATGGTCGCGGCCGGCGCGGCAGATGGCGCCGATATCGCACTCGCCTTCCACAACCGGCCGGAACTGGCCGTCGGGCGCTTCGCCTATACGCGCGGGGCCGCCACCGCTTCCAGTGATGAGATCGACGTCGTCGTGCGTGGCAAATCCGGCCATGCCGCACGTCCGCATGCCGCCGTCGACCCCATCGTCGCGGCCGCTGCCATGATCACGCAACTGCAAACCGCCGTCTCCCGCGTTATGGACCCATCGCATTCGGCGGTGCTCACCATCGGCCATATCGAAGGCGGCAGCACGCATAACATCATCCCCGATACCTGCCTCTTCCAGGGCACGGTCCGTTGCCGCTCAGCCGAATCGCGTGATCTGATGGAGACGACCTTCCGCCGCATCGTCGACGGGATCGCCGCCGCGATGGGCGTGACCGTCGAGATCACCTATCACCGCGGCCCGCCTGCTCTGGTGAATGACGACCGCGTGGTCGATGCGACGGTCGCCGCCGTCGCCGCGCAATTCGGCGCGGCACAGCTGGAACAGCTCGAAGGCCGCTTCGGGGCCGAGGATTTCTCCTATTTCTCCGACCGCATCCCATCCTGCCAGCTGCTGGTCGGCGCCTCGCAGCCGGGTCGGCAGGATCGCGTCCATAATTCCAACTACCAGCCGGATGAGCGCTGCATCGGCCTGGGCACGGCGGCACTGGTCCGGGCAGCGCTCGACATCCTGTCCTGAGGCTCGCCTGATCCATCGGACCGCCCCTGGCGCTTCGGCGGTGACGGTGAGATGATCGTCTTAGTGTCCGCCGGCGGCCATCGTGCCGCCGGCTTCAACTGGCATGAAAGTCGAGCAGAATGACCGAAACGGCCCCCTATACGCCCCCCAAAGTCTGGACCGCGGCCGCGCCCTCCGGCGGCGCCTTCGCCAATATCAACCGCCCCATTGCGGGGCCGACGCATGACAAGACCCTGCCGGTCGGACAGCATCCGCTGCAGCTCTATTCGCTCGGGACGCCCAATGGGCAGAAGGTCACGATCCTGCTGGAGGAGCTGCTCGCCCTGGGCCTCACCGGCGCGGAATATGACGCTTGGCTTATCCGCATCAATGAGGGCCACCAGTTCTCCAGCGGCTTCGTGGATATCAATCCCAACAGCAAAATCCCGGCACTGCTGGACCACAGCACGCAGCCGCCGACGCGGGTTTTCGAATCCGGCTCCATCCTTCTCTACCTTGCCGAGAAATTCGGCGCCTTCCTGCCCAGGGATCACGCCGGCCGCACCGAGA
Organism: Acidisoma sibiricum; assembly: GCF_057837225.1. Classification (NCBI taxonomy): domain Bacteria; kingdom Pseudomonadati; phylum Pseudomonadota; class Alphaproteobacteria; order Acetobacterales; family Acidocellaceae; genus Acidisoma; species Acidisoma sibiricum. The sequence goes on along the minus strand of NZ_JBYQFD010000002.1, from coordinate 194,470 downwards.
CGCTGAACTGGCTGTTCTGGCAGATGGGCTCGGCCCCGTTTGTCGGCGGCGGCTTTGGACATTTCTACGCCTATGCGCCCGAGAAATTCGAGTATCCCATCAATCGCTTCGCGATGGAGACGAAGCGGCAGCTGGACGTGCTCGACCGGCAACTGGCCGAGCGGCCCTATATCGCGGGCGCCGAGTATACGATCGCCGATATCGCGATCTGGCCCTGGTATGGCGGTCTGGCTCTGGGCCAGCTCTATGGCGCAGGCGAATTCCTCTCGGTGCAGGATTACACCCATCTCGGCCGGTGGGCGGCAGAGATCGCGGCCCGCCCCGCCGTCCAGCGCGGACGCCGCGTCAACCGCGTCATGGGGCCGGAGGCCGAGCAGCTGGCCGAGCGTCACTCGGCCGCTGATTTCGGCTGATCACGAGCGGCCAAAGGGGGAGCGGCGCTCCCCCTAATTGATACGGCGCCGCGTCCGGCTGTAACCTGATCTCTGGTCGTGCCGAATAGCCTTCGTAAGCCGAACCAGGCAGCAAGGATGACAGGCCGTGACCCGTCAGGATAAGCAGGCCTCAAGGGCCGTCGCGCCGCCTGCGCGGCGGCTGCACCCGGTGCCCATCCGCATCATGCATTGGCTCAACGCCGTCGCCGTTCTGGTGATGATCACCTCGGGCTGGGGCATTTATAATGATGATGTCATTATTCATGGCCTGCGTTTCAGCGGCTTCTGGCGCCTGGGCGAATGGGCCGCCTGGAGCCTGAACTGGCACCTCGCCGGCATGTGGTTTTTTGGCATCAACGGCTTGGTCTATCTGACCTATGGTCTCGCGACAGGCCGGTTTCGAGAGCGCCTGTTGCCCATTCGCCCGCGCGAGTTGGCGGCGACGGTGGTGGAAACGCTACATTTCAAAATCGCGCACGAGGATCTGACCGTCTACAACGCGGTGCAGAAGCTTCTGTATGTCATTGTCATTCTAGCGGGCATCAATCAGGCCATCAGCGGCCTCGCGCTGTGGAAGCCGGTCCAGTTCTCAGGACTTGTGACCCTGTACGGTGGATTCCAATCGGTCCGCGTCTTTCATTTCGGCGGCATGGTCGTCATCGTGGGTTTTCTGGTCGTCCACGTTCTGCTCGCCCTTCTGGTGCCGAAGACAATCTGGGCCATGCTCGCCGGCGGCCCCCGCCTCAAGCCATCGCCCTCTGGCCAGGGGCCAAAACCATGACCCGGTCGCCCTTCCGCCCCGATGATGCGCCGGACGCATCCGTGCTCGACTTGCACCGCCCGCTGGTCCGCTCGCTGCAGCGGCGCGGCCTGCTGCGCGCCGGCCTGTCGCTCGGCTCGCTCGTCATGCTGACGGGCTGCGACGTGAAGCGGCCGGAGGCGGTGGAATCGGCGCTGCTGGCCATATCCCGCATGAATGACCGCGTGCAGGCCCTGCTGTTCGACCCGAACAAGCTCGCGCCGACCTATCCGGCGTCGATGATTCTGCGTCCGCCCAAATTCAACGCCTATTACGATGTCACGGAGGTGAAACCGGTGGGCGGCGCCGATTGGCGGCTGGAACTGGGCGGCCTCATCCAGGATAAGCGGCCTTGGACGCTGGCGCAGCTGCAGACGCTGCCGCAAAGCTCCATGGTCATCCAGCATATTTGCGTCGAAGGCTGGAGCTATATCGGCGGCTGGACCGGCGTTCCCTTGCGCATTTTTCTGGAGCGCGTCGGCGCGGACCTGCGCGCGCCCTATGTCGCCTTCAAGACCGCCGACAATTACCCAAGCAGCATCGACATGGCGACGGCGCTGCATCCGCAAACCATTCTTGCCCTGCAATATGGCGGAGATCCGCTGGCCGATCCCTTCGGCTTTCCCATGCGCCTGCGCATGGCGACCAAGCTCGGCTACAAGAACCCGAAATGGGTGACGGCCATCGAAGTCACCAAAACCTATCCGGGCGGGTTTTGGGAGGACAAGGGCTTTCCATGGTTCGCCGGATTATGACGCCCATGCGCCGTTCCATGCGCCTGCTGTCCCTGGCCGGCTGTCTGGCCCTGAGCCCCGCGGCTTACGCGCAAAGCCCAATGCCCGGCGGCATGCCGCCACCGCCCGGCATGAGCCTCGCCCAATCCACGGCCATGCGCTTTCCGCAGCCCGTGCGAGTCGGCGACCTGTTGCATCGCCTGGTCCTGCGGCCGGTCGAAAGCCAGGATATTCTGGGGCGCGTTCACGCCATTTTGCGGAATGACCAAGGCCAGATCGTGGTCATCCTCAATATCGGCGGCGTCTACGGTTATGGCGGACGGCTGATCGCCGTGCCGGTCGATGCCATGGTCCTGCTCGGTCAGGATATGGAAGTCGTGGCCTATACGCCCGCGCAACTCGCCCAGTTCCCGACCTTCGTGTCGCAGGACGCGCAGCCGGTGCCGGATGACACGACAATTAAAATTGGCCTCGCCAAGCCGTCACACTGAAAAAATTATCTCCGCCCTCACGTTTCTGTGGGACAGTGTAACCAGACGCCGTCTGCTCCGTATAGTGATGAGAACGATCAGCCTCGAAGCCCCATCGGGCCTCTCGACCGCGTGATCGCACATCAAAGGGGCCGTCATGACATTGCGCGAGACGCCTGCAGGGAAGGCAAACTGTGCCATCGCGGTCATGGCGAAAGCGCCGCGCCCCGGCCATTCCAAAACACGGCTTTGCCCGCCGCTCGACTATCATCAGGCGGCACGCATGAGTGCCGCCTTCCTGCGCGACACGACAGAAAATATCGCGCTGGCATCCGCGTCCGCTGCAATCTCCGCCTATGCGGCCTATGCGCCCTTCGGGACGGAAGAGGCTTTGCGTCCCCATATCGCACACAACACGCAGCCCATTCTGGCCGATGGCAGCCTGGACGCGGTCGCCGGCGTCGAAGGCTTCGGCCGATGTCTATTCCAGGCGATTGCCGGTCAGTTTGCCCTCGGCCATGCCGCCGCCTGCGTGCTGAGTTCCGATACGCCCAATCTGCCGACAGACTATCTGATCCAGACCGCCAACATCCTCCTCACCGGCCATGACCGGCGCATCGTCCTCGGCGCCTGCGACGATGGCGGCTATTACCTTCTCGGCATGCGCGCGCCCTATGCTAGGCTCTTCGCGGATATCGCCTGGAGCACGGAGACGGTGGCCGCTGGCACCCGTCTGCGCGCGCAGGAACTGGGTCTGGAGGTGGTTGAGCTGCCGCCCTGGTACGACATCGACGACGCCATGTCGCTGCGCCAGCTTCTGGCCGATGACGGCGGTTATGCCGCGCCCTTCACTCGCAAGACCATCGATACGCTCGAGATTGGCTCCGTCCTGCAGGGCGTGCGCGCTGCATGACACGCCGGCTGAGCCTTCTGCTGCTCTGCGCCGGGGCCCTCGTGGCTTTGACCATAGCTGCTTTGTGGATTGATCCGCCGGCCGTTGCAGCACGCGCGCATGTCGCGCATCTGCCTGCGCTCGTCGGCCTGCTCTGCCTCAGTGCTGCGGTCTATTTCGGCGCGGTCTTGCTCATCCAGCGCCATCCCTGGCCCAAATTCACCCTGTGGTTTGTGCTCGCGGTCGCCGTGCTGCTGCGTCTGATTCTTTTGACCACACCACCGATGCTCTCGACCGATATCTATCGCTATGTCTGGGACGGCCGGGTTCAGGCGGCGGGCATCAACCCCTATCGCTATATCCCCGCCGATCCGGCGCTCTCCTCTCTGCGCGACCCGACGATCTATCCGCATATCAACCGTAAGGAATATGCGCGCACGATCTATCCGCCGGTGGCCGAAATGGTTCTCGGCATCGCCGGCCGCGTGCATGACAGCATCAACAGCATCCGGCTCGCGGTCCTGTTCTTTGAAGCACTCGGCGTCGCCGCGCTGATCCTGCTGCTGCGTCTGGCCGCGCTGCCGCCGGAACGCATTCTCATCTATGCCTGGAATCCCCTTGCACTTTGGTCTTTTGCTAGCGACGGCCATGTCGATGGCATCGCCGTCGGCCTGATCGGTGTGGCACTTCTGCTGCGCGCGCGCCATCGTGACGGATGGGCGGGCGCGGTTCTGGCCGGCGCCGTGCTGACCAAGTTTCTGCCCGTTGTGCTGGTCCCCGCCTTTCTGCGCGGCGGCCGCTTCTGGCGTCCTGTGCTGGCCGGTCTCGCCGTCATTCTGGTCGGCTACGCGGCCTATAGCGGCGCCGGCCGTCATGTCCTGGGCTTTCTACCCGGCTACGGGGCGGAGGAGGGATTGGAGGGCGGCGGCGGCTTCTGGCTGCTCGCCGGACTCAGCCGCGTCGTTACCCTGCCCGCTTCGGCCAGCGCCATATACGCCATAGCCGTGGTGGCGATCTTTGGCGCTGTCTCCATCGCCATCCTGCGCCGCCCGCCACAGGCCCATGACGCGCGGCAACTTTGCCAGGATGCCGCCACGCTCGGCGCGGTCACCATGGTCGCGATCAGCGCGCATTACCATTGGTATTTTGCCTGGCTCGCCTTGCCAGCCGTCATCGCGCCCTCCGCCGCCCTGCTGTGGCTCGCGACCGCGCCGCTACTCCTGATCAACGATCCTATCCCACAGGACCGGTTCATCTGGCCTTCCCTGATCTATCTGCCCGCCGCAGCACTTTTGCTGATTGACCTGCTCAGGCGACGCACAGCGCGCCACAGCCTGCAAACCCAAGCCGGAGACACGCCATGTCCGCGACCGTCGCGCTGAAAGACCCGCGCCGCTATTTTGAGGAGATCGCAAGCGATCGCTCACGGACCGCGGAAAAGCCGCCCGTCTGCCTCTATCTGGAGGTCACCAATCGCTGCAACCTGCTGTGCGAGACCTGTCCCCGTACCTTCGAGGAGCTGGAGCCCCCGGCCGATATGAGCTGGGAGCTTTTCACCAAGATCGTCGATCAGGTGCCCAATATCGCCCGCGTGGTGATGCATGGCGTGGGCGAGCCGATGCTCGTCAAACAGCTGCCCGAGATGATCCGCTATCTCAAAGACCGCGGCACCTATGTCCTGTTCAACACCAACGGCACCCTGATGCAGCCGAAGCGCTTTCAGGAACTGATCGATACCGGGTTGGATGAGCTGCGCGTCTCGCTGGATGCCGCCGATCGCGAATCCTATGCCCGCGTGCGCGGCAAGGACTTCTTCAATCGCATCGTGCGCGATGTCGGCAAGTTCATCGCCTACCAGAAGCAGGTCGGTGCCACCACGCCGCGCGTCTCGCTGTGGCTCACAGGCTTGAAGGAAACAGTTGAGCAGCTGCCGGCCTTCGTCCGCCTGGCAGCGCAGATGGGCATCACTGAAGTGCATCTTCAGCGCCTGGTCTTCGATGACCAGGGCTACGGCATGGCGACCGCCGCGAATTCCCTGTTTGAAAGCACGCAGGATGAGGAACGTGCGGCGATCGCGGCGGCCCAGGCCATCGCCGGCCCGCTTGGCGTCATGCTCGACGCCTCCGGCGCGACCGAGCCCGGCCTCAGCCTGCAGCGCCAGGATGACCGTGCGTGGTCGACCTGCCGGCGGCCCTGGTCGCTCATGTATTTCACGGCCCATGGCCGCGCATTGCCCTGCTGCATCGCGCCCTTCTCGGTCCGCGGCTACAGCAACTATACGCTCGGCGACGCCACCCAGCAGGATCTGCGGGAAATCTGGAACGGCCCGGCCTATCAGGATTTCCGCACCAACCTGCTGTCAGACACGCCCCCCGCCCCTTGCCAGAATTGCGGTATGCGATGGAGCCTGTAAGCCTCGTCATCCCGACCTTCAACGAGGCCGAGACCATCGCAGGCGTCGTGCGGGAAATCCCGGCACCCTATCGGGGTGACATCATCGTGGCGGACGGCGGCAGCCGTGACGGCACGCAGGAGATCGCGGCCGCCGCAGGCGCGCGCGTCATTAACGCAGGGCGCGGCTATGGCCGCGCCTGCGCACTCGGCGCCGCCGCAGCTCGGCCGGAAAGCAGCGTTATCGTCTTCATGGATGGTGACGGCGCTGATCGGGGTGACCTGATTGCGCGCATCGCAGACCCCGTTCTGTCTGGCGCGCAGGATTTTGTCCTCGCATCACGGACATTGGGCCAGCGTGATCCGGGTGCCATGCTCTGGCATCAGGTCCTCGCCGGCCGTCTGGCGGGCTTTGGCATCGGCGCGCGCTATGGCGTCCGCTACACCGATATGTGCGCCTTCCGGGCCATAAGCCGCACCGCCCTCGAGGCGCTGGCTTTGCAGGAAATGACCTATGGCTGGAATATCGAAATGCAGATGCGCGCCGCCCGCGCCGGCCTGCGCATTCTCGAAGTGCCGATGCCCTATCGCTGCCGGGGCGGCGGCACATCCAAGGTTGCAGGATCGCTGCGCGGCACGATGAAGGCCGGGTCCCGCATCGTCAGCACCTTTCTGCGCGTCGCCGCCACCCGCTGACGGCTGTCTGGTCAGACGATGACATCGGCCTCCGGCCGGTCACTGCCTTTCGAGAATTCCTCATGCCAGTTGCCGGCCTCGTCCTGATAGGAAATCAGCGCGGGGTCGCCCGGCACATGCTGCTCGGCCGCTACCCGGTGGGCCGCCGCAATCGCTGCGTCCTTGCTGCGGAACGGCTCGGAAAACCCGTCGCCGAGCTTATAGGCCCAGCCGCCATCATGCTGGACGATCCGATAGTGGAGTTTTGCCATGCCCTGTCTCGCTTATTCTTGGGAAGCATCATCCCTAGCAGGAAAGGCCGCGGCGGCTAAGTCCGCGACAGCTGCGCTCCCGCGAGCTTGATCCAGTCCAGCCGCGCCTGCGGGATCAGGCCGTAATTGTAGAAATTCGCCCCCTTAGCCCCCGCCCCGGCCGCCGCCGCGACGCTGGCTGCCAAGGTCGCGGCCTCCGTCACCTCCGGGTAGAAGACCCTGAGGCCGGTGCCCAGATAGCGGTCCGGCCCCAATGCCTGCCGCGCCGCTTCCGTCTCACGCGCAATCTCGGCTGGCCCGATGTCATAGGCGCAGAGAATGAGCCCGTCGCAGACATCCCGCAGCCGGGCCTGGTCAATGCCGCCCAGCCAGCCGGCCGCGAGGTCGATCACGTAGATTGCACTGTCGGGGTGGGCGCGGGCGCGCACCTCCGCGATCAGGCTCATGACGGGCGCCTGCCGCCACAGCAGATAGGCCTGCAGCGCCGGCCATGGCGCGAAGGCGTCCAGCCCCTCCGTCAGCAGCCCCGGCAGGCGCGGCTGCGGGGTCGCATGGCCAAAACTCTCGGTGAGCCAGGCGCGCGCGATGCCGGCCGCGCCCGCCACATCCACCCCGGCCTTGGCAGCGCCCGCGCGGCAGAAAGGGCAGAAGCACAAGCCCAGCAGCAGATCATCCTCCGCGGTCAGCCCGACGCCGTCCTTCTCGTGATGCAGCCCGTGCGCGTAGCCCATGAAGCCGATCGTCTCCAGCTCCACCGCATCGACGCGACAGCCATGGGTCAGATTCTCCACCAGCCTGCAGACATAATCCCGCACATCCGGGTGGGACGGGCACAGCGCATGAGCGTAGCGCTCACCGAAGACGCTCATCGTCGCGACCTCGGGATAGGCCGCGCCAATACGGCTATTATGCAGACAGACCGTCCAGGCGGCGACACTCAGCCCGGTGCGGTCCCGCGCCGCCACCAGATCGCGCAGCACGTCGCTCTGCTCGACCAAGGACGCGACCTGCGGCATCAGGCGCGACTGTGACCAGCGCGCCGCATCGGGACGGAAATAGAGCGTGCCGTCCTCGGGCGAGAAGGTCCGCCGGCGCGGGCTGCGCGGCTGCAGGAAGCGTCCGGCGTGATAGGCGCTCGCCAGGCTGATGCGGTTGACCCCGGCCCGCTCGCGCAGCTCCGTCGCAACAGTCTCCAGCCCGATATCCTGCACGTCCCAGGGATAGGTCCAGAGTGAACGAATGGGCCGCGTCATCGGCATCTCCCGCCATGCAATCAGTTATTCTCAGCGCGACTGCGCGCGGCGCGCGGCCAGAAACCTTTCGAGCAACGCCTTGACACCCTTTCCGTTTGTGAGGGAACTTTTGCTCATGAACAATCCCATTGTGATCGAAGCGATACTGGGATCTCAGACCGATCCGGCGCTGGCCGAGCGCCTGCACGATATCAGCCATCACGGGCTGGTCGAGACGCTGTTCGTTGAACCCGCCGACCTGCCGCGGCGGCGATTTCACAGCCAAACCGATCGCGGGACGCCTTGCTTCGTCTCTCTGCCGCGTGCGGCACAGCTTTTTGACGGCGCCGTGCTGCACCTGGCGGAGGGACGCGCCATCATCCTGCGCGTCGGCCAGCAGAACTGGCTGCGCCTGCGGCCGAGCGCGGCGGGCGGGCTGGAACTCGGCTATCTCGCCGGCAATCTGCATTGGAAGGTCAGGTTCGAGGACGGCTGCCTTTTGGTCGCTCTCGATCATCCGCGCGAGCAGTATCTGGCGCGGCTGGTGGATCTGCAGAACGCCGGCAAAGTCTCGGTCGTTGAATGACGCAGCCGGGCTGCTGACGGCACTGCAATTCGGGGATGGCCAGTTTCCCGGTGGCGGCTTCGCCTTTTCCTGGGGGCTGGAATCGCTGATCGCGGACGGCAAGGTGTCGCGCGCCAGCTTCGGCGATTTTCTGGCCGGGCAGATGCGGCACCGGTGGGCCGCGTCAGACCGCATCATCGCCGGCCACGCGCATGCGGCGGCGCACGACCTGCCCGCTTTATGCGCACTCGATGATCTGGCCGAGGCCTGGGCGGTGGTGGACGCGATCCGCCAGGGCTCGAAACGGGCCGGGGCCGCGCTGCTTGGTACCCATCTCCGCCTCGGAACCAAGACTGCCCGGCCGCTGAAGGACGCGATCGATACGGGTGAGGCCTACGGCCATCTGCCCATCGTGCAGGGCGTGGTTCTGGCGGGCGTCGGACTGGACCTTGCTTCCGCCCTCGCCGTCAGCGCCTATGGCATGGCGCAATCGCTTTGCACGGCCGCGATCCGCCTTGGTTTGATCAGTCATCTAGATGCGCAGCGCGCCCTCTCCGCGCTCAGCCCGGTGCTCGGCACGCTGATTGCAGAGCTGTTGCCGGAGCTGGATGCCGTCGCCAGCTTCACGCCGCTCGCTGATATCGCCGCCATGCGCCACCCCGACCAGGCACAGCATCTGTTCTCCAATTGAGGGACCGCCGATGAATCTCGCCCCCACCGAAATGGAACGCCTTACCATCTTCATGGCGGCCGAACATGCAAGGCGCCTGCGCGGCCACGGCATCAAGCTCTCGCATCCCGAAGCTGTCGCCCTCATCGCGGATGAGATGATGCTCGCGGCCCGACAGGGCATGACCTATGAGGCGATCGTCAATATGGCGGGCCAGCTGCTCACGGCCGATGACGTGGAACCGGGTGTGGCACCCATGGTCGACATGATTTCGGTCGAGGCGAATTTCACCGAAGGCACCAAGATGGTGATCGTCTTCAACCCGATCGGGCCGGGCCAGGCGGCGTCCCCCGAAACCGAGGAACCTGGAGAGATCATCACACTGGAGGGCGAGATCGAACTCAATGCCGGCCGGCCCCAGACGGTGCTCGACGTCATCAATACCGGCGACCGCGATATTCAGGTGCGCAGTCACACCCATTTTTTCGAGGTCAATCCGGCGCTGGATTTCGATCGCGCCCAGGCCTTCGGCAAGCGCCTGGATGTGCTTTCGGGCGGCGGCGTCCGGTTTGAGCCCGGATTGCGTAAACGCGTCACTCTCATCCCTATGGCCGGTGACCGCATCGTCCGCGGCCAGGCCGGGCTGACGCAGGGCGCGCTGGATGATGACGCCGTGCGGCAGGCAGCCTTCGCGGCAGCCCGCACGCGCGGCTACCGGGGCATCTGACATGGCAAAGATCTCCCGCCGCGATTATGCGGCGACCTTCGGCCCCACCACGGGCGACATGATCCGCCTGGGCGACACCAATCTTCTCGCTGAGATCGAGCGGGATTATACGCTCTATGGGGAGGAATTGACCACCGGCGCCGGCAAGATGATGCGCGACGGCGAAGGGTTCCAGACCACCGGCACCTATGCTTCCGGGGCGCTCGACAGCGTCATCCAGAATGCCACCATCATCGACCCCGTGCTCGGCATCGTCAAAGCCGATATCGGCATCCGCGACGGATTGATCGTCGGCATCGGCAAGGCCGGTAACCCGGACATCATGGCCGGGGTCGATCCGCATCTCCGCACCGGTCCCAATACCACCGTCTATCACGGCGAGCCCTATATCGTGACCGCCGGCGCGGTGGAGGCGCATGCCCATTTCCTCTCGCCGCAGCAAAGCGAGCATGCGCTCGCGGGTGGCACCACCACCATCATCGGCATGTCCCCGGGACCGCATTTCGATGTTACCTGTTCCGGCCCCAATGTGCTCGGCCAGCTCATCCAGGGGGCGGACCATTCCTGTCTCAATTTCGGCTTCCTCGGCCGCGGCTGTTCGGACGCCGGCGCGGTTGAGGAATCGGTCGCGGGCGGCGCGCTCGGCGTGAAAATCCATGAGGATTTCGGCGCATCGGGTGCTGTCATCGACGGGTCGCTGATCGCGGCTGACCGGAATGATTTCTGCGTCAACCTGCATACCGATACGATCAACGAATTCGGCTTCTGCGAGGATACGCTGCGCGTCATCCGCGACCGCACCATCCACATGTACCACACCGAAGGCGCGGGCGGCGGCCACGCGCCGGATCTCTTGCGCGTCAACAGTTTCGCCAACGTCCTGCCTTCCTCCACCAACCCGACCAATCCCTTCACCGCCTATGCCCTCAATGAAGGCCTGCCCATGACCATGCTCGCGCATGTCATGAACTGGCGCCTGGCCGAGGATCTGGCTTTTGCAGAATCGCGCATCCGGCCGCAAAGCATGGCGGCGGAGGATTTCCTGCACGATATGGGCGCCATTTCCATCTTCGCGACCGACAGCCAGGGCATGGGCAGGCTTGCCGAGAATGTCGCCAAGGCTTGGCAGCTCGCCGCCGTTATGAAGGATCGCGTCGGCCGTCTGCCGGAGGAGACGACGGCGCGCGCCGATAATGAGCGGATCAAGCGCTATATTGCCAAATATACCATCAATCCGGCGATTGCGGCGGGGATAGACGGCCATGTCGGCTCCATCGCCCCCGGCAAGATGGCCGATCTCGTCTTCTGGAAGCGGGCGGCCTTCGGCATCAAACCCTGGCTGGTCATGAAGCGCGGCTTCATCGCCTGGGCGGTGATGGGTGACGCCAATGCCAGCCAGATCGACAGCGAGCCGATGATCCAGCGGCCGATGTGGGGCTCGACCGGCGTCTCGCCCCAGCATCTCGGCGTCACCTTCGTCTCCAAGCTTGCGATCGAGGCGGATATTCAGACCAAGCTCGGCGTCGGCAAGCGCATGGTGCCCATCCGCTCGGTCCGCCGCCTCGGCAAGCGCGACATGATCCATAACGACGCGCAGCCCAATATCGAAGTGGACTCGGCGACCTTCGAGGTGCGCGCGGACGGGCGGCTGCTGATATGTCCGCCCGCGGCCGAAGTGCCCCTCAACCGGAAGTATATGCTGCGATGACCAAGAACGGCGCGGCGCGCATCGGCATCGGCGGCCCGGTCGGTTCCGGCAAGACAGCGCTGGTCGAGCGGCTGATCCCCGCGCTGCATCAGCGCGGCATCGATCTCGCGGTCATCACCAATGATCTCGTCACCCAGGAAGATGCCGAGCGGCTGCGCCGTACCAATCTTCTCGCGCCGGAGCGTATTCTGGCGGTCGAAGCCGGCGCCTGCCCGCATACGGTCATCCGCGAGGACCCGACCCTGAATATGGAGGCCGCCGACAGCCTCGACCGCGCCTTCCCCGCTCTCGATCTTATCCTGATCGAGAGCGGCGGAGACAATCTCGCCTCCACCTTCTCGCTCGATCTCGTCGATTATTGGCTGTTCGTCATCGACGTCGCGGGTGGCGACGATATACCCCGCAAGCGCGGCCCCGGCGTCATCCAGTCGGATCTGCTCATCATCAATAAGACCGATCTCGCCCCTTATGTCGGCGTGACACTTGAGCCGATGATCCGCGAGGCCTCCGCTGCCCGCCAGGGGCGCCCGGTTCTCTGCACCAATTGCCGCGCGAATGAGGGGATCGACGCGGTAGCGGACGCGCTCTGCGCCGCCGTGCTGTATCAGACCGCATGAACGCAATGCCGCCGGTGGCGCTGGCGCCGCTCGATCTTGCTTTCGCGACGCGCGGCGGCCAGACGGTGCTGGCACAGCGGCACGTCACCTATCCTTTCTTCGTCACCGCCCCCCTGCGCGGCCGAGGCCCCGCGGCCGAGATCATCCTGCAATCGGTCTCGGGCGGCTTGTTCGGGGATGAGCAGGTCGCGCAGCGTATTGCCGTGGGCGACGGCGCTTCGGCCGTCATCCGCATGCCCTCGGCCACCATCGTGCATGACCGGCGTGACAAGGCGGCGGCCCGCTTCGCTGTGTCGCTGCGGGTGGGCACCGGCGCCCGCCTGCACTATCTGCCGCGGCCGGTCATTCTTCTGCCCGGCAGCGGACTTGTGCAATCCATCGACCTCTCGGTCGGCGCCGGTTCAACAGCCCTTCTTCAGGACGGCATGCTGATGCACGATCCGGCGACGATCGCCGCGGCCGCACGCAATCTGGACAGCCGCATCAGTATCCGCGACGGTTGTGGCCGCCTGATCGCGCTGGACCGGATGCGCATCACGGACGCCGATATCACCCCGCGCGTCACCGGCGCCTATCGCGCCTTCGGCACGCTGTGGCTGCTGCAGGAGATGACATCTCAAGACTACCGGCATGTCAAAGCGGCCGTCACCGATGTTTCGTCCCGTCATCCGTCCTGCTACTGGGGCGTAACCCCGCTCCGCGCGGAGCATGGAATGATGATCCGCATCGCCGCCGCCGATGGCGGCGATCTCGACATGGCGATGACCGCCTTCCGGCAGACGCTGAGTCATACTTTAGACTGATAGCGTCCGACGTTGGAACGATAAAGAGACCGGACACAGCAGGCACCGTGATCAACTGCCATTGAAGTGTCATTATTCAAGATCGACAACGTCATTTACAGGAGACGCGCCGCCGTGCCCGGCGAGGGAGCTGTCGAATGTCATCCAATCAATATCAGACTCTGACCGCCTTTACCGCAGGCGACCTCGTCATCAGCGTGGTGGGGGATTCCGATGGCAGCGGCACCTATACCGACAATCAGGCGACCCCGATCACGCTTGACGAAGTGACGACAACAGGCACCATCGTCGGTGAGCTGACACTGCCGCAGACAACGACGACCGTGGGCGGCACCACCGAATACGCAATCTCCGGCGAATACGGATCTTCCTCGGAAGGCATTCTGCAGCTCTCCGCAGACGGCACATCGCTGGTCATCGGCGGCTATGGCGTCAATGCCGCGGCCTATAATACCGGCGGCGCCGCCGTCTACGGCAATGCGGCCCTCGCACAGTCCACCAGCCTGCTCGACGGTTCCTATACGCCGGTCGCGCGCGTCGTCGCCGATATCAGCTACAGCGGCAGCGTCGATACCAGCACCGCGCTCTATGATGTCTTCAATACCAACAATATCCGCAGCGTCGCGACCGTTGATGGCACAAGCTTCTATGTCTCCGGTCAGGGCGTCAAGGGTGATACCACGCAGGGCGTCTTCTACGCCCAGGATGGCGCCAACAGCGCGACCGCGATCGACACCACCACCGACACCCGCGAGGTCGAGATCGTCGACGGCGTGCTCTATGTGTCGCGGGACAGCACGCAGCACGGCGGCACCTCAGACATCGCCTCCTACGGCACGCTTCTGCCAGTGTCCGACACGCTGGCGGAAGTCCTGCCCAATATTTCGGGCACCGTCACGCTGACCGCAGCAGAGGCCAATACCGTCAACGTGGGCGCCATCGGCACGGCCGTCAATCTTAGCCCGGAAAGCTATTTCTTCGCCGATGCGACCACGCTCTATGTCGCAGACGGCGGCAATCCCAAGGAAGGTGGCCTCGGTGACGGCGGCCTCCAGAAGTGGAGCTTCGTGGACGGCAAATGGGTGCTGGATTACACCCTGTCCGAAGGCCTCAACCTTGTCGCGAATACGGCCACGGCCGGCACCACCGGCCTGATCGGCCTGACGGGCACCGTCGTGGGCGGCGTCGTCGAACTCTATGCGACGAACTCGACCATCGGCGATCTCGACCAGACCTATCTTTACGGCATCACCGATGTGCTGAGTGCAACCACCGCCCCCACCGACGAAAGCTTCGTCACCCTGGTGACGGCGGCGGCAGACACCAATATCCGCGGCATCTCCTTCGCACCCACGGCAGCGACCACCTCGGCAACCTCGGCCACCGTCTCCAGCGGAACGCCGGTCAGCAGCGCTACGGTCACCAGCGGCAGCCTGCTGACGGTCGCTTCCGGCGGCACTGCGACCGGCACCACCGTGCTTTCGGGCGGCACGCTGATCGTCTCCTCGGGTGGCAGCGATAGCGGCGCTACCATCGCCCGTGGCGGCAAGGAGACGGTGCTGGGGGGGGCGTCGGGCGACATCGTCCAAGGCACCCAGCTGGTCAGCGCGGCCTCCGCGACCGTCACCAGCGAGACCGTCTATAATGGCGGCGCGATCGACCTGTTCCTCAAGGGCGCGGTCGCCCGGGACATCACGCTGACCAATGGCGGCGCGCTCGTCATCAGCGGCAATGCGACCGCCATCGACACGGTCATCAGCAATGGCGGCACCGTCACGCTGGAATCGGCCAAAGCCGTGCTCTCCGGCAGCCTGACCTTCATCGGCTCGGGAACACTCGCAGATACCACCTTCGTCAGCGCGGGCTATGGCGATCTCGCCGTCATTTCCGGCTTCGGCACGGGTGACGTGATCGACCTCACCACCACGACGGGCGGCACGCTCACGACAGCTCTCATCAGCGGCAATACCGTCGCGACCGTCACCGTTGGCTCCAATTCCGAGACCTTCACCTTCGCGGGTGACGTCGGCTCCTCGCTGGCGCTGATCGGCGACGGCGGCACGGGCCAGGAAATCGTCTTCTCCGCCGCGGCCCCGGTGGTGACGGTCGTCTCCAGCGGCGCCACTCAGTCGGGCATCACCGTCAGCAGCGGCGGGTCGCTCATCGTCGATGCCGGCGGCACCGCTGTCAGCGCCCATGTGCTCTCGGGCGGCAGCGCCACGGTCACCGGCGTTGATAGCGCAACTACAATTTCGGCCGGCGGTAGCGAACTGCTCCTAGGCTCCGCGACCGGGGATCAGATCTACGGCACACAGCTGATCAGCGCGGCATCCGCGATCGCCACCAGCGAGACCATCTATAATGGCGGCGTCATCGATCTCTATCTGAAGGGTGGCAGTGTCGTCGACACCACCATCTCCAGCGGCGGCACACTCGCCATCAGCGGCAATGCCTCAGCGACTGATACAGTCATCCTGGGCGGCGGTGTGATTGAGCTGCAATCGCCCAAGGCGACTGTTTTGGGCAGCCTGGTCTTTTCCGGCGCGGCCAAGCTGGAAGAAACCGCCGTCATCAGCGCGGGTTACGGTGTCTCGGCCACGATCTCCAACTTCGGCTCCGGCGATACCATCGACCTGACGCAGTTTGGCGCTGCCGCCACCCTCACCAGCGCTGTCGTCAGCGGCAATACGGTGGAGACCGTGTCCAGCGGCGGCGTGAGCGAGTCCTTCACCTTCGCCGGCACCTATAACGCGGCCTATTTCCAGCTGACCGCCGACGGCGCCGGCGGGGTTGAGATCGCGGCAACCGAGGCACCCTGCTTCCGGGCCGGCACCGCGGTGCTGACCGATCGTGGCGAGGTTCCGGTCGAATTGCTGAATGTCGGCGATCGTCTGGTCACGGTCTCGGGCGAGACTGCGCCGATCATCTGGATCGGTCATCGCCAGATCGATTGCAGCCGCCATGTGGAGCCTGAGCGCGTCCTGCCAGTGCGGATCGCGGCGCATGCCTTTGCAGAAAATAGCCCCGCCCGCGATCTCTATCTCTCGCCCGATCATGCGGTCTTCGCGGAAGGCGTGCTGATCCCGGTCAAGCAGCTCGTCAACGGCACCACCATCCGGCAGATCGATGTGGAGACGGTGAGCTATTTCCATGTGGAGCTGGCAGACCACAACATCATCCTGGCCGAAGGCCTGCCCTCGGAGACCTATCTCGACACGGGTGATCGACGGTCCTTCGCGAATGCGCCGGGCGCCATCGCCCTGCATCCCAGCTGGGGCAGCGTGGCGGGCGATGTCACGCTCATTCTGGATGCCCTGGGCGCCGCACCGCTGCGTGTTACGGGCATCGAGGTTAAGCGTGTGCGCGCGCATCTCGCGGCCCGGGCGAAACGCAGCGTCGGCACGCTCGCCGCTGCCTGATCTGGCTAGGGGCGGCCGGTATGATCGCCGGCCGCCGCTTGATCAGGGCTAGGCGACGATCATGACCTTGCCGGTGACCGCCCCTTCCACGCTCTTGGCATAGGCCAGACCGACGCGGTGGGCCGCGACGGGTTCGTGACCGGGAAACCAGGCTCCGTAGCGCGGCATGGAGACGTCCAGCACACCGGGGCTCACGACATTGATGCGCAATCCACGCGGCATTTCGATTGCGGCACCCGTGACGAAACCGGCCAGTGCGCCATTCGCTGTCGCGGCACTCGCCCCCATGCGGATCGGGTCGCGGTCCAGCACGCCGCTGGTCAGCGTGAAGCTGCCGCCGTCACTGACCTTGTCCAATCCGCCGAGCACGAGATTGACCTGCCCCATGACCTTGTTCTGCAGCGCCAGCATGAAGGTCTCTTCGGTGAAATCGGCCAGCGGGCCGAAATGCGCGTGACCTGCGGCTGAGACGACCGCGTCCACCACACCGCATTTGGCATACATCGCATCGACCGACGCGCGATCCGTCATATCGACCAGAAGATCGCCCCGGCTGCGCCCGGCCTTGATGATCTCATGGCGTTGGCCCAGAGAATCGCACACGGCCGTGCCGATATCGCCTTCGGCCCCCACAATGATCACGCGCATGATCTTATCCTTCCCTGACTATCACGACGGCCACGGGCGCCGCCACGCCGCGGACCGATGATAAGGGTACGCGCGGGGATAGAGTGAGGCGTCGCTATGTCCGACCGCAGGCAGGACTGCGGGTGGCGGCAGTCCTGCCCCTGCCTGCACGCATCAGAAGCCCGGATCGGTCGCCACAATTCGGGCAAGGCCAGCTTCCTCACCCGTCAGGCACGGTAATTGTATTGCACCATTATCATCGGTCGGCTTGACCTAGGCTTGGGTCAGCTTATCCAGCACGTCGTTGATCGCCTGCAGCAGCGGTTCACGATCTGCCGCCGCACTGCGCGGGATGCTGATGACGATAGTGCTGCCGCGCTGCGGCCGCGTGCCCCGCGCGAGCAAGGCGCCAGAGGGCGAGCGCACAGCGAATTCCACAGCCCGCGCCACGACCCGTGCCGCATCCTTCTTTCGTGTCGCCTGCTGCAGGCGTTTCACAACCTCGGCTGCGGAGAGCGGCGCCTGTTTGGCCCCTGCCCGCTCAGCCTGTTCAGCTGCCAGCGCTTCCGCCTCTGTCACCACGGCCGTCTGCGACAAAGGATGGCGCAGCAAAGGGGCCAGCGCCGCGCCATGGCTTATCTTGATCGCAGCCAGGCCGCCAAAAGCCGCAACCAGGGCAGGGGGGAAATCGGCGAGGTCGAGATAGCGGCTCAGCCAGCTCTGGCTGACAGCCAGCCGCTCGGCCATGCGCGCCTGATTGCCGCCGTAGTAGCGCGTCAGCGCGCCGGCATAATCGCGGGCGCGCTCGACATCTGACAGATCCTGCCGGCTGCGATTCTCCAGATCGGCGATGCGGAAGGCTTCTTCGTCGCTCAGCTCCCGCGGCTCGACCAGAAAGCGGAAACTGGGCATGCCATGGGCGCGCATCCAGCTCGCGGTCCAATGTCGCCTGGCGCCGCAAATGACCTCAAACTGATAGGTCTCGTCACCCAGCAGGCGGCGGACGATGGCCGGCACTTCCTGCCGGCCTTGGGCGCGGAAACTCTCGATCAGGTCGCCGCAGCTCTCTTCATTGAGGGCGCCATAGTCGCGGTTATGAAATTCCCACACGCGGCAGATCGCCGGGTCCACCAGCTCATGCTCGCGGGTCTGGGTCTGGCCGGAGGCGAGTTCCGCCAGTCGATTGCCACGATTCTGCAAAACGCCTGTGCGCGGCGGCAGTTTCCCGCCCGCCGCCGGCTGCACGCCGCCGGCCAGACCGGCCGCAAAGCCCTTATTGCCTAGAGCCATAAAACTGTTCCACATCAATCAGTTAGACAAATCTTGCGAGTCTGCAAGGCGGTCAGATTTTGCCCTCTGCCCGCAATTTTGGCTCGTGACTGGGCCAGGTCATGCGGATCTGTGTCTCAATCTCCGCATTCACCCCGTTCAGATAGGCGAGACCACGATTATAGGTCTCGCGGGAGGTGACCGGCGCGGCCAGCTCATAGATCGTCATCAGACGGGCGGAGGCATTGTCAATCTCAGCGCTATCGCGCAGCACGGTGCGCAGCATTTTCTCGCCGAACAGGTTGCGCATCAGCCCCAGCAGCTCTCGCTGCATGGACTTGCCCTCGTCCGCGCGCGTGGCCACGAACCGTATCCAGGAGAAGTCGACCGGAAAATGCCGCTCCTCCAAAATTTGCAGCGTCTCGTACAGCATGGCGAGGAAGGTCGTGGTGGAAGCGAAATCCACCACCGTGGGCGGCATCGGCACCAGAAGCGCATTGGCCGCGCGCATGACGGAGAGCGAGATGGTGCCGAGCGCCGGCGGCGGGTCCAGCACGATGACGTCGAAATGGTCGGCGATGGAGGACAGGCCCTCCGCCAGCCGGTTGAGCAGCCGCGGCTCGGAGCGGGAGATGCGGGCCGCCAGCTCATATTCCGCCGAATAGAGCTTCAGATTGGCCGGGATAAGATAGAGATTGTCCCAATGCGTTTCGCGCACGGCATAGGCGAGGCTGCTCATCTCCATATTGCGGAAGAACGGATACAGCGTGTCGTCTTCATGGATATCGAGGTCGGGCACATAGCCGAACAAGGCGGTGGAGGACCCCTGGCTGTCGCAATCCACCAGACAGACACGGTAGCCCTGGATCGCCAGATATTGCGCGAGATGGGCCGAGACGGTGGACTTCCCTACCCCGCCCTTGAAATTCTGCACCGCGATGACCGACACCGGATCTTCCGCGCTGCGCCACGGCCGGGTGCCGAAAGCCTCGCGCAGCTGGTTGACCTCGGCCAGCGTATAGCCGATCCGGCGGCCGGTGGTGGTCCGCTCCACCGCCGGAATGCGACCGTCCTTCTCGGCCTCGCGGATGGCGGCCGTGGTGCGCCCCACCAGTTCCGCCACGCGCGTAATGGGAAAGCGGGGGGACTGGCGGACGCCGCTTTCATGCAGGGCCTGGTCACGCAGCCCCTCCAGAACATTGAGGCATTTGCCGTAAATTTCCCCCACGGAACGCAGGGTCGAGGATTCGACGCGGGCATCATTCATGAGGCGGTCACACCCGAAGGTTTCTTCGTCACATCGACACGCACAGTCTCCAGCCCCACGGCCCGCGCCGCCCAATCCAGCTGCTGCTTGAACTGGGCCCGGATATAGTCGGAGTGGAAACGCCGCTCCACCAGCAGGAACCATTCCTCGTCCCGCTGCTCCAGCACCGCGCGCTTGAACCAGGCATTGAAGGCGGCATCGCCCAGAGTGTCGCGCAGCTTCTGGAGAAAGACCGCCGGCAAATCTGGCGTCACCGCATCATCGGCGTTTTCGCCCGTACCCTTATCATCGGCTGTCACCAGACGCAGATTGGCGCCCTGGACCAGCTTTTGCTGCAGCGGCGCGGGGGAGCCATAGAGCCGGATGACGGTTGTATCGAATTCCGCCTTGGCCTCGGGGTAGACCGCCGAGACGTGGCGTTCCCAGGCATCGCGGATGGTCTGGCGGAATTTGCGGATGTTTTTGCCGTCATTGCCGAAATGCACGGCGAGCTGATCCCAGCTCAGGCTCGCCGGGCGTTTCGCGCCAATGCGCGGCAGCCGGTAGGCAAGCCAGGTGTAGAGATCCAGCGCGGTGGCCGAATCGCGCAGCTGGCGGATCGCCACCTCGTTCAGCGGCACCGCATGTTCCTTGAGGTGATGGAAAAACCCGTCGGTCATCAGGATTTCACGCTGAAAGCCGGATTTCGGCCCGTCCTGGCCGCCATATTCGTTGGTCAGCTTGATTTCCCGGATGCCGAATTCATGCTCGCCATTCTGGGCCGTATTGTCCCAGCGGATCATCCATTCGCAGGACAGCAGGCGGTCCATCTGATCGCGGATCAGGGTCGCCGAGCCCCGTGGCCCGTAGCTCACGGTTTTGAAGCCCATCCGCCGCATCCAGTCGCTGAAATTCCGCCCCAGATGGATATGGCGGGAATTGGCTTTGACGGCTTCGGTCATGATATGAATGAGGATCAGCCGGGGCAGGGAGCCGAAGGGAATGCCCAGGCTCTGGAATTGCTGCTGGCCATTGACCAGGTCCAGCCGCGGCTTGGGGTTGATGACAAGGGTATATTGCCCATCCTGGCGCATGATCGGCGCATACTCGTCCTTGGGCCGGCGCACCGGCAGGGACATGGCGCATAGGGCAGAGTGCAAAAAGCCCGGGCTTGGCGTCTCGTCCTGCACCGCCAGGACGCGGTCGAACAGGTCAGGCTGGCCAAGCGAGGTGGCCAGCTGATGGGCGGCATCAGGGCCGCGCTGGACCAGTTCCAGGTGGATCTGCTGGCCCAGCGGGTATCGGGGGGAGGCCATGGGTCTCTCCGGGGGAATCGGTGCACGGTAAGGTGACCGGAACCTAAGCCAACCCAGCTGGCTTTCGCAAGCAAAACTCGTTTTTCAAAAAAATCGCAAATCCACCGATGATCTGGGTACGGTCTTTCTCAGGTGAATCTTAGGAGAGAGTCTTAGGTATGGTACCTAAGTCATCGGAATGGCCGGATAAACCGTACCCATCTCATCGGTCTTGGCCGAGTCGCCGCACCATCATCATCGAAGGCGCGTACCAAGATCATCGGTCTGTACCGCGGGCATCGGTTGCCGTCCTGAGGCGAAGTGTCGCTCATCGGCCTTAGAGTCTGTCAGGGTTTGGTTAATACAGCTACCCCGTCATGCCCACGGAAGTGGGCATCTTCTTGACTGTCGCAGCCGGCGCGCGCCGGGACAGGCGTCGCGCCCTCAGAAGATACCCGCTTGCGCGGGTATGACGGTGTTGAATGGGCGACTCTGACAGAAGCTGACAAACGATAGCTTACGCCTTTTACCTGTCAGGCCCGCGCAGGCGGACATCCTTCTTCCCGGCAACTCGGGATAGCTCACCGAGAATGGCGTCGCGCTCAGGCGCCGGATCGCGTCGCGGTCGCATCACGCATCTGGAACCGATGATCATGGTGCGCTGTCTTGCAGACCTGCAAAATCGGGATAACCACCTGAAATGGCGTTATTTTCCGGCTTCCGGCGGGACGAGCGGCTTACGACCCGCTGATCTGGCTGAAATCGCGGCCGTCCGCCGCCACTCGCAACCCCGCGCGTGCTGCCGATCGGCGCAGTGCCTGCTCATCCAGCCGCAGGTAACGGCCGAGCAGAAAGATATAGGTCGCCAGGAAGCGGGCGCCGTGACCGTCGCTCTCTCCCTCCACCGAGGAGGTCAGGCTATGGGCCAGCTCATGCAGCAGGCACCAGGAGGGCACGCGGGGCGCCAGTTCAATGGTCAGCCGGTCGGCGCGGCCGATCAGGGTTTTGGCCTGGCCCGGCAGGGATGCAATCCGCGGCGGGTAGCGCAGGCCAAGCTCCGCCCAGAGGGTATCCACCATGGCTTGCGCATCCGCGCGGTTGATCGTGGTCGTGTCATGCGGCGCGACCTCACGGCTTTCCCAGGCATAGGTCCTGCCGCGCTGATGATCCCGCAGGCCGGTCATCGCAGGCGCGCGGGTCCGTTCTCGGTCACGGGCCGCGCGAGGTTGATCCCGTCCCCCGCCACCTCGCCGGCAGCATAGGCGCGCCGGTCAATGGCAATGGCGGCGATACGGCGGGAGCGAAGGCGGATCTTGGTCTCGCGGAAGGCTTCCGCCACCACCGTCTGTTTCACCAGAACAAGCGCCGTGCCGCGTCCCGTGCCTGCGCGCATCGCCTCCTCCCGCTCCTGGTGGAGACTGTCGAGCCGCTCGTCGACGCGCTTGACCAGCCCATGCTGAAAACTGCGCGTCGCCAGACGAAGCCGCGTGCCTTTCAGCTGCGGGTGGGATTCCTTGAATTGAGTGGTGCCGGTCGCGATGGCGCGCTCGATGATCCGATACAGATAGACCGCCATCTGCACATCGGCCTCGAAGCCGAAATAGACATAGTGCTTTGCTGCGGTATCCGGCTCCTGGCTCTGGTCCAGCCAGACGATGCAATGGCAGAACCGCCCGATTGCCGGCACGCAGCCGTCGATGGGGCCACGCCGGCGCCCCGCCATGGCGATTCGCGCCTGGATGCAGATCGCATCCCGGACGTCTATTTCGCTCATCGTCAGCATGTAGCGATCCAGCAGCTTGCCCACCATTTCAGCGGCGGCGAAGGCTTCGGCATCCGTGCAGCCATTTTGCACGGTCTTTTCGGTGAGGGCGCGGATGCGCGCCTTCACCCTGTCAATTTCGGGAATCTGTGCCATGACGGTCAGGCTAGCCTGCCGCTTTGCAAAGGCAAAGCCGGGCGGGGGCGTGCCCCGGACCCGATCCAGCGACTGAAATCGAACTGTTACGTAAATTACCGTGCCTAACCCTGGAAGAAGGGGCTATTGCCGTGATTGGGGCAAGTCTGCCAAGCTGCTGAGGGGCAAGCGCAGGGGAGATGCCGTTGAGCGACAGGGCCGCAGCCGCAACACCCGCGCCCGGCAGGTCTCGGGCAACAGCAGCACTCTCCCCCACGACCCAAAAAATCTATGCCGATGACTGGGCGGCTTTCTCGGCCTGGTGCGCGGCGCATGCCCTGGCGCCACTGCCGGCTGAGCCCGCGACCGTCGCGGCCTATCTTGCTGCACGGCAGGATCGTCTCGGGTCCAGCGGCCTGCGTATTGTGGTGGCGGCCATCGCCGCCCATCACCGTCAGGCGGGCCAGGCCTGGTCCGCGTCCGACGGCCGCATCATCGCACTCCTCCGCGCGCGACAGGCGGACAGCAAGCCCCGCCCGGCGGCCGCGCTCACGGCGGAGCAGATGCAGCTCCTGCTCAGCAGCTGCGATGCAGATCCGGGCGGCCGCGCCGCTTTCGCCAATCTCCGTGATCGCGCCTTGCTGTTGTTCGGCTTCGCGGGCGGGCTGCGGCGGTCCGAACTGGTGGCGCTGGATGTCGAGGATCTGCATTTCGCGTCGTCCGGTCTCACCCTGCATATTGGCCGCCGCAAAGCGGGTCGGGACGGGCAGGGGAGAAGTCTGTCGATCGGCCGCGCCAGTCAGGCGCAGCTTTGCCCCGTGCGGGCGATGGAAATCTGGCTGCGCCGGTCGCAGATCGCCTACGGGCCGGTCTTTCCCCGGCTCACTGCGGCCGGCACCATCGAAGGCCGTCTTACCGGCAATGGCGTCTGGAAAATTCTCCGCCGGCGTGCGGCCTTGGTCGGGCTGCAGGCGCCGGACGGTGGTCGCCTCTCGCCCCATGGCCTTCGCGCCGGCTTTATGATGGCCGCAGCCGCGCGGGATAACGCGTCTCTGGCGCGGGCAGAGGCATGATCATGCCAGTCGCGGTCCTCACGGAGGACAGGTTTGACCCCATGGCGATGGCGCAGCCTGACTGGCTTCGCCATGACCTGCTGGTCTCAGGGCCGGGGTCGGATGTCGCGGCCTTCCAGGCGCAGGCCGCCGGGTCAGGGGCCATCCCCTGGCATCTGCCCGATCTCTCCTTCGCCGAGGAAGACCGGCTGCATGCTTTGCTCAACCCGCCGGACGGTTCGCGCGGACTCAGCCTTGTCGCCGCACGCATTCTCGCCCGCCAGCTGCGGTCTGCCACGGAAAGCCACGCCGATCGCGTTATTCTGGCCAGCCGCACCAGCCAGGCCTGCCCGTTCGATCTGCATGCCCTGCTGCCCGTCCCTGCCACCATTCTGCACCTGGGGCCGGATCATGCCGCAAGCCAGGCTTGGCTCCGCCGTCACTGGGGCATCCTACAGTCGCTCCGCCAGGTCCGCCGCGTGACCGGCGTGGCGCCGCACAGCCGCAAGCGTGCGGTCACCATCGCCTATGAGTTCTGGTCGGCCGATTGGACCCCCTGGCAGGCCCTGGTCGCGCTCCGCCGTCTCTGGCCGAGCCTCGTCTTCGACTGCCGGCCCGACTACGCCCATGGATGACAGGGCGGACAGCGCGCCTCTGCCCGCCAGTCCCATCCTGCATCTGGACGGTTTTGAGGGTCCGATGGACCTGCTGCTTGATCTGGCGGAGCGGCAGAGGATCGATTTCGGGCGGATATCGATCCTCGGTCTCGCGGAGCAGTTCAGCGACGCGATGGAGCGTTTCGCAGATCAAGTCCCGCTCGAGCGGCGGGCCGATTGGCTGGTGCTGGCAACCCGTCTCGTGCTGCTGCGCTCGCGCCTGTTGTTTCCGCCAAGCCCGCAAGCCGCCGCCGAGGCGGAGGCCGAAGCGGCAGCGGAAATCCAGCGCCTGGACGAACGCATCGCCATGCGTGCTGGCGGCGCCTGGCTCGGTCGCCGCCCGCTGCTGGGGATGGAGGTTTTCACGCGGGTCCACACCGCGCCACCGCGGGAAGGCGGCTATGTGGCGCTGATGGAAGCCTGCCTCGTGGTCCTGCAGGGTCAGGCTGCGCGACAGGCGGCCGAACCGGTCTATACCAGAACCATCCCGGACCTCTGGCGGGTGCCGGATGCCATGACGCATCTGTCGGCGTGGCTGGCCCGGCACCCGGAAGGCGGCGAGCTGACCGATTTCCTGCCCTCCCTCGCGCCGGATGATCCGCATCACGGAACGCGCCGGCGGACAGCCCTTGCCAGTACGGTTCTCGCCGCGCTGGAACTCGCCCGCTGCGCGGAAATCGGCCTGGCACAGCAGGAAAGTTTCGGACCGATCCACGTTTTTGCCGATGACGCGATCCGGTGATTGCGCTAGCTCGGAGCGTCTACAACCGGGCCTGGAGCGACCGACCGTGACCGTGCAGACCAGCGCCTCCGATACTATGCTCAGGACGGCGGCTTTCGCGAAAGTTCCCGCCATCACCGGGCTGTTCTGGGTCATCAAGCTGCTCACCACGGCGATGGGCGAGGCTGCGTCCGATTACGGGGTTCATCGCGATCCGGGGGTGGCGCTGGCACTTGCCAGCGGGGGATTTGTCCTGGCCCTCGTCATCCAGTTTGCCACCCGGCGCTTCAACCCTTGGGCCTATTGGTTCGTCGTCGCCATGATCGCGGTCTTCGGCACCATGGTCGCGGACGCCATCCATAAGATGGGCGTGCCCCATACGGTCACGACGCTCGTCTTCGGCCTGTTGCTGATCGCGGTCTTCAGCACCTGGCGCAAGGTCGAAGGCACGCTCTCCATCCACAGCATTGTCACGCGCCGGCGGGAGGGGTTTTACTGGACGACGGTCTTCGTCAGTTTCGCTCTCGGCACCGCTGCGGGGGATTGGACCGCACGCAACCTGGGCCTGGGCAATTTCTGGTCCGGTGTGCTGTTCCTGGTCCTGTTTATCGCGCCTGCCATCGGCTACTGGAAATTCAGGCTGAACGACATTTTCGCCTTCTGGTTCGCCTATGTCATGACGCGGCCGCTCGGTGCTTCCTTCGCCGACTGGATCGACGGCAAGCCCGCGCATGGCGACCTCGGCTTTCCCAAAGGCAGGCTCGCCGTCATCCTCACGGTTCTGATCCTGGCTTTGGTCTTCTATGCGTCCTGGCGCGGCCAGGAACAGCGGCCGGCTGTGCTGACCGCGCGGGATGAGGCCGATGCCGATGCCTGCGCTGCGGTTATTGTCATGGCGCCATGGCTGCTTCTACCCTATAAATTGACCCAATTCGGGGCAAAGTATGGGGCAGTGCGATGCAAGACATGACGAGTTTCATTGAAGCGACGGCCTCGCCGGATGGGCTGATCGCGGCAGACCGGCTCAGCTCCATGCTGCATATCACGCGGGCGGAGCTGGCGAGTACACTTGGCCTGTCGCGGGACGCCATCGCCAAAACCACGCGGGTCGCCGCCCCCGCCACGCAGTCGCGCCTGCGCGACATCGTCGAAATCCTCAACCGCGTGCGGCCCTGGGCGGGCTCGCCGCAGCAGGCTTTCGCCTGGTACCGGTCGCAGCCCTTGCCCTCCTTCGGAGATCAGACGGCCGAGGCTCTGGTCAAGGAAGGCCGGGCCGAGGCGGTGAAGCGCTATCTCGATCGGATCGCGGTCGGCGGCTACGCGTGAGGTTTCGCGGCTTCGTCTACCGCGCGCATCATCCGCGTTGGGCTTTCTCGCCCTTGTCCGGCGAAGGCGCGGCCCGCTACGGCGGCCGCTTCAATCCCACCGGCATGCCCGCCCTTTATACCGCACGGCGGATGCAGACCGCCTGGGCCGAGGCGCAGCAGGCTTTCCCCTTCAAGGCACAGCCCATGACCCTCTGTGCCTATGAGGTCGATTGTGCGGATGTCGCGGACCTTACCGATCCCGCGGTTGTCGCCAGTCTCGGCGTGACGCGGGAGATGCTCGCCTGTCCCTGGGAAGATCTGGCGAGCCGGCGGCAGACGCCGCCCAGCTGGGATCTTGCCCGCCGGCTGCAGGCGGCGGGGATTGCCGCCATCATGGTGCCAAGCTTCGCGGCCGGCGCCACGGCCGAGGATGTCAATCTCGTCTTCTGGCAATGGAGCCCGACGCCGCCCCATAGCGTCACCGTCATCGACGATGAGGGCCGGCTGCCGCGCGACGACCGTTCCTGGCGGATCTAGCGGTTGATCGAATGCCGGAAGGCCGACGGCGCGTTCGGTCCCGCGATGTAATCCGCATGGAGCGCACTGAGCCGGCCGAGCAGAAACTCGGCGAAACCACTGGTCGCCGCCCGGTCCATCGTCAGGATGACGGTCTTGTTCGTGACCGTTGCAGTCGCGATGGTCTGCCCGGTGCGGGACAGGCAGCGGCGCGTCACGGGTTTCGGCGGGCGGTAGGCCAATGGCTTCAGATGCCGATAGAGCATCTCGAACCGCCGGTCCGATGGCGCATAGATGAAGTCGGTGCTTTCCAGCAATGGATCGACCGGCCGCTCTACCGCATGGCGGCGAAAGGCGCGGCCGAGGGCCATCCAGCGATCCCGTCCGGCGCCGGGTGCCGGGCCTATGGCCTCCACAATATCCGTGGGCAGACGGTTGACCGCCGAGATCAGACGCGACGTGGTTGACTTGTCCATATTGAGCGCCCGCATGATCGTCT
The DNA here is from genome assembly GCF_057837225.1 of Acidisoma sibiricum. Lineage (NCBI taxonomy): Bacteria > Pseudomonadati > Pseudomonadota > Alphaproteobacteria > Acetobacterales > Acidocellaceae > Acidisoma > Acidisoma sibiricum. The sequence continues at coordinate 166,977 of NZ_JBYQFD010000002.1, read as the reverse complement.
CCCGGCGATAGCCGCGTTCTTCAAGCGCCTGGGCGAAGCGCCCGCGCTCGATGAAGGAGAGGTCGGCCCGCACGCTGTTCTCCTGGCCCTGGGCGATCACGAGGTCCAGATCGCTCAGCGGCTTGATGATGCAGCGGACCGTCCGGCCGAGTTCGGCGGCGGCGCGCAGGCGGCGATGGCCGAAGGCGACCTGATAGCGGCCGGGCTCCGTCGGATGGGGTCGGACGAGAATGGGCGAAGCCTGGCCCTTGACCGCAATGCTCTCCCGCAGGCTCCGGTAGCGGGCATCCTCCGGTTCCATGCGGTCGGTGATGAAAGACCGGTCGATCTGCCCGGGATCAAGGTCACGGATCTCGCCCGGCCCGGTATCGGGTCTAGCCATGGCCGTCTGGTTCGCGATCCGGCGTCGAAGCGGCATGGCAGGATCCATCCTTGATCAGAACGATATCGTAACCATATGCTGTCCTAGTTGTCAGCTGTCAACTCGTCTCAATTCGGTCCTATATGCCGGTAGCCGCGCCGCAGCTTGCGCGCGGCCCAGAGGTCAAGTGCGGCGACGGCCGCCGTCTCGTCGGCGAAGGGCTCGTCGCGTTGCCGTCCGTCCGTGCCGATCCGCCCCCACCGGCGGAGCAGCAGGACCGTGCCGAAGAGATCGGTCATCACCTCCATCCGGTAGAAGCGCCGTTCATTGCGCTCCGGCCGGATGCGCTGCAGCGCGATCCTGCTTGCCATTCCACCCCGCATAGACAGGGCTCACGCCTGTCATTACCCGGGGTGAGGCTAGTCCTCCCGGTGGGAGGACAGCCGAGTCATTTGGGAATCCCGCGGATTCCCGGCCTGCATGGCTCGCGCGTGCGGATTGCTCAATTGGTCGGGAAGTCGGTGGCGAGGCCGACCTCGCGCCAAGCCTCAACCTCGGCCAGACGCTCGCGCAGCTTGTTGGTCACCGCATTGACGCCGAACCCGCCCAGCACGAGGTGGCGCGGCGGGTTCTGTTCCTCCGTCACGCGGATCATCGCTTCGGCCGCACGTACCGGGTCGCCGGCCTGCTTGCCGCTGATATCGGCGGTCGCCTTCATCCGGGCCGCCGCCGTCTCAGCATAGTCGGCGATCTTGCTCGGCGTCTGACGCAGAGACCGTCCCGCCCAATCGGTGCGGAAGGGGCCGGGCTCGACGCAGGTCACCTTGATGCCGACCGGCTTGCCCTCGGCGGCCAGCGCGTCGGAGAACCCTTCCACCGCATGCTTGCTGGCAGCGTAATAGCCCGAGCCCGGGAAGCCGATGAAGCCGGCGACCGAGGTGATATTGATGACATGGCCCTGGCGCTGGCGGCGCATGATCGGCAGCACGGCACGGGTCAGTGCGAAGAGGCCGAAGACATTGGCGTCGAACTGGGCGCGGATCTCGGCGTCGTCGCCTTCTTCGATCGAGGCCTGATAGCCATAGCCGGCATTGTTCACCAGCACGTCGATGCGGCCGAAGCGGGACTCGGCTGCGGCCACCGCGTCCTTGATCTGGGCCGCGTCGGTGACATCAAGGCTCAGCGCCAGCACCCGATCCTCAGCCCCCTTGGCGATATCGGCGACACGGGCCTGATCCCGCGCCGTCACCACGGCGCGCCAGCCGCGGGAGACGATGAGGCGGGCGAGGTCCAGGCCGAAGCCGGTGGAGCAGCCGGTGATGAACCAGACGGGGGTGGAGTCGGATGCCATGGGGAAGACCTTTCCTGCGAACGCACTAGACCGATTATGTAGGATGCCAGGCCGGACGCGGCCGTGTGACAAAAGCGTGTGCCGGGTCCCGCTGTCGCAGGTTGGACCAGACCGGCAGGCATGGCTATGCAGGCAGGACCCGTGCCCGCTGCCACTCGCCGGGTGCTTAGCCGAAGGCCTTCATGCTCACCACCTTCTTCGTCATCCTGCCCATCTTCGCCCTCATTCTGGTGGGCTTCTTCTGCCGGCGGACCGGGGTTCTCGGTCCCCATGCAACCACCGAACTCAATCGCTTCGTGGTCTATCTCGCTCTGCCGGCGCTGCTGTTCGATATCATGGCCCATGCGCGCTGGACGGCGCTCGATCAGCCGGGCTTTACGGCGGTCTTTACCCTCAGCTGCTTTCTCGTCTTCGGCCTGACCATCCTGCTGCGACGGGGCGGCGGCCGTCACCTCGCGGATGTCAGCATCGATGCGCTGAATGCGGGCTATGGCAATACCGGCTTCATCGGCTTCCCGCTTAGCCTGATCGTCTTCGGCCGCGACAGTCTGACGCTCACCACCATCGCCGCCATCGTCACCGTCTGCGTGCTCTTCGCGGTCGCCATCGTGCTGATCGAGATCGGGCTGCAGACCGAGGCGCATCCGGCGCGTCTCATGCTGAAAGTCGGCCGCTCGCTGATCCGCAACCCGCTGCTGGTCGCGCCCGTGCTGGGTGCGCTCTGGGCCACGACCGGTATCGCACTGCCGGGCAGTGCCGAGACTTTTCTCAAGCTACTGGGGGAAGCCGCGTCACCCTGCGCCCTGGTGGCGCTCGGGCTTTTCCTGGGCGAGCGCCGCGCGGTCACGCCAGCGCGCCCGGATGGCGGTGTCTGGCTGCTGGTTGGACTGAAGCTGATCGGCCAGCCGGTCATCGCCTGGCTTCTGGCGACGCAGGTTTTCTGTCTTGCTCCGCCGCTCACCCATCTCGTCGTGGTGCTGGCGGCTTTGCCCACCGGCACCGGCCCGTTCATGCTCGCCGAATTCTATGGACGCGAAGCCGCGGTGACGGCGCGCGCCATCCTGATGTCCACAATCGTCTCCCTGGTGACGGTCTCCGCCTATCTCGCCTGGGTCGGTTAGCGCTGGTCAAATCAGGGTTCGGCGCCGAAATACTTGGCGCGCAGGCGGTCGATCAGCCCGCTCTGCATGTCGGCCACGATCGCCAGGTTCATCGGCCGGATCAGCGGGCTGCCGAGCGGTGCCGCGAAAGCCATTTTCTCGGGGCGGAAGATGGAGCCCACCACCGTCACCGGCACGTCGGGATGGCTATGCTGATAGAAACTCAGGATGGCGGCGTCACCGATGATGGCGTCAACCGCGCCTTTGCGCAGTGCGGCGATCAGCGTGATCGGCTCATCATAGCTGACGCAGGTCAGCGCTTCATCAAAACAATAATCCGCGCCGACCGTGCCTTTCAGCACGCCCACTACCTTGCCCGTCAGGCTGGCCTTGCCGGTGATCTGGCTGGTGAGGCTGCTTGTCGTCATGACGCTGGTGATGGAGGAGGTGATATAGGCGACCACCGCAACCCCGCAGATCATCCAGAGCGCGGCGATGATGCGGCCATAGACGCCGAACAGCCGCTTATGGGAGGTTTTGCCCGAGGTCGTGACCGAGACCACATGATAGAAGCTTTCGATGAAGCCCTTATGCCATTCCGGGTGGAACTCTTCGTCGAAATAGCGGTCGAACACCGTGAGGCCGATGGTGGCGATGCCGATCAGGATCGCCAGCCACAGATAGATCTGCAGATGTCCGCTTTGTGCGAGATTATTCCAGAGGCTGATCAAGCCGGAATGATGGGTGCGGTCGACCATGACGCGCTGGCCGGAATCGAACCAGGGCTGCGTGAAGTCCATGCGCAAAAGGCGCGGCTCCGTCACCGCGAGATTGCCGGCGACGACATCGACCCGGCCGGCCGAGACCGCGTCGAGCAAAGCCGGCAGCGTGTCAAAAGCCTGATACTGGTAATTGACGCCGATCTTGGCCGCGACTGCTTGCCAAAGGTCGATCGCCATACCGCCGTAACCCTGGGTCGTCTGCTCAACGAAGGGTGGCAGGACCAGGATGCCGACCTTGACGGAGGCGGGCAGGTCAGCGGCCTGCACCGTCGCTCTGCCCAGGGTCAGGGACAGGAGACAAAGGGCGAGCATCGCAAGGCGAAGCGCGTGGCGTGTCATGGATGGTCCCGGATCAAGGCGGCTGCGTCATTCGCTTGAAGCCAGGAACGGTGGGATTTGGCAATAGCTGGCGACCCGAAGGCGGGCCGCGGGATGCCGTGCGTCAGTCGGGCGGCGGCTGGAACAGGGATTTCGGGATGCTCGCATGCACGCCCCAATTGCCGTCCACCACCTGGGTGATGCCGAAATCGACGGCGACGGAGAGCAGGGAGAGCGCCTCATCCTCGCTCATCCCGCGCGCTGTCATGAGGAAGCGTCGCGCCTTGCGAAAGGCATCCCCGCATCGCGGCATCGAGGGAAGACCGCTTATAGACCTCGCTCTGTGCGGTTTCCCCGAAATCGGCCAGGTAATCCGGGTGGCTGAAGCCCTGGACGATCCAATGCTCCTCGGTCTCGATCAGCGGATAGCTGAGGTCGCGCAGCATGGCACTGGCGGTCTCCCGCGGATGCAGCGTGAGGCGAAGATGACCGGTCATCGAGGATTCGATAGCCGTGCCCGACACCTCACCATCGCCCTGCGCCGCATGCGGATCGCCTAAGGAGAGCAGCGCACCCGCGACCGAAACCGGCAGGAAGATCTTCGCACCCGGACCCAGGCGCCAATTGTCGATATTGCCGCCGAAAGCCGAGGGCGGCACGGAATCGAGCGGACCGGGATGGTCCGGGGCCAGGCCGATGGTACCGAAATGCGGCCGGACGGGCACATGCACGCCGTTCAGGACATCGGGCACCGGCATGATTGTTGTGTGGTCTACGACGACGCCGGGATAGTCCATCGTGACGTGAACCACGCCGAACGGGTCGCGCTGCGGTGTCCAGCGGAAACTATAGGCGGCATGGGCGCAGAGCCGGTTGCCGCAGGTCAGGATTTCATAAAGGGTCACCACCTCGCGCGGGCGCGGTTCGGTCAGCAGCTCGTCATAATGCCGGCCCCACCATACAGCGGCATGGCTGCCGAAGCTGCGCCCCTCATAGCCGGGGGCACGGCTCGGACGGGGTTCGATGGCGAGGATTTCCACCTCCAGCACGTAGCGCGGCCGCGCGCCTTCCACCGCGATCGGTCCGGTCAGGATATGCACGCCAAAACCTTCGCCCGCGCCGCGGCCGTAGATGGAGGCATCCAGCGGTCCGGCGCCGCGCCGGTCCACCGCCTTATGGGTCGCCGTCCATTGAAACACCGCTTCTGCATCGGCATCGCCCGCTATCATCCGCGCCGCATCGTCGGAAGCGTGCTGGGTCAATGTCTCGACCGTCACCGTATCGCCGGAGCGGACTGAGAGAGCAGGCGCCAGGGTCCGGCTGAAATAGCCCCAATGCACGGTCTCAGGCGTGGCACGCAGATGATGGTGCAGCGGCCCCTCGGCGCGTGGGACTGGCAGGGTGGCAAGCGCCGGGGCAGGGGGCGCTTCCGCGCGGCCGCCAGAGACGGGTCTGCCGCGGCTGCGGGGCTCATGGCTCTCGGCTTTCGGCGCTGCCTGTGCCCGGTGCTGGGCCGGTGTCAGGCTGAAGCGCTGGCGAAAGGCGCGACTGAAATGGGCGGGGTCTTCAAAGCCGCAGCGGAAGGCAATGTCAGCGACCGAGAGGCGCGCCAGGGCCGGATCGGCCAGGGCCTCGGCCGCGCGCATCAGCCGGCGATGGCGCAGATACTGGCTGAAGCTGCGGCCCTCAGCCTCCAGCAGTTTCTGCACGGCGCGTTCCGAAATCCCTTCCTCGGCTGCGAAGCGGGCGAGGTTAAGATGGGGTTCGCCGAGTTGGCGTTCGATGGCGGCAAGGATGCGCTGCCGCAAAGCGGCGCGTTGCGCGGTGCCGCCGGCGAGCGGTGCCAGGGCCGCGGGCATGATCTCGGCGAGCGCCGTCTCCAAGGTGGAGAGCATCGCCTCCGCGCCCGTCTCCAGCGCTTCGGCCAAGGTGGCAAGCAGGCCGGTGAGGATGGGGGAGGCACCGGGACGCAGCGGGCCGGCCTCGGCCAGGCCTTCGCTCTCCCCGAAGCCGCCCCATCGCGGGTCACGCCGCGGCAGGCGTAAAAGGAGGAGCCGGGAGGGCTCGGTTGGCCGCAAGAGCGGACCCGCCTGGCCCGGCCAGATGAGCAAGTCGCGCAAGCTCGGCGCCTCACCACTGTCCAGCCGGGCAACACCCGCCAGCAGGATGCCGAGCCACATCTGCGCGGGCGTCCCGGTTTCCAGGCGATGCAGCGCAGGACTGTCGGTCGCGATCAGGATGAAGCGGCTGCCGCGCGGTGCCTGATGGCTCCAGATCTGTCCGCGTGGAGGCGGCCCGCTTTCGGCAGCCGCCAGAGCCTGCTGGCGTAGCGCTGCGGCCCAGGCCGCAGGGCGGCGGTCCAAGGGGAACGGGTCGGTGCTGAACCGCTCAATGGCCATGGCGCGATCATGCGGGCCATGGCCAAGCGGCGCAAGCGGCAGTGTTGCTGCCGCGTTCAATCGGGAGGGAAAACCGCGCGGCAGATGCGGGCATGCACGCCCTGCCGCCCGTCTACCACCTGGGTCACGCTGAAATCTGTCGCGACACTCATGAGCGAATAGGCGTCGTCACGGCTGAGGCCGCGATGCTCGGTCAATAGCCGCAGCATCTCCAGGCTTGCGTTCTTCATGGCGATGTTGAGGTCATCGTCGAAGCCATGCGTCATCCAGTATTTCGGCGTCTGCAGCAGCGGCGAGGGGAAAGCGAAATCCCGCCGCAGGAAGATCTGAAAGGTGACGTCGAGCGAGGCTTCGATGGCCGTCCCACTAATCTCCCCATCGCCCTGGGAAATATGCGGATCGCCGATCGAAAACAGCCCGCCATCGACCTGCACGGGATAGAACATGGTGGCCCCCGCCCCGATGCGCCAATTGTCGATATTGCCGCCGTGATTGCCCGGCGGCACCGTGCTGACGCGGCCTTGGGCATCGGGCGCGACCCCCGCCGTGCCCAGATGCGGACGTACCGGCACGCGAATGCCGGCAAGCGCCGGCACGCGGCAGAAATCCTTTTCATGCGTGATGGCGCCGGGGGTCAGATACTTGCCCGGAAAGTCATAGGCGAAGACGGCTTCGGCGGTTTGTCCGGCCTCATCCATGCGGTAGATGGTCACGCGCTCCTTCTCGCCGAATTCCTTATAGAGATGGCCCCAATGGGCGGCGAGATTGGAGCCGTAGCGCAGCCGCGGCGTCATGTGCAGATAGCGCACTTCCAGCATGTCGCCGGGCTTGGCGCCGTCCACGAAGATTGGCCCTGTCATGATATGCACGCCCGGATTGCGGTCAGCCTCGGGCACGCCGCGGAAGATGGCATCGATCCCGCCATCGATCATCAGCTCCGGCGCATCTCCGGCATGATGGGTGATGGCCTCGGCGCGGATGATGTCACCGCTTTTGACCGTCAGCGCGGGCGCGAGATCCGCATCGAAATAGCCCCAATGCACAGTCTTTGTGGTGGCGCGCAGATTATGCAGAGCCGGTTGACCGCTCTCCTGTTCGGCGGCGTGTTCGTTCTGGATCAGGGTCATGCTCGGGTTCCGTCAGGCGAGAAGGGTTCAGGTGCGGTCAGCGCGAAGGCCGGCGATGAGGTCGATCTCAACCATGGCACCCACCGCAAGTCCGGTGACGCCGACGCAGGTGCGGGCGGGGAGGGGCCCGGTGAACCAGGCGCGGTACGCGGCGTTGAAGGCCGTGTAGTCACCTTCAAAATCGGTGAGGTAGACGCGCACCATCAGCGCGTCATCCATCGTCAGGCCGAATTGCGCGAGCACGGCTGCGAGGTTGCGCCGCACCTGCTCGGCCTGGGTTACGACATCGCCCGCAACCATTGTGCCGGTCTCTGGCTGTGTCGGCATCTGGCCGGTAATGAACAGAAGATCACCCCATCGCGTGGCGTGGGAGAAGGGGGCGACGCCAGGCGGCACGCCCTGGGCCGGGGTGAAGGTGAAGCTTTCCTTGGCAGTCATGTCAGGGCCTCCACGGGCTCAGCCGCACTCATCACGTTCAGAAAGCGGCGGGTGAGCTGATGCTTGGGATGGGTGAGAACCTCCCGCGCGGGGCCTTCTTCGGCGATGACTCCGCCCGCGAGAAAGACAACGCGGTCTGCCACATCGCGCGCGAAACGCAGCTGATGGGTGGAGATGACCATGGTCAGCCCGTCTTCGACTGCCAGGCGGCGGATCACCTCCAACACTTCGCCCACCAGTTCGGGGTCGAGGGCCGAGGTCGGTTCATCCAGCAGCAGAACGCGCGGATTGGGGGCAAGGGCGCGCGCGATGGCGACGCGCTGCTGCTGACCGCCTGAGAGATGGCGCGGCAGGGCATGGGCGCGATGGGCCAGGCCCACACGCGTCAGCAGCGCCATGGCGCGCGCCCGGGCTTCAGCCGCCGGCGCGCCGTGAATCCAGCGTAGCGGCCCCGCGACATTCTCGAGCGCGCTGAGATGGGCGAAGAGGTTGAAATGCTGGAAGACCATGCCGATCCCAAGCCGGGCGCGGGCCTGGGCGAGGGCGCGGGGGGAGGGCGGCTTGCCACCGGCCGCAGTGCCAAAGGGCTGGCCCGCGATCTGGACGCTGCCGAAATCCCAGCTCTCCAGCCCGTCCAGGCAGCGGAGCAGTGTGCTTTTGCCGGAACCCGAGGGACCGAGCAGCGCCACGACCTCGCCCGCGCGGACGGTGAGGCTGACACGGTCCAGCACCAGCTGATCGCCATAGAGTTTGCGCAAGTCGCGCGCGTCCAGCACCGTTTCCCCTAACGCGCGCGGTGCGCGGTGCGCTGTATCGACGGGCAGCGGATCAGGCGCGGAGTCTTTTTCTGCGACGTCGGGTGTTACCGGCACCGACATAGGGCCTTGCGCGCGATACCAGGGCATCAGGCGCATGAGGCGGGATTCCGAACCTCCGCGATCGAGATCGAGCGCGCGCTCCACCATCAGCTGCAAGCCGCTGACCGCACCCGTCAGCACCAGATAGAGGATGCCGGAGGCAAAGAAGATCGAGAAGAAGTCGAAGGTGGAAGAGGCCAGCTGCGTGCTGCGCAGGGTCAGTTCCTGCACCGAGATGACGCTGGCGAGGGACGAGTTCTTGAGCGCGGACACCGCCTCATTGCCGAAGGCCGGGACCATGACGCGGATCGCCTGGGGGGCGATGATGCGCCGCATCAGCACGATGGGCGTCATGCCGAGCGCCTGGCCCGCGGCGCGCTGGCCGCGATCGACGCCGAGAATGCCGGAGCGCAGGATTTCCGCGATGAAGGGCGCTTCATTGGCCGAGAGCGCGAGGGCGGCCGCCATGGCGGCGGAGAGCCTGACCCCGATGTGGGGGAGCGCGTCATAGGCGAAGACAAGTTGCAGGATCAACGGCGTGCCGCGGAAGATGACGGTATAGGCGCGTGCGACGGCTGCCAGAAGCGCGAACCTGGCGAGCTGCATGCTCGCCAGGATAAGCCCCAATATCAGCCCGCCGATGAGCCCCAGCACCGTCACTTCGATCGTGAAGAGGGTGCCTTGGAGAAGATACGGCAGGCTCAGATAATGGAGAAACAGCTGCATCAGTTGATGACGAGATGCGGGGCGGCGATGCTGCCCGCGTCAAGCGACCATTTCTTGATGAGCGTGAGCTGAGCACCCGAGTCCTGCAGCGCAGTGAGGGCGGCGACAAAGGCATCGCGCATCTCCGTCTTGCCCTTGGGCACGCCGATGCCGATGTAATAGGGCAGCGTCACGGCGAGCGCCTTGCTAAGCTGGGTCGGATAGGCCTTGACCGCCTGATCGACCGTATTGACGTCGTTGATATAGGTGTCGGCCCTGCCGGCGAGGATGGCCTGGATGCAATCGGCGTTGTTGTCATAGAGCTGCAGCGCGGGCGCGGGCTTGCCGGCGGCCTTGCAGGCGGGCGCCAGGTTCTGCACCAGCGGCACTTCGACGAAGCCGGTATTCTCAGCCGCCGTCAGGCCACACAGCGAGGTATTGATGCCGGTGATTTTCTTCGGATTGTCCTTCACCACCAGGACGCCATCGAAGACCTTGGAATAGGTGATGAAGTCGGCGGCCTTCGCGCGGTCGGACGTCGCGTAGATATCCGAGATCACGAAATCGGCCTGGCCGCTTTGCAGCGTGGGCAGCAGGGCCGCAAAAGCGACGGGCTTATAGTCAACCTTGAAGCCCAAGCACTTGCCGATGGATTCGCCAAGATCGATGTCGAAGCCGATGTACTGGCTAGGGTCTTGCGGGTCCAGCGCCTCATAGCCCGGCGTATGCGGGTTGATGACATTGATCAGCGTCTTGCCCTGGAACATCGGGTATTTCGCCTGCAGCGCGGTGCAGGCGGCCGGGGTGGGTGGCAGGTCGCTCGCGGCGGCATGGGCGCGGTGCGGGGCCGCGCAGAGCAGCAGGCCGGCGGCGCCAAGCGCCACCAGGCGCAGGGTCTGGCGCCACGGGTTCGCCCAGGCGGCGCGCGGCTGGGAAGGATTGGCTCGCAAGATCATCCTAGGTCGCTCCTCTCTATGATCGGGGCGCATCCTAGGCAGGGGCGGGGAGCGCGCTTTAGGACGGCCGGCGCGGCGCATTGCCAAAACAGGGCGATCAGACGGAGATTGCCCGTCTGATAAGCAAAGGACGAATATTGTGCCGGTTATTGTGGCGATACCCGGCCAGCCGTGCCGGGTCAGACCCGATGAGAGGATGAGGAAGCAAGCCTAGGTTATGTCAAGGGATGCCGTGTCGCTTTTGTCTTCGGCGGACGGCGCGATTTCGTTGAGCTTCTGGGCCAGGCGCTTGCCGCTGTCCTTCAGCGCATCCTCCCACCGGCTGCGGTCATCCACGGCGCGGTCGCGCGGAATGATGAGGCACATGCAGCCCAGGGTGATTCCGGTCTTGCCGCGCACCGGCACGGCAAGACAATCCGCGAAATCATCGACGAGCCCGCTGGTCGTGAAGAAATTCTGCGCATGGGCTTGCGCAACCTCATGGCAGAACTGGTCGGCATCAAGACTGTGTCCGTCGGGCAGGACGAAGTCCTCCGCAGGGATGAAGGCTTTGATCGCCTCTGCATTGAGGTGATCGACCAATAGGCGCCCGGACGCGGTCCAGGGGATGGGCATGTCACGGCCGACGTCGGAACTGATTTTGAAGAAGGCGCGGCCGGTCTTCATGTGCAGAACGGTGAACTTATTGCCGTTGAGAGTGCAGAACTGGCTCGTCTGCCCCGTCAGCCTGGCGAGCGCCGCCACTTCTTCGCTGGCCAGGCGGCTGAGCCGGTGGTTGTTCAGATAGTCGGCCCCATAGAAATGCAGCGTCCGTCCGAAGAAAACGCGTGAATGATCGTCATAGATTTCTAAAATGCCGCCTTCGAGCAGGCGATTGACAAGATTATAGGTCGTCGAGCGCGGTGCGTTCAGGTGCCGGGCAAGTTCGCCGATGCGCAGCGGCTTGCCCGCGCTGTGCAGCGCCTTGAGCAGGTCGAGCACGCGATCCACGCCCCGGACCCGCGCGTTTTCAGTCGAATCACCCACGTCAGTCTTCCGAATATGTCGTTGCGCTGTTTTAAAGCCTATCGTAAGCTTGTCCAGTATATTGAACTGCTGTCTTGTCTGTTGGACAAATTATTCGGAACTAAGCGAATCAGGTTTCGCTTCAAGCAGGCTCCTGAGATCTTCGACACATGCCGCATTTCGGAAGGCATGTTTTGTGCCAATGGCTTTGTGTATTCGGGGTGGTCATGAAACGTCTCGCGGGGAAAGTGGCCATTGTGATCGGCGGTGCCCGCGGCATTGGTGCCGGCATTGTCACGCGCTTCCTGGAAGAAGGCGCCTCTGTCGTGATCGGTGATCGGGACGAGCGGTCTGGCGCAGCGCTGATGGTCAGCCTGCCGGACTCAGCCCCGATCCGCTTCGTCCAGATGGACGTGACCTCGGCTGCGGATAACGCGCGCATTGCCGGGGAAGCCGAAAGCGCCTTCGGCCGGCTGGATATTCTGTGCCAGAATGCCGGCATCTATCCCTGGACGATGATCGAGGACGTGACCGAAGAAGAATGGGACCATGTTCTGGCGGTCAATCTGAAGGGCGCCTTTCTGTCGCTGCGCGCCTGCCTGCCGGCGATGAAGCGTCAAGGCAGCGGCCGCATGATTTTCACCTCCTCCATTACCGGGCCGCGGGTGAGCAGTCCCGGCCATAGCCATTATGCTGCGAGCAAGGCGGGTATTGTCGGGTTGATCCGCAGCGCGTGTATGGAACTCGCGCCCTACGGCATTACCGTCAATGGCGTCGAGCCGGGGAATGTCTTGACCGATGAAATCAGACGGTCGCGCACGCTCGACTTCATCGCGGGCATGGAGCGGTCGGTGCCTTTGGGCCGATTGGGCACGCCGTCCGATGTCGCCAACGCCTGTCTTTATCTTGCCTCAGACGAGGCAAGCTATGTCACCGGAACGACGATTGTGGTCGATGGCGGCCAAATCGTCTGTGAGAGCAAGCCATAATATCGTTCTGATACCAAAAAAGACATTGCCCAGGCGCCATGCTGCCAAGGCCCGGCGCGCGTGACTGAAGAGAAGCCATCACACTCATAGCAGCAAGGGATAAGTACGATGATCTCGCATACCCTTCACCGGATAGGCTGGCGACGGCTCCGCGGCCGGGGGCTTCGTGCCGCCCTCGCGGTCGGCGCCATGCTGGGCCTTGGCGGTCATGCCGCGCTCGCCCAAAGCGCGTCCACCAGCAGCGCAGAAGCGGCCAAGCTGACCTTCTGGTTCTGGGGTGAGAGCGATGTGCCAGGCATCGACAAATGGCTCGCAGGCGCGGTCAAGACCTATGAGACGCTCAATCCGAAGGTCAGCCTCGATATCGTGCCGCAATCCTCAGACACGCTGATCGGCGCCTTCCGCCTGGCCGCCCAAAGCAAGTCTGGCCCCGATATGGATACGCAATGGGCGACGCTGCCGACGCTGACGCCCTATTGGACCGGTGCTGCCGTGCCGATTTCGGATTACGTGCCGGCAGCCGAGACCTCGCAATGGCTCAATACCAATGAGAATGTGGCGGGCGACAAAATCATCGCCATGCCGCTGTATCTGATTGGCGTGCCACTTGTTTGGAACAAGGATCTTTTCAAGCAGGCCGGTCTTGACCCCGAGACGCCGCCCAAGACCTGGACAGACTTCCTGGCCGATTGCGCGGCCTTGAAGGCGCATGGCATTACGCCGTTCGGCATGGGCAATAGCGACGGGTTTTTCGGCGCCTGGATGTTTGCGATCTACGCCAAGCAGGAACTCGACTCGCTCGACCAGCTCAAATCGGCGATCGCCAATACCGGCACCTATAAGATGGCGCAGTTCGATACGGTTCTGCGCAACCTTTATGGCCTGATGCAGGATATGATCGCGAAGGGCTATGTCAATTCCGACGTCGCCTCGCTCAGCCTGACCCAGGGCTGGACCTTGTTCCCGCAGAAAAAGGTCGCGATGTCCTTTGCGACCGACGGCAATGTGCTGACCTGGGAGCAGACGCTGGGTGCCAAGTCAATCGGCGTGGCGGCACCGCCCATCTGGGGCAATGGCAAGCTGGCCGATACCTATGACGTCACGCAATCCTCGGACGAGTTCATCACCAGCTGGTCCAAAAACAAGCCTGCGGCCGCGGCCTTTCTGGCCTGGCTGCACCAGCCGGATAATTTGAAGACGCTCTACAGCCAGACCAACGCCTTTCCGGCCGACAAGCGGTTTCCGGTTTCTGCGATTTCCGATCCGCTCGCCAAGCAGCTCTATGAGCTGGATACTGCGCCGGTCTCAATCTGGCTGGAAAACTATCTGCCGCCGCAGGTCGACAACAATGCCGATATTCCGGCCGGGCAGCTGATTACCTCGAAGGCCGGCACGCCAGACCAGGCGGTCGCGATTTGGGACCGCGTGATCAAGCAATGGCGTCTGCAGCAGGTGCAGGAATTCCGGCAGTTCAAGACCTGGGCAGCGACTCATGGCTGAAGCCGACCATTCGGTCCGGCGAGCCTTGGCGAGCGGCGGCGAAGAGACCCTTCGCCGCCTTTCCAAACAGAAGCGATTCGATGGCCGGTGTCTTTGGGCCTATGCCTTTGTCTTGCCGGCTGTGCTGGCGCTGGTGGCGGCCTTCGGCTATCCGCTGGTTGAGGTCATCCGCTTCAGTTTCTATTCGGGCGCGGTGGGTGATCTGACCTATGTGGGTACAGCGAATTATGAAGGCCTGTGGCAGGACCCGGTTTTTGTTGGGTCTTTGCTCAACAATCTGAAGCTGCTGTTGACTGTGCCGATTATGACGGTGCTGGCCCTGATCATCGCGCTCATCCTCAATGCGCAGGTGCGTGGCTGGCAATATTACCGCGCGATCGTCTTTCTGCCCTACATCCTTCCGGCCACCGCGATCGGGCTCACCTTCAGCTTTCTGCTGGAGCAGCGTGGCGTGCTCAATACCCAGCTATTGCACTGGCATCTGGGTTTCCTGGCGGCGGATTGGCTTGGCTCAGCCTCCAATGTGGTGCCCACGATCGGCGGCGTCATCATCTGGCAGCAGCTGGGCTTCGGCATCGTCGTTTTCGCGGCCGCTCTCCTCGCGGTGCCGCAAGAGCTGGTCGAGGCCGCGCGGATTGACGGCGCCAGCGGCTGGCAGATTCAATGGTCGATCCTGCTGCCGCAGATACGACGGGTGATCGAATTCTTCATGATTGTGGAAGCGATTACCGTCCTCTCCGCCATCTTTACCTATGTCTATGTGCTGACCAAGGGCGGCCCGGCGGAATCCTCCAGCGTGCTGGAATTCTATATTTTTGAGAATGGATTTGAGAATGGCGCCATCGGCGTCGCCTCCGCGGCCGTGGTCGTGCTGCTTGGCCTGGCAAGCGTGCTGATTTTTGTCTATCTGCGCATGCGAGCCCAGTCCTCCGAGGGTGGATTATGAAACGGTTGCTTGTGCCGGGCCTGCAGCAGCTGTTGCTGATTGGACTGACGGTCGTCTCGATCTATCCGCTCTGGTTCATCATGCAGACGGCGCTGAAGACTCAGCAAGCCTATGTCAGCAATCCGACCGGCTTGCCGACATCGCCCAGCCTGCATGGCTTTATGGACGTCTTTCAGACCATGCCCTTCGGGCGATGGACCCTCAACAGTATCCTGGTGGCGCTGGTCGCGGTGGTCGCGGCGACGGTGATTGCGGTCTTCGCGGCCTATGCGATTGCCTTTGGCCGCTTTGTCGGCCGGCGCACCTTCTTCAACATCAATATTGCCCTGATGGCACTGCCGCCGGTGGCTTTGGTCGTGCCGCTGTTCACGGTGATGGTGCAGGCGGGCCTGATCAATACCCTGCCGTCAGTGACGCTGGTCTATACGGGGCTGCTCATTCCCTTCTCCATCTTCTTCCTCGCCAATTTCTTTCGCGAGCTGCCCCAGGAGCTGATCGAGGCGGCGACCATCGACGGCGCCTCGCATACGCGCATTCTGCTGCGGATTGTCATGCCCCTGTCGGTCGCGACGACCTTCACCCTGGTGATCGTCAATACCATCTGGGTTTGGAACGAACTGCTGTTTGCACTCGTCTTTCTGCAGGATGACCGGCAGCGGACCGTGATGGCGGGACTGGCTTTGTATCAGGGGCGCTTTGCCACCAACGAGCCGATGATGATGGCGGGTGCGCTGCTTTCCATTCTGCCACTTCTCATTCTCTATCTCGCCAGCCAGCGATTTTTTGTCCGCGGCATGACGGCGGGCATCGGCAAATAAGACAGGCTAGGCGCCCTTGTCGCGCTGCAAAGGACCCTCAGGCGGCGCATGCAGCCTGAGGGTGGCAGATTACTTGGCTTCAGCAGCCGCGCCGTTCGAGCCCGGGGCGGGGTTGGTGAGACGCGCCGAGACCGGCTTTTCCGTGCAGGCGGCGACAGCCATCGTGCAAACCAGGAGAATGATAGCCATGGGCTTGGTCATGTCATGGTCCTTTATCGGTCAAATGCCAGAGACCATTTCATTATTCCGGTTGCAAATGCAGGTCAAATACAACGCCCATGGTAACTAATTTTGTTCCAGAATAAATGGCGAGGCCCACCGCCGCCACCGCACTGTCAGGATGCTGTGCCGCGCTTGACGTTGCCGGCATGGCCGCCACCGCCGAAGACGCGCTCCTCGCCAAAGGTCGCGCGCAGCGGCGCCACCGGAGAGGCGATGCCGAGTTCGGGGAACAGCAACTCCGCCACGCGATAGGCTTCCTCGAGATGCGGAAAGCCTGACGCGATGACCGTGTCGATCCCCAGATCCTGATATTCCCGCAGACGGGCGGCGACGGTCTTGGGTGATCCGACCAGCGCGGTGCCGGCGCCGGAGCGCACCAAGCCGACACCCGCCCAGAGATTGGGCGAGACTTCCAGCTTGTCGCGGCGCCCCTGATGCAGGGCCTGCATACGTGCCTGCCCCACGGAATCAGATTGCTTGCTGAGCACTTCCTGCGCGGCCGCAATGGTCTCATCCGTCAGATGGGAGATCAGCCGGTCCGCCGCTGCCCAGGCCTCTTCATCGGTTTCACGGACGATGAAATGCAGGCGGATACCGAAGGTGACCTCGCGGCCGTGCTTCGCCGCAGCGCGGCGCACATGCGCAATTTTTTCGGCCACCTGGGCCGGCGTCTCACCCCAGGTGAGGTATTTGTCGATGATGCCAGCCGCAAAATCGACCGCGGCATCCGATGAGCCCCCAAAATAGATCGGGGGACGCGGCTCCTGCACCGGCGGCACGCCGAGCGTCGCATGATGGGCTGTGATGTATTTGCCGTCGAGATGACCCTGGCCGGTTTCGATCAGGCTGTTGAAGACCTGAAAGAACTCCGCCGCGTGGTCGTACCGCTCATCATGGGGCAGGAAGATGCCGTCACCCGCCAGTTCGTGGGTACTGCCGCCGACGACGATATTGAGCAGAAGGCGGCCGTGCGAGACGCGATCGAGCGTGGAGGCGAGGCGCGCGTAATGGCTGGGGGAGGCGGTGCCCGGCCGGACGGCGACCAGGAATTTCAGCCGTTCGGTATAGGCCGCGAGATAGGCCGCGAGCACGAAGGACTCTTCGCAGGCCGCCCCCGTGGGAATGAGCACGCCTGAATAGCCGAGCCGGTCCGCGGCCTGGGCCACTTCCGCGAAATAGGCCGGGTCCGAGGTGCGCGCCAGCGTGTTCGAGCCAAGATAGGACCCGTCCCCGGAGGAGGGGATGAACCAGAGAAAATCCAGCGGATCGCGCGCCATGTCATGCCTCATTTCAAAATCGACGCATGCGTCGGGGACCGATGCGGCGATACCCGATGATGCGGCCGGCGGCCGCCCCTGTGAACGGCCATGATCACTATCCTGCTCGTCGCCTGCGGCAAAGCCGCCGTCAGCCGAGATACTCCATGATATGCAACCCGGCATTATAGTCCGTCGTATAGACGAGGCTGCGCTCGTCCACGAAAACGTCGCAGGTTTGAATGATGGGCGGGCGGCCGGGCCGCCGGTCTATCATGCGCGTCGGTGCCGGGGGCACTAGGGCCGCGGTCTCCACCGGCTGGTAGGGGTTGGAGATGTCGAAAGCGCGCACGCCGGCATTCTGGTAGGTCGCGAAAATCAGCGTGTCGCTGATGAAGCTGCCGGGCCGGTTCTCATGCAGGTTGTGCGGGCCGAAATGGGCGCCCTTGGCCTTGTAGTCACGCTCCGCCGGTGTCGGGAAAGTGCTGATGCTGACGGGATTTTGCGGATTGCGAATATCGAAGACCCAGGTGAGTTTGAGACCGTCTTCCTGATTGTCGAGCACGGCCTCATCCGCCACGATGAGCAGATCGCGGCCGGGGAGAGCGAGTGCGCTATGGGTACCGCCGCCATAGGGCGGCGCCCAGTTGCGATGCACGATCAGCTTGGGGTCGGCGGGGTCGGCCACGTCAATCAGCGTCAATCCGCCATCGCGCCAGCAGCCATAGGCGGTGGTGCCGGAGACGGTCGCGTGGTGCAGGGCGACGCGCTGCGTGGGGGGCCAGCCTGGCCGCTCGCCGGCCGCGAGATTCATGCCAGGCAGCCAGAAGCGGCCGACTTCGCGTGGGCGGGTGGGCTCGGAGACGTCGATCGTCATCAGGATATAGTCGCTGAACCCGTCGGGCAGGGCGGAGGCATAGGCGTAACGCCCGCCCGTATACCAAAGCCTGTGCAGGCCGACGCCCTCGACCGGCATGAAGCCGATCTGGCGCGGGGCTTCGGGGTCTTTCAGATCATAGATCGCCAGACCCGCGCTCCAGTTCCGCGCCGGTTTGGCGGGCTGGGCCGAGGCCAGCGTCTCCGCCACCGAGCCGCCGTAATAGGCGTGCTCATCCGCGAAGGCAGGATCGGCGAACAGGTTCTTTGCATGGACAACCAAAAGCAGGTCATCATGGGCCTGCAGATGGTTATTCCAGGTATTGCGCGGCGCGGCGACGAAGCCCGTAGCGCGCGGGCGCCGCGGGTCACGCACATCGACGATGCTGAAGCCTTCGGAGACGAACTGGCCGATATAGGCATAACCGCGATGGACCATGAGCTGCACGCCATCCGACCGGCCGGCCTGGTCGCTATGGCCGATCAGCCGCATGTTGCGGGCATAGTCAGGAACGAGATCCGTCATGGTCCGGGGGCCACTCCGCCGCTGTTACTTCGCCGAAACCACAGGAATCCAGGACGCGGTCGCCGCATCACTTTGTCTGAAATCGGGGTCCTTGGCGGCCAGATCCTGGATGGTCTTGATATCATTCTTCAGCAGCTCGTCCCGCGTGATGAGATGCGGGTTGACGTCGATTTTGGCGCCCGGATTCTGGCCCGCGATCAGCAGGGCGACGGCGCGGACCGATACTTCGCCCACGACGGCGGCATTGGTCGCGGCACTTGCGACCCAGGGGCTGTTCGGCTCGCGCATCGCCTGGATGTCAGAGGTTGAGGTATCGACGCCATAGATGCGGACCTTGGCGTTCAGACCCGATTCGCCAAGGCCGAGTTTCACGCCGCGCGCGAATTCGTCCCAAGGCGTGAAGACGACCGTGATATCCGGGTGCGCGCGGAAGACTGCCTGGGTCTGATCGGCGACGGAGGCGGGGGTCGTGCTGTTGACGATTCCCCAGACCGCCTGGTTCTTGATGCCGGGATGGGCGGCCAGGAAGGCGCGGTAGGCAGCATGGCGATGGTCCAGCGGCAGGAAGCCCGCGACATAGACCTCGCCGGCGTTGAAGTGATCGCCATTGTCTTTCAGCGCCTGGGCGAGCACGAGATCGGCCATGGTGTGGTCGTTCTGCTCGACCACAGGCACGCCGGGCAGGCCGAGATCGAGGTCATAGGTGACGACCTTGATGCCCGCAGCCTGCGCCTGCTGCACAACGTCGCGCAGCGCTTCCTTGGTGCCGTTGTTGATGACGATCCCCTGGACATGCAGGTCGATCGCCTGCTGCACCAGGGCGCGCAGCCGGTTGGGGTCCTGCTGCGCTTCCGACAGACGAATAGAGGCGCCAAGGGCCTTGCCCTGGCGCGCGGCGCCCGCCTCATAGGCCTGGAGGAAATCGCTGCCGCTGAGATAGTTCACGACCGCGATGGTCACACCACCCTTGTCGAAGGGCGGGGGCGCGCCGGGCAGGCCAGCGGCCTGGGCGCGGCCCGCGCCGAGTGAGGCCACGCCAAAGGCGAAAACAGCAGAAGCGGCGAGAAGCCGGTTTTTGAAAGCAACGCGCATAGCACACCTATATCGCAAACGGAGGACGCATAATCGCGAATGCGTGAGCGATATAGGATGCACCATCACATGGCAACGTGATTTTTATAATAAACGATGGAATTTAGTTGTTAACGACGTCAGGCCCGTCCGATACGCCATTGCCCCTGGGGAATGCGGCCGTTGACGGCGAAGTCACCGACGATGCGATCCTTATAGACGCGCGGATTGTGGGAGCTGATGGTGCGCGCATTGCGCCAGTAGCGATCAAGCCCGGTATCGCGCAGCGTGGCCGAGGCGCCGAGCGCATCAAACAGAGCGGCGGTCGCGTCTATGACAAGCTGAGACACCACAGTCTGTGCCTGCCAGATTTCGATTTCGGCCTCGGCCACCACAGCCAGTTCGTCATGCTGCCCGACGGCGTCCGCCGCGCGGTCGAGCGCGCGCGCTGCCTGATGCACAATGGCGCCGGCGGAATAGGCATGGGCCCGCACGCGGCCGATGACTTGAAGCAGTTGCGGGTCGTCGGCCGCACTCGATGTTGGCGCATTGCTGTAGCTGCGCTTGCGGGCGCGGAGGATGGCAGCGGTGTCGCTGGCCGCCGCGCGGGCGATGCCGGCGAGGGTCGCCAGATGCACCAGCTGATAGAACCCTTCCGAATAGGAGAAGGGGGCGCGCTCCGCGACGATGTCCGCCTCGTCGACAGCGACGTTCTGGAAATGCGTGGTGCCGCTGGCGGTCAGCCGCTGGCCCATGCCATTCCAGTCATCCACAACCTCGACACCCGGCGCGCGGCGCGACACCACGACGCTGACGCCATTGCCATCGGCATCCGACGCGCCGACATGCACCCAGTCTGAAAAGAGCGTGCCGGTGGTGTAGAATTTGGAGCCGTTGAGCCGCCATCCTTCCGCCGTCTGCCGGACCTCGGTGGAAAAGCGGGCCTGTTTGGCATTGCCGAGTTCCGACCAGCCGGCACCGACGACATCGCCGCGCAATAGCCGCTCATACCAGCGGGCCTGACGTTCGGGCGGGGCTTCGGTGCGGATATGTTCGACGAAGCCGTAATGGGCGCGCAAAGCCTGGGTGATGTTGGAGTCCGCCTCCGACAGTTCGATCAGAAGGGCGAAGAAGGTCTTGAGACTGACACCCAGACCGCCCGCAGATTTGGGCACGCGCAGCGCCGTGAAACCTGCGTCCCGCAGCCAGTCGATCTCATCATAGGGCAGGTCGCGGTCAAGCTCGCGCTTGATGGCGTTCTCGCGGATGCGGGTGAAGAGCGGGCGGAAGCGCTGGCTGAGCCGATCGAATTCAGCATCATCTGAGCCGCCCCAGGCGGAGCCCAGCTTGAAATCCTCGGGCAGGTTGGAACGGTCATAGGCCATGATCGGTTTGTCCCATCATTCGGCGGTGTGAGCTGCCGTCGCCGATGCGCGAGAGCATCGGCGACAAGACAACTTGCGTGGTCCGGGCAGGCTTAGCTGCGCGGAACCGGAATCCAGGCGGCGGTCGCGGCGGAGCTGCCGGCGAAGGACGGCACCTTCTCCTCCAGATCCTTCACGTTCTGGATATTGTCCTTCACGAGAAGATCGCGGGTGACGAGCGCGGGCTCGACCAGGATTTCATGCCCTGGGTCCTGGCCCGCGAGCAGCAGGGCCGCGGCACGGACGGAGACTTCTCCCACCACTGCCGGATTCGTGGCAGCCGTCGCGACCCAGGCGCTGTCAGGGGCGCGGATGGCCTGAATATCGGCGGTCGAGATATCGGCGCTGTAGATCTTCACCTTGGAGGAAAGCTTGTTCTCGGCCACGGCCAGATTGGCGCCGCGGGCGAATTCGTCCCAGGGCGCGAAGACCACCGAGATATCGGGATGCGCCCGGAAGACGGCGGCCGTCTGATCGGCGACATTGGTCGCGACCGGGTTGCTGACCGACCCCCATTGCGCGACCTGATGAATATTGGGGTTCTGCTTCAGCACATCGTCCCAGACGGCGCGACGGCGATCGAGCGGCGCGAAGCCCGCGACAAAGACGAGACCGGCATCGAAGGACGTGCCGTTATCCTTCAGCGCCTGGCCGAGCACGAGGGTCGCGAGGTCCTTGTCGCTCTGCTCAACCTGCGGGATGGCGGGGTTGTTCAGGTTGACGTCGAAGGCCACGACCTTGATGCCGGCCTTGAGCGCCTGGTTGACGAGGTCGGACAACGTATCGAGACGGCCATGGTCGATGATGATGGCCTTCACGCCAAGGTTGATCGCCTGCTGCACGGCATCGCGTTCCACCGCACCGTCACCATTGCCGGGGAAGAGACGCAGATTGATGCCGAGCGCCTTGGCCTGGCGCACGGCGCCGACACGGTAGGCCTGAAAGAAATCACCCTGCGAAATCAGGCTGATCAGGGCGACCTTGACGTCGCCCTGGTCGAAGGGGGCCGGTGCGCCGGGCAAGCCGGCAGCGCGGGCGGGCAGGATGCCGGCGGCGGCCAGGATGACGCCCGAAAGCAGCAGGGGCAGGGCGCGAAGACGTTTCCTCATGGGAATTTTACCTCAGTTGACGATGCGTGATGGGCGCTCAGCGCCGGTCGCGGCCGAGCCGATAGGTGAGGGCAAGCGAGCCCACGAGGACCGCGCCCTTGATGAAATCCTGCGTGTAGTACGGCGCGTTGAGCATGGTGAGGCCGTTGAGCAGCACACCGACGAGAATGGCGCCGACAACGGTGCCGAGGATATTCGGCCGCCGCAGGTTGAGCACGGCGAAGCCGATCAGGGCAGCGGCGAAACTGTCCTGCAGCAGGGAGCCGCCGGTCATGATATCGCCGCGGCCGACGCGGGCGGCGAGCAGCACGCCGCCGAGCGAGGACAGCAGCCCGGACAGCGCATAGGCGAAGACGCGGAGGCGGGCCGTGGGCGCGCCGGCGAGATGGGCGGCGCGCTCATTGCCGCCGACGGCATAGATGGCGCGGCCCCACCGCAGACGCTCCATCAGCACCCAGAGCAGGATGGCGACGATGCCGAGGATGACGACCGGCAGCGGCACCAGACCCCAGAGGCGCGTGCGGCCGAGGGCAAGGAAGGCGGGGGAGAAGATGCCGTCCGCTTCGGTGCCGTCGGCAAAGACCATGCCGGTGGAGATGGAATTGCCCGCGCTCGGAATGAGCTGCAAACCGCCGACCAGGAACAGCGTGCCGAGTGTGGCGAGCAGATCGGGCACGCGCAGCACGATGATGAGCAGGCTGTTGAAGAGACCGATGGCGATGCCGACGCCGAGCACGAGCAGGACGGTCGGCACCGCGCCCCAGCCCCAGACGACCTGGGCATAGGCGGCCGTCATGACGCCCATGGCGGCCGTGCTGCCGACCGAGAGATCGAACCCGCCGACCGCGAGGCTGATGGTGATGCCCAGGCCCAGCAGCGCCGTGACGGAGACGGCTTCGAGAATGTCGAGCAGATTGGCGGCGCGCAGAAAGACCGGCTGGATGACGGCGAAGATCGCGAGGAGCGCGATCAGGATGATGAAGATCGCGCCCTTTCCGGCCAGGCTGCCCAGGATGGCGGCCGGATGCTGTGTCCCGCGCCGCTGCGCGCCCTCGGATGTCGTGGATCGAGCCAAATCACTCATCAGTCGGCGGCTCCGGCAACAAGCGTTTCGAGATTGGTCAGGCGGCTCAGGAAATCCTCCTGGCCGGGGCGATATTCGGCGGCGATGCCGCGGTCGCGCAGGATGAGAATGCGGTCGGCGGCTTCCAGCGCCTCCTCGACGTCGCTGGTGGCGATGAGGATGGCGGCCTTGGGGTCCATCGCGCGCAGAGAGGCGATGAGATCATGCCGCGCACCGAGATCGACGCCCTGGAAAGGCTCGTCGAGCAGCAGCAGATTGGCGGGCTGGGCCTGCCAGCGGGCGACCACGACCTTCTGCTGATTGCCGCCCGAGAGGTGGTCCAGCCGGTCGCGCGGGCCGCGGCAGACGATGCCGAGGCGACGGATGGCGGCTTGCGCTGCCGCCAGTTCGCGGCCGAAGCCGATAAAGCCGAGGGCATGCGACCAGTGCTGCAGATGCGGCAGCGCGATGGTGCCCGCGAGATCGGCGCCGAGCGTCTCCGCCGGGGCAAGAGAGGTACGCCAGCGGTCCTCGCCCGCCATGAAGACGCCTGAGCCGATGGCGTCCGAAGGGCCGCGCGGCCTCCACGGCCGGCCGTCGAGCGTCACCTCGCCGGCAGCGGGCGGACGCAGGCCGAAGAGCACTTCCAGAAGGCTGCTTTTGCCGGCGCCGAGCGGGCCGGTGACGACGGTGATTTCGCCCGGAAACAGATCGAGATCGATGGCGGGCGCGTCGCTCCGCAGCTGCACGCCGTGGAGGGTGGCGCGCGGTGTCCGTTCGGCGGTGGTCTGGATGCGTGCGGTCGGCACGACGTCACGCCCGATCATGGCGCGCGTGGCGGCCGCGAGATCCAGCGGACGGGTGAATTCGCCCTGCACCCTTCCATGGCGCAGCACCACCGCGCGGTCGGCGATGCGGCGCAGATCGGCGAGCTTGTGGGAGATAAACAGCACCGCAATGCCGCTGGCCTTGACGCGTTCCACCAGGGTGAACAGCCGCTCGGCCTCGGCCGCCGAAAGAGAGGCGGTCGGCTCGTCCAGGATCAGCAGCCGCGGTTGACCCGCAAAAGCACGGGCGATCGCAACCAGCTGCCGTTCGGCGAGGCTCAGGGCGGAGAGCGGCTGTGATAGATCAACCGTAAGGCCGGTCTTCGCGGCGATTTCGGCCGCGCGGCGGCGTATGCGGCGGGGGCTGAGATAGACCGGCAGGCGGGCGCCGCAGATTTCGTCGAGCACGAGGTTTTCGGCGACCGAAAGGGCGGCGACGCCGCCTTCGATCACGGATTGATGGACCGAGAGGATACCGGCCGCCTGGGCCTGCGCCGGGCTTGCCAAACGGCAGATCTGTCCGCCGATGTCGATGCTGCCCTCGTCCGGCGCATGGACGCCGGCGAGGATCTTCACCAGCGTGGATTTGCCGGCCCCATTGGCACCCATCAGGGCCACAACCTCACCCGGCGCCAGGGACAGCGACACGCCGTCCAAAACCCGGTTGGAGCCGAAGCTTTTGCTGATCGCCTGGGCGCGAATGGCGGTCGCTGTCATGGCTGGGGACGCGCGGGGCGCGGTGGGCGCGCCATCAGGTGCTGTGCCGGCTGGGGCACGAGAGAGCTATTCATGGAGATCTGTCCGAGCGTGGTGATAGGAAGGCGGACCGCGAGGATGCGCGTGATCACCGACAGGAGTGGGGCCGCCGAAACCAGATCATATCACGCCTTCTCATTCGCTAAACGTGCAATACACGCATCCATAACGCATGAAAAGTGGTCAATGTCCAATGTCACGCCATTATTAGCGTTTTTCGTTCGCTAGATACGCTTGCCTTGAGGACGGCGGCTGGGGCTAGATTTGGCCGTAAGCTGCCGCGCGCTATGCGGTTTCGAGATTGTGATCGGCGGGTCCATGCGGGCCACGCAAGATATCCGTTATGCATCTTGCTCGGGCTTTATACGTATGCCAAAAGTCTAAACAACAAAGCGCGAGATGAAATAGCTATTTATTCGCGTGTTTTATGGGGGATTTGTCGCGATGGGCTTACGGAATATTCTGGGCGGAGCGGCGCTCACGCTGTCACTGATGGCGGCGATGCCCCAGGCCCAGGCCCAGGTCGTGGTCTCCTCCAAGATCGATACCGAAGGCGGCGTCTTGGGCAATATCATTCTGGATGTGCTCAAGGCCCACGGCATCCAGACCAAAGATCGCATTCAGCTCGGCACCACGCCCGTGGTGCGCAAGGCGATCATCTCCGGCGCGATCGACATCTACCCCGAATATACCGGCAATGCCGCGTTCTTCTTCAACAAGCCCGATGACCCGGCCTGGAAAGATGCCCATCAGGGCTACGAACTCGCGAAGTCCCTGGACTATGCCGCGAACAAGATCGTCTGGCTGACGCCCGCGCCCGCCAATAATACCTGGGCAGTGGCGCTGCGGCAGGATGTGGCAAGCCCGAACCATGTCGTGACCTTCAGCGACTTCGGCAAATGGGTGACGGGCGGCGGCACCGTGAAGCTGGTCGCCTCGGCCGAATTCGTGAATTCCGCCGGCGCGCTACCGGCTTTCGAGAAGACCTACGGCTTCACCCTGACGCCCAACCAGCTCATCGTTCTGTCGGGCGGTGACACGGCCGCGACCATTGCGGCCGCCGCCAACAAGACGAACGGCGCCAATGCCGCCATGGTCTATGGCACTGATGGCGGCATCGCGCCTTCGGGACTGGTTGTGCTGGAAGACGACAAGCATGTGCAGCCGGTCTATGAGCCCACGCCGATCATCCGTGACGCCGTGCTGAAGCAGCACCCCGAGATCGCGACTTTACTGAAACCCGTTTTCGATAAGCTCGATCTGGTGACCTTACAGGAGCTGAACGGGCGGGTGCAGGTGGGCGGCGAGCCGGCCCAGGCGGTGGCCGAAGACTTTCTCAAGAAGAACGGCTTCCTGAAGTAAGTGGCGCGATCCAGGCTCGGGTATGGAGAGGCTGCTCCGGCGCGGTTCCAGGTGAACCGCGTCGGCCTTGTTATCGCCGTGGTGGTCTGTGGCGGCTTGGCCCTGCCCTTCGTCTCCGTCCGGCCTAATCGCATCCTGCCCGGTGTGGCGCATGACCTGCTGCAGGCGTTGCCGGCGTGGGGCGCTGGTCTCTTGCTGGCTATCGTCATCGTGGCGCTTGGGCTGGGATGCCTGCGCGGGCGTGTCTTGCTGCGCATTGCCGCCGCGGTGATTGCCCTTCTGGCGCTGGCTGTCGCGATTGGGTGCAGCTGCGCCATCCTCACGCCGCCCGGCAATCCTTATGCGCGCGCTGCACCGGCTGCCGGTTTCTGGCTGTTGGCTTTCGCCATGGCCCTGCTTCTGGCCGATGGGCTGACGCGGCTGCGGCCCGGTCCCTTGGGGCGCGTTGCGGCGCTGGTAGCGACGGCCGTGGTGGTCGGCCTGATCCTCGACAGCGGCTTGTGGAGCCACCTGTCGATCATGAAAGAATACGCGGTGCGGAGCGACAGCTTTTGGGCGGCCGCCGGCGCGCATCTGGAATTGGCCTTCGGCTCTCTGATTGCGGCGGCCATCGTCGGACTGCCGCTCGGCGTGCTCAGCTACCGGGTCGCATCGCTGCGCAATGCCGTGCTGAATACGCTGAACCTGGTGCAGACCATTCCCTCCATCGCGCTGTTCGGCATTCTGATAGCGCCGCTCGGCTGGATTGCGCTGCATGTGCCGGGCGCGGCTGCCATCGGCATTCAGGGCATCGGCATGGCGCCTGCGCTTCTGGCCCTGTTCCTCTATGCGCTGCTGCCCGTGGTGGCGAATACGGTGGCCGGTCTCGCCTCCGTTCCGGCCGCGGCCATCGATGCGGCGCGGGGCATGGGCATGACGAGTTTCGAGAGACTGTGGCAGGTGGAGTTACCATTGGCGCTGCCGACCATCGTCACCGGCATTCGCATCGTGCTTGTGCAGAATATCGGGCTGGCGACGATCGCCGCACTGATCGGTGGCGGCGGCTTCGGCGTTTTCGTGTTCCAGGGCATCGGCCAGACGGCGATGGATCTGGTGCTGCTGGGCGCGGTACCGACGGTGGCGCTGGCTTTCGCGGCCGCCGTGCTGCTGGATGCCGTGGTCGACGCGCTCTCCCCACCCTCCAACCCTAGTAGCACTGCATGATCGAGATTGACGACGTCACCAAGCGCTATGACGGGACAGAGGTGGTGAGCCGTGTATCGCTCACTATTCCCGCCCATAGCATTGCCGTCATTGTCGGTACATCAGGCTCAGGCAAGACGACGCTGCTGCGCATGATAAACCGGCTGGTGGAGCCGACTGAGGGCAGCATTCGCATCGATGGGGAGGATACGCGCAGCCTGCCCACCTATCTGCTGCGCCGCAGGATAGGCTACGCCATTCAGGGTCATGGGTTGTTTCCGCATCGTACGGTCGCACAGAATATCGGCACCGTGCCGGCATTGCTGGGATGGGACCGGGCGCGCATCAAGACGCGTGTGGAGGAGCTGCTGACCCTGTTCCAGCTGGACCCTGCGGTATATGGAGGGCGCTACCCGGCCGCCTTATCGGGCGGCCAGCAGCAGCGGGTGGGCGTGGCCCGCGCCTTGGCCGCCGAACCCAATGTGCTGCTGATGGACGAGCCTTTCGGCGCGCTGGACCCCGTGATCCGCGCCAAGGCGCAGGAGGATCTGCGCGCCATCCAGCAGCGCTTCGGCACCACCATCATTATGGTGACGCATGACATGGAAGAGGCGATCCATTTGGGTGACCGCATCGCGGTGATGGATGGCGGCCGGCTGCTGCAATATGCGACGCCGACCGAGATTCTCTCGGCGCCGGCGACGCCTTTCGTGGATAGTCTGGTTGGTGCGGGGGACCGTCCGCTACGGCTGCTGTCCTTGCTGAAGGTGCGTGACCTGCTGGAGCCCGGGGAGGCGGGGGGGGAGGCGCTGGACGCCGATATCTCAGCCCGCGACGCATTCTCCGCCTTGTTATGGAGCGGGCGGGACGCAGCCCCGGTGCGGCAGGCGGATGGCGCCCAGCTTGGCAGGGTGACGCGGGCACGGCTGATCGCGGCGAGCCGCCCGCCCGGACCGCCCGCGGCATGAGGCTGCGTTGGTCTGTCATCCCGCGGCTTGTTCTGCTTGCGGTGCTGGTCGCTTTCCTGTGGCACCCGGCCTGGTTCGCGCCGCTGCTGCGGCCGCTGACGGAAAACGGGGCGCCGGCGATCTATGACCAGGGCAGTCTTGCCGTGCTCACGCTGCATCACCTGGAAATCGTCGCGGTCGCAACCTTGGCTGCCGCGGTGCTGGCGATCGGCATGGCAGTTTTGGTGACGCGTCCCGCGGGGCGCGAATTTCTGCCTTTGGCGCGTAGCCTGGTCAATATCGGCCAGACCTTTCCGCCCGTGGCTGTGCTGGCCCTGGCCGTGCCGATCTTGGGTTTCGGCGACAGGCCAACCCTGATCGCGCTGTTTTTGTATGGGCTATTGCCGATTTTTGAGAATACGCTAACGGGCCTGTCCACGCTGCCGCCCACGATCATGGATGCGTCGCTCGGCGTGGGCATGACCGGCCGTCAGCGCCTGTGGCAGGTAGAACTGCCGCTGGCCGCACCGATCATTCTGGCGGGCATTCGCCTGTCGGTCGTGATCAGCATCGCGACTGCGACGATCGGCTCCACCGTCGCGGCCTCCACGCTTGGCGCTGTCATCATCGCGGGGCTGACCTCCAACAATCTTGCCTTCGTCGTGCAGGGCGGCCTGATGGTGGGTGCGCTCGCTATCCTTGTCTTTGACGGTCTGCGCGCGATCGAGGCGGCGCTGGCGCGGCGGTCCGGTCTCGGTCAGTCATCGAGATAGACGGGCGCGGTGACGAGGTCACCCCGCCAGACGAAGAGCGCCAGCAGCGGTGTATCGGTTGTCTCCATCGCATGGCCGATACCATCGGCATGGACGATGAGACTGGCGGGAGGTTTTGCGACAAAGGGGGCGCCGGTGACCCGCCACAGGGCGGTGCCGGAGAGGACGAGATAGGTCTCGATCGCCGGATGGCTGTGCATGGGATAATGCGTGGCCGGCGCCATCAAGGTGAGGCCAATATGCAGCTGCGCATCATCCATCAGGCCGGTGGGTCCAATCAGCTGCGCGAAGCCGATAGTATTGGCGAGATCGGGCCAGCGCGGCTGGAACGGGTAGCCATAGGTCCAGCGCAGCGTGGCGATAGCCGGTATGATGGCGGCCGTGATAGCGGATTCCGGTCCGCGCAACGCAGCGTCCAAAGCCGCGTCCAGATGGCGGCAGACAGGCTGTTGATAAGGCACCGTTCTTTGGCTGAGCGCAAAAGGCTGCGGCCAATTGTGCAGCATGGCCGCAATTTCGGCCAGAGCTACAGGGTCCGTCTCACGCGACCGCACAAGACGATCCTGGAAGGCGGCGAGCAGGCTAGTCACGGTCTGCATAACTATCCGGGGCCTCGGCAATCCTGCTGAAGATGCGCATCGACAGATAGCGTTCCGCGGAGGAGGCCGCAATCGCGACGATGCGCTTGCCCGCATTGGTCGGATCGCGCGCCAGGATGATGGCAGCGCTAAGCACCGCGCCGGTGGACAGGCCACAGGCGATGCCTTCCCGCCGGGCGAGACGTTGCACCGCGGCGCCGGCCTCAGCCGTCGTCACCCGCATGACGCGATCGATGATCGCCATATTCAAGGTCGCTGGAATAAAGCCGGCGCCGATGCCCTGGATATCATGCGAGGCAGGCTCATCGCCGGACAGAACCGCGCTCTCGGCCGGTTCGACGGCCACGACCTGAAGGGCAGGGTTGCGCGGCTTCAGCGCCGCGCCAATGCCGCTGATGGTGCCGCCCGAGCCGACGCCCGCGATCACGATATCGACGCGTCCATCGCAATCAAGCCAGATCTCTTCCGCCGTGGTCTTTTCATGAACGGCGGGGTTGGCAGGATTGTCGAACTGCCGTGGTGACCAGGCGCCCGGTATCTGCCGGACGATTTCTTCGACCCGGCGGATGGCGTGTGCCATGCCGAGTTCCGCATCCGTCAATTCGACCTGCACGCCGAGCAGGTGCAGCAGCTTGATGCGTTCGCTGGAGACCGAATCAGGCATGACGACGAGAAGCCGGTAGCCTTTTGCTGCAGCGGCGAAGGCGAGGGCGATGCCGGTATTGCCCGAGGTCGGCTCGACAATCAGCGTGCGCTCCGGGGTGATTTGTCCCCGAGCTTCGGCATCCGCGATCATCGCAATACCGATGCGATCCTTGATGGAGCCAAGCGGATTGAGATGTTCCAGCTTGAGAAGAATTTCCGCCGAAAGATCGAAGGTCTTGGCGATACGGCTGAGACGGACGAGCGGGGTATGGCCGACGGCATCAACGATGCTGTCAAGAATACGGCCTTGCGGCCGCGGCGCGATAGCGTGACTGCCATGGATATCTGGCTGAGGCGGAGAGACAGGACAGTCAGCGCTGTCCTTCGCGAGGCTGGCCGTTTTGTCATCGGAATACATGTCGATCTTGGCCTCACTGGCTTTCGATATCCACTTATTGCACTATAGTAGGAAGTATGTAAAATTTATTCACGATACAACTCACGATATAATGCGAAACAAAATCGTGTTGGCACCCGCGTTCTGAAATGTCTCTGCGCGCGTGACGCGCAGCGCAGGCCGTGAGCGGCTCACGATGAGGAGTGAATATGCCTATGGACGAGGTCAATACCGTCAACGGCGGCTGGCATAGGTTGGCAGCGATGGACCAGGAGCACAGGGCGCCGGCCGGCTTTGAGTTTTTGCCGAATTGGGTGATCTACGGGCCGCTCACGCTCTATTGGATTGTGTTAGGCCTGCGCTATCGCGATTTCGCGCTGCCGGCATTGGCCAATCCTGCTATTCCTGCGGGCGGCCTGTGCGGCGAGAGCAAATCGGCAATCCTCGATCAGGTTCATCCCGACCAGCATCCTGTCATCGCAGCCTACGGCACGTTCACGGCCGGGACGGATGCGGCCGCTCAGGTAGCGTCCATCATGAACCGCTTGGGGCTGACCTTTCCCATCGTCATCAAGCCCGATATCGGCTG
The DNA here is from genome assembly GCF_057837225.1 of Acidisoma sibiricum. Taxonomy (NCBI): domain Bacteria; kingdom Pseudomonadati; phylum Pseudomonadota; class Alphaproteobacteria; order Acetobacterales; family Acidocellaceae; genus Acidisoma; species Acidisoma sibiricum. The sequence continues at coordinate 135,701 of NZ_JBYQFD010000002.1, read as the reverse complement.
CAAGGGGTCTGGCGTACGGCGCGTCGATGATGCAGCGGAATTGCGCGAGACGCTGGCGCGTTTCGCACGCGGAACGGTGCTTCTGGTCCAGAAGCTCATTCCCTTTCCGAATGAAGCGGGCGTGTTCTATTCGCGCGAGCCAGGGGGTGGCCGCGGGCGCATCCTGTCCATGACCTTCAAGTTTTTTCCTTATATCGTGGGCGATGGCCGCAGCACGCTGGCGGAGCTTATCCATGCGCATCCGCGGGCGGGACGAATTCCTGACGTGTTCCTGCCGCGTTTCGCGGATCGGCTGGAGGAAGTGCCGGCCATTGGCACGACGATTCCGCTTGTCTTTACCGGCAACCATTCCAAAGGTGCGGTGTTCCGCAATGCGACCCATCTGGTGACGGCGGAGCTTGAGGCGGCGATCGAGAAGGTGGCGCAGGCAATGCCCGATTTCCATCATGGCCGGGTCGATTTGCGATTCGAAAGCCTGGCCGCCCTGCAGCACGGCAAGGGCTTCGAGATCATCGAAATCAACGGTATTGGCGCGGAGCCCATCCATATGTGGGACCCGGATGCCAGTCTGCTGGATCTGTTCCGTGATCTTGCCAGTTTCTATGGGCGCGGTTTTGCGATCGGGGCGGCCATGCGTAAGCGTGGCCATCGCAGCAAGGGTATTTTCGATATCCTGCGTGCATGGCGGCGGCAGCGGGCGCTGATTGCAACCTATCCGGTCAGCAGCTGAAGCGCGGTGCCCACGCCGCCGCACGGCGTGGGCACCGCATTCTATTCCCCGCGGGTCGCGACCTCGCGCCACAGGTCGATGCCGCCTTCGGTCGCATGCCGATCAATCTCGCTGAGTTCATCGGGTGTAAAGTCAAGCCGGTTCAACGCGTCGAGCGCATTGTCCAGCTGGGCCACGCTGCGCGCCCCGATGAGCGCCGATGTCACCGCCGGATTGCGCAAGACCCAGGCGATGGCGAGCTGCGCGAGAGATTGGCCGCGCCGATGCGCAATCTCCCCCAAAGCCCGCACGCGCGCGAGATTCTCCTCGCTGAGCAAAGCCGGATCGAAGGAGCTGTTCTTCGATGCGCGTGTGCCCGCGGGCACACCATTCAGATATTTGTCGGTCAGCAGGCCCTGTGCGAGAGGCGAGAAGACAATCGTGCCGGCGCCGATTTCGGTCAGCGTATCGAGCAGGCTGTCTTCGATCCATCGGTTGATGAGGGAATAGGAGGGCTGATGGATGAGCAGTGGCACGCCGAGGTCTTGCAGGATAGCCGCGGCCTCTCTGGTGCGCTTGGGACCGTAGGAGGAGATGCCGACATACAGCGCCTTACCCTGCCGCACGAGCTGCGCGAGGGCGGCCATGGTCTCCTCGAGCGGGGTCGAGAAATCCGGCCGGTGCGAATAGAAGATATCGACATAGTCGAGCTTCATCCGCTTCAGGCTTTGTTCGCAGCTGGCGATGAGATATTTGCGGCTGCCGCCATCACCGTAGGGGCCAGGCCACATATCCCAGCCGGCCTTGGATGAAATAACCAGTTCGTCCCGATACGGGCGGAAGTCCCGCTCCAGCCAGAGGCCGAAATTCTCTTCCGCCGAGCCATAGGGCGGCCCGTAGTTATTGGCGAGATCGAAATGGGTGACGCCGCGATCAAAGGCGCGCCGGAGAACCGCGCGACCCGTTTCAAACACGTCCTCACCGCCGAAATTGTGCCAAAGGCCGAGGGAGATGGCCGGCAGGTCCAGACCAGACCGGCCGGTGCGGCGGTAGGGCATGGCGTCGTAGCGGTCGGCCGCGGCGCGATAGGCGAGGTCGGTGGTCATGGGGCAGGTCGATCCTTTGTTTGGAAAGGCGGGCCGGCGGCCGTGGGCAAGAAAAACGACAATTGATAGCAATATTATATATACAACGATTTGTAGTACGTATATTTATGGTCTCACGCTAAACGGTTCGCGTCAATCGTCATGGAATATCCAAACACCGACACACAATAGCGATATGCCTTGCCCGGGCCCATCCAGCCGCTTGCCGCGGCGATGCCAGGGCAGGTTCGGATCTTCCGTTCGATTGATCCCGCATCCCAGCATCAGAACAGCCAGCGCCACCTGACCCGAAAGACAAGCGACAAACGCCATGAGAAAATTTGCAACTGGACCGGTGGCCGCCGTATCGGCGAGATGGCTTGCCGTGGCTCTGCTCGGATTGTCGACCAGCGCCGCCTGGGCGGCTGATAAGCCCCAACCCGGCGGCACGATCGTGCTGGCGACCTTCAAGGAGCCGGTCTGCCTTGACCCGACGGTCGGCGGCGATGTGCCGCAGGACATCATCGCGCATATGTTCACCGACAGCCTGATCTCGCAGAACGAAGACGGCTCCTATCATCCTTGGCTGGCCAAGTCCTGGGACGTCACCGACAATGGGCTGACCTATACGTTCCATCTCCGCACCGACGTCAAATTTACCGACGGCACGCCGTTCAACGCTGCCGCGGTGAAGGCGAATTTCGACCACTGGCTGGACCCCAAGACCGGATCGGCGAATATCGCGCCGCAGCTGACCAATCTCGGCAGCATCACAGTGGTCGATGACGCAACCCTGGTCGTGAAGCTGAAGAGCGCGAATTCTTTCTTTCTGACGACACTCGCGAACCCGAGTGCGGGCATGCAGTCCCCCACCGCCTTTGCGCGGGGCAATACCTTGAACTGCGTCTCGCCCGTGGGCTCCGGGCCTTTCATCGTGCAGAAATGGATTCGCAACAGCGAGGTCGTGTTCACGCGCAACCCGAATTACAATTCGCCGCCGCCGCAGGCGCTGCATAGCGGGCCGGCCTATGCCGAGCGGGTGGAATGGAAGATCATTCAGGAGCCTGCGACCCGCTTCAACGCCCTTCTGTCTGGTGAAGTGGGCGTCCTGAACGGCCTGCCGCCGGAAGACTTCATCCGCGCCAAGTCATCCGACAATATCACCATCCTGAACGATTTTCAGCCTGGCGTTCCCTGGCAGCTTGATCTGAACACCAAGCGTGCGCCGTTCGATGACGTGCGCGTGCGGCAGGCCTTCCGCTTCAGCCTGGACGCGCCCGCAGGCCTGCGCAGCATCTTCTTCGGCGCCTATCTTCCGGCCGGCGGCGTGCTGTCTCCGAACACGCCTTTCTATAATCCGGCGGTTGAGCACGCCTATCCCTATGATCTGGCGGCGGCCGCCAAATTGCTGGATGCGGCTGGCTGGACCGGGCGCGATTCTGCGGGTTATCGCACCAAGGACGGCCATCGTCTGACCGTGCATTTCCCGGTCTATGCATCGACGCAGCCGGCCGATCTGGGTCTGTTCGAGCAGCTTCAGGCGACCGCCAAGAAAGCAGGCTTCGATTTGCAGATCGAGAAGGCGGACGACTCAAAAGTCTATAGCCGCCAGTATAGCTGGGACTATGACCTTTATGTCGATTACTGGACGGTCAATACGCCGGGTGCCATGACCTTCATCTATCACAGCGACGGCCTCACCAGCCTGGATGGCGGCTATCACAATAATGAGGCCGGCATCAACGATCCGCATCTCGATGCGCTGCTGAATGAAGGGCCGGCGACATCCGACCCCGCCAAGCAGAAGCAGATCTATGATGAGGCGCAGCAGATCGTGTCCGACAAGGCCCTGGCCGCGCCGCTGTATGTTTATCCGTCGATCGCCGCCTTCAACACGGACAAGGTGCGTGACGTGCGCAATGACTGGTCTGTGCATTCGGTTACCCTGTACGACGCCTGGGTGCCGAAGAACTGACCATGCTGTCGCCGGGACTCGTCTTGCTGAATGTCACGCGCAGACTGGCGGAGCGTCTCACCGCCGGCCTGCTCGTACTCTGGGTCTCGGTGACCCTGACCTTCCTCGCTCTACAGGTCGTGCCGGGTGACCCGGTCAAGATCATCGCGGGACCGGGGGCGGTTTTGACGCCGGATGCGGTGGCGGCTTTGCGCAAGCAATTCGGTCTCGATCAGACCGCGCCGGAACGCTATCTGCACTATCTGCTGGGGCTGACCCATGGCAGCCTGGGCATCTCCTACGAGAGCCAGCAGCCGGTCACGGGTCTTATCCTGGCACAGCTCGGCAGTTCCGCGGCCCTGACCTTGGCCGCTCTTGCTGTGGCCTGGGTGGTGGCGATCACGGTGATCCTGCTGACCGCGGCGCGGGCGCCCCTGGTGGATGGGATCGGCCGTGCTTTCGAGGTTGTGACGGCGGCCTTGCCGGATTTCTGGGTCGGGCTGCTGCTGGTGACCGTCTTCGCCTTCACCCTGCACTGGTTTCCGTCCATCGGCCATGGCCTGCGCGGACTGGTTCTGCCGGCGCTCGCGCTCGGCCTGCCGCTCGCCGGGTTTCTCGGGCAGATCACGCGGCAGTCCTTTGCGGACGCCATGAACCAGCCCTTCGCCCTCTCCGTCCGCGCGCGCGGTGCAAGTGAAACGCGGCTGCGGCTGCGGCACGCCTTGCGCCACGCCTTGCTGCCGGGCATTGCCCTGTCCAACTGGGCGATCGGCTGGCTGATCGGCGGTTCCGTCGCCATGGAGCAGATCTTTGCCCGCCAGGGTATCGGCACGCTGATATTGACGGCGGTGGAGCGGCGGGATTTTCCGGTGATCATGGGCAGCGTCGTTCTGATCGCGCTCATCTATGTTGTCACCAATATCGTAACCGATGTTTTGACCTTCTGGGTTGATCCATCGCACCGGCAAGCACAGGCACAATCGTGAGCGGCATTGCGATCATCGAGCAGCCGACGACCGGTACCGGTGACGGACGCCTGCACCCGCTGCGGCGCCGCGCGGGCCCGACGACCTGTGCGGCGGCTGTCATACTGATCCTGGTGCTGCTGGCAGCCGTGTGGCCGCATCTTCTGGCGCGGATCGACCCTTACGACATTGACCCGACATCGGCCTTCCTGCCGCCCTCGGCGGCGCATTGGTTTGGCACCGATCAAAGCGGGCGCGATGCCTATAGCCGCGTTGTCTACGGCACCGGTGCGTCGCTGCTGATCGGCCTGGTGGCAATCGTGGTCGCCTTGGCTCTGGGGGCCGTCCTGGGGCTGACCGCCGCCCTCGGCGGGCGGATTGCGGATCTTGCCATCGGGCGCATCATCGACGTGCTGTTCGCCTTCCCTGGCCTTATTCTCGCGCTGATCTGCATTGCGATCCTTGGTGCGTCGCCTGAGACCTTGGCGATCGCGGTCGGCGTCGGCAGTGCCGCGGGCTATGCGCGCATCATTCGCGCGCAGGCGCTGACGGTCGCGCAGTCCGGCTATGTGGCGGCGGCCCGAACGCTCGGCACCGCGCCCGCCCGCATTCTGCTGTTGACGATGCTGCCCAATATCACCCGACCTTTGCTGCCGCTTTTTACGCTTGGCGTGGGCCAATGCATTGTCTGGGCAACGGGCCTCAGCTTCCTGGGGCTGGGCGTGCAGCCGCCGCAGGCCGAATGGGGCGCGCTACTGGCAGATAGCCGCAACTATACGGCCATGGCCTGGTGGCTGACGGTGTTTCCGGGCAGTGCCATCGCCCTGACGGCGCTCGCTTTGACGATCCTGGGCCGCTATCTGCAGGCTCGTTTTGACGGAAGGGACGCGGCATGACCGCCTCGGTTCTGGCGCGCGTGGAGGGTCTGACCGTCGCCTTCCGGCGTCCCGCCTACCGGCCTGTCGTGCGCGACGTCTCCTTCACGCTAGAAGCCGGGCGCATTCTGGCGCTGGTGGGGGAGTCGGGCTCCGGCAAATCCGTCACCGCGCGGGCGCTGCTGGGCCTGGCCGGCGCCCATGCCGAGGTCCGCGCGACGCGGCTGGAGGTGGAAGGGCAATCGGTGCTCGGCCTCTCCAACCGGGCCTGGCGTGCCCGACGCGGCGTGCAGATCGGTTTGGTGCTGCAGGATGCGATGGTCTCGCTGGACCCCCTGCGGCCGGTGGGTGCGGAGATTGGCGAAGTTCTGGCCGTGCATCGCCTGGGTGACCGGCACGGGCGCCCGGCGCGTGTGATCGCAGCGCTGACGGAAGCCGGCGTGCCCCGCCCTGAGGAGCGTGCGCGCCAGCGGCCCGGCGAGTTGTCAGGTGGCTTGCGCCAGCGCGCGCTGATTGCGGCCGCCATCGCAGCGCGGCCCCGCATTCTGATCGCCGATGAGCCGACGACGGCCCTGGACCCCACAGTACAGCGCCAAATTCTGGCGTTGCTGCGCGATATGGCGGCGCGCGGCGACAGCATTCTGTTGATCACGCATGATATGGGCGTCGTGTCCGCCGTCGCCGACGATGTGCTGGTGATGAAAGACGGAATCGTGGTCGAGCAGGGGCCGGTTGACCGCGTTCTGCGGGCGCCGCAGCATGTCTATACGCAGACTTTGCTGGCCGCCCTGCCGAGCATCCGTACGGGACGCGCATCGCGGGGGCCGGTTGCCCTCAAGGCAGAGCAGGCGCCTGTTGCGCTTTCGGCTGAGGGATTGACGAAGCAGTATCCGCGACCTGGCGGCGGCCCGGTGACCGTTGTCCAGGATGTCAGCCTGGAATTGCGGCAGGGGCGGACATTGGGCCTGGTTGGCGAGTCAGGGGCCGGGAAATCGACACTCGCGCGGATGCTGCTGGGACTGACGGAGCCCGATCGCGGCACCGTTTCGCTGTTCGGCCAGCCCTGGTCGGGCGTGGCCGAGGCTGCGCGCCGCCCGCGCCGGCCGACCCTTCAGATGGTCTATCAGGACCCGCTGAGTTCCTTCGATCCGCGCCTGACCGTGGTGCAGATTCTGCTGGATGCGCTCCGCGCCGCCGGCCTGAGGGACCGCAGGAAGGCGCGCGACCGGGCCGCGGACCTGCTTGCGCAAGTAGGCCTCGCCGATCGGTTGGTGTCGCATAGTCCGCGGATTCTATCGGGCGGCCAGCGCCAGCGCGTGGCGATAGCCCGCGCGATCGCGACCGAGCCCGCCATTCTGATCTGCGACGAGCCGGTCTCGGCCCTCGATCTTCTCACCCAGGCGCAGATCCTGGATTTGCTCGCGGACCTGCGGACGCGACTTGGCCTCAGCATGATCTTCATCAGCCATGATCTGGATGTAATCCGGCAGGTCAGCGATGACATCATGGTTCTGCGCGATGGATGCGTGGTGGAATCCGGGCCGGCAGAGGCGATCGCGACCAACCCGCAGCATGCGTATACGCGGCAGTTGTTCGACGCGACGCTGCGCGTCCGTTCTGCCGCCTGACGACGTAAGGATAGAGCGTGACGACACGGAAACCGCTTTTCTTCGGCCTCTATGAACAAGCCAATATCGGTGATGGTTCAGGTGCGGCGAGCCTGTGGACGCATCCGCAGGATAGGCGCACCACCTCCGTTCAATCCTATGACTACTGGCTGCATCTGGCGCGTATTGCCGATGCCGTTCATCTCGATCTCATGTTCTTTGGCGACGTGCTTGGCATTTATGACACCTATGGACAGTCGCCGGACACTGCGCTGGCATGGGGTGTGGAACTGCCGGCGCATGATCCGCTGATGATCATTCCGGCGCTGGCGGCGGCTACCACATCGCTCGCCTTCGGGGCGACGATTTCAACCTCTTATGACCATCCTTTTGCGCATGCACGCCGGCTCAGCACGCTGGACCATATGACCGGGGGCCGCATCGGCTGGAATATCGTCACCTCCTATCTGCCCAGTGCCGCACGCAACTTTGGCCTGGAGACGATGGTCAAGCATGACGAACGCTATGCCATCGCCGAGGAGTTCATGGAGGTCGCCTATAAGCTGTGGGAAGGCAGTTGGGCGGACGACGCCTATCTGGGCGACAAGGCAGGTCAGCGCTTCGCGCGGCCGGACCGGGTGCGGACGATCGATCATCGCGGCCTGCATTTCGGTTCCGCCGGTCCGCATGTCAGCTTTCCTTCGCCGCAGCGGACGCCGCTGCTGATTCAGGCGGGATGGTCACCGCGCGGCAAGCAGTTCGGCGCGCGCCATGCCGAAATCGTCTTTGTCGGTGACTCCGATCCTGCGGCCGTCCGCCAGGGCATGCAGGAGATCCGCACGCTGGCCGCAGAGCAAGGGCGGGATGGTGGAGATATCAAAGCGCTGGCCGGTGCGCAGGTGATTGTCGGCAAAACCCGCGCAGCCGCAGAAGCCAAGCTCGCCGATTATCAGCGCTATTACAGGCCGGAAGCCTCGCTTGCGGCCTATGCGGGCTGGAGCGGCCTGGATGTGGCCAAGTATGGGAATGAGGACGCCATTGAGCGGGCGAGCAACCATACCCAGTCAGCCGCGGATAAGGCGCCGCTTCTGGCCGGAGAGATCCGCCGCCGCTATGCGAAGGTTGACGGCAATAGCGCGCTCACCTTTATCGGCGCGCCCGATGACGTGGCAGGGCAGATTGAAGCCTATGCCGATGCGTCCGGCATCGACGGCTTTCTGCTGCACCAGTTCATCGCCCCCGGCTCCTTTGAAGATTTTGCAGAGCTTGCGGTGCCGGCTTTGCAGGTGCGCGGGCTGTATCGCACCGCGCCGGCCAGCGGCACCTTCCGGTCACGGATACGGGCAGACGGCCAGGACCGCCTGCCCGATGCGCATCCCGGTGCGCGCTTCCGCTGGACCGCGGAGACGCCCGGCCGCGCCTGACGCCGCGCGGGCGCTATTGGGCGCCTATCCGCCGAAGACCAAAGCGCGCAGTTCGATGCTCTGCCGCGGCGGTGCAGACACATCCACCCTGGGATCGGCAAAGGCCGTATGGGGGGAAAAGCGCGTGACGCCGCTTTCGTCACTGTCATAGCATTTCAACAGCAGTACTTCGTCCGGCTGCATCTGCGACAGATAGTACCAGCGCTGCGCCGGATCATGGGTCACCGAATAGGTTTCTCCGGCGCGGTCGCGATAGAGCAGGTCAGTGGCGACCAGATTGCCGGGTTTGAGGCTGGAGCCATCGGCCATGGCAAGCGGATGATCGATCACCGGGCCGCGGATCGGCCGCCACAGGTTGATGACGCGGACACGGCCTTGCAGCAAAGCCTCCGCTTCTTCCGGCAGATGGCGATAGACCCGATCGCGGCCTGATTGGATGGTCTGATCGACATGAACCCGGGCCACTGGCTGGCGCGCGCCTTCACGATCGACCGCCGTCGTATCCCGCCTGCGGATGGTGTGATCGAAAATGAAGACGCGGTGCGCGCCCAGGGTATGGCGCAGCAATGCGTCCGACTCTGGATAATAGAGCGCGCGGATCTGCGCATCGTCGATGAAGGCGGTTTCCTGGCTGGTGTGGCGGATCGTCGCGAAACCGTGCTGGTCCAGCGAGAACTCCGCCTCACGCCCGCGGATATCCTGGATCAGAACCGTATGGGCCTCATTCTCAAAGTTCTGGCGGGGGACGCCCGGCGGCGGGTCATAGTTATAGGTCTGGGGTTTTGCGTTGATTGGCTTGAGAAAGTTCAGGGAGGCCGGAACAGGACCTGCAAACTGATCCTGCGTCAGGACGGCAACACCATCGGGCATGGGACTCTCCTATCGCGGTAGCGCGGGGACACGCCGCAATAATAGCCTGTTAAAAAAGTGATATACATTATAAAACCGTACGAATATGCATAACAGGCCTATGCACGACACAACCCGGTGAAGCGATGGGCGACCCCGCGGTAATGCGAAGGAGGCAGAGAGACGTGAGATGACGGTTGTGATTGGCATCTCCTGCTGCCGGAAGCATTTCGATGGCGAGGACGACCTCGCGCATGCGGCCTCCGACACGTATGTGCGTGCCGTGACCGATTTCATCGGCGGCATTCCCGTGCTGATCCCGGCGCGCGGCGGTGCCGAGGATATCGAACGGCTGCTGCTGGTTCTGGACGGGCTGATCCTGACCGGCAGTCCGTCCAATGTGGGGCCGGGGCATTACGGTGGCCCGCCGCATCCGCCCGAAACGCCGGAGGATTGCGAGCGTGATGGCATGACCTTGCCCCTGATCCGTGCCGCGACCCAGGCTGGATTGCCGCTGCTAGGCATCTGCCGCGGCCTGCAGGAGCTGAACGTGGCGCTTGGGGGCAGCCTGCACCAGAAGTTGCAGGAGCTGCCGCGCCGGCTGGACCATTGGAACGATCTGGGGCCACTGGATGAGCTGCGCGACGCCAAGGCCCATTCCGTCTATCCCGTGCCCGGCGGCTGGCTGCATGGCGTGACCGGCGGCCATGACCTTACCGTCAACTCCTACCACAATCAGGGCATCGACCGGCTGGCAGCGGGGATGCGGGTGGAGGGCTATGCGCCCGACGGCACGGTAGAGGCGGTCAGTCTCGCGGGCGACAGTTTTGCGGTCGGCCTGCAATGGCACCCGGAATACGATATGGAGGTCAACGCCCAATCTCGCCGGATTTTCGAGGTTTTTGGCGATGTCGTGCGGGAAAAACGGGCAGCGGTGCCAAGGCGGCCTAGATTTAGCGAACGAACTTCGTACATCTGGCAAGGAGACTTGGACAACCGGACGAATGTCCTATAATAGTGTCGATCGCTTATAAATAAACGTTTATTGTTCGTGAAAACGGGGTCGCATGACGTATGAATTCGCCAGCCTCCTCGTTGCCGGCGGACTCGATACGCTGACCTTCTGGAGCCTGTCTTTCATGATCGCGGCGGGTTTGACCGTCGTCTTCGGCATGCTCGGTTTCCTCAACGCTGCCCATACCGCTTTCTACATGCTGGCGGGCTATGCGGCCTATGCCATTGCCGGGCTCACTGGCAGCTTCTGGCTGGCATTGCTGGCGGGTCCCGTGATTGTGGCACTTCTGGGTGTCGTGATCGAGCGGCTGCTATTTACGCGCCTGTACCGGGCGAGCCATGCGGCCCAGCTGCTGCTGACCATCGGCCTTGCCTATGTGATTGCGGAGGGCGCGAAACTCATTTGGGGTGATAGCGCTTTCACCGTTGCGCCGCCACCGATCCTGAGTGGCCGTTTCACGCTGCTGGGTGCGACGCTGCCGGTGTATCACCTGTTCATCATCGCCGTGGCCGCGGTGCTTCTCGCCGCCATTTCCGCGCTGCTCCTCGGGACCCGGTTGGGCATGGTGGTGCGTGCCGCCGCCGTCCATCCCGACATGGTGGGTGCGCTCGGCTTCAAGGTGCGCAATATCTACACACTGGTCTTCGCCGTGGGCATCTATCTGGCAGCCTGTGCGGGGGTTGTGGTGGCACCCTTGGCGGGCGTTTATCCTGGGATGGCGGATGACGCGCTTGTGCAGTCCTTCATCATCGTGGTCGCGGGCGGCCTGGGCAGCCTGCCCGGCGCCTTCATCGTCGCCGGCCTGATGGGTGTGGTGCAGGGTTTCGGCAGCGTCTTCTTTTCAAGCTATGCCATCTTTTTCCCCTTTATCGTGCTCGGTGGCGTGCTGCTGGTGCGGCCCCATGGGCTTTTCGGCAGCCGTACCGCCTGACCATGTCGCAGACCCTTCTCGCGCGGACATCCCGTATGGATCGGGGGCCTGACCGATCCGTCACGCGTATGGCGGAAGCGGTGCTGACCGTTGTGCTGCTGGGCACACTGATCCTGGCCCCGGTCCTGTTCAGCCGGTCGGTCGTCAACGATCTGGGCCAGGCCGTCTGCCTGGGTCTTTTCGCCATTAGCTTCAACCTGCTGTTCAAATATTCGGGTCTGCTGTCCTTCGGTCATGCGGCGTTCTTTGGCTGTGCCGCCTATCTGGAGGCCGTGCTGCTGCAGAGTTTTCCAGGCCTGCCGCTGCCGCTTCTGGTAATCGGCGCAGGACTGTCCAGCGCTCTGCTCGGACTGGTGCTCGGGGCTGTCTGCGTGCGCCGGAGCGGCGCCTACTTCTCCATGATGACACTCGCCATCGGCGCATTTTTCTATTCCCTCGCCTTCAAGTGGCACAGCGTGACCGGCGGGACGGATGGACTGGACAGTTTCATGCCGCAAAATCTGCTGCTGCTGCCGCATTGGAGCCTCACCAATCCCGGCAGCGCGCAGACCTATTGGCTTTTGATGGCGATCCTGGTGCCGGTCGCGCTGGCCGCCTGGGCCCTGCTGGAGCACACGCCCTGGGGCAATGCCGTGGTGGCGGTGCGGTCCAACGAGAAGCGGGCGGCCTTTCTGGGCTATGACACCCATGCGGTGAAACTCGCGAATTTCGTCCTTGCCGCCGTGCTCGCCGGTGTGGCGGGCGCATTATGGGCGATCGACAACAGCTTCGTCTCGACCGACAGCATTGACCTGTCCTTCTCGACGACGGTGATCATCATTACCTTCATCGGGGGCAGCGGCTGGTTCTGGGGACCGATGATAGGCAGCGTTGTCTATATCGCGGCCAGCGACTGGCTATCGGCGCTGACGCCGCATTGGCAGATTTTCCTCGGCCTCGCCTTTGTCGGCATCGTGCTGCTGGCGCCGCGCGGCCTGGCCGGTTTGGGGCAGGTGATATGGCAGCGCGCCTTGCGTGAAAGGCCGCGCGATGTCTGACCTGCCGGTTCTTCATCTGTCGCATATTTCAAAAAGCTTCGGCAGCGGCCCCGTGCTGCAGGATGTCAACATCACCTTGCGGCCGGGTGAGCGCCGAGGGCTGATTGGCCCGAACGGTGCCGGCAAGACGACGCTGATCAATATCCTGACCGGTGGTCTGGCGCCCGATGCCGGTGACGTCTTCTTCCAAGGACGACGCATCAACGGGCTTGCTCCGCATCGGCGCAATCGGCTTGGCATCGGCCGTTCGTTTCAGATCCTTAGCCTGTTCGGGGAGATGACGGTGCGGGAGAATATCCGCAACGCATTGCTGCGCCATCGCGGTCTGCATGTCCGTCCCTGGCGTCTGGGCGCACAGGGACGCGAACTGGAGACGGAGATTGTCGCAGCCGCCGAGCTGGTTGATCTGGCAGGTGTGCTGCAGGCACGCGTCGATACGCTGCCTTATGGCATGCAGCGGCGGCTGGATATCGCGCTGGTTCTGGTCCAGGCGCCGACCTTGATCGTGCTGGATGAGCCGGCGGCCGGCCTTTCCGCCGCTGAGACGCGCGATCTGATCGATCTGCTGCAGGCGCGGATCGGCGACTGTGCGCTGCTCCTGGTCGAGCACGACATGGACGTGGTCTATTCCTTGTCCGACCGCATCACCGTGCTGGATTACGGCCGCGTGCTGACGGAGGGGACGCCCGCCGAAATCAGTGCCGACGCTGCCGTGCGCCGCGTCTATCTGGGTGAGGAAGCAGCATGAGCTTGCTGGATGTCAGCGGGCTGCAGGCGCGCTACGGCCGCAGCCAGGTTTTGCATGATGTCTCGTTGGACGTCGGGCCGGGGGAGATTGTCTGCCTGCTGGGCCGCAACGGCGTTGGCAAGTCCACGACGCTGAAATGCCTGATGGGCCTGCTCGCACCCCATGCTGGCGACATTCGCCTGGATGGCCGGCCGATCACGGGATTCGCACCGCATGCCGTGGCCCGCGCGGGGCTGGGCTATGTGCCCGAAGAAAGGCTGGTCTTTCCCAACCTCACAGTGCTCGAAAATCTGAGCATGGGCGTCTGGCGCAGTGGCCAGAGAGCCGCGATTGCGACAGCGACCGAGCAGGTTTTGACCATCTTTCCCCGGCTGCGCGACCGGCTGCAGGCGCGCGGGGGCACCTTGTCGGGCGGGGAACAGCAGATGCTGGCAATCGGCCGGGCGCTGATGGGACAGCCGCGACTGCTGTTGGTGGATGAGCCGACCGAAGGCCTGGCCCCCGTCATCGTGCGCGCTCTGGAAACCGCCCTCATGCAACTGGCTGGTTCGGGCATGGCAGTGCTGGTTGTGGAGTCGAAGCTCGCGGTCGCACGCCGGATCGCGGCCAATATCTACGTGATGGCCAAGGGCCGCACGGTCTTTCACGGTTCTCCGGCGGCACTTGCCGCCGATGAGGCGATCTGCCGGGAACACCTGCAGGTCTAGACCATCAACTGTCACCCCAACACATGACATAGGATGCGCCATGCGAGGATTACCCCTGTTCCGATCGATGCTGATGGCCGCCACCGCGGTGTTCGGACTTGCCCATGCGGCACCGGTCCGCGCCGCGGACGCGACGCCGATCGTCTTTGTCGCCGCCATCATTGAATCCGGGCCGTTCAAGGTGACGGATAACCAGAACCTGGCCGGTGTGCGTTATGCAGTTGACCAGATCAACAAAAGCGGCGGCGTGAATGGCCATCCGATCAAGCTTGAAGTGATCGACACCGAGCTGAATGCGGCGGCGACGCGGCGCAAGGTGACGGATGCCATTCTGAATGACAATGCAAAGGTGATCATCGGCGCCTCGGGCTCCGATATCGTCAACGCCCTGGTTTCGGTCGGACAGAAGAACCACGTGCCGGTCTTCGCCTTTGCCGGTGAGGCCGATGAGATGACGGGGGCGCATTTTCAGCCGGCGCTGTTCCGCTTCGCGTCCAATACCAGCATGCATGCGTCCGCCATCGTCTATGCGATGAAGCATTTCTATCCCGATGTGAAGAAAGTCTTCCTGCTGAATGAGGATTATGCCTTCGGCCACCAGTCCGAGACGGGGTTCAAGGCAGCCTTGAAGACGATCGCGCCAGGCGTGGAAGTGGCCGCCAGCGTGTTTCATCCGCGCGGGCTTGCCGACTTCTCACCCTATCTGCAGCAGATCCAGGCTTCGGGCGCGGATTTCGTGCTGACGGCGGATTGGGGCGCCGATCTCGTCAAACTGCTGACCCAGGCGCAAAGCTTTGGGCTGAAGCCGCGCATCGGGGGCACCTTTGTGGCTGACCCCGAAATTCTGAAGGGTATCGGCACGGCCGGCATCGGCGATATCGGCGCCGACGTCTACGAGCCGACCATCGATACGCCCGCAAACAAGACCTTCGTCGCGGACTGGCATGCGAGCCACGCGACGACCGATGTGCCCTGGCCGACAGCCTCGGTCGGCAAGGCCTTCATCACGACCGAGCTTGCGGCCGCCATTATCACCAAGGCCGGGTCGACGGATTTCGATAGCGTGATCAAAGCAGGCGAAGGCTTCACCTATGAGTCGGTGGCCGGTCCGCTGGTCATCCGCGCCTGTGACCATCAGGTGCAGATTGGGCAGGCGACCGGACAGGTGGTGCCGACCACCAATAATCCGTACCCCTTCCCCTTCATCGGCACGGCCTTCACGGCACCGTTGAGCGCGATCGCCGTGGCGCCGCAGAATACCGGCAATCCGCGCTGCACGAGCACGGCCACGAACTAAGTCCTGCCAAAGGCCGCCGCGTCTCCCCTGCGGAAGCGCGGCGTGCCATCTATGTCAGCGGTGGCTGAGGCGAAGGGCCAGCCGGTCGCCCAGCCATTGAATGGCGCAGACCAGTATGATCAGGACGATGACCACGGCGATCATGACATTCGTCTCAAACCGCTGATAGCCGTAGCGGATGGCGAGATCGCCCAAGCCGCCGGCGCCGATGGCCCCGGCCATGGCGGAGGCGCCGATCAGCGTGACCAGAGTGACCGTGAAGCCCGACATCAGGCCGGGAAGGGCTTCCGGCACCAGGACATGGCGGATGATCGTCCAACGGCTGCCACCCATGCCGCGCACGGCATCGATCAGGCCGCGGTCCACCTCACGCAGCGAGACTTCGGCGATGCGCGCGTAGTACGGAATGCAGGCGATGGAGAGCGGGATGATCGCAGCCTCGGTGCCCAGTGACGTGCCTGCGATCAATCGTGTGACAGGGATGAGAATGATCAGCAGGATGATGAAGGGCACGGAGCGCACGGCATTGACGATCCAACTGGCGCTATGGCTCAGCGCCGGAATGGGCCGGATGCCCTGACGGTCGGTCGTGACCAGCAGGATCGCGAGCGGAAGGCCAAGGACGAAGGAGATGGCGCCCGCGGCGAAGGTCATCTCCAGCGTCTGCAGCAGGGATAGCCACAGAAGATCAAGCAGAATTTGCCACATAGCCCAGATGTTCCGTGGATTGCACGCGGGAGAGAAGGAAGGCGACGATATCCGGCAGGGCGGTATCCGCGCCCCCATCGAGCGCCACGAACAGCGTGCCGACGGCCACACCGCGCACATCGTCTATGCCGCCATGCAGCAGGCGGGGCCTGACGCCGAAGACCTCTGCCAGATCGGAGAGAAACGGCGCGCGTGCGGCGTCGCCCGCAACATCGATGCGAAACAGCGGGGCGGAGCCGGGCGAGGCGACCGGGCGCAGCGTCGCCGCCAGATGATCCGGCAATTCCGGGCGGAAGCCCCGCAGCATGCTGCGCGTGACCTCGCTTTGCGGCGCGGCGAAAATCTCCGCGACCGAGCCCGATTCAGCGATGCGCCCGTGATCCAGCACGATGACCTGGCGCGCGAGTGAGCGGATGACACTCATCTCATGCGTGATGAGGATGATGGTAACGCCAAGCCGCTGATTGATATCCTCGAGCAGGGCCAGGATGGAGGCCGTCGTCTCCGGGTCGAGCGCGGAGGTCGCTTCGTCACAGAGCAGCAAGGCGGGAGACGCGGCAAGGGCGCGGGCGATGCCTACGCGCTGCTTCTGGCCGCCGGAAAGCTGGCTGGGATAGCGCCGTGCCTGCGTGCTCAAGCCCACGAGATCAAGCAACTCGGCCACCCGCTGGTCACGCCTGGGCTTGGGCCAGCCGGCGATGAGCAGGGGCAAAGCCACATTCTCTGCCGCGGTCTTGGCGGAGAGCAGATTGAAATGCTGGAAAATCATCCCGATCCGCTGACGCAGCTTTTGCAAGCCATGCTCGGAAAGCGTCGTGATATCCGTGCCTTCGACAATGATCGAGCCTGCATCGACGCTTTCGAGACCGCTCAGGCAGCGGATCAGCGTCGATTTGCCGGCGCCCGAGCGGCCGATAATGCCGAGGATATCACCCGCGTGGAGTGAGAAGCTGATGTCGTCCAGGGCCTGATGCGTGCCCAGCCGACGCGAGATGCCGCGGGCATTGAGGATGAGCGGCGCCGCTTCCGCGGTCCGCTCATCCCGGTGTAGTTCTGCTTGCAGCATCAACTTATGCGCCAGCATAGCCAGCGGTTACCACGCCGGGAGCGTGGCGCCGTGATAGACCTTGAGGATCTCGGCCGCGACATTAGGCTGCTGGTAGCTGGCGACCAGTTGCTGCACCCAGGGCTTGTTGGCGTCATCCGTGTTCACCGCGATGAAGTTGCGATAGGGGTTACCCTGCACGGCTTCCTGGGCGATCCGCTCCTGCGGGATCTTGATGCCGGCCTTGATGGCCCAATCCGTATTGACGACGGCCGCGTCCAGATCGCCGATCGAGCGGCCGACGATGCCCGCGTCGAGTTCCTTGATCTGGATATGCTTCGGATTGTCCGCAATGTCGAGGGCCGTCGGCAGCAGGCCCACATCGGCGCGCAGCTTGATGATCCCCTGCGCCTGTAGCAACCGGAGCGCCCGGCCTTCATTGCTCGGGTCGTTCGGCACGCCGATGACGGCGCCATTGGGCAGCGCGTTCACGGAGGTGTATTTGCGCGAATAGAGGCCGATCGGCTGCACATAGGTATAGCCGACGGGCACGATCTTGTAGCCGCGCGCCTGGATCTGGGCATCAAGATAAGGCTTGTGCTGGAAGGAATTGGCGTCGAGATCATGCTCAGCCAGGGCCTCGTTCGGCTGGGTATAGTCCTCGAAGGTCGTGATCTTGATGGTGAGCCCGTATTTCTGCGCATTGGCCGAGACTATGCGCCAGACATCCTCATCCTCACCCGACATGATGCCGATCCGTAGGGTTTGGTCCGCCGCCTTGGCCGGCCGCGCAGGCAGCAGGCCGGCAGTGGTGAGGGCCATTGCACCCAGCCCAAGGAGCAGGAAGCGGCGGGTATTTGCTGGTGTCATAGTGAAATTCCAAATCAACGTTCACTTATGGCGTAATTCTATCCTTGATCATGGAATAGGCGTCAAGTGCGAAAAAATCAGGCATCCTGCCCACCATTCCGGTCATGAGCCTGGGCTACCCGGCCTCAGAGGCATGGACAAGCCCGGGGCGAGGGGTTTTTCTGGCATAATAGAGGAGCTTGGAAGGCTATGCCTGAGACCGTCCACCCGGAGGATGCTGCGCGGGCCGCGCATCTGCTCTCGGCGCAAGACAAGGCGCTGACACTGTTTGACGCCATCGCGCGTGAGCTGGTTCGGCCGGGCATCTCCGAAACTGCGCTCAGCGAAGAGATTTATCGTCTTGCCGCAGCGTGCTTTGGGGTGACCAGTCACTGGCATAGACGCGTCGTGCGCAGCGGTCCGCATACGTTGCTGCCCTATGCGGAAAACCCGCCCGACCGGCTGATTGCGCCGGATGATAGTCTGTTCGTCGATCTCGGCCCGGTTTTCGAGGCCTGGGAGGCCGATTTCGGCAGGACATTCGTGCTGGGTGACGATCCCAGGAAGCGTGCCTTGCGCGACGCGCTGGAGCCGGTCTTCCTGAGCGTCCAGGCGGAATTCGAGGCGTCGGAGGCGATGACGGCCGAGGCCCTGTATGACTGTGCCTGCCGTGCCGCCGCGCGCGCCGGGTGGGAGTTCGGCGGCACGATTGCCGGGCATCTGGTGGGCGACTTTCCGCATGAGATGATTCCCGGTGAGCGGATCGGCTCATACATCATGAAGGGCAGCCAGACTCTGCTGCAGGCGCGCGATTCCGCCGGACGGCGCCTGCATTGGATACTGGAGATCCATCTGGTTGACCGCGCGCGCGAGATTGGGGGGTTTTACGAGCAGCTGCTGACACTGCGGTAGGCTATGTCTCCGGGCAACATTGTTCGCCCGGAGATATGTTTGCTGAATCAGGCAGCCTGCGATTGCCGTGTCATCAGATCAGCGACACCCTGGGCGGTGGCCGCCGACAGCGTCCAGCCGAGATGGCCGTGGCCGGTGTTGTAGAAAACCCGCGGATCGCGGCCCTGGCCGACATGGGGCAGCATATTGGGCCGCATCGGCCGCAGCCCGGCCCAGGGAATCGCCTGCCGCGTGCTCATGCCCGGGAAATGGGCGCGGCACCAGGAGAGCAGTGGGTCGATGCGGGCGGCGCGGATATCCTTGTTCTCACCATTGAATTCCGCCGTGCCCGCGACACGGAAGCGGCTGCGGCCAAGGCGGCTGGTGACGATTTTGGCGCGGTCATCCAGCAGGCTGACCCAGGGGGCTCGCGCCTGGTCCTCAGCGGTAGATAGATCAACGGTGATAGAATAGCCCTTGACAGGATAGATGTTGACGCGGTCCCCCAGCATAGCGGCGAGCCGGCGCGAGCGGACGCCGCCGCATATGACGATGCGGTCAAACTGTGCCGTTTCCTCTTCTGCCTGATCCTTGGGCATGTCCGCGTCGATGGAGCGAACCCCGATTCCAGCCGAGCCGGCACTGACGGAGGTCACGTCCCGGCCAAAGCGCAGATCGGCGCCCTGGCGCTGACAGGCGGCGGCCAGGCCAAAGGTGAATTTATGGATGTCGCCGGTGAAATCCGACGGCGTGTACCAGCCCCCGTAGATGTTGCCGTGCAAGGCCGGTTCGATGGTCTGGATGTCGGAGGGTGTCACGGCCCTGCGTTCCAGCCCGCCGCGGGCCAGGAGAGCGGAGACGCGGCCCGCCGCGTCAAACTCGGCTTTCGTGGCGTAGAAATGGAGAATGCCGCGCTGCTCGCAATCGAAGTCGATGCCCTCGGCCTCGGCCATGCCGATGAGGTGACGGCGCGCTTCAATGGCCAGCCGCACGGTCGCGACCGTATTCTCCTCGTAGCGCGGAATGGCGGCGACGAACTCGGCCATCCAGGAGAGCTTGTGCCAGGAGGGGGAGGGGTTAAGCAGCAGGGGCGCGCCCGGCGTGAACATCCATTTGATGCCCTTGAGCACGGTGGCCCAGCTATTCCAGACCTCCGCATTAGACGCGGAAAGCTGACCGCCATTGGCGAAGGACGTTTCCATCGCGGCATAGGGAAGCCGGTCAAAGACCGTGACCGCATGACCAAGACGCAGCAAAGTATAGGCGGTGGTGATTCCGGTAACGCCGGCGCCGATGACGGCGACGCGCGACCCCGCGGGCGCATAGGACTGATGGGTAGACATAAGGGCTCCGTGCCGCAGATGCGGCCTTTGCCCCCTCTGTCATTGGCCTGAGAGTATCGCTTCATCCAGTCACTGGAATGAAAGCTTACACCGTCGGCGTGGGCTGACGCCCACTTTTCAGAGTCGAAACCAGCAGCGGTCCTGTTTACCTGAGAGTTTCCGGGGCGGTTGCTCCTTCGGTGCCACCCCCTGAAGGATGGGCTCTTCCGCTAGCGGCTTTATCGGCACCCTGAGCGTCGGGGTCAAGCATGATGCGTGCGGGTGAGGCGCTTCATCGCCTGCCGGGCCAGTGCCGCAAGGGCCCAGGTCCGGCAGGAGGACGACGATTTAGGCTGCGGTGGGCAGAGTCGCCATGTCGATCACGAAGCGGTAGCGCACATCGGCCCGCTCCATCCGCTCGAACGCCTCATTGATTTCATCCATGCGGATTATCTCGCATTCCGGCAGGATGCCTTTCTTGGCACAAAAATCGAGCAACTCCTGCGTTTCGGCGATGCCGCCGATGGGCGAACCCGCGACGCGGCGGCGGCCCATGAGCAGGGGCACGGTATTGGTGGCCTGGATCGGCCCCACGACGCCGACGATAACGAGCGTCGAATCGACGTCGAGCAGCGGCAGATAGGGCGTCAGATCATGATCGACCGGCACCGTGTCGATGATCACCTGGAAGCGATTGGCGGCGGCCGCCATGGCATCCGGGTCGCTGGAGATCAGGAAGTGGTCGGCACCCAATGCGCGGGCATCGGCCTCCTTATCCGCAGAGCGGCTGATGACCGTGACGTCTGCACCGAGGCCCACGGCAAGCTTCACCGCCATATGGCCGAGACCGCCAAGGCCGATAACGCCCACGTTGCTGCCGGGCCCCACATTCCAGGTGCGGAGCGGCGAATAGGTGGTGATGCCGGCGCAAAGCAGCGGGGCCGCACGAGACAGATCCAGGCTCTCCGGCACGCGGAGAACGAACTCCTCCCGCACCACGACATGCTTGGAATAGCCGCCATGGGTCGGCGTGCCGTCGACCCGGTCCCGATCATTATAGGTCTGGGTGACACTGGCGCGGCACAGCTGCTCCTCGCCGCGCCGGCACTGGTCGCAGCTCATGCAGCTGTCGACGATACAGCCGACGGCCACGGCATCGCCGATCTTGAAGCGCGTGACCGCGGAGCCGACGCCAGTGACGCGGCCGACGATCTCATGGCCGGGGACCATGGGATAGCTGCTCCAGCCCCAGTCATTGCGAGCCTGATGCAGGTCGGAATGGCAGACGCCGCTGTAGAGAATTTCCATGGCGACATCGTTCGCGCGGGGCTCGCGGCGATCGAAGCTGAAGGGTTCCAGGGGTGTGTCGCAGCTCAGCGCCGCGTAACCAGATGTCTTCATGATGTCCTCGAGAAAATATCAGGACGCGACGGCATCCTGAAACGCTTTGCGCATAACCGGGTCGCGGGATGCGCGACCGGCTGGCCAGCGTGGTGGGAAAAAGGGGTGGCTATCGGGCGGTGCCTTGGTCAGCCATGGCGGGATGTCTGGCCGCCAGCATCTCAGGGGACCGGCCGCACAACGCATGTATGGCATGTCCTTGCCGCGCGTATAACCACCATAATGCGCATAAGTGATGTTCGATCGTTATGAAATGGACGAAACCTGCGGGCGCCCCATGCGGCGGGCTGAGAGTTACCGGCTCATTCCCTGCGAAGGGGTTGATGGCGCAATAGTGCGTGGGCTATTGCCGGGTCGATCCTCTGACGATCAATTTGCCCCGGATCACCTTGCGAACGACCTGCGTCTGGTGATTGCCAAGACGCTCTAGCAGAAGATCGACAGCCGTGTGCGCCATCTCCGCCAGAGGCTGGGCATAGGTGGTGAGATCGACGCCGGCAATCCGGCTGACCGCGGAATCATCGAAGCCGACGATCGAGATGTCCTGGCCGACGATCAGGCCAAATTCCCGCCGCGCGACATCCATGGCGGCGACCGCCATATGGTCATTGGCGCAGAAAAGTGCGTCTGGGCGTGCGCTATGGCTCAGGATTTCGCGCGCGGCGTGCCGGGCGGTCTCGGTATCATACTGCCCGCTGAGGCGGATCGCGACCCGGTGGCCGGAGTCGCGCAAACGCCGGGTAAAGCCGGTCTCGCGCTCCTCACTGGTGGACGCGCCATCGATCCCTGCCATGAAGGCAAAGCGCTGGTGCCCGCCTGCGAGCAGGAAGTCCGCAATCTTGCGGCCGCCCGCCAGATTGTCCCCGACCACGGCACAGGCGGTCCGCTTGGCCGAGCGGTTCACCAGCACGAGCGGGACGCCGATCTTGGCGCATTCATCGGCGAACCGCGAAGAACTGCGGCTGGCCAGGAGCAGGCAGCCGTCCGGCCGGTAGCGCAGAATATCCTCGACCAAGGGGTCGGCATCGATGAAAGCATCACTGCCGAAAAGGAGTATGCGAAATCCGTGGTTCGCGAGCCCTTTCGCTATGGCCTGCAGCAGTTCAGCGTTGAAGCCGTTCTCCAGACGCGTGACGCCGACCGCGATGATATTGGTCTGGCTCTTGCTGAGCGACCGCGCGACGAGATTGGGACGGTAGCCCAGGATTTGGGCGGCTGCGGAGACTTTTGCCCGCATCGTCGGAGAGACGCTGGCGCCGGGCGTGAAGGTGCGCGAGACCGCTGACCGCGATACGCCGGCATGACTTGCAACATCATCGATCGTCACGGCTTTCAGCATGGCGCTCCGAAGCTCCGATCTTGTGATGGTTGGGGTGCGGGCGAATGCCCCAGCCGATGGGACGGCGGCGATTGCCAGGATGGATAGGATCGGGACCCCAGATTGCCTGGTAGGTGTCGATGCAACGCCCTCCGGTCTGAAGGCGTGCAAAGCCCACGAGAAACAAAAGCCACCAGAGCGAGATGACGAGCACCATCCAGCGTGGGGCATTGACCATCCATAGACCCAGATAGGTTTCGGCGGTCGCCAGCCAGATCACTATCCAGCCGAGATTCTTGTGAACATATTCAAAGAGGATTCTGCGGGGTGACATATCATAATGGTCGCCACGGAGAGTTGTGTGCGTCGGGCCGCCTTTTGTGCCGCGGACAAGGCCGGACGCGATCTGCAGACATAACAGCGCCACGATGCTGAAGCCGGTGACAGTATGGATTGTCTGGATCGTGGTGTACGCGATACCATTCACATAGGCGATGAGCAAAGCGAGAAGCGTCAGCGGCGCGCCAAGCGAGACGAGAGAGCGATGGCAATGCCACCACAATTTGTGATCCCGCTGCCGCGGCCAATCCTGCCGCGGCAAGACCTTGAAAAAGCGCGCGATCAGAGCTGCTAAGGGGAAGCAGATGGTCCATGCGCCGACCATCAGCCGCGCATGCCAATAGACCCAGGGCAGGGGGGTGACATGGGGGCGCCCCGTAATGCCCCATGTCATCCATGACAGCAGGCTCCAGAAATGGGTCAATCGTGCTTGGCCTTTGCGCAGGATCGCTTCATGCGCGGATGGGTTTTTGTTATTTTTCTGCCCTGAGACGTGTGATACCGCAGCATCACGCGCCGTCAGGCAAAACCATAGACACCGAATGCAACCGGTTGCAAATGGATTTTTCTGGGCATAGAGTGCCTACCGGCGGCGCCACCAATTGGCGGCAGCCGGCACAATAAAAGCCGATAAGGCAACAAAACGGGGAAGGGCGGCGCCATGAAATTTCTGGTGACAACGGCGACACTTGTCGGTGCTTTGAGCGTTGGGATCGGGCCGGCCATGGCCGATACGGCCAGTCAAAGGATCGCTCTTTCCAACAATTACGCCGGCAATTCCTGGCGTCAGGCCATGCTGCAGAGCTGGGCGAAGGTAGGAAGTGCGGCCGTCGCCAATCACACGGTGGCAGCGGCCGATGCCTTCACCACGGCCGACAAGGAAGTGCCGACCCAGGCGGCTCAGCTGCAGAACCTCATTCTGCAAGGCTATAACGCCATTGTTATCGATGCAGCATCGCCCGAAGCGCTGAATGGTGCTGTGAAGGCTGCCTGCGACGCCGGCATTACCGTTGTATCCTTCGACGGCACCGTGAGCGCGCCCTGCGCCTATCGCGTGGGTATCGATTACGCCGGTATGGGTCGGGCGCAGGTCGACTACTTGGCAAAGCGCCTGCCCCAAGGCGGCAACCTGCTCGAAATTCGTGGTCTTGCCGGCACCTCCATCGACGGTTTGATCCATCAGGGCATCGTGGACGGCGTGAAGGCGCATCCGCAGTTTAAGATCGTCAGCTCGGTCACCGGCGACTGGGACGAAGCGACTGCCCAGAAGGCGGTGGCGACCGTGCTGCCGTCTCTGCCGCCGATTGCCGCAGTCGTCGATCAGGGCGGTGACGGCTATGGCGCCGCCCAGGCTTTTGCTGCCGTCGGTCGCCCGGTACCCATCATCATCATGGGCAACCGCCAGGATGAGCTGGCCTGGTGGAAGAAGCAGCATGCGGCCAACGGCTATGAGACCTGGTCCGCCTCGATCGCCCCGGGTGGTGTGACGCTCGGCTTCTGGGTGGCGCAGCAGATCCTCGCCGGCAAGAAGGTGCCCCATGACATTACCTTCCCGGCCCTCACGGTCGATCAGGCCCATCTTGACGCAGCACTCGCCGCCGCACCGGTTGGTGGCGTCTACAACGCCGAATACAGCCAGGACGATGCGATCAAGGCGATCGCCGCGAGCGCCAAGAACTAGCCTATTACTCGTCTAGGCGGAGTGGCCGAGGGATGACCGATCGACAAGTGCCGATCATTGCGCTGACCGAGGTCACCAAGCGCTTCGGCGCCGTGCAAGCTTTGCGCGGCGTCGATCTCACGATCGTGGCCGGCGAGGCTGTGGGCCTCGTCGGTCATAACGGTGCGGGTAAATCGACGCTGATGCATGTGCTGGCCGGAGCCATCGCCCCGAGTGAGGGGCGCCTGGCCGTGACGGGCCTTGAGGACGGGGCACGCTATTCCCTCGCGGCCGCGCAGCGCCTGGGCATCCGCTGCGTCTTTCAGGAATTGTCGCTCTGCCCCAACCTGACCATTGCCGAGAATGCCCGCATCATGCATCCGAGCATAAGCGGGCCGGGCTGGCGGGGCCGCGCAGGACAGCTGATCCGCGCACAATTGGACACCATCTTTCCGGGCCATGGTCTGCGGCCCGACATGCTGGTGGCGGACCTCTCCATCAGCCGCCGGCAGATGGTGGAAATTGCCCGTGCCTTCAGCGCTTCCGAGACGCCGCCGCGCATCGTCATTCTGGATGAGCCCACCTCCTCGCTGGACGCGGCGACGGCCGAGCAGCTGCTGGCTTTCACCCGGCGTTTCGTGGCCAGCGGCGGCAGCGTCATTCTGATTTCCCATATCCTGGGAGAAATCCTGCAGAGTTGCGACCGCATTGTGGTGATGCGCGACGGCCGCGTGGTGGCGGCCGATACCGCCGCGTCCTTCGACCGGCACCGGCTGGTGGAGACGATGGGCGGTGCCCGGCCGCTGGATGGCGACGCGGCGCCCGAGGCACGGCCGGAGGAACGCGAGTCGCGGCCGCTGATGGTGCAGGCGCGGCCCCGCGTGCAGACGGGTGGCCTGGTGTTGCGCGCGCATCAGGGTGAGATTGTCGGCCTTGCCGGCTTCTCCGGCCATGGCCAGACCGAGCTGCTGCTGGAGGTGCTGGAAGCCGCGGCACGCCCTGCGGCGCGCGTCAGTGCCATGGCGGGCGTCGCTCTCGTCGCCGGGGACCGGCAGGTGGATGGTGTCTTTCCCCTTTGGTCGATCGCCGAGAATATCACCGTCCGTTCGCTCAGCCGGCTGCGCCAGGGATTGCTGCTGTCGCCGGTCAAGGAGGACGCCATGGCCGAGGATTGGCGCGGCCGCATCGGCATCCGCACCAATGATCTCGACAATTCCATCCTGTCGCTGTCGGGTGGCAATCAGCAGAAGGCGCTGTTCGCCCGCGCTCTCGGCTCTGATGCGCGCATTCTCGTCATGGATGATCCGATGCGTGGCGTCGATATTGGCACCAAGCTTGATGTCTATGATCTTATTAGGCGTGAGGCTGAAAGTGGCCGCACTTTCCTGTGGTACACGACCGAGTTGGAGGAGCTGCGCCACTGCGACCATGTCTATGTCTTCCGGCATGGCCGGATCGTGGCGGAACTGGAGCGTGCCGCATTGACCGAGCAAAATCTGATCCATGCGTCCTTCCAGGATGTCGCCTAAGATGACGGCTGCCCCCTCCGCCGTGCGCCCGATCTCGGCGGCGCGGCTGCTACGCACCGCCCTTCCCGCCCTTTCATTAGCCCTGGTGCTGTTGGCGATCGCGAGCTTCAATCCCCGCGCCATCAGCTATATGGGCTTTACGCTGATGCTGAATCTGGCGGTGCCGGTGGCGCTGGCCACCATCGCGCAGCTGATGGTGATCACGGTCAATGACCTTGATCTGTCGATCGGTGCCTTTGTCGGCTTTACGGGTAGTGTGACGGCGACCTGGCTGCCGCAGCAGCCCGTTCTGGGCGGTGCTATTCTGCTTGCCGCCATCGCGGTCTATGCCGGGCTGGGTGCGCTGATCCATCTGCGCCAGCTGCCCTCGATTGTGGTGACGCTTGGCATGAGCTTCGTCTGGCTGGGCCTCGCCATCCTGATCCGCCCGACGCCGGGTGGCACGGCGCCCGACTGGCTGCAGGGCTTTGTCAGCCTGCACATTCCCTTCATTCCCTTTCCCATCGTGGCGGCAGCGGTCCTGGCGCTGATCGTGCATTTCGGCCTTATGCGCACGACCTATGGCACCACGCTGCGCGGCGTCGGCGGCAATGCCCATGCGATCGAGCGGGCCGGCTGGTCGCTGCTGCGCGCCAAGATGGTGGCCTATGCCATGGCGGGGCTGTTCGGCGTTCTGGCCGGCATGGCCCTGGTTGGCGTTTCAACCTCAGCCGACGCCAATATGGCGAATGGCTATACGCTGCTCTCGATTGCCGGGGCTATCCTCGGCGGGGCCGAATTCGTGGGCGGACGGGTCTCGCCGATCGGCGCCGTCATCGGCGCGCTGACGCTGCAACTGGCCGCCGTCGCGCTGAACTTCTTCCATATCGCGGCCCTGCCGGGGTTGCGCATTCCCCAGGAATGGCAGGTGGGGGCGCAGGGCATCATTCTCATCATCATCCTGGCGGCGCGCGCCATCATCAATAGGGGCCAGAGATGAGCGCTTCTCTCTCCGGGCGCAGCTGGGTGTGGCTGCGGCGCAAGCCCTGGCTGTGGTCCTTCATCGGCGCCATCGCGGTCTGGGTTCTGGCGGTGCTGGTCGCTCATGGCAGCGGCGCCGGCGGCATGATTTCGGCGGCGCTCGCCTTCTCGGTCTTCACCGTGCTGGTGGGCATTGGCCAGATGTTCGTGATTACGCTTGGACCGGGCAATATCGATCTGTCGCTCCCGGCCAATATCGGCCTGTCGGGTGCGGTCGCCATGACGGTGATGGGCAATGCCGACGGGCGCATTCTGCTGGGCCTGGTCTGCGCGCTCATCGCGGGTGCCCTGGTCGGTCTCTTCAACTATCTGCTCATCCGGTTGCTGCGCATCCCGCCCATCATCGCGACGCTCGCGGCAAGCTTCATTCTCGTCTCGGTCGGCATCAGCTATGGCCGTGGCCTGCAGATCGCGCCCCCACCGGCCTTCGCGACCTTTACCACCATGCGCATCGCGGGTGTGCCGGTTCTGGCCGTCGCCGCACTGATGCTGACGGTCGCGGCCGCAATTCTGCTCAACCGCACCGTCTATGGCCGGTCCGTGCTCGCGACGGGCCAGAATATGCGTGCGGCGCGGCTGGCCGGGGTCAAGGTCGCGCGCGTTCGCCTGCTGACCTATGTGCTGTGCGGCACGCTGGCCGGGCTGTGCGGCGCTTTGCTCGCCGGTTTCACCGGTGGCTCGTCGCTCGATATGGGCACAGAATATCTGCTCAGCTCCATCGCCGTCGTCGTTATCGGCGGTACCGCGGTGGCGGGCGGTGCCGCCAATTTGCCCGGCATCTGGGGCGCATCGCTGTTTCTGTTCATGGTGGTGACGCTGCTCAATACCGCGGGTTTCGGCGCCGGCATCCGCGATGTGCTGACGGGCCTTATCATCATCGCCGTCATCACCATCGCAGGCGGCCAGAAGCGGCTGCGATAGCGGCCTCTAATCTGTCCGGCCCGTGTCTCCGCCCGGATGGCTTGAGAAGGCACCGGCGATGACGAGTGTGCCACCGTGAACGGCGACGGGAATGGTCGGCAGGGGCGCGTCTGCCGGGCCCATGACGACGGCGCCAGCCTGGGCCGGATCGTATTCGGAGCCGTGGCAGGGGCATAGCAGCAGCCGGCGGTCGGCCACCCAGGCTGAGACGATGCAGCCGGCATGTTTGCAGACCGCGGAATAAGCGAGGATGGCCGTCGTGTCCGGCGTGTCGAGCCGTAGCAGCAAGATCTGGCTGAAGAGTGCGGCGCGGGGCTTGCCCGTTGCCGTGTCAAGCGGAAAGGCCAGAACCGGTGGCGCGCCCGCGATGATGTCCGTGTCGCGCAGGATGGATTGCGGGTCGTTGGCCCGCACCAGGCGGTCTCCGGGCTGCGGCCAATCGGTCGAGCCGAAATTCATCGCCTGTGCGGGGCCTGCGGCCAGAGCGCCGCCGAGGCTCAGTTGCAAAAGTGATCGGCGTGAACAGGCCATGGTTGCGGTCTTTCTCTCTCGGGTGTTGGTCGGGCCTAGCCGCTGTCGGGCAGGCGCATGGGGGCGACGATGATGTCCGGCCAATGCCGGCCCGGCGGGATCAGCGAGAGGTGGATGCGGATTAGCGCGGGGGGCACATTGCTTGTCCAGGCATCCGCCCAGCCGGCCGGCCCTTTACCCTGTGGCCCGAAATAGGCGAAGGTGATGCCGGTCACGCCGGGCAGGAGGGATGTCACCTGCGGCGTCGGCGGCACGATCCATTGCGCGTGAAAATTGGGCACCCAATGCAGCACCAGCCCCGCACCGGGCTGCACACCGAGGGCGATATCCGCGAGGCGCGAGGGGCCGATCGGCGCATTGGCGGGCAGTTCGGACGTAAATGCCAGCGCGTGGGCGCTGCCGTGGATGGCGGGCTGATGCGGATCGTAGCCAGGCTCCATACCTGCCAGAAGATAGCGGAGGACACGGTCCGTCGTATCCAGGGCGCTGTCATCGGCGATGGTCCTGGTCTGCAGGCCCCAGGCGGTCAAGCCGAAGCGCAGACCCTGGGCAAGACCGACGATGATGAAGCCCAGTACGACAAGCGCCACCAGCGTCTCCACCAGCGTGAAGCCGTCATCACGCGGATGTTTCATCATGGCGCGCGTCCCGGCGGCATCGCAGTGATGCGTTCGGCATCCAGGCGGAGTTGCCGCACGGGTCCATGTCCCCAGGAGATGCCGACGCTCACATCATAGAGCGCCACCTGGCCGGGGGGATGCGCGAGATCCCCGGGTTGTCCGGTCATGACCGGACCTGCCGCGCGTTGCACGATGCGGACATGCCAATGGAACCCGTCCGCCTCATCGCCCTGACGGTCGCTCGGTTCCGGCCGGGGGCCCACGGCGGCCAGATGCGATTGCGCGCGTGCCAAAGCCTCCTGATAGCGGTTCGAGAGTTTGGCCGAGCCAATGCCCGTCAATCCGGCATTGACCAGCACGGCCAGCGCGAGACTTGCAATGACAAAGGCCACCAGAACTTCCAGCAGGGTGAAGCCGGCCTCGGCTGTGAGCTTTGGCTTACTGCACATAGCGGGTCTCCACAGCACCGCTGAGCCACTGGACCGCAATCCGAATCCGCTTCGGTGGCAGGCCGAGAACAATAACG
This sequence comes from Acidisoma sibiricum, assembly GCF_057837225.1. Lineage (NCBI taxonomy): Bacteria > Pseudomonadati > Pseudomonadota > Alphaproteobacteria > Acetobacterales > Acidocellaceae > Acidisoma > Acidisoma sibiricum. The sequence goes on along the minus strand of NZ_JBYQFD010000002.1, from coordinate 105,818 downwards.
CCACTTTGCGCGCTGCCATCGGGCGCAAAACGGAACTGAGCCAGGGTCCTTCCGTGCCCGTCACCGGGATCAAGGCTGAGGGGAATCTCTGGCGGCAGGGGTTTTGGTGCCAGGCCATCGAGCAGAAGGGTATGCGTCGCCGTATCAATAACAACCGTCGATGGCGCGCCATCTGCGATGGCGCGGCTGCGCGCGAGCCGCAGGCTTTGCACAATCTCGGACGCTGCCGCGGTTTCGCGGGCGCCGGCACTGCGCGGTGCGCCATGGGATAGGATCAGCACCGCGGTCAGGCCCATAATGGCGATGACGACGAGCATCTCGATGAGCGTGAACCCCCCGTCCCGTGCGCTACTGGGCAAGGGTATTGAGCCCCAGCATGGCCTGCATGACGGAACCGACGATAAGGGCGACGATACCGCCCATGCCGATGGTGATGGCAGGCGTCAAAAGCGAGACCAGGCGCTGCACGGCAAGGCGCGTACGCTCCTCATGCAAGGCGGCCGCGCGCAGCGACATGGCCCCCAATTGTGCGGTCTCCTCTCCCAGCTGCAGAAGATGGATGGTGCGCTTCGGAAAAAGCCCCGATTGGGCAAGCGGCCTGGCGAGGCCGCTGCCCTGGCGCGCACCTTCGGTCGCAGTGTTCAGCGCGGCGACGCCCGCCGTGTTGCCCAGCACGTCACGGGTGATTTCAAGGGCTGTAATCAGCGAGGTGCCGTTGAGCAGCAGCGTGCCCAAGGTCCGCGTGAGGCGTGCGGCCATGATTTCCCGCGCGAGGGACCCCAGGATGGGAAGCCGCAGGCGGGCGCGGTCAAACACTAGGCGCGGCCCCGGCTGCTGCAGGATGCGCCTTGCCAGAAGGGTGAGGCCGGCGAGCAAAATCAGCGCAGGCATTCCCCATTGGCCGATGAGATTGCCGGCACCGATCATCATACGGGTGGAGAGCGGCAGGGCAGCGCCCGTTTGCTCGAACATCGGCACGAATTGCGGCAGAACATGGGTGAGCAGCAGAATGATGGAGCCGCCGGCGGCGACAAGCAGCACCGCAGGATAGATCATGGCAGAGGTGACGGTCGCGGCCAGCGCCCGCTCCCGCTCCAGCAACTCCGAGAGTCGCGCAAGCGTTTCGCTTAACGTGCCGCCGACCTCACCGGCACGGACGAGACCGATGTAAAGCCGCGAGAAGCTGTTCGGGATCTGGGCGAGCGCGTCAGCGAAGCTGCTGCCGTCGCGCACGGTATCGCGAATTTTGCGCAAGACCTGCCCGACGCGCTTGTTCGGTGCGATCTCGGCTGCAAACAGCAGGGCGCGATCCAGATCCTGACCAGCGCCGAGCATGGCGGCCAGCTCGCTGGTAATATTGGTAATTTCCGGGCGGGTCAGGCTTTTGCGCGGCAATAGGGTCAGGTTGAAGCCGCTGCTCTTCTGCAGGCGCTCCGGCGAGGCGCGCATGACGATGCTGCCTTGCCGCCGCAACTGACTAACGAGGCTTGCTTCGTCGGGGGCTTCCATCACCCCTTCGACGATCTTGCCACCCGTGGCGATGGCCCTGTAGTGGTAACGGGCCATGGTCGGCCTCAGGCCTCGGCGCGAATGCTGCGCATGACGTCCTCGATCGTTGTCACGCCATCCAGCGCCGCAGAGATGCCGGACTGAAACATGGTCACCATGCCGCCCGCCACGGCGGCACGCTCCACCTCGCTATGATCGGCGCGCTTGAAGATCAAACGCTCGATCTCATCATTCGGGGTGAGGAATTCAGCGATCGCCAGGCGGCCGCGATAGCCGGTGCCGCGGCAATGCTCGCAGCCCACCGGATGCCAGAGCGGCACGGAACCGGATTGCGCCCTCTCATCCAACTGGAAGCGGGCGATCAATTCAGGCGCCGCCGCCGCCTCACGCTTGCAATGCGCGCAAAGCCGGCGCACCAGCCGCTGCGCCAGAACGCCGCGCAGCACGGCGGTCATCAGATAATCTTCCAGCCCCATGTCGCGCAGGCGGGTGATAGAGGCGGCGGCTGAATTCGTATGCAGCGTCGAGAGTACAAGATGTCCGGTCAGTGCGGCCTGGACGGAGATCTGCGCCGTTTCCAGATCACGGATTTCACCGACCATGATGACATCCGGGTCCTGACGCAGGATGGAGCGCAACAGGGCTGCGAAGGTGAGGCCGATCTGCGGCCGCACCTGAATCTGATTGATCCCGCCGAGCTGAAATTCGATCGGATCTTCGACGGTGACGATTTTGCGGCTGACGGCATTGAGGCCGAGCAGGCCGGTATAGAGCGTCGTGGTCTTGCCGCTGCCGGTGGGGCCGGTGACAAGCACGATGCCATTCGGCAGTTCCAGCGCCGTGCGGAACGCGCCCGCGATGACGGCGGGCAGGCCGAGTTTCGCGAAATCAAATGTCACGGCGCCGCGGTCCAGCACGCGCATCACGATGCTTTCACCATGAAGGGCTGGAATGGTGGAGACGCGGAAATCTACCTCCTGGCCGCGGACGGCCATGCGGATGCGCCCATCCTGCGGCAGGCGCCGTTCGGCGATATCGAGATGCGCCATGATCTTGATGCGCGAGGTGATGGCGGCCCGCAGCTGCGGCGGCGGGTTTTCCACCTCATGCAGCACGCCATCATAGCGGTAGCGGATACGCAGACGATCTTCCTGCGGCTCGACATGAATGTCGCTCGCCTGGGTCTCCACAGCGCGCCAGATGATTTGGTTGACAAGGCGAATGACCGGCGCGTCGCTGGCGAGGTCACGCAGCTTTTCGGCATCGTCTTCAACGGCGGCGTCGCCCCGGGTATCCGCCGCCGACTCGTCATCGTCAGTAGGATAAAGACGGCTGAATGCCGCTTCGATATCGATGGGTATGCCGATTTCGATGCGGACGGGCCGCGCGAGGGCGGCAGACAGGGAGTCTGACACGAAATCATCGAGCGGATCGGCCACGACGATTACCGCGCATCCTGCGTCTTCCGCGACAGGAATAGCGCGGACGGCGCGCAGAAAGGCAAGCGAGAGCCGGTCCGGCCATAGGGGTTCGGCTGGATAGCGTGCGGGCTGGGCGACGGGGATGCCGAGCAGGCGGGCGTAGCCGGCCGCCAGGCTGCGTTCGCTGACAATGCCAAGCCGGCTCATGACAATATCAAGACGGTCGCCATTTTCATCGGCCATACGCCTGGCACGCTCCACGGCGCGAAGATCGCAGTGCCCGTCTTCCATAAGCAAAGCGATCAGCCGCTCCAGCTGCGGCGCGGTTTCTTCCTCAATTTCGGCCCTCGGGATTGTCGTGACCGCCATCGCGTTCTAATGCCTGTCCTCTCAATGCCTCCGGTCTGAGCGACAGAAGGCTTAGATGTGGTGAAGGCAATGACTGGCAGATCGCAAGTGACAGAACGATGACGAGCGATGCGCACAGCCAAGCGGCGGTCGTGCCGCTTTGGCTGTGGATGCTGGTTCTGGCACCCTTCATCGGTAGTTTTTTGGGCGTCGTCCTGCGCCGTGATTCTGCCGGCCGGTCATGGCTGTGGCAGCGCTCCGCCTGCGAAAGCTGCGGCACATCGCTCGCGGCCCGGGATCTTTTGCCGATCGTGAGCTTCGCTGTTTTGCGTGGGCGCTGCCGACATTGCGGCAGTGCGATATCCTGGTTTCATCCCGGCATCGAAGTGGCGTCGCTAGCGGTCGCATTCTGGGCGATATCGGCCGCGCATGGCGCCTGGCTGGCCGCTTCCTGCTGTCTCGGCTGGGTGCTGGTGGCACTGACCTTTTCCGATCTCGTGAGTTATCGTCTGCCCGATATCCTCACGCTGCCGCTGCTGGTGGGCGGGCTTATCATGATAGCGGTGCTGATGCCGGCAGCGATGCTGGATCATGCGCTGGCCGCCGCCGTCGCCTATCTCGGTTTCCGGCTGATTGATGAGGTTTATTTGAGACTGCGCGGTCAATCGGGATTGGGCCAGGGCGATGCCAAGCTGGTGGCGGCGGCCGGCGCCTGGCTTGGCCTGGCGGCCCTCCCGTATCTCATTCTGCTGGCGGCGGTGGTGGCGCTGACCGTGCTGCTCGGTCTGCGCCTGAGCGGCGTTGCGATCCATGCGCGCAGCAGGCTGCCCTTCGGTCCGTTTCTGTCGCTCGCGACCTGGCTTCTCTGGCTTTACGCCTCAAGCGATGTCTTCAAACTATCACCTTACTTGCTGCCGGTTTTGAAATAGCTCTCGGGCGGCACGCAGGACCTGTTGCCGGTAATCGTCGCCGAGCAGGGCCGTATGGGAATGATAGTAGCCGACGGCCTTCATGAGGTCGCCATGGGCTTCGTTAAGATAGGACCGCAGAATGGCGCCGGCTGCCGCGATGTTGAAACAGGGATCACTCACCAGGCGGCGATAGACGCGGTCTTCCGACAGGCCGGAATAGGCTGAGAGCGGGCCGAGCCAGATCGTATTGACCTGCATGACCCCCAGATCAGCGCTGTCATTGGAATCCGGTCTTACCAGCCCGGCCTCTCCCCCTTCGACATGCTGGATAGAGGGCAGCACCCGTGGCGGCAGGCCATAGAGATTGGCGACGAGCGCCATGCAGGCAAGATAGCGAATGGGCATCCGTCGTCTCCGGCGGCGAGGATTATGGGGGCGGTTCCGCTCTATAGCAGCGAGTTACGTGAGGTGAACAGAATGCGTCTATCGCGGAAGCGTTTGAAGAAAGCAACGGACGAGGGTTTTACGCTCCTCGAAGTTCTTGTCGTGATCGTCATCATTGGCCTGCTGGTGGGATTTGTCGCGCCTGCCGTGCTGCGGCAATTGGGTGGCGCGCGTGTTTCCGTCGCCAAGCAATCCATCGAGCGTCTGGGCTCCATTCTGGACATGTATAAGCTCGATGTCGGTTCCTATCCGTCGAGCGCGGATGGTCTGGCGGCACTCGTCAGCAAGCCGTCTGACGCAGACAATTGGAACGGCCCATATTTGAAGAGCAGCGGCACGCTGCTCGATCCGTGGAATCACGCTTACATCTACCGCAGCCCGTCCAACCGCAGCGGGCTGGATTACGATCTTTGTTCGCTCGGGCCCAAGGGGCAGGATGCTTCGGCCGACAGCAGCGATGCGATCTGCAATCACTGAGGCCAGGCTGGCTCAGTTGCCATCCTGCCAGGTCAGAATCCGATAGGGTGTCGCAGGATCGCTGCCGCCCAGGCGCACGATGGCGCGGCGTGTGAAACGCGCGCCGTGACTCTCAGCCTCCGCTGTTATTTCCACCACGCGCGCGCCCTGGCGCTCGGGGGGCGCCATCTGCAGGGCCTCGCCCGTATCGCGCATCATGCGGAGCAGCGTGGTGCGGACAAGCGGGCTGGCAAGCATCAGCAGGGGGATTTCCTGGTCTGCGTAGACCGACAGCTGCGGCACCAGGCAACCGGCCAGGCCGGGCTTCATGCCCAGAACAAGACGGATCTCATCCGGCGACTGGAAGGGCTGGCCTTGCGGTGCATAGGCAAGACCCGCCGCGCGATAGGCGTTGATGAGTGGACGCATGTCATTGGCGGGGGAACGCCAGTCGGTGATGGCTTGTGTGAGCTGCGCGGCCTGACCCGCAGAGGCGCCGCAGCTTTGCAACAGGGCTGAGAGAAGCGGCTCAGGCGCGATATTGGGATTGATCATCCCGGCCGTGTCGCGAAGGCTGATACGCGCAGAGCCGCCTGGCATGGCAAGGATGCGCGGGCTGCCCGCGCCCGGCGGTTCAGGGTTTGTCAGAAGACCAAAGATGGTGTCCTGCACGGCGCTGTCCGCGATGGTTTCAGCCACCGCCGCCTGTCGCAGATTGTGGGCGAGCTGCGTCTCTCCCCGTCCGGCCGAGAGCAGCTGGGTGATGATAAGGGAAATCAGAATAAGCGACCATAGCACGATCAGCAGCGCGAAGCCGCGCTCCCCTCGCGCGATGCGGGTCCTGCGCAAACCGGCCCTTGTCAGGGCGCGCCCAGGCGGCTGCGCAGTGCAGCGGTCGGGTCATCCGAACCGCTGAGCGGCAGCTGCTGCAAAATCTGCGGCACGGCGGCGGCATTGGGCAGTTGCTCGCGCAGATCCTGCGTCAGATCCAGCGCGTCGCGCTGATCATGAATGACATGGGGCGTGATGAGGACCAGTAGCTCGCTCCGCGTGCGCGTGTTGTTCTGCTGGCCGAACAGTGCGCCGATGATCGGAATGTCCTTGATGAAGGGCACACCCTGATTGCTGCGCGTCACGCTATCCTGAATAAGCCCGGCCAGGCCGATGGTCTGACCGTCCTGCACCACCACGCGGGACTGCACATCCCGCTGTGCGAAGGTCGGCGAGTTGATGGAGGTCGTGGATGAGGTCGATGTGGAGGAAGTACTGACATTGCTGACCTCCTGGGCGATATCGAGCGTGACCAGCCCATCGCTGCTCACGCGCGGCGTCACTTCCAGGATGACGCCGGTCTGTTCGTAGGAAACGGAGTTGATGATCTCAGACGAACTGGTCAGCGTGCTTTGCGACTGCGATGTGAGATAGGGCACAAGATCGCCGACTTCCAGGCGCGCAGGCTGATTATCGAGCACCATGAGTTCGGGTGAGGACAGAACATGCACCGTGCTGACGGCCTGTAGCATGTCGAGCGCGACCTGGGAGGCATTGCTGCCGGCCAGGAAATAGCCGCTGAAGCTGTTGGTGGCGTTGAAGACGGAGGTCAGCGTGCCGTTCAAACCGCCGGACTTGAAAAAGAACTGCGTGCCGTAGCGCAGCTGGTCATTCAGCTGCACTTCGGCGATGACGGCATCGATGCGCACCTGCAGCGGGATGATGTCGATCTTGTGCAGCGTCGCCTGCACCGTGTTCATCTCCTGCGGCGTGCCATAGATCAGCAGGGCATTGTTCTGCGTATCGGGAATGATGCGCATTTCGTTGTTGGAGGAATCGCCCCCGCCCGAGGAATCGAGCCCGCCCAGAAGCGGGTTGGAACTGCTGGACGAGTTGCCACTGCCGGTGTTGCTGCCCATGCCGCTACCGCTGGCGCCCAGGCCGCCCAGGCTGCCGCCGCCGATACCGCCCACGCCGCCACTGCCCAAGCCGCCGCTGCCCGCGCTGTTTATGCCGCTGCCGCCGCTCTGCGAACTGCTGCTCATGGATTTGAGCGTCGCAGTCGCTGTCGGCGTTGCGGTTACATGGTCAGGCGTGAAGGCCTGCTGAAGGATATAGGCAACGTCGTTGCTATGGCCGTTCTGCAGGTAATAGACGGACCAGCTGCGCGTGGTCGTATCCTGGCGGTTTTTGATCAATGAAAATATGCGCTGTGCGGCAGCCACGGCGGAAGGATTGCGGGCCGTGACCAGAACGGCGTTGATCCGCTCCATGGGGATGACATTCACAGCCGACTGAGTGGCGGCCTGCCCCCGGGCGGCGCCGGTGCCGGAGGATTGCAATCCCTGCTGCAGGGCATTGGCCATATCCTTGGCGCTGCCCATATCGACCGGAAACAGGGCGAAAGACTGCCCGGCCAGACTGTCCACATCGAAAGCCGCAATCAGCGCGGCGAGGGCTTCGCGCGCGGTAGGGTCCCCCGCGATCAGCACTGCATTGCCGCCGGGTGCGGTCGCAACCCGGCTGCCCTGGGTCACGAAGGGCTGCAGGACACGCACGAGATCGTCGGCGCCGACATAATGCAGGGGGATGATTTCGCTGCCTGCAGCATCGGGGCTTGCGGCAAGGCCGGAGGCATTCGCAGCATTGGACGGCACGATGCGATAGAGCGAACCGGTGGAGACCAGGGTCGCGTTGACCTGCGCCAGCAGCACTTCGAGCGTCGGCAGAAGCTGGTCGTTACCCACCGGCGTCGAGGTATGCAGCGAGACATTGCCGTGAACGCCGGGATCGATCGTGTAGTTGACGTGAAGAACGGAACCCAGGATTTGCGCCGCCACGGTACGGATATCGGTATCGGCAAAGTCGAGCGTCACCGGACCGCCTGCCGTGGGCGCGGTGATCGCTGGCGTATTGGCCTGGGCCGCGGCCGTGCTGGTGCCATAGCTTACGGCACCGCTGCCGAGCGACGTCGTGCGGCCGACCGAACCGTCTGCGCGGACAGAGGCCATGCCGGCACTGGCGGAGACCGATTGCAGGGGTGCCAAGGGCGGCGGCGGGGACGGCCGGGCGCATCCGACAAGGCTGCTTGCGGCCATGAGGGAGAGCACGAAGCAGCGCAGGCGATGCGTGGACAAGGCAAATGGCATCCGAAGATTGTATCCTTGGGTCATGGGCCGGGCAGGTCAGTTCGTCTGATCGTTGGCAAGCGCCGCGGAGCGGGCGAAGCCTGGATTCCCGCCCGCCAGGCCCAGACGGAAGGCGAAAACCATGAAACTGGCGTCGAGCATGGGGTGACTGGCGTCTGTGCCAGTGCCGCTGACGGCGATCGCATGCAGCGTGAGGTCATCCACAATCAGCCCAAGGGCGCTGTCGTTCATGGCGCGGAGCAGCGCCATGAAGATGGGCCAGGTGGTCGTGGTCTCAATCTGCAGCCCGATGCGGCGGAAGGCGCCGCGCGGCGTGGCCGGCAGAACCTCGATGCTTGTCGGCACAAGCCCTGCCGTGACGGATAGATCCTGAATGGCATTCTGCAGATTGGCCGCGGCGATGGCGTCCGTCTCCCCGGGCAGGAGGGCGGCGGCGGCATCCGTCGCATGATCGCTCTGGGCGTGGCCCGCGCGCTGGCGGAGGGCGGGCAGATCGGCCGCGACCGACTGCATATGCGCGAGCATGGCGGCCTGCGCCTGCCGCTTCTCCTCGCCATCGGCATAGAGGCCGAGCAGAGGGGCGATGCAGCCCAGCCATAGCAGCACGATCGCCATGACTGTCATGCCGAGGCACAGCGCCTGGCCCGCGCGACCCTCGGGCAGACGGCGTATGAGGGTCTGGCTCACGGCTGCACTTCCGCGCTGATCGCGAAGACATCGGCGTGATGATCGCTGTCTGTGGTGACAGGGGCGGCGAAGGCTGGATTGCCGATGAGGCTGACGATCGCCAGCCGGCCGATGAGCTGAACCGCCGCGTGCGATTCGCCCTCGATATGCAGGGCGCGCTGCTGCAGGGAGAGCTGCGTCAGCCAGGTGCCGTCCGGCAGCGCTGCGGTGACGGCGGCGAGGACTTGCAGGGGGTTGCCGGCCATGCGCCGCTCCGCCGACAGAACCCGAGTGCTTTCGGCCTCCGCTGCCATCAGGCGACGGAGGCGCGCCGCGAGCTGCACCTGCGGCTGCAGACGGGCGATCTGGTCCGCGGTCCCGGCCAGCGCCATCTGCTGGCGTAGAAAGGGCATGACGCAGAGCGCGAGCAGCAGCACGGCGCAGAGTCCATAGGCCGCGACGCGCAGCGGGTTTTGCCGGGTGGCGCGGGTGGAGGTCCGGCGCAGCCAAAGCCTGCGCGGCGGTGCCCCCGGTCGTCCAGCCGGGCATTCCAGGCAGTCCGGGTGGAGGCCTGCGGCCTCCAGCGCTGTCAGCAGGGGGGCGAGGCTATCGCGCCGGGCCAGGCTGAGACGGATGTCGAGCTTGGCCTGCCGCCGGTCATGGCCGAGCAGTCTCCAGTCCCACAGCACATCGCCAGCGGCGAAGGGGGTCAGCCGATCCATCTCATACAGCAGCACATGCTCAAGATCGGGTTCCGCCGCGGCGGGAAGCTGCACGCCGCGTTCCAGGATCGCGCCCGGCGGCAATGCCAAGCGCAGCCGGCGCTTGCGGCCGTCCTGCAGGGCGCGCGCGGCCGCAAGCCCCTCTCTGTCGAACGACAGGGGGATCGCAGCCTGGCCGGCGACGGAGACGGAGATGGCGCTACCCGCGAAATGCTGCAGCGCGCTGACGGACAATGTCAGATCACTGTTCGCCGCATCACGCTTCAGGAAGGACGGAAGGAGCGCCAGCCATTGTCTTGTCCACCATTCTAAAAACGCACGCAGCATGGCAGACATCTCTAGCTCATCGATCCACCCTAGCGGTTTGCGTGGCGGGTTCGACCGCAGTTCTGTGACAATTGCGCCAGCCACCCAAAAGGTCCGGGCCGATCAGGGCTGCCAGAAGACATTGCTCTTTTTGCCGTGCAGCAGGCGGAGCGCGGCGATCCCTTTCAGGGCGGGTGGGGCCGGCGCGGCGGATTTGGAGAAGGCAAGCTGCAAAATGCGGCTTTCGCTGCCCTTGGTGAGGAGCACGTGCTCGTCCGAGACATCTGCGATGGTCCAGCCGCTGATCTCAGCGCCCGCACCTAGCACCAGCGGCTGGCCCGGGCCATGGCTCGCATCGCCGGCCGCGGGCGGGTCGAAGATCGCCAGCGCCGTATGGCCGAAACGCATGGTACCGGAGAGGCGCGGCAGGGCGCCGTCGCCGGTCGCGTCGATCGCTGCCGGACGGCGGTCGAGCGCGAAAAGCGGGCGTTCGAGCACGGTATTCATCCATAGATCAGCTGTCCCCGGGTTTTGAGGAGCTTGGGCGTCGCCGGGGCTGAGCCGCGCCAGAGGCCCGGGGCGGACGGCGAGCGGCAGAGACGCTGCGGGTGGCGGCGGCATTGCCTCGACCCCGATCGCGGCACAGAGCGCGAGCATGAGCCCGCCCAGCAGCAATCCTTCCCGGTGGCGCTGCCAGGCGCCTGCGGCGGCCGCGCGCACCGGATCAGGCCGCCACGGCCGGCGGCACGGCGTGCGGCTGGCCCGGGCTGGTTTCATCGAACAGCAGCAGCCGCCCTGAATTCGCCATGCCCACCAGGGTGCTGAAATTGTGGATGACGGCGGCGATGATGGCGCCTTCCGCGCCCAGCACGCCGCAGGCCGCCAGCACGATCAGGATCACCGTCCAGCCAAGGCCGAAGGCGACGTTGACATGGATGGTGCGGCGGCAGCGGCGGCTGAGGCGAATGCAGGTGCCGAGCCGGCGCAGATCGCTCGTCATCAGCACGATATCGGCCGAGGCGAGGGCCACATCCGTGCCCTGCGCACCCATGGCGACACCCACGGCGCCGGCCTTGAGCGCGAGACTGTCATTGATGCCGTCGCCGATGACCATCGGCTTGAAGCCCTGGCGGACTTCTTCCAGCACGCGATGCATTTTCTGCTCGGGCAGGGCTTCGGCGCAGATCTCCTCGATGCCGAGCTGGCGCCCGACGCGCTCGGCCACCTGGGCGCGGTCGCCGGTCAGCAGGATCTGGCGCCGGAGGCCGAGCGCGCGCAGGCCATTGAGAGCTTCGAGGGATTCGGCGCGGGGCTCATCCGCCAGCAGCAGCCAGCCGAGGAAACGGTCGCCGCGGCTGAGCGCCACCATGGGGCCGTCATGGTCGGGCATGTCATGGGCTATGATCCCGAACGAGGCGATCAGCGCCGGACGGCCCATGGCGATGCGGTCCTGCCCCAGATAGGCATGCATGCCGAGGCCACGATCCTCGCGCGCGTCGATCAGCGGCAGGTGCAGCTCCAGCGGCACGGCGCCGGCCAGCGCCCGGCTGACGGGATGGCTGCTGGCCGCCCCGAGGCTGGCGGCGATGGCCAAAATCTCCCCCTCAGCCACGCCCGGCATGGCCCGTATGCCGACAAGATTGAGCGTGCCTGTCGTCACGGTGCCGGTCTTGTCGAAGATGACGGAGGAGACCTCGGCCAATTGCTCGAGGAAGGCCGACCCCTTGATGAGAATGCCGTGCCGCGCGGCAACCGCAATGGCGGCGATGGCGGTGGCGGGGGCGGCCAGCACAAGCGCGCAGGGGCAGGAGGCGACCAGCACGGCGAGCATCGCGGCGGTGCTGCCGGTCGCGAACCAGACGCCGGCGGCGACCAGCAGGATGAGCGCCATGTAATGGCCGGAATAGGCTTCCAGCAGCCGGGTGACGGGCGGCTTGGCGGCTTCGGCCTCATGCATCAAGGCAACGATTTTGCCGAGCGTCGTCTCTCCGCCGATGCGGGTGACTTCCACCACCAGATTGCCGTCCAGATTGATGGAGCCGGCCATGATGGCCTCCCCCGCCTGGGCTTCGATCGGGACGGATTCACCGGTCAGCGATGCGGTGTCGATACTGGCCGCCCCTTCGCGGATCATGCCGTCGACCGGCACGCGGTCGCCAGCATGGAGCAGGATGCGGTCGCCCACGCGCAGCAGCTTGGTCGATACCTCCTCGATGCTGCCATCGCCGGTCAGGCGGCGGGCATTGCTTTGCACCAGGCGGCCGAGCGCGCCGATCGCCTCCCGCGAGCCGAGCAGGCTGCGCTCCTCCAGCACATGGCCGATGATCATGACGATGGGCAGAATGGCGGCGGTGATGAGATCGCCCGTGGCCCAGCAGGCGAGCAGTGCGAGGGCGACGAGCTGGTCGCTCATGCCATGCAGGCTAGGGTGGCGCAGGCTGTCCCAGGCGGCGGTGAAGACCGGAACGGTGACGAGCAGGGCGGCGAGGCCGGCGACCAGCTCAGACACGCTCTGATCGGCCGGGAAGACCACGCGCCAGACCAGCGCGATGCAGAGCAGACCGCCCGCGATCATCGACAGCGTGAGGCGGACGGCGAGCGACGAGCGCTCGGCGAAGCTGAGCAGCGTGGGACGCTTGGCCCCGTCGCTGTCAGCCTCCGCATCGAAGGCACCAGGGGGAAGGGCGGTCGCGCTCATGGCATCGGTCCCGGAAGAAGAATTTGCTGGGCGCTGTGCGGATCGATGGCCGTCACGTCGCCGGCATGCTGTAGGATGAGGGCGATTTCATCCTGATAGGCATGGGTCATCAGCGTATCGCGATCGGCCGGCGTTTCCTGAACTTCCAGCGCGCCGACGGGTGCTGTTTCGCTCATCGCCGTCTTGATGCGTTCATCGGCCGCGGCGGCGGCGGCGGAGACGATCGCATCCCGCTGCTGGTTCGCCTCCTGCATGATATGCTCGGCGTCCGTCTGTGCGGCGGCCGCGTTCTGATCCGCGATCTGCGCGGCGGTCAGCACGCCGTCGAAGGCGGCTTTGGCGACGGGCGGCAGCAGGGCGACCAGATCGACACGGCTGACGGAGACGCCGAGATCCTCCCCCGCTTCGCGCAGCGCATTGAGGCGCGCGTTCATGGCGGTGACGAGATCGGTGCGCAGCGCCTGGCGGCGGGCTGCCAGCGCCGCGACCGCGTTATTGCCGGCGCCGGTTGTATCTTCATCCAGCTGGGCAACGAGGAAATCATCCAGCCGGCGTGACGCCGTCAGCGACAGCGCGCTGGCGAGAAAAATGCGCTGCAGGCCCGGCAGCACGTGATCCTCGACCAGAAGATAGGCGGTGGGGTCGGTGATTGTGTAGAAGAGCGTGGCATCGAGCGAAACGACATTGCCGTCACCGGTCATGAGATAGGCCGCGTTGAAGAGATCGCGCTCACCCTGCATGTGGATAATGTCGTCATTGGGCGCGAACTGAACGTCGGTCTCGTCGGACTGAAACCCCGTCTCCTGCGGATGGACTTTGTAGGCGATCTGCCGGTCTGCTGCCGGCAGCATGCGCACCTGTTCGATGGGGGACGGCCAGGCGAGCAGCAGCCCCGCTTCCTGCACGCGGTTGACGCGGCCGAAGCGGAAGACGACGGCGCGGCTGTCGGGTGGCACCTGGTGGATATTGCCGCTGGCCCAGGCTGCACCCAGCAGCAGGACCAGGGCATAGAGCATGAGAAAGCCGAGGCGCACACTGCTCGCCGCCGGACCTTCCAAAGCGGGATCGCGCGCTGTCCGGGTCATCGCGCGACCTGGCTTTCAGCCCGTCCGAAGAGACCGAGTTCGGCGGCGCCGGCAGGCAGCGGGGGCAGGTCGGGCGGTGGGGTTGCGGTGGAGAGCGGCGTGGTGTCACCCGTGCTCGTCCCGGGGGTTGCCGGCGTGGGCAGGGATGGGACGGCGGGCATGCCGCCCGCCTGCGGCGGCCCTTGCACCAGAACATTGAAGGGCGCGGCATCCGTGCGCAGGATGAGGCGGGTGCGCGGCCCGATGATGGCGTTGAGCGTATCGAGCGAGCGCAGCATCAGATAGAGGGCAGGGTCGCGCGCATAGGTGGCACCATAGATGGCGGCGGCCTTTTCCCGCGACGCGGCCTCAATCTGCGCGGCATCGGCCTGCGCATTGGCGATGGTGATACGGGCGTCGCGCTGCGCATCCGACCGGATCTGGGCGGCCACCCGCAAGCCTTCTGCAGTGCGTTCGGCGGCGACCGTCTCGCGTTCCGAGCGCATACGGGCGACCGTGGCGGCCAGGGTCTCGGCCGGCAGGCTGAGGCGTTCCAGCCCGACCTGTTCAAGCTTGACGCCGTAGATCGTCAGCACCTGCTGCGCGATGGTATTCTGCAATTGCTGCTCAAAAGCTGCCAGGCGGACATGGTTGCGGTCGGTGTTGACGAGATCATCAAGATCAAAATCGCTCGCCGTGATCTGCAGGGCCGAGCCGATGAAGCTGCGCAGCTGCCGCGCCGCTTCATCGGGGTTATTGCCGGTGGCGCGGAGGAATTGCTGAATATGCGCGGGCTCGTCCGGCACGCGCCAGGCGAGGAAAGCCTGTACCAAAATCCGCAGCCCATCGCGCGTGCCGACATCCTGCACGCCGCTGGAGGTTGTGTGCAGCCGGAGATCGACCTTGATGGTGCTGTCGATCGGCGCTGGAATTTTCCAGGCGAGACCGGGTTCGGTCAGCACGCGGACGGGATCGCCGAAACGCGTTATGACGACAGCCTGGCCGTCCGTCACCATCACTTCCGAGGAGACGACCGCGGCGCCCGCGAGGATGACGCCCGCCAGTGCCAAGCGCAGGGCGAGCCGTGCGCGGGAGGGTTTTGCGCGGGCGTCCGCATGGTCCAAGGGCGCTGCGCTGTTCATGGCTGTGGTCTCAACTTGTCAGGGGCCGCGGCGGGTCTGAGGTCGACGATCGCGCTTTGGCTGTCACCAAGGCGGCTGTCGAGGATGTCCAGGCTGCCTTGGGCGAAGGCGGTACGCAGATTGTGGAAATAGCGTTCGAGCAGAAAAGCGCGGCCGCCATCCCGATAGGCCAGTACATCCGCCGCCGACCGCGCCTGTTCCGAGCGTGCGGAATCGATCCGCTCCGCCGCCGCCGCCTGTGCCGCGTCATGCAGACGCTGTGCGGTCGATTTCGCGAAACTCAATGTCGTATGGGCGCGGCCCTGTTCGGTCGAATATTGCATCGACGCCGCGATCTGCGCCGTCTGCACGCCGCGATAGGCGGCAGCGGCGCCGCCGGGCGGATGCAGAGATTCGACGATGAGGGCGAGCACTTCAAGTCCGCTCTGCTGCGCATCCAGATCCCGTTGCACCGAACGGCGGAGCCCGGTCGCGATTTCCTCGGTCCGCTCGCCCAGCACCTGAGCGAGCGTGCGGTTGACGAAGAAATGCGCGAGTTCCTGACCGGCGACGGAGCGCACCATGGTGGCAGGATCGACAAGGCTGTAGAGGGCGCGGCGCGCGTCCGCATTTGTCAGCCCGACACGATAGAGCACGTTGATCTGAACGTTCGCCGTCTCAAAACTTTCCCGGCCGGCGCTGTCGCTTGCGATGATGTAGGAGGCGTCGTTGACGAATCGCTGATCCCAGAGCCGGTTGGCGCTTTGCGGCGCGGGGCCGTCAGCCGTGGAGGTGTCAGCCGGCACCGGCGTGCCGGCGGCAACGTCATCCAAAGCCACCGCGTGCACGACGCCATATTCCACCATGCGGACGCGGCCGAAGGGCCAGGGTAGCAGGACATGCAGGCCGGGATCGAGCATGGCGACCGGCGCACCGAAACGTTCGTACGAGCCACGGGCATTGAGGCCGATACGGACGACGCCCGAAAGGCACCAGGCAAAGAGCACAAGGCCGAGCAGCACGGGGGCGGCGGCGGCGCGGGTATAGGTCAGCGCCCAGCTGCGGCTGATATCGATGCCGAATTGCGTCTTCAGCCTGCCCGCGACGCGGCTGGGCTGGATGCTGTCCGGCTGCAGCAGGCTGGCCGCGAGGCTCCCGATCATGGCGCGCGCGTCAAGCGGCGCGCGTGGCGGCAGGAACCAGATGGCGAGCGTACGGAGTGCGAGTTCCGCCGCGACCAGGCCGACAAAGGCGTGGATGAGCAGGGGTAACCAGCGTCCCACCGGCAGACCCATGCCTCTGGCGGCGAGGAAACCCGCATAGGCCAGCAGCACGGCGGCTGGCAGCCGCAGCAGGGCCGTCAGGGCGACACGCTCGGGCAGGCTGGCGACGCCGATGCTGGCGACCAGTCGTTCGCAGATGAGGAAGACGAAAGATAGGCCCACCAGAATGCCGGCGAGTATGGGCCAGGTGAGTGGGGTTTGGGCGAAAACCGGGGCGGGTGGAAGCTGGCGGAGGACGATCAGGCTGGCGGCCATGCCGATCAGCAGAAGAAGGCCCTGCGGCCAGCCGGCGAGCGTTGAGACCGGCGAGGGACGGGTGGCGGCATTCGCGTCCAGCGAACGGCTACGGCCGCTCAGGATCAGGAGACAGGCCCCGAGGCCGGTGAGGGTGACGAGCAGTGCGGCTACCAGCGCCCCGGCCAGGCCGATCTGCGCGAGGGGCGCCAAAACGGCATCAGCGCCCCGGTGAGGGCGCATCCAGAGCAGCGTGCCGAGAAGGAGGACGAGGCTGAGTCCGTGAACAGCCGCAATCCCGCGCAAGAGGCGTGCGATGCGCCGGCCGTCGGAAAAGGCCGGAACGAGGGACAGACGCGGTGCGTCGATGCCGGAGTGTGGCTGCTGCATGGATCAGTCTTTGCAAGGCAGCCGGGTGCCCCGAAGGGCACCCGGCTTTGTTGGTTAGGAGCCGTTGGTCGGGAAGGTGAACATATCCATCAGATCACCGATGGCCGGGCCATTGGTCGGCGCATAGGGATTGCTGGAGGTCGCGACCGGGTTGGGCAGATTGTCACGCGTGGTGCTGCCAACCGTTTCCAGGCCCCAGTTCTTTTCGACGAACTTCAGGAAGGAGACGTGGTCGGCATAGACATGGGAGACATGGCCACCGGTGGAGTAGGGGGAGACCATGATCGCCGGGATACGCGTGCCGTCGCCGAAGAAGTCAACCGGCTGGACGTAGCCGGAGTCCCAGTAGCCGCCGCCTTCGTCGAAGGTGACGAGGATAGCCGTGTCAGCCCAGAGCGCCGGGTTAGCCTGAACCTGGGTGATGATGTTCTTCGCGAAGGCTTCAAAGAGATCAAGCTTCGAGGAGGCGGGGTGACCGTCGAGGAGGCCATCCGGCTTGACGATGGAGACGGCGGGCAGCGTGCCGTTGGTGATATCGGTGGTGAGGTCCGTCACGTCCTTCAGATGCGTCGCACGCTGCGTCGCGCTCGTCATGATGGCGGTTTCGTACTGGAAGGGGTTGCAGATGTTGCAGTAGATGCTGCCGGCGTCGCTGTTCGGGTCTTTCACATAATTGTTCCAGCCCGCGCCGTAATAGGCCCAGGAAATGCTGTGCTTGTTGAGCACGTCAGCGATCGTGGGGACGCTGGAGGGCGGTACGGTGAAGGTCGAGGTATTGACCGTGCCGTCGCCGAAGTAGCCGGGGTTGTAGTTGTTGACGAGGTAATAGGCGCCGGCGGCGCATTTCGGCGCGACCGGGGTCGGCAGGGCAGCGAGGTAGGCACGCACGGAGCTGACACCAGGCTGAGTGGCGTCAGAGCATTCGGTGTAGGAACCGCCCGAATAGCCGTCCTGAACCCACCAGTTGTTGGTGCCGGACTGCGAGTTCGGGTTCTCGATTTCATTGGCCGGCGGGGTCGCGACATTGCCCTGGCCGTCGGAGTAGTAAAGGGCAAGGCCGGTGCCGAGCGCGATATGGTTGGCGCCGGTGCCACCCATGATGGACTGATGGAAATTGTCGCTGATCGTGTACTGGTCAGCGAGGGACTTGAAGGTCGGCGCGTCGCCCTGGGCCATGTTGAAGAAGCCCATGGAGGTCGAGCCTTCACCGGTCGTCTTGTTGGTGAAGTTGGCCGCCTGAGCAGCGCCATTGCTGCCGGCGCCGATGGTCACTTCGGTCCAGGGGAAGAGGTCAGCCAAGCAGCCGGACGGATTGGACGCCGTGACATGGCTGGCGGCGCAATCTTCCTGCTGCCACATCTGGTAGAAGCGATGCACCGGGCTGGACGTGTAGCTGTCATAGCCGAGCTTAGCGCCGGTGAGCTGGTAGGGGCCGTTGGCCGGAGCGGCGGCATTGGCGATGCGCGTGTCGATGGTGTCCGTGGCCAAGCCCGTAGCGCCGGTCGTCAGCAGGCGGTAATCGGCTGACGGCAGGCCGTCCTGGATCAGGGATTCGGTGGCGGAGACTGCGGCGACCGTCGCGAAGGGCGGCGGGTTGTTGTCGGCGGCCTTGGTGGGGGCGCCACCGGTCATCGACGGCGGGAGGTTGCTATAAAGCACCTTGCCGCTCGGGCTGATGGTGTAGGTGCCGGCCTGCTGAGCGGAGAACTGACCTGCCTTGACGAAATTGGGGCCGGGCGTGCCGTCGGCGCGCACGATGCCTTCGGACAGGAGGTTGAACACGCTTTGACCGGTCTTCGGCTTGTACGTCGCGAAGACATGATCGAAGGTGCGGTTTTCACCGACGATGACAATGATATGGCGGATCGGCGTGGTGGCCGCCGGATCGTTGACGAGCTTGTCCACGCCCGTGGTGCTCGCGGCGTAGGAAACAATGGGGTTGCCAATCAAAGAGATCGCCGTTCCGGCGACCATGGACAGTCGGAGCGATCGTGCAAAGCACGACAGCATCTTGGGCTGCATTGAATAATCTCCAGATTGCATGAAGGCTGGGCGGGACGGTCCGCCGGTGTCCTCGGCGGCTGCTTGTCTCAGAAGGCGGCTGTGTCGATCTTTATCAAAACGGTTAATGTTTGATGACACAGTTGCAATCTTGTCGTGATGCCTGCGCCAGATTGACAAAAAGCCAACTCACAGCAGCAGCGATCAAAAGAGCTAACAGCGGGAGTCCACCCTCAACTTTCGCAGGCCCGCATCGGTGGGGTCTAAGAACGACTCGCAACTACAGGGGTTCATGTCACAGTTCTGGCGCTTCTCAGGCGGCCTTTCGCCAGGAAGATGCTTGTTAATTCTGACACCCGTCATGTATTTGCTCATGCAACTCTATGAGCGTTCAATAAGAGGTGCCAGTCAACGCTGACAGGTTTCTTTGAACGTTAACGAAACGCGGCCGTGTTGTTCCGCTAGCATCCCGCTGAGAGATCGTTCTACGCGATTTACAGACAATGTGACGTTCTGCGCGTCTCGGTCATCCGGCCGAGGCGTTGCCTTGTGTTCGTGATGATATTGGGAAGGGCGCTGAAATGCCGGATATCAATTGGAACGGTAGCTCGGGGGAATGGACCGATTCCACGAATTGGACACCGCAGCAGGTTCCAGGCTCCGCTGACACGGCTGTGGTCTCGGGGGGCAGTGCGGCCGATGTGCTGATCGGTGGATCAGACAGCGTGGTGGTCTCCGGCCTGGTGCTGAATGACACTTCCGGTACGGTGGAGGTTGACGGCCTGCTTTCTGCCGCCAGCATCACCCTCAGCGCGGGCACGATCGTCGATGATGGCACGATCGCCGGCGCCACCTTGGTGATCAACGGCGGCTCGATCGACTTCGGCTATGGTCTGTTGCAGGGCGATACAATCGTCGGCACGCTTGATGTCAGTGGCGCCGATGCGGTTGTGCAGTCAGGCCTGACGGTCGAGAATGCAGACAGCACGCCGGGCACGATCACCATTGACGGCGCAGACAGCACACTGCTGTTCAACGACAGCGAGACCTTTGATAACGCGACGGTTGTTATTGGCAGCACGAGCGGCCTCGATAGTCTCGATGCCGGTGGGACCCTGACCCTGGGCGCCGGCGTTCTGGTGGAGACGACGGCCACCTTCGCCTCGGACACCCTCGGCGGCAACGGCACCATCATCAATGACGGCTCTATTCTCGTCGATGCCGCCAGCGGCACCATGTCGCTCGAGAGCCCAAGCTTCATCAACAATGGCAGCATCACTGTCACGGGCGGCGCCGATCTCGATATCCAGCCCTACGGTACTTTCTCCAATAACGGACGCCTCGCCATCAGCGATGGCGGCACCATTGCCATCCAGTATCTGAACGCCTTCACGAACACGGGTTCCATCCAGATCGGATCGGGTTCTGAGCTTGATCTTGATACTTATGCCTCCACCTTGACCCAGGCGCAGACGGTCGGTGGAACGATCGAGATTGACGGCCTGCTCAATGCCAGCGGCGAGACGATTGACATTACTCCGACCGGCGCTTTTTCGGAGCTGGACAATTACGGCACGATCGAAAATGCAACCCTGGTCCTGAGCGGCGGCACGCTCGGCCTGACCAGCGGCAGCGTGTTCCAGAATGACACCATCGTCGGCGCGCTCACCATCGGCGACGGCAATACCGTCATCGTGCAGAGCGGTTTTGCCATCACCGACGCGAATGGCGCCGCGGGCACGATTGCGCTGACGGGTGCCGACGCGACGCTGGAAGTGACGGATGCCGAGACGATCGACAATGCGACCATCGTGATCGGCAACGCCTCGGATCTCGATACGCTGCAGGTGGATAGCGTGCTGACGCTTGGCGCGGGCGCGGTTGTGGAGACGGCCGATACCATCACCACGGCCATGATCACGGGCGCGGGCACCGTCATCAACGGTGGCACCATCCTGGCGGATGGCACCAGCGGGACGCTGGTGCTGGAGACGACGGATTTCGACAATGAAGGTGCGCTCATCGTCGCCGGCGGCCAGGCGCTGACGATTGAAGTCTTCGGCACCTTCGCCAATGACGGCCGCATCGCGATCAGCGCCGGCAGCACGGTGACGCTGCAGGATGCCTCGGCCTTCACCAATACCGGTTCCATCCAGGTCGGTTCCGGCGCCGAGCTGAACCTTTATGACTATGCGCCTGATATGTCGCAGGGCCAGACGGTCGGTGGCACGCTGGAGATTGACGGCATCGTCGATGCCGGTGGCAATACCATTTCGGTCGACTCGGCCGGCGCCTTCTCGGAGCTGGACAATTACGGCACGCTTGAGAATGCCACGCTGATCCTGAACGGCGGCGTGCTGAACTTGGGCACCGACAGCGTCTTCCAGAATGACACCATCCAGGGCGCGCTCACCATCGGCGACGGCGATACAGTCGTGGTGCAGAGCGGCTTTGCGATCAGCAACGCCGATGGCACGCCCGGCACCATTGCGCTGACGGGTGCCGACGCGACGCTGGAAGTGGCGGATGCCGAGACCATCGACAATGCGACCATCGTCATCGGCAATGCGTCGGATCTCGATACGCTGCAGGTGGACAATGTCCTGACGCTCGGCGCCGGCGCGGTCGTGGAGACGGCGGCCAGCATCACCACGGCGATGATCACGGGTGCGGGCACCGTCATCAACGATGGCACCGTCCTGGCTGATGGTGCCAGTGGGACGCTGGTGCTGGAGACGACGGATTTCGACAATGAAGGCGCGCTTATCGTCGCTGGTGGCGAAGCGCTGAATATCGAAGTCTTCGGCACCTTCGCCAATGACGGCCGTATCGCGATCAGTGCCGGCAGCACGGTGACGCTGCAAGACGCCTCCGCCTTCACCAATACCGGTTCCATCCAGGTTGGCTCAGGCGCTGAGCTGAACCTTTATGACTATGCGCCCGACATGTCGCAGGGTCAGACGGTGGGTGGCACGCTGGAGATTGACGGCATCGTCGATGCCGGTGGCAATACCATCTCGGTCGACTCGGCCGGTGCCTTCTCGGAGCTGGACAATTACGGCACGCTTGAGAACGCCACGCTGATCCTGAACGGCGGCGTGCTGAACCTGGGCACCGACAGCGTGTTCCAGAATGACACCATCCAGGGCGCGTTGACCATCGGCGACGGTGATACGGTCGTGGTGCAGAGCGGTTTTGCCATCACCGACGCGAATGGCGCCGCGGGCACGATTGCGCTGACGGGTGCCGACGCGACGCTGGAAGTGGCGGATGCCGAGACCATCGACAATGCGACCATCGTCATCGGCAATGCGTCGGATCTCGATACGCTGCAGGTGGACAATGTCCTGACGCTTGGCGCGGGCGCGGTTGTGGAGACGGCCGATACCATCACCACGGCCATGATCACGGGCGCGGGCACCGTCATCAACGGTGGCACCATCCTGGCGGATGGCACCAGCGGGACGCTGGTTCTGGAGACGACGGATTTCGACAATGAAGGTGCGCTCATCGTCGCCGGCGGCCAGGCGCTGACGATTGAAGTCTTCGGCACCTTCGCCAATGATGGCCGCATCGCGCTCAGCGCCGGCAGCACGGTGACGCTGCAGGATGCCTCGGCCTTCACCAATACCGGTTCCATCCAGGTCGGTTCCGGCGCCGAGCTGAACCTTTATGACTATGCGCCTGATATGTCCCAGGGCCAGACGGTCGGTGGCACGCTGGAGATTGACGGCATCGTCGATGCCGGGGGCAATACCATTTCGGTCGACTCGGCCGGCGCCTTCTCGGAGCTGGACAATTACGGCACGCTTGAGAATGCCACGCTGATCCTGAACGGCGGCGTGCTGAACCTGGGCACCGACAGCGTCTTCCAGAATGACACCATCCAGGGCGCGTTGACCATCGGCGACGGTAACACCCTCATCCTGCAGAGCGGCTTTGCCATTGAAAACGTCAGCGGCGGTGCCGGTGGCAGCATTCTGCTCACCGGGGCGGATAGCACCCTGGAAATCGCGGATGCCGAGACCATTGCCAATGCGACGATCACCATGGGCAGTGTCGACAATGTCACGACCCTGGACGTCGACAGCACGCTGACGCTGACCAGCGCTACCGCCATCGTGGCAACGTCCACCTTTACCACCGACGCCATTACCGGCGCTGGCACCGTCATCAATGATGGCACGGTGGCGGCGGATGCGGCTTCAGGCAATCTGGTGATCGGCACGACCGACTTCACCAATGCCGGCCTGGTGGCCGTCGCCGGCGGCGCAAGCCTTGCCGTTCAGACCTATGATGCCTTCGACAATAGCGGCACGCTGAGCATCACCAGCGGCAGCACCGGCACGGTGAACAGCGTCAATACCTTCTCCAATACCGGCACCATCGCGCTCAATGACGGCCGTCTGACCATCAATGCACTGTTGCAGGGTGCGGGTGGTGTCAGCCAGATCAGCAATGGCGGCGCTCTGGAACTGGGCGCCGGCGCCAGTGCCGATCAGACCATCACCTTCCTCAATAACAATGGTAGCCTCATCCTTGATGATGAGGCTGATTTTGCGGCGACCGTCACGGGCTTCCAATCAGGCGATACGATCGAGCTGGCGGGCTTTGCCGGCGCGACCGAAAGCTTCGCCAATGGCGTGCTGACCTTCACAAAGGTGGGCACCGCGCTTGGCCAGACGATCACCACCACGGGCACCATCAAGCTTGAAGGCAACTATACAGCCGCCGACTTTTCAACCACGACAGACGCCGATGGCGATCTCATCCTGTCGACGGACGTGCTGCCTTGCTTCGTCACCGGCACGCGTATCCTGACCGTTCGCGGTGAGGTTGCGGTTGAAGATCTGCAGGTCGGCGATGACGTGGTGACGGTGACGGATGGAGACCGGCGCACAAGCCCGATCCGCTGGCTCGGCCGTCGTGCGGTGGACGTTAGCCGCCATCCGGCGCCAGAAAAGGTGCGTCCGGTGCGGGTGCTGCGCGGCGCCTTTGGCGCGAATATGCCGGTGCGGGATCTGCTGCTGTCACCGGACCACGCCATTTTCGCGGAAGGCGTGCTGGTGCCCGTCAAATATCTCGTCAATGGCGGCACGGTCCGCGTGGAGGAAACCGCCAAGGCGGTGGAATACTTCCATGTCGAGCTGGACCGGCACGAGGTTCTACTCTCGGATGGCCTGCCGACGGAAAGCTATCTCGACTCCGGTGGCCGCGCCATGTTCGAGAATGGCGGTCTGCCGGTTGAACTGCATGCAGACTTCTCGCATATCGCATGGGATGTTCTGGGTTGCGCACCGCTGAAGGTGACCGGCCCTGAAGTGGAGCTGATCCGCAACCGCCTTGCTACCGGTATCAGCCGTCGCACTGACAACAACAGCGTTGCCGCCTAAACCGGCCGCGATACGGCATGGCGGGCCTTGTGCCCGCCATGCCGTTCCGCCTCAGGCTTAAACCGTTCAGGCTTTAATACGGTCGCTCTGGCGTTCGACCAAGGTCAGCGGCCAAAGCTCCCCCTCTGGCGCCGTATGGCCTTCCAGCCGGGCCAGCAGGATCTCAGCCAGACGCCGGCCGAGGGCCGCCGTATCCAAGCTGAAGCAGGTTAGTGCGGGGACAAGAAATTCCGTCATGGGCGTGTCATGCACCCCGCCGATGATCGCCACATCCTGACCGCAGCGCAGGCCGAGTTCCGCCAGGCGCCGATACAGCCCCACCGCCATGCTGCTGTCTATCGCCAGGATCGCCGTTGGCCTGGGATCTTGTCCCAGCAGACGCTGTGCGATGGCGTAGCCGCCGGCCGGCGTTACCTCACCTTCCGCCACCAAGGCCTTGTCGAAGGGAATCCCCGCGGCGTGCAGCGCGCGGCGGTAGCCTGCCAGGAAGAAGCGCTTTTGCATGAGACTGTCGGCGGGCAGGCCGATGGCGATGCGACGATGGCCGGCTGCGATGAAACGCGCGGTCGCGATCTCTCCTGCCCGCTCGAAATCCAGATCGATCCAGGGATTCCTGCCGCCTGACAGGCTGCGGCCGAGGGACACGAAGGGAATGCCGACCGCCGCCAGATAGTCGAGCCGCGGGTCCTTGGTCCGTGTCCAGGGCAGGATCAGCGCATCGACCTGGCGACGCTGGATGATGCGGCGCAGCCGCGCCAGGGGGTCGGCTGTGGTGCCGGGCTGATCCGGCATGATGACCAGATCGTAGTCGCGCGCGCTGAGGACCTGCTGCGTGCCACCGAACAGGGAGAGGAAGAAGGGCTCGCCATACGCCTCTCGGCCTTCGGGGATTTCCCACAGCAGGCCGATATTATGGGTCGCCCCTTTGCGCAGGCTGCGGCCAGATTGCTGCGGCACATAGCCGATGTCGCGCGCGGCGGCGATCACCCGCTGCCGCGTTTCGGGATTGACGTCCGGCCGGTCGTTCAAGGCGCGGGAGACGGTGCCGATGGAAATGCCGAGGCGCGCCGCAAGGTCGCGGATGCCGGACGCCGGCGGACCCGGCGGGGGAGAAGGGGGCGATTGACGCTTTTTCATGCCGGACACCGCGGGACCTTAGCTTTGTCTTGACTTGCTCACTACCCCGATCCTAACGTCGTAAACGTTTACGGACCAGTCTCCGCCCTAGGGCAGAAGAGATGGCAAAACGGGTGAGGGAATAGGGCATGAGTCTACGCGCGGTTCTGGCCGGGTGTGGCGCCATGAGCGCTGGATGGATCGACGCGGCGAAGGATATCCCTGGCCTGGCGATTGAAGGCTTCATCGATCTTGATCGGAGCAGAGCCGAGGCCGCGGCGGCTCGCTGGGGTGGGCCGGCCCAAATCGGCGCAGATGCGGCGGCGATGATCGACAGCCTGCGGCCGGATATTCTGTTTGATGTCGCCGTGCCGTCAGCGCGCCATGCGCTGGTGTCTCACGCGCTGGCCCAGGGCTGTCACGTTCTGACGGAAAAGCCGATGGCCGAGACCTTGGCGCAGGCGCAGGATCTGCTGGCGCGCGGGCGGGCGGCGGGCCGCGTGCATGCCGTGATACAGAACCGCCGCTATATCGCGCCCATCCGGCGCATCAGCCGGCTTTTGGCCTCGGGCGTGCTGGGGCCAGTCACCAGCCTGCATTGCGACTTCTTTCTCGGCCCGCATTTCGGCGGCTTTCGGGAGGAGATGCACCATGTCCTGCTGCTTGATATGGCAATTCATACCTTCGATGCAGCGCGGTGCATGTCTGGCCAGGATGCGGTGGCGGTCTATTGCCGGGAGTGGAATCCGCCCGGTTCATGGTTTGCGCATGATTCCTCGGCCGCCGCGATCTTTGAGCTGACGGGGGGTGCAATTTTCACCTATCGCGGTTCCTGGGTGGCACAGGGCCTGGCCACCAGTTGGGAAAGTGCTTGGCGCATTCAGTGTGAAAACGGCAGCCTGCTCTGGGATGGGCATGACGGGATAAGGGCGGACATCGTTGGGCCGCCACGCACGCATCTGTTCGATACGGCACAGCTCATTCCCATTCCGCCTTTGGCGCCGGAGGATCGCATCGGCGGCCATTTGGGCGTGCTGCGCGATTTTGTGGACGCCGTACAGGGTGGCACGCCGCCTGAGACAAGGGCTGAGGACAATATCAAAAGCCTCGCCATGGTGATGGCCGCAACCCTGAGCGCGGAAAGCGGCACACGCGTGGCAGTAACAGTCTGATCGAAGGGGATGGTGATGGATTTGCGCATCGGCACGATGGTGAAATGCAACGGTGGAGATGTGGGCTCTTACGTGCGGCAGATTCTGCCGCATGGTTTTGAGAGTATTCAGCCTTTCTTCTGGCAGCGTCTGGGTGGCGTCGATATTCCCCGCCTGGCCGGAGAAATCCGGGAGACGATCGGGGACCGGGATGTCACCATCTCGACCTTGGGGATGTTCGGCAATCCGCTGGAGGATGGGCCGATTGACCGCGAGACGCTGCAGGGATGGAAGACCCTGATCGACCATGCGCATCTGTTTGGTGCGACGACGATTGCGGGCTTCACCGGGCGTGTCCGTGGCCGTCCGATCGAGGACAGCCTGCCGCGCTATACCGAGATCTGGGGGGAGCTGGCGCGTCGCGCCGCGGACCGCGGGCTGCGCATCGCCTTCGAGAATTGCGCCATGGACGGGAACTGGGCGTCGGGCGACTGGAACATCGCCCATAACCCCGATTCCTGGGAGCTGATGTTCAACGCCTTGCCCCATGATAATATCGGGCTGGAATGGGAGCCCTGTCACCAGATGGTCTATCTGATTGACCCGCTGCCGCAGATCCGCAAATGGGCGTCGCGCATCTTCCATGTCCATGGCAAGGACGCGACCATTCGGTGGGAGGTGATCCGTGAACATGGCATTTTCGGCAAGCATCCTTTTGTGTTTATGCGCACGCCGGGCTTCGGCGATTCCAACTGGACGGATATCATCTCCGAACTCCGTCTCGCCGGCTATGGCGGATCGATCGATATCGAAGGCTGGCACGATCCGGTTTATCGCGATGCGCTGGAGATGACCGGGCAAGTGGCGGGCCTGCGCTATCTGCAGCAATGCCGGGGTGGCGCTGTCATTCCCAATCCGGCCTGACCACAAGCGCCCGCAAGAGGCGCCGGTTCAACGACAATCGAGAGGAGGACGCTTATGCTTCGTCTGAAATATCTGGGCACGAGCCTGGCCTGCGCCGCGGCGCTCAGCCTGGCATACGCGCCTCATGCACAGGCCGCGCATGTCACGCTCAATGTCTGGACAGTCGATCTTGACAACCAATATATGTTCCCGCTGGCCAAGCGGTTTGAGACGCTGCACCCTGATATCACGGTGCATGTGAAGCATGTGCAATTCCAGGACATCAACAACGATCTTGCCCGGGCGGGGATTACCGGCAGCGGTCCCGACATCAGCTATATCGACAATCCGTATATTGATCTGTTCAGCGCGCGCGGGCTGCTGCTTGACCTGGCACCGATGATCGCAGCGTCCAAGGCGATTGACCTTTCGACATTCTACCCAGGCCCAATTGCTGCCGTGAAATACGGTGACAAGGTCTACGGCATTCCCCGTGGCGCCAATACGCTCGCACTTTACTACAATGCGGACATGTTCAAGGCGGCCGGGCTTGATCCCAACAAGCCGCCGCAGACCTGGGCCGAGCTTTATGCTGATGCCAAGAAGCTGACCGACCCCGCCAAGCATGTCTATGGCCTGGCTTTTTCGGCGGTCGCATCCGAGGAAGGGACCTTCCAGTTTCTGCCTTGGATTCAGATGGCGGGTGGCGACTACAACAAGCTCGATACGCCGGGTGACGTGAAGGCGCTGAAATTCTGGCAGAAACTGATCGACGAGAAGCTCGCGTCCCCGGATACGCTGGTGCGCAGTCAATATGATTCGACCGCGACGTTCAACGCCGGGGACGCAGCCATGGCCATTTCCGGTCCATGGGAATTGCCGCGCATGGCGCAGGACGCGAAATTCGACTATCGGGTGGCCCTTTTGCCGACCATGACCCCCGGCAGCGTCCGCGTCTCGGCGCTCGGCGAGGGCGACAATGTCATCCTCGCAAAATCTGCGCATCCGAAAGAAGCCTTTGAATTCATCGAGTTTCTCAATACCCAGATGCCGGCTGTCTGGAATGATTGGGGGTTCCTGCCGCCCGCGAAGGTGACCGTGGATCATCCGAAATGGCCGGTAGATTACGCGGTCTTTCTGCAGGCCCTGGAAACGGCACGAGTGCGCGGTCCAAGCCCGCATTGGGCTGAGATATCGCAGGCGATCCAGACCGCTATTCAGGCCGCACTGACGCATCAGGCGACGGCGGCCCAGGCGCTGGCGACGGCCCAGCAGGCCGTCGACGCCGCGGTCAGCCCATAGACGCGGGCGGGAAAGGTCTGTCATGGGGCGCATGATGGCGCGTCTGCGGGATGGCGCGGGCTTCGACGTGACCATGGTCACGCTGGCGCTCGCCTATCTCTTTCTCTTCGCCGCATTACCGATGCTCTACACGGTGCTGATGTCGGTTCAGAAGATCGACATGTTCACGCTTGGCACCCTGGCGCGTCCCTTCGTGGGACTGCGCAACTATGCCCATGTGCTGGCCATGCCCGTCGCCTGGCGGGTGGCGACGAATACCGCGATCTTCGTGTCTCTTTCAGTCTTCTTCCAGCTGGTCATCGGTCTGGCACTCGCCATCTACTTCCGGCAGGATTTTCCGGGTGCGTCGACGCTGAGAGGGTTGTTCCTGGCGGGTTGGGTAATGCCGGCGCTGGTGGTGGGTGCCATCTGGCGCTGGCTGCTGGCCGGGGATTTCGGCGTCATCAACTATCTGCTCGGTTCGCTCGGTCTGATCCACGGCCATATCTTCTGGATCGCCAATCCGCATGTGGCGCTCTATGCCCTCGTCATCGCCAATGTCTGGCTCGGCATTCCCTTCAACATGCTGCTGCTGGCAGTGGGGCTTGCCGCAATTCCGGCCGATGTCTATGAGGCGGCGGCGCTAGACGGTGCAGGCGCCATCCAGCGCTTTCTGTTCGTCACCTTGCCGATGATGCGCGCGACGCTCGGCGCCGTCATCTCCCTCAGCATCATCTTCACCATGCAGCAATATGATCTGGTGGCGGCGCTGACCCAGGGCGGACCGTCCAACGCGTCCAATGTTGCGCAATACTGGTCCTGGCAGCTGTCCTTCGAGACCTATGACATCGCAGGCGGCAGCGTGGTCGCGGTCCTCATGATCCTGGTCGTGATCCTGGTTGCTCTGCTGTATGTCCGCTCAACCCGGATGGAGCAGCCGGCATGAGGAGCACCAAGCGATATCTTCTGCTCGGCTTGGGCCTTGTCATTACCGGTATCTATCTGTTTCCGCTCTACTGGATGTATGTCAGCGCGCTGAAATCCAGCCAGGATCTGTTTGCCTATCCGCCCCGGTTTCTGCCGCACCATATCGTCTGGACTGTGGGCCAGGTTTTTGTCCAGCATGAGATGGCGACCTATCTCACCAATTCCTTCCTGATCGCCGGCGGCGTGACGATCATCTGCATCGTGCTCGGCACCGGCTGCGCGCGGGTGCTGGCGCGCTATCGCAACCGATGGGTGGATGTGGCGCTGTTCGCCATTCTCATGATGCAGGTGCTGCCCTCCTCGCTGATGGTCACCCCGCTCTTCGTCGGCTTCAGCGAAGCGGGGTTGCTGCAAACGCCTCGCCTGGCGGTGATCCTGGCCCAGGTCGCCAAGGTGATGCCCTTCTATATCGTGCTGACGCGCGCGAGCCTGGGCCAGATTCCGGCGGAACTGGAACAGGCTGCGATGGTGGATGGGGCGTCCCGCGTCGGTGCCTTTTTTCGAATCATCCTGCCGCTGGCCCGCAACGGCATTCTGGTGACCGGCATGCTGGTCTTTCTGCAAAGCTTTGGCGAATATGTCTATGCGCGCTCGATGATTTCCGAAGATGACCTGCAGACGGCGACCGTGGGCCTGTCCGCCTTTCTCGGCCCCAATACCAGCGATTGGAACGGCATGATGACCTATTCGGCCATCTATGTGACGCCGATCCTGATCCTGTTCGTGCTGCTGCAACGCAAAATCGTGAGCGGGCTGACGGCCGGCGCCCTGAAATGACGGACAGCTGACAATGGCGCAAGGCTAGACTAGAACGAGAGTGGAAAAGACCGGCGTGCAGCCGGCAGATCAGGAGAAAGACGCATGACATTGCGCACGATCAGAGGGCCGGCCATTTTCCTCGCCCAGTTTGCCGGCGATACCGCACCCTACAATTCGCTCAAGGACATCGCCCGGTGGGCGGCCGGCCATGGCTATAAGGGCGTGCAGATCCCCTCCTGGGACGCAAGGCTGTTCGATCTCGCGCGCGCCGCCGAAAGCACCGGCTATTGCGAGGAGGTGAAGGGTATCCTGGCGGAGGCCGGGGTCGAACTCACGGAACTCTCGACCCATTTGCAGGGCCAGCTTGTGGCCGTTCACCCCGCCTATGATCTGGCTTTCGACGGTTTTGCGCCGGCCGCCGTGCATGGCAATCCGGGCGCGCGGCAGGCATGGGCGGTGGAGCAGCTGATGCTCGCGGCACAGGCCTCGCGCAATCTGGGCCTGACCGCGCATGCGACCTTTTCCGGCGGGCTTGCCTGGCCCTTTCTTTATCCCTGGCCGCAGCGGCCCGCGGGATTGGTGGAAACGGCCTTCGATGAGCTGGCGCGGCGCTGGCACCCGATTTTGGATGCTTTCGATGCCGCCGGCGTCGATCTTTGCTACGAAATCCATCCCGGCGAGGATCTGCACGACGGCGTGACCTATGAGATGTTCCTGGAGCGGGTGGGCAATCATCCCCGCGCCAATCTGCTGTATGACCCCAGCCATTTCGTGCTGCAGCAGCTCGATTATCTCGACTATATCGATATCTATCACCAGCGCATCCGCATGTTCCATGCCAAGGATGCTGAGTTCAATCCGACCGGCCGCCAGGGCGTCTATTCCGGCTTTCAGCCCTGGGTCAACCGCGCCGGCCGTTTCCGTTCGCTCGGTGATGGGCAGGTGGATTTCGGCGCCATTTTCGCCAAGCTCTCTCAATACGGTTTCGACGGCTGGGCAGTTCTGGAATGGGAATGCTGTATCAAGGATAGCGAGCAGGGTGCGGCCGAAGGCGCGCCCTTCATCGAAAACCACATCATTCAGGTGGCGGCCCGCGCCTTCGACGATTTTGCCGCGAGCGGCGTGGATGTGGCGACCAATCGCCGCCTGCTGGGTCTGTGAGGAGAGAGATCATGGCTGAATCCAATCAGCACCGCCGCATCCGCCTGGGCATGGTCGGCGGCGGCCAGGGCGCCTTTATCGGCGCCGTGCATCGCATGGCCGCGCGGCTTGATGACCAGTTCACGCTGGTGGCCGGCGCACTGTCATCCGATCCGGCCCGTGCCGCCGCCTCCGCCGCCGAGCTTGGCATTGCCCCCGATCGCGCCTATGCGAGTTTTGAAGCGATGGCGGAAGTGGAAGCCGCCCGGACGGACGGGATAGAGGCTGTCGCCATCGTCACGCCCAATCATCTGCATGCGGCGCCTGCCATCGCCTTCCTCAAGGCCGGTATCCATGTCATCTGCGACAAGCCGCTGACCGCGACCCTGGCGGAGGCACAGGCCCTGGCCGATGCGGCGCGCGCCAGCGACAAGCTCTTTATCCTGACGCATAACTACACGGGCCATCCCATGATTCGGCAGGCCCGCGCCATGGTGGCGCAGGGACTATTGGGCGACATCCGCGTCGTGCAGGCCGAATATGTGCAGGATTGGCTGACCCAGGATCTGGAGGCAACCGGCCAGAAACAGGCCGCCTGGCGGACGGACCCGGCGCGTTCGGGCGCCGGTGGTGCGGTCGGGGATATTGGCACCCATGCCTTCAATCTGCTGTCCTTCGTCACCAGCTTGCGTGCGCAAGCGCTCTGCGCCGAACTCAGCCATTTCGTGCCCGGCCGGCGCCTCGATGACGATGTGCAAATCCTGCTGCGCTTCGACGGCGGCGCGCGTGGCATGCTCTGGGCCAGCCAAGTGGCACCGGGTAATGAGAATGGGCTGCGGCTGCGCGTCTATGGCAGCAAGGGCGGCCTGGAATGGGCGCAGGAGGAGCCGAATCACCTTTGGTACACGCCCTTCGGCGAGCCGAAGCGCCTGCTGACGCGGGCAGGAGCGGGCGCGGGACCCGAGGCCGCGCGCGTGTCCCGCATTCCGGCGGGCCACCCGGAAGGCTATCTCGAAGCTTTCGCGACCATCTATGCGGAGGCGGCACGGGCTATCCGGGCGGCACAGCGCGGTGATGCGGCGCCGGCGGACGTGCATTACCCCACGATCGCGGACGGGCTTGCTGGCATGGCCTTCATCACAGCGGCCGTCGCCTCCGCCGCCGCGGGCGGGACATGGCAACCTTTGCCCGCCATAGGCTAATCCCGACGCCGGACCTGCCTCGGGCCTGACTTAGCCCAGGGGCAGGTCCGCCCTCCGCAGTTGTGCCCGCAGCCCCAGGGCGGCGGCCTGCCGATACGCCCTAAAGAAAAAAACATTCAATCGAGAGCGGAAGGAGAAAATAGCCTGCGTGCCATTCCCGGAATTATAAAACGAATTTTTGTCGTGTAACTTCATTTGACGCGATCGAACATAGGTGTTTATCTGCGACGGCTGCGGCTATCATCACCGCTGGCTGTGATTTAGCTTGGGCCGCGAGGAAGTGAGACATCGATGGCATCGTTCAGACCTGTGATTGGCGAGCACACCAATCCCTATGATGCGCTTCTATCCTGCGTTGCCGGCCGCCCGAACGGTCTTGCGCTGCGTCATAAGTACCGGGGTGAATGGATTGAATGGCAGTGGGGCGCCGTCGCGCGATCTGTCGACGCCCTTGCCCAGGGCTTTGCCAGATCCGGCGTCACGGCCAGCGACCGGATTGCGCTGGTTGGTGATATTACACCCAGCATTTTGTTGGCGGCCTTTGCCGGTTATGCGATTGGTGCCGAAATCATTGTGTTGTCGCCAACAGCGACGGCTGAGCAGATTTTGGCGGCAACCGCCGCAAAGCCGCCGCGGCTCGCGGTCATCCAGGAGCGTGAAAGCCTGGCCGTGTGGCTGCAGCTGCGCCTGCAACTGGGCTCCATTCAGATTGCCTTCGATCATGCAGCCCCTGGCAAGCGGCATGATAGCGCGGTCATCTTCTTCAGCGACCTGTTGAGCGGGATCGCGTCCAATCGCGATAGTGCCGTCCCGCTGCCGCGGGCCGCGAGCGCGGGTTCTGATCAGGCAGTGCTGTGGGTAGAGGCCTCGACCGCCTCACCGGGCGCGATCACGGCAGTGTTTGATCGCTGGCTACAGAACGATACGGTTCTGGCCTTGCCTGAGATTGCGGCGGCCGCAGCCCGCGACCGGCTGGAAATTCAGCCCACGATCTGGCTTACCTCCGCTGACCGTCTAACAGCGGCAGCCGATGATTTTACAAGCCGTCTGCCGCGGCGCTTTGCGAGCGCGGGGGGCGCCTGGCCAAAATCCGTCCTGCACAGTCTGGTTCGCCGGATCGCGCGACATCGGCTGGGACTCCGCCATTTGACTACAATCGACGCCGAGATTTTGCCAAATGCCGCGACGCCGCCGCAGACGGAGATTTTCCAGGCCTTGGCCATCGCCGTGCGGCCGTGGTCAGCCCAAGCCTATGACAGGGACGACCTTGTGCATCACGCGGTCGCGCTGTCGCATCTGGCAACCGCGGAGATCCTGCTGTGACGGCGGCGCTGGCCGTGCGCGATGTGTCGCTCTCTTTTCAAGGCGTGCGGGCCCTGACCTCCTTGAGTTTTACGGTGGAGCAGGGCGAGATCTGCGCACTTATCGGGCCTAACGGCGCCGGCAAGAGTTCCCTGCTCAATGTCATCAACGGTGTCTACAAGGCCGATACAGGGGACATCATTGTCGATGACCAGCCCTTCCTGCATCCGACGCCATCGCGCGCGGCCAAGATCGGCATCGGCCGGACCTTTCAGAACAACGCGCTGTTCCGGCGGATGAGCGTGCTCGACAATGTTCTGACGGGACTGACCCGAGAGGGCACGGCGAGCTTTCTTGAAATTGCTCTTCGCGTGGGCCGCTACGCGGCGGAGCAGCGTCTGGCGCGGGCGCAGGCAGAAGACATCCTCGCCTTTCTCGGCATCTCCGCCTACCGGGATGCGGTCGTCGGACAGCTGCCTTACGGATTGCAGAAGCGGGTGGAGCTTGCGCGTGCCCTGGTTTCCCTGCCCAAGCTGTTGCTGCTCGACGAGCCGATGGCCGGCATGAACCGCACCGAGAAGACCGTACTCGGGCAGTTCATTTTGGATGTGAACCGCCAGTTGGGGACGAGCATCGTGTTGATCGAACATGATATCGGCGTCGTCATGGGGCTATCCCATCATGTCGTCGTGCTCGACTACGGGCGCAAGGTGGGTGACGGCACGCCCGACGACGTGCGCAGCAATCCCGATGTCATTTCTGCCTATCTCGGCACCAAGCACTAAGGCCGGATAGTCATGCTATTTCTCGTCAATATCATCATTTCCGGCCTGCTTGCGGGTTTGATGTATGCTCTTGTCGCGATCGGCTTCGTGCTGATCTACAAGGCCTCCGGCGTGTTCAATTTTGCCCAAGGTGCGATGGTTCTGCTCTCCGCGCTCACTTTCGTGACACTGAACGAGCATGGACTGCCTTTCTGGCTTTGCTTCATCATCACAGTCGGCGTGTTGATCGTGACGGCTGTGCTGATCGAATGGTTCGTGCTGCGGCCGCTCGTCAATCGCAGTCCTGATACGCTATTCATGGCCACACTCGGGCTGTCCTTCGTGATCGAAGGCTTCGCGCAGCTGGTGCTGGGCACCGATGTGCATCAGCTTGATCTGGGTATCCCGGACGTGCCGCTCAATCTGTATGGCCTGCAAGTCAGCGAATTCGATATTTTCACCGCCGTCGTCTCGATCCTTCTTGTCGTGGTGCTCGCCCTTCTGTTCGGTAAAACCCGGGTCGGGGTGTCCCTGCGTGCGGTGGCGGACAATACGCTCGCCGCCCAATCCATCGGCATCGGCCTGCCGCATATCTGGCGCATCGTTTGGAGCGTGGCGGGCGTTGTGGCGCTCATCGCCGGCCTGCTCTGGGGTAACCGGCAGGGCGTGCAATTCTCGCTGTCGCTTGTCGTGCTCAAGGCGATGCCTGTGCTGATCATCGGGGGCTTTTCGTCCATTCCCGGTGCCATTCTGGGCGGCCTCATTGTCGGCGCCACCGAGAACCTGGCGGATATCTATATCGGACCTTTGGTGCATGGCGCCGTATCCGACTGGTTTGCCTATATCCTCGCCACCGCCTTCCTGCTCGTGCGTCCGAACGGTCTGTTCGGCGAAAAGCCCATTCAAAGGGTCTGACCATGTCCGCAAGCAAGACGGCCGATGCCGCGCCCCTTGGCGGAACGGTCAGCCGTGCCCCCCTCGTCTCGGGGCGACGCGTCGCTATCCTCCTCGCCGTGGTCGCGGTCTTTGGCATCATTCCCGTCATCGGCAACGAATACTGGCTGAATTCACTGATCATTCCGACCATCGTCATGGGTCTGGCCGGTCTCGGACTCAATCTTCTGATGGGCTATACCGGGCTTATGTCTTTGGGTGCTGCAGCCTTCATGGCGGTCGGGGCGTTTTCCTCCTATAACCTGCTGCTCAGACTGCCGTTCTTGCCCCTTCCCGTGGTGCTGTTGCTGTCGGGACTGCTGGCGGCTTTGGGCGGTCTCATCTTCGGCCTGCCCAGCCTGCGCATTCGCGGCTTTTACCTCAGCGCGCCCACGCTCGGCGCCCAGTTCTTCTTCACCTGGCTGTTTCGCAACTATCACTGGTTTTCCAACAATAGCATGTCTTTGACGATCTCGGCCCCCCGGCTCGAGATCTTCGGTTTTGACCTGACGTCGTCGACCGGTCGCTACCTGCTGGTGGCGGTGACGACAGGATTGCTGCTGCTCCTCGCCCATACCATCATCAATAGCCGCATCGGGCGTGACTGGATGGCGATCCGGGACATGGAGGTGGCAGCCTCCGTCACCGGCGTGCCCATCGCCCGGCGCAAGCTGCAAGCCTATGCGGTCAGCAGCTTCTTTCTGGGCATCGCCGGCGCGCTTTGGGCCTTCGCCTATCTGGGCACCGCCGATTCCAATACATTTTCACTTGATAAGTCATTTCAGGTGCTGTTCATCGTGCTGATCGGCGGATCGGCCAGCCTGTTCGGCAATTTCATCGGCGCGGCCTTTATCGTGCTGACGCCAATCCTGCTGGATATCCTGGTGCCGGTGCTCGGCCTGGACAGCTACATTGATCAGGGCTCGATCGCGAATCTGGAACCGATCATCTTCGGTGCCCTGATCATTTTTCTTCTCATCAAAGAACCGGATGGGCTGGCGCATCTCGTCTCGCGCAGATGGCGCGCGCTCAGCATCTGGCCGCTGCGCAGGTAAATCATGCAATTCTGTCGGTAAGCCCCGCCCTCCCGCATCTTCCTATTCCCATTCAATTCTGAGGATCGTCATGCACTTCAAACAAAAGCTGCAAGCCGCAGCGGCCGCCGTCACCTTTGCCGCGTTTGCTTTCTCATTGTCCCCGGCCCAGGCCGCGGACCATTCCAGCGAGCAGCTCTACCCGCTGTTCTCCTATCGCACCGGTCCCTATGCGCCCGCTGGCATTCCGCAATGGGGCGGCATCAATGATTACTTCAACTACGTCAACAGCCATGGCGGCATCGACGGCGTGAAGATCCTGGTTCAGGAATGCGAAACGGCCTATACGCTGGAACGCGCCTTTGAATGCTATGAGCGCTACAAGCATGGCTATCAGGGCGCACAGGTTGCCGCACTGTTTGATACGTCCAGCGGCTTCGACGCCGCGATTTCCGACGAAGCGCGCGCCGACAAGCTGCCGGTTGTATCGGTTGCCGGCGGACGCGAAGACGCGGTCGATGGCAGTGTCTTCCCGTATCAGTTCCCGGTGCTGTTCGATTACTGGACCGAATCTTCGATCGTCATCAACTACATCGCCCAGCAGGTCGGCGGCTTCGACAAGCTGAAGGGTTTGAAGATCGCGACCGTCTATCATGATTCAGGCTATGGCCGTGACACCATCGAGCCGCTGGCCATTCTCGCCAAGAAATACGGTTTCGTGGATATCCAGATCCCCGTGCCGGACCCGGGTGAGCAGCAGCAGGCGCAGTGGCAGCAGATCAAGCAGCAGGGCGTCGATTGGGTCTTCCTGCGCGCCTGGGGCGTGATGACGCCGGTCGCCATCAAGACCGCGGCCCGCGTGGGCTTCCCGTCCAATCACATCATCGGTGATATCTGGAGCGGCTCCGAAGAAGACGTGAAGCCTGCGGGTTCGGCGGCGGTGGGCTATAAGGCGGTGGCCGTGTTCCCATCCGGCGCCAGCTTCCCAATCAGCCAGACGATCAAGAAAGAGATCATCGATCCGGGCAAGAGCGATCTGCGCGATACCTCGAAATTCGGCTCAGTCTATTACAATGCCGGTCTTGTGGCTGCGATCATTTATGGCGAAGTGCTCCATACCGGCCATCAGAAGTTTGGCAATCACCCGCTGACACCGGCCCAGGGCCAATGGGCGCTGGAGCATCTCAACATCACGCCGGAGCGGGTGGCGGCGATCGGTGCCACGGGCCTGCTGAGCCCGCTGACGCTGACGCCCACCGATCATGAAGGCGAACCCGCCGCCAAGATCGAGCAGTGGGACGGCAAGCATTGGGTTTTGCTCACCGGCTGGCTGCGTGGCGACCGTTCGCTGTTCCATGACGCGATCTTCGCCAAGGCCGCGTCCTATGCCAAGCAGAAGAATCTGCCGCCGCGCGACGTCGCGACCAACTAGTTCGACCGCAAAGGGACACAGTCCGATGAGCGCGCATGGCACCGATATGCTGACCGTGGCCGATGTCGAAAGCGTCTATGGTGAGTCCGTGCTCGCGCTGCAGGGCGTGTCTCTGACCGTGCCGCGTGGTTCCATTGTCGCTCTGCTCGGCGCCAATGGCGCCGGCAAGTCGACAACGCTGAAGGCGATCTCGAACCTGCTCGGGGCGTCACGGGGACGCGTCACCCGGGGCGATATCACCTGGGCCGGGAAGTCTATTCTCGGCCTCGATCCCGCCAAAGTGGTGCGGCAGGGCATCGTTCAGGTGCTGGAGGGTCGCCAGTGCTTTGGCCAATTGACGGTGGAGGAGAACCTCGCCTCGGGGGGCTTCCTGCATCGTCCCAGCCGCCGCGCGCTGCGCTGCGATCTGGACCGGATCTACGAATGGTTCCCGCGCCTGAAGCAGAAGCAGCGCACGCGCGCCGGACTGCTGTCGGGCGGGGAGCAGCAGATGGTCGCGATCGGCCGCGCGCTGATGACGCGGCCGACGCTGGTTCTGCTCGACGAGCCGTCCATGGGTCTGGCACCGATGATTGTGGAAGAGATTTTCGACATCATCCAGCATCTCAACCGCGCCGATGGCGTGACCTTCCTTTTGGCGGAGCAAAACGCCAACCTTGTTCTCCATTACGCCGATTACGGCTTCGTGCTGGAAAACGGCCGCGTGGTGACGTCAGGACCGGCGGACGATCTGCGTCAGTCACAGGATTTCATGGCCTATTATTTTGGCGAAACGCGCCAGGCAGAGATTCCGGTCTGATCACTTCAGTCGCGCGCCGCCCAAAGCATGCCGCGGCGCAGAATCTCGCGCATCTCAATCCGCTCGAATTCCTGCGCGACATGACCGAGGGACGAATAGAATACCCGTCCCTTGCCATGCCGGCGCTTCCACACGACCGGCATGACGACGCCGTCGATCCAGCTGGCGTGGTCGCCGCCGAAGCGCGTGGTGGCCAGCACGTCGTTTGATGGATCGACATGCATGTAATACTGCTCCGAGCGGTACGGGAAATGCAGCGGCAGACCCTGCATGACCGGGTCATCGGGCTTGGTGATATCCACGGTATAATCGATGATATTGCCGGGATGGGCGACCCATTGGCCGCCGACCATGAACTGATATTCCACCGCTTCGCGGAACGCGTCCCCCATGCCGCCATGAAAGCCGGCGAGGCCGACACCACCCGCGACCGCGCTCGTGAGATTGTCGAGTTCCTCCTTCTCAATCTTTGACATGGTGAAAATGGGCACGATGAGGCTGAGTTCGGCGATGGAGGGATCGGCGAAAGCCTCAGTCGTGTTTTCAAGATATGTTTTGAAGCCTGCTTCCTGCAGCAGGCCGGCGACGACGGACGCGCATTGCTCAGGCTCATGCCCGGCCCAGCCGCCCCAGACAATCAAGGCTTCCTGCATTGTCTCTGCTCCCCTGTCACAGGCCGCCGGGCGGCATGGGTGCCGGCCGATCGACCTTGCTGTCTATGGTGACGGTTTGACCGCTCACTGATGAGCGCTCGAAAGATTCCATGACTTCAAGCACATGATAGGCAAGGGCGCCGCTGGCGCGGTGAGGCCTGTCGGTCAGAATGGCCTGCGCCATGTCGGCAACGCCGAGAATACGGTAATTGCCATCGCCATAGGCGTGGTGGCTTTCGACCTGTTCCCATTCGCCGCCGGTCTTGACGACTTCAATCTCGCCCCCGAAGTGGTTGGGATCAGGGATGATGATGGCGCCGTCGGTGCCGTAGAGTTCCAAGGGTAGATGCCTGTGTTTGGGCACGTCGAAACTCATGGCGATGGAGATGACGGCGCCAGAGACAAAATGCAACGTGCCGGCGACATGCGTCGGCACTTCGACGTCGATCAATTTGCCGGCCTGCGGCTCGCTGGTGATGACGCGCTGCTTGCGCATCAAGCTAGTAATGCTGGCGACACGGGCGACCGGGCCCAGAAGATTGACCAGCGTGGTGATGTAATAGGGACCCATGTCGAGCATGGGGCCGCCACCCTGATGGTAGTAAAAGTCCGGCGCCGGGTGCCAGCGCTCATGACCCGGGCACATGAAAAACGCAGTGCCGCCGATGGCCTGGCCGATGGCCCCTTCATCCAGCAAAGCGCGGCAAGCCTGCTGCCCGCCACCGAGAAAGGTATCCGGTGCGCAGCCGACGCGCAGGCCTGCTTGGGCGGCAGCATCAAGCAGGCGCTGCGCCTCCAGGCTCGTGACGCCAAGGGGCTTTTCCGAATAGACATGCTTGCCCGCCGCGAGGACGCGGAGCCCGACTTCGACATGCACGCGGGGAATGGTGAGGTTGATGACAAGATCAATTGTCGGGTCGGCGAGCATCGACTCCACCGTCATCGCGGGTGCGCCGAATTCCGCGCTGCGGGTCCGGGCCGCCTCCATATTGACGTCGGCAAGGCCGCGGATCGCGAGCACCGGGAAGTGTCTTGCCGCTTTAAGATAGGCGGCACTGATGGTGCCGCATCCGATAACGCCGATGCCGAGTTGCCGTATCATTGTCACTCCCTCCTCTTTGCCCGAACGCGTCTTCAGCGCGCGTTTGCCGGGCCCGTCGTATTCCATGGCGCGCCATAGAGATCGCGCAATGTCAGTGCGGCCGCGCCGCGTGCCCAGGAATCCTCGCTCCAGCGGTGGACCACGAGGTCAGGCAGGGGCGCATAATTCGCCGGCAGGGCGGCATAGAACTGCACCCGCAGGGCTTCCGTCAGGATATCGCCGCTGCCCATGGCCTCACCTGCCAGCACCACCATGCGCGGCGCGAAGAGCAGAGCGAGATTGGCGATGGCAAGGCCAAGGGCCGCGCCTGCTTCCTCCAGAATGGCGATGATGCGCGTGTCACCACTTTCTGCAGCTGCCCGTGCGACTGCGATGCCGCGTCCGGCGCGAAAGGCTGCGCGCTGCGGCGGACTGTCGAGAATTGCTTCGCTGCGGCGGAGGATGGACGCCGCGGAGGCGATGTCATGCAGGCGCACGGGAGGATGGGCGTTGATGAGCATATTATTGAGATCGGGCCCGAGGCCAGAGGCGCCGCGGTATAGTTCTCCGTTCACCATGACGCCGAGCCCGAGCGTATGCTCGATACTGACGACGAGAAAATCGCTCAGGCCGCGGGCCTCACCGAACCAACTTTCGGCCATGGTGATGAGATTGATGTCGCTTTCGATGACCGTCGTGATGCCGAGGCGCTGCTCAAGATAGCCGGCGAGGGGAAGATCTGGCTCGGAGAATATCGGACTAAAATGGCACAGCCCGGTTGCGCGATCGACCCGTCCGGGCAGGCCGACGCAAAGGCCCGCTATCTTCTCGATCGAGAGGCCGGCATCGGCGATGCAGCGCTGCACGCCGTCTTCGACCAGATCGGCCACGACCGTGACCGGCTGGCGGCTGATGCGGATCGGCAAGGTCAGACTCGCCAGGGGTTCCGCACAGAAATCAGTTGTGGCGACGGTAATATGGTCGGGTGCAAGCTTGGCGCCGACGACATAGGCGGCCTTCGGGTTCAGTTCCAGCAGCACCCGCGGGCGGCCGCGGGCCATGTCAGCGTTCGCGTCCCGCAAACCGCCCAGCGCACGCGGCACAACCAGCCCGTCATCGAGCAAAGCGGCGGTGATAGCGGATACGGTGGTAGGGCTGAGCTGGGTACGGTCTGAAATCTCCACCCGCGCGATCGGCCCCGCACGACGGATGGCATCCATCACATGGAAGCGGTTGATGGCCCGCATCAGTTCGGGATCGGCGGTTTTCATCGTGGTCCGCATTTAATCGTTGGTTGGCAGGCACTGTCAACGTGTCATTCAGCCACTTCAGCGACCTGTGTACTCGCAAAGCTTGACATTTCGCCACAGCCTACGTCAGATTTAATCCGCGTCACAAAATAAGAGCGCTGTTAGCGCGCCTGACCACTGGGGAAACCTCATGCTCAAAGCCATGATCGGCGCCATCTCGTTTGGTCTCAGCCTGCTGGCCACGACGGCGGTGGTGCAGGCCAAGACTGTCGTCACCATTTTGCATGAGGAGACAAATCCCACGACGGTCAGTCTTTGGAATCATATCGCCGCTGACTACGAAAAAAGTCATCCGGACGTCGTCGTACGATTCCGCTATCTGGAAAACGAAGCCTATAAGGCAAAATTGCCGACCATGCTGCAAAGCAGCGACCGGCCGGATATCATCTGGAGCTGGGCCGGTGGCGTGATGCGCGCCCAGATCGACGCGGGCTATTTGCGTCCGCTTGGGCCGGCCGCCCTGGCCGTCGTGCCGAAGCTCGTGCCGGCCGATGCCGCGGCCTATGATGTCGGCGGCAAATATTATGGCCTGCCCATCCGGACGGACGATGTATGTTTCTTCTACAACAAGAAACTCTTCGCTAAAGCCGGTGTCGATGCCAGCCAGATCAAGACCTGGGATGATTTTCTAGCGGCGGTCGCAAAGATCAAGGCTGCCGGAATCACGCCGATCGTGGTCGGCGCGGGCGAGAAGTGGCCGATGCATTTCTATTGGTCCTATCTCGCCATGCGTGAGGGCGGCGGCGATATCATCGCCCAGGCGGAGGCCGGCAAGAATGGCGGCTTTGCCGGCCCTGCTTTTGTCGAGGCCGGTCAACGCCTGCAGGAACTCGCAAAATTGCAGCCCTTCCAGGCTGGCTATGTCGGAACCCTTGCCCTTCAGGCTGATGGTATGTTCGGTGATGGCAAAGCGGCGATGGAGCTGATGGGTGACTGGATGCTCGCGACCCAGGCCGGAAATGCAGCCGACGGCAAGGGGCTCGCGACGTCCGATATCGGTATTTTCAGCTTTCCGGTCATTGCGCAGACACCGGGCCTCGTCACGGATCAACTCGGTGGCGTCAATGGCTGGCTGGTGACGAAAACGGCGCCGCCCGCTGCCGATGACTTTTTGGCCTTCTTCTACCAGCCCCGCTATCAGCGCGAGGCCGCCGCGTCAGGCGCCTATATCCCGGCGCTGTCCGGCACCAGCGATGCGATCACCAATCCTCTGGTGCAGCACATTGCGGAGACGCTCGCACAAGCCACAACCTTGCAGATCTTCTTTGACCAGGAACTTGGGCCATCCGTTGGTCGTGTGGTCAATGACGCCTCTGTTGCAGTCGCGGCCGGGCAGATGACACCACAGGCAGCGGCCCAATCCGTTCAGCAGGCCTGGGACGACGAGCAGCAATAAGCCGAGGCAGAGCGCGAGCGGGAGGCGGCAATGGCAGGCATTGCGCAAGGCATACGACGGGATAACGGCGCGCTGCTCACGGCCATTCTCTTCGTGCCGCCGGCGGTGCTGCTGTTTACCATCTTCGTTATGCTGCCGCTCGGACAGGCGGTCTGGTTCAGTCTGTTCAAATGGAACGGTCTCGGCTGGCCGCGTGATTTCGTGGGGCTGCAGAATTACGGTCGGCTTTTGCAGAATGCGAGCTTTCGCACCGCCTTCACCAATAACCTGCTGATCATCGTCTTTTCCATCGCCATCCAGCTGCCGCTTGGCTTGGGCATGGCGCTGCTGCTGGCGCGCCGTGCTTGGGGGTCAGTAACCTTCCGGCTGATCTTCTTCCTGCCTTATGTTCTGGCGGATGTCGCGGCCGGTCTGATTTTTCGCTTTATCTTCGATGGCAATTACGGACCGATCTCCTCCTTCATCCAAGCCATGGGAGGCCAGCCGCTGTTCATGCTGGCCAGTCCTAATCTTGCTTTCACCGCCATCA
Source organism: Acidisoma sibiricum (assembly GCF_057837225.1). Classification (NCBI taxonomy): domain Bacteria; kingdom Pseudomonadati; phylum Pseudomonadota; class Alphaproteobacteria; order Acetobacterales; family Acidocellaceae; genus Acidisoma; species Acidisoma sibiricum. Next base: position 61,939 of record NZ_JBYQFD010000002.1, on the reverse strand, counting down.
TAATCGTCGTCGTGTGGAAATATTTCGGCTTCCACATGATGCTGTATATTGCTGGTTTGCAGGGCATCGACCGGCAGCTTTACGAGGCAGCGGAGATTGACGGCGCCAATGCACGGCAGCGGTTTTGGTCCATTACCGTGCCGCAGCTGGCCCCCATGCTGAAACTGTCGGTGTTCTTCTCCGTCATTGGTGCGCTGCAACTGTTCGATATGATCATCCCTCTGACGGGCGGGGGACCATTCGAGAAGACCAATACCATGGTCACCTTCATGTATAGTTTCGGCATTACCCGCATGCGGGTGGGCTATGGTTCGGCGGTCGGTGTCATCCTGTTTGTCGTCTGCGTCACCTTTGCGATCTTCTATCAGAGGATTTTGATGCGTGATGAGTGATCTATCGCTCAGCAGGGCCAATCTGCGCCGCAAGTCCGGGCGCGGCGCGAGCGGCGCAGAGGTTCAGACGTCGCGGCACGCGCAGGCACGCGCCTTCGGGCTATGGCGTGCGGCTATCCTGATCGTCATGGCCGGAATCGTGCTCATGCCACTGGGTGCCACGCTGCTTGGCGGATTCAAGACGCTCGGTGAGCTGCGCACCAATCCGCTCGGTCTGCCGAAAGTCTGGCTGTGGCATAATTACTGGGATATTCTTGCAAGCCTGCGTTATTGGCGTGTGCTCGGCAATTCACTGCTCTTCGCAAGCCTGACGGTGGCGCTGACACTGGTGCTTGCCGGCATGGCCGCTTTCGCCTTTGCCCATTTGCGCTTCTTCGGCCGAAAATTCCTATTCAACTATCTGGTGCTAGGCCTGATGTTCCCGGCTGCCGCTGCCATCCTGCCGCTGTTCATCCGGGTCAGGCAGTTGGGTCTGGTCGATACGCCCTGGGGCGTCATCCTGCCGCAGGCGGCCTTCGGCCTCGCGATGGCCGTGCTCCTGATGCGCAATGCCTTCCGCCAGCTTCCGACCGAATTGCTGGATGCAGCTTTGGTCGATGGCTGCAGCTATATCCGCTATTTCACCCATATCACCCTGCCGCTGTCGCGGCCCATCCTGTCGACCGTCGGCGTCATCGCCTTCGTGGGGAGCTGGAACAATTACCTTGTCCCCCTGATCATGCTCGACAGCAGCGGACTTTATCCCTGGCCTCTTGGCCTGATGGATTATCAGGGCGAATATTCCACGGCCTGGCAGCTTGTGCTGGCCTTCATCACGCTGACCATTCTGCCGGCGATCCTGATGTTCTTGCTGGCTCAGCGCTATATTGTGGAAGGTCTAACGGCGGGTGCCGTGAAAGGGTGAGACCGGCCGCGCGGCTGTCGGCCTGATCGAGGTCGCTATGCATTTTCCGCACAGGATGCGACGGCGCCCGCGTGAGATATAGCGGCGCATTGGCGCGCCGCTGATGGTCTCGCCCCGGAGAGACTGACGCGATGCAGCCATCGGCCGCCGATGAGACGCGGCGGAGAACGGCGCAGGGCCTGGCCCTCTCCTTTCTCGGCTATGTCGTCTATGCCCTCAGCGATGCCTCCGTCAGGTTGCTGCATGGCGCCGTGCCGCCCTTTGAACTGGTCTTCTTTGGCGCGGTGCTGGGTCTGACGGCCGTGCCTTTCGTGCGGGGCCCTGCCGACCGCTGGCGCGATCTGGTGACGTGCCGGAACCGCAGCATGTGGGCGATCCGGGCCGGCGCCTCCGTCGCCGGGGCCGTCTGCTCGGTCATCGCCTTTACGCAATTGCCCATGGCCGAGGCCTTCGCGATCCTGTTTCTCCTGCCTGCGTTCGTGACCATTCTGTCGGTGGTGTTTCTGAAGGAAACCGTGGGCTGGCGGCGCTGGTCGGCCGTGGTCGCGGGCTTCATCGGCGTGCTGATCGTCTTGCGGCCGGGTTTTCACGCCCTCAAGCTCGGCCATTTTGCGGCCCTTGGCGGCGGCTTTGCCGGTGCGGTGACGATTGTGCTGCTGCGCCACCTGGGCAATTCGGAGAGGCGCATCTCGCTTTATGGCGCGGGGCTGATCGGGCCACTGGTCGCGGGGTTTCTGCTCAGCCTGCCGCATTTTGTCATGCCGAGTGGCGCTGACGTGATCTTCATCCTGTCCTATGGCGTGCTGAGTGCGGCCGGAAATGTCTTAATGATGGTCTCGTCCCGCATGGTCCAGGCGAGCGTCGTGGCGCCGACGCAATATAGCCAGATGCTGTGGGGCATCGGCCTCGGCTATGGGCTGTTCGGCGACAAGCTGGATGGCGTGATGGTCATCGGCGCCGTAATCATCATCGCCGCCGGGCTCTTCACCTTTGCCCGTGAAAAAATACGAGGCGTTGAAATCGTGAGCACGATTGGCTGATTTGTCAGGAGCAGCCGGGCAAAAGCTTCGCCCGCGATTCGCGGCGCAGGAAGCGCTCGGCAGCCGCCAGTGGCGCACACGTCCCTAAGCCATGGGCGATCAAAAAGGGCCCTTTCGTCGGGCAGGCACCCTATTCACATGACAAAAAATATAGGAAATTGTTCGAAGACCGTCACAACGTCGGACTGCCAGTTAAGGATTGGACTTTGGCCGAAATTCAACAGAAAGCGGCCGATGGCCTGCTCGCAAAGTATCTGCAGCGGTCTGACCTGAGACTCTCTCTCCTGCCAAGGCGAGTCAAGCCTGATCCACGCCAGGGGCTAGATTACCGCATTCAAGAGATTGACGGATTGCGGGGTTGGGCCTCGTTGAGTGTGGTTGTGTTTCATATGCTTCAGGAGACCATGGGTATCCTACATCCAGGCATTGTATCACCCTGGCTCAGGATATTTATGGACGGTCCGGTTGCGGTTTATGTCTTTTTCCTATTATCGGGAGATGCGCTGTCCACCGCGTATGTTTCCAAACAAAACCTAAGAACATTAGATGGGATCATAGCAAAGCGATATTTCCGCTTATCGATACCCATTCTTTTGGCTGTTCTGCCCACCTATTTCATTATGAAGATGGGATGGGTTTACAGTCGGCCTGCCGGCAATCTGGTGCATATGGCTGATTGGCTTGGCACGTTCCTTCAGTTTTCACCGTCGCTAAAGTTCGCAGTCACTTATTCTTTGGCTGGTGTCTACGGATGGTGCGCCGCACCGTACAATTGGAACACCTTTCTCTGGACGATGCCTGTCGAGATGTATGGCTCCTTTTTGGTGTTTTCTTACCTACATATCATTCACAGACTAAGGTACCAGATCAGGACCACGCTTGTTCTGGCGGTGCTGTTTTCCATAGCGACGGAATACTACGGTCTATTCTTTTTTGGGATGCTCCTCGCTCAGCTGCGGGCGCGCGGAATTCTTGCGAGCCTGCGACATTCTTGGTCGGGCGTTGTGGCCGGACTCATAATGCTGTCTTCAGCTTATGGGCTTGAGTATTGCCACTACGCCTATCCGCTTCCGCCACCCAATGATCATCATGTTTTTGCGCAGCTTGATTTGTTTTTGATGGGCTACGAGCAGCATATACTGGGAGCCCTGATCGTCTCGGGATGTTATTTATTCCTTCCCGCGCTTTTGTTTCTTCGTTCAGGGGTCTCGCGCGTCCTGGGCAAGCTGTCTTTCGGCCTATATTTGTATCAGTTTCCTATCCTCGCGTCATTCGAGTCTGGGATGATCGTTCATTATAGGAACCATCTATCAGATTGGCGCGTTGCGGCAGTGATCGCCTTCAGCAGCATAATGCTGACCGCAGTGGTGGCTGCAATTTTCAGTGTCGCTGATGATTTTATCCTGCGACGGGTCGGTGACCAACTGCGGAAACTCTTCAAAGCCTACGCGTAAGGCGCGCTCCGAGACAGTCAGGTAACCTGCGCAGATAGACTTTACAGTTTACCTGTATATCTGTTAAGCGGCTGGGCATGACCAATGCACCGGACGATCAGCATGACATGCGCGCCGCCAGCCTGGCGCAGGCGCTTCGCGCGGTCTTCGGCAAGCTGAAGCGGCGCCTGCGCGACCAGGCGCATGGCGGCGACCTGACGGCATCGCAGCTATCGGTGTTGCTGCGCCTCGACCGCGATGGCCCCGCGACGGCTTCGGGCCTTGCCCGGGCGGAAGGAATGCGCCCGCAATCGGTCGCGCCGGTCATTGCCGCCCTGGAGGCTGCAGGCCTGGTGAGCGGTGCGCCGGACCCGGCGGATGGGCGCCAGACCCTGCTCTCACTCACGGATGCCTGCCGCACCTGGGTCGAGGAGGGACGCGCGGCCCGTCAGGACTGGCTGACGCGCAGGCTGCAGGCACGGCTGTCGCCGGAAGAGCAGGAGAGGCTCGCCGAAGGTGTCGCGCTGCTGCAGCGGCTCGTTGACGATTGACACAGGTCATCGGGCCCGCCCCGCCACTCTATTGGAATGCGAGAGGATGCTTCATGCCGCTGAGCACATTCGATTCAAACACCGCGCTGATCATCGTCGATTTGCAGAAGGGGATCGTCGGCCTGCCCGGCATCCATGCCGTTGGCGATGTCATCGGGCATGCGCAGGCGCTCGCGAAAGCCTTTCGCACACACCGCCTGCCGGTGGTGCTCGTCAACGTTGCCGGCGGAGCGCCAGGACGGACGGAACAGCCACCCCGTCACACCGGCGCACGTCCAGACGGTTGGACCGACTTCATCCCGGAGTTGGAACAGCAATCCAGCGATATCGTGGTGACGAAGCGGACATGGGGTGCATTTGCGAACACCGATCTTGAGGCCCAGCTGAAAGCGCGTGGCGTCACACAGGTGGTGATCGCAGGCATTGCCACGGGCACCGGCGTCGAGGCGACGGCCAGACAAGCCTATGAGCAGGGCTTCAATGTGACCCTCGCCATCGACGCCATGACCGACACGCGCGCCGATGCCCACGACTACAGCATCAGGAACGTCTTTCCGCGGCTCGGCGAAACCGGGGCGACGCAGGCGATCATCGATCTTCTCTCCCAAAGGAGCGCATAAGATGCCGTGGCTTCCCCTTTTGTCCTATGTTTTCGGCGGCGCGTTCCTGGCGAATGCGATCCCGCATTGTGTCAGCGGCATGATGGGACGGCCATTTCAAAGCCCCTTCGCCAAGCCCGCCGGGCAAGGGCTTTCTTCATCAACGGTCAATGTCCTCTGGGGTTTTTTCAACGGCGCCGTCGGCTATGTCCTGATCTGCCGTGTCGGTGACTTTGGCTTGCGCAACACAAGCGACGTCCTCGCGTGCGGCCTGGGCGCGGTTCTGATCGCGCTGTTTTCCGCCCGGCACTTTGGCCGCTTCCACGGCGGCAACGCGCCCAAACATCTGTGAATCTTCCATTTGCGGGTGTCTTCCGGTCGCTGCGGGGGTTCAATTATCGGGTCTGGGCCGCGGGCGCCCTGGTCTCCAATATCGGCACCTGGGTGCAGCGCACGGCCCAGGATTGGCTGGTCTTCACCCAACTGACCCATCACGACGCTTCGGCTTTGGGCGTGGTCATGGCGCTGCAATTCGGCCCGCAGCTCCTGTTCCTGCCCTGGACCGGCTTCGCCGCCGATCATTTCAATCAGCGCAGGCTCCTCATCGCCACACAGGCGACCATGGGCGGTCTGGCTCTGGTGCTGGGTGTTCTGACGGTGACCGGCGTCGTGCAGCTGTGGCAGGTCTATCTCTTTGCTTTTCTCTCCGGGAGTGCCGCGGCCTTCGACGCGCCGGTGCGTCAGACCTTCGTCGGCGAACTGGTCGGCGATGACGATCTGCACAATGCGGTGGCGCTCAATTCGATCTCGTTCAATGCTGCCCAGATTGTGGGTCCCGCGGTTGCGGGCATCATCATCGCCGCGATCGGGACCGGCTGGGCCTTTCTCATCAATGGCGCATCCTTTGCCGCGGTGCTGGCCTCGCTTGGCTGCCTGCGCGTCGCCGAGCTTCGCCCGCATGCCAGGGCGCAACGCGCCCGCGGCAGTTTCACTGAGGGGTTCCGCTATGTCTGGGCCCGCCCGGACCTCAGAGCGATTCTGGTCATGCTGTTTCTGATCGGAACCTTCGGCATGAACTTTCCGATCTTCATCTCGACCATGGCGGTCGGCGTTTTCCATGCCGACGCGCGCGGATTTGGCTTGTTATCCTCGATCATGGCGATCGGCACGATGGGGGGCGCGCTACTGGCCGCCAGCCGGAACAAACCGCATTTCAACCTGCTTTTGCGAGGCGCCGTCGTCTTCGGGCTCGGCTTCATGCTGGCGGCGCTGGCGCCGAGCTACTGGGTCTTCGCAGGCGCCCTCGTCATTATCGGCGCCGCTACCTTGACCTTCGCCAATACCACGAACAGCCTCATGCAGCTTTCGACCGAACCCACGATGCGCGGGCGGGTGATGGCGCTGCGCGTGGGCATTGCGCTCGGCGGCACGCCGATAGGGGCATTGATGGTCGGCTGGGCGGCCGACCATTGCGGACCACGATGGGCGCTTGGCGTGGGTGCGGCGTCCGGCTTCGTGGCGGCGATCGTGGCCGTCGCCGCTTTGCGCGCGCGATCACACATTCCCGCGCGTCAGTAAGGATGACCCCGCGCGGTCACGGTTCCATCCCCTTGCCGGTCCGCGATGACGGACAACATCCAGTCCTCCTTTTAGTGATCGGTCGTTTGGGGATGGCGTGATGAAGCATAATGGGCTGTCCCTGCGGGTTCGGGCGCCGCTTGAAGCGCTCAACTTCTTTATGGCGGACATGCAGGCCGGGATCGGTCCTTTTCTGGGCGTCTTTCTGCTCGCCCATCATTGGTCCAGCGGGCCGATCGGAACGGTCATGACCCTGGGCGGTGTGGCCGGCATGGTGATGACGGCACCTTTTGGCGCGCTGGTCGACGGGACCCGCCATAAGCGGGCCTATATTGCGATTCCCGGCGCCTGCGCGGTTCTGGCCTCTCTTCTTATTCTGCTGTCGCAGAATTTCTGGGTCATCGCCTTGTCACAAGTGGCGACCGCCATCGCGGGGGCCGCGATCGGGCCTGCGGTTGCCGGCATGACCCTTGGCATTGTCCGGCAGGCGGGCTTCCCGCGCCAAAACGGCCGCAACCAGGCTTTCAACCATGCCGGCAATATGGTGGGTGCCGGACTGTCCGGCTTGCTGGGCTGGCTCTTCGGCTTCACGGCCATATTCTGGCTCGCGGTGCTCTTTGCCATATTGTCCATCGCCTCGGTCGCGCTGATTCCAAGAGGCGCGATCGACGATAACGCGGCGCGGGGGGCTGCAGACGGTGCCAAGGAAGGGAATGTCAGCGGGGTCACGGTGCTGCTGCGGAACAAACCGCTGCTGATCCTGGCCGCTTGCCTCGCCTGCTTCCATCTGGGTAACGGCGCCATGCTGCCGCTCTACGGCCTGGCGGTGGTCTCAAAGCACCATTCCGGCAACCCGACGATCTTCATTGCGGAGACGATCGTGGTGGCGCAGGCGGTGATGATCCTGGCTGCCATAGTGGCGACTCGCATGGCGGAACGTCAGGGCTATTGGTGGATCATGCTCATCACCTTCATCGCTTTGCCGATTCGCGGACTGGCCGCGTCATTCCTGATCGTGGACTGGGGAGTCTTTCCGGTGCAGGCGCTGGATGGAATCGGCGCGGGGTTGCAAAGCGTCGCGGTGCCAGGTCTGGTCGCGCGCGTGCTGAACGGCACCGGCCGGGTCAATGTCGGGCAGGGCGCAGTGATGACCGTGCAAGGCCTGGGTGCGGCGCTGAGCCCCATGCTGGGTGGCTGGATGGCCCAAGGCATCGGCTACCACGCGACATTCATAATACTTGGGGCTTTTTCCCTGATATCCACAGCGATTTGGATAGGATCGGCAAAAATCTCGAAGCCTGCCTGCGAGATTGCAGCAGACGCCGGCGACCCCGGGCCACTGGCCCTATCCTCTCGTGCCTAAGCGGCCAAAAGCGGCCCGCGGGCATGGTCGCAATCGAATCTTTGGAGAGCGCAGGCTAAATTCTGTCAACATCAGGCTTAGACCGCCCTCAAAGCGGTTGAAAACCGCTTCAAATTGAAGCAGACAGAGTCTAGATGCAGGCCAAGGAGTTTAACCGTGTCTAAGGCGTTTATCGCTGCCGTTCTGCAAGAATCGGCAGAACTTACAGGCGTCGCCGCGAATCGCGCTGCGGCGGATTTGATCGATGCTATCGTTAAGGAAATGAAGAAGTCGGGTGGGTTCACCCTGCCGAGCTTCGGAACCTTCCGCGTCGTCAAGACGAAAGCGCGCAAAGCGCTGAATCCCCGCACCGGTGAGCCCGTCAAGGTGAAAGCCGGCAAGACGGTGCGTTTCAAAGCATCGCCGACGCTTAAGCAATCGGTTTGATCGGCCGCTTCCGATAGACATGATGTGGGGAGACCGGCTGCACAGGCCGGTCTCCCCATTCATGTGACCGGCTCATAGCGCTCGCCGGTCGCCTCATCATCGCAAAATCTGAGCTTTCAGGCAGCGTTCGGGATAACCCGGCCGCTTTCCAAACGCATCACCCGGTCGACGTGGCGCAAGGCCTGCGGCCTGTGGGTGATCAGAAGCGTCGTGCGCCCGCGCATGAGGATCGCCAAAGCTTCGATCACGATACGTTCCGATACGGCGTCGAGCCCTTCCGTCGGCTCGTCCAGAAGAAGAATCGGCGCATCCTTCAAAAACGCCCGCGCGATCGCAATGCGCCGCGCCTGACCGCCCGAAAGCTGCGTGCCAACCTCACCCACCATCGTATCCAGCCCCTCCGGCATGGCCTGAACCTCATCCAGGATACCGGCGCCGCGCAGGGCCTCCTGCATCTCCGGCTCGGTTGCGTCTGGCCGGGCGAGGCGCAGATTCTCGCGGATCGACGTGTTGAAGAGATGGGTCTGCTGCGCGATGACGGCGCAAAGCCCGCGCACCGTGTCGCCGTTCAGGCGATTGACGGGCACGCCACCGATCAGCACCTGGCCCTGATCGCACTCCCAGAAGCGGAGGAGAAGATTGGCGAGACTGGTCTTGCCGGACCCGGTTGGCCCCACGATGCCGAGCGAGCCGCCGGCCGGCACGGTCAGGGTGACATCCTCCAGCGCCCAGGCGGATTGCGCGTCGTAGCGCAGGCTGACGTCGCGGAAGGCGATGTCGAACTGGTCTGGCCGCGGCGCTTCCAGTGCGGGGTCTTCGACCGCAGGCTTGGAATCGATGATGTCGAAGATGCGGCGGGCCGCTGCCAGGGTTTCGCCGAGCGCGCGATAGGCATTGGGCAGGCTGCTGACCGCCTCGAAACTGGCGAGAACGAAAAGGGCGATCATCGCGATATCAGGCCCGGGCAGCCGCCCGCTGGCGGCCAGGGGAATGGCAATGATCAGCGCCGCCAGCATGGTGAACTGGATCAGGAAGAGCGTGGCCCCGGCGGACGCGGCTTCGACCTGCGCCTGGGCGCGCTCGGCGCCGATCAGCACCTCGTAGCCTGCTTCATGCTGCGCCGTCTGGCGCGAGAGTGCGCCGAAAACCTGCAGCTCCTCGAACCCGCGGATGGTGTCGGTGATTTCGGCGCGCAGCTGGCCGCGCCGGGCGACCGCCCGTTGACCAGGCCGGCGCGCGAAGCGGAAGGCGAGAAGGGGCAGGGCCACCCCGACAAGAAGAAGGCCGAGCAGATCGGCCAAAGCCGCGCCCGCGCTGAAATAGGCCAGGAACAGTACCATCGCCAGGGCGCAGACCGGCGCGACGACGCTTGGCGCCAGCACGCGTAGATAGAAATTATCGAGACTGTCGATATCGGCGCGGATGCGGCTGAGCAAATCTCCTGCCCGGTGGGTTTGCAGCCGTGCCGGGGCCAGCGGCTCGAGATGGACATAGAACCAGACCCGCAGTTCGGAGAGCAGGCGGAAGGTCGCCTCATGCGTCGTCAGCCGCTCCAGATACCGGCCAACGGTACGGATGATGGCGAGCGCGCGGATGGCGGCGGCGGGCAGGAAATACTCGATATGGATCATCCCGAGCCCGGCCAGGCCCATGCCGGCGATGAACCAGCCCGATAGGGCGAGCAGCCCGACATTGGTCAGCACGACGGTGATGCCAAGCAGAATGCCGATTGCCTGCCAATGCCAATGGCCGCTGAGCAGCCGGAGGAGACGCCAAAAATCCTTCATAGCGCACCCTCATGATAGAGCGCGTTCATCGCCGCGTATTCGGATGGGCGGGCCAGAAGCTCGGCATGGGCGCCGGCCTCCACGATGCGCCCGCCATCGAGCACCAGGATGCGGTCCGCGGCCGCCGCGGTCTCGAGCCGGTGGGCAATGAGCAGCACCGTTGTCGTGCGGGGAAGCTTGGTGATCGCCTGGCGGATGCTATCGGCCGTCACTTGGTCAAGGCTCGCCTCGGCCTCATCCAGCACGAGAAGATCGGCGGGTTTGAGGAGGGCGCGGGCCAGCGCAATGCGGCGGATCTCTCCGCCCGAAAGACCCTGTCCGCGTTCGCCGATGACGGTGTCATAGCCCGCGGGCAGGCGGGTGATGAAATCCTCTGCCGCCGCGGCGCGAGCGGCGATGGCGACGGCGGTGTCCGGTGCATCCGGCCAGCCCAGGCGGATATTCTCGGCAATGCTGCCGGCAAAGAGCGTCGGCCGCTGCGGCATCCAGGATATGCGGGCGAACCAGTCCTGCGGCGCGATGCGGCGAAGGTCTGCACCGTCCAGCAGGATGCGGCCTTCGTCAGGCGTGGCGAGGCCGAGGAGCAGCCGCGCCAGGGTGCTTTTGCCCGAGCCGCTTGGCCCGACAAGCGCCACGCGCTCCCCACGGCGGAGCGTCAGGTCGATGCCCCTGAGCGCGGGTTGGCCGGCGTGATAGGCGAAATGCACATTCTCGAAGCGGATGGTCTCGCGCGTCGCGGGCAGCGGGTCAGTGCCGGCGGCGGTCTCGGGTTCCGGCATCTCCAGCAGGGCCACAATCCGTTCTGACGCCGCAATGGCATCCATGCGGGCATGATATTGCGTGCCCATTGCGCGCAGCGGCCGGAAGAATTCCGGCGCCAGCAGCAGCACGAAAAAGCCCGGCAGGAAGTGCATCTGGCCATAATACAGGCGGAAGCCGATGAAGACCGCGACCATGGCGACGCCGAGCGTGGTGAAAAATTCCAGCACCAGCGAGGACAGAAAGGCGACGCGCAGCACGCTCATCGTGCTGTGCCGGTACTCGTCCGAAATGCGGCCGATAATTTCGGCCTCATAACGGCTGGCGCCGAACAGCTTCAAGGTGGTCAACCCTTCGACAACGTCGAAGAACTGGGCGCTCATCAGCGCCAGTTTGCGCCACTGCGTTTGATTGAGCCGTTCGGTGCCTTTGCCGATGACGATCATGAAGATCGGTATCAGCGGCGCGCCGGCCACCAGGATGATGCCGGAGACCCAGTCAGCCGGGAAGATGGCGATCAGCAGCGCGACCGGAATGAAAGCCGCGACCGCCATCTGCGGCAGATAGGCCGTGTAGTATTTGTCGAGCGTATCGACGCCTTCGACGAGCAGGCTGGCGAGATCGCCGCTGCGCTCCCCGCCCAGAAAGCCGGGCCCGAGGGCCGCCAGTTTGCGATGCAGCGCCTGGCGGAGGTCGCGCTTGACCCGTGCGCTGGCCGCGACCGCCGCGACCGTTCCGCCATGCGTGAGCAGCGCGCGAAGGAAGAAGAGCCCGACCAGCGGCCACAGCAGCGGCAGGACGAAGGCGAGGCCGCGATGCGCGAAGATGACATCGGTTACTGCGCGGGAGAGCAGCCAGGCCTCAGGCACCAGCAGCAGGCCGCTGAGTGCGCCAAAGGTAATGGCGGTGTTGAGCGGGCGCCGCGCGATGGCGGCGCGGCGCTTGAGCCAACCATCCAGCGCGCGGCTGACCGCGCGAGGCATGGGAGGCTTATGGGTACTCATGATCTGGCCGCGCCGTTTGTTGCCTTAGGCTCAACGTCTCAGTGATAGGCCGCCAGCGCCGAGATGCGGGCCCGGAAGACCCAGATCTGATAGGCGTTATAGGCGATCATCACGGGGAAGAAGCCGCCCATGGCAAGGGTGAAGGTGAAGATCGAGACGGCCGGGCTCGCTGCCGCGTAGATCGTCCAGGTATTGGGAACGAGCCAGGGATAGACGGTGACCATCATCGCCACCGCCATGATCGCGACGGCAGCGTTGAACCACAGGATTGCAGCGAAATCACGGTCCTTGCGGCTCGCCATGCGCATCTTGAAGGCGGTGAAGACGACGACGAGCAAAACGATGCCCCAGGCCCAGAAATGCGGACCGAACCATTTCTTCGCGGCCCAAGGGAAGATCAGGGCATTGATCACGACGGTGATCCCGACGGCGGCGAGGGCGAGATAGAAGATCGTGGCCGTCCAAGCGGCTGCCTGCTCGCGGATCGGCTCGCCATGTTCAAAGCGGGCACGGATGAAGAGCGTGCCGGCGAGGGTGACGGCGATGACGGCGGCGACACCGGTCCAGATGCTGAAGGGCGAGATGAAGCGAAGGGCGCCACCGATATAGGTCGGCACTACGCCGGGCGTATTGGTCTGCGGGTAGCCGTGCAGCACGGCGCCCACGGCCATGCCGCCGAAGAAGGCGACGGCGAGGCTGGAGAAGCCGAAGCAGTAATCGGAAAAGCGCTGCCAGGGCGTCTCTGCCAGATGGCGGAATTCCAGGGCCAAAGCGCGGGTGATGATGCCCCAAAGCGCCAGCGCCAACGGCACCATGAGATAGTTGAAGGCTGAGCCGTAGACGAAGGGGAAAGTGCCGAAGAGCACTCCGCCGGCGACGATCAGCCAGGTTTCGTTCGCGTCCCAGGTGCCCGCCATGGCGGACATGATGGCGCCACGCTCGTGATGGCTGCGGACGAAGAGCGAGAAGATCCCCGCGCCGAGATCGGCCCCATCGAGCACGATGTAAAGGAGGATGCTCAGATCAAGCGCGATCCACCATGCGAAGGTGACGATCGACTGCATATGGCTTAGCCCGTCCATGCCGACGCTCCCGTGAATATGCGGATCATGTGCCCGATCGCCTTAGTGCGGACGGACATAGGCAGGGGCTTCGTCACGGCCATGACGCGGCTCCAATTCGCCAATAGACTGGTCGCCACCTCGGGCCACGGGGCTTGTCAGATCCGGTCCGCTGCGCATGACCTTGGAGAAGAAATACCAGGTGCTGCCCCAGACGATGAGTTCAAAATACATATAGCCCAGCAGCCAGAGGAGGGCCGATGACGCATCCATATGGCTCACGCCCTGCTCGGTGCGCATCAGGCCATAGACGATCCAGGGCTGCCGGCCGACTTCGCGAACCCACCAGCCGCACCAGACGCTGATATAGGGCAGGAAGCCGCAGAGGATGGCGCCCCACAGAAACAGGCGCTGCTGGAAGATGCGCTCGACCGAGAAGCGGCCGCGCAGGATGAGAAAACCACCCCAGAACGCGAAGAGCATGATGGCGCCGCCGGCTGCGGCCATGACGCGGAAGCCATAGAAGGGCACGACAACCGGCGGCCGGTCCTGCGGCGGAAACTCGTCAAGCCCCTGAACCTTGCCGTTCCAGGTATGGGTCTCGAGCAGGCTGAGGACGTGCGGAATGCTGATAGACCATGCCATGTCATCGCCCTTGGCATTGGGCCAGCCGACGACTTTCCAGCTGTTATCGACCGAACCGTCGGGATTGTAGGTGTGATAATGGCCTTCCATGGCGGCGAGCGCCGCCGGCTGGTCATCCGCCACCACAAGGCCAAGACCGTCGCCGAGATAGACCTGGAGCGGGGCCACGACCACAAGGGCGAGGACCGCCAGTTTCAACGGCCGCCGGAACAGATCGACGTGACGGCCGATCAATACGAACCAGGCAGAGACGGCGATCACGAAGCAAAGGGCGAGTTCCAGGCAGGCCAGCAGCATATGCGGGAAGCCCAGAAACACGTCGGGATTGAAGATGGCCGCCATCCAACTGGTCACCTGGAAGACGCCGTCCTTCAAGGTGACGCCCGCGGGCGTCTGCATCCAGGAATTGGCGTCCAGAATCCACATCGCCGATAGGGATGAGGAGAGGGCGACGTTGAAGGTCGCAAAAAGATGCATGCGACGGCTGATCTTGCCCCAGCCGAAGATCATCAAGCCGATGAAACCGGCTTCATACATGAAGGCGGTGATCGTTTCGTAGCCCAGAACCTGTCCGAAAAACGGTCCTGCGGCCTGGGAAAAGGGGCCATAGAGAATGCCGAAGGCCATCTCCATGGTAATGCCCGTCGCGACGCCTGCCGCAAAATTCACGATGAACAGGCGCTCGAAGAAACGAACCAGCCGATACCAGCGGTCGTCGCCGGTCGCGATCCAGCGCCACTCACCCAAGAACAACAGGGTGGCGAGACCGATCGTCAGCGGCGGATAGATGATATGGAAGGTCGTGATCCATGCAAAATCCAACCGCGACAAGAAAACGGATAATGCGCTGCCTGACATCAATCATGCTCCGTATCGAAGAGGAAAAGGAGGCACGTCATTTCGTGACAGATCCGTTTACGCAGAAAGGCGGAGGCCGAAACAGGTGTACCTTGATATAGTTACGCTTGCCAGGGCTCGGCGGATGACACTCACGGAGATAAATTCGTAAATTTCGGTAATTTCTGAAATCACGGTAATCTCAGTGTGGTCTGTGTCAAGCAAGCCAGGGGATGGTTGCTATGCAGGGGACGGGCGTATGCGCGGCCAGGGCACTGCAATGCATACCGGCGAGGACGCCGCTGCCCGTGTCCCACGATGATTTGCGCGAAGGTGATTGAGGTTGCTGCGTACCATGCGGCGACGGCGCCCGCCGTTAATGTCAGCGATGCAGTATCGACAAGACCTAATGCTGGCTAAGGCACGGCAGGCGAAGCCGGACATGATGCGGATCGGGCATGGCGCGGGTCGCCGCCCTACACCGCACCAAGGTCCGGGAATCTAGAAGACGCGCTGCACCCAGCCATAGGGATCAGCCGCGCGGCCGAGCTGGATATCCACGAGCGATGCACGCAGCCGCTGCGTGACCGGACCGCCGACGTCTGGATTGCCGATGGTGAAACTGCCTTCCGGGCTCGCGACCCGGCCGATGGGCGCCACGACTGCCGCCGTGCCGCAGGCAAAGGCTTCGCGCAGGCGGCCGCTGGCGGCATCGCGCTTCCACTGGTCGATGGCGTAGCGCTCCTCGCGCACGGTCAGGCCCTGATCGCGCGCCAAGGTGATGAGGCTGTCGCGGGTGATGCCGGGCAGGATGGTGCCTTCCAGAGGCGGCGTCGCGAGCGAGCCATCATCGAAGACGAAGAAGACGTTCATGCCCCCCAGTTCCTCGACCCAACGGCGTTCGTTGGCGTCCAGAAACAGGGTCTGGTCGCAGCCGGCACGGATGGCCTCGGCTTGAGCGCGCAGGCTGGCCGCATAGTTTCCGCCGCATTTGGCGGCACCGGTGCCGCCCACCGCCGCCCGCGTGTCGTTTTGCGAAACCCAGACCGAAACGGTCTCGCTGGTGCCCTTGAAATAGGAGCCGACAGAGGAGGCGATGACCATATAAAGGTATTCGGCAGACGGCTTCACGCCGAGGAACACTTCATTCGCGATCATGAAGGGGCGAAGGTAGAGGCTGCCGCCCGCCAGGCTGGGAATCCAGGCGCGGTCGACCTCGACCAGGCGCTGCACGGATTCCAAAAACAAGGCTTCCGGCAATTCCGGCATCGACATCCGGGAGGCCGAGCTATTGAAGCGCCTCGCATTGGCGTCCGGCCGGAACAGCACCGCGCCATTGCCGGAGCGGTAGGCCTTCATACCCTCGAAGATTTCCTGGGCGTAGTGCAGGACAGCGCTGGCCGGGTCGATCTGCAGGGGTGCGCGGGGCTCAATGCGGGCATCGTGCCAGCCGCGGCCCTCGGTATATTGAATGACCGCCATATGGTCAGTGAAAACGCGGCCGAATCCGGGATTGGCCAGAACCGCCTCTCGTTCCAAGGCCGGCACGGGCGCGGGGTTCGGATGGTATTTAAATTCCAGGGTTTCGGCGGTCATTGTATCGCTTCCATCAAGTCTACGCTTTGTCGCACCATGTCACCTGGACCTGCATTTCGCCTAGGACGTGGCAGCGTATAAGGTATGCACGGGAATAATATGTCGCAGGCGGGCTCCTCCAGCAAATTTTCCTGCGCGGCAGGCTCTCGGCAAAATGCGCCGAATCCCGTCATACTAGGTGTCATCGACGGACCAACCCAGGCGAACTGGGAGCGACAGGGAGCGACCGATGGCACGGACCATAATCGACCTTTCCATTCCGCTGGAGAATGACGTACCGGCGGACCCGCCGCTGCAGAAGGTTTCGATCGTCTATCATCGGCATGGCGAGACCGCCGACGTGATTGCGTCCCTTTTCCCAGGTCTCCGGCCCGAGCAGCTGCCCGAGGGTCAGGGATGGGCTGTGGAAACCGCCACCATATCGACCCATAACGGCACGCATCTCGATGCGCCCTGGCACTATCACCCGACCATGGACGGGGGCGCCCGCGCGATCACCATTGACGAGGTGCCGCTCGACTGGTGCTACCAGCCTGGCGTGAAGCTGGACTTTCGGCATTTGCCGGACGGCTATCTGGTGCAGCCCGCGGATATCGACGCCGAACTGGCGCGGATCGGGCATCAGTTGCGACCCCTGGACATTGTCCTGGCAAATACGCGGGCTGGCGCGCGCTACGGACAGGAGGACTATATCCATAGCGGCTGTGGCTTCGGCCGGGCCGCTACCCTGCACCTGGTGCAGCAGGGCATCCGCATCGTCGGCACCGATGGCTGGAGCTGGGATGTGCCGTTCAGCCATACTGCCCGCCGCTTCGCCGAAACCGGAGACGCGTCTCTGATCTGGGAAGGCCACAAGGCCGGGCGCGAGGCGGGCTATTGTCAGATCGAAAAGCTCCACAATCTGGAGGCTCTGCCGGCCGATGGCTTTCTGGTGTCATGCTTTCCGGTGAAAATCCGGGCCGCTTCGGCAGGATGGACCAGGGCGGTGGCTATTCTGCCCGCGTGAGCGGCTCAGCGGTGACCGCCTCGGCCGTGAGAAGATCGAGCCGATAGAGCGGCTGCCTGGTCTGCGCCTCCAGCATCAGCCCGCCACGCCCGATAAACAGATCGGCTGCGACATCGCCGGGTTGAGGGCTTGTATGGGCACCCAGCCAGTTCACCAGCAGCACGCGGCCTCCGGGCAGCAGAGAGTCGCGAATGCGATCCGAGGTCGCCGCGATATCGGTCGCGTTCAGGAAATAGAGAACTTCGGACAGAATGATGAGGTCGAAGCGGCCCTCCGGCCATTCCTGCGGCACCTGCATGCATGCGAACCGCGCGGCGGAAAAGCCGGCGCAAGCCGCGCGTGCAGCGACCAGGGGTTGATCGGAAATGTCGAGCCCCAGGAACGTGTCGCACAGCGGCGCAACCCGGGCGGAGAGCACGCCGATGGAACACCCGACCTCAAGGCCAGACAGGTAGCGCCGTTGATCAATCGCCGCAATGCTGGCCTGATATTTGGCGCTCTCATAAGCACTGGTGCGAAAGCGCCAGGGGTCCGGGTCGGCCGCATACATCGCATCGAAATAAGTGCGGTCGTGGGATTGGCGGGTCATGGAATCAGGAAGGTTTCATAAGGACGGCGAAAGACAGACAGCAGCCGCTCCGGCAAGGTAAAGCCCTCAGGAGAATCGGTGATGACACCACCATATTGCGTGGCGTGGGCTCGGATGGCGCTTTGCTTGAGGTCGAGTTCGCCCGTGATATCCAGGCGCAGGCCGCCTTGCGGTGGCGCCACGACATGGTCGTCCGGCAAGGTCCAGCCCCAGACCGGATAGCTCATCACGGGAAGACCCGTGCGTGCCGACAGCGTCAGGCTGAGGTCGGCGGCCGCTTCGTGGTCACAATGCGGATCGTGGCGCCAGGGAGACAGGACAATGCCGCATCGGGTTTGCGTGCAAATCTCCGCCAGGCTTGCGACGATCGCCTGGGCTTCAGCGCCGCTGCCGGGCAGCCGGGTATCCTCAGCCCCGACCCAGAACAGGTTCGACAGCGGCAGGCCCAGAATCGTCAGGGCTTCGGAGGCTTCCTGCCGCCGTACTGCCGCAAGATGCGATGGTGGATAGGCGAGGGACCCTGGATGCGAATGGCGCCCATCGGTCAGAATGGCAACCCGGGCCGAAATTCCGGCGCGCGCGCATTGCGCCAAAAGGCCGCCGCAGCCGAGGCTTTCATCATCCGGGTGAGGCGCCAGAATTAAGGGACGGCGCCCGGCCAGCAGGCTGTCCAGGCTTTGCGCGGGCAGGCTGTCCCATAGGGTGCGGACTTCACGCATCAACATGACGGAATCGCACCCTGGGTCAGGAAATAGGCGGCGGCACCGTCCAGAACCTCATCGCCGGCGGGCTGGCGCAGATAGGTTTGCAAATCCCGCGTCAGTCGCTCGACCGGATTATCGGTCAGGAAGGCCGAGAGGCCGAGCGAACGATGCGCGCAGTCCAACGCATCCAGGCAGGCCCGTTCCACCACCAGGCGGGCAAGGCCCGTGGTCGCGACGATCTCGTCGGCGGGGGCTTGGAGATCTTCCGCCATCACGGCGGCACGGCGCAGCCAGAGCCGCCCCGTCTCATGCGCCATCGCGACCGTGCCAAACCGGACCCTTTGATGGGGGTCGCCGGCGCGCCCGCGCGCTGTCAGCTGTTCGCGCATCAATTGGGTCAGCCGATACAGACCCCCAAGCGCCACGGCCGAGCTACGCCAGGCGCCGGCCGAAAAGTCCGGCTCCTTCATGTAATCGGCGGGTTCTCCGATCAGACAATCCGCCGGCACCATTCGCCCGGTCAGGTCGATCTGACCGGTGACGGCGGCCTTCATGCCGGCGAGACCGGCCGGGAGCGGGCTGATGCGTTCCGTGCCATTCAGGCGCACCAGAATGAGTCGCCTGTCCCCGCAGCTGGGGTCAAAAGCGGTGACGACCGCCGCGCGGACATGCCCGGCACCGGAACAGAACATTTTGCCGCCCGAAAGGCGCAGACTGTCGTCCGCGCGCGTCATGGTCAGGGCGCCGTCGCCCGGTGGATCGGTCACCCAAAGCCCGAACAGATCGCCGTTCAAAGCCGCGTCTGCGGCCCGGGCGATCACCGCGGACCCGCCATAACGCACGACGATGCGTACGGCATTGACATGCGCTTCGATCAGCCGTCCGAGCGGCAGGCTGATGCGGCCCAGACTATGGAGCATGGCAAAGGTAGCCAGCCCGTGCCCGGTCTCGGTACCCAGACCAAGTCCCCCGAAGGCTTCGGGCAACGGCGCGCGGAGAACCCCCGCGGCCGCGAGGCGGTCCATGGCCTCGGCCGGAAACCGGGCTTCATCCGCGACCGGGAGTCCGTCTTTACAGAGGTCGTCCAGGCCGAGGAGGAATACCTCCCGGCGCCTATCGCTGGTACTCATCCGGCAGCGGCCCGGACACTGCCAAAGCTTGGCGATTTCGTCTGCTCAGACGTTTGAAGCTGTGCCGCCCGCAGCCGCACCAGTATCGGCTCAGCCTCCACAATCAGCGCGGTTAACTGCGCCATGGCTACGGGACGGCGCTCCAGCACGGGGCTGCTCGCCTCGAGTGCCGCCCAGGCATCGCCGAACCAGGGTCGCAGCATGGCCGCCGCCAGCTCGGCCTGCGGCAGCATGAGACTCGCGGCGAGGGGCCGACTGTCGCGATGGCCGCTCCAGACGGTCCGCGCCTGCCGCCGCAATTGCGACCGGAGCAGCGCGGCCTGCGGCATCTCCAGCCGGTCATCCGCCCAGATATCCTGTTGGACCATGCGCCGCGCGATGGTCTCTGCCATGCCGCCCGCGGCCCGGCCAAGGCGCCGGCCCGAGACCACGACTGTCAGCGCAGGGTCGTGCCGGATTTTGCAATCCCTGCGCTCAAGCCGCGCGATAAATCCGCGATCTTCGCTGTGGGCGACCGCGGGGAGGCCGCCGACGGCGGCGAAGACGGCGGCCCGCACGGCAATACTGGCGCCGGAGCGGTGCGAATGCCGTGGCCAGGGGTCCCAGGGCCGCGGATCGACCAGATCGTCTATTTCATCCAGAATAGCGCCATAGGCTTGTTCGGCGAGATCGTCGGCGATGAGATGCGATGGCAGGCCAGCTTCGTCGACCGGATCGATCGCGGCCATGCCGCAGACGGCATCATGCCCGCCTCGCAGCCAGCCCATGTTTGCCGCAACCCAGTGGGGCGGCACCTGCGCATCGGCATCCGTGGTCAAAATCGCGCCCCGCAGGCCTGCAATTTCTGCGGCGCGATCCATCGCCAAGCGGCGCGCGGTGCCGGCATTGGCCTCCGCCGCGGGCAGATCGACCTCTTCGATATGAAGTCTCGCGTCGAGAAAGGGTGCGAGGATGCGCGCCATGGTTGCAGTGCCATCACGGCTGTTGTTGACAAGCAGCACGATGTCATCGATCGACTCAGTCTGTCGCCCGAGGGCGCGCAGGCAGGGTTCTATGAAGGATGCTTCATCCCTGACGGGGATCGCGACGACAACCTTTGCGTCCGTGCGGTGCAGCGCGGCCATCAACCTACCATCCCTTATCGCTCCATAAGCGAAGGCCAATCGGGACGACAGGAAGAGAGGCTTGTCCGATCGGCGAATTCGCGGGTCCGCCAAACGTCAATGGTCTTTGGCATTTTCCCAGATGGTCCACGACCCTGCCGAATGAAACGAAAGCGGCGACTGTTCTCACTTCAAACTAAAGTGTGGACGATCGGGCGGGGTGCATCCTGACCCCTCCCGCGCGATTTTCGGGCGGATACACTCACCTGTGTGCGGGCCAGGGCATGGCCGCAAGACGCGCCGGCCTGGCGGGCTCCCCCTGATGCAGGGGTTTCGCTAGCACTCTCAGGCATAGAGTGCTAAACCGATCAGGCTCGAACCGTGCCACAATGGCCCCGGGTAAGCGCACCGGTCGTGAAGGCCGGCACCAGGTAAGTACCCAGTCCATGAAATTTCGTCCGCTGCACGATCGCGTCGTGATTCGTCGCGTCACCCCCTTAGAAAAATCCGCTGGCGGCATCATCATTCCCGATACCGTCAAAGATAAGCCCATGGAGGGTGAAGTCGTCGCGGCGGGGCCCGGCGCCCGCAATGAGCAGGGCGTTGTCGTCGCACTCGATGTCAAAGCCGGAGACCGCGTGCTGTTCGGCAAATGGTCCGGCTCTGAAGTGAAGCTCGACGGTGAAGAATTGGTCATCATGAAGGAGAGCGACCTTCTTGGCGTGATCGAAGGCGCATCCGCCACTGCCCACGCTGCCTGAACAATCAAAAAGGAATACAGACATGGCAGCTAAAGACGTTCGCTTCGGCGAAGATGCCCGCAGCCACATGCTGCGCGGCGTCGATATTCTGGCCGATGCGGTCAAAGTGACGCTTGGCCCCAAAGGGCGCAATGTCATCATCGACAAAAGCTATGGCGCACCGCGTATCACCAAGGACGGTGTCTCGGTCGCCAAGGAAATCGAACTCGCCGAAAAGTTCGAGAATATGGGCGCCCAGCTTCTCCGTGAAGTTGCCAGCAAAACCAACGATCTTGCCGGTGACGGCACGACGTCGGCGATCGTGCTTGCCCAGGCCATCGTCCGCGAAGGCGGCAAGGCCGTCGCCGCCGGCATGGCGCCGATGGATCTGAAGCGCGGTGTCGACAAGGCTGTCGCGGCGCTCGTCACGGAACTGGCAGCGCGCACCAAGAAGATCACCACCGAGGCTGAAACGGCCCAGGTCGGCACGATTTCGGCCAATGGCGAGGCCGAAATCGGCCGCATGATTGCGGAAGCCATGCAAAAGGTCGGCAATGACGGCGTGATTACCGTCGAAGAAGCCAAGGGCATGGAGACGGAGCTGGAGGTGGTCGAAGGGATGCAGTTCGACCGCGGCTATCTCAGCCCCTATTTCGTCACCAATCCCGAGAAGATGACCGTGGATATGGATAACCCCTATATCCTCATCCATGAGAAGAAGCTGTCCGGCCTGCAGGTTCTGCTGCCGCTGCTGGAAGCGGTCGTGCAGTCTGGCAGACCGCTGGTCATTATCGCGGAAGATATCGAGGGCGAAGCCCTGGCCACTTTGGTTGTCAATAAGCTGCGTGGCGGACTGAAGGTCGCGGCCGTCAAGGCACCGGGCTTCGGCGATCGCCGCAAGGCGATGCTGGAAGATATCGCGGTGCTGACGGGCGGCGAAGTGATCAGCGAGGATCTGGGCATCAAGCTTGAATCCGTCACCTTGGCCATGCTCGGCCAGGCCAAGCGGGTGCTGATCGAAAAGGACACCACGACCGTCATCGAAGGGGTTGGTGCGCACGACCTTATCCATGCGCGCTGTGACCAAATTCGCCGTCAGGTCGAAGAAGTCACCTCCGACTACGATCGGGAGAAGCTGCAGGAACGTCTGGCGAAGCTTGCCGGCGGCGTTGCTGTCATCCGCGTCGGCGGTGCGACCGAGACCGAGGTGAAGGAGCGCAAGGATCGCGTCGATGACGCGCTGCATGCGACCCGCGCGGCAGTTGAGGAAGGCGTGGTGCCGGGTGGCGGTGTTGCCTTGGCGCGCGCCAGCCAAACGCTTGTCGGCCTCAAGGGCGACAATGCCGACCAGACCTTCGGCATCGCCATGGTGCGCAAGGCCGTGCAGACGCCGCTACGCCAGATTGCCGAGAATGCCGGCAATGACGGTGCCGTCATTGCGGCCCGCGTGCTGGAAAGCAATGACTACAATTTCGGCTACGATGCGCAGACCGGTAATTTCACCGACCTGATCGCCGCCGGCATCATCGACCCCACCAAGGTCGTGCGCGTGTCATTGCAAAACGCGGCTTCAGTCGCCGGCCTCATGATCACCACGGAAGCCATGGTGGCCGAGCGGTCAGAAAAGCGCCAACGCTCTCTGCCGCAGGGCGGTGGCGGCATGGACGACATGGACTACTAAGCGCCTGTAGCCGGTCGCATCGCGCGACCGGCTTTTGCGCGCCTGTGCTGCATCAAGGCCCCTTTGACGAGCAAAGGGGCCTTGACTGTTTTCAGCGGCTGGTTTCTGCCAGCTGCTGGACCGTCAAGAAATTCAAATTGCGCGATACCGCGTCGCGCACCGCGGCTTCCTCGCCGCCTTCGAGCGCCGCAATCAGCAAGGCCATGTCCTTGTTCAGGAGTGTCTTGACCTTGAACGCGGTCTTGGCATCAGGCTCAAATCCGTTGTTCCACAGATAGTCCAAAATCATCCGGCCTCTGTCATAGACACGGGCGGCGCCGTGCCATGGCGGCAGACCGGTTCGACGAAGGTCCTGTCTGATAACGCTCATGCCCTGCACCACCTCAATGACTGCTGCCATTTAAGCACAAAAAAGGGGCCGGCGCCCGATAAGGCACCGGCCCCTTTCATGGGCGTGGCGGGTTAGGCCAGAAGACGGCCGCTGTCAGCGTCCTGCGTGATCATCTGACGGCGATCGGCGATCTGCGTCTTCATCGACTTCTGCAGCTTTTCAAAGGCCCGCACCTCGATCTGGCGCACCCGCTCCCGCGAGATGCGGTAGCGCTGCGACAGATCTTCCAGCGTCGTCGCCTCATCCTTCAGGCGGCGATCGATCAGGATATGACGCTCGCGCTCGTTCAAGGTTTTCAGGGCTGTCGCGAGCAGCGCCTTGCGGTCGGTCAGCTCCTCGCGGTCGCCGATCATGGCTTCCTGGCTCTCGCCCTCATCGGCCAGCAAATCCTGCCACTCGCCTTCCGTATCAGCGCGGACAGGGGCATTGAGGCTGCTATCCGGCGAAGACAGACGGCGGTTCATATTGACCACGTCCTGTTCCGGCACGGCCAGCACGCGGGCGATTTCCGCGACATGTTCGGGGCGCAGATCGCCGTCTTCGATGGCCTGCATCTGGCCCTTCAGGCGGCGCAGGTTGAAGAACAGCTTCTTCTGGGCGGCCGTGGTGCCCATTTTGACCAGCGACCAGCTATGCAGGATGTATTCCTGAATGGCGGCGCGTATCCACCACATGGCGTAGGTAGAGAGACGGAAGCCGCGCTCCGGGTCGAAGCGCTTCACCGCCTGCATCATGCCGACATTGCCTTCGCTGATCAGCTCACCGACCGGCATGCCATAGCCGCGATAGCCCATCGCAATCTTGGCGACGAGGCGCAGATGAGAGGTCACGAGCTTGTGAGCGGACTCATCATCAGCGTGGTCGCGCCAAGCTTTGGAATAGCGAAGCTCTTCCTCGGCCGTCAGCATCGGAAACTTGCGAATCTCCTGCAAGTAGCGGGACAGATTGTCTTCCGGGGCAAAATTCAACATAGCGAGGGCCATATGACTCTCCTGTTTTTCGCAGGCGGCCCTAAAAAGCACCGAACCTGATCGAATGGTCAATTTGATATCCTAACTATGAGACAAATCCGCTGATTCGTCTCATCACGAGCCAGCGATGACGGGCATCCGGCAATAACCGTAATGTGATGCTTGTGTCGATTTCAACAATTCGTGTTGATTGGGTGCCGGTGCCGAAACACAGACCAAGACCGATCATCGCGGTTGCTTCGGACATAGTGCGAATATTTGGCAGAGACTTCAATAGATCTGCAGAACATCCTTCTGCGCGACCTGTTCAGCATGGTGGGTCGCGGTCGTGACCTGACATCTTGGTTCCCCTGCCTGGGGCCATTCCGACTCCCGGCCGACAGATACAGACCGCGACACTCATGGATCTTATGCTCAAAAGGCATGTGTTAATCATGCCACATTTTGTGCTTTCCATGTTGCAGCGGCATTCAGAACCGACTACGGAATTGTTCGCACACCGAACGGGTGGTCCTTCCAAGAGGGACCGCAACGACAAAAAGAAAAAGAAATCGGGTAGCTGAGGAGACAAACATGCGTAAATTGCTCTTAGCCGGCGTCGCAGCGCTTGCGGGTGTGGGCGGCATCAGCTCGGCCATGGCACAGACAGCGCCGGCCGCGCAGTCGCCCGGGTCGATCACCGTGCGCCTGAACGGACGCGTGAACTGGTATGCGGGCATTGAGTCATCGTCACTCGACAGCAATAGTGCGACAGGCCAGAAGACAAGCACGGACAGTTTTCTTGGCTATATGCGCCTCTATCCGGGCTTCGACGGCGTTGCCGCAAACGGATTGCATTATGGTGCAGCCGCCGAAATCCGCATCAATGGCGGCCAGGGCGCCAGTTCTGAAACCCTCTATGTCTTCCAGGCCTATGGCTATCTCGGCCTGCCTGAGCTTGGTCAGGTCAGCTTCGGGCAGGAAAACGGTCCTTCCGTACTGTTCGAGACAGGCACGTTTGAGGGCTTCAACGATGGCGGCTGGAACGGCGACATCGAAGGCATGATCCCGGGTGCGGCGATCGCGGTTTATCCTTTCCCGGACAGCGGCAGCGCCTATGACCAGGCTTCCGACAAGATCGTTTACCTGTCCCCCACCTTCTCCGGTCTGCAATTCGCGGTCGGCTTTACGCCAAACCAGACCGCTGAAAACTATTCGCCCGCCGTCACCTCTTCCGCCACGCCGATCATGGGTGGCCAGCCGCGCAATATGATCGATGTCGGCGGTCAGTTCACCAACAAGTTCGGCCCGGTCGGGGTGCAGATTGGACTTGACTACACAAATGCCGGCCAGGTGGCGAATACCGGCGATCCGAACGGCGTTACTGGCTACAAGAATATGAGCATAGTCTCGGGTGGTGCGACCGTCAGTTTTGCGGGCTTTACCGTGGGCGGCAACTCCTCCTATGGCGCCTTCAATATGGCGGACGGCGACACCTTCCAGCTTGAACCCGATGCCGGCACGGCGGCAGTAGGCTGGCTGGTGGGCGGAATGTATACTGCGGGCCCCGTCGTGGTCGGCGCGAGCTTCTTCCGCTTTAACCAGACCGGTGATCTTCCAGGCGGCATCGACGCGGGCTCTGGTGCCACCATCACCTCGGCGGGGCTGACGACCGGCCAGCAGCAGAATACGGGCGTCGCGGCAGGCCTGACCTATACATTGGTGCCGGGCGTGAATCTCTTCGCCGATTACCTGTACGGCATTCGCCAGCAGGGCGGCTACAACTTCCAAACCGGCAATGCTGGCACGGAACACAACCAGGTTCAGTCGCAGCTGTTTGGCGTCGGCACTCAGATTCAGTGGTAGCCTAAGATGTGACTCTACGGAGGATGCGCGGGTAGGCGCCACCTCTAGGGATGATTAGACAGCGCGACGGACGACGCCTCGATCGATAAGATCGGGGCCTTGTCCATTATGACGATGCCGCATCGCGGCCACGGACATTCGTCCCCGATGAAAACCTCCTGCGACATTCATCATAACTCTCTGTGATAGGGCAGGCTCTTGCATCGCCCTGCGTGGCTCTCACTTGCCGGTACAGCAGGCGCCCATCCCGCCAGACAGAGACGGCGGTGCGGCCCGTACATTCAGCAGGAGCCAATTCATGGCCAAGACCCCGCCCAAAGCCCTGGCGAAGATCACCCCGGATACCCTGACCGCTGCAACTATCGCCGATGCTGGCGTGATGCGCGGCCCGGGCGGCGAGACCCATCAAGTTGCGGGTCATGGCGTGCCGGTCATGACCACCGCACAGGGCATTCCGGTCTATGACGATCAAAACAGCTTGAAGATCGGTCCTCGCGGCCCCGTTTTGCTGGAAGACTTCGCCTTGCGTGAAAAGATCTTCCATTTTGATCATGAGCGCATTCCAGAGCGCGTGGTCCATGCGCGCGGCTATGGCGCGCATGGATTTTTCGAGATAACCGATCCCAGCCTGGCGCAGCTTTCGGCCGCCGACGTGTTTCAGCGCCCCGGCGAACAGATTCCGGCCTTTGTTCGCTTTTCGACCGTGGGCGGCAATAAGGGCTCTGCCGATGTGGCGCGCGACGTGCGCGGCTTTGCGGTGAAAATCTACACCCAGCAGGGCAATTGGGACATTGTCGGCAATAATATTCCGGTGTTCTTCATTCAGGACGCGATCAAGTTTCCAGACCTGATCCATGCGGCCAAGGAGGAGCCCGATCGCGGCTTCCCGCAGGCGCAGACGGCGCATGACAACTTCTGGGACTTCATCTCGCTCTCGCCCGAATCCATGCATATGGCCATGTGGATCATGTCGGACCGCACGCTGCCGCGCAGCTTCCGCTTCATGGAGGGCTTCGGTGTGCATACGTTCCGGCTGATCGATGCGGCTGGGAAAACCACCTTCGTGAAGTTCCACTGGAAGCCCAAGCTCGGGCTGCAATCCGTGGTCTGGAACGAAGCGGTGAAGCTGAACGGCGCCGACCCCGACTATCATCGTCGCGACCTGTGGGACGCGATCACCACCGGCAATTTCCCGGAATGGGAATTTGGCGTGCAGATTTTCGACGAGGCCTTTGTCGAGAGCTTTGACTTCGATGTGCTGGATGCGACGAAGCTCATCCCTGAGGAGCTGGTGCCCGTCAAGATCGTCGGCCGGCTCGTTCTGAACCGGGTCGTGGACAATTTCTTCGCCGAGACCGAGCAGGTGGCCTTTTCCACCGGCAACGTGCCGCCCGGCATCGGCTTCACTAACGACCCTCTGCTGCAGGGCCGCAATTTCTCCTATCTCGATACCCAGCTGAAGCGTCTGGGCAGCACGAATTTCACGCATCTGCCGATCAACGCTCCCAAATGCCCTTTCGCGACCTTCCAGCAGGATGGCCATATGGCGATGATCAATCCCAAGGGACGCGCCAATTACGAGCCGAATTCCTGGGGACCGGAGATCGGTGGGCCGCGCGAATCCCGCACGACCGGCTATAGGCCCGCGGCCGAGCAGATTTCCGGTGACAAATTGCAGGCGAAGGGTGAGCTATTCGCCGACCACTATAGCCAGGCCCGGCAGTTCTATGTCAGCCAGACGCCGACAGAGCAGGGCCATATCGAAGACGCCTTCATCTTCGAGCTGAGCAAGGTTGAGACGCCTGTCATCCGCGCGCGTATGATTTCTCATCTCCTTAATATCGATGAAACTTTGGCGGAGAATGTCGCGGACGGGCTGGGCCTGGCCGAGCTGCCCGAGCCTGCAGTGCCGGCGCGCAAGATCATCATGGACCTGCCGCCTTCACCTGCGCTGTCCATTGTTCAAAACGGACCAAAGCGCTTTGAAGGCCGCAAGCTGGGCATAATGGTGACGGACGGTGTCGACAGCAGGCTGCTCGCCAGCCTGCAGACGGCCGTGACGGCGGCCGGTGGTGCGGTCGAACTGATCGCGCCCCAGGTCGGCGGCGTGGTGTGCAGCGACGGCAAGCTGTTGCCCGCGAAGCAGCGGGTGAATGGCGGGCCGTCTGTGCTGTATGACGCTGTCGCTATCCTGCCCTCGGCAGAGGGTGTGGCGCTGCTGGCGCAGGACCCGGCGGCCAAGGATTTCGTCAATGACGCCTTCGCCCATGCCAAGTTCATCGCCTATGGGCCGGATGCATTGCCCCTGTTTGAGAAGGCGAATCTCGCGGCCGATATGGATGGTGGATTTGTCGCTTTGAAAAAGCCTGCCGATGCGGAAGCCTTCGTCAAGACCTGCGGCGCCTTGCGGTTCTGGCCGCGCGAAGCGGTGCTTGGCGGCAAGCACGGGGCTGCTGCTGTCGCCTGACCATTGCCGGAGCCGAAGGGTGCCATGCCCACCCTTCGTCAGGCGCCGGGCCTCAGCTCCAGGCGTGAAGCGGCGGGTTGATGCCGTTGAGCGCGTGGTTGCCGAGGATCGCATATTTCCACCGCACCGGATCGTGCAGCGTATGCGTGCGCGCATTGCGCCAATGCCGGTCCAGCGCCTCGGCGGCAAGGGTAGAGCGGGTGCCCGCGAGTTCAAACAGCTTGCTGGCCGCATAGACCGAGAGTTCGGTCGAGAAGACCTTTGCCTCGGCGGTCGCCAGCTGAGCGGCGGCGACCGTCTCCGCCGTCGGATTGGCGACGGCCTGATCCACCGCAATCCCAGCCCGATCGAGCAGCGCTTCGGTCGCATGCAGACGCAATGTCAAATCACCGATGGCCTGGATCGTATAGGGATCATCCGAAGCGCGATCCTGCCCGCTATCGATCCAGGGACGGGATTTGGTACGGACGAAGGCGATGGTGTCGTCGATCGCGGCTTTGGCGATGCCGGTATCGACGGCGGCCTGAATGATCTGGAAGATTGCGCCATCGGCGGTCGGCCGCTCATAGCCCAGATAGCCGGGTACGAGATGCGTCTTCGGGACAGCCACGCGGTCCAGGATAACAGTGCCGCTGCCGGTGGTGCGTTGGCCGAAGCTTGACCAGTCGTCTATCACCGTCAGACCCGGCGCATCGCGGTCGGCAATGGCATACCAGGCGCGTCCCTGATCATCCAAGGCCACGATCGGCACCAGATGGGCGTAGATCGCGCCGGTGGAATAGAATTTGCGGCCGGTGACGATGACATGATCGCCGGCGTCTTCAAAGACCGTCTCAAAATCCGCCGCGCGCTTGGAGCCGAATTCTGAGAAAGCATTGCCGAACCGGATACCCTTCAGCACCAGATCGAAAAGCAGCTTCTGCTGTGCGGCAGCCGAGACCGTGCGGATGGCGGCGACCACGCCGAGATGGTTTTGCGGAATCTGCCCGATGGACGGGTCGGCGGCCGAGATGATGGCAATGACGCGGGCGAGCGTGACATAGGACAGCTCGGGCCCACCGAAAGCGCGGGGCACATTGATGGACCACAACCCGCTTTGCGAGAACAGATCAAGCTCTCTGACAGGTGCAATGCGGTCACGGTCACGCGCTGCCGCCCCCTGCACGAAATCCGCCGCCAGCGCCTGTGCGACAGCGATCGCTTCCGCGTCGTCGGCGATGACATGCGCGGGCGTGCCGGGCTTGGGCAGCCCGGGCACGCCGCTCAGCGACCTTTGGGCATCGACCGCGGCCTGGGCCGCTGGCGGGGTTATGATGGTCATGGGACAGCCTCAATGGGTTGAGAGTGAGAGGTCTTGGCCGACAGGGGTTTGTTAAAGCCGAGATAGGCCGCGCGGATATCGTCACGGTCGCGCAGGGCAGCCGCCGCCCCCGCGATCACCACTTTTCCGTTTTCCAGAACCACGCCGCGATGCGCAGCGCGCAACGCGACCGCCGCATTCTGCTCGGCCAATAGGATTGAGAGGCCGTCATCACGGTTGAGCACGGCCAGCGCGCGAAAGATTTCCGCGACCACGATCGGCGCCAGACCCATGGACGGTTCATCAAGGATAAGAAGCCGGGGCCGCGCCATCAGCGCGCGACCGATGGCCGCCATCTGCTGCTCGCCGCCCGACGCTAAGCCCGCGAGCGCCTTTCGCTTGCTGTGAAGGCGGGGGAACATGGCATAGACCCGTTCAAGATCCTGTGCCGTCTCAGCCTTGCTGGCCTGCCGCCCAATCGCGCCGGTGATGAGATTTTCCTCAATCGTCAACCCGCGGAAGCAGTGCCGGCCTTCCAGCACCTGAACAAGTCCGGCAGAGACCAGACGGCTGGTCGGCTGGCCCGTCGTGGATTTGCCATCGAAGCGGATGGTGCCGCGGCTGATGCGGCCACGCTTAGCCGGCAGGAGGTTGGAAATGGCGCGCAGGACAGAGGATTTCCCGGCGCCATTCGCACCCAGCAGGGCGACGATTTCGCCCCGCCCGACATCCAAGCTGACACCGCGCGCCGCCAGGATGGCACCGCCATAGACGACCTCGACATCTTCAAGCGTCAGCAGGGCGGGCGCGGCTGTCATGGCAGGCTCACTGCGCCGCGACAGTTTCTTTGGTGCAGTCACGCGGCGTGATGCTGTGTTCGGAGGCGTATTTATTCGCCGATGCCTCAATAATCGGGCGCAGCACAGACCAGTCCGGCGCGATCCAGTTGCTGATACGCACCCATTTGGTGCCGTCCCACTGCTGGAATGTCACCAGACCATGACCTTCATGGTCGGAGCAGGTGACATTGATCGAATGAAACAGGCCCTCGGCGCCGAGCGCCTTCACGCGCGCCGGATCAAGCTGCAGATGCTCAAACCCCCAGCGTACTTCGTCTCCGGTCAGCGTGCGATCACCGAACTTTGCCTGGGCAATACGAATGGCTTCGACATTGAGGATGCCGTTCACGATGCCCAGATTGTGGTAGACGCTGCCGATACGCGACTTATCCGCCAGATTGCCTTTACCTGCGCCATAGACGACCTTCTCGATCTGCTGCAACACGGGGTATTGCGTGCCCGTCGCCTGCGTCGTCAGCGCGATATAGCCCTTGGCGGCGTCACCGGCCGGAATGACATCCTCTTCCGAATTGCTCCAGACATTGCCCACGATATGGTCTGCCGGGAAGCCGACCTTCTGCGCGGTCTTTAGCGCGACCGGGTTCATCACGCCCCATCCGCGCAGCACGACATAGTCAGGGCTGACACGGCGAATGGTCAGCCATTGTGATTCCTGCTGCGTGCCCGGATGCGGCACTTCAAGCTGCTGCAGCTTGAAGTGGTATTTGTCCGCCAGAAGCTTGTAGATCGGGATGGTCTCCCGACCATAGGGCGAGCCGTGGTACAGCACGACGATGGATTTGCCCGACAGCTTGTCGAGCCCGCCCAGACGGCTGGCGATGAAGTTCACAATGCCGGAGCTTTCGCTGTAGGGATTCATCAACAGCGGAAAGACATAGGGAAACACCGCGCCATCCGTGGAATCGGTGCGGCCATGGTCGATGGTGATCAGCGGCACCTTATCGGCGGTGACGCCGTCAATCATGGCATAGGCGATACCCACGCTCAGCGGATTCCAGGCAGAAGGTCCCGGCACATGGGTCTTCTGGCGCTGATAGCATTCCACCCCGCGCTCGACGACATATTGCGTTTCGCATTCGTCCCAGGTGAGCTTCACGCCATTGACGCCGCCGTCACGCAGATTGATCAGGTTCATATAATCGATGAATCCACCGAAGAACCCTGTGCCGCCGGCCGCATAGGGCCCGACGCGATAGCTCTGGAGGGGAAAATACTGCTCCGGCTGCGCGGCCTGCGCCGTGGTCAGCGACCCGGCGAGAGACAAAGCGAAGCCCGATGCCAAAGCGGTTGAAAGTGCGAGCGCTTTCAGCCTCTTGAAGTTAAAACCCATGGGAAACTCCGTAAAAACTCGAGAAAAGGTTCAAGCTGGGCGCCGTCCGAAGGACAGCCGCCGCAACAGCGCTGACAATCCGGCCGGTTCTATGCGCAGAAAGATGATGATCAGGGCGCCGAGGATGACTTTCTGGACGAGGTCCACGAGTCCGCTATCGAAGCCCGGACCCAGCAGCATGGCCCCCGCCCGCGACAAGGCCAGCGGCAGCACCACGATGAAAGCTGCACCCAGGAAGGCGCCACGAATACTGGCGAGACCGCCGATGATGATGACGAAAAGGATCTGGAAGGAGCGGTCGAGATCAAAACCGTCGGGCTCGATCGTTCGCAGATAGGCGAAGGACCACAGTGCGCCGGCAATGCCGATGTAGAAGCTGCTGACGGCGAAGATGAACAGCTTGGTGCGCAGGACCTTGACGCCGAGCATGCGCGCGGCAAGCTCGCTGTCCCGCACCGCGATGAGTGCACGACCGGTTTGGCCGGATACCAGCCGCATGGCCAGAAAGGTTAGCACGGCGACGACGCCGAGGCAGAGAAGATAGCGCCGCACAGGACTATCCAGGACCAGAGAGCCGAGATGCATCGGCGGCGGACTGAGGACGCCGGATGTATCATAGTTGGAAAACCAGCCGATATTCGTCAGCGCCCATTGCACGAAGAACTGCGTCGCCAATGTCGATACGGCCAGATAGAAACCCCGCAGCCGCAGACTGGGCAGCCCGAAAACAATACCGATGGCGGCAGCGGTCACCCCAGCCAGAGCTAATCCGCCGAGCAGCGGCAGGCCGGGAAGACGCAGCAGAAAATTATAGCCGGCAAAGGCCCCCACCGCCATGAAGGCCGCACTGCCGAGCGACACTTGGCCGGCATAGCCGGTCAGGAGATTGAGCCCGAGGGCCGCCAGGCTGATGGCCAGAAACGGCGTCAGAATCGCATCGAAAAGATAGTTGGAATGGAGTTGCGGTACCAGGACGGCGAAGATCAGCAAAATAAAGACGGGGCCGCGATAGGCCTTGAAACGGGGCAGGCCCGTTACGGTCTCAGTGCCTTGCAGGGTCGTTGTGCTCATCGCTCAGACCCTCTCGACCAGTTTCTGGCCGAACAGGCCGGAGGGGCGGATCAGCAGGAAGGCAAGGGCCACGACATAGGCGAACCAGCTATCGATGCCGTCGCCGATATAGGGGCCGAGATAGACCTGGGCGAGATTTTCAGACGCACCGATGATGAGTCCCCCGACAATGGCGCCTGCGATCGAGTCGAAGCCACCCAGAACCAGAACGGGCAGGGATTTCAGCACGACCAGAGATAGCGAGAATTGCACCCCGGTGCGCGCACCCCAAAGCAGGCCGGCAACCAGGGCCACGACACCCGCGGTGGCCCAGACTGCCGCCCAAATGCGCGGCAGGCGCAGGCCGGTATTGAGGGCGGCATATTGGTCTTCTGCTGCCGCCCGGAAAGCAAGGCCGGTGCGGGTATAGCGGAACAGGATGGTCAGCAGCACAACCATCAGGGTGGCAACCGCAGCACAGAAAAGATCGAACTGGCTGACCAGAACGCCGGCGATCTGCAAAGGCTTATCCGCAATGCCGAGGTCGAGACCATGGACCTGTGTGCCCCAGATGAGTTCGGCGCCGCCTTCGATGATATAGGACAGGCCGAGCGTCACCATGAACAAGGTGATCGGCGGCTGATTGACCATGGGGCGCAGGACGAACTTCTCGATGATGACGCCGAGTGCCACCATGACAGCCAGTGTTATCAGCAAGGCCAGAGCGAATGGAATGCCCTTTTCATGCAGACTGACAAAGGTCAGCGCCGCAAAGAGCAGCATTGATCCTTGGGCAAAATTCAGCACGCCGGAGGTTTTGTAGATCAGCACGAAGCCGATCGCGACCAGGGAATACATGATGCCGGCGGCGAGACCCGCGACCAGAACTTCCAGGAAAAATCCGAGGGGACTCATGCTGCGATAGCCGTATCGTCGCCGTCATCCGCGTGCGCGACGCCGAGATAGGCGTCGATCACATCCTGATTGGTCTGGATCGCTGCCGGCGTGCCATCGGCGATGCGCTTGCCATGGTCAAGCACCGTGATGCGGTCAGACAAATCCATCACCACGCCCATGTCATGCTCGATCAGGATGATGGTGGCACCGCTGCTTTCATGCGCGTCTCGAATGAAATTGCTCATCGCAACCTTTTCGCCCGCCGTCATGCCCGCCATCGGCTCGTCCAGCAGAAGGAGGCGCGGCCCCGATATCAAGGCCCGCGCCAGTTCCACGCGTTTCTGCGCACCATAGGGAAGGGTGCTGACGGGACGATCCTGGAACTCCGCCACGCCCAGCTGCTGGAGAAGCAGGCCAGCGCGATCATAGGCATCCGTCTCTTCGCGCCTGGCGCGCCGTGTGCCGAGGATCTGCCCCAAAGGACCGGACCGCAGCCGATGCGTCAGGCCCATCATGACATTTTCCGTGACGGTCAAACCCTTGAAAAGCACGATGTTCTGAAAGGTTCTGGTGACGCCCATGCCGGCGAGCCGGCGTGTATCGATATGCGGCAGACGTCGGCCATCGATGTGGATGTCGCCTTCATCCGGCCGGTAGATTCCGCAAATAATATTGATCAGCGAGCTTTTGCCGGCCCCATTGGGACCGATCACCGCATGGACTTCACCGGCCTGGACATCGAGGTCCACGCCTTTCAGCGCACCCACCCCGCCGAAGGACAGCTTGACGCCGGAAAGGCTAATCGCGACGCCCGCCATATGACCTTATCCCTGGACGGTGTCGTCAGGCGGCGCGGGCGCGGCCGCGGGCTTCTTCAAGCTCGCGCACCAAAGGCAGAACACGCTCCCCGAAATGAGCGACCTCTTCCTGGAAATGCAGGAAGCCGCACAGCACGAGATCGACGCCGATCTCCTTCAGCGCGACGATCCGTTCGGCAATCTGGCGCGGCGTGCCGATCAGGTTGGTCTTGAAGCCGTCATTATACTGGACCAGATCCTTGAAGCCGGAATTGGACCACATGCCCTGGCCTTCGGGACTAGCCTGGCCGGCTTCTTTGACGGCGCCGCCAAAGGCGTTCACGGCTTCAGGATCTGCCTGGTCCACGATTGAGGCGAGAACGGCTTGTGCTTCTTCTTCCGTCTCGCGCGCAATGACGAAGGCATTGACGCCGAATTTGACACGGCGGCCGCGCGCAGCGGCGAGCGCGCTGACATTCTCGATCTGTTGCCGGTGGCCGTCCGGCGTATTGCCGTTCATGAAATACCAGTCGGAAACGGCCGCTGCATTTTCCTGCGCGGCTTTTGAGTTGCCGCCCTGGAAGATTTCGGGATGGGGCGACTGCTGCGGCTTCGGCTTCAGGGTGAAGTCCTTCGCCTTGTAGTACTGGCCTTCGTAACTGAAGTTGTCTGTGGTCCAGATGCCCTTCACCACTTCGATGAATTCGCGGGAGCGCTTGTAGCGCTCGTCATGCGGCAGCCAGGGCAGGCCGAGCGCGTCGAATTCCCCGGCAAACCAGCCGCTGACCACATTGATGGCCCATCTTCCATTAAAAAGTTGGTCGGCCGTCGCGCCCAATTTTGCGATCACATGAGGATGCCAGGGTCCGGGCAGGATGGCGGCGATCACCTTCAAGCGCGTTGTGTTCGCCAGGATCGCGGTCGAAAACGTTGTCGATTCATGCTGGTAGTCGGCACCATAGCTGCCGATGAACCGTATCTGCGACAGCGCATAGTCAAAGCCGGCAGCTTCGGCGATTTGGGCGAGCTTGATATTGTAAGGAAGATTCCAGTCCGTGCGCTGCTCAATCTTGCTGACGACCAAACCGCCCGACACATTGGGGACCCAATAGGCAAAGGCCAGCGGATCGTTGCCATTGCCCGGCGACGGCAGATCGTTAGACATTCCATACTCCCTGGCGCTCCCGTCGTGCAAAGCGGCTGCAGACGGAATTTCACCACATCAAATGTTTTTAATCGCAAATAACCGTATTAGCCGAGCATATGCACCAGCCTAGATCGCGGTCAACGGAAAAATGCGACGTCGGAGAGTCAGATTATAATAGTGCGAAGCAAAATCGTAGTTACTGATCGCACTCTGACCTTGGTCGCGCAGAGTGAGATGGCACTACCATTGAGGACCGCGCGCCCGTGACGTCGCTATCGCGTTGGGTCAGGGGCAGCGAAGCAGGCGCGGGGCCACCAGGGCACCCGCGAAGACTCTGCCGTCGCGTTAGGACTTGGCGGGGGCGAGCCGATATTCGTCAAGAACGCGCTCATGCGCGTCGAGGGCAGCTTTCACCCTGTATTGGAAGCCGAGTCCAGCCATCGGCATGAGTCGCACGACCGTATAGGTGCCTGCGCGGACCGTTTTATCGACGGCACCACCGACAATGATAACGCGATCGCCTTCGGCAAATCGACGAGCAAACATCACTGGATTACCTTGCCTGAACATAAGCAAAATGCGGCGCGTCTCGCTGGCCGATGACGACGGCGCTCGACGGAGGCCAGAAAACAAAAAAGGCCGAGCGAACTCGACCTTTTTTATAAGCGCCTTAAAAGCCAATGCCGTTATGGAAACGGTCACTGGTTCAAAATGCGGCTGTATTAGACGGCCTGAAGATTTTCCGCGGCAAGCTTGCCGTTGCGATCATTCTTGACGGCATCGAAGCTGAGCTTCTGGCCTTCGTTGAGAGACGACAGGCCGGCACGCTCAACGGCAGAAATGTGCACGAACACATCCGGGTTGCCGTTGTCAGGCTGAATGAAACCGAAGCCCTTGGTCATATTGAAGAATTTAACGGTACCAACGGTCATGGTGATCTTCCTTTCGATCGTTCTAAAAATTTAGCCCGGCCAATAAGTCATGACGGGCTGTTCATGATCGATTTTAAAAAAGGAAGGTCGTGACATGCTTGATACGCGCAATACGAGATTCTTCAGTAAGATCAACAAATTCTATCTAGGCGAAATACCAGAAAATAGCAAGAATAATTTGGAGTGAGCAAATCACCGCAAGGATGAGAGCGGTATTTTGCGCCAGGACAGAGCTGCGTTGCGCGGCCATCTTCATCATCGCATGCCACCCTTGGCCTATCAGCTTCTGCGCGCGGCTGTGCGCGTGACGCTCTGAAGGCCCTCGAACAGCGCGAAGCGCGCCGCATGCTGGGCGGCGATCGCGCCGCCCGCGGGTTCATGGATATGGTCATTCGCGGACATCGCCTGCATCGCCGTCTCCACATCCGGGAAATGGCCGCCCGCGACCGCGCCGAGCATGGCGGAGCCGAGCAGGACAGGCTCCTTCGTCTCCGGCACCGCCACCGGCAGGCCGGTCGCATCCGCCAGCATCTGCCGGACCAGCGCCGAACGCCCCGCACCACCGCTAATCGCGATAGCGGACACACGCGCGCCTGCCTTCTGCTGTGCGGCCAGAATCTGGCGCAGGCCGTAGCCCAGGCCGGCAATACCCGCGACATAGAGTGCGACCAGGCTGGTGCGGTCCGCCTCCATGCCGAGGCCTGCAATCACGGCGCGGGCATGGGGGTCCGCGTAGGGCGCGCGGTTGCCGAGGAATTCGGGCACCACATGCAGCCCAGCCGCCAGGTGAATGACGCCGGACGTGTTTCCACCGGCAGCGTCCAGCGCGAGCATGGCAAGATAGTCGGGCAGGCTTTGCCCCGCGTCATGCGCTTCAGCGCTCACCGCTTCATGCAGAGGATGATAGCGCAACAACTCGGCGATGGCCGCACCCGCTGCCGATTGCCCGCCTTCCAGCAGCCAGGCGCCGGGCACCATGGCGGAGTAATAGGGACCCCAGATGCCGGGTGCGAAAACCCGCGCGCTGGTTGTCGTCATGGTGCAGGAGGATGTGCCCATGACATAGGCCATCACCGCCTCAGCGCCGCCGCTACCGGGCAGGCGCGCATCGCGCACGCCCACCGTGCCGACACCGCCGGCATGGGCGTCGATCAGCCCTGCGCCCACGGGCGTGCCGGGCAGCAGGCCGAGATCGCCGGCGGCGGCCTCCGTCAGCCCCTGCCCGAGTGCCGTGCCTGGCGGGACAATCTCGGTCCCGATGCGTCGAAACCCGTCATCGGCGAGCGCGCCGAGGCCGATGGCATGGAAATAATCGGCGTCCCAGCGTGCCTCATGGGCGAGGTAGGTCCATTTGCAGGTCACGGTGCAGATGGAGCGTGCGCGGCTGGCGGTCGCGCGGAAAGTCAGGAAATCGGTGAGGTCAAAGAAATCGGCGGCGGCAGTAAAAACCTGCGGCCGATGCTCGGCGAGCCAGAGCAGTTTCGGCGTTTCCATTTCCGGCGACATGCGGCCGCCCACGAAATCCAGCACCGCATAACCGCCGGCATTGATGCGTTCGGCCTGCTCTACCGCACGATGATCCATCCAGAGGATGACATCGCGGGACGGATCTTCCGAGGGGCCAACGGGTAGGCCGTTTCCCTGCGCATCGAGCGCGACAAGGGAGCAGGTGGCGTCAAAGCCGATGCCGGCGACGAACTCGGCCGAAACGCCGGCGGCGTCCCGCGCCTCACGCACGCTCTCGGACACCGCTCGCCAGATCTGGGCTGAGGACTGCTCGACGATGGCGCCGGGGCCGCGGAAAATCAACAGATCGCGCTTGGCGCTGGCGAGCAGACGGCCGGAGGCGGTAAAGAGGCCGGCGCGTGCGCTGCCCGTGCCGACATCGATGCCGATGAAGATAGGCTGATGGGTGGTCATCGGTCTAGAGGTCTGTGCCGTTCGGCATGATGACAAGGTCGCGCACCGTGACACCCTTGGGCCGCGTCAGCATGAAGATCACGGCCTCGGCCACTTCTTTCGGCTGCATCAGGCTGCCATTGGCCAAAGCCTCGTCCATCTTGGCCTTCGGCCAGTCGGCGAGAAGGGCGGTTACCACCGGCCCGGGCAGCACCGCGCCCACGCGCACGCCATGCGGGGCGAGCTGCCGGCGCGTTGAATGGACAAAGGCCTGCACCGCGAATTTCGACGCCGTATAGATCGGCTCCCAGATCACCGGTATCACGCCAGCGATGGAGGAGGTGAACAGGATATCACCCGACCCCTGCTTGATGAGATGTGGGAGCACCGCATGAACCGAGCGGAAGGCCGCATTGATATTGAGGTTGAGCATGCGGTCCCAGGCATCAGGGTCGCCGTCCGCCACCGGGCCACCGATATAGGCGCCGGCATTGGCGTGGAAGATATCGAGGCCGCCGGCGAGGTCGAGAATGCGTGGCAGGATGGAGGAAAGGTCGGCGGGGTTGAGCAAGTTCACGACCAAAGGCCGCGCCTCCGGCCCCAGCTCGGCACACAGGCTGTTCAAACGATCCTCGGCGCGGTCGATCAGCACCACGCGGGCGCCTTCGGCCAGAAGGTGGCGCGCGCATTCCAGGCCGATGCCGGAAGCGGCACCGGTGATGGCGGCAATCTTGCCCTTGAGAGAGTCGGCCATGATGAAAATCCTAAACTAAATTAGGCCCGGCCGTGCGAGGCGCGGGAGCGGCGGGCGAGACTGTCTACGATCACGGCAATGGCGAGCACGCCACCGGTAATCATGTAGCGCAGGCTGGAGGAGAGGTTGAGCAGCGTCAGGCCATTGGAAATCGCCTGAATGACGATCACGCCGAGCAGTGCGGAATAGGCGCTGCCACGGCCGCCGAACAGGCTGGTGCCGCCGATGACGGCCGCTGCGATGGCATTGAGGTTGACGTCGCCCGTGCCCGCCTGGCGGCTGGAAGAGGCCAGGCGAGCGGCCGAAAGGATACCGCCGGCGGCCGCAAAGGTGCCGCACAGCAGGAAGGCGCTGCGATAGATGCCGCGCACATTGATGCCCGAACGGCGCGCCGCTTCCCGATTGCCGCCGACCGCGAACATCGAGCGGCCCCATTTCGTCCGCCGCAAGGCGTAATCGGTGATCACCACCAGCAGCGTGAACAGCGCGAACATCCAGGGCAGGCCACGGCCGAGATTGAGGTAATAGACCGCTCCGATCAGCAGGAGCGTCACGACGATGGCTTTGATGGCGAGGATGCGCAGCGGCTTGACCGACAGATTGGCGGCCGCCCGGCGCCGGCGTTCGCCTAGTCCTGTCCAGATCATGGCTGCGCCCGGTGCGAGGGCCAGAAGATAGGACAGCCCGGCCGGCATGATCAGGATCTGGCCGAAATGGGCCAGGAAGGAATCATAAGGCAGGTTGATCGACCCCGTGTCGCCCAGCAGATAAAGCTGCAGGCCGAGCAGGGCGAGCAGGCCGGCGAGGGTCGCGACGAAGCTTGGCATGCCGAAGCGGTTATAGAGTTCGGCATAGACGAGGCCGACGAGAGCGCCGACGGCAAGAGCGAGCAGAATGGCCACCGCCACCGGCCAGCCGGCATTGATCCAGACAACGCCCAGAATGGCCGACGACAGGCCGCTCATCGAGCCGATGGAGAGATCGATTTCGCCGAGCAGCAGCACGCAGACGACACCGAGGGAGATGAGACCGACAGTTGCGCAGTCAAAAAGAAGATTGACCAGATTATTGGGTGCTATGAAGACGGGGTTGAGGCTGGTGAAGACGATGGTGATGGCGACAAGCCCCACCATGACGGGCAGCATGCCAAGATCGCCCGAACGGATACGGTCGAAGAAGGCGCGGATTTCGCCCGAAATGCCCTCGTCATGGCGCAGGCGCTCATCGCTGCGGTCAAGTGCTGCGCCGGCGGGGGGCTGGGGAGCGGTTGCGGTCATGCGGCACCTGCGGCGGGATGGGAGGCCGTTTCACGGGCGGCCTGACGGCGGGAGACGGAGTTTTCGGTCGCCCCGGTAATGGCGGTGATCAGGTCGTGGTTGCTGCTCTCGGGCGTGAAGACACCGTTATTGCGGCCAAGGCGCAGCACCACGATACGGTCGGCGATGGCGCGCACATCCTCCATATTATGGCTGATGATGATGACACCAAGGCCGCGGTCGCGCACACGCTCGATCAGATTCAGAACTTCGGCGGTCTGCGCGACGCCGAGGGCTGCTGTCGGCTCGTCCAGCATGATGACTTTGGGGTCGAGCAGGAGCGAGCGGGCGATGGCGACCGTCTGGCGCTGACCGCCGGAAAGGGAGGCGATGGGTTCGCGCACTGAGGGGATGCGGGCGGCAAGTTCACGCAGCAGCGTCCAGGCCCGCACTTCCATTGCCACTTCGTCGAGCCGCCAGGGCGCGAGTTCGTGGCCGAGAAAAAGATTCGCGACGACGTCAAGATTTTCGCAGAGGGCGAGATCCTGGAAGACGGTCGCGATTCCGAGGCCGAGTGCGTCGGCCGGGCTATTCAGCGTCACCGGCTTGCCGCAAAAGCGGATATCGCCTGAGGTCGGCTGATGCACACCCGCCAGCACCTTGATGAGGGTGGATTTGCCGGCGCCGTTGTCGCCCACCAGTGCCACCACCTCACCCGCATGGACATCGAGTTCGATATCGGTGAGCGCGGACACCGCCCCGAATTTCTTGGTCACATCCCGCAGACTGAGGATGATCTCGCCGCGCGGCGGACGGGGATGGGGGCTCGGGGGATGGGTGCTGGTCATGGCGCCTTGCCTCGGATGAAAAGAGACGCCCCAGCCTGGCCCGAAGGCCGGCCGGGGCGCCAGTCGGGGAGTGTGTTAGGGCGTGATGCCGAGCGTCTTGCAGGAAGCCGCATAGTCGGCCGTGCAAAGCTGGGCTGCCGTCTGGATACCCTTGTCGATAATTTCCGCCTTTAGATTCTCGGCGGTCACGACCGTGGGCGTGAAGAGTTCAGTCGGCGTTCCGAAGAGCGTCGTC
This sequence comes from Acidisoma sibiricum, assembly GCF_057837225.1. NCBI lineage: Bacteria > Pseudomonadati > Pseudomonadota > Alphaproteobacteria > Acetobacterales > Acidocellaceae > Acidisoma > Acidisoma sibiricum. The sequence goes on along the minus strand of NZ_JBYQFD010000002.1, from coordinate 20,032 downwards.
GGCGCGGCCGGCGTCTGGCCGGCGATGAAGGCCACGGCGACCTTTGCGGCCGCGGCCGCGACGATTTCCGACGGTTTGGAAATCGTATTGTACTGATCGCCGGAAATGATCAGCTGCAGGCCGGCGATGGTCGCGTCATTGCCGGTGACGGGCGGCACGGGGTTCACGCCGGCGGCCTTGAATGCGGCAATGGCCGCACCTCCGGTGCCGTCATTGGCAGCGACCACGCCCACAATCTTGTCACCGAACCGGGTGACCTGGCCACTGGTCCATTCCTGCGCTTTGGGCGGGGCCCAATCAGGCGTGTCGAATTCGGCGAGTGTCTTATAGCCGCTGCCGGCGAGACCTTCATGCACGCCGTCACGAATGAGGCCCGCGGCCGCATCGGTAGGCGAGCCATTGATTTCCAGTACGCCGCCTTTGTCGGTCGGCACGTTATGAGCTTTCAGATCGGCGACAAGGGACTGCGCGATGGAACGGCCGATGCCCTTATTGTCGAAGGAGACATAGTAATCGGCGGGCGTCTTCGGGATAGGCCGGTCATAAGCGATGACTTTGACGCCCTGGGAATGGGCCACCTGCACCAGCGCCGCGGCGGCAGAGGAATCGACCGGGTCGAGCACCACGACCTTGGCGCCCTGGGCGATCACCGAATTGAACTGTTGCTGCTGCAGCGACGCGTCGGCATTGGCATTCTGATAGATGACCTTGTCATTCGGGGCGAGCTTGGCGAGAGCGGCTTTGAAGCCCGGAAAATCATGCTGTTCATAGCGGGTCGATCCCTCATCGGGCATGAGGAAGGCGATCGTGTCCGAGGCGGCAAAGGCGGTAGGTCCGCCGACGGTGATGATGGCCAGACCCGTGGCCAGGGCTAGTCTTTTCATGGCGTTTCTCCTCCAGGTTGTGGGGAGGGCGGACGGCATGCTGTCGCGCTTGGCCGCCACCCATGCCGCATGGCATAGCAAAACCCGCGATGATGCGGGCTGAGGGCCGGGCATTGCGCCGGCGTCTGTGGACGAACCTCCCGCGAGCAGATCACAAAATCCGCGCGCTCCATCGGTTGTGCAAGTTTGCTCAATCGATGGAGCATCGTTGCACCAGCCGACACGAGGTGTCAAGAAGCGGTCATGGACCCCCGCAGACAAGCTCGCCGCACCACCATCTATGATATCGCGGCACTCCTCGGCACATCGCCGAGCGCCGTCAGCGCGGTGCTGAACGGCAGCTGGCAGAAGCGGCGCATCGGCAAGGCACTGGCAGAACGCATCCAGGCGGCGGCGAAGGCCGAGGGCTATGCCGTCAATCTTCAGGCGGCGGGGCTCAGGCGCGAGCATTCGCGTATCATCGGCATGATCGTGCCGAAATACGACAATCGCTACTTGGGCGCGATCGCAGAGCGGTTCGAGGTCATGGCCCGTGCGCGGGGACTGTTTCCCATCGTCACCTGCACCATGCGAGACCCGAAGCTGGAAGCGGAAGCCGCACAAGCGATGATCTCCCACCAAGTCGACTGGCTGGTCGCGACGGGTGCGACAGATCCAGACCGCATCAACGAACTTTGTGCCGCATCCGGCGTGCCGACGCTCAATCTTGATTTGCCCGGGCGCCGCGCGCCGTCAGTCATTTCTGACAATTTTGCCGGCGCGCGGGATCTGACGGCGCGCATCCTGGAATGCTGCCACGCGGAATTCGGCACGGTGGCGCCGCTGCTTTTCGTTGGTGGACGGGCCGGGGACCATAATACGATGGAGCGCCTGCGCGGCTTCCAGGCGGCCCATGCCGCCTGGGGCCTGGCGGTGACCGATGATCTGGTCCTCACCTGCGGCTACGCGGCGGAAAAGGTCGAGGCGGCGCTGGATGGTCTGGCACGGCAAGGCAGCACTCTGCCGAACGTCCTGTTTGTCAATTCAACAATTTCACTGGAGGGCGTGGTGCGCTGGATACGCACAAGCCCGGCCTATGCCGGGCGGCCGGTCAGACTTGGTTGTTTTGACTACGATCCGTTCGCCAGCCTGCTGGAGGAGACGGTCGCCATGGTGCAGCAGGATGTCGATGGTTTGCTCGCCGCGCTGTTCCGCCTGATCGATGCTGGACCGGAGGCTGCGGTGGTGAGCGGGGCCGATGCCCCGATCATCCTGGTGCCGCCCCTGGGTCCTTTGCTGCAGGCCGATGGGCGGGCGATGCCATTGGCGGCCGTGCCAAGCCTGTAACCGGGCTCACGCGTCCGGCAGGACCGCCGTCGCGTCGATTTCGACCAGCCAGGTCGGTCTCGCCAGAGCCACAACGACCAGTCCGGTACACACCGGATGCACGCCACGGATATATTCGCCCATGGTGCGATAGACGGGCTCGCGGTGGCGCACGTCCGTGAGATAGACGACGAGCTTGCAGACATGCTCCATCGTGCCGCCGGCTTCTTCCATCAGCTGACGGATGTTCTGCATCACCTTATGGGTCTGCGCGACCGGATCGCCGATGCCGACATCTTCCGCCGTATCCAGATCCTGCGGGCATTGGCCGCGCAGGAAGACGGTGGCGCCGCGCGCCACCACCGCCTGGGCCAGATCATTGTCCAGCTTCTGCTCAGGATAGGTTTTGGCGGTGTTGAACGGGCGGATGCGGGTATGGATCATGATGGTTCTCTCAGACGGTCTCGGTGGCAGCGGCGGCCATGTGATCTGCGATATGCTGCGCCAGATAGGCGGCATCAGGCCACACGCCCCAGATGAAGGACGAGCCGCGGCGGGAGAGCCAGGGTAGGCCGAGAAAATAGAGGCCCGGCACGTCGGAGACACCTTTGTGGTGGCGCGGCCTGCCCTGTTCGTCGAAAACATCCACCTCCATCCAGCTGTAATCGAGCGCATAGCCCGTGGCCCAGATAATGCTGGTGATGCCCGCGTCTGCCAGATCGAGTGCGAGGATGGGATGCGTGAGGCAATCAGGGTCAGGCAGCACCCGGCGCGCCTCGGGCTCTTCCGGCAGGTCGAGACCGTTTTCGGCCGCGTAGGCATCGGCGCGGTCCAGCACGGAGAGGTAGTTGGCGTCGCCGCCGGCGATATTCCGCGCAAGGTCGGGCGCGAAAATCAGGCGGCCGTTCTCGAAACGCTGCCCGCGCCCGAGCAGGGTAATGCCCTCGGCGGCGAAGCGGCGGAAATCCACCGTCTGTCCGCCCCGCGCACCGCTGACGGCGATCGTGACATGCTCAAGTCCCGGCTCACGCGCTTCCTTGTCCCAGTCACCGAGCACGCCCAGCCACCAGCAATAGTCATGGCCGCGATAGGCGCGCGGCGGGCGATGATGAGGCCCGACCGAAAGATAGACGCGCCGGCCGCCGCGGTTCAGCTCATCCGCGATCTGCGCGCCGGATGAGCCGGCACCGACGACGAGCACCGCGCCCTCGGGCAGTTGCGCCGGGTTGCGATATTGATTGGAATGGATCTGCAGCAGACCGGAATCGGCTGGCACCATGGTCGGAATCAGCGGCCGCTGGAACGGGCCGGTGGCAGAGACGACATGTCTCGCCTCGATCACGCCGTCGGATGTTTCAAGCCGGAAGCCTGTGCCGTCTGCCTTCTTTTGCAGACGCTTGACCTCGATCCCGGTGCGGATCGGGGCGCCGAATTTTTCGGCATAGGCGACGAAATAGTCCGCGACACTTTCCTTCGGCGCAAAGGCGTGCGGGTCGGTCTCGGGGAAGGTCATATTGGGGAAGCGATCATGCCAGGCCGGACCGTTGGCGACGAGTGAATCCCACCGTTCCGAGCGCCAGCGCTCGGCAATCCGGTGCCGCTCCAGAACCACATGCGGCAGCTGCCGCTTGGTCAGGTGCTCACTGATCGCGACGCCTGCCTGGCCCGCCCCGATCACCACTGTGTCCAGTTTTTCGACACCCATAGGAGAGTCCTTTTGATCGCGCGATAAACCGGAGGCGTTACATCCGGCATCCCCGTCATCGGGTGCGCTGATTGGCATGGACCGAGTGTCTGGACTGTTCCGCGCGGCTACAAAACAACAACTTTGCGATCTTTTGCTTCCAATAAGCTGAGGCAGAGAGACGGGTGCACGTCCGCCTGCGCGCCGCGCGAGAGTGCGTTGGTAAAACGCAGAGTTTCCATGTTCCGTGAGAGCGGAGAGAGATCTGATTTTGGCTCATTGTGCTGTCGAAAGGGACTTTTCAGGTCTTCACGGCGTCGTTACCGTATCCGCGGGAATGCTTAATACCGCATAGGCTGGGATGGTGCGCGCATGAGGAAGGTCTTTCTCGGTCAAACGGCCTTGGCCGGCGCCCTTGTCCTCGCGGTCCCCGCCGCCTGGGACGCGGCCATGGCCCAGAGCGTTTCCTGCACCATCAGCGGCAATCCCGCAGCATGCAGCGCCGGCGACTTCTCCCAATCCGCCATCGCCAATAATACGCAGAGTGCAGACGTTACCAACCAGGGTTCTGGCACTGCGGGCTATGGCATTCTGGCGCAGAGCATTGGGGCGGCGAGCGCTGCAGGCGGCACGACCACAACCGTCAATCTCGGCCCTATCATCTTACCTGGAATCGCAGCCCTGTCGGCCGTGGCTGCGAATAGCAGCGGCGGCAACGGCAATAATGGTGCGGATGCTGATGGTTTCGCTTCCAGTTCGCGCGGCGGGGTGGGTGGCCAGGGTGGTATAGCGTCCGTGACCAACGGGGATTTTGTGCAGACGTCCGTGGGCTCCGTCGCGGCGCTTGCGGCAATCGCCAATGGTGGGACGGGCGGCAATGGCGGCGCCGCCGGAATCGTCGAGAGCGCATCTACCGGGGGCGCCGGCGGTGGCGGCGGCACGGCAAGCGTGACGACCGCCGCCGCCGGCACGGTCAGTACAACGGCCACCGGGGCCACGGCGATCCTGGCTCTAGCGCAGGGCGGCGCGGGCGGGGCCGGGGGCGACGCTGATGACTCGAACAATGCCCAACCCGGCGGCCCAGGTGGGACGGGCGGATTTGTCCAGGTCGCCAATGCCGCAGCCCTCACCACCTTTGGTTCAAATGCATTGGGCATTGACGCCGAAGCTTTGGGAGGCACGGGCGGCAATGGAGGCCAGTCCGGCAGTACGAGCGAGAGCGGCAATGGCGTCCAGGGCGGCATAGGGGGCATCGTCAGCCTGACGTCCTCGGGTAATATCCAAACGAGCGGCGCCGGTGCCACGGGTATCAAGGCGGCGGCCGATGGCGGCGCCGGCGGCATAGGGCCTGGAACCGGCGACCTGCAGGGCAATGGCGGCTACGGCGGCAATGGCGGCGAGGGTGAAACGGTCACCGTGACGCTCACATCCGGTAGCGCGGTCGGAACGCAGGGGTCCTCCGCCACCGCTTTGCTTGCGACAGCGGATGGCGGCGCGGGCGGCCTTTCGGTTGATAATGGCACGGGGGGCGCCGGCGGCCAGGGTGGCGCCGTGACCGTTACCGCAGTGGGGCCGCTGTCGACCAATGGCGCGAGTTCCCCCGGGATCGATGCCGAGGTCGAGGGCGGCGCGGGTGGTGCGGGCGGCTCCGCCACCAGCGTTGGCAGTGCGGGCACCGGCGGTACAGGCGGCGCGGGCGGAACGGTGCAGGTGAGCACCAGCGGTTCCGTCCAGACGATCGGCAGCCAGTCTGACGGTGTCACGGCGGCGGCCGATGGCGGTGCCGGTGGCACCGGTGGCGCTGCCGATGATGAGAATAACGCCCAAGCGGGGGGTGCGGCTGGCGGGGACGGAACCGCCACGATAACGAATACCGGCACCGTGCAGACCGCCGGCACGCAATCCGTCGGCCTTGATGCATCAGCCATGGGTGGCGCGGGCGGAACAGGCGGCGCATCGGGTACAACAACCAATGGTGGCTCGGGTGGCGCGGGTGGCGCAGGTGGCATCGTTACGATCCGCAACCTGAATGGCATGGTGCAAACCACAGGACAGGCAGCGACCGGCATTTTCGCTAATGCCGCGGGTGGCGCAGGTGGCGTGGCGCAATCGGGTGGCAATTTCACCTCCGAAGGCGGAAACGGCGCCGTTGGCGGCCAGGGTGGCACGATTACCATCCAGAATACGGGCCTTGGTTTCGTGTCCACGACCGGCCAAGACGCGAGCGGCATCATGGCGGACTCTACAGGAGGTGCCGGCAGCACTGCCGGGAGTGGCGAGGATGGCCAAGGTTTGGCGGGCGCCGGAGAGTGGGGCGGCCCCGTAGCCGTCACCAATGCTGGCCTTGTCACGACAACGGGATCAGGCGCCTTTGGCATTCAGGTCATCGCAAAAGGCGGCGCGGGTGGCGACGGCGGGACCAGCCCCTATGGCGCTTCGGCCGGGGCGGCCGGCGGCCAGGGCGGTGCTGTGACCCTCACCGATAGCGGCACAATCTCCACGGCAGGCAGCGGCGCCGCGGTCATCGCCATCGATACGCGTGGTGGGGCGGGTGGCGCAGGTCAGGCGGAAGGGTCCGCGGATGGCGGCGCGGCTGGCGGAACCGGCGGTGCCGGCGGTGGCATCACGGTGTCTCTCTCCGCTGGCGCCAATCTGCGCAGTGCAGGGGCGGATGCGCCGGGCCTCAGCCTGCTGGCCAATGGCGGGCCCGGCGGCGAAGGCGGCCTTTCCTATTCGGCTTCCGGGGCAGGCGGCACGGCGGGTGGAGGCGGCACAGTCTCTGTGGCGCTCGCCGGGCTCCTCAGCACAGCGGGTCTGGAATCGGATGCGGTGACGGTAGAAGCCAATGGCGGGGCGGGGGGCAGTTCGGGCCGCAGCCCGACGGGCGGGGCCGCGGCCGGGACGATCGCGATCACCACTGCCAGCATCGGGCAAAGCCTCGGCATCACCACGACGGGCGTGGAAGCGGCCGGTATTTCTGCAGAAGCGACCGGTGGCGCAGGCGGCGCGGGTCTTTCCGGGGACATTTCAGCGGCCAATGGCGCACAGGGTGCCAGCGGCGGCACGGTCAACCTGCAGCTCAGCAATTCATCGACCATCACCACCATGGGCGGGCTATCGCCCGCGGTGGCCCTTCTGTCCCAGGGCGGGACGGGCGGAGACGGTGCCGATTACATCAACCTCATCGGCAGCACGGGGAATGGCGCAGCCGGTGGCCAGGGTGCCTTAGTGACGGTGACGGCGGCGGGTCGCATCCTCACCCAAGGCGATTATGCGGCCGGCATACTGGCCCAAAGCATGGGCGGTGCTGGCGGGGCTGGTGGCACCACCACGGCGGGAGTCAGTTCGCAGGGTGGCTCGGGTGGCGTCGGCGGCGATGATGGCGTGATCGGTGGCGCCCCGATAGTGAGCGTAACCAATAGCGGCACCATCCAGACCCTGGGTTTCGCCGCCGACGGCATCGATGCCGAAAGCTATGGCGGCAATGGCGGTGCGGGGGGCGCTGCCAATGGGCTGGTGACGGCTGTTGGTGGTAATTCGGGCGCCGGTGGCTCTGGCGGGGATGTCGCTGTCAGCAATACCGGCAGTGTGACGACCAATGGTGACGCGGGCTTCGGCATCCTGGGCCTGTCTGTGGGGGGCGGATCGGGCAGCGGCGGCAATGCCAACTCCCTGGCGCCCATCGCCGATGTCTCGGTGGGCGGCAATGCTTCAGGTGGCGGTAGTGGCGGCGATGTGACGATCAGCAACACCGGCACGATCGCGACCAACGGTGCCACCGGCTTTGGCATCCTGGCGGAAAGCGTGGGCGGCGGCGGTGGTAATGGCGGCACGGTCAATGCCAGCTCCGCCTCCTTCATCGTGCCGACAATTTCGGTTGCCATCGGCGGCGCCGGCGGCAATGGCGGTGTGAGCGGCAATACGACCGTCACCAATGCCGGCAACATCGGCACGACGGGCTTTGGCTCGACCGGTATCGAGGCTTTGAGTGTCGGCGGCGGCGGCGGCACGGGCGGCGGCGCTAGCACCAGTTCCTATGAAGTGGGGTTCGGCGACCTGCCGGCGATTACGGTGACGACGGCTATTGGGGGCACTGGGGGCACCGGCGGCAACGCCGGCACGATCAGCATCGGCAATGCCGGCACGATCACCACGGACGGTGACCTCGCCTCAGCGATCGCCGCCTATAGCGTGGGCGGCGGCGGCGGCGATGGCGGCAATGCCACGACTCAATCCTACAGCTTTGGCACGTCACCGCAGGTGACCTTGAGCGTGGCGGTCGGCGGCACTGGCGGCGCGGGTGGCGCGGGCAACCTTGTGACCGTCGGCAATTCCGGTGACATTACAACGAATGGATTTGCTGCCTCGGCCATCTACGCGGCCAGCATAGGCGGTGGTGGCGGCAATGGCGGCACGGGGGCGGCAGTCACCTCCACCGAATTGCCGGGGGCGAGCGCAGCTCCCGTCTCTCTCGGCACCAGCTTCGCCTTGACCCTGGGTCTGGGCGGTGATGGCGGTGCGGGCAGCACGGGCGGCGGCGTCACCATCGCCAATAGCGGCGTCATCGCCACCCACGGCATCGATTCCCAGGGCATCTTCGCCCAATCCATCGGGGGCGGTGGCGGCATCGCGGCGAATGGCCAGGCCTATAGTACCGAGAAGGAACAGCTCAATATTTCGGTCGGCGGATCAGGCGGGACAGGGGCCACCGGCGGCGCGGTCACGATCACCAATGCCGCGGCCGGCACGATCACCACGACCGGCGATGGCGCCACCGCGATCGAGGCGCAATCGGTGGGCGGCGGTGGCGGCACGGCGGGCAGCAGTTCGGCCGGCACCAGCAACAGCGTGCTGGAACAGCTGCAGGATGAGGGTATCGAGAATGCGCTCTATGGCACGATCAAAGCGCTGCTGCCGAAGTTAGCCGATAGCCGCGACATTGAACCCGGATTTGAACCAAGCGTGTCCGTCAGCCTCGCGGTGGGCGGGTCGGGCGGAACCGGCGGCGATGGTGGCACGGTGATCGTCGGCAACCAGGGTGCGCTATCAACCAATGGTAACCTGGCTGATGCGATACTCGCTCAATCGGTAGGTGGCGGGGGTGGCACGGGCGGGGCGGCCGCCGAGTCCGGCTCCAACCTCATCACCGAAGGCTTTGCCCTCGGGGGCACCGGCGGCGCGGGCGGCGACGGCGAAGGCGTGACAGTGACGAATAGCGGCGCCATCACCACGACCGGCGGCGCGGCCTTCGGCATCCTCGGCCAGTCGGTCGGCGGCGGCGGCGGTCTGGCGAGCCTGGCCACCACCGCGACGCTTCTGGACTTCACGATCTCCGCCGATCTGGGCGGCTACGGCAATGCGGCGAGCGCCGGGGGCGGGGGCACCGTCAGCATCCAGAATGCGGGGTCGATCATCACCAGTGGCGCCGAATCCCATGCCATCATCGCGCAATCCGTGGGTGGCGGCGGTGGCATCGAACGGCTGAATCCCAACGGCACGATCGCATCGACCGGCAGCGATAGCGCGCTCAGCACGCTGATCGCGACCGAGCTGACCACTCTTGGCTATGATATCGCGAGCTATGCCACGGACTTCGCCAAAGAGCTGCAGAACGCGACGGGCACGCTCAGCATCGATCTCGGCGGCCAGGGTTCAACCGGCAATGGCGGCCCAGTGACGGTGACCGAGGATGGCAGCATCACGACAACCGGGGCGAACGCCTTTGGCATCATTGCGCAGTCTATCGGCGGCGGCGGCGGTCTTGTTGCCTCTAGCGGCAGTTTTGCGCAGCCTGTGACCTTGAAGAGCGCCGCCCTAGGTGGCGGCAACGGCGATGGCGGCGCGGTCAGCGTGACATTTGGCGGCAATGACGCAATCACGACAAGCGGCGTCGGCGCCACCGCCGTTTTGGCACAGTCGATTGGCGGTGGTGGCGGCTATACCGGTGCGATCACCCCAAGCGGCGTCAGTTATCAGAACTTTCTTTCCGGCAGCCCGCTGAGCAATGGGATCGGCGGATCGGTCTCCGTTTTCCAGAACGGACAGCAGGAGGCGCCTCTTGATATTACAACGACGGGTGCCGATGCTCATGGCATCTTCGCCCAGAGTCTGAGTGGCGGCGGTGGGGCGGTTGGCTCGGCCGGGGGCATTGCCATTCCCGTGGTGCAGAACAACACGGCGCGGGCTGGCACCATCACCGATACGACGACGCCCGGTAATGTCGTCGTCGACCTCAATGCCCATATCAGCACCACCGGCGAAGGTTCGGTCGGCATCTATGCGCAAAGTGGCGTACAGGGCAGTACGGGGGCCGTGGTATCGCCTGCCAGCCAGAACGGCAATATCACCGTGACCTATGAAGGCACGCTGATGGGTGGTGCCGGCACCGGGGCTGGCATTCAGCTGGACGGCGGCAACCAGAACACCATCCTGCTGCTGATCGGCAGTCAGGTGGCAGCACAGTCCAATACCGCGATCGTCGCGTCGCTTGGCCAGACTACGCTCGAAAACTACGGCACGGTGACGGGCAGCGTGGACCTCAATACCACCGGCCAGGCGGAAGGGGCGATCTTCCATAACGAGGCCGGCGCGACCTATGCCTCGGTCGCCGGCGTCTCACCCCTGATCCTTGCCGGCAGCAGCGGTGCGGCCAGCGGGCTGTTGCAGAATGACGGCACCGTCATCGTCGGAGGCCGCGGCCAGCTGGGCCAGATCAATCTCGCGGGCGATTACATCCAGTCTCCAAGCGGTGTGCTGGCAGCCGACGTCTCCGCGCTTGGCGCGCAGACGGCGGACCTTCTATCGGTCAGCGGCACGGCCGCGCTTGCCGGCACTGTCCAGATGAATGTGACCGACAGCCTTCTGCCCGGTTCCTACCAGGTGGTGCAGGCAGCGGGTGGCGTCGTCAACGGCGGCATTTCCGCGAGCCAGAGACCGGGCACCTTCGTGCCTGTCACCTGGACGACGCAGCAGGGGGCACAAAGCCTCAGCGTCTCGCCTACCGTGCATTTCGACCAAAGCGGCCTCACGACCGATCGCAACGGGCAGGCCTTGCAGACCTACTGGCAATCGACCTGGGATTCCGGCGGCTCCGCCGCACTTGCGCCGCTCTACGCGCAACTGGTCAATCTGCCGACAGCCGCTTCCTATGGCACGGCCGTCAACAGCAGTTCGGCCGAGCATTTTGGGACAGCGCCCGCAGTGCGTCTGGCCGATGCGCAAGGGTCACTCTCGGCTGTGCTGAGCTGCCCAGTCTTCGCGGGCAATGGCGTCGATATGGTGGAATCGGATTGCGTCTGGGGGCGGCTGTCCGGCGGCACGGCGGCCGAATATTCCAGCCCGCAGGGCCTGGGCTACCACGTGACCTCCGCCGGCTATCGGATCGGCGGGGAGCATGAGATAGCGCCCGATTGGTTCCTGTCGGCCTCAGCTGCCTATGACTCAAGCTGGAGCGTGGGCAACAATGGCAGCGCCAATTCTCTTGGTCAGGGCTTCGATCTCTCAGGCTCGCTGAAGCATCAGATGGGCCATTGGCTGGTGGGGCTGGCCACTGACATTGGCAATATGTGGTATCAGAACAGCCGGACGGTGCAGATCGGTGGCAATACCGCCTCGGCTTCGAGTAATTCCGAAGCGCTGAGCGCATCTGGCCGCCTGCGTGTAAGCTATGAGCTGCCCTTCGACCATTGGTACGTGAAGCCCTATTCCGACCTCGATCTCATCTATGTCTCGGTGCCGGGTTTCAGCGAGACGGGCGAAAGCCGCGACAATATGGCGGTTGCTGGCAGCAGCCAGACGACGCTCGGCTTCAGTCCCAATGTGGAAATCGGCGGCCGCGTGGACCGGGGGCTGGACTGGACGCTGAGGCCCTATGTTACTGTGGGGGCCACCTTTCTCTCCAATTCCAATTGGACCACGGAGGCGAGCCTCGAGGGCGCGCCAAGCGGCAGCGCCCAGTATACGGCGACAACGCCCTTGCCATCGACTTTCGCCAATGTTGGGCTCGGCCTGCAGCTGATGCGGGGGGATCGGTTTGAACTGCGCGCTGAGATGATGACGCATGTAAGCCCGAATTATCTCAGCGAGAGCGGCAATCTACGCTTTGCCTATCACTTCTGATGTCAGCGCGCAGGCTCAACCAAAGGCATTCAGGCAGAGATCGGCCAGATAGGGATGGTTGGGCCGGTCCAGCGGGCCGGGGATAGGGTCATCGGCAAAATCTGCGCAGGCATCCAGATCCCGGCGCAGGAAGGAAAGTTCCAGAACCTTGGGTAGCGGTACGCCATGCACAAGGCCGACACCGCCATAGTTGTTGGCGTGGATATGCACGGGCACATGGCCTGCGGTGAAGAGATCGAGAAAGCCTGCCACGCGGCGGAAGAACAATGGCTCACCCAGCCGGTCGAGATCATGGATCTCGCAGACAATGACAGGAAACAGCGAAAACTGCGCGGGGTCGGTTGCGGTAAAGGCGTCATATTCGCTGCCTTCGATATCGAATTTGAGCAGCGGTGCTTGGCCGGGAAAATTCTGCATCAGATCCAGAATATCGCCGAAGGTCAGGAAGTCAGCCGCGCGGTCGGCGGCCAGTCCTTTCTTGTAAAAACGGAAATTCTCATGCTGGGCGGGCGGCGTTTCCACCGTATGATCAAATTGCAGGACGATCGCGCCACGCTGCGCCATGGCATAATCGAAGCTGACATCGTGGCCGACGCCGATCGAGACCACGAGATCCGCCTGCGCGGCGATGGCGGGCAGGACATAGCCGCCGTCATAATCATTGCCGATACGGGTCTTCTGGATGTGCGCCATCCGGCGCGGCCGCATGGCGGTGATCAGCGCGCGGATATCACTTTGCGTCGTAATCGGCGGCGCGGGGCGCGCGTCCGCCGGTATGACGTGGCCGTCTATCAACAGGTCGGCAATCTGAGCCGCTGCCTCAGCCCAGCTGAAGCGTTGGAGAATCGCGGCCCGCAGCTTTTGCTGTGGTGCGGAGAGGAGGATCGGTCCGGCACAGACGGCGCGCATCGCCTCGACCAGAGACTCAATATCCGGCTCGATATAGCGGCCCGGTGCATTTGAGTCGAAACCCTCCACTATCGCCGGCCGGCCTGGAATTTTAAGGGCGAGCCCGTCAGGGCAGAAATCATCCGTCGCCCCGCCTGCTGTCACGATGATGGGCGTATGGCAGGCGATTGCCTCCAGCACCGGAAGGTTGAAACCCTCGGCGCGGTAGGGTGAGACATAGCAGTCGGCCACGTTATAGAGGTCGCGCAGCTGCAGGCGCGTCAGATGCCCCGGAATGACGGAAATGGCCGCGATCGTGTCAGCGTCGAGGTGGCAGCGGCCGGACCGTGCCACCTCTTCCACCACCGTCTCGACCGTGCGGCCATAGAGGTCGCGCTGGTCCTTGAGGATCAGGCGGATACGCTTCTGGCTTTGCCTGAGATGGGCGAAGGCGATGAGGACAAGGTCGAGCCCCTTGTTCCAGAAGGCGCCCCCGACATTGACGAAGACGGTCTCATCAGCGGCGAGGCCGAGCAGGGCGCGACGGCTGGCCCGGTCTTCCGCGGACATCGGCGCGAAAAGGGCGGGGTCGGCGGCGTGCGGCACGACCGCCACCTTCTCGGCCGGGAAGCCGAATTCGACGATCCTGTCGCGCGACCAGGCTGATGGCGTCACGATCAGATTGCGGTCGCGGCAAAAAAAGGAAAACCCGTCCGTGCCAAGCGCGAAGTTGCTGAGTGGCAGACCGATCTCGGCCGCCATAAAGGTCATCGTGGCACGTGCATCATCGCGGTCTCCGCCGCGGCAGGGGGCCGCGATGCGGTAGACGAAGTCGGTCACTCTGTCGCCCGGCGGCGGCACTTCGTCGATCAGTCTCTGATCGGCGGCCGGAAAATCGGACCCGTTCTGCGTGCGGTTCCACTGCGCGTTGACGAAGGGCAGATCTTTGGCAAAGAGGTTGAAGCGGTCTTGCCGCAGCAATTCGCGCATCTGGTATTGATTGACCAGCGCATAGGAGTGGTTGATGCCGCGCCAGCCTTCGATCAGTAGTGAGGGCCTGCGGCCCGGGTCTTGAAGCGACATGTCTTTTCCTGGCCTGGCGCATGCGACGCAAATGGACGGACGTCATTGGTCTGGGGCTTTTGTCACTCGGAGAAGGTCAATAAATTCTTGATCAGTATGTCGGGGCCGTCTCCTGTCCTAGAATTTCAATCATTCGGGGCGCCAGCGCATTGCCGGCGTCGGCGGCGCGCGCGAACCAGCGGCAGGCTTCCGCGCGATCAACCGCATGGCCCTGTTCGCCGGCATAGAGCAGGCCAAGAGTAAACAGCGCGCCGGGCTGGCCGCTTTCGGCGGCTTTGAGCAGCCAGGACTCCGCCGTTTCCAGATCGCGCGAAATGCCGCGTCCGTGCAGCTGGCAATCGGCGAGAGCAAGCTGTGCCTCGGCCACGCCCGCCTGGGCCGCGCGGGCGAACCAGAGGCAGGCAGTGGCGTCGTCCTGCGCCACGCCCTGGCCAGCGGCCAGAACCCGGCCGTACCAGTATTGCGCCAGCGGCAGAGTTTCAGCCGCCCGCGCGAGCAGGCGTGCAGCCTCTGTTTCGTCGCTCGGGCCGCCGACCCCCTTCATCAGGCAGACGGCGTAGTTGAAACAGGCCAAAGCGTCGCCGCGCTCAGCCGCCAGCTTCAGCCAGCCGTTTGCTGCCTGCTCGTCGCGTAGTCCGCCGACACCCCGCAGGTAGAAGAGGCCGAGATTATGGGCCGCACCACCGTGCCCCGCTTCGGCCGCCGTGCGGAACCAGGCCATGGCTTCGGCATAATTAGGCGGCAAGGGGCCGTCTGCACTGTAAAGGCTGCCGACCAAAACAGCGGCTTCCTGATGACCGCCCATGGCGGCGCGGCGCAGCCAGGTTTCCGCCTGTTGCCGATTGGGGCTTCCGCCCAGCCCGTGCAGCAGCATGAAGCCGAGGCGGGCCTGTGCTGCGGTAATGCCGCCTTCGGCCGCGGTTTCGTAGCAGCGGCGCGCGGTCACGGCATCCCCAGGCGTGCCGAGCCCGGCCTCGGCGCTCAGCCCGAGCAGGTAATGGGCGTCCGGCACCCCGGCCTCAGCAGCGAGCGCCAGTTCATGGCGTGCGCGCCGCCAGTCTCCGCCATCAGCATGGCGCAGGATGAGGCTCAGCGCGAGGCCGAGGCGCCCGCGCGGGAAATCCTGCGCGGCAGCGCGCTCATACCAGGCCTCACTGGCGGCGAGGTCCCGCATCTCAGCCGGGCCATTGGCGAGCAGAAAGGCCAGGACCGCCTGGCCTTCTGCGTCACCGGCCTTGGCCGCGCGTTCTGCCCAATGTCGTGCCGCGGCGTAATCCGGCTCGGTCGCGGCGATGGGGGACAGCAGCGGCGGCGGCTGGCCGTCTGCCAGCGCGTATTGTCCCGCGAGGTAAAGCTGGGCGAGGCAGCGTGCGGCACGAATATCGCCGGAGCCTGCCGCGCGCGAGTACCAGAAGGCGGCCGATGGCAGATGCTGGGGCACACCGCGCCCGTCCCGGTAGCAATCACCGAGATGACGGGCTGCCGCGGGCGATGGTTCGCGTTTTGCGACGTCGGCAAGCAGGGGCACGGCCCGTATCGGATTGTGCGCGAGACGGCGGACGGCCACTGCGCAGGCCCAAGGCGGGGCACTTGCCGCGAGGGCGCGGTCCAAGGCCGCGCTCAACTGGCGGCGCGCTGCGCGCATGATGACGGTCGCTCGGCCACCGGGTCAGCCTGCGACCGCGTCAGATCTTCAAGGTCCGCCGCCATCCGGGTGACGACGTCGGACCAGTCCTGCCCGGAGCGGCCTTGCCGGTAGAGCCGGACGGACGGGTAGCAGGCGGATGCCGCACCGCTCGGCCCCCAGGTGAAATGCGGCGTGAAGGGGATCATGCCCCAGGCCCGCACGCCAAGCGCGCCGGCTAGATGCAGCGGCGCGGTGCAGGAACTGATGACGAGGTCGAGACCCGTCATGATGGCTGCGGTATCCGCGAGATCGGCTATCTCAGGGCCGAGGTCGATGATATCCGATGGCAGACAGTGTCGAGCGAGATCCGCCCGCCCGGGTCCCATTTGCAGCACCACGAAACGTGCCCCGGCGGTGGCCATCAGCGGCAGCACCGCGGCCAGGCCCGGAGACCGGAAACGATCCCGCTGTGCGGCGGGATTGCCGGCCCAGACGATGCCGACCCGCAGGGCGTGGTGCGGGAGGCGCGCCTGCCATCGGCGGCGATCCTTGGCCGCGGCCTGCAGATAGGGTACAGGCGCTGGCGCCGCCTTACGCCGGGTCTTTCCCTGGGACAGCGCCCAGGGCAGGCTCATGATGGGTGATGCCACATCGCAATCCGTCACGGCTGCATCTTCGGGCTCGGCGATCTCGATCCCGTTGATCGATTGCAGCAGACGGCGCGCCGCGGGGGGCGCCAGGACAACTACGCGACGCGCTTCAGCGACCAGCCTGGGCAGATAGCGCGCCGCCTGAATGATATCGCCCAGTCCCTGTTCCGGTGTCACGAGAATGCTGCGGCCCTGCAGCGGCTCGCCCTGCCAGCGCGGGATTTCGGGATAAAGTTCCCCGAAGCCCGGCAATTTCCAGCGCCACTCATATTCCGCCCAGCCACGAGTTTCATCGCCCCGCAGCAGGAGCAGATGCGCGAAATGGAAGTGATAGTCGGCGTCGTCGGGTTTCAGCGAGAGCGCGCGCAGGATGGCGGTTGTCGCCTCATCAAAGCGGTTGAGACCGCGATAGGCATGGCTGAGGTTGAACCAACCGCTAGCCAGGGCCGGTTCCGCGCCGACGGCCTGGGACAGCAGCGGCAGCGCCGCCTGCCACTGGCCAAGCTCCACCATGATGCCACCGAGCGTTGCCTGAACAATCGGCTGTTCCGGGTTCAGTGCGGCAGCCCTGGCCGCGCTGTCGGCGGCCTTATCCCAGAGGCCGAGATTGATCAGGCACTTGCCAAGATTACAATAGGCGATGACGGCTGTCGGCAGGCGCGCAATGGCCCGCTCGGCCGCGATCCGCGCCTCGTCCCACCGTGCGCGCTCCATCAGCGTCGCGCTGAGATTGATGTCGTGGATGGCATTATCGGGATTGAGGGCAATAGCGCGTTCGAGCGCTTCGGTCGCCTCATTGAACCGCCCCAGATCGTGCAGCGCCTTGCCGAGATTTCCGTAAGCCATGGCGTTGCCGGAATCATGCTCGATCGCCTTGCGGTAGAAGGCGAGGGCCGCCTCCGGCTGGCCCAGGGCAAGGACGGCGGTGCCGAGATTGAGGCAGGCCTCGATATGGTCGGGCTTATGGGCAATCGCCGTGCGATAGTGGGCCGCCGCCGCGGCGTGGTCGCCGGACAAAGAGCAGGCCAGGCCGGCGCGAAAGGCGCCATCGGCTTCCTGCGCCCCGTCTGGCAGCGGCGGGTGACGCGCATCGCGGCCGGCCTCGCCGAGCTGATTGTTTGAAGCGTCCGTCGGCATCAGCTTCAGCAGGCTCGTCTCATAGGCGGCCATGAAACCGTCGGTATTGCCGATACTGCGGCGCCAGGCGGCAAAGCTGAAGCGGGCCCGGTATTGGCGGTAGGCCTCCCCATCGCGCGCCAGCCGGACGGCAATTTCGACATAGTGAACCAGACTGGTCGCGATCCCCTCATGCGCATCCATGGCATGCAGCAGGCTCGTCGCCATGCGTGCGGCGAAGGCACGGCCGCACAGGGTGATCAGCGGCAGGCCCATGCGCAGCGCGTCGCTCGCGACCGTTCCAGCATTATAGGGGAAGGTATCGAGGAACAGATCGGCGAGCTGAAAGCGGCTCATATACAGCGCAGGATCGACGCGGTCGGAGAAGATCAGCCGTGCGTCGTCAATTCCCGCACGGCGGGCGGCTTGGCGCAGATTGCGCTGCGAGTCCGCATTGTCCTGCATTAGCCAGAGCACGGCATGGGGCACCTGCGCCAGGATCTCCATCCAGGCGGCGAAAATCTCCTGCGTGATTTTGTAGTGTTTCGAGAAGCAGGCGAGGATGAAACGATCCTCCGGCAGGCCTTCTGCGGCGCGGGTCAGCGCGGGGCCGGCGGTGCGCTTGCTGTCATTGGCCTGATAGATCGGACCGATCGGCAGCGGCCTGGTGCCGTACGCTGCGGCATGTTCCGGCGGGATCACGATGGCATCGCAAAACAAGTAGTCCAACTCGGGCAGTGGTACGGGGCCGACGAAGCCGAGATAGGTCGCTTGAATAGGGGCCGGCCGCCAGCGCAGCACCGCCAGCCGGCTGCCGTCGGTAATGCCGTTAAGGTCCACCAGGATATCGATCTCATCTTCCCGGATGAGGCGGGCGGCATCTTCGTCGCTGAGGCTGCGGATGGGCCGGTAGTGATCGAAGCCGGCCAGCAGCCGGCGGCGCACCGGACTGTGGTCTTCCAGCGTCGCGCAATAGCCGTAGACCGTGAAGCGTGTCCGATCATGCCGCTCGAAGACTTCGGCGATCAGATAAGCCATGGCATGACTGCAGAAATCGGAAGAGAGGTAGCCGATACGCAGCCGGTCATGGCCATAGGGGCGGTCCGGGGCCAGCCGCAGGGGTGCCGCCACGGTCTTGCGGGCGATCCAGGTTGCCGCCGCCGCCCGCTGCTCGGCGACGTCATCCGTCAGGGCCATGATGCCGAAAGGGCCCGACTGCGCCAGGCTGGCGCCACTGCCCGGTGGCATAACAGGCCATAGACAGGTCTTCTGGCGCAAATGCAGCCAGTGATGCCGGACATCGGCCTGGGCCGGGTCGAGCGCCAGAATTTCTGTGAAAATCGCCTCCGCCGCCTGATGGCGGCCCGTCGCCTCCAGCAGCCGGCCCGCCTGGGTTTGCAGGGCGATCCGCGCCTCGGTCGGCTGGATAGAACGGGTCCAGGTAGCCAAAGCCTCCTCCGCCTGACCTGCGCTTTCGTATAAAAGGCCGAGATTGACGGCGGCGACGTGGAAATCCGGCCGGATCGCCAAGGCTGCCTGATAGGCGGCAAGGGCTGCGTTTCGCTCCCCATTGCGGGCCAGGCCGACACCGAGATTGAACCAGGCGCCGGGCAGCAATGGCGAGCCAGGGTTGGCTGCGATCCAGCCGCGATAGAGGGCGATTTCGCCCTCGACCGAAACCGCCGCACCCTGCGCGTCCCGCTGGCTGATGAGCGCGTCCAGCGGCAGGTCCGCCAGGCGCGCGGCGGCGGGCGAGAGCGTGCCCCCTGCTGTCAAAATGGTTCCGGGTGCCCGCATGAGCTGCAGCAGCCAGTCCGGGCAACCGGCTGCATCCTCTGGGCTGCTCTCAGGCGCCCCGTCACCGAGCACGGCTGCGATCATCAGCGATATTCCTGGAGCGATATAAGCCTGCTGTTCTAGCCCCAGCTTTCTTAAGGCTTTGTCTTGATAAGGCGGGCGTGCAGCCGCGCCGACGGCCGGGACGGACGCTGGCGCGCCCGTCCCGAGGCTGCATCACAGAGCGTTGAGCTGAGCGGAACTCATCGCCGCGAGCTGCGTGCCCGTCAGATCCTGCACCTGACTGTTGGTCAGGTAGCCAAGCTGGCCCGGAGTGATCGCGTGGATCTCCACCGTCGTCAGCGCCTGGATCTGCGCCGAGGTGAAGGCGGTGATCTGGGTCGAGCCGAGGGCCGAGATTTCGGCCGTCGTCAGCGACGCGATCTGCGCCGTCGTCAGAGAGGTCACGTCGGCGGTGGTCAGGCTGGAGACCGCGGCCGAGGTCAGGCCACCAATCCCCTTCGTGGTTAGATAGGAGAATTGGATCGGCTGCAGGTTGAGGAGTGTCGTCCCGAGGGCCGCGACCTGTGTCGAACTCAGGCCGCCCAGCTGCGTGCTGCTCAAGGCGCTGACATTGGTGCCAAGTCCTGCGACCGCAGCCGTGCTGAGGGCGGCGACCTGGGTGGAGGAAAGACCGGCGAGGGCCGTCGTGGTCACGGCGGAGAAGGTGCCACCCAGATTGCTGACGGCTGCCGTGGTGAGGGCCGCCAACTGGCCGGAGACAAGGCCGGCCAGCGCTCCGGTACCGAGCGCCGCGGCTTCGGCCGAGGTGAGGCCGGCGACGGCACTATTGGTCAGCGAGTCGGCATTGGTGCTGAGGGCGGAGACATTAGCGGCCCCA
>NZ_CM174445.1:2330000-3925831 GCF_057837225.1 Acidisoma sibiricum | reverse complement strand
GACGTGCCAAACAAGCTAAGACGTGACCCAACTCTCGCCAAAGAGTGAGACCTCAACAAAAAAATCGCTATTTCGGGGTTCTGCACCGTTACCCCCGGACCCACTTCATGAAAACTAAGTTAGGTCACGGCGAGGTGCGAGGCAACCAGAATCAAATGGAGCCAAAATAGAACTGTCGGACAAAACGCGAATGTCGCAACCGAATATTTACTAATATTTCGATTAGTGCTGACTAAACAGCTGTCAAACACGCCAAAGGCGATGTTGACTTGATTTGTCGCCAGGCTCTGCGTGCCAATAGTCTACCTGATTTTCCAGGCAAACCATCTAAAGCTCATGTGAGCGCGGCCAACGCAGAACGAGATGGGAGCCTGACTTGCGTCTGCTCCCATCTAATAAGATGCAGCGTTAGGCCGCAAGAGCCTTAATGCGACCCGACAGGCGGGACATCTTGCGGGCGAGCGTGTTCTTGTGCGCCACGCCCTTGTTGGCTGCGCGATGCAGCATCGGCTGGGCCGCCTTGATCGCCGCCTGAGCCACAGCCTTGTCGCCGCTCGCGATCGCGGTTTCGACAGACTTGATCACGTTACGCATACGGGTGCGGCGCGCGACGTTGCGGTCGGTGCGCTTGGCCGTCTGACGGATACGCTTACGGGCTGAGGCAGTGTTGGCCATGATTAATCGACATCCAAACAAAGTGTATGGAGCGGCCGTATCGCCACCCCCGAATGAGGGGGCTTCTCTAAATTCCGCAGGGGGGTGAGTCAAGGGAAAGGGCGGTCAATAAAGGCGCTTCTGCCTTGCGCGGCGATCACAAAATCTGACCGGGATGCCGTATCACTTTTGTGTCCAAGGGCAAAAAAATGTGCTGCGTCCGGCCTGGGTGATGCGGCGGATGCCCGGACACGCCGGATGGTCCGCGCACCGCTCGCAGGGCATCGCCTCCCGGGCATAGACCTTCCACGCATGCTGGAAATAGCCGAGTTCGCCGTCGGGTTGCACATAATCCCGCAGGCTTGATCCTCCGGCCGCAATCGCCTCGCTCAGGGTTTCCTTGATGGCCGGCACCAGCCGTCTGGCGCGGGCGCCGACCACCGTCCCGGCCAGCCGCTCGGGGCTGATCCCGGCCCGGAACAAGGCCTCCGAAACATAGATATTGCCGAGTCCCGCAACGATGCGCTGGTCGAGCAGCGCCGCCTTGATCGGCGTTTTGCGCCCCGTAAGAGCCGCCGAAAGCACGGCCGGGGTGAAATGGTCGTCCAAGGGTTCCGGTCCCATGCCCGCCAGCAGCGGGTGCTCGTCTTCGCCCTGCGTCGGCATCAGGTCCAGCAGGCCGAAGCGGCGCGGATCGATAAAGCCCACGCGCCAGCCGTCCTCGGTCTCCATCACCAGATGCTCGTGCTTGGCGGCGGGCGGCGGCGGCTCATGCGGGCCATGGATGGCCATCCGGCCGGACATGCCGAGATGGATCAGCACGCTGTCGCCGCCCGAGAGGCGCATGAGGATATATTTGCCGCGGCGGCGGAAGCTCGTGATCCGGGCGCCGGTCAGCCGGGCGGCGAAGCCCGGCGGGATCACGCGGCGCAGGTCGCCGCGGGCCAGCGCCGCGCGGCGCAGCCTCCGGTCTTGCAAACGCGCGGCCAGTCCGCGCATGACGGTTTCAACTTCAGGGAGTTCCGGCATTTCGCTGGCCAGCGTATAGGGTAAGCACGATGACCGACAAAGCCATGCCAGACCAGATTTCCTCCGACCAGATCGATTTCGGATTCCGGGCGGTACCCCGCGCCGAAAAAAAGTCCCTTGTGAAAGGGGTCTTTGAAAGCGTGGCGCCGCGCTACGATCTCATGAACGATCTCATGTCGCTCGGTATTCACCGGGCCTGGAAGCAGATTTTCACGACGCTTTTGGACCCGCGTCCGGGTCGCCGCCTGCTCGACCTCGCCGGGGGCACCGGCGACATCAGCTTCGGCTGGCTCAAAAAGGGGGGTGGCCCGGCTATTCTCTCCGATATCAATCCGGCGATGCTGGAAGTGGGCCGCGAGCGCGCGGTCGAGCGCGGCCTGATCGGCGATCTCACCGTCCTGGTGGCCGATGCCGAGGCGCTGCCAATCCCGAACAATAGTGTCGACGTCGTTTCCATGGCCTTCGGCCTCCGCAACTGCACGGATAAGGATGCTGTGCTGCGTGAGGCGCGGCGCGTTCTGCGGCCCGGCGGGCGGTTCTTCTGCCTGGAATTCTCCCGGCTGGAGATTGCGGCCCTCATTCCGCTCTATGAGGCCTGGTCCTTCAAGGTGCTGCCGCGGCTGGGCAAGGTCTTCGCCAATGACAGCGAGAGCTATCAGTATCTGGCCGAGAGCATCCGCATGTTCCCGGATCAGGAAACGCTGGCCGAGATGATGCGCACCGCCGGCTTCAGCCGCGTGACGCATCGCAATCTTTCGGGCGGCATCGCCGCCATCCATTCCGGCTGGAAGCTGTGATCGGACTCACCGGCAAACGCATTCTGCTCATCGTCTCGGGCGGCATCGCCGCCTACAAGGCGCTTGAACTGGTGCGGCTGCTGAAAAAATCCGGGGCATCGGTCACCGCCGTGCTGACCCGTGGCGGGGCGCAGTTCGTGACCCCGCTTTCGCTTCAGGCCCTGACCGAGGAAAAGGTCTTCCAGGATCTCTTCTCGCTGACCGATGAGAGCGAGATGGGCCATATCCAGCTCTCCCGCGCGGCTGATCTCGTCGTCGTCGCTCCGGCCTCGGCCGATATCCTGGCCCGCATGGCGGCGGGGCTGGCGGATGATCTCGCCACCACATTGCTGCTCGCGACCGACAAGCCTGTGCTGGTGGCGCCCGCCATGAATGTCCGCATGTGGACCCATGCGGCGACGGTCGCGAATCTCCAAACCCTCAAAAATCGCGGTGTCGCCATCGTGGAGCCGGAGGAAGGTCCCATGGCCTGCGGCGAATTCGGCCCTGGCAGACTGGCCGAGCCGGCGGTGATCCTCGACCATATGCGCGCCTATCTGGCGCCTGCAGCCAAGCCGCTCGCCGGGCGGCATGCGGTCGTCACCAGCGGCCCGACGCATGAACCGATCGACCCCGTCCGCTATATTGCCAATCGCAGCTCGGGCCGGCAGGGCCATGCCATTGCAGCGGCCCTCGCGGGGCTCGGCGCGCGTGTCACCCTCGTCTCCGGTCCGGTGACGATCCCCGATCCCGCCGGTGTTGCGGTGGTCCGGGTGGAGACGGCCGCCCAGATGCTGGACGCCGTGCAGGCGTCGCTGCCGGCCGATATCGCCGTCCTCGCGGCCGCGGTCGCTGACTGGCGGGTCGCGGAGCCTTCGGGCCAGAAAATCAAAAAGCGTCCTGGCGCCGACGTGCCGGCGCTGAGCTTCACAGCCAATCCCGATATCCTGTCGACGCTCTCCGCCCCGGGACCGCAGCGGCCGCGCCTGGTCATCGGCTTCGCGGCCGAGACGGAGAATGTCATCGCCTATGCTGCCGAAAAACGCGCGCGCAAGGGCTGTGACTGGCTCCTGGCCAATGACGTCTCGGCAGAGGGTGGTGTCATGGGCGGGGCCGAGAATGAAGTGCATCTTATCACGGTGGCGGGCGTCGAAGACTGGCCGCGCCTGCCGAAAGACGCGGTGGCGGCCCGGCTCGCCGGCCGCATCGCGCAGGAATTGACGGGACAGACGCCGTGACCGAAGCACCCGTATCTGTCACCCGTCTGCCCCATGGCGCGGACCTGCCGCTGCCGGCTTACGCTAGTGCGGGCGCGGCGGCGGTTGATTTCCTGGCCGCGATCGCTGAGCCGATTGAGATCGCCCCCGGTGGCCGCGCCGCGATCCCGACCGGCCTCGCCGTCGCCCTGCCCGCAGGTCACGAGCTGCAGGTCCGTCCGCGCTCGGGCCTCGCGCTGAAGCACGGCATCCTGGTCGCCAATTCGCCCGGCACGGTGGACGAGGATTACCGGGGGGAGATCAAGATCATCCTGCTCAATGCCGGCACCGAGGTTTTCCGGGTGGAGCGTGGCATGCGCATCGCCCAGGGCGTGCTGGCGCCGGTCACCCGCATCGCCTGGCATGAGGTGGATAGCCTGGATGAGACGGCCCGCGGGCAGGGCGGTTTCGGCTCGACCGGCGTCTGACGCCGCGTTCTCAGCCGTAATAGTGCTGGGCGATGATCGCCGGCAGCCGAATGTCGAGCGCGATAAGCGCGGCGAGCGGTGCAACCCACCAGATCCAGCCGAACCGCGGCGGTACAGGCAGAATACGTCCCAGCAGCATCGTCATCAGCGGCAGTAGCGGCAGGAAATAGCGTCCTTGCACGCCGTCGATGCGGGCGGCTCCGACGGGCGTCCAGGTCAGATATTGCACCATATAGATCAGTTCGATGCAGCCCGTCCCGGCCACCAGCACACCCAGAAAGGTCCATATCCGGGCCGCGCCAGGCCGGTTGCCGATCGGGCAAGCGGTCGTCAGCAAGGCGCCCATGGCGGAGAGCAGGGCCAGGGTGAACAGCGTGTAAAGCACCTTGGGCAGGCGGATGTCATGAACGCCCAGCACGCCGATAAGATCCGTGCGGAGAGACGTATAGGCCGGCACTTTCTCCATCAGCGGCAGCAGTGCCACCGTCAGCGGATGGTGGAGCATGACCAAAAGCTGCATGGCCGGAATGGCGGAGCGGAAAAGCCGCTCGGGATCGCCCGGCCAGAGCGGTCCGGGATGATAGGGCGCACCCGGCAAGAGCGGCACGGAGACGTGCCGCATGACGGCCAGGGACCATAGCATTGCCGGCAGTGCGACCAGGACTGCAGCCCCAAGACGCGAGTGCCAGGATCTGTCCGCGGCGGCTGGCGCGACCAAGGGCAGCAGCAGCAGGGCGGCGAAGGGCGGCTTTTGCAGGGCGAGGATCGCCAGCAGGGCCGTACCGGCCCAGAATCCCCGTCCGTCCTGGCGGGTCAGCAAAGCCAGCGCCAGCGCCGCGCTGGCGATCAGAAGCCCGTCTTGATTGCAGGACCCGGCCAGCCAGACAGTCATCGGCAGGCCCAGAATCACCAGCAGAAGAAGCCGCCCGCGGCCGGCCAGAGCCAAAGCGAGGCAGCCCAGGATCGTGAAGCCGAGGGCATTGCCGAACCGCGCGGCGATACCGGCCGAATAGGGCGAGGCGCCCAGGCTCTCGGCGATGCCAAGGGCGAGGGCGGCCGGCATATAGGCGACCGGCGCGTAGGCAGCGGTATTGACGCTGCTGATGAACATCGGTGCCGGTGACCAGGGAATGGCGCGGGCCCAGGCCAGCCGGGCGCGGGTCGATGTCAGGCCGGACGGCGGCGCCATCGCGCCATTGCCAACGCTCGCGGCATAGACCAGGCCGAAATTTGCGGTGACGCCGGCATCCGCGGCCCCGGATGCGGCATTCACCCGGGCCACGCGATAGCCCATCACTTCACCCCGCAGCACGCTGTCGGCCCGCGCGATATGGGTGGGCTCGTCCGGCGCCTGCCCAAAGGGAACCGTCCAGGCACAATAGGCGACCAGCGGCACGACCAGCAGAAGGAAACAGGCCAAGGCCACTGCCCGTTCGCCCAGGCGCATGATGTGCGATCTCCTTCTATGCGCCTCTCCACTGAACCGCCGCCCGGCGATAACGGCCCTTTCGCGCTCTGTCACCCTTTCATCATGCGAAGGGTGGTGACAGGCGCCTACGGCGTGGTCTAGAGCGCAGAACATCGGCCGCTTTCGCGGCTTCTCCGTCAATCTGTCACGAACCTGAAGGCACAGTCCCATGACGACATCGGCCTTGCCCGCCTTTGTGAGCGGTCGTCGCGTTCCCAATGTCTGGGACGGCGCTGCCATACTATGCGTGCTGGCCGGTCTGGTCCTGGTCGCTCATGCCGCGGGCGGCACCCTGGCCCCGCTGCCCAGCGCCACGACCATTCATCTCGACCTCAAATATCTGCCCTATTACGCGCTCAGAACGACGCTGCGCATGTTCGTGGCGCTGCTCTTTTCGATCATCTTCACGCTGATCGTGGCGCCGCTTGCGGCCAAAAGCCGCCGCCTCGGCGTCATCCTCATTCCCGCGCTCGATATTTTGCAGTCCGTGCCCATCCTCGGCTTCCTGTCCTTCACCGTGCTGTTCTTCCTCAACCTGTTTCCGGGTCGCGTCATCGGCGCCGAGCTGGCCGCCGTTTTCGCCATTTTCACGAGCCAGGCCTGGAACATGACCTTCAGCTTCTATCAGTCGCTGACGACGGTGCCGCGCGATCTGGATGAGGCGACGCGCAGTTTCCAGCTCTCCACCTGGCAGCGCTTCTGGCGCCTGGAAGTGCCCTTTGCCATGCCGGGCCTGGTCTTCAACACCATGCTGTCGATGTCGGGTGGCTGGTTCTTCGTCGTGGCGTCCGAAGCGGTCACCGTCGGCAACACCACCTTTCTGCTGCCGGGCATCGGCTCCTATGTCTCGGTCGCCTTGTCGCAGAGCAATCTGGCCGCGGTGCTCTACGCCATCATCGCCATGCTCGTCGTCATCCTCATCTACGATCAGCTTCTGTTCCGTCCGCTCGTGGCTTGGTCAGCAAAATTTCGGTTTGAGATGACAAGCGGCGGCGAAGCGCCCGACCCCTGGGTCTTGAGCGTTCTGCGCCGCACCCGGCTTCTGCAGGTAGTGGGCGAGGCAATCGGCGATATCGCGAACCGCATCGGCGGGTTGCGCATGAAGCTGCCGCTGCCCGTTCTGCAAACGAAATCGCAGAAGCCGTCGCGCGTCCTCGATAGCATCTGGTTCACCCTTGTCGGCGTCGTTGTCGCTTTCGCCTTCTGGCGGGTGGCGGAATTCGTCGCGGCATCGGTCACCCTCGGCAGCCTCGCCCATGTCATCCTGCTCGGCTTCTTCACGCTGCTGCGCGTTGCGGCCGCCATGGTGATCTGCACGGCGGTCTGGGTGCCGCTTGGCGTCTGGATTGGTCTCAGGCCGCGCTGGGCCCGGCTCATTCAGCCGGTGGCGCAGTTCCTGGCGGCGTTCCCGGCCAATCTGCTCTTCCCGATCGTCGTCATCGTGCTGGTGCGCTTCGCGCTCAACCCCAATATATGGCTGATGCCGCTGATGATCGTCGGCACGCAGTGGTATGTGCTGTTCAACGTCGTCGCCGGCGCCTCCGCTTTTCCGGGCGATCTCAAGGAAGCCTCGGCCAGTCTCGGCATCAAGGGCTTGCTGTGGTGGCGCCGCGTCATCATCCCCGGCATCTTCCCCTACTATGTCACGGGGGCGCTGACCGCCTCGGGGGCCGCCTGGAACAGTTCCATCGTTGCTGAAGTCGCGTCCTGGGGTCATACGACGCTGACGGCGACCGGCCTCGGCTCCTACATCGCAGAGGCGACGAATGAAGGAAATACAGCGCATATCGTCCTCGGCGTCTTCGTGATGACGGCTTTCGTGCTGACCATCAACCGCGTGCTCTGGCGGCCGCTGCACGCCTTCGCCGTGCGCCGCCTGACCTTCTAAGCCTCTCCAAAATCGGCAGGAGATGACCATGGACCAAACTTTGCAGAAGACTGCGCCGATGCTGGTAAGTATCGCTAATTGCCGCCAATCTTACCCCAAGGAAGCGGCGTCCGACGTCATCATTCTCGATGACGTCAATCTCGAACTGCGCGAAGGCGAGATTGTGGGCCTGCTCGGCCGCTCCGGCTCAGGCAAGTCGACCCTGCTGCGCATCGTCGCGGGGCTGCTGAAGCCGACCGCGGGCGATGTGCGCTGGCGCGACTTGCCCATCACCGGCCCGGTCCGCGGCGTCTCGATGGTGTTTCAGAGCTTTGCGCTGTTTCCCTGGCTGACGGTCGAGGAGAACGTCGCCATCGGCCTCGAAGCCCAGGGCGTACCCAAAACGGAGCGTGAGGAGCGGGCCGAGGATGCGATCGACCTGATCGGTCTGGGCGGCTACGAAAACGCCTATCCGAAGGAAATGTCGGGTGGCATGCGCCAGCGCGTGGGTCTGGCCCGCGCCCTCGTCGTCCATCCCGACCTGCTGCTCATGGATGAGCCCTTCAGCGCGCTCGACGTGCTGACCGCAGAAACGCTGCGCACCGACCTCATCGACCTCTGGTCCGAAGGCAAGCTGCCGGTGAAGTCGATCCTCATGGTCACCCATAACATCGAAGAAGCGGTGCTGATGTGCGACCGCATCCTGGTCTTCTCCTCCAATCCCGGCCGGGTCGCGAGCGAACTCCGCGTGCCCTTCCCGCATCCGCGTGAACGTCTGGACCCCGAATTCCGCCAGCTGGTGGACGACATCTACGCCCTGATGACGCGCCGGCCGGTGGAACACCGCACGCCGCAGCAGCACGTGGACCGCTCTGCGCCGCCGCCGGCCCCCACTTTCCAGGCGCTGCCGGTGGTCTCCACCAACCTCATGGCGGGCCTGATGGAGACGATCGAAGGCGAGCCCTATAACGGCCTCGCTGACCTGCCGGCGCTGGCCTCGGCCTTCCAGATGGAGGCGGATGAGTTGCTGCCCATCGGTGAAGCGCTGCAGATGCTCGGCTTCGCCGAATTCGAGGAAGGCGACATCAAGCTCAGCGATGCCGGCCGCCGCTTCGTGGAAGCCGATACCGACGATCGCAAGGCGGAATTTGCGGCGGCGCTCCGCGCGCATGTGCCGATGATCAGCCAGATCCGCCAGGTGCTCGACGAGCGCTGGAACCATCGGGCGCCCGCGCTGCGCTTCCGCGATGAGCTGGAGGACTACATGTCCCCCGACTATGCCGATGACACCATGCGCACCATCATCGCCTGGGGCCGCTATGCGGAGCTGTTCAGCTACGACCGCGAGGCCGATCAATTCGCCCTTGAGGATGACGACGACGAAGAGGACTGATCGTTTTCGCCGTCGCCCTTCAAACCTTTTCCCTCGGGCTTGATCTGAGAGCCTACCCGTTCCGTGATCCTCTCGTCACATGAATCCCGAGGCGAATCCCAGCCCCGCGCGGGCCGTGATTTTTGCCTCTCGCCTCGGCTCGACGGGCTGTGTTAGCCGATTCGCATGTCTGCTCCTCATTTTGATCTGGCCCGTTTGCAAGGGTCGCGAATCGTCTCCGTGGCCCGGCTCGCCTTCGGCCGCCCGGATACCGAGTTTCTGTGTTTCGGAGAGTCGGACCAGAAAAGTCCGGCGGCCGCCGTAGGCGCGCTGACGGCGGCCCTGGCGCGCGGAGAGACACTCTACCCCGATGTGCGCGGCCTGCCGGCGCTCCGCCAGTCGATCGCGGCCTATCTGACGGCATTGCACAAGCAGCCGGTCGCCGAGAGCCGCGTCATGGTCACGGCCTCCGGCATGGCGGCGCTGGCGATCGGTCTCTCGGCCATTCTGCGCCCCGGTGACCGCGTCGTGCTGCATGAACCCGCCTGGCCCAATGCCGGCAATGCCGCCCGCCTGCGCGGCGCGCAGGTCGAGCCGATCGCCCTCTCGGCGCATCAGGATGGCAGCCTGCATCTGGATCTCGATGCGCTTGACCGTGCCCTGGCGGGGGCGCGGATCTTCATTCTCAATTCCCCCAATAACCCGACCGGCTGGACCGCGACGGAAGCCGAGCTGCGGCAGATCCTCGCGCTCTGCCGCAAGCACGGCTGCTGGCTGCTATCGGATGAAGTTTATTCCCGTCTGGTCTATGACGGGTCGGACGCCGCACCCTCCATTCTCGATATCGCTGAGCCTGACGACCGCATCATGGTCGCCAATAGTTTCAGCAAGACCTGGGTCATGACGGGCTGGCGCCTCGGCTGGCTGATCGTGCCCGAAGCGGTGCGGGATGAGCTTTCGGAAGTGATCGAGGTGACCCATTCCGGCGTCGCGCCCTTCATTCAGCAGGCCGGGCTCGCGGCCATCGCCGACCACGTCACGCCGCCGCATTTCCGGGCGCATTGCGCAGACGGGCGGCGCATCGCGGCCGAGATTCTGGGTCAGGTGCCCGGCATTCGCTACGCCTCGCCCGACGGCGCCTTCTATGCCTTTCTTCAGGTCGAGGGCCTGGCCGACAGCCTTGGCCTCGCCGAACGGCTGGTGACCGATCATGGCATCGCCATCGCACCCGGCATCGCTTTCGGCGACAGCGGCGAAGGCTGGCTGCGCGTCTGTTTCGCGGTCGCCCCCGAGCGCCTGACGCGCGCGCTCGGCCGGCTTGCCGCGGGTCTCGCCGCTTTCCGGGCGCGGTCGTGAGGAGCGGGCGATGAGCAGTCTATGCGCGGTCTGCGGCGCCGTGGTGCGGCCGGAATTCAAGGCGCCGGCCGCCGAACTCTCCCCCGATCTCGATTTCCGCCCCGGCGAGCCTGCGCGCTCCACGCTGCGGCGCTGGGTGGCCGAATGTTCTGGCTGTGGCGCGGCCGCGCCCAATCTCTCGGCATTGACCGAGGCGGATGCCGAGATCGTACGGTCGGATCCTGAATATGCCGCGCTGCGCGCCCAGGCGCCGGCCTTCGCTCGCAATTTCCTGCTCTGGGCGCTGCTCTCGCAGCGGCGCGGTGATATCTGGCCGGCTTCGGAAGCGCTGCTTCAGGCGGCCTGGGCGGCGGACGACGCCGGAGAGGGGGAATGGGCGCAGCTCTGGCGCAGCCAGGCGGCCGAACTTTGGCCCGGTTCTCGGGAAGTGCAGCCGCGCCTTTGCCTGATCGACGTCACCCGCCGCGCGGGAGATTTCGCGCGAGCCGCCGTTGTTGCCGAAGCGCTGCTGGAGGAGCCGCTGGACGAAAGTTCTGCGGCCATTGTCGCCTTCCAGCGCCGCCTGATCGCCGATCGCGAAACCGGCCGCCAGCTCATGAGCAGCGCGCTGCGCCCGCCCGCGAGCCGGCCCCATGTCTCCTACAACCAGAGCCGGTCCGCTGAGGCGGGCGGGTTTCTCGGCTTCTGGCGTCGCCTGTTCGGACGCGACTGATGGCGCCGCATTTCAAGCTCGAAAAAGCGGCCGGCGGTCGTGTCGCCGGGGTGGATGAGGTGGGCCGCGGCCCGCTCGCCGGTCCTGTCGTGGCCGCCGCCGTGGTGTTCCCGAAGGGCGTGCCCCGGAAACTTGCAAGCCTGCTCGACGATTCCAAGAAGCTGACCGCCGCCCGCCGCGAGGCCGCCTATCAGGCGCTGCGCGCCGCATCCGGGGTTGAGATTGGGGTCGGCGCCGCCTCGGTTGCCGAGATCGAGACGATCAATATCCTCCGTGCCAGCCACCTCGCCATGCAGCGGGCCGTGCGGCGCCTGCCAAGCACGCCCGATTGCGCGCTGGTCGATGGCAATATGGCGCCCCCTTTCGGCTGCGCCACGCAATGCGTGGTGGGTGGGGACGCGACCAGCCTGTCGATCGCGGCGGCCTCCATCATCGCCAAGGTCATCCGCGACCGGCTGATGGCCCGCCTTGCGACGCGCTACCCGCATTACGGCTGGGAGCGGAATGCCGGCTACGGCACGCCGGTCCATTGCCGCGCCATGGCCGAGGTCGGGGTCACGCTCCATCACCGCCGTGCCTTCGCGCCCGTGCGCGCCCTGCTTCAGGAAAGTCTGCTGCTCGCCATGCCGCTATCCGCGACCAGGGCGGTTGCAGCTTGGACAGCCGATTTCGGGCAGGAATCTCTGCTGGCGGTCGGCCTTGAGGAAAATCAGGGCAAAACGCTATCGCCCCGTCATAACGCTCTGGCACTCTGAGTCCGGTCATGTTGAAACGTCTTACGGGCCTTCGCCCGCTCGCCCGCCTGCCGTTTGGCTTGACGCCATGAGGAGGAACGTGGATCTCACCCGCGAACTGCCGCTGAACCAGCTTCTGCTCGGTGATTGCGTCCAGATGATGCGGATGCTGCCCCCGGCGTCGGTGCACTGCATCTTCGCCGATCCGCCGTACAATCTCCAGCTTCAAGGCCAGCTCCGCCGGCCGGATGAGAGCGTGGTCGATGGCGTGGACGAGGATTGGGACCGCTTCACCGACTTCGCGGAATATGACCGTTTCACCCATGAATGGCTGACGGAATGCCGCCGCGTGCTCCGCAAGGACGGCACGCTTTGGGTGATCGGTTCCTATCACAACATCTTCCGCATCGGTGCGGCGCTGCAGGACCTCGGCTTCTGGATGCTGAACGACATCATCTGGCGCAAGTCGAACCCGATGCCGAATTTTCGCGGCCGGCGCTTCACCAATGCGCATGAGACGCTGATCTGGGCGGCGCGCGGCCGCGATTCCCGCTATCGCTTCAACTATCAGTCCATGAAGACCTCGAATGACGACCTGCAGATGCGCAGCGACTGGTTCCTGCCGATCTGCAACGGGTCGGAACGGCTGCGCAACCAGCACGGCCTGAAGCTGCATCCGACCCAAAAGCCGGAAGCCATGCTGCATCGCATCCTGCTGTCCTCGACCGCGCCCGAGGATATCGTGCTCGATCCCTTCTCCGGCACGGGAACCACCGCGGTGGTCGCCAAGCGCCTCAACCGCCATTTCATCGGCATCGAACGCCATCCGGCCTATGTCGAAGCGGCCTGGGCGCGTCTGGCCCAGACCAAGCCGCTGGAGAGTGACGCGATGGGCATCACGCCGTCGCGCCGGGAAGTGCCGCGCATCGCCTTCGGCTCTCTGGTGGAAGCGGGGGCGCTTGCGGCCGGCACGGTCCTCTATGACAAGCTCCGCCGTGTCTCCGCCGTGGTCGGGCCTGACGGCAGCGTCAGTGCGGGCGATCTGCGCGGCTCGATCCATAAGGTCGGCGCAGAGCTGCAGAACGCTCCTTCCTGTAACGGCTGGACCTTCTGGCATTTTGAGCGTGACGGCCGGCTGGTGCCGCTGGATGTGCTGCGCAAGTCGTGAAGCACCGCGCTTCGCCCAATCATGATGCCCGGCCGGCGGACGAGCCGGTTGATATCCTCGTCCTGCATTATACGGGCATGCAGAGCGGGCAGGCGGCGATCGACCGTCTCTGCGACCCCGAGGCCCGCGTCTCCGCCCATTATGTGGTCGAGGAGGACGGCACGGTCTGGCACTTGGTGCCGGAGGATCGGCGTGCCTGGCACGCCGGAGTTTCCTTCTGGCGCGGACATGAGGTGCTGAACGGCCGCTCCATCGGCATCGAAATCGTCAATCCCGGCCATGAATGGGGCTACCGTCCGTTCCCGGAGGCGCAGATGGCAGCGGTCGCGGATCTTTGTCAGGGCATCGTGTCGCGCCACCCCATTCCGCCGCGCAACGTTGTTGCCCATTCCGATATCGCGCCTGACCGCAAGGACGATCCGGGGGAGCTGTTCGACTGGCCCTGGCTTGCGGCGCAGGGGATTGGATTATGGCCTGATTTTGGCACTGTGCCTGTGTCATCCACGATCGACGAGGCGTGCCTGCGCGCCGATTTGGCCGCCTTCGGCTACCCGGTGCCGGAAACGGATCAGGGTGAGGCGGCCTTCGCGACGTTGCTCCGCGCCGTCCAGCGCCGCTGGCGTCCCTCGCGCGTGACCGGCGCGGCGGATGCCGAAACCGCCCACCGCGCGTCCGTGCTGGCGAGCCTTGTGCGGAACGGCGGTTGACCGCGCGGTCTGGCAGGCGCAAGCAGCCCGCCGCCAGACGGTTGGACGGCCGCTGTCATGCCTTTCGGGGCATGGTGGAGGAAAGTCCGGGCTCCACGGAAATACGGTGCCGGCTAACGGCCGGCGGGGGCGACCCCAGGGACAGTGCCACAGAAAGCAAACCGCCTGTGCAAAGGCGCAAGTCTTTCCGCAGGCAAGGGTGAAAGGGTGCGGTAAGAGCGCACCGCCGCTCCGGTAACGGCGCGGGCAGGGTAAACCCCACCGGGAGCAAGACCGAATAGGGGCGGCCGGCGGCGCGTCATGGCAACATGGCGCGTGACGCGAGGGCATTTCCGCCCCGTCGCCCGGGTTGGTCGCGTGAGGCGCTCTGCAAAGGGCGTCCCAGAGGAATGGCCGTCCACGGCCGCGCAAGCGGCCCGGACAGAACCCGGCTTACAGACCGTCTGGCGCTTATTTCCCCCGTCATGGGCTGGCATGGGCGGATAGGCTGCCCGATCATGGGAGATCATGGGTCAGCGCACCCCCGCGGTCTGAAAATGGGCCCCGGTCGGGTTCTCGTTACGATCTCGGGCAGGGGATGACACGTTTTTGTGTCCCCGATACGGCGACCCGGTAAAGCCGGGATCTCACTGTTTTTAAGGAAAAATCTGGATCTTTTTCCAAGTCGTGAGCGTAAATCCCTTTGACGCCCACAGGCACCCATGATAACCCACGGTATCCCATGAGGTGATGGATGCGGAAGCCTCGCGCCTCATCATGATGCCAATGGAGACGCTGCGGCCAGCGCGAATGTGAAGGGGGCCCGATGACGCATTTTCTCGGGAGCCACCTTAACCGGTTGGACGCCAAGGGGCGGGTATCGGTTCCCGCCGCCTTCCGTGGTGCGCTCCGCGCTCTGGATGCGACGACCGAAGGCAGCGTCACCATGATCCTGCGTCCGTCCCACAAATTCCCATGCGTCGAGGCCTGGCCCCAGGCAGTGTTCAACAAGCTGGCCCAGCAACTCGACCGCTATGAGCTGTTCAGCCCTGAATACGACAATCTCGCAGCCGCCATCTATGCCGACGCCTATCCGATCGAATCCGACAAGGAAGGCCGCATCATCCTGAACGAGATGCTGGTGACCCATGCCGGCATCTCGGACAATGTCGTCTTCATGGGAACCGGTCCGACCTTCCAGATCTGGGAGCCGGAGGCCGCCCGCCGCCGTGCGGCCGAAGCCCGTCAGGTCGTCAATAGCAGTGGTCTCACCTTGGGCGGCGGCGCTTTGCCGCGTGTCGCCGTACCGGCGGAGGCGCCGTGATGCAGGCGCAAACCCCCGGCCATATCCCGGTCTTGCTGCATGAAGTGCTGGATGCCTTGAACCCGCAGTCGGGTGAGGTCTATCTCGACGGCACCTTCGGCGGCGGCGGCTATAGCCGTGCCATTCTGGAGCGCGCCGATTGCACCATCTGGGCGATCGATCGCGACCCGCAGGCCATCGCCCGCGGCGCGGCGCTCGCAGCCCATTTTCCGGGCCGTCTGCATCTCGTCGAAGGCCGCTTCGGCGATCTTGTGGAACTGCTCAGCGCCCATGGCGTGGCCGGGCTCGATGGCGTCGTGCTCGATCTGGGTGTCTCCTCGTTCCAGATCGATGACGCGGCGCGCGGCTTCAGCTTCCGCAATGACGGGCCGCTCGACATGCGGATGAGCGCCAGCGGTCCCAGCGCCGCCGATCTCGTGGCGACGCTGCCGGCCGATGAACTGGCCGACATCCTGTATCAGTTCGGGGAAGAGCGGCAGTCCCGCCGCATCGCGCGCGCTATTGTCGCGGCCCGCGCGGAAGCGCCGATCACCACCACGGCGCGGCTCGCCGATATCATCCGCGGCGTGCTGCCGCCCGATCGCGCGGGCATCCATCCCGCCACGCGCAGCTTCCAGGCGCTCCGCATCAAGGTGAATGACGAACTGGGCGAAATAGAGCGCGCTCTGGCGCAGGCGGCACGCATTCTGCGGCCGGGCGGGCGATTGGTCGTGGTGTCCTTCCATTCCCTCGAAGATCGGATCGTCAAGCGCTTCATGACCGAGGCCGCGGGCCAGGCGCCTGGCCCGTCGCGCTACGATCCGCGCGGCCTGCTGCCCTCGGCGGTGGCGGGTTTTTCCCTTCTGACGCGCAAAGCCGTGCGTCCCGGCGCGGCCGAGACGACGGCTAATCCGCGGGCGCGCTCGGCGCGGCTGCGGGCTTTGCGCAGACTTGATGCGCCGGAGATTGCGGCATGATCAGACCTTTTACCTGTATCTGCCTCGTGCTCGCTGCGGGCTCCGGCCTCTACCTTTACCAGGTCAAGCAGCGCGCCTTCGCGCTCGACGCCGATCTGCGCAGCACCTTCCATCAAATCGATATGGCGCGGGAAAAGACCCGCATGCTGCGGGCCGATTGGGCGCTCATGAATGACCCCGAGCGTCTCCAGGCGCTGTCGACCCAGTATCTGACTCTCAAGCCGATGGGCCCGTCCCAGCTGGTGACGCTGGACCAGCTGGCCGCGACGCTGCCGCCGCCGATCCCGCCCGGCACCAAGATCGAACCGACGGTGCCTGACTTGGCGGTGCCGGCTGCCGATCCGACGCATGGCGTGCCGATGGCCTCTGCCGCACCTGCCACGCCCTCGGATGCGCAGGCCGGTGGCACGGCCGTCGCCCTGCTGCAGCCGGCGGCGCCGGTGTCTGCTCCTGCGGCGGACGCCACCGATACGGCTGACAGCGGCACGGATGCGTCGTCCATCTCTTCGTCGGATACGAATCCCGCCGTCGCTCCTGCTGCCCCATCTCATCCGACAGCGGCGGCGCTACCGAAGGTCGCCGCCGCCGTCGTCGCGCCGCGCGTGGCGCATCGCGCGACCAAACGTATCCAGACGGCCGTGGCCAAGCCGAATGGCGGATCGTCCGGCACGGCCCTGGCGGATGCCGCTGTCATGGCCGCGCCGCGACCGCTGCCCCATCACGCGCACCACGCCAAGCCGGCGGCGCCCAATGGTGGCACGCAGTATTTCGCCGCGAATGATACGCCGCGTCAGTCCTATGCCAGTGAGCGGATAACGCCGCCGGCCGCGACCGTCATGTACACGCCGGTCGGTTCCTCCCTCGGCATGGCCTCGGCGGCATCGCTGGCGCCGCCCCGCCCGCTCTATTCCTCCAGCCAGTAGGCGCGCCCC
Organism: Acidisoma sibiricum; assembly: GCF_057837225.1. Taxonomy (NCBI): domain Bacteria; kingdom Pseudomonadati; phylum Pseudomonadota; class Alphaproteobacteria; order Acetobacterales; family Acidocellaceae; genus Acidisoma; species Acidisoma sibiricum. Next base: position 3,909,113 of record NZ_CM174445.1, on the reverse strand, counting down.
GGCATGAGCGACGCGCCCCCGCCCAATTCAACGCCGAACAACCCATGGGGTCCGCGGTCCCGCAACGGCCACGGCCCGCAGGGAGAGACGGTGCGCGTCACCTCGCCGGACCTCCGCCAGCGGGCCGCGCTTGAGAAAAGCCGCAACCGCCTCATCGCGGTGGCGGCGGTTTTCCTGATGCTGTTCTTCGCGGTCGCGGCGCGCCTGTCCTTCGCGACCATCATCGACCCCATGAAGCCGGCGCCGCGCGTGGTGCAGCAGTTCACCCCCGAACCGGCCGCCGCCGCCACGGCGCCTCCGCCGGGCCGCGCCTCCATCGTCGATGCCAACGGCCAGATCCTGGCGGTGTCGCTGCCGGTCGCCAGTCTCTATGCCGACCCTCGGCAGATGATCGATACCAATTCAGTGGCGCTCGCGCTCAAGAACATCCTGCCGGATATCGACGAGGGTGACATCGCGCGCCGCCTCGCGTCCGCCAAGGCCTTCGTCTATATCGCCCGGCGGGTGTCGCCGGCTCAGGAAATCGCCATCAATAATCTCGGCATTCCGGGATTGTCCTTCCAGGTCTCGTCAGAGCGTCGCTATCCGCTGGGCGATACCGCGGCACAGATCCTGGGCGGCGTCGATATCGACGCCAACGGCATCGCCGGCGTCGAGAAGTATTTCAACAAGCGTCTCAATGACGATACGACGCCGCTCCGGCTTTCCATCGACGTGCGCGTGCAGGCCATCGTGCGGGACGAAGTCGCAAGTGCCGTCCAGATGTTCCAGGCGGTGGGCGGCTGCGGTATTGTTGAGGATGCAAATTCCGGCCAGATCCTCGGCATGGTCAGCATCCCAGACTATGACGCCAACAATCTCGCCCAGGCGACGGATGCGCAACGCTTCAACCGTTGCGCCACCGGCACCTACGAACCCGGCTCGGTCTTCAAATTGCAGACCGCAAGCATGGCGCTCGATGCCAACGTCGTCCACCCATGGGACTATTTTAACACGACGCATCCGATTCCGATCGGCCGTTTCCACATCACCGATTTCGAGCCCCAGCACGCCTGGATGCAGCTCGGCGACATCATGCGTCTCTCCTCCAATATCGGCGCGTCGCGCATTTCCATTCTTGTCGGCAAGGACCGTCAGCGCGCCTGGCTGCAGAAGCTGGGCCTGATGTCGCGTGAGCCGATCGAGCTGCCTGAGGCGGCGATGCCGCAGGTGCAGCCGGCCAGCGTCTGGGGCAAGGCGACGCTGATGACCGTTTCCTTCGGCAATGGCATCGCGGAAACCCCGCTGCATATCGCGAATACGGCCGTCGCCATCGTCAATGGCGGCACGCTCTACAAGCCGACGCTTCTGGCCTCGAATGCCGGTGACCCGCCGATCCAGGGCACGACCGTGATGCAGCCCACCACCTCCGACATGATGCGGCGGATCATGCGTCTGATCGTCACCAGCGGCACGGGTGAATTCGGCGATGTGCCCGGCTACTTCGTCGGCGCCAAAACCGGCACCGCGCAGAAAGTGTCCGAGCATGGCGGTTACAAGAAGCACACCAATTACAGCTCCTTCGTCGCGGCCTTCCCGATCTACGCGCCGCGCTATGTCGTCTATGTCGCGATCGATTCCGGCCATGCGACGGCCCAGACCCATGGCTATACGACGGGCGGCTGGATGGCCGGTCCTTCGGTCAGCCATATTATTGCCCGCATCGGGCCCATGCTGAACGTGATGCCGCGTTTCGACAATGTCGCTGAAATCGACCAGCAGCTCGCCTTGCCGCGTCCCTATCCGACTCCGCCCGGCGCGGTCGGCTACGGCCCCAGCAATCCGGGTGAGCCTGACGATATCGGCGCGCCTGACAAGCCGGCACGGCCGGCGAAGCGCGGTGGCACGGCGCGGGTCGCGCAGGACACGCAATGGGCGGCACCGGCCTCGACGATCAAAACCCTGCGGCATGACGCGATGTATCGTGTCGCGGCGCCGGCATCCTCTGATGCGACTCATTGATCTCATGCAGGGCGCGTACGCGCAGCCCACCCTTCGCCCCGCACGCCCGGCCTATGGCGATGCGCCGCGCGGACCCTGCGACGTGGAGGTGACCGGCATCACCGCCAATAGCCAGGATGTCGGCCCCGGGTTCATCTTCGCGGCCTTGCCGGGCACCAACCGGGACGGGCGCGATTTCATCGCTGACGCCGTGACGCGCGGTGCGGCGGCTATTCTCGCACCCCCCGATACCGCCTGGCCGGCCGGCGTGCCGCCACGCCCGATCATCTTTGACGCGCAGCCGCGGCGCCGCCTGGCGGTGCTGGCGGCAAGCCTTGCCGGCGCGCAGCCGAAACGGATCGCGGCTATTACCGGCACCAATGGCAAAACCAGCTCGGCGGATTTCCTGCGCCAGCTCTGGACGCTGAGCGGGCATCCCGCGGCCTCGCTGGGCACGCTCGGCCTGGTCGCTCCAGGCTTTCCGCAAGGCGCCGGTCTGACGACGCCGGACCCGGTGTCGATCGCCCAGACCATGGCGGCCCTCGCGCGCGCCGGTATTCAGCATGCCGCGGTCGAGGCCTCGTCGCATGGGCTCGACCAGTTCCGGCTTGACGGGCTGCGGCTTTCGGCTGCGGGCTTCACCAATCTGACCCGCGACCATCTGGATTATCACGGCAACATGGAGGCCTATCGCGCGGCCAAGCTGCGGCTGTTTACTGATCTTCTGCCCCGTGACGCCCCGGCCGTGGCCGCCATGGCGCTCGACGAGGAAAGCCGCCATCAGCTCGCCCGCATCAGCGTGCAGCGCGGTCTCAATTTCGGCACGGTGGGCGAGGGCGGCAGTCTTATTCAGCTGCATCACACAGCGCCTGAGCCGGACGGCCAGCGGCTTGACCTCTCGGTCGGGGGCCGCCGGTTTGACGTGAAGCTGGCGCTGCCGGGCCGCTTCCAGGCCGATAACGCCCTGGTCGCTGCGGCCATCGTCCTCCTGCTGGGCGACACGGCGGTCTTCGACCGGCTGCCAAACCTTGTCGGTGTGCGCGGACGCATGGAAGTGGCGGCGACGCTGCCCAATGGCGCGGCGGTTTATGTCGACTATGCCCATACACCGGACGCGATCACGCGCGTGCTCTCGGCGCTGCGCCCGCATACCGCGGGCAAACTCGCCATCGTCTTCGGCGCCGGTGGCGACCGCGACCGCGGCAAGCGCCCGCTGATGGCGCAGGCAGCGGCGAATGGCGCCGACCATGTCATCGTGACGGATGACAATCCGCGCACCGAGGATGCGGCCGCGATCCGCGCCGAAGTCATGACCGGCGCAGCCGGCGCCATCGAAATCGGCGGCCGCGAAGCCGCCATCGCAGCCGGCCTCGCTTTGCTCGGTCCCGGCGACGTTCTGGTCGTCGCCGGCAAGGGCCATGAACAGGGCCAGACCATCGGCCGCGACGTCCTGCCCTTCGACGATGTCGCAGTGGTTCGCCGCCTCGTGGGCGGCTCGGCATGACCGATCTCTGGACCGCCGAAGAACTCGTCGCGGCGACTGCCGGCCGTATGACGCATGCCTTTGCGGCGAACGGCATTTCCATCGACACGCGCACGGTCGCGGCGGGTGATCTCTTTGTCGCCCTGCATGGGGAAAACCGGGACGGCCATGCCTTCGTGCCCGCAGCCCTCGCGGCGGGTGCGGCGGGCGCCCTGGTCGATCATGACGTGCCAGATGCGGGGGCTTCGGCTGCCTTGTTGACGGTCGGCGATACCTTGACAGGGCTGACCGCCCTCGGCCGCGCCGCCCGGGCGCGCTTTGCCGGCAAGCTCGTGGCCGTCACCGGCAGCGTCGGCAAGACCACGACCAAGGAGATGCTGCGGCGGATTCTCGCGGCCGCAGGCCCGACCCATGCCGCCGTCGCCTCCTACAACAACCATTGGGGCGTGCCGCTGACGCTCGCCCGCATGCCGCGGGACAGCCGCTTTTGCGTCGCTGAGATCGGCATGAACCATCCGGGGGAGATCGCGCCGCTGGCCCAGCTCGCCCAGCCGCATGTCGCCGTCATCACCAATGTCGCGCCGGTTCATATCGGCCATATGGGCAGCCTTGCCGCTATCGCGGCGGAGAAGGCTTCCATCCTATCGGGGCTGGCGCCCGGTGGCGTCGCCGTGCTTCCCGCCGACAGTGCAGAATTTTCAATCCTGGCCGATGCGGCGTCAGGTCATCGGGTGATCCGCTTCGGCCGGGCCGACACGGCGGAAGCCCGCCTTTTGGACGTGACCAGCGATGCCGAGGGCGCGTCCATCTCCCTCAGCCTGGATGGCGTGCCGCTCAGCCTGCGTCTTGCTGCCCCAGGCGAGCATATGGCGCTCAACGCCGTCGCGGCCATCGCCGCGGCGGTGGCCTTGGGCGTGGATGCCCACCATGCCTCGGCCGCGCTCGACGGGTTCTCGGCGGTCAGTGGCCGTGGTGCGCGCCGCCATTTGGCGCTCGCCGGGGGTGAGGCGCTGCTGCTCGACGAGAGCTATAATGCCTCCGGTCCTTCGGTGCGGGCAGCCCTTGCCGTATTGGCCCTGCAGCCGGCCCAGCGCCGTATCGCAGTGCTCGGCGATATGCGTGAATTGGGCGAGGCTTCGGCGGCCGAGCATCTGGGACTCGCCCCCGACGTGACCGCCCATGCCGATCTTCTCTTCGCCTGCGGGCCGGAGATGAAGCGCCTTTTCGATATCGTGCCGGAGTCAAAACGGGCGCGCTATGCGGTTGATTCCGTAGCCCTCGCCCCGCTCGTGCTGGCTGCCCTGCGCCCGGGGGATGCAGTTCTGGTCAAGGGCAGTCTTGGCAGCCGCATGGCCGCCGTTATCAACGCGCTCCCTGTCAGAGCCGAGACGGAGGAGCCCCGGTAATGCTCTATAACCTGCTGCTGCCTTATGCGGATCATCTGCATATCCTGAACCTCATCCGCTATTTGACCTTCCGGTCCGGCGCGGCCTGCCTCACGTCGCTCGTCTTCAGCTTCGTCATGGGGCCGCGCGTCATCCGCATGCTGCGCGGCCTGCAGAAGCAGGGCCAGCCGATCCGCCTTGATGGGCCGGAGCGTCACCTGGTGGAGAAGAAGGGCACGCCGACCATGGGCGGCGTTCTGATCCTCAGCGCGCTCACCTTGTCGACCCTGCTCTGGACGGACCTTGCCAATCCTTACGTTTGGTCGACCCTCTTCGTGACGCTGGGCTATGGCGCTCTGGGCTTTGCGGATGACTACCTGAAGGTCTCCAAGCGCAACACCAAGGGTCTCTCCGGCCGGCTGAAACTGGTCGGCCAGGCCGGTATCGGCCTGCTCGCCTCCATCTGGATCATGCTCCATATCGGCGGCCCGCTCGGCAGCGGCATTTCCATCCCTGACTTTAAAAGCGTGCTGATTCCGCTCGGCATTTTCTTCCCGCTCTTCGGCATGCTGGTAATGATGGGCGCGTCCAATGCGGTGAACCTCACGGACGGTCTCGACGGCCTCGCCATGGTGCCGACCATCATTGTGGCAGGCGTCTTCGCCCTCATCGCCTATCTCGTCGGCAACCGCATTTTCGCGGGCTATCTCGAACTGCCCTTCGTCGCCGGGTCTGGTGAGCTGACCGTCTTCTGCTCGGCGCTGATCGGGGCGGGCCTCGGCTTTCTCTGGTTCAACGCGCCGCCCGCGGCCGTTTTCATGGGCGATACCGGCAGCCTCGCGCTCGGCGGTGCCGTCGCCTCGGTCGCGGTCGCGACCAAGCATGAAATCGTCCTCGCCATCGTCGGCGGGCTTTTCGTGGTCGAGACGCTCTCGGTCATCATCCAGGTCTTCTGGTTCAAGCGCACCGGCCGCCGCGTCTTCCTGATGGCGCCGCTGCACCATCATTTCGAGAAGAAGGGTTGGGCCGAGCCTACGATCGTCATCCGCTTCTGGATCGTCTCCATGATCCTGGCGCTGATCGGTCTCGCGACCTTGAAGATCCGATGACCGGATTTCCGGCAAACCTTTTCGCGGGCGCCCGCTACGCGATTTTGGGTCTTGGCAAGAACGGCCTTCCCGCGGCGCGCAGCCTGCGCGCCATGGGAGCTGACGTCACTCTGTGGGATGACGGCGAGGCCGCGCGAACCGCCGCCGCCGCCGAAGCCTTCACCCTCCGCGACCTCAGCACGGGTGATTTCGCTTTCGACGCACTGGTACTGTCGCCGGGCATTCCGCATGACCTGCCTAAACCGCATCCGGTGGCCGCGCGCGCCATCGCTTCCGGCGTTCCGATTCTCAGCGATGCGGAATTGCTTTTTCGCGCCGTGCGTGCCGCCGGCAGTCGCGCCCGATTCGCCGGCATCACCGGCACCAATGGCAAGTCAACGACGACCGCCTTGCTCGCGCATATTCTGCACACGGCCGGTGTGCCGGTCGCGGCCGGCGGCAATCTCGGTCCGGCCTCGCTCGCGCTGCCGCTGCTGCCCGATAACGGCGTCTATGTTCTCGAAATGTCGTCTTACATGTTGGAGCGAATCGCGAATCTCCGCTTCTCTACAGCGGCAATGCTGAATCTGAGCCCCGATCATTTCGAGCGCCATGGCAACATGAGCCGCTACGAAGCTGTAAAGCGTGCAATTTTTGCGCGCCAGACGGCTGACGACGTCGCCGTGGTGGGCATCGATGATGCGCGTTCGGCGGCAATGGCCGACTCGATTGAGTCTCAGGGGCCCATGCGCGTGGTCCGAATCAGCGGTAACGGACAGACGACGGGTGCGATCGCGTTGCCGGGTGAGCACAATGCCCAAAACGCTGCCGCCGCGACCGCGATGGCGCGTGCGCTCGGTCTGTCGGACGCGGCGATCGCCGCCGGCATAGCGACCTTTCCCGGCCTGCCGCATCGTCAGGCGTGCGTCGGCACGCGCGACGGCATTGTCTTCATCAACGACAGCAAGGCAACGAACGCCGATGCGGCTGCCCGCGCGCTCGGCTGCTACGACCGCATCGTCTGGATCGCCGGCGGCATGGCCAAGCCCGGCGGTATCGTGCCGCTTGCTGAGTATTTCCCGCGCATCGCCCATGTCGAACTGATCGGGCGCGACGCACCGCAATTCGCTGAAACCCTGGCGGCCCATGGCGTGCGCTATCACATGGCGGAAACGCTGGATGCGGCCGTGCCGGCAGCCTTCGCGCAGGCGAAGGCGCTGGGCGCGCCGGTCGTGCTGCTGTCGCCCGCCACCGCCAGCTGGGACCAGTTCGCGAGCTTTGAGGCACGCGGTGACCGGTTTGCCGCGCTCGTCGCGGCTCTGCCGGACACGGCGGCGGCTACCACCGTCCAGAACAGGGAGACGGTGTGATGCTGGCGCTCTCCCGCACCGATACCTCGCTTCTCGGCCGCTGGTGGTGGACGGTCGATCGCTGGACGCTCGTCTGCATCGGCACGCTGATCGGCTTCGGCTATGTTCTCGTGCTCGCCTCCAGCCCGGCGGTCGCGCACCGCATCGGCGATCCGCGCGACATGCTGATTTTGAAGCAGGTCGCCTTCCTGGCGATTGCCGGTGGCATCGTCATCGGCGTTTCCATGCTGCCGCCGAAAGGCATTCGCTGGCTGGCGCTGATCGGCACGCTGGCCGCCGTCATGCTGACGGCCTTCACGCTCGTGCATGGGACAGAGATCAAGGGCGCGCGGCGCTGGATCAATATTCCGTTTCTCTCGCTGCAGCCCAGCGAATTTCTGAAACCCTTCTTTGCCGTCGTCACGGCAGGGCTGCTCGTGGAAGCCCGCAAGACGGAGAAATTCCCCGGCCGGTTGCTGGCCGTCGCCCTTTACGCGGTGATCGCGCTGCTGCTGAAGTCTCAGCCCGATATCGGCATGCTGGCCGTCGTCAGCATCGTCTTTCTGGCCCAGCTTTTCCTCGACGGTCTCAATCTGGGCGTCGTCATTGCCGCCTTCGCTATGCTGATCGTGGGCTTCATCGCGGCCTTCTTCCTGATGCCGCATGTCCATATCCGGGTGGAGCGCTTTCTGCATCCGACTCAGCAGACGGCCTATCAGGCGCTCACCGCCTTGCAGGCTTTTGGCAATGGCGGGCTGCTCGGCCGCGGGCCGGGAGAGGGCATGGTCAAGGACATTTTGCCCGATGCGCATGCCGACTTCGTCTTCGCGGTCGCGGGGGAGGAGTTCGGCCTCGTCGTCTGCCTCTTCATCCTCTTCATCTTCGCGGCCATCGTGCTGCGCGGCCTGCTGCGGCTGGTCGCGGAGAACGATCAGTTCGTGCTGCTCGCCGGCGCCGGCATTCTCATGAGCTTCGGCCTGCAGGCCTTCATCAACATGGCCTCGTCCCTTGAACTCATTCCGACCAAGGGCATGACGCTGCCCTTCATCTCCTATGGCGGCTCCTCGGCGCTCTCCGTCGCATTGGAAATGGGCATGCTGCTCGCGCTGACGCGCCGGCGTGTCGCGGGAGAGCGGACATGAGAGGTCCGCGCGTGATTCCCGTGGTGATTGCCGCCGGCGGCACCGGAGGCCATTTCTTTCCGGCCGAGGCGCTGGCGCATGCGCTGGCGGGCCGCGGCTATCGTCCCGTGCTGATGACCGATGGCCGTTCGGCCGGCCGCGGGTCTGAGGCTTTCGCGGACGGCGACCGGCATGTTCTGCCCGGCGCCGGCATCGCCGGGCGTGGCCTTGTGAAGGGTATCCAGGCCACGGTGGCGCTCGCAGCAGGCACCATCGCGGCCGCCAGACTTCTCCGCAGCCTGCAGCCCGGTGCCATCGTCGGCTTCGGCGGCTATCCCTGCGTGCCGCCCATCGCGGCGGCGCGGCTCTCAGGCATGAAGATGCCGGTCATCCTGCATGAGCAGAATGCCGTGCTCGGCCGCGCCAATCGCAGCCTGGCCAAGCGCGTGACGGTGCTGGCCCTCAGTGCTGCCGGCACCACGCGTGTGCCTGCAGGGATTCGCACGGTCGTCACCGGCAATCCGGTGCGGCCTGCCATCGCTGGCCTGGCGGATGCGCCCTATGAGGCGCCGACGCCGGATGGACCGATCAACCTTCTCGTCACCGGCGGATCGCTCGGCGCGCGCGTGCTCAGTGACATCGTGCCGCAGGCGCTCATCGCCCTGCCGGCGGAATTCCGCACGCGTCTCCGCGTCGTGCAGCAGGCGCGGCAGGAAGACGGCGCGCGGGTGCGCGCGGCCTATCAGGCGGCAGGCATCGCGGCTGAGGTCGCACCCTTCTTCGCGGATATGGCGCAGCGTCTGGCCACAGCCCATCTCGTCATCGCCCGCGCCGGCGCGTCCACCACCGCCGAACTTGCCGTCACCGGACGGCCCGCGCTGCTGGTGCCGCTGCCCTCGGCCATCGACGATCATCAGTCGGCCAATGCCGCTATTCTCGAGCAGGCTGGTGCGGCCTGGGTTCTTCCGCAGCCGCTTTTCACGGTGGATGCCGTGACGGCTCAGCTCGCGGCCCTTTTTGCAGATCCCGCGGTGCTGACAGCCGCCTCGCTTGCGGCACGCCGCATCGCGCGCGCCGATGCGGTGGCGCTGCTCGCGGATCTGGTTGAACAGTCTATGGTGCGGGAAACGCAGTCATGAGGGCGCTTCCGCTCACGATCGGGACTATCCATTTCGTCGGCATCGGCGGTATCGGCATGTCCGGCATTGCCGAGGTGCTGCACAACCTCGGCTATTCCGTGCAGGGCAGCGATATCGCGGAATCGGCCAATGTGAAGCGGCTGCGCGGCGAGGGGATCGAGGTTTCGATCGGCCATGACGCGAAGAACCTGCGCCGCGCCCAGGTTGTTGTCGTATCAACCGCCGTGAAGGCCGACAATCCTGAAGTCCAGGCGGCGCGGGCGAAGCTTATTCCCGTCGTGCGGCGTGCGGAAATGCTCGCCGAACTCATGCGCCTGCGCTGGTCGGTCGCCATCGGCGGCACGCATGGCAAGACCACGACGACAAGTCTCATCGCGGCCGTCTTGGAAGGCGCGGGGCTTGATCCGACCGTCATCAACGGCGGCATCATCAATGCCTACGGCACCAATACGCGCCTCGGCGCCGGCGACTGGATGGTGGTCGAGGCCGATGAAAGTGACGGCAGCTTCCTGCGCCTGCCGGCAGTCATCGCGGTCGTCACCAATATGGACCCCGAGCATCTCGATCATTGGGGCAATCAGGAAGCGATGGAGGCCGGCTACCGCCAGTTCGTCAGCAATATTCCCTTCTACGGTTTCGCCGTGCTCTGCGTCGATCATCCGGCCGTGCAGCAGATGATTCCGCGCCTCGCCGATCATCGCATCATCACCTATGGGTTCAGCCCCCAGGCCGATGTGCGTGGCGAACGTCTGGTGATGGATAAGGGCGGCGCCAATTTTGAGGTCGTCGTCACCGACCGGCTGCGCAACCGCCAGCGCCGCATGGGGCCGTTCCGCCTGCCCATGCTCGGCCAGCACAATGTGCAGAACGCACTGGCCGCCATCGCGGTCGGCATCGAAATGGAAATAGGTGAGACCGCGCTCCGCCAGTCGCTTGCCGCCTTCCGTGGCGTCAAGCGCCGCTTCACCAAAACGGGTGAGGTCGGTGGCATCACCGTGATCGACGATTACGGCCATCACCCGGTCGAAATCGCGGCGGTGCTGACGGCGGCGCGCCAGGCCGGCGGCCGCAATGTCATCGCGGTCGTGCAGCCGCATCGCTACACGCGCCTGCAATCGCTCTTCGAGGATTTCTGCGCCTGCATGAATGACGCGGGCACTGTCATCGTGGCGGACGTCTATGCGGCCGGTGAAACGCCGATCCCCGGCATTGACCGCGATGCCCTGGTGGACGGGCTGCGCGCCCGTGGCCATCGCAGCGTTGTGCCTTTGCCGTCGCCCGATCATCTGGCGGAGATGGTCCATGCCATGGCGCAGCCGGGCGACATCGTCGTCTGCCTCGGCGCCGGCAATATCACCGCCTGGGCCAATGCTTTGCCCGCGCAGTTGCAGGCTTTGCAGGGCCCGCCGGCCCAGAACGGCTATCGCGCCGCTTCGGGGGGCGCATGAAGGTCGCGATGAACGCCACAGCAACCGGGGCTTTTGCCCTGCCGGCGCTCAAGGGCCGGGTTGAGGCGCAGGCGATGCTCGGCCCGCTCACCTGGTTCCGTGTCGGCGGCCCGGCCGAATATCTCGTGAAACCGGCTGACGCCGCCGATCTCGCGCAATTTCTGGCTGCGCTGCCGGAAGAGATGCCGCTGACCGTCATCGGCGCGGCATCGAACCTCATCATCCGCGACGGCGGCATTCAGGGCGTGGTCATCCGCCTGGCGCGCGGCTTCTCTGCCGTGACAATCGAGGGCAACGGCGTGATCTGCGGCGCTGCGGCGCTGGACGCGACGGTGGCTGAGCATGCGGCCGCAGCCGGTCTCGGCGGTCTCGAATTTCTCTCGGGCATTCCCGGCAGCATCGGCGGCGCCGTCGCCATGAATGCCGGCGCCTATGGCAGCGACATCAAGGCCTGCCTGGATTGGGTTGAGATCGTCACCCGGCAGGGTGAGCTGCGGCGTCTGGCGCTGGAGGAGCTGCATCTCTCCTATCGTCATTCGCAACTGCCGCCCGGCAGTGTCGTGACCCGGGCGCGGCTGCGCGCCACGCCCGGCGACCCGCGCCTGATCGCCGCCCGTATGGCCGAAATCCGCGACAGCCGCACCAAGACCCAGCCGGTCCGCGCCCGCACCGGCGGCTCCACCTTCGCCAATCCGGCCGGTCAGAAGGCCTGGGAACTGGTCGATGCCGCCGGCTGCCGGGGCCTCACCCGCGGCGGCGCGCAGGTCAGCGATCTGCATTGCAACTTTCTGCTCAATACGGGCGGTGCCACGGCGGCCGATCTGGAAGGTCTGGGCGAGGAAGTGCGGCGCCGCGTCCTCGCTGCGACCGGCGTGACGCTCGATTGGGAAATCAAACGTATCGGGCAAACCCTGCCGCGGGCAGAGGTGGTGGCATGAAGCGCGTCGCAGTCCTTTACGGTGGTATTTCGGCCGAGCGTGAAGTCAGCCTCGTCTCTGGTCAGCAGGTGGTCGTGGCGTTGCGTGAAGCAGGCTATGACGTGGTGCCGGTGGACGTTGGGCCTGATCTCAGCACGCTGATCGCCGCGCTCGACCCGAAGCCGGACGCGGTCTTCAACGCCCTGCACGGTCGCTTCGGCGAGGATGGCGCTATCCAGGGCGTGCTCGACTGGCTGGGCATTCCCTATACCCATTCCGGCGTGCGGCCCTCCGCCATCGCCATGGACAAGGTCGCGGCCAAGGCGGTTTTCGCGGCGGCCGGGCTGCCTGTCGCCCGCCACAAGCTCGTGGATGTGGCAGCGCTGGAAGAGGCAGACCCGATGCCGCGCCCCTATGTCATCAAGCCGCAGAACGAAGGCTCCTCGGTCGGCGTCCACATTATGAAGAGTGGCGACAACCGTCGTGCCGAGATCGCGCGCGGCTGGACATTCGGCACCACGGCGATGATCGAGGAATTCATCCCCGGCCGCGAAATCACCGTCGCCGTCATGGGCGACCGCGCGCTGGCCGTGACCGAAATCAAGGCAGCGCACGAATTTTATGACTATGAATCGAAATACGCCGCCGGCGGCTCGACGCATGAAATCCCGGCGCAGCTGCCGGAAGTGATCGCCGAGCAGGCGATGGATGTCGCCCTTCGCGCCCATCAGGCGCTGGGCTGCTCAGGCGCCTCGCGCTCGGATTTCCGCTATGATGATACGCAATCATCGCCCGGCCGCCTCGTGCTGCTGGAGGTGAATACGCAACCCGGCCTGACCCCGACTTCTCTGCTGCCTGAACAGGCGGCCTATAATGGCATCGACTTCCCGGCGCTCTGCGCCTGGATGGTAGAGACGGCCCAATGCCGCGCGTAGGCAAACGCCCCCCCATCGTCGAGGATCAGGCGCGCGTCGCCCATGCGCGCATGATGGCGAGCGCCTCCGTGGTCGATCGGCCCAGCCAGCGCGACTTCATGATGCGGCGCATCCGGCGCATGACGCGGCCGGCAATCGGCGCCGGGTCCTTCATCCTCGTCATCTTCATGGCGAGCCTGATGCTGCGCGGCGCCAATGAAGGCAGTTCCATGAACGGGCTGCGCACCGCACTCGGGGATATCGGCTCCGTCATGGGGCTCAATGTCCGCAACATCATCATCGACGGGCGCGAAAACACGCCCGAACCCGTCCTGCGCCGGGCGCTGGGCGTGATGATCGGGCAACCGATCCTCGGCTTCTCGCTGAATGACGCGCGGGGCCGCTTGCTCTCGCTCGGTTGGGTCGCGGATGCGGTGGTTGAGCGTCGGCTGCCGGATACGGTGGTCGTGCGGCTGATCGAGCGCGCGCCTTTCGCGGTCTGGCAGGATCACGGCCAGTTCCGTCTGATCGATCGCAGTGGCGAGACGATGGGCGAGCAGGATGTCGGCCGCGCCTCGCAGGAATTGGAATTGCCACTGGTCGTGGGCGCCGGCGCGCCGGAAGCGGCGACCGAGTTGTTCGATGAGATGAAGCCCTATCCCGATATCCGCTCGCGCCTCGTCGGTGCGGTGCGGGTCGGGCAGGAGCGCTGGAATCTCGCGCTGAAATCCGGTGCCACCGTAATGCTGCCGGGCCAGGATCAGGAATCGGCTTTGGCCCGCCTGGAAGCCTTGCAGACCCGCATGCAGCTTCTGGATCGTCCGGTGCAGGTCGTTGATTTGCGCCTGACCGATCGCGTCGTCGTGCGTCCCAAGCTTGTCCCGCCGCCCAGTGCGACGGGCAAGGATGGTTCTAAACCGGCAGCCGATTCCGGCGCCGCGAACAAGCATCCTTGAGGGAGTGAGGACCGTGAACGATATGGCGCGCCGCTCCCTGCCACCGGTTTCGACTGATATCGCCCCGCGCGTGCGCACGCTGCGCACGGGCATCTTTGGTGCGCTCGACATCGGCTCGACCAAGATCACCTGCATGATCGGCCGGGCCGAGGCAGACGGCACGCGCCGCATCCTCGGCTTCGGCTGGCAGAAGGGACGCGGCATCCGTCATGGCGCGATCACCGATCTGGATGAGGCGGAGCGCGCCATTCGCGCGGCCGTCGGCCAGGCGGAGGACATGGCCGATACCAGGCTGCGCGCCGTCACCGTCAATCTCGGCTGCGGCCAGCCCGAAAGTCGTCTCTTCAACGTGCAATGGCCGGTCGGCGGACGCGTTGTCAGCGAAGACGATATCCGCCACGTCGTGCAGGAAGGTCGTCATCGCGCCGAATCGGAAGGGCGCGATACGATCCATATTCTGCCTTTGTCCTTTTCGGTTGATGAAACCATGCGAGTCGAAGATCCGCGCGGCCTGCATTGTGAGACGCTGACGGCGCGGCTGCATGTGATCGATGCGGTCTCCTCGGCGCTGCGCAACCTGCAAACCTGTCTGCACCGCTGTGATCTGGAGATTTCGGAACTGGTATCGGCACCCTTTGCCGCCGGCCTCGCGACTCTGGTCGAGGATGAGCGGGAACTCGGCACGACGGTAATCGACATGGGCGGCGGCGCCACCAGCTTCGCCGTTTTCGCGGAAGGTCAGCTGCTGCATACGGGCAGCACCCTCGTCGGCGGCATTCATGTCACCAATGACATCGCCCGTCTGCTTTCTACCCCGGTCGCCCATGCCGAGCGGCTAAAGACGCTCTATGGCAGCTGCCAGGCGAGCCCGGATGACGACCGGGAGATGCTGCCCGTGCCGCTGGTCGGCGAGGAAGAGCATCAGATCGCCAAGGTGCCGCGCAGCATGGTTGTCAGCATCATCCGGCCGCGGCTGGAAGAGATTTTTGAAATCGTGAAGGACAGGCTGGAGAATTCCGGCCTCGCCCGCGTCGCCGGGGCACGCGTCGTGCTGACCGGCGGAGCCTGCCAGCTTGCGGGTGCCCGCGAGCTTGCCGCTCAGATCCTGGGCAAGCAGGTGCGTCTCGGCCGTCCCGTGGGCTTGCGCGGGCTGCCCGATGCCGCCTCCGGCCCGGCTTTCGCAACCGGGGCGGGCCTGCTCGCCTGGGCTTCGGGCGAAGGCCGCTCGATGCAGGATATCGACCTCGAGACACGGCGTGCGGGTGGCCCGCTCCGCCGTCTGATCTCTTTCCTTAAGGAGCGTGTCTGATGCCGCTGCACAGTCGCGTTGCTTTCACCGCGTTCCCCTCATTCCATGAAGCGCCGGACGGACACGCTCTGCCGGGCACGTTTTTCCAAGGAGACCGCCCATGACGCTGAACCTGACCGTTCCGCAGCAGACCCACTCCGACTTCACGCCGAAGATTTGCGTCATCGGCGTGGGCGGCGGCGGCACCAATGCCGTCGACAACATGATCGCGCTCAACCTGCCGGGGGTTGAGTTCATCGTCGCCAATACCGATGCGCAGCAGCTCATGCGCTCCCGCGCTGACCGCCGCATCCAGCTTGGGCCGACCATCACCCAGGGCAATGGCGCCGGCGGCAAGCCGGAAGTCGGCCGTCTCTCGGCCGAGGAGGCCGAGGCCGATCTCGAGCGGCACCTCGAAGGCGTGCACATGGTCTTCATCACCGCCGGCATGGGTGGTGGCACGGGCACGGGTGCGGCACCGGTCATCGCCCGCCTTGCCCGCAAGCATGACATCCTGACCGTCGGCGTGGTGACGAAGCCCTTCTCCTTCGAGGGCATCAAGCGCGCGCGGTCGGCCGAGGCCGGCATCGCTGAGCTGCAGCAATATGTCGATACGCTCATCATCATCCCGAACCAGAACCTGTTTCGGATCGCCAATGAGCACACCAGCTGGAAGGAAGCCTTCCAGATGGCCGATAACGTCCTCTACATGGGCGTGCGCGGCGTCACCGACCTCATGGTCGTGCCGGGCCTGGTGAACCTGGATTTCGCCGATATCCGCACCGTCATGTCCGAAATGGGCAAGGCGATGATGGGCACGGGCGAAGCCGAAGGCGAAGGCCGGTCGGTCCGCGCGGCCGAAGCCGCCATCAGCAACCCGCTGCTGGAAGACACCAATATGGCCGGCGCCCGCGGCCTGCTGATCAACATCACCGGCGGCGAGGATATGACGCTGTTCGAGGTCGATCAGGCCGCCAACCGCATCCGCGAGGAAGTGGACGAGGAAGCCAATATCATCTTCGGTTCGGCGATCGACTCCACGCTGAACGGCCGCATCCGCGTGAGCGTGGTCGCGACCGGCATCGATTCCGCGGCCATCGAATACCGTCCGAAGCTGGAACTCGCCGCCAGCAACGACCGTCCGTCCCAGCCGGCCCAGGTCTCCGCCCCGGCGGTCGCCGAGATGCCGCTCCAGGCCACAGGCACCACCGGCCTCCAGGCATCGGGCGGCTTCACGCCCGCCTTCACCCCCGCCACGCCGGCCACCTCGCTATGGGCCCAGGGGCAGCAGGCGTCGCCCGTCGCCCAGGCGCCGATGCAGAGTGTGACGCAATCCGCGCCACCGCCGTCTTCCGCACCGTCCCTGCGCTCTCCGGCCGGTCTGCCGCAGCGCCCGGCCAGCACGCGCAGCCTCTTCGCTGAGCCGGTTTCCCGGCAGAGCGAGCCGGCGGCACCGGCCCCTTCGGTCGGCACCAGCCTCTTCAACCGCGTGACCGGCGCCATCGGTAAGCGGGCCTCCGCGCCCGCCGCCTCTGCCGCTCCGGCGCCGGTCGAGCGGATGGAGCCGACGGCGGCGGCTGAGCCGCGCCCGGATGCCCCGGCCGCGCGCCCGTCCCGTCCGGCAGCGGCGGATGAGATGGGGGGCTTGGAAATTCCGGCCTTCCTGCGCCGCCAGCAGTCCTGACACGCGTCCCTGGATCTCGTCATGCGCGGCCTTGAGCCGCGCATCCACCCGATCGAACGCCCGAACGGGTAGGCCCGCGGAACATATCCGCGGGTGACGGCACAGGGAATTCCTGCGGTGAACACGACGACGATGTCTCATCGGCTACCCGCCGCGCGGCTTTCCACGCGGCTGTTTTTTCTTCTGGCGGGCTTCGCGAACGCGGCTTGGGCGCCGATGGTGCCTTTTGCCAAGGCGCGCACGGATCTGGGCACCGCCGCCTTCGGCCTCGTTCTGATCGGATTGGGCATCGGTGCGGCAATCGCCATGCCCGCCATATCCTGGGGCCTCGGACGCTACGGCTCCCGCGGGGTCACCACCGCCGGCGCTCTCCTCGTCGTGCTCGTCCTGCCGCTGCTCGGCTGGGTATCTGACCCGGTCGCGCTCGCCGGCGCGCTGATCGTCTTCGGCTTCGGCATCGGGGCGCTGGACGCTGCAATGAACGCCCAGGCGGTGGAGGTCGAACGGCTCAGTGCGCGGCCGCTGATGTCGGGCTTCCACGGCATGTTCAGCGTCGGCGGGCTGATCGGCTCGCTCGGCCTGACGCTTCTGCTCGGGGCGGGTCTCGCGGTCAGTCTCGCCGCTCTGCTGACGGCCGGTGTCGTGCTGCTGGTCACGCTATGGCGCAGTGGTTCTTTGCTCCGCGGGCTGGAGTCGCCATCGGCCGGCCGGGCGGCTGGGCAGACGGCAAGTCAGCGGGCGCTGCATCCTTTGGTTCTGCTCATCGGTGGGCTTTGTTTTATCGGCTTCCTCGGCGAAGGGGCGGCGCTCGATTGGAGTGCGCTCTACCTGCATGGCAAGGGCCTGCCGGCAGCCTATGGTGGCCTGGGCTATGCGGCCTTCTCCGTCACCATGGCCTGCGGCCGTCTGTCGGGGGATTATCTGACGCGCCGCCTGGGCCGGTTGCCCTTGCTGCGGCTCAGTGCCCTCATCGCGGCGGCCGGCTGGGGGGCTGTGGTACTGCTGCCCGGGCCGGTCGCCCTGCTGGGCTTCGCCCTCATCGGCATAGGTGCGTCCAATATCGTGCCCTTGCTGTTCAGCGCGGCGGCGCGGGTGCCGGGCGTGCCTGCCAGCATCTCCATCCCCGTGATCACCGCCGTCGGTTATGCGGGCATGCTGCTGGGGCCGGCTCTGGTCGGCTTTGTCGCCAGCGCCACCTCCCTCGGCATCGCTCTGCTTATCGTCGGCGCGCTGACCTTAACGGTGTTCGGAGCGGCTCACCGGGTCGGGCGTGAATAGGACGGTATTGCGCCCCGGCTCATCCCAGTGGTGGCGGATGATGTAAAGCGGGCGGCATTTCGTCTCCTCATACATCCGGCCGATATATTCTCCGATCACGCCCAGCGCGATCAACTGGGTCCCGCCCAGGAACAGAATGGCGACCATCAGTGACGGATAGCCGCTGACCGGATTGCCAAGGAACAGCGTGCGCAGAACCAGAAACAGCGCATACAGCAGCGAGGGCAGGGCCACCGCCACCCCGACATAGGAGGCCAGGCGCAGCGGCACCTGGCTGAAGGACGTGATGCCCTCCAGCGCGAAATTCCACAGACGCCAGTAGGTCCAGTTGGTCTGACCGGCATGGCGCGCGGCGCGGCGATAGGGAATGCTGGCGGTCGGAAAGCCGATCCAGACGAACATCCCCTTCATGAAGCGCCGGCGCTCCGGCATCTGCCGCAAGGCATCCAGGGCGGTGCGGGACAGCAGACGGAAGTCGCCGGTATCGGCCGGTATGGCGATATCGCTCAGCCGGTTCAGGCAGCGGTAGAACAGATAGGCGCATGCACGCCTGAGCCAGCTTTCGCCCTCCCGCGCCACGCGCACGGCATTGACGATCTCGAACCCCTCCCGCCATTTCGCGATCAGCGCCGGGATCAGCTCGGGCGGGTCCTGCAGATCCGCGTCGATCGGGATGATCACGGTGCCCCGCGCATGATCCAGCCCGGCGGTGAGCGCCGCTTCCTTGCCGAAATTGCGTGAAAGATCGATGACGCGAAGGTGTGAATCCGTCGCCTGCAGGCGGCGCAGCAGGGCCAGGGTGTCGTCCCGGCTGCCGTCATTGACGCAGATCACTTCCCAGGCCTCGCCGGTCGCCTGCATCACCGGCCGCAGCCTGTCCAGAAAGTTCCCGATCGTGGCTGCCTCGTTATGGCAGGGGGCCACAATGGAGGCGAAGGGAAAGGGCTGGTCGCTGGGCGCGCTGATGCGGGTCATCGTGGGTCACGATCCGGTGGGCCTCTGTCCAGAATTGATACCAAATCATAACGTTCTGGTAAAGAACTGACCTGAGCCTTGGCGGCGGCCGGTTTCATCCCATCTAGGGGGCGATCATCATGTATTGCCGGATGGAGTCCCCCCCTTGGTCGAACGTCTGAACGCGCGTCTTCGTGAAGGCCTGCCGCATCCGCGTGGTGCGACCTGGGACGGGGAGGGCGTCAATTTCGCGCTCTTCTCGGCCCATGCCACCAAGGTGGAGGTCTGTCTTTTCGATGCCGAGGGCGGAGAGGAGATCGCCCGCATCGAACTGCCCGAATATACCGACCAGATCTTTCATGGCTGGATCGGCGATATCGGGCCGGGCCAGGTCTATGGCTATCGCGTCTACGGCCCCTACGAACCCGAACAGGGCCACCGCTTCAATCCGAACAAGCTGCTGCTGGACCCCTATGCCCGCGCCCATACCGGCGAACTGGAATGGAATCCCGCCATCTTCGGCTATCAGATGGAATCCGGCGACGACACCACCTTCGACGAACGCGACAGCGCGCCCTTCGTCCCCAAGAGCGTCGTCGTCGATCCCAACTTCGACTGGAAGGGCGAGCCTGACCGCAACCCCATTTCCTGGGATCACACCATCCTCTACGAAACCCATGTGAAGGGCTTCACCAAGAAGCATCCAGAGGTCCCCGAGGCGCACCGCGGCACATATAAGGGTCTCGGCCATAAGTCGGTGACCGACTACATCCGTTCGCTGGGCATCACCTCAGTGGAATTGCTGCCTATCCACAGCTTCATCAATGACAGCCAGCTGCTGGAGAAGGGCCTCACCAACTATTGGGGCTACAACACCATCGGCTTCTTCGCGCCCGATCCGCGCTACGCGCACGAGCGTGAGCAATCTTTGCGCGAATTCAAGGAGATGGTGGCCCGTCTGCATGAGGCGGGGCTCGAGGTCATTCTCGACGTCGTCTACAACCACACGGCCGAGGGCAATGAGCTGGGACCGACCCTGTCCTTCAAGGGCATCGACAATGTCAGCTACTACCGCCTCCTGCCGGATCAGAAGCGCTACTATATCAACGATACCGGCACCGGGAACACGGTCAATCTCAGTCATCCCCGCGTCATCCAGATGGTGACGGACAGCCTGCGCTACTGGGTAGGGGAGACGCATGTCGACGGTTTCCGCTTCGATCTCGGCACCATTCTGGCGCGTGAGCCGCATGGTTTCGACGAGCAGTCGGGCTTCCTCAAGGCCTGCGGGCAGGACCCGCTGCTGCAAAGCGTCAAGCTGATCGCCGAGCCCTGGGATTGCGGGCCGGGCGGCTATCAGGTCGGCGGATTTCCGCCCGGCTGGGCTGAATGGAACGACAAGTTCCGCGATACGGCGCGGGATTTCTGGAAGGGTGAGGCGTCGGCCTCGGCCCTGGCACCGCGTCTCTGCGCCTCCGGCGATATGTTCGACCGGGACGGCCGCCGTCCGTATGCCTCGGTCAATTTCATCACCGCGCATGACGGTTTCACGCTCAATGACCTCGTGACCTACAACGACAAGCATAACGAGGCGAACGGCGAGAATGGCCGCGACGGCAGTTCGGACAATCGTTCCTGGAACTGCGGCACCGAAGGTCCGACTGATGATGAGGCAATAAACGACCTGCGCAGCCGGCAGCTGCGCAATATGCTTGCGACCCTGATCCTGAGCCAGGGCACGCCGATGCTGCTCGCAGGTGACGAATTCGCTCGCACCCAGCAGGGCAACAACAACGCCTATTGCCAGGATAGCGACATCAGCTGGCTGAACTGGGACATCGAAGACAAGGGCAAGTCGCTCATCGCCTTCGTGCAGAAGCTCACGCAGCTGCGGCATGACTATGCCATTCTGCGCCGCAACCGCTTCCTGCGCGGTGTCTATAACGAAGAGCTTGGCATCAAGGATCTCACCTGGATCAACGCCGCCGGCATCGAAATGGAAGACGGGCACTGGCAGGATCAGGGCACGCGCTGCTTTGGCATGCTGATCGACGGCCGCGCGCAGCCGACCGGCATCCGCAAGCGCGGCGGTGACGCGACCATCCTCATCGTCTTCAATGCCGCGTCCGACGGCGTCAATTTCACCCTGCCGGATTGCGCGGGCGGGGAGGAATGGACCCTTGTCATCGACACCAACCTGCCCGAGGCTGATCCTTCGGTGTTCAAGACCGGCGATGTCTATACCGTGACCGGCCGCTCGCTGCTGGTCTTTGGCCATCCCAACAGTGAAAGCGAAGCCGCATGACCACGCGTGCCCATGCCATGCCCTTCGGTGCGGAACTTCGTGGCGATGGCGTGCGGTTCCGCCTCTGGGCGCCAGGCGAGGATCGGGTGGCGATCGCAATTGACGGGCGTGGGCCCGTGGCCATGGCGCGGCAGGATGACGGCTGGCATGAGTTTGCCGCCATCGGCGCCAAGCCCGGCGCGCTCTACCACTATGTTCTGGCGAGTGGGTTGCATGTGCCCGATCCCGCCTCGCGCTTCCAGCCGCAGGATGTGCATGGGCCGAGTGAGGTCATCGCACCCGACGGTTATGACTGGCAGGACGCAGACTGGCGCGGCCGCCCCTGGGCCGAGGCGGTTATCTACGAGCTGCATATCGGCACTTTCACGGCGGAAGGGACCTTCCGCGCGGCCATCGGCAAGCTTGATCACCTTGCCGGTCTCGGCGTGACCGTGATCGAGATCATGCCGGTCTCGGATTTTCCGGGCACGCGCAACTGGGGCTATGACGGCGTTCTGCCCTTCGCGCCTGACAGCAGCTACGGCAGGCCGGAAGATCTTAAGGCCTTGGTCGATGCGGCACATGCCCGCGGGATCAGCGTCATGCTTGATGTCGTCTACAATCATTTCGGGCCTGACGGGAATTACCTG
This sequence comes from Acidisoma sibiricum, assembly GCF_057837225.1. Lineage (NCBI taxonomy): Bacteria > Pseudomonadati > Pseudomonadota > Alphaproteobacteria > Acetobacterales > Acidocellaceae > Acidisoma > Acidisoma sibiricum. The sequence continues at coordinate 3,887,195 of NZ_CM174445.1, read as the reverse complement.
CCCGTCTATGCACCGCAATTCTTCACCGAGCGCCATAAAAGCCCCTGGGGGGCCGGCATCAATGTCGATGGCGCCGACAGCCGCCCGGTGCGCGACTTCTTCATTCATAACGCGCTGTACTGGATAGAGGAATTTCATCTCGACGGCCTGCGGCTCGATGCCGTCCATGCCATCCAGGATGACGGGCCGAAACATCTGCTTATGGAACTGGCCGAGACTTTGCGCACGCAAATCACCGACCGTCCGCTGCATTTGGTGCTGGAGAATGAGGACAATCGGGCGAGCTACCTGGTGCGCGATCAGAACGGCGTGCCGCGCGATTACTCGGCCCAGTGGAATGACGATGTCCACCACGTGCTCCATGTTGCGGCAACGGGCGAGGATGTCGCCTATTACGCCCCCTATGCGCATGATCCAGGCCTGCTCGGCCGGGCGCTGGCGGAAGGCTTCGCCTTTCAGGGTGAGGCGATGGAATATAGCGGCAAGCCGCGGGGGGAGCCTTCAGGTCACCTGCCGCCCTCGGCCTTTGTCGCCTTTGCCCAGAACCACGACCAGATCGGCAATCGCGCCATGGGTGAACGTCTGACTCAGATTGCGGCGCCGGCGGCAGTGCAGGCCGTCTCGGCTGTTTATCTGCTGCTGCCGCAGGTGCCCATGCTCTTCATGGGCGAGGAAATAGGCGCCACCTCGCCCTTTCTGTTTTTCGCTGATTTTGAGGGCGAACTCGCGGAAAAGGTGCGGGAAGGCAGGCGGGAGGAATTCGCCCGCTTCCCGGAATTCAGCGACCCCGAGACGCGCGAAAAAATTCCCGATCCTCTCGCCGAGACGACCTTCCTGGCGTCGAAACTGCACTGGGATGCGGCAGACCCCGCACGGCAGGACTGGTACCGGCGCATATTGGCGGTGCGCCGGGAAAAGCTGCTGCCGGTCCTGGACCAGATCGGCCAGGGCGGACAGGCTGAGAATCTCGGCGGCCGGGCTATCCGGGTCAGCTGGGCGGTCGGGGAGGGGCGTGCCCTGGTGCTCCTGGCTAACCTCTCCGCACACCCACAGGCAGCTACCGTCTCACAAGACGTTGAGCTGATATGGCAGGAGGGCACCGCGCCGGAGAATGGCCAGCTGCCGCCCTGGTCTGTTCGCTGGATGTTGTCCGCCTGACGGCGAAGCAGCAGAAGCACGGCCGGGTTGCCACGCGATCGTGTGGGTGCCGAGACGATGTAACGTTGCAACACAAGGGTCACATACTGGTCCTGATCCGCCGGAATGGGGATGGATGTGGTGATATTACTGGTCGAAGACGAAACGCTGATTCGCGAGATTATGGCCGAAAGCCTCGCTGAGGACGGATTTGACGTCATTCAGGCGGCAAGCGGTGATGAGGCTATTGCCTTGGCGGACAGTGACTGCGTGCCGATCGATGCGCTGGTGACGGATTTCCATATGCCCGGCGAAACCGATGGGGCAGAGGTGGCCGCTCATCTGCGCATCCTCCACCCGGCCCTGCCTGTGATCATCGCCTCCGGCCGGCCGGACGTCATCGCCCGCTCATGGGACCCTGAACTCGGTTACCGCTTCCTCGGCAAGCCCTATCTGCCGCGCCATCTGCTCGCCATGCTGCGGGATGTTTTGCCCGCCGCCTGAACTGCCGTATCCGGGTTCCGCACCCTCTGCGGCGCCTGGTCCGACTGCCTCGTCACATGTAGCCATCCGGTCACCGCGCAGCAACAATTGGCGACGGCGGCTGGATCAAGACAGGAACAGGACGCGTCCAAAGGTTTCGTTCTGTGACGGATTGCAACATCCGCTCACGAAGCGGAGAGAAAGGCGAGGAAGGCCTCGCAGACAGTCACCTATTCGCCTAGCTGCACTCCCTACGGCATGAGGAGGGGGAGCCAGATGAACCGGTTTATCCGCAGGTCCGGTGAATGTCTCGCTGCGCTTGGCATGGGCCTGGCCATTGCGCATGGCGCTTTTGCGGCCCAGGCCGTCCCCGTAACGGTCACCAAAGCAGAGACCCGAAACGTTCCCGTCTATCTCGACGGCCTGGGCAATGTGCAGGCCTATAACACGGTCGCGATCAAAGCCCAGGTTGGCGGCGTCATTGTCGATCTGCCGGCCAAGGAAGGGCAGGAGGTCAGGAAGGGTGACATCGTTGCCCGCATTGATCCCTCTGCCTATCAGGCATCGCTCGACCAGGCTCTGGCCCAGCGCGCTGAGGATCTCGCGTCCCTGCAAAGCGCGCAGCTGGACTTGGCGCGCTATACCAAGCTCGCGAGCAGCAGCTACGCCCCGGTTCAGCAAGTCGATGATCAGCGCGCCACGGTAGCCAAGGATCAGGCGACGATCCAGGCGGACAACGCCATGATCGAGACGGCCAAGATCAATCTCGGCTATGCCACGCTTCGCGCGCCTTTTGACGGCCGGGTCGGTCTCTACCAGATCGACATTGGCAATCTCGTCCAGGCGAACGGCACCAGCCCTATCCTCACCATCACCCAGGACAAGCCCATCGCGGTGGTCTTCACCCTGCCCGAGGACCAGTTGCCGCAGGTGCAGGATGCGCGCGCCAGGGCGACGCTCACGGTTCTGGTAACGGACAAGGATTCAGGCGCGCCCATGGCCACCGGCACCCTGATGACGCCAGACAATACGATCGCGGCCGCGACCGGCACCATCGCGCTCAAGGCCCGCTTTGCCAATGATGACGATCATCTCTGGCCCGGCCAGTTCGTCAATACGCGGCTGGCGGTAAGGGTCCTGCAGAATGCCGTCACGATCCCCTCCATCGCCGTGCAGCACGGGCCGGACGGGCTTTTCGTATTCCTGGTCAAGCCGGACGCCTCCGTGGCCCAGGTGCCTGTCACCGTGTCCTATCAGGACAGCGGCATGAGCGTGATTTCCAAAGGCGTCGCGGCGGGCGACACGATTGTTGTCTCCGGTCAGTCGCGCCTCTCTGCCGGCACCAGGGTTCAGGGCAAGGCTGTCGACGCGGCCAAGGTGGAGGCTGCCGGTGCGACCGATGACGGCGGCTTCCCCGGATGAGCCGCCGCCCCGGCTGCGTCCTGTCCCGCGCCTGTCCGCCAAAGGGTCCTGAGCTTCGATGAGCATTTCCACGCCTTTCATCCGGCGCCCCATCGCGACCTCGCTGGTGGCCGCAGCGATTTTCCTGGTCGGCCTGGCCGCCTATCCGCTGCTTCCCGTCGCCCCCCTGCCGAACGTGACCTTCCCGACGCTCACCGTCTCCGCCCAATATCCGGGAGCCAGCGCGGCCACCATGGCCTCGACCGTGGCGACGCCCCTGGAGACCGAGTTCGGGCAGATGCTGCCGGGTCTGGCACAGATGACCTCCGTCAGCGTCTACGGCAATACGCAGATCACGCTGCAGTTTGATCTCAGCACCAATCTCGGCAATGCCGAGACCCTGCTGCTGGAGGCGATGAATGCGGCCCAGGGCTCTCTGCCCGCGGATATGCCCAGCCCGCCGACCTTCCGGGCCATCAACCCCTCCGACAGTCCGATCATGATCCTGGCGATGCATTCGGATCAGGCGCCGATCACGGAAGTCGACAACTACGCTGAAAATATCGTCGAGCAGCAGCTGTCCCAGCTGCCGGGCGTCGGCCAGGTCCTGGTCGGCGGCCAGCAGACGCCGTCCATCCGGGTGCAGGTGGACCCGGCGCGCCTCGCCGCCATGGGCATGACCCTGGAGGACGTGCGCAGCGTTCTCGCCAATGCGACGGTCGATGACCCCAAGGGCAGCATCGACGGGCCCAACCGGTCCTTCACCATCTACAATAACGACCAGATGACGACGGCCGCGCCCTATAACGACCTCATCATCGGCTACAAGAATGGCGCGCCCATCCGCATCGGGGATATCGGGCGGGCGGTCGCCGGGCCGCAGAACCGCGAACTCGCAGCCTGGGTCAACAACAAGCACGCCGTGCTGCTGCTGATCTTCAAGCTGCCGACCGCGAATGTCATTTCAACGGCCAATGGCATCAAGGCCAAGCTGCCAGCGCTGGAAGCGTATTTTCCGCCCGACGTGCATCTCGATGTCGTCTCGGACCGCACGCTGACCATCCGCGCTTCGGTCGATGACGTCGAGTTCACGCTCGTGCTCGCCATCTGCCTCGTCGTGGCGGTCATCTTCCTGTTTCTGCGCAATGTCTGGGCCACCATCATTCCGAGTATCACCATTCCCGTGGCCCTCGTCGGCACGCTCGCGGTGATGTATGCGGCGGGCTTCAGCCTCGACAACCTCTCCCTTATGGCGCTGACCATCGCCGTCGGTTTCGTCGTCGACGACGCCATCGTCATGCTCGAAAACATCGTCCGCCATATGGAAGAGGGGATGGGACCGTTTGAAGCGGCGCTCAAGGGCGCGGGTGAGATCGGCTTCACCATCATCTCCATCAGCCTGTCGCTGATCGCGGTCTTCATCCCGCTTCTGCTCATGGGGGGTATCGTCGGGCGCCTGTTTCGGGAATTCGCGATCACCGTTTCCATCACCATCGTCATCTCGGCCGTCGTGTCGCTCACGCTGACGCCGATGATGGCCTCGCGCTTTTTGCGGCATGAGGCGAAGACGCACGGCAGAATTTACAATGCCATCGAACGCATCTTCGACGGGATGGTGAGCTTCTATAGCCGCACCCTCGATGTCGCGCTCCGTTTCCGCTTCATCACCCTGATGATCTGGGTGGCGACCGTCTCGCTGACGATCTTCCTCTACATCATCATTCCCAAAGGTTTCTTCCCGACCCAGGATACCGGCACGATCATCGGGATCTCGGAAGTGGCGCAGGACGCGTCCTACCGGCAGATCTCGCGGCTGCAGCAGCAGTTGAACGCTGTGGTCCTGCAAAACGCCGCCGTGCAGGCGGTGACATCGACCGTGGGCTCGGGCGTCGGCGGTCAGGCGCCCAATGACGGCCGCATGTATATCTCGCTGAAACCCTGGGATCAGCGGAAATACACCGTCATGCAGGTCATCGATCAGCTGAACAAAGCGACGGCGTCACTGACCGGCATTCGCCTCTATATGCAGGCGGCGCAGGATGTCAGCGTCGGTGCCCGCCTCTCGAAGACGCAATACCAATATACGATCCAGGATTCGAACTCGGCCGAGCTTAACCACTGGGCGCCGAAGGTGCTCGCCGCCATGCAGAAGCTGCCGATGCTGCAGGACATTACGTCTGATCAGGAGAATGGCGGCACCACCGTTTCAATGGTGATTGACCGCGAGCGCGCCGCGCGTTTCGGCATTCAGCCTGCAGCAATCGATGCGATTCTCTATGATGCATTCGGCCAGCGTGAGGTTGCGCAGTATTTCACCGGCAACAAGGCCTATTACATCATCCTGGAAGCCAAGCCGAACGAGTTCGGCAAGCTCAGCACGCTCGGCAAGCTTTACGTCAAATCGACCACCGGCGCCGTGGTGCCGCTCTCGACCTTCGTCTCCGTGACCACGGCGCCGGTGCAGCCGCTTGCGGTCAATCACCAGAGCCAGTTCCCCTCGGTCACCATCTCCTTCAATCTCAAGGGCAATGCCTCGCTCGGCGATGTCGTCGGCCAGGTCGCCAAGATGAAGAGCCAGATCGGTGTGCCCGATACGGTGCAGGGCAATTTCCAGGGCACGGCGCAGGCCTTTCAGGCCTCGCTCAGTTCCGAGCCCATCCTGGTCGCGGCCGCTCTCGTCGCCGTCTATATTATCCTCGGCATTCTGTATGAGAGTTACATCCTGCCGCTGACCATCCTGTCGACCCTGCCGTCGGCGGGCGTCGGCGCGCTGCTCATGCTGATGATCTTTGACTATCAGCTGACGGTCATCGCGCTGATCGGCATCATCCTGCTCATCGGCATCGTCAAGAAGAACGGCATCATGATGGTGGATTTCGCAATCCACGCCGAGCGGCAGGAAGGGCTCTCCCCGTTGGAGGCGATCCGTCAGGCCTGCCTTCTCCGCTTCCGGCCCATTCTGATGACGACGATGGCGGCCATCCTCAGCGGCGCGCCGCTGATGCTGGAAAGCGGGGCGGGTTCGGAACTGCGCAAGCCGCTGGGCTTCGCCATGGTCGGCGGCCTGCTGCTCAGCCAGGTACTGACGCTGTACACCACCCCCGTCATCTATCTCTATCTCGACAGGCTCCAGGACGTCCTCTCGCCGAAGCGGAAGCGGCGCCTGCCGCGTCTGGCGGAGAAAATGGCGCCGGTGGCCCAGGCCGGGGAATAGCGGCCATGCCGGGTTGATGCCTCTACCCGGTCGTGGAGACCCTGACCCGGCGGCGGAACCCGTGTTCCCTGACAAGCCGGTATTCGTGCCAGATCAGCCACATCACGCCGAGATCGAAGATCGTCAGCAGGATCATGCCCGGACTGGGCAAAAGCAGAACGCGATAAAGCTGGTAGAGGATGAACAGACTGAGCACGGCGAGCGAGGCCGGATAGGCCCAAAGCTTGCCGCGCAGCAGAGCCGCGACCAGCACGATCTTGGTGAAGCCGTGGCTGAGCAGATAGAGGGCGAAGAAGGTCTTGTTTCCGCCTGAGAAATGATCGGCCCACCGCGTCAGATAGGTCGCGATCATATCATGCGGATCTTCGGCCAGCTCTGCCTGCGTCAGCAGGCCGACTAGGCGCGTGACGGCCTGGGTGCTGATGAGGCTCAGCGCAAGGCCGCCGAGACATTCGACCACGCCATGCAATCCCTTAAGCAGCATGCTGGCCTGGAAAATCTGGTGTATCTGCCGTTCGCTCATGGCTGTCCTTGCTCCGCCCGGCGCATTGCAACGCTCGGGCAGGACAGGTCATGGCAGCGCCAGCTTACCATCGCCTGACATGGTTTCGGGGTGGGTGCGGCCGATCCCTTCATGAAATGGTTTGCCCGGTGCGATATCTCGGAGATGTCGACATTCTGTAAGGTAAACGAAAGCTAAATGAGCCTAAGGACGTTCCAATGACCGTGGGAATGCGCCAATGGCACAGTATGAGGCGAAACGGCTGACCTTCACGCGGGACGTGGCCCTGCCCCTGTCCCAGGTCGCGCCACTCTGTATCCCGCAAAACCTTCTAACAGACCCTGACCCTATCGACGCCGCGGAGGCTGAGGACGCCGAGATCGCCGCGGCCCGGCTGGGTGGCGTGGCCCGGTTCGACTGATCTTACCTGGGACCCCCGACGCAAAAATGCGATAGGCGCGCTCTGCTTGTAAGCAGCCGTCCAGTCTGGGCGCAAAGAAAGGCCGGCGGAATTGCTTCCGCCGGCCTTTTTGTCATCCGCAGAGACCTGAAGCTCAGCCGGCCTCGGCCAGGCTTTCCTTCGCGGCGGCAACCACGGCGTCGGTGGTGATGCCGAACTTCTTGTAGACATCGCCGATCTTGCCGGACGCGCCGAAGCTGTGCATGCCGACAAAGCGGCCGTAATCGCCGATATAGCGTTCCCAGCCGAGTTCGACCGCCGCTTCGACCGCGACGCGGGCCTTGTTCGTGCCGATGACGGACTTCTTATAGGCCGCGTCCTGCAGCTCGAAATGCAGGCGGCTCGGCATCGACACAACGGCCGTCGGGATGCCTTCGGCCTGCAGCACGGCGCGCGCCTCGACGGCGAGATGCAGCTCGGAACCCGTGCCGATCAGCGTCACCTGGCGCGGGCCGCCTTCGGCCTCCAGCAGAACATAGGCGCCCTTGGCGGACTTGTTCTCGGTGCCAGCCTCTTTACGCAGCAGCGGCATCGGCTGGCGGGAGAGCGCCAGGAAGGCCGGACGATGCGGCTGTTCCAGCACCATTTCCCAGACCTCGGCGGTCTCGACCGGGTCACCCGGACGATAGACGCCAAGATTCGGCATGGCGCGCATGGCGGCCAGATGCTCCACCGGCTGATGGGTCGGGCCGTCTTCGCCCAGGCCGATGCTGTCATGGGTCATGACGAAGATCGAGCGGATCTCCATCAGCGCGGACAGGCGGATCGAGGGGCGGCAATAGTCGGAAAAGCACATGAAGGTGCCGCCATAAGGGATCAGGCCGCCATGCAGCGTAATACCGTTGATGGCCGCCGCCATCCCGTGCTCGCGGATGCCGTAATGGATATAGGACCCGATGAATTCGCCCGGATGGATCTCGGTCTGATTCTTCGCCTTGGTATTGTTGGACGGCGTCAGGTCGGCCGAGCCGCCGAGCAGTTCGGGGATCGCGTCGAACAGGTGGTTCAGCACCGCGCCGCTTGCCGCCCGCGTCGCCAGTTCCTTGCCGCTGTCGATGAACTCCTTCCGCGCGGCGGCAATGGCATCGCGCCAATCGGCCGGCAGCTCATTGTTGACGCGACGCTGGAATTCGGCCGGGGCCGACTTGAAGCGCTCTTCCCAGGCGGCACGCTCTTTCGCGCCGCGGGCGCCGATCTCGCGCCATTCCTTCAGCAGGTCCTCGGGGATGACGAAGGGCGGGGAGGGCCAGTTCAGCATCTTGCGGGCGCCGGCGATTTCTTCCTCGCCCGGGGCATCGCTATGCGCCTTGTGGGTGCCGGCCTTGGTCGGGAAGCCGAAGCCGATGATGGTCTTGCAGGCGATCAGCGTCGGGCGGTCGGTGACGGACTGCGCGGTCTTGATGGCTTCGCGGATGGCGTCCGTGTCATGGCCGTCGATTTCCAGCGTGTGCCAGTTTTCGGCTTCAAAGCGCTTGATGACGTCTTCGGAGGTCGAGAGGCTGGTGTCACCGTCGATGGTGATGGAATTGTGATCCCAGAAGCAGATCAGGTTGCCGAGCTTGTAATGGCCGGCAATCGAAATCGCTTCCTGGCTGACGCCTTCCTGCAGGCAGCCGTCGCCGAGGAAGACATAGGTGTGATGATTAACCAGATCGCGGCCGAACTGGGCGCTCAGGATGGCCTCGGCAAGCGAAAAGCCGACGGAATTGGCGATGCCCTGGCCCAGTGGGCCGGTCGTCGTCTCAATGCCCGAGGCATGGCCGTATTCGGGGTGGCCGGCGGTCTTGGAGCCGACCTGGCGGAAGGTCTTCAGATCTTCGATCGACATGTCCTGGTACCCAAGCAGGTACAGCAGGCTGTAGAGCAGCATCGAAGCATGGCCGTTCGACAGGATGAAGCGGTCGCGATCGAACCACTTCGGATCGGCGGCGTCGAACTTCATGAATTCCTTGAACAGGACGACCGCGATATCGGCCATGCCCATGGGGGCGCCGGGATGCCCGCTTTTCGCCAGCTGCACGGCGTCCATCGAGAGGAAGCGGATGCAATCCGCGAGGTCGCGCAGGTGCTGGTCTTTCGGAACCGGAACGGTCTTGATCGCTGAGCCCGGGGTGGCGTCTGCCATGGTTATAAAATCCTTCTTCGCGAGGTCGTCTATGCATGGGTATGGCATGGCTCGGCCTGCGCTGAAACCGGGGGCGCAGGTTTTGCACAATCTTCACAGACACATCTGCGGCCCGGCCTGACGGCCTTGTGTCGCGGTCAGGTGCGGGTTCTGCCGAACAAGCGCCATTACATAAGCACGATTGCCGTCAAGCCGTCTCGCCCCGTGGCGGACCGTATGCAGAGAGCGGGGACGACATTTGCGCTGATCACATATTTTTGTGCTGCGCGGGCGCCTCAAAGCGGGCCCGTCATCGACAGTGCAGACGCCGTGGCGGTGGCGACCGCCCTAAAGATTGCTTGAAATGCGCGGCGGTGAGTTAGTGGCGCCCTCGGCGCCGTCCGGCGTGTCTTTCGAGAACCGGAGCGGAGCGGCTGGGCGAGGCCGTGAGCACCGGACGCGCCGAACGGCGCACCGGATGATCACCGCAACAGCGTTTTGAAAAGTCTCTTAGTTTTCTGGCGTCAGGGTCACCATCGCGAGACCCTGGCGTTGGATGCCAAGGCGCTCGGCGGCACCTTCCGAGAGATCGATGATACGGTGGCTGGAATAAAGGCGATCCGTAATGGTGACGACGACCGAGCGGTCGGTGCCCGGAACGCGCACCAGCACCTTGGTGCCGAAGGGCAGGGTGGCGTGGGCGGCCGTCATTTCATGCATATTGAAGATGCGGCCGCTGGAGGTGCGCCGGCCATTATGCCGGCCACCGTAATAGGAGGCGACACCGGACTGGATCGCGGCGGTCTCAATCCCTGAGGCCGTAGCGGTGCTCGCATCCTGGGGCTCGGTAAAGCTCGTCAGATGGACGGAGGAGCCGATCGTCTTGCCGCTGGACGGATAGGAAATGTCAGCGACGGCTGGGTTCCAGCCATCGCTATCCGACCCATGGGCAACGGCGACTTGATGCCCGTGGACATGGCGCATGGCCAGGTGCCGAAACTTCACGTGGCGATTGTGGCGCAAGGTGGTCATGGCGACGCGGGTCTTGGCATGGCGGGTAACCGCGGCCGTCGTCCGGGCGTGATGCAGGTTTTTCTCCTGCGTCGTCGCGGCATGGGCGACTTGATGGCCGAAAGTGATCATCAAGATCGGGGCGAGAGAGAGCGCAAAGCGCGACTTCATCCCAGGTCTCTCCTTTTTGGGGGAAGCAGCAGGACGCACTTCCCCATGAGATCCGGTGGCATCGCAAAGCGGCGATACGGTGCGGATCAATCTTGTGCGACCCGTTAAGGTCGTCTCGAAGGAATTTCCGCTAAGGCCTTGTGAGTAAAACGAATCGCGGAATCGAGAGTGAAAAGAATTGTCAGTCACGTTCGTGATAATGCGTAATTTTCTCGACGATGCAAGCGAAACTCGGCGAATGAACGCGAGCAAGGTGATCAATAATGCCGACCACCACGCTAAGTTGTTCTTGTCAAAGGGCAAGTTTACCTCGCCACATTTCCGCCTTGATTGATTGGGCGTTAATTAGATTTTGATTTGACTGGTCAACAGTCTGTCACATTTGTGTCAGATCTCGATCTTTGCCATGCGACTGTTCGCCAATGCTGCTCAAGTGCTGCGCGATGCTGCCGCGCGCCGGCCGGCATTGCCAGCCAAGTCCCAGAAGGGCAGAAAGTCGCGGTTTTATTGTGCTAATCTGCTCGTTTAGTTCCGCTTTGTTCTGCAGGCTCACTGATGAATATCGAGTTCGATTCCGCCGCCGCTGACCTGCGCACGGCAGCCCTCGCGGCCCGCAATGCCGCCCGCCTGCTGGCCCGTTCCAGCCATGAGGCGCGCATCCGCGCGCTCCGCGCGGCCGCGGCGGCCTTGCGGGTGCGCATGCCGCAGATTCTCGATGCCAATGCCCTGGATCTCGCGGCCTATGAGGGCGCTGCCTCTCTGCGGGATCGCCTGCGCCTCGATGCGAAGCGCGTCGAAGCCATGGCGGTGGGCCTGGAGGAGATCGCGGCACTGCCCGATCCGCTCGGCCGCGTGCAGACGCAGTGGACGCGCCCGAACGGCCTGCAATTTCAACGCATATCCACACCGATCGGTGTTATCGGCATGATCTACGAAAGCCGGCCGAATGTCGGCGCCGATGCGGCAGGGATATGCATTGCCTCGGGCAATGCCGCCATCCTGCGCGGCGGATCGGACAGTTTCCATAGCGCCCAGGCGATCCATGCTGCCATCGTCGATGGTCTGCGCGACGCCGGCCTGCCGGAAGCGGCGGTCCAGATCGCACCCAATACCGACCGCGCCTTCGTCGCGTCCATGCTCAGGGCGGCCGGGCTGATCGACCTCATCATTCCGCGCGGCGGCAAGGGTCTGGTGACCCGCGTGCAGGCCGAATCCCGCGTCCCCGTGCTCTCCCATGCCGAGGGCCTGTGCCACACCTATATCCATGCCGCCGCCGATCCCGCGATGGCGCGGGCGATTCTGAAAAATGCCAAGATGCGCCGCACCGATGTCTGCGGCGCGACCGAAACCCTTCTCATCGATGCTGCCATCGCGCCCAGCCTTCTGCCCGCAATCGTGGCGGACCTCGCTGCCCTCGGCTGCGGCTTCCGGGGCGATGAGCGGGCGCGGGCGATTGTGCCGGGCCTGACGCCTGCCAGCGAAGACGATTTCAGGACGGAATGGCTCGACAAGATCCTGTCCATCGCGGTCGTCGATGGGGTCGAGGCGGCGATCGACCATATCGCGCGCTTCGGCAGTGAGCATACCGAGGCGATCATCACCGAAGACGCTGTGGCCGCCGAGCAGTTCCTGGCCGGCACGTCCAGCGCGGTGGTGCTGTGGAATGCCTCCACCCAGTTCTGCGACGGCGGGGAATTTGGTTTTGGCGCCGAAATCGGCATCGCCACGGGCCGCCTTCATGCCCGCGGACCGGTCGGCGTCGAGCAGTTGACCACCTTCCGCTATCAGGTGCGCGGATCGGGCCAGGTGCGGCCCTGATTCAGCGTCCGATGCGGGGCGAGCGGGACGCCGTGCCGCAGCACGGCGACCGGCGGCGCATGCGCGTCGGTATCCTGGGCGGGTCCTTCAACCCGGCGCATGAGGGCCATCGTCATGTCGCAAAGCTCGCACGCCGCCGCTTCGCCCTCGATCAGGTCTGGCTGATGGTGTCCCCCGGCAATCCGCTCAAGCCCGCGCGGGGCATGGCGCCTTTTGCCGAAAGGCTGGAATCCGCCCGGGCGATTGCCGATGGCCGCCGCATTGTCGCGACCGCGATCGAGGCAAAGCTCGGCTCCCGCTATACCTGGGTGACGCTGCGGCGCCTGCACCGACTGTTTCCGCGGGTAGATTTCGTCTGGCTGATGGGGGCGGATAATCTCGAGGATCTGGCGCGCTGGCAGCGCTGGAAGACCATTGCCGCCGATACCGCCCTTGGGGTCCTGCCGCGGCCGGAGCATAATATGGAGGCTCTGGCAGGACGCGCCGCCCATCGCCTGCGCCGCGCGCGCCTGCCGTCCCGCGCCGCCTCTCGTCTTGCCGCAGCCCAGACCCCTGCCTGGATTTTCTTGCCTGCCGCGCAAAATGCGCTATCCGCAACAGCGCTACGTGCGGCGAAGTCAGCAGCCTCCGCCACAGGGGCTGTCACAATCGATGCTGCGACGCGCAGCGCCACAAATGGAGAAGGCCAATAGCCCGCAATCCGACCACCGACCCGGCTGCACCGCGCCGCCGCGTCGCTGCCCCCAAGGTCACGGTGACCCCCGGGACCCCGTCCGCGCCGGCGACGCTTCGCAAGAAGGCCGTCATCTCGGGTCCGCGCGCGAAAAGCCGCAAGCTTGCCGCCCAGCCGTCAGACCTCGATCGTCTCCAAGCCCTCATCGTCACCAGCCTGGAAGACGACAAGGGTGAGGACGTCGTGACGCTCGATCTGGCCGGAAAGGCGAGCTTCGCCGACCGCATGATCATCGCGAGCGGCCTCGCCGACCGTCAGATCAGCGCCATGGCGACCCATTTGCAGGAAAAGCTGCGCGACCAGGGTTTCGGCCGCGTGCGCATCGAAGGCGAGGGCGGTTCCGACTGGGTGCTGATCGATGCCGGCGATATCGTCGTCCATCTCTTCAAGCCGGACTCGCGTGAGCTGTACGGCCTGGAAAAAATGTGGGGCGCCGAGCTGGACGAGGCGAGCGAGGGCTGAGCCCGCCGATCGTCCCGTGATGCGCGTCATGGCCATCGGCCGCCAGTCCCGCGGGCCGGAGGCGGAGCTTTTCGCGCGTTATGCCGCCCGTCTGCGGCCGCCGCTGGCGCTGACGGAACTGCCGGACGGTCGCGGCGCGCCGGTCGAGATCAAGCGGCGCGAGGGCCAGGCGCTGCTCGCGTCCCTGCCGCCCCAGGCTTTTGTCGTCACCCTTGATATGGATGGCGCCACGCCGGACAGTCCGGGCCTCGCGAAGCTGCTTTCCGGCTGGCAGCAGCAGGCGCGTCCGATCTGCTTTCTGATCGGGGGCGCGGAAGGGCTGGATGGCAGCGTCATCAGCCGCGCCGATGCCACGCTGTCTCTGGGCCGGCTGACCTGGCCGCATATGCTCGTGCGCGTCATGCTCGCCGAACAGCTGTTCCGCGCCCATAGCATCCTGACCGGCCACCCCTACCATCGGGAGGGACGGCCATGATACCAGCAGCCGAAGTCTGACAACGGAGATCTGCCCCATGACCGACCACCTGCCGCGCCCGGTAATGCTGGTGATTCTGGACGGATGGGGATGGCGTGAGGCGAACGAGGACAATGCCGTGCGCCTGGCGCACACGCCGACCTTTGACCGGCTGTGGGGCAATGGACCGCATACCTTTCTCAGCACCTCGGGCGAGGATGTCGGCCTGCCGGAAGGCCAGTTCGGCAATTCCGAGGTCGGCCATCTGAATATCGGCGCCGGTCGCGTGGTGATGCAGGATTTGCCGCGCATCACGCGCGCGACGCGCGACGGCTCGCTCGCTCAGAATGCTGAATTGCTTGCTCTGATCGCCAAAGCCCGCGCGGGCTCGGGCACCGTTCATCTCCTCGGACTGATCTCCCCCGGCGGTGTGCATGCCCACCAGGACCATGCCCTGGCGCTCGCCAAAATCCTCACCGATGCGGGGCTTTCTGTCCTCATCCATGCCGTCACCGACGGGCGCGACACGCCGCCGCGCTCGGGCGCCGGCTTCGTCGCCACCTTCGAGGCCGCGCTGCCCCAGGGGGCTCGGATCGCGACCCTCAGCGGCCGCTATTACGCCATGGACCGCGACAACCGGTGGGAACGCGTGAAGCGCGCCTATGACGTCATCATCGCGGCCCAGGGTCCGCATTTCGGCTCCGCCGCTGAAGCCATCGCCGCCGGCTACGGCGAGGATCTGGGCGACGAATTCCTTCTCCCCGCGGTGATCGGTGACTATAGCGGCGTGCAGCCGGGCGATGCCCTCCTGACCTTCAACTTCCGCGCCGATCGCACCCGCCAGATCCTGATGGCGATCCTCGATCCGGCTTTTGACGGGTTCGACCGCGGACCGCTGCCGCCCTTCGTGGCTGCCGCCGGCATGACCCAGTACAGCACCGCGCTCGATGCCTTTCAGCGCACGCTTTTCGCGCCGATCGGCATGGATGACCTGCTCGGCCAGGTCGTGGCCCGCGCCGGCCGCCGCCAGCTGCGCATGGCCGAGACCGAGAAATACCCCCATGTCACTTACTTCCTGAACGGCGGCAATGAAGTCCCAAATGAGGGTGAGGAGCGCATCCTCGTCCCCTCTCCCAAGGTCGCGACCTATGACCTGCAGCCCGAGATGTCGGCGCCGGAACTGACCGCGAAGGCGGTGGCGGCGATCGACAGCGGGCGCTTCGATCTCATCATCCTTAATTTTGCCAATCCCGATATGGTCGGCCATACCGGTATTCTGGAAGCCGCGATCAAAGCCGTGGAAACGGTCGATACCGGCCTCGGCGAGATCGTCGCGGCCGTCGCCCGCCAGGGTGGCGCGCTTTTCGTGACCGCCGATCATGGCAATTGCGAACTGATGCGCGATCAGGTGACGCATGTGCCGCATACCGCGCACACGCTCAATCCGGTGCCCGCGATGTTGTTCGGCGCGCCGGCGGGCACCACGCTCGCCGCCGGCCGGCTGGCCGATATCGCGCCCACCCTGCTGGCGCTGATGGACATCGCGCAGCCTCCGGCGATGACCGGCGTCAGCCTGCTGCGGAGCGCGGCCTCTGCCACGAGCCCGTAGCATTTCCATCCGCCCAAGCTTCGGTCTGGTTCTGCCGGTCGCCGGCTTGCTGGCGGCCAGCCTGATTATGCCGGTGCTGGCGGCCAGCCCGCCGTCCCAGGCGGATGTCAAACGGGCGCAGGCGCAGCGTGCCTTGCACCAAAGCCAGGCGGAGGCGGCGCGGGCCCGCGCCGCAGCCCTCGCCGCCATGCAGGCCAGCCTGTCGCAGCAGCGGGTGCAGGCCGCCGCCCGGCTGCGCGCGGCGGAGGAGGCGACGGCGGCAGCGGCAGACCGCATGTCCGATCTCGCCGCGCAAAAGAAAAAGGTGGCGACTGCCTTGGTGGCGCGGGCCGCTGCCTTCGCGCCCATGCTGCCGCTGATCGAGCGGCTGGCGCTCTATCCGTCCGAAACGCTGCTCGCGGTGCCGGCACCCCCGCAGAATACCCTGCGCGGGCTTCTGGTCCTGCAGGGCCTGTCGCGAGAAATCGGCCGCCAGGCAACCGCCCTGAAGGCGGAGCGTGACCAGCTCGACAGCCTGACCGCCGCTATGGAGGCGGCCGCGCCGGCTTTGGCCCAGGCGGAATCGGTGCAGGCGGCCCAGGAAGCGGCGCTTGATGCGCAGATCGCGAGCGCCGCCGCCGATCGTCAAAGTGCGGAAAGCGACGCCGCCGCGGCCGATCAGGCGGCGGCCCAGGATGCGACGCGCGCGCAGACCCTGCAGGACGCCATTCAGCGCATCGCCGCCGCCCGCGCGGCGGCAGCGGCGCGGGCCGCGCGTGCGGCGCGCCTGGCCGCGCGGGCCGGCAAGGCGGCGGTGGCGGCGCGTGCCCAGGCCCAGGCGCAAGCGCTGGCGACGTCGGCCGGCAACGGCCTCGGCAATCCCAGCGGCCAGATCATGGCGCCGGTCGCGGGCAAGCTCGTGCGCGGCTGGGGTGATCAGACCCTGGCGGGTCCGGCGACCGGGCTGTCCTACGCGACACCGCCGGGCGCCCGTGTCGTTTCTCCCTGCAGCGGCAACGTTCTCTTCGGACAGCCCTTCCGCAGCTATGGCTTGCTCATCATCGTCGATTGCGGCAAGGGCTATGACTTCGTGCTCGCCGGCCTTGACCGGCTCGACGTCAGCGTCGGACAAAGAGTGCAGTCGGGCGAGCCCGTGGGTATCATGGGCGGGTGGAACCCTTCCCAACCCGCGGTCAGGCCGAAGCTTTATATGGAATTACGGCGGGATGGGACTCCGGTGAATCCTACGCCATGGCTGCGGGCGCAGGGTTGATTGTTGACCGATTTCCTCCCCACACTAAGCCCATCTATGGTGACGACCGACGCCCTCCGTTGCGCTAGTCTGTCGTCTCTCCGCCCCACCACCGCGCCCCTGGGGGCGGCTTTAGGAAAGTTCGGATGAAGTTTCGCTCTGGCTTGCTGATCGGTTCGGCGTTTGTGGCGGGTCTCGCTCTGGCACCCGCGTCCAACGTTCTTCTTCATCGCTTCGGGGCCGATCTCGGCATGTCCCGCGCTCTGGCTGCGGAGGATAATGCCTCTGGCACCTATCAGCTGCTCAGCCTGTTCGGCGATGTGTTCGAGCGCGTGAAGGCGGATTACGTCACTCCGGTGAACGATCAGTCGCTCATCGAGAATGCCATCAACGGCATGCTGGCCGGGCTTGATCCGCACAGCGCCTATATGAATGCCCAGCAGTATCGCGACATGCAGGCGCAGACCGATGGCGCCTTCGGCGGTCTGGGCCTTGAGGTGAGCCAGGAAAACGGCTTCATCAAGGTGATCAGCCCGATCGACGGCACGCCGGCGGCCAAGGCCAATATCAAGCCGAACGATCTCATCATCGCGATCGACGGCAAGTCCGTGCAGGGCCTGTCGCTCGATACGGCGGTCGATGAAATGCGCGGGGCCCCCGGTTCTAAGATTTCGCTGACCATCAAGCCGGCCGATAAGCCCAAGCCCGTTGTCATGACGCTGACCCGCGAGGTCATCAACGTGCCGGCGGTGCATTCCGAGCTTTACGGCGATGTCGGCTATATCCGCCTCTCGGTCTTCAGCGAGAATGCCGATCAGGGCATCCGCGACGCGCTGAAGAAGCTCAATGCCCAGTCCAAGGGCAAGATGCGCGGCTATGTTCTGGACCTGCGCAACAATCCTGGCGGCTTGCTCGATCAGGCGGTGGCCGTCGCCAATGACTTCATGAATACGGGCGAGATCGTCTCCACCCGCGCCCGCCACCCTGAGGACAGCGAAGTCTGGAGTGCGAAGCCCGACGGCGACGTTGCGGGCAACCTGCCCATGGTCGTGCTGATCAATCCGGGTTCGGCCTCGGCGAGTGAGATCGTCTCCGGCGCGCTGCAGGATAATCGCCGCGCCATCATCCTGGGCGAGCGTAGCTTCGGTAAGGGATCGGTCCAGACCGTCATCCCGCTGCCCGATAACAGTGCCATGCGTCTGACGACGGCGCGCTACTTCACCCCCTCCGGCCGGTCCATCCAGGATCTGGGCATCACGCCTGATATTCAGGTGGCCGAATCGGCTGAGGCAGCGAACGCCATGCAGCCGCTGCGCGAAAGCGATCTGCAGCACGCCATGCTGAATCCCAACAGCAAGCAGCTGCCGCCGCTGCCGCCGCGCACCGACCTGCCGTCGATCGCGAAATCGATTCCGAAGCAGCCGCCCGCGAACTGGCCGAAATTCGACCCCACCAAGCCCACGACAGACTTCCAGCTCCAGCAGGCGCTGAAAGTGGTCGACGCGATGCGGCCCCAGGACAGCGCCGCGAACTGACCACCGCCACCGACCGAGGATCGCCGATGCGTCCCGAAGATCTGCCCTATCGTCCGAATGTCGGCGCGGTCCTGTTCAATCGTGCGGGGCGCATCTTCGTGGCGCGCCGTGCCGATTTCCCGAATGCCGAGGGGCCGCCCGGTGGCTGGCAGCTGCCGCAGGGCGGGATCGACGAGGCGGAAGATCCCCGCGTCGCGATCTTCCGTGAACTGGGCGAGGAAATCGGCACCGATCGTGCCGAAATCCTCGGCGAGCATCCCGACTGGCTGCAATATGACCTGCCCGATCATCTGATCGGCAAGGCGCTCGGCGGCCGCTACCGCGGGCAGCGGCAGCGCTGGTTCGCGCTGCGCTTCACCGGCGAGGACAGCGATATCCGCCTGGACCTCGATCCGCACCCGGAATTCGACGCCTGGCGCTGGGATGATTTGGTCAACCTTCCGTCACTTGCGGTTGGCTTCAAGCGAGATATTTATGCGGTGCTCGCGACATCTTTCGCGCGCTTCGCCACCCCGGCCTGATCCTCTCCCGCAAAGGATAGAACGCTCATGAGCATCGTCACGCTTACCGCGGCCGACGGCCATCAACTCTCTGCCTATAAGACCGGCCCCGCCGACGCCACCATGGGCCTGGTCGTGGTGCAGGAGATTTTTGGCGTCAACAATCACATGCGTTTCGCGAGCGATACGCTGGCAAAGGCCGGTTTCGCGGTCATCACCCCGGCGCTGTTTGACCGTGTCGAACGCAATGTGGAGCTGGGCTACACGGCCGAGACCGTGCAGAAGGGTCTCGACCTCCGCGCCGGCATCTCCGAAGAGCAGGTCATGCTGGATATCGAAGCCGCCGCCGCCGCGCTCGGCGTCGCCGCGATCGGCATCATCGGCTATTGCTGGGGCGGCACCATCGCCTGGTGGGGCGCGACCCGCAGCAAAAGCTTCAAGGCCGCGGTCGGCTGGTATGGCGGCGGCATCGCCGCGACCAGCAGCGCCACCCCGCATTGCCCCGTGCAGCTGCATTTCGGCGCCGAGGATCACGGCATTCCGCTGACCGATGTGGACGCCATCCGCAGCGCCCAGCCGGGCGTCGAGATTTTCGTCTATGATGGCGCCGATCACGGCTTCGGCTGCGAGGAACGTCCGAGCTTCAATCAGGCTGCTTTTGACCTCGCCCAGGCCCGCAGCCTGGACTTCTTCCGCAAGCATCTGGCCGGTTGAAACACTGTGTCCCGTCATGCCCACGCAAGTGGGCATCTTCTTGACTGCCACAGGCCATAACGCGCTGCGAATGGCACTCCGCCGTCAGAAGATACCCGCTTTCGCGGGTATGACGGTGTCGAAGGCGTTGTTTTTGACGCCTGATTGGCTTAGCCCCTGCGTTTAGGCTGCGGATCGGCGGCCAGGCAGGAGCGTCAATGAGACTACCCCGTGTCGTCATGTGGCAGCGGATCGCCGAGATCCTGACGGCTGAGATCAGCGCCGGGCATTTCCCGCCGGGCTCCCGTCTGCCGACGGAGACGGCGCTGGCAGACCGGTTTGGCGTCAATCGCCACACCCTGCGCCAGGCGATCGGTGCCTTGTCGGATGCCGGTCTCGTCAGCGTGCAGCATGGCCGCGGCACCTTCGTGCGGCCAGCGCCGGTCATCGAATATCCGCTGGGCACGCGCACGCGCTTCAGTGAAATCCTGTCCCAGCAGAGCCGCCTGGCCGATGGCGAATTGCTGTCGTCGCGCGAAGGGCCGGCCAGTACCGAGGTCGCGGCGGCGCTGGGCCTGGCACCTGACAGTCCGGTTGTCATCCTCGAAGTCCTGCGCCGGGCGGACGGGCAGCCGGTCAGCCTGAAGACCGCCCATCTCTCGGCCGACCGCTTCCGCGGCATCGACGCCGCGTTTCGCGAGACCAACTCGCTGACGGCCGCTTTGCGCCGCTTCGGCGTAGCGGACTATACACGGCGCAGCACGCGCATCTGGACCCGCCTGCCGAGCCCGGAAGAGGCCGTGCTGCTACACCAGAAAAGTTCCGAGCCGGTTCTGGTCATGGAGACGGTCGATCAGGATACGGACGGTCAGGCCATCGAATTCGGCCTGGCGCGTGCAGCCAGCCAGCGGGTGCAGATTATCGTCACGACGTGACCCGCCGCGTCATGGTGTGAGGCGACCGATCGCGGGATAAGCCAGCCTGACAGTGCAAAGCTTTAGGGGTCACGATGAGCGAGCCTAATCCCGCGGCGCTTGCCCCTGGCGAACTGCCGAAACAGCCTGAACGGCCGAAGCTCTTCGAGATCATGGGGCCAGGGCTCATCACCGGCGCATCCGACGATGACCCAAGCGGCATCGCGACCTATTCCCAGGCCGGGGCGCAGTTTGGCTACAGCCTGGGCTGGACCCTGGTGCTGACCTATCCGCTGATGTGCGCCATCCAGCAGATCAGCGCGGAAATCGGGCGGGTGACGGGCCGGGGCCTCGCCGGCAATCTGCGCCGTCACTACCCCGCTTGGCTGCTCAACGCCGTGGTCTTTCTCTTGGTCGTCGCGAATACCATCAATATCGGCGCTGACCTTGGCGCCATGGCGGCGGCTCTGCGCCTGCTGATCTCGGGTCCGCTGCTGGTCTATGTGGCGGGTTTCGCGTTGCTCTCGGTGGGTATGGAGATCTTCCTCCGCTATTCGCGCTATGTCTCGGTTCTGAAATGGCTGACCCTGTCGCTGTTTGCTTATGTCGCGACGGTATTCGTGGTCGGCGTGCCCTGGGGCACCGTGCTGCTCCATCTCGTCGTGCCGCATATTTCGCTGCGGGCGGACTACCTCACCGTCGTCGTCGCGGTCTTCGGCACCACGATCAGCCCTTACCTGTTCTTCTGGCAGGCGGGGGAGGAGGTCGAGGATATGAATGAGCGGTCGGACAGCAGCTCTCTGCTGGACACGCCGGCCGCAGGCCCGCGCGAAATGCGGCGCATCCGTATTGATACCTATGTCGGCATGGGGATTTCCAACCTCGTCGCGCTCTTCATCGTGTTGACGACGGCCGCGACGCTCAATGCCCATGGCATCACCAATATCCAGACCTCCGCGCAGGCGGCTGAGGCGTTGCGGCCCTTAGCCGGCCGTTTTGCCTTCATCGTCTTTGCACTGGGGATCATCGGCACCGGCCTGCTGACGGTGCCGGTTCTGGCGGGGTCTGCGGCCTATGCGGTGGGGGAGGCGCGGGGCTGGCCCATCGGCCTTGCCCGCCGGCCGCTCAAGGCGCGGGCCTTCTACGGCACCATTGCCGCCGCAACCCTGGTCGGTGCGCTGCTCAACTTCACCTCGCTGGACCCGGTCAAGGCGCTGTTCTGGAGCGCCGTGGTCAATGGCGTGGTTGCCGTGCCGATCATGGTCATGATGGTGCTGATGGCGGCGCGCCGGGATGTGATGGGTAACTTCGTTCTCGGGCCGGTGCTCAAGGCCTTGGGGTGGCTCGCGACCGCCGTCATGGCACTGGCGGCTATCGGCATGTTCGCGACCTGGGGTGCCTAGAGGCTTGCTTCTACGGAACCGTCCATACCGCTTGGAGCAGATCCTGGCCGGATGGAATCATCCGACCAGGTAAAGATGCTCGTAAAAACAATAATCTAGAGTGTTTTCCCTGAGCGTAAGCGAACAGGAAGCGCTCTAAGGCGTTTCGACCTTCGGTCGACCATCGTGCGGACCAAGCGGCCGGTCGGGAGGATTAACCCAGCGTTCAGGGATAGTCGCCTCATAGGTCGCGTTCAACGGATAGCGTATCCGGTTCTCGGTCGTTGGCTCACCGATGACGAGCAGCCGGACTTCAACGGGCGTGTTGTTCAGGAATGTGTGCGAGATTCCCGTTCCGGGCGGGAAACCGACCGCGTCACCGGGCCGCAGGCGAACAAGGTGGCCGTCGATCCAGGCGTCTGGGGTGCCCTCCAGAACATATACGAACTCTTCCAGCGCGCTTTCGGCATGTGGATACGAAGTCCGGCGGCCGGGAGGAAGACGCTCGTGGTGGATTCCGATCCGTCTCAGCCCGAGCTTTCTGCCCAGAGGTGCATTGATCGCGAACAGCTCGTCATTGTCCGGGTAGTGAGCGTCGTCAGGCCCCTCCAACTCCGACCAGTGCCGGATGAAGTCTGGTCGGTCCATGGATGTTCTCCGCCGATAAGGCTCGTCCTGAGCCCCACGCCTGATTATGAAAGTCTATCTCAACAGACATCAGAGACGTATATTGCGGCCTCGCGGTCGTCAAACACCGGGAGGCTAAGCGAGGCTTCGTGTGCCTGCGTCGGCCTTGGGTCGTCGCGCATCCTTCGTCTGGGCCACCCGGTTGCCGCATCTGGTGCGCGGCTACGAACACCTGCCTGCCATCGTCCGCGGCCTCCATCTTGTTGCATTCGTCTGCATCTCGCTCTGCGGACAAACTTTATTTGTTTAATCAGGATCTGATTCGCGGTTTGGTTCGATCGTTGACGCGGTTCAATCCAAGCCGATCAGACCCTGAACCTTTTCACCGTCATGGGCGGATGACCATGAACCATGGTCCGGTTTTCATCTTCGGCACGCATCGGTCAGGCTCGACGATGGTCGAGCGGTTGTTGAATTGCCATCCCGATCTGGTGATCTGGGGTGAACATGGAGGCATGCTTAATCACCTGCTGGCGCTCGATACGGCCATGCAGTGCTATCCCCCTCTGGTCACCCCGATTGCGGAGAGGGGGCTGGACCGGTTTCTGAAAAACAAGACGGCGACTGCCTTCAACCCCTGGCGCACCACCGTCTCCCACCACGCCACGCGCACCATGCTGCGCGACTGGCTGATTGAGACCTTCACGCGCGGCCTGACCCCTGCCCAGCGCTGGGGATTCAAGGAGATTCGCTATGGCGGAGAGACGATCACCCGGTTTTTGATGGATCTGTTTCCCGAAGGTCGGTTTCTGCTTCTTCACCGTGACCTCACAAGCCTCTGCATCTCGAATATCCTGTGTGAGTGGTCACTCAAGCGGCTGCAGGCAATGGGGTCTTTCACGCAGGAGGTGGAGGCGAGGCAGGTCGTGGCAGACTGCGCCTATGCGATCGCGGCCATGGAGGCGCGCCTGGCCGCATCCCGTCGCGCCGCCGGGCCTGCCGCATTAGCCCTCGATATCGCGGACCTTCCTGGTCAGACTGAAACACTATTTGCGTTCCTAGGACTGGTGATGACAGATCAAGTCAAGTGGGCGTGCCGGGATGTCCTGGATACCCGCATAGGCAAGACCAATAAAAACCGCGCGCTGGGCCTGCTTGACCGATCCTTCATCGCGCAATGGGCGCAGACCTATCTGGCTGACGCACAGCGATCAATCGCGGCGCAGGGCCTGAATCCTGGCCGGCTAATGGCCCAGACAGGCCCTGGCCGATATTGCTTTCTGGTCGGCGATCACGACATGCGCGGCAGCGGATTGAGCAGCATGGGCTGGGCTCTTTAAACAACACCGTCAAGTGACACTGTCACGCCGGGCCACAGCACCTGCGCCTCCGCCCGCGTGTAATAGCCGCGTGCGATGTCCCGTTCCACGAGGGAAGCGGGCCGAAGCCGCGGGTCGCCGTAACCGCCACCACCCGGCGTCATCACCTCTACCCGATCCCCGGCCGTCACGCGGATATTCTGATCCTTCGACAGATGCTCCGGCACATAGACCTCGCCATCGCGATGCACGCGCACCACGTTGCGCGCGCCATCCTGGCCGCCGAGTGCGCCGGGAGGGCCGAAGCGGCCATGATCCATCACGAAACTCGCCGTCGCCTCTCCGCGCAGGATTTCGATCTCATAATGCACGCCGAAGCCGCCGCGATGCTGCCCGGCCCCGCCCGAGCCCTCGCGCAGCGCGAAGCGGCGGAACAGGATGGGGAATTTCTGCTCCATCACCTCCACCGGCGCGGTCTTGGAAATGCCGATGGTGGAACAGCCGTTGGTCAGCCCGTCATGCAGCAAATTGCCGCCATAGCCGCCGCCGGAGATTTGATACATCACATAGCCCGCGCCCTGTTTGGGGTCGAAACCGCCGAGCGCGAAATTGCCGGAAGAGCCTGCGGGTGCGGCCGTCACCTTGTCCGGTATGGCCTGCACCAAAGCCAGGAACACCGCCTCCGCGATGCGCTGGGAGACTTCCGCCGCGCAGCCTGAGACGGGGCGCGGATAGCGCGCATCCAGGAACGTGCCTTCGGGACGCGGCACCACCAGGGGTGCGAAAGCGCCGGCATTCAGCGGCACATCGGGAAAGATATGCCGCACAGCCAGATAGACGGAGGAGAGCGTCGTCGCGAAGACCGAATTCATCGGCCCCCGGCAGGGCGGGCTGGATTTCGAGAAATCGAAATGCAGCGTGTCGTCCGCCTTGGTCATGGTCAGCGCGATGCGCAGCGGCTCATTCACGATGCCGTCGGAATCGACGAAAGCTTCGCTCGCATAAACCCCGTCTGGGATCGCGGCGATCTTGGCGCGCATCAGGTCGGCGGCCCGCGTCTTCATTTCGGTAATGACCCCGGTCACCGTGCGCAGCCCGTGCCGCGCGATCAGCTCCGCCAGCCGCCGCTCGCCGATCTTGAGCGCGGAAACCTGGGCCTTGATATCGCCGATGCGTTGGTCGGCGACGCGGATATTGGCATTGATGATGGAGAGGATTTCCTGGTCCATCTCGCCGCGCTTGAAGAGTTTCACGGGCGGCAGGCGCAGCCCTTCCTGCTCCACTTCGGTCGCATGCGCCGAAAAGCCGCCCGGCGTCATGCCGCCGGTATCTGGCCAATGGCCGGTATTCTGCAGCCAGCAGAGCAGTTTTCCGTCATGGAAGAAGGGCATGGCGAAGCGCACATCCATCAGATGCGTGCCGCCGAGATAGGGATCGTTGACGATATAGATATCGCCCGGCTCGGGTGCCGCGACCCGGCCTTCCCGGATCAGGCGGGTGATCTCTCCGGTCGAATACTGCATGACGCCGACAAAAACCGGCAGGCCGAGTTCCCCTTGCGCAATCAAGGCCCCGGTTTCGGCGTCGTAGATGCCGTCGGACCGGTCATCCGCTTCCGCGATCACGGGCGAGAAGGCCGCGCGTGAAAAGGCCAGATCCATTTCGTTGCAGACTTGCTGCAAGCCGGCTTCGATCACGGCCAGCGCCAGCGGGTCGGTGCTGCTCGTCTCGGCATCTGCTGCGGCCGGGCTCGCGGGGGCGATGCGCAGATTGCCGATCCCATCCACCCGGAGCTTCGCACCCGGCTCGACGAAAATGGTGCAGTCCGCCTGTTCCAGCACGGCGGGCCCGGTCAGTTCCGCCCCCAGCGGCAGGGCATCGCGGGCATAGAGCGGACAATCGACCCATGCGCCGCCGGCAAAAACCGGGCGGCTGCCGGTGCGGGCGCTCGCCACATCGGCGACCCGCGCCTTGGGGTTCAGCAAGGCCGCGACAGGAAAAGGCTTCCGCCGCCCGGTGACGGAAGTATTGAGGTTGACCAGCGTCGCGCGGATCTCCGGCATGCGGATCTCGAACCGCGCGAAATAGGCCTCCTCGAACAGGCTTTGCAGCGTCTCGCGGCTGACCGCGGCATCAGGAATATCGACCCGGATGAGATGTGTCTGGCCACGGAACTGCATATCCGCGGAATGACGGATTTCGGTCGCCTCAATCTCTCCCTGCTGGGCGGCATTGATGGCAATGCCGCGGGCGCTCTGCTCGGCGAGCAAACGGTGAACCTCCGTCATCTCTACCGCATCCAGCGGCTGGTTGAGCGTATTGACGAAATCCTGGCGCAGGTCGGCCACCAGACAGCCCAGCGCATTGGTCAGGCCCGGTCGCGCCGGGATGAGCACATCAGGGATGCCGAGGTCGGCCGCAAGGGCCACGGCATGCAGCGGCCCGGCGCCACCGAAGGCGAACAGGGTCAGCGCGCGCGGGTCCCGCCCGCGCGAGAGCGACACCATGCGGATCGCGCCCGCCATATGGACATTGCCCAGCGCGATGACGGCGGCCGCGGCCTCGTCGACGGAGAGGCCAAGCGGCGTCGCCAGCTTCTCCTGGAAGATCGCGCGCACATCCGCGACGCTCACCCGGTCGGCCCCGGCAATGCTCAACTTGGCCGGGTCCAGCCGGCCAAGGATGAGATTGGCATCGGTGATGGTGGGCTCGCGCCCGCCGCGGCCGTAGCAGATGGGGCCGGGGGTCGATCCCGCGCTATGCGGTCCCACCCTCAGCATCCCGGCCGCATCCAGCCAGGCGATGGACCCACCCCCGGCGCCGATGGTGCGGACATCGACCATGGGCACATGAATGGGGAGGCCGTAATCGATCGTCAGTTCCGCCGAAACTTCCGGCAGGCCGCCGCTGATCAGCGCGACGTCGCTCGAGGTGCCGCCCATGTCATAGGTCACGGCATCGCCCACGCCGGATTGCAGCAGAGTGGTCGCCGCCGCAATCACGCCCGAAGCCGGACCCGACATCACGGTCTTGGCGGCGTCGCGCGCGGCAAGGGGGGCGGCAATGGTGCCGCCATTGCCGTTCATCACCAGCAAATCATGCTGGAAGCCTTCCTGCCTTAACCCTTCGGTCAGTCGCTCCAAATAACGATCGAGGACAGGCTGCACGGCGGCATTTACCGACGCCGTCGTGCCGCGCTCATACTCCCGATATTCGGACAGCAGGGCATGGCCCAGCGTAATATAGGCATTGGGCCAGAGATCGGCGGCGATGCGGCCGGCCGCCAGTTCATGGGCCGGATTGGCATAGGCATGCAGGAAATGGATGACGAGGGCTTCGCAGCCCGCGTCGCGCAGCGCGATGACGGCGCGGGTGACGGCCGCCTCATCCAGCGGTGTCAGAATCTCGCCCGCGGCATTCAGGCGCTCCGGCACCTCCAGCCGCAGCTCCCGCGGCACCAGCGGCTCGAAAACGCCGAACAGACCATAGGCATGGGGTCGCGTGCGGCGGCCTACTTCCAGCGTATCGCGGAAACCCTGGGTGGTAATCAGGCCGACGCGCGCCACTTTCCGCTCCAGCACGGCGTTCGTCGTGACGGTGGTGCCATGGATCAGCAGGTCGAGTGCGGCGGGCGTGGTGCCGGCGGCCCGGATGCCCTGCAGCACGCCCTCCGCCTGATTGGCGGTGGTCGACGGGACCTTTGCGAAATGGACTCGGCTGCCGCCCGCATCCTCCTCAAAGAGCAGCACGTCGGTGAAGGTTCCCCCGACATCGATTCCGGCCACCCGTCGCGTCATCGGCCACTCCAGATCGTTTGTATGCGAACGATTAAAAGCCAGCTGAAGGGCGGGAGCAAGGGCTTTGTCTGTCAACGGTCAGCAGTGTCCAATACGCCGTTGTCCCGCTTCTTTAGTTTGGCTAAAGCCGCGCCCCATGCCCGACCTTAGAACCCTCTTTCGCCAAAGCGGCAAACGTCAGCGCGAGATCGCGGAAGCGGTCGGGCGGAGCGAGGGTGCGGTCAGCCAATGGGTCAGCGGCGATCGTGAAATTCCGGCCGAACTGGTGCTGCGGGTGGAGCTTTTCACCGGCATTCCGCGTCACCATCTGCGACCCGATCTGTGGGAGAAGACCATGCCGAACGCCGTCACCGCGGCCACTCTGGCGGCGCCGGACCTGACCCATCTCCAGCGATTGGAAGCCGAGAGCATCCATATCATGCGGGAAGTGGCGGCCGAGGCCGAGCACCCGGTGATGCTCTATTCCGTCGGCAAGGACAGCGCCGTGATGCTGCATCTGGCCATGAAGGCCTTCGCGCCCGGCAAGCCGCCCTTTCCCCTGCTGCACGTCAACACGACCTGGAAGTTCCGGGAAATGATCGCCTTTCGCGACCAGCGCGTGCAGGAACTCGGCCTTGAACTGCATGAATGGATCAACCAGGACGGCGTCGCGCGCGGCATCAACCCCTTCGACCATGGCGGTTCCTATACCGATATCATGAAGACCGAGGCGCTGAAGGCCGCGCTGGATCATTTCGGCTTCGACGTCGCCTTCGGCGGCGCCCGGCGTGACGAGGAGAAAAGCCGTGCCAAGGAGCGCATCTTCTCCTTCCGCGCGCCCGGCCATCGCTGGGACCCCAAAAGCCAGCGCCCCGAACTTTGGAATCTCTACAATACTCGCAAGAACAAGGGGGAGACGATCCGCGTCTTCCCGCTCTCCAATTGGACCGAGCTGGATATCTGGCAGTATATCTACAAGGAAAGCATCCCGATCGTGCCCCTCTACTATTCGGCGCTGCGGCCGGTCGTGGAGTATAACGGCATGACCGTCATGGTCGATGATGATCGCATGCGCATCCCTCCGGGCCAGACGCCCGAGATGAAAAGCATCCGCTTCCGCACCCTTGGCTGCTATCCGCTGACCGGTGCGGTCGAAAGCCGGTCGGATACGCTGCCCGAGATCATTCAGGAAATGCTGCTGACCACGACAAGCGAGCGCCAGGGCCGGGCGATTGACCGCGACAGTGCGGCCAGCATGGAAAAGAAGAAGCAGGAGGGGTATTTCTGATGGATATGCAGAACGACCTCCTCGCGACCGATATCGAGGCCTATCTCCGCCAGCATGAGCATAAAAGCCTGCTGCGCTTCATCACCTGCGGCTCGGTCGATGATGGCAAGTCAACCCTGATCGGCCGGCTTCTCTACGACAGCCGCATGATCTTCGAGGACCAGCTCGAGGCTCTGGAGGCTGATTCCAAAAAGACGGGCACGCAGGGCGCGGGCATCGACTTCGCGCTTCTGGTGGACGGTCTCGCCGCCGAGCGCGAGCAGGGCATCACCATCGACGTCGCCTACCGCTTCTTCGCCACCGACAAGCGCAAGTTCATCGTCGCCGACACGCCCGGCCACGAACAATATACCCGCAACATGGTGACCGGCGCCTCGACAGCCGATCTGGCCGTGATCCTGATCGACGCGCGCCGCGGCGTACTGACGCAGACGCGGCGCCATTCCTACCTCGCCTCGCTGGTCGGCATTCGCAATATCGTGCTCGCCATCAACAAGATGGACCTCGTCAATTACAGCCAGGAGGTCTTCAACCGCATCCTGGGCGACTACATGAGTTTCGCGGCCGGCTTGTCGCTTGAGAATATCGTCGCCATCCCGATGTCGGCCCTGGCCGGGGACAATATCACCGAAAAAAGCGGCAATACGCCCTGGTACAGCGGCCAGCCTTTGCTCGCACATCTGGAAACGGTCGAGACCACAACAGCCGATCGCGGCGGCGCCTTCCGCATGCCCGTGCAATGGGTCAATCGCCCCAACCCCGATTTTCGCGGGTTCTCCGGTCTCATCGCGGCGGGCGCGGTGAAGGCGGGAGACGTGGTGCGCGTCATGCCATCGGGCCGGGAAAGCCGCGTGTCGCGCGTTTTCCTCGACGGCGACATGGCGGTGGCCGTCGCCGGCCAGTCCGTCACGGTCTGTCTGGAAGACGAAATCGACTGCAGCCGTGGTGACGTGCTGACCGGTGTGGACGATCCGATTGAGGTCTCCGACCAGTTTGAAGTCACCATCGTCTGGATGAATGAGACGGCCATGCTGCCCGGGCGCAGCTATCTGCTCAAGCTCGGCGCCCGCACGGTCGTCGCCGCCATCACCACGCTGAAGCACAAGGTCAATGTGAATACGCTGGAGCAGGTGGCGACCAAGCAGCTGGTGATGAACGAAATCGGCCTTTGCAATGTCAGTCTCAGCCAGCCCGTCGCCTTCGACCCTTATGCGAAAAACCGGGAGACGGGCGGCTTTATCCTGATCGACCGCTTCACGAATGAGACGGTCGCCGCCGGCACCATCCATTTCGCCCTCCGCCGCGCCCAGAACATCCACTGGCAGGCGATGGAGATTGATCGCAGTGTGCGGGCCACGCAGAAGGATCAGAAGGCCTTCGTGCTGTGGTTCACGGGCCTTTCGGGCGCCGGCAAGTCCACCATCGCGAACCTGGTGGAAAAACGCCTGTTTGAACTCGGCAAGCATTCCACCCTGTTGGACGGCGACAATGTCCGCCATCGCCTGAACCGGGATCTGGGCTTCACTGACGGCGACCGCGTGGAGAATATCCGCCGTGTCGGCGAAGTGGCGCGGCTGATGACGGATGCCGGGCTGATCGTGCTGGTCTCCTTCATCTCGCCCTTCCGGTCGGAACGGCAGATGGCGCGAGAACTGATGCCTGAGGGTGAGTTCCTGGAGGTTTTCATCGACACGCCGCTCGCCTTGGCTGAGGCGCGTGACCCGAAGGGCCTCTACAAGAAGGCGCGGGCCGGGCAGATCAAGAATTTCACCGGCATTTCCAGCCCCTATGAGGCGCCGGAGAATCCTGAACTGCATATCGACACCACAGAACTGACCTCGGAACAGGCGGCTATCCGCATCATCGACGCGCTGGAAGAGCGCGGCCTGCTGCGGGGCAATGCGGCATGAGCGGGCTTGTGGGGGACACGCTCTCGCTCACGGACCTGCTCGCGTCCCTCCGGCCGGTGGCTGAAGCGGCTGGGCGCGCGGCGCTCGTCTTCTATGGTGACCGTGCCGGCGTGCGGGAGAAGGCCGACGGCAGCCCGGTGACGCTGGCGGATGAGGCGGCGGAAGCCGTCATCCTGCCGGCGCTGCGGGCGCTGACGCCTGATATCCCCGTGGTCTCGGAGGAGGAAGTGGCGCAAGGGCTCGGGCCGTCCCGTGTTGGGGCGCGCTTCTGGCTGGTTGATCCGCTGGACGGCACCCGCGAATTTATCAGCGGCAATGGCGAATTCACCGTCAATATCGCGCTCATCGCGGATGGCCGTCCGGTGCTGGGCATCGTCGTCGCCCCTGCACTGGGCGAGACCTATGCCGGCGCCGAAGGCCGTGCCACGCTGACGGATGCCAGCGGCGAACGCCAAATCGTCTGTCGCCCGGTGCCCGCGGAAGGGCTGACGGTGGTGGGCTCCCGTTCTCATGGTGACGCCGCGGCGATGGAGGCTTTCCTGAAAGGTCGCAAGGTCACGTCCTTCCGGGCTGCGGGCAGCTCCCTGAAACTCTGCCTCATCGCGCGCGGTGAGGCCGATCTCTATCCGCGCCTCGGCACCACCATGGAATGGGATATCGCGGCGGGCCATGCCGTGCTCGTGGCGGCCGGCGGCGGTGTCAGGACGACGGACGGTAAGCCCTTCCTCTATGGCAAGCCGGATTTCCGCAATCCGCATTTCGTCGCCCATGGCGCTGCCGGGGTTTAAGACCACGGAAAGCCGTTGACAGGGAATTGACCCCCGACCCATGATCGTATGCATACAAACGATCAAATGCGGGCAGGGTCATGCGGCGGGGCGGCGGAACAGGATCGCATTGTAGCGAGGATCAGCGCCCTTGCGGCCGCTGACGCTCCAGGTCAATGGCCAGCGCCACGTCCTGACGGTCGCGGATGACACGCCGCTTCTCTTTATTCTGCGCAACGATCTGGGTCTGAACGGTCCCAAATACGGCTGCGGCCTGGGCGAATGCGGGGCCTGCACGGTGCTGGTCGATGGTGTCGCGGCGCGCGCCTGCTGTCTGCCCGTAGGGCTGGTCGAGGGCCGCGCGATCACCACGCTCGAAGGTCTCGGCACCGCCGAAAACCCGCATCCCGTACAGGCCGCCTTCATCGCCGAGGAAGGCGCCCAATGCGGCTATTGCCTGAACGGCATGATCATGACGGTGACGGCCCTGCTGGCGCGCAACCCAAGCCCTGACGATCACACGATCGCTGAGGCGCTGCGCTATAACCTGTGCCGCTGCGGCGCCCATGTCGAAATTCTCCGCGCCGCCAAACGCGCGGCCCAGATGATGGCCGCCCCATGACGGAGAAGCGCAGAACGGCGGACTACCTCGCGGACGCCCGCCAGCTTGTCGTGGTGCGCGACAAGCCGGCTGCCACCGGCCCCGATGATGTCGAGATCTTCGTCATCGTCGCGGCCGACGGCCGCGTCACCGCCTTCAACGGCCATGTCGATCTCGGCACCGGCATCGGCACCGCACTCGGCCAGATCGTGGCGGAGGAGCTGGACGTCGCGTTTCCACGCGTCTCCGTGGTGCTGGGCGATACGGCGCGCACGCCCAATCAGGGCCCGACGATCGCGTCAGAGACCATCCAGATCACCGCCAAGCCGCTTGCCCGTGCGGCCGCCACCGCGCGCGCCGTTTTGCTCGCCCGTGCCGCCGAGCGCCTGGATGTGCCGGCCAGCGACCTGAGCATCACCGATGGCGTCGTGACCCCGCCGGCGCCAGACAATCGCGCGCTCTCCTATGGCGATCTGATTGGCGAGGACCGCATTGTGGTGCGGTTCGACAGGGAAGCCCCGCTCAAGCCTGTCGCGGACTATCGCGTCGTCGGGCAGAAGGCCGCGCGGGTTGATCTGCCGGCCAAGGCCACCGGCGGGCTCGTCTATGTCCATGACGTGCGGGTGCCGGGCATGCTGCACGGCCGCGTTGTGCGGCCACCCTATGCCGGCGTCGATGCCGGGGATTTCGTCGGCACCAGCCTCATCGAGGTTGACAAGGCCTCCATCGCCGATCTGCCCGGCATCGTCGCGGTCGTCGTCATCGGTGATTTCATCGGCATTGTGGCCGAGCGGGAAGAGCAGGCGGCGCGTGCCGCCGAACGTCTCCGCGTCCTCTGGAAACAGACGCCGCATCTGCCGGACCTCACCGATATTCCGACCGCCCTGCGCGCCAATCCCAGCACGCCGCGCGAACTCATTCATCGCGGCGATGTCGAGGCTGCCCGCGCCCAGGCTGCGCAACCGATGGACCGGACCTATGTCTGGCCCTATCACCTGCATGGATCGATTGGGCCGTCATGCTCGGTCGCGGACTGGCGGCCGGATGGGCTGACGCTGTGGTCGGGCACGCAGAATCCGCACATGCTGCGCGCCGATCTCGCTAAGCTCATGGGGCTGCCAGAGGCCCAGATCGACATCATCCGTCTGCAGGCGGCCGGCTGTTACGGCCGCAACTGCGCCGATGACGTCGGCGGCGATGCCGCACTGCTGTCCCGCGCCGTCGGACGGCCGGTGCGCGTGCAACTCACGCGGGAGCAGGAAACGGCGTGGGAGCCGAAGGGTACCGCGCAGCTCATGGAGGTGCGCGGCGGTTTGACGGCCACGGGTGATGTCGCTTCCTATGACTTTTCCACCCGCTACCCCTCCAATGGTGCGCCGCTGCTCGCCTCTCTGCTGACCGGCGTGGTGCCGCCGGTGCCGCTGGTGCTGACCATGGGGGACCGTACCGCGATCCCGCCCTATCAGTATCCCGCGCTGCGTGCGACGGCTCATGACATGGCGCCCATCGTCCGCGCCTCCTGGCTGCGCGGCGTGTCCTCCATGCCGAATTCCTTTGCACATGAAAGCTGGATCGATGAGGCGGCGGCCGCGGCAAAGGCCGATCCGATCGAATACCGCCTGCGTTACCTGGCAGATCCGCGCGCCGTCGATCTGGTCAAGGCCATGGCCGCGCGGGTCGATTGGGTGCCGCATACCGAACCCGGATCGTTGGGCGGCGAGGGCGACATCCTGCGCGGTCGCGGCTTCGCCTATGCGGTCTATGTCCATGGCCAATTCCCGGGCGTGCCGGCGGCATGGTCCGCCTGGGTCGCCGATGTCGAGGTCAATCGCGTGACCGGCGACGTTGCACTGACAAAGGTGACGGTCGGCCAGGATTCCGGGCTGATGATCAACCCGGCCGGGGTGCAGCACCAGATCCACGGCAATGTCATCCAATCCATCAGCCGGGTGATGAAGGAAGAGGTGAGTTTCAACCAGATCGCGGTTGAAACGCGCGAATGGGGTGGCTACCCCATGATCACCTTCCCCGAAATTCCGCCCATCGACGTGCTGATGATGGACAAGCCGGAGGAACCGCCGCTGGGCGTGGGGGAATCAGCCTCCGTCCCCAGCGCCGCCGCCATCGCCAATGCCATCTACGACGCAACCGGCGTCCGCTTTCGGGAGCTGCCCTTTACGCCGGAACGGGTCCGCGCCGGATTGGAAGCGGCTGGTGTCGCACCGCCGCCATTGCAGGCCGCTTTGCCCGCGCTGCCGCCCGCGAAGAAGCGCGGCTTCTGGGCCGGTCTCGGCCTGGGGCTCGCCGGGCTGATCGGTGTTGGCACGCTGGCACTGCCGCTGCGCGCGGCGATCGATCCGATCGCGACCCCGGACCCGACGCTCTATTCGCAAGCGACCATCGCGCGCGGCAAGACGCTAGCGGCTGTGGGCGATTGCGCGGTCTGCCACACGGCGCCGGGCGGCCAGCCCTTGGCCGGCGGTCTCGCGCTCGAAACGCCCTTCGGCACGGTCTATAGCGTCAACCTGACGCCAGACGTGAAGACGGGCATCGGCGCCTGGTCCTTCGAGGCCTTCCGCCGCGCCATGCGGGACGGCATCGGGCGGGACGGGCGGCATCTCTACCCGGTCTTTCCCTATGATCACTTCACCAAGACGACGGACGACGATCTGGAAGCGATCTACGCCTATCTGATGGCGCAGCCGCCGGTGGTCGCAAAAGCGCCCGCGAACAGACTGTCATTCCCGATGAATATCCGGCCGCTGATGGCGGCTTGGAACGCGCTTTATCTCAAGCCCGGCGCCTACCAGCCTGACCCCGCGCGCTCCGCGGATTGGAACCGCGGCGCTTATCTGGTCGAGGGCCTGGGCCATTGCAGCAGCTGCCATACGCCGCGCAACGCTTTGGGGGCTGAGATTGCAAGCCGGCGTTACGCCGGTGGAGAGGCAGAAGGGTGGGAGGCACCGGCGCTGTCCACCCTGTCGCGCGCGCCCATCCCCTGGAGCGAAGCTGAGCTGTTCACCTATCTCCGCACTGGCTTCTCGCCCCTGCACGGGCCGGCGGCCGGACCCATGGCGCCGGTCATCCATGAATTGCAGGCGCTGCCCGATGCCGACCTGCGTGCCATGGCGCATTATCTGGCAAGCGATCTACCCCCGGTCTCGGCTGAAGCGGAGAAGACAGCGATGGAGGCGGCGGACGCGCGCAATGCGGGTGCCATGCTGGCCTCCGCCGGCCCCGGCGGGCGCATCTTCCAGGGCGCCTGCGCCGTCTGCCACGCGCCATCCGCGCCGCCGCTCTTCGGCGTGAAGCCGAACCTTGCCTTCAACAGCAATCTGCACAGTGACCGGCCGGACAATCTGATTCGCATCATCCTGGGCGGCGTGCCGCAGCCGGCGGTGGCGAGTACGGGACCGATGCCGGCCTTTGGCCCGGTTCTGTCGGACAGCCAGATCGCCGATCTGGTGCAGTTTCTGCGCCGCCAATATGCGCCCGGCCAGCCGGCATGGCCTGATCTTGACCAGACAATTTCGAAACTGCGTGCCAGCACTGCCCATGCCGGCCCGTGAGTAGGAATGAACGAAACCATGGCTGATCCTGCCGCCACCATTCGCTGTGATGCCTGCCCGGTCATGTGCAATATCCGCCCTGGCCTCGCCGGCGCCTGTGACCGCTACGCCAATGCCGATGGCTTGCTCGTGCGTGTTGACCCGCTCCTTCTTCTGGAAGCGGCCGAGGCCCATGGCACGCCGATGGTCTCTCTCCAGGCGAGCGAGGATTGGGACGGCAGGCTGGTGCGTGGCGCGGATACCTTCGTCACCGCCATCGGTGCCGGCACTACCTATCCTGATTACAAGCCCGCGCCCTTCATCGTCTCTACACCGGTGGACGGTGTCGATATGGTCACCGTCGTAACGGAAGGCGTGTTCAGCTATTGCGGTGTCAAGGTCAAGATCGATACCGACCGGCATCTGGGCGATGAGCGTGCCATCGTCCGCGCCCAAGGCGAGCCGGTCGGCCATGTCACCACCGGCGAATACGGTTCACAAATGCTGTCCTTGGGCGGGGTCGGGCATCTGACCGGCGGCAGCAAGAAGGAAGGCCGCGTCACGTGCGAGACGCTGCTGGCTCTGTCGAACAAGCAGGCGGTCGAACTCACCATTGATGATGGCGCGACCGTCGTAGTCCAGGCGGGGCAGGCGCCGATCGTCAATGGCGTGACCGAGACGCGCATGCGCGTCGGCTGCGGTTCGGCCACCATCGGCATCTTCGCGCCGCAATGGATCGACAAGGTCGATGAGGTCGTGGTCGTCGATGACCATATCACCGGGGTATTGTCCGAGCATCAGGGCGGCAAGCTTCTGGGCGTGCAGCCCACGGGCATTCGCATGCGCGGCCGCCGTTCCACCCCCGGCCGTTATTTCCAGGTCGCCCATCCCGGTACCGGCTGGGGCGGCACCGATATTTCAGACCCGCTGTCGATCCTGGACCCCTTCGATCCCAAACATGCGCGCCCCGGCATCCGCATGCTGATGGTCAGCACCACCGGCGAACATGCGGGCTATTACGTGCTTGATGATGCACTCCACCCCGTCCGGCAGGACCTGCCGCCCGAGGTGCAGGATTCGGTCGCGCGCATTGCTGAGAATTGCGAGCCCGCGCTCTGCAGCGTGCTCTTCATCGGCGGTGCCGGCGGGTCTTTGCGCGCGGGGGTCACGGATAATCCCGTGCGTCTCACGCAATCGGTCGGCCGTAGCATCACGCGCCTCACCTGCGGCGGCGCGCCGGTCTATCTCTGGCCCGGTGGCGGCATCACCTTCATGGTCGATGTCCTGAAGCTGCCGGACAATGCCTTCGGCTATGTGCCGACGCCCGCACTGGTGGCCCCTATCGAATTCACCCTGCCGCTGGCCGATTACGCCGCCATGGGCGGCTATATGGATCATGTGCGGCGGGCGAGTGAGATTGACGCCGCAACACCGCATCGCTTCGTCCCGCAACTGCCGGAGAATCCGTGGCCGCTATTGCCGCTGACACAGCACTGACGGTGCCCGGTCGTGCGGTGGCAAAGCTCCTGCCGCCGTCCGCCGCCGGCGCCATCCCGCGCCTGCATCTGCAGGACGGGCCGATCGACCTTGTCATCATGGCGGAGGCCGATCCGGCAGCCGTTGAACTGGCCTATCGTGCGGCCCGAGACCGTTTCACAACTGTGCTGGACGAGCTTTGTGCCGAACTGCCTCTGCTGCGGGCAGGCGTGTCAGCCGACAGTCCCTGGCCTGCGGGCGCCGTCGCGCGCCGCATGCGCGCGGCCGTCGCGCCGCTCGCGGGTTGGGGCTTCATCACCCCCATGGCCGCCGTCGCTGGTGCGGTCGCCGAGGATATCCTCGCCGCCATGTTGGCGTCCGCATCGCTCGACCGGGCGGCAGTGAATAATGGCGGGGATATCGCGCTTCACCTCGCACCCGGCCAATCCATCGCCGTCGGCATGGTGG
This sequence comes from Acidisoma sibiricum, assembly GCF_057837225.1. Classification (NCBI taxonomy): domain Bacteria; kingdom Pseudomonadati; phylum Pseudomonadota; class Alphaproteobacteria; order Acetobacterales; family Acidocellaceae; genus Acidisoma; species Acidisoma sibiricum. The sequence goes on along the minus strand of NZ_CM174445.1, from coordinate 3,849,601 downwards.
CGAAGCCGGAACTGGGTGCCATAGACCTTTTCGGCCGCTTCACGCTGACGCATCGCGATGCGGCGCGGGGCCTGGGCACCAGCGGCCGTCATGGCCGCAGCTTTTCGCGCGGCATCGCGGATGCCGTCACCGTGCTGGCCCGCACTGCCGCCATGGCGGATGCGGCAGCGACGGTCATCGCCAATGCGGTCGATCTGCCCGGTCATCCGGCGGTGCAGCGACTGCCCGCGCATAGCATTCAGCCTGACAGCGACTTGGGTGATATCCTGGTCACGCGCGATGTCGGGCCGCTGTCACGTTCGGACGTGTCAGACGCCTTGGCGCGTGGCCTGGCTGTGGCGGACAGGCTGCGGGCCGAAGGGCTGATCGAACGGGCCGCTTTACATCTGCAGGGCGAAACCTGCGCGACAGAGGAAACCAACCATGGCTGACATCGAATTGCGCAAGCGTCTTCTGACGGTGGAGGAGATTTTCCACGAGGGCGGTCCGGTCGCGGCGGTGCCGCTGAAACGCGCGGCGGCCATCAGCGTCATCGCCAATCCCTTCGCCGGCCGCTATGTCGAAGATATTGCTTTCTTCATGAAGACCTTGGAGCCGCTGGGCGTCGAGATGGCGCAGGCACTCGTGGCCGCCCTGGGGGGCGATCCGGCGGCCGTGCAGGGCTACGGCAAAGGCGCCATCGTCGGTGCCGCAGGTGAGTTGGAGCATGGCGCGCTCTGGCATGTGCCCGGCGGCTACGCCATGCGCGCGGTGCTGGGGGACGCGAAAGCTATCGTGCCCTCGGCCAAAAAGGTCGGCGGCCCCGGCACCCGGCTCGATATTCCAGTGACCCATATCAACGCTTCCTATGTGCGCAGCCATTTCGACGCGATCGAGGTCGGCGTGCCGGATGGTCCGCGCGCCGACGAACTGGCGCTGGTGCTGGTCATGACGACAGGCGCGCGCATCCATGCCCGCGTCGGCGGCCTGGCCGCGGCCGAGATTCGCGGTGAGGATGGCCTGCGATGAGCGATCCCGGCAGCACGCGGCTCGCCATCCGCAAACTCGTCACCATCACCGATGAAGTGCTGGTGGAGATGGGACAGCCCGTCAGCCCGCCCACACGGCGCGCGGCGGCCATCGCCGTCATCGCCAATCCCTTCGCTGAAGGCTTTCAGACCGAGTTGACGGACCTGTTCGATATCGGTGCCGAACTCGGCCGGATGTTGACGGAACGCGCGGTCGCCGCGCTCGGCATCGCGCCGGACGCGGTCGAGAGCTACGGCAAGGCTGCGATCGTGGGGGAGGCGGGGGAGATCGAACATGCCGCCGCCATCCTGCACCCCAAGCTGGGCGCCCCGATGCGCAGCGTGCTGGGCGGCGGCGCTGCTTTGGTGCCCTCGGCCAAGAAGCGCGGCACCCTGGGCACGGTCATCGACGTGCCGCTCGGCCATCGCAATGCCGCCTATGTGCGCAGCCATTTCGACGCGATGGAGGTCAGCATCGCCGACGCGCCGCGGGCCAATGAAATCCTGGTGGCGGTGGTGGTGACCGATAGCGGCCGGCCGCTCGCCCGCGTCGGTGGTCTGGCCGCCGCCGATATCGTCGGCCAGGACGGGTTGCGTTAGCATGTCAGACGCTGCGGTCGCGGCTGCCTATGTGCTGGATGAGCAGATCGGTTTTCTGCTGCGGCAGGTGACGCAGCGCCATACCACGATCTTCGCGCAGCGGATCGGCGACGGGCTGACGCCGATGCAATGGGCGGTGCTGGCGAAACTCCATGACATCGGCCGCATTTCGCAGGCAGCCCTCGGGCGGGCGGTCTGCATGGATGCCGCAACCGTCAAGGGCACGGTGGATCGGCTGGAGGCGCGAAGCTTGGTCGTCCGCCTGCCGGATGCCGAGGATCGGCGCAAGCTCCTGGTTGATCTGACACCGGAGGGGCGGGACGTCGCATCCCGCAACCTCGCCGCCGCCGCCACCATCACGCAGGAGACGCTGGCCCCGCTGACTGCGGACGAAAGCGATCGTCTTTATGCGCTATTGGCGAAACTCGTTTAACCATCACACGTAAAGGGCGGCCATTTCGCGCCACGCCCCGGCGCGGTGCGCTCGCCCGTCCCAGAAATGCAGCTGGTGATGGACATGTTTCTCACCCAGCAGACGGCTGAAATGGAGATTGTTGTCGAGGAACGGGTCAGCCCGGCCGATGGCGAGCGTAATATCCAGCCGGCGCAGCTGATCAAGCCGCCAGTCGCAGGCGAGGCCCGGCAGGAAATGCGTCGGCGTATGGAAATAGATCGTGTCGTCATAATAGCCGTCGAACAGGTCTCCGAAGCTTTCAACCTGCATCGTCAGATCATAGCGGCCGGAAAAGGCCACAAGCTTGCGGAACAGATGCGGGTGTCGCAAAGCGAGGCTCGCGGCCTGGAAGGCGCCCAGGCTGCAGCCCAGCGCGATGGTGCAGTCATGGCCATTATTCCAGGCCATCATCGGCAGCACTTCGTGGAGTATGTAGTCCTCGTAGGCGGCATGGCGGCGGATGCGCTCAGCCGGATGCCTTCCCTGATCGTAAAAGGTCTCCCGCGCCAGCCCCTCGATGCAATACAGCTGCAGATGTCCGGCATTGACCTTGTCGGCAAGCCGCCCGACGAGATTGAGCTGCTCGTATTCCCAGAAGCGGCCATCCCGGGTCGGAAACATCAGCACCTTTGCCCCGGCATGACCGAAGATCAGCAGCTCCATGTCCCGATGCAGCCGTGGACTATACCAGCGCCGGTAATCTCGCTTCATGCCGCCCCAAAGAACTGCCTGACTGTGTCAGTGAGGAGGGCTTGTTGCTCCTCCATGCCAGGATAGTCGCAATGGCCGGCATCCAGAATAAATGTTTCATGATGCTTTGAGGTGGCCAGTGCATTCGCCACCGCAAACTGGCAGGGCGGTGCGACGGCGGGGTCGAAGCGGGCGACAGCCGTCAGCATGGGCCCGGTGATGCGGGTGGCGGCCGTCGCCGCATCAAAGAAAGCGAGCGTCTCCGCCACCTCGGGATGGGTCTTGCGGTAGGTCTGCACGGCAGTCGCGCTGCCGGTCGTGGGCAGCGCCAGCCAGAGCGGCATCGCGCCGAAGGTCGGCACTCTCAGATGCCCGCGGACGATGCGCCGGTCGAAGGGGATGGCGAGCGCGCCGATGCCGCCGCCGAAGCTGATGCCGCTATAGCCGATCCGGCCTGCGGTCTCGGGATAGAGCCCCGTCAGGACAGTGACGGCCAGCCACAGATCCTCGACGCAGCCACCCAGGATATAGCGGTCCGGCTTGTCGATATCATGCAGCACATGCCATTGCGGATCGCTCGAGATCGGTGGCCGGCTGCTGCGCGACAGGCCGCGGAAACAGGGAAACAGGATTGCCGTCTCCGTCACTGGAATGTCGAAATCCGGCTGGTCGCGACCGCCGTAGCCGTGGCCCACGATCAGGCCGCGCCTGACCGCGCCTGTGCGCGGCAGCAGCAGCCAGCCGCCGATGGGGAAGGCGCCGGTCGAGGTATAGGTGATGTCGAAGACACGCCAATCGGGGTGGCGTGTGGCGCTTTCGCTTAGGCGCGGCTGCGGGTCGAGCGCCAGGGCACGGGCATAGCGCGCCTGCCAGAAGGCGTCGAAGCCGGGTGGCGCGGCCGGCGGCATGACCGCCCGCAGCGCCGCAAGCGTAAACCCATAGGTCGGGTCGAAAGGGTAGGGGTGGCTTGTCGGAATGCTCATGAGCGGGTGCGGTCACCATGCGATGGACAGGCTCAGCCTCTCGGCTAAGCCTACTCCGGCGATAGCATGGTCAATGCGGAATCATCCAGGTGAAGACATATTGCTGCAGGAAGGCGAGGATGCCGACCAGCAGCGTGAGGAAGACGCTATGCTTGAAGGTCCGGGCAAAGACCTCGCCCTCGCGGCCGACAAGATCGGTGACGGAGACGCCGGTCGAGATATTCTGCGGCGAAATCATCTTGCCCATGACGCCGCCCGACGAATTTGTCGCGGCAAACAGGATCGGATTGAGCTGCAGCTGATTGGCGGCCACCACCTGCAGATTGCCGAACAGCGCATTGCCGGATGTATCCGACCCCGAGAGAAAGACCGCGATCCAGCCCAGAAAGGCCGAGGCGATCGGGAAGAGCAGGCTGCCGAGCGACGCGACACCCTTGCCGAGCGTATAGGTCATGCCGCCGTAATTCATGACATAGGCCAGGGCGATGATGCACATGACGGTAAAGATCGCGAAGCGCAGCTGGATGAAGGTGCGGCCGAAGCAGCGCAGAAAATCACTGAAAGATACCCGCAGCAGCAAGGCAGTGATGATCGCCGAGACCAGAATGGCGGTGCCGGTCGCGAGTGGCTGAAAATCCCAGATCGCCGCATAGGGTTTGTTATACAGCGTGATGAAGATGGCGTTGTTCAGTCCCGGCCAGGGGATCTTCATCTCGCCGATATGGAAGATCTTGAAGCTCGTCCAGATGATGACGACGGCCGAGACCAGCGCCCAGGGCAGCCAGCCTTGCCAGCCGGAAATATGCGTCAGCCGTCCTTGCGTCGCCGCATGCTGGCGCATGGTGAAGCGGGCGTCTGGCGCCGGCTTCCAGACCTGCAGGAAGGAAATGGAGATGATCAGCGAGACGAGTGAGGCGAGCACGTCGGTCAGTCGGTAATCAAGAAAGTTCGAGGTAAAGAACTGCGTCACGGCAAAGCTGCCGCCGGCCACCAGCAGAAGCGGCAGCAGCGCGCGGACGGAGCGCCATCCCCCGAAGATGAACATGACATAGAAGGGCAGAAAGAACGCAAACAACGGCAATTGCCGCCCGACCATGGCGCCGAGCGAGACGTCATGCAGATGCGTCACCTGGCCCAGCACGGTGATCGGCACGCCGAGCGCGCCATAGGCGACGGGCGCGGTATCGAAGATCAGCGTGTAGGTCAGCGCTTCCAGCGGGCTCCAGCCGATCATGATCAGGATGGAGGAGATGATGGCGACGGGCGTGCCGAAACCCGCAATCCCTTCCAGCAAGGCGCCGAAGCAGAAGGCGAGCACGATGAGCACGACGCGCCGGTCATCCGGCAGATGCTCCAATATCCAGTCGCGGAAGGCATCGAAGCGGCCGGACAGGACTGCGATATTATAGATCGTGAGTGCGGCGACGACGATCCACATGATCGGCCACAGCGCGAAGACGCCGCCCGCGATTGCCGAATTCACCGCGAGTCCGGTCGGCACCTGCCAGAAGATGATCGCGACCAGAATGCCGACGATCAGCCCGGCGAGCGCCGCCTGCCAGCCAGGGCGGCGCAATACTCCCAGCAGCACCAGGACAACCAGAATGGGCAGCGCCGCGACCCCGCATGATGCGGCAAGGCTACCACTGATAGGCGTGAGCAGTTGGTGGAACATCGCCCTGGCGCTCCCGTGTCGCGGCTGTTGGATCAGCCGCTGTGATTTTCATTACAGTGTGTTTATTAAAATACCTTTGCAAGTCATCCGGCGGACGGCAAGTGATATATTTTTACTTGCTCAGATGTGACCCGGTCAGGTTTGACCGAGCAGGTTTCGCTCCGCCAGATTGCGCATCAGGGCGCCGATGCCGAAGGTCCAGGGTGCGGCGGCTTCGGCATAGGTGACGGTGTTGACCAGTCTGCCAAGCTGCGGGGCGGAGATGTCCACCCGGTCGCCCGTCTTATGCGTGAATCCCTGGCCCGGCGTGTCGCGGTCCTGAATGGGTGCGAAGAGTGTACCCAGAAACAGCATGAAACCGTCCGGGTATTGGTGATGTGGCCCTGTGGCGTGGCTGACCAGTTCGGCTGGGTCGCGGCTGATTTCGCTCATGGAACTCGCGCCCTCAAGCACATAGCCGTCGGACGCGCCAGTAACGCGCAGCGCAATCTCAAGCTGCCGCACGTCATCAAGCGAAAAACCCTCATCGAACAGGCGGATGAAGGGGCCGATGGCGGAAGAAGCGTTGTTGTCCTTGGCTTTGCCCAGCAGCAGGGCGCTGCGGCCCTCGATATCGCGCAGATTGACGTCATTGCCGAGTGTGGCGCCCAGAATCTGCCCACGGCTGTTGACGGCGAGAACCGCTTCAGGCTCGGGATTGTTCCAGCTCGACTTTTGCAGAATGCCGATCTCCGAGCCCAGGCCGACAGAGGCGAGGACCGGAGCCTTGGTGAAAACCTCGGCATCCGGGCCGATGCCGACTTCCAGATATTGTGACCAGTAGCCCGCCTCCATCAGCACCTCCTTGGCGCGTGCCGCCTCAGTCGAACCGGGCTTGAGGTCGCGCAACTGGCCGCCGATGGCATTGCTGATCTGGACGCGGATGGTCGCCGCGGCGCGGAAATCGCCGCGGGCGCGCTCTTCGATGACGCGTTCCAGCATGGAGCGGGCGAAGGTGACGCCACAGGCTTTCACCGCCTGCAGATCGCAAGGGGCAAGCAGGTAGGGCGCATCCCGCCGGCCCGCCAGGCTATTGGCGATCACCTCGGCGACCGGGAAGCTGCGGGCGGTCGGTACCTCGCGCACCGCGCTCAGCAGGTCGTCGCGCTCCAGCAGGGCAGAGACGGTGGGGCCGGCCGCCGTGATATCGGCCAATTGGTCGCCGCGCAGATGCACGATGCAGGGGCCGCCAATGCTGGGGTCATAAACGCGGCCGATCAGCGTCGCGCTCTCGTGGTCCTGGGGCAGATAGTCGTCGTCCGTCATCGCTCGTTCCTCCCGGTAGCGCTACCTTGGGCAGCCTCTCTTGCCCCAGAGCTTGGGAGTCTTGGGCGCCGCTGGCAAGCCTCCGGGGTCATGAAGGCTTGCGCAAACGTGCAATACGCCAGGACCGCATGCGCATAAGTGCGGCATCATATGCCGAATATATTTGACAAAGGTAGGGTTACGGGCTGTCCCTCTGGAAACCTTTATGGTTTGCTGATTGCATCAGACGCAGGTCATGCGCAGAGGCACGAGGAGGACGTCGGCCATCAGAGCCGAGCAGATGGGGCGGGCATTAGCATCGGGCGGGTCCGTCCGTGCCGCGCGACTGTCCATCGCGGCAGGACTATAGATCAAGAATAATAAAAGACGCCTAGAAGTAAGAAACGGTCAAAAGATCAGAGAGGGACGTCAATCATGAAGAAGATCATCACGCCCGTATTGGGACGCCGTCAGGTGGCAGGACTTGTCGGCGGTGGCCTGCTTGCCGCAGCGCTGCCCAAAGCCAGCTTCGCCGATACCGAAAAAGTCATGGCGACCGTCGTCAAGATTCAGGGCGTGCCCTGGTTCAACTTCCTGCAGAAGGGCCTGATCGAAGGCGGCGAGAAATTCCACCTCAACACCTCCATGGTCGGGCCCGTCACGGTCGATCCCGCGCAGCAGGTGCGTCTGGTGGAAGATCAGATCGCCAAGAAGGTCGACGTGCTCGGCCTCGTGCCGCTGGATGTGAAGGTGCTGGCACCGGTGCTCGCCCGCGCCCAGGCCGCCGGCATCATCGTCATCACCCAGGAAGGCCCCAATCAGGACGGCCGCACCTGGGACGTGGAACTGCTCGATTCGGTTGTCTTCGGTGAGATGCAGATGAAGGCGCTCGCCCAGGATATGGGAGAGAAGGGCGAATACGTCATCTATGTCGGCACGCTGACGACGCCGCTGCACAACAAATGGGCCGATGCGGCGATCGCCTATCAGCTCAAGAACTATCCCAATATGAAACTCGCCACTTCCCGCTTCCCTGGCGCGGATGAGATCGACACCTCGGAACAGGTGACGCGCGAAGTGCTGCAGGGCTATCCGAATGTGCGCGGCATTCTGGGCTTCGGCTCCAACGGGCCGATCGGTTCCGGTAATGTCGTGCGTCAGCGGCATCTGCAGAAGAAAATCTCGATCGTCGGCACCGTCATCCCATCCCAGGGCAAGCCGCTGATCGACGCGGGCGTCATTCGCCAGGGCTTCCTCTGGAGCCCGAAGGATGCCGGCTACGCCATGGTGGCGGTCGCAAGCCTGCAATTGCAGGGCGCCAAGTTCGAGACCGGCATGGATATTCCGGGCATGGGCAAGGCGACCGTAGACTCGGCCAATAAGCTGATCAGCGTGGATCGCATTCTGTCTTTCGACAAAAGCAATATCGACAGCATCATCGCCTCCACCGGGCTCTAAAGATCGCCACACGTGCCTTGTACGACGTCGCCCCCGGGCTTGACCCGGGGGTCTACTCGCCTCGGTAGATGCCCGGGTCATGGCCCGGGCATGACAGGGTTTGGCTGGACGGTAGGAGTGGACGCTTGCCCGATTTCATAAGCCTGACGGGAATATCGAAGCATTTCGGGGGCGTCACCGCGCTGGACAGCGTTGATCTGACGATTGCCGCCGGAGAGGTGCATTGCCTGGCGGGTGAGAACGGCTCCGGCAAATCCACGCTGATCAAGATCATCTCCGGCGTGCAGCCCCCGGATGCGGGGGGTGAGATCGTCATTGACGGCGAGCGTCACACGCATCTGACGCCGGCGGAGAGTACGCGCATCGGCATTCAGGTCATCTATCAGGATCTTTCGCTTTTCCCGGATCTCACGGTCGCCGAGAATATTGCTTTCGCGCAGCATCTGCGTGGCTTTCGCGGCGCCAGCCACCGGCGCCTGCGCGCGCGGGCCGAGGCGGTCATCGCCCGGCTTGGCGTCTCGCTCGATCCTGAAGCCTTGGTCGGCGAACTCTCCATCGCCCAGCGTCAGCTCGTCGCCATCTGCCGCGCGCTCGCCGCGGAAGCACGGCTTGTCATCATGGACGAGCCGACCGCCTCGCTCACCCGCTCTGAAGTCGATACCCTGCTCGAGATCACGCGGGAATTGAAGCGCCGCGGCATTGCCGTCGTCTTTGTCAGCCACCGGCTGGATGAGGTGATGGAAATCGCCGAGCGCGTCACGGTGCTGCGCGACGGCCGCAAGCTTGGCACCTGGGATGCTCAGGAAATCACGCCCAAGCGGCTCGGCACGCTCATGACCGGCCATGAGTTCGACTACAAGATCGATGTGCCGGATCTGTCGCAGGCGCCGGTCGTGCTCTCCGTCAAAGGCCTTTCCCGACGTGGGGATTTTGAGGATGTCAGCCTCGATATCCGCAAGGGTGAAATCCTGGGCGTCATCGGCCTGCTCGGCTCCGGCCGAACGGAGCTGGCGCTGTCGCTCTTTGGCATGCGCCCGGCTGATCGCGGCGAAATCCGTCTCAACGGCGCGCCCGTGCACCTCACCTCCAATCGCGCGGCGATCGACCAGGGTATCGCCTATGTCTCGGAAGACCGGCTCTCGCTCGGCCTGGTGCTGGAGCAGCCGATCGCCGCGAATATCGTGCTCTCGACGCTGGACAAGCTGACGGGCGGCGGCGGCTTGCTGAGTGGGGAGCGCACGCGTACAGCCGTGCGCCAGGGGATCGAGCAACTCGGCATCAAGGTCTCGGACCCGGAAAATCCGGTGCGGACATTGTCGGGTGGCAACCAGCAGCGCGTCGTCATCGCCAAATGGCTGGCGACGCAGCCGCGCGTGCTCATCCTCGACAGCCCCACTGTCGGCGTTGATATCAATGCCAAGGACGGCATCTATGCCATCGTCAAGCGCCTCGCGGCCGAGGGCATGGCGGTGATGATGATTTCCGACGAAATCCCCGAAGTGCTCTACCATGCGCATCGCATCCTGGTCATGCAGGGCGGGCGCGTGAAGGGTGAATTCCATCCGGCCCAAATATCCGAAACCTCTCTAAGGGAGGCGATCGATGCCTGACCTGTCCAAGCGCCTTCTGCACAGCCACGAAGGCAAGCTGCTGGTCGTCGTGCTCGCGCTCTTCGTCTTTCTCTCCTTCGCGACGCGCTCCTTCTTCAGCCTGCAGAATATGATCGATCTGCTGACCTCCTATTCCTTCTCAGGGATGCTGGCGGCCGGGCTGCTGGTGGTGCTGATTTCAGGCGGTATCGATATCTCCTTCACCGCCTCGGCCTCGGTCGCGCAATATGTGGCGATGACGATCGCCAACCACTATCATATCGGCTGGATTGACGTGATCCTCATCTGCGCGGTGGTCGGTATCGCTTGTGGCATCATCAATGCCGTGCTCATCGGCACGCTGGGCCTCTCCAGCATCATCGTCACCATCGCGACGCTGAATGTCTTTTTCGGGCTGTTGATGTTTGTCACGCACGGGAATGAGATTTTTGCGCTGCCCGACTGGTTCACCAATGGCGCCAGCTGGGTCGTCTATACCGACGCCCAGGGCAATCCCTATATCTTCAATCTGCAGATGATCGGTCTGATCGGCGCTTTTGTGGTCACCGCGCTGCTGCTGACACGCACCAATATCGGCCGGCAGATCTATGCGCTGGGCAGCAACAAGGACGCCGCCCAGCGCGTCGGCATCAAGGTCTTCCGGCTCAATCTGCTGGTCTATGGCTATATGGGGCTGATTGCCGGCATGGCCTCGCTCATCCAGGCGCAGGATGCGCAATCGGTCTCGCCCAATGCGCTGGTGGGACGCGAGCTGGATGTGCTGGCCGCCGTCGTGCTCGGGGGCGCCAGTCTCACGGGTGGCGTGGGCACGGTCTTCGGTACCATCCTCGGCGTCATGCTGCTCGCCTTTTTGCAGAACGGCCTGCTGCTGCTCGGCGTGCAATCCTATTGGTCCGAATGCTTCACCGGCGCCGTCATCCTCATCGCTGTCAGTGCGCTCGCTTTGGAACGCCAGCGCCAGCGCGCCGGCCAGCGCCGGGTGATGGCATGAGCGAGGGGTCCGTGACGACGCGCAAACCCCCCGTGGCCGCCGCCATTCCGCGCTGGAAGCCGAGCCCGGTTCTGGTCCGCCTGACAATCCTGTTCCTGCTGCTGATGGTGCTGTTTGCGGTGCTGCTCGGCCATCGGCTGTTCAATGGCGCGGCCATCCGCTCCATGGCCTTCCAGCTGCCTGAGCTTGCCATCTTCTCGCTCGCCATGATGGTGCCGCTGCTCTCCGGTGGGCTTGATCTCTCGATCATCGCCACCGCCAATCTCTCGGCGCTCGCGGCCGCCTATGTCTTCACCCATTTCGGCCTGGGCGGCAGCGGTGCCAGTCTTCTGCTGTGGCATGTCGCCGCCATCGCCGCCGCCTTCGGGGTGGCGGCGGTGATCGGCCTGCTCAACGGCACTGTCATCGCCTATCTCGGCGTCTCGCCCATTCTGGCGACACTCGGCACCATGACCATGGTCAAGGGCGTGGCGGTGGGTCTCACCCATGGCGGTGTCATTGCGGGCTTTCCCGCCTTCATGGTCTTCGTCGGCAACGGGTCGGTGCTCAGCGTGCCGGTGGTGCTGGTGGTCTTCGTGGCCATCGCCATTCCGATGAGCGTGCTGCTGACGCGCACGCCCTTCGGCCAAAAAGTCGCCATGCTCGGCTCCAACCTGCAGGCGGTGCGCTATTCCGGCATCGACACGCGGCGCGTGCAGCTGGGCGTCTATCTGCTGTCGGCGCTGCTGGCAGCCTTGGCCGGGCTGCTGATGATGGCGCGCTTCAATTCCGCCAATGCCGCCTATGGCGAGAGCTATCTGCTCATCACCATTCTCGCCGCCGTTCTCGGCGGCATCGACCCCGCCGGCGGCTTTGGCAAGGTCAGCGGCCTTGTTCTGTCTCTGATCATCCTGCAGCTGGTCTCAACCGCCGCCAACCTGCTCAATATCAGCCAGTTCCTGAGCCTCGCCCTCTGGGGCGCGGTGCTGCTGGGTGTCGCCGGCACCGGCCGCGTCTGGGCCTGGGCGCGGCCATTTCTGGCCAGGGGGCGGCCGGGATGACGCGCCAGGGCGCTAGGCCGCCCGCGCGAACCGCTTGCGATATTCGGCCGGGCTGATGCCGACCTGCCGCGCGAAAGCGCGGCGCAGCGTGTCGGCATCGGCAAAGCCGCACCGGGTCGCGACCTGCTTGGGCGCGGCATGGCCGGCCTCCAGCATCTGCCGCGCGGCACTCACACGCGCTTCCTCGACCCAGGTCGCGGGGGTGATGCCGACCTCGCTGCGAAACAGGCGGGCGAAGTGGCGGGGGCTGAGCGCCATCCGCTGCGCGAGATTGGCGACACTGTGGTCCAGCGCCGGATTGGCCGCGACCCAGCGCTGAAGCTCCTGCAGCGCCGCCCGCCCCGCCGGAGCCGCTTCCCCTTTGCGGCTGAACTGCATCTGCCCGCCCGGACGCTTGAAAAACATCACAAGCTGGCTCGCGACCCCCATGGCAATCTCATGGCCGAGGTCCTCCTCGACCAGGGCCAGTGCCAGATCCAGTCCGGCGGTCACGCCGGCCGCCGTGCGCAGCGGGCCGTCGCTGACATGAATCGCATCCTCGTCGACCGTCACCTTCGGAAAGGCCCGCGCCAGCCGCTCCGCGACTGCCCAATGCGTCGTCACGCGCCTTCCATCCAGAAGCCCGGCGGCGGCCAGGAAAAAGGCGCCGCTGCAGACCGAGCCGAAGCGTCTGGCCGTCGGCACAGTTTGCCGCAGCCAGGCGATGACATTGTCTTCGGCCGGAACATCGGCGGCGTTCGGACAGCCCGCCACCAGCAGCGTATCGATCGGCTCCCCCCAGTCCTCGCCGATGATCCGGTCGGACATCAGCCGCACCCCGGATGAGCTGCGGACCGGTCCGGCTGTGCCGGCCGCCACCACAAGCCGGTAAGCCTCCCGGCCCAGCTGGACATTGGCTTCGGCAAAGACGTCCAGCGGGCCGGACACGTCCAGCAGCTGCACACCCGGCAGCGCCACCATCACGATCGTTTTTGCCGTCTGCTTCATGGGTGTCCGTCTCGGTCTGGATACGTCCGTATATGACGTATTACGACAATTGAAGACATATCGCCAGAGTTTTACGGTGGTGAACAATCAAGTTCACAGGAGACACCCATGGCTCTCATCGCAGATGGCGCCGGCATTCCCGACAGCAAGCTGGCGCGCACCATCACCGAGTATATCCGTGCGACCGAGACGGACCTGCTCTTCAACCATTCCAGCCGCGTCTACCATTTCGGTGCGCTGGCCGGCGTCAAGCGTGGCCTGAAATTTGACCGCGAGCTGCTCTATGCGGGTGCCATGTTCCATGACATCGGCCTCATGCCGAGCCATAGCAGCGCGACCGAACGCTTCGAGGTAGACGGCGCTCATGCCGCGCGGGACTTCCTGCGCAGCCACGGCATCGCCGAAGAAGACGCTTTTACGGTCTGGACCGCGATTGCGCTGCACACTACGCCGGGCGTCCCGCAGCACATGCAGCCAGTGGTGGCGCTCGTTACCGCGGGCGTTGAGATGGATGTGCTCGGCCTGACCTATCAGCAGTATTCCGATGCGGAACGCGAAGCGGTGGTCGCAGCCTTTCCGCGCACGCCGCAGTTCAAGGAAGATATCATCCAGGCCTTCTATGACGGCATCAAGCACAAGCCGGACACGACTTTCGGCAACGTCAAGGCGGACGTGATCGCAGACAAGGAGCCGCATTTCCATCGCGGCAACTTCTGCAGCGTCATCCGCTGCTCGCACTGGCACGGCTGACCCGCATCGGGCCGCTGCGGTAGATCAGGCAACAAGGCCGCGATAGAGGTCGGCGTAGCGCGCGGCGGACCGCGTCCAGCCGACCTCGGCCGCCAGCGCATTCTCCTGCATCCGGGTCCAGGCAGCGCGGTCGCGCCATACGGCCGCCACGCGCTGCAAGGCAAGGTCCAGGCTCGTGCTGTCGGCCCGCTCCATCTGAAAGCCGGTCGCGACGCCCGCGTCGCGCGCCGCCTCATTCGCGTCGATGACGGTATCGGCGAGGCCGCCGACGCGCGTCACCACAGGCAGGCAGCCGTAGCGCATGGCGCAAAGCTGCGTCAGGCCGCAGGGCTCGAAGCGGGACGGGATCAGCAACGCGTCGGCGCCGGCATAGATGAGATGGGCCAGCGCCTCGTCATAGCCGATGAACAGCCCCATCTCGCCCGGCCGCGCGGCCTGGGCATAGGCGCGTTCCAGATCGGCCGACCCGGCGCCGAGGATCACCACCGAAGCACCGATGGCGCGCAGCGTGGCAAGGCTCGCGGGCAGCAGATCCAGCCCCTTTTGCGTCGTCAAGCGGCTGACGATGCCGAACAGAAGCCGGTCGGGCTCCAGCCCGAAGCGGGCGCAAAGTGCGGCCTTATTGGCGGCTCGGTCAGTAAGGGTTGCGGCCGAGAAGGTCTGCGGCAGCACCGCATCCGTCGCCGGATTCCAGACCGCGGTATCGATGCCGTTCAGAATGCCGGACAGGGCCGTGCCGCGGCTGCGCAGCAGCCCGTCCAGACCCATGCCGCCTTCGGGCGTGCAGATTTCCCGCGCATAGGTGGGGGAGACGGTGGTGACATGATTGGCCAGGCGCAGGCCGGCCTTCAGAAAACTGATGCGGCCGAAATACTCGACCCCCTGGATCGAATAGGCCTGGGCCGGCAGCCGCAGGGCAGACAGCAGGCTGGCGTCGCACAGGCCCTGAAAGGCCAGGTTGTGGACAGTCATCACGCTCGGCGGCCGTGTGGTGCCGGAATCCGCGGCGTCGCCGTCGAAATGCAGATAGGCGGGCAGCAATCCGGCCTGCCAGTCATGGCCATGCACGACATCGGGCAGATAGCCCGGCATCAGGCCGCGGGCGATGGCCGCGGCCGTGAAGCTCAGCGCCGCGAAGCGCTGCGGGTTGTCAGGCCAATCCTGGCCCGCGCCGTCCAGATAGGGATTGCCAGGCCGGTCGAACAGATGACCAGCCTCGATGACAATCAGCGCGGCCCCGCCGCAGTGCCCCCGCCATAGCCGTGCCGGGCCGCCGAACAGATCGGTGATGTTATGAACAGGCGCCGCGTCCTGCAGCCCCTGCATGACCGCCGGATAGCCCGGCAGCAGCGTCGTGACCCGGATGCCTTGGCCCGCGAGCGCGCCGGGCAGGGCACCCGCGACATCGGCCAGGCCTCCCGTTTTCACAAGCGGAAAGAATTCCGAAGTGACGGAGAGAACGTCAAGCTGTCTCATAGACCCAGCGCATCGATCATAGGTTGCGTAATCAAGGAAATGCCGCTCTCGCTGCGGCGGAAGCGTTGCGCGTCATGCACAGGGTCCTGGCCCACGACCAGGCCTTCGGGGATCGTCACCCCGGCATCGACGATGACATTGGTCAGATGCGCGTTCCGGGAGATCCGCGCATAGGGCAGGATGACGCCGCCTTCGACGGTGGAGTAGGAATGCGCATGCACGCCGGTCGATAGCAGCGAGCGCCGCACCCGCGCGCCGGAGACGATGCAACCACCCGCGACGAGAGAGGCGACGGCCTCGCCCCGGCGCTCGCCCACGTCATGGACGAATTTTGCAGGCGGCGTCAGTTCGGAATAGGACCAGATCGGCCAGCTCGCATCGTAAAGATCGAGCGGCGGGATGACATCGGTCAGATCGATATTGGCCTGCCAATAGGCATCGATCGTGCCCACGTCACGCCAATAGGTTTCGGCATGTTCAGCCGAGCGGATGCAGGATTGCGTGAAGCGATGTGCGAAGGCACGGCCATGCTCCACCAGATGCGGAATGATGTCCTTGCCGAAATCGCGGCTCGAATTTTCGTCCGCCGCATCGCGCCGCAGCTGCTCGAACAAAAACTGCGTGCGGAAAACATAGATGCCCATGCTGGCGAAGCACATGTCCGGGTTGTCCGGCATCGGCGTCGGGTCTTTGGGTTTCTCGATGAAAGAGATGATGCGGTCTTCGCCATCTACGGCCACAACACCGAAGCCGGTGGCATCGGCCTTGGGCACTTCCAGGCAGGCAACGGTGACATCGGCACTGTTGTCCTCATGCTGTTGCAGCATGAGTTCGTAATCCATCTTGTAAATATGGTCGCCCGCAAGGATCACGATATGTTCCGGGCGATAGTCGCGGATGATGTCGATATTCTGGAAGACGGCATCGGCCGTGCCGGCGTACCATTGCGTTTCGCTGACGCGCTGGCTGGCGGGCAGGATGTCGAAGCTTTCGTTGCGCTCCGGGCGCAGAAAGTTCCAGCCGCGCTGCATGTGCCGGATCAGGCTGTGGGCTTTGTATTGCGTTGCAACAGCAATGCGGCGGATGCCGGAGTTCAGCGCGTTGGAGAGGGCGAAATCGATGATGCGCGATTTGCCGCCGAAATAGACCGCGGGCTTCGCGCGCCGGTCTGTCATCTCCATCAGACGGCTGCCGCGGCCACCGGCCAGAACATAGGCCATGGCGGTACGCGACAGGGGCGAGACGGCCTTGGATTTCTCGATCATTGTGTTCCTCCCTTGGTATCAAGCTTAACCAAGGTTGAAGAGGAACAGAAGGGCTGCACTCAGCCCGGCTCGCCCGCAAACGCCATGGTGATCACGCTTTATCGCATCGCACGTGTCAAACGGGCGCCTGCACCGTCATGTGCAGCTTGGACAGATCATAGCCGAAGGACTGAACGCGGGATAACAGCAGCGCGCGCAGTTCAGGCGAAGGGTGCGGATCGCGCGTCAATATCCACAGGTAGCGGCGGGTGGCTTCGCTGACGATGGACCATGTGTAGTCCTCCGCATGATCCAGCACCCAGTAATCGCCCCAAAAGAGCGGTCCGTAGAAGGCGACCTTGAGCTTGGTATTGTCGGAACCCGGCACCGGCCGCGCCTTGGCTTCCGCCCAGCGCAGAGGTCCCTGCGGGGCGCCCTGATGGCCTGTGTTCACGACGCGGATGAGGCCGTCAGGCCGCCACGAATACTCCGCCGTAACCCCTTCCAAGCCGCGCTCGAACCAGGCGGTGTAGCGCGCGAATTCGTGCCATCGGCCCAGATAGCGGTCCAGATCGACCGGTTTGCGGGGCTTGGGTGGGGCCAGGCGTTTGCGCGCGTGCGGCACGGCGGTGATCACACCCAAGCCCGCCACCAGCAGCGCCAGACCCGCGACAGCGAGCCGGGCCACACCTGGCCGGGCCATGCCTGCCCGCGGCCAGGCGTGGCCCGGTTCGTCTTTGACGCGCGGCCGCGGGGTGGCTCTGGTCATCACACCGGCTGACAGCGGTGGGCCAGAAGCTTCGCAGTATCGCCATCGATAATCAGCCCGCGGATCAGGCCGCTGCGCAGCACCGCCTCCAGCGCGTCGATCTTTTCCATGCCGCCACAGAGCAGCACCACATCGCGTCCGCGCAGAGCCTCGATATTGACGGCGATCGTGCGGTTGTTGATGTCATGCTCGATCGGCCGTCCGTCGAGCGCGAAAAGCTTGCCCATGGTGTCGCAGACCGCACCGGCTTCCACCGCCTGCTGCAGCTCCTCGGACGAGATCATGTTCTGCGTGCGCAGAGACGAGTTCTCGGACAATTCGCCCAGGCTCGCGATATACAGATCCGCGCTCTCGGCCATGTCTAAAGCATCGACGACGCTGCGCTGAGAGGCCAGCACGTCACGGTCGGCCTGCGAATCCGCGATGAAGGGAACGGGGATGAAATGCCCTTCGCCGCCGGTGCGCGCGGCCAGGGCCTGCACCACCTCGAATGGGTTGGAGGCCGAATTGCGCGTCAGCGAGCCCATGAGGGACACGAAACGGGCTTCCGGGTTGCGCACGCCGGACAGATGGAGCGCCACCTGTTCGATGGTGCGGCCCCAGCTGACGCCGACCGTGATCGGCCCCTGCGCCAGCTTGCCGCGCAGGAAATTGGCGCCGGCGCTGCCCACGGCGCGGCGCGCGATCAAGCCTTGGGCGGCGGTCAGCGTCGGGTTGCCGCGGACGTCCTCAAATCCGATCAGCGGCGTCGCCAGGCAGAAATCCAGCCCGTAGAACTGGGCGATCACCTGTTCGGTCGCGAGTTCGCGGGCGCTTTCATGCTGAATGGTGATCGTCACCAGGCCGCGTTCGCGGGCTTCCGCCAGCAGACGGTTGACGCGGGTGCGGTGCAGGCCAAGCTTCGCCGCCGTCTCCTCCTGATTGAGGCCAGCCATGTAATACAGCCAGGCCGTGCGGACGATCAGAGCGTCATCTGATTCATGTGCGAGGTTGATGGCCAGCGGGGCTGCTTTCCTGGTGTCGCTCTTCATTTCACAATCTTTACAAATGGCTTAGCCAATCCGCCAGAGGGTTCTACGCCCTCCGATTTTTATGGGGACCTTTTTGGCTGTCCGGCCGCTCCTATCACAGCGCGGAGGCTGGGCGATAGGCCAGCCTCGCGATCGTCCGCACAATCGTGACAGCTTGAAGCCTTTTGTTCAATGCGTGGCCGGAGATCAGCCCGGCGCCTGCGGTCAATCCGCAGCGGCGCGCGGTGCCAGGCTGGTGCCGACGCCCGCGTCAGGCCAGTCGTCGGGCGTCAGTTCCTGCTCCTGGTAGCCCAGCAGGCTGAGGTAATGCGCTTCGGCATCCTCCAGGAAGAAATCCCGGCAGATGGCGTTCACCAGCCGGCGGACGCCAAATTTCAGCCCACTGATCGACGCCCCGGACAGGCCCATGCTCGGCATGGCGCCGAATGTGAAATTATATAGCTGTGCCAGCGCCGGGGTCGTGCCGGGCTCGCGCTCCGTAAAGGTGAAGCTGCGGGTCAGGTAGGGGTAGCTGGCGAGCACGGCATCCTCCTCGCCCTCGGGCGGGGTGAAGCGGTCGGACCAGCGCGCAATGGCGGGCGCGAAATGGGCAAGCTCGGGGCGCCGCGACGCATCCATCACGAAGCCCGCGCCGATCACGACATAGTCGAAGGCAAGCTCCCCGCCCGGCGTCGTGATGCGGATCTCCTCGCCCTCCATCCGCGCATCCAGCCAAGGCGTGCCGGGATGGGCGGAAAATTGCGGGAAGGCCGCGCAGCGCGCCACGGTATCCGGCGGGGGCGGCTGGTTCATGGTGAAGATATGCCGCATGAACCGCCAGCGCATCAGATCCGGCAGTTCCGCGAACTGGCTGAGGAAGCCGGCCTGCTCCATCCAGCGATAGGGGTTCACGCGCGGCAGCAGGCGCCGCCGCACGCACAGCTGCACGCGGGCCGCGCCCGCCTCCAGGGCGGTCGCGGCATTGTCGAAGGCGGAAGCCCCGGCTCCCAGCACGCCGATCCGCTTGCCGGCGAGGGCGGCGAAGTCGATCGCCTCCGACGTATGCCCGTAGCGGTCACGCGGCAGGTTGTTTTCGATGAAGTCCGGGATCAGCCAGGCGCCTGACCCGGCGATGCCGGTCGCGAGCACGATCTTGCGGGCGAGCAGAACCTCGCCGCGGTCGGTGGTGGCGGCCAGGACTGCGCCGCGCTCTTCGATGCCCACGATGCCGGTGTCGTTACGCACCGGCAGGTTCAGCACGTCGCGATACCAGTCCAGATAGGCCTGCCAGAGGTCGCGGGGAATCTTGCCCAAGGCGGCCCAGGCCTCGGCGCCGAAACGCGCCTCGTACCAGGCCCGCGGCGTCAGGCTGGCAACGCCCAGATCAGGGCCGGAGACGTGTTTGGGCGTGCGTAGCGTGATCATGCGGGCGAAGGTCGTCCATACCCCTTCGCCACCGCGCGGCGCCTGATCCACCACCAGGATATTGCTGATCTTTTCCCGCAGCAGGCCGAAAGCCGTGGCAAGGCCCCCCTGGCCCGCGCCGATGATGAGCACATCCAGCACCGGCTGACCGTTCAGGCTTTGCGGCACCAGCCACGGCTTGGCCGGATAGTCGAGACAGGCGAGGTCTGCCCGCACACGGGCGTCCAGTTCGGTCAAACTCATTGGCGCACCTCGGGCGATCACGGCCTGCATTAAAGCCATGTTGCCCGTGCTGCAGCGCGAAAGGCAACTGCCTTTCACGCTGCAACCGCAGCCGCTCAGCCGCTGATCATAACGATGATCGGCACCGCCGGGTCCAGCCCGCTTCCGCCGCCGGCGGCACTCAGCACCGGCCGCCAGGCCTGGCCTTTCGGTGGCAGCGGCAGATCCGCCGGCACCTCGGCTGTGACCGCCTCCAGAGGCAGGATCACCAAAAGGCTGCCGCTGGCATGGTCGCGCCGGAAGCCGAGCCAGGGATGCGGCAGATCGAGCGGTGTATAACTGCCATCGACGAACATATCCGGCCGCGTCTGGCGCAGGGACAGCAAGGTGTGGGTCACGAAAAGCTTCGTCAGCCCCTGCTTGTCCGCGGTCAGGCGCGGCAGGCTGGGAAGGTCCAGGGCCGCGTCCCGTGCTGTATAATCGACCGGACGGCGGTTATCGGGGTCCACCAGGCTGAAGTCCCAGAATTCGGTGCCCTGATACAGGTCAGGCGTGCCCGGGAGCGTCAGTTGCAGCACGGTCATCGACAGCGCGGTCAATCTCGCCCGCAAGTCCAGCTCGGCGACGAGCTGGCCCAGGGCGGTGCGGAAGCCCGCGGCGCGCTCGTCCCGCAGAAGGCTGGCGGCAAAGGCCTGCACCGCCGCCTCATACGCCTCATCGGGATGGTCCCAGAAGCTGTGGCGCTTGGCCTCCCGCATGGCCTTGGTGAGATATTCGGCCAGCCGCTCTTCCGAAATCGGCCAGGTGCCAACCAGCGTCTGATAGATCAGCCATTCGTCGATCGGGTCGGGCGCTTCATGGCCGTCAACATCCTGCCGCAGACCCTTGTTCAGCGCGTGCCAGGCCTCGAACCGGGTAATCCACCCGGTCGCATCCATCGACAGCGCCGCGATGCGGGCGCGGGTCTCGGGTCCACGCTTGGTGTCGTGCGTCGCGAGCGGAATCAGATCGCGCGCCCGCGCCGCAGCGCGGCCAGCATAGATCGCATGGAAATCGGCCGGGCTGCGCCAAGGCTGCACGATATCGCCGCCCACCTCGTTGACGGCGGTCAGCGTCACGCTGCGGTAGAATTCGGTATCCTCAAGCCCCTTGGCCATGGCCGGACCGCTGAGTTGCTGGAAGCGGCGCATGAACTCCTCCCCGGGCGACCCCGGTTCGGTATGGCGCAGGATGCCCACCAGCGCGCGGGCGGCTTCAAAGGTCCAGGGGTTGTCGTGGGCCTCAACGCCGGCCAGCGCCGTCTGCCACAGCTGGGCATCGACGGGGTCGGATTGCGTGTCGGCGCTGTAGCCGCGATAGACCGGAAAGCGCACCAGCAGCGCGATCACCGCCTCGCGCAGCGTGCCCAGGCCATATTCGACATGCTCCGGCAGGCTGCGTGTGACCGTATGGGCCAGACCGGTGAGCGTATCGACCTCGCCCAAAAAACTGGTCCGCAGCATGAAGGATTTGGCACTTGCCAGCCGCTCGCCGCGGTCAGCGCCGAGCAGCCTCTGGCGCACCAGGTAGGAGTCCAGCGTCTCAAACCCTTCCGGGTTGACGAAGACACCCAGGATGTCGTTCAGCCGCTCGTAGCCGGTCGTGCCCGTAATCGGCCAGTCGCGCAGGGCCTCATGCCCTTCCAGGATTTTTTCGACGAGCAGAATAGCCTCCGCCCCGGCCTCGCGGCGCAGGCGCGCGCAATAGCCGGTCGGGTCCGCCAGGCCATCGACATGATCGACGCGCAAGCCTTCCACCAGCCCTTCCTTGAGCAGGCGCAGCGGCACGGCGTGGATGAAGTCGAAGACCGCCGGGTCCTCAACCCGCACGCCGATCAGCCCGGTGATATTGAAGAAGCGGCGATAGGTCAGGCTGTCGTTTTCGGTGCGCCAATGATTGAGGCGCCAATGCTGCCGGTGCAGCACGGACGCGACGTCCATGCGGGCAAGCGCCGCCTCGACCAGAGCGCGATGCGGAGGGGTCAGATCGGACAGCGCCTCCCGGGCGGCCGTCACCGCCGGCCGGTCCTGAGACCCGGCCCGTTCCAGCGTCAGGAAACGCTGCGACAGGCCGGCGAGCGAGCCTTCGTCATGCGCATCGGCCATTTGCAGCGCGGCGGCGACCGCTTCCGGGCGCAAGGGCCAGGCATTGTCGAAATAGCGGGCCACGAGGCGGCCCTGCTCCCAATCGGCGGCGAGCGTAATGTCGCCGTCGGCGATCGCGCTCGCCTGGGTCTTGCCCAGCGCCGGAATGATCACCTGTCCCTTATGCCAGGCGATGTCGAACAGATGTCCGGCCGGTCCTTCCGCGCCGAATTCCAAAGCCTCCATCCAGAAGGGGTTGAGGCTGTCCACCGCGAGATGATTGGGCACGATATCCAGAATGATGCCAAGGCCCGCCGCCCGGGTCGCCGTGGCCAGTGCCCGGAACCCGTCTTCACCGCCCAGTTCGGGGTCGATCCGGGTCGGGTCGATACCGTCATAGCCATGGGTCGATCCGGGGCGCGACATCAGAATGGGGGAGGCGTACAGGTGGCTGACCCCGAGACGCTTCAGATAGGGCAGCAGCGCCTCCGCGTCGGCGAAGGTGAAATCCTTGTGGAATTGCAGCCTGTAGGTCGCACGCAAGGGAACAGCCATGGGTCGCATCTCATCTGATTACGGGGGATCGAAGCGGAACGGTTTGGGCAGCACGCCCGCGGCGAGCCGCCATCGGGGTCTGGCGCATAGATGGGGGCGTGGGAAGGTTCAACCAGAGGGTTTCGCCAAACTTCCTGTTCCGCGAACGAGGGCTGCCGAACCTGTCTGGCTGAGGTTTGGACCGACGCCAGTTCGTCATGCTGCGACCGCGGAATGCCTCTTTCCTTCGTCCGCGATCATGCGCAAGCTGTGAACAATCGCCCCGTCTGTCCCGAAACGGAAAAGGCCGGTGGCAGGCCAGAAACTGACCTGAAACGGCCCTGGAGCCGCAATTGTTGAGGAGAGACCCCTGGTGACGTTAGACCATGACGCCCCGTCCGCCGCTCCCGCCACCCGCGCGCCCTATAGCGACGAAACTCCGGCCGAGGCGCTGGCCCGCGACGTCGCCGCGATGCGCGATAGTATCGAGCAGAAGCTCTACTATCAGGTCGGCAAGATCCGCATCGCCGCCAACAACCGGGATTGGTATGTGGCGACGGCGCTGGCGCTGCGCGACCGTGTCGTGGACGGCTGGCACCGCAGCACGGATTCGACCTACGCCTCGGGCGCCAAGCGCGTCTATTACATGTCGCTGGAATTCCTCATCGGCCGCCTGCTGCGGGACAATCTCGCCAATCTCGGCCTTTATGACGTGGTCAAGGCGGCGCTGGATGAGCTGGGTGTCGATTTCGACGCCATCCGCCAGATGGAGCCCGATGCCGCCCTCGGCAATGGCGGCCTCGGCCGTCTGGCCGCCTGCTACCTTGAAAGCATGTCGAGCCTCGCCATTCCGGCCATCGGCTACGGCATCCGCTATGAACACGGCCTGTTCCGTCAGATCGTCAAGAACGGCTTTCAGCAGGAATATCCCGAGGACTGGCTGGAACTGGGCAATCCCTGGCAGTTCGAGCGGCCGGAAATCTCCTATGACATCGGCTTCGGCGGCGAAGTCGAAATGGTCTCGGACTCTGATTCGGAATCCCAGCATGAATGGCACCCGGCCGAACGGGTCTCGGCCATCGCCTATGACATCCCGATTGTGGGCTGGCGCGGGCGGCATGTGAATGCGCTGCGCCTGTGGTCGGCGCGCGCGGTCGATCCGATCAGGCTCGATGCCTTCAATCAGGGCGACCATGTCGGCGCACTCAGCGAACGCACCCGCGTGGAAGCCATCTCCCGCGTGCTCTATCCCAGCGACGAGACCCCGGCAGGGCAGGAACTGCGCCTGCGGCAGGAGTATTTCTTTGCCGCCGCCAGCCTGCAGGATCTCATCCGCCGCCATCTGAAATCCTTCAAGACCATCGAAACGCTGCATGAGAAGGCGGCGATCCAGCTCAATGACACGCATCCGTCGATCGCCGTGATCGAACTCATGCGCATCCTGGTCGATGTCCATAAGGTGCCCTGGCAACAGGCCTGGGACATTACGCGTAAGACTTTCTGCTATACCAACCATACCCTTTTGCCTGAGGCGCTGGAAACCTGGCCGGTTCCGCTGATGGAGCGGCTGCTGCCGCGCCACATGCAGATCATCTATCTGCTCAATCTGATGTTCCTGGATGAGGTGAAGCATCGCTTCCCGGACGATGTCGCGATGATGACCAGCCTCTCGCTGGTCGATGAAACCCATGGCCGGCGCGTGCGCATGGGCAATATCGCCTTCCTCGGCTCGCACAAGGTCAACGGCGTCTCCGCGCTGCATACCGATCTGATGCGCAAGACCGTCTTCCATGACTTTAATGCGATGTATCCAGACAGGATCAACAACAAGACCAATGGCATCACTTTCCGCCGCTGGCTCTACCAGTCCAATCCGGGTCTGACGCAGCTCATCGTCGATGCGGTGGGGCCGGGCATCCTCGATGACGAGACGCAGTTCATCAAGCTGGCGCCCTTCGCCGATGATGCGAGCTTCCAGGAGAAGTTCGCCGCGGTGAAGCAGGACAACAAGGCGGCTCTGGCCCGCCTGGTACGCGAGCGGGTGGGGGTCAGGCTCAACCCGCAGGCGCTGTTCGATGTCCAGATCAAGCGCATTCACGAATATAAGCGGCAGCTGCTCAATATTCTGGAGACGATCGCGCTCTACAACGCGATCCGCGCCCAGCCGATGCGGGACTGGACGCCGCGCGTCAAGATTTTCGCCGGCAAAGCCGCGCCCAGCTACCATCGTGCCAAGCTCATCATCAAGCTCGCCCATGACGTGGCGCGCGTCATCAACAGCGACCCCACGCTGCGCGACGCCCTCAAGGTTGTGTTCCTGCCGAACTACAATGTCAGCCTGGCCGAGGTCATCATTCCCGCGGCCGATCTCTCCGAGCAGATTTCGACGGCCGGCATGGAGGCGTCGGGCACCGGCAACATGAAGTTCGCGCTCAATGGCGCGCTGACCATCGGCACGCTGGATGGCGCGAATGTGGAGATGCTTGAAAGGGTGGGCAGCGACAATATCTTCATCTTCGGCATGACGGCCGAGGAGGTTGAAGCCCGCCGCCGTCAGACCATTGATTCATCCGATTTCATCGCCAAATCAGACGTGCTTCAGGAGGTTTTGACGGCTGTCGAGAACGGCAATTTCAGCCCCGACGATCCGGGTCGTTATCGCGGGTTGATCGATGCCATCCGTCATCATGACTACTTCATGGTCGCGGCCGATTTCGATGACTATTATCAGCGCCAGCGCGACGTCGGGTCTGTCTGGCGTCGCCAGCCAGACTGGCGGCGCTCGGCCATTCTCAATACAGCCGGCATGGGTTTCTTTTCCTCGGACCGATCGATCCGGGAATATGCGTCCGAACTTTGGAATGTGCCGACTTGGCCGAACAGGTAGAGCAATAACGTGACGACCATCGAACGCGAAAGGGGCGGCCTGCGCCGCGTCTTGGATTGGCGGGTTGCCCAGGCAGACCTTCAGGCCATTCTGGGCGCGCGGCATGGCGATCCCTTTGGCGTTCTGGGCCCGCATAGGACGGATGCCGGGCCGGCGGTGCGGGCTTTCGTGCCCAATGCCGAAAGCCTGGCGGTGATCGGGCCGGATGACCGGCTTTTCGTCAACCTGACCCGCAAGCACGCCCATGGCTTCTTTGAAGGCCTGGTGCCGGATCTTCAGCCCGGCACGCTCTACAAGCTCCGCGCGCAGAATGCGGGTGGCGTCTGGGAATTGTATGACCCTTACGCCTTCCCGCCGGTGCTCGGCGCGCTCGACGATTACCTCTTTGCCGAAGGCACGCATCAGCGCGTGTTCGAGCGTCTCGGCGCCCATGTCATGACCCATGAGGGCGTGCCCGGCGTGCATTTCGCCGTCTGGGCGCCCAATGCGCGCCGCGTCGCCGTGGTGGGGGATTTCAACAGCTGGGATGGCCGCCGCCATCAGATGCGCCGCCGCCCCGGCAGCGGCGTGTGGGAGATTTTCGCCCCCGAAGTCGCGGAGGGCGCCGCCTATAAATACGAAATCGTCGGGCCTCAGGGCGAGCTGCTGCCGCTGAAAGCCGATCCGGTCGGGTTTTCAGCCGAGATGCGGCCCTCGACGGCCTCTGTCATCGCGCGGATCGACAACTTCGCCTGGGATGACGCGGCGCATCGCGCGGCCCGCGGCACGGGGGACGCCCGCCGCAAGCCGATGACCGTCTATGAAGTGCATCTCGGCTCCTGGGCGCGGGGCGACAATAACCGCTTCCTGACCTATGACGAACTGGCCGACCGGCTCATCCCGTACGCGTACGAGATGGGCTTCACGCATCTTGAGCTGATGCCGATCACCGAGCATCCGCTCGATGCCTCCTGGGGCTATCAGCCGGTGGGGCTTTTCGCGCCCACCCGGCGCTTCGGTGACCCGGCGGCTTTTGCCCGTTTCGTCAACCGCGCGCACCAGTATGGATTGGGTGTCATCCTGGACTGGGTGCCCGCCCATTTCCCGACCGATGCGCATGGCCTGGCCCGCTTCGACGGCACCCATCTCTATGACCATGCCGACCCGCGGCGCGGCTACCACCCGGACTGGAATACGGCGATCTATAATTTCAGCCGCAACGAAGTCTCGGCGACCCTCGTCTCCAACGCCATCTACTGGCTGGATGTCTTTCATCTCGACGGGCTGCGCGTCGATGCCGTGGCGTCGATGCTGTATCTGGATTATTCGCGGAAGCCCGGTGAATGGATTCCGAACGAGGACGGCTCCAACGACAATCGCGAGGCGGTCGCCTTCCTGCGCCGCGTCAACGAACTCGCCTATGCCAATTTCCCTGGCACGGCGATGATCGCTGAGGAGTCAACGGCCTGGGCCGGCGTCTCGGCGCCCACCTATAGCGGGGGCTTGGGCTTCGGCTTCAAGTGGAACATGGGCTGGATGCACGACACCCTGGACTATATGGCCCAGGACCCTGTGCATCGAAAATGGCACCATGACCGCATGACCTTCGGCATGGTCTATGCCTTTACCGAGAATTTCATGCTGCCGCTGTCGCATGATGAAGTGGTCTACGGCAAGAAATCCATCCTCGGCCGCATGCCGGGCGATGAATGGCAGCGCTTTGCCAATCTGCGCGCCTATTACGGTTTCATGTGGGCGCAGCCGGGCAAGAAGCTGCTCTTCATGGGCCAGGAATTTGGCCAGAGCGGGGAATGGAATTTCGAGCGCAGCCTTGACTGGCATGAGACGGAGCAGGCGCCGCATGCCGGTGTGCAGCGTCTGGTGCGTGACCTTAACCACCTCTATCGCGCGACGCTCGCGCTGCATCGGCGCGACTGCGAGCCCGAGGGCTTCCGCTGGATCGTCTCCGATGATGCCGAACAGTCTGTCTTCGCCTGGGTCCGCATGGGCGGTGAGGAGGGTATCGCGCCCGTCGCCGTCGTCTCCCATTTCACGCCGGTGCTGCGCGAAGGCTATCGCATCGGCCTGCCATTTGCCGGTCGCTGGCGGGAAATCCTCAATACCGATGCCGGTCTCTATGGCGGCGGCAACCAGGGCAATGGCGGCGCTATCCTGGCCGAAGACATCCCAAGCCACGGCTTCCCGGCCTCTGCGGCGATCACCATTCCTCCTCTGGCCACGGTCTATTTCGCATATGATCCAGAATAACGGATGCTTGGACGGGTCTGAGCCGGTGCAGCGGTCGTGAGGAGCGCTGTCTCCGTTCTGTCCGTCGTCTCAGAGCTTTTCCCGCTCATCAAGACCGGCGGCCTCGCGGATGTTGCGGGGTCATTGCCGCTTTTCCTGAAGCCCGAAGGCATCAAGATCACCTCGCTGATCCCGGGCTACCCCAAGGTGCTTGCGAAGGTGTCGGGGGCTGAGGCGATCCATCATTTCGACGATCTCTTCGGCGGACCGGCACGGCTGCTGCGGGCGGTCGTCGGCGGGCTTGATATCCTCATCATCGACGCCCCCCATCTCTATGACCGTCCGGGCACGCCCTATACGGATGAGGACAAGGAAGATTGGCCCGATAACCCCATCCGCTTTGCTGCCCTCAGCGCGGTGGGGGCGGCCATTGGGCTCGGCGAAGTTGCGGCCTTCCGGCCCGATATCGTCCATGCCCATGACTGGCAGGCTGGATTGACGCCGGCCTATCTGCATTACCGGGCGGCAGACCGGCGGCGTCCGTCGTCCGTCATGACCGTGCATAACCTCGCCTTCCAGGGTCAATATGCGCCGGAACTATTGGACCGGCTTGGCCTTCCGCCCGATTCCATGGGCGTCGATGGCGTCGAATATTATGGCGGCATCGGCTTCCTGAAGGCGGGGCTGCAATTTGCCGATCGCATCACCACGGTCTCGCCCAAATATGCCGAGGAAATCGCCACCCTGCAGGGTGGCATGGGGCTGGGCGGATTGGTGCGAGACCGCATCGGTGATGTGCAGGGAATCCTCAATGGTATCGACGAGGATGTCTGGGACCCATCCACCGACAATCTCATCGCGGCAAAATTCGACCGGCTGCATATCAAGCCGCGGCGCATCAACAAGCTGACCTTGCAACGGCGGGTCGGCCTGCGTGAAGATGCGGATGTCTTGCTATTCGGTCTCATCAGCCGGCTGACCTGGCAGAAGGGCATCGACATGGTGCTCGATGCCCTGCCGCTGATCCTCGGCACCGGGGCGCAGGTCGCCTTCATCGGTCAGGGTGACCGGGCGATGGAGCGCGCGGTGCGCGACGCGGTGACAGCCTATCCCGGCCGTGTCGGCTGCGTCATCGGCTATGATGAGGAACTGGGCCATCTCATGCAGGCGGGGGCGGATGCGCTGCTACTGCCCTCCCGGTTTGAGCCCTGCGGCCTGACCCAGCTTTATGCGCTCCGCTACGGCTGCATCCCGGTCGTCGCCCGTGTCGGTGGCCTGTCCGACACCGTCATCGACGCGAATGAAATGGCGCGGGCGGAGGGCATCGGCACCGGCGTGCAGTTCCATCCGCCGACGGTCGAGATGCTGGAATCGGCCGCGCTGCGCGTCGCCGCGCTCTGGCGCAAACCGGCGCTTTGGCGCCGTATCCAGCGCAACGGCATGCGCACCGATGTGTCCTGGCGGCGTTCCGCGCGGCTCTATGCCCAACTATACCGGGAAATGGCCGACGGCCGCCCGGACATCACTGAGACTGAGGCTTTGCGCGCATGACCCTGGCGATCAAGGCGGACGGCTCGTCGGAGCCGCTCGGCGTGACGCTGACGGAGGGCGGCATCAATGTCGCCGTCTTCTCGGCCCATGCGACGGCGATCGAGTTCTGCCTGTTTGATGAGACGGGCGAGACCGAGATCGAACGCATCCTGCTGCCGTCGCGTACCTTCGATATTTTTCATGGTGAGATCGCGGGTGTGGGCGTCGGCGCGCGCTACGGCCTGCGTGCCTATGGTCCCTGGGCGCCTGCGGAGGGGCATCGCTTCAACCCCACCAAGCTGCTGATCGATCCCTACGCAACCCGGCTGGACCGGCCGTTCACGCTGCATGCGAGCATGTTCGACTGGCCGCCTGGTACCTCAACGGGCGCGCCGCCCAACCAGGATGACAGCGCACCTTTTATGCCCAAGGCGATCATCGAAGCGCCGGATGACGCCGTGGCCCTGCCGCCGCTCTCCTGGCAGCGGCAGGTCATCTATGAGATGCATGTGCGCGGCTTTTCCAAGCTGCGCGAGGATATCCCGGAACAGCTGCGTGGCACCTATGCGGCGATCGCCCAGGCGCCGCTGCTCTCCTATCTCACCGGTCTCGATATTGGTGCTGTGGAATTTCTGCCCTCCTCGGCCTGGCTGGAGGAGCGGCACCTGCCGCCGCTCGGTCTGACCAATTACTGGGGCTACAATCCCGTCACCTATATGGCGCCCGATCCGCGTCTGGCGCCCGGCGGCTTCGCGGAAATCCGCGCGACTGTTGAAGCCCTGCATGAACGCGGCATCGCCAGTCTGCTCGATGTCGTCTTCAACCATACGGGTGAGGGCGATGCGATGGGCCCCACCGTGTCCTTCCGTGGCCTCGACCATCGCAGCTATTATCGCTTCGTCCCTGGCCAGCCGGGCGTGCTGGTCAATGATACCGGCTGCGGCAATACGCTGGCAGTCGATCATCCGATCGTGCTGCGCATGGTCATGGACAGTCTCAGGCTCTGGGTTCGCCGCGCCGGCCTTTCGGGCTATCGCTTTGACCTGGCACCGGCAGTCGCACGCAACCCGTCGGTCTATGATCCGCGCGCGCCCTTCCTGCAGGCGGTGGCGCAAGATCCCAGCCTGCGCGGCATCGCCATGATCGCCGAGCCCTGGGACGTGGGGTATGGCGGCTATCAGGTCGGCGCCTTTCCGCACCCCTGGGGCGAATGGAACGACCGCTACCGGGACACCCTGCGACGCTTCTGGCGCGGGGACGCCGGGATGCTGGGCGAGACGACGACGCGCTTCGCGGGCTCGTCCGACATTTTCGGCCAGAGCACGCATCAGCCCTCGCGCAGCATCAATTTCATCACCGCGCATGACGGGTTCACCCTCGCCGATCTCGTCTCCTATGCGGGCAAGCATAATGAGGCGAATGGCGAGCAGAACCGCGACGGCACCACGGACAACCAGTCCTGGAACCATGGTGTTGAGGGGCCAAGCGCGGATGAGGGCGTTGTCATCGCGCGTCAGGCCGATATCCGGGCGCTGCTGGCAACCCTTCTGCTGTCGCGCGGCACGCCGATGCTGGCCGCCGGTGATGAACTCGGCCGCACGCAGCAGGGCAATAACAATGCCTATGCGCAGGATACGCCGATTTCATGGGTCGATTGGCACGCGGCCGATCATGGCCTTGCGCGTTTCACGGCAAAACTCATCGCGGCCCGCCGCGCCTGCCCGGCGCTGACGCATCTCGCCCATCTGACCGGCGATCCGGCGGATGACACATTGCGCCCCGATGTCGTCTGGCGGCGGCCGGACGGGGAGGGGATGCGGGTCGAGGATTGGCAGAATGCCGATAACCGGACGCTCATCGCTGATCTCTACCGGCCCGCAGCCTCGGGTGGTGGAGAGACCGGCAGCCGCGCTTTGGTCGTGCTGCATGCGGGCTGGTCCGGCTTTGTCCTCACCGTGCCGGCGCCGCGTCCGGGTTTCGTGTGGCGCCGCGCCATCGACAGTGCGGAGCCCGAGGCCGAAAGCGTCGTGGTCGATGCCGCGCTGCATGTGGAGGCGCGGACCGCGCTTTTGCTGATCGAGGAACCCTCGCTGACGGCGGCGCAGATCGTACCGGCGGAAAGTCTGGCACTCGCCCGGCGTGACCCGGCCGGCCGGCTCGCGACACTCACCCAAGCTGCAGGTCTGGCACAGGATTGGTGGGATATTGCGGGCACGCTCCATCATGTCCCCGATGACAGCAAGCGGGCCTTGCTGCGGGCGATGAAGCTTGCGGCGGACAGCCCGGCCGATATCGCGGAAAGCCTCTATCGCCTCACCAATCTGCGCGATTTCGCGTCTCTGCCGCCCAGCCTGGTGGTGCGTGAAGGGCATTCCATCACGCTGACGCTGGGGCCGGCGCTCGCCGCTTTGCCGCGGGCGATCGCCCTTGTGCTGACGCGCGAGGATGGCAGCCGGGCGCGTTTCGTGGTGCTGCCGGATGATGCCGGACGCGCGCCGGTGACAGGCGCTGACGGGCGTGTCGGTCATGTGCGCCATGTCTCCCTGCCGCCGCAGCCTATCGGCCGTCATCGGCTGGTCTGCGAGGATAGCGCAGAGCATGGCGAGATGCAGCTGACGGTCGCCCCCCAGCGCTGCTACCTGCCGCCGGCGCTGGCCGCAGGCGGACGCCGTTTCGGTATCGCGACTCATCTCTACAGTCTGCGCCGCGCGGGCGATCAAGGCATCGGTGACTTTTCAACCCTCGCCGCGGTTGGACGGCAGACGGCCGGCGTCGGCGGCGCGATCGTCGGCCTTAATCCCCTGCATGCCTTGTTCCCGGAAAACCGAAGCCTCGTCAGCCCCTACTCGCCGTCGGACCGGCGTTTTCTGGACCCGCTCTATATCGACGTCGCAAATCTGCCCTATCTCGGCGATCTGCCGGCGGTGCAGGCGGCACTGTCGGCCGAAGGTGGCGCCTTCGCGGGGTTGCACGAGCGCAGAGCCGTCGACTACCCCGGCGTCTGGGCTGCCAAGGTGCGGGTGCTGCGCGCGGCCTTCGCTGTCCTCACGGCACTGCCTGCCAGCCATCCGGCAGCGATCGCCTTTGCGCGCTTCCGGGCTGCCGGCGGCCGTGCCTTGACCCATTTCGCGACGTTCCAGGCCATCAGCGCCACCTACCCGGATGTCTCCTGGCAAGGCTGGCCCGCTGCTCTGCGTGACCCCGAGAGCAAGGCAGTACAGGATGTCACCCTTGCCCAGGCGGAGAGGGTCGATTTCTTCGCCTTCCAGCAATTCGTCGCCGACCATCAGCTGGCTGCGGCCGATGCGGCCTCCCGCGCGGCCGGCCTCTCGCTCGGCTTCTACCGGGATCTGGCGGTCGGCACGGCGCCTGTCGGTGCCGAAGCCTGGTCCGAGCAGGATTTGCTGATGACCGGGGTCTCAGTCGGCGCGCCACCGGACCCGTTTTCGGTCGAAGGGCAAAACTGGAACCTGCCGCCGCCCAACCCCTGGGCGATGCGCGCGCAAGCCTATGCCGGGTTCGGCGCGCTCTTGCGGGCCAATATGCGTCACGCCGGTGCGCTCCGCATCGATCATGTGCTGGGGCTGAACCGGCTGTTCCTGATCCCCGAGGGCGGCAAGCCTGCGGAAGGCGCCTATCTCGCCTATCCGCTGCAGGACATGCTGGGCATCACGGCACTGGAAAGTCAGGCCGCACGCTGCCTGGTGGTGGGCGAGGATCTAGGCACGGTGCCCGACGGCGTGCGGGAGGCGATGGCGGAGTCCGGTCTGCTCGCCTATCGCGTCTTCTGGTTCGAGCGCGAGGGCCAAGGCTTCCGTCCGCCCTCCGCCTATCCCGCCCTGGCCGCTGCCTGTGTCTCCACCCATGATCTGCCGACGCTCGCCGGCTGGTGGGAAGCCGCCGATATCGTGGAACGGCGCACGCTGCATCTGTCGGATGATGCGGCAACGGAGCAGGCGCTGGTGCAGCGGGCGGAGGAGAAACGCATCGCGCTTGCTGCGCTCGCGGCGCAGGGCCTGCTCGCGGATGTGGCGTCGATCGATCCCGTGGCGCCGATGTCCGATACCGTGGCAGCGGCCTTCCACGCCTATATCGGCCGCACGGCCTGCGTGCTCGATCTTGTCCAGGCCGATGATCTCGGGCGGGAAACCGAGGCTTTGAATTTGCCGGGAACCGATATGGAACGTCCGAACTGGCGGCGAAAAGTCATGCTGCCGGCCGACGCCTTATGGCAGACGCCGCTGGGCATTTTGATCAGAACCGGTCTTGCGGAACGCACAAGCACGATTGCGTGACAGAACACCTATAACCTGATCGTTGCTATTGCTGATGCGAGGGACGTGGATAAGGCTATATTTGTCGTAATTCGGATGTAATGTGTAAAGATGATGATACCGGAAAATCGCACTGGTCACAGTCGTCTGCGGCGCTTTACCGTCCCGCTTGCCATGGGGGTACTGATCGCGGCCAGCTTTGCCGCATCTCATCATGCCTTGGCGCAGACGCAGACGCAGCCGCAGACGGCGGCGCTTCCACCCGCCGATGACGGCAGCATCTATACCATTCGCATCGAAAACGATGTCACCGGAACGACGGACGAATACTATACCAGCGGCGTGCAGCTTGGCTGGACGGGGCCGACTGGCGAGGTGCCGGATTTCCTGGCCAATTTTGGCCATGCGCTGCTCGGCTCCGGCAATCAGCGTGTCAGCATCGATCTCAGTCAGCAGATGTACACGCCGTCGAATACGCAGCTTAACCCGCCCGATCCGAATGATCGTCCCTATGCGGCGACGCTGATGCTGACGGGACAACTCATTCAGGATACCGACACCAGCCGCACGCGGCTTGGCATGCAGGTCGGCGTGTTAGGGCCCGATGCCGGGGGTGAAATCGTCCAGAACGGTTTCCATGCCATCATCGGCGACACCCAGAACCGGGGTTGGGGCTATCAGCTCGACAATCGCCCTGAGCTGAATTTCTTTGCAGACCGCACCTGGCGCGTGCCGTTGCTCACGGTCGCCTCTCTGCCGGCGCTGAACGATGCGCCAGTCGGCGTCGATTTTCTGCCCGACGTCACGGGTTTCGTCGGCACCGAGCAGATCTACGCCCAGGCCGGCGGTGTCCTGCGCATCGGTCAGGGGCTTGAGGATGATTTCGGCGCCGGGCGCATCATGCCGGGCATCGATGGCGGTGACGCCTATCTGCCCGATTCCGGTTTCGCCTGGTATGTCTTCGGCGGGGCCGACGGGCAGGCGGTCGCCTATAACACCCTGCTTGCCGGCAATTCCTTCGCCAACGGGCCGAGCGTTGATACGGCCCCGCTGGTGGGCGAATTCGAGGTCGGCGTCGCGATGATCTGGCACGGCGTGCGCGTCACCGCCAGCCAGACCTGGCAGACGCATGAGTTCACATCCCAGCAGGGCGGCCTGTTCGACTTCGGCTCGGTTGCGGTCTCGGCGCGGTTCTAAGCGCCGCTCCGGGCGCGTCAGGCGGCTTCGGCGGCGATCCGTTCCAGAGAATCCTGCACTACGTCCTGGAACATCGCCTCGGTCAGCCGTCCCGTATTCGTGTTGTAGCGCGACACGTGATAGCTGTTCGCGAGGATCAGCCCGTCCGGCAGCTCATGCAGCGCGCCGTGGCGGAAGCGGACATGGCTTTGCTTGATGCCGCAGGCTTTCAGCACCGCCGTATGGGCCAATACGCCAAGGGCGATCGCGACCCGCAGCCCGGGCATGCGCTGCAGCTCATAGGTCAGGAAACGGTTGCAGGTCGCGGTCTCGGCCGGGGTCGGCAGATTGGCCGGCGGCACGCAGCGCACGGCATTGATGATGCGGCACCCGACCAGCTGCAGCCCGTCATCCGGCCTGGCGTCGAAGGCCCCCTCGGCCAGGCCGAACTGGATCAGCGTATTGTACAGCAGGATGCCGGCATGATCGCCGGTGAAGGGGCGGCCGGTGCGGTTGGCGCCGCGCACGCCCGGGGCCATGCCGACAATCGCGATGGGCGCGTCGATCGGCCCCCAGCTCGGCACCGGACCGTTGAACCAGTCGGGATGCGCCAGCCTATTGGCCTCCCGGTAGTCCACAAGCCGCGGGCAGAGCGGGCAGTCATGTGGCGGTTCGGTCCATTCGGGGGATTGCTGCATCCTGCTTCCTTCGGCGCTCGGCACAACCTGTGCGTGCATCAGTGTCTCCCTTGTGGCATAGCCTGGACGGCCCGCCTACGCATCATCACCCGGATTGCTTGCTACGGTCTTGCGCAAGCCTGTTCTCTCCGGCAGGGAGCGGTCCCATGATTCTGATCGCATTCGGCGCCAATCTGCCCGGGCAGGACGGCGCGCCCCCGCATGAGACCTGCCGGCAGGCTGTGATGGCGGTCGCTGCCCTGCCGGGGCTGCGGCTGGAGGCGGTCTCGCGCTTCTATGCCACCGCCCCGGTCCCCGTCTCAGACCAGCCCTCCTATATCAACGGCGTCATGCGTCTGTCCGGCATGGTCGATCCGGTCTGGCTGCTGGCCGAGATTTTGGCCATCGAGGCCCGGTTCGGCCGCACCCGCAGTATCGCCAATGCCGCCCGCAGCCTCGACCTCGACCTCATCGCCGTGGATGATCTCGTCCGCGAACCGCCCCAGCCGGACCCGATTCTGCCCCACCCCCGGGCGCATGAGCGGGCTTTCGTGCTGGTCCCGCTGATCGACGTGGCGCCGGACTGGCGCCATCCGGTGCTGGGCCTGACGCCCGCTGTCCTGCTCGCGAACCTGCCTGATCAGGCCATGGTCCTGGCCGAAATCCAGCCCTTCGCCGGGGGCTGGGATGCCAGCCATGCCGCGGGCCGGACGTAGAATCCTTGCGCTGGCCGGCCTGACGGGTTACTCACCGCGTTCTCTCATCTTTCACACGGAGATTGAGCGGATGGCGCGTGTCACCGTTGAAGATTGCATTGTGCAGGTCCCGAACCGCTTTGAGCTGGTTCTGCTGGCCTCTCAGCGGGCGCGCAATATCGCCCGCGGCGAGGAGCTGACGCTGGACCGCGACAATGACAAGAACCCTGTCGTCGCCCTGCGCGAAATCGCCGAGGAGAATGTTGATCTGGACCGCCTGGAAGGCGATCTGGTCCGCACGCTCTCCCGCGCGCCCGAGCCTGAGCCGGCCGACGAGGAGGTCATGGACCTCATCCCGACCGATCAGAACATTTTCGGCTTGCAGGACGTCTCTGCCGAGGAGGAGAATGCCCATATGGGGCGCGATGATTCTTCTCTCGACATTGAAGCGGCGATCGAGGCTGAACTCGGCGGTCGCGGTCGGCGATAAAACGCCATGGGTGATGGACGACGGTCTTACGCCGTCCACGCCTTGATAGGTCTGACGCGCGCGCCGCCTGACGGTGTGGCGTCCGGCCGGGGGGACCCACCGGCCAAGGGGCAGGGTATCGACAGCCTGCCGTTCTCGGCGCTTGAAAAGGCGCTGATCCTTAAAATCCAAAGCTACGATCCGAAGGTCGATGCCGGTCAGATCGACCGCGCCTTCGTCCTCGCCTCCACCGCGCATGCCGGCCAGCAGCGCGACAATGGCGACCCCTATATCACCCATCCGATCGCGGTCGCCGATATCCTGGCGGGCTACCGGCTTGATCCCGGCAGCATCATCACCGGCCTGCTGCACGATACGATCGAGGATACCGGCGTCACCCAGGCGCAGATCGAAAGCCAGTTTGGACCGGATGTCGCCCTGCTGGTCGATGGTGTCACCAAGCTCACCCGGCTTGAACTGCAATCCGACCGCACCAAACAGGCGGAGAATTTCCGCAAGCTGGTGCTGGCGCTGAGCAAGGACATCCGCGTCCTGCTCGTGAAGCTGGCCGACCGTCTGCATAATATGCGGACGCTGCATTTCATGGACAGCCAGACCCGCCGTCAGCGCATCGCGCGGGAGACGATGGAGATCTACGCCCCCCTTGCCGGCCGTATCGGCATGGACGCGATCAAAAGCGAGTTGCAGAATCTTGCCTTCGCGCAGCTGGAGCCCGAGGCCTTCGACAGCATCCAGGCGCGCCTCAACTTCCTGCGCGGCCAGGGTGCCGATGTCATCGAGGAAGTCCGGCGTGAGCTGATCCGCGTCTGCCGTGCCGCCGGCCTCACCCATATCGAGGTCACGGGCCGCGAGAAATCGCCCTTCTCCATCTGGGAGAAGATGCAAAAGCGTAATGTCGCGTATGAGCAGCTGTCCGACATCATGGCCTTCCGTCTTCTCGTGAAGACGCGGGACGAATGCTATATCGCGCTCGGCGCCATCCACTCGGCCTTTCCCGTCATTGCCGGTCGCTTTAAGGATTACATATCAACGCCGAAGGCCAACGGCTATAAAAGCATCCATACGGGTGTCACGCTGCGCGAGCCGCG
Source organism: Acidisoma sibiricum (assembly GCF_057837225.1). Taxonomy (NCBI): domain Bacteria; kingdom Pseudomonadati; phylum Pseudomonadota; class Alphaproteobacteria; order Acetobacterales; family Acidocellaceae; genus Acidisoma; species Acidisoma sibiricum. The sequence goes on along the minus strand of NZ_CM174445.1, from coordinate 3,812,226 downwards.
CAATCAAAAGATCGAAGTCCAGATCAGGACGTTCGACATGCATGATATCGCTGAAAACGGTGTCGCCGCGCATTGGCTCTACAAGGATCGTGATCCGCAGGTGGCCGCCGACCTGCAGCGCTTCCGCTGGGTTCAGGATCTGCTCGAGATCCTTGAAAACAGCCAGGCCGCGGATGAGTTCCTGGAAAATACCAAGCTCGAACTCTATCACGATCAGGTCTTCTGCTTTACGCCCAAGGGCGAGCTGATCCAGCTGCCGCGTGGCGCCACGCCGGTCGATTTCGCCTATGCCGTGCATAGCCAGGTGGGTGACACCTGTGTCGGCGCCAAGATCAACGGGCGCCTGATGCCGCTGCGCTACGAGCTGCAGAACGGCGATCAGGTGGAGATCATGACCGCCCGTGGCGGCACGCCGTCCCCGCAATGGGAACGCTTCGTCGTCACCGGCAAAGCCCGCGCCCGCATCCGCCGCTTCGTCGCCCAGCAGCAGCGCACCATCAATCGCGAGCAGGGCAGGGCGGTGCTGGCAAAGGCCTTCCGCCAGGAAGGGCTGGACGGGTCGGAACGCGCGCTGGAACCCGCGCTCAAAACCCTCAAGCTGCTCACCGTCGATGATCTGTATGTGGCGGTCGCCAGCGGCCATGTCGGGCCCAAGGATGTCGTCCACGCGGCCTATCCCGAAATGCGCGAGACGGCGCGTGCGCCGCGTCTGCTGCCTGGCATGGGCCTGCCGCCGCGCCCCGCAGGCCGCGCCGGGTCGAAGTCTGACGACAGTGCTGCCGGTCCGCCCATCCGCGGCCTCATCTCCGGCATGGTCGTCAGCTACGCGGGCTGCTGCCATCCGCTGCCGGGTGACCCCATCGTCGGCATTGTCGCGACCGGCCGGGGTGTCACCATCCATACCCGCGATTGCCCGCAGCTGCAGAGTTTTGCCGCGACCCCCGAGCGCTTTCTTGATGTCGAATGGGATGACACGCTGCCCGCCTCCGCCCGCGGTGGCCAGGCCTATTCCGGCCGCGTCAGCGTCATCGCGACCAATGAGCGTGACCTGCTGCCCAATATCTCAAACGCCGTCACCAAGCATGACGGTTCGGTGCTCAATCTGCGCGTCGTCAGCCGGCAGCAGGATTTTTGCGAAATCCTGCTCGATGTGGAGGTGCGCAACCTGCGCCATCTCTCGACCGTCATCGCGGGGCTGCGCGCCACCAGCGGTATCACCCAGGTGGAGCGGGCGAAGGGCTGATGATCATCGGTATCGGGTCCGACCTTTGCGACATCCGCCGGGTTGAGAAGGCGATGGCGCGCTTCGGCAATCGCTTTTTGGAACGCGTGTTTACGGAGACCGAACGGCGCAAGGCGCTGCGCCGGACGGAGAAACTGCAGGCGCCGACCTTCGCCAAGCGCTTCGCCGCCAAGGAGGCCTGCGCCAAGGCGCTGGGCACCGGTTTCAACGCCGGCGTCTTCATGTCCGATCTCGGCGTGGTCAACCTGCCGTCCGGCGCGCCGACCCTGAAATTGACCGGCGGCGCCGCGCGGCGTCTGGCCGCGCTGACCCCGCCGGGCATGGTGGCACAGGTCGCGCTGACCATGACGGACGAATATCCTTACGCCTTCGCTCAGGTCATCATCTCGGTGGTGCCGAGCCAGGACGGGTAAGACTCACGCGGCGAGGCCGCCCAGATAGGCGCTGGCCTCTGCCCATTGGCCGGCCTTGCCCGCGAAGCCGATATAGCCGTCGGGCCGGACCAGCAGAACAAGGCCCGGTTCCGGTGACGGGCGGGCCGCGTCCTCCAGCAGGGCCGGAAACTGCGTCAGCAGCGCCGCGCTCTCCGGCCCTGCCTCGGCATACAGCACGAAGCGCGGCCGATTGCCCGCGCCAGGTGGGGCGCCAGCGTAATGCTCGGGCGGCAGGCGCGCCCCCGCCGTCAGCCCATGCGCGCCACGTTTCGCCCCGGCTGAAAGCGGGCTCTCCGCATAGGCGATTTCGATCTCGCTCATTTGCAGCGCCATCCGGTCGCGGATCGGGGCCAGGCCCAGGGCAAAGCGCAGCACCAGGTTGCGCACCCCCTGGGCGGCCGGATGGGCGAGCGTCGCCATCTCCGTCATGCGGCCGGCATTGCGCAGCACCATCTCACCCACGGCGCTGCGCTCAGGGCTGTAGCTGAGCAGCAGATCCGGGTCGGCCACGCCGTGGCGCACCATGGCGAGCTTCCAGGCGAGGTTGATCGCATCCTGCATGCCGGTATTCATGCCCTGGCCGCCGGCGGGGCTATGAATATGGGCGGCGTCCCCCGCCAGGAAGATGCGGCCCTGCCGGTACTCGGTGACCTTGCGTTCATGCACCCGGAAATTGGCGAGCCATTGCGGGTCTTCGGCCGTGAAGCCGCCGCCGGTGCGCCCATCAATCAGGGCCTGGATCGCGTCCAGGCTCGGCTCCGGCCGTGGCCTCGCGGGGTCCGTGGCACCCAGCGTCGCGACCACGCGGAAGCGCGGCCCCGGCATGGGGAAAATCACCACCAGCCCGTCCCGATGCAGATAGAGGCTGACCTCGTCGGCGGGCGGCGCCGAAGGGCCCGTGAGCATCACATCGGCCAGCACCCAGTCATTCGGTTCGGGCGCGCCCGCGAATTCAACACCGAGGCCATGGCGCACGGTACTATGCGCGCCGTCGCAGCCCACCAGCCAATGGCAGTCGATCGTCTCTGCCCTGCCGTCGCCATGGCGCAGCGTGGCGCGGACATGGTCTCCCTGATCCGCGAAGGAAGTCAGTTCCACGATGCGGTCCACGCTGACGCCGAACTGCGCCAGATGGGCTGCCATCAGCCGTTCGGTGTCCCGCTGCGGGATCATCAGCGCGAAATTATAGACGCTCGGAATGGCGTCCAGCCTGGCATGGCCCAGGATTTGGCCGCCGCTGCGGATCGAGGCGCCATGGCCATGGATACCGGCGGCCAGAAATGCTTCCGTGCAGCCCATGCGGTCGAAAAGCTCCAGGCTGCGGCTCCAGATCGCCAGCGCCTTCGACGTCGTGGTCGGATGGGCCGCCTTGTCCACGATCCGCACCGACAAGCCGTAGCGCGCGAGTTCTGCTGCTAATGTAAGACCGACAGGGCCGGCTCCGACCACGAGAACATCCAGCATCAAGACCTCCCGATTTCGTTGCGGTTTTAGGACGATACGGCTGTTGGCGCCCAAAACGAAAGCGGCGCGCAAGGTGCCACAGGCTTGCTTACGAAAGCGTGATCTGGGGGCGGACTGCAATCTCGATTTCGGTGTTTTCGATCCTTACGCCGGACAGGGCGCAGGCTTGCCGAATCTGCTGTTTTTCCGGTCTCACCGGGCGGATTGACTAAGCTGGCCCTGCGTCCCATCGCGGGCGGACTTGCCATTCGATTTTTGGCCGGGCGCGCGCCTTGCCACATCGCAAGCCGGCACCTAATTACAGAGTGTTCATCTTTGTGAGGTCATGTCATGGCTTGGAAAAAACCCCGTATCGTTGAAGTGTCGCTGGGTGCTGAGATCAACAGCTACGTCTGCGCGTCGAAGTCCTGATGTTCATCCGCTCCTGAAAGGGAGCGGATTTTTTTATCCATGATAGCAATCACCGTCCTCGGGGCGGCGGCCGGTGGCGGCTTTCCGCAATGGAATTCCAATGCGGAAGCCTGCCGTCGCGCCCGCGCCGGCGATCCTGCTTGTCCGCCGCAAAGCCAGGCCTCTCTGGCGATCAGCGCAGATGAGACGGATTGGTTTCTGGTCAATGCCTCGCCGGACCTGCGTCAGCAGATCCTGGCCACGCCCGCGCTGACACCAACGGCCGGGCTGCGCTCCTCACCGCTGCGCGGCGTTGTACTGACAGCCGGTGAGGTCGATACCATCGCTGGCCTGCTGTGTCTGCGCGAACGGCACAGATTTTCCATTTTTGCAACGCAGACCGTGCTCGATATCGTCGGAATAAATCCGATTTTTGACGCGCTGGCGTCAGACTTCGTGGACCGCCACAGCATCCCGCTCAACACGGGTTTCGATCTCGCACATGCAGGCGGGCAGCGGCTGCGCGCGACACTCTTTCCGGTTCCGGGCAAGGTGCCGCTTTTTCTGGAGCAGGATGGCGCCCCGACTGCATCCGATGACGATGTCTGCGGTCTGGAAATTTCCGATGGAGACAAGCGCGTCGTCATCGTTCCTGGTTGTGCCCACATCACAGATGTGCTGAAAGATCGGTTGTCCGGCGCTGACTTGCTCTTCTTTGATGGCACGCTTTGGCAGGATGACGAGATGATCGCGGCCGGTCTTGGCCCCAAAACCGGCCGCCGCATGGGGCATATGCCGGTCTCGGGTCCCGGCGGCACGCTGGAAGCCTTTGCCGATGTCCCCCTGTGCCGCAAGATTCTCATCCATCTCAACAATTCCAATCCCATTCTCGATCGTAGCTCGGCAGAACATGCGGCCGTGCGTGCGGCAGGCTGGGAGATCGCCTTCGATGGCATGAGGGTGAGGCTATGACGGATACGGTCCTATCTGCCGCAGAGCTTGACGCCGCACTCCACGCAATCGGTGCCGAGCGCTACCACAATCTGCATCCCTTTCACCGCCTGTTGCATGACGGCAAGCTGAGTCGCGGCCAGGTTCAGGCTTGGGCGCTCAACCGCTACTACTATCAAAGCCGCATTCCGGCGAAGGATGCGAGCCTGATGGCCCGCCTGCCAACGGCTGAACTGCGCCGCGAATGGCGCTCCCGCATCGTCGATCATGACGGTGACGGCCCCGGTACCGGCGGTATCGCGCGCTGGCTCAAGCTCGCCGAAGGTGTCGGCCTGGACGCTGACTATGTTGAGTCCGCCACAGGTATTCTTCCCGGCACGCGCTTCGCGGTCGATGCCTATGTGCGCTTCGTGGCGGAGCGCTCGGTTCTGGAGGCGATCGCCTCCTCCCTCACCGAGATGTTCTCGCCCTCCATCATCAGCGAACGTGTCGCCGGCATGCTGCAGCATTATGATTTCATCAAGCCGGAAACGCTGGCCTATTTCACGCCGCGTCTGACCCAGGCGCCAAAGGATGTGGCTTTCGCACTGGACTATGTGAAACGTCATGCGACGGACGCCGAGAAGCAGACCGCCGTTCTCGCGGCATTGCGCTTCAAATGCGATGTGCTGTGGTCGCAGCTGGACGCGCTCTATTTCGCCTATGTCAGTCCGGGTTTCGTTCCGCCGGGCAGTTTCCTTCCGGCAGAGGCTTGAGCGTGATCGGGCCCGCCAGCGTGCCGGCTTTTCCGCGCGGCGTGAAATACCGCTTCGATGCGGCGCGCAATGTCTGGGTATTGCTGACACCCGAACGCGCCATGATGCCGGATGACGCCGCCCAGGCGGTTCTCGGTGCGATCGACGGCACGCGAACCGTCGCCGCCATCGTCGCCGATCTCGCCGCGCGGTATGAGGCGCCGCAAGCGATCATCGAAGCGGACGTCGTCGAGATGCTGGGCGATCTGGCGGCCCGCGGCGTCATCGTCGATCGGGGGGAGGGCGCATGACCGCCATTCCACTGCCCATGGCCCTGGTCGCGGAAGTCACGCATCGCTGCCCTTTGCGCTGCCCCTACTGCTCCAACCCGCTGGAAATGGCCCGTGCCAGTGAGGAAGTCTCGACCGCCGACTGGTCCCGGCTTTTCAGTGAGGCCGCCGATCTCGGCGTCTTGCATCTGCATCTGTCGGGCGGTGAGCCCATGGCCCGCAGTGACTTGGCCGAACTCGTGCGTGCGGCTTCGGCCGCTGGTCTTTATGTCAACCTCATCACCTCCGGCGTCATGCTGGATGCGGCGAAAATGGCCGAGCTGGCGGATGCCGGGCTCGATCATGTGCAGCTCTCCTTCCAACATGCGGACACAGCGGAGGCCGAGCGTATCGGCGGCATGCGCGGTGCCCAGGCGCGCAAGCTTGCGGCCGCCCACCTGGTCACCGCCGCCGGCCTGCCGCTCACCTGCAATTTCGTCATTCATCGCCAGAATGCGCGCGAGGTGACTAGGATGATCGCACTCGGCGCTGCACTCGGCGCACAGCGGGTCGAGATCGCACACACGCAGTATTACGGCTGGGGCCTCATCAACCGGGATGCGCTTCTGCCGTATGAAGATGATCTGCGTCACGCGACAGCGGCGGTCGATGCCGGGCGCACGCTCCATGCCGGACGCATGGCGATCGACTATGTCACGCCCGATTATTACGGCGACCAGCCCAAAGCCTGCATGGACGGCTGGGCGCGCCGTTTCATCATTGTCGGCCCGCGCGGACAGGCACTGCCCTGCCACGCGGCCGAAACCATTCCCGGGCTCGTCTTCCCCGATATCCGCGCGCGTTCGCTCCGCGATATCTGGCATGACGATCCCACCTTCCGGCGTTTCCGCGGCACGGACTGGATGCCAGATCCATGCCAGAGTTGCGCCCTCAAAGAGAAGGATTGGGGCGGGTGCCGCTGCCAGGCTTTGGCCCTGGCAGGCGATGCCGCCGCCACCGATCCCGTATGCGCCCGGTCACCCAAGCATGACGTCATGCAAAGCCTGATCGAGGCGCGCGCGTCCGAGCCGCCGGACTTCATCTTCCGGCACAACGCCAAACCTGCAAGCCCCTGAAGGAACGCAAGGCGATGACCGCGACCGCGCGACCACCGATCATAGTGATCATAACAAGTCTTATCCTGGCTGTTGTCGGCCTGTATCTCGGCATTGGCGGCGCCTGGCTGCTCGCCCTTGGCGGCTCACCCTATTACCTCATTGCCGGCATCGCCATCCTGGTGACCGCCGTTCTCGCCTGGCGCCGTCAGGCGGCAGCCTTCTGGCTCTATGCGGCCGTGCTGCTCGGCACGCTGATCTGGGCGATCTGGGAAGTCGGTTTCGATTTCTGGCAGTTGGCACCCCGTGGTGACGTCATCGCCCCACTCGGCGTCTGGCTGCTTCTGCCCTTCGTCTCCCGCCGTATCGCCACCCCCGCTGTCGCGGGCAAGGCGGCGCTGGCGATCACCGTGGTCCTCGCCATCATCGCCCTCGGCGTCGCCCTCCCGCGGGATAGCCACGCAACCCGCGGCGTCGCGCATAATGCCGGCCAGCCTGCCGGCACCGTCGCCGCGACCGACTGGACCGCCTATGGCGGCACCAATGCGGGCGACCGCTTCTCGGGTCTGGATCAGATCACGCCCGCCAATGTCGGCAAGCTCAAGCTTGCCTGGCAGTTCCGTACCGGCGACATGCAGGGTCCGAACGACCCGGTGGAGACGACGGATGAGAATACGCCGCTCAAGATCGGCGACACGCTCTATGCCTGCTCGCCGCACCAGATCCTGTTCGCGATCGATGCCACTACCGGCAAGCTGAAGTGGAAGTTCGATCCCCAGATCAAGGACAACCCTACCTTCCAGCATCTCACCTGCCGCGGCGTCTCCTATCATGAGACGGTAGCCGGTGCGACAACGGTGGACGGCCAGCCTGCGCCCACCTCCTGCCCGCGCCGCATCTTCCTGCCCACCGATACCGGCTTTCTCTATGCCATCAACGCTGATGACGGCTCGCTGTGTGATGGTTTCGGCGATCACGGCCGCGTCGATCTGAAATATGGCAGTCCCTATGAGACGGCGGGCTTCTATGAAGGCACCTCGCCCCCGGCGGTCGGCTCTCAGGTCATCGTCATGGGCGGCTCGGTCATCGACAATTGGTCGAAGAAGGTGCCATCAGGCGCCATCCGCGGCCTCGACGTCTATTCCGGCAAACTGCTCTGGGTGTTCGATGCCGGCAATCATGACCCCAACGAAATGCCGTCCGCCACGCATGAGCTGACAGCGGGTTCGCCGAATTCCTGGGCGCCCTCGGTCATCGATGAAAACCTCGGCATGGTCTATGTGCCACTCGGCACCGGCGCCGATGACATCTGGGGCGGTAACCGCACGCCGGATGAGGAACGCTACGACAGCGCGCTGGTTGCGCTCGATATCAAGACCGGGAAGCTCATCTGGTCCTTCCAGAACGTGCATCACGATCTTTGGGACATGGATGTCCCGGCGCAGCCGAGCCTCGCTGATGTGCAGACGGCGGACGGCGTCGTGCCGGCCATCTATGCGCCTGCCAAGACCGGCAATATCTTCGTGCTCGACCGCCGCAACGGCCATCTGATCGTGCCGGCGCCCGAAACGCCGGTGCCGCAGACGGCGGCTCCCGGCGATCATGTCGCGGCCACCCAGCCCTTCTCCGATCTCTCCTTCCGGCCGCGCCAGAAGCTGACGGGCGCCAATATGTGGGGGGCCACCACCTTCGATCAGCTCGCCTGCCGCATCATGTTCCATTCGCTGAACTATGATGGCCCCTTCACGCCGCCCTCCGTCCGCGGGACGCTGGTCTTCCCGGGCGATCTCGGCATGTTTGAATGGGGTGGCATTGCGGTCGACCAGAAGGATCAGCTGGCGATCGCCAATCCCATGGGCATTCCCTTCGTCTCGCGCCTCATTCCGCGTGGCCCGAAGAACCCGGCCGAACCCTCCGCCAGCCTGCCGGCGGGGACCGAGACCGGCGTGCAGCCCATGTTCGGGGCGCGCTATGGCGTCAAGCTCGGCGCCTTCCTCTCGCCCATCGGCATTCCCTGCCTGGCGCCGCCCTGGGGCAATATCGCGGCGATCGATTTGCGCACCCATGCGGTGGTGTGGGAGCATCGCGTCGGCACCATCCGGGATGAGACGCCGATCCCGCTGCCCTTCGCGCTTGGCACGCCCATGCTGGGCGGACCGCTGGCGACCGCCGGCGGCGTCACCTTCCTGACGTCGACGATGGATTACTATATCCGCGCCTTCGACATGAAGGACGGCACGCTGCTCTGGCAGGACCGTCTGCCGGCGGGCGGGCAGTCGACGCCGATGACTTATTCGGTCGGCGGCAAGCAATACATTGTCACCGTCGATGGCGGCCACGGCTCCTTCGGCACCAAGATCGGCGACTATATCCGCGCCTATGCCTTGCCTGACGGTTCCTGATCCGCCGTCAGACTTCGGGTGACCAAAACGCCAGCCGGCATCTGCCGGCTGGCGTTTTCTGTTTCAGACGCTGTGGCCGATGATGGCGCCGACGGCGGCTGTCACGGCCATTGCCAGCGCCCCCCAGAACGCGACGCGCAGCGTCGGCTTCCAGATCGCCGCCCCGCCGGTGCGGGCGCCGATCGCGCCCAGCACCGCCAGCACGATCAGGGCGACGATGAAGATCACGGGCAGAATGGTGCCCTTGGGTGCGACCACAGCCGCGATCACCGGCAGAATGGCGCCGGCGGCGAAGGTCGCGGCTGAGGTCAGGGCCGCCTGGATCGGCCGCGCCGTCGAAATTTCCGAAATCCCCAGCTCGTCCCGGGCATGGGCGCCGAGCGCATCCTTGGCCATCAGCTGTTCCGCGACCTGCATCGCGAGGTCAGGCGCCAGTCCGCGCGCCACATAGATCTGCGCCAGTTCCTGGGTTTCGCCGCGGGGGTCGTGCAGCAGCTCGCGCTTCTCCCGGCCCAGATCCGCCGTTTCGGTATCCGATTGCGAGCTGACAGAGACATATTCGCCCGCGGCCATCGACATTGCCCCCGCCATCAGCCCGGCGATCCCGGCCGTCAGCACTTCGCCGCGGCTGGTGGCGGCCGCCGCCACGCCCAGCATCAGGCTGGCGGTGGAGATGATGCCGTCATTGGCGCCCAGCACCGCGGCGCGCAGCCAGCCGATCCGGGAGATAAGATGGTGTTCGGCATGGCGGCGCGGCATGGATCTGGTCCCTTGTGAGTAGCGGCACCTATGTGCAACGGCGGCGGTGGGGCGGGCGTGACGGCTTGATGACGCTCGGCCCGGCGCCCTGCGTTCAGGCCGCCCCGACCTGATTGCGGCCTGCGCTTTTGGCGGCATAGAGCGAAGCATCAGCCGCCGCAATCAGGGCTCGGATTGTGGTCCGTGGCCCCGCCAAGGCGATACCGATGCTGACCGTGACGTAAGACGCCGTGGGACTATCCGGGTGGTGCAGCCCCAGCTCGCGCACGGCATTCAGGATCGCCTTTGCCCGGGCTTCGGCCATGGCGGGATCGGCGCCGGGCAGGATGACGGCGAATTCCTCACCGCCGAAGCGTGCGGCAATCTCGCCCGGTCCATGCAGGGCCCCCTGCACCGCCTGGGCGACGCGATACAGACAGTCGTCGCCGGCCAGATGGCCCAAGCTGTCATTGTAGCGCTTGAAATGATCGACATCGATCAGCAGCAGGCTAAGCCGTCTCCGGTGGTCTGCGGCTTGGTCAAGGCTGTCGGCCAGCACATGGTTGAAATAGCGCCGGTTGAACAGCGCGGTCGTGGCATCGACATGCGCCTGCTCGGCAAGCCGCTGGTTCAGGCGCATGACGCGGGCATGCAGCCAGGTCAGTTCGCGCAGATAGATGGTCAGAACGGGCAGGGCGCAGGTGATGGAGAAGGCGCGGCCGATATACCATCCCATGGAGTAGCGGGCGCCGGCCATCAGCGTCAGCACGACGTCGATGGTCGCCGCCAGCACCGCAATGAACAGGCCAAGGTCGATCACGCTGCGGCCGCGGGTGACGAGCACCACGGCGGCCAGAGCACCGATATTCAGCAGCAGCACCGTCCCTCCGGTCGTGGTCAGGGTCAGGTTGCCGTAGCTATGTCCGGTGAGCAGCACCGGCAGCAGGGACTGGAAGCGGGTGACGAGGATTTCGAGGCCGATGACGATGCCCAGGATGAAGGCTGCGATCAGCAATCCGTCATAGGCGCGAGGGGCGCCTGCCGCGGTATCGTGCTCGCGCCGCCAGCGCATCGCCATGGCGATGCCGATCAGGCAGGGAAAGCCGCCATGCCAGAAGACCCACAGCCATATGGCGCTTTGCGGGCCGGCGTGAAACAGGCCGGCGGCGCTGGCGATTCCGGGAAAGACAAGCGCCTGACCCGTCGCGACCGAGCCGCTGAACAGATAGGCCCCGCCCAGCCACAGCAGATCATAGCGGCGGGCGAGTGACGCGTGCATCAGCAGCAGCGCGGCCGTGATCAGGTCGGCGACCACGATGATGGCCAGAAAGGCCGGAATGAAGCCGGGCAATATATCCCAGGGCCGGCTGGCATGGGCGGAGACGCCGAGGAAGATGCCGATCAGGAGCGCGCCCATGGCGCCGGAGACCCGGACGCTGAAGACCGAGGCTGCCTCGCTGCCCAAGCCTGTCGAGAGAACCATATCCTGACCCGTCAGGCCGTCCGACCGGGCAGGGCCTTGGCCTGCAGGCGGCGCGACGTTTGGCAATTTCTGGCGCTGCGTCATCCGTTCTCATTTGAACCGTTTAATTTCCTTTCCTATGGCGGATCGGAAATGTCCACTGTGGCGCGGTTGCAGTCGCCGCTCGGCCTGGCCGGTGCGGCGCAACAATCTGCCCCTTCGCCGAAGGCCCGCGCAGCATCGGTCCATCGATGCGGATGCCGGAACCAGCATTCTTGCGAATTTGCCCTGGCCGGCTATCGATGGTGGTGCAGGGGTGAAAATTAGTCAATAATACTGACGTTCTTCAGGAGCGATGCCGATGACATCAGGTCCCATCACCGCCGTCGATGACGCCCGCTACCGGCGCGGGGCGGCTGTCCTGCTTGAAGTCCTGCGGAGCGAGGGCGTCGACTACATCTTCGGCAATCCGGGCACGACGGAACTGCCGCTGATGGATGCGCTCACCGGGGCGCCGGATATCGCATATATCTGGGCTCTGCAGGAGGCGAGCGCGGTCGCCATGGCGGACGGCTATGCGCAAGCGGCGCGCCGTCCCGGCTTCCTCAACCTGCATACCGCCGGGGGCTTGGGCCATGGCATGGGCAATCTGCTCAATGCCCAGGTCTCGCAGACGCCCCTGGTCGTCACCGCCGGCCAGCAGGATTCGCGCCATACCATCACAGACCCGCTGCTCTTCGGCGATCTGATCCAGATCGCGCGTCCGGCCGTGAAATGGGCGCAGGAAGTGGCGCATGCCGATCAGCTGCCCATCCTCATCCGCCGCGCCTTTCATGATGCGAATGCCGCCCCCGCGGGCCCTGTCTTCCTGTCGCTGCCCATGGATGTGATGGAGGAGATGAGCGCGGTCGGCATCGCCGCACCCTCGGTCATTGACCGCCGCACCGTTGCCGGGTCGCTGGATGATCTGGCGCGGCGGCTGGCCGCCGTCACGCCCGGCCGGCTTCTCATCATCGCGGGTGACGAGGTCTATTCCAGCGACGCGGCGGCTGAGGTCGCGAAACTTGCCGAGACGCTGGGGGCCGAGGTCTATGGTTCCTCCTGGCCCTCGCGCCTGCCATTCCCCACCGCCCATCCGCTCTGGGCCGGCAATATGCCCAATAAGGGGCGCGAGATTTACGACAAGCTGACCGGGTATGACGCGATCTTCGCGCTCGGCGGCAAGTCGCTCATCACCATCCTCTATTCTGCCGGCCCGATCATTCCTGCCGGTTGCGTGGTCTATCAGATGTCGACCGACGTGCGCGACCTTGGCCGCACCTATCAGACTGAGCTTTCGGTGGTGGGAGATATCCGCGCCTCGCTCCGCGTGCTGCAGCCTTTGCTTGAACAGGCAACCGCGCCGCGCCGTAGCGTCTATGACGGGCTGGTGGCCAAAGCCGCTGACCGGCGTGCCCAGCATCGGGCAAGCCTCGCGGCGCGAGCGGCGGCGGACTGGGACGCGCCGCGCATCACGCCGCTGGTGGCCGCTCAGGAAGCCGCGCGCGCCATCGGCCCCGATATTTCTATTGTTGATGAGGCGATCGCGACATCGGTGCATCTGCGAGAGTTCCTTGATAGCAACTCGGCCAGCCAATATTCCTTTCTGCGCGGCGGCGCGCTGGGCTGGGGCATGCCGGCGGCGGTCGGCTGCTCGCTCGGTCTCGGGCGGCAGCCGGTTGTCTCTCTGGTGGGGGACGGTGCGGCGCTCTATTCCCCGCAGGCGATCTGGACGGCGGCGCATGAAAACCTGCCCGTCACTTTCGTCGTTATGAACAATCGCGAATACAATATTTTGAAAAACTTCATGAAAGGGCAGGAGGGGTATCTCTCCACCCGCAGCAACCGTTATATCGCCATGGATATCGAGGCACCGGCGATTGACTATCTGGCGCTGGCCGCATCCTTCGGCGTGCCCGCGCGCCGGGTGACGCGCGCGGCCGATATCGCCCCCGCCATCGAAGCCGGCATCGCGTCGGGCACTGCGAACCTTGTCGAGATCGTCATCGGGATTGAATGAGGTTCCCACCATCATTCGCCCAACTGCGACCGTCATTCGCGGACGTGTTCCGCGAACCTACCCGCTGCGGCGCCCAAACAACGATGCCCTGCCGGGTAGACCCGCGTGACGAGCGCGCGGGTGACGAGGCTGGTGCGTGCTCTTGATCGAACCTAAACCGATCGAGGCCTGGCGAAGGCCGAGCCTTGTCTCGCTAGATTGCCCACAGCCGTCTCAAGGGCAGTGAGACGCAGCTTCACTTCCCGCATGTCCTCGCGCACAGTCGTCAGGTCGCTCCGCATGGCGCGGAGAAGTTCCAAAACCAGATTGTCAGACACGTTCCGACTCATTGGCCATACCCTCCGGCGTCCTGGTATCAGGACCTCTTTGGCTAGGTCGCTCAGCTTAGGGGTAGATACGAGTCCTTCCTAAGGGTGCCATATCATCTCTGATGAGCTGGCCGAGAAGCTAATCCGCTCTTACAGCCTTTGCTATATCTGCAAATTCGACTTCCACGGCGCTGAGCTTTGGGCTGGCGGTAGTAAAGCCTAAAATCTCATTTGTTCCTACGGCCACGCCTATCATAGCATGGCATAGGAGAAAAATTGTTGATAAAATTTCTTTATTCGACGTTGCCGCTTCGACGCTCATGACCAGCTCTGTGTGATTTTCTGCTACCTGTTCCCGACGCAGATGACGCCCTAAAGCTGTCACTGAGCAGTGGACCCCGTCCAGTGACAGCATCGCATACTGGGTGTACGCCGCTTCTACCGATCCGTTGGCCGCCGTCTTACGCGCATTCAGCTTTTTCCGCGCAGGAAATGCTTTCCCAATATCTTTGATGATACCGCGGAGTACGAGGTTATCCAGGGTGTTTATATCGACATCGTGTGTCTTCGATAGTCGAAGAGTCAACTCGCCGAGCGACTGCCGGTTCAATGCTTCATCGTTTAGCATATCTTGCACGAAATCAGCCCCCCGCTCTCGCAGCGCACCTATCCAAAGCAGATTCTCGTATAGACAGCGGGTCAGTGACCTGGCCTCCATCACGTGATCCTGCTGAAGCAGCAAGATGGCTGCGCGAAAATTAGATATGCTTCGGCATAAGATGGCCAGACCAACAACTTTGGGACTGCGAGCCCCCTCTTGCCCAAGTTCCACTTGCGCGGCACCAACCACCTCGATTGCGATGCTTATTATCTTCTCGGAGTAATCGATTGCCTTTGTTGTTTCTACGTCCATCGTGCATGGCCTCTTACAGAGCCTCTATCATAATCCTACGGCGATCTTGGTGGACTTTAATGTCGTTCACCTTTCATTATAAAGAAGAAAAGTCCCATACTTAAAAGCGGGCATCGGGTGCATCAGAGTAGTGTCATGCGCCGGGTGGCGCCAGGACGAACACGACGCAGCAGCAGCGTCATGCGCCGCCCATTGCCGTTCAATCCGCATTGCACGTTCTTAAAGCGTAAAGGCGCTTCTCCATAAAAAGGCTGATGGGCGTGGATTGATAGGGACGGAAGGGACCGCATTCCACAAAACCTGCCGCGCGATACAGGGATTGCGCCTCGATATTGCGGGTGCCCACTTCCAGCAGGATGGCATGGGCGCCAAGGCGCTGTGCTTCCGCTTCGGCACCCTGCAGCAGCTTCCGGCCGGCACCCCGCCCGCGCGCCTCTGCATCAACGATCATACGCTTGAGTTCGATTGTGCCGTCACCGCGCTCCAGCAAAGCGCAGAAACCGAGCAGGGATTCCCCTTGGCGGACAACGACGACATGGATACCCGGCTTCGCGAGTACTTCAGGCGTGATGGGTCGTCTGTATTCGCCGGGGTAAAGACGGGCAGCCACATCATCTGACTGCCGCAACAGCGCGGCGATATCTGTCTGGAGGGGGCTCTCAACCCCAACGATCAGCTTTTGGGTCATGCTTGCCTCACGCCACCCGTCCGCGTTCCGCCAAAAAATCCAGCAGTGCCCGCACGCGCGAGGGAAGGGGGCCGCCCTGGCCGATATGGATGGCGTGGAACTCTTCCGGCGCGCCGGCGTCGAGATGCTGCAGGATCGGCACAAGCCGCCCGGCCGCGATATCCTCCCGCACCGTGAAACCGGCCAAGCGCGCGATGCCGCTGCCGCCGATTGCCAGATGGCGTAGCGCCTCGCCGTCGCTCGCCTGCACGCGTCCGACCGTCGGCACCACCACCGTCTCACCGGCTTCTCTCAGCGGCCAGCCATCGATCGCGCGGACATAGCTGAAGCCGAGACGGTTATGCCGGTCCAGGTCGGCGATCGTCCGCGGCTCCCCGAACCGCGCCAGATAGCCAGGGGAGGCGAGGATGATCAGCGCTGTCTCCCCCAGTTTGCGCGCGACAAGAGTAGAGTTTTTCAAAGGCCCGGCGCGCACCGCGACATCCGTCCGCTCGGCCAGCAGGTCCACCACCGCATCGGTCTGGGTGATGTCGAGGCTGATTTCGGGATAGCGCGCCAGGAAGTCGGGCAGAATCCCGGCCAGGATGTGGTTGGCGTAGGAGGCGCTGGTATTGATGCGCACCCGCCCCACCGGCCGCTCACCCGCGCCCGCGGCCCGCTCAGCCTCCGCCAGGTCGGCCAGGATGCGCGTTGCCCGCTCATAGAAGGCCGAACCCTCCGGCGTCAGCTGAAAGCGGCGGGTGGACCGGTTGATCAGCCGGGCGCCCAGCCGCGTTTCCAGCCGGGCGATCAGCTTGCTGACGGCCGAAGGCGTCATGCGGCAGAGGCGGGCGGCGGCGGAAAAGCCCCCTTGCTCCACCACTTGGGTGAAGACCTCCATCTCACCCGCGCGATTGATGTCGGTACGCGCCATTCGGTCGTTCAATTCATATATGCTGTGCCTATCGGCATTCTATATCATGCCCGCGCCGCGGCCTATCTCTGTCCTCAGATTTTGAGGATGGAACAGAACCATGCCGCTGGCGCTCTACGCCCTGACGGCCGGGGCCTTTGGCATCGGCGTCACCGAATTCGTCATCATGGGCCTGCTGCTCAATGTCAGCGCCAGCCTTGGCGTGTCGATCGCGACCGCAGGCCTGCTCATCTCGGGCTATGCGCTGGGCGTGGTGGTGGGGGCACCGGTGCTGACCGTGCTCACCGGCCGCTTGCCGCGCAAAACCGTGCTGGTCGCGCTGATGGTCATCTTCACGCTGGGCAATGCGGCCTGTGCGCTGGCGCCGAGCTATGGCCTGCTGATGGCCGCGCGGGTGCTCACGGCACTTGCCCATGGCACCTTCTTCGGCGTCGGTTCCGTGGTCGCGACGGAGCTGGTCGCACCCAACAAAAAAGCCTCCGCCATTGCGGTCATGTTCACGGGCCTGACGGTCGCCAATATCCTGGGCGTGCCGCTCGGCACCTGGATCGGCCAGGAACTCGGCTGGCGCGCAACCTTCTGGGCGGTGGCGCTGGTGGGGCTCGCCGCCACGGCGATCATCGCGGCCCTGGTGCCGCAGGATACGCATCCGCCCCAGGCGTCTGACTGGCGGGCCGATCTGCGCGCCATCCTGCGCGCGCCGGTGCTGCTCGGCCTCCTGATGACGGTATTGGGCTATGCCGGTGTCTTCGCGGTCTTCACCTATATCGCGCCGATGCTGATCGAGATCAGCGGCTTCGGCGCCCATGCCGTCTCCCCCATTCTGCTTATCTTCGGCGGCGGCTTGGTTATCGGCAATCTGCTCGGCGGCCGCTTCGCGGACCGGCATGTGCTGGCGACCATTTTCGGCACGCTGGCGGCGCTCGCCCTTGTCCTGGCGCTGATGACGCCGGGGCTGCATTCGCCCGTGATCGCCATCGTACTGGTCGGGCTGCTGGGGGCAGCCGGTTTCGCGACGGTCGCACCCCTGCAAAGCTGGGTTCTGTCGAAAGCCGTGGGCGCGGGGCAAAGCTTGGCCTCCAGCTTCAACATCGCCGCGTTCAATCTGGGCAATGCGGTCGGTGCCTGGGCTGGTGGTGTGGTCATCGCCCATGGCCCCGGCCTCACCTATGTGCCGCTCGTCGCCGCACTCTTTCCGCTCGGCGCCATGGCGGTCGCGTTCGTCGCCGTTCAGGGCCGCCGCACTGCCGTCATCTGACCCCACCATCGTTTTCACAAAGGCATGGACATGGATTATCGTTCTCTCGGACGCTCCGGTCTCAAGGTTCCGGTGCTCAGCTTCGGTGCCGGCACGTTCGGCGGCTCCGGCCCCCTCTTCGGCGCCTGGGGCAATACCGATGTGACGGAGGCGCGCCGCCTCGTCGATATCTGCCTTGATGCCGGCCTCACCTTGTTCGATACGGCGGATGTCTACTCAAATGGCGCATCTGAGGAGGTTCTGGGTGCGGCCATCAAGGGTCGCCGCGACAGCGTGCTGCTCTCCACCAAAACCAGCCTGCCGATGGGTGACGGCCCGAACGATGCAGGCTCATCCCGCCTGCGCCTGATCCGCGCGGTGGAGGATGCGCTGCGCCGCCTGGGCACGGATTACATTGATCTCCTCCAGCTCCATGCCTTCGATGCCGGCACGCCGGTCGAGGAGGTTCTGTCAACGCTGGACAGTCTCATCCGCGCAGGCAAGCTGCGCTATATCGGCGTCTCGAATTTCGCCGGCTGGGAGATCATGAAATCGCTGGCGGCGGCCGAGCGGCACGGCTGGTCGCGCTATGTCGCCAATCAGGTCTATTACTCCCTGGTAGGGCGTGACTATGAGTGGGAGCTGATGCCGCTCGGTGCCGATCAGGGTCTTGGCGCCATGGTCTGGAGTCCCCTCGGCTGGGGCCGGCTCACCGGCCGCATCCGGCGTGGCTCGCCTCTGCCGGCGGGCAGCCGCCTGCATGAGACGGCAAGCTTCGGGCCGCCAGTCGCGGATGACGTCCTGTTCCGCGTGGTCGATGGGCTGGACGCGATCGCGGAGGAGACGGGCAAAACGGTGCCGCAGATCGCGCTCAACTGGCTGTTGCAGCGTCCGACCGTCTCCTCGGTCATCATCGGCGCGCGCAATGAAGCGCAGTTGCGGGATAATCTCGGTGCGGTCGGCTGGTCGCTGAGCCCAGAGCAGATCGCGCGGCTGGATCAGGCAAGCCTGCTGACCGCGCCCTATCCCTATTTCCCCTATCGCCGGCCGGGCGGTTTCGCGCAGCTGAATCCGCCCTTGGTGTGACGCGGCTGGGGCCTATGCGCCTCTTCGCATCTCAGCCGCGGCGGAGGGCCTCGCGCAGCAGCGCATTGACGCGGCTTTGCCAGCCGGCGCCCGTGCGCCGCCAGCCATCCAGCACGTCCTGATCAAGCCTCAGGCTGACGAGGCGCTTGGGTGTTGTGGTAGGCGGGCGGCCACGGCGCAGGATCGTCTCGCCGTCACGAATTTCGGCGCGCGCGAAATCTTCTTTGGTCAGTTCGGGCGCGTCGTCTGGATCAACCCATTCGCTCGCGCCAGAGGGCTTCTTCCCGGGCATGGGCATACCTCATTGAAATGATGCGGCGGGCCGCACCGCGCGGGGTCCAAACGACTACGACCAGCCGGCCATTGAGCGTGCCGGCAGTAATGAATCGGCTCTCGCCATACTCTTCGCGGTCGTCTGGAATGGTCGCCGTGCGGCCGGCAAAAAGTTGCGCCACTTCGGCGAAGTCCAGGCCGCGATTAGCAAGAGTGATCGCGCGCTTATGCGGATCGAACTCAAGGTCCATAAGTAAATGTAGCTACAATAATCCTGATGTCAAGATTATTTGTAGCTACAAAAATACAGGTCTACTCCTCCAGCCGCGCGTCACCCGAGACGGTCGCCGAGACCGTCTGTTCCTCGGACTGCGCGCTGGGGGGCGCCTTGGCCTCCGGCGCCATCGTCGCCATCATGCGCATCAGCGGGCGGGGGCCGGGCTGGCTGTCATCGCCCACCGTCACGCTGCTGAAGCCATGGGCCTGCAGATGCAGCAGCTTGGCGACGACATCGGCTTGCGCGGTCAATTTATCGACCGCCTTCGCCACCGCCTGTTCATAGGTCTTTTCGGCAAGCGCCGGTGACAGCTGCCAGGTGAGATCGCCGACGGCCAGGCCCTGCGTCTGCAATTGACCGATCAAGGCCAGCAGTCCAGCACCGTCATGGGAACGCAGCGCAATCCCCTGGCTCGCATGCCAGACGTCCTTCGGATCGGTCTCATGCCAGACGGAATAGGTGGTGGTGCTGGCGGTGACAGCGGCGAGGTTCTTCGCCGCGCCGAGCGCCTTGGCGACGAGGTCATTCACTTGTGCCTGGGCCGCGCCTGCGCTGGGCGCATCGGCCTGCGCCGTGAGCTGGGCCACCAGCTCATCCGGCATGGTGGTGACGGTGGCGGTGACCGAGAGATGCAGGATGGTATCGGCATGGGCCGCTGGGGCGATGAGCAGTCCGCCCGCGCAGAAGGCGGCGGCCAGGGTGCCTGTGGTCTTTCGCATGATCAGGACCTTCCAAAACGACATCACCCGCGGATGAGGTCCGCGGGTGATGAGGGTAGCGGTCAGGCCATGGCCCTTTTATGGCCGCAAGATAGGGCCGATTTGAGACGAGTTGACAGCTGTCAACTCGTCCCGTTTAGGACCTAAGTGCGTCATTGGCCGGGTCGAAGGGGCTGTCGGCGATGACCGTCGCACGGTGGCGCACGCCGAGGATGGAAATCTCCAGCGCCTGGCCCAGCTGGGCGAGGTCCGGCCGGACCATGGCGAGTGCCAGGGACTTGCCCACGCGCCAGCCGTAGCCGCCCGAGGTGGTGCGCCCGACCAGTTCCTCGCCGATATAGATCGGTTCCGAGCCGCGGGCATCCGCATCCGTCACGCCATGCACGTCCAGGGTGACGAAGGCGTTCTTCAGGCCGGCTTCCTTCCAGGCGAGCAGCGCGTCGCGGCCGTGGAAATCGCCTTTCTTCATCGACACGAAGCGGTCGAGACCCGACTCGTAAGCGGAATACTCGATCGACATCTCGCGCGGGATGATCTTGTAGCTCTTCTCCAGGCGCAGGCTGTCCATGGCCTTGATGCCGAAGGGCTTGAGGTCGAATTCCGCGCCCGCCTCGAACAACTTGTCGAAGATGTAGTTCTGCATTTCGATCGGGTGGTGCAGCTCCCAGCCCAGCTCGCCGACATAGTTCACACGCATGGCAAGCGCCGAGGCGGCGCCGACCGAGATCATGCGGCCCGTGAGCCAGGGGAAGGCAGCGTTCCCGAGATCGGTATCCGTCAGCTT
Source organism: Acidisoma sibiricum (assembly GCF_057837225.1). Lineage (NCBI taxonomy): Bacteria > Pseudomonadati > Pseudomonadota > Alphaproteobacteria > Acetobacterales > Acidocellaceae > Acidisoma > Acidisoma sibiricum. The sequence goes on along the minus strand of NZ_CM174445.1, from coordinate 3,791,767 downwards.
CTGCAGCAGATCGCGTGCGCGGGGGCCGGCCAGCACCAGCACGCCGTACTGGGTGGTGACGCGGGCCAGCTTGACGCTGCCGTCGGTGGGCAGCAGCTTCTCCAGATAGTCATGGTCGTGCCGCTCCAGCGCGCCCGCCGAGACGAGGTAGAAGGCCGAAGGACCCATCGAGAAGATGGTGAATTCGGAGCGCACGCCGCCGCGCTTGGTCAGCAGATAGGACAGCTGCACGCGGCCGACCTTGGGCACTTTGGTCGTCAGGATGCTTTCCAGCCACTGCGCCGCACCGGGGCCCGTCACCTCCAGCTTGGCGAAGGCGGACATATCGAGCACGCCGACCTTCTCATGCACATGGCGCGCTTCCTGGCCGACGAAAGCGAAGGCGTTGGAGCGGCGGAAGCTCCACTTCTCCCGGATGCGGCCATCCGCGCCGGCATCGGCGTGGTTCTCGTTGAGCAGCACGTCCGGCTTGTCGAGATCGGCTTCGCTGAGAGCATAGCCCTCGGGGGCGAACCAGCCCGGACGTTCCCAGCCATAGACAGTGCCGAAGACGGCGCCCTTGGCGGCCATGCGGTCATAGCAGGGGCTGCGCTTGAGGCCACGGGCGGCGCCGCGCTCCTCTTCCGGGTAATGCACGGAGAAGACCTTGGCATAGGCTTCCTCGGTCTTCTGGCGCAGATAGCCGCGGCCGGCATAGGGGCCGAAGCGGCGCGGATCGACTCCCATCATATCGACCGAAGGCTCGCCCTCGACGATCCATTCCGCGAGCTGCCAGCCGGCGCCGCCGCAGGCGGTGATGCCGAAGCTGTGGCCCTCGTTGAGCCAGAAATTCTTGAGGTGCCAGGCGGGCCCGACGATCGGGCTGCCGTCCGGCGTATAGGCGATGGCGCCGTTATAGACTTTCTTCACACCCACTTCGCCGAAGGCGGGCACGCGCTCGATCGCGGTCTCGATATAGGGGGCCAGACGGTCCAGATCTTCCTGGAACAATTCGTATTCGGATTTGTCGGACGGCCCGTCGACATAGCAGCAGGGCGCGCCGACCTCGTACGGACCCAGCAGCAGGCCGCCGGCTTCCTCGCGCATATACCAGGAGCTGTCGCTTTCGCGCAGCACGCCCATTTCGGGCAGGCCCTTCGCGCGCCGCTCCATGATCAGCGGGTGCTGTTCGGTGACGATATACTGATGCTCGACCGGGATCACGGGGATGTCGAGGCCGACCATCTCACCTGTCTTGCGGGCGAAGTTGCCGGTGGCGGAAACCACATGCTCGCAAGTGATGTCGCCCTTGTCGGTGGCGACGACCCATTCGCCGTTCGGCTTCTGGGTGATGCCGGTGACGGTGGTGTAGCGGTAGATCTCGGCGCCCAGATTGCGCGCGCCGCGGGCCAGCGCCTGGGTCAGATCCGCCGGCTGCACGTAGCCGTCTTCCTTATGCTGAATGGCGCCGAGGATGCCGTGGGTTTCCATCAGCGGCCAGATCTCCTTCACCTGTTCGGGCGTCAGGAAATCGACGTCAACGCCGATGGTGCGCGCGATGCCGGCGTAATAGCGGTATTCGTCCATCCGGTCCTGGGTGCGGGCCAGGCGGATATTGGAGACGGTGGACAGGCCGACATTCAGCCCGGTTTCAGCCTCCAGCGACTTGTACAGATTGACCGAATATTTATGGAGCTGGCCGACCGAGTAGCTGAGGTTGAACAGCGGCAAGAGCCCCGCCGCATGCCAGGTGGAGCCCGAGGTCAGCTCCCGCCGCTCGATCAGCACAACGTCGCTCCAGCCTTTCTTGGCCAGATGGTAGAGCGTGCTGACGCCGACCGCGCCTCCGCCGATGACGACTACGCGCGCTTGGGTCTTCATACGGCTACCTACAGCTCAGTGTGACGTTCCCTGCAGGATAGGAACCTCAGGGGCTCTGGCAACAGAAGGTTGGCGCCGGGCGGTTTGAAGGTTTCCGCCTTGGGGCCGGGCGCTACGCCCCCAAACGACAAGACTGGCTTTATGTCAGGCCCGGCCCATAGTTGTGTCAGGGGAAGAACCGGCCATGCAAGGCGGGCGACTTCGGCTGAGGCGATAGGGGAAGCGGGATGAAGGTCATCGTCTTCGGCAGCACGGGCGGCACCGGCCTCGCGACATGCCGCGCGCTCGCCGCGGCCGGCCATCAGGTCACGGCCTTTGCCCGCGATCCGGCTAAGCTCCCCACCATTCCGTCCGTCACACCGCGCCGCGGCGATGTGATGAAGGCAGCGGATGTGGCGGCCGCTGTGCCCGGCCATGATCTGGTGATCGTCAGCCTGGGCAATAGCCAGAACCCCTTCGCTTTGATGGTCGGCGCGCGCCGCACGACGCCCGCCAATGTCTGCGACATCGGCACCGGCCATATCATCGCCGCCATGCAGGCCGGCGGTCCGCGCCGCTTGCTGGTCGTCAGCGCCTTCGGCATCGGCGACACCCGTGACCGGCTGCCCTTCGCCTTCAAACTCTTCTACCGGACGGTCCTGCGCGAGCACATGGCGGACAAGGAAAAGCAGGAGGCGCTGGTCAAAGCCTCCGGCCTGGATTGGACGCTGGTCCAACCCGTGGGTCTGACCGACGGCCCCGCCACCGGCACCTGGCTCGCCGATACCCAGGGCACCATCCGGCGCCAGCAGATCAGCCGCGCCGATGTCGCAGCCTTTTTCGTCTCTGTGCTGGGCGATGAGCGCTATGCCGGCGCCACCGTCGCCCTGTCAGGCTGAGGGCGCTGCAGATCCATGATGGCCCTTTGGTATTGCGTGCTCGCGGTGTTTCTCGCCGTCACCCTCAACCATCGCGGCCGGTTCGTCCGCAGCCTGGCGACCGTGGTTGCCGCGCTCAGCCTCGTGCTGATGGTGAGTTCCATTTTCCTCGCGGATTTTGATGGCACATTCGCGCATAAGCTGACCCGGCCTCATGCGGCCGATGGTCTCAAGCCGCTGATCCTTAATCTGCAGGGCATCGTGGGCACGGTCGGGATTGTGTTCCTGCTCTGGGCCAGCGGGCGTCAGTATCGCCGGCGGGAGGTCTCGCCCCTGCCGCTGCGCAATGCCGGCGGCGCCTTCGGGTTCGTTTCGCGCTACGCCCATTGGATGGTCGCGGTCCTGATTCTCGCCCTCATCCCCATGGGCCTGTTCATGTCGATCCTGCCGGCGGACTCGCCGGATCGCGGCAGCTTTGTCGATGCGCATCAGACCATGGGTCTTGTGGTGCTGATCCTGGTCATCGCCCGCCTGGCCTGGCTGTGGCGCAACCAGCCGCCGGCTTTCGCGGGCGGTCTGAAGCTCTGGGAGCCACGGCTGGCCCATGCCGCCCATATCGCGCTCTATGGGCTGATCCTGGCCTATCCTCTCACCGGGCTGTTCATGACCTTGGGCCGCGGCGAGACGGTGCGGTTCTTCGGCGCGCAGCTATCCGCGCTGTTCGGCCCGAGCCCGGAATGGTCCCTAGGTCTCACGATCCTGCATGACTATGTCTTGCAGGTTTTATTTTACATCGTCTTGTTCATGCATGTCGGCGCCGTCCTGAAGCACCATTTCCTTGACCGCCGCTTGATGGATGTCAGGCGGATGCTGCGGTGATGGAATGCAGTGCAGGCGCCAGGGCTTGCGCGTCGTCAACCGGTTTCGCGCAGCAATACGCTAGGTCCCGAGAGCGGGCGGGCGCTTCTCCGGCCAGCGGGTCGCAAGATCATAAGCCTGGCCCAGTTGCAGAACTGACAATTCGGCCTGATGCGGCCCCATGATCTGCATGCCCATGGGTAGGCCAGCCTCATTGAACCCCACCGGCACGCTGAGCGAGGGCAGCTGTGCATTGGTCGCCAGGATCACGACCTCCATCCAGCGGTGATAGGTATCCATCGGGCGCCCCGCGATATCGTGGGGCCAATCCCAGTCGGCGGGGAAGGGAAAGACCTGGGCCGTCGGCAGGACAAGATGATCGTAGCGCTCGAAGAGAGACAGCATATGCAGGAAGAAGCGGGAGCGGACGGCAAGCGCCCGGCTGATCGCCGTGCCCGACACGTTCAGGCCGCGCGCCACTTCCCAAAGGGCTGCGGGCTTCAGCAGATCGCGCCGCGCCGGGTCCTGGTAGGCCTCACCCAGATTGGCCGCGACCCCCCAGGAGCGCAGCAGCGTCCAGGCCTCCCATAATTCCTCCATGGGAAAGCCGAGGGAGAGCGGTTTAACCTGGCAGCCGAGGCCTTCGAGCACGGCCAAGCCCTGCTCGCAGAGCGGCAGAATGCCGGGCTCCATCGCCAGATAGCCGTCCAGATCGCCCAGCCAGCCGATGCGCCTTCCGGTCACGGGCACGTCCAAAGGCTGGCTGATGCTGGCACCCGATTGCTGGATGGAGAGCGGCATGCGCGGGTCTGGGCCAGCCTGAACCGAGAAGAGAAGGGCCAAGTCTTCGACGCTGCGGGCCATGGGGCCGAGCACGCCAAGGCTTGCCGCAAAAACGTCCGCGGCATCATCAGGCACGCGGCCGAAACTGGGGCGGAAGCCGAATACATTGTTGAAGGCCGCCGGGTTGCGCAAAGACCCGCCATGGTCTGACCCGTCAGCCAGCGGCAGCATATGGGTGGCGAGCGCAACCGCCGCGCCGCCCGAACTGCCGCCTGCCGTGCGGCTATGGTCATAGGGGTTCAAGGTGGTGCCGAAGACCGGGTTGTAGGTATGCGACCCGAAGCCGAATTCCGGCACATTGGTTTTGCCGATGAAGATGGCACCCGCCTGGCGCAGCCGCGCCACCATGGGCGAATCGGCCTGGGCGACGGCGTCGCGGAACAAAGGCGAGCCCTGGGTGGTCGGCAGGCCGACGACCTCCTCCAGATCCTTGACCGCCATGGGCATGCCATGCAGCGGGCCGATGGGGCCGCTTTGGCGCAGGATCTCGTCCTGCTCGCGCGCCTCGGCCAGCAGGCTCGGCCGATCGATGCGGGAGACGATGGCGTTGACGCTCGGATTGACCGCGTCGATCCGGTCCAGAAAGGCCGTCATGACCGATACCGCAGACCGCTTGCCGCTGGTGAGGTCCTGCGCGAGAGCGGTCGCGGAGAGCGTCGTCGGGTCGATATCGGTCACGCGTCAGGCCTTCGGCTTGTGCTTGTGAAAGGCGCAGGCAAGCTTGTTGCCGTCTGGATCGCGCACATAGGCCACATAGAAGCTCGGCTCATAGGCGGGCCGGGTACCGGGCTCACCGTCATCGGAACCGCCATGGAGAAGGGCGGCCTGATGGAAGGTCTTGACCTGTGCCTCGCTGCGGCCGCGCAGCGCGATCATGGTGCCATTGCCCGGAGAGGGGGGCTGGCCGTTATAGGGTTTACAGATCCAGAAGCTCGCGCCGGCATCGTAACTCGGTCCCCAGCCGATGAATTCCGCCGAGGATTCGGAACTGCGCGAAAAGCCGAGGGTCGCGAAGACTGCGTCATAAAAGGCCGCGCTCCGTTCCAGATCGCTGACACCGATGGTCGTATAAAGAATGAGCGTCATGGCATGTCCTGACCTGAAGCGGGGGTTCTTCGTGCCATAACTCGCCTCGGGTGTCAGCGCATGCCGTGTTATGTCTTTGGGGCATGACGCCTGGTTTTTGACTCCCTCACTGTTCAGGCATCGCGGCCAGACGAGGGTTGCCTACCTGCCTGTCGGCTATCCGCGTCAGAAAAGATTTTTTCTCCCATAGCGTCCGATCTCCGTATGAGGGTAAATTACATTATCTACAATTCTTGATAGGTAATTACCATGCGGGAAGTTTCGTGGCGCGATGCGGAGGTGCGGGCAGCGCTCGTCGCACTCAAGCAGACGGGCCCCTTCGTCTATGGGCTGACCAATTATATTGCCGCCAATCTGAGCGCGAATGTCCTGCTCGCGGTCGGTGCCGGCCCCGCCATTGGCGCCGCCCCCGGGTGGCCTCGCGCTTTCGGCGCTGGTGCTTCGGCCGTCTGGATCAATGCCGCTGCCCTGATGAGCAGCGGTGCCGATACCCTGCTGGAGGCCGCGCGCGCCGCCCATGAGGCCGGCACGCCCTGGGTGCTGGACCCGGTGGCGATCGGCGCCGGCGCGCCCGAATACGATGCCATCATCCGCGAACTGCTGACCTGGCGGCCGACCGTGGTGCGCGGCAATGCCTCTGAACTCATCGCCCTCGCGGGTGCCGGTGCGGGCGGCAAGGGCGTGGAAACCACTGCCACGGCCGAGGAGGCACGCGCCGTCCTCAGTGACCTGGCGCTATCTTCGGGCAGCATCGTCGCGGTCAGCGGGCCGGTGGATTACATCACCGATGGCCGTAGCCTGATCGCGGTCAGGGGCGGAGATGCGCAGCTGACGAAGGTCACCGGTGCCGGCTGCACCCTGGGCGCGCTCATCGCCGCGCTCCTCGGCCCGCGCGGGGATGCGCTGGAAGCGACCGCGGCGGCGCATGCAATCTACGCCGTCGCCTCAGAACGCGCGGCCGCGCGCAGCCGTGGCACGGCAAGTTTTGCCACCGCCTTCGTTGATGAACTGTCTCTGCTCGATCCGGCGGAGTAATGGCTAAGACCCAGATGCGGCTGGCGGCGTTCCTGAATGCCGGGCCGCAGGGCACCGCCGGCTGGCGCCACCCCGAAGCTAGCCAGGCCATGCTGACGGCGGCCCACTACCGGCGTATCGCGGAGGTTCTGGAGGCGGCGAAATTTGATCTCGCCTTTGTCCCCGACGCGCTCAGCGTACCGCGCTCGCTGGGCAATTCCTTTGCGCCGGCGGTGACATGGGGGGCCGGCACGCCGCGTCTGGACCCGATCCCGGTCATCACCCTGATGGCGGCGGCGACCACCCATCTGGGTGTTGCCGCAACCGTCTCCACCGGCTGGCAGGAGCCCTATAATCTCGCGCGCTCCTTCGCGACGCTGGATCACCTTTCGGGCGGCCGCTGTGCCTGGAATGTCGTGACCAGCTTCCAGGATGCGGAGGCACAGAATTTCGGCGATGCGAAACTGCCGCCGCGCAGTGAGCGCTATGCTCGCGCCGAGGAATGTCTGGAGGCCACGGCCCGGCTTTGGGACAGTTGGGCGGACGACGCCATCATCGCCGACCGTGAAAGCGGCATCTTCGGCCGGCCGGAATCGGTGGAGGCGGTCGATTACCGCGGCCATTATGTCAGCGTGCAGGGGCCGCTTTCAGTGCCGCGGCCGCCCCAGGGCTATCCCGTCATCATCCAGGCCGGCGCCTCCCCGGCGGGGCGGGATTTCGCCGCGCGCTGGGCCGATGTCATTTTCAGCTCGAATGAATCGCTCGACTCCGCGATCGACTTCTATCGGGATATCAAAACCCGCGCCGCGGCGGCGGGGCGCGACCCCGACCAGATCAAGATCCTGGCGGCGGCGACGACCGTCATCGGCCGCGATCTGCGTGATGCCATGGAAAAGCATGAAGCCGTCTTCGGCCTCGTGGTTCCCGAAGCGGGGCTGTCGCGCCTTGCCTATCACGTCAATGTCGATCTCACGCGCTATGATCTCGACGGCCCTTTGCCCAGCCTGGAGGAGGTCGGCGTCGAGGGGCATTACCGCGAGGTGGTGGAATTCGCCCGGCGCGAGAAGCTGAGCGTGCGGGATATCGGCCGCTGGTACGGCGCGCGCACCGAGGGCAATATGATCGGCTCGGCCCAGGATATCGCGGATAATATGGAACATTGGATAGATGCTGGCGCCTGCGATGGCTTCATGATCCAGGCGACCCATGTGCCTGGTGCCTTTGAGGATTTCGCGGCCGCGGTGGTGCCTGAATTGCAGCGGCGCGGGCGTTTCCGCACGGACTATTCCGGCACGACCTTGCGCGAGAATCTGGGCCTCCACCGCCCTCAGCAGGGTGAATGGCGCAACCGGGTCAAGAAGACGGCAGCGGCGCCATGAGCAGCCTGCCGCCCGGGCCGCTCGTGCAGGCTGACTGGCTGCGCGCCCATATCGGCGACGTCCTGGTGCTGGATGCGAGCATCGACCGGCGGCCTGATGGGTATTTCCCGGGCGATGCCCTTTTTGCTACCGGCCATATTCCGGGTGCGCAGTTCGCCGATCTCGTCGCGGCTTTTTCCGATCCGGCCGCGCCTTTTCCTTTCACAGCCCCCAGCGCGGCGGGGCTGGAGCAGGCGGTGCGCCGGCTTGGGATCAGCGGGGACAGCGCTATCGTGGTCTATGACAGCCTGTCCGGCGCCTGGGCCGCGCGGCTGTGGTGGGTGTTGCGTGCCTTCGGCCATGATCGCGTCCGCGTGCTCGACGGTGGTCTTGCGGCCTGGAAAGCGGCGGGCGGCGCCGTGGCGCAGGGCCTCGCGGGGGTGAGGGCTGAGGGCAATTTTGTCGCCCGGACGCGCCCTGGATTTTTTGTCGGCACGGCGGAGATAGAGACCGCCATCGGCGCTGTGCCGATGCTGTGCGCGACACGGGTGGAGGAATTCGCGGCGGGCCATATCCCTGCGAGCCGGAGCCTGCCCTTTGCCAGCCTGCTCGGCGCGGATAACAGGCTTGATCTGGCGGCTGCGGCCCAGGCGCGCGCCACGCTTGGCCTCGCTTCGGGCGTGCCGGTGATCCTGTACTGCGGTGGCGGCATCAACGCGGCCGGCCTGGCGCTGGCCTTCGCGGCGCTCGGCGAGCACCGCGTGCAGATCTATGACGGGTCATTGAGCGAGTGGCGGGCTGACCCCGCCCGCCCGCTGGAGCGTGCTGGCGCGACCTAACGCTGACCCTGCTTGGCGAGGGTGTCGAAGGCTTTGAGGCGCGCGAGCACGGCCGTCATCTCACGCAGCGGAATCATGTTCGGCCCGTCTGACGGCGCATGATCGGGATCGGGATGGGTTTCCATGAAGATGGAGGCGCAGCCCACGGCCAGGGCCGCGCGTGCCAGAATGGGCGCGTATTCGCGCTGGCCACCGGATGAGGCACCCTGGCCGCCCGGCTGCTGCACGGAATGGGTAGCGTCGAAAACCACGGGATAGCCGGTGCGCGCCATCTCAGGCAGGCCGCGGAAATCCGTCACCAGCGTATTGTAGCCGAAGCTGGTGCCGCGATCGGTGAGCAGGATGCGCTCATTACCGGTGCTCGCGATCTTGGCGGCGACATTCTTCATGTCCCAGGGCGCCAGGAACTGGCCCTTTTTGACATTGATCGCGGCCCCCGTCTCGCCCGCGGCGAGGAGAAGATCCGTCTGGCGGCAGAGAAAGGCCGGGATCTGGATCACGTCCACAGCCTCGGCCGCCGCGGCGCATTGGCCGGCGTCATGCACGTCGGTCAGCACCGGCACGCCGAATTTTTCGCGAACCTCGGCCAGAATGGCGAGGCCACCGCTGAGGCCGATGCCGCGCTGGGCAGAGCCTGACGTACGGTTCGCCTTGTCATAGCTGCTTTTGTAGATGAGCGGGATGTCCAGGCTACGGCAAATGCCGACCAACTCCTCGGCGACTTCCAGCGCATGGTCCCGGCTCTCGATCTGGCAGGGACCGCTGATCAGGACGAAGGGCAGGTCGTTGCCGACTGTGACGGAACCAATGGCGACATTCGCCATCAGACGAGCCTCGCTTGTTGTACGCAGGCGCCGATAAAGCCTTTGAACAGCGGATGCGGATCGAAGGGCTTCGACTTCAGCTCAGGATGGTACTGCACGCCAATGAACCACGGATGGTCCGGGTATTCGATGATCTCGGGCAGCACGCCGTCGGGCGACAGGCCGGAGAAGCGCAGCCCCGCCGCTTCCAGCTTTTCGCGGAAGTGGATGTTCACCTCATAGCGGTGGCGGTGGCGCTCCTCAATGATGGCCGCGCCATCATAGACCTGCCGCACCAGCGAGCCGGCTGCAAGCGCCGCCGGATACGCGCCGAGGCGCATGGTGCCCCCCAGATCGCCGCTCGCCTCGCGGCGGACCAGCTCATCGCCCTGGGCCCATTCGGTCATCAGGCCGACGACGGGCGTCTCGCTGGGGCCGAACTCGGTGGAGGATGCATGGGGCAGGCCGGCCAGGTTCCGCGCCGCTTCGATACAGGCCATCTGCATGCCGAAGCAGATGCCCAAGAAGGGCACCTTGTGTTCCCGCGCGAAGCGCACGGCTTCGATCTTGCCCTCGGAGCCACGCTCGCCAAAGCCGCCGGGCACCAGAATGCCGTGAACACCTTCAAGCTTGGCGACCGAATTCGGCTCCTCGAAGACCTGGCTATCCACCCATTCGAGCTTCACCCGCATGCGATGCGCGATACCGCCATGGAACAGCGCTTCCGCGAGTGACTTATAGCTGTCGAGCAGATTCGTATATTTGCCGACCACCGCAATGCGAACCTCGCCTTCCGGGGAGCGGATCGCATCGGTGATAGCGTCCCAGCGGCTCATATCCGGCTCGGCATCGGTGGGCAGGCCGAAGTGACGCAGCACTTCGCGGTCCATGCCTTCGGCGTGATAGCGCGCCGGCACGGCGTAGATGCTGTCGACGTCGAGCGCCGGGATCACCGCGGAGGGGCGGACATTGCAGAAGAGCGCGATCTTGCGGCGCTCATTCTCAGGGATCGGACGGTCGCAGCGGCAGAGCAGCATCTGCGGCTGGATGCCGACATTGAGCAGCTCCTTGACCGAATGCTGCGTCGGCTTGGTCTTCAGCTCACCGGCCGAGGAGATATAGGGCACCAGGGTGAGGTGGACGAACATCGAGTTCTCCGGCCCCAGTTCATTGCCGAGCTGACGGATCGCCTCCAGGAAGGGCAGGCTCTCGATATCGCCGACCGTGCCGCCGATTTCGATGATGACGAAGTCCAGACCCTCGGTCTTGCGGACGACGGTTTCCTTGATGGCATCGGTGATATGGGGAATGACCTGGACGGTGCCGCCCAGATAGTCGCCGCGACGCTCCCGCGCGATGACCTCGGAATAGATGCGGCCGGTGGTGGCGTTATCCGCCTTGGTCGCATGCACGCCGGTGAAGCGCTCGTAATGGCCGAGGTCGAGATCGGTTTCGGCGCCGTCGTCGGTGACGAAGACTTCCCCATGCTGATAGGGGCTCATCGTTCCGGGATCGACGTTGAGATAGGGGTCCAGCTTGCGGAGTCGGATGGAGTAGCCGCGCGCCTGCAGCAGAGCACCCAGGGCGGCGGCGGCGATGCCCTTGCCCAAGGAAGAAACCACGCCGCCCGTCACGAAGATGTATCGCGTCATGGGCGTTCCTCATACAGGTTCAGACCCGGCCAGGGGAACCCTAGCCGAGCGGTTGGGCACAGATGCGAAAAGCTCAAGGCGTCGCGGGCGCGGAAGGCTGAGCGGGCTTGGCGGGCGTGGGGAGCACCGGCGCGGTGGTGGTGATGGGTGCCTTGACGGGGCCGTTGAAGATGGAACTGACACCGTTCGTACTATTGCGGGTCATCAGCGCCAGCACCAGCGACAAAGCCAGGAAAAGCGTGGCGAGAATCGCCGTCGTGCGGGTCAGCAGGTTTGCCGTGCCGCGGCCCGTCATGAAATTGCCCATGCCCTGGCCACCGCCGATGCCAAGTCCACCGCCCTCGCTGCGCTGGATCAGCACGACGCCGATCAGGGCGAGGGTCACAATGACGTGGATGACAAGCAGGACGGTAAACATGCGAAGCCTTTCGGGGGGATCACCCGCGCGCCTTCTAGCGAAGCTTCGCCGGGATGCAAAGCGCAGCTGCCTTGCGTTTGAACGATTGAAGGCTTTCCAGCCCGGCCACGGGGGCGCGGATGGATGGCCGCAGTATGAGGATAGTCTGCCGCGTCCAGACCCGGCTGAGGATCAGGACGCGGCAGCTATAGCCGGGTCAATCGTCCCGGTGGACGCGTTCCATACGCTCGTGGCGTTCCTGCGCCTCGATCGACAGGGTCGCGATGGGCCGCGCTTCCAGCCGCTTCAGGCCAATCGGCTCGCCGGTATCCTCGCAATAGCCGTAGGACCCGCTTTCGACCCGCTGCAGCGCCTGCTCGATCTTGGAAATCAGCTTGCGGGCGCGGTCACGCGTGCGCAATTCCAAAGCACGATCAGTCTCTACGCTAGCTCTGTCAGTAATGTCGGCTTCGACGATGCCACCTTCAGAGAGGCTGGCAAGCGTGCCATTGGCCTCCTTCAGTAGATCTTCCTGCCAGCGGAGCAATTTTCTACGAAAATACTCCACTTGCATCGGGTTCATGAACTCTTCGTCCTCAGTCGGACGATAGTCTTCGGGTAGCGTAATCATCATGCGGCAAAGTCTCCGCTGTCGCTTATCGGAACGACACCGAACGCGTTCGGCCGTTTGGGGCGGCTTATAGCGGGCCGTTCTCCCGGCGCCAAGCAGATTGCAACATGTTCAAGCTTCTGCAACACGCGCGCCGATTGACTCGGCCCGAAATGGCCTAAAGACCACGCTCAGCCATGAAGATTTCGACCTCAGCACGGCTGGGCATGGCGTCCATCCCACCGGGGACAGTCGCGACGATCGCGCCGGAAGCACACGCAAACCGACCAATCCGCGCCAAATTATCCGCGGCGAGGTCAAAATCCGATTCGAGCAGCCCGGCGAGGAAGGCCGCCATGAAGCTGTCGCCGCAGCCCGTGGTGTCCACGACCTTCACCGGGACGCCGGCCACCGCCACCCGCTCGGTCGGCGTGACGATTGTCGCCCCTTTTTCGGCCGCGGTGATGGCCGCGACCCGCAGCCCGTCATGCCAGAGCGACTCGAGCGCTGCCAGCGGATCGGCGATGCCGGTGATGATCGCCAGTTCGTCGGCGCCAACTTTGAGGATATTGGCAACGGCAATCACCTCGCGCGCAGCCGCGATCATGGCGTCCCGCGAGTCCCACAGCAGCGCACGCAGATTGGGATCGACCGAGATCTGGATGCCGGCCGCCTGGGCGACGGCGATGGCATGGCGCTGGGCGCGGGCCGACTCCGGCGCGGAGAGCACAAGGCTGTTCACATGGAGCAGGCGCGCCTGCTGGATGACGTCATCGGCGACCTCCGCGGGCGCATAGTTCGCGTCGGCGCAGTCCTGCCGGTAAAACAGGAAATCGCGGTCGCCATGCTCATCCAGCGTCACCACGGCGACGCCGGTGCGGTGGTCCTTCGAGACGACGATACGGTCGATGGCAGCGCCCGAGGCCGCGATTGTCCGTGTCAGCAAGCGGCCGAAGGCATCGTCGCCGACCTTGCTGAGCATGCAGACGGAGCGGCCGAGCTTGGCCAGGCCGACCGCCGCATTGCCGGGCGCGCCGCCCGGCTTGGCCGCGAAATTGAGCGCGCCGGCGGGGGCCGGCAGCGGCACCATATCGATCAGCAATTCACCCAGCGACGCGACTTCAAAGCCCATGACGTTCATTCCCCGTGGCAATGGCGCTCTATTGTCATGACTTGAATTTGGTTTCCATTCCCCTTCTGAGCCGCCGAAAAGCCTGCAGCAGGATCAGCAACCGTAGCGGCCGGAAGCGCCCGGCCATGCCCCGCGCCAGCAGCGGTACGGCGCCTTTCGCGTCACCCCGGCGCAACATCTCGCGGCCGGTGGCCCAGCAGATCTCCCGCCGGGCGCGCTGCAGCAGACGCCGCGCGCGGCCTGGACCGAGGCCACGCGATATGTCGGGATTGCTGGCGATGGCAGCCAGCGCGGGCTGGTAGGCGTCGATCCGTGTCGCGGTGCCATGCATGAGACTGCCGGCGCGGCGGCGCACGAAAAGAGCAGGAGGGCCACGGACGGCGGCAAACGGCCCCAGCGGGGCAAGACGGGTCCAGAATTCCCAGTCCTCGGCGAAGGTCAGATCCTCGCGAAACGGGCCGGCGGCACGCCAGGCGTCCGCGCGGATCAGGACATGGCCGCCATTGGCGAAGAGATTGCCGAGCACCAGCCTGGACAGCAGGTGCGGCGCAGGTGGCGCCCGGCGGTCATCGAGTGGGCCGGGTGCCTCGGGCGTCGCGGCCTCGGTCACGTAGGCGAAGCCGCCATGGGCCGCAACTGCCGCCGGGGCCTGTTCCAAAGCATGGACCAACGCCGCGAGCGTCGCCGGTGCCAGCCAGTCGTCCCCGTCCAGGAACAGCAGCGCATCGGCCGCAAGCGCGGCTTCATGACGCGCGCCCAGATTGCGCGCGGCCGAGACGCCGAGACCCTGGGTCCTCAGGCTGTGCAGGCGCGGAGAAGCATGATGGGCAATGACGCTGGGCGTGTTATCGGCGGAGCAGTCATCCACGACGATGACCGTTGTCTCGGCATGGCTTTGGCCAAGCGCCGAGCGGATCGCATCAGGCAGGAAGACCGCAATGTCGCGGGCCGCGATGATAACCGCGACCCGCATAGCACGAGGCTGCCGTTAGGCGGCGACGGAGTGGGCGATACCGTGTTCGGCCAGCAGGCTGGCCAGCTCGCCGGTCTGATACATCTCAGTGATGATGTCGCAGCCGCCGACGAATTCGCCCTTCACATAGAGCTGGGGGATGGTCGGCCAGTTGGAGAATTTCTTGATCCCGTCGCGCAGCTCAGGGTCTTCCAGCACATTGGCGGTGACAAAGGGCACGTTCATGTGGCTGAGGATCTGCACCACGCGGGCAGAGAAGCCACATTGCGGGAACATCGCCGTGCCCTTCATATAAAGCATCACGGGGTTACCAGAGATTTCCTTGGCGATACGGTCCGCCACGACGTCTTGAGACATGAATAGCTCCTTATTCGGGTGCCGAGGTCTGTAGGGCGAGGGCGTGAAGCTCTCCGCCCACGCGTCCCTGCAATGCCGCATAGATCATCTGATGCTGCTTCAGGCGCGACAGGCCGCGAAACTGCTCACTAACCACTGTAGCAGCATAGTGGTCGCCGTCACCGGCCAAATCTTCGACCGTCACCCGCGCGTCAGGAATGGCGGCGCGGATCAGGGTCTCGATCGCACTGGCGGACATGGCCATGCCGTTTCTCCTTAACCGGACGGCAGGGCCCCTGCCGTCAGTTCATCCAAGTCTTAAAGAAGCGCTCATGCGCTTCCTTCACCTGGACCAAGGATACCGAATTTCCCCCGGGGAATGTCAATTCATTCCCGCCGGTGCGACCCAGCAGCCGCGCAGGAATGCCCGCGGCCCGCGCTTCCTCCAGCAAACCGCTGGCGTCAGCGGCGGCCACGACATAGCGGCTCTGATCCTCACCAAAGAGGAAGGCATGGACCGAACCATCCGTGCTCCCCTCATCCAAAGCGAAGCCGCAGTCGCCGGCCAGCGCCATTTCGGCGAGCGCCACCAGCAAGCCGCCGTCCGAGACATCATGGCAGGCATGGACGCCACCGCGGGCGATCTGGTGACGGATAAAATCACCGTTACGGCGCTCGGCCACCAGATTGACCGGCGGCGGGGCGCCTTCTTCCCGGCCCAGAATTTCCCGCAGCCACAGGGATTGGCCGAGCCAGCCCGTCGTCTCACCGATCAGGACAAGGTCCAGGTGGGGTTCGATCGCAATGCCGCGGGCTGCATGGGCATCCTCGATGACGCCGAGGCCGCCGATCGCGGGCGTCGGCAGAATGCCCTTACCCTCGGTCTCGTTGTAAAGGCTGACATTGCCCGAGACGACCGGGAAGTCGAGCGCGATACAGGCTTCCGCCATGCCCTGAATGGCCGCCGCGAACTGGCCCATGATCTCAGGCTTTTCGGGATTGCCGAAGTTCATATTATCGGTGATGGCCAGCGGCCGCGCGCCGGTCGCGGTGATATTGCGCCAGGCCTCGGCCACCGCCTGCATGCCGCCCATCTTGGGGTCAGCCTGGCAGTAGCGGGGCGTGCAATCGGTGGTGATGGCGAGCGCGCGGTTCGATCCTTCGATCTTGACGATCGCGGCATCCGCCTGGCCCGGCTTCTTGACCGTCTGCCCGCCGACTGCCGGATCATATTGGCTGGAAATCCAGGCACGGGAGCAGAGATCGGGGCTCGCGATCAGCTGCAGCAGCGCCTGATCGGTCGAGATATTGCACTTGATGGCAGCGTGATCGAGGGCGGCGGGCGGCACCGGCCATTCGATCGGGCGGCGATAGAGCGGCGCCTCATCGGCAAGCGGCCCGAGCGGAATATCGGCCTCCGTGACGCCCTGATGGCGGACCACGATACGGCCCGTATCGGTGATATGGCCGATAACCGCGAAATCCAGATCCCATTTGTCGAAGATCGCGCGCGCCAGATCTTCCGCGCCCGGGCGAAGCACGATGAGCATGCGCTCCTGGCTTTCCGAGAGCATCATCTCATAGGCGCTCATGCCCGTCTCGCGCTGGGGCACGCTGTCGAGGTCAAGCTCGATGCCGACGCCGCCCTTGCCCGCCATTTCGACGGAGGAGGAGGTGAGACCGGCAGCCCCCATGTCCTGAATGGCGACGATGGCGTCCGTGCCCATCAGTTCCAGGCAGGCTTCGATCAGCAGTTTCTCGGTGAAGGGGTCACCCACCTGCACGGTCGGGCGCTTCTCCTCGGAATTCGCATCGAATTCGGCCGAGGCCATGGTCGCGCCATGGATTCCGTCACGCCCTGTCTTGGAGCCGACATAGACGACCTGATTGCCGATGCCGGCGGCGGCCGAAAGGAAGATGCGGTCGCGCGGGGCGATGCCGACCGTCATGGCATTGACCAGCGGATTGCCGTCATAAGCTGCGTGGAAGTTCACCTCACCGCCGACCGTGGGGACGCCGACGCAGTTGCCGTAGCCGCCAATGCCGCGCACGACGCCATCGACCACCCGTTTGGTGCGCGGATTCTCAGGACGCCCGAAGCGCAGCGCATTGAGGTTGGCGATCGGCCGCGCACCCATGGTGAAAACGTCGCGCAGAATGCCGCCGACACCGGTCGCCGCACCCTGATAGGGTTCGATGAAGCTCGGGTGGTTATGGCTTTCCATTTTGAAGATGGCCGTGAGTCCATCGCCGATATCGACGACGCCGGCATTTTCGCCCGGACCATGCACGACCCATTCGGCCTTGGTCGGCAGTTCCTTCAACCAAACCCGGGAGGATTTGTAGGAACAGTGCTCGGACCACATGACCGAGAAGATGCCAAGCTCCGTGAAGGAGGGCTGGCGTCCCATAATGGCCTGGACGCGGCTCCATTCCTCGGCATTGAGGCCGAATTCGCGGGCAAGTTTTTCGTCAACCGGACGGGCGCTCATGCGGCGAGCCCTTCGACAATGCTCGTGAACATCGGCAGCCCATCCACTCCGCCCATCAGCGGATCTACATAATCTTCGGGATGGGGCATCAGCCCCAGAATGCGGCGGTTCTCGGAGAAGATGCCGGCGATAGCGCGCTGGCTGCCGTTCGGGTTGGTGGCGTCGGTGACTGCGCCATCGGGGCCGGCATAGCGGAAGGCGACGCGGCCTTCGCCCTCAAGCCGGTCGAGCGTTGCGGTATCGGCGAAATAATTGCCGTCACCATGAGCGAGCACCACGCGGATGATCTGGCCCGGCGTATAATGGCTGGTATAGCTGGACCCGGTCTGTTCGACGCGCAGATGGTGATCCTGGCCGAGGAAGCGGAGGCCGGCATTCTGCAGCAGTGCGCCGGGCAGCAGGCCGGCTTCGGTGAGGATCTGGAAGCCGTTGCAGACGCCCAGCACATGGCCGCCGGCTTCGGCGAAGTCGCGCACCGCCCGCATCACGGGGGACTGCGCCGCCATGGCGCCGCAGCGCAGATAGTCACCATGGCTGAAACCGCCCGGCAGCACGACGAGATCGAGCGGCGGCAGGCTGGTCTCCTTATGCCAGATCATGACGGGCTCCCGCCCGCCTGAGACCTTCGCCAGCGCGATCGCCATGTCGCGCTCACGATTGGTGCCTGGAAAAAGAACGATGCCGGCCCGCAAACTCATCTTGCTACACTCACAGGTCAGAGCCCTCAGCGTCATGCGCGGCTTCATGCCGCGCATCTACCCGTTTAAGGCGCCCAGACAGGTTGATCCGCGCAACGAGTGCGCGGATGACGACAGAAACCACGCGAAGAAAAGCCGGAGCGGATCAGACCACTTCGACCCGGTAGCTCTCGATCACGGTATTGGCGAGCAGCTTGGCCGCCATCGCCTCGGCGGCAGTGCGGGCCTTGGCGGCATCCGTCTCGGCGAGGTCGAGTTCGATGACCTTGCCGGCGCGGACTTCGCCGACACCGGCGAAGCCCAGTGTTTCCAGCGCATGGCCAATGGCGCGGCCCTGCGGGTCCAGCACGCCGGGCTTCAGCATAACGGTGACGATCGCTTTCACTGCATGGTCTCCGGGCCCTTCATGTCGCGCGTCCCCGCCTCCGGCAGGATTCCCAGACGCTTGGCCACTTCCTGATAGGCTTCCTCGACTTTGCCGAGGTCGCGGCGGAAGCGGTCCTTATCCATCTTCTCGTTGGTCTTGCTGTCCCAGAGACGGCAATTGTCAGGACTGATCTCATCCGCCAGGACAATGCGCATCTCGTCGTTTTCCCACAGGCGGCCAAATTCGAGCTTGAAATCGACCAGGGTGATGCCGACGCCGAGGAAAAGCCCGGTCAGAAAGTCGTTCACGCGCAGCGTGAGGGAGACGATATCGTCCATATCGGGGGGCGTGGCCCAGCCGAAGGCGGTGATATGCTCTTCGGCGACCATCGGGTCATTCAACCCGTCATTCTTATAATAGTATTCGATGATCGAGCGGGGCAGGCGGGTGCCTTCCGGGATGCCGAGGCGCGTCGAGAGGCTGCCGGCGGCGACATTGCGCACGACGATCTCAAGCGGGATGATCTCGACCTCGCGGATAAGCTGCTCGCGCATATTCAGGCGGCGGACGAAATGGGTGGGGACGCCGATTTCGGCCAAGCGCAGCATCAGGAATTCGCTGATACGGTTGTTCAGCACACCCTTGCCGGTGATGACGCCCTTTTTCTGGGCATTGAAGGCGGTCGCGTCATCCTTGAAATACTGCACGAGAGTGCCGGGTTCCGGGCCCTCGAAAAGGATCTTCGCTTTTCCCTCATAAAGCTGTCTGCGGCGGGCCATGGCGAACGATCCTCGGAAACAATGATGAGGCGGCACCGACCGGCGGCGCCGCCCGGGAAGGGGAAGGGAAACGACGTTGCGCTGCGCTATAGCAGCGACAAACGTCCATAGGTAGGGCAATGGCGCGGGGCTTCTGCCCTGTTTGTGCCGGTCTACAGTGCGACTCCGACTCAAGCGGCCCGGATGATGCCCAAGAAATCCTCCGCGACCAGACTGGCACCGCCCACGAGCGCGCCGCCGACCTCGGGCAGGCCCAGAATCTCGGCGGCATTGCTGGGTTTCACCGACCCGCCATACAGGATGCGCAACTTAGCACCTTCGGGCAGGTCGCGAGTCAATTCCTTGCGGATGAAGGCATGCATGGCGGTGATATCCGCCGTTGTCGGCACGCGCCCGGTGCCGATCGCCCAGATCGGCTCATAGGCGACGACGCCATCGAAATCCTTCGGCAGGCTGGCCGCGATCTGCTGTCCGACAATGGCCTCCTGGTGGCCGGCCGTACGCTCGGCCTCGGTCTCGCCGCAGCAGACGATCGGGATCAGCCCCGCCTTCAGGGCGGCGCGTGCCTTGGCGGCCACCATCTCGCTCGTCTCCCCATGGTCCTGGCGGCGCTCGGAATGGCCGAGGATGACGTAGCGCGCCCCTGCGTCGCGCAGCATCTCAGCCGAGATATCGCCGGTATGGGCGCCCGATTGCTTTGCATGGCAGTCCTGGCCGCCGGCCGAGATGCCGCTGCCGTCGAGGATGGCAGCGACCGCCGCAAGCTGGGTCGCGGGCGGGCAGAGCAGCACTTCGGCGGCGGCATCCGCCAGGCCGTGCCGGACGGCACGCGCCAGCGCGGCAGAGGGCTCCGTCAGCCCGTTCATTTTCCAATTGCCGGCGATCAAGGGACGCATTTTTTCTTCTCCGTAGGCCGAAAGGCAGCAAAGCTGATAAAGGCAGAGCCGGGAACTGGCAAAGTGCGGGCGCTCTGCCTATGGTGCGCCCCCCTCTGTATGTCAGGCTCCAAGGTCGCGATGCTCGCTGTTTTCAGACGTTCTCTCAATACATGGCCCGTCCGCATCCTGTTCATCCTGCTGATCGCGGCGTTCGGCGTCTGGGGAATCGGCGATGTCATCCGCAATCTGGGCGGCAATGACGGGGCGGCGGCCCATATCGATGGCGTTGCGATCAGCCCGCAGGACGTGAACAGCGCCTATCGTCAGCAGCTGCAGCAGGCCTCGCAACAGCTCGGCAGTCCCGACCAGGTCACCGCGCAGATGCGGCTTATGATGGCCGAGCAGGCGGCGGCCCGGCTGGTGGCGCAGACCGCCATCGACAAGATGGCAAGCCGCATGGGCGTCACCGCGCCGAATGCGGATGTTCAGCGCCAGGTGTTCGCCATGGACGCCTTCCAGGGACCTGACCATCAGTTCAGCCACAGCCAGTTCGACCAGGTGCTGCAGGCCAACGGACTGAGCGAGACCGAGTTCCTGCATCTGATGCAGGCGCAGATCATCCGCAACCAGCTGCTCAATTCCATCCGGGCGGCGGTGACGGCGCCGGCTGTGATGGTGAAGACGGCCTATGCCTTCCAAAACCAGACGCGCGTGGCGCAGCTGGTGCAGCTACCCTTTGCGGCGGCCCCGGCCCCCGCGACACCCACGGATGCCGAGCTGCAGCGCTATTACAAGAACCATCCGACGGCCTTTTCGGCCCCGGAATACCGTCGCATCACCCTCGTCATCCTCAGCCCCGATGTCCTGGCGCGCGACATTCCGGTGCCCGACGCGCAGATCCGCGCGGCCTATGACCGCATGATTGCCGCCCAGCCGCCCAAGGCTGAGACCCGCAGCGTTAATATCGTGCTGGCGCAGAGCGAAGCGGCGGCCGCGGCGATCGCGAAACAGTGGCAGGGGGGCGCCGATTGGGCGACTGTCCAAAAGGCGGCCTCGGCCGCCGGCGCCACTGCGCTCGCTCTGCCCAATATCACGCCCGATCAGGTGCCTAATCCGGCACTGGCGGCCGCCGCCTTCAAGGCAGCGGCCAATAGCGTGACCGGTCCGGTGTCGGCCGGCGGCAGTAATTACGCCGTCTTCGAGGTCACCGCCGTCACGCCCGGCGGCCCGTCCCAGACTTACGAGCAGGCGGCGCCGGGACTGAAGATGCAGCTGGCCCGCCAGCAGGCGCTGGGCCTTGTCAATCAGCGCGTCGATCAGCTGCAGGATGCGCTGGCCGGGCGCACGCCCTTGGAAAAACTGCCGGGCGATCTGGGGCTTGCCGCGCTTCAGGGCTCGGTCGACAGCACCGGCCTGACCGAGCAGGGGACGCCTGCGCCCATCCCCGGCAGCGATGCCCTGCGCCAGGCCGTCGTGGCCCAGGTCTTCAAGCAGAAGGTCGGCCAGCAGCCCACCCTCATCAACGGGCCTGATAACAGCTATTTCGCGCTGACGGTGGACGGCATCACGCCGGCCACCATGAAGGCCTTCGCGGATGTGAAGGCGCAGGTGCAGGCGGCCTGGACCCAGGATGCGATGCAGCGCGCCCAGAACGAGGCCGCGACCGCCATGCTGCAGGCCATGAAGGGCGGCCGTACCTTGGCGGGCGTCGCCTCAGCCCGCGGTCTGACGGTCACCACGACTCCGGCGTTGAGCCGCCAGGGTCAGGCGCCGGACGGCGTGCCGCAGAACCTGATCGGACCGCTTTTCTCCCTCAAACAGGGTGACAGCACGATGGTGGGAACGCCGGACGGTTTCGTCGTCGCCCAGTTGACCGCCATCAACACGCCCGACCCGAAGGCCGATCCGGTCGGCTATGACCAGCTCAAAGCCTCTCTCAGCAGTGCGCTGGCCGATGATATGCAGGCGATCTTCGCGGGCGTTGTCACCGCGAAGGGCAACCCGCGCATCAACCAGACCGTGATTCAGCAGATCGCCCAACCCTGATTTGCCCACAGAACCAGAAAGACCAGCGACGATGACGACCGACGGACCCAGCCCCGCTTTCCGCGCCGCCTATGAGGCAGGGAAGGGCGCGCTGGTCTGGCGGGAGAGTCCGGCGGATCTGGAGACGCCGGTCGGCGCCTTTCTCAAGATCGCTCATGGCAAGCCGTTCTCCTTCCTGTTCGAGAGCGTTGAAGGCGGCGCCTCGCGCGGGCGCTATTCCGTCATCGGCATGGCGCCCGACCTGATCTGGCGCTGTGAGAAGGGCGAGGCTGCCGTCAACCGCACCGCCCTGTCGACGCCCGATGCTTTCGTGCCGGAAAGCGTGCCAGCGCTCGACAGCCTGCGCGATCTGCTCGCCTCCTCCCGGCTCGATCAGCCGGCCGGATTGCCGCCCATGGCCGGCGGCCTGTTCGGCTATCTGGGCTATGACATGGTCCGGCTGATGGAGCGGCTGCCGGAGAAGAACGCGGACGTGCTCGGTGTGCCCGAGGCGATCCTGATGCGGCCGACGGTCTTCGTGATCTTTGACAATGTAAAGGACGTGCTGACGCTCGCCGCCCCGGCCTATCCCGGCGCGGGCGTCTCGGCGGATGCCGCGTATGATATCGCGCGGGAGCGTCTGGATGCGGTGGAGCGCGGCCTGCTGCAGCCGCTGCCAATGCCGGCCGCTGCGATCGAACCCATCCAGCTCGGCGAGCCGCGCTCCAACATGACCAAGTCCTATTTCGAGGACATGGTGGTGAAGATGAAGGACTACATCACCGCGGGCGACGCCTTCCAGGTGGTGCCCAGCCAGCGGTTTTCGGTCGATTTCCCGCTGCCGCCCTTTGCGCTGTATCGCGCGCTGCGGCGGATCAACCCTGCGCCCTTCCTGTTCTTTCTCGATTTCGGCGGCTTTGCGGTGGCCGGCAGCAGCCCGGAAATCCTGGTGCGCCTGCGGGACGGCATGGTGACCATCCGCCCGCTCGCCGGCACCCGGCCGCGGCATGCCGATCCGGTCGAGGATGCGCGGCTGGAGGCCGAGCTGCTGGCAGATCCCAAGGAACGGGCCGAGCATCTGATGCTGCTCGACCTTGGCCGCAATGATGTCGGCCGGGTGGCCGAACTCGGGTCCGTCAAGGTCGTGGAAAGCTTCGTCATCGAGCGCTTCAGCCATGTCATGCATATCTCCTCGATGGTGCAGGGCAAGCTCAAGAAGGGCCTGACCGCGCTGGACGCGCTGATGGCCGGATTCCCGGCCGGCACTTTGAGTGGTGCGCCGAAAGTGCGGGCGATGGAAATTATCGAGGAGCTGGAGCCTGTGCGCCGCGGCATCTATGGCGGCTGCATCGGCTATTTCGCCCCCGACGGTACCATGGATACCTGCATCGGCCTGCGTACCGCCGTCGTGAAGGACGGTGTGATGTATGTGCAGGCCGGCGGTGGCGTGGTCGCTGACAGCGTGCCGGAACTGGAATATGAGGAAAGCCGGCACAAGGCGCGGGCGCTGTTTCGCGCCGCCGAAGAGGCGGTGCGCTTCGCCGCCGCGCCCCGCAAGAACCGCCTGAGCTAGAAGCGGGCCGCGCCTGCGACGCCCGATACCCAGATTGCCCGGTATTTGCATAGTGCCCGGCAGAACGGCGCGAACCAGCCTCCGAATGAGGCTGTTTCGTCCATTCTGGCGCGGAATTGAAGCCTGCGCCGTTTAAACTGCGCGTTTCAGCGCCATATACGAACTACCCTGACGCTACGGGAATGAGTGGCGGGTCAGACCGCCCGGCACAGAAAGCACGCAGTTCATGCAGATTAGGATTGGTTACGAGATCACCTTTCAGGTGCCGCAACCGACGCCCATGGTGTTGATGCTGAATGTGCGGCCCGAGCGCGCGGCCGATCTGGTGGCGCCGGATATCATCCGCACCAACCCGTCCCTGCCCATTTCCCGCTACTACGACCTGTATGGCAATCTCTGCAGCCGTGTTGTGGCGCCGGCCGGCGATGTCACCTTCTATACCGACACGGTCATCAATGACCCGGGCGTGCTGGACCCCTACAGCCCCGATGCCGCGCAGCTGCCGATCGAGAGCCTGCCGTCAGACACTCTGGTCTATCTGCTGGGCAGCCGTTATTGCGAGACCGAAAAGCTTCTCCAATTCGCCTGGTCCCAGTTCGGGCATCTGCCCGACGGCTGGTCGAAGGTCGAGGCGATCGTCCAATACACCCATAACCACATCACCTTCGGCTACCAGAACGCCCGCGCCACCCGCACGGCCTTCGAGGGCTGGCAGGAAGGGGTCGGCGTCTGCCGTGACTATGCCCATCTGGCGCTGACGCTGTGCCGTTGCATGAACATCCCGGCGCGCTACTGCACGGGCTATCTGGGCGATATCGGCGTGCCGCCCGACCGGTCGCCGATGGATTTCAGCGGCTGGTTCCAGGTTTTTCTGGGCGGCAGCTGGCACACCTTCGACGCGCGCCATGGCCACCCGCGGATCGGGCGCGTTCTGATCGGTGTCGGCCGTGATGCGGCGGACGTCGCCATTTCAACCGTTTTCGGCCCCAACGTGCTGACGGGCTTCACCGTCATCACGGAAGAGGTCTCGGCGCCCGTCGCCGCCCACGGCTAGGAAGAGGCTTCGTCTTTTCATCATGGGGTTGTAGGATCACCCCATGGTCGCAAATCTTTACCGAGGCAGGCTGGCGGATGACGGCAAGATGGCCGGGCTGCGCGCCCGGCCGCCGCTGTCCGTCGGTTTCATTCTGGCTGAGAATTTCACGCTCTCGGCCTTCTCTCTGTTTGTCGATTTCCTGCGCCTGGCCTCCGACGAGGGGGATCGCAGCCGGCCAATTCAATGCCGCTGGACGATCATGTCGAGCCGGCAGACCGCGGTGCGGGCCAGTTGCGGCGTGCAGATTACCCGCGACAGCGGTTTCCTCGACCCCAAGAATTTCGACTATATCGTCGTCGTCGGCGGTCTTTTGCATACCGGCCCGCAGATCGACGATGAGACCAATGCCTATCTGGCCGCCGCCGCGCGCGACGGGGTGACGCTGGTGGGGCTGTGTACCGGCGGCTTCATCCTGTGCCGGGCCGGGCTGATGAAAGGCCGGCGCGTTTGCGTCAGCTGGTATTGCTACCAGGATTTCCTATCCGAATTTCCCGACCACCGGGTGATCGCCGACCGCATGTTCTTCGTCGACGGCAATCGCATCACCTGTTCCGGCGGCGCCGGCACCGCCGATCTGGCGAGTTTCCTGATCGAGCGGCATCTGGGCCGCGCCATCGCCCAGAAGGCCCGTCACATCCTGCTGCTGGACCGCGTGCGCGCGGGCAGCGAGGCGCAGCCCCATCCCCCCGCGAATGACGAGGTGGTGGGGGATGAGCGTGTGCGCCGCGCCTTGCTGCTGATGGAGCAGCATGTGGCCGACCCGCTGCCGATCGCCGAACTCGCCTCCCGCCTGTCAATCTCGCCGCGCCAGCTGGAGCGGCTGTTCCAAAGTGTGATGGGCGTGCGGCCGGCACAGCATTACCGGCTGCTGCGGCTGCGCTATGCGCGCTGGCTGCTGGACCATACGGACCTGTCGATCACCGAAATCGCGCTCGACTCCGGTTTCGCCGACTGCGCGCATTTTTCGCGGAAATTCAAGGCGCTGCACGGTTTCACGCCGACCGACGCGCGCACGCGGGAGAAGCTGCCGCCGGTTGACCACGAACCCGCCATGCCGACCATGCCGCCGCCCAATGCCCATTTGGCGGCGATGCGCATTTTCGAGTAGCGCGGGCCTCGCGCGGATTTGGGCAATCCGCTTGTCGCATCGGCGCAAACAGAGTGGCGCCCGGCCAGACAGGATAGGGCGTTCGTCTTCATATCGGAGGGATCGGGGCTATGACCCTGAAGCAGACAGGCTTGACCGCTGAGACCGTGGCCGCATTGCGGTCCCTGATTGCGCGGCGCCAGCCCGGCTACAGCCTGGAAGCCCCCTTCTATACCAGCCCCGACATCTTCGAGGCGGATATGGAGCTGATCTTCGGCCGCACCTGGATCTATGTCGCCGTCGAGCCCGAAGTGCCCGAGCCGGGCGACTACGTGACCGTCAACCTGGGCCGCAATTCCATCGTCATCCTGCGCGACGACGATATGGGCCTGCGCGCCTTCCATAATGTCTGCCGCCATCGCGGTGCCCGCCTGGTGCAGGGTGAGAGCGGGGCGGTCGGCAATCTCGTCTGTCCCTATCACCAATGGACCTACGACCTGGAAGGCAAGCTCATCTATGCCGAGCATATGGGCGAGGATTTCGACAAAAGCTGCTTCGGCCTGAAAAAGGTGCATGTCCGCTCCATCGCGGGCCTCATCTTCATCTGCCTGGCCGCCGAAGCGCCCGCCGATATCGACGCGCTGGACCGGGTGATGACGCCTTATCTGGCGCCGCATGACCTGCCCAATACCAAGATCGCCGCCTCGGTCGATCTGATCGAAAAGGGCAACTGGAAGCTGACGCTGGAGAATAACCGCGAATGCTATCACTGCTCGGGCAATCATCCTGAGCTGACCATTCCGCTGTTTGCCTATGGGTTCGGCTTCGCCCCCGGCCAGATGGACGAGACCGAGCTGGCCCAGGCGGCGCGCTATGAGGAACTGGTCGTCGCGAGCCATGCCCGCTGGGAAAGCTGCGGCATCCCCTCAGCCGAAGTCGATCATCTGGACGACTGCATTACCGGTTTCCGCACCCAGCGCCTGCCGATCGACCAGAGCGGCGAAAGCCAGACCATGGATACCAAGGTCGCGTCCAAGAAGCTGCTGGGGAACCTCACCGATACGGCGCTCGGCGGCCTGTCCTTCTGGACGCAGCCCAATTCCTGGCACCATTTCATGAGCGACCATATCGTGACCTTCACGACCATTCCGCTGGACGCCGAAACCACGCTGGTGCGCACCAAATGGCTGGTCCACAAGGATGCGCGCGAAGGCATCGACTATGACGTCGAGAATCTAACCAGCGTCTGGAATGCGACCAATGTGCAGGATGCGACGCTGGTGGAATATGCCCAGGCCGGTGCCCGCACGCCGGCCTATGAGCCCGGTCCCTATTCGCCCTTTACCGAAACGCTGGTTGAGAAATTCTGCAAATGGTATCTGGGCCGCCTGCAGGCGGGCCTTGCCTGATGTCAGCCTCGCCTGAACAGGACAAGCCCCAGCTTCTGGCGGCATCGCGGCTGACCGTCGCCCCCGAACAGGGACGCCTGCCGCAATGGGACGCGGAGGACGATGACGTCCTCGTCTGCCGCGCCATCCGGCAGGAGACGCATGACGTCAAGACCTTCGTCTTCTCGGGCCGCGCCCCGCGTAGCCACGCCTACAAGCCCGGCCAGTTCATCACCCTGGACCTGACCATCGACGGTCAGCAGGTCAATCGCTGCTACACGATCTCCTCCACACCCACACGGCCGCATTTGATCTCCATCACCACCAAGCGCTTTGCCGGTGGCGTGGTCAGCCCCTGGATGCATGATCATCTGAAGGTCGGCATGGAAATCCGTGCCATGGGGCCGATGGGTGAGTTCAACTGCGTTGACCACGCATCGGTCAACGGCAAATATCTGCTGCTGTCGGCCGGCAGCGGCATCACGCCGCTGATGTCCATGGCGCGCAGTTTCCATGATCTCGCTTTGGAAACGGACACGCTGTTTCTGCATAGTGCGCGCAGCCCGGCCGATATCATCTTTCGTGACGAACTGGCGCTGATGGCGCGCGGCGGCGGCTTCCGCGCTATCCCGATTTGCGAGCATGACAGCGGGCAGGAGAGCTGGAGCGGATTGCGCGGGCGGCTGACCCTGCCGATGCTGGAATTGGCCGCCCCCGACTTCCGTGAGCGGGAGGTGTTTGCCTGCGGCCCGGCGCCCTATATGGCCGGCGTGCGCGCGATCCTCAGCCAGGCCGGGTTCGACATGGCCCGCTACCATGAGGAAAGCTTCAAGTTCGAGGATCTGGCGCCGGTCGATGCCGGCGAGGCGCCGCCCGCGAATGAGAATGCGGCGGCCGTGAAAACCTTCCGCGTGGAATTCACCAAAAGCCGGCGCGTGGTGGAAGTGCCGGCCGACACCCATGTTCTGGCGGCGGCGCGGGCCGCCGGCATGCGCCTGCCATCCTCCTGCACGCGCGGCCTGTGCGGGACGTGCAAAAGCAAGCTCGTGTCAGGCGAGGTTTCGATGCAGCATCAAGGCGGCATCCGCCAGCGCGAGATCGACCAGGGCATGGTGCTGATCTGCTGCTCCAAGCCGCTGAGCGATCTGGTGATTGAGCGATAGCGGGCCGGTGCCGCGCCTGCTGCAGCGGGCGGAACTGCCTGTCGATACCGTCCGTCTCGCGCGTTTTCTCGTCGGCAAACTGGTCGTGCGGGTGACGGCCGAAGGCCAGGCGACCGGGCGCATCGTCGAGACCGAGGCCTATCCGGTGGGTGACCCGGCGGGCCATGCCTATCGCGGCATGACGCCGGGCAATCGTGCGCTGTTTCTCGAACACGGGCATGCCCATGTCTATCTCTCCTACGGCACCGCCTTCATGCTGAATGTGGCGAGCGAAGGGGTGGGCGTGGGGGCCGGCGTGCTGATCCGCGCCCTGGAGCCTCTGCAAGGCATCGCGATCATGGAGCGGAACCGGGGCGTGGCGCGGATGCGCGACCTGGCGCGGGGTCCGGGGCGGCTGGCCGCGGCCCTGGGCGTCGATCGGCGGCTGGACGGGATCGACCTCTGCCAGCCTGGGCCTTTGTGGCTTGGAGACGACGGCGGGGCCGCCGGCACCATCGGGGAGAGCACGCGGATTGGCCTGACCCGCGGGACGGAAAGCCTGCTGCGCTTTGCCGTCGCTGGCAGCCCCTATGTCAGCGGTCCCCGCGCCCTCAATCCGTGAGCGGGTATCATTGGAGCGCTTCAAGTCTTCAAGGAGGCGTGCAGGATCGGTTGCATCCGAATCTGACACGCTCTCGTCTGCCTTCTTCACATGGCGCCGCTGAAAAGATGGCATCGCCACCCTGATCAGTTGCCTATGTGATTTCGGATGCCTTCACTCGCAAGCTGGATCGCGCTCTCGGTCGAGGGGATGTGCCGGAGGGCGTTGAGGAGGACGAAATCGTGAATCGTGCCGTTGAAGCGGACAGCATTCACGTCGACACCGGCTTCTTTCAGCTTGCGGGCGTAAGCCTCACCCTCATCACGCAGAGGATCGTTCTCGGCGGTGATGACGAGCGCCGGCGGAAGCCCGGTAAGTTCCTGTCTTGTCGCGCGCAGCGGTGACACATAGGGGTTGTTGCGCGTCTTTTCGTCCGGTGCGTAACGGTCCCAGCCGTATTTCATGAAGTCGCGTGGAAGAAAGCGTCCGGTGGCAAAGGCATGATAGGATGCCGTGTCCACGCTTGCATCGGTCGCCGGGATGAACAGCACTTGATAGCTGATCTTCGGCCCGTTTCGGTCTTTGGCCATCAGCGTCAGGGCAGCCGTCATGTCGCCCCCGACCGAGTTGCCCGCGATTGCGATGCGGCTGCCGTCAGCACCATATTCGCTGGCATGGGCGGCGATCCATTTGAGTGCGGCATAGCATTCCTCGGGCTGCGTCGGATATTTTGCCTCCGGCAACGAGGTGTATTCAACAAATACGCCGATTTGACCCGAGCCCACGACGAGGTCGCGCAGCAGCCGCTTATGGTTGTCGAAGTTACCGGCGATCCAGACGCCGCCGTGGATAAACAGCAGCACGCCCGGACTGCCGCTTATATTATCCGGCCTCATGATAAAGAGCTTAACAGCACGGCCATCCGCGGTAATTGTGCGCTCTACGGTAGTGACGCCCGACATGTCGACGGGTGTCATGTTCTGCAGTCCTGTCAGTATCTCCTGAGGCTTGGGCTGCGGTAGTTCCCAGAACGGGCTCGGATTCTTGTCGAGTTCAATCAGGAACGACCTGATCTGCGGATCGATATCGGGATCGGTTGCAACATTGGGGGCGGCAATCGCGGTCATCGTCGTTGCTCCAAGCAAGAGAGTGGTTAGTAGCATCGTCGCGCGCATCGGCTTTGCTCCGGCCTTCAGAAGCTTTGGTAAACGAGGCATGTCCTGAGCGTCTTTTCAAACCGGTTGCGTGCCCAGCGGCCGCATCGGCACCGGTCGGTTATCGACCGAAGTGCTAAGCCATTTACCGAGGATCCTGCTTTTGTGATTTTCCGCGTCTTGTTGAAAAAGGAGCATTTTTTCGACACGGCGTGCCGCCGCGCTTGGCGACCCGCGCTTCTGTTCCGCAAATGTGGAGTTTGACTAACGCGTTACCCAGATTTTGGAAGGACTATCGCCTCCGGGCATTTCGCGTGATGACGGCGCCAGGTGCCGGGCGGGACCCCGACCACTTTTCGGAAGGTCGCAGCAAAATGGCTCTGATCAGCAAAACCGCATGCGAGCGCGATATCAGCGAGGCTTGTCTTGCCCTTGACCAAACAGCGCTTGGCAGCCTCAATTCGCTGTGCAATTAGATACTGATGCGGTGGCAATCCTGTTGATTGCTTGAACGCCCGGGAGAAATGTTTGGCGGTAAGGCCGGTCAGTTCGGCCAGGTCATCCAGGCAAATGTCTTCCGCCAGGTGGTCAATCATGAAGTCGCATACCCTGCGCAAATGGCGCGCCGGCAGGCCGCCCACCTGAGGCCCCACGCCTAGATGCGACGATTGATGCAGCCGCATCAGCCAGTCGACCAGCAGGAGCGCACGACCTTCCATCTCAAGCGACGTTGCCGGAATGCGCAGGTCAAACGCGCGGCGCAAATAGTCCGATGTCAGGCTCTGCAGCATTTTTTCTGGCACGAATGAGAGATCGTCGCGCAGGCGGCCGCTCAGCGCAGGAAGGCGTTCCATGTCGGACGCTCTGTCGAGCAGTGCATCGGGCAAGAACACCTGCCCGAATTTGATGCTGCGGTAGGCGAGATAACGGGTCGATGTTCCCCGGGGTTGGAGCGCAAAATCCCGGCCGGGGCCGCTGGTTCGCATGACCCGCCGGTTGTGATCTTCGACGGTCGCACCATGGAGACGAAGGGCGATGACCGTTTCGGGCGTAATTGTCCAAGAGGATTCGCTGATGCCTGCGGCCCCGTTATAGAGGGCGGCGGGTGCGATCCACCGCTCCTGGGCACCTTTGATTTCGCCTGCGCCGACGCTGTTGCGCATAAATGTAAAAAATTGGGGGTTGGCCGCGTCTGATTCTCCCTTCATGACTCTGTGCTTGCCTCCAGATCGATCGAGAGTTTGCCGCGCGTCAGGCCCTCTCCGATCAAACGATAGGCTTCATCCAGTCTGTCCAGCGTGAACCGTCGTGGGTCCAGCGATGGCGAAAGTTGCCCCGCCTCCGCCATGCGCGCTGCCTTGGACAAGATCTCGCCATGGTGTTTACGGCCCTCGCCCGTCAGCAAAGGCAGGAGCGTGAAGACGCCCGAGTAACTGGCGGCGCGAAATGAGAGCGGGGCGAGCGCATGCGTGCCCCAGCCGAGCGCACTCACCACATGGCCGAACCTGCGCACGGCTGCGAAAGCGCCATCCAGCGACGAACCGCCAACGCAGTCATAGACGAGGTCGAAACCATGATCGCCGGTCAGACGCATGACGAGCGCCGCGACGGGCTCTGAACGGTCGATGAAGCTGGCTCTCAGATTTTCGATCGTTTCTTTGCTGGAGGCGGAACCGGTTGCGAAGACTGTGGCGCCCCGAGCCCGCGCGATCTGGATCACCATTTGGCCGACGCCACCGGAGCCGCCTAGAACGAGCACGGTCTGACCGGCCCGCACCGCCATGCGATCAACCAGTCCCTCCCAAGCCGTGATGAAAACCAGCGGCACCACGCTCGCTTCCCGCATGCTGAGATTAGCGGGTTTGAGCGCCAGTAGATCCGCATCCACGGCGGCATATTGGGCAAGCGAACCCTGATGGCCGCCAACGCCTCCAGTCATGCCGAACACCTCATCACCGGTCCGGAAGCCCGTTACCCCGGGGCCGGTCGCCACTACCGTCCCTGCGAGGTCGAGACCCAGGATGGCCGGCGGCTTCTGTCGCGCATGGGCCGCGGCGCCTTCACGGATTTTGAGGTCGAGCGGGTTCACGCCACTCGCCGCGATCCGAACCAGTACTTCGCCTGCGCCGGCGACCGGACGCGCAACCTCAGCAAGACGGAAGGGTGCGCCATAGGCTTCGAGAATGGCCGCTTTCATCGTAAGACGCTGGTCCATTACGGTAACTCCTGGTGACGGCCAAAGCATCGTCTCCTATATTTCGTAAGGCGATCATCAATACTGCACGAAGTTCATGCAGTTCTGTTTGGGCCAGATGCCATGTTGGAATGGAGTGATTTGCGCGTCTTCCTGGCGATTGCGCGCGAAGGCACGCTCGGGGCAGCCGCGCGGCAGCTTGGCCAGACTCAGCCGACGATGGGGCGGCGCCTGCGCGCGCTGGAAGCAGCTGTCGGGCAGACGCTGTTTCAACGCACAGGAGAAGGTTTCGTTCTTACCAGCGAAGGATCTTCCGTGCTTGGCCATGCGGAACGCGTCGAAGAGGAAGTTCTGGCGTTCCAGCGGCAGTTGGCGGGCCAGGAGGCACAGTTGCAGGGGATGCTACGGCTCTCTTCCTCGGATTGGTTTGGCACCTTCATGCTAGCCCCTGTACTCGCCGAGTTTGGCCGCCGGCATCCGCTCGTTTGCGTTGAATTGCTGACCGATGCGCGGCTGTACAGCCTGCCGCGGCGAGAGGCGGATATGGTGTTCCGGATCAAGCCTTTCGACGAGCCTGAAGTCATCTCACGCCGGCTGATTCATATCCCATACGGGCTTTATGGTTTGGCGGGGAGCGATATGCCGCGTTTGGGTGACGGAGCCGGGGCGCAGGTGATCACCATGAACATCGACTTTGCAGAAATGCCGGATGCGGTCTGGCTGAAGCGCCTGTTGCCGAACGCGACCGTTGCCCATCGCAGCAACAATCGAGAGGTGCAGGCGCAACTCTGTTCCCATGGCGCGGGTCTTGCGGTTCTGCCACGACCTTTGGGCGACGTGACGCCCAATATAGTTGCGTTCGACCTCGCCGAGCCGCCCCCAGGACGGGACACTTTTGTCGGCTATCATCGTGATCTGAGGCGACTGGCCAGAATGCGGGAGTTGCTGAGCCTGATCGTGGAAAGGCTCGCTAACTAAGGCGCGTCAATTTATTGCTGCGGTCTCCGAAATTAGCTTTCTTTGTCGGAGTGACCAACCCTCACCGGATGGGGCGTCCGGATACGAGGCAGCCTGCTCAGACCTCTTCCATCACCTCGCCCGTGGCGGCCGCGCGGGCGGCGCGTTTTTCTGCCTCGGTCCAGACCTTACGCTCACGCTTGATCTGCGGCTTGGCTTCCTTGGGCGCAGCGCCGCCCAGCACGGGCGGGCGCATCGTGGAATTCCGCGCCGCTTCCGAATGCCAGGCGTGATCGGCATGCACGGTCAAAGCGCGGCCGATGTCGCGCTCCACCGCTGCCAGCCAGGCCCGCTGCTCGGCATCGCAGAGCGTGACGGCATAGCCGTGGCGTCCGGCGCGGCCGGTGCGGCCGATGCGGTGGACATAGCTTTCCGGCAGGCTCGGCAGGTCATGGTTGAAGACATGGGTCACGGTATCGACGTCGATGCCGCGGGCGGCGATATCCGTCGCGACCAGAACCTGCACGCGGCCGTCCCGGAAGGCGTCCAGCGCACGCTCCCGCTGGCCTTGCGACTTGTTGCCATGCAGCGCCTCGGCGGTGATGCCGGCCTCAGCGATGAAGGCGCAAACCTCGTTCGCGATATTCTTCTGCAGCGTGAAGACCACGGCCTGGCCAATGCCGGGGGTCTGCAGCAGCGACAGCAGCGCCGTTTTCTTGTTGGCGGCATCGACGAACATGACCGACTGCTCGATGCGGTCAACGGTCGTGGACGGCGGCGCGATTTCGACCTTGGCCGGATCACGCAGCAGGTTTTCGGCCATGGCGGCGATGGTTTTCGGCATGGTGGCCGAAAACAGCAGCGTATGCCGGTCCTGGGGCAGGGTGGCGACGATGCGCTCGATCGGCTTGGCGAAGCCCATATCCAGCATCTGGTCCGCCTCATCCAGCACCAGCACTTCCAGCTGCGACAGGTCACACAGGCCCTGCTCGATCAGATCCAGCAGGCGGCCGGGCGCGCCGACGATAACATCGACGCCGGTTTTCAGCGCATTCACCTGATGGAACTGGCTGACGCCGCCGAAAATGGTGGTGACGCTGAGCGGATGATGGCGGCTGAACGTGGTGAAACCGTCGGCGATCTGCGAGACCAGCTCACGCGTCGGCGCCAGCACCAGCACGCGGGCGCCGCCCTGGGGCGCGGGACGGGGCGTCTGGCTCAGGCGATGCAGCAGCGGCAGGGCGAAAGCCGCCGTCTTGCCGGTGCCGGTCTGTGCCAGGCCCAGCACGTCGCGGCCTTCCAGCAGAAGCGGGATCGACTGCGCCTGGATCGGGGTCGGGCTGACATAGCCTTCCTCCGACAGGGCGGTAAGGAGATGCCGCGCCAGAGCGAGATCGGCGAAAGTCTGGGGCATTATCACGCGGCGCCTCCGGCGCTGAATAAGGGCGCGCCTGATAGGGCTTCGCTGGTTGGGATCGCGGGGTTCTAGGGGCGATGCTGCACTGCGTCAACGCGCAGCTGCATGACGGTTTTCGACTAGACCCCGATAATGCCGCGGATGCGCGCGACCACCGTATCGACCGCAAAGGGCTTGGTCAGAACCGCCATGCCTGGCTGCAGATGGCCATGACCGAGGATGGCGTTCTCGGCATAGCCGGTGATGAACAGCACCTTCAGGTCAGGGCGGGGCACGCGGCCGGCATCGGCCATCTGGCGGCCGTTCATGCCGCCGGGCAGGCCGACATCGGTGATCAGCAGATCGATCGGCACGTCCGACTGCAGGATTTTAAGCCCCGCCGTACTGTCCGCCGCCTCGATCGCGGTGCAGCCGAGATCGGCCAGGATATCGGTCAGCAGCAGGCGCACCGTGGGCTCGTCATCGACCACCAGCACCGTCTTGCCTTCTTCGACGCGGCTGAGCGGGGCGGGTGCGGCCGGACGCTCCTCGTCCTGCACATCGCCGTAATGGCGGGGCAGGTAGATGCAGACGGTGGTGCCGTGGCCGACTTCGGAATAGATCCGCACCTGGCCGCCCGATTGCCGGGCGAAGCCGTAGATCATCGAGAGGCCGAGGCCGGTGCCTTCGCCGATGGGTTTGGTGGTGAAGAAGGGCTCGAAGGCCCGCGCAGCCAGTTCGGGCGCCATGCCAACGCCCGTATCGGTCACGCAGAGGGACAGATACTGACCCTCCTCCATGTCGTGCTGACGCGCCGCCTGCGCATCCAGCCATTTATTGGCGGTCTCGATCGTGATGCGCCCGCCATTGGGCATGGCGTCCCGCGCATTGATGCAGAGGTTGAGAAGCGCATTCTCAAGCTGCGGCGGGTCGACCAGAACGGGCCAGAGGCCGGCGGCGCCGACCACCTCGATCTGCACGCCGGGGCCGACGCTGCGCTGGATCAGCTCCTGCATGCTGGCGACCAGCCGGTTCACATTGGTGGGCTTGGGGTCCAGCGTCTGACGGCGTGAAAAGGCCAGCAGCCGGTGCGTCAGCGCCGCGGCGCGCCGCGTGGCGCCCTTGGCCGCAACCATGTAGCGGTCAACCTCGGCCAGGCGGCCCTGGCGGATGCGCGTCTCCATCATCTCCAGCGAGCCCGAGATGCCGGCGAGCAGATTGTTGAAGTCATGCGCCAAGCCACCGGTGAGCTGGCCGACCGCCTCCATTTTCTGCGCCTGGCGAAACTGCTCCTCCAGCAGGCGCTGCTTGGTCATGTCGACGCCGACGCCCGTCCGCCGCACGGCCCTGCCGTCTTCAAAATAGGTATGGCCGCGGGACAGCACCCAGCGGATCGAGCCATCTGCGCGGCGGATGCGATATTCGAGTTCCAGATCGCCGGATTCGGTCAGCCCCCGGCTCATGGTCGCGCGCAGGGATGCCATATCATCGGGATGCACATTCTGGAGGAATTCGGCCGCGCTGATGCCCGCGCTGTCCCAGACAGGGTCGAGCCCATAGAGTTTGGCGATATTCTCGTCGCAGGCGAAACGATCAGCCGCGACATCATAGGTCCAGACGCCGACCCCGCCGACCGCACCCAGCGCCAGGCGTGCGAAAGCCGCGGAGTCATGCAATTCACGGGTTCTCTCTTCTACCCTTTGTTCAAGCGTTTCATTCAGTTCCCGCAGCGCCTGCGCCGCAGCTCTGGCCTTTTCACGTTCTGCGATGAGCTCGTTTTCATCGGCGCGACGGTCGGTGGCATCGGCCACCACCACGCGCAGCCCGATGACGGCCTGGTCAGCGTCGGTTATGGGCCGCCAGTCGATCCGGGCAGGGAACGTGCTGCCATCGGCGCGGCGCAGAGCGAGGGCGGCATGGCGCACGGCGTCGCCCGCGCGCAGGGACTGGGCGTAGTGGCTGTCGTAAAGGCTGCGGGCCTCCGCCGTGAACAGTGCCGCCAGGGACAGGCCGATCAGGTCCGCGCGGGTCAGCCCAAGCCAAGTGAGGATGGTGGCATTGGCGCGCAGGATGGTGCCGGAGAGCGTGGTCGTCAGATAGCCGCAAGGCGCGCGGTCATAGAGTTCGTCATACGTCTCCTCAGGCAGTTCCGCCGGTTCAGCTGCATCTGCCGCCGTCATTTACAGAGCCAAGGCATGTATTTTGGCTGCGAGGATCGCATGAGGGGCAATCGATCTCCATTGAGACGTCTGCTCTACCAAGCGCCCGGCGGGGTAGATAGCGGCAATCGCTGATCTCGCTGGTTACTTTGGCGGCGCCGGGCCTGTGTAAATCCCCCGCGGCCGGATCAGGCTGCCCGTCTCCAGCTGCTCGACCGCATGGGCGACCCAGCCCAGGCTGCGGCCGAGGGCGAAGAGGCGGAAGGGCGCATCCGCGGGCATGGTGCCGCTGGTGGCAAAGGCCGCCAGCGCGAAATCGATATTGGGCCGCGTCCCTGTCAGGCTGGCGCCCGCCTCGCAGAGCTGTGTGACCCATGGATCGGCCGGCAGCGCTCGCAACAGCGCCGCCGCCCGCGGATCGCCGCCCGGATAGAGCGGATGCCCGAAGCCTGGTAGCGGATGGCCCACGGCAAGATGGCGGCGCAGGGCAGGGATGGGGCCGGTCGCGCGCGCCTCGGCGATGAGGGCCATGGCGGCATTGGCGGCCCCGCCATGACGCGGACCGGAGAGGGTCGAGAGGCCGGCGAGCAGGCAGGCGGCTATGGACGCGCCGGTGGAGGCCGCGACCCGCACCGCGAAGGTCGAGGCATTCAGTTCATGATCGGCGATCAGCACTAGCGCCATGCGGAGCGGCTCGGCATGGAGCCGGTCCAGGCGCCAGCCGCGCGCCAGGCGCTGATGCAGGGGCAGATCGCTTGCCTCGGCACCGAGCGCATCGGCGAGGCAAGCGATCGCCTGTTCCGCATCGGTCTGCAGGGTCGCGGCATGGCGCCCCAGGGCGGGCTGGCTGTCCGGTATCAGAGCCGCCAAAGCCGAGAACGGGTCGCGCCTCTCGGCCGGTGACGCCGGAAAGGCGACGGCACGGCCACAGTCCCAGAGCAGGGTCGCGACCACCTCACAGCTTGCGGCTTCTGCCAGTGCCACGGCGTCCTGGCCGCGATAAAGCAGCTGGGCGTGCCGGACGGTGGAGATGGTCGTCTCGATCGAGGGTTCACCCCAGGCCAGGGTGCTCGCGGCAACGGCTGAGATGCGGCGCCCACGGCGGCGGCGGGTTCTCAGCGCTTCGACATCCTCCGCGCGATACAGGCTGCGGCGCGGATCGGCCGGATCGGGCTCCATGCCGACCTGCCCGCGACTGACATAGGCGTAGAGCGTCTGCGCCTTGATCCCCAGCAGCGCCAATGCCGTCGTCCGGTCCATCCATGCGCTCATGTCAAGGCAACCGCTTATGTTGATTTAATTGATCAAGATTGATGCAACTCGGCGACGGCAGCAGTTTCAGGCCGGATGGTCAAGGAGAGGCAGGATGATGATCAGCGGGCTGGAAGACGTGGTCGCCGCAGAGACGGTGCTGTCGGATGTCGATGGCGCGGGCGGCCGGCTGGTGATCCGCGGGCAGAGGCTGGATCAGATTGCCGGCGTTCTGGCCTATGAAGATGTGGTCTCTCTGCTTCTCGCCGGTTTCGTGCCGGACCTGCCGCAGGGGGACCGTCTGGCGACAGCGCTGGGGGCCGCCCGTGGCGATGTTTTCGCGCGCATCGCCCCGGTGATGGACCAACTGGCGCGGCTTGGCCCCTATGACGGTCTGCGGGCCGGCATCGCCTTCATGCCGGACGGCAGCGGACGGGATGACATCCTGCGGCTGATCGCCGCCCCCGCCGTGCTGACGCCACTGATGATCCGCCTGGGCCAAAGCCTGCCCGCGCGCGCGCCTGACCCTGAGCTGACTCAGGCGGCCGATTGCCTGCAGATGCTGGGCCGGGAGGCGGCGGATGGTGCCTTTGCCCGCGCGCTGGATACCTATCTCGTCACGGTCTGCGATCACGGCCTGAATGCCTCGACCTTCGCGGCGCGCGTCGTCGCATCAACCCAGGCGGGCCTGACCTCATCCGTTCTCGCGGGTCTGGGCGCGCTGAAAGGGCCGCTGCATGGCGG
Source organism: Acidisoma sibiricum (assembly GCF_057837225.1). Lineage (NCBI taxonomy): Bacteria > Pseudomonadati > Pseudomonadota > Alphaproteobacteria > Acetobacterales > Acidocellaceae > Acidisoma > Acidisoma sibiricum. The sequence goes on along the minus strand of NZ_CM174445.1, from coordinate 3,753,168 downwards.
GGCGCCTGGCCCCGTCATCGCCATGCTGGATGCCATCGCGGCTGATGGGAATGCGCAGGCCTGGCTGGAGCGGGAAGTGGCGCAGGGCGGCCGGCTGATGGGATTCGGCCATCGCATCTACCGCACGCGCGACCCGCGCGCCGACGCACTGAAAACGGCAGTCAGGCCGCTTGCCGCCTCACCGGCTGCCGCCGCCCGTCTGGCCTTTGCGGAGGGTGTGGAGGCGGCGGCCCTGGGCGTGTTGCGGGCGAAAAAGCCCGGTCGCGCGCTGGAAACGAATGTCGAATTCTATACGGCCCTGCTGCTGGAGGCGGTGGGCTTTCCGCCACAGGCTTTCACCTGTGCTTTCGCCATGGGGCGTATCACGGGCTGGATCGCCCATGCCCTGGAGCAGCAGGCGGCCGGGCGGCTGATCCGCCCGCAATCGCGCTATGTCGGACCCGGCAGCGCCCTGGCCAGCTAGCCGCCCGGCCGGCGCGGCCCGCGGTCGCAAATTCTTCAGCCGGACTTAGCCGGGACAGGCGTATGATGCGTCCCAAGACCCCGATAGACGGGGCCGCTGGAGGGGAGGCAGGTCATGGCGAGATCCATCCTGATCATTCTCGGTTTTCTGCTAATGGGCCACTGCCATAAGGCCTGCGCGCAGGCGAGCCCGATGAATGAGGGGCCGCTGGGCACCCCCGTGACGCCCCAGCAGATCGGCACGTGGATGGCCCCGCCGGGCCTGACCCAGTCTGAAGCAGCCTATGATGCGGGCTTGCAGGGCTACGCCCAGGCTCGCCAGATGCGGGAGGATCGCTACGGCGACTGGATCGGCCGGAGCGGCGCGCGGCAGTTCATCGTCTTTCCCGATGGGCAGGCATTTCCGTACTGAAGCCTGCCAAAGCCAGAGTGGCCGAGATCGGCGTGCCGGTCCGCGTCAGCGCAGCATTCCTGTTCACGGTCTTCTCGCGCGCCGGGCGGAACCGCACCCTGGTGCAGACGTGGCGGGTGGAGCGCCCATCACAGGATCGCTAGCGCCGCATTTGGGGCTCCGGCGCCATTTTGGCCCAGCCTATGGTCAGGTGAGCGTTACGGTTTCGTGCGGTCCCAATCATGGCTCAGATGCGGCGACTTTACAGTTCCGGTTGGTTGACGATTGTGAACGGTTTTCCTGCCTATGCCGATGACTGGCGGCGTGCAGGGAAACTGCCGGTCTGTGCGATACGGCGGTCCCCCAAAGGGGGTGGCGTGCATATTCTGTTTTTCGGCTTTTGCCTGGGCATTAAGCTAAGATAGCCTCTGACCACCGGAAAAGGTCAGGCCTGCTCCGCATCAGGTCGATCATCCCGGCATATTGGCCACCGAAGGAAAAATGCCCGGCGACGGTTTTGCTGGTGACGACGATGGGCCGGGAATGGATCATGGCCGACGCGCAGATATGGGATTCGTCACCGCCCAGCGTATTCATGCCGGCGAGCAGCTTGCGGCGGGAGACGCCGAAATAGCTGAACTGCTCCCAGAAGCTGCGCTCAAAGACGATGATCCCGATGCTGAACTGGATCGGGCTGAGCAAATCCTCGGTCGGCATGGCGCTTAGCCGCCCGGTGAGCGTTTCGAGTGGCGTCGTCTGCTCCCAGATCCAGCGGGCGACGACCGGATCGGTATGGATGGGCAGGCCCGAGGTGCCAAGCTGCGCCGTGCCGAACCGGCTTTCATAGTCCTCGAGCAGGCCGAGCGCCCGCAGCATGGGACGATAGCAGAAGCCGTTCAGCGGGATGATCGGCGCGACGAAGCCGGGATCGACGCGGCCCTCAGCCTTGATGCGCTTATATTCCTCGACCAGATCCAGGATCGTGCGCGGCAGAAGAAACATATCCTCGTCCAGCTTGACGATCCACTGCGCGCTCTCGTGAAGCTTGAAGCAGACGTTCTGCGCGAGGGATACATCATTCGTGGCGGTCGCGAGATAGCTCCAGCCTTCGCTTTTGCACAGCGCCGCCAGGGCGTCATCCCTTTTGCCGGGCGAGACGAAGCAGATATCCGCCCCATCCACGGCCGCGATGGCAGCCTTCAGCCGCGGCATCACCAGGGGCCAAAGATCCTGCTTGTAGCCAGCCAGCACCGTGATGAGCAGCGCGGATTGCGTGCGGCGATCATCGAAGGTGACGCGATCGTGGAATTTAGAATAGGCATCTGCGGCGCGCGCCGCGCGTTTGACGGCGCCGTAAGCCTGCGTGGTAATGGACCGCTGCCATGACATCCGTGGTTTGGCCTGTGCCTGTGGCTTCGCCTTTGCCTGCTGGGAGGGCGACGAGGCCTGTTCTGTCGTCCAGGCTGAGATGTCCGCTCGCGCCAAAGGGTTCTCCTTCAAGAAATCATTGCTGGCACCGCGCACACTAAATTTTGCCGCACAAAGCTCAACCTCGCCCTAAGAGGTAGGCGACCACCCTTCGGATTAGACGATATCGGCAGTTTTCGTCTCTTGAGCCGATGGGTGGAGATCGCGCATCTCATTGCATTATCTCTGCCCAAAGGACGTGCCTATGGCTGGTCATCCCTACGCCCCGTGCCTGCGCATCAATGAGCGCGGGTTTCGGCGCGATTACGTCTTTTGACCAGTTTACAGGATGATGCACGGGTCTGCGGGATCATGCTTGCCGAGGAGACTCCTGGACAATGAGCGGTTCCGCCATTTCTCTGCGCGATGACAATGTTCTGAGCAGACCAGTGGCTTTGCCGCCGGGCGAGGCCGCGGGTGTGGCAGAACCTCTGTTTGCCGCGCGCGCGCGGGCGCCGCGCATCGCGATCGTTCATGAATGGCTGGAGGTCTATGCGGGCTCGGAACGGGTTCTGGAGCAGCTTTTGCTGTGCTTTCCCGATGCCGATCTATTTGCCGTCGTCGATTTCATGACACCCAAGGAGCGCGCTTTTCTCAAAGGCCGCACAGTCACGACCACCTTCATTCAAAGACTGCCCTTGGCCAGGAAGCTATTTCGTCACTATCTCGGTCTTATGCCCATGGCGATCGAGCAGCTAGACGTCAGCGCCTATGATATTGTCATTTCAAGCAATCATGCAGTGGCCAAGGGCGTGCTCACCGGACCGGACCAGATCCATATCAGCTATGTGCATTCGCCGATGCGCTATATCTGGGATCTGCAGCACCAGTATCTGCGGCAGGCAGGTCTCGGCTGGGGACCAAAAGCCCTTTACATCCGGGCCTTGTTCAACAAGCTGCGGCAGTGGGATTATGCCAGTGCCCAGCATGTCGACCATTTCATCGCCAATTCCCGCTACATCGGCCGCCGCATCAAAAAAGCCTATGGTCGTCCGGCTCTGGTCATTCATCCGCCCGTGGACGTGACCGAGTTCACGATCGGCCAGCAGCGGGACGACTTCTACCTCATGGCGGGAAGGTTCGTGCCCTACAAACGCGTGGATCTTGTGGTGCGCGCCTTTCGCGACCATCCCGGCCGCAGGCTGGTCGTGGTCGGTGCCGGGCCCGAGGCTGCGCGCGTTCATGCGGCAGCGGGTGGTGCCGCGAATATCGAATTCCGCGGAGCCGTGCCGAAGGCTGAGCTGATTGGCCTGATGCAGCGTGCGCGCGCCGCCATCTTTGCCGCCGAAGAGGATTTCGGCATTGCCATGGTCGAGGTTCAGGCCTGCGGCACGCCGGTGATCGCCTTCGGCAAAGGTGGTGCGCTGGACATCATCGAAACGGGACCAGGCCGCGGCCCGACCGGCGTTCTGTTTGCGGAACAAACGGTCGAGAGCATCGGCGCTGCTCTGTCGCAGTTCGATGCCATCGCTCAGGATATGTCCCGCGACGATTGCCGGGCCAATGCCCTCCGCTTTTCGGAAGAGCGGTTCCGCGACCGAATGCGCTCCTTTGTCGACGAAACCGTCACGCGGCCGCACTCTGATCAGGACAGCATCTCGGCCAGAGCAGGCAGCCGGCCATGATCCGCGCGACGATCGCCGAACTTTCGTCGCCGGAAGCATTCACGGCTGATATCTGCATCGTCGGCAGCGGTCCGGCCGGTCTGACCATTGCGCGCGAACTGGCCTCGCACCGCCTCAAGGTTCTGATTCTCGAAAGCGGGCGACTGGACAGGGAAGATGAATTCTCCGCCGGACTGAATGCGGTAGAGACCTGTGGAGCGCCGCGCGTGGCCGATCAGTCCCGCCTGCGCAATCGCATCTTCGGCGGGTCATCCCACACCTGGTCCGGGCGCTGTACCACGCTCGATGATCTCGATTTCGAGCGCCGGCCCTGGATTGCTGACTCAGGCTGGCCAATCGCGCCGGCCGCGCTGGCGCCGTTTGCGGATCGCGCGGCTGGTCCTTTGGGCCTGGTGCCCACGCAGTATGATGAGACACTGGCCGCAGCCCTGAAACTGTCGCACCGGTTTGCCGACAAGAATGAAACCCCGCTGCGCTCTATCTACTGGCAATTCAGCCGCGACCCGCAGGCCGGGCATGATTTCATGCGCTTCGGCCCAAATTTCCTGAGGAGCGACCTCTCTGATGTGACCGTGGTGACGGGTGCGACTGTCACCGAGATCCGCTGCACCTCCAATGGGGGGCGCGTCTCAGGCCTGACGGCGCGCAATGCCGAAGGTGCCACCCTGCAGGTAACGGCGCAATATTTCGTGCTATGCGCGGGCGGGATCGAAAACCCTCGCCTCTTGCTGGCCTCCAACAGGCAGCAGCCGCATGGATTAGGCAATGCCCGTGGCCTTGTCGGCCGCTATTTGATGGACCATCCCCGCACCAAGCTTGGCAGGTTCGCGCCAGAGCAGCACGCGCGCATTCTCGCCGAATTCGGCGTGCTGCCGGCCACGGGCGGCATGCGCATGCAGCGCGGCCTGTCCTTGAGCCGCCGCGTCATCGCAGACGAGCATCTCGTCAATGCGGCGGCCTGGGCGGTGTATGATTTCGCGGAGGATGATCTCTGGAGCGCGCTGAAGGCGGCAAGGATGAACGGCCGTGCAACCTGCCTGACTCAGGCGGGTCTTGCTCTGCGCCATGCTGATCAGGTGCTCGCCGGTCTGTCCGCGCATTATCTGCGCAAGCGGCCTTTGCCGCGGCGTCTGCGCCATCTGGACCTTGACGTGACGCTGGAGCAGGTGCCGGACCCCGACAGCCGCATCACGCTTGGCGCGACATGCGACGCCTTCGGCACGCCGCGCGCGCGCATCGACTGGCGGATCAGCGATCAGGAGCGCCGCACCGCGGTCTATCTGGGCCAGGCCATCGGCCGATCCTTCGCGGATGCTGGCCTGCCAGTGCCCGTTTTGCAGGATTGGGTGAATGACAACCGGCCGGAGGACGCCGTCTTTTACGACGTCGCCCATCCCACCGGCACGACCCGCATGGCACGCACGCCGGAAGAGGGCGTGGTCGATCAGGACTGCAAGGTCTTCGATGTCGACAATCTCTATATCGCCGGCAGTTCCGTCTTCCCGACCGGTGGCCACGCCAATCCGACGCTAACGATCGTGGCGCTGGCCATCAGGCTGGCGGATACCATCAAGCTGCGCTGTGCCGCCTGAGAGACTGTTTGAGACTGCTGTGCCGCGGCTACCGGCCGCGCATTTCCAAATAGTCTCTAAGTCGACCGCAGCCGGCCGCGCAGATGGGCATAAACATCAGCAACATGGCGCGGCGTGTGCACGATCGCAGCGAGGGACGCCAGCGCGAATTGCCGCTCATGCTTCAGCAGATGCAAGGTGAAGGCCAGCGCCAGCAGCAGTTCCGTGATGATCAGTGCGATGGCCGCGCCTGTCGCGCCGAATTCAAAGCAGCCTCCCGTCAGCAGGATAAGATAGAAGACCGCGAAACCCATGGTGATGCGGGAGACATCGCGGCTCCAGCCGAGCGGGATGAGAAACTGCCGTGGCAAGGTGCCCGCGATGCTGGTCAGCAAGGGCAGGGCTGAAAGCCAGCGCAGAACGGGTGTCGCCTGATGGAAGCTGGGGCCGAGCACGATGGTCGCGATGAAGGGCGCGGCGAAGAATATCGCGACGCCAAGGCCGAGTGCGACCAGGATTTGAAAGCCGAGGAAGGGCCCGGCGACATTGGCGGCGGCCTCCCGCGATTGCGCCAGCAGCGCGTTGACACGGGGATACATCACCATGCTCAGCGGCACGGTCAGCGCCATCACGACCCGTGTGATGCGGTCCGCGCCCGCGAAAAGCCCGACCTCACTGGAACCGGAGACGAGCGCCAGAACCAGCGGTGCTGCCGTTGAATAGGCAATCCAGCTGCTCTGTGACAGGAAGTAGTGGCGATAGTGCCAGATCTGCGCGCCGGCCGCGCGGATGGGAAAGCGGGCGCGGCCAAGCTTGAGGAAGCGGCAGGCGATGAAGAAGCCGGCGAAGCCGCTGATGATGGAACCGACACCCTGCAGGCCGCAGGCGATCCAGGTATCCTGCGGTCCGTGGACGAGCACGAAGGTGAGAACAACGGCAAGGCTGCGGCCCGCGATCGAATAGATCGTGAACATCGCCATGCGCTCGAGGCCCTGGACGAACCAATCAACCGTGAAGATGGCGCCGAGAATATTGAGCAGGCCCGGCAGCAGCAGATAGATCGGCGTCGGCACCCGGTGCAGGGTGAGGATGGCGAAGAGCACGCCGGTGGCGAAGATCGACAGCAGGGCCTTGGCCGTCATCGTCTTCCAGAAGATGTCGCGCAGCTTGTCCTCATCGCCCCGCGCTTGAGCCACGTCGCGCGTCGCGCCGAGCGAGAAACCCCAGTCGATGATCAGATAGAGATAGGCATTGATGCTGATGACGAAGGCGAGCACGCCGTAATCGGCCACGCCCAGGGTGCGGGTGAGATAAGGGACGTTGACCATGGCCAGAAGATAGCCGCTGGCCTGGAAGATGGTGGTCGATGCCAGATTGGCGGCGACGCGCTTGAGCGAGCCATGGTCAGCCATGGGCGGCATGTCTCGCGAGCCGGTGGGAGAGCGGAGCAAAGTCCATCGTCATGCCGTTCCTGCTGTCATCATGCGTCCGGTGGGTTCTGCGCGCCGGAGCCGAGGCTTAGCCCACATCAAAAATGCTGCGCCGCAAACCTAGAGGTATTGCGCTTTGCCGTTCTGCGGAAATAGGCACTTCGGTGATACCGCGATCACGAATTCGGCCAGTGGGCAGAGACCATCACCCGATTGCATCATGGCGCGGCTGTTCGTTACCTCCTTTGAAGGAGGGCTCATCCGATGGGACAAATCGCGGCAGGCCGCCCATGGGTCTAGCAGCTTCAGGATGACAATGCAGGAAGCCCCGGTATGCTAGATCTCATTCGTGACTGCGACATCGTCATCGTGGGGTCCGGGTTTTCTGGCGCCGTCATCGCCGAAAGATGCAGCACGGAATTGGGGCTGAAAAGCCTGATTCTGGAACGCCGCACCCATGCCGGCGGCAATTCTTACTCAGAACTCGACCCGGATACCGGCATTGAGGTGCATCGCTATGGCGCGCATCTCTTCCACACCTCCAATCCCGAGGTCTGGAATTATATAAACAGGTTCACCGAATTCACCGACTATAAGCACCGCGTGCTGTCGGTCTACCGCGACCAGATCTATGCGATGCCGATCAATCTGCTGACGATATCGCAGTTTTTCGGCAAGGTGATGACGCCCGCCACGGCGATGGCGCTGATTGCCGAGCAGCGCGGCGAGATGGCCGGGCGCACGCCGCGCAATCTGGAAGAGAAGGCGATATCCCTGATCGGCCGCCCGCTGTATGAGGCTTTCATCCGCGGCTATACGATGAAGCAATGGCAGACCGATCCGCGCGATCTGCCGGAATCGATCATCACCCGTCTGCCCGTGCGTCATACCTATGACACGCGCTATTTCGAGGATCGCTTCGAGGGCCTGCCGGTGAACGGCTATGCCGCGATCTTCGATCGCATGCTGGCAGGCAATAAGATCGAGGTCATGCTGGAGACCGATTTCTTCGCGCTCCGCCGGGAAATCGAAGCGATGGGCAAGCTGATTTTCTATACCGGCCCGGTCGATCGCTACTACGACTATCGTTTCGGCGCGCTTGGCTGGCGCACAGTCGATTTTGAGCGGGAGGTGATTCAGGCGGGCGATTTTCAGGGCGCGCCGGTCGTCAACTACGCCGATGAAGAGATCCCCTATACCCGCATTCTGGAGTTCCGGCACATGCACCCGGAGCGGAACTATCAGACCGAGAAAAGCGTCATCTTCCGTGAATATTCGCGCGCCGCGACCGAACGGGACGAGCCCTTCTATCCGATCGGCCGTACGGCCGATAAGGATCGCTACGACCAGTATCGCGATCTGGCGGCGGCTGAGAAGAATGTGATCTTCGGTGGCCGTCTTGGCACCTATCGCTATCTCGACATGCACCAGGCGATCGGCGCGGCACTCTCGACCTTTGAGCGTATCATCAAGCCGCGTCTGACGCAGCCACAGTATGCCGCACTCCGCGCCGCTGTGCCGGCTCTGTGACACGGCGATAAGCCAGGCAGGCCGGGCGGGGACGCCCGGCCTGGCTTAGGGCTTGGCCGCAGAGACAGGCGGCGCGATACGCAGGATCATCGCATGATCCGTCAATGTCATTTCGACATCCTTGGTGCCGCGCAGGCTTTTGATGGGCGCGGTACCCTGAGCGATGTCGAACATCTCCACCGCAGGCTGCTGGGTCGCGAAGGTGACGGTGACGGCAGCCTGTCCGTGGGTCTGCTCGTTCCAGATGACAAGGTCGAAGCTGCCGTCGCTTTTCTGCAGCAGCAGGTCATGCACGGTGCGGGCGCCGGTGGTGATGGCAAAGGCAAGCTTTCCCGGATCAGCCGTTGTCGCATGATCTGCCAGTAGTGTGGTCAAGGCATGGATATAGCGGGCGGCGAGTTTCGGCCGGTCGCCGGCAAAAAGCCCCTGATGACCCGGTCCACCTTCCTCATCCTTCAGCTCATAGATGAAGGTATAGCGCCAGCCGCGCTTGAACTGGGCGAGGTAGGTGTTGCTGAGTACAGCCGCCTGCGCGGCTTCCCCGCCGGGGTCTGAGACGCTGTCCCACCCCGTCTCGGTCGTGACCCGCGGCTGCTCCGTGAGAGCGGCCGCGTCATAGCCCCGAAAATGGCGCCGCCAGGTGCTGCCGGAATTGCCGAACAGCCCGTCCCAGCGGCCGTCCAAAACCGGGTCGGCCGCCTGCCAGGCCTGGTTGTCGCCATAGCCGCCATGCACGCCGCTGACATAGTTGTGGATGTTGAGGAAGTCTGAATACGCCGTACCGGCAGCCGCTGCGCCCGCGAAGCCTTGCGGCGTGGTGCGAAATTGCAGGCCGACATTCTCCGTCTCGGCGCCCGTCTCAGACGGGCCGAATACCGGATAATGCGCGAGCACTGGATCGTGCCGCACCGCGCGATAGAGCGCGGCCTGGAATGCCGCGACGGGCTTCCAGCTGCCACCGTCACGGCCGCCGCCTTGCGCGCCTGCGAAGGTAATGGGGAAATTGTTTGGCTCGTTGGGGCCTTCCAGGGCCAGCAGAGCGTCGGCTTGCGCCAGCATCCGCGCCGATGCCAGCTCACCATCCAGATCGCCGCCACCGGTAATGGCGAAGTGCACACCGGTGGCGCGCGCGATCAGAATATCGCCTTCGATGTGGCGGATGCCGTCTCTGACGGCACGGATGCCAAGATAGCGCAGCGGTGCGATATAGGTCTTGGGATCGTAGCCCTGATCGACATGGGTGTTGACACCCAGCGATGAGAGAAAGCGGTCGGCACTGACGGCGGTGACCGGTTTGACCGGTCCGCGATCGAGGCCCGCTGCATCGTCCGACCCCCCGGCCACCGCCGAAATCGGCATGGCCAGGAGGCAGACGAGAGAGAGATGAGAGAGTGGTGCGGTTTTACTCATTCAATCAATATAAACGCTGTGCCGATCAATGGGCACCCGAGCGCGAGAGCACGGCGGGTAACGTCTTGAGCAGCACGGCGACATCCAGCCACACGCTCCAGTTGTTGACATACCATACGTCAAGCTGCACGCGCCGGGCGTAGGTGGTATTGCTGCGGCCGCTGACCTGCCACAGGCCGGTGACGCCGGGACGCGCATTATAGTAATGGGCGATGTCATCACCATAGAAATGGACCTCGCTCGGCACGATCGGCCGCGGCCCGACCAGGCTCATCTCCCGGCGAATGACGTTGATGAGCTGCGGTAGTTCATCGAGACTGGTCTTGCGCAGAAAGCGGCCGAAGGCGGTGATGCGCGGATCGTGCCGCAGCTTCTGCGTTGCCTGCCATTCGGCCTGCAGCGCCGGATCTCGCGCCAGGGCCTCCTGCAGCACGCGGTCGCCGTCGACCACCATGGTACGGAACTTCAGGCAGGGGAACATCTTGCCGCCGGTACCCAGCCGCTGATGAGCGAAGAAGAGTGGCCCATCGGAAGACAGGTTGAACAGCGCGGCGATCAGAAAAATGGGACTGGACAGGACAAGCAGGATCGCCGCCGCCATAACGTCAAGCGCGGTCTTCACGGCCTGTTCCAGGGTGCGCGACATGCTGTGCTGAAAGCTCAGCATGACGACGTCATGGCTGAAGAAGCGCGTCGGCTGCCAGGCGAGGGCGGGCATGGCATGAGGGCCAGGTGCGATGGCAAAGGGCACCTTGTCGCGCAGCGCCGCGTCAATCAGCTGGCGTTGCAAGGTGCTGTCATCGTCCACCGCGAAGAGGATCTGGCTTGCCTGATGCCGCTTCAATATGGCCCAGAGAAAGGCGCTGTTGGAGCGGTCGAGAATACGTTGCGGATCGACCCGGCTGACGATGCTGTAGCCAAGCGATGGGTCAGAGGCCAAGGCGGCTTCGACGGCCAATGCGGCCTCGCCGGTGCCGATCAGCACGATGGGTAGCCGCCAAGAGCCCAGTTGCACAAGCATAGTTTTGGCGAATGCCGTGGCGAATGTGGCCAAGATCGGAAACAGCACGAAGGTCAGGAGTTGCGGCGCATGGCTGACGATGTGGCCCGCGAAAAATCCAGCGAGAAACTGGACGCCGAAGGCCCAGCATGACGCCGAAAAAAGCTGGCTTGCTTCCGCCCAGAAAGGCGTCCGCGCCGTATAGCGTCCGCGCAGCGCGAGATAGGAGATGGTGACGGCCAGGATGATCGTCATGTTGAAGACGCTTGTCCTGGCAATCGGCAGAGCCGATTGATAGTCGTCACTCAATAGAAATTGCACACCGACCGCGGCCGCTTCAGCCAGGGCGGCCGCGATCAGGTCGGCTGCCAGGAATGAGATTGAGCAGATGATCGGTGCAAGCTTCGGCCGCACACGAGGTGAAAAATCCACCCCGTCTGCCGCTACCAGTTGAGAGCTGGAATGATCCTTCAAAATCTTCAAAATCCCTCTGAAACACGCCGTTTCGGATGGAGGGAGATCTAAAGCGCGCGAGGATCGTTGAGAGGTCGCCATTTCGGGCGAGTACGGGTTTATCGGCGCGCCAGATGAGGCATCGATTTCGTAATGCGTATAGACCACAGTGGTGAGAGCGGGGTTCCATCCAACCTGACGGAGGATGTCCGATGGCGGGAAAAGCGATCCCAACCCAGCCGGGTGGTTGGCGCTTCGGACTAGGCTATGCCGCAGTGCAGCGCTGCGCTACCTCGTTTGGCGGGGGTCCGCACACAGATTGCCCCCTTGGCTGATCATGGAGGTAGCACGGCCGGTGGCATCACGTTCCCGTGCTGACGGGCGGAATGGCCAGGGGAGAGTGGGCCGCAAGTCGTGGTATTTTGCAAGATAGGCTGGATTTGTAACGGCCGGCGGTTATGGTTTAGGCATCAGCCGGCTATGCCTCGTCGATCCTATTCACGCGACCGCCATGATGTCACGCTTGTCTCGCAACCGCGCCATCGGACGGAGTTTTCTTTGATGGAGTTTTCTTCGTCCATGCCGCGCCGCAGTCTTCGACCGGGCCTAAAGCCCTGGATCATTCCCCTGCTCGGCATCGCGCCCGTCGCTTGGGCGCTACCAGCGCAGGCACAGACGCAAGCGAGTGCCTATTTTCCGACGGGCAATTACGGGTATGACCAGGATCTGGGCGTTACCGTGCTGACGCGGGCGCGCCCGGACTATGATCAGGCCGGTATTCGGCTCGGCGGCTTTACCATCCGCCCGCAGCTTGATCAGTCGATTTTCGACAATACCAATGTCAACGGCAATGCCGGCAATGATTCGGGCAGCTGGGGCTCGCGGACATCAGGCAGCATCACGGGCCAGTCGGATTGGAGCCGCAATAGTCTGGCTGCAAGCCTGGGCTTCGACCATGACGCCTTTTTTGCCCTGCCCAACGAAGACTACACCAATTGGAATATCGGCCTTGGAGGTGGATATACGATTGCCGGGGGGGAGCTTAAGGCCCAATACGCCCATTCCACCTATAATCAGCTCGGCACAGAAATCGGCATGGCGCGATCGGAACTGCCGGCTGAGAACACCACCGATACGGGCGAGCTGTCCTATGACTTCAATCTTGGCCGCGTCACTATTACGCCGTCGCTGGATGTCAGCGCCTACCGTTTCGGCGACATCACCGCCAATGGCGTGAAGACCAGCCAGGCCGAGTTCGATCGCAATGTCCTGGCCGGTGGCATTGTCACCCGCTACGCGCTGACGGGCGATTTGGGCTTGCTACTGGTCACGCGGGGCAGCAGTTCGACCTATGTCAATCAGGTTGAGGGTCAGCCGAGCAATGATTCGGTCAGTGGCATGGTGCTGGCCGGTTTCGACTTTCAGCCCAAAGACGTATGGCGCTATTCCTTTGTTGTGGGAGTCGAGACCCGAACCTTCTCGGCGTCGCAATATGGCACCTATACGGCGCCTGTCCTGTCAGGCCAGGTGGTATGGACGCCCGATCCCGTGCTGACCTTGACGGGCAATCTGACCCGGAGCATCGAGGATGCCGATACCACCGGCAATGACGGCTATGTCTTGAACGAAGCCAAGATCGTCGGTGATTACGAGCTGATGCGCAATGTGCTGTTGGAAGGGCGGGTGGGTTTGCAATATGTCTCCTATCTGCAAGGTGGCACGCAGACGAATGAGACAGTCGGTGGTGGCGTCACCTGGCTGATCAACCGCAATATGCGCCTGTCGCTGGATGATGACTTCACCAATCAGAATGCACCTGGCACATCGACCGTGACCAGCATCGCCTCCGATCAGCTCAGCGGTGCCTTTACGCAGAACCTGCTGATGCTGACGCTGCATTTCGCACTGTGACCCGACACCCCCAAAAGGCATAAAAAAACCCGCGGCTGGCGCGGGTTTTTGGGGTTATCGGGATTTCAAAAATAGCGCTCAAAGATAGTGATGACATCGCCGGGCTCGATTTCCTCGCCCCTTGGCGCGCGGCCCTCAATGACATGCCCGTCGACCTTGCGCAGGACGGAGACATAGCCTGTCTGGGCGCGATAGGTGAAGCCGCCGGCGACGGCGACCAGCGTGAGCGCGGTCATGCCGGGCTCATAGCTATACTGGCCTGGCTTCTCGACCTCGCCCAGGATGAAGACCGGCCGATATTTGGCAATTTCGACGGAAACGCTGGGGTTGTTGAGCAGCTTCCGCTGCTGCAGCTCGGTCGAGATCGCCTGTGCCAGCTCATCGGTGGTCTGGCCGCGGGCTGGCACGTCACCCAGCAGCGGCACCGAAATGTTGCCGAGGTCGTTGACCGTGAACAGACCGGTCAGCTGCGTCTGCCCGAAGATGACGACACGCACCTGCTCGCCTGTGCCCAGCGTATAGGTCGAGGCCGTTGTCTGCGGCAGCGGCGGCAATGCGGAGCCTGGCGCACAGGCCGAGAGCGCCAGACACGCGGCGAGCCCCACGGCAGGCAGGCGCCAGCCTGCGCGGCGCGCTGAGGAGGAGACGGAAGAGAGAAGGGTCATTGTGGCCACCATCGGGCTTCAGGTCTGTTCAAGAGATCGACATCTGAGCTGTCTGAGCGCGCTTTCAATGTGCGTCGCTCAGCATAATTGGTGCCGGGCGATGCCGGCGCGAAATCGCTTTGGTTGCAGGCACGGCAAGAAGGCGGGTCCAATTGCCCGACAGGTCAGCCGATGGGGACCCCCCTGCACCGCTGCTGAGCGTCGCATTCCAGGCGGTCTGCAACTGCTGCAGGCGATTGTCCGGGGGTGCCAGCGCCCTGTCTCCACCGCTCAGCATCGCTTCCACGCGCTGGCGGTAGGGAATGGCCAGCGCCAGGGTTTGTGAATGATACTGGCCCGCGGCCTCCTGCCAATCACGGGTTTGGGCGTGTAGCGATATCAGGAATCGGGCGGCGTAATCGGCATTCTGAGCAGGATCAAAAGCATCATCCAGCGTTTTGAAAGCGGTCGGGTGATACATCAAGTTAACCTGCATGCAGCCGACATCGATGGAGCTGATGCCTTGCGCCTGAGCTTGCTGCACCCAGCGAATGGCTGCGGCCTTGGTGGGGAAGAAATGGCTTTGGTTTTCGGCCTGCACGCTCCAGGGCCAGGGCCGGCGGCCGCCATCGGCCGGACGACCGGATTCCACCTGGGCGATGGCGAAAAGCAAGCCCGTCGGTAGCGCGTAGCGGGTTTCCGCTGTCTGCACGGCGTCACCGCAAACCTGGGTCGCATCCTGCGGCGGATCGAGCAAGCCTGCCTGGGCCTTGCCGCAGCCCAGGCCCGCGAGCAGCGCGATGCCCGCCGTCAGGCCGAGTGTCGAGATGAATTTCGACGTCTGACACCTCATGATGGCATCTGCTGCAAAACATTGCCCAGCAGGCGCGCGGCCGAAAGCCAGCTCAACCGCTCGGCACGGTCCAGGCCACGTTGACGAAGATCCGCGCGCAGACCTGGCTGATCCAGCAGCCGCTCGACGGCTTCGACGAGGGAGGCCGGCTTGTCCATGGCGAAATAGAGCGCATCCTCGCCGCATATTTCCTCGACCGCGCCGCCGCGCGTCGCGATGACCGGGCAGCCGCAGATCATCGCTTCCACCGGCGGCAGGCCGAAACCCTCATAGCGGGAGGGAAACAGCAGGCAGGCGGCGTTTTCATAAAGCGTCCGCAACTCGGCATCGCTGGCGCGACCAAGGTTCCGCAGGGCGGCCTGATCGGCGGTGTCCTGAAAGACGGTGCGATTGGCACCCCCGGTCATGGCGACCACCATGCCGCGCCGGCGCAGGGCCTGCACTACGTCGGTGAGCGCGCCGAGATTCTTGTGGGCGGCCCGGCTGCCGACGACCAGGGCATAGCCGCCCGGCGCCAGATCATGGCGCGTCAGCACAGTCGGGTCCGCGGTGACGCGCCGGATATGATCAGCCCCTTCGTAGATGACGGCAATCCGGGCGGGATCGAGCTTGAGCCGGGCCGCGATGCGCTGGCGCGAGAATTCAGAGACCGTCGCGATCTGCGCATCCCGGCGGACCAGCGCATGCTGGAGGCTTTTGTAGAGAAGGCGGAATTTCCAGGAATAGGAATAGGGCGTGTCGAAGACGCCGGCATCATGGATGACGACGATCTGTCGCGCGCCGCTGAGCACGGGGGCGGTATTGCCGAGATTGATCAAAGTGCCGCCGCGCGTGGCCTGGGGCAGGTCGATCTGCTCCCACAGATGGCCTTGCCGGTTTCCGACGGAGCGGACGGGCAGGCGCAGGCCCTGAATCATCTCCGGCTGATGTCCATCTTCCAATTGTGGCGTCAACAAAGCGGTCTCTGGCCACTCTCCCTGAGTGGCCAGACTGTCGATTGCGCGCGTAATTTCGGCGGCAAAGCGCTGCACGCCGGTAACGGGCTGCGACAGAAAGCGCCCGTTCACATAGACGGGGCCGGGCATCATGCGAAACTGCCTCTTTTTCTCGGATTGTCTGAAAGGATGGTGGTGCTGCCGGCCCTGGGTGCCATGGCACGGGCGCTGCGGCTTTCCGCCAGCATGCGGGCGGCCGTGCCGGTGACGCAGCCCAGCTGCAGATAGAACGGCAGCGAGGTGATGGTCGGCGCCGAGACGAGGGCGGCGGCCAATTGGCCACACAAAGCGGCGCCGAAACCGTCCAGCACGATACTGCCGGCATGACCGGGGTTATAGCGGC
This sequence comes from Acidisoma sibiricum, assembly GCF_057837225.1. Lineage (NCBI taxonomy): Bacteria > Pseudomonadati > Pseudomonadota > Alphaproteobacteria > Acetobacterales > Acidocellaceae > Acidisoma > Acidisoma sibiricum. The sequence continues at coordinate 3,737,083 of NZ_CM174445.1, read as the reverse complement.
GCGCGCGGCGCATCAGCATGGTCACCTGCAAGGCCAGAAGCAGCACCATGGCAAGCCCGAAGATGCCGCCATTGGCGGATAGGCCCGGGACCAGGCTGGAGGCGCGAAAACTGCCCCAGCCGACGCCCAGGCCATCGGTCTGCGCGAGGGTGGCCAGGGCCGCGCCGTCCAGCCCGCTGCGTTCCTGATAGGATTCACTGTCACCCTTCGACAGGGTGGAATTCACAACCTCATTCACCGAGGATTGCAGGCTAGGGTCGAGGAGGAAGGCCGGAACCACGATGATGGCACCGACGCACAGCAAGGCCGCGCCCTTTTTGGCCAGGCGCCCGACCGCCCGGCCGTTCCCTGAGAGGGCCGCGAAGGTCATCATCATCGGAAAGCCGGCCGCGAGCGTCAGGATGCCGGTGGTGGAGGTCGATAGCAGCATCGCCAGGATCGAGAGGCCAAGCAGAATATCGACGCGCATGATGCGGTGGCCCCGCGCATTCAGCCACAGGCAGCAGAAGAACAGGCCCGATAGATAGAAGGCCAGGGCGGCAGGCTCCGAGAAGGTTGCCTGAATGCGCGGCACCGGACCCAGGCTTTGGTTGACGATCGCCCAATTGGGATTGGAATAGATGACGGCGGCCGGAAAGGGCACATGGGCGACGCGGTAGGCGAAATCCCAGAAGGTGATGACGATCACCGCGTAGCCGCTGAGCAGATAGGCGCGCAGCAAAGTCTCCAGGCGGAAGCCGCTGCGCGTCACCAGCAGGCCGGCGCAGAGCGCGACCATGGTGTAAAGACCGAGATAGAGCGTCTGCGTGACATTGCCGGAGGTGAAGCTCAGCGGCACATAGCCAGGATTGATCAAGTCCGGCCGCTGCGGCCAGACCATGATGCGGCCCTGAAAAGCCTGCGGCAGCACCATGATGGAGATCGCGGCATAGACCAGCAGAGCCAGAAGCGGCGCCAGGGTTTTGAACACCTGCGCCTCGCCCGGATAGCGCATGCCCAGCATATATTGGGCCACGACATAGGTGACAAAGATCAGACCCGGAACAAGTGCGGGCTGCAGGCCGAAACTTCCGAACAGGAAGGCGGCGCCGGCCTCGAAAATGGCGGCGACGAAGGCAAGCTGCAGCAGCCGGACCGGGTTGGTGGCCCAGACAAGGCTCAGCGGCAGCAAGACGATGCCAAGAAGCGTGATTCCCATGACCGGTCAGGCGCGCTTCGGCTGGTAGCCTTCGTAGTGGCGGAAGGCATAGGAAATCCGCCCGCCGGCGGCTGCGGCTTTCTTTTGATGGACTTGAGTCATCACGATGCCAAGCATGGGAATGCGGCTTTCGCGCATCAGGCGGATTGCGTCTGTCACGGCATCGCGCCGGGTCTTTTCCCACTGCACCACCGCCACCGCCGCATCGACATGCTGGCCCAGCACGAGTGCATCTGCGACCGCCAGGACGGGCGGCGTATCCATGATGACGAGATCGTAGCGATCGCGCACGTCGGCCAGAAGAGCTGCCATACGGGAAGAGGCCAGCAGTTCCTGGCTATCCGCGCGCACCCGGCCTGCGAGCATCACATCCAGATTGGCGGCAGGGCGGTGCATGAGGGATTCGCCGTCACCGATAGCGTGGCCGGACAGGATCTCGCACAGACCCGCCCCGGATTTCAGGCCGAGATGGCCCGCCAGAGAGGGACGGCAGAAGTCGCATTCCAGCAGCAGCACGCGCCATCCGGCGGCGGCCATATTCTGCGCAAGCCGGGCGGCAAAGACCGATTTGCCTTCTTTCGGCAGGGAAGAGCTGATCATCAGCAGCTTCGGCCGCGCTTCGCCCAGCACCCGCATTTGACCGCGCAGCCGGTTGAGCGATGCGGTCATCGCAATATCCGCCCGTCCGGCACGGCGCAGCGCAGGCTTGCGGCGGTTGAGATGCGGCAGCATGCCAAGCAGGGGCAGGCCGAGCACCGCTTCCACTTCCTCAGGCCGGCTGAAACCGCCCCGCAGCCGTTCCAGAAGAATGGCAATGCCCACGCCGACAGCGACCGAGAGGAAGGTCGCCAGCGCCAGGATGCGCATGCGCTTGGGCGAGGAGGCCCCGAGCGGCGGCTCGGCGCTGGAGACGAGCGAGGCATCCGCCTCCTGAATGCCGGCGACATTGGCAAGCTGCGCCGCGCGGGTCAGGAAGCTCTCATACAGATTGCGGGTCGCGCGTGCCTGGGATTCCAGCGTATTGAGGCCGAGTTCGGCGGCGTTTTCGTCGCCGACCGAGCCGCGCAGACCGTCCAGTTGCTGCTGCAACGCTGCTTTCTGGTCGCGGGCCGCCTGAACCTGGACAGAGAGGCTGCGGGCGATGGAGCCCATCTCAGTATTGATGCGGGCCTGCAGGGCGGCGGCGCGCGCCTGGGCCGATTGCAGTTCCGGGTTGGCGGAGCCGAGCGATGCACCGAGTTCCGCCGCGCGCGCTGAGGCCGCGGCCGAATCCTGCACCAATTGGGCAATCACCGGCGAGGCGAGGACCGCCGGCAGATCCGCGGGCGAGACATGGCCTTTGATGGCGGCTTGCGCCTGCGTCAGCGCGCCTTCCTTTTCGCTCAAATCGCGGGAGATTTGAATCAGCTGCGTGCTGATCGCGTCAAGCTGCTGCCGCGCGACGGTTTGGCCCTGGGGCGCGCCGCCGTTATCGGCAGAATAAGGCGATGCCTCTGCCAGGCCGTGGGATACGCGATAGGCCTCTACCGCGTTATCCTTCTGCCGCACATCATCGGCGACGGAGGCAATCTGACCTTGCAGCCAATCATGAGCGCGCTGCATGGCGGCGTATTTTTCCTGCACCTTGAAGGCCAGGAACTGCTTGGCAATCTCATTGGCGATGCGGGCGCTGAGATCGGGATTGAGCGTGGTCACGGTGATGCCGAGCAAGCGGGAATGCGGTTCGTTGGAGAAGCCGATTTTGCCGCTGAGCGTGGCGGCGGCAATGGCCTGCTTCTCACCTTCCGTCAGCGGCCGGTTGTCCGGTGCTGCGATGATATGATGCCGGCTCGCCCAGGCCTGCACGATCGCGCTGATGCCGCTGGCATGGGGCATGAATTCGGGGTTACGCGTCAGATCCAGGGCCTGCACGACACCGAGTGCCAGCGACGGCGAACCCAGCATATCGATCTGCGTGCGCATCAGGCTTTCGGTATCCTCGGCGTCATTGGAGATCGCCTGCAGATCACTCACCTGGGTGTGCTGCGGTTCGATAATGACCGAGGCTTCAGCGGAATAGAGCCTGGGCATTCTCGAGACCGCAAAACCAGCGCCGCCCAGCCCGATGATAAGGGCCAGGACGATAATCCATAGCCGCCGGCGCAGGATTCCAATCAGCCGTCCGAAGGGGACCGCGATAGGTTCGATGCCGGACGCTGGATCAATCACCGGCCTTAGTGCGAACTGGCCGCCCAGGCTCACGTCATTATGGGTAGGCTGAAAATTCTCATCCCGCATAAGGGAAATTGTCCTGCTGCAATGTCAGCGCGATTACTAATACCAAGCAGCAGAATAGCATCGGATCGCAATATTGCTTGATCATTCCTGTGGCCGATGCAAAGGCGGATTCCTAATCCCTTTGGGTAGATCGACTTGCCCGAAGCAGCAGTCTAGCGACATGCGCTGCACAGACTCCGCACGAAAGCCGCGGTTTCGGTACAGTGTTTTCAGCCGCGGGAGGCTTCGGTGACGCTCAATATTGTGATCGGAATACCAACTGTCGGGCGCGCTGGCGTGCTGCGTGAGATCCTGTCCGGTCTCGTGCGGCAGTCCCGGCAGCCGGACCGGGTCATCGTCTGTGGCAGCAAGGCCAGCGATGTCGCGGGACTGGACGCCTGCGCGGGGGTTGAGATCATTCTTGCCCCGGCGGGGCTGCCGCGGCAGCGCAATGCGCTGGTCTCAGCCGCGGCCGGCGCCGATGTCATGCTGTTCCTGGATGACGATTTTGTTATGGCAACGGACTATGTCCTGCGCATCGAACAGGCGATGAGCCGCGACCCCACAATCATGGTTGCGACCGGACGCGTGGTCGCGGACGGCATCGGCGGTCCCGGTCTGGCCATCGCTGAAGCGGAGCGCGCGATCGCTCACGACCATGGCCAAAGCACCGCGATCACGCCCGTTTTTTCCGGCTATGGCTGCAACATGGCGGTTCGGCTGGCGCCGATGCGCGTCCACGGCATCGCCGTCGACGAGCGGCTGCCGCTGTATGGCTGGCAGGAGGATGTCGATCTGTCACGGCAATTGGCGCCCTTCGGTCGTATCGTGAAAGTGGAAGCCGCGGTGGGGGCGCATCTCGGCGTCAAGACCGGGCGCAATTCCGGGCTTCGCCTGGGCTATTCGCAAGTCGCCAATCCGCTGTATCTGGCCGGCAAGGGCGCGGGCTATCCGTGGCGGCGGGCGTTTGAGCATATCGGGCGCAACCTGGCCATGAACATCGCCCGCGCGCCGCGTCCCGAACCTTATGTCGATCGACGCGGACGTCTGCGCGGTAACCTGCTGGCCTTTATCGATCTCGCCCGGCGGCGCATGGCGCCGGAGCGCGTGCTGGACCTGTGAGAGACAGGTCCGTCAGGCGGCTATGACATGGGTGAGCGGGAAATCGACCATGACATTCGTGCAGTCGCGATAAGCCGCCTGCGCGAGCCGTGCCTGCAGTGCCGGGTCCTCGGCCAGCCGGCGTAGGGCCGCACTCGCGGCCGCGAGATCGGGCTCCGCCCAGTGACTGTCACGATAGACGGACGCCGCGTCTTGCACCGGGACAAGCTGGAAGGGCACCAGGATGCTGTTGTCGGCTGTGGTGAAGTCCATGTTGCCGGACCAGCCGGTGGCCACCACCGGCACCCCGCGGGCGAGCGCCTCCAGCATCGGCAAGCCAAACCCTTCCGAGCGATGGAGAGACAACAAGACGTCGGCGCGCGCATAAAGAGCGGACAGCGCCTCGTCGCTCATGAACTCGCGCATGATCTCAATATTGGGTGCGCGCAGCAGACCGCCCAGCCGATCGTCGAGCGCCTGCAGTTCTTCGTCGCGCGCTGAGATTTTGAGAATCAGCCGGGCTGCATTCGATTGTCCGAAAGCGGAGACGAAGGCGCGGATGGCGCCCTCGGGATTTTTGCGTGACAGGCTGGAGCGGCTATCCGCCATGGTCAGCACCGTAAAGGGCGCGCCGGCGTGGCGCTGGCGGGCCGGGTGCGGCGGCAGATAATGCGGAACCACCGCGACCGGCTTGCCCATCATGCGCGCGAGGCTGTCGCGGGAAAAGCGGCTGGGCGTCCAGATCTCGGTCAGGCTGTCATCGCATCCGCGCCAGTCTGGCGGCGGATCAGGCAATTCCCAGGCCCAGTACCCGATGCGCCAGGCATCGCGTGCGGCGGGCAGAACCGCGCTGACCAGGCTTGCCGTCTGTGGCGCGCCTGAGTGGAAGATATAGGCTGTCGCCGGGCTGTGCGGCGCACGGTAGAAGGGGTTGCGCAGCGCCGGGGTCGCATCGACCATCTCGGCTGCAATGCCGATGCGCCGCAGCGCCTGCCATTGCAAGAAGGCGCCGCGGGTGATGCCGTTGTTCTTGCCGAAAGCTGCGACAATGGCGACGCGGTCAAAATGCCGCGGGCCAGCGCGATGGCCGATCATGCGCCTGGTCCAGGCGGCACAGCCGGCAAGATAACCATCCTGCAGATAGCGCTTGAACGTGCCGGTCATGGCTTGATCCTGACAGTTGCGCCTGGCGGGAGGGCCATTTCAACAGGTGGGGTTTGCGGGACCGGCTTGCGGCGGCGGGGCCGGGGGTTGCGCAAGGCGACGGCATCCGGCGCTCCCTGCTCGTCAGACAGCAGCAGGTTCATGGCCGCGAAGGTGCCGCCCGCATGCGCGAAGGCAAAAGACGAAATTGCCATTTCAATCCCGGTCGACCGTGTGGACAGATGGCCGCTGGCGCCCAGTCGCAGCGATTGCTTGACCGCGTCTCTCTCGGCGGCTTCATGCTCCGTGACCAGAATGACGGGCTGGGCGAAACCAGCCTCACGTAGGTTCGTCATGTCTGCCGGCAGATGATCGCCCAGGCTATGGCCATGCAGGACGACCAGATCGACATCGGACGTCGCCGTGCGGGCGATAAAGCCGGCCACATCCTCGTACGGGGCTGCTGATATGCGCGTGCTCCCCCGTGAGAGGGCGGTGCTTATGCATTCTCGTGTCAGCTGGCAGCGGTCTACCCAGGCTATGCGGATCAAACCGTGCATCACCCTAGCCAGACTGCGAGGCATTTTGGCATATTTGAAATCCAGCCTCTTTGGTTGCTGCTATATCGGCAAGGCGAGGCACGCGGCCGACGCGCGCCACGAGACCGCGAAAACGATTGGTGAGCGTATCTCCATTGTTGCGTCATCCCTGTTGTGCGCTACGCCGTGAAATAGAAAAATAGCGCCGCGCGAACAAGGCTTGGGGCCATCATCACTAGTGACGATGGTGGTATGGATTTTGAGCCAAAGGGGTGGAACCAGATGCGGCGCGGGGGTTGGCCGCGCCCTGCGGCCATACAGCCGGTGACCGGCGGCTTATTGCACGGCAGGGCGAGCGTCGCTGCCGGCATAATGCTTGAGGGCGTTGAAAGCGGCCTGCGTGCGGTTGGTGGCGCCCATTTTGCGCATGATGTTGCGGATATGAACCTTGGCTGTGCTTTCGCTCATCCCGAGTTCATGCGCGATTATCTTGTTGGCCTTGCCCTGCTGCAGCTGCGCCAGCACATCGCGCTGACGCGCCGTCAGCCGATAGGGCGAGTCCTGTGCGGGCTCATCGGCAGTCACGGTGGCCTGATCCGACAGCAGCAAATCGAGTGGTGCGAAGGTTCCACCGGATTGGACAAACCGGATTGCCGATAGCGTCATGCCAAGGCCCATGCTGCGCGTCGAGATGAAGCCGCTCGCGCCAGCGCGGAGCGCATCGCGAATGGTCTGGATCTGCGACGTCTCTTCCTGATCGGACAGAACGATCACGGGCCTGTCAGAAAGAAGTCCATTGAGCGTATCGATATCCTGCAGGCTCGAATCGTACGACCGATGGGAGTACAGGATGATGACATCGACATCCGTGCTGTCGCCGGCCAGAAACGCGTCAACCGACTCAAACGGGTGGACGATCAGGTTCGGCTGCTGCAGCGACAGCACCTTTATCATGCAGTCCCGCGTCAGCGCGTAGGGATCGATCCAGGCGATGCGCGAACACAGGCCCTGCGGATTATCCAAAGAGGTGACAACGTCGTCGGAAAGGGCGGCGACGGTACCGATTGATGAAGCGTCTTCATGCGACGTCACATCTTCTGATGTGGCGAAGCTTTGAAAATGTCGTTCAAATTGCAATGTCGAATGACCCATGTGCGAATCCCTCAGGGAAAGTGATGAGCCGTTATGTATGTGCGCGTGCGCTAATGTCACTAGTTGGATCTTCGGGATTGCCCGTTAGTGTAAGATCACGCGTGACTAAACATTATTGGCTGTATTGGCCTAAGCCATTTGGCGTCACGAAGCGGTGACAAGCAAAATGCGTGCTTTGGCGGATTAGATCTTAGCGAGTCCCGTAAAATCCATGAAGCATGCGGGACCCGACTATTAAAGTTGTAAGATCAAAAAATAATCGTTTGAAAATAACAGTCTTTATGTCTGCTGCTGCCGTCCGGCTCCGATATACTGGTCGGCGGTCAAAGCGACCTGCGTGCGATTGGAAACACCCATTTTTTGCATAATGTTGCGGACATGCACTTTGACCGTGCTGGCGCTCATGCCGAGTGTTTCTGCGACGAGTTTGTTGGAATGTCCAAGGCGGATGAGATCGAGTACGGCGAGCTCGCGCTGTGTCAATCTTCCAGTCTCACTGGCTTTGCGCCCGGTTGAAGATGGCGCCGCCTCACCATTCATGAAGATAAAATCTCGCGGCACGAAGGTTCCGCCCGAATGCACGAGGCTGATCGCAGAGATAACCAACTGCAATCCTGTGCGGTGGGTCAGGATGAATCCCGCGACATCGTGCGACAGAATATCGCGCACGAGGGTCGGTGTCAGCGTGGATGCATCAGACAGGATGACGAGACGCGCCTGCGGATAGGCCGCGTGCAGCGCCTGCACGGCGCGGATATCGACCGTGTCTTCGGCATGGCAATAATAGACGACCAGCTCCGGCCGTAATTCCTGCAGGCGCAGACAGTCTTCGACCGATTCCACAGGATGAATGAGGAAATGCGGCTGTGCCGCGCGAACGGCGCTGACCAGGCATTCCCGGCTCAGTTGGGCGGCGTCTACCCACATCATGGTCAAGGATGCCGCGTCGGGCGATGCCGCGTCGGAGAGGTCCAGGCCAGTCATCCGATCACCGATCCCGTCGGAAATGTCGGTCTCTATCGTCACGGTTAGTTCCCCAAGCCGGTGCCCGGCAAATCCTCCCGATGAGGCCTCATCGCGATAGCGTGAGGTCATAACATCGGTGTCACGAAATCCATGTAGCTCTTAGTCGTTTGGCGAAAGCCTCAAACGGGGCTCTTTTCGGTCAATCTTGACCAGATCGGTCGCGCCACTTAACCGTAAGACCTACGGTCGGCGTTTCGACGCAGATGCATAAGACACTAAATTTTTTATGATAACCATAAGCGGCACTATGATTTTGCCGTGATATGGGGCGATTTCAAGCAAAATGACCTAATATTGCTTATGCATAGCCCGAAAGTGGTAGAAATTTGATGCGTCGGGCCTAAGTCTATCGGCGGCCTCTTTTCCCCGTTCCAGACCGAACCGCGGAACACAAAGCTGCGAGATCATGGGGGCGTGATGCTGGCAGAGTGATCGCGCTGCAGCTTACCTCTTTCTGAAAACCTCCTGATGCGGGCGGGACTTCTGGCAAGCCGAGCATGAGGCGCGCAAAGAATGGCAAGTGTGGCGCCAAGTTTGGCTTTTTCCATGGCGGCCCGGGGATGTGCCGACAGAATGCGAGCCTTCCGGCGCAAAACTATGCTGTGGTGAAGCTGCTTGATCTCAGCACGCCTTAAAGCAAGGCGTGACCTCAGCGATCGTCTTGCAACCCTGCTGATCGGCGGAGCTGGTCGATCACAGTGAAACAGACTGCAATAAACATTCTGTCATGTAACAATATTTAGCATGTCTTGGATGATGGGCATGTGCCCAGTATCGGGCGGCTGCTCTTTTATAGCGCCTATTGAACACTGTCGCCGTCTTGGCGCAGGCCAGCCCAGACTCGGCTTGCGCTGGCCCCGTGGCGGCAGCGATCGACGGAGGCGAGATACAGGAATGTTCGCGGCGGGATTCGAACCCACGGCCCCAGGATTCATACCACTTCGGCTTTCGCCGCCGCCGGCGGGCAGGTGCCCGGCGCGTTCGTGGTCTGGACTGTCCCTTCGCCATCGGCCGTGAAGGCCCTTAGGCGCCACCCATCCAGTCTCTACACCTTCCCGGACCTTTCGGGCCGGGCTTGGCTCGGGATTGGCACGGGGTCATCGGCGACCCCAAGCTTTCCCCGACTTTGAGCGGTTCCGCCGCGCGGTTTCCCCTCGCGACGCCCAGTTCATAACAACAAGGAATCCTGTGCTCTATCCTGCTGAGCTACGCGAACACACGGGCCTTTCATACTGAAGCAGAAAGCCTGCCGCAAGCACTGCCCAAAGCCTCTTTTCTTCGGCTAGGCTGGGGAGGATTCGGAACATCCTGCCCAGGGGCTGCGCTGCATGTGCAAAAATTGCGATTTTACGATCCACGCGGCTCAGCACCATTTCGGCTGGGACAATAGCTTCACGCCCGTGCTGCGCACCGAGCCCGGCCGCACCATCGCCTTTGAATGTAACGACGCGTCCGCCGGGCAGCTCACACCATCCAGCACCGTCGCGGATGTGAAGACACTCGATTTTGGCCTCATCAACCCGGTCACCGGGCCGGTCTATGTCGAGGGGGCGGAGCCCGGGGATATCCTCAAGGTCAGCATCCACAGCTTTACCCCGTCAGGCTTCGGCTGGACGGCCAATATTCCAGGCTTTGGCCTGCTGGCCGATCAGTTTCCCGACCCTGCACTGAAGATCTGGTCCTATGACGCGCAAAGCCTGGCGCCGGCGCTGTTCTCGGATATCGCGCGCGTGCCGCTGAAGCCTTTTGCCGGCACCATCGGCGTGGCGCTGTCGGAACCGGGCCTTCATTCCATCGTTCCGCCGCGCCGGGTCGGCGGCAATATGGACATTCGCGACCTCGCCGCAGGGACCGAGCTGTATCTGCCGGTGGAGGTTGCAGGCGCGTTGTTTTCGATCGGCGATACCCATGCCGCCCAGGGTGACGGCGAGGTGTGCGGCACCGCGATCGAAAGTCCAATGAACCTGACGCTGACGCTGGATCTGATCAAGCAGACGCCGCTGGAGACGCCGCGCTTCACGACGCCGGGCCCTGTCACGCGGCATCTCGACGGCGCCGGCTATGACGTCACGACCGGGATCGGGCCTGATCTGATGACGGGCGCGAAGGAAGCCCTGGCACGGATGATCGACCTGCTTAGCCGCCAGCACGGACTATCGGCGATGGATGCCTATATGCTGTGTTCGGTCGCGGGCGATCTACGCATCAGCTGTATCGTCGACATGCCCAACTGGCTGGTTAGCTTCTACTTTCCCCGCATCGTCTTCGCCTGAGGCGGGGCCGGCCTGGGCGCTGGCTTAGGCCGGCGCCAAAGCCTCGGCATTGAGCTGCCGGAGGACGGCCAGGGCATCGCGCGGCTCCGTGCGCTCAAAATGCACCGGCGAGACATGGGCAAAGCGCACGATGCGGTCGCGGTCGATCAGAAATTCGGCCGCGCGTGGCAGTCTGAGATCGCCGGAGGTGTTTTCGTCGGTCAGGTCACAGCCGAGTTTGAGCAGGATTTCACGGCTGAGCGGCTTGACGTTGCTAACGATGCCGAAGGCCTCCGCGACCTTATTGCCGACATCGGCCAAAATCGGGAAACTGACGCCGTTATGCTCCTGAACCAGGGCGGCCCGGCTCGCTTTTTGCGGCGAAACCGCGATAATGGAGCCACCGGCGCTGCGAATCTCTGCAGCGACATCCTGCCAGGCGCGCAATGTCAAGATGCTGTACGGGCACCAGCCCCCTTTGAAAAACAGAACAAAAACAGGTCCCTGGGCGGCATACTTGGCAAGGTGGTGCGGTTTCCCGTCCGCCCCGTGCAGAGCAACGTCCGGGGCCCGATGACCAACCGCCAGCGGCGTCGCCGTCGCGGCTTCAGCGCGATATTCTGCCTCCAAGGTTTTCAAGGAACACGCGGTATGCGCATCCGCGCGCTCGAAAACAGAGGTTTTGAAGGCAAGTAGCTGAGCGTTCAACGATTTCATGGCGGCACCCGAAAACTCGTTATCCAATGCGTTTATCGCAGGGCTGGCGTCGAATTGTCTATATCTAAGACTGTAAGTGGTTCATGCCTTATCCGGTTGAAATGCCTTCTCCTATGATATCATTCATGCTACCGAGTATGCCTTATGGATTTATTGGCCGCTTTTAGATGTTTTGTGCGCGTTGCGGAGACGGGGTCCTTCTCCGCTGTCGCGCGTGAAGTCGGTTCCACCCAGCCGGCGATATCGCGACAGATAGCGGCTTTGGAAGCGCATTTCGACGTTCGTCTCATTCAGCGGACCACCCGCAGCCTGACCTTTACCCAGGACGGGCAGGATCTGCTCGCCCATGCGCGCCGCGTCCTCGATACCGTGGACGAAACCGAGGAAGTTCTGGGCAAGCGCCGCGCATCGCCGTCCGGCACGGTGCGCATCGCGTCCTCCACCTCCATGGCGCGCCTGCATCTTATACCCCGGTTGAAGCGCCTGATGGAGCGTTATCCTGATCTGGAAGTGGAAATCAGCATTTCCGAACAGGTGCAGGATCTGGTGGCCGAAAATATCGACATTGCCATTCGGGCCGGCCAGATCGCGGATTCCTCTCTCGTCGCCCGTCACCTCGGGTCCACCAGCCGCGGCCTCATCGTCTCCACCGACTATCTGGAAGCGCATGGCGAGCCAAAGACGCCGCAGGAACTCGCCCAGCATTCCTGTCTCGTCTATACCGGCGGACAGAGCCGCGCTTCGGCCCATCAATGGGAATTCGACGGGCCCGACGGCACCACCATGGTGCAGGTCAGCGGCCGCTTCCGCTGCGACAGTATTGAAGGCATCTGCGATGCCATCCGCGCCGGTCTTGGCATCAGCCGGCTGCCGACCTGGATGTTCGACGAGGATATCGCGAACGGAAAGGTGAGGGCGATATTGAAAGACTGGCAGCCGCCCCGCATTCCGATCCATGCCGTCTACCCGTCCCGCCGGCATCTGGCGCCGCGCGTCCGCGCGGTCATCGACTTTTTCGTCAATGAATTCCGGCTCGATCCGACGGTATCGGACTACACAGCGCTTTAACGCGGCGGTGCTGACGGCGATCAGAAGAGCTGCGGTCGTCCGCAGATCGTGCTAAGGCCGTCATACCCGCCCGGCACGACCGGGCCAAAAGGGCGCCCGCAGGCAGAACGCTCATGAATATGCTTGCTTTTTCTCGCGCGCCGGTGGTCGTTGAGATCGTCTATGACCTCATCTGCCCCTGGTGTTTCATCGGTACGCGCCGGCTGCTGCGCATGCTGCGGCGGCGGCCCGAGATTGGCCTGTCCATCGAATGGCGCCCGTTTCTGCTCAACCCGGACATGCCGCGCTCCGGCATGAGCCGCCATGCCTATATTCAGCGCAAATTTGGCGCCGAAGATCGGGCCCGCCGCGTTTTTGCGACCATCACGGAGATCGGACGGACGGAGAGCATCGGCTTCCGTTTCGATCGTATCCACACCACGCCCAATACGGTCGATGCGCATCGCCTGGTTCATTTCGCCTCCGGCTTCGGCCGGGCAGAGGCGGTGGCGGATGCCATCTTCTACGCCTATTTCTGCGACGGTCAGGATATCGGCGCGCCGGAGGTGCTGTATGGCATCGCGCTGGCCGCTGGCCTGCCGGCGACCGAGACGCGGGCCTTCCTGGCGGGCGACGTCGCGACCGAATTGGTTCATGCCGACAATTTGCGGGCCCATCGCCTGGGCATCAACGGTGCGCCCTGTTTCATCCTCGGCCGCCGTCATGCCATTGCCGGCGCGCAGGAGGCGGAAGTGCTGGAATGCCTGCTCAATGTCGCTCTGTTCGATCTGTCGGCGGGCGACAGCGAATAGACGGCGCGACGCCGGTTAGTCGGTCTCGACCGGACGCAGGCGGCTCGCGAGCAGGTTGCCGCGGGTCTCCAGCACCGGATAGGCGGCCGCGGCGACCAGATGGGCGTTGACGCGCTTGAGGTCGCGCAGCGCATCCAGATGCAGGGAACTGGTCTCGGCCGTATCGACGCGGCCGGCGCGCAGACGGGCGAAATGCGCGGCCGTCGCCTGGGCTTCCATCTGGCGGAAGGCTTCCTTCTCCTCGGCCAGCAGACGCGCCGCGCGCTGATCCGCCGTCATGAACAGCGAGCCCGCGGCGCGGCTATTGGTGATCAGACGGTCGATGATGCCGATCAGCTCGCTCTCGCCATCCTTCGAGAAAGCAAGACCCCGCCGCAGCTTCTTGGTGACGATGCCGAGCAGATCGCGCTCCACGATATCGCCGGCCTGCTCGATATGGGTGGCGAACGACAGGATCTCCGTCACCCGGTCATGGTCGGCAGGCGTCAGGTAATCGGGGTCCAGACCGGTGAGATAGGCCTTGATCGCCGTGTTCAGCTTATCCAGCACATCGTCCAGTCGTTTGGTTTCGGCAATCTGCCGGCGGTCGGCGCGGCCGAAGGCGTCGCGCAGCCCGAGCAGCATCATCTCAAGCACATCGGACAGGCGCAGCGCCTCGCGGGCGGCGGCGCCGATCGCAATCACCGGCGCTTCGTTGGCGACGGAGGTCAGATAGAGCGGCTGGCAGGGATCGGCCGGGTCTAGCCGCGCCGGCAGCAGGCGGCGCAGTAGGCCGGCATAAGGCTTGAGGAAGGGGAAGAAGGTCGCTGCCAGGACGAGATTGAACACCGTATGGAAGTCAGCGACGGCGCGAGACGGGTCGGGCTCGATCTGGATCAGCAGCGTGCCCAGCCAGGGCAGGGCGGAGAGCGCGATCAGGGTGCCGATGGCGCGGTTGATGAGATTGCCGATCGGCAGGCGGCGGGCTGCCGGGTCTGCCCCCGTTGCCCCCTCCAGCACCGGATTGATGGCCGTGCCCAGATTGGCGCCAAGCACGAGGGCGAAGGCCGCATCGGGTGGCACCACGTTATTGCCGGCGAAGGACATCACCAGCAGCACGACCGCGACCGAGGAATGCGCGGCCCAGGTGAGACCGGCCGCCAGAATGACATCGACCAGCGGCTGATTGGCGACGGCGCCCAGAAAGACTTTCAGGTTCGGCACGTCCTCATAGGGCGTGACGAGGCCGACGAACTGGCTCAGCGCCATCAGCACGAGGCCGAGGCCGATGAAGACGCGGCCGAAATCGCGTGTGCCGGCAGTGGCGCGGCGGAACATCAGCACGCCGATCAGGATCAGCGCGGGCGCCACATCGGTCACGTTGAAGGACAGCAGCTGCACGATCAGCGTGGTGCCGACATTGGCGCCCAGCATGACCGCCAGGGCAGGGACCAGGTCCACCAGGCCGCCGGCCGCGAAGCCCGTGACCATCAGGCCGGTCGCTGTGCTGCTTTGCAGAATGGCGGTGACGCCGATGCCGGCCAGGAAGGCCTTGAAGCGATTGCGTAGCGCCTGTCCCAGAAAGCCGCGCAGCTTGGCGCCGAAGGCTCTCTGCACGCCGGTCTGGACCATGTGGACGCCCCAGAGCAGCAGGGCGACGTAGCCGGCGAGCTGAAGCAGGGTCAGCGGTAGGTCCAAAGCGATCTCCTCAAACGTCCAAGCGCCGGCAGCGGCGTGAAAGCCTCATGTGCTGTGTTGGGTGATCGGGTAAGATGGGCCTTCAGGCGCGCGGGGCCATTGTCAAAAACAGTCCCCTGGTTTGATGTCGGGCGACATGCCGGCCGCAGCGGCCGGCATGCAGGTGATCAGGTCTTGGTTTTCAGCGGTTTATGGGCATGGTCGAGCAGGCGGGACAGCAGTCCAGGCGGCTTCGGTGGCGCGGGCGGCAGCTTGGCGGTGGTCGCCTGCTTCTTTTCCTGCTCCTTGCTCGCCAGCCATTTGTCCAGGCTCATGCCATTCTTCGCTGCGCGCTTGGCTTCGTAAGCACGCTGGGATTCGGTCATCTTTCGGTCCATTGAGGCCCTCCTCGTCTCTCGCCTCATCTGGCAGGCAGAGCGCGGCGAGTCGAGTGGGCAAAGGACGGTTTCATGGAAGCACGTGTAAAAGCCCAGATCTGGGTGCAGGCCGCTTTGCGACTGGGCGATAAGGACGGCCGCCCGGGCATGGTCCTGCGGCGGGGGGACGCGGATGCCGGCGGCATCCTGGTGGTGCTGCGCGACCGCGAGAACCGGCTTGTGGTCCTGTCGCAGACGCGCAGCACGGGCGGCGAACTCGCCTGGCTGCGCGCGACGGGGCCCGAGCCGGTCGATCAGGCCCGCGCCGATGCCTATATCGACCGGCAGGTGAAATTCGATCCCGACCTTTGGGTCGTCGAATTCGAGTCGCCGGATTTCCTGCCGCCGTTCGAGGGCAAGATTCTTTAGCTTGTCCGCACCGAGTGGTGGTTCTCCAGCTTGATTGTCGCGTCGACGGAATAGCGACCGCCGCCGCCGACATAGAGGGCGAGGAGACCACCGATGATCGAGATATTCTTAAAGAAATTCAGTTCGGCATCGGCCGCGGCCCCGCCGGTCATCGTCCAGAAGGGATGGCCGATGATGGCGGTTGCCAGCGTATAGACGGCCATCAGCAGCGCGAGCAGGCGGGTCATGACGCCCAGGACAATGCCCAGGCCGATGAAAAACTCCATGACGATGGCGAAGACCGCCGCGGCGGGCGCGTCCGGCACCCCGGTCTGCGACATATAGCCGATCGTGTCGCCGAACTGGGTGAACTTGTCCCAGCCGAACAGAACGAAGAGCAGCATCAGGAGGATGCGGGCGGCGAGCAGGGCGCCGTCCTTTGTTTTGCCAATACCTAAGTCGAGCATCGCCGGAACTCCTTCTTGCGGGAGTAATGAAGGCAGCCTGATCAGGATCTCTGAACGCCCTAGCTTGGGCTCCTGTTGCTTCGCTTTGTCAACAACTTGGCGATCACGCCCCCGCGTGCGCGGGCACCGCGTCGGATGGCCTAGGGCCAGCGCACCTCGGGCGGCATGCTCATCAGGATCGCTTCCGTCTTGCCGCCGGTCTTGAGGCCAAACAGCGTGCCACGGTCGTAGAGCAGGTTGAACTCGACATAGCGGCCGCGGCGGATCAGCTGGTGCTCGCGCTCCTCTGGGGTCCAGGCGTCAAACATGCGGCGGCGGACGATGCGCGGATAGACGTCGAGGAATGCAAGCCCGACATCGCGCGTGAAGGCGAAATCGGCTTCGACATCGCCGGTCTTGTGCTGGTCATAGAAAATGCCGCCCAGCCCGCGCGGCTCGTTGCGATGGGGCAGAAAGAAATACTCGTCGCACCAGCGCTTGAAGCGCGGATAGAAATCGGTGCCATGGGCGTCACAGGCGCCCTTCAGCGCGGCATGAAAATCCGCGCCATCTTCCTGCGCTTCCGGTGTGTCCATGCGCATCGGCGTAAGATCGGCGCCACCCGCGAACCAGCCGTGACGGGTGATGATCATGCGCGTGTTCATATGCACCGCCGGCACGAGCGGACTATGCATATGGGCGACAAGGCTGACGCCGGAGGCCCAGAAGCGCGGGTCTTCCGCGGCACCGGGGATGGACTTGCGGAATTCGGGGCTGAATTCGCCGGACACGGTCGAGACGTTGACGCCGACCTTCTCGAATACCCGGCCGTGCATCACGCTCATCACGCCGCCGCCGCCCTCTGGACCCTCAGCCGCGTCACGCTGCCAGGGCGTGCGCGCGAACCGGCCGGCCGGCCGATCGGCCAGCGGGCCGGTCTGCGCATCCTCGATGGCCTCGAAAGCGGCGCAGATCCGATCCCGCAGGGTCGCGAACCAGGCGGTCGCCTCGGCGCGCAAATTCATATGGGCCAGGGCAGGGTCGGCCGCCGCGTCCTGTGCCGGGGGAAGGGTATCGGGCATAGGGTCCATTCCTTCAGCAATGCGGCGGAAGGTGTGCCACCCGCCGCGGGGTCGCCTGCCTAAGGCCGCTGATTCCTATACGCGTCTTGCCAGCGAAATTCACGCTGCGGCATTGCTCTAAATCAAGAGGCGCCTTGCCTCATCCGGCCGGCTGTTGTTGAAGCCCACATAGATTGCGCACACCCTCTGGCACCTGGCCAGACAGGGCCACCCACAGTTTTACCGAAGGAGAGCCCTATGGCTGATAACGCGACCGGACCGGTGGTGGAGCCCCTTGTCGGGATTATCGGCGGCTCTGGCCTCTATGACATCGACGGCCTGGAAGAGAAGACCTGGCAGAAGGTCGAGACGCCCTGGGGGCCGCCTTCCGACGATCTGCTCTTCGGCCGTCTGCATGGCCTGCGCTGCGTCTTTCTGCCGCGTCACGGGCGGGGGCATAAGATGACGCCGAGCGGCCTCAACTACCGCGCCAATATCGATGCCCTGAAGCGGGTCGGCTGCACCGATGTGCTGTCGCTCTCGGCCGTCGGCAGCCTCAAGGAAGAGCTGCCGCCCGGCCATTTCGTGGTCATCGACCAGTTCATCGACCGCACCTTCGCGCGCGAAAAAAGCTTCTTCGGCACGGGCTGCGTCGCCCATGTCTCGATGGCCCATCCGGTCTGCTCGCGCCTGGGCGATGCATTGGAAGGGGCGGCGCGCGGCCTGGGCCTGCCCGTCACGCGCGGGGGCACCTATCTCACGATGGAGGGCCCGCAATTCTCAACCTATGCCGAGAGCGTGCTCTATCGCAGCTGGGGCTGCAGCGTGATCGGCATGACCAATATGCCGGAGGCAAAGCTCGCCCGCGAAGCCGAGCTTTGCTACGCGACCGTCGCCATGGTCACCGATTATGACTGCTGGCATGAGGGGCACGACGCCGTGACGGTCGATCAGGTCGTGAAGGTGCTGTTCGGCAATGCCGACAATGCCCGCGCGCTGGTCAAGGCCGTGCTGCCGGTGGTGGGCCAAAGCCGTGATCTGTGCCCGGCCGGTTGCGACCGCGCGCTGACCTATAGCCTCATCACTGCGCCCGCGGCGCGTGATCCTGAGATGGTGGCGAAGCTCGACGTCGTCGCCGGCCGCGTGCTCAACGCCTGATAGTCTCGCGTCATCGCTCTCAGCCGGGGTCTTGGGCTCCGGGCTGAGAGGCTTTGCTTCGCTTTGCCGTCCCCTTGCCCAAGGCGCCCCCATGCATCTGACCTCCGTCATTTTGCTCCTGCTGTTCATTACGGCATTGACGAATCTCGTCGTCGCAGTGGTGCGCGTGCCTTTGCCGCTGCTGCAGATTGCCGTGGGCGCCGTCTGCGATGCCCTGGGCTTCCACCTGTCCTTCGATCCGGCCCTGTTTCTGCTCCTGTTCATCCCGCCGCTGCTGTTCTCGGATGCCTATCGCATTCCGAAACGGGAATTGTCGGAGTCGCGGGTGCCGGTTTTCGCGCTGGCCTTCGGCCTCGTCCTCTTCACCATTTTCGGTGTCGGTAGCTTCGTGCATTGGCTGCTGCCCTTCGTGCCGCTGGCGGCGGCCTTCGCCCTGGCTGCCGTGCTGTCCCCGACCGATGCCGTGGCTCTGTCCGGCATTCTCAACGGCCGGCCCTTTCCCCGCCGCTTCATGCATATCCTGCAGGGAGAGGCGCTTCTCAACGACGCGTCCGGCCTCGTCTCCTTCAACTTCGCCGTCAGCGCGATGGGCGGCGCTGCATTTTCGCTCGGCACTGCGAGCCTGGAATTCGTCGGTGTGGCGGCCGGGGGGCTGGCCGTGGGCGCGGCCCTGGGCTGGAGCTTTATGCAACTCGACCGCCGGGTCCTGTCCCGGCTGGCCGAAGAAGCCTCCATCTATGTCGTGCTCGTCCTGCTGCTCCCCTTTGCCGCCTATCTGGCAGCGGAGGAGCTGCACCTGTCCGGCATTCTGGCGGCGGTCTCGGCCGGGCTCACGCTCAATATGCTCGACCCGTTCGGCGGCAGCCATGGTGCCATCCGGCGCCGCACCTTCGCGCTGTGGAGCGTGCTGGAATTCGCCTTCAACGGGCTCATCTTCCTGCTCCTGGGTCTTCAGCTCCCGAGCATTCTGGGGGAAGGGCTGAAACGCACGATGCATGCGGGCTATTCGCCCTGGGCGCTGGTATGGCTGATCACCCTCGTCACCCTGTCGCTTCTGCTGCTGCGCTTCGTCTGGGTGATGCTGACGACACTGCTGCGCTCGGGCGTGCGCCGCGTCAGCGGTCACGGGCGGCGCCTGCCCAGCATCGGGGTCATGGGCCTTGCCTCTGTCGCCGGCGTGCGCGGCGCCGTGACGCTGGCAGGCATTCTCTCGCTGCCTTTGTTCCTGCCCGACGGGTCCGAGTTTCCGGCCCGCGCGCTGCTCATCAGCGTGGCGGCGGGCGTCATCGTGCTGACGCTGCTGATCGCGACCATCTTCGTGCCGCTGCTGCTCGCCCGTATCGACATTCCAGACGACGACCATTTCGAGGACGAACTCGCGTCCGCACGCCGCCAGATGGCGGAGCATGCGCTGAAAGAGCTTGAGGAGCGGGTAAGCGATGGTTTGCAGCGGCGGGAGGGGCCCGGGCGCGAAGCGTATCAGGAGGCGGCCAATCGCGTGATTGCCGACTACCGGCTGCGCCTGCTTGGCCGGGACGACGATAATGACGACCAGGCGCAGGCGCAGGAGGATCACCGGCTGGAAATGGCGCTGCGCCTGCGCGGCGTGCGCGCGGAACGGGCGGAAATGCGGGCCTTGCGCCAGCGCCACGCCATCAATGACGAGGCTGTGCAGATTTTGATCGAAGAGCTGGATCTGGAGGAGGAGGCGCTGTCCCGCACCGCCGCCAGCCTGCCGCCGCGCCCGCCAGCGGCGACGTGAGTGCGAGCGCATAGGACCATTGCAAGCCTCCCGGTTGCACGCAGGCCAGCGTGAAGGCACGGTCGCGCCGTTATGACGATGCAGGACATCCCTTCGGACGCTTTGGCGCTCCTTCGGCGACTTACGACCGCGGCCCTCTGACAAAGGCCGTTTGTCCTGCTGCGCGCGGCTTGTCCGCGCTGCTCCCCCATCGTCGTTGCCGGAAGTCTCCTCCTCATGCCCCGTCTCTATCCACAGTCTTCATCCGCTCGGCGGCCCTGGCGTGCGGCACCGCGACTTCGATGCGGTCGCGTGCGCTGACCGGCCAGCCCGCGACCGTATGACGCCGTCCTGAACCGACTGATGCGTTCCTGAAGGCCTAAGAGGACTCGAGACCGTTATGATGCTGAGCAACCCGGCTTCCAAATACCGCCCCTTCGCGACCATCGACCTGCCGGACCGGCAATGGCCCAGCCGCCGCATCACCCAGGCGCCGCGCTGGTGCTCGGTCGATCTGCGCGACGGCAACCAGTCGCTGATCGACCCCATGGATGGCGAGCGCAAGCGCCGCTTCTTCGACCTGCTGATCAAGACCGGCTTCAAGGAGATCGAGGTCGCTTTCCCTTCGGCCTCGCAGACCGATTACGATTTCGTCCGCAGCTTGATCGAGGGCAATCTCATCCCCGAGGATGTCGCGATCCAGGTGCTGACGCAGAGCCGGGAGGAGCTGATCCGGCGGACCATCGAAAGCCTGTCCGGCGCGCACCGTGCGATCGTGCATCTGTATAATGCGACTTCGGAAGTCTTCCGCCGTCTGGTTTTCAACCAGGACAAGGCGGGCACCATCGCGCTGGCAGTATCAGGCACGAAACTGATCAAGGAACTGACGGACCAGCATCCCGAGACGATCTGGACCTATCAGTATTCGCCCGAGACTTTTTCGTTTACCGAGCCGGAATTCGCGCTGGAAGTGTGTGAAGCGGTGATGGATGTCTGGCAGCCGACGCCTGAGCGCCCGATCATCCTCAATCTGCCGGCGACGGTGGAAGTGGCGACGCCCAATGTGCATGCCGACCAGATCGAATGGTTCTGCCGGAACCTGACGCGCCGGGATTGCGCCATCATCTCTCTGCATCCGCATAATGACCGCGGCACCGGCATTGCGGCCGCCGAACTGGGGCTGATGGCGGGGGCCGATCGCGTCGAAGGCTGCCTGTTCGGCAATGGCGAGCGCACCGGCAATGTCGATATCGTCACCATGGCGCTGAATATGTATACGCAGGGCGTCGATCCGCAGCTGGATCTGTCCGATATGCGCCGGGTCGTCGGCACGGTTGAGCATTGCAACCAGATCGCCGTGCATCCGCGCCACCCCTATGCAGGTGAGCTGGTCTTCACGGCTTTCTCTGGCTCGCATCAGGACGCGATCAAGAAGGGCTTCGCCGCGCGCCAAAAGCAGAATGACGCCTTCTGGGAAGTGCCTTATCTGCCGATCGACCCCGCGGATATCGGCTGCTCCTACGAGGCCGTCATTCGCGTCAACAGCCAGTCCGGCAAGGGCGGCGTCGCCTGGGTGCTGGAGCAGGACCAGGGGCTGCGCCTGCCGCGCCGGCTGCAGATCGCCTTCAGCCGCGTGGTGCAGGAAATTGCCGACCGCACGGGCCGGGAGACGACGACGGCGGTAATCGTGGAGGCCTTCCGCCAGACCTATGGTCTGGATGGGTCAGGGCGGTTCTCGCTGGTCGATTATAGCATCTCGGGCGCCGACCGCACGGGCGCGCCGCGCGCCTTCACCGGACGGATTGAAGTGGACGGGCAGACCCGCAACATTACGGGCCAGGGCAATGGGCCGCTGTCGAGCTTCGTCGATGCGCTGAACAGGGCGCTGGGCCTGAGCCTGGATATTGTCAATTACGACGAGCATGCGATCGGCACCGGGTCTGGCACGCAGGCCGCGGCCTATGTGGAATGCGTGCTGCCGGACGGCCGGTCCGTCTTCGGGGTCGGTATCGACGTCGATAGCAGCGAGGCCTCGATGCGGGCCGTTTTGAGCGCGGCGAACAACGCCGCCGGTGAGAGTGGAGTGGCGGCATGAACGGGATCAGTCAGGCAGAGACGGTCGAAAGACAGTTCGGGCCGCAAGCCGAGATGTATCTGCAAAGTGCGGTTCATGCCCAGGGCGAGGATCTGGCCTATTTCTCGGCCATGCTGGCCGAGGACGGGGCGGGGACGCGCGTTTTGGATATGGGCTGTGGCGGCGGCCATATGTCCTTCGCGGCGGCGCCCTTCGTGCGCGAAGTGGTGGCCTATGATCTGTCACCCGAAATGCTGGCCGTGGTGGCCCATGCGGCGGGCGACCGTGGTTTCGGCAATTTGCTGACCGAGCAGGGTGAGGCGGAAGCGCTGCCCTTCGAGGATGAGAGTTTCGACTGGGTGGTGTCGCGCTTCAGCGCCCATCACTGGGCCGGCTGGCGGGCCGGGCTGCGGGAGGCGCATCGGGTGATGCGCCCTGGCGGGCGCGGCATCTTTATCGATGTCGTGTCACCGGGCGCACCCGTGCTCGACACTTATCTGCAGACGGTGGAAGTGCTGCGCGATACCTCTCATGTACGGGACTACAGCCCCGGCGAATGGGAAGTGGCGCTGGCCGAAAGCGGCTTCATGACCCAGGCGACGCGCCGCCACCGCCTGCGCATGGAATTTGCGAGCTGGACCCAGCGCATGCGCACGCCCGAGGTGATGGTGGGGGCGATCCGCGCCCTGCAGATGGCGGTGGCCGAGCCTGTGCGCCAGCATTTTGCCATCGAAGCCGACGGAAGCTTCATGATTGATGTGGCAACATTCGAGGTCGTGCGCGGGTTCTGAGCGAGGCCTGTCACGCCGGCTTGCGATGGCGTATCGCGGGCCGGCTTGCGGGCTGCGGTTTGTGAGATCCTGATTGAAACAATTTACCCCGTCATGCCTACGAAAGTGGGCATCGTCTTGACTGTCGCAGGCGGTCACCGCCCCGGGACTGGCGCCGCGCCGTCATAGGATACCCGCTTGCGCGGGTATGACGGTGTTGATTGGGCTACACTAACCGAACCTGACAAACGCTGCAGGCACGAAGCCCAAAGTCCTGTCAGGTCCAAATTTATTCATGCAGTAATAGCATACGCAGACGTCGCTCTGGCTGACCAGAGTGTGATTATGCCGTGATGCGCGCCGCGCGTCGTTGAAGGGGGCAGGTGTGGTATCATTGCAATGACCTCACCATGGCTGCTATCTTAATGTGAAACCCCCACTTTCATAATGTAAAATCTTGTCTTGAAATCGAACTATGTCTTGAACCGCGACGGCAATGGCAATCTCTATGCCGTCGACAAGCAGCAGGTCACCAGGGGCAATGTCATCTCTATTGTCATAAAGGCCGATGGCAGGCTGTGATTCAATCGCATCATTGTTCAAGGTCGATTCGATCCACATGAGAGCGGGAACCGCGTCCCTGTTAAATCGGCTTCTGAATGCGTTCAGCAGGATTGCTATTCTGCTCTTTGCTTCAACGGAAATCGACAATCGAATATCGGTTTGCATGCTGACCTCATCTGACGGCCGCCATTAATCTGGCCATCGTCTACTATGGGCCTTGCCTATGTGCAGCCTCAGCCATGACGGCTGCTGCCGCGAGCGCCCTCAGCCGAAAAGCTCGGGCAGCGCGAACCAGATTCCACCCAGCGACGGTTCAGCGAAGCTCCACCCACTCCACTCAACGATTATCTTTTGAGCAATTTCTTCCGGCGTCGAACCGTAATGAGTCTGCTCGATCCAATCGTGCTCAGTTCCCCGACCACCGCGAACCGGCTTTGCACCATGTTGAACGAGCGTGATAATGGCGCGCCTGACGCAGGCGGTCAGTTCTTCGCCTTCGAGGCCAAAATCGTCTATCGCCACTGGAATTATCTGCCAGAGACCTACGGCGTCACGAGGCAGTTCCTCAGGCAGAAGATCGATCCATTCGGTCAGAGTGATGCCATCGGATCGGCTGGTGGGGTCATTGCTCACGCTGGTGTACCTTCAATTTTCGATTGAGTAAGCTTGTTTTCGTGTACAGAACGTCGATAGTTAAACCGTGCAGCTTACTCATGCGAATGCCGAAAATCTCTCCATCGTGTAGTTGATATATATCGCCTTCGTAGCTTTCATCTTTCTGAAGTCTTTTCGCATTCTTCAGTAGTTCCTGAACGATTTTTTTAAACTGGTTAGGCGTGACGGTTCTCACAGTCTTGTTCGACCCTTCTGCCCATCCGACCCTTTTCCCTCCCGGTGCGAGGATGCGGGAAAGCTCCGTCTCGCCACTATAGCTCGGCTCGGTCTTGCGGCTGTCGAGAAGGACCGGCGTATTGGCGACCGGTGGACGGCCGGGCCGCAGCAGGATGGGTGGCGGGGCCGGGGTAGAGCCGCTTTACGCTGTTGCGGACACCCTCAGCCAAAAAGCTCGGGCAGCGCGAACCAGAGGCCGCTGACGGTGGGATTGCCCAGGCCCCAGCCGCGCCACTCAGCGATGATATTGCCTACAATCTCGTCAGGCTGCGTACCGTAGTGAGTTTGTTCGATCCAGAAATGCTGGGTGCCGGCACCGCCTATGACAGGTCTTGCGCCATGCGCAAGGAGAGCATGAATTGCGCGTTCTACGCACGCAATAAGTTCTTCGTCGGCGAACCCAAACTCTTCTCGTGCCTCAGGTACAAACTGCCAAAGGCCGACCGCGTCCACAGGGAGTTCCGCGGGGAGTTGGTTGATCCACTCACTGAGCGGAATGCCATCGGTTCTGTGTATCGGTTCGCTGTTCATTTCTGATGTACCTTAAAGCCTCGTCTGATCAGACGAGTGGTGCTAGACAAGATGTCGATCGTTTCCGCATTTTCTTTACTTATCCGTAAGCCGAAGACATCGCCATTTGGCAAATCGTATGCGTTGCCATCGTAACGTGGGTATCGCGAAGGATCAGTAATTAGCCTAGCGTTGCGCAGCAGTTCCTTCCTAATTTCGTTAAATTGCTCAGCAGTGACGGTCCGAGTAGTGGATCGCACCCGCGATTCAACCCACCCGACCGGCTGCCCACCGGGGGCGAGGATGCGGGAAAGCTCCGTCTCGCCACTATAGCTCGGCTCGGTCTTGCGGCTGTCGAGAATGACCGGCGTATTGGCGACCGGTGGACGGCCGGGCCGCAGCAGGATCGGCGGCGGGGCCAGGGTGAACCTGGGAAGCGGCTTTTCGGCGGGCGTTGGCGTGAAGCCGTATTTTCACACTGGGCCCCGTATGCAATCCGCCGTCGAATTACAGTTATTATGCGGCCATTACCCGATCATTTTCGGTAACGCGAACCAGGGTGCATCCACAGTTGGATTTCCCATCCCCCAGGCACACCATTCGATAATAAGATTCGCGACAATCTCATCGGGCGTCGACCCATATTGAGTTTGTTCAATCCAACTTTGGGCCATGCCCCGCCCGCCGATGACGGGCTTTGCGCCATGGTCGAGAAGAGCCAGCAAAGTGGCGCGCACAGCCGTTACTAGGGCGTCACCTTCCAGTCCGAAATCACGGCGCAGCTCGGGAATAATCTGCCAAAGACCGACAGCATCGACGGGCAACTCACCAGGCACGAGTTCAATCCACTCGCTAAGCAGAATGTTGTCTACACGGTGTTTCACGTCATTGCTCAATTCGTTTGCCTTCGACATGAATTTTAAACCCGTCGGGGAGTGCTGATTGGTTGACGCTATGAAGAACGTCAATTGTATCGCCAAAACGCTTACTAAGCCTTATGCCAAAAACATCACCGCTAGGCATTAGATAGGCTTCGCCGTCATATTTTTGATAGGGTAGAGGTTTGGGTAAGCTGACGGCCTTTCTCTGCAGCGCGTTCACCAGTTGATCAAATTCGTCCTGTGTCACGGTCCTTATACTGGCCTTTGTGCGTTTGGATGTTCTGCCGACCGGCTGCCCGCCGGGGGCGAGGATGCGGGAAAGCTCCGTCTCGCCACTATAGCTCGGCTCGGTCTTGCGGCTGTCGAGAATGACCGGCGTATTGGCGACCGGTGGGCGGCCGGGCTGAATCGGCCGCGGCGGCGGGGCCGGGGTAAAGCCGGGACGCGGCTTTTCGGCGGGCGTTGGCGTGAAGCCGCCTTCGCCGGGATTTCGCTTGGGTTCTGGCGGCGGCACCAATCCAGGCAAGGGCGGGCTGGGTGGCAGCATGTCAAAATGCTGCCCGCCCTTAGCCTTAAGGCCGGCCAGCGCGCGGCGCAGCGCCTGTTCCTCCCCCGCACCGGCGGGGTTTGGCGTCAGCAGGATGGTGCCCGCGATGGCGGCAGGGTTCATGAATTCCGCGACCGCCGCAGCGCGCGCAGCCTGGCCCGCCAAACTATCCAGCATCGCCTGGGTTGACCGGATCAGCGCGGCCCGGCCGGTGGCGCCGGTCGCGGCTGTGGCGGCGAAAGCGCCGGTCAGGCTCTGCGGCCCCGTATAGGCTGCGGGTAGGGGCGCCTGAGCGCTGGGCAGGTGCGGTGGCGGCGCCGGCTGCTTGACGATGCGGGGCGCCGCCAGACGGGCGCTGTGCTGGAGGGGCTTTGGGCTCCGCGCCTCCTCCATCGGGACGATCTGTTCGTCCGCCTCCGTCTCCGGGGCCATGGTGGCGGCGAGGGGCGGCAACCCCGGTTGCGGCCGGAAGGTCGCCCGGAATGTGACCCAGCCGGGATAATCCGCCTTGAACTGCGCGAGCGCCGTCAGATCGGCCGTGCCATCGGGCACGAAGATGAAAGGAACCCGAAGATGGCTGGAGAAGGATGGCAACTGCGTGACGGTCATGGCATCCAGGTCACAGAATGTCAGAATTTCTAACGCAAATTAGAACGATTATGCAATGAAAATCCCTTTTCGGCCCCTTTCTGCCCGTTATAGCGAGGGCGCAGTCTTTTTCCGGCAAGACTTGGGAAGGCAGGGCCGCGCTCAGGGCAATAACCGGTCGAAATAAGGCCCCGATAAGTAATGCCATGTCAGGCCTGATCGGCCTCTGGACAGGCTGATCAGAGACTTAACCACAAATCGGTTAACGACCTATATTGCGTTGCAACATAAGGCTTTTTCCACCTCGGCTTGTGGCCGGCGGCAGGAATGGCTAGGTGTCAGGCCAGAGTTTTCGACGACGCGGCCTCTCGCTTGCGAAACGGAGAATGGCATGGCCCAGGCAGCGGCACCCCGCAAACGGACCAAAACCCCCGAGGTATCAATGGGCAAGGACGACCTTCTGCGCTTCTACCACGACATGCTGCTTATCCGGCGTTTCGAGGAGAAGGCGGGTCAGCTGTACGGCATGGGGCTGATCGGCGGCTTCTGCCATCTTTATATCGGCCAGGAGGCCGTGGTGGTGGGCTTGCAGGCGGCGCTGAAGCCGGGCGACCAGGTCATCACCAGCTATCGCGATCACGGCCATATGCTGGCGACCGGCATGGAAGCCCGCGGCGTCATGGCGGAACTGACCGGCCGCGCCACGGGCTATTCCCGCGGCAAGGGCGGGTCGATGCATATGTTCAGCAAGGCGAAGGGCTTCTACGGCGGCCACGGCATCGTCGGCGCGCAGGTCTCGATCGGCGCGGGCCTGGGCTTCGCCAACTGGTATCGCGGCAATGACAATGTCTCCGTCACTTATTTCGGTGAGGGCGCGTCGAACCAGGGCCAGGTGTTTGAGAGCTTCAACCTGGCGGCGCTGATGAAGCTGCCGGTGGTCTTCGTGATCGAGAATAACCGCTACGGCATGGGCACCAGCGTCGAGCGCGCCTCGGCGTCGAAGGACCTGTCCAAGAACGGCAGCCCTTGGGGCATTCCCGGCCTGCAGGTGGACGGCATGGATGTCGTCGCCGTCAAAGACGCGGCCGAGAGAGCCATCGCCCATTGCCGCGCCGGCAACGGGCCTTTCCTGCTGGAGATGAAGACCTACCGCTATCGCGGGCATTCCATGTCCGACCCCGCGAAATACCGCACGCGTGAGGAAGTGCAGAAGATGCGCAGCGAGCGCGACTGCATCGAATCCGTGCATCACCTGCTGACGGCGCAGGGCGTGGACGAGGCTGAGATCAAGAAGATCGACGACGCCGTGAAGGCGGTCGTGCAGGATGCGGCGGACTTCGCCCAGACCAGCCCCGAGCCCGATCCGAAAGAATTGTGGACCGATATCCTGGTGGAGGCGTGAGCGCTATGGGCACCCAGATTTTGATGCCGGCTCTGTCGCCCACCATGACGGAGGGCAAGCTCGCCCGCTGGCTGAAGACGGTCGGTGACGAGATCAAGGCCGGCGACGTGATCGCCGAGATCGAGACCGACAAGGCGACGATGGAAGTGGAAGCGGTGGACGAGGGCACGCTCTCCTCCATTCTCGTCGCTGAAGGCACCGAAGGTGTCGCCGTGAATACGCCGATCGCCGAAATCGGCGGCGGCAGCAGCAATGGCGCGGCCGCAGCCTCGCCGGCCGCGTCCCCGGCCGCCGAGGCTCCGGCGCCTGCCGCGAATACGACGCCGTCTGTCGCCCCCACGGTTGCCGCCGTGGCGCCCGAGAAGGATTGGGGCCCGACCAAACCCATCACCGTCCGCGAAGCGCTGCGCGACGCCATGGCCGCCGAGATGCGGGCCGACGCCGATGTGTTTCTGATGGGTGAGGAAGTCGCCCAGTATCAGGGCGCCTATAAGATCAGCCAGGGCCTGCTGGATGAATTCGGCCCCCGCCGCGTCATCGACACGCCCATTACAGAACATGGTTTCACCGGCATGGCCGTGGGCGCGGCGATGAGCGGCCTCAAGCCCATCGTCGAATTCATGACCTTCAACTTCGCCATGCAGGCGATTGACCAGATCATCAATTCCGCCGCTAAGACGCTGTATATGTCCGGCGGCCAGATGGGCGCGCCCATCACCTTCCGCGGCCCCAATGGTGCGGCTTCCCGCGTCGCGGCCCAGCACAGCCAGTGCTATGCCTCCTGGTACGCCCATTGCCCCGGCCTGAAGGTGGTCTCGCCCTATTCTGCGGCGGACGCCAAGGGCTTGCTGCGCGCCGCCATCCGTGACCCCAACCCGGTCATCGTGCTGGAAAACGAAATCCTCTACGGCCAGACCTTCGACTGCCCGACCGATGAGGACTTCATCCTCCCCATCGGCAAGGCCAAGATCGAGCGAAAGGGCGAGCACGTCACCATCGTCGCCTTCAGCATCATGGTCGGCGTCGCCCTGCAGGCGGCGGAAGCGCTGGCCGAGCAGGGCATCAGCGCCGAGGTTATCAACCTGCGCAGCCTGCGTCCGCTGGATACCGCGACGATCGTCGAAAGCGTCAAGAAGACCAGCCGCCTGGTGACGGTGGAGGAGGGCTGGCCCTTCTCCGGCATCGGCGCCGAGGTCGCGATGCAGATCATGGAAAATTGCTTCGACTGGCTGGATGCCCCGCCGGTGCGCGTGCATGGGCTGGATGTGCCGCTGCCCTATGCGGCCAATCTCGAAAAGCTCGCGCTGCCGCAGCCGTCCTGGGTTGTGGACGCCGTTCGCAAAATCGTCTGAGGGAGCAGGTCCATGGCCATCAATATCCTCATGCCAGCGCTCTCCCCCACCATGACGGAGGGCACGCTGGCCCGCTGGCTGAAGAAAGAGGGCGAGGCGGTGAAGGCGGGCGACGTCATCGCCGAGATCGAGACTGACAAGGCGACCATGGAAGTGGAAGCCGTGGATGAAGGCATCCTGGGCAAGATCCTGGTCGCCGACGGCACCGAAGCCGTGAAGGTCAACGAGCCGATCGCCATTCTGGTGCAGGATGGCGAAGCGGTGCCGAGCGGCGCTGCCGCGCCGGCGCCTGCTGCCGCGCCGGCTCCGGCCGCCGCCCCGGCTGAAGCACCGAAGGCCGCACCGGCTGCGGCCGCATCTCAGCCGGTCGTCAATGGCCATGACACGGGCACGCGGATTTTCGTCTCGCCACTGGCCAAGCGCATCGCGCAGGACAAGGGCGTCGACCTTGCCAGCGTGACGGGCACGGGGCCGAACGGCCGTATCGTCCGCGCCGATGTCGAAGGCGCCAAGGCAGCGCCAGCGGCTGCACCCGCCCCGGCGGCCAGCTCCGCTACCGCCGCTCCGACCCCTGTTTCCGCGCCGGCGCCTGCGCCCAAGGCAGCACCGATCAGCGCGCCGCATACGCTGGTGCCGCATACCAGCATGCGCCGCGTCATCGCCAAGCGCCTGACCGAGAGCAAGCAGAACGTCCCGCATTTCTATCTGACGATGGATATCGAGCTGGACGCGCTGCTGAAGCTGCGCGCCGAACTCAATGCCCGCTCATCCAAGGATGGCGCCGCGTCCTTCAAGCTGTCCGTCAACGACATGATCATCAAGGCGGCGGCGCTGGCTTTGCGCCGCGTGCCCAAGGTCAATGCGAGCTTCACCGAAGAGGGTGTCGCCTTCTATGACGACGTCGATATCTCGATCGCCGTCGCCATTCCCGATGGGCTGATCACGCCGATCATTCGGAAGGCTGACCAGAAGGGCCTCGCCACCATCTCCAACGAGATGAAGGATCTGGGTCTGCGGGCGCGGGCCGGCAAGCTGAAGCCGGAAGAGTTCCAGGGCGGCGGCTTCTCCATCTCCAATCTCGGCATGTTCGGGGTGAAGGACTTCCAGGCCATCATCAACCCGCCGCAGGCAGCCATCCTGGCCGTCGGCGCCGGTGAGCCGCGGGCCGTGGTGAAGGATGGGCAGCTGGCGGTCGCGACGGTGATGTCCGCGACGCTCTCCGTCGATCACCGCGTGGTTGACGGCGCGCTGGGCGCGGAATGGCTGCAGGCCTTCAAGGCCATCATCCAGGAACCGCTCAACCTGATGCTCTGACCAGGACGCGGATCACAGACATGGCGAATGTGACACTCCGCCTTGCGACGGCTGAGGATGTGCCGACCATCCTCAGCTTCGTGAAGGCGCTGGCGGCTTTCGAGCATCTGGAAGACGAGGTCGAGGCGACGGAGGCGGATTTGCATGTCTCCCTGTTCGGCGTGCCACCGCGCGCGGAAGCGCTGATCGCAGAGCTGGACGGCGCTGCCGTCGGCTTCTCGGTCTGGTTTTACAATTTCAGCACCTTTCGCGGCCGACACGGTCTGTTTGTCGAGGATATCTATGTCGATCCCGCTCATCGCGGGGCTGGCATCGGCCGCAAGATCTTCCGTTTTCTGGCCCAGCACGCCATTTCCCAGGGCTGCGCCCGCATGGATTGGGATGTCTTGAACTGGAATGCCGCGGCGATCGGTTTCTACCGCTCGATCGGCGCCTTTCCGCTGGATGGCTGGACCCGCCAGCGCCTGACCGGGCCGGCCTTGACTGCGCTTGCCGAAGGCTGACGGCGGGTTCGCGCCGCGTCGATATAGAGGATAAGATTCATGGCCGAGCAAAGCTTCGACGTTGTTGTGGTCGGTGGCGGCCCCGGCGGCTATGTCGCCGCCATTCGCGCAGCCCAGCTCGGCCTGAAGGCAGCCGTGGTAGAGCGCGAGCATCTGGGCGGCATCTGCCTCAATTGGGGCTGCATCCCGACCAAGGCCCTGCTGCGCAGTGCCGAGATTTCCCATCTGCTCGCCCATCTCGATGAATTCGGCTTCGCGGCCGACAATATCCGCTTCGATCTCGACAAGGTGGTGAAGCGTTCCCGCGGGGTCGCGAAGCAGCTCGCGACCGGCGTCGGCTTCCTGCTCAAGAAGAACAAAGTCACCGTGTTTGACGGCCAGGCCAAGCTGGCCGGCAAGAACACCGTGTCGGTGGAGAAGGACGGCAAGCCGGTGGCGACCCTGAAGGCGCCGCATATCATTCTGGCGACAGGCGCGCGGGCGCGCGATCTGCCGGGCATGGAAGCGGACGGCAAGCTCATCTGGAACTACAAGAGCGCCATGGTGCCGACCATGATGCCGAAGTCGCTGCTCGTTATCGGTTCGGGCGCCATCGGCATCGAATTCGCGAGCTTCTACCTGAACATGGGCGCCAAGGTCACCGTCGTCGAAGTCATGGACCGCATCCTGCCCGTGGAGGATGAGGAGATCAGCGCCTTCGCGCGCAAGGCGCTCGAAAAGCAGGGCATGGTCATCCACACGGGCATTGCCGTGAAGGGCCTCAAGAAGGGCGCGGACACTGTGACGGTCACCATTGAGGTTGCCGGCAAGCCGCAGGAGATCACGGTCGATCGCGTCATCTCGGCCGTCGGCATCGTCGGCAATGTCGAGAATCTCGGCCTGGAAGAGGCCGGCGTGAAGGTTGAGCGCACGCATGTGGTGGTCGACGGTTTCGGCCGCACCAATGTGGACGGCATCTACGCCATCGGCGATCTGGCGGGGCCGCCCTGGCTTGCCCATAAGGCGAGCCATGAGGGTGTCATCTGCGTCGAGCTGATCGCGGGCCGCCATCCGCATCCGCTCAATACCGGCAATATTCCGGGCTGCACCTATTGCCGCCCGCAGGTCGCCTCCGTCGGCCTGACCGAGGCGAAGGCCAAGGCCGCGGGCTACGAGGTGAAGGTTGGCCGCTTCCCCTTCATCGGCAATGGCAAGGCCATCGCCATGGGTGAGCCGGAAGGCCTGGTGAAGACCGTCTTCGACGCCAAGACCGGCGAGCTGCTGGGCGCGCATATGGTCGGCGCTGAGGTCACCGAGATGATCCAGGGCTATGTCATCGGCCGCACGCTGGAGACGACGGAGGCCGAACTCATGGAGACGGTCTTCCCGCATCCGACGGTGAGCGAGACCATGCATGAGGCGGTGCTTGACGCCTATGGTCAGGCCATACACTTCTAGGCCGTCAGAGCTGTCCGGGTGGGCGTTGCGCCCGGCCGCGGCTCTCGGCGAGGATAGGGACCATGGCCACTCGTCTGGTTATCGACCACCGCCATCCTGAAAAGGCCCACCGGCCTGACAATCCCGTCGTGCGCAGCAAGCCCGACTGGATACGCGTGCGTGCGCCGCAGCACCCGATTTATCATGAGACGCGGGCGCTGATGCGCGACCACAAGCTGGTGACGGTCTGCGAGGAAGCGGCCTGCCCGAATATCGGTGAATGCTGGTCACAGCGTCATGCTACCATGATGATCATGGGCGATACCTGCACGCGCGCCTGCGCCTTCTGCAATGTGCGCACGGGGATGCCGGACGCACTGGACGCGGATGAGCCCAATCGTGTCGCGGACGCGGTAGCCAAGCTCGGCCTGCGGCATGTGGTGATCACCTCGGTGGACCGCGATGATCTGGCCGATGGCGGGGCCCGGCATTTCGCGTCCGTCATTGGTGCCATCCGCAGGGCCGCGCCCGACACCACGATCGAGGTGCTGACGCCGGATTTTCTGCGCAAGCCGGGGGCGATCGAAATCGTCGCGGAAGCCGCACCCGACGTCTTCAACCATAATCTGGAGACGGTGCCGCGCCTGTATCCCGGCATTCGTCCGGGTGCCCGCTACTACCAGTCGCTCCGTCTGCTCGATCAGGTGAAGATGCTCAATCCCGCGATCTTTACGAAGTCTGGACTGATGGTGGGTCTTGGGGAAGCGAGGCCTGAGATCGGCCAGGTGATGGACGACCTGCGTATCGCCGATGTTGATTTCATCACGCTGGGCCAATACCTGCAGCCGACTCCCAAACATGCGGCGGTCGCCGCCTTCGTGACGCCGGATGAATTCGCCGATTACGCGACCCTCGCCCGCGCCAAGGGCTTCCTGATGGTCTCAGCGACGCCGCTGACCCGCAGCTCTTATCATGCGGATGCGGATTTTGCGCAGCTGCGTGCGGCGCGCGAGGCCCAGCACACCCAGATGGCAGCAACGGCCTGATGCCCCGCTACGCTGAGCAGAAGCGCGTTCCCTATTCGCCCGAGCAGATGTTCGATCTGGTCGCCGATGTCGGCAAATATCCGCAATTTCTGCCCTGGTGTGTGGGCGCGCGCATTCGCACCCAAACTGCCCAGGAGATGGTGGCGGATCTGACGATCGGCTTCGGTCCGTTCCGCGAAAGCTTCACCAGCCGCGTGAAGCTGGAACATCCGCATACCATCATGGTCCATTACGAAAACGGTCCGTTCAAATATCTGAACAACCGCTGGATCTTCAAACCTGATGCCCAAGGATGCGTGATCGACTTCTTTGTCGATTTCGAGTTTCGCAGCCGTGTGCTGCAGATGGCGATCGGCACGGTTTTCGCGGAAGCCGTGCGCCGTATGGTCAATGCGTTTCTCAAGCGGGCGCGGGATGTCTATGGCGCACCGAAAGCGACGACGCATGTGGTGCCGGCCGCGGCCAAGGGGTGACAGCGCCGGCGATGGCAGCTTGGCTTAGGCGCCCTCTGCCATCCTGACGGCATAGGCCGCGCGCGCAGCTTCGAGCGCCGGGAAATGTGTCTCAGCCCAGTGATCCAGCAGCACAAGCATGCGGGTGAGGGAGATACCCAGATCGCTGAGTGAATAATCGACATGGGGCGGATTGGCGGCATGGTCGCAACGGTTGACCAGTCCGTTACATTCCAGGTCCTTCAGCGTCTGGGTCAGCACTTTTTGGGAAATCCCGCCGATCCTGCGTAGCAGCGCGCCATTGCGCACGGGACCGTCTTCAAGCGCCGTCAGCACCAGGATCGCCCATTTCGATGAGATGAGTTCGAGCGCAGCGCGCGCGGGGCAGGTGGCGTCGAAGACGCTGGGCGGGTGGCCGGAGGGCGAAAGCTCCGAAGACATGCAATCCTCTCCCTAGGTACTTTCAGGTGCGTACTTGTCTCAAAGGCGCGCCGCTCCAAAAAAGGAAGAGACGCCGCAGGCGCGTCGATCAAGCGGAGACGATGGCATGAGTTGGCTGTTTCTGGTCGCGGCCGGTTTACTCGAAATCGGCTGGGCGATGACGATGAAATATTCGCAAGGCTTCACGCGGCTGGTGCCCAGTGTGCTGACGGTGGTGCTGATCATGGCCAGTCTCAGCCTGCTCAGCCTGGCATTGAAGACCCTTCCCATCGGCCTTGCCTATGCCGTTTGGACCGGGATCGGCACGGTGGGCGTGGCGTTGGTCGGCATTCTTGTCTTCGCCGAACCAGCCAGCGCCGCGCGGCTTGGCTGCATGGGGCTGATCATTGCGGGCGTCGCCGGCCTGCGGTTTTTGAGCCCAGGTTGATGTAACAATAAGGTCACATCGTGCGCGGCTTGGCCAGCCGCGCATCATGCCGTGCATCTATTCGGCCAGGCGCCGAAACGGGTAGGTATTCGAGACCAGCCCAGGGATGACGGTGTGGAGCTAGTCCTTCGGCACGCCGTTTTCCCAGTCCGGCCAATGCGTGACGATCGCCTGCACCAGCGGATTGCCGGCGCGGTAGAGGTTTTCGAGCGCGATCATGAAGCCGCCCTGCTCGCCATATTTGAGCAGGTTCGTGGCATTGTCTGCGCCCGGCGCCGCACGGTCGAAATCCGAGCCCGCGCGCAGCACGGCGACCCGGGTGTCATCCGCGAGGCCCGCGGCGGTGGCGCGGGTCAGCGCCTCATAGGTTGCGTTGTCTTCCTGCTGGGTGGTGCAGTAAGTGCCGTGACCGTCGGTCAGGATTTTGGTCCAGGCTTCGGCCCGCTCGCCTAAGCGCGTGCCGCTCCACCAGGTATCGCCCGCCAGCGTATCGCATTGAATGACGGTGGGCGGCTTGCCCCCGATGCCGGGATAGCCAGCGCGGGCGTGGACTGCCTCGGGGGCGTCAGCCAGCGTCACATTCTTCGACAGGGCATAGGCGCGGTCGAGCAGCGCTTCGTTGACCTGGAAAACCTCCGTCTTGTAATCGAGCGGCGGCTTCTGGCCCGGTCCCGTCGTATTGATGCCGGTATAGCCGGTCGGCCAGGATGCCGGTGCCTCGCGGTCATCCAATTCCCATTGCAGCCCCCAGGAGACGAGATAGCGCGCCCAGGCAGCGGAGCCGAGGGTTCCGTCATGCGGGTTGATGCCGGCGATGCCGGCGATCAGCCAATAGGTCTTCCGAAAATCAAACTTGCCGGAGAAGGCGAGGGCGGTGACTGAGGCGGCGGCATTGGCCTCGCCCATGCCGGTCGTCAGCAGGCAGACACCGCTCGGGGCGCAATGGATGTCAGGATAGTCGGGCGAGAGGCCCGGCACCGGAATGCTCTGCGTCAGCGGCAGATGCTTCAGCCAGACGCCGCCTTCCGGCCCGAACATGGAGACGATCACGACCTTGACGGGAATGGGGGAGGCGGCCTGCGCGGCCTGTCCGGCACCGATCGTCAAAGCCGCGATGGCCGCCCCTGCCAGCCATGTCCGAAACCGCATCCCATAACCCCCAGCGCTGAAACAGCGTCTATTCTGCCGGTTCTCCCGGCGCAGGGGCAAGGACTGTCCGCTCAGCCGGGAATATACGGCCGGTAGGCAGGTTCCCAGATCGTCGCGTCCACGCGGGCGGCAATCTCATCCTCGGTGAGTGCCGGGATCAGCCCATCCTGCACCGCCGCCAGTCCGACCTTGATGGCGATATGGCGGGAGACGGCGCGCACATCGGACAGCGGCGGCAGCAGCCGCGGCACGGTGTCACCCGCCTCCGCCGGTGCGGCTTCCGTCAGCGCGCGGGAGGTCGCCATCAGCATGGCGTCCGACACCCGTGGAATGCCGAGGGCCAGCACGCCGAGGCCGAGACCCGGGAAAATATAGACATTATTGGTCTGGGCGATGGGAAAGGTCTGGCCGCCCAGATCCACGGGCGGGAAGGGGCTGCCGGTGCCGATGATGGCGCGGCCCTCCGTCCAGGCGAGAACATCGGCCGGCTGCGCTTCGGCGCGGGAGGTCGGGTTCGAGAGCGGGAAGATGATCGGCCGGTCGACATGCTGGGCCATTTCCCGGATGATCTCTTCGGTGAACAGGCCCGGCTGACCGGACACGCCGATCAGAATGGTGGGCTTCACGCCACGGATGGTTTCGAGAAAAGAAACCTGTTTCGGGTCGCTATGCGCGATCCGGGCGAGGTCGGCCTGGCCGCGGGCCAGTTTCTGCTGGAAGGGATAAAGCCCTTCCTGCCCGTCATGCACCAGGCCGAAACGGTCGACGATGTAGAAGTGGTCGCGCACCGTCGCGGGGTCAGCACCTTCCTGAAGGGCGGCGGCGATCAGCTGCTCGGCAATGCCGCAGCCGGCCGATCCGCCGCCCAGCACCACGACGGTCTGTTCCGGCAGCGGCTTGCCCGAGGTGCGCACGGCGGAGAGCACCGTGCCGACCACGACGGCGGCGGTGCCCTGTACGTCATCATTGAACATGCAGAGCTGGTCGCGGTAGCGCTCCAGAAATTTGGTCGCATGGTCGATCGCGAAGTCTTCAAACTGCAGCAGCACGTTCGGCCATTTGCGCTTCACGGCCTGCACGAAGGCATCGACGAAATCTTCGTAGTCCTGGCCGGTGATGCGTGGATTGCGCCAGCCGACATAAAGCGGATCGGCGAGCCTTTCCTGATTGTTGGTGCCGACATCAAGGGTGATCGGCAGGGTATTTTCAGGCGCGATGCCGCCGCAGGCGGTGTAGAGCGACAGCTTGCCGATAGGGATGCCCATGCCGCCGGCGCCCTGGTCGCCCAGGCCCAGGATGCGGCCGCCGTCAGTGACGACGATGGCGCGCACGTCGAGGTTTCCCACCGCGTCCAGCATCGCGTCCATGCGGTCGCGCAGGGGATAGCTGATGAAAAGGCCCCGCGGCCGGCGATAGATTTCGCTGAATTTCTGGCAAGCCTCGCCCACGACGGGCGTGTAGACCATGGGCAGCATTTCGACGACGTGATCGACCATCAGGCGGTAGAACAGCGTCTCGTTCCTGTCCTGCAAGGACCGCAGATAGATATGCCGTTCGATATCGGCATCTTTCTGGCTGTAGGCGGCATAGGTAC
Organism: Acidisoma sibiricum; assembly: GCF_057837225.1. Classification (NCBI taxonomy): domain Bacteria; kingdom Pseudomonadati; phylum Pseudomonadota; class Alphaproteobacteria; order Acetobacterales; family Acidocellaceae; genus Acidisoma; species Acidisoma sibiricum. The sequence goes on along the minus strand of NZ_CM174445.1, from coordinate 3,699,072 downwards.
GGGCGACCTGGGTTTCAATCGTCGTGACCGCGGGCGGCAGCAGGCCATGCAGGCCGAAGGCGCTGCGCTCATCATCGGAAAAGGCGCTGCCCTTGTTGAGCAGAGGCTCGTCGATCAATTCAAAGCCGCGGACGGATACGGTTTTGGGCGAGGTGCTCATGCCGATGTCTCCTGCAGAGGAAGGCGTGAAGGTTCGCAGAGTCGTAAGAAAGCCTCAGTGCATTAACGAATAATCTGATAATGCATGGTTGCCGTGACCGTCACAGTGTCTGATTTCGCGTCCTGCCCGAGTGGGGGCAGTTGCGCATTGCGGAACAAGCCCAGCCAGTCCTGATCGAGCAGAGCATAGCCTGTTGGGGTGACCATAGTGAGACCGGAAACGTGGCCCGCTTTGTCCACGGTGAAGCGCACCGTCACATCGCCCTGCTGCCCCATCTCGCCCGCAATTTCTGGATAATCGGCACGATCGTTCACCCATTTCTGGAGTTCGCTCATCCAGTTGCGGCCCGGGTTGCCCTGAACGGTGACGTCGCCGCCGAGTTGCGGCTGCATGGAGGAGGGCAGGTTGAGGTTCATGCCCTTTGTCTGCCCGGCGGTCCCGCCACCGCCATTGAAGGACATGCCGTTTACCATCACGCCCTGGCTGAAGGCATTGCTGCGGCCGTGGCCGGACCGGCGCGCCGGCACGGCCTTTTGTGGCGCCGGCGGGGCGGGCGGCATAGGCGGTGGCGGCGGCAGGTTCAGCGGTGCCAGTTCCGGCATCGGCGGCAGGTTGAGGTTCACTTCCGCCGGCGTGTTGTCGGTCAGTTCGGACGGTAAGGGCACCGGCGCTGGGACCGGCTTAGGCGTCTTCGGTACCGCCGGCGTGGGGGGCGGTGGTGGCGGCAGATTGACCTTGGGCAGCGGCAGCGGCGGCGGCGGCTTCGGCGCGGTCGGTACTGGTTTCGGCTGAGGCGGTTTCGGCACGGGCGGCTTGGGCAGCGGCGTCGGCGTCGGTTTAGGCGCGGGTACCGGCTTGGGCGCCGGCGGTGTCGGTGCCGGCGGCACCGGGGTGGGCGGCTTAATGGTGGGCTGCGGCAACGGCGCAGGCGGGGGGGCGGCCTGCACCGTGCGCTGCGGCGTCGGGCTCGGCTTGCCACGGGGTGCGGCAGGACGCGCGGGTACGGGCGGTCCCTTCCGGCTGGGCGCCGTCGGCGTCTTGTTGCCCGGCTCAAACACCACATCCACGCTATTGGTCGGCGGCGGCTCGGGCGGATTCTTGTCGGGAAAGCTGATGATCATCAGCGCCAGGATCGTCGCATGCAAGGCGACGGATATCCCGCCGGACCATGCCAGCAGGTTGCGCGGCCGCTCCAGCCTGCGGCGGGGCACGAGTGGCATCCGGCTCAGACGCGGCTGGCCGAGACGCGGCGGCTCCCCGGGGGTCGATAGTTTCGGCGTCCGCCGCGGGCTACGCATTCTGTCCGACGCAGGCCTTCTAGAGAGGGGCTTTCGCATAGCACGGTCCGCGGCGATGGGTAACGCCTCCCCTTGCTAAGGTTGGCCGGCCCATTGCGGCCCGCGCGGCGTGATTTATGCTTAACCTTCGGGTTATGATGATGAGACCGGCCCGACAGAACCGAGGCGAGGAAGATTGCGCATGTATGCCCATTCCATAGGCGGCACCCGCTACAGCTTTCCCGACCTCAAGACGCTGCTGGCGCGCGCCACGCCGCATCGTTCGGGCGATGTTCTGGCAGGCGTGGCCGCCGGCTCGATGGCTGAGCGCGTGGCCGCGCAACTGGCGCTGGCCGACCTGCCGCTTAAAACCTTCCTGTCCGATGTCATCGTGCCGTACGAGACGGATGAGGTGACGCGGCTGATCATCGACAGCCATGATCGGGCGGCTTTCGCGCCCGTCGCCGCCATGACGGTCGGCGGTTTGCGGGACTGGCTGCTGTCGGATGAGGCGGATGCAGCAGCGCTGGCGGCGCTCGCCCCCGGGCTGACGCCGGAAATGGCGGCAGCGGTCTCCAAAATCTGCCGGGCGCAGGATCTCATTCTCATCGCCGCCAAATGCCATGTGACGACGCGCTTCCGCGACACAATCGGCCTGCCGGGCCGGCTCGCCTCCCGCCTGCAGCCCAATCACCCGACCGACGATCCGAAGGGGATTCTCGCCAGCATCGTGGACGGCCTGCTGCTGGGCTGCGGCGATGCCGTGATCGGCATCAACCCGGCCTCCGACAGTCCCAGCCGCGTGCATGACCTGCTCTCCATGCTTGACGATCTGCGCCAGCGGCTGGACGTGCCGACGCAAAGCTGCGTGCTGACGCATGTGACTACGGCGATCGACCTGATGGCGCGCGGAACCCCTGTCGATCTCGTTTTCCAGTCCGTCGGCGGGACGGAGGCGACCAATACCAGCTTCGGCTTCAGCCTTGCCACGCTGCAGGAAGCGCATGAGGCGGCGCTCGCGCTGAAGCGCGGCACGGTCGGCGACAATGTCATGTATTTCGAGACCGGCCAGGGCAGCGCGCTGTCGGCCGACGCGCATCACGGCTGCGACCAGCAGACGATCGAGGCGCGGGCCTATGCGGTCGCGCGCCGTTTCTCGCCGCTGCTGGTCAATACGGTCGTGGGCTTCATCGGGCCGGAATATCTTTATAACGGCAAGGAAATCATCCGCGCGGGGCTGGAGGATCATTTCTGCGCCAAGTTGCTGGGCGTGCCGATGGGCTGCGACGTTTGCTACACCAATCATGCCGAGGCCGATCAGGACGATATGGACCTGCTGATGACCTCGCTTTCCGCGGCGGGCCTGACCTTCATCATGGGCATTCCGGGCGCCGATGATGTGATGCTGGGCTATCAGAGCACGTCCTTTCATGACGTGCTGGCGCTGCGCCAGATGCTGGGGCTGAAACCCGCGCCGGAATTTGCGGCCTGGCTGGATCGCGTCGGCCTGACCGACGCTGCCGGGCGCGTGCGGCCGCTGGACATGCCCGAGCGGTTTCAGCGCCTGCTGGCGGCCGCGTGAGGATGAGCATGGATCGCTTTGCGCATCTGCGCCAATTCACCGCGGCCCGCATCGGCCTCGGCCGCAGCGGGCCGGGCATTGCGACGGCCGATCACCTCGCCTTCCGGGCTGCCCATGCGCTGGCGCGGGACGCGGTGCATACCGAGCTTGATCTGGTGGCCCTTGCGGCCTCCCTGGCGCCGCTGGACCTGCCGCTGTTCCGCGTGGAAAGCCGGGCGCCCGATCAGCAGACTTATTTGACGCGGCCTGATTTCGGCCGCCGCTTGAGCGATGCCTCGGTCGCGACCTTGCAGGCAGCAGCACCAGGGCAGGAGATTGCGGTTCTGATCGCGGGTGGGCTTTCGGCCTTGGCCACTGCGAGCCACGCGGCCGATCTGCTGGCGCTGCTGGTACCCGCCTTCCAGCGCGCCGGACGCAGCGTGGGGCCCATCTGCATCGCGCCGCGCGGTCGTGTGGCGCTGGGTGATGAGGTCGGCGCCATCCTGGGCGCGCGGCTGGTGTTGGTGCTGATCGGTGAGCGGCCGGGACTGACCTCACCCGATAGTCTCGGCGCCTATGTCACGGTGGCGCCCCGGCTTGGCCGCACCGATGCGGACCGCAACTGCATCTCGAACATCCGGCCTGAAGGCATGGTGCTGACCGAGGCCGCACGGCGCATTCTGTGGCTGACCGACCAGGCCATGACGCGGGGCATCACCGGCGTCGGGCTGAAGGATGACAGCGAGGGGGCATTGGTCGGGGAAACCAGCAGGACGGCGCTGGCAGGGTGATGGGATTGTCGTTAGAGAAATTCCTCAGTATGTGCCCGACCGCATGCGGTCGGTGCTCATGAAACGTGCGATTCTGCTGCGTGCGTGGTTCGCGACACGCAGCAAGATCAGAAATTAACCGAGGATGCTCCCGACCATGAAACGTGCACTCGTGACAGGTGTCACTGGCCAGGACGGCGCCTATCTGTCTCAATTGCTTCTGGAAAAGGGATACGAAGTCTACGGTCTTCTGCGACGCTCCGCATCGGCGGATGTCGTCGATAGCCGGCTGCGGTGGCTCGGTATCGCCGGGCAGGTCCGCATGATTGACGGAGACATTCTCGATCTCGCGTCGGTTTTGCGGATCATGCGGGAGGTTAAGCCGGACGAGGTCTATAATCTCGGTGCGCAGAGCTTTGTTAAAACATCCTGGAATCAACCGCTTTTGACAGGGCAAGTGACTGCCCTTGGCGTGGGCGTCATGCTGGAAGCTGTCAGACTGGAAAATCCAGATTGCAGGTTTTATCAGGCCAGCTCGTCCGAGATGTATGGGCTGATCCAGGAACCGGTACAGAATGAGAAGACGCCGTTTTACCCACGCTCTCCTTATGCTGTGGCAAAGCTGTACGGCCATTGGATGACCGTGAACTATCGGGAAAGCTTCGGGATGCACGCGAGTTCAGGCATTCTGTTCAATCACGAAAGTCCTCTGCGTGGGATCGAATTCGTAACCCGTAAGGTCACTGACGGTGCGGCGCGCATCAAGCTCGGACTCGCTTCCGAGTTGCGCATGGGCAATCTGGACGCCAAGCGCGACTGGGGCCATGCCCGCGATTACGTGAAGGCGATGCATCTGATGCTGCAGCAGGAGACGGCGGATGACTATGTCGTCGCCACCGGGCGCACAACCTCGATACGCGACATGTGCGCGATCGCCTTCCAGCATGTCGGACTCAACTACGAAGATTACATCAAGATCGACCCCGCTTATCTCAGGCCCGCCGAAGTTGACGTGCTGCTCGGCAACCCGGCCAAGGCGACCAGCAAGCTTGGCTGGAAAGCCGAAACGACCCTTGAAGCGATGCTAGCTGAAATGGTCGAGGCCGATCTCGCCAGACATCGTGCCGGTCTCGCCTTCGTATGAGGAGTTACAGTCGCCTGCTTGTCACGGGCGCTGACGGATTTGTCGGACGGCATCTGCTGCCGGTGCTGCGAACGACCTTCCCGACGGCGACCCTGATTGCGGCAACGCGGCAAGCGGATCTCGTACCTCAGGATCTTGCGGCCGATGAGGTTCTGCCGTTTGACTTGCTGCAGCCCGACCAATGCAGGACGATGATCGGGACGGCCCGGCCGGACGGCTTGGTTCATCTGGCCGCGCAGGCATCGGTTGCGGCGTCGTTCAGCGACCCTCTCGCCAGTTGGCAGGCCAATCTCTTCGGCACCATTGCCTTGGCCGAGGCGGTGCTGTCGGAGGCACCGCAGTGCCGTTTTGTCCTGGCGTCGTCTGCGGAGGTCTATGGGCTGAGCTTTCGCGCCCCTGAGCCACTGGATGAACAGGCATTGCTGCGCCCGGCCAATCCCTATGCCGCGTCGAAGGCCGCGTGCGATATCGCAGTGGGCGAAATGGCACTGCGGGGGCTTGATGCGATCCGGCTGCGTGCCTTCAACCACACGGGGGCAGGGCAGTCCGAGAATTTCGTCATTGCGGCCTTTGCTCGCCAGCTTGCCCGGATCGAGGCTGGCGTTCAGGACCCCGTCATGCATGTCGGGGCGCTCGATCGCTGGCGGGACTTTCTCGACGTTTCCGATGTCTGCGTAGCCTATGCGGCGGCTCTGAGCAGGGAGCTTACGCCGGGGGCGGTCTATAACATCGCGTCAGAGACGCCGCGCGCCATAGGTGACATTCTGGACGCGATGATTGCGCAAAGCGATGCCAAGCCCCGTGTTGACGTGGAAGCGGGCCGGCTTCGCCCGACCGATGTCGAGCGTGTCGCGGGCAACTCAGCCCTGGCCCGCCGGGATCTGCACTGGGCGCCGCAGATACCCTGGGCGCAAACGCTGGCGGCCGTTTTGGAAGACTGGCGCGCCCGGATCAGGGACTGATCTGGATTTCGGTGCCAAGGCGCTCGTGTCCGTGAGAGTGAGGAATTCCATCCGCCAGTGTTTCAGCGACAAAATGTGACCCTGCGCGTGTGAAACGGACCGTATCAAATTTCATCGGCATACCGCCTGCACCGCCGACATCCGACTTGCAAGCATGTGCTGACGAAGGCCGCGCAGCCTATCCGGTGGCCGACCGACCGGGCGATGACTGTATCAGCGGTGTTTGGCTGAACGATGACAGCAAGGCAGGAGCAGCGGTCTAGTGCCAGGCGCCGAGATTGTTTGCGACCGGGGCTCGTCAGGAAGCCTGACGAGCCCCGGTCGCTGACTAGAGATGCAGATGCTGCAGCACAGTGTCGGCGATCGCCCGAAATGGCTCGAAGCGGAATGCAACGTCGTGCTGCCCAGGCGGCACGCAGACGCCACGAAAATAGCTGTCGGTGCGATAGAGCGGGATTTCCCGTCCGTCGATATAGGCGTGCCAGCCGCGCGTCGCTGGATCGGTCATCACCAGCCAGCCGCTTGAGACGCCTGTCGTGACGTCGATGCTGACATGGTTGTTTGCGTAGTAAACGAGCGTGATGGCTGACAGGGGAGTGGTGCCACAGGCGGCGACTGCGGAAGCGGGGCCTTCGATGACGGCGCGCCGGGAGAGATCGGGCACCGCGGCGGTCAGCGCGGGCGAGTTATCCGCTCGCGCAGCGACGACGCTGCTCGGGCTGAACAGCCTGGGCACGCGGTTGTCACTCTCCCAGAATGTCATGCCGTCCATCGTCGCGGCGCGCTTCAAGTGATTACCGGCCGCCATGTGTGGATCATTGGCTGACGATGTTGCTACGTATTTTACGCCCAGGAGCGAAAACATGGGGGACTGTTCGTTGGGGGTCCACCGGGTAAACACGACGGGCGCGTAGCCGTTCGGCGTCGTGCCGAAAACATCGACATACCGGGACAGCTGCATCGGATTATAGCCTTGCGTGGAGTAGATTTTCTCCGCGGCCGGCAGGTCTGGCCAAAATGGCGCCGGTTGATTGAATTCCACACGCCATGCGGGCTGGCCCGGATTGGCGGTGTTGGCGTGGAGCCAGGCGATTGCCGGGAAATGATCGGGAACCGCGCTGATCACGGCCCGCGGCCAACTATTGGCGCGATTGGGGGTGAGGGCATGGGCGCTCAAGTCCCAGCACATCAGCAGGATAGGAAGGACGCTTGCCGTCCAAAGGATCGCTTTCGCCTGCGTTCTGGTGGCGATCGCGCGCTTGAAAGCCTCCATCCCCAAAGCGGCCATCGGGCAAAGCAGCAGGGTGAAGAGAAACAGGGCGTCGACCGGGCGCCGGAACAATTTCAACCCGGGCAGAACATGGAAGAGCGCACGATAGAAGACGGTATGGGTACCAAGTGCATAGAAAAAGCAGAAAGTAAGGCAGATGAGTGTGATCCAATAGACTGGTGCCAGACCCTGCGGCACCAGTGGATTGTTATGGCGCCGGATCATCGACGTGACGGCGGCCACCAGCCCTGTCAGAGCGGCAATGGGCGTGAGAAAGCCAGCGTAGATGATCGACTCGGTGATATCGATCGGCCCTTGATAATCAGCGGCGAAGGTATGCATCGCTCCCGGCCACAACAGTGTCAGCATGACACGCCAAGGGGCCGAGTCTGGAGCGCTGGCCGAAAGCGGAAGCTGGCTGCGCACTGTGTCAGGTAGGAAAGTTAAAAGGGCGGCAATCTGGACGCCGCTGATTGCCACCGTCACGACCGCTGCCAGAACCAAAGGCAGCAGAAGCTGTCGGAAATAGATCAGCGGTTGGCGATGGAGGGCGATCGTCAAAGCGAAAGTAAAGCTTAACAGAACGAGTGCGATATAGGTTGTCTGCACCAGGTGCAGCCCCATCCAGCCCATGGTGATCCCGAGGAACAGCCCACGTCTCAAGGTGCATTTCCGCAGAAGAGACATGGCGGCCCATCCAACCCAGGGAATGGTGCTCGTGGCTATAAGGAGCGCGGTGTGCTCAAGCCTTGCAGGCGCGCAGCCGCCTCCGATCGCAATGACAGCGCCAAAGATGGCGGCGGTATTGGATAGGCGCAGCGACTTCAGAAAGCCGAAGACCCCCAGTCCGCCAATCAGCACATGGGTGAGAACGACGATATCGAGCCAATGAGGAGTGGGATTGGCGACCAGCGCCATGGGCAATGTCACGAGAGGGGCGAAGATAAGGGCCTGTGGATCAGCGATCTGCGGCATGCCCGTAAACAGATACGGGTCCCACCAGGGGGCCTGCCCATGTCGAATTGATTGTGAGGTAAAGAAGAGCGTCGGATAATTTTCGTCGATCGCATCATAAGGGATGACGTAATGGCCAAAAAGCCACGGATGGTACAAGAACATCCAGCATGCGAATAACGCGACAATTGCAAATGCAAGCGACGTTGCGTTGGCTATTTTATTGGGCTGATGCATTTGGGCTCAGGAGAAGATGATTCGATATTTGAGCATGGCGTATATCATAGGAACCGCCGCTGGTGTTTGATAAATAGAGGCGCTATCAGACAGACCCGGAATGACTGATAGCCGATCGTGATGAGCTGTATCGCGGTTCTCATCCTGTGCCACAATCAGCAGGCGACCATCGCCTCCGTGGTCGCTGATTGCAGGGCCGCGTCGGGTGATCTTCGGCGACCGCATCAAGGATAGGCTGGCGGGCTCTCGGGTCTTCAGCCGTCGATTCATCAAATCCTGCCCGGCGCGCGCCTCCCGTTCGGTCCGTGCGGGCCGCAGCTGACGCGCTGCCTATGCGAGCAGGGCACGCACGCGCGCACCGAAGACTTCGGGGGCGTATTCGGCGCGCACACGCTGCTGCGCAGCGGTCTGCATGGCGGTCCAGGCCGACTCATCATTGTGCAGCGCAATGCAGGCGCGGGCGAAATCCTCGGCCGTATCGGCAGAGCCGATTTCCACGCCCGCCTGCCATAGCAGCTGCTCGTCCATCAGCCGGGTGCCCACCACGGGCATGCCCGCTGCCCCAGCCTCAATCACCTTAAGCGGTACGCCGGCGGCGAAATGAACTGGCGCCACGAAGACCCGCGCGGCGTCGTACAGGGGGGTCAGATCGGCGACCGGCCCCTGCAGACGCACACCGGGCGCGGCCAGTGACTCATGGTCTGGGTGCAGCCGGCCCACAACTGACAGTGTGGCATTCGGCACGGATTTGCGGATGATGGGCCAAACCTCGCGGATGAACCAGGCAAGTCCCAACCAATTGGGAGAATCGCGCTCCATCAGACGTCCGATGAAGAGGAAGCCGGAGCGGTCCTGCCAAGGCGGCGGGGCCACGGCGCTTTCAATGGCGTGGGTGAGCACATGCACGGGCACGCCTCGGCTGCGAAAGGCCTCGGCCTCCGCCTCATTCACGCAAACAATAGCATCCACATCATCGGCGAGGGCCAGTTCCTCGGCCATCATCGCGCCAGCTTCGGCGTCGGATACAGGCATATTGTAGAATTTTGCCTTCGAGATCTCGCGTGTTGCGGCGAGGGCCTCGGAATCATAGATGATCCTGGCACCCTCGAACATATCTGGATGGCAGGCCAGAAATCCGCGGATCAACGCCATGTTCTCAGGTCGACTGATTATGATGACATCATAATAGCCGTGCCGTTCGCGCATAAATTCAATCAAGCGAGGCGCCGCGTATTGGCTGACGATCTCGACCTCGGGCGGCAATTCGGCATGCGCCGCCGCCCAGTCGATCTCCAGGGCATGGAGCGGGAAGAGGGTCACCAGCCAGCCGGCCGATACGGCGGCGGACAGCATTTCACGCGCACGCGGATAGCCTGCCCCGCCGGCGCCGAGCGGCACCTCATTGTCTAGAACCAGCAGCCGCGGCTGCGGCCGCCCCGCCGCGGTGCGGGCCGCCAGGATATTCGCGGCTTCGGGCGGCAGATGGCGCTGACGCAGCTGGCTGGCATGCCGTTCCTTGAAGCGCTGCTGGTTGCGCTGCATGGCGGCGACACTGTCGCCCCCCTTTGCCTCGCTGCCGAATTCAAAATGATCGACGACAGCGGCGGGTTCGTAGACGACGCGGTAGCCCGCCTCCCATAGCCGCAGGCAATAATCGGTTTCTTCGTAATAGGCGGGCACATAAGCTTCATCCAACCCACCCAGCTGGTCCCACAGGGTGCGACGGGTCAGCAGGAAGGCGCCGGAGCAATAGTCGACGTCGCGACGGAACAGGGCCGGGAAGGCATCTGGCGCCGCGCCGCGCTCATAGCCAAGGCAGCTGCCATCCGCCCAGACCAGACTGCCGGCTTCCTGCAGGCGCCCGTCCGGCAGAACCAGCCGGGCCCCGACAGCGCCGATATCGGGCGCGGAGTCGAGCGTTGCTAGCGCATGTCTCAGCGTATCGGGACGTGGGAAAGCATCGTTGTTGAGCAGAAGGATGGCGCGTCCGGTGGCGGAAGCTGCCCCCCTGTTGCAGCCCAGCAGGAAGCCGGCATTGCTCTCGTCACGAATGACGGTCACCCCGTCGACGCGGCTGAGCATCGCCGCTGTCTCGTCCGTCGATCCGTTGTCGTAGAGGATGATCTGGCGCGATGGGGTGCTCTCTGCCGCAAGGGCGCGCAGGCAGCGCAGCGTCAGATGCGCCTTGTTCCACAGGACGATGACGATGGAGATATCCGGCGCGTCGACCGCCGGGAAGACTATCCTCTCGCCCGACTGCAGGAACTGGCGCAGATCGGCCAGGGCGCCGGCTGTGTAGGCGGCCTTATCATCTGGTCTGCCAGCCAGGGCGGCAGGTGGTGGGGTACGACGTCGGTTACGGAGGCGGGCCGGGAGTTGCAGCGAGATTGTCCACCAGAACAGCCTGGCGCTTCGCCGCAGCAGTTGCCGCAGACGTGGCCGGCCGTCCAACAGGGTGCGCATCGGGGCGGTGGCACGCCACCAGGACGAGCCGCGTATAAGCTCAAGCTGGCCCAGCAGGTAGTCGCGCTCCTGGGCAAGGCCCGCGGCACGGATCGCTTCGCGTTCCAGCTCCTGCAGGCGCATCGCCGTCAGCCGCTGTTCAGCCTGCAGCGCCACGACATGCGCGGCGACGCGGCGCGTGACAGCCTCGCGGGCTGCATTCTGCTGCTCCGCCTGCGCCAGAGCGGCGCGGGCCGCCGCCTGCGCGGCCTCCTGCTGGGCTGCCTCGTCTCGGATGCGCTCCTGTTCCTTGTGCGCTGCGCCAAGCGACGCCTCCAGCTTGCGGGCATAGTCACCGCCGCGCTCGATCTCTTCCTTCAGCAGCCGGGTCTCGGTCGTCTGCTTATCAGCCTGGAATTGCAGACTGACGGCGCGGCCAAGCCGGGCATAGTTCGCCTGGATGCGGGCGCGTTCCTCTGAAGAGGCAAATACCAGGGGCTGCAGCCCCTCAGGCACGTCCGGGCCCACCGCGAGGATACCAAGGCCATGGCTATGCAGGAACTCAAAGGAGGGATGCTGCTCGCGGAGACGGTGCCAGAGCTGCCAGACACCGAAATTGCGCTCGCGCACATTGATATCGTGGAATAGCACCACGGCACGGTCTGAGAGTTTGGGCAGCCAGCTCTCGTAATCCTCCAGCACGTCCTCGTAACCATGCCGCCCGTCTATATGGAGCAGGTCTACCGAGCCGTCCGGGAAATAGGAGACGGACTCCGAGAAAAGTCCGCGCATGAGAGTGGAAAATCCGGCGTAATGGGCCGTATTGGTGGCCGCCACGCCGGCATAGACGTCTCCGCCGTAGAAGCCGGCATGATCGTCGCCCTCCCAGCTATCCAGAGCATAACAGGCGGTGGCGAGACCGAGGCGCTGCACCGTCTGGCAGGCGCAGAAATACGAAAATCCGTTATGGGTGCCGAGTTCCACGAAGGTCCGAGGCCGGATTTGGTCAATCAGCCAAAAGGCAAAGGGCCCATGTTCAAGCCAGGCCGACTCGACGATATGCGCGGGCGACCAGAAAGAAACCTGGCTTAAACAGATGGTGTCGGTGGCGGCACCAGGGGCCTGTGCCATCTCAAGGCGATCGGAAAAACTGTCGTTCACGCTCATTCAGGTCCCAGCGGTTGTTGCTTCCCGGCTGGGAGGCTCATCCGCCTGGGCGGTCCGGTTGCCTCCGCCGGTCGGCAAACGTCACCCTATCCCTTCCCCGATCGGTGGGCCTGGGTCAAGCGCGACGCTTGCAGGACGCTGAGGGCTAGCCGGCCGGATCGGGGCGCAGCTTGATCGATACGCTCTGGAGGAAATTCACCAGAACGGTGTCGCCCTTCTTCAGATGGGTCGCGAATTTCTGCATCGCCGGGCTATGCAGCTCCACCGCATGGGGTACGCGATTGGAATCGGTGAAGGTCACGATATGGTCGTGGCGGTCGTAGCTCACGACCGTGACCTCTTCGGCGACCGCCACGAACCCGGCGCTGGCCGGAAGCTGGCCGAGCGCGGCGCGGCGCGCACCGACGAGCGCCGCCGGCGGGGCTAGCGGCTGGTCCTTCGGGGCGAGTTGCACGGCAATCGCCTTGCGGAAGGTCAGATAGAGCCGGTCGCCGGCCTGGATCTGCGCGAAATTGCGGATTTCGGGGCCCGCCACCACGGTCACGAGCTTGCCGTCCGGGCCGCTCAGCAGCACTTCGCGGGTCGCGGGATCGACGGATTCAACCACAGCCTCCGCCTTGACGATCTTGCCGACGATGGTCGGCTTGGGCGTGTCTGCCCAGGCGGCAGGCAAGGTCAGGCTGCCGAAGGCAACCATGATCGCCGCGGAAGCGGCAAGAAGAGACTGGCGGAGGGTCATGTCGATTCTCTTATCGTTATGGGCGAAACCATGGCATCGGAAACCGGATAGTCCCTTTGCTATCCGGCCTCCTTTGCTCGATATAGAATCAAAATGGTTAGGAAGCGAGGGCCTGGCTCATTGCGCCCGGCGCCGTGACGTGGCAGGCGGCCTCATGTCCTGGCTCCAGTTCCGCCAGTTGCGGCGTCACGCTGGCGCAGATCGCGATGGCCAGCGGGCAACGCTGGCGGAAGCGGCAGCCCGGGCCAGGGTTGACCACCCGCGGCGGTTCGCCGGTATCGGCCGCTGTGATGGTGATCGGGGCCTTCGGGTCCGGCACTGCGGAGAGCAGCAGCCGCGTATAGGGATGCACGGGCCGGTGCAGCACCTCCTCCGTCGGTCCCGTCTCCGCCACCCGGCCGGCATACATGACGACAATGCGATGCGCGACATAGCGGGCGCTGGCGATGTCATGGGTGATGTAGAGGAAGGAAATCCCTTCCTCCGCGCAGAGCCGCGCCATCAGATTGAGCACGCCGATGCGGATGGAGACATCGAGCATGGAGACCGGCTCGTCCGCCAGCACCAGCTTCGGCTTGTAGGACAGCGCCTGGGCGAAGCCCACGCGCTGGCGCTGGCCGCCGCTCATCTCATGCGGATATTTCGCCAGAACCTGCCGTGCGGGCGACAGGCCCACCGCTTCCAGGGCGCGGATTGCCGCAGTCTCGCGCTCGGCGGCGGTCAGCGTCGGCTGATGCAGGGCGAGGCCGCGGTCCAGCGCATAGCCGATGGTATGGACCGGATTGAGGGAAGCGAAAGGGTCCTGCAGCACCATCGGCACCTGCCCGCGATAAGCGAGCAGGTCGCGACGTGACTTCACATCATGCAGCGAGCGGCCGCGAAACAGGATATCGCCGTCGGTCGGCTCGTAGACTTTCGCCAGAAGGCGCGCGATGGTGCTTTTGCCACTGCCGCTTTCACCGACAACTGCGACGATTTCCCGCGGCCGGATAGTCAGGCTGAGGTCATCGACCGCATGCAGCTTGGCCTGGCTGAACAGGCCGCCGATGCGGAAATGTCGCGTCAGGCCGACGGTCTGCAGCAGAGGTGCGTTGTCACCGTAAGAGGATGGCGTCATCTCCGTCATGCCCTGATCCTCACACCGTTTCTTCAAACAACAGGCAGCGGGCGCGGGTCTCACCCGTTTGGTACAGCGCGGGCTCGACCTCGGCGCAGCGCGGCATCACCGCGCCGCAGCGGGGGCGGAAGCGGCAGCCGCTGGGCATATCGGTGAGGTCGGGCGGGGCGCCGGGAATGCCCTTGAGCGCGACCTTCGGACCGTAGACCGAGGGGAAGCTTTCCAGCAGGCCACGCGTATAGGGATGCTGCGGGGCGGCAAAAAGCGGCCGCGTCGGCCCGATTTCCACAATCTTGCCCGCATACATGACGGCGAGACGGTCTGAGAAATGGCCGACCAGCGACATGTCATGCGTGACGAAGATGACCGCGAAACCGAGCTTCTTCTGCAGCTCCTTGATCTGCACCATCAGAGAGCGCTGGGCGACGACATCGAGCGCCGAGGTCGGCTCATCCATCACCACCAGATCGGGCGAGAGCAGCAGTGCCATGGCGATCATCACGCGCTGGCGCATGCCGCCCGACAGCTGATGTGGATAGCTTTTGAGATGGATGGCATCGATGCCCACCAGCGCCATCACCTCGCGCCCGCGGGCGCGGATGGCGGCCGAATTGCTTTGGCCATGGGCGCGCATCGCGTCATCGAACTGCCCGCCGACAGTTTTGACCGGGTTGAGCGCGTTCATCGCACTTTGCATGACGACGGAATAATCCCGCCATCGGATGCTGCGCAGCTCGTTGCCCTGCAGGCCGACGATATTGCGGCCTTTGAAGATGACCTCACCGGCCACCAGCTGCGCCGGGGGGCTGAGCAGCTGGGCGATGGCAAACAGCATGGTCGATTTGCCGCAGCCGGATTCGCCCACGATGCCGAGGAATTCGCCACGGTTGAGCGAGAAGCTGACATGGTCGACGGCGCGCGCCGGCCGGGTTGAGGTCGTGTAGTCGACGACGATGTCCCGGACATCGAGGATGATATCGCTCATGACCGGGCCTCAGGGGCGCGGGTTTTGACGCGTTTCTTGCGGCGCGGCGGTTTCAGGACCGGATTGCTGATTTCGTCGAAGGCGTAGTTGAGCAGCGCGAAGGCGCCGCCGAGGCCTGCAATGCCCAGCCCCGGCACGATCGCCCAGAGCGGAATGCCGGCCTGCAGCGCCTCGTTATTCTGCGCCCAGTAGAGCATGGTGCCCCAGCTGTTCGAGTTGATATTGCCAAGGCCGATGAACTGCAGCCCGGCCGCCGTCAGGATGGCGTAGACGGACGCCCCGAGGAAATTCGCGACCAGCAGCGAGACCATGTTCGGCAGGATTTCATGGGTGATGATGCGCCAGCTCCGCTCGCCGCGCAGGCGGGCTGCGGTCAGGAACTCCCGATGCCGCAGCGACAGCACCTGCGCCCGCAGCTGCCGCGCGCCATAGGACCAGCCGGTCAGAACCAGCACGGCGATGATCATGCCGTTGCCACCCGATTTGGAATAGGCGGCCAGCACGATAACGAGCGGAAAGGCGGGGATGACGAGGAAGACATCCGTCATCATCGACAGCAGCCCGTCCGCCATGCCGCCGAGATAGCCGGCGGCGACACCGATGATGGCGGAGAGCGCGGTGGAGAGCAGTCCGGCGACCACCGCGATGATCAGCGAATTGCGCGCGCCCCAGACGAATTGCGCGAAAATATCCTGGCCGTAGGAGGTGGTGCCCAGCCAGTTGGCGGCGGACGGACCCTGACCCGGCACGAAGTTTTCGGCATTCGGATCACCGGGAGCGATGACGTTCGGGATGACGGCCATAATGATGCAAAGCAGCAGCAGCAGGGCGCCCACCATGGCCTTGCGGTTGGACAGGATGGCGTGGCCAAGGGTGGAGGCGGCGCGCAGCGCCGCGGGCCGGCGCTTGACCGCCATCTCAGGCAGAACCGCGCTCATGATGCGCTCCGCGTGCGCGGATCAAGCAGGACCGTGACAGCGTCAATCACCAGAATGGCGATCAGCACGGCCAGCGTGATGAACAGGAACAGCGTCTGCATGAGCGGGAAGTCTTCGTTCAGCACCGCTTGCAGCATCATGTAGCCGACGCCGGGATAGGAGAAGACGTATTCCACCAGGATGGCACCGCTGACGACGAAGCCGAGCGACATGCCGAAGCCTGAGAGATTGGGCAGGATGGCGTTGCGGCCGGCATAGTCGAACATGATGCGCGACGGCGACAGGCCCTTGGCGCGGGCCATGCGCACGTAATCCTCATTCAGCGTCATGATCATATTGTTGCGCATGGTCAGAATCCAGCCGCCGATGGACGTGATGACGATGGTGCCGGCCGGTAGAATGGCGTGGCGGATCACATCCCAGATGAACGGCCAGGTCAGCGTCACGTTACTGCCGTTAGTGTAGCCGAACCCGGTCGGCAGCCAGCCGAGGGAGATCGAAAAGACCAGGATGGCGACAAGGCCGATCCAGAAATAGGGGAAGGCCGAGAGAATGATGAAAAGCGGTGGCAGAATGCTGTCGAACCAGCCGCCGCGCTGCCAGGCGCCGATCATGCCGATCAGCGTGCCGAGGATGAAGGCGATGACGGTGGTGACACCCACCAGGCCCAACGTCCAGGGCAGGGCCTGGGAGACGACATGACCGACGCTTTGCGGAAAGAAGGTCAGCGAGCGGCCGAACTGGCCGGTGAAGCTATTGCCGAGATAGGCCAGATACTGCGCGATCAGGCTTTGATTGGTATTGACGCCGAAGGCCGCTTCCATCGCATGCAGAGACTGGCCGCTGAGGCGGCCATGGAAACGCGCCATCATCGCCATGGCCGGATTGCCGGGCATGAGCCGGGGGAGAAAGAAATTGACCGTCATCGCCGCCCATAGGGTGAGGATGAAAAAGCCAAGTCGCCGCAGAATATAGCGCATCTACATCATGTCTCGGGAAACGGGGGGCAGGCGCCTGTGCCGCGCAGACCGCGGCACAGGCAGGCACGGAAAGCTTATTTCTCGTGCAGATGCAGCACGACGACGCCCCAGTCGGGGAAGGTGTAGCCGCCGAAGGGCTGCGCATAGGGATCTTCCGGCGTCGGCCAGCCGACGAACTGCTTCGTCGAATACTGATCCCAATCGACCTGTTCCGTAATCGGGATCAGCGGCACCTCATCCAACAGAACCTTCTGCAGCTTGGAGACGATCTCCTGCTGCTTCGCGAGATCGGTTGTCTCCGCATAGGAATCGATCAGGGCGTCGGTATCCTTGTTGGAATAGCGCTCCCAGTTCGTGGTCGCGGCCTGTCCGATCGGGGCCGTGGCCGGCCCATAGAGCCACTGACGGAACTCGTAATAGGGCGTCGGGCCGCCGGCCTCATAGGCATAGGCGAGGTCATACTGGCCGTTGAACAGCTTCGCATTGTAGTCGGTGCCGGCCAGGTTGGAGATATTCAGCTTGATGCCGGCGGCTTTGAGCTGCTGGGCCGCCACCTGAAGGGCCGCCACCCAATCGGTATAAGCGCTTTGGTTGATGATGGTGAATTCCAGCGGCTTGCCGTCCGGCGTCGTGAAGATGCCGTCAGCGCCCTTCTTGTAGCCGGCCTTTTCGAGGATGGCGGCGGCCTTCGCCGGATCATACTTGTACCCGGCTGCCGCCAGCTGCTTCTTGTCCAGCCAGGACTCGAAGGTCGGCGTCACGATGCCCGCCTGATTGGCCGGCGGCTCGTAGCCGTATTCGCCGATCATGGCGATGCGCTTCTTGTCGAGGGCATAGACCAGTGCCTTGCGGACGGCGACATCCTTGAGGATCGGATTGGTCAGGTTGATGAACATCGCGACATTCACGACCGGCGGATACCAGTAGTGATTGTCCTTATCCTTCGACAGATATTCGGCCTTGAGATTCGGGATGAACTGGCCGCCCCACTGCGCCTGGCCGGTGGACAATGCCTGGTTGGCCGGCGGATTGGTGGTGAAGGCCGGGTATTCGATATGCGCGATCTTGGGAAGGCCGGGCTGCCAGTAATTCGCATTGCGCGTATAGCTGACGTCCTGCGGCGTACATTTGCTGATGGTGAAGGGGCCGGTGCCGATCGGGTTGGCATCCTGGAAAGTTGTGGGGTCCTTCACCTGGCCCCAGATATGCTCAGGCACAATGCCGACCTGATCGGCGACATAGTAGAAATAGGGAACGGCCGCGCCTTTGAAGGTGAAGACAACCTTGTCGTCACCGCTCAGTGCGACGCTGTTCAGCTGCGACCAGACCGTATTGAGGTCAAGGGCCGGGAACTTCTTCAGCATGTTGAAGGTGAAGACGACGTCGGAGGCTTTGAAATCCGTGCCGTCGGTCCACTTCACGCCCTTACGGATGGTGAAGGTCAGAACCGTCTTGTCGGCGCTCCAGCTGTAATCGGTCGCAAGCCACGGCGTCGTCTTCGCGTTCTGCAGCGTATTGACGAACATCAAGGTTTCGTAGATCGGCCCGACCGCGAGAAAGTTCGAGGATGGGTTGTATGGGCTGAAGCCGCAGGTCCACAGGAACTGCGCGTCCGAGATAGTCAGCGTGCCGCCGTCATCAGCCGCATATGCCTGGGGTGCTGCGCTGAGCGCGCCACCCATCCCAATACCGGCCGCAAGGGCCATGAGCCAATGTCGCTTCGCCATGATGTTCTCCAGAGATCAACAGGTTGCAGACAAGCTTCCAAGCGGACACACGAATCTGTCCGCGGGGTAGGCGGATCAGGTCATGTAGACGCCACCGGTGACGTTCACGGCCTGGCCGGTCATGAAGGCCGCACCATCGGCGAGCAGGAAGGTGACGACTTTCGCCACGTCCTCAGGCTCTTCGATGCGGCCAAGCGGGGTCAGGGAGACATATTCGTCAAATACGGCCTGCGGTGTCATGCCGCGCAGCTCCGCCTCCCAGACCACTTCGCGCGACTGCATGCCCGTGCGCACGAAGCCGGGGCAAACCGCGTTGACACGAATACCATGCTTCGCCATTTCGCGAGCCAGGGCTTGTGTCCAACCAACCACCGCGAATTTGCTGGCCGAATAATGGGCGAGCAGTGGCGCGCCTACTTTTGCGGCAAGTGATGCCGTATTGCAGATGACACCCTTGATGCCGTGGTCCAGGAAATGCCGGCAGGCAGCCTGGTTGGTCAGAAAAACGCCACGTGCATTCACGTCAAAATTGAAATTCCAATCTTCGTCCGTCAGATCCAGCGCTGCCTTCATATTGGACACGCCGGCATTCGCGACGACGCGATCGATCTGGCCGAGCGCCGCGACAGCCTGCGCGAAACCGGCCGCGACACTCTCCCTATTGGTGACGTCCATCTGGATTGCGACCGCCTGCGATGAAATCTGTTCGGCCGCAGCGCGTGCGGCGTCGAGGTTGATATCAGCGATTGCAATCCGCATGCCATGAGCCGTGAGAGCGGTCGCGATGGCGCGGCCGATGCCGGTGGCGCCACCAGTGATAAGAGCGCTTTTCCCTGCGAGGTCACTGACGATCGTTGCCATAGTCTCTGCTATCCTCGAGCCCGCTATATGACGAAACCATAACAGCACCGCGAAGGCAGTCAAACAGTTTCGCACAAAATTTTGTGGAAATTTGTTCGTTTGCCTTGTGCGATGGCGGAACCCCGGTTAGAGTTTGACCATGACGAAGAAAGCCAGCCAGGCGCAGCCCGTTTCCGAGGGGCCGGATCTTGTGGTGCCAGCCGCACCAGCAGGGGCCCGGCGCGTGGCACTGCATCGCTTGATCGCCGAACGCGGCTTTGTATCGGTTGCCGATGTCGCCCGTGAGATTGGCATTTCCGATATGACCGTGCGGCGCGATTTGGAAGCGCTGGAGCGGGACGGGCTGGTGCAGCGGTCGCATGGCGGGGCGGTGCCCATGCCGCAGGCAGCGGCCGTCATTCAGACGGAGCCGTCCTATGCGGCGCGTGCTCAGGTTAATCCAGACGCGAAGCGGCGCATTGCCGCGGCCGCAGCCGCGCTGGTCGGCTCCTACCAGGCAATCGGATTGGATGCGGGGTCAACTGCGGCCTATCTGGCGGCGGAACTGGCAGATAGGCAGGCGCTGGAAATCGTCACCAATAGCCTGCAGACGATTCTCGCCATGCCGCAGCCGATTATGCCCGAAGTTTTCCTCCTCGGTGGCCGGCTGCGGCCGCGCGAAGGGTCGCTGTGTGGCGGCATCACCCGCCAGCAATTGTCCGGCCATTGGCTCGACAGGTTTTTCCTTGGCGTCTGCGGCATCGATGAAAACGGTGTCTATGACTATTCGCCCGAGGATACTGAGGTAAAGACCATCTTCATGCAGCAGTCGAAAGCCGTGACTGCGCTCTGCGATAGCAGCAAGTTCGGGCGTCGGTCTTTCGTGCGTATCTGCAGTTTTGACGCGCTCCACAGCATTGTCACGGACGCGCCGCTGCCGCCTGAGATTGACGCCGCAGCCCGCGCGGCCGGCGTCGAGATTATCCTGGCCAAATCGGAAGACGAGGCCGCTTAGGACAGACATAGGCTGCGATCACACGCGCAGCCATCATCACAAGATTGAGGAGACAATCCCATGTTCGATTTCTTTGACGGCAAGAAAAAAGTCGTCATCGGCATGGTTCATATCGGTGCGCTGCCGGGAACGCCGCTCTATGACGAGAAGGGCGGTATGGCCAAGCTGATCGAGGGTGCCGCCGCCGATCTGGAGCATCTCCAGGCGGGTGGCGTCGATGCTGTCATGTTCGGCAATGAGAATGACCGTCCCTATTCGCTGAAGGCGCCGGTCGGCTCGGTCGCCGCGATGAGCGCCGTCATCTCGACCCTGCGTCATAAGATCCACGTCCCCTTCGGCGTCAACTATCTGTGGGACCCGGTGGCGAGCGTGGCGCTGGCTGCGGCCACGGGTGCCCGATTCGTGCGCGAAATCTTCACCGGCGTCTATGCATCCGACATGGGTCTGTGGGTTCCGGCCTGTGATGAGGCCTTGAAGGCGCGCCGCAATCTCGATGTGCGCGATCTCAAGCTTCTGTTCAACATCAATGCCGAATTCGCGGCCTCGCTTGATACGCGTCCCTTGCCGCTGCGCGCCAAAAGTGCCGTCTTCTCGGCGCTGGCCGATGCCATTCTCGTCTCCGGTCCCATCACCGGTCAGGCGACCGATCAATCCGAACTCAGCTCGGTCTGCGCGGCCGTCAAGGATGTGCCGATTCTCGCCAATACTGGCGTCAATCTCGGCAATATCGCTGATGTGCTGAGCGTGGCGGACGGTTGCGTGATCGGCACACATTTCAAGATTGATGGCCATACCTGGAACGCAGTCGACCCGGCGCGTGTGAAGGCCTTCATGGCCAAGGTCGAAACCCTCCGCTAAGGCTCGGTCCATGCCCGCTGTCATCGGTATCGATATCGGCACGACGTCCACGATCGGCATTCTGATAGATCTGCCGGACCGGATCGTCGGCGTCGTCTCCCGCCCGGTGGATCTGGTCTCCCTCCATGCCGGCTGGGCCGAGGAAGATCCCGATCAGTGGTGGCGCAATACCTGCGCCATCACGCGTGAGTTGCTGGCGACGGAGCCGGCGCTCGCCGCATCCCTGGTCGGTATCGGTGTTGCGGGCATGGTGCCTGCCATGGTCATGCTGGACGCGGATGGCGAGATCATCCGCCGCAGCATTCAGCAAAGTGACGGCCGCGCGACTGCGGAAGTCGATGCGCTGGTGGCTGAGGTTGATAACGCGTCTTTTCTGCGCCGCACCGGCAATGGCGTGACGCAGCAGATCGTCGCCACCAAGCTGCGCTGGCTGCAGACGCATGAGCCCGCAGCCTTTGCACGCATCGCGACCCTGTTTGGCTCCTATGACTTCATCAACTGGAAACTGACCGGTGAGCGAAGGCTGGAGCATAACTGGGCGCTGGAAGCGGGCTTCGTGGATCTGGCAGACGGAAGGATCGCCGAGGATCTGGTCGCGCTCGGCCGCCTGTCGCCCCAGGCGCTGCCACCGATCGCCGAAAGCCATGCCGTCATCGGGCATGTGACGGCGGAAGCAGCTTTGGAGACCGGCCTGCCCCAGGGCCTGCCGGTGGTGGCTGGCACGGCCGATCATGTCGCCTCCGCCTATGCCGCCGGCGTCATCGCGGGTGGCGATGTGCTGCTGAAGTTTGGCGGCGCGGGAGACGTGCTGATCGCGGTTGACGACGCCATTCCCGATCGCCGGATCTTTCTCGATCGCCACGTCATTCCAGGCCGCTTCATGCCCAATGGCTGCATGGCCGCGACCGGTTCCATGCTCAATTGGATCGTCCAGGGCTTCGCCTCCGGCGCGGTTGCCGGCAAATGCCACCCGCATCGCTTTCTCGACAGTCTGGCGGCGGAAATCGTACCGGGTAGCGAGGGCGTCTTTCTGCTGCCCTATTTCCTGGGCGAGAAAAGCCCGGTGCAGGACCCGTTGGCGCGGGGCACCATCACAGGCCTCAGCCTCAACCACACGGTCGGCCATCTGTGGCGAGCAGCGCTGGAAGGCGTGGGCTATGGCTTCCTGCATCATCTCGAAGTGTTCCGGGAATTGGGCTATCCGGTGCGGCGATTGCTGGTCTCGGATGGCGGTTCGCGCAGCACGGTCTGGATGCAGATCGTGGCCGATATCATCCAGATGCCGGTGCAGCGGTTGGAAGGCCATCCGGGCTCCTGCCTGGGTGCCGCCTGGGTCGCGGCGATCGGTGCGGGGGCCACTGATGACTGGGCGGGGGCGAGCCGGCTGGTCAGCTATGGCGCGGTGATCACGCCGAACCCAGCTCATGCCGCAACCTATGCCCAAGGCTACAAACAGTTCCGCGCGCTCTATGCGCGGCTGGCCCCCTGGTTCGCGGAAAACGGGCAGGGTTGATCTCGCGATCACCGTCATGCGACGCTTGAAACGGATCGGGCAGGCGGATGGTGATGGCGGCGGACAGCGCGAAGTGGCAGGCAGATGTCGTGGTGCTGGGGGCAGGCATCGTCGGCGTCTCAATCGCCGTGCATTTGCAGCGTCTGGGCCGGCAGACCATCCTGTTTGACCGCCGGCCGGCGGGTGAGGGCACATCCTTCGGCAATGCCGGCATCATCCAGCGGGAGGCGGTGTTTCCGCATCCCTTCCCGCGCGATGTTCGCGAGCTGGTCGGCTACGCCTTCAACGGCAAGACGGAGGCGCGGTATCACCCCAGCATGCTGCCGCGTCTGCTGCGGCCTTTCGCGCAATACTGGCACCATTCCGAGCCAAGCCGTTACCACGCCATCGCCCATGACTATGCGCGGCTGATCGCCCATTGCGTTGATGATCATCGTGCGCTTGCCGCCGAAGCCGGGGCCGCAGACCTGCTGCATGGCGGCGGCTGGACCATTGCCTGCGACACGCCGCAGTCCCTGGCAGGCTTTTTGAAGATCGCCGAAGAGTCCCAGCGCGAATTCGGCGTCGGCTACCGCGCGCTGGATGCGTCCGGGCTGAGTGCGGCCGAGCCGCATCTGCGCGCCGGCCTTGCGGGTGGCGTGCATTGGACCGATCCCGTCACCCTGCGGGACCCTTTGGCTCTGACGCGCGCCTATCTCGCCCTTTTTGAAAAGCTCGGCGGCCGCTTTGCCTATGGCGATGCGCGCACAGTGACGCGCGCCGGTGCCGGCTGGTCGGTGACGGGCGATGAGGCCGTGATCAGCGCGGAGCAGGCGGTGGTGGCGTTGGGCGCCTGGTCATCGGTCGTGACAAAGCCGCTGGGCTACGATCCACCCGTTTTCGTCAAGCGCGGCTATCATATGCATTATCGGCCTGACGGGAATGCCGGCCTCAACCATCCGGTGCTCGACGCGGCCAACGGCTATATGCTCGCCCCGATGAATAAAGGCATCCGCCTGACGACAGGGGCGGAATTCGCCGATCGGGACGGGCCGCCCACGCCGGTGCAGCTCGCCCGCGTCGAGCCGCTCGCGCATCGCCTGATGCCCGCACTGGGCCCGCGCATTGATCCAGAAATTTGGATGGGCGCGCGTCCCTGCACGCCGGATATGCTGCCCATCATCGGACCCGCGCCCCGACAGCCAGGCCTGTGGTTCGGATTCGGACATGGTCATCAGGGGCTTACCCTTGGCCCGACGACCGGGCGGTTGCTCGCGGCTATGATGACCGGTCGCGAACCTGTGACAGACCCCACAGCCTATCGCCCGGATCGTTTCTGAAATCGGCCCGTGATTGGCCCGGCTCCTGCAAGGTAGGATCGGCAGAAGCAGGAAAGGGGCCGACCATGGCGCAAAACGATCTCGCCTATCTCGACTTGACGGAAGTATCGAACCGTATCCAGTCGGGCGACATTACCTCTGTCGCGGTGACGGAAGCGATGCTGCAGCGAATCGCGGCACTGGACGGCGCGCTGGGCGCCTATGCTCTGGTCCTGCCTGAGATTGCCCTCGCCCAGGCTGCCCGCGCGGATGCCGAGGTCGCGGCCGGCCATATCCGCGGCCCCCTGCACGGCGCGCCCATTGCGGTGAAGGATCTGTGCTGGATGCAAGGTGTGCCGACCGCCGCCGGCATGACCATCTATGCCGATTTCAAGCCCGATGAGGATGCAACCGTGGTGACGCGCCTGCAGGATGCAGGTGCCGTTATTCTGGGCAAGTTGCAGCTTACCGAAAGCGCCTATGCCGATCACCACCCTGCCATTACCCCGCCGAAGAACCCCTGGAACGCGGCCTATTGGCCGGGCGCGTCGTCCAGCGGCTCCGGCGTCGCGACGGCGGCCGGGCTTTGCTACGGCTCGCTCGGGTCTGACACCGGCGGCTCCATCCGGTTTCCCTCGGCGGCCCAGGGCCTCACCGGACTGAAGCCGACCTGGGGTCGGGTCAGCCGCTACGGCGTCTTTGAGCTGGCGGCCACGCTTGATCATGTCGGGCCGATGACGCGCAGCGCGCGGGACGCCGCCGCTATGCTCGCCGCCATTGCCGGGCCGGATGTGAAAGACCCGACCGCCCTGCAAGCCCCGGTGCCCGATTACATGGCGGCGCTGCAGGGCGGTGCGGCGGGCCTGCGCATTGGCTATCCATCTGCCTGGATCGCCGAATCGGCAGACGCCAAGACCCGCGCCGTCGCGGAAGCGTCGCTCGCGGTGATGAAATCCCTCGGCGCGGAGATCATCGACGTCACCTTCCCCGATATTTCCCAGGCGGTACAGGATTGGTTTCCGCTATGCGGAGCAGAGACGGCGGTCGCCCATACCGAGACCTATCCCGCCCGCAGCCGCGAATACGGTCCGGCGCTTTCGGGCCTGATCGATCTTGGGCGCAGCATTTCGGGCCTCGACTACCAGCGCATCGTGCTGAACCGGGAGGATCTGCGCGGCCGCGTCAATGCGCTGATGGCCTCGCTCGATCTGCTGCTGATCCCCGCCATGGGCTTCGCCGCGCCGACGCTGGCGAAAATGGCCTCGCTCGGGACCGATGCATCGCTGATGAACAGCCTGCTCGGCTTTACCTGTCCCTTCGACATGACCGGCCACCCGACGATCACCCTGCCGGGCGGCTTCACCGAGGAGGGGATGCCGGTCGCCTTCCAGTTCGTCGGCGGCCATTGCGCGGAAGCGGTTCTGCTGCAGGCGGCGGAGGCCTTCCAGCAGGCGACCGACTGGCACAAGCGCCACCCGGCGCTGGGTTGAACGATACGGGCGAGGGGCCTCAGACGGGCCTTTCGCCCACCCATTCCCGCCAGAGCAGGATCAGCGCGGCCATGATGGCGGGGCCGAGAAACAGGCCGATAATGCCCCAGGTCTCGATCCCGCCCAGAATGCCCAGCAGAACCCAAAGGAAGGGCAGTTTCGTGGTCCCCCCGATCAGCACCGGGCGGATGAAATGGTCGGCGGTGAAAGTCACCACCATGCCGATGCAGATGACCGCAATCGCCCAGCCGATCGCGCTTTTGGCGAGCAAAATCGCCGCGATAAGGATGAACACGGCGACGGCCGCGAAGGGCACCATGGCGGCAATCGCCGTCACCATGCCGAAGACCGTCGCCTGCGGCACGCCTGCCACCCAATAGACCAGACCGAGCAGGAAACCCTCGGCCAGGCCCACCAGCACAAGCCCGTTCACGGTGCCGTGGATGGAGTCGATGATCTGCTGGCCGATACGCTCGCCTGTCAGGCCGAAGGCGCGGATGGCGCCGTGGCGCAGCCGGCGCGTCAGCGTCTCGCCTTCGCGGAACAGGAAGAACAGCGCGAGCAGGGTAAAGACGAAATCGCTCAAGCGATGAACCAGTGCTTCACCCACCAGGCGGCTGACGCGCGCGACATGGCCGCCCGTGGTTTGCTGCACCAGCTTGCGTGCGCCGCCGGGATTGCCGAGATTGTCCTGCCACCAGGTGTCGATCTGGCTGTGATCGAAGGGCATGCTTTGGATGATGCTGGGCTCGGTAAGGCCATTCGCCTGCGCATCGCGCAGCCAGTCGCTCGCCGATTGGGCCTGACGGGCAAGCTGGATGCCGACCAGGCCCACAGGCGCCACGAAAATAAGGGCGACGCCGAGCGTGAAGACCGCCGGCAGCAGCACGTTATGCCGCCCGGTGCCGAAGCGCGCGATCATGCGCCGATAGAGCGGCCAGAGGGCGATGGCAAAGATCGTTGCCCAGGCCAGGGCGCTCAGAAAGTTGCGCAAGGTCAGCACGCCAAGCAGCACGAAGCCCAGGGCGAGCGCGCCCATGGCGATATGCTGCGCGCGGGAGCTGTGGTCGGGTGGGACAGGAATCGGCGGGGGCAAAGCGTTCATGGCCGCGATGATAGGGATGCGGCGCCCCGCGCACAGGGGGATATTTGCACGGCAGACGCAAAGGGCGGCTGCGAAACCCCGCAGCCGCCCGTCCGTCAGCATCACAGCATGGCTTTAGTCGGCCGCGGCGGCCGTGGTGGGGGCCGAGGCCGGCGGCGTATGGGTGCGTCGAATGGCCTCTTCCACGCCAGCCGCCCAGCTCGGGTCCGCTCGCCGGAAATGCTCGATCTGCCGGTCGATGATGAAGCGGGGCACGCCCTGCATGGCGGCGGCGATATTGCGGAAGAACCGCGCGCGCTGCCCAGCATCGAACATCCGGTAGAGATTGCCGGGCTGGGTATAGTCGTCATTGCCGTCGCGGTGGTTGTAGCGGTCGGCATCGCCATTGATGCGCAGCGGCGGTTCCTTCACGCTGTCGTCCTGTACCGGGCCGCCGAAGGAGTTCGGCTCGTAAAAGGCATCCGTTCCCTTCGGCGCATCGAACCGCATGGCACCATCCGCGTGATAGGTGTGAACGGCGGTCTTCGGCCGGTTCACGGGCAGCGCCTCATAATGCGTGCCGACGCGATAGCGATGCGCATCGGCATAGGCGAAGATACGGCTTTGCAGCACCTTGTCGGGGGAAAAGCCAATGCCGGGCACGATATTGGACGGCGAGAAGGACGCCTGCTCGATTTCCGCGAAATAATGATCTGGGTTCCGGTTCAGCTCGAAATAGCCGACGTCGATCAGCGGGTAGTCGGCATGCGGCCAGACCTTGGTCAGGTCGAAGGGATTGTAGGGCGTCTTCTCAGCATCTGCCTCGGGCATGATCTGGATCTTGAAATCCCATATCGGGAAATCGCCGCGCTCGATCGCGTCGTACAGATCGCGCTGGGAACTCTCACGGTCATGGGCGATGACGTGATTGCCTTCCTCATTCGTCCAGTGCTTATGGCCCTGGCGCGTCTTGAAATGGAACTTCACCCAGAAGCGTTCGCCGGCCTCGTTCCAGACGCTGTAGGTGTGACTGCCATAGCCGTTGATGTGGCGGTAATCCGTCGGCAGGCCGCGGTCGCTCATCAGGATGGCCACCTGATGCAGGCTTTCCGGGCTCAGCGACCAGTAATCCCACATCGCCGTCGGCGAGCGCAGATTGGTGCGCGGATGGCGCTTCTGGGTGCGGATGAAGTCCGGGAATTTGAGCGGGTCACGGATGAAGAAGACGGGGGTGTTATTGCCAACAACGTCCCAATTGCCTTCATCGGTATAGAATTTGAGGGCAAAGCCGCGCACGTCGCGCTCGGCATCGGCCGCCCCGCGTTCGCCCGCCACGGTCGAGAAGCGTAGCAGCATGTCGGTCTGCTTGCCGACATGCGAGAAGATCGCGGCGCGGGTATATTTCGTGATGTCATGGGTCACCGTGAAGGTCCCGAAGGCGCCCGACCCCTTGGCATGGACGACGCGTTCGGGGATGCGCTCCCGGTTCTGGTGCGCGAGCTTTTCGAGCAGCAGATAGTCCTGCAGCAGCAGCGGGCCGCGCGGGCCGGCGGAGATGCTGTTCTGATTGTCGGGCACGGGTGCGCCGGCTGTGCTGGTGAGCGTCGGGCGGACGATGGCGTCGGCCATGGGAACCTCAGGTGTTGTCATGGTCCCCGGTGATACGCGGCGCCGTATCATCGGGGAAATTCATTCTCCCTACGGGTTTGATAGGCGACGCCTATCAATGCCTGGGTGATGCCGATTTCCCTCCGCTATCCCCTTTCCGTACCACAGTTTGAGGTCATTTCAGTCCCCGGGGGTTCACGCCTCGACGCGACACACCAAATGCGCTACCGCTGACCGATCGGTCAGCGGTCTATGCGCGCGGCAACGCCTGCTCGTGCCTGGACTTTATGACGAGCGCCGCACCGGCGATCCACGACCCCACCCGGAGGCTCTGTCCTCGGTCAGTACGGAGTTCAGAGTTAACGTGAGTGGCACTTCAGATACGTCTGGCCCGTCGGCGGGCCATACCACCGTCAATAGCGGCGGCACCCAGGTAATCCCAGCCAGCGGCTATGGCGGCAGCAGCACGGTCAATGCCGGCGGCACCCAGATCGTGTCCGGTGGCGGTGAGCAGGCCGAACAGAAGACCGACCAGAAGCCGAAGGATGCGGACAAGCAGCCGGAAGCCCCGAAAAAGGGTGGCGCCCGGAAAATTCTGGTCCGCCTGATCTTCATTCTGGTGGTCATCGTCGCGGTGATCGCCGCGGTCTTCTATTGGTGGTCTAACCGCAATCTGATCGACACCGATGACGCGTTCACGGACGGGCGGGCGATTACCATCGCACCCCGCGTCTCTGGCCAGGTGAGCGTGCTGTACGTCAACGACAATCAGTTTCTGAAGAAGGGCCAGCCGATCATCCAGCTTGACCCGCGCGACTATCAGGCGGCGCTCGACAAGGCGGTCGGACAGCTTGCGCAGGATCAGGGCCAGCTCGATCAGGCACGGATCGCCTATGCCAAGGCGCAGGTGACCTATCCGGCGGATCTGCTCAAGGCGCAGGGCAGTCTGGAGGTGGCGCAGGCGAATTTGCTCAATGCGCGCCAGAATTATCGCCGCCAGCACGCGGTATCCGCCGCGGCCACCACGCAGCAGCAGGTGGACCAGGCAAATTCCGGCCTCGGCCAGGGCGAAGGCCAGGTCAAGCAGGCGCAGGCCGAGCTGCAGGGCGCGCAACTGGTGCAGGAGAATATCAATACTGCGGCGGCGCAGGTGAAGCAGCTGGAGGGCCTGGTGCGGACCGCGCAGGCAAGCCTCGATCAGGCCAAGCTCAACCTGTCCTATACCACCGTGCGGGCGCCGAGCGACGGCTGGGTGACGCAGCGCAATGTGGAAGCCGGCTATTACCTCTCGACCGGCCAGTCGATCATGAGCCTCGTCGTGCCGGAAGTCTGGATCACCGCCAATTTCAAGGAAACCCAGCTCGCGCGCATGCGCTCGGACCAGGCGGTGGATATTGCCATCGACGCCTATCCCAGCCTGCATCTGACAGGTCATGTCGATAGCGTGCAGATGGGTTCGGGTAGCCGCTTCAGCACCTTCCCGGCGGAAAACGCGACCGGCAATTTCGTCAAGATCGTGCAGCGCGTGCCGGTGAAGATCATCATCGATCATGGCCTTAACCCCAAAATTCCGCTGCCGCTGGGCCTTTCGGTGGAGCCGACGGTCGATGTCACCAAGCGGGTGACAGACGGCAATGCGCCGGGTCGGGAAAACGAAGTTCCGCCGCAGCAATGAGCGCCAGTGCGCAAGCGTCCGCGGATGCCGCCTGGCGTCCCAAGGGCAATCCATGGCTGATCGCGGTTGTCGTGACGATCGCGGCCTTCATGGAGATTTTGGATACGACGA
The DNA here is from genome assembly GCF_057837225.1 of Acidisoma sibiricum. Classification (NCBI taxonomy): domain Bacteria; kingdom Pseudomonadati; phylum Pseudomonadota; class Alphaproteobacteria; order Acetobacterales; family Acidocellaceae; genus Acidisoma; species Acidisoma sibiricum. Next base: position 3,669,150 of record NZ_CM174445.1, on the reverse strand, counting down.
TCGTCAACGTGTCGCTGCCGCATATCGCGGGTTCAGTTTCGGCGAGCTATGACGACGCGACCTGGACGCTGACATCCTATCTGGTCGCGAACGGCATCGTGCTGCCGATTTCGGGCTTCATCGGGCGGGTGATCGGCCGCAAGCGCTACTTCATGATTTGCATTGCCGGTTTCGTGGTCTGCTCCTTCCTGTGCGGGACCGCGACCTCGCTGACGCAGATGGTGCTGTATCGGCTGATGCAGGGCTTTTTCGGCGGCGGCCTGCAGCCCAATCAGCAAGCCATCATCCTGGATACGTTTGAGCCCAAGAAGCGTGGGGCGGCCTTCGGCGTCGTCGCCATTGCGGTCATCTTCGCGCCGGCCATCGGCCCGACGCTCGGCGGCATTCTGACCGACAGCTACTCCTGGCGCTGGATCTTCTGGATCAATATCCCCATCGGTGTGGCCGCCCTGTTTGCGGTCGCGGCGCTGGTGGAGGACCCGCCCTGGGTCAAACGGGACAGGGCCCGGTTTGTCGATACCGACTGGATCGGCCTCAGCCTGATCGCGGTCGGCGTCGGATGTCTCCAGGTCATGATGGATCGGGGCGAGGACGAGGATTGGTTCGGGTCGGGCTTCATCACGCTGATGGCCGCCTTCGCTGCCATCGGGATCATCGGTGCCATCGTCTGGCTGACGACGACAAAAAAGCCGATCGTCAACCTGAAGGTGTTCAAGGACCGCAATTTCTCCGTGGCCGCCGTGATGATCACCGGCGTCGGTGCCGTGCTGTATTCGGGCGCGGTTCTGGTGCCGCAGCTGGCCCAGCAGCAGCTCGGCTATACAGCGACCTGGGCCGGTCTCATTCTGTCGCCTGGCGCGATCGTCATCGTGGCCCTCATCCCCTTCGTGACCAAGGTGCTGCTGCCCAATGTGCAGACGCGGCTGATCATCGCGTTTGGATTTCTGCTGATCGGCCTGTCCTATTTCTATTCCAGCCTGATCGTCGTGCCGGACGTCAACTTCGGCAATCTGGTGATCGCGCGTATCTTCCAGGTGCTGGGTCTGGCTTTCCTCTTCGTGCCTGTCAGCACGATCGCCTATACGACTCTGCCGCGCTCGCTGAACAATGACGCGAGTTCGCTCTTCGTCATGCTGCGCAATATTGCGGGATCGATCGGCATCTCGCTGGCGACGGCAGGCGTCACCGAGCGGACGCAGACTCATATGGCCTATTTGCAGCGTTACATGACCCCGCTCTGGGCGCCCTATAAGCAACTGCAGCAGACACTGCACGGTGCAATGACCAGCTTCGGCTATATTTCCAGCCAGATTTCCCAGATGATCCCGGCGCAGATCCACGAGATGTTCGTCAAGCAGGCGGCCATGCTCGCCTATCGGGATCTCTTCGTCTATTGCGGCATCGCGGCGTTTTGCGTCATTCCGCTCACCTTCCTGTTTTCGCCGAGCAAGGCGGGCGGTGGCGGCCGAGGCGGCGGCCATTAAGAGATACAGCCCAGCTATGGCTGCCGCTTGACCGCAGCAGAGTGAGGCGACACACCAGACACTTCAATGACCGGACGATGAGGCCATGAGCGACGACCTGCAAACCCCAGCCACCCGCGCCCGCCTGCTGGCGGAGCAGCTGCGCGCCCAGGGCCATGATGCCGCCGCCGATCGCCTGGACCAGACGCTCTCGGCCTCCAGCCAGCCGAGTGCCGCAGACGACACCGGCCATGGCTTCCTGCATGCTTTGCGCGACGCCTGCCAGACGATTCTGACGGCGATCGAGGCCATCGACCCCGCCTCCTTCACGGCGATCGACGAGCTGCGACTAGAGGTTGACAAGCGTCTTCTGCCCCATGGCGAGGGCCACAGCGACCACAGCTAGGCTCCGCGACCGCTCAGCAATGGGACGTGAATTTCGGGCATGTCTGCGGTGTCAGGGCGGGTGGCAATCCACCCGGCTGGCGCAGCATATCATCCAGCGCGTTGCGCATCGGCTCGCTGTTGACGGTGAAAAGGCCTGAAAACGGCGTGTAGAGATCGATGATCACGAAGAGCGCTGAGGTGAGTGCGAGCGCACTGAGGAACAGAGCCATGGCATTGATATGGTTCAGCGGCGCGCTCAGCCCGAAGCAGAGATAGATCACCAGCATCCAGAAGACGAGCATCGCGAAGAAGGGTGTCGAGAGCGAGCCCATGGACGCGCTGACAATTCGCCAGCGCTCAGCGATGGCCATGCTCATCAGCCGCTGGGCTGAGAACAGGCGCCGCTGCGCCAGCGGCGTGGTGGCTGTGAAGGCATCCAGTTCCGAATTCACATGTTCCAGCATCTGGCCGAGGACCGGCGTATTGGCGGGCGCGCCAGGCGTATGGGTCGGCTGCAGGTGCGGATAGTAATCGCCCTCGGGGGGCGGTTCCCCGCGCCACACTTCCGCCAGTGCAGCGGCCGTGTAGCGCGCCAGATCCTGGCGGATGGGCAGGGCCTCGGGTCCCAGCTCCTCCAGCCCGTAGTCAAGCTGAACGAGTGAGGAGGAGAAGCTGCGGACATCGTTTTCGATGCCATCAAAATCAGATTTGGCGGAGTTGATGAGCAGGCCGAGGACGATGGCGGCGAAGGTTGCCAGCAGCATCACCGTGGTCTGCAGCAGCTCGATCGTTTCGCGATTCGCGTGATGCTCGGGCCAGCGCCGCCGCGTCGCAGCCCCGATCGCGACCGCCATCACCATCAGGGCGAGTGCCAGGAACGAGAACCAGGGGGATTGCAGAGTCATGGCGGAGGGCCCTTCACGCGCCAGGCTGTGATCACACCAGACGACAGCGTGCCCGCCGCATCTGACAGGTGAACCACATGCAAGACTAACGATCTGAGGGTCAAGGCCGCCCTCATGGCGATCAGCGGGCGGCGGCGCTCGCTTCGCTGCGGGTGGCGCCTACGCGGGCGGCGAGGGCGGCGGCCATGAATTCATCCAGCTCACCATCCAGCACAGCGGCCGGATTGCCTTTTTCCACGTTCGTGCGCAGGTCCTTGACCAGCTGGTAGGGTGCCAGAACGTAAGATCGGATCTGATGGCCCCAGCCAATATCGGTTTTGGAGGACGCGGCTTCGGTCGCGGCCTCTTCCTGCTTCTTCAATTCCATCTCATAGAGCCGGGCCTTCAGCATCGCCATCGCGGTCGCGCGGTTGCGGTGTTGGCTGCGGTCGGTCTGGCAGGCGACGATGATGCCCGACGGGACATGGGTGATGCGGATGGCGCTTTCCGTCTTGTTGACGTGCTGGCCGCCCGCGCCCGAGGCCCGGAAGGTATCGACCTTGAGGTCGGCCGGGTTGATCTCGATTTCGATCGTATCGTCGACTTCGGGATAGACGTAGATGCTGGCGAAGCTGGTCTGGCGCCGTGCCGCCGAATCGAAGGGGCTGATGCGAACCAGACGATGCACACCGGCCTCGGTCTTCAGCCAGCCATAGGCGCTGGGGCCGCTGACCTTGAGGGTCACGGATTTGATCCCGGCCTGCTCGCCTTCGGAGGTTTCCATAATTTCGGTCTTGTAGCCGTGCTTTTCGGCCCAGCGCATATACATGCGCTGCATCATCTCGGCCCAGTCCTGGGCTTCGGTGCCGCCGGCGCCGGCATTGATGTCCATAAAGGCATTGTTGCCGTCGGCCTCGCCTGACAGCAGACTCTCGATCTCGCGCAGCTTGGCATCCTCGGCCAGCCGCTTGAGCGTCGCGATGCCATCGCTGATCATCTCGGCATCGCCTTCGGCTTCCGCCATTTCGACCAGGCCGAGCGTATCCGCGACCTCGGTCTCGATACGGCGGACGGCGTCGATGCTGGTCTGCAGGCGCGTGCGCTCACGCATCATCACCTGCGCGGCAGCGGCATCAGCCCAAAGTGCGGGATCTTCGGCGCGCTGGTTCAGTTCTTCGAGACGAGTTGTGGCGACATCCCAGTCAAAGATGCCTCCTCAGCAGCGTCACCGACTGCTTGATCTGTTCGGAAAGGGCTTCGGTCTCAGCGGACATGGGCGGCCTAATACAGCCCGCCCACGGAGTTGTCGAGCTTGTTGCCGGCGGAGGTGCCCCCTGCGCCGGGCGCAGCTGGGGACGAGGCGTTGCCATCGCCGCCGACGCTGCCGCCGGCCTGGGTGCCCGTATCGCCGGGTGCGGCTGTCGTGCCAGGCACATCGACATCGCCGCCGTTCGGCTCTCCGGTCTTGAAAGCCTCCATGATGCCGCCGGTATTGCGCATCTCGATGCCCGGCGGCGTGGGGAAGGGCATCTTGGGCTGGTCCGCCAGCGCCGCCGTCATGACGCGATTCCAGATCGGGCCGGCGACGGTCGCCCCCTGTTCACCTTCGCCGAGCGATTGCGGATTGTCGAACCCGACCCAGACCGAGGTCAGGCGGGTCGGCGTGAAGCCCGTGAACCAGGCGTCCTGGAAGTCTTCCGTGGTGCCGGTCTTGCCGGCCGGCGTCCAGGCTTGCAGCCCGAGGCCCGCGACGCGCCCGGTGCCGCGGGTCATGACGCCCTGCATCATGGTCACAAGCTGGAAGGTGCTTTGCGGATCGGCCAGCTGTCGTGCGGTATAGGCGAGCGTCGGCGGCTGGCTGGGATCGGGATTGCCGCAATTGCCGCAGCCCACCTGCGGGGCGCGGTAGATCACATTGCCCTGTGCGTCCTCCACCCGGTCGATGAAGGACGGCGTCACCTGCCGGCCGATCTGGCTGAACCCGGCATAGGCGGTCCCCAGGCGCAGCATCGTCGTCTCGATCGCGCCGAGCACGGCGGGGTAGATCAGCGGCATCTTATCGACGACGCCAAAATCCTGGGCGGTTTTGGCGACGGCGGGCAGGCCGACGCGGGCGGCGAGATGGAGCGTCGCCAGATTGATCGATTCTTCCAGCGCCTGGTGCAGCGGAATGGGACCGAGGAAATTCGCCTCGTAATTGCCGGGACGATACTGCGTCCCGTCCGACATATTGATGACGAAAGGCGCGTCCAGCACCGTTGCGTCGGGCGCGATATTCTGCTCCATCGCCGTCAGATAGACGATCGGCTTGAAGCCTGAACCGGGCTGCCGCTCGGCCTGGGTGACACGGTTGAACTGGCTGAGGCCGTAGCTCCAGCCGCCCGCCATGGCCAGCACCCGGCCCGTGACCGGGTCCATCGTCATCAGCGCACCCTGTACCTGCGGCACCTGCCGCAGCGTTACGCTGTCGCCTTTGCCCGTGCTGTCGGGCTCGATCATGACGACGTCGCCAGCCTGCACCACATCCGTCATGCGCCGGGGGCTGGGGCCCAGATTGGCGCCGAAATTACCGGCATGCCGCGCCCAGCGCAGGGTGGAGAGCGCCAGCGTGCCGCTTTGGGCTGGACCCGTCGGATCGCGCTTGGTTCCCGGTGGCAGCCAGCTGACCGAAGCGGTCGTCGCTGTCGTGCTTTGCACCACGGCCAGCCGCCAATCCGGCAGGATGCCCGCGGGCACCTGGACCTTGCGCAGAGCGGTCTGCCAATCGCCTCCCGAAAGATCGATATGGGTCACGGGGCCGCGCCAACCGTCATGCGCGCGGTCATAATCCATCAGGCCGCGGCGCAGCGAGGCATCGGCGGTCGCCTGGAGAGACGGGTCGAGGCTGGTATAGACGACAAGCCCGCCGTCGGTCGCCCGCGTCTGGCCGAACAGCTGCACCAGCTGCTGGCGTACGGCATCCGCAAAATAGCCGGCGCCGGGCACGGTCGCGGGGCGAGGGCTGGCGCGCGTCAGCAGCGGCTCGGCATGGGCGGCTGCAGCCTGGGCGGCCGTGATGGCACCGTCCTGCGCCATGCGGTCGATCACCCAATTGCGGCGGCCAAGGGCTGCCTGGGGATTGCGATAGGGGTCGTAGTTGGACGGCGCCTTGGGCAGCGAGGCCAGCATCGCTTCCTGCGCGATGGTGAGCTTGTCCAAGGGCTTGTCGAAATAGGCGGCGGCGGCGGCGGCCACGCCATAGGCCTGCTCGCCGAGATAGATTTCGTTGAGGTAGATTTCCAGAACGCGCTGCTTGCTCATCGCATGGTCGATGCGGACCGCCAGCACGGCCTCCTGGATCTTGCGGGCGAAGTTGATGTTGTTCTGCAGCAGGATGTTCTTGGCGACCTGCTGGGTGATGGTGGAGGCGCCGATCGGCCGGCGGCCCGAACCCAGCTGGCTGATATCGGTGACGCCGGCGCGGATGATCGCCAGCGGGTCGATGCCCGGCTCATGCCAGAAATTCTGGTCCTCGGCGGAGATGAAGGCCTGGGCGACCAGCGGTGGAATATCCTCCATCGGCGTGTAGATGCGCCGCTCCGTCGCCAGTTCCGAAATCAGATCCATATTGCTGGAATAGACGCGGCTCATGACCGGCGGCTGGTAGCTGCGCAGACCGTCGATGCTGGGCAGGTCGGCGGTGTAATGGCGGAACATGACATAGCCGCCGACGCCACCCACGACGACCACAACGGCGGCCAGGCCGAACAGGCTGGTGACAGCGCGCGCCGCCAGGAAGCCAGCGCCGCCCCGGCGTGCGCTGCGGCGCTTGTCCTTTTTGTCCCGGCCTGGACGCGGCGGCTTGTCCTGCGGTCCGCGCGGTGGCTGGCCGTTGCCGCCGGAGCCGTTGCCGCCTGCGCCGTTTCCGCCGCCGCCACGCGCACCACCAGGGCGCACCATGGGGTCGCCGGCTCTCAATGGCCCGGGCATCGGCAGCTATTCCTTGTCATTCCGTCACGCGCCCTCTGGCCGCACATACTCGCGGAAATAGGGCTGGCGAGGCACTTTAGCTAGTGTGGGTTTCGCTAGCCGGCCATCCGGGCGGATTGGCGGGCGACATACCAGGCATCGACGGCATTGCTCATGGCGAGCGTGATGCGGTCGCGATGGCCCTGCTGGCGGAGGGCGGATTCGTCTTTGAAATTCGACATGAAGCCCATCTCCACCAGGACGCTCGGGACTTCAGCCGATTTCAGCACCACGAACGCGGCGTGGCGTGCAGGATGGGGCAGGATATCGATCTCGCCACTCAGATTCTGCACCATATCCTGCTGCAGCCGTGCCGAGCCAATGCGCGTCTCGCTGCTCACCAGGCTCGCGAGAATACGGGCGACGGCGGGGGATACGCCCTTGAAGCCGGCACCGGCAAAGCGGTCGGAGCTGTTTTCGCGCTGGGCAAGCCCGGCGGTCTGCCGGTCCGAGGCATCGCTCGACAGCGTATAGACGCTGGCGCCGCGGACGGAGTGGTCGGGCACCGAATCCGCATGCATGGAGACGAACAGATCGGCGCCACGGTCCTGGGCGATGGCGACGCGGTCTTCCAGCGGAATGAAATGGTCGGTCGCGCGCGTCATGGCGACGCGGTAGCGGCCGGACGCTTCCAGGCGCTGCTTCAAGGCATGGGCGGCGGCGAGCGCCACATGCTTTTCATAGGTGCCGGCGACGCCGATGGCGCCCGGGTCCTTACCGCCATGGCCAGGGTCGAGCATGATCAGGGGCGCATTTTTCAGAAGAGGCTTCGCCGCGTCACGGGGTTTGTGGAGATGGTGCTTGGCTGCGGCCCAGGCGATGGCCGGCTGCAGCCAGCTTGGCAGCAGAACGGTCGCGCCGACGCCCAGGCTCAATAGCAGCCTTCGTTCCGTCATCCTGGGATTGGGTTCGTCGGGCGGTGCGGTCACGAAAGGAACCTTGGATCGGCGGGTCGCATCTTCATGTCAGTTCTTCAAATAACAGTGCTTCTGATTGAAAGGCAACGAGATTTCTATAGATAACGAAATCGTAAGCCCGATCCGTTTCGGGGCTTGGACCTGCCCTTGCATGTACAAGGGCTTTGCGCCATGCTCAAAATTGAGATTTGGAACAGGCTGGGCTCATGCTTTGAGCCCCCTTTTCGGATCTCCACCGCAATCGTTCCGTCCGGCCGCTTGGTCGGCCAGTCCCGAAAATTTCGCCGCGGCCAGGTGCCGCCCGGAACGCAAACGGGGCAGGAAGGCACGGCATGCGGCGGCTAGACCGTTTTACCGGCTGCGTGGCCTCGTTCCGCCGCAGCCCCTCAGTTTGATTGGGATCTGTTCGACCTTCATGACCGCTTTCCTCCCCACGGCGAATGCTTCGCTGGCGAGAGCCCGGTTATCCTTGATGTCGATTGCGGACCCGTCACGTCCCCCACTTTCAATCCGCCGCCTTCAGGCGGCCGCGCTCCCCCGTGGTGCGCGCCGGAGTCCAGTTTCTCATGACCAAGCGCATGCTTATCGACGCGACACACCCGGAGGAAACCCGAGTTGTTGTCCTTGATGGTACTCGCCTAGAAGATTTTGACGTCGAGACCTCCACTAAAAAGCAGGTCAAAGGCAATATCTACCTCGCCAAGGTCATTCGGGTTGAGCCGAGCCTGCAGGCGGCCTTCGTGGAATATGGCGGCAACCGCCATGGCTTCCTTGCCTTCAGCGAAATCCACCCCGACTATTACCAGATCCCCGTCGCCGACCGGCAGAAGCTGCTAGAGGCCGATCTTGCCGCCGCCCGGGCCGAAGCCGAGGCGGAAGACGCCGAAGAGGCGGCCGAGGAAGCGGCGGTCGCCGGCCATCGTCCCGCCACGGCCGAGCGCGCCCTCAGCGCGCCGGCCAGCGACGCGGCGGACGAGACCGAGGCTGGGGCTGAGCCGACGCAGGCTGCTGCCAAGGTTCGCGACATCGCCATCAGCGAGGCGCCCCCAGCCGAGGAAGATGCATCCCTGGAAGGCGTGGCCCTTGAGGGTGAAGTGCTTGCCCCCGCTGATGCGAGCGAGGCCTCGTCCGACATCCAGGGCGAGGACGGTTCGGAGGAAAACGAGCCGGAGCGGCCCGAAATTCTCGGCGGTGGTGACCAGAACGAGGAGGGCAGCGAGCGCCGCTCCCCTCAGCGCTTCGTGCGCAATTACAAGATCCAGGAAGTCATTCACCGCCGCCAGATCCTGCTGATCCAGGTCGTCAAGGAGGAGCGCGGTACCAAGGGCGCGGCGCTGACCACCTATCTGTCGCTTGCCGGCCGGTATTGCGTGCTGATGCCCAATTCGCCGCGTGGCGGCGGTGTGTCGCGCAAGATCACCTCGGTCGCCGACCGCAAGCGCCTGCGCGAAGTCATCAAGGAAGTGGACATGCCGCAGGGCATGGGCCTCATCGTGCGCACTGCGGGCGCCAACCGGCCGAAGCCTGAAATCCGCCGCGACTGCGAGTATCTACTGCGCCTTTGGGACGATATTCGCGATCTGACGCTGAAATCGGTGGCCCCCGCGCTGGTCTATGAGGAAGCGAGCCTCATCAAGCGCACCATCCGCGACGGCTACCGCCCGGATATCGAGGAAATTCTGGTCGACGGCGAGGCCGGCTGGAAGGCCGCGCGCGACTTCATGCGTATGCTGACGCCGCACCATGCCGGCAAGGTCCAGCTTTGGCGCGGGCACGACACGTCGCTTTTCGCCAAGCATCAGGTCGACGTGCAGCTCGATGCCATGATGAATCCCACGGTGCAGCTCAAATCCGGCGGCTACCTAGTGATCAATCAGGCCGAGGCGCTGGTCGCGATCGACGTCAATTCAGGCCGCGCCACGCGGGAACGCAATATCGAAGAGACGGCGCTGCGCACCAATCTGGAAGCGGCCGATGAGACTGCCCGCCAGCTCCGCCTGCGCGATCTGGCCGGCCTCGTCGTCATCGACTTCATCGATATGGAAAGCCGCAAGCATAACGCCATGGTCGAGGCGCGCCTGAAGAACGCGCTGAAGAATGATCGCGCGCGTATTCAGGTCGGTTCCATCAGCCATTTCGGCCTGCTGGAGATGAGCCGTCAGCGCCTGCGCCCGTCGCTGGCCGAGACCGCGTTCATTACTTGCCCGCATTGCCTGGGCACCGGCACCGTACGCAGCGTCGAAAGTGCGGCGATCCATGTTCTGCGCGCGATCGAGGACGAGGCCTCGCGCCATCGCGCGGCGGAATTCAACGTCCATGTCGCCGGTGCCGTCGCCATGTATGTGCTCAATTACAAGCGCGACCGTTTGATCGCCATCGAGCGCGCGCATGGCGTGCAGGTTCTGCTGCTGGCCGATGACAAGCTGGTGCCGCCGCAGGTTCGCATCGAGAAGGTGCGGCCTTACGTCGCGTCCGAGGTTCCCGCCAACGGCGGCTCGCCGATTGCCATGGATTACACGACGCGGGACGAGAGCGCCGAGGAGGACGAGCGTCCGGTGGCCCGTGCTGCCGCGCTGGTCGCCGATGCCCCTGCCGTTGAGACGGCGGCTTCTGCCGCTCCGGCCCCCGCCGTGACCAGCGAGGAAGCGCGTGGCGATGACAGCGGCGACCGCCGTCGCCGTCGCCGCCGCCGTCGCCGTGGCCGCCGCGACAATGGAGAGAACGGTCAGCAGGCCGCCAATGGCCAGAGCGAGTCCGATAGCGATGAGGGTGACGAGTTCGAGGGTGAGGACGACGCCGTGTCGGCCGCGCCCGAGCCGGGACCCGCGCCGCAGGAGCCTGCGGTGCCGCCGTTTCCGCTGCCCGTGCCGGGTCCGGGTCCGTACGAGCCCGGTCGTGGGCCGGAACTGCCGGAACCGGGCGCGCCGAGCCCCGAAATCGTGCCACCGTCCGAGCCTGGCCCCGAAATCACGCCGCCTTTGTCGGCCGGTGAAGACGGCGAGGCCCGCCGCAGCCGTCGTGGCCGCCGCGGTGGTCGTGGACGTGACCGCCGTCCGGGTGCCGCGGCCGATGCGCCGATGCAGCCGGCCCCGGCGGCCTATCGTGGGCCGACGCCGGCCGATCCCTTCACCTATGATCAGATCGACGCCCTCTTTGCGGTGCTCGAGCCGGATCTGGATACTGTCGAGACGACCGTGTCCGTGTCCGCCAAGCCTGCGCCCGTCACCGAGACGGTCCCGGTGGCAGTGGTCGATGCCCCTGTCACGGGTGCTGATGTGGTCGATGTCGATGTGACGGAACGCGCGCCGACCGCCGAGGACGAGGTCGTCGCGGCGAGCGTGCCGGAGACGGTCGAAACTGTTCCGGCTGAAGTAACCGCTGAGGTCTCGGCCGACCTGCCGGCGCCAAAGAAGCGGCCATCCCGCGCGCGTAAGCCGAAAGTGGCTGACGTTGCGGCCGAGGCTGTCGTGGACGCGCCGGCCCAGATCGTGGCTGAAGCGCCTGCCGCCGATGTGACCGTGGCTGTGGAGGTTGCGGCTAAACCTGCGCGCCGCCGTAGCAGCCGCGCCAAGACGCCAGCGGTTGCCGTTGAGGCAGAGGCGCCGGTTGACGTCGCGCCTGAGCCGGTGCTGGAGACTGTCTCCGGTGAACCGGCCGCGCCCCTGGTGAGGCCGATCGTGATCGGTGCGGATACGCCGGCCGCTGAAAAGCGGCGCGGCTGGTGGAAGCGCTGAGCGTCACGCTCAGCCTCCCATCGGGTCAAAATAAAGGGCGGGGGCTGAGGCTCCCGCCCAATTTGTTTGCCTGATCGGTCAGTCAGATAGAAAAATAAGCAGGGTTAGGTGAAGCGGTGCCTAGAAACCGGCCATTCACCTGAGTTTGATTACTTTCTAGGCAGAAAAATGTCTGGGAACGCGATTTTAGTCGATTTTCTGAATGATTTTTATTGGACGCGTCGAGGCTAAGATTTCATTATCCAGTCACGGATGAGGTTGATCCCTCATTCTGCCGTGTGACTGGCGTTTCCTCCCTAAACTTGGCCCGCAGCGCTTTAGCGCGCGGGCCTTTTCTTTAGCTATGCAAACGCCCCCTGTCACGCGATATTTTCAAAAAAATCATTACCCTAGCTTGAGTTTTCAGGAATTACTGAAGAAGCGAAATGCTCAGTAGAAGCAGGCGGGGATAACGTGACTGCAGCCGATGATCCGCGCGCAGATCTGCCCGATCTCACGGCCGCACGGGGTCTGCTGGCGCTATGGGTTTTCCTCTATCACACCAACCTGCATTTGGGTTTTGCCGCGGACGGGGGCTTCGTCAGCCGCGGCTATCTGGGCGTCGATGGTTTCTTCATCCTGTCCGGCCTGGTGCTTGCGCATCGCTATCCATGGCCGCTGCAAAGCCTCGCGTCCTGCGGCCGCTTCTGGTGGCGTCGCTTCATCCGCCTCTATCCTACAGCTCTCGCCATGCTGCTTCTGCTGGGCCTGGGCTTTCTCATCGCGCGATCCGGCGGGGTGCATCCGCATCAGGCGCTGCGGGCCAGCGGGCACGAATTCATCCTGCAGCTGTTTCTGCTCAATGGCCTGGGATTCAGCGGCGGCTGGACCTGGAACTATCCGTCCTGGTCGATCAGCACGGAATGGGTCGGCTATCTGTGCTTTCCGCTTCTCATGCTCGGGCAGGCCCGTCTGGGGCTGCGCGCCGTGCTTTATGGCCTGATCGCACTGACGGGAGTGCTGCTGGTGGTGAGCCTGGCCTCTCCGGCGGGTCTCAATCTCAGCTATCAGGGCGCCTTGCCGCGGTTTCTGCCGGAATTCGCAGGCGGCATGCTGCTCGCCCGGCTGCAGCGTCTGGGGTGGCCGCGTCCGTCCTTGGCGGGGCTGGGCATCGTCGGCCTGGTTGTGCTTGCCCTCGGCCTGTGGCTGCGCCGGCACTGGCTGATCGGCGATGCGGTTGTCGCGGTCGCGTTGTGGGGGCTGCTCGGAGCGCTGGCGGCCGGGCCGCAGACCGTGTTTGCCCGTCTCCCCGGCCTGATCCGCCTCGGCGCGCTCTCCTACCCGTTCTACATGGCCTATGCGCCGGTCGAGGTCGTCATCACCCGTTTCTGGGGCCTGACCCATAGCGATCCGGCGCGATTTCCCTATTTGTGGCTGGTGCTCTTCTTCCTGGCCGATATCGCTCTTGCCTGGATGACCGCGCGCTATGTAGAGCGCCCTGCGCTACGCCATCTGGCGGGGCGGCGCCTGGACAGCTAGGGTCCGCCCCAGCCCAAAGCCGAGAAAGAATGCAACGCCGATGCGTCTATCCCAAAGCCTGATCCCGACCCTCAAGGAAGTGCCTGCCGAGGCACAGATCGCCTCGCACCGCCTCATGCTGCGGGCGGGCCTGGTGCGGCAGACGGCCGCCGGCATCTATGCCTGGCTGCCCGCGGGCCTGCGCGTTCTCAACAATATCGCGGATATCGTGCGGGAAGAGCAGGATGCGGCGGGCGCTCAGGAAGTGCTGATGCCCACCATCCAGCCAGCGACACTCTGGCAGGAAAGCGGCCGCTACGAGGATTACGGCCGCGAAATGCTGCGCATCAAGGACCGGCATGAGCGCGACCTGTTATACGGACCGACCAATGAGGAGATGATCACCGATCTCTACCGTCAGTCGGTGAAGAGCTACAAGGAACTGCCGCAGGCCGCCTATCATATTCAGTGGAAGTTCCGCGACGAGGTACGTCCGCGCTTCGGCGTCATGCGCGGCCGCGAATTCCTGATGAAGGATGCCTATAGTTTCGACCTCGATTATGCGGGGGCGGTGATCACCTATCGCCGCATGATGCTGGCCTATATGCGCACCTTCCAGCGCCTGGGCGTGAAGGCCATTCCGATGGTCGCCGACACCGGGCCGATCGGCGGCGATCTCTCCCATGAATTCATCATCCTGGCACCGACCGGCGAAAGCCAGGTCTTCTATGACGCGGCCTTTGAGGATGTGGACTATGGCGCCGCCAATTTCGACATCACCAAGCCGGAGGATCTCGATCGTTTCTTCGGCGTCATGACCAATAACTACGCGGCGACCGACGAGAAGCATGACCTGGAGGCCTGGGGTAAGGTTGCCGAGGACCGCCGCCGCGAGGGCCGCGGTATCGAAGTCGGCCATATCTTCTATTTTGGCACCAAATATTCGGCCGCCATGAACTTCTCCGTCACCGGGCCGGACGGGCAGAAGCTGTTCCCCGAAATGGGCAGCTACGGCATCGGCGTCAGCCGCATGGTGGGTGCGTTGATCGAAGCGAGCCATGATGATGCCGGCATCATCTGGCCGGATAGCGTGGCACCCTTCAAGGTCGGCATCCTCAACCTCAAGCAGGGCGACGCGGTGACCGATGCTCTGGCGGAAGAGGTCTATGGCAAGCTCCGCAAGGTGGCGCTCTATGACGATCGCAGTGAGCGTGCGGGCGTGAAGTTTGCGGATGCCGATCTCATGGGCCATCCCTGGCAGATCATCATCGGGCCGCGTGGCGCCGCCAATGGCCTGGTCGAGCTGAAGCGCCGCGCGACCGGCGAGCGTGAAGAACTGAGCCTGGAGGCAGCGCTCGCCAAAACCGGTCTGAACGCCAGCTGATGTTCGGTCCCTTTGAGCGTACCGTCGCCGGGCGCTATCTGCGCGCCCGGAAGGGCGAGCGATTCGTCTCCGTCATCGCCATCTTTTCACTGATCGGCATCGCCCTCGGCGTCGCGACGCTGATCATCGTGATGAGCGTGATGAACGGTTTTCGGCAGGACCTGCTGTCGCGCATTCTGGGTCTCAACGGCGATCTGGGCGTCTATGGCGCCGGAGGCACGCAGATCACGGATTATGACGCGACCGCCGGCACCATCCGCAGCATTCCCGGCGTGGTGAGTGCGGCCGCGGTCTATCAGGGCGAGATTCTGCTGACCGGCGCCCATGGCGGCGCCACGGGTGGCGTCGTGCGTGGCATCAGCGAGAAGGACTTGCAGGCGCTCACCTCGGTCTCCCACCACATTCTGGCGGGTTCGATCGACGCCATGCAGGGCGATGATGCGGTGATCGTGGGCTCCGGCCTGGCGCAGCAATTGGGCCTGACCGTCGGCAATGACATCACCTTCGTCAGCCCCCAGGGCAATGCGACGGCCATCGGCACCATTCCCCGCATCCGTGCCTATAAGGTGGTCGGCATCTTCAATGTCGGCATGCAAGAATACGACTCAACTTTCGTCTTCATGCCGATCGCGGCTGCGCAGACCTTCTTCGATGCGCCGGGGAAGGCGACCCAGATTGAGGTGACCGTCAAAAATCACGACGACGTCGGTGCGGTGAACCGGGCGATCCGCGCGGCGCTGCCGGGCAAGCCGATTTCCGTCATCGACTGGCAGCAGTCCAATGACAGTTTCTTCGCGGCTGTGACGGTGGAACGCAACGTCATGTTCCTGATCCTGACGCTGATCATCGTCGTCGCCGCCTTCAACGTCATCTCCTCCATGATCATGATGGTGAAGGACAAGACGCGGGATATCGCCGTGCTGCGCACGCTGGGCGCCAGCCGTGGGGCCATCATGCGCATCTTTCTGATGGCGGGTGCCTCCATCGGGGTCACCGGCACGCTGATCGGCTTCGTTCTCGGCGTCGTCTTCTGCGCCAATATCGAGCGCATCCGGCAGTTGCTGGAACATGTCACCGGCACCACGCTGTTCGATCCGACGGTCTACTTCCTGGAGCAGCTTCCGGCCGTGCTGGACTGGGGCGAGGTCACCACCGTGCTGGTGATGGCGCTGGTGCTGTCGCTGCTCGCAACCCTCTACCCGTCCTGGCGCGCGGCGCGGACCGATCCTGTGGAGGCGCTGCGTCATGAGTGAAGCTTTGGTGATGGAGGCGGTACGCCGCACCTACCGCACGGATGCCGGCAGTCTGGACGTGCTGACGTCGGTCGATCTGACTTTGCGGGCGGGAGAGATCGTGGCGCTGGTCGCGCCCTCGGGCTCGGGCAAATCGACGCTGCTGCATCTGGCGGGGCTGCTGGATCGGCCGGATGCCGGGCGCGTGCTGATGGACGGGCGGGACGCAGGCGCTTTGCCGGACAATGCGCGCACCGCCATCCGGCGTGACCGCGTCGGCTTCGTCTATCAGTTCCATCATCTGCTGGCGGAATTCACGGCGCTCGAAAATATCGTGCTGCCGCAGATGATCGCGGGTGTGGCACGCAAAACCGCGGAAATGCGCGGTCAGGCGCTGCTGGCGGCCTTCGGCCTGGGCCATCGCGTCAAGCATCTGCCGGGGAAGCTGTCGGGCGGCGAGCAGCAGCGGGTCGCGATTGCGCGGGCGCTGGCGAATAAACCGTCAATCCTGCTGGCGGATGAGCCGACCGGCAACCTGGATACCAAGACCGCCGATATCGTCTTCAACGAATTGCTGAGCGCGGTGCGCGACCAGCGCGTGGCCGCCCTCATCGCGACCCATAATCCTGATCTCGCAGCGCGGATGGATCGCCGCGTGACCTTAGAGGGCGGACGGCTGGTCGATCTGCCCTGACGCCTGGCACTCGGAGCGGGGGTCACGCCCAGACGTTGACCCCGCCTTCGGCGGCGGAAACCCCGGACTGTGTCCCCACCGCCGCCGTGCGGGAGGTGCTGGTACTGACCACGGCGCCGACTTCATTGGTGATCGTCGTCGTCGCGACGCCATCGGCCCGTGTGGTCACCGTCTGCGTATAGCCGGGCGGGGAGACCGAGGTGACGGTGGTACTGATGATCATCTGCGACGCGGATTCGACCCCCGCCCCGACGGGCGTGGGTGGCAATGGGGCCGCGGGCGCGGCTACGGTCGCCTGCGGTGCGGCGGCGGGCGTCTCGGTTGCGGCGGGGGCAGGCGTTGCCGCGGTCGCCGCTATACCGGTCAAACTGGCGCTCATCTGTCCCTCGACAAAGATGCGGGTAGCGGTTGTGGTCCGCTCCTATTCGACTCCCTGGCGGAAAGTTTTCCTGGGCATTTACGGGGCGTTATTAGGCCGGTCCCAGGCGCGTGCAATGCACAGAGACCGCTGCCCGACTCGCCTGTGATGGATTAGGCTTGGCCCATGACCTCTGCCAGCTTCGTCCATCTGCACACCCATTCCGCCTATTCGCTCAGCGAAGGAGCGATCAAGGTCGACAAGCTGATCGCGCTTGCCGCCGGTGACGGCATGCCCGCGCTGGCGCTGACCGATAGCAGCAATCTGTTCGGCGCACTGGAATTCGCCCAATACGCCGCGGGCAAAGGCGTGCAGCCGATCATGGGCTGCCAGATCGGGTTGTCGCGCACCGATCTGCCGCGTCTGGCGCCCGATCCGATTGTGGTTCTGGCCCAGACCGAGGCGGGTTTTGCGAATCTGCAGCGCCTCAGCTCGGTCACCTTTCTGGAGACCGAGACCGGCCTGCGTCCGCAGGTGAGTTTCGAGCGGCTGGCCGAATTGTCCGAAGGGCTGTTTCTGCTCACCGGCGGCACCTTCGGGCCGGTCAACCGGCTATTGGCCGAAGGGCAGCGGGCCGAGGCCGCGCGCCTGCTCGCGCGTTTCGCGGAGCTTTTCCCCGACCGCATGGCGGTGGAGCTGCATCGCCATGGGCTGGCCGTCGAACGCGCGATCGAGCCCGGCATCCTGGCGCTGGCGGATGAGATGGGGCTGCCCATCGTCGCGGCCAATGATTGCTATTTTGCCACCGCCTCGATGCACCAGGCCCATGACGCGCTGCTCTGCATCGCCGAAGGGCGGGTGCTGTCGGAGGCCGACCGCCGCCACGTCACGCCGGAGCATTGGTTCAAGCCGGCGGCCGTCATGCGGGAGCTGTTCCGCGATCTGCCGGAAGCCTGCGACAATACGCTTGCCATCGCTCAGCGTTGCGCGGTGATGGCCGAGACCCGCAAACCGCTGCTGCCCGTGTGCCCCAAGGTGGGTGAGGGCATGACCGAGGAGGAGACGGTTCGCCGCATGGCGGAGGAGGGGCTGGCGAAGCATCTCGACCGCATGAAGCCCGATGACGCAACACGGAAGATCTATACAGACCGCCTGGAGTTTGAACTCGGCGTCATCGCCCGCATGGGCTTCCCCGGCTATTTCATGATCGTGGCCGACTTCATCCAATGGGCCAAGGCGCGCGACATTCCGGTGGGGCCGGGACGCGGCTCGGGCGCGGGCTCGCTCGTTGCCTATGCGCTGTCCATCACGGCGCTCGACCCTCTCCGCTTCAGCCTGCTGTTCGAGCGGTTCCTGAACCCGGACCGAGTATCGATGCCCGACTTCGATATCGACTTCTGCCAGGATCGCCGGGACGAGGTGATTTCGTACGTGCGCCATGAGTATGGCGCCGATCGCGTGGCCCAGATCATTACCTACGGTAAGCTGCAGGCGCGTGCGGCTGTGCGTGATGTCGGCCGCGTGCTGGGCCTGCCTTTCGGCCAGGTCAATCGTGTGGCGGAGCTGATCCCCAACAACCCGGCCAAGCCCGTCACGCTGAAGGAAGCGGTGGACGGTGAGCCCAAGCTGCAGCAGATGCGCGACGAGGACGAATCCATCCGCCGCCTGCTGGAAATCGCGCTGCAGCTGGAAGGCCTGTATCGCCATGCCAGCACGCATGCGGCCGGCGTCGTCATCGGTGACCGTCCGCTGACCGAGCTGGTGCCGCTGTACAAGGACCCGCGGTCCGACTTCCTCGTCACGCAATATTCGATGAAGCATGTCGAGCAGGCGGGGCTGGTGAAGTTCGACTTCCTGGGCCTGACGACGCTGACCATCATCCGCCGCGCCATCACCTTTCTCAAGGGTCTGGATATTGACGTCGATATCGACACGCTGCCGCTGGATGATGTAGCAACATACGAGATGCTGCAAAAGGGTGATGCCGGCGGCGTCTTCCAGTTTGAAAGCCAGGGCATGCGCGATGTTCTGCGCCAGATGCGCCCTGACCGGTTCGAGGATCTGATCGCGGCTGTAGCCCTCTATCGTCCGGGACCCATGGCCAATATCCCGGCCTATTGCCAGCGCAAGCATGGCGAACCCTGGGAGCCGCCTCACCCCGATATTCACGACGTCCTGTCCGAGACCTATGGCATCATGGTCTATCAGGAACAGGTCATGCAGATCGCCCAGAAGCTGGGCGGCTATAGCCTGGGTGCAGCCGACCTGCTGCGCCGTGCCATGGGCAAGAAAATCCGCGCGGAGATGGAGACGCAGCGCCAGATCTTCACCGATGGCGCTATGGCCCAGGGGATCGCGGCCGAGAAGGCCGGCGAAATTTTCGACCTGATGGCGAAGTTCGCCGATTATGGCTTCAACAAGTCCCATGCGGCAGCTTACGCGCTGGTTGCCTATCAGACCGCCTGGATGAAGGCCAACCATCCGGTGCCCTTCATCGCGGCCTGTATGAGCCTTGCCATCAGCAATACCGACAAGCTGGCGGCCTTCCGCCAGGAAGCGAACCGGATGGGCATCACCATTCTGCCGCCGGACATCAACCGGTCCGGGGCGGATTTTACGGTGGAACGTCTGCCGGACGGCAAGCTCGCCATCCGCTACGCGCTGGCGGCCGTCAAGCGCGTCGGCCAGTCGGCGATGGAAGCGGTCACGGCGGCGCGCGCCGCCAAACCCTTCGAGAGCCTGGCGGATTTCGCCGAGCGCGTGGACCCGAAGCTGCTCAACAAGATGCAGCTCGAAAACCTCATTAAGGCGGGCGCCTTCGACCATCTCGACAATAACCGCGCGCATCTTTTTGCGGGGGCGGAGATTTTGCTCAAGCGCGCGCAGGCGACCGCCGAGGATCGCGGCAGCGGCCAGATCGGCCTGTTCGGCGGGGCAGGGGCGCGGCCCGAGCCGCTGCGCCTGCCGGATCTTTTGGACTGGCCGATGCTGGACCGGCTGGGGTTCGAGGCCGAGGCGATCGGATTTCATCTCACCAGTCATCCGCTGGACAGTTTCGGCTCAACCCTGCGGCGCCTGGGTGTCACCACCAGCACGCGCCTGCAGACGGTTGCCGAAAACGGGGTCGGCCGCGTGAAGGTTGCCGGTATCGTTGTGGGCTCACCCAAAGTGCGGCCGACCAAGACCGGCGGCCGCATGGCCTGGCTGCGCCTGTCGGATAGCGGCGGCAGTTTCGAGGTCACGCTGTTCAGCGAAGTGCTGTCCCGTTCTCAGGAGTTTCTGCGGGAAGGCAGTGCGCTGCTGGTGACGGTCGATCTGCGCATGGACGGTGACGCGCTGCGCATCACGGCGCAGGATGTCGCCTCTCTAGAAAAAGCGGCGGCCGGGGCCGGG
Organism: Acidisoma sibiricum; assembly: GCF_057837225.1. Taxonomy (NCBI): domain Bacteria; kingdom Pseudomonadati; phylum Pseudomonadota; class Alphaproteobacteria; order Acetobacterales; family Acidocellaceae; genus Acidisoma; species Acidisoma sibiricum. The sequence continues at coordinate 3,649,199 of NZ_CM174445.1, read as the reverse complement.
GTGGGCTTGCGCGTCTGGCTGTCTGAAACGGCGGCGGTTGCGCATATCCGCGCTCTACTAGCGCAGGAAGGGTCAGGCCGCGGTGAGGTCTATCTCTGCCCGCGGCTCGATGCCAATCGCGAGGCGGAGATCAAACTGCCCGGACGCTTCAATATCTCACCCCGCCTGGCCGCCGCGCTGAAGGTCATGCCCGGTATCTCGGCGGTGGAAGAGGTCTAGCCCGCGCCGTAGCGCAGCCCGTCCAGCAACAGGGCGATCATGCGCTGCGCCTGGTCGGGCGACTGGGTGTAGCCCGACATGCAGAGGCCCGATACGGCCCGCAGGAGATCGTCGGCATCGACGTCGCGCCGGACGGTGCCAGCCTGCACCGCGCGGTCGAACAGACGATGGAAGGCGGGGCGCAGGCGTTCCTCAAAATGCGCAGGGAGGGCGGCATAGGCGGGGTCTCCCGTGTGCAGGGCTTGGGCGAGGCCGCGCTTTGTGCCGACAAAGGTCGCGTAATGCTGCAGCCAATGCGTCAGAGCCTCAAAGGGTGGATGAGCGGCGGCCAGCGTCTGGGCGGCATCCGCGCAGCCATCCATCTCGCGGCGGAAGACGGCGGCAATGAGGGTCGCGCGCTGCGGAAAGCGGCGATAGAGCGTGCCGAGCCCCACCCCTGCTTGGTCCGCGATCTCACGCACAGGGGCATCCACGCCTGACTTTGCGAAGACGATCTTGGCGGCTTCCAGCAGGGCATCAAGGCTGCGCTGGGCGTCGGCGCGCAAGGGGCGCCCTTCGACGGGCAGGGCAGGCGGCTTGGTCACGCGGATCTCACTTGCAAAACGGAACAATGTTCCGTATTTAACGGATCAAGGTTCCGTTTCTAGCAGCCTATCCCGGCAGTGCGGGCGGAACAATGCCAACCAGATCCAGGAAACAGCCATGACGCAGACACCCATCGCCCTCGTCACCGGGGCCAATCAGGGGATTGGCCTGCAGATCGCGAAAGATCTTGTCTCGCACGGCTATATTGTGCTCCTCGGCGCCCGCAGCGCGGAGCGTGGCCAGGCGGCAGCAGACGAGATCGGCGGCGGGGCGCATGCGATCCAGCTCGATGTCACCGACCCGGCCTCGATCGCCGCCGCCGCTGCGCGCATCGGCGATGAATTCGGCCGGCTGGACGTGCTCGTGAACAATGCGGCCATCTCCAACACCGGACGCCTTCATTTCGAGACGGTTGCGGAATATGCGCAGACAACCAAGCCGAGCAATGTCCCGCTGGAGGAGATGCGCGCCGTGTGGGAGACGAATGTGTTCGGCGTGCTCGCCGTCACCCAGGCCATGCTGCCCTGGCTGCGCGCGGCAGACGGTGCGCGGATCGTCAATGTCTCAAGCACGGTCGGCTCGCTGACGCGGAATTCTGACCCGGCTTTTCCCTATCGGTCGATCTTTGGCCCGGTTTATCCGGCGTCCAAGACCGCGCTCAATGCCCTGACGGTTGCGCTGGCGATTGAGCTGGAGCCCGAGGGAATCAAGGTGAATGCCGTCTGCCCGGGCTATACGAAGACGAATCTCAATCGATATTCCGGCACGCAGACGGTGGAGGAAGGGGCGCGTGAGGCTGTGCGCCTCGCACTGATGGGAAAAGACGGCCCCACGGGCGGCTTTACCAGCAATGAGGGCGCCGTACCCTGGTAAGCTGCGTCACCCGCTTTAGTGATGCCAGGCCGCGCCGGTATAGAAAAACCGGCCGAGGCCCACGGTGAAGATAAGGCAACCGTAAAGACTGTGTTCCAGACAGGTGAGCGGCAGGGACCTGTGGCGCGCATAGTCGCGCGCAAACAGCAGGCCGCCCGCCGCCGTCATGGCGACCGCGATCCAATTGAGGAAGATGATATGGGCGAAGCCGAAAGCGGCCGCACTCATCAGAATTAGCGCGATATCGGTGCGGAACAGCGCGCGGTAGCGATGAAACAGCAGGCGCCGGTACAGCATCTCCTGCGGCCAGACTGAGAGTAGCGGATACAGGACCATGATCAGCGCCCAGAACAGCGAGCGCTGGCGCGGTAGGCTGAGGAAAAGGTGAGGCCAGACGGCCCAGGTCACCAGGGTGATGAGCGGCGCGAGGACCGCGAAACGGAGGGCTATGCCGCTGATTTCATGCGCCAGCCTTGTCTTGGGCACGGTTTGGTGGTTGCGCGTACCCGCCCAGGCGATCAGCGCGCCCAGCCAAAGCGCCACGAACAGAATACCGGCGCGGTAGATGGCCAGAATGGCCAGCGGCCCGCCTATAAAGATCGCCGCGCATTCGACCGCCAGCCACACACGGAAAAGCCCGGAGGCAGTGGGCCCCCGGGCTTCGCGCGATAGAATATCACAGCTCATGCCGGCAGAGGCTGCCAGCGATTTCGTCCGATCAAGGCTTAGATGACGCGAAGGCGGCCGAGGATATAGCCGATCGCGAGAATGGCGAGACCGGCAACCAGCGGCTGCTCGCGGATGCGGTCGGTCGCTTCCCCAAGATAGCCTTCGGCCTGACCGCGCGCGGTGCGATAGCGGCGGCGCGCGACGTCCTGCGCGTCATCCGCGAAGTCGCCGACGGCATCCTGAATGCGACCGGCGGCGTCGCGGGCGGAGTCGGAAAAGTTGCTGCGGGCCATGGCGATTGTCCCCTAGATTGTTGTTTTGAGCAGATAGGTCGGGCAGCCAAAGTTGCAAGACAGCGGCTTACTCGTTTCGTCCCGTGATCTGCTTCAGGGCGGCGAGTGCCCGTGCACGGCCTTCGGCGAGATCGATGATGGGCTTCGGATAAGTGCGGCCAAGACTGACCTTCGCCGCGCGCAGTATGTCGTCCGGCGCGGCCCAAGGCTCATGAATATAGGCGTCGGGCAGGGCGGCAAGCTCAGGCACCCAGTGCCGGACATAGCGGCCGTCGGGATCGAACTTCTTGCCCTGCAGCACGGGGTTGAAGATGCGGAAGAAGGGCGCGGCGTCGGCGCCGCTTCCCGCCACCCATTGCCAACTGACGCAGTTGCTGGCGAGATCGGCATCGACCAGCGTATCCCAAAACCAGTGCTCCCCCTGCTGCCACGAGATCAGCAGATGCTTGATGAGCAGGGAGGCGGTGATCATGCGCACGCGGTTATGCATCCAGCCGATCGTCCATAATTCCCGCATTCCCGCATCGACGATGGGAATGCCGGTCTGGCCGCGCTGCCAGGCGCGCTCGGACGCTGCATCTTCCATCCAGGGAAAATCCGCGAATTCCGGCCGCAGCGGCTGATCGACCAGATGCGGATTGTGCCAGAGCAGGTGGGCCGCGAATTCCCGCCACAGCAGTTCCCGCCGATAGGCGGCGATGCCGGCCTGACCCTTGGCCTCTCCCACCGCCTCCCACACCTGCCAGGGCGATATTTCGCCCCAATGCAGATGCGGGGAGAGGCGGGAGGTGCCAGATTCTCCGGGCAGGTCGCGGGCTTTGCTATAGCCATCCACGGTGCCTGCGACGAAATCGGCGAGGCGCCTGGCCGCACCGGTCTCGCCCGGCGTCCAGGCTTCCACCATGCCGCGATCCCAAGGGATTGTGGGCAGCAACTGCCAATCCGCGAGCTTGTCCGACCTCGGGTTTGGCCCCTTGGCCAGATGAAGGGGGGCAGGCGCGGGTGGGCGCACATGGACCTGCGCCTCAAAAGCCTTGGCAAAGGGTGTGAACACGCTGAAGGGCTTGCCCGCCTGGGTCTGCACCTTATGCGGGTCATGCAGCAGCGTCGTGCGATGGCGGTGCAGCCGGCAATCCTGGCCCTGCAGGGCGTCGGCGACCGCGCGGTCGGTCGCACGATCGCCGGGATCGGGCATGAAGCCGGTATGGATGGCGCGGGCGCCGGTCTCCGCGGCCAGTGCTGCGATCGTCTGCGCGGCATCACCCCGGCGTAGAACCAGCCTGCTGCCCAGCGCATCGAGGTCCTTGGCGAGGCTCGTCAGGCTGTGATGCAGCCACCAGCGGCTGGCCGCCCCGATAGCGCGCTGTGGTGCTCTGTTATTGTCATCCAGAATGAAAACCGGGATGACCGGAACGCCGCTTTCTGCCGCCGCGGCCACGGCATCCTGGTCGGCGAGGCGAAGGTCGCGCCGGAACCAGAGCAATACGGGTCTCTGGCCCGCCGCCGAATCGTGCTTTGTTGTCATTACGCCCGTAACCTTGCCGCAAGGCTGGTTAACGGGCTAGGCCGGCCGACGGATGCGCGTCTGGGAAGAGATGCAGGGCCGCGTATTGCAGTAGCATGATGGTCTTGCCATCGCGGATCAGACCGTTCTCGATGCCCGCGAGAGCGTCGTCGATGGAGATTTCCATGACGCCGATATCCTCGCCCTCATCGGCATTGCCGCCGCCGGGACCGATGCGGTCGGCCAGCGCATAGGGTGCGACGAAAAAGAAGAGTTTTTCGGTGACGGAGCCAGGGCTCATATAGGCCTCAAAGACCCGTCTCACCGGGCCGAGACGAAAACCGGTCTCTTCCTCCACCTCCGCGCGGATGCGGGCCTCAGGCTCTGCCGCATCCAGCAGCCCGGCCGGCGTCTCGATCAGCAGATCGTCATGGCCATTGACGAAGGCCGGGTACCGGAACTGCCGCGTCAGCACCACCTGCCGCCGCGCCAGATCATAGAGCAGGATGGTCGCGCCATTGCCGCGGTCATAGGTCTCCCGCCATTGCTCCTGCCAGGTGCCGTCGCTGCGGCGGAAGCTGAAGCGCGTCTTCTTCAGCAGATACCAGTCGGCGGCGAGGGTCTTGACCTCATGCACCTGGATACGGTCGTGAACGCTCATCCCAAGGACTCGCTTGTCGTGATTTCGTGACAAAGCGTGCATAATCGTGCAGAGTCAAGAAAATTTGGACGGTTTCGTGATGCTCACGCCCGAGCGCAAAGCGCTTATTCTGGACCGTCTCCGGCGGGATGGCCGCGTCATTGCCAAGCAGCTGGCCGAAGAACTAGCCCTGTCGGAGGACACGCTGCGGCGCGATCTGCGGGAACTGGCGGCCGAGGGAAAGCTTTTGCGCGTGCATGGCGGCGGCTTGCCGGCGTCCCCCGCGACGGCGGCACTGCCGGCGCGCTGGGCGGTGGCGCCGCAATCTAAACTGATGGTGGCCGAAGCCGCCGTCCGGCTGGTGCAGCCGGGCCAGGTGGTCATTCTGGATGGCGGGACGACGGCAGCCCAGGTTGCGCGTCTGCTGCCGCATGATGTGAAGGCGACGGTCGTGACCCACAGCCCCAGCATTGCCGTGGCACTCGCGGGGCATGACAATATCGATGTCGAAATCATCGGCGGTCGGCTATTCAAGCATTCCCTGGTCGCCATGGGCAGTGTCGCCGCCGCCATGATCGCCGGCATCCGGGCCGATATCTTCTTCATGGGCGTGACCGGCGTGCATCCTGATTTCGGCGTCACCACGGGCGATGCCGAGGAGGCGGGCATCAAGCGCGCCCTGGCAGCCCAGGCGGCGGAGACGGTGGTGCTGGCCTCGGCTGAGAAGCTGGGCGCGGTATCACCCTTCCGCATCCTGCCGCTGGACCGGGTCGATACGCTGATCGTCGAGGCCGGGGCCGGCGAGGCGGTGCTTGCCCCCTATCGCGCCACGGGCCTGACCCTTGTGGAAGCAGGACAAAGGCCAGTCCCGCCCACCGCTTAAAACAGCGACATCTGCTTTTCAGGCGCGCTATGCCCCGGCGGGGTCCGAAGCCGGTCGGGCACGCGGAATTGCGTGATGTCGAGCTTCGCCATGGCGCTGTCCAGCCCATGCTTGCGGGTCGCCTTCTGAAAACGCTGGGCGATGAGATCGGCATAGGGGCCGGTGCCCGTGAAACGCTGGCCGAAGGTTGCGTCATTCAGCGCGCCGCCGCGCACCTGGCGGATCAGGCTGAGCACATGCTGCGCGCGGCCTGGCACATGCTGCTGCAGCCAGGATGCGAACATCTCCCGCAGTTCCAGCGGCAGGCGCAGCATAACATAGCCCGCGCGGTCGGCGCCGGCCTGGGCTGAGGCCGCGATCAGCGCCTCCAGCTCGACATCATTGAGGCCTGGGATCATCGGCGCGGCGAGCACGCCCACCGGCACGCCGGCCTGCTTCAATGCGGTGACCGCACGCAGCCGCAGCAGCGGCGCCGAGGCGCGCGGTTCCATCACCCGCGCCAGCGCCGGGTCCAATGTGGTGACGGAGACAAAGACCTGGGCCAGACCACGCGACGCCATGTCGCGCAGAATGTCGAGATCGCGCAGGACAAGGGCGGATTTGGTGACAATGCTGACCGGATGGCCGAAATCGCGCAGCACTTCCAGCACCTGCCGGGTGAGTTGCAGGCGCCGCTCGATCGGCTGATAGGGATCGGTATTGGCGCCGAGCGTGATCGGCCTCGGGTCATAGGACGGGCGGCACAGCTCCTTTTCCAGCAGGGTCGCGACCTCGGGCTTGAAGAGCAGCTTGGTCTCAAAATCGAGGCCGGGCGAATAGCCAAGATAGGCGTGGCTGGGCCGGGCGAAGCAGTAGATGCAGCCGTGCTCGCAACCGCGATAGGGGTTGATTGAGCGGTCAAAGCCGATGTCGGGGCTGGTGTTGCGGGCAATCACCGTGCGCGAATGGTCACGGATCAGCGTCGTCTCTAGCGCCGGCAGGTCGCCGAAACAGGCCTCGAGCGAGCCCCAGCCGTCATCGGTCGCGACCGTCTCCCGTGCCTCAAATCGCACGCCCGGATTGGTGGTTGCACCACGGCCGGCGCGGGCGAGGCTGGGGACGGCCGGCAGCGCCCGGTCGCTGCCGCGGCTGCGGGTGATGCGCACAGGGTCCGGCCCTGTCCGCTGAGGGCGGGGGTGGACGGGTGCAGCCGATGGCGACAGGCTTTCAGTTTCGAGCATCGGGAGCCTCCTTCGTCAGAAGGAGGTTCGCGCCTCGCCCGGCCTCAAGTCAAGAACAAAATAGGAACACTCGTATTTGCTTTCGGACTGTTTTGGAAAAATCTTTGTTTTTCAATGCGCAAGATGGAGGCAGATCTAGGCGGCTGTCGGATTCGGCCAGCGCCGGCGGCGTGGCCATTCAATCGGGATGGTTCCATCCTTCACAAAGAGTCACAGCCCTGTGAGTTGTCTGGTAACTGTCATAAAAGTGACGTTGTCCAGCCTCGCGTCCGGCTGTATCGGCCTTCTCTTGGGCGGATGCGCCTCACCCGTCCTGCCCTCGGCGGGAACGTGCTTGTCCTAGTCTGGTCTCTGCATCGCTCTCTTCACAGATTTGTATCAGGAGCCTTTAATGCCGAACGAAAAGTCGCTTTTCGGCCGTCGTGACTATGCCAAGCTTGGGCTGGCGACGATGGCGGGCGCTGCGCTCGCCTCTGTGCCCGGTCTGCGCTCTGCCCGCGCCGCCGATAGCCTGGATGCGCTGATCGCCGCCGCGAAGAAGGAAGGCAAGCTCAACGTCATTACCCTGCCGCGTGACTGGGCCAATTACGGCGCCATCATGGACGGGTTCACGGCGAAATATGGCATTGCCATCGACGACGCCAATCCAGATGGCTCCTCCGCTCAGGAACTCCAGGCCGTTCGCACCCTGAAGGGCCAGGACCGCGCCCCGGATGCGCTTGACATCGGCCCGTCCTTCGCTTCGATCGGCGTGAAGCAGAACCTGTTCACCCCCTACAAGGTCGCCACCTGGGACACTATCCCGGATGGCATGAAGAACCCCGACGGTCTGTGGGTCGCTGACTATTTCGGCGTCGTCTCGATCGCGACCAACACCAATGTCGTGAAGAATGCGCCGCGCAGCTGGGCCGATCTGAAGAAGCCGGAATACAAGGGCATGATCGCGCTGAACGGCAGCCCGCTCGGTGCCGGCGCGGCTTTCGCCGCCGTCTTCGCGGCCGCCCTCGGCAATGGCGGCTCGCTCGATGACATCGCACCGGGCGTGAAGTATTTCGGTGAACTCGCGAAGCTCGGCAACCTGAACCCGGCGGCGGCCACCGGTCCGGCGCTGCTCGTCAGCGGCCAGGCGCCGATCGTCATCAACTGGGATTACCTGTCGCTCGGCTATCGCGATGCCGCCGTCGGCAAGGCCACGATCGAAGTGGTCGTGCCCGAAGGCAGCCAGCCTTACGGCAGCTTCTACTGCCAGGCGATCCCCTCGGACGCGGCGCATCCGAATGCCGCCAAGCTGTGGCAGGAATGGCTCTATTCCGATGAGGGCCAGCTGCTGTTCCTGGCGGGCTATGCCCATCCGGCGCGTTATGCTGATCTCGCCAAGCGCAACCTGATCTCCGCCGCCCTCTCTGCCAAGCTGCCGCCGGCGGCGCCTTATGCGAACATTACGTTCGCGAGCCAGGAGCAGGTCGCCAAGGCCCAGAAGACGCTGGCGACCCTCTGGCCGCAACTCGTGCATATCTAAGACGTCGCGCGAAAGCCGACGACGAAAGGATTGGGGGGTTCAGTGAGCCAGACAGGCAATACCGCTACGCCTCAACCCGTAGCATTCGGGGGGCCAAGTGCCCCCCGCATCGCGGAATCCGCGGGAACCGGCGGCCTGAGCGCCATGCTCGGGCGCGTCATTCCGTGGATTTTCGTCGGTTTGTTCCTGCTGTTCGTATTGGCCTTCCTGATCGCACCGACGGTCGTGCTGATCGTGCAGACCTTCATCGGCGACAAGGGCTTCACGCTCTCCTACATCGCCGGACTTTGGGACTATCAATATCGGGTCGCTTTCGAGAATTCGATCATCCTCGGTGTCGCCTCGGCTTTTACCGGCCTGATCGGCGGCTTCCTGCTGGCCTATGCCAGCCTGCAACCGGGCGCGCCCTCGGTCCTGCGTACCATCGTCACGAGTTTCTCTGCGGTCGCCGCCAATTTCGCGGGCGTGCCGCTGGCCTTTGCCTTCATCTCGACGCTCGGCAGCCTCGGCTTCGTGACCATCCTGCTCAAGCATCTGGGTATCAACATCTACGGTATGGGCTTTTCGCTATACTCGCTCACGGGAATGACGATCACCTTCGCCTATTTCCAGATCCCATTGATGCTCATCATCATCACCCCCGCGATCCAGGGTTTGCGTGCGCAATGGCGTGAAGCATCTGACGGTCTGGGTGCGACGAGCTGGCAGTATTGGCGCCTCATCGGGCTGCCGATCCTGACGCCCTCGCTGCTCGGCGGCTTCCTGCTGCTGTTTGGCAGCGCCTTCTCGGCCTATGCCACGCCCTATGCCCTCACCGACGGCAATATCGCGCTGGTCACCATCGATATCAGCAACGTTCTTTCGGGCAATGTGATGTCCGACCCGCAGGTGGGGGCCGCGCTCTCAACCGGCATGATCCTCGTGATGGCGGTTGTGCTCGTGATCTACTCCTTCGTGTCGCGTTACGCGGCGCGCTGGCGGCGATAGGGAAGGGGATTGGTCATGAGTGTCACCGCTTCTGAAGTTGAGGCCCCGCTGCCGAAGCGCAGCGCCCGCAAAGCCTATGGTGCCCGCAGAACGCTCAGTCTCGGGAACTGGATCATCATCGCGTTCGGCGCCGTCTACTTCATCACGCCGCTGGTGATGACCGGAATCTTCAGCCTATGGGAAGGCGGCAGCAAATACGGCTGGTCTGCCTATGGCATGATGTTGAGCGCGCCCGGCTTCTGGTCGAGCCTGTTCCTGTCGCTGCGCCTCGGCATAGAGACGATGATTCTGACCTTCGTGCTGCTCGTGCCGGCGATGATCTTCGTGCATCTGAAGGCGCCGAAGCTGAAGCCGCTGTTTGAATTCATCTCGAACCTGCCTTTCGTTATCCCGGCTGTGGCACTCATTGCCGGTCTGACGACGGTCTATACGGGTCCATCCTGGCTGATCAGCACGCCGAACTATCTCGTCATTCCGTATTTCTTCCTCTGCCTGCCTTATACGTTCCGGTCGCTTGAGGTCGGGCTTGGCACGCTGGACGTGCAGACGCTGACGGAAGCAGGCCAGTCGCTCGGCGGTGGCTGGGGACAGATCATCTTTCTGGTGATCCTACCCAATCTGCGCACCGCCCTGGTCGGCGCTGTGCTGCTCATCATGACCACCGTCATCGGTGAATTTACCTTTGCCAGCGTGCTGCTGTTCCACAACTTCGCGGTCTTCATCAACGATACCGGGCAAAATGCGATCACCGAGGCGGCTGCGCTCTCGCTCTTCGCCTTCCTGCTCACCTGGGTCTTCATGCTTGGCGTCTTAATAACCAGCCGCCGCGGCGCGGCTACTGTCGGAGGGGCGCATTGATGGATAGCACCGCGCATATCGCAATGTCGGGCGTCACGCTCACCGGCATCCGCAAAACCTACGGCCCGCGCGCCGTCCTCAAGCAGATCGACATGGAGCTGGCACAGGGGGAGCTGCTGTGTCTGCTCGGCCCTTCGGGCTGCGGCAAGACGACGCTCTTGCGCATCCTGGCCGGGTTCGAGACCCCGGACCATGGCCAGGTGCTGCTGAACGGCCAGGACGTCACCCATCTGCCGCCCAATAAGCGCCGCATGGGCATGGTCTTTCAGGCCTATAGCCTGTTTCCCAATATGACGGCCTTGCAGAATGTCCGCTTCGGACCGCGCGTACGCGGCCTGGGCGATACGAAATCGCAGCTGGCCGAAGCCGAGCGCCTGCTCGGCATGGTGGGCCTTGCCGCCCATGTGCATAAATTCCCGCATCAGATGTCGGGCGGTCAGCAGCAGCGCGTGGCGCTGGCCCGCGCGCTGGCGGTGAAGCCCGATATTCTGCTGCTCGACGAGCCGCTATCGGCGCTGGATGCCAAGGTGCGCACGCAGCTACGCTCGGAAATTCGCCGCATCCAGCAGGAAACCGGCATCACCACCGTGTTCGTGACGCATGACCAGGAAGAGGCGCTGTCCATATCCGACCGCGTCGCGGTGATGAGCGAAGGCCATGTCCTGCAGATGGCACCACCGGCCGAGATCTACCGGACCCCGGCGGACGGCTTCGTCGCGCGCTTCATCGGCGCCGGCGGCGTGCTGGCGGGCACTACGGATGGCGCCGGCGTGCGGGTGGGCAATGCCTATCTGCCGGCCTATGCCGCCAGCCATCAGGCGGTAGGCAGCGCGGTTGAGCTGTTCCTACGCCCGGAACATGTGACTTTGAGCGGCCGCGACGTCACCGCGCCGGCCGGCGCCGTGCCGGCGACCATCCAGGAAGTGACCTTTTTCGGCTCGCTGACGCGCATCAAGCTGGGCCTGGATGACGGCGAGGCCGGGGAGATCTGGGCCGATCTGCCGAGCGACCATGCCGGGCGCTTCGCGCTCGGCATGCCGGTCTGGGCCTCATGGGCGCCGGAATCGCCCCGCGTTCTGGCGCGCTAACTGCGCGGCCCGGGCCAGCAGGCGGCGCGGGTCACGCAGGCCCGGCTGGGTATCGGCAGCCCGGATCAGCCGCACCATGATCGCGTGATGGTCTGACCCAGCGCGGCCCAGCACGGCCGCTTCCTGGCAGATCAGGCCGCGAATGACGCAGCGGTCCAGCCGCAGCGGCAGCAGATCGCTCATCCGGTGGGTGGCTGCGCGCGGCCCCACATCCTGAAAGCCCGGCAGGAGCGGCGGTCCGACCAGATTATAGTCACCCAAGATGGCCGCATGGGCAGGCAGATGCTCGGCGACATGGCGGAGCTGGCGGCGGTTGAGCAGTTGGGAATGTGAGAGATGGACATTGCCGACGCTGAAAGGGCCCAGGTCGGCGATCAGCGCAATGCGGCGGACGACGGTGCCGGCCGGTAGGGTGACGACAGTCGGCACGCTGACGGGTGGCTTTGCCGTCCAGATGGCAAGGCCGTGCCGGCGGCCTGGCAGGGGGATGCGACTGTAGCTGCCCCCGATGATACGCGGCAGATCATCGAATTCGGCGGTCACTTCCTGCATCAGCAGCGCATCGGGCTGTTCCTGCGCGACGAGATGGGCGACCTCACCCACGGCCGCGCCCTCCTTGTGCAGGAGATTCCAGCTAATCAATTTCATGTCGATACCATAGAAGGTGTAGCGTGACCGTTGAGCAACCGCGCCTTCAATATGGACTGTCTCAGCGCATCTGCCAGCAGGGAAGAGGCGGCATGCGCTGCCCTCACATGGCTCTCGCTTCGATTGCCGTATAAATGAGCCTTCGCGTGGCTGTCCGGTCGCGCGGATGAAGACGGAGGGAGACCGCCTTGAGTGGCTCGAAGAGCAATGGCCTGGCTGTCGTGCCCCGCACCCCGGCCGACCATCCGATTGATCCGATCTGGGAGCGTCTGCGCCGGGAAGCCGAGGATGCCTATGAAAAGGCCCCTGCCTTGGCCACGCTCTTCCTGGAATCGATCATCAACCAGCCTTCCTTCGAGGCGGCCATCTGCCACCGCGTCTCCTCGCGGCTGAAGAGCGACGTCGTCTCTCTGCCCTTGATCGTGCAGGCTTTTCATCGCGCTCTCTCGGCCGACCCCGATATCGGCCGGGCCTTCAAGGCGGATATCGTGGCCGTCTATGATCGCGATCCGGCCTGCGAGCGCCTCATCGAGCCCTTCCTCTATTTCAAGGGGTTCCACGCCATTCAGGCACAGCGGGTGACCCATTGGCTGTGGCATAATGGCGAGCGCGATTTCGCGCTGTATCTGCAAAGCCGGTCCTCGGAAGTCTTTCAGACCGATATCCATCCGGCCGCGCGCCTGGGCCGCGGCATCCTGCTGGATCATGCGACCGGGCTTGTCGTGGGTGAGACCGCCGTGATTGAGGACGACGTCTCCCTTCTGCAGAACGTGACCCTGGGGGGGACCGGCAAGCAGGCCGGAGACCGGCATCCGAAAGTGCGCCGCGGTGTCATGATCGGCGCCGGCGCCAAGGTGCTGGGCAATATCGAAATCGGTGAGAATTCGCGCATCGCCGCGGGATCGGTCGTGCTGCGTGCGGTGCCGCCCAATGCCGTGGTCGCCGGCGTGCCCGCCAAGCTGGTGCGGATGAATGCCGAAGGGCCGTCGCTGGGCGGCGTCGACGAGGTTCTGGCGAGCCTCGCCTACGATTCCTTCGACTGGACGATTTGAGAGAAGGTCCGCATCTTCCCTTTGTCGAATAAGAGAAAAATCATCTCAGTTTTGGGATGGAAGACGAGGGTGTAAGCTTGTGCGGGTATTTGCTCGGAGAAGAGTTTTATGAAAATCGCGAATGACGTGACCGCCCTGGTGGGCAATACGCCGCTGGTGGCGATCCGCCGTCTGGGCGGCGACGCGCCCGGCCGGATTGTAGCCAAGCTCGAATACTTCAATCCTGGCCATAGCGTGAAAGACCGCATCGGTGTCGCCATGATCGACGCCGCCGAGAAGGCCGGGTTGATCGGCCCCAATTCCATTATCGTCGAGCCGACCTCCGGCAATACCGGCATCGCCCTCGCCATGGTCTGCGCGGCCCGCGGCTATCGCTGCATCCTGACCATGCCCGAGACCATGAGCCGCGAACGCCGCATTCTGCTGCGCGCCTATGGCGCGGAAATCGTGCTGACGCCGGGACCGGACGGCATGGGCGGCGCCATTGCGCGTGCCGAGCAGATCGCGGCCTCGGGGCCGGAATATTTCATGCCGCAGCAGTTCAAGAATGCGGCCAATCCAGAAATCCACCGCCAGACGACGGCTGAGGAAATCTGGCGCGACACCGATGGCGAGGTCGATTTTCTGGTCTCGGGCATTGGCACCGGTGGCACCATTACTGGCACGTCCGAGGTGCTGAAGGCCCGCAAGCCCTCGTTCAAGTCCATTGCCGTCGAACCCGATTCCTCCCCCATCCTGTCAGGCGGCAAGAAGGGCCCGCATCCGCTGCAGGGTATTGGTGCCGGCTTCGTCCCGGATGTGCTCAATATCGCAGCCTATGACGAGGTCATTCGCGTCACCAATCAGGATGCCTTCGATATCGCCCGTCGCGCGGCGCGCGAAGAAGGGCTGCTGGTCGGCATCTCCTCCGGCGCGGCGCTGTGGGCGGCGATCCAGGTCGCGAAACGTCCCGAGAATGCGGGCAAGCTGATCGTGACCATCATCCCCTCCTATGGTGAGCGCTATCTCAGCACCGCGCTCTATGCCGACCTCGTCGACTGATACCGACCATGCCCGGCCGAGAGAGGTGATCTGCCGGCCGGGCTCTTGATCTGCCGCAACGCCAGAGGCTTGATACTTTCCTAACAGAGTCTTCTCCGGGACGGGGTTGCGACCCTTCCCGGATAGAGACCGACGGGAGGTAGACATGTCCGCATCCATCAATCCCTTTGAATTCCAGACCGTACCCGCGATCCTCGTCGAGTGGGATGGCGCGCGACGGTTGGGTGAGGTGCTGGCGCGGCGCTTTGCGGCGCGGCGCCTCATGCTGGTGACGGATGGCGGCGTGCGCCGGGCAGGACTGGCCGAGCCGGCGCTGGCCAGTCTGGCGGAGGCGGGTTTTGCCGTCACGGTGTTCGATGGCGTCGTCGCCGACCCGCCCGAGGCGATCGTCGATGCCTGCGTCGAACAGGCGCGCGCCGCAGGCGCCGAACTGGTGGTGGGTTTGGGCGGTGGCTCTTCGCTCGACATCGCCAAGCTCTGTGCCGTGCTGGTGGGGTCGGACCAGCCCTTGGCTGACATGTATGGCATTGGCAAAGTGACGGGATCGCGCCTGCCGCTGGTGCTGATCCCGACGACGGCGGGAACCGGCTCGGAAGTGACCAATATCGCCATCATCACCACGGGCGAGACGACCAAGATGGGCGTCGTCTCGTCGCAGCTCTACGGTGACCTCGCATTGCTCGATGCCGCGCTGACGGTGGGCCTGCCGGTCGTGCATACAGCGGCGACCGGGATCGACGCCATGGTGCATGCGATCGAAGCCTATACGAGCAAGTTCAAGAAGAACCCGCTGTCGGATGCGCTGGCGCGCGAGGCGCTGCGGCTGCTGGGCGGCAATCTGATCGCTGCCTGTCGGAATGGCAGCGACCGCGCAGCGCGCGAAGCGATGCTGCTGGGCGCGACGCTTGCCGGGCAGGCCTTTGCCAATAGTCCGGTCGCGGCCGTGCATGCGCTGGCCTATCCGCTGGGTGGGCATTATCACGTGCCGCACGGGCTCTCGAACGCGCTGATGCTGGGACCGGTGCTGCGCTTCAATATGGCCGCGGCCGCCCCGCTTTATGCCGAG
This sequence comes from Acidisoma sibiricum, assembly GCF_057837225.1. Taxonomy (NCBI): domain Bacteria; kingdom Pseudomonadati; phylum Pseudomonadota; class Alphaproteobacteria; order Acetobacterales; family Acidocellaceae; genus Acidisoma; species Acidisoma sibiricum. Next base: position 3,634,054 of record NZ_CM174445.1, on the reverse strand, counting down.
CTGTCGGACGTGCTGCTGGGCGCGCGTGCCGGGCGCGATACCACCGTGCGGTCTCAGGATTTCGTCGATGAGATGGAACGGCTGATGAATGAAAGTGGCGCGCCGCGGCGACTGCGCGATGTCGGCGTCACCGACAATGCCCTGGCCCTGCTGGCGTCAGACGCCATGAAGCAGTCGCGTCTTCTGGTCAACAATCCGGTCGAAGTGACCGAGGCCGACGCGCTGGCTTTGTACCGCGAAGCCTTCTGACGCTTCGCACGCCTTCTGCCAGAGTGACACAATAAAAAACGAGGAACGCGTGATGACGGATATCCGGCTCTATATGTTTCAGTCCGGCATTCTCAAATGCAAAGTCCATAACATCAAGATGAACGAGGGCAACGGGGCGGACTATGCCATTCCCGTACCCTGGTTTTTGATCACGCATCCAAAAGGCCATATCGTCATTGACGGCGGCAATGCCGTGGAATGCGCGACCGACCCGGTCGGCTGGTGGGGCGAGGGCATAACCCAGGTCTATTGGCCGGTGATGCAGACGAGCGACGGGTGCGTCGCCAAGCTGGCTGAAATGGGGATCAAGGCAGAGGATGTGCGCTATGTTGTGCAGTCCCATTTGCATTTGGACCATACGGGTGCCATCGGCCGCTTTCCCAATGCGACGCATATCGTGCAGCGCGCGGAATATGAATACGCCTATACGCCGGACTGGTTCGCGGCCGGCGGCTATATTCGGAAGGATTTCGACCGGCCGGGACTGAAATGGGAATTTCTCAACGGTCATGAGGACGACCATTTCGACCTTTACGGCGATGGCGTTCTGAAAACGGTCTTCACGCCGGGCCACGCGCCGGGGCACCAGTCCTTTGTGGTTTCCTTGCCGAATTCCGGCAATATCCTGCTGACGATCGACGCCGCCTATACGCTGGACCATTGGAACGAAAAGTCGCTGCCCGGTTTCCTGGCCTCCACCGTCGATACCGTGCGTTCCGTCCGCAAGCTGCGCGCCCTCGCCGAACGGCTGAACGCGAAGGTCGTGACCGGGCATGACCCGGATGCCTGGCCGAGCTTCACCCAGGCGCCCGGCTTCTACGACTGACGCAGACGGCCGCCGCCCCGGGGTGGCTGGATTGCATCCCCCCGGGGCGGTCGCTAGTCTCGGCCGACCGATAGGATGGAAGGCGCGACGTGAGCCCTGTAGCCGAGACACACTCCGTCGCTGCCGAACCTTATGTATTCCCGCTGATCCCCGCCAAGACTGCGCTTGTCATCATCGACATGCAGCGTGATTTTCTGGAGCCCGGCGGCTTCGGCGAAGCCCTGGGCAATGATGTCGGCCTGTTGCGGACCGCGATTGCGCCGACCGCCGCCGTTTTGGCTGCCGCGCGCAGGGCCGGCATGGTGGTGGTCCATACGCGGGAGGGGCATCGCCCTGATCTCTCCGATCTTTCGCCCGCGAAGCATCGCCGCGGCAATTTCCCCACCAAGATCGGCGATGCGGGGCCGATGGGCCGCATCCTGGTGCGCGGCGAGGCGGGGCATGACATCATCGCTGAACTGGCGCCTATCGCCGGTGAGCCGATCGTCGACAAGCCGGGCAAGGGCGCGTTTTTCGCGACCGATCTGGAAGCCATCCTGCGCGGACGGGGCATCGACAGGCTGATTGTCGCGGGCGTGACCACCGAGGTCTGCGTCCATACCACGGTGCGGGAAGCCAATGACCGCGGCTTTGACTGTCTGGTTCTGTCAGACTGTACCGGCTCGTATTTCCCAGAATTTCATGCCGCCGCCTTGGCCATGATCCGCGCTCAGGGCGGGATCTTCGGCTGGGTCGCGCCGTCTGACGCTGTGCTCGCGGTGCTGTGAGGCAGGCCTAGGACCGGTTCAGGGCAGCAGGTTGCGGATCGCCTCGACCAGCCGGCTCGGCTTATAGGGCTTGACCAGCGTCACGACATTGTCGCCGCTGACATGGGCGCGCGCCAGCGCATCGGGACGACCTGTCGTGTAGATAATCGGCACGCTCGGATAGCGCGCACGCACCGACTGGGCCAGGGCGATGCCATCGGTCTGGCCCGGCATATGGATGTCCGTCACCAGCACGTCGAAATTCGGCGTAGTGGGGGACAGTTCGGCCATAGCCTCATCGCCCGTTTCATAGGATTTCACATCGAAGCCCGCTTCGACCAGTTCTTCGGCCATGATCGTCCGAATAAGCCATTCATCTTCGACGAGGAGGATACACATTATTTCCCGGCCGATCCGATTGCCAAGCACAAGTTGAGACGAAGGCCGGTGAGGTTCCACAGCCTGCGTTAGTGTCTTGTCATTCGAGCCAAAGCAAGCGGTTTGAGCATTGACTTAGGGCAATTTTCCGCGAGCTTGGGGCTGCGGCCGGGGACCTTTAGCCGGCCGCAGCCATGGGCGTGAGTGCAAGCGCCGACCGGGCCGTGCCATGGCATTCAATCAGGCGGGGCGCCTGAACATTTCTAAAACGATATCGTCACGATTTGATAATATTTTGCCATGAAAAGCGCTGCTGGCAGGACAGCGCTTTTCCTGCAGCCGCAGATCAGCCCAGGCGGCGCACCATCTCTCCCAGACTGCCTTCTGCCGGGTAGAGGGGAATCAGAAAGCTTTGCAGCAAGTGGTAGATATCGGGTTTGCCGGTGAAGAAACGTGGGCGCGGCGTCAGGCTGTCATCCAGTTCTGGATGCCAGCCGCCATGCACCGGGTCTGCGACGTGCTGTGCTGTCCAATCCCAGATGCGGCGGTACCAGGATTCATAAAAGTCGTCGCCGCTGATCTGCCCGAGGAAGGCGGCGGCGGCCGAGCCCTCGCAGCAGGGCCACCAGAGGCGATCCCGGATCAGCGGCGCATTGGCGTAGTCCAACGTATAGTAGAAGCCGCCGCTGGATGGGTCCCAGCCATCACTCACCGCCCGATGGAACAGACCTGCCGCCGCTTCCGGCATCCAGCCGGTCTGGCGGTCGCCGAGAATATGCAGCTGCGCGATCAGTCGCGACCATTCCAGCGCGTGGCCCGGCGTGGTGCCCTGAGGGCGAAACATATCGGAGCCGCGATAGGTGAAATCGGGGCGCCAGGCGCTGTCGAAATGCTCGATCACATGCCAGTCATGGCTGCGGGCGAGGCGGTTGATGATCAGATCGGCGATGCTCTCGGCCTTCATCAGATAATCGCGTGTGCCGGTCGCCTCGAAGGCAGCCATCAGAGCTTCGGTCAGGTGCATATTGGCATTCTGCCCGCGATAGGCACTGATCGGGCTCCAATCGGCCGCGAATTCCTCGGCCGTCGCACCGTGGGCGCTTTCCCAGAAGCGTGTGTTCAGGACCGCGGTGACATCGGCCAGGATGGCGTCGGCCTCAGGAAAACCCGCCATTTTTGCGGTGCTCGCAGCGAGCAGGACGAAAGCATGGCCATAGGCCTGCTTGCTGTCATCCGCACCGGGACCGGCCTGCCAGCAATAGCCGCCATGGACGGTATCGCGGTGCAAATCCCACAGTGCCGCCAGCCCGTGCCGCACCAGGCTGTCCGCCCCCGGCCAGCCCATCATATGGGCGATCGCAAAGCAGTGGGTGACGCGGGTCGTCGTCACCAATTCGCGGATCGGCGTCTCCCGCCGGGGCTGCCCGGCGATGTCGAGATCAAAAAAGCCGCCCGTTGGATCGATGGAGGTGAATTCAAACTGGCGCAGAAGCGCGTCCGCCTGGGCCTGCAGCCAGCGGCGATGCGTGGGCCGCCCGGTCCAGCCGGGTAGCGGTGCGGGGGAGAGGCCTTGGGACGGCGACATTCTGAATTTCCCGGATCGTTATCGGCTTGCAGTCGCAGAGACTGCGATCTCGCGCAAGCCGGGCTTGCGCTGGCCGCGGCAGGGGACACTTATGACCGTGATTCCGACCAGCCGCAGGACATTATGCAGCGTCTCCCGCTTTTCCTCACAAGTCGCATTCAGCTTATTGTCGCGGTGCTGGCCGGGCTTGTGGCGGCCTTCCTTCTGCCGGGCGTGGCCATCAAAACCCGGGCGGGCGGCGACGGGCAGTTTATTCTGGGCTGGGATGTGGGCGCGCTGGTGCTGATTGTTCTCTGGGTCATCACCATGATTCGCACATCGCCGATCGACATGCCTGCGCGCGCCAAGGCGCAGGAGAGCGGCGAATGGACGGTCTTTGCCATATCGCTGGCCGCGATCGTCGCCAGCGTCTTCGTGGTCGTCATCGAATTCAAGAATATCAGCAGCCTGAAAGGCGAGACCAAGGCCTACCATCTGGGTCTGGTCATCCTCACGCTGCTGCTGTCCTGGCTGACCATGCAGCTCATCTTCGCGCTGCGCTATGCGCACGAATTCTACTCCTATTCGGACGGCAGCGAGGCTATGGACGGCGGTCTCGATTTTCCACACGAACCGGAGCCGGACTATTTCGACTTTGTCTATTTTGCAATGGTTCTGGGCATGACGTTCCAGGTATCGGATGTCGACATTACCGCGCGGAAAATCCGGCGGCTGGCGACATTGCATGGATTTGTCGGCTTTACCTTCAATACCGTCATCCTGGCACTGACGGTCAATATTGCGGCTGGCTTGCTGTAGACGAGACATGATCGCAGACTGCAATAAGCTCTGCGTCCCAAGCCGGTGTCCCGAGCAGAGGCTTCTCTTGTGGTATTAGCGACACTGAGCTTTAAAGCCTGCCCGCCTATCCTGGGTCCTGCGGCCGCCACTCAGCGCGCCATGCGCAGCCTGACAGAGGCGTAAAAGGAGAGGACTATGCGTGGCTTATGGCTCGGCAGCTTGGCTGCCGTCATCCTGACCGCTGGGCTTGGGCGCGTGGCGCCAGCCTGGGCGCAGGCCACGCCGGTCACCGATCTTGCCCCCGGTCAGGCGGTCGTGCGTCTGAATGGACGGGTGAACTGGTACGCCGGAGTTGAGGCATCCTCTTTGGACAATGTCGCGGGAACGAAGACCGCGACCACAAGCTTTCTCGGCTATCTGCGCCTTTATCCAAACCTGAGCGGTGTTGCGGCCAATGGTCTGCACTACGGTGCCGCTGCCGAAATCCGCACCAATAGCGGGTCGTCGGCCGGCGCAGAGACGCTGTATGTCTTCCAGGCCTACGGCTATCTCGGTCTGCCGAAACTGGGCCAGATCAGTTTCGGTCAGCAGAACGGGCCCTCGGTTCTGACCGAGACCGGATTCTTTGAAGGCTTCAACGACGGCGGCTGGAATGGCGATATCGAGGGGATGATCCCGTCGTCGGCGCAGCCGGTCTATCCCTTCCCGGACAGCGGCTCGGCCTATGACCAGGCGAGCAACAAGATCGTCTATCTGTCGCCGGCGCTGTCAGGCTTCCAATTCGCCGTGGGCTTCACGCCGAACCAGACGGCTGCGAATTATGCCCCGGCGGTGACGTCCTCGGCCACCCCGATTGCGGGCGGCATGCCGCACAATATGATCGATGTTGGTGGTCAGTATACCAATACGATCGGTCCTGTCGGCCTCCAGGTCGGCGCCGATTACACGACCGCCGGCCAGGTTGCGAATACCGGCAATAGCGCGGGCGTCACCGGCTACAAGAATATGAGCATCTTTACCGGCGGTGCGACGGCCACCATTGGCGGCCTGACCGTCGGCGGCAATGCGGTGGCCGGTGCCTTCAACATGGCCGACGGCTTCACCTTCCAGCTGGAGCCCGATGGCGGCAGCAAGGCGATTGGCTGGATGGCGGGCGCGCAATATACGGTGGGCCCGGTCGTGGTCGGTGCCAGCTTCTACCGTTTCAACCAGACCGGCGATCTGCCGGGCGGCATCGACTCCGGCTCGGGTGCCACCATCACCTCCTCCGGGCTCACCACCGGCCAGCAGCAGAATAACGGTCTCGCCGCCGGCGTGACTTATACGCTGGTGCCCGGGGTTAACCTGTTCGCGGATTATCTGTACGGTACGCGCCAGCAGGGTGGCTATGACTTTGCAACCGGCGCTGCCGGCACCGAGCATAATGACCTCCAGTCGCAGCTTTTTGGATTGGGAACGCAGATTCAGTGGTAGCAGCCCTGCCGATTGCTTGATCGGACGAGCCCGACAAGCCAAAGGGCGATACTATGATCATCACTGACCTTGCGAGTCTGCGCTCGATGGCCTGCCGGGGCGATGGCTAGCCAATGGTGCTGGACCCCGTCACAATCCTCGTCACGCATCTCCTGATCATTCTGCTGGTAAGCGTGAGCTACCTGGTGGCCTGGACACAATCACGGCGGGAGGAGCCGCTGCTGTGGATGTTTGGTGCCACGGTAAACGTTGGCATCGGCATTGCTGCCCGCTTCGTCCTGGCCGAGCCGCTGTCGCTTGTTCTCAGCAATGGGCTGATCGAAAGTGGCGCCGTCTGTCTGTGGTTTGCCTGCCGGCGATTGCGGGCCGCGCAGGTTTGGCCGGCGGTGCTGCCCGTGCCTCTGCTGCTGTGGTGTTCGCTGCCGGCCGTGCCCCTGCTGGGTGGGCTGGGTCCGCGGATCGTCATCGCCAATGTCGTTTTGGGCGGGTTCTTTCTGCTGGCCGCCCGCGAGATTTGGATTTTTGCGCGGGCCTATACGTTTCTGCGATTCTATATGGCCGGTCTTCTGGTGGCGCAGGCTGGCGTCTATGGCACTTGGGCGATGATCAATCTTGTCGACCCGCCGGGTCCGCGCGCCGATCTGCTCACGCTGCGCGGTCTTGCAGAGACCGATCTCGTCTCACTCGTCACGACCCTGCTGCTGGCGATCGGCTTTATCGTGCTGGTGCGGGAACAGACCTTACGTCGCTATCGGCAGGCCGCATTGCTGGATGCGGTGACCGGCATCGAGAATCGCCGCGCCTTCGATGACAGCTTGCCCGTGCTGATGGCCGAGGCTTATCGCCGGCGCCGGACGCTGGCTGTCATCATGATGGATGTCGATCATTTCAAATCCTACAATGACCTCTACGGTCATCCGCAGGGGGATGCGTGTCTGCGCCGGATCGCGCAGGCGCTTGAGGCCGCGATGCAGGCGGCCATGACGCCGCCCGGCGAGTCGGTCTATCGCTATGGCGGAGAAGAGTTCGTCGCCCTGGCCAGCGGGCTTGATCTGACAGCGGCCCAGAGCCTTGCCGAAGGTCTGCGTCGTGCAGTGCGGGATTTGCGCCTGCCGCATCAGGCGCAGCCTGACGGCATTGTGACCATCAGCATGGGCGTGGCGGTGGCGGAGCCTGCGCTGGACGGCGCCGCGCAGCCCGCACCGGCGGCAGTGCTGACCGCAGCCGATGAAGCGCTGTACCAGGCCAAGCGCAGTGGCCGTGACCGCATCGTAATCGTAAGCGCCGGGCAGAGTTTGGCTGTTTCGCCGCGAGACCGCATGGCCCCCGGCCTCAGCTAGCGCCTTGTCCGGGGTCAATCCCGACCTCAGGACGCCGGGTGCCCCATCATCGCCGCGGTGTTGTGTCAGGAGAGAGGCATTGCGTGACACAGTGTTGCTGTGACGCATTGCGGGGTTGAACCAATCGATTTTCACCTCACATACCATCCCAGCTGATGAACGCAGAATTCACACTGGTTCTCAGGATTTTATGGGAGAAGAAGTATGAAGTTTATTGCGCAAAATCTTCGGTGGTTGCTGATGGTTCTTGGTGTTGCGGGCGCGGGAGCTATATCAGTCTCTGCGGCTCAGGCCGATTACTATCATGACCATCATCATTACCATCATCGTCACTATTACCAGGACCATGCTCATCCGCATGGCTACTACCGTTACTATTGATCCCGACGCGGGATTGACGGAAAGGGGCACCGCAAGGTGCCCCTTTTTTTGTGCCTGGCATGCGCGGGCGACGGTCGATAGAAGGCGACTTCAGTCCGTCGTTTCAACCGGCACGGCGAGGCCGAGTTTGAGGATGTTCAGCACGACATTGGTATTCATACGCCGGACCTGGGGGTTATGCGCCATGATGCGCGCCGAGACAGCGTCGAATGCCTCCACATCCTCGGCGACGATGATGAGGATGACGTCGACGAGGCCGGTCACGTAATAGGCCTGCTGGATTTCCGTCTGCTTGTCCGCCCAGGCGCGGAAGCGGGCGAGGGCGACGTAGTTTTCGCGCTCGATCTCAAGCCCGACCAGGAAGGTCATCAGCTTTCCGGTCGCCTTGCGGTCCACGACCGCGATCTCCGCTGTGATGATCTTGTCCTGCCGCAGGCGCTTGATGCGCCGCTGCACAGCCGAGGTTGATAGTCCGACCTTTTCGGCGATCAGTTCCGCCTTCATCTGGCAGTCTTCCTGCATGATCGTGAGGATCTTGCGGTCGAAGGAATCCAGCGGTTCGGACATCATCTCTCCGTTGGCAAGGGGTCAGGGGCGGTGGCCGCCTGCAGGGCAATCGGCAGGCGGCAGCCATAGCATGATCGTGAGGTCGGGGGAGTGGCCAGACCGCAATGGCCGATGAAAAATGGTGCTTTATCGAGATATTTTCGCGTCATAGCGCGACGCAGGGGTATTTATGAGCGCATTTCCGAAAAATTTGCGGATTTCATGCAGCCTGTCGCCTGTAGCGTTCCCGGCCGTTCGAGGGATTGAGTAGCATGATTATTCTGGATGGCGGCATGAGCCGCGAATTGCAGCGGATCGGAGCCCCGTTCCGCCAGCCCGAGTGGTCCGCCCTCGCCCTGATTGAAACGCCCGCCCTGGTCGAGCAGGTGCACCGCGAATTCGCGAGCGCCGGCGCCGATGTGATCACCACCAACAGCTACGCGCTGGTGCCCTTTCATATCGGGGAAGAGCGCTTCCGTACCGAGGCACCGATGCTGGCCGCACGCGCCGCCCAGGTCGCGCGGCAGGCGGCGGATGCGGTCAATGCGGCGCAGCCGGGCCGTGCAGTACGTGTGGCAGGCTCTCTGCCGCCCATCTTCGGCTCCTACCGGCCGGATCTGTTCGATGCCACGCGCGCGCAGGACTATCTCTCCGTTCTCGTCACCGGCCTTCGCGCCGGTGTCGATCTCTGGCTGGGTGAAACGCTCTCCAGCATCGCCGAGGCTCAGGCTGTGATGCAGGCTGTGGCCGGCGACAGCCGCCCGGTTTGGATGTCCTTCACCCTGGAAGACGGACCCGAGGTGCCAGGCACCGAACCCCATGCGGCGCAGCCGCGTCTGCGTTCCGGCGAGACGGTGCGTGACGCGGCAGACTGGGCGGCGCAGGCCGGTATCGCCACGCTGCTGTTCAATTGCAGCCGGCCGGAGGTGATGGCGCCGGCGGTGCGCGTCGCCGCGGCGGTCTTCGCCGAGCACGGCGTGCAAATCCCGATCGGCGTCTATGCTAATGCTTTCGAGGCGCATGACGACGAGAAGGCGAACGAGACGATCGCCGACATCCGCCACGATCTGGACAGCGCCCGCTACGGTGACTGGGCCGATCAGTGGGTCGCGGCCGGCGCTTCCATCATCGGCGGCTGTTGTGGCATCGGCGTGCGCCATATCCACGCCCTGTCCCAGCGTCTGCGCGCGGAGCCGGTGCCGGCGCCCACCGCCGCCTGATGCGGTCTCACCCTTAGTCTTCCACTTTTTGCAACAGGACCAATCATCCATGAAACGCTTCCTGCGTCTGCTGCTGACGGCGGCACCGCTCTTTGGCTTTGCGAGCCTTTCGGCCACGATCGCGGCGCCGGCGCATGCCGATACCATCACCGTCGGGCTGGATGACGAGTCCTACCCGCCCTTCTATTCCAAGGGGTCGGACGGCAAGTGGGTCGGCTGGGAGCTTGATCTGCTGCATGCGGTCTGCGCGGAGATGAAGACCGAATGCAAGACCAAGGAAATCGCCTGGGATGGGCTTATCCCGTCGCTGCAACAGAAGCAGATCGACATGATCTGGGCGTCCATGACCATCAACGGCGAGCGCCGCAAGGTCATCGACTTCACGACGATGTACTACAATTCGCCGATCGTCATGATCGGTCCCAAGGATGACACAACGCCGGTCGATTGCGGCAATCTTGCCAGCTTCAAGGGCAAGGTCATCGGCGTGCAGCCGGGCACGATTTTCTCGGCCTATCTGAAATCGGCCCCGCCCTCGGTCCAGGTGAAGACCTATGACACCGAGGACAATGTGCTGGCTGACCTCGCCAATGGCCGCATCGACTATGCGCAGGAAGGCATCAGCACCTTCGCGGTCTTCCTGGCCAAGAACCCGGACTTCGTCGTCAAGACCACCTGCCCCGGCAATGACATTCTGGGCTATGGCGTCGGCGGCGGCCTGCGCAAGGGCGATACGGCGTTGCGCGATAAGGTTTCTGCGGCGATCATCGCGGTTGTTAAGGATGGCACCTGGGATTCGATCACGGCGAAATACCCGGTGCTTAAGGGCGCGATCATCAAACCCTGAGACGCGTCCAAGCCACGGCCGCGAGACGGCGACGGATGAGAGAGTAGAGCGATGGGTCCCTATGTTGATTCTGTGACCTCAGATGAGGTTCTGCCGTCGCGCGCCAGCGTGGTCGTGATCGGCGGTGGCATCATCGGGACCTCGGCTGCCTTCACGCTCGCCAGCCGTGGCGTGTCGGTCGTGCTGTGCGAAAAGGGGCATATCGCGGGCGAGCAATCGAGCCGGAACTGGGGCTGGGTGCGCCAGGCCGGGCGCGACGCCCGTGAGATGCCGCTGATCGTGGAAAGCCTGCGCCTGTGGCGCGGGCTGGATCGCCAGATCGAAGCCGAAACCGGCTTCCGCGAATGCGGCGTGCTCTATGTCGCGGAAGACGAAGATGACGAGCGCAGCTTTGCCCAATGGCTGGATATGGCAGCGCCCTATCAGATCGGTGCCCGCATGGTGCGGGGCGCTGAGATGGAAGCGCTGATGCCGGGCGCGTCCCAGAAATTCCGCAGCGGCCTGCATGTGCCGAGCGACGGCTGTGCCGAGCCGCAGAAGGCGGCGCCTGCCATTGCCCGCGCGGCCCAGGCCAAGGGTGCGACGATCCTCGCCCATTGTGCCGTGCGCGGGCTGGAAAAGACCGGCGGCCGGGTCAGCGCTGTCGTCACCGAACGCGGCACGATTGCCTGCGACGCCGTCATCCTGGCCGGCGGCGCCTGGTCCAGCCTGTTCTGTGCCAGCCTCGGCATTCGTTTGCCGCAAATCAAGACGCTGTCTTCGGTGCTGCGCACCGCACCCGTTGCGGAGGGTCCCGGCCCCTGCACCTGGATGGGCGATATCGGCTACCGTCGCCGCCGTGACGGCGGCTATAGCATCGCCCATGGCAGCGGCCATGTCACGCCGGTCGTACCGGATTCCTTTCGCTATATGAAGGAGTTTTGGCCGAGCGTGAAAAACGAGGGTAAAAACCTTCGCCTGCGCGTCAACGATCTCTCGCGCTTTGAGTTCACGACGCCGCGGCGCTGGGCGCTGGACCGCGAAAGTCCTTTTGAGAAAGTTCGCGTGCTCGACCCCGCGCCCAACAAGGCGCTGAACGCCATCGCGCTGGAAGCGATGCGCAAGCTCTATCCCGCCTTCCGCGAAGTACCGGTGGTGCAGGAATGGGGCGGCTATATCGATGTGACGCCCGACATCGTGCCCTATATTGGGGGCACGGAGGCTTTCCCAGGTCTGGTGATCGCGACCGGCTTTTCAGGCCACGGGTTTGGCATCGGCCCCGCTGCCGGCAAGCTCGCCGCTGAAATCGCTCTGGGAGACACGCCCTCGGTCGACCCCACGGCATTTCGCGTCAACCGCTTCAGCGATGGCTCCCCCATCGTGCTGGGCGCGGAATTGTGACGGCATCCGATCAGTGCGCGGTGGTGCTGGAGGGGGTGAACATCGCCTTCGGCACCAATCACGTTCTGCGCAATTTTTCGCTGGGTGTCAGGCAGGGGGAGCGGGTGGTAATCTGTGGCCCGTCAGGCTCGGGCAAGTCGACCATGATCCGCTGCATCAACGGGCTGGAGCGCTATCAATCCGGCCGCATCGTAGTCGACGGCATTGCACTGACGCGCGACGCAAGCTCGCTGAAACGCATTCGCCGCGATGTCGGCATGGTCTTCCAGTCTTTCAATCTGTTTCCCCATCTGACCGTGCTGCAGAATTGCATCCTGGCGCCGATGTCGGTACGCGGCATGAAGCGCGCTGAGGCTGAGGCATTGGCGATGGACTATCTCGGCCGCGTGAAAATCCCCGAACAGGCCAGGAAATATCCAAGCCAGCTGTCCGGCGGCCAGCAGCAGCGGGTCGCCATTGCGCGCGCGCTGTGCATGCAGCCGCGCGTCATGCTGTTCGATGAGCCGACATCCGCGCTTGACCCCGAAATGGTCCGCGAAGTGCTGGATACCATGGTGGAACTGGCAGATTCGGGCATGACCATGCTCTGCGTGACGCATGAAATGGGCTTCGCGCGGCAGGTGGCTGATCGGGTCATCTTCATGGATGGCGGCGAGATCGTGGAAAGCGGGCCGCCGGACGCACTGTTCGCGGCGCCCTCGACCGACCGTCTGCGGCGCTTCCTGGCCCAGATCCTGCGCAGCCATTGAGCGGGCTCGACAGCATGATGGGGGGCTACGGCAGCCAGTTCGCAGCTGGTATCCTGCTGACGCTGGAAATCTCCGTCTGTTCCTATGGCATCGGTCTGATCTTCGGCGTTCTGGGGGCGAGCGCAAAACTGTCGTCCTGGCGGGCGCTGCGCTGGCTGGGGACGCTCTACACCATCATCGTCCGCGCGCTGCCGGAACTGCTCCTGCTGCTGATTGCCTTCTATGTGCTGGCGGGCGCCATTTCGGGCCTGGCCGCGTCCATCGGCCTGGTCAAAAGCGACTTTGCGTTCAGTCCGTTTCTGGTTGCGGTCATATCGCTCGGCTTCATCCAAGGCGCCTATGTGACGGAAATTCTGCGCGCCGGCGTGCTCGCCTTGCCGCGCGGCCAAAGCGATGCGGCGCTGGCGCTGGGCCTGTCCTGGCGCGTGCGCTGGACGCGCGTTCTGGGGCCGCAGGTGATGCGTCACGCGCTGCCTGCACTGGGCAATGTCTGGCTGAACGCGACCAAGGATTCCTCTCTCATCAGCATCGTCGGCGCCTTCGCCGATGTGCTGAAGGTGAGCAGCCTAGCTGCCGCCGCGACCAAGCAGTATATCCTGTTCTATGCGCTGGCCGCGCTGTGCTTCCTGCTTATCAGCGCTGTCTCCATGCTCATCCTGAATGCGCTGCATATCCGCAGCCGGCGCGGATTGCATAGCGCATGAATTTCGACGGCCAGTTCTTTCTGACCCAGGTGATGCCGCAGTTGATCGCGGCGATCCCGATCACGCTGGAGCTGACGGCGATTGCCGCCCTCGGCAGCGCGATCCTCGGCGTGCCCTTGGCGCTGGCTCTGGGCGGCCGCGCCTTGGCCAAATGGCCAGCCCAGGCCTATAGCCTGGTCATCCGCGGCACCCCGATGCTGGTGCAGATATATTTCATCTATTACGGGCTTGGATCGCTCATCCCCGCGCGATGGATGCGCCATAGCTGGGCGTCACCCTATCTGCGCGATGCCTTCTGGTATGGGGTCGCCGCCCTCATCATCAACGAAACCGCCTATGTCGCGGTCATTCTGCGTGGTGGTTTGGACGGCGTGCCGCGGGGTGAGCGCGAGGCTGCGGCCGCTTTGGGCCTGTCACCCTTCACCACCTTCATGCGCATCGTGCTGCCGCGGGCTTTGATGATCACGCTGCCGACCTTTGGCAGCGAGCTGATCCTTCTCCTGAAATCGACCGTTCTGGTCTCGACAATTACAATCTTCGACGTGCTGGGCACGGCCAATGTCATCCGCTTCCAGAGCCTGCGCGTGCTGGAACCGCTGGCCGGTGCGGCGATCGTCTATGTCGTGCTGGTCGGCGCCATCAGCCTCGTCGTGATGGCGATCGAGGCCCGGCTCGCGCGGATGCGCTGAGCCGGGCCTCTGCCGCGGTTATAGCCCGTTATGGGTGATGCGGCCGTCCATCATCGTCAGCAGGCATGTGGCCGTGGACAGCGCATCCGCCGATGCGGTGATCGGATCAACCGTCAGCACCGTCAGATCGGCGCGCATGCCGGGCGTGAGGGCGCCGGAGATCGCTTCCTCATGCACCGCATGGGCCGCGACACTGGTGAGGCCGGCGAGTGCCTCGATCCCCGTCAGCGCCTGGGACGGCTGCACGGCCTCGGCCTCCGTTTGTTCCGCGAGGCGCCGGAAGCGGGCGCAGACAAGAATCTGGCGCGGATCATAGGGCGCGATCGGCCAGTCCGATCCCATCACGACGGGGGCGCCGGCATCGGCGATGTCCCGGCAACGCAAGGCGCGGTTAGCGCGCTCGGTCCCCAGCCGGATCGACCAGTTATCCTGATGATCGGCACGGGTATAGAGCACGGCGTGGGACGGCTGCATGGAGGGGATGACGCCTTCGGCGGCGAAGCGGCCGATATCCGCATCCGGCAGGCTCTCGATATGCTCAATGCGATGGCGCGCGGTACGGCGGATATCCTCCGGCACGTCTTTCAGCGTATCGAGCACGAAGCGCACCGCCTTATCGCCGATGGCATGCGTAATGGTCTGCACGTGGCGTTCGGCGAAGAAGCGAATGGCATGCTGATAGGCCGCGGTATCCGGCCACAGGGCTGACAGGCCTTCGCCGTTGATATCGGGCTCATGCAGCCAGCCGGTGCCGCCGTCGATGGTGCCGTCGATGAAGAATTTGGCCGCGACCACGCGCCAGTGGCGGCCATGCAGGCTTTGCTGGGCCAGAACCTCATCAAGATCGGATTGCGTGGCGCCGGGATTGATCCAGGGTGCGGCATGCAGACGCAGCGGCAGATCGCCCTCTGCCTCAAGGGCGGCAAACAATTCCAGGCTGCGGTTATTCGCATCCATGACGTGAATGCCGGTCAGGCCGGCCGCCGCCATGCGGTTCAGTGTGGCACGGAGGGCGGCTGCGCGCTCGGCGAAGGTGGCGACGGGGATGAGATCACGCACCAGGGCTATGGCTTCCGGTTCCAGCAGCACACCGGTGGGCTTGCCGGCATCGTCGCAGACAATGACCGAGGCGCCGGTAAAGTCGCGCGGACCGGTAATGCCGGCAAGGGTGAGGGCGGTGCGGCTGACGGCGACGCCATGATAGTCGAAAATCAGGAAGCTGGCCGGGCGGCCACCGACGGCCTCTTCGATCATATCGGCGATATGCGGCACGTCGGCATAGCAGATCGGGTCCAGGCTATGGCCCAGCACCCAGCCGCCGGGCGGGGTGCGGGCGGCCTCGGCACGGATGCGGCTCAGCATCTCATCCAGGCTGCGCACGCCGGCAAGGTCCGCGCCCTTCTGCTGGTCACTGCCCGAGACCGGGTGCGCATGGCCATCGACCAGGCCGGGCATGAGGAAGGCGCCCCCGAGGTCGATGACCTGTGTCGCGCTTGTGCGCTGGGCGAGAAGATCCGCCGCCGCACCAAGCCCAGCGATACGGCCGTCCTTGATGGCGATGGCATCGCCCGCGCGCTGGCCGTCTGGCGCGGTCGCGTCGATCAGTCGGGCATTGACGATGATGGTATCAGGCGAAGATGTCATTGCGATCTCTGTGCTGGACGGCGCCATGCTCTGGCGCGTGGAGGAAGGCTGTGTGCGTGGCGCGATGTCATGCACCGGACCTCGCCAAAGCAGTGGTGCTTCGGCATTCTCGCCCGGTCGCATAGGCTATGATTGCGATCGAAAAACATGGGGCGGTAATGGCGGAAAATGAGATGACTGTCGGCCGGCGCGACTTTGCGCGGTCGGCGGCGGGACTGTTCGGCGCGGCGGCCGCACTCGGCACCATTTCGGTCGCGAAGTCTGCCATGGCCGGAACGGCGACGGCGGCGGCCGACGGCGTGACCTATAGCCTGATCGGCAGATGGGACATCGCGAAGCTCAACCAGATCCTGACGACGGATGCGCCGAATTTCTTTGCCCACAAGGTCAGTTTTACCGCGGCCCAGCATGGCGTGAAGCTCTATCGCGTGACCTATCCGTCCGTGATTCCAGAGCAGGGCAATCGGCCGATCCTGGCCTCCGGCCTCGTCGCCGTGCCCGATGTGGCGGGAACAAAGTTTCCGCTGCTCTCCTACCAGCATGGCACGGTCTACGGAAAACAGCAGGTTCCCTCTCAGCCCGATCAATCGCCTGAGACGCAGCTCGTTCTCGCGCAGTTCGCAGGCCAGGGCTATATCGTGATCGGTGCTGATTATTTCGGCATGGGCGACAGCGCGGCAGAGCCCGAGGGCTATCTCGTCAAGGCCAGCCAGCAGCAGGCGCCCTTCGACATGCTGCGGGCGGCGGACGCGGTGTTGGCGCAGTTGGGCGTTTCCGCCAGCCGCCGCTTCCTGGGCGGATGGTCGCAGGGCGGTTTCGTGACCATGGCCTTGCTCGAAAAGCTGGAAGCGAGCGGCATCGCGGTGGATGGCGTGGCGACCGCCAGCGCCCCGATGGACGGGTTTGCGGCCTTCAGCGGCTTTCTCGATTTTCCCCGCAGCATCGACGCCACCTGGGTGCCGGTGCTGTTTATCCTGACGGCATTTTCCTTCGAGAATTACTATGGCCTGCCCGGACTGGCGCGGGCGCTGTTTGCCGACAGCCACTATGACATCGCGCGCGCGGTCTATGAGCGGCAGCACTATGACATGACCAAAGTGCCCACCAAGCTGCATGACCTGCTGCGGCCCGATTATTTCGACCCGCGGTTTTTCATGGCCTCGGCCTATGGCCGGATCGTCGCCGAGACGCTGCAGGCCTATCGCTGGGTGATCAAGACGCCGGTGCGCAACTATTACGGCGAAAGCGACGAAGTCATCACCCCCGGCGTCGGCCGCATGGCCATGACCTATCAACAGGCCATGGGTACAGGCAATACCAAGGTCACCGCACTTTCCACCGGCAAGACCGACCACCGCGGGACCTTCGTCACCGCGGTGCCGGAGTGGAAGCGCTGGTTCGATCAGGCCGGTTGAGCTGGAAATCAGCTGAGGAGGCCTTCCGCCTTCACATCGGCGCGGGTGCGCAGGATCGCCTCGCGCAGTGTCGCGGCCGTCTCGGCGATATGCTCCTCCTCGAAGACGAGCGGGGGCGAGAGCACGATGAGATGGCCGATGGAACGGGCAATGAGGCCGAGTTCATGCGCATGGTCGGCGATGCGATGGCCGATATCCACGGCGGCCGGAAAGGGCTCCCGCGTTGTCTGGTTCTCCACGGCTTCGACGCACATCATGAAATGGCTGCCGCGCACGTCACCCACGATGTCGATATCGAGCAGCGAATTCAGCGCGGCCTCGAATTTCGGTCCGTTTTCACGCACCCGCCCGCAGATGTCCTCGGCTTCCATGGCGCGGATGGTGGCGAGGCCGGCAGCGGCCACCACCGGATGGCCGGAATAGGTGAAGCCATTGGTAAACCAGGCGGATTCGGGCGCGGCATTCAGCACGGCCTGGATGCGGTCGGAATAGATTAGCGCGCCCAGCGGCTGGTAGCCCGAGGTGATGCCCTTGGCCGAGATGATGATATCGGGCTCGATGCCGAAATGCTCGGTGGAGGCAAAGAAATGGCCGAGACGGCCGAAGCCCGTGACGACCTCATCTGAGACATAGAGGATATCGTATTGGCGGCAGAGTCCCTGGACGCGGGCGTGGTAGCCCTGCGGCGGGACAATGACGCCGCCCGCACCGAGCAGAGGCTCGGCGAAGAAGGCCGCGATGGTATCTGCGCCCAGCGTCAGAATGCGCTCTTCCATCTCCTGAATCAGTAGATCGCAGAAGCCCGCTTCATCCAGGCCTTCCGGCCGGCGATAGGTATTGGGAGAGCGCAGCGTCTGCACCATCTCGGTCTCGAAATTGATATGCGGACTGCGCATCGTGTGGCGGCCCGACATGGAATGCGTCAGATAAGTGCTGCCATGGTAGCTGTCGGTCTGCACCAGAATGCGGCGCTTGTCCTTCTTACCCCGCAGCGACTGGTAGAAATGGATCAGCCGCACGGCGGAATCATTCGCGGTCGAGCCGCCGCAGGTGAAGAAGACGTGGTTGAGATCGCCGGGGGCGATGCGCGCGATCTCGCGCGCGAGTTCGGCCGCCGGCAACGAGCCGATATCCACGAAGGGCGTGAAATAGGGCATGCGCCGCGCCTGATCGGCCATCGCCTGCACGATATCCTCGCGCCCATAGCCGAGATTGACGCACCAGAGCCCGGCCATGCCGTCCAGGAAGGGGCGGCCATTGACGTCATAGACATGGACGCCGCGGGCGCCGCTGACGAGGAAGGAGCCGCGTTCCTTGAAGCTCGCAAAATTGGTCCAGGGGTGCAGCAGATGCTGGCGGTCCGACTCCCAGGCAGCCTCGGCGTCCGCCTCCGGCACCACGAATTCCTGGGCGATGGAATTGGAAAAGCGGTCAGCCAGAGTAGAATCGGTCATAATGCAGCAGTCCTGGAGAATTTCTTTCCTACGAGCCGCCTCTGACGCGACAGGCGTAATTTGTGATCGCTTTTTTGGACGGCGCAAGCATTTTGTGATCAAATTCTTCTGGCCAAATTCCGCGGTGCGGGCTGGTGCCGGACATTTTGAATGAGGCAAGGGCTGATGCATTGGCAGGTATGGTTGCAATCCCTGGGCGGCGGGCTGCTCATCGGTCTTGCCGCCGCGATGTTTCTGCTTCTGAACGGCCGCATCGCCGGTATCAGCGGCATCCTGGGCGCGCTATTGCCGCCGCAGGGGCGTGAGGCGCTGACCAATGCGGCCTTCGTCCTTGGCCTGCTGCTGGGTCCGCTGCTGTTCATGGGATTGGCCGGCCATGCGCCGGCGATGGTGCTCCGCGCGCCATGGCCGCTGCTCGTCATCGGCGGGCTGCTGGTCGGCTTCGGCACGCGCCTTGGCTCGGGGTGTACCAGCGGCCATGGCGTCTGCGGTCTGGCCCGCCTGTCGCCGCGGTCGATGGCAGCGGTCTCCGTCTTCATGGCGATGGCCATCGCGACCGTCTTCGTCATGCGCCATCTGCTGCCGGGGATCGGGGTATGAGAGCGCTAGGCGGTCTGCTGGCTGGCCTCGTCTTTGGGCTTGGCCTCGCCATCTCCGGCATGCTCAACCCGGTGCGCGTTCTCGGCTTTCTGGACGTGGCCGGGGACTGGGACCCGAGCCTCGCCTTTGTTCTGGGCGGTGCGGTTTCGGTCTCTGCCCTCGGCGTTCTGCTCATGCGGCGCCGGGCGCGTCCGCTTCTCGCCCCGGCTTTCGCCCTGCCGACGAACACCCGCATCGATCTCCGGCTGGTCGCTGGTGCTGCCTTTTTTGGCATCGGCTGGGGACTGGTCGGGTTATGTCCGGGGCCGGCAATCTCCGGTCTGGTACTAGGTCACGGCGCGAGTTTTGTGTTCGCATGCGCCATGCTGGCCGGCATGTTGCTGTATCGGATCATGCCGTAGTGTCGCTGCCGCTGCCGTCCTGCAGCGGCAGCGTCCAGGTCTCCCCCATCAAGGGCATGCCGAAACGCTCATGCATCGCGGTCTCGGTGATGGTGAAGCCGTGCGCTGCATAGAGGTGGCGGGCGGTTTCCAGAATGGAATGGGTCCAGAGCGTCATCTCCCGGTAGCCCGCCGCCCGTGCGAAATCGACGCAGGCCGAGACCAGCGCGCGGCCGATGCCCAAGCCGCGCGCGAAGGATTCGACATAGAGCAGGCGCAGCCGGCAGAGCCCGTCCCCTTCATCGGTGAGGAAGACCGAGCCAGCCATGACGCCGTCCACTTCGGCCACCCAGCAATTCTCGCGGCCCGGCTTGAACTGGCGCAAAAAATTCGTTGTCACCTCACCTTCGATGACCTCGATCTCAGGACCCCAGCCGTAGTCTTTGCGGTAGAGGATGGACTGCCGCGCGGCGATCATCCCCATGTCGCCTGCGCGAAAGCTGCGCAGGGTAAACCCCCGCTCAGCCGTGGGGTCGAGCAGAGATTGCACGGTCGTCAGCGCCTGGACCAATTGGCCGCGCTGGGCGGGCAGAAGACGGTCCAGGCTTGCCTCGACCACGCTTTGCTGGCGCTCGTCGAGTTCGGTCGCGACGGCGCGACCCGCATCGGTCAGCGCGATGGGCCGCTGGCGCGCGTCTTCCGTGCCACGTACGCGTTCGATCCAGCCGCGGCCTTCAAAGCGGCTGAGGACGCGGCTGACGAAACCGCCATCCATGCCGAGTGCGGATTGAAGCTCGGCCGCGAGAGGACGGTCCCGCTGGGCGATTTCAAACAGCAGCCGCGCCTCCGCCAGGGACATGTCGGTGCCGAGAAATTTTGGGTCCAGCGCGCCGACATACTGCGTGAAGAAGCGGTTGAAGCGGCGTAGGCGGGCGGTTGCGGTTTCCATGGCCGAACCATCGCAAAAGAACTTGACTTAGTCAAGTAATCAGGGCGCGTAGAATCCGTCCAGCACGCTAGGCGGGGGTGGTGATCCGTCGCGATGCCCGCACATCGGTCCTGGCGGGCGCGGTCCGGTATTTGCCCCAGACCACGTCCTGCCAATAACGCTGCCGATGTCACGGGCCAGACCACAATGTCGATGGCGGCTTGATCATGTCCTGACGCACGCGTGAGATAAATATTAATCCATGGAGGTGGGAACTGCAGTCTCCATGTAGCAGTTCGGCTTCTCCATGGTAGATTTCGTGCCTTC
The DNA here is from genome assembly GCF_057837225.1 of Acidisoma sibiricum. Lineage (NCBI taxonomy): Bacteria > Pseudomonadati > Pseudomonadota > Alphaproteobacteria > Acetobacterales > Acidocellaceae > Acidisoma > Acidisoma sibiricum. The sequence goes on along the minus strand of NZ_CM174445.1, from coordinate 3,613,392 downwards.
TTTGGCTGCCGCGGCCGTCAGTGCCGCGTCATTCCACTCATACTTGATCCGGCGCGCATCCAAGCCTTGGGCAATCAGATCGTCGCGGATCGTTACGAACCGGGCGAGCTTGAAATCCTTCTCGGTCGCCTTGGGATTACCGGCAACCGCGTCATTGCCATGGCAGGTTACGACCAGCGACATGCCGGTCTTCTTCACGTCGTCCGCCGCCAGCTTGATGGCAGCAAGCACATCTTGGTTCATGGCGTCGCCGACCTGATGCTTCTCAAAGTAAGCGATATACATCCGATACTGGTCCGGCCGTGCCATGTGGCTTGGCGCCTCATCGATTGCGGGTGCGAGCGAATCAGCTTGCGAAGCTGCCGCAACAGGTGTCGCCGCGCGAGAACTAAGAGTGCCAAAACATATCAGGCTGACGATCCCGCCTAGTAAAGCGAAGCCCGCAGCCAGGAATCCCGGTTTCCAACGTCTGCGCCGTTGCGGCTTTTCAGTGCTATCTTCGGTCATGCGGCGGTCCCCCATCACTCGCGGTTTGAAGCCTCCCTAGGACTTTTTCAAGGACCAAGGCGCATGGAGAGCCGTGCCGACGCTGCCGTGACCACGCGGAGATCAGCTATCCCAACCGCTGACCGGACCATCCGAAATGAGTTGCCATAGTCAAGTCATCAGGGCGCGTAGAATCCGTCCAGCACGCAAAGCGGCGTGACAATCAGGCTGGCGGCGGCAGCGATGGCGATGGGCAGCAGCAATAGCGCCGGCGGGCCGAGGTCTCGGCGCCCGAGTTGCGGTAGCAGAAACAGCGTCGCCGGCAGCAGTGGCAGGAAATAGCGGCCGGTCGGCCCTTGCACGATCGGGAAACCGACCCGCGTCCAGCTGAGATATTGCGACATATAGATGGCGATGACGATCAGCCCGAGCATGACCGCGAGCGTTACTTGATCGCGTATCCGAAAGCTGCCTGGCCGGCTGTGCTGGTGGTCCGCGATGACGGCGGCCAGCAGTGCCAATGCCCAAAGCGCATAAAGCGGCGGCGGCAGGCGGAGCGAGACGAAGCCGAGGATGCCAATGAACTCCAGCACCAGGGCTTTTTTTGCCCAAAGGGACTGCAGGGTGAGGGTGAGGATGCGGAACGGCTGGGCGACGAGCACCTTCAGCTGCGCGGCGGCATCGGGACTGGTGAAGATGTCTGTCGGCGGACCGGGATAGAGCGGGCCCGCGTGATAGGGCGGCAGCGGCGGCCAGGGCGCTGCAATATGGGTCATGGCATAGAAAGCCCAGCCGAGTGCCGGTGCCGCGCAGAGTATTGCGATGAGCAGCCTGACAGCACAGGCGCTTCGCGCTTCGATCGGAAAAACCAGCAGCAGCAGCAGGCCGGCATAGGGAATTTTGGCGAAGGCGATGAGGCCGAGCAGAAGGGCCGCCGCAATCCAGGCAGGGGAGGGCGCCCAGCGGTCCTGCTGCGTGAAAGACGGGGCCTCCGCCGACCGGGTCAGGCAGGCAAGCGCCAGTACCGCGGTCGCGATGAGCAGCCCGTCCTGATTGAGCGAGGCCGCCAGCGACACTTCCATGGGCAGGGCAAGGGTGCAGAGCAGGACGGCATGGCCGCGCCGCGCGATGCTCAGCGCCAGAATACCGATAAGGGCGAAGACCGCAAGATTGACCAGTCTCCCGGCCAGGAAGCTTTCGGCGGGGCTGGCGCTGACCAGGCGAAGTGCCGCCATGGCGAGGGCGGCGGGGGCATAGAAGACCGGCACATAGAGGGCAAGCGGCGTGATTTCCGCGAAATGCCGCTCGCCCTGCCACGCGGCGGCCCGGGCGTGGCGGATTGTGTCCGCGGTCACCCATTGCCCCGGGCCATCGACCATGGCGGCACCCGCCAGACCAAGATCGGCGGAGACGCCTGCCGCGGCGTGCAGGCTGCCGTCGGGCAGATGGATCATGGTGCGAAGCCCCAGGATTTCGCCATGGGACAGGCTTTCCGCCCGCAGCGCATGGGCGGTTTCATCGGCGACACCGCCGAGGGGCGTGATGAAAGCCAGCATGATGCCGAGTGGCAGAACAAGGACCAGAAAGATGATCAGGCAAAGCCGCGGCATCTGCGGCGCTGTCTGCCCGTCGTGCGGCCGGCCGGCCGGCCGGACACGCGCCGCGCTTTCCCGGCCCTCCCGAAAGGTCAGGCTCATGCCGTGGCCTTCTCCGGCTGGACGGACGGACTGGCAGGCACGGTCAGGCGGCCGCTTTCGGCGCCGAACAGCGCCGAGCGGCGCAGACCCATGCGCGATAGCCGGTAGTCGAGCGAGGTTGCCAGAACGCCGAGCCCGTAGGTCACGCTGCGCGGGAAGTTGATGCTCGACGCCCCGCCGAAATACCGTGTGGGACAGGAGATTTCGCCGAGGCGAAAGCCCGCGTCGATGGCGAGGGCCAGCATCTGATTGTCAAAGACGAAATCGTCTGAACAGCGCAGCAGCGGCAGGCGTTCCAGGACGCATCGGCTCCAGGCGCGAAAGCCCGTGTGATACTCGGACAGGTTCTGGCCGAGCAGAAGATTTTGTGTCGCTGTCAAAGCGCGATTGGCGACATATTTGTACAGCGGCATGCCGCCTTTGCGCGCACCCTGGCCCAGGATACGGGAGCCGAGAACGACATCGTAATGGCCGGACGCGATCATCGAAGCCATGGCTGTGACCAGCCTTGGCGAATATTGATAGTCGGGATGCAGCATGACGACGATATCTGCGCCGCGCGCCAGGGCGGCCGCGTAGCAGGTTTTCTGATTGGCGCCATAGCCGCAATTCTGCTGGTGGCAGATGGTGAAGAGCGAGAGCGCGCGCGCGAGCGGGACGGTGCGGTCTTGGCTCGCGTCATCGGTGAGGATGATATCGTCGACGATATTGCGTGGGATTTCTGCGATGGTGCGGACCAAAGTACGCTCTGCATTATAGGCGGGCAGAACGACGGCAACGCGCTTTCCGAGAAGCATGTATAGGCTCCAATCGTCGGTCTCAGGCCATAGGGTGCAGGCGCGACACCCAGCCTGCTGACGGTCGGCGATCTATAATGTGGGAAAATTTCCCACGCAATAGCCGTGGGAGATGTTCCCACGGAGAACCGCCCATGTTACCTTTCGTATCGACCGATGGCCCCGCATACCCTTCCCACTGAGGCGATCCTGAACGCCTCTGCCCATTTGCTGCGCCCCCTGGTGCGGCTGATGCTGCGCGTGGGCATTACCTTTCCCGTCCTCTCCGAGCGGTTGCGCATGCTGTTCGTGGAAGTCGCGGCAGCCAGTCTGGAGCAGGAGAAGGCGCGCACGGATAGCCGGCTGAGTCTGGCCACGGGCATTCATCGCAAGGAAATCCGGCGGCTGCGCGAGGCGGGCGGTGGCGCGCCGGTGCCGGCTCTGCCCGAGCCATCCTCTGTCACGCTCAGCGCGGCGCTGATCGCCCGCTGGCTGGCGACGCCCACGTCGCCGGGCACGGGGGAGGATCTCTGGCTGCTGCCGCGGAGCGCGGTCGCCGGGCCGTCCTTCGACGCGCTGGTGCGGTCGGTCACCACCGATGTGCGGCCGCGCGCCGTGCTGGATGAATGGCTGGCTCAGGGCATCGTGACGCTGGAGCCAGGCGATCAGGTGCGGCTGAATACGCGGGCCTTCGTGCCTGCACCGGGCGCGGAGGCGCAGCTTTTCTATTTCGGGCGCAATCTGCATGATCATATCGCGGCTGCGGCCGCCAATGTTCTGGCAACCGATCACGCGCCCTTTCCCGATTTGAGTGTGCATTACGATCGGCTCAGCCCACAGGGGGCGGCTGCGCTCGATGCCGTGGCACGCGCCGCCGCAGCGCGGCTGCTGCAGGATATCAACCAGCGTGCGGCGGCGATCGCCGCGCAGGATGATGCATCACCAAACAATGGACCGAAGCGGCGGGTCAATTTCGGCATCTATCTCTATGTCGAGGATGAAAGCGGGACGGGGGCGGCACCGTGAGGCGCTATCTTGCCCTGGCGACGGCCGCCGCGCTGCTGACGGCTTGCACGCCGTTGACCCCCGATCCGGCTGGGTGGCCGGGCGGCCCTGGCACGGCGTGGCTGCGCCCGGTCATGCCCGGTACGGCCTGCCGCCTGCCGGCTGGGGACGGCCGCATGCAGCTCACCGAACGCGGCATCGGGGGCACCGGCCCTATCACGCGGCCAACGCCGATATCAAATCCTGCCGGCACGCCGCCACCGACCGGGGTTGCCGCCGTTATCACCGGTTTCGGCAGCATCTGCTTAGCGGGGCTTGAGGTGCAACTGGCCCCGTCTGTGGCGGTGACCGTCGATGGTGCGGCGGCTGGCCCGCTGCCTCTGGCGGCGGGCGAACGCGCGGTCCTGGTCGCGACATGGCAGGACGACAGGCCGGTGACCGCCCGGATTGCCATCCGGCATGAGATTATCGGGCCGGTGCAAAGCGTGCTGCGGCCCGATCATCTGCTCATCGCTGGCCAGGATGTTCATGTGGCCCCGGGGGCCTGGGTGCAAGCCGCGCTGACGCCCGGAACCTGGGTCGCCGTCAGCGGCCTGCCGCAACCGGATGGCGGCGTGCTGGCAAGCCGGATCGATCAGGCTGCCGCCGCGGCCGGGGTGCTGCTGCACGGCCGTCTGCGGCGGGTCGGGCAGGGCCTTGCCATAGGCGCCTTGCCGGTCTCGGGCGGTAATTTCGATACGCTTGCCGGGCAGCGTGTCAGGCTGGTGGGGAGGCTGGTGGATGACCGGCTGATGGTGGCACTGGCGGTGCCCGACCGGTTGGAGAGCGATCCGGCCCTCGTCTTCGGCCCGCGTGTCACCCACTACGCGATTCAGACCCTGGTCGGCGGTGGAGATGGCGCCGGTCCCTTTGCAGTTCATATGGCTTTGCCACCCGGGACGGCACTGCCCGCCACACCCGAGCCCGCCATTCTGGGACTGGTGCGGACGGGTGTCACCGGACTGGTCGCCACTTCAGTGAGCGTGGCAGGGACAGCGCCTGGTAGCGTCGGCAGCGCGCTGTCAGCCCAGGGCAGTGGTCCGAACTCCGCGAAGGACGCGGGCTTCGCGCGGGGCCCCGCCAGCGTTCATGCCGGCGGCTTGGGGCCTGGCCCATCCGGTCCCTCCGGCCCCGGCCCATCCGGGCCTGGCGGCCCTGGTCCCTCCGGCCCTGGCCCCGGCCCGTCCGGGCCTGGCGGCCCCTGACATCTCTGGCGCCTTGCCGGGATAGCGGTTGCGGGCACAAAAAAGGGCGGCTCAAGCCGCCCTTTTTCACTCATAAAAGATCGGATTGTTCAGGCAAAAATCGCCTGCCCGATATATTCGCCTTCTTTCGGTGCGGGGGGCACGAAGAAAATCCCAGATCCGATATGCGCGATATACTCGTTCAAGGCATCCGAGGCGCCAAGCTTGGTCTGCAGCCTTTCAAAATGGGCCGGATCGTTCTGGTAGGACATGAAGAACAGTCCCGCATCGAGCTGGCCAAACTGATTGAGCCCGTCGGTATAGTTGTAGGGGCGCCGCAGAATGCGCACGCCGCCGTTATTCTCATGCGCCGCGAGCGCGATATGCGCGGTGATGGGAATGACAGGATCGCCGCTGGCATCGACCTTCTTGAAGTCCGGCGTATCGAATTCATGGACGCCGGTCAGCGGCGCGCCTGACACCTTATGGCGGCCGAAGACGTTGTTCTGGTCGCTGACGCGGTCGGTATCCCAGTTCTCGATATGCATCTGGATCTTACGCACGATCTGATAGGAACCGTAGCGCTGCCAGGCCGGACCGTCCTTGACCCAGACGAATTGCTCGAATTCCGCATCGTCACGCAGATTGCGGGTGCCGTCCTTGAAGCCCATCAGGTTGCGCGGGGTTGTCTGACCCTTGCCTGCCGAAGCGCGGCCGAACCCCATCACCGTCCAGCGCGTCTGCGCGCAGCCCGTGCTTTTGGCGATACGCGCCAGATCACGCACGGCATGATAGGCGACCTGCGGATCATCCGCGCAGGCCTGGATGGAGAGATCACCGCCGGTCAGACCAGGGATCAGCGCGTCACTCGGCAGCTGGATCAGCTCGCGCAGCAGCGGCGGCTTCTGATGGCTGAGGCCATAAGTATCGGAGAAGACCTTGGGGCCGAGACCGACGGTGACCGTCAGCGAGGCCGGCCCGAGATTCAGCGCCTCCCCGGTATCGAAACCGACGGCGCTGGGCTGGGCTGGTTCGACCTGCCCGATGGTCGCACCCTGCATCATCTGCGCGATGGCACCGGACCAGAGCGCGAGCAGCACCTGCAGATCACCGACCTTCGCCGTTGTCAGGTCGAAGGTCATGAACATGGAGTGGCGCTGCGGCGGTGTGCTGATGCCGGCCTGCTGGCCGTCGCCGTAGAAGGGATGGCTTTTGCTCAGATCCACAGAATCGTCGCTGCCGGCCGCGGGCGTCGTGGCGGCAAAGGCAGCCGCGTGAGCGGCCACCCCCACGGCGCCCGCAGTCGCGCCGAACAGCACGCCGCGACGGGACAAAAATGGCATTTTCGTTGATTTATCAGACATCACTTATCCGCAGTCGCTACTTTTTCGCCGATCTTCGACAGGGGCTCCTGCAGGGCCTGGATGGCCTTGCTGAGCTTCGCGGCGTCGCTCGCCTTCAACTGGGCGGTATAGAGCTGGTAGCCACCCGCAACACTCTGGTCACGATAGGTATCGAGCATGGCTGTCACCTTGGCGAACTCAGCCTGGACACGGGCGGTGAGGTCCGGGTCGATCTTCTGCATGCCCGGCTCCAGGAAGGCGAAAGCCTGCTGGGCGCCTTCGACATTGCCTGCGAAATCGACGAGATCGATATGGCTGAAGGCTTCTTCTTCGCCGGTCACCTTGGTCGTCTGCACTTCTTCCAGCAGGTCGGCCGCACCATTGGCAAGGTCTTCGGGCTTGTAGGTCAGCGTGGGTGTCAGCTTTGCCAGCATTTCGACATGGGTCAGCAACTCGGCTGCCTGCGTCTTGGTCTCCGCCGTGATGGCGTTGTTCTGGAACAGGTCACGCTCGATCGCATGGAAGCCGTGCCAGCCGACCTTGGGGTCGAGCGCCGAGGCGCGCATGTCAATCAGATAGTCCAGGCTGCCGGCATTGTCGGTCGCCTTGAAGCCGGGCAGCACGAAGCTGTCGACATCGGATTCGATACGCTCATAGAAGGGGCGGGCGAGCGGGTATTCGGCGCGGGCCTTGGCGAGATCACCGGCATCGATATCGGCCTTGAGGATCTTGACGGCATCAACCATGGCGTTGGCAATACCCGTCACGTATTTCGCGTAGCCGATCGTGCCGTCCTGCAGCAGTTGCGTTGCGGTGCCGGAGGCCGCGGGCGCCGCCTCGCCGGTGACGGTGAAGCTCTGCAATTCCTGCGACGCGCCGGGGCAATAAAGCTGATAGTTGCCGCCGCCCAGCGTCAGCGTCAGCCCGACGGAGGGCAGGCCCGGGGCAAGATTTTCCTTTTCACCCAGGATGCGGTTGTCGTTTTGGATCTCGACCTCGGTAATGCCGGTCGCGGTCTTGTTGGTCACCGTAAAGGTGACCGGGCCAGCCTTGGCGTTGGTGTAGTCGATGAGGCAGGCGCCCCCGTTGTCACCGACCAGGGTGACGTGGATCTGGCTGACGCCGTTGGCAATCGGAGCAGACCCGGCTGCTTGCGCCGTGCCGGACAGTGCCGTGGTCATGGAAAGGGTGGCGCCGAAGCCGGCTGCGATCAGCAGCGGGCGCGTAAAGCTATTCAGCGGCATGCGTATTTCCTTCAGTCATGGAATGGACGTGAGACGACGGGCGCGCCGCGGCGGCCGCGCGGTTGAGGGCACGACCTTTCGCGCGGGCGGCGACGGCGAGGGCAAGGGCCGCGACGGCGAGCAGGGCGGGCAGCAATTCCGCCCAGAAAGCGCGTTCCTGCTGCGCGGCGGCGAGGCGGCTGAGCGTGGTGGAGACGGCTGCGCCATAGGTGCTGGCGACCTGCCAATTGCTGTCAGCCTTGCCGCTGACGGTCAGCGGGCGGGGGCCGTAAAGCCCGCTGCCAGAGAGGTTGACGATGGTGATGTCCGATTGTGCGGCGTCCAGAAGCAGGCCATTGCCAGTGGTCCAGACATCGGTGCTGCGGGTTTGGTTCCACTGCGCGTCATAGGGGCCGGGATGGAGCCGGAAGTTGAGGCCAAGCGGCGCCCGCCCGCCATTGAGGTCGAGAACCTGATCGAGGGTCAGCCGGCTCGGCGCCTGGGCCGGTACGCCGCTGGAGGCCATATGCCAATGCAGCGCAGGTCGCCCGTCGCGGCTGGCGGCCTGCGCCTGGCCGGCGGGGAGGGCGATCTGGCTGTCCTGGCCCCGGATGGTGAACTGTAGGCTGTGGCCATCGGGGTCGATCTGCGCCGTGCCGAGGGCCGTCTGGCTGTCATTGCTGGCGACGAGGGGGGCGGCCGGCAGCGGGCCGGGCTTGGCCGCCGGATAGAGCAACGCGAGGCCAGCGGCCAGCGCCAGCAGCAGCACGGCGATGCCATAGCGCAGCCGCACGGCTCCCCGGGGCGAGGGGCGGCGCGCCTGCGGCCAATAGACGTAAAGTGAGACGGGGATGAGATAGGCGAACCAGCCGATAACCTCGACCAGACGCGGATCGGTCGGGATGCCGAGCACGCCGGTGATCAGCGCCGATTGCACCGAGCCGGGCGCGACTAGCCAGGACAGGTTCACGGTCATCTGCTGGCCGGCATTCAGCCAGCCCGCCTCGTGACTGGTGCGGAGGGCCGTCACGACGAGGCCGGCGGCGACCAGAATGAGGAAGGCGCCGGTGACCCGAAAAAACCGCGACAGGTTGATCTTCACGCCGCCGATATAGATGCCCCAGCCGATGACCACGGCGAGCAGCACGCCCAGCACGGCACCGGTCGCGGCCAGCGCCGCCGATTGCGCGGCGGAGAAGGTAGCGAGGAGGAAGACCGCCGTCTCAAACCCTTCCTTGAGCACGGCGAGAAAGGCCATCGCGGCCAGGGCGAAGGCGCCGGTATGGCTCAATGCCTCGGCGGCCTGCGCCTCCAGCTGCCGCTTCATGCTGCGGGCATGCTTGTTCATCCAGGCGATCATGCCGGTGACGAAGAAGATGGCGATGGCGCCGATGACGCTCTCCATCCCTTCCTGCGCGGCCTGCGGCAGGGCCTGTTCGACCAGATCCAGCCCGACGCCGACCAGGATCGACAGGACGACGGCAAGGCCGACGCCGGCCCACATGGCCGCGAGCGACTTGCCATTATTGCGCAGGAAGGCGGCGATGATGCCGACGATCAGGGCGGCTTCCAGTCCTTCGCGCAGGCCGATGACGAAAGTCGCAAGCATGGATTGGCTTCGGCGGAGATCCGCCGCCTTTCAGCGTCAGGATGCGTGATCAGCCCGAGGAGGCCGTGCGTGAGCAGGGGCATATCCGGCCCCAGCTAATATTGCAAGTCATTCGCATTTGCGACGGCGCCGGCCGGCACTGCACGCTGTGCTGGGCAGAGCGTCGGCTTCGGGCCGGCTATTTGCGAAAAAATTGGTGCTGACGCTATTTCAGGGCGATGAGAAATCGTCTAATCGTAATTAGACGATACATAATTGTGTTACATAAATATGCGCACGAAGGATGGGTATAACGGGCATGTGTCAGCCCCCGCGTGGTCGCACCCGGTTATGGTTTTCCTCAATAGCGGCCCCCACCCCATTCCGCCGGACGGCCGCATGAAAGACTCCAGGATTTGACGAAGGAACTTCGCCTCAACGCTTTCACCATGGCGACGCCGGATCATCTGTCGCCCGGTCTCTGGCGGCACCCGCGCAGCGAGGCCATGGCCTATACCAAGCGCGGCTACTGGACCGAATTGGCGCGGATATTGGAGCGTGGCCTGTTCGACGGTCTTTTCATCGCCGATACCCTGGGGGTCAGCGACGTCTACCGGGGGAATCGCGACACCGCGCTGGGCGACGGCCTGCACGTGCCGCTGAATGATCCGCTGCTCGCCATTTCAGCCATGGCCGAGGTGACGGAGCATTTGGGCTTCGGCGTGACGGTGTCGATGACCTATGAGCATCCCTTCACGCTGGCGCGGCGCATGTCGACGCTGGACCATCTCACCGACGGTCGCATCGGCTGGAATATGGTGACCTCGTCGCTTGACAGCGCATCGCGGGCCTTCGGCCGCACCCAGCAGCGCGCGCATGATGCGCGCTACGATATGGCCGATGAATATGCTGCCCTCTGCTACAAGCTGTGGGAGGGCAGCTGGGCGGATGACGCGCTGCGCCGCGACCAGGCAAGCGGCGTCTATGTCGACCCTGCGCGGGTGCGCACCATCCACCATACAGGCGAGCATTTTCAGCTCGAAGCCATGCATCTATGCGAACCGTCGCCGCAACGCACGCCGGTGCTGTATCAGGCCGGGGCGTCACCGCGCGGACGTCGGTTCGGCGCGGAGAATGCCGAATGCATCTTCATCGGCGCGCCATCCAAGCCCGTGCTCAAGAAATTCGTCGCCGCCGTGCGCCAAAGCGTGGCGGAAGCCGGGCGCGATCCATCGGAGGTGCTGATCTTCGCCGAGCATACCGTCATTGTCGCGCCGACGCCGGCAGAGGCGGAGGCGAAGGAGGCCGACTATCGCCGCTATTGTTCCGACGATGTGGCGCTGGCGCTGATGTCAGGCTGGATCGGCACCGATCTCAGCCGGTACGCCTTGGATGATCCGTTTCATCATGTCGACAGCAATGCCATCCGCACCGCGGTGGACGCGATGAGTTCGGCCGATCCCGACCGTGTCTGGACCATTCGCGAGATTGCAGCCTGGTGCGGCATCGGCGGCCTGAGCCCTGTCTCTGTCGGCTCCCCTGCGATGGTCGCGGACAGTCTGCAGGCCTGGGCCGAAGAGACCGATATCGATGGCTTCAACCTGGCCCATGCCGTGACGCATGAAAGCTTCCGTGACATCGCCGATCTGCTGGTGCCTGAGCTGCAGAAGCGCGAGGCCTACAAGCAGGCCTACCGGCCGGGGACGCTGCGGCAGAAGCTGTTCGGTCGCGGCGACAGGCTGGGGGCCGGCCATCCTGCGGCGCGCCACCGGTTTGATCGGGACACGGTGTCTGGATGAGCGGTCACACCACCACAACAGCGAAGAGAGTGAGCGAGCGCATGAAACGATCGAAAATCCTGCTCGGCCTTATCGGCGCCTTCGCCATGGGCAGTGTCGCGGCTCAGGCGCAGGCTCAGGATGTGCCGAGCCTGCAGGGCAAGCGCATCGGCATCACCGTCGCCGGCACCGAGCATTACTGGGACCTCAAGGCCTATCAGGGCCAGGTGGATGAGGTAAGGCGCCTGGGTGGCGTGCCGATCGCGCTGGACGGCGGCCGCAATGACAGCCGCCAGATCAGCCAGATTCAGACTCTGATCGGCCAGAAACCCGATGCGATCATCGAGCAGCTTGGCAGCGTGCCGGTGCTGGAGCCGTGGCTGAAGAAAATCCGCGCGGCCGGCATTCCGCTGTTCACGGTCGATACCGTGTCGCCCTACAGCATCAACGACACGACCTCCGATAATTTCCGCATCGGTGAGGAACTGGCGCTGAAGCTCGCGAGCGATCTTGGTGGGCGCGGCAATATCCTGGTCTTCAACGGCGCCTATAATGTGCCGGTGATCGCCATTCGCTATGACGAGCTGCGTCTGGTGCTGAAGAATTTTCCGGGCATCCATATCATTCAACCCGAACTGCATGAGGTGGTGCCCAATACCGTGCAGAACGCCTATGCGCAGATTACCGACATGCTCGCGAAATATCCGAAGAAGGGTGATATCGCGGCGGTCTGGCAGGCCTGGGACGTGCCGCAGGTGGGGGCGACGCAGGCGATCATCGCCGCGCATCGCGATGAGATTCGCACCTATGGCGTCGATGGCAGCCCGGATGTCGTCAAGATGGTGGGTGACCCGGCATCGCCGGCGGCCGCGGTGGTGGCGCAGCAGCCCTATCTGATCGGCAAGACAGCAGTCGACAATGTCGCGCGCTATCTCAACGGTGATAAGACAGTACCGCCCTATACCTTCGTGCCGTCGATCCTGGTGACGAAGGATAATGCGGCGGCGGTCGCGAAGCAGCTCGGCCAGAGCTGATGACCATGCGCCAGGGCGAGATGAAGCTTGGCCTGTTCCTCTATCCGACAGGCCATCACATTGCAGCCTGGCGGCACCCGGATGCGCAGGCCGATGCGGGCGTCAATCTGGGCCATTACATGCGCCTGGCTCAGGCAGCGGAAGCCGCGAAATTCGATCTCATCTTCTTCGCCGATGGTGCCGGCACGCGCGGCGATGATGTCGACGCGCTGAGCCGGACTGCGCATAATTATGCCGCGCAGTTCGAGCCGCTGACGCTGCTCTCGGCGCTCGCCGTGATGACCGAGCGGATCGGGCTGGTCGCGACGGCTTCCACGTCTTTCAACACGCCCTATCACGTGGCGCGGCAATTTGCCTCGCTGGATCTGCTCAGCCGGGGCCGCGCCGGATGGAATCTTGTCACCTCCTCCAACGAGGCCGAGGCGCGCAATTTCAGCCGGCAGCAGCATTTCGCGCATGGCGAGCGCTATGCGCGGGCGGAGGAATTCGCCGATGTCGTGACCGGCCTGTGGAACAGCTGGGAGGCGGATGCCTTTCCGCGTGACAAGGCAACCGGCCGCTTCTTCGATCCGGCCAAGCGGCATGTGCTGCGCCATGACGGGCCGTTCTTTCAGGTCGAAGGGCCGCTGAGCGTGCCGCGGTCCCCGCAGGGCCAGCCCGTCATCTTCCAGGCAGGATCGTCGGAAGCGGGCATGGAGCTGGCCGCGCGCACGGCCGAAGCGGTCTTCACCGCCCAGCTGCGGGTGGAGGATGCGCAGAACTTCTATGCCGATCTGAAAGGCCGGATGGCGCAGTATGGGCGCGCACCGGACAGTCTGAAGATCATGCCCGGCGTTTGTCCCGTTGTCGGCCGGACACGGGCTGAAGCGCAGGCGAAGTTCGACGCATTGCAGGAGCTGATCCATCCGCGTGTGGGCCTCGCTTTGCTCGCGCCGATCACCGGCGGGCTTGATCTGTCCCGCTATCCGCTGGACGGGCCCATCCCCGAATTTCCGCCGACCAACGCCAGCAAAAGCCGGCAGCAGCTGATGGTGGATCTGGCGCGGCGCGAAAACCTGACCATCCGCGAGCTTTATCTGCGGGTGGCAGGTGCGCGTGGCCATTGGCAGCTGGTGGGCACGGCGGCCGATATTGCGGATGCGCTGGAAGAGCGGTTCGTGCAGTACGGTGCGGACGGGTTCAATGTGATGCCGCCGCTTTTGCCGACCGGGCTGGATGATTTTGTCACGCTTGTGCTGCCGGAGCTGCGGCGGCGCGGGCGCTTCCGCCGTGACTATGAAGGCGCCACCCTGCGAGCCAATCTCGGCCTGCCGGCGCCACGCGAACAGATAAACCAAGGTAGATGACGATGTCGCAGATCAATCAGGGGTGGGGCAGCGGTCCGACTGCGCGGTATGAGGCACTGGCCGCGCGCTTTCGTCCCGTCTTCGCGCGCATAAGGGAAGGTGCGGTCGAGCGTGAGATCGGCCGCCGTCTGCCCTTCGCGGAAATCGGCTGGCTGAAAGAGGCGGGTTTCACCGCGCTGCGCCTGCCCGAGGCTGAGGGTGGCGTGGGTGCCACTTTGCCGGAATTCTTCAATCTGCTCATCGAGCTGTCGGCCGCCGATTCCAATATCACCCAGGCGCTGCGCGCCCATTTCGGCTTCGTCGAAGAAGCGGTGCAGACCACCATCCCCGGCCGGGCGGAGATCTGGTGGCCGCGCATTGCCCGCGGCGAGACCGTCGGCAGTGCCCGCAGCGAGGCCGGGGAGGCGGCGCAGGCGGCATTCGACACGCAGCTGCAGCGCGTGCCGGACGGCTGGGTCATCAACGGGCGGAAATTCTACACTACGGGATCGCTTTATGCCGATTGGCTGCATGTCGCGGCGACGCGGGTGGAGGACGGCGTCTCAGCCACCGCGCTGGTGCGGCGGGATGCGCCGGGCCTGACCGTCATCGATGACTGGAGCGGCTTCGGTCAGACGCTCACGGCCAGCGGCACCGCGACTTTCGCGGATGTGCGCGTGCAGGATGCCGATGTCGTCGAGGACAGCACGATTTTCCCCTATACGCTGCCCTTCTATCAGCTGGTGCATCTGGCGACTTTGGCCGGCATCGGCCGCGCGGCGGCGGATGACGTGGCGCAGGCGGTGACGCGCCGCAATCGTGGCTACAGCCATGCCAATGCCGCTTTGCCGAAGCAGGACCCGCAGATCCTTCAGGTCATCGGCCGGGTGCGCGGGGCGGCCTACGCCGCCGGCGCCATCGTGCTGAAAGTGGCCGAGGCGGTGGAGCGGGTGGCGGCAGCGCCCCATGACGAGACCGCGCTGGCCATCGCGGAAATTGAATCCGCCCAGGCGGTGGGCGTGGTGACGACGCTGATCCTGGACGCGACGACCATCCTGTTCGACGCGCTGGGGGCCTCGGCCGTGCTGCGCGCGGGCAGTTTGGACCGCTACTGGCGCAATGCGCGCACGCTGAGCAGCCATAATCCTCGCATCTACAAGGACCGTGTCGTGGGCGATTTCGCGGTCAATGGTGCCGCCCCGCCGCAATCCTGGCGGGTCGGCCGGGTCTGAGCAGAAGCGCGCCGACCCCGGCGCTGCCCAAGGTCGGCATAGCTTTGCGCCATATTAACGAATGAAAATAGGCTATATAAAAAATTACCTTGAGTGACAGTTCGATCTGGGGCAGAGAATTTTGCCGCGGCATACCAGGATTAAACACGATAAAATCGTTTAATCTTGACAGCCAGGACGCGACACTGTCTGGCCGCGTTCCGCTCGTGCCGAAGCCTACCGATGGACCCGAGGCCGGTCACGCCCGGGTCCAAGTCCACCGCCGAGGAAGCTGACGATGACACGCGAAATTCTGTTCAACGCTTTCGATATGAATTGCGTGGTTCATCAGTCACCCGGCCTGTGGCGCCATCCGCGTGACCGTGCCGACCGCTATATCGACCTCGCCTATTGGACCGATCTCGCGAAGATTCTGGAGCGCGGCAAGTTTGACGCGCTGTTCCTGGCCGATGTGCTCGGCGTCTATGATGTCTATGGCGGCAATACCGATACCGCGCTGCGCGAGGCGACGCAGGTGCCGCTGAATGACCCGATGCTGACCGTCTCGGCCATGGCAAGCGTGACGGAGCATTTAGGCTTCGGCGTCACCAGCACCCTGTCCTATGAGCCACCCTTTACCTTTGCCCGCCGGATGTCGACGCTCGATCATCTGACCAAGGGACGAATCGGATGGAATATCGTCACTGGCTATCTGGATAGCGCTGCGCGCGGTGTATCCGGTGCCGCATCACAGCCCAAGCATGATACGCGCTACCAGATCGCCGAAGACTATATGGCGCTGACCTACAAGCTGTGGGAAGGCAGCTGGGAGGACGGGGCGGTCTTGCGCGACCGTGAGCGCGGCATTTTCACCGACCCCACCCGCGTGCATCGCATCCAGCATGATGGTGATTTCTTCAAGCTTAATGCGATCCATCTCAGCGAGCCGTCGCCCCAGCGCACGCCGGTGCTGTTTCAGGCCGGCACCTCCAGCAAGGGACGGGATTTCGCTGCGCGCCACGCGGAATGCGTCTTCATGGCGGCGCCCACGAAAACAGTCGCGAAATCCTATGTCGCGGATATCCGCCGCCGCGCCGCGGACTATGGCCGCGATCCGCGCGCCATTCGCATCTTCAACCTGACCACCGCGATTGTCGGACGGACGCCGCAGGAAGCGCGCGACAAGCATGCGGATTACCGGAGCTATGTCAGCCATGCCGGCGCGCTGGCGCTGATCTCCGGCTGGACGGGTATCGACTTCTCCTCCTACGACCTTGATGAACCGATCCGTTATATCCGCAACGAGGCTGTACATTCCGCAGTCGAATCCTTCACCACCGCGGACCCTGACCGGGTTTGGACCGTGCGTGAAGTGGCCGAGCATGTCGGGATCGGTGGTTTTGGCCCGCTGCTGGTGGGATCGGCGGTCGAGGTGGCCGACGAGATGGAAGCCTGGATCGCGGAGACCGATCTCGATGGGTTCAACCTCGCCTATGTCGTGACGCCGGAAACCTTCGCCGATATCGCCGATCTGCTGGTGCCGGAATTGCAGCAGCGCGGCCGCTACAAGACCGAGTACGCTCCGGGCACGTTGCGCGAAAAACTCTTTCCCGGCCGGGGGCCACGGCTCGCCGCGCCGCACCCTGCCGCTGCAGTCCGCCCCCTTGCCAAGGAAGCCGCAGAATGAGCGCCGCTGAGCAGCTTGCCCCCGTCACGGTCATTCGCGACGATGCCGAGGCCCTCGCAGTTGCGCATCGCCTGGCGGCCGAATTTGCCCTGGGCGCCGTCGAGCGTGACCGCGATCGCCGGCTGCCGCATGTCGAAATCGACCGCTATTCGCAAAGCGGACTCTGGGCCATCACGGTGCCGCGGGACTATGGCGGGGCCGGCGTTTCTGCGGCGACGCTGGCGGAAGTGACGGCCATCATCTCTGCCGCCGATGGCAGCATCGGCCAGATTCCGCAAAACCATTACTTCGTTCTGGAAGCGCTGCGGCTGACGGGGAGCGAGGCGCAGAAGCGCCTGTGGTTCGGCCGTGTGCTGGCCGGCGCCCGCATCGGCAATGCGCTGAGCGAAGCGGGCGGCCGCACGGTGCATGACTATGCAACGACAATCCGGCCGAACGATGATGGCAAGCTCGCCATCAATGGCCGTAAATTCTATTCGACCGGCGCGCTGTTCGCGCATTGGGTCGCAGCTCTCGCCAAGGATGAGCAGGACCGTGTGGTCTTCGCCTTTATCAGCCCCGATGCGCCGGGCGTGACCCTGATCGATGACTGGTCCAGCTTCGGCCAGCGCACCACGGGCAGCGGCACGACGGTGTTCGAGGATGCGCTGGTCGAGCCCGATGCCGTCATTCCCTTCTATGAATCCTTCGAGACTCCGACCAGCATGGGGCCTCTGGGACAGATCATCCATGCCGCCGTCGATATCGGCATCGGCCGCGGGGCGCTGGCTGAGACGATCGACTTCGTGCGCACCAAATCCCGTCCCTGGATCGACAGCGGCAAAGAGACTGCGGCTGAGGACCCCTACACGATCGCTGCTATTGGCGACCTCACGCTGCGCCAGCATGCGGCGGATGCGCTGCTCGCACGCGCCGGTCACGCGGTTGACCTGGCGGCGCGGGAGCCGAATGAGGAGACGGTGGCGCTCGCCTCCGTCGCGGTCGCCGAAGCGCGCGCCTGGGGCACGGAGGCGGCGCTTGCCGCTGCCAACAAGCTGCATGAGCTGGCGGGCACGCGCTCCACCCTTGCGCAGCACGATCTCGATCGCTATTGGCGCAATGTGCGCGTGCATACGCTGCACGATCCGGTGCGGTGGAAATATGCCGCCATCGGCAATTACTATCTCAACGGTATCAAGCCACCGCGTCACGGAGCGCTGTGAGCATGCCGGAGGAAGCGCTGGCGCTATGCGGGATCGTCAAGATCTTCGGTGCCGCGCGCGCTTTGGATGCTGCGAGCCTGGTTGTCAGGCCCGGCGAAATTCACGGTTTGATCGGCCAGAACGGGGCCGGCAAGTCCACCATCATCAAGGTGCTGGCGGGCCTCTATAAGCCTGACGATGGCACAGTCGCGATCGGCGGCGAGATATTGCCGCATGTGACGCCGCGCGCGGTGGAAGCGCGGGGCGTTCATATTATCCATCAGGAGCCGCTGCTGCCGCCGAGCTTTACGGTGGCGGAAGCGCTGTTCCTGGGCCGGGAGCGGCGGATCGGGCCATTTCTGGCGAAGCGGCGTATGGCACGCGAGGCCGAGTGGATCATCGCGGCCCAGTTCGATATCGCGATTGCGGGCGACGCGCTGATCGGCGACCTGAGTGCGGCCCAGCGGCAGATCGTGCAGATTACCCGCGCGCTGATGGACCGTCCGCGCGTACTGGTCTTTGATGAGCCAACGGCGGCGCTCGTAAGGCAGGAGGCGAACCGGCTGTTTGCCATCATCCGGCGGCTGAGCCGCGAGGGCACTTCTATTGTCTATATATCGCATTATCTGGAAGAGGTGCGGGACCTGTGCGACCGCGTCACCATCCTGCGCAATGGCCGTGATGTCGCGACCCTGGACCCGCGCGAGACACCGATGGCCGAGATGGTGTCGCTGATGATCAACCGGGATATCAGTGACATGTTTCCGAAACAGAATGTGCCGCGGGGCGAGCCGATTTTGGCAGTCCGGTCGCTGCACCGCGCTGGCAGTTTCGCCGATGTCAGCTTTACTCTGCACGGGGGTGAAATTCTGGGCCTCACCGGTCTGCTCGGCTCGGGCGCCAAGGAAGTGCTGCAGGCGCTGTTCGGTCTGACGCAGGCGGATGGCGGGGAAATCCTGGTGCGTGGCAAGCCGGTTTCCATTCCGTCCCCCGGCCGCGCCGTCGCGCGGGGCCTGGGCCTGGTGCCGGAAGATCGGCGGCATCAGGGCGTGGCACTGGATATTTCCGTGCGCGAGAATGCGACCCTCGCGAGCCTCGGCAAGCTGACGCGCTTCGGCCTCATCGATGGCGGGCAGGAGCGGCGGCAGGTGCAGGGCCTGATCGAGCGGCTTGGTATCAAGACGCCGGGGACTGAGACGCGGCTGCGTGATCTCAGCGGCGGCAATCAGCAGAAGGTTGTGCTCGCCAAATGGCTGAGTGCGCAATCGGACGTCTATATTCTGGATGAGCCGACGGTCGCGGTGGATGTCGCCGCGAAGGTGGAAATCTACCGGTTGCTGGGCGATCTCGCGGCGCGCGGTGCCGCCATTCTGATTCTGTCCACCGATCTGATGGAGCTGCGCGGCATCTGCGACCGCATCCTGGTCATGTATCGCGGCCGCATCACCCAGCGGCTGCTGCCGGCCGAAACTACGGCGGACGAGATCCTGGCGGCCGCGACTGGCGCCGATGGCCGTTTGCAAGCGCCGGAGGCCGCATGAGCAGCGATACCATTCTGCCGACCTCGGGGCAGTCCTTCGCGCCTGATCACAGCCGCGCCAAACCGCGGCGCCCGTTCCTCGGATCGGGCCAGTTGATTCGCCTGGCGTCGTTCTTTGCGCTGATTGCCGTATTCGCCTATTTTTGGATCTTCGCCCCCGGTTTCGCGGGTTTCGGCAATCTCACGAATATCATCGAGCAGTCTGCCGTCCTGGGGCTGCTGGGCTTTGGCATGACGGTGGTCATCATCGGTGGTGGTGGCGATGTCATCCGCGGCGGTATCGATCTCTCGCTCGGCGCCAATCTGGGTCTGTGCGTGGCAGTTTACACGGTCTCCACGAATGCCGGTTTTTCCGATGCCTCCGCCGTGGGCTTGACAGTGGCGACGGGGGCGGCTGTCGGGGCGCTGAATGCGCTGGCGGTGGTCAGCCTTACTATGCTGCCGCTGCTCGCGACTTTGGCCGTGATGAATATCTGCGGCGGGCTGGAACTGGTGCTGACTCAGAACACGGTGATCAGTTCAACCTCGCCCTTGCTCGCCTGGATCACCGGCGCGGATTGGCTGGGTCTGTCGGTGACGAGTTGGTCCCTGGTGATTGTCGCAGTGCTGATGCTGGTGCTGATCCATCGCACGCCCTGGGGGCTGCGGCTGCAGGCGGTGGGCGGCCACGCCCAGGCGGCGCGCGCGGCGGGTTTGCGCGTCTCCGTCTATATCGCGGCGAGCTATATCGGTGCCGGAGTGCTGGCGGCCTTCGCCGCCATCCTGCAGGCAGCGCGGCTTTCCGGCAGTTCGCCCGGATCGGGCGATATCCTGCTTTCTGTCGTGCTGACCAGCCTGATGAGCGTGGTCTTTTCGCGCCGGCTGCTGCCCTCCATCGGTGGCACCATCCTTAGCGTCTTGTTCATCGGTGGCCTGATCAACGGTTTCCAGCTGCTCAATGTGTCGAGCTACTGGGTCAATGGCGTGCAGGGTGTGCTGATCCTCGCGATCGTGGCGCTGCGATCGGTGTCACGACCCGCGGGAGCCGCCTGATATGTCCCTGGCCCTTGGCACGACATCCCCGAACCGCCTGCTGATCGCGCGCCTGGTGCGCTGGGTGAGCCCGGTCGCGCTGCTGACGCTGTTTGTCATCTTCGCGGTCGCCTCGCCCACCTTCCGCACGCCCGGCAATCTGCTGCATATTCTGGTCAACAACTTCACCCTGCCGGCGATCGTGGCCCTGGGCATGACGCTGGTCGTCTCGGCCGGCGGCATCGACCTTTCGGTCGGCACCTCGGCCGATATCGCGGCGATGATCTCGGTCACGCTGATGGCGGCGGGCCACGGCCTGGCGCTGAGCCTGGCGGCCGGTCTAGGCGGCGCGCTGGGCGTAGGGCTGGTCGATGCCCTGCTGATCGCGGGGCTTGGCATCAGCCCCTTTCTGGCGACGCTCGGTGTGCTGTTCGTGGGCGAGAGCGTGCAGCAATTGGCGACCAATGGTGGCACGCCGATCTATCTCGTCTCCAACTTCCCTGCGGCTGGTCTGACGGCTCTTGCCCACGGCATATTTCTGGGGCTGCCGGCGCCCTTATGGATTCTTCTCGCGGCCGTCATCCTGGTGCAGGTGTTGCTGGGCGGCACGGCCTTCGGGCGGCATGTGCGCGCCATCGGTGCCGCGCCGCAAGTTGCGCGCTATTCCGGCCTGCCGGTCAGCCGCACGACCTGGGCGGTCTACATCCTGTCCGCATTGCTCTGCGGTGTCACCGGCCTGCTGCTGGCCGCGACCGTCAAATCCTACGTCCCGCTCTCGGGCAATGCCTTTCTGCTTGATGCCATCGGCGCCGTTTTCGTCGGCACCACGATCAGCCGGGAGGCGAAACCCAATGTCCTGGGCACGCTGCTCGGCGTTTTCCTTTTTGGCATGCTGCATAACGGATTGCTGCTGATCGGCTGGAACTTCTACTGGCAGCAGGTCGCGGTTGGCCTGCTCGTTTTCGCGGTTCTGGCAGTGAGCTTCGCGGCTCGCAGTCTGCAATCCGCCGAGTGAATCAAACCCCTATGGAGTTCATCAGAATGTCGTCCAAGATTCCCGTTCTTTTCGGGCTGACGCTCGCACTGGGCCTAGGCGCCGCAGGTGTGGCGCAAGCCGATGACGTGCCAAGCCTGAAAGGCAAGCGCATCGGCATCACCGTCATCGGGACCGAGCATTACTGGGATCTGAAGGCCTATCAGGGCCAGATCGACGAGGTGAAGCGTCTGGGCGGCATCCCCATCGCCCTCGATGGCGGCCGCAACGACAGCCGCCAGATCAGCCAGATCCAGACGCTGATCGCGCAGAAGCCCGATGTCATCGTCGAGCAGCTAGGCAATGGGCCAGTGCTGCAGCCCTGGCTGAAGAAGATCCGCGCGGCCGGCATTCCGCTGTTCACGGTGGATACGATCTCCCCCTACAGCATCAATGATACGACATCCGACAATTACAGCATCGGCGAGAAGCTGGCTTTGCAGCTGGCCAGCGACATTCACGGCCGCGGCAATATTCTGGTTTTCAACGGTTTTTACAGCGTGCCGGTTTGCGCCATTCGCTATGACGAGCTGAAGCTGGTGCTGAAGGCCTTCCCGGATATCCATATCGTCCAGCCGGAACTGCGCGACGTCATCCCCAATACCGTGCAGAACGCCTATAGCCAGGTCACTGACCTGCTGCAGAAATATCCTAACAAGGGCGATATCGCTGCCGTCTGGTCGGCCTGGGATGTGCCGCAGGTGGGTGCCACGCAAGCCATCATCGCGGCCCACCGGCCCGAGGTTCGGACCTATGGCGTGGATGGCAGCCCTGATGTCGTGAAGATGGTCGCTGACCCGAATTCACCGGCCGCGGCGGTCGCCGCCCAGCAACCCTATATCATCGGCAAGACGGCGATCGACAATGTCGCGCGCTATCTCGCGGGCAACCACGATCTGCCGCCCTATACCTTCATCCCCGCCATTCTCGTGAATAAGGAGAATGCGAAGACGGCAGCGGCGGAACTCGGCCAGAGCTGACTTTGGTCCACGGGGCGGAGCCATGGCCGGAATGGCCGCAGCTCTGCCCGTCTCCGCCAGAGTATGGGGGCTGACGCATAGCATGCGTCAGCAATTCGTCCGGCCTTGCATGGCGCAATCCTGGATCGCGCCGGTACGGTGCAGCACCCCACTGATCCAGATACCACCGACGATCAGAAAAATGACGACGACAAGTGCGATGAACGCGCCTCGGCGACTGTTCGGCGGCTCGCTCATGGGTTGACCTTGTCCACACTCCGTCCCTCGCGTCGTCGACAGACCAATGCCTGCGCAGTAACGGCATCCCCGATGGCGACGCGTTGCAGTGTCATTCCAAGGTATTATGCCAGCGCAACCCGTGTTGTCTGCAGACCCGCGGTTCAGGACCCGTTGACTTGCCTGGCGGCCTTTTTCTGCTCGTGCTTGTTCATTTCATGGCCCACGACGCAGCCGGCAGCGGCACCGAGCACCGCATGGTGATGGGCGACATGGCCGGCGACGGCGCCAACGGCCGCGCCAGAGACGCAGCCCGCTGCATGGGCTGAGCCTGCCAAGAGGCCGGTGGCGAGAGTAGCGGCGAGAAAGAGGGTGCTGTGTTTCATCGAGCTTACCTAGGTGCGGCCTCTGTCGAGACAAGGGGCATGTCTGCACCTCAGTCTGCTGGATAGATGCCTTTCAAGACGACATCAAAATGATGGTCGATGGAGGTTGTGCATCCGCAGGCGAGG
Source organism: Acidisoma sibiricum (assembly GCF_057837225.1). NCBI lineage: Bacteria > Pseudomonadati > Pseudomonadota > Alphaproteobacteria > Acetobacterales > Acidocellaceae > Acidisoma > Acidisoma sibiricum. The sequence goes on along the minus strand of NZ_CM174445.1, from coordinate 3,590,543 downwards.
CGCTGCAGGCCGGCCTCATCCAATACGACAAAGACCCCGCGCCGCGTCGTAATAAGTCCGGCTTCCCGCAATTTGCGGACGGTCTGGGTGACGAAGGTGCGCCCGACTCCCAGCAATTCCGCCAGTTGCTCCTGCGTCATCTCGAATTCGGCGCCTCTGGTGCGCTTGACGGCCGCCAGCAGCCACTTCGCGCTGCGCTGCGTGATGGTATGCGTCGCGTTGCAGGCGGCCGTCTGAAAGACCTGGGCCAGCAGGCAGTCTGAGTAGCGCGCAAACCAGTGGCGCAAATGGATCGAGTCGAGCTTCGCATGTTCCAGCGCGGTGGTTTTTATCCGCAGAAAATGACCGCCGCTGCGCACGACCACTGTCGAGAAAGAGGGTAGGCTGCCGTTCGAGACAATCCCCCCTATCGCGCCTTCACGGCCGACGACCGCCACCTCCACGGCGTTGTTGCTGTGATCGGTATCAACCGTAAAAGAGGCCATGGCGGAACCGCAGGGAAACCAGGTATCGACCACTGTTTCACCGGCACGCTGCAGGATATCGCCCGGCTTGAGATCGAAGACCAGCATATGCGGGACAAGCCGGTTGCGATCCGCCTCCCATAAAGTTGATAGAAGCGCATTTCCTGAAAGGTCTTCTGGACTGGGAGTAGCCATCGTTGTCTCGCTTTAGCACTGCAGAATTTCTGTCCCGAGCGTCTACAAGTGGACGGACGGCTTCCTATTTCTATGTTACTCGCGAACACAACTGATTGAGATAGGGCTCATGGGCGCGTTCACTGGTGCAGCAGCAGGCGGGACAGGGCAGGGCGCGTACGGCGTGCTTGATGCTGCTGCCCAAATGCGAGGTCTCCGCCGCTAGAGCGATCACAGAGCGAAAGCTGTGCTTGCTTGGCTGCTTGGCGCCTGCCGAGGGCTTGATGACTGACAAACACGACCCAGTCTTCGACCATTGTGTCGATGGGATATGATGACCCGAGCATGATTGAAAAGACGGACCTTACAAATTGCGACCGGGAGCCTATTCATATTCCCGGGTCCATCCAGCCGCACGGCGCCATGCTTGTGCTTGACGCCGACAGCTTCACGCTGCGCTTTGCCTCGGCCAATGCGCCAGCGTTTCTGGGCGTAAGCGACATCGTGCATGGGATGCCGCTTGCCGATATTGTGGGGCGGGACGTAGCGCATGATATTCGCAATGCATTTGCCAAGGCGGGCGGTTCGGAAGTAGCGGGCATTTTGCTTGGCGCGAGGCTTCCCGGCGTTGCAGACGCGCTTGATGTGATCATGCATCGCCATCAGGAATTCACCTTCGTTGAATTCGAGCGCGCAGCGGATAGCGCTGGCAGTGCAGAGGGCGCACTCGATATCACGCAGATGCTTGTGCGCAAGATTGGTCTGCATACCGATGTCGGGCAGATCGCGGTAACCGGGGCACGGCTGATACGATCCATGCTGGGATATGACCGGGTCATGGTCTATCAATTCCTGCACAATGGCGCCGGACGCGTGATCGCGGAAGCCAAAAACGGCACTCTTCCCAGTTTTCTGGGGCAGCATTTTCCTGCCTCCGACATTCCCTATCAGGCGCGGCGCCTCTATCTCCAAAATACCATAAGGATGATCGGAGATTCAGCCTATCTGACGGTGCCTATCCTACCGGCATTGCGCCCAGGCGACAAGCCGGTTGACATGTCATTTTCTCAGCTTCGCAGTGTCTCTCCCATCCACTGCGAATATTTGCAGAACATGGGTGTGCAGGCATCGCTCTCGATTTCCGTCATCGTCGATGGTGAACTGTGGGGGCTGATTTCATGCCACCATGACAGTCCTAAGCGCGTGCCGCTGCCTTTGCGCATCGGTGCCGAGCTGTTCGGGCAATATTTCTCTCTTCAGATCGCGGTGGCTGAACGCAGGGCCGAGATTTTGGCCGCCAATCTGGCGCGCGAGCGGCTGGACAAGATCATAGGCGCTTTGGGCGCCGATGGATCTTTGTCTGCCAAATTACGCGAGAATCTGGGCGAGTTTGCGTCCCTGATCCAGTCCGATGGAGCTGCACTTTGGGTTGATGGGCACTGGACCGCCTTGGGGCTGGCGCCGTCGGCCGCTGCGGTGCCGGCGCTGCTCGACCATATCCGCGACAAGGCCAAGGCGTCGATTTGGCACACCCAGGAACTGCGTTCCAATCTCAGTTCCGACCAATACGGAACGGTGGTGGCCGGTGCCTTGGCCATTCCACTGTCGGCATCGCCGCGCGATTACCTGCTGCTGTTTCGGAGTGAGGAAGCACACAATATTGAATGGGCCGGTGCGCCCTTCAAGACGGTGGTCTCGACGCCCCAGGGCGAAAGGCTCAGCCCGCGGGGCAGCTTTTCAACCTGGCGGGAAGACGTGCGCGGCCGATCGCAGCCTTGGACCGACCCGGAACTGGCGATTGCCGAGGCGATCCGCAACTATGTTCGCGACGTTGTCCTCAGACATACCGAGATCAACGAAGAGGAACGCGCCCGCGCTGAAAAGAGGCGCCGCGTGATCAACGCGGAACTCAATCACCGGGTGAAAAACATCATCGCGCTGGTCAAATCCATCGCCTTGCAGACCGGGGCCCATGCGGCGAGCGTTGCCGACTATTCGGCGTCGCTGGAGGGCAGGCTGCGGGCCCTGGCCTTCGCCCATGACCAGTCGCTGGGCAGCAGCACCGGCGATCTTGGGACTTTGGTCGAAGCTGAGGCGAGCCTGCATCGCTACGGCGGCGCGCCGGACAGGGTGGTGGTGTCCGGTCCGGGAATCAGGCTGGACGACCGCAGCTTCGGCGTGCTGGCGCTGGTCGTGCATGAGATGATGACCAATGCCGCGAAATACGGCGCCTTGTCCGTGTCGACGGGCAAGCTGACCATCGGCTGGCGCCGCGACGCCGACGGCAATTGCGAAATCTCCTGGGCCGAGCGGGGCGGACCGGCACTCGCCAAACCCAGGCTCGAAGGCTTTGGCTCCAAGCTGATCCGCACGACGGTCGCGCATGATCTTGGCGGCTCCGTTACCATCGACTACGCGCCGGAAGGGCTGCAGGCTAAACTGGTGGTGCCCGCGGCGCGTATCAGTTCAGCCGAACCGCTGGCGGTCCGCACGGCTGCCGCCGAGACGGCTGTGACCAGCCTCGATGGCCTGTCCGTGCTGATCGTCGAAGACCAGGCGCTGATTGCCCTGGATATTGAAGAAATGATCCGTAAGCTTGGCGCGCGCGAGATCCGGCTGTCCCCCAATGTGGGCGATGCGCAGAAGGCTATCCAGCATTTCGGCGCGGATATCGCGGTGCTCGATTTCAATCTGGGGGCCGAGACCTCCGAAGCGATCGCCGACCAGCTTTTAAGCCAGGGCATCCCCTTCGTCTTCTCGACCGGCTACGGCGACAGCCTGATGATACCCGAGCGGTTCAGGCAGGTTCCCGTCGTCAGAAAGCCGGTCAATGAAGCGGCTCTGGCGGCGCAGCTGGGGCTTGCGCAGAGCATCCTGCACTGAAGCGGCGCTGTCGCTTCGTTGCCGGATCATTCACGGCGGCGGTTAGTGCTGGACGGTGCCATAGTCCATGGCATCAAGATCGCTGATCAGGTCCGGGCCGGTCGGTGCCCAGCCGAGCTTGTGCCGCGTTTGCGCGCTCGACGCGGTCATATCCAGATTGGCAAACATGGCGAGCCAGCCAAAATGGTCTGGCGCTTCTGCCTGCGGGATGGATTTGACCGGGACATTCAGGCCGCGGCCGATGGACTCGGCGATCGCCCGCGCCGTGACGCCGTCTTCAGCGACGGCATGATAGCGCGCCCCGGCTTCCCCGCGCTCCAGCGCCAGCCGGTAGAGGCGCGCGACATCCAGCACATGCGCGGCCGACCAGCGGGTGAGCCCGTCATCCACATAGGCCGAGACGCCTTTTTCGCGCGTCGCGGCGACAAAATAGGTGATCAGGCCCTGCTTGACCGTGTCATGAACCTGGGGAAGGCGCACCACTGAGATATTGACGCCGGTCGCCAGCACCGCTTGGGCCGCGATTTCGGTAGTGACGCGCGGATTCGGGTGGTGGAGATTGACGACGTCCTCGGTCGCGGGCTGGCCTGCGGCCGCGATTCCGATCCCGACCCCGGAGGTGACCAGCACAGGCCGATCGGAGCCCGCGAGCGCGGCGCCGAGGGCCAGGATGACGCGGCGGTCCTTCTCGCAATTGGCGGCGAAATTCGTAAAATCGTGGTCGAAGGCACAATGGATGACGCCCTCGGCCAGCGCCGCACCGCGACCGACACTGTCCGCGTCTTCCAAGGTCGCGCGATAGGGCTCGGCCCCGGCGGCGACCAGGGCCGCCGCACCGGCATCGGATCGCGTCATGCCGATCACCTGATGACCGGCCTGTATCAGCTCTGGGATAATGGCCGATCCGATAAAGCCGGTCGCGCCGGTGACGAATACGCGCATGGCGAAAGCTCCGTTATGGTCCGGCGCTTGATATCCCCCTAAGCTCGATACTGTTAAAGTAGTGACCTTATCATGGTATAATTACCACTAGGATCGGCATGGCGGGCGAGACCGATAAGCGGCTGGGCAGCTATTTGAAGGATCGTCGCATGCGGCTTGATCCGGCGAGCCTCGGCTTTCCGCAGGCGCGGCGGCGAACGCCCGGTCTGCGCCGGGAAGAGGTCGCCCAGCGCGCCAATATCAGTCCGACCTGGTATACGTGGCTGGAGCAGGGACGCGGTGGGGCGCCATCAGCCGATGTGCTGAACCGGATCGCCTTGGGGCTGATGCTGACCGAGCCGGAGCGCGAACATCTCTTTCTGCTCGGCCTCGGCCATCCCCCGGAAGTTCATTATACGCCGGCCGAGGGCGTAACGCCGCGGCTGCAGCGCCTGATCGATTCCTTCGAGGTCAGTCCGACGATCGTCAAGACCGCGACCTGGGACATCGTCGCCTGGAATGCCGCGGCCGCTGTCTTGCTGACGGATTACGGCGCGCTACAGCCAAGCCAGCGCAATATTCTGCGTCTGATGTTTGAAAACAGCCATATCCGCGCGGCGCAGGACGATTGGCAAAGCGTCGCGCGCTTCGTGGTGGGCGCCTTCCGCGCCGATGCGGCGCGGGCGGGGGCCGTGGCGGAAATTGAGGCTCTGGTCGCAGACCTATGCCGGTTGAGCCCGGAATTCGCGACCCTGTGGCGGAACAACGACGTGATCAGCCAGGGGGAAGGTCTCAAACGTCTGCACCATCCCGTGCTTGGTCTGATCGAACTGGAATTTTCAGGCTTTGCGGTTGATGGCCGGCCTGATCTTGCGATGATGATCTACCACCCGGCCACGCCCGCAGAAGCCGCGCGCATTCGCGACTTCATCCGGGCTCGTCAGATGGTCAGCGCATAAGGCCGGCTGAGCGGAAGGGCGTTATGCCCGCTCAGCACCCGCGCTCAGGCGGCGGCGCGTTTCCCAGGGCCACTCGCTATTGAAGCGCTTGAGCAAGCTTGGCTGCCAGACGGCCACCACGGCGAGGAGATAAGGGACGACGACGATGATCACGAAAAACGACATCTTGAAGTCCTTCCGTTTTGGAAGCGTTCCCAGGCCCAGGCGAGGACCATAGCGCTCAAGATGGCTATTGGACAGAAGCGGATAGCGATTTTGGGGATTTTCGATCTGTAAATGAAAAGACTGGCGTCCCGTACGAGATTCGAACTCGTGTTACCGCCGTGAAAGGGCGGTGTCCTAGGCCTCTAGACGAACGGGACGAACCATTCTGGCAGTGCGATGAGATGCCCTGCGGCGCCACATCAGGCCGTGCCGCTGGGTAGCCGAGGGCCGGACGGGAATCAACCCCCAAGAGGCGCATTTTTGGTCAGGCGCGTGACAGAGCACGCCCGCGCCGGGCGCAAGACCTGTAGCCCGCGTCAGGCCCAGGCGGCATCCTGAAGGATGAAGCTGGCGCTGACGGTGCCGTTCCATTCCTCCGCCCGCAGATAGCCCGCCAGATGCAGCGGGCGGCGGCCGGTATCCATCAGCGCCTCCGCCAGCGGACCGGTCTTGGCGCGGAACAGCAGCGTCTTCAGCCTGCCGCCGCCTTCGCCTTCGATGATGGCCCGGATGGTGCCGCCGTCCTTGCCGATGCGGTCGGCTTTGCTGACGCGGGCATGGCTCATGACGAGCAGCGGCTCGTCATTGCCCTGGCCGAAGGGAGCGAGGCGGGAGAGGTGTTCCGCCACCTGCACGGTCGCACCCCGCGGCGTCATGACACCTTCGATGGCGAGCGCGGCGGCCGCTGGCATCAGGCTGGCGGCTGACAGACGGTCATTGAGGAAGCTGTGCAGTGCCAGCACGCCATCGATGGGCAGCGAAAAGCCGGCCGCCATGGCATGGCCGCCGCCGCGTTCCACAAGACCTCCCTGGCGCGCGGCCAGGACTGCCGCACCGATATCGATGCCGGGCACGGACCGGGCGGACCCGGTGGCGCGGCCATCAGCATAGGCCATGACGGCCGCCGGCCGGTTGAATCGTTCCTTGAGCCGCCCGGCGACAATGCCGACGACGCCGGCATGCCAGCCGTCGCCGCCCACCAACAGCGCGGGATGGCCGGCTGCGATCTGCGCTTCGGCAAGGCGGATCGCCCCCTCCATCACGCCCAGTTCGATCTGCTGGCGCTGACGGTTGACGCTGTCCAGCAGCTCGGCGATTTCGCGCGCCTCTTCGGGGTCCTGCGTCAGCAGCAGGCGCAGGCCGAGGCCGGAATCGGAGACACGGCCGCCGGCATTGATGCGCGGTCCGATGGCGAAGCCGCAGCTGGTCGCGGTCGGCACGCCGCGCGTGCCCGCAATCTCCAGCAGGGCGGCGATGCCCGGCCGCTGGCCGCGGGCCATGACGCGCAGCCCCTGAGCCACAAAGGCGCGGTTGAGCCCGGTCAGCGGCATGACGTCGCAGACGGTCGCCAGAGCGACCAGGTCGAGTAGCGCCATGAGGTCAGGCTCGGCCCGCTCCGCGCCGAAGAAGCCCTGCTGGCGGAGCTGGCGGATGAGGGCGACGGCGGTGAGGAAGGCGATACCGGTGGCGCAAAGGCTGCCCTGGCCGGAGCCGCAATCCAGCCGGTTGGGATTGACGGTCGCGAAGATCGCGGGGGGCGGCCCTTCCGCCTTGTGATGGTCCAGCACGATGCAATCCGCCCGGCCAGCGAGGCAGGTCAGGATATCATGGGCGGCGGTGCCGCAATCGACGCAGATGATGAGGCTCGCGCCCTTATCCACGAGGCTGCCGAGCGCGGTCGCGTTGGGGCCGTAGCCTTCCGTCGTGCGGTCAGGAATATGGGTATGGACGATGCAGCCCATGCCGCGCAGCAATTCGGTCATCAGCGCCGTCGAACAGGCGCCGTCGACGTCATAGTCACCAAAGATGCCGATCGTCTCACCGCTTTTGACCGCATCCGCGATGCGCGCGGCGGCATGGTCCATGTCGATCAGCGTGGAGGGGTTGGGCAGCAAGGCGCGTAGCGTCGGCGTCAGATAATGCGCGGCGTCTTCAATGCCGATGCCGCGCACGGCGAGCAGGCGGCCGACGATTTCCGGCAGATCCAGCCTTTGCGCGAGGCCGAGGCCGATATGCGCGGGCAGGTCGGACACGCCCGACCGCCACAGCCAGCGGCGCCCGGACAGGCTGGCATCCACGCCCAGGACAGGCTCGACCTCCGCCGCCGCGAGGGAAGAGGCGAGCGCGCTCAGCGCTGTATCCCCCAGGCCGCGGGCCGCGTCACGCGTTGGTCCAATGCTTGATGGAGAAGTCATGATGCGCTTCGACGAAGCGAACGGTGCCTGACTTGGAGCGCATGACGACGGAATGCGTCACCGCGCCGACTTCCGTGCGCAGCACGCCGCGCAGCATCGGCCCGGTGGTCACGCCTGTGGCCGCGAACATCACGTCCCCGCCCGCGATCTCATGCAGGCTGTATTTACGGTTGGGATCGACCACGCCCATGGTCCGGGCGCGCTCAATCTGCGTGTCGTCTTCGTACAGCAGCCGGCACTGCATCTGCCCGTTCATGCAGCGGAGCGCTGCCGCCGCGATGACGCCTTCAGGCGCGCCGCCGGAGCCGAGATAGATATCGACGCCGCTCTGCGGCAGCGCGGTCGCGATACAGCCCGCGACATCGCCGGCTTCGATCAGCATGATGCGGGCGCCGGCCTCACGGCAATGGGCGACGATCTCCTCATGGCGGGGGCGATCCAGCAGGCAGACGACGAGGTCGGAGATATCGACCTTCTTGGCGCGGGCCAGGTTCCGCAGATTGGCGCCCGCCGGGGCGTCCAGATCGACCACGCCCTGGGGCAGGCCGGCCCCGACCGCGATTTTCTGCATGTAGATGTCGGGCGCGTGCAGGAAGCGGCCCTTATCCGCCAGCGCGATCACCGCCATGCCATTGGCCGCACCCTTGGCGACGATTTCGGTGCCTTCCAGCGGGTCCACGGCGATATCCATCTCCGGGCCGCCGATGCCGACCTTTTCGCCGATATAGAGCATCGGCGCCTCATCCATCTCGCCTTCGCCGATGACGACGGTGCCAGAGATCGCGACTGAATCGAAGGCGTGGCGCATGGCTTCGACAGCCGCGCCGTCGGCCGCATTCTTGTCGCCGCGGCCGATCCATTTGGCGGCAGCGATGCCGGCCGCCTCGGTTACGCGCACCAGCTCCAAAGCCAGGTTACGGTCGGTATGTTGGCGGGGAAGCTGGGCCATGGCGTTGTCCTTCAAATTCGTCTCTGCAATCGTCATCCACGGCTTTATGCCGTGGATCTACCCGTTCAGGCGCCGTGGCGGGTAGCGGCCAGGCATGAAGCCGGGCAGGACGGGTCGACTGCTTCGCGGAGCCGAGTCTAGACCGGCCGGCGCCGATTCGGGAAATGGCGCGCGTCAGGCCGCGCCGATGCGGATCAGGGCCGGCGCTTCCAGCACGCTGTCGAGGCCGGCGATGGCCGCCAGCGCCTGCATCATCGCGCCCTCCGTCGTCTCATGCGTGACCAGCACGATGGGCACCGATTCGCCTGGAGCGCGGCCATGCTGGAGCATGGATTGCAGCGAGACGCCGGCGTCGCGCAGCACGGCGGTGACATCCGCCATGACGCCCGGCCGATCGCGCACCATCAGGCGCAGGTAATAGGCGCCGTGATGGGCCGACATCGGCAGCGCCGGCAGGGTGCCCAGCGCATGGCCTTCCGCACCCCAGATCGGGGTGAAACGCCCGCGCGCGATATCGATGAGGTCCGCCACGACCGCTGAGGCGGTGGGACCGGCGCCCGCGCCACGGCCCATGAGCATGACGCGGCCGACGAAATTGCCCTCCGCCACCACGGCATTGAAGACGCCATCGACCTGGGCGATCTCGTCCGCCTCCGGCACCATGGTGGGATGCACGCGCATGGACACGCCCTCGGCCGTGCGTCGCGCGATGCCCAGCAGCTTGATGCGGAAGCCGAGTTCGCGCGCGAAGGCGATATCGAGCGCAGTGATGCGCCGGATGCCCTCGACATGGAGGGCGGCGAAATCGACCGGCTGGCCGAAAGCGAGCGCGCCGAGGATGGCGAGCTTATGGGCGGCGTCGACGCCGTCGATATCGAAGGCGGGGTCTGCCTCGGCATAGCCGAAGGCCTGGGCATCGGCCAGAACCTCGGCAAACTCGCGGCCCTGCTCGCGCATCACGGTGAGGATGTAATTGCAGGTGCCGTTGAGAATGCCGGAGACGGCGCGGATTTCGTTGGCCGCGAGGCCCTCGCGCAGCGCCTTGATGGCGGGAATGCCGCCGGCGACCGCGGCCTCGAACGCCAGCGCTACGCCGTGCTGCTCGGCAAGCTGGGCGAGTTCGGCGCCATGGAGGGCGAGCAGCGCCTTATTGGCGGTGACGACGGGCTTGCCGGCGGCAATCGCCGCCCGCACGGTATCAGCGGCCGGCCCTTCCGAGCCGCCGATGACCTCGACCACGACATCGACATCTGTGTCTGTCGCGAGCGCCACGGCGGTGTCGTGCCAGGTCAGGCCCTCAGTCGAAATGCCGCGGTCGCGCGAGCGGTCTCGCGCCGAGACGGCCGTCACGATGATCGGCCGGCCGGCGCGGGCGGCGATGAGGGCCGCATTCTGTCGCAGAACGGTGAGCGTGCCGGCGCCAACGGTGCCAAGGCCCGCGATGCCGACGCGCAAGGGTTTGTGGGGGTCGCTCATGCCGATACCTGCGGAGTGGAAGCCTGCGAAGAGGCGGACGCATGGTTGGCGTCCTGGCCCAGGAAGCTGCGGATATTGCGCACCGCCTGCCGCAGGCGCTGGGTATTCTCGACCAGCGCGATGCGAACATGGCTGTCGCCGTATTCGCCGAAGCCGATGCCCGGGGCAACCGCGACATGCGCGCGCTCCAGCAGCAGCTTGGAGAAATCGAGACTGCCGAGATGGGCATAGCGCTCAGGAATGGGCGCCCACGCGAACATGGAGCCGCGCGGACTGGGGATGGCCCAGCCCGCGGCGGCGAGGCCCGGGATCAGAACGTCCCGCCGCTCCCGATACAGCTGGCGGGCGGCGTCCACGCAATCCTGCGGGCCGTTCAGCGCGGCGACGGAGGCGACCTGGATCGGCGTGAAGGCGCCATAATCGAGATAGGATTTCATCCGCATCAGCGCATTGACCAGGCGCGGATTGCCGGCCGCGAACCCCATGCGCCAGCCCGGCATGGAATAGGTCTTCGACAGGCTGGTGAATTCGACCGTGACGTCCTTGGCGCCTTCGACCTGCAGGACGGAGGGCGGCGGCTCACCCTCGAAAAACAGCTCGGCATAGGCGAGGTCGGACAGGATGTAGAACTCGTGCCGGCGGGCGAGCGCCACCAGCTCCTTGTAGAAATCGAGCGTCGCGAGTTCGGCCGTCGGGTTGGACGGAAAATTGACGATCAGCGCGGTCGGCTTCGGCACGGAATGGCGCACCGCCCGGTCAATCGCGCGCAGCATCTCGTCATCCGGGGTCGCGGGGATGGAGCGGACAGTGGCACCGGCGATGATGAAACCGAATTGATGGATGGGGTAGGAGGGGTTGGGCACCATGATGGTGTCGCCAGGGCTGGTGATGGCGGCAGCGAGATTTGCCAGACCCTCTTTCGAGCCCAGCGTCGCGATCACCTCCGTCTCAGGGTCGAGGCTCACGTCGAAGCGGCGCTGATAGTAGCCCGCCAGCGCCCGGCGCAGGCCGGTGATACCGCGGCTGACGGAATAGCGGTGGGTGCGCGGGTCCTGTACCGCTTCCACCAGCTTCGCCACGATATGCGGCGGCGTCGGGCTGTCTGGATTGCCCATGCCGAGATCGATGATATCGGCCCCTTCGGCGCGCGCCTCGGCCTTGGCCTTGTTGACCACGGCGAAGACGTAGGGCGGAAGCCGGCGGATGCGGTGGAACTCTTCGGTCATGGCAGCGGGTCCAGACGGGGGTGAAGCACGAAGGGGAAAAGCCGTTACGCTCAATCCCTCAGCGGCTCAATCCGCACAATCGTCAATCCACCAATCGCGCCAGGCCACCCTGGCCGAGCGCCTGGGCGCTGGGCACCAGATCGCGTACCGGCAAACCGTCTGCCATGAGCTGCACGGTGATGGCGCGGGCGCGTTCCAGCGCCAGTGGCATGGCGGCGGACTGGGCGGCGAGCGCGTCACTGGATGCATCGCCATAGCCGGTGACGGCGATGCGAGCCGTTTGATGACTGGCCGCAAGCTGCTGCAGGGCGCGTTTCATCTTCGCTGTCAGCACGGCCGAACGCGGCGCGAAAGCGACCGGCACTGGCGGCACGGGCGGCAGCGGCGGCGGCGCCACATAGGGGGCGGGCTGCGGCAGCACTTTGGGCGGGACGTAGGTGGAGGGCACGGCCGGGATGGCGAAGCCCGGCACCGCGGCAGGTGCGGGCACGCTGGTGGGCACGGCGGGCGGATGCGCCTCATCCGGCTGGGCGACCGTGCCGGTCGCCCCCGGCACGCTCAGACCGTTATTGGGATCGAAAAACGTGTAATTGGTGCCGACCGCCTGGCCCTTGACTGGCTGCCCGGCGGCATTGACCGGTACGCTGTGCGGGCCGGGACTGCTGGTCGTCTGCGGTTGATCGGGTCCGCCGAAGGTCACGCTGGTGCCGTTGCCCGCCTTGGCAGGCGCCTGGGTCGCGGCGGTTGCGGCCTCGACGGTGCTGGCGGGCGGCAGTCCGGCATTGCTGCCGCCGGGGCCCTGGGCGGCCGCCAGGCGGCGGATGGCATCGGTATCGGCCTGCGACTGCGCGGGTGTCTGGGCGGTGGCCGTCGCCGCAGCCGGGGCCGTGACGGCCTTCGCGGGGGCCGCAGGGGCTGCGGCGGGCGCGCCGCTCGCGGCCGTCTGCGGCAAGGCCGGAATCGGATTGTCGGCCGCGTATTGATGGGCGGCCGCACCTTGAGAGGTCAGCGCCGACTTGAGGTCGGCCCATTCCCAGTCCGGCATGCCGGCCGGGCGCGTGGGTGCAGCGGCCAGATGCGGGAAGGGGGCATGCGGATTGGGCGGCGGCGGCCGGTCCTGCGCGATGGCGCCGCCCTCCAGTCCATGCCACCAGGAGACAGGGTCGATGGCATGGGGCACATCACTGCAGCCTGCCAGCAGCAGCATGAGGGCGGCCGGCGCCACACCCCAGACCGCGCTTCTGCGTGAGCGCCCTGTCGTGACTGTGGGTTGAACCCGGCTGCCCCGGCGCTTACCCTCGGAATCGGTTAGTACCATGTAGCGCATGTCCTTGTAGGCGGCGCCTGATCTAACCCAACCGGGGAAAGCCGGAAAGGATCGTGTCATGGCCGATAGCGAGAAACCGGACCCGCAAGACATCCGACTGCCGGACCCGGAGCTGGTGCGGCGCACCATGACCGATATTGCCGAGCGGTCCCAGCGGATCATGCTCGGCTGGCTGAAGCGCCAGGGCGCGGACAAGCCCGAGGCCGCCCGCGGCAGTGCCGACCCGCTCAATATCGGCGCAGCCTTTCTGGAGATGACGGCCCGGCTGATGGCCAATCCGGCCCGGCTGATGCAGGCCCAGATGGGCCTGTGGCAAGATTATATGGCGCTGTGGCAGAACACCACGCGGCGCATCATGGGGATTGAGACCGAGCCCGTGATCGCCGCCGACCCGCGCGACCGCCGCTTTAAGGACGGCGCCTGGCAAGACAATGAGATCTTCGACTTCATCAAGCAGAGCTACCTGCTTTCGGCCCGCTTCGTGCAGGACGTGGTCCGCGACGTCGACGGCATGGACCCTAAGGTCGCACAGAAGGTCGATTTCTACTCGCGCCAGTTCGTCGATGCGCTGAGCCCGAGCAATTTCCTGCTTACTAACCCGGAAGTGCTGCGCCGCACGGTGGAGACGGGCGGCGAAAATCTGCTCAAGGGTCTGACCAATCTGCTGACCGATCTGGAGCGCGGGCGCGGCAAGCTGCGCATCCGCATGACGGATACCGAGGCCTTCCGCCTGGGTGAGAATATTGCGACCAGCCCTGGCAAGGTCGTCTGGCAGACGCCGCTGATGCAGCTGATCCAGTATGCGCCGACAACGGAGGTCGTGCTGAAGCGTCCGCTGCTGGTCATTCCGCCCTGGATCAACAAGTTCTATATTCTCGACCTGCGCGCCAAAAACAGTTTCGTGCGCTGGGCCGTCAGTCAGGGCCATACGGTCTTCATGGTCTCCTGGGTCAACCCGGATGAGGAACTCTCGGCCAAGGATTTCGAGGACTATATGCAGGAGGGCATCCTCGCGGCGGTCGGCGCGATCGAGACCATCACCGGGCAGCGCGAGGTCAACGCCATCGGCTATTGCCTGGGCGGCACGCTGCTGGCGAGCACGCTCGCCTGGATGGCCGAGAAAAAGGATCGCCGCATCAAATCGGCGACCTATCTGGTGACGCTGCTGGATTTCGCAGAAGCGGGCGAGCTGGGCGTCTTTATCGACGAGCAGCAGATCCAGGCGCTGGAAGAGCGCATGAACAAGCGCGGCTATCTGGAGGGCAGCGAAATGTCGCAGACCTTCAATATGCTGCGCGCCAATGACCTGATCTGGTCTTTCGTGGTCAACAACTACCTGCTCGGCAACGAACCCTTCCCCTTCGATCTTCTGTATTGGAACAGCGACAGCACGCGCATGCCGGCGGCCATGCACAGCTTCTATCTGCGGCGCATGTATCAGGAGAATAAGCTGAAGGATGCCGGGGGCGTCAGCCTGTGTGGCGTGCCGATCGACCTTGGCCGCGTCAATTTGCCGATCTATATGCTGGCGGCGCGCGAAGACCACATCACACCCTGGAAATCGACCTATAAGGGCCTGGCCTATATGAAAGGCTCGAAGCGCTTCGTGCTGGCCGCGTCAGGCCATATCGCGGGTGTCGTCAACCATCCCGAATCGGGCAAATACAGCCATTGGGTGGCGCCATCGACGCCTGACAGCCCCGATGCCTGGGAGGAGATGGCGACCGAGATCGCGGGGTCCTGGTGGCCGGACTGGCAGCGCTGGGTGTCCCGCCTTGCGCCCGAGACCGTGCCCGCGCGTGAGCCGGGCGAGAACGTCACGGTGATCGAGGATGCACCCGGTTCCTACGTCAAGGTCATGGCGTGAGCACGGAGCTGTAACCCAAAGCAGAGGCGGTATGACACTGCGTCTATAAGTGTAGAGCAGATGGCATTGTGCGCTGGTGGTTGAGCAAGATATTACGATCGGAACTACACGCACCGCCATTCCCTCCTTTCCCGCGTTAGTCAACTCGATCTAGTATCGTGATGATCTAACGGGGAGACGGCTATGAAGTGGCTGGGTTTGCTTGTGGCATGTGGTTTGCTAACCGGCTGTGCGAGCAGCTCAATCATGCAACTAGACGCGAATACAGCAAAGATCACCGTCTCAGGGGCGCCGGTCTGCGGCGACACCGGCACCCAGCAGCTGGCTTACACTGACGCTGCAATCGCAACGTTGAAAGCCGGATTCGATGGGTTCATCATCTTAGGAGATGGCGAGTCCAGAACGCTCGCGGGCGTCTCGAGTATGCCCTCGTCATCAAGCACGACGACTCAGGGCAATATCAACATGAACAGCAGCGGAAATTTCACCAATGCTGCGTTGAGTAGCAGCAGTTCGACGACCTATTCTGGCGGGGCGACGATCCCGTTCTTCCGCCATAAGGAGGAGATCGTGGTCCGCATGTTCCACGCAACTGATCCGGCATTCTCTCAAGCGGTTCCCGCCAGAACCGCTCTTGGCCCGAACTGGGCGCGGAAAGTAGCGGACGGAACGCCTTCAACCTGTACGTGAGCGGCCTCCATTGGGGACCAAATGGCATATTTGTCAGATGCTCCTCGGACATCTCCCATATTCTCCGCTACGTCCTTGCGGAATTCCTAGGCGACTGATCAGGGATCGGACTAGCACTTATATAGAGGCCCACTTCCTGTCCGTGGCGCTTAAAGCTTGTCTCCTGTAGAAGCCTGCCATGACCTCTGACATGATTGCTCTTATTCTCGGCCTGATCGGCCTTCTTCTGGGCATCGTCGCCTTCTTCACGGCGCGCGGCGCGGCGCGGGAGCGGGACGGCAGCGCGGAGCGGCTGCGCCTGCAAGCCGACCAGATGCTGGCCGGCATCCGGGCGGAGGCCGATGGCACGCGCACCCAGCTCGCGGCCACGGAACGGGGCCTGACGGCCGCGATCCAGACCGGCACCACCGGCGCGCTGACGAAAGCCTTCGAGCAGATCACCGCCGCCACCACGGCCGTCTCGGCCGCCATGGACACGATGCGCCTGTCGGCCGTGGAGGAGCAGCGCCGCATCGGCGCCACGCTGGATCTGCAGCTGACCACGCTGCGTGAGAGCAACGAGAAGCAGCTCACCAGCTTGCGGGAAAGTAACGAGAAGCGTCTGGCTGAGATGCAGACCACGGTGAACGAGCAACTGCACGCCGCCGTTGAGAAGCAGATGGAGCAGAGCTTCGCCCGTGTGGTTGATCAGTTTACCGCCGTGCAGAAGGCGCTGGGTGACGTGCAGGCCGTGACCGCGCAGATCGGCGATATCAAGCGCCTGTTCACCAATGTGAAGACGCGCGGCGGCTGGGGTGAGGCGCAGCTGCGCGCCATGCTGGAAGACGTGCTGCCGATGGGCAGTTTTGAGGCCAACCGCAAGCTGCGCGAGGACAGCGACGACATGGTCGATTTCGCGGTCGCCATGCCGATGCGCGGCGGCGCCAAAGTGTGGCTGCCGGTCGATGCGAAATTCCCGGTCGAGGATTACGAGCGCCTCATCATCGCGGCCGAAGCGGGCGACACTGACGGCGAGCGTCAGGCGCGGCGTGGGCTTGAGCGCCGTCTGCGCGACGAAAGCCGCAAGATCTATGAAAAATACATCAATCCGCCGGTGACGGTGGAATTCGGCGTGCTGTATCTCGCGACCGACGGGCTTTATGCCGAGGTCGCCCGCGTGCCGGGCCTGCTGGAGGAAATGAGCCGCGAATTCCGCGTCATGATCCTGGGGCCAAGCCTGTTTCCGGCGCTGCTGCGCACCGTCCAACTCGGCCATGTCACGCTGGCGCTGGAGGAGAAGGCCGATCAGATTCGCGCCCTGCTGGGGGCGACCAAGACCGAGATGGCGAAAATGGATGTCGTGCTCGGCAAGCTTGCGAAGAATGCTTCCAGCATGAGCAATACGATCGAGCAGGCGCGCACGCGGGCGCGGCAGGTCGGGCGCAAGCTCAAGACCCTGGAATCGGTGGACGAGGGCAAGTCCGACGAAATCCTGGAACTCGAAACCGAGTTCCAGGCGCTGGAAGACGAAATCTGACGCGCTGCGGCGGGCCGGAATCCCCTGTTATTCCGGCCCGCCTCTCGACCCTCAGAACCGGTAGCCGATACCGGCACCGATCACTGTGGGGTTGAGGGCTGTCTTGGCCGTCACCTCACCCACGGCGCTGTCGATATGGGCCGTGGTATTGAGAAACATCTGCTTCGCATCGACATTTGCGAACCAGTGGCCGGAGAAGTTGTAGTCAAAGCCGATGTCGAGCGCGGGGCCAGCTGTGGTGTCCAGGCTGAACTTGTTGATGACCGGTCCAGAGGGATCGGTCGCGTAGAAGAAGGCGACCGTGACGCCGACACCGACATAGGGGCTGAAGCGGTCATCCGGCAGGAAGTGGTATTGCACGGTCAAGGTTGGCGGCAGCACCCAGGCATTGCCGACATCGACATGGCCGAGCGACGTGTCACCGGCGGAAATGCGATGATGCGTGCTGGCCGCGATGAGTTGCAGCGCCCAGTGGTTGGTCACGAAATAGGTGCCCGTCAGTTCGGGGGAGACGCCGCCGCTGGCATTCACCTTGCCGCCGATGGGCGAGATGCTGCTGGAGAAGGTTTCGGGTATCACGCCGATGATGCTAAGGCTGGCCTCGAATGTGCCGGCCCTGATCGGCACGTCGGCGGGTTCAAAGAAGCCGGAGGAAGCCGCCGGCGCTGGTGCTTGATTGGTCAAGCCCTGGGCGTGGGACACTGCAGGGTAAAGACCGAGAGCCGTCACTGCGATTCCCCCCAAGCCAATCATGCTCAACCGCTTCATGCAACCCTCCATCCGTCTGTCTATCTGTCTCTGAGGGCTATGAAGGCAGGCGCAGGCCGCAAAAACTTTGATCGAGCGCAAAGCACGATCATGCTGCAGTGCAATGCAGCCTTGCGCCGCCATGATCGGGATGGACGTCTGCCGCGCGGCCCCGTGATTGCCGCTGGGGGCGAAATCCCCCAGGATGACCTCGCCTGACGGCCTAAGCGGACGATTTGGCTAAGGTTTAATGAAACCATAAAAATAAGCGGTCTTTGGGCTAGTCTTAACCAAAAAATAAGTAGTTGTGGCCGACACCACGGCGGGCGATGTCATCATGGATCGACCCGGATTGCGCTTCTGGAGGCGGCTCTGACGACGGACAAGAGGCAGGCTCTATTGGCGGAGATCGATGCCCGCTATTTTGATGCGGCATTCTATCTGGAGACCTATGCCGATATCCGCCGTGCCGGCATCGATCCTTTTGTGCATTACCAGAACTGGGGTGTCTTCGAGGGTCGTGATCCCAACGCCTTCTTCTCCAATACCTGGTATCTGTTGCAGAACCCGGACGTGATGGATGCCGGGGTCAGCGCCCTCCATCACTATGCGACCTTCGGCGTCAAGGAAGGGCGCAATCCGCATCCGCATTTCGACATCAGTTTCTACGCCAATCAGGTGCCGGAGGCGGCGGAGGAGCCGCTGCTGTATCATCTGCGCATCGGGCAGGCCCGTGGCCTGCCGACGGAGCGCCAGTTCACGCTCGCCGAAGCGCAACCCTCCGGCGGCAAGCCGCATGAGCCGCCATCCGATATCGCGGTCGATGTCGTCATCCCCGTCTATCGCGGTCTGGCGGAGACCCAGCGCTGCCTGCGCAGCCTGCTGCGGGATCGCCGGCCCGGGCGGCCCGGGCTGCTGCACCGCATTGTGGTGGTGGACGATGCCTCGCCCGAGCCGGCACTCTCCCGCTATCTTGACCGTCTGGCGGCGCGCCGGTTCATTCATCTGCTGCGCAATCCGCGCAACCGCGGCTTCGTCGCTTCGGCCAATCGCGGCATCAAGGAAGCGGGCACGCGCGATGTCGTGCTGCTCAATGCCGATACTGAGGTGCCGGCCGGCTGGCTGAGCCGGCTCGCTGGCCATGCCTACAGCCACCCTAAGGTCGCCAGCGTCTCCCCCTTTTCCAATAATGCGACGCTATGTTCCTATCCCAGCGTGACAGGGGGGCCAATTCCCTTCGGCGAAAGCCTCGCGGCCATCGACGCGGCCTGCGCCGCCGCCAATGCCGGCCGGTCGGTCACCGTGCCGACGACGGTCGGATTCTGCATGTATATCCGGCGCGACGCCCTCGACGCGCTGGGCGTGCTGGATGCCAAAACCTTCGGCCGCGGCTATGGCGAGGAAAGCGACTTCTGCATGCGCGCCAATGTCGCCGGCTGGCGCCACCTGCTGGCTTGCGACCTTTTCGTCTATCACCGTGGCGAAGTGAGTTTCGGTGAGCATGCGCCGGAGCGTGTCGATCATGCGCTGCTGCTGCGGACCCGCTGGCCCGATTATGAGCGGCGCGTAGGGCTGCATCTGCGACTGGACGAGGCGCGGCCCTTTCGCCTGGCGACCACGCTGCAGCTTTTCGCGACCAACGGACGCCCCACCATTCTGATGGTCCAGCATGCCTATGATGGCGGCATCGGCCATTATGTCCGGGATCTGACGGAGCGCTGCAGGGGCCTGGCCAATGTGCTGCTGCTGCGCGCCACCATGGATGGGCGTGGCGTCGCGCTTGCCGTGCCGGGCGCGGCAGGACACCCGGACTATGTCATCCCCTTGCCGCAGAACGACATCACCGATCCTGATCTCGCTGACCGTGCTGCGCAGGCCGCCCTGCTGGCTGATCTTCTGTCCTTGTTGCGGCCGCTGCGCATTGCCCGCGTTCATGTGCAGCAATGGATCAATCTCAAACTGGACCTGCGCGCTTTGATCCGGGCGCTGGACGTGCCCTTCGACGTCACGGTGCATGACTGGCTCGGCATCTGCCCGCGCATCAATCTGCTGCCGGTGGCGGACGGGCCGAGCTGCGGCGAGCCGGCGGCGGCCATCTGCGACCGCTGCATCCAGGCGCGGGACGATACCGCGGCCCACGACATCACCGGCTGGCGGGCCGAACATGCCTGGCTGTTTCGTCTGGCCGATCGCGTTCTATGCGCGACCGAGGACAGTATCGCGCGGCTAGCCCGCTACGGCCTCGCGTCCCGCGCCGTGCTGGCCCCGCTGGAAGCGATGCCGGCGCTGGTGCCGCCTTGTCCGCCGCCGAGACCCGCCCCCGCACCCCTGCGCGGGCGCCGATCCCAGCGGCCTTTGCGCGTTGCCGTGCTCGGCGTGCTCGCGGATCACAAGGGCGCGCGCAGCGTCATGGCCTTGGCCGAACTGGCGAACGCCGAACGCCTGGCTGTGACCCTGATCGGCAAGTCCGAGCGCGGCATTCCGCAGGCTGCCCGCGCGACGCTGAGCGAAACCGGCGCCTATGAGCCCGAGGAACTGGCGGCGCTGATCGACCGCGTCGATCCCGAGGTCATCTGGTTCCCGGCGACCTGGCCCGAGACCTGGAGCTATACGCTGACCCAGGCGATCCTGTCCGGGCGGCCGATTCTGGCCTCCGATACGGGGGCCTTTCGCCTGCGTCTGGCTGGCCATCCGCGGGCCAGGCTGATCCCGCCCGATAGCGCGCCAGACGCGGTGATGGCGGCGCTCTCAACCCTCGGCCGAACGGCAGCGGCGGCGCTGGGGCGTCAGGTGGTCCGCCGGGCTGACCCCGCGCCGACGCTACCCGGCTATTACGATAGCGCCTATCAGGCGGCGCTCGCGGCCCCGGCGCTGCGCCGGGCGAAAGCCGCCGCCCCCGTCGATCTGCGGCAGGACGGGACATTGTCTGTCGTGCTGGTGCCGGAGCGGCTGGATATCGGCGTGCTGAGCGGTTGCACCTATATTCGCGGCCTTTTGCCGCTGTCCCACCCGGCTGCCGGGCGGGAGGTGCAGGTGACGCTGGCCTCAGCCGAGGAGGCGCTCGGCCTGAAGGCCGATCTTCTGGTCGCGCAGCGCTACGCCGTTTCGGGTCAGAGTGCTGCGCGCACCCTGCTGGCCCATGCGCGCAGCACCGGCATGCCGCTGCTCTATGATCTCGACGACGATCTTGTCGGTCTGCCGGAGGACCATCCCGAAGCGGCCCGGCTGCGCCCGCGCGTCGCCGGCATCACCGCTTTGCTGGCGGGGGCCAGCCGGGTCCATGTATCGACTGCGCAACTCGCCGATCAGGTGGCGCCACTGGTGCCGGGCGGCCTTGCCGCCATCGACATCGTCCCCAACGGCCTGGATGAGGGACTTTGGTCCCTGTCCGGCGACGATGGCGCGCGCGGGCAGGCGGCAGCTTTGGCCACGGCCGGCGTGCAGGCCGGCCCGGTGCGTGTGCTTTATATGGGCACTGCGACCCATGGCGCCGATCTGGACCACATTCTGCCGGCACTCAGCCGCCTGCATGAAAGCTTCGGTGAGCGGATATCCATCGAGCTTGTCGGCATCGTCGGGCCCGGTGAACTGCCGTCCTTCATCAAGCGCGTGGATGTGCCGCGCCGGGCGGGCCTGTCCTATCCGGCCTTCGTCGCCTGGCTCACCGATCGCCAGCGCCGGGACCCTTGGTCGATCGGCCTGGCGCCGCTGGTCGATACGCCCTTCAACCGCTGCAAATCGCCGATCAAGATGCTGGATTACGCGGCGCTGGGCCTGGCGACGGTGGCGTCCGACATGGCGGCCTATAATTCAGAAGCCACCGCGCTTGCGCAGCCGCTCAGCCTGGATGGGGTTGAGGCCGGTGGCTTTCTGGCGGCTGACGAGGCGCAGTGGTTCAACGCCATAGCCCGGCTGATCCGCCGCCCGGATCTGCGTCTGGCGATGGCAGAACGGGGACGCCAGACCTTGCTGCAGGGCGGAACGCTCGCCGCCCAGGCCATGTCGCGACGGTCGGCTTTGGCGGCGATGGTGGCCCATCAGACGAGACCGTCCGCGCGGGTAGCGCGCCAGACTGTGGCGCCGAAGGCTGAACCGCATCAGGCAGAGCCCGCGCGTGCGCGCAAGTCTATTGCCAAGAAGCGTGTGCTTTCCTCTGACCGCGCCTAAGCTCGATCCGGTTCATGCGCCGGAGAATGCGTCTTGCTGCGATTTCTGACAGTGCGGCGCCTTCTGCCGCGGACGGATCTGTGCCGCGACCGGGATGATCCAGCCGGGCAGCGGGTCACCACCATCGAGCTGTTCTTCGACCTTGTCTTCGTCTTTGCCGTGACGCAGCTGTCGCACAGCCTCCTGCCGGAGCCCACGGCCGCGAAGGCCATTCACACGCTGCTGCTGTTCGGCGCGATCTGGTGGATCTGGATCGATACCAGCTGGGTCACCAATTGGCTTGATCCCGATCGGGCCCCCGTGCGCCTGATGCTGCTCGCGCTGATGCTGGGCGGGCTTGTTCTGGCGGCAAGCATTCCGGCGGCCTTCGGTGATCGCGGCCTCGTCTTCGCCATCTGTTACGCCGTCATGCAGGTCGGGCGCTCGCTTTTCATGCTGTGGGCGCTGTATGGCCGCAGCCGCACCAATTTCCGCAATTTCCTGCGCATTACCATCTGGATGACGGCCACGGCGGTTCTGTGGATCGCCGGTGGCCTGGCAGAGGAGGAGGTGCGCTTTACCCTGTGGCTGCTGGCACTGGCGCTCGACCTCGCTTCGGCCTGGGCCGGGTTCTGGGTGCCGTATCTCGGCCGCTCGATGACGGCCGACTGGGATGTTGATGGCGGGCATCTGGCGGAGCGCTGCGGCGGTTTCGTGCTCATCGCGCTGGGCGAATCGATCACCGTCACAGGTGCGACCTTCTTTGAGGCCGCCTGGTCCTCTGCCGTGCTGGGCAGCTTCCTCGCGGCCTTTCTCGGCACGGCCGCGATGTGGTGGATCTATTTCGATACCGGAGCCGAGCGTGGCAGCCGGCATATTACGGCGGCGGCCGATCCGGGGCGCATCGCCCGCGTGCTCTATACCTATGTTCACGCCATCATCATCGCCGCCGTTATTCTGGGCGCGGTCGGCGATGACATGACGCTGGCCGCGGCGACCATGCCGGCCGGCCCGGTGGCTCTGCTGGTGCTGCTGGGTGCGCCCATCCTGTTTTTAATGGGCAATGTCGCCTTCAAACAGGCGATCAGCGGACGCCTGCCGCTATCGCATCTGGTCGGTCTGGCCTTGATGATCGGGGTGTCTCTGTGGTCCTCGGGGCAGAGCCTGCTGGCCGTCAACCTGGCCACCAGCGGCGTGCTCATCGTCGTCGCGATCTGGGAAAGCACCTCCTACCGCCGGCCAGCCTCCCGCTAAAAGGGGGCGGCGCGATTTGATGAGGCGGCGCCGCATCGCTAGAAGAGGTCCGTCATCAGGCTTTTTGGATAGGTTCGCATGCAGATCGAATGGACAGCGGGACGCCAGGCCTTTGCGGCGCGTGCCGCAGCCCAGGTAGCGGCAGTTCTGGCAGAAACACCCGAGCCGGCGATCGCACTGCCCACCGGCATGACGCCGGTAGGACTCTACCGGCAGCTTCTGGCGGAGCAGGACGCGGGCCGCGTCGCGCTGGGCCACGGCCATTACTTCAATCTGGACGAATATGTGGGCGTCGGCCAAAGCGACAGCCATAGTTTCGCGGCCTTTCTGGACCGGCATTTTCTGGGCGCGGCGCAGATTCCGGCTGCGCATATCCGTCTGCTGCATGGCGACGCACCCGATATCGTGGCGGAAGCGCAAGCCCATGACGCGGCGGTCGCCGCGCGGGGCGGGTTGGACCTGGCAATCCTCGGCCTCGGCGGCAATGGCCATATTGCCTTCAATGAGCCGGGGGCCGACTGGTCGGCCGGCACGCATATCGTGCCGCTCACGGACGAGACGCGAGCCGCGAATGCAGCCTATTTTAACGACGGATTCACGGTGCCGAGCCATGGCGTGACCATGGGCATCGGCATGCTGCGGGCCGCGCGCCGCATTCTGCTGATGGTCTCGGGCACCGCCAAGGCGGAGGCCCTGGCCATTCTGCTGGACGGCAAGCCCGACCCGGCCTGGCCGGTGACGGCGCTCTGCGGCCATCCTGATCTGATCCTGGTGGCGGATGAGGCGCTCCGCCCGGCGTGAAAACGGTCCTCGCAGCCCTCGGGCTTCTTCTTGCCAGCAGCATCCCGGTACTGGCCGCCGATACAGCGCTGTGCCGGCCGGCGGAGACCGATCTTGCGCCGAAACCGCTGCCGCTCAATCTGGTCACGGCCGCGCGGACAAGCTTCGGCTATCGCGCGATGCCGGCGGATGTGGTGCGCCGGCTGACGGTCTTCCGCTGTGCTGCAGGACAGCCCTTGATGTGCAGCTTTGGCGCCAATCTGCCCTGTGGCAAGGCCAATCGGGCGCCGAGCCTGCCCGCCGTGTCCAGCTGGTGCCTGATCCATCCGCAATCAGATGTCGTGCCGGCCTACGTGACCGGCCATGACAGCCTGTTCCAATGGCATTGCGCCGGTGGCCAGGCCGTGGCGAGCCACCCCGCGGCGATCGACGCCCAGGGCTATTTCGCCAGCTACTGGAAACCGGTGCCGTAAGGGGCTGGTGCGCCGATCACTCGGCCGGCGGCGTCATCGGGCCGCAGAGCTTCGCGAGTTCCGCTTCCGCATCATAATTGTAGGGCGCCTTGGTGCCCTTGGCATAATGCGCTGTCCATTCCACGAAGAAGGGGCGCCAACCGCTCAGGGTGTTTTCCTTGGTGCGGTAGGTGACGAAACCGCAAAGCGCCGTGCTCTTGCCGATGGACTCGAACTCGCCGGCGAATTTGGCGCTGCTCGGATGGGCCACCGAACTTGCGATATAGGCCTCACCCAGATCCTGCACCTTGCCATGCGGCGGCGCGACGAGCGTGCGCGTCTTGAAGACGGCCTGATTCTCAGGCGTCACCAGGGTCATGCCGGTCTTGCCGATATAGGGCTGGGGATAAACCTGGCCGCCGCCGGCGCAGGCAGCGAGTGGTGCGGCAAGCACAGAGAGCATGGCGAGCGTGCGGCATTTCATGGCGAGTGTCCCCAATGGATCGATTGAATGCTGCATAAGGGATTGCAGCGCCTGACCCAAGCCGTCGCTTTCCCGTTTCTGTTTTGCGCTATTCGGCTATAGGTGACGTCGTCCTGAGTGAGTAAGCGCGGTGCCAGATACGGGCCAGAAGTATTTTCGTCATCTGCCGACGCCTTCCGCTGTCACCGCGGCAGGTCTTCGCTTCATGCGGCATCATCTGGCCAGTGTCATCATTGCCCTGATCGCGCTGATGGGGGCCTCCACGCTGGTGGCTTACTTCGTCAGCCGGAGCGATCAGCTCCAGCTGCGCGACTATATCTGGACGAGCCGCGACATTCGGATGATTCAATTCGCGCTGCTCGATGCGCAGAGTGGCGTGCGGGGCGTCGTTCTGTCCGGTCAGCCGAACGATTTTGCCGCCTTCATGCGCGGCATGAGCAAGCTGAACAACGCTGATCCGGCGGTTCTTCATACCATTGATCTCCACGCCTTCGACGGCGCCAAGGGCAGCAGCCCGAATGTGGTGACGGACCATATCGCCCGCTTGCGGGATGCCTGGTCGGCCGCCGTGATGCTCGGCATGGACCATCAGCAGGCCGCGGCTGAGGCCGTGCTGGACAAGGCCCA
Organism: Acidisoma sibiricum; assembly: GCF_057837225.1. Taxonomy (NCBI): domain Bacteria; kingdom Pseudomonadati; phylum Pseudomonadota; class Alphaproteobacteria; order Acetobacterales; family Acidocellaceae; genus Acidisoma; species Acidisoma sibiricum. Next base: position 3,565,202 of record NZ_CM174445.1, on the reverse strand, counting down.
GACCGCGCAGATGATGACGCAGCTGGAATCGATTATTGGCGGCTATCTGAGCTTTCGGACTCTCAAGGTCGATAGCTATTGGGATCAGTTTGCCGCCGAGCAGCGTCTGGTTCTGTTGATCAACCTTCTGGGCGCGCTGATTGCGATCGCCGCCACCTCATACGCTTTCGCCTCCAGCCGGCGTGAGGCGCGGGGGCGCGAGACTGCGATCCGCGCGAGCCTGACGGCCCGGCATGAGGTCGAGACGCTGTTTGGCATGACCGAGATTTTGCAGAGTGCTGCGACCCGAGACGATGTCAATGCCGTGCTGCGCGCGACCGCAAGCCAACTTCTGCCCGATCTCGGCGGCACGCTGTACGTCTTCAACAATTCCCGCGACCGGCTGGATTTCGCCACCGAATGGGGCGTGCCAAGCGGCGCGCCGGTCCATATCGTGCCCGACAGCTGCTGGGCGCTGAAGCGTGGCAAGCCGCATCTGAATACCAATGATGCGGAGGCCTTGCGCTGCGCGCACAGCGATTTGGGCGTTGCAAGCTTTGAAATTCCGATCGTCGCGCGCGGCGAGGTTCATGGGCTTCTGGTTCTGCGCGGGATGCCGCTGACGGATGCCGAGACCCGCAAGCGCATCCAGCCCGTCGTGATTGCGCTGGCCGATGCCATGTCGCTCGCCCTGTCCAATATCGCGCTCAGCGAACGGCTGCGCAACCAGGCCCTGCGCGACCCTTTGACCAGTCTCTACAATCGCCGCTTCCTGGAAGAAATGCTCGAGCGGTTGACGACGGATGCCGAACGGCGCCGGGCGCCGGTCGCGGCCATCATGATGGATCTCGACCACTTCAAGAATCTCAACGACCATTACGGCCATGCGGCCGGGGATCTGGCGCTGCGCGATACCGCGAGCGCGGTTCTGGCCTGCCTGCGCCCGGCCGATATCGGCTGCCGCTATGGCGGCGAGGAACTGGCGATTCTGCTGCCCGATACCACCCTGGCGGACGCCGTGACACGGGCCGAACAGATCCGGGCCCGCATCAGCGCCACGACCGCAAGCAATATTGCCGTCACGGCATCCTTCGGCGTGGCCTCGATGCCGGAGAATTGCAGCCGCGCGAGCGAGTTGCTGCCGATGGCGGATAAGGCGCTCTACCTCGCCAAGGATCAGGGCCGCAATCGCGTGGTCGCAGCGCCGATGCGTCCGTCCGCCGAGATGCTGCAACTGACCCATGCGGGATGGAACCTGGCCGATAAGCGGGCCGGAGATTGAGGCAGCGTGGGTTCAGCCCGGATTGGGCACCAGGGCGATAAAGTGGTCGAGCGGGCAGGCGTGGGCGTCCACGCTTTGGCCGCAGCCGGGAATCGCAATGGCCGTTACGGGCGGGGGCGCGGCTGCGCTCAGAAGTGACAGCGTACGCATCTGGTCCAGTGTCTGGGCGAGGTAGCGGACGGTGACATAACGGGCGCCGCTGGCAGGGTCGCGCAGCAGGGTGAAGATGAGGCCCCCGCCGGGTGCGGGCTCATCTGGTGGGTAATTGGCAAGCTGCCAGTGCAAATCCCAAAGGCCACCGAGGGCCGCGATATTGGTATCATGCCCGACGAGGATGGTAACGGGCGGGCTATTGCCGTCGGTCAGCGCCGCCGCGATGCGGCGCGCGAGCGGGCCGCCCGCGAAGCGCGCGATGGGCAGCGGGCGCAGCGTGACCGCGAATTCTTCGACATGGAAGGCCAGGAGTTGCAGCACGAGGTCGCGGTCGGCGCGGCCCCAGGCCACGTCATCCATCGGCATGCCTTCGGCATATTCCATGCCGAACGCGATGGCCGCCGAGCGGGCGGCTGGGATCTGACCGCGAAGAGTTGGCAGCATGGCGGGCGCATGCGGCATGATCGCGTTCGGCAGGTCGAGGAAGGCGTGCGTGGCCGGTGCGAGCGTCGCCTGCATGGCGAGAAAAAGGGCGGGCCTGCGATCCATCGGCGTGTCCAGGCTGCCGCCGGCCGCGCGGATCATGGCCGCTGTGGCCGTGGCGGGATCGAAGCCTGGCCAGGGGCCGCGGCTGCTGAAGAGCGGATCGGGCGCATGGGCCGCGTGGCCGATCGGCGGTGGGCATCCCGGTGAGAGCCCAGCGGCCAAAGCGGCGCCGGTTGCTTCCGTCCGCTCGTCGGTATCCACATAGAGCGTAACGGCATGGGGCGCGAGGCAGCCGCCGGCCGGCCAGAGGCCGAAGCCCGCGAAAAGCTGTCGCTCATACATGCCGAGCAGGGTGATGGCCGCCGCGCCATGGGGGGTCAGATCACCGTCGGGCACCGGCCAGACCGGCCAGGGCTGCGGCGCAAGCGCGAGCGGCATCGGTGGCGATTCGATCGGCGGCCGAATGCCGTGCCGCATGACGACGACGATGCGGTCGACCACCAGACGATGATCGGCGGTGGCCAGTGCGACGGGCTGCGGGAGCAGCAGTGCGGCGAGCACAAAAAAGATTCGAATACGCATCGGGTAACGCTAAGCGCAAACGGCCGCCTGAGCCAGGGTGGCTAGGCGGGTTCTTCAGCAGCGATGCAGTCCTCCAGAATATCCAGAGCCTGCATCATCTGATGCTCGGTTGTGATCAGCGGCGGCGTCAAGGTCAGCACATTGCCCATGGTCGTCTTGAAGCTGAGGCCACGATCCATCGCGCGATAGAGGATGGCTTCGGCGGCATCGCTTGCGGCGGTCTTGGCCGCGCGGTCGGTGACGAGTTCAACACCCAGCAGCAGGCCGCGCCCGCGGACATCGCCGATGAGGGGGTGGCGATCCTTCATGCTGTGAAGGCGATCAAGCGCGAGCGCGCCGACGCGGCGGGCATTCTCCACCAGATCCTCGTCCTCGATGATCTGCAGGGTCGTCAGCGCGGCGCGGGCTGTCACCGGATTCTTTTCATGGGTGTAATGGCCGAAGGCATAGGCGCCCGCGACGTCGAGACCGGCACGGCAGAGCACGGCCGCGATGGGCAGAATGCCGCCACCCAAAGCCTTGCCGAGGACCAGGATATCGGGTGTCACGCCATCATGATCGCAGGCGAACATGCGGCCGGTCTTGCCAAGTCCCGTCGGGATTTCATCGAAGATCAGCAGCGTGCCATGGGCGCGGCAGGCGTCCTGCACCGCGCGCCAATAGCCGGGCGGTGGCAGATAGGGCACGGCGCGGGCGGGCTCGGCGATAACGGCGGCGACATCGCCTTCGCGTTCCAGCACGTAGCGCAGATAGTTGGCACAGGCCATGTGGCAGAGGTCGAGGTCCGGCACGCCGTTCGGCGCCGGATGACCGTAAGGGCAGCGATAGCAGGCAAAGGGGGCCACATGTTCGGTGCCTGGCAGCAGCGGTCCGATGGGGCCGGAGCGGAACATCGCCTCACCACCCACGCTCGCGGCAGCAAAGCCCGCGCCATGAAAGGCGTCCCAGAAGGAGATGGTCTTGAAGCGGCCGGTGGCGGCGCGCGCGACTTTCAGCGCGACCTCCACCGCATCCGAGCCACCGGTGGTGAACAACACCTTTGACAGGTCACCCGGCGCGATGGCGGCGAGCTTTTCGGCGAGGGCGACAGCGGGTTCGCAGGTAAAGCGGCGCGGCGCGAAGGGCAGGGAGTCCATCTGTGCGGCGATCGCCGCCTTCAGCCGCGGGTGGCCGTAACCGATATGATGGACGTTGTTGCCGTGGAAATCCATGAAGCGGCGGCCGGCGACATCCTCAATCCAGATGCCGTCCGCCCGCGCGATGGCATTGAGGCACGGGGAGGAGACCGATTGATGCAGAAAGGCGCGCGCGTCGCGCGCTATGAGGTCGCGGCTCGCCCCCTGGATATTGCGCGCGGCCCAGTCACGCCGCCGCGGTGAGTGGTTGACGTCGCCTTCACCGGCACGCACCTCACCGGGAGAGACCGTGACCGTCACGCTGCCAGGCTCAAGGCGTCTCACCCCGCGCCATGCGCAGTTCGATCTCATCGAGCACGTGAAGAAGGTCGGCGATACTGTCGATAACGAAATGGGCGCCGACGCCGAGCAGCGTTTCCTCGGCACCTGCGCGAAGCGACGCCTGCTCCTCTGGCGGGGTTGCCTGCCATTCCTCCTGGCTGAGGCCGACGCAATTGCCGGAAATGCTAACGCCGACCGTCCAGGTGCCGGCGGCGAGGCCTTCCAGAATGCCGGGCTCGGTGTCGTCGATCTTGACGACGGCGGCGGGCGGATAGACTCCGAGATCGGCAAAGCAGCGATACATCATGAGCGGGGTAGGGCGGCCGTCTGCCAAGTCTCCGGCACAGACGAGATTGTCTGGCGCATAGCCCTGCGCCGCCGCCAGCGGCAGCACGCGTTCCATGATCGGGCGGACATAGCCGGTGGTGGAGCCGAGCCTCAGGCCCCGCGATCGCACAGCCTCGGCCATCGCGGCGGCCCCCGGAATGAGGGTGCAGAAGTCGCTCACGACCTCGGTATTCAAAGGCACGAAGACAGCATAGAGCGCGTCGATCTCAGCCTCGCCGGGCGGCGCGCCATGCACCTCCGCCCAGCGCGCCGCAATCGCCGGATCGGCCATCAGCGCCGCGATATGGGCGCGTTTCGGCAGGCCCATGGGCTTGCGCGCTTCCGCGACTGTCACCGCCACGTCGAAGCGCTGATAGGCTTCGACGAAAGCGCCCATCGGCGCCCGTGAGCCGAAATCGATAACCGTGCCGGCCCAGTCGAAGATCGCGGCTTTGAGACGATAGGTCATGCGCAGAGTTCCTGAATGACCTCTTCGCCGATGGCGAAGGCGGTGGAGGCGCCGGTGCCGCTGGTGACGACGGTCAGCCGCACGTCATCCATCGGCGTGTCGAGCAGGGCAAGGCGGTCGGGGGCCGAGGCATAGGTGCCGATCCAGCGCTCGGTGATATCATAGGCGACATCGGGGAAGACGGCGTGGAATTCATCCAGAACCAGCTCGTCGAGCGCGGCATCGGCGAAGGGGTCCATGGTGTCGCCGTAGACATGGGTATCACCGACCACCAGGCTGCCATCGGCCGATTGCACGGCGATGAGATGGACGCCACCGGCCAGATGCGCGGGCTGCTCCTGCTTCAATCGTGCCAGGAGCGGTGCAGCCTCAGGCAGTTCCGAATAGCCGAGATAGCGGACGAGCGAGAGGTCGGTCATCACCGCGCAGCCGAGCGGCAGCGGCGCGCGGGGTTTAAGGCGCATCATCTGGAGCTTGGACCGCGTGACCTGGAATGCCGCCAACCGGTCGGCGAAGAGCGTTGCTAGATCATCGCCTGGGCAGACGGCGATTTTGGTGGCTTCGATGACGCCGTCGCTGGTTACGACGCGGCCGCGCTCGACGCCATGCACGGCAACGCCGCGCAGGAAGGTGACACCACGCGCTTCCGCCAGCCACTGATTGAGTTTGGGAATGGCGTCGCGGGATTCGACCCGACGGTCATGCGGGGAATAGAGCACGGCTTCGGCCTCGCCCGTCATCCAGGGAAAGCGCGACCGGCCTTCGTCGGGGCTCAGCAACGCGCAACCGACGCCCATCTCTGCGTGGTCGCGGAAGGCTTCCAGCACTGCCGCCGCTTCCGGGCGGCGGGCGACGACGGCCAGGCCCTGATGCAGGATCGGAATGCCGGCCTGGGGGGCCACCTCTTCCCAAATGTCGCGCGACCGCATGGCGCGGCGCCAGCATTCGCCCTGCTGCTGGCCGGTGACGGTGACGAAGCCGAAATTGCGGATAGAGGCGCCGACCGATCGCTGGTCGCGGTCGATGACGATCACCCGTAGGCCAAGGCGGCTGGCCGCCAGGGCGTGGGCAATGCCGACGATGCCGGCGCCGACAATGGCAATGTCATAGGTCATGGGCGGACTCGCGCAGAGGCTTGCCTCATAGCGAGCCGCGCGGGTGCGGAGCAATCAGTGCCACCCGGTTGGCCAGCCGCTTCATGAGACTGTCACACTAGGACTGACACAATGACGGCCGGCGGGAAAGTCCGTAAATGCACTATTTAAAAAGGTGTAAAATACGGAATATTTATTATTTTACACTTTTAATCGCACAACGATTTGGCTATCCTGATTTCAGCGATAGAAAAGGTGAAATATGCCGTGGTTCCGAATGCCAGGTTCGTGTCGGTGATCAAGCGCAAGCTTGCGGTCATTCTTCGTATCCTCACGCCACGGACAGATTTGCTCATGAACCCTTATTTCGTGCCGGTATTGGCGCAGCTTCTGATGGAGGGGGTGGCGCGCCGCGCCCTCTCGCAGACATCGCACGGCTCCCCTCAGTCGCTCACCCCGGTTTTCCTGCCGGTATCGATCGCGGATGAGTCCGCGCGGCGGCGCGTCCGTGCCGAAGATCAGGCCCGGACAGGCTTTCGCGGCGGACGCAACTTCGGCAGCCCCGGCTCATTTCAATAACATAGCCCCTGCCGCCGCGCGTCTGTTGCGCGGCGGCAGGGTTAAATCTCAGCTCACTCCGCCGACCATCCAGAATTTCGGCGGCTCCGTACCGTTGACCGCATAGTCGCCCACGATGCGCTGCTTGTAGATCAGCGGATTGTGCGAGGAGAGGGTACGGGCATTGCGCCAATGCCGATCCAGCGCTGTGGCGCGAATGGTGGCGGAGGCGCCCAGCGCATCGAACAGCGTCTCGGTCGCCTCCAGCGTCAGTTTGGCCACGACCGGCTGCGCCTGATCGACGCTGATTTCGCTGATCACCGCGGCGCTATCAGCCTCCTCCGGCCGGTCAGCGATGGAATGCTCGTAGACGGCCTGGGCAGCTTGCGCTGCCTGCAGGGTGGTGGCTGCGGCCGCATAGGCGAGGCTGCGGACATGGCCCACCACCTGCAGCACCTGCGGATCGGTCTGCACAGTACCGGCTGCACCATGGCTATAGGCGCGGCGGCGGCTAGCCACCTGCTCGGTCAGATCGCGCGCGGCGGCCCGGCCGATGCCCGAAAGCGTCGCCAGATGCACCAGCTGGTAGAAGGCGGTCCGATATTTAGACCGGGCGGTGAAGGGGAAGACATCGGCGGGATCGACCGCTGTATTCTCGAAGACCGTAGTGCCGCTGCCGGTCAGCGTTTGGCCGAAGCCGGCCCAGTCATCATGGCGCGTGACCCCCGGCGCCGTGGTCGAGACCAGGCCGCTGACCACCTCGCCATCCAGTTCGGCGGCGAAATTGATCCAATCGGCATAGAGCGTGCCCGTACTGTAGAATTTGGTCCCGGACAGACGCAGGATATCGCCATCGGCCTGCAGGCGAGTCTCGAAGGAACCGAGCGTATTGCCGGATGCTTCGCTGAGCGCGCTGCCGACCAATTCGCCGCGCAGGAAGCGCGGAATCCAGCGAGCGCGGCGGGCAGGGGTGCCGGCCGCAATGATATCTTCGACGGCGCCAAAATGCGCGCGCAGCGCCTGTGCTACATTGGAATCCGCGGCGGCGAGTTCGATGAGAAGCCCGAAAAGCTCGGGCAGGGTCGCACCCAAGCCGCCCTCGGCGACGGGGATGCGCAGCGTGCCGAAGCCGGCGTCTTTCAGCCAGGCAATCGGTTCATGCGGCAGGATGCGTTCCGCGTCCCGCTGGACGGCACCGGTCGCGATACGCTGGAATATGGGCCGGAACTGTGCGGCCAGGGCCGCATAACGCGCAGAAGCCGGAGAGGGCCAAGCGGTTTCGGTTTGAGTCATTGGCACCTCAATAATAGCGATAAAGATTAGGTATATCAAAAAGACGCAATATATATGCGTAATATGTACGTGAAATATCCTATCGCACAGCTCAATCTGCGTCTATGCCTGGGCTTGAGATGAGGAGAGTTGCTATGGGCGGCGCCGCACGACAGATCCATCTTGCCGGTTTTCTGATCGCGGGACCCGTGGTCCACAGCCATGCCGTGTGGCGCCACCCCCGCACGACACGGCGCTTCACCGACCCGCTTCTCTATACCGAGGTGGCCCAGATCCTGGAGCAGGGGCTGTTCGACTTCCTGTTCTTTGCCGACCGCCTGGCGGTTTCTGACCAGGCCGATGGCAGCCGCGAGATCGCCTTCCGCTACGGCAGCCAGGATGCCGCCCGGCTGGACCCGCTGCCGATCGTCTCCTACCTCGCGGCCACTACGCGCCATATTGGCCTCGGAGTTACCCGCTCCACTACCTATTACCAGCCGAACCATATCGTCCGCAGCTTCACGACGCTGGATCATTTAAGCGGCGGACGCGGGGCCTGGAACGTCGTCACCTCGATGAATGACAGCGAGGGCCGCATCTTCGGCCATGACCGTCATATGGAGCATGACCTGCGCTATGATCGCGCGGACGAGTTCCTGGAGGTCGCTTTCAAACTCTGGCGCAGCTGGGAGCCGGATGCGCTGGTGCATGACAAGGAAGCCGGCTTCTTCGTCGATCCTGCGAAAATCCACCCGGTCGCGCATCGCGGCGAGTTCTTTGCGGTCGAAGGCCCGATGAATATGCCGCCGGGACCCGCCGGCCATCCCGTCATCATCCAGGCCGGCGCTTCGGGGCGCGGCCGCCGCTTCGGCGCGCGCTGGGCGGAGGCGATTTTTGCGATCAACCGCAGCATCGATGAGGGGATCGCCTTCCGGGCCGATGTCAGCCGGCTGGCGGTAGCGCAGGGGCGTGCTGCCGATAGCGTCCGCATTCTGACCGCCGTCATGCCCTTCATCGGCCGCACCGAGGCCGAGGCGCGCCGCCTGCGGGACGAGCATAATGCGCTGGCCCGGCCGGAGCTTGGCATCGTCACGCTGTCCAGCCAGCTGAATTTCGACTTCGCGAAATATGACCTGGCAACCCCTGTTGCGGAGCTGGTGGCCGATCACGCTCTGCCCCCAGCAGTCCGGGAGAAGCTTCTGTCTCTGGGCGGGGAGGGGGCGACGCTTGACAGTCTCGGCCGGTCCTGGGCGGCCAGCATCAGGGTGCCTCAGATAGCGGGCACCGGAGTCCAGATCGCGCAAACCCTGGCCTCCTGGTTCGAGGCCGGGGCCTGCGACGGCTTCGTCATCAGCCCAGCCTATCTGCCGGGCAGTTTTGCCGAGTTTCGCGACGAGGTGGTCCCCGAATTGCAGCGTCTTGGCCTCTATCGCCGGCGCTACACCGGCTCAACCTTGCGTCATCACCTGCGGGAGGATGACCAGGCGGCTGAGACCGTTCGAGCCTCTGCCTGACTGCGTTCAATCAAAAAACGGGGAAGAATTATGCCGGACACACAGAGCGTCAGCCCAGCCAACTCGGACGCGGAACGCCGGGCGCGCTGGCGGCCGGAGACGGTGGCGTTGCATGGCGGCAGCTACCGGGCCGATCCCACGACCGGGGCGGTCGCGGTGCCGATCTATCAGACGACTTCGTACCAGTTTCAGGATAGCGGCCACGCTGCGCGGCTGTTCGCGCTGGAGGAGCTGGGAAACATCTATACCCGTATCGGAAACCCAACCCAGGACGCGCTGGAGCAGCGCCTGGCAGCGCTGGAAGGTGGCGTCGCGGCCCTGGCCTTGTCCTCGGGCCAGTCAGCCTCGGCCTTTTCGATTCTCAACATTGCCGAAGCCGGCGACAATATCGTCAGTTCGACCGATCTGTATGGCGGCACCTGGGCGCTGTTTGCCAACACTCTGCGGCGGCTGGGGATTGAGGTGCGGTTCGTAGATCCCGCCGACCCCGAGGCTTTTGCTCGCGCAACGGACAGCCGGACGCGTGCCTACTATGCCGAGACCTTGCCCAATCCGAAGCTGGAAGTCTTCCCGATTGCGGAAGTCGCGGCCATCGGCAGGCAGTTCGGCATTCCGCTGATCGTTGACAATACTGCGGCCCCGCTGACGGTGCGGCCGTTCGATCATGGCGCCGCTATCGTTGTCTATTCCACCACAAAATATATCGGTGGCCATGGCACGTCCATCGGCGGCGCCATCATCGATGGTGGCAACTTCCCATGGGAACAGCACAAGAGCCGCTTCCCGCTGCTGTCTGAGCCCGACCCCGGTTATCATGGTGCGGTCTGGATTGAAGCCGCAAAGCCGCTGGGCCCCATCGCCTATGTGCTGCGCGCGCGCGTGGTGCTGCTGCGGGACCTGGGTGCCGCCGTGTCCCCCTTCAATGCCTTTCAGTTCATCCAGGGGATCGAGACGCTGCCGCTGCGCATTCGCCAGCATAACAGTTCTGCGAAGATCGTTGCTGAGTTTCTCAAGCATCATGACAAGGTCAAGCACGTCATCCATCCCAGCCAGCAGGCGGGCGAGGCACGCCGGCGGGCCGAACGCTATTTGCGGCCGGAATTCGGCGAAGGGGCTCTGGTCGGCTTTGAACTGTCAGGTGGCGCCGAGGCCGGGAAGCGCTTTATAGACGCGCTTCAGCTTTTCTACCACGTGGCCAATATCGGCGATGCGCGCAGCCTTGCGATCCATCCGGCGACGACCACGCATTCGCAATTGACCGCTGAGGAACAGGCGAAGACCGGCGTGACGCCTGGCTATATCCGTCTGTCAATTGGATTGGAGCATCCCGAGGATATTCTGGACGATCTTCGCCAGGCTTTGACGCAAGCCTGAAGCGATCAGGCGGCTGCCAGTGTGCGGCAGGCAGCCGCCGTTCGGTGATCGACGCTGCGGCAGGTCAGGAAAACAGGGGCAGGCTTGGACCCTGGTCTGGCCTGCGCGGGCCAGCGGCCGGCGCTGGAGAGGGGGCGTCGGGCGTGACAGGATCGGCGAGCGCCGCATCATTTTGGTTCGCGCTGTTCACGCGCAGGGATACTGGCCATGCCCGCAGCGTGCCAGCCGGCGTTGGCCGTAACAGTGTCGCTGGATCGCGGTCTTCCTCTCCCAGCCAAAGCGGCCAGTCGGCTGGTTCCAGTACCAGCGGCATGCGTTCGTGCAGGCTCGCGATATCGGCGCTGGCCGGTGTCGTGACGATCACGAAACTTCGGATGATGGTACCGTCCGCGCCGCGCCAGCCTTCCCATAAACCGCCAAAGACGAGCGGCGCATCATCGGCGCGCGCCACCGCATAGGGCTGCTTCCCGTTGGTCCCGGTATGCCATTCGTAGAATAGCGTGGCAGGGACCAGACAGCGGCGCCCGCCCCGATAGGTGCGGCCGAAGAGCGGCGAAGTGGCAAGGGTTTCGGATCGCGCATTGATCGGCCGGGGTGCGCCCCGCAACTCTCTGGCGAAATGGGGAAGAAATCCCCAGTTTAAGGCATCGGCGCGGCGCGCCCCGGTCTCTGGATGGCGGCGGACGATCAGCGCATCCTGGCGCGGGGTGACGTTCCAGGATGGCGCCAAACCGGGAAGGCCGCCCAGCACGGCAAAGAGCGCTTCGATCTGCTCAGGCGGCAGGGTGGAGGCGAAACGGCCGCACATCTGGCTAGTATGACGCGGCGTGAGGCCGGCACGCAGGCATTTTACCGCTTCTTGCGCTTGAAGAGTTTGATGATGCGGATGCCAAAGCGCGTCAGCGCCGGCATTGTCGTCGGCCGCACCAGCCGCGCGTCATAGCCCGAAAAGCGGCGGTCATTCTCGGCCAGACAGACCTCCATCAGGTCGACCAGCTCGATATCGACATCGCTGACCGCCTTGGCGCCATTGACGGTGAAATTATTGTCCTGCGCGCGTTCCTTACCGTCACCATCCATGCTGCGGGCAAGGCCGATGCGCTCATAGCCAAGGAACACCCAGACCGCCCAGACGCGCAGTTCAAACCAGATGCGCTTGTACCAGGGCAGGCGCGCCCGGTGCCAGGCCAGCCAATTCGCAAATAGCAGAATATGCCGGCACTCTTCCTGAATCACCGGCTCGAAGGTCTCGATCAATTCCGGCGGGAAAAAGCCGGACCGCTTGGCCGTCTCGAACAGCCCAAAGGCGAAGAAACTGTCGACGCATTCGCTGAAGCCGGTGACGAGATAGGCCCATTCCGTATCGCGGGGCTTGATATAGGCCGGCTCGACCGCGAGCGGAATGTCATAGGCCGCCACGAGCTTCGACAGCACCTCTTTATGGCGGTTCTCTTCCCAGGCGTTGAGAGCCAAGGCCATCCGCATGTCCGGGTCGCGCAGATCACCCGCATAGGCGGCCATGCGCAGGCGGGCCTTGCCTTCAGTCTCCACCGCGATGTCCCAGATGGGCAGGGAGGTGATGCGGTGCAGCGTCTCGGGGTCCAGCTTCGGCCAGGGAATGACCGAGGGGCGATAGGGATTGAAGGTCTCCGCGAACATGCGGTGGACCTCAGCCTTATGTTCGTCCGATCCGGGGCGGAGCGGACCCTGATGCCGGCTGGTCCAGTGGCGGGAGATGCGGTCGGCCCTGTCCATCGCGTCCTGCGGGCGTTCGGTCGGCAGCACAGGTGGCACGAATCCCGGCACATGAGATTCGGTGAAAAAATCATCCACGACAGCGCTCATCGTCCCTGACCTCTTGCATGCAGACCCGCCGCTGACCGTTGGGTCAGCGACACTATAGCCGCGTGCGGCGGCGGCGCCAACGCAGTGCGTCGGGGCATGACACGGCAATAAAACGCCGCGCGGGCCATGCTGCAGGATCAGCATAGCCGCGAAACGTTCTTGTGATTTTAGGAGAACCGCCTGATAGTCAGCCTGTCCGAGATTTCGCAAAGACGAAATCATCGGAAGCCGTTGGTGCCCAGAAGAAGACTCGAACTTCCACGACCTTGCGGCCACAGGTACCTGAAACCTGCGCGTCTACCAATTCCGCCATCTGGGCAATCCTGCGGTGACGCGGGGTGTAACCATCCTGTCGCTTCGCGTCAACAGGCCCCGATCACGAGACCGCGTTCAAAGCCGTGCTTGATCTTGAGGGCTGCTCTGCTGACCCGTAATGCTGTCATAACTCAACGATAGGCACAGGGAAAAACGCGATGCAGGTCGAAGGACGCAGGATTGCGACTGTTTTTGGAGGCGCGGGTTTCATTGGCCGCTACCTGGTGCCGCATTTGCTGCGTCAGGGATTTACGGTGCGGATCGCGGGGCGCGACACGGAAAAGGCATCGCGTCTCAAGCTCATGGGCAATCCGGGTGAGGTCGTGCCGCTGTATGCCCCGCTGTCGGATGCGAGCGCCGTCGCCCGCGCCATTCAGGGGGCGGAGGTCGTGGTCAATCTCGTCGGTATCCTGGCGGAGCAGAGATCGGGCGATTTCGTCCGTGCCCATGGCACCGGTCCGCGCATCATTGCGGACGAAGCCTCCCGCGCCGGGGTGAAGCATCTGGTTCATATCTCGGCCATCGGTGCCTCCGGCACCAGCAAAAGCGGCTACGGCCGCAGCAAGGCGGCCGGCGAGGCCGCGGTCTCCGCCGGCTTCCCGGATGCGGTGATTCTGCGCCCTTCGATCGTCTTCGGGGCCGAGGATCAGTTCTTCAACCGCTTCGGTGCCATGGCCCGCATCTCGCCTTTTCTGCCCGTGATCTCAGGGCGGACGCGGTTTCAGCCCGTCTATGTGGGCGATGTCGCTGACGCCATCATGGCGGCACTTGCCCTGCCGCCTGAGGCGCCGCGTCTATATGAGCTTGGCGGACCCCAGGTCCTGAGTTTCCGGGAGATTCTGGCGTATATCGTGAAAGAGACGGGGCTCAAGCGGCCGCTTGTTACCATCCCACCCGCTGTCGCGCGTATCCAGGCGGCGGTTCTGGAGCGGCTGCCCGGCAAGCTGTTCACCACGGATCAGCTGGAGATGCTGGCGACCGATAATGTGGTGAGCGGATTGGTGCCGGGCTTGCCAGCGCTCGGCATCACGCCGCGCCCGATCGATCTTGTGGTGCCGGCCTACCTCTCCCGCTATGGCGGCTTGCGCCCAAATTCGTGAACGGAAATGCCAGGGCGCCCCGCTCGCAAGCGGCGGCGTCTCCGCTTGCGAAAGCGCGGCGCGGCACAACATTCCCGCCCAGCTGATTATCTCGGCGAGGTTCCGCTTCCCGTTACCTCGCCATTCATTTGGGAGGTTGCCGTGAAGGTTATTTCGCTTCGTGCCGTCGTCCTCAGTCTGGCGTTCGGGTCGACCGCTCTCTCTCTCTCGGCCTGCGGTCATTCACCGCTGACCCGCGCCCTCACGGGCGGCGCTATCGGTGCCGGTGCCGGTGCGGCCGTGGGTGCCGCGACCGGCGGTAATGCCGGCACCGGCGCGCTGGTCGGCGGCGGTATCGGCGCGGCGGGCGGCGCGTTGACCGCACCCTAAGCCCTGTTGCGTATCCCTGTTGTGCGCGGCACGGCTTCTGATCGCGCACAACACGGGATGCGGCAGGTCTGATCTCGGCTTTTCAAGCGTCCATCACGGCGGCCGCTATGCCAGAGAAGGACAATGTCTGTTCCCGTCTGGCTTCCCGCCCTTCTCGGTTTTCTGACCGCCGTCGGGTCGATTTCAATCGACATGTATCTGCCCGCCTTTCCGCAGATTGCACGGGAACTGGGCGGCGTGCGCGGTGGCGCGCAAATCACGCTTGCGACCTTCTTCGTGGGCCTGGCGCTCGGTCAGCTGATCCTGGGGCCGCTGGCCGACCGGGTCGGCCGCAAGGCGCCGCTTGTGGTCGGCATGTCGATCTATACGCTGGCGACCATCGGTTGTGCGCTCTCCACCAGCCTCGTCACCTTTTCCATATTCCGTTTTTTGGCGGCGCTCGGCGGCGCGTCGAGCATGGTGGTGCCGCGCGCCGTGGTGCGTGATCTGTCCAATGGACCGAGCGCGGCGCGGATGATGGCGCAGCTCATGCTCGTCATGGGCGTCTCTCCCATATTGGCACCCGCACTGGGCGGCTTCGTGCTGAACTGGGCTGGCTGGCGCGCCATTTTCTGGGTCCAGGCGGTCTATGGCATCATCAATCTCTCGCTTGTCGTCTTCCTCCTGCCGGATACGCTGCCGCCTGAGATGCGGGTCCGGCACGGTCTGATCAGCGTCTTCCAGCGCTATGTGCAGGTGGCGCGTGACCGCAACTTTTTGCCGGCGGCACTCGTCGTCGCCTTCGCGAGCGCCACGCTCTTCTCCTATCTCGGCGGTTCGCCGCTGGTGTTTGAGAGTGGCTTTCACGTCAGCCCGGTGGTCTATGGCTGCATTTTCGGCCTGAACGGCTTCGGTCTGATCATGGCCAGCCAGTTCAACGGACGGCTCTTCGCCACCCGCTTTGGCATCGACCGCACCTTGTCCTTGGCCGTCCTGATCATGCTGGGCGGCACGGTTTATCTCACCATCATCTCCCTGCTGGGTCTGGCCGGGCTGGTGCCTACGCTGATCGGGCTATTCGTCTGCATCGCCTCGCTGGGCTGCATCTTTCCCAATGGCACGGTCGCGGTGATGTCGCGGCAGCACCAGAATGCCGGCGTCGCTTCGGCGCTGACCGGCACGCTGCAATTCTCGATCGGTGCGGTCAGCGGCATGATCGTGGGTGAGCTAAGCGATTCCTCGCCCCGCGCCATGGCGCTGTGCATGCTGGCGGGCGCGATCTGCATGGTGGGCTTCAACCGCCTGCGGCCGAAGGCCGCGGCGGGCGCCAAGACCTGAAGCGCCCGCCGTACCGGTCAGAGAAAGATACCGCCCGAAACCTCAATCCGCTGGCCATTGATCCAGCGATTATCCTCCGAGAGCAGCGAGGCGATCATCGGCCCGATATCGTCCGGCAGTCCGGCGCGGCCCAGCGCGGTGCCCTGGGCAACCATCCGGTTGTAATCGGGATTGTCGCGCACCGCGCCGCCGCCGAAATCGGTTTCGATGGCGCCGGGGGCCACCGTATTGACGGCAATGCCGCGCGCGCCCAGCTCCTTCGCGAGATAGCGGGTCAGAACCTCGATGCCGCCCTTCATCATGGCATAGGCGGAATAGCCCGGCAGGCTGAAGCGGGCGAGGCCGCTGGAAAGGTTCACAATGCGCCCGCCATCGGCGATCAGTGGCAGCAGCTTCTGCGTGAGAAAGAAGACGCCTTTGAGGTGGATATTGGCGAGCTGGTCGAACTCCGCCTCGGTCACCTCGGCGAAGGGGCGATGGATACCGATGCCCGCGTTGTTGACCAGGAATTGGAAGCGATCGGTATTCCAGGTGTCACGCAGAGTCTGTGACAGACGCTCGGCGAAGGCGCCGAAAGTGCCGGCAGCACCGGTATCGAGCTGCAGGGCCACGGCGCGGCGGCCAAGCGCCTCGATCTGCCGCACCGCGCTGTCCGCCTCATCGGCGCGGGAATGATAGGTGAGGATGACATCCACGCCGCGGCGGGCGAGATGAAGCGCGGTATTGCGGCCGAGGCCGCGGCTGCCGCCGGTAATGAGGGCGATTTGGGTCATGACACGTCTCCTGAACAAGGGGTGAGGATGATGTAGCCCAGCGCGGCCGGTCCCGGTTGCCTGAAGGACCCGATTTCTTGCCTAATCCTCCGAACGTCCTGACGGCAGAGGTTGTGATGTGCTAGAGGATTGTGGGCAGGAGAGTATCTTATGAGCGATGCCGTCAGATGTGCCATCATGCGATATGCCCAGATATATGCTGATGCGGAGGGTCTGGCGCAGACCCCCATCGCCGGGCTCTCGCTGATGCGGCAGGACGCACCCGGCCGGATAACCCATGATGTCTACCGGCCGTTGATTTGCATTGTTCTCCAGGGTGCCAAGCAGGTCATGGCCGGCGACCGGGTGGCGGATTTCGCCGCCGGTCAATCTCTTCTGGTCAATATCGATATCCCGGCGATCGGGCGCATTACCCAGGCGACCCGGCTGGCGCCCTATCTGGCCATCGCCTTTGAGCTGGATATGGCGGTGATCCGAAGTCTGCTGGAGGAAACGGGGTCCCAGCCAGCGGCCGAGCCCGCACAGCAGGCCCCGCTTTTTGTGCAGGAAACGGATGACGGCGTGCTGGACTGCGTGACGCGCCTGGTGCGGCTGGTAGACCTGCCTTCGGCCGCCGCCGTGCTGAGGGATGCGACCGTGCGTGAGCTGCATTATTGGCTGCTGATGGGCCAGCACGGTGACGTGTTGCGTCGCCTTGCCCCCGCCGATAGCCACGCCCAGCGCATCGCGCGCGCCATCGCTGTGCTGCGCGCGGAGTTCAATCAGCCCTTGCGGGTGGAACGGCTGGCCGAAGCCGCGGGCATGAGCCTTTCATCCTTCCATCAGCATTTCAAGACGCTGACCGCCATCTCGCCCCTGCAGTTCCAGAAGCAGATCCGCCTTCTGGAGGCGCGTCGTCTGATGCGCGCGGAGGCCAAAACGGCAGCGCAGGCGGCCTTCGACGTCGGGTATGAGAGCGCATCCCAGTTCACCCGCGAGTATGGGCGCATGTTCGGCGCGTCGCCCAGGCGGGATGTTTTGGAACGGCGCGCGGCGGCATAAGGAGGGTTGGATGAGGGCGATGATAGGCGGCTGCCTTTGCGGTGCCATTCGCTATAAGCTGACGGAGCCACCCTCTAGCAGCGGCTTGTGTCATTGCGAGACCTGCCGCAGGACAGCCTCGGCGCCGTCCTTGCCCTATGCCGGCGTTTCTTTCGCAGCCTTCGCCGTGACCAAGGGCGACCCTGTCAGCTACCGCTCCTCGTCCCGTGTTGTGCGCACTTTCTGCGGTACCTGCGGCTCGCCGCTGACCTATTTCAACGAGGACAAGCCGGGGGCGATCGACATCATGACCGTCAGCCTGGACGATCCGCAGGCTTTTCCCCCGACCGAACATGTCTGGGTCTCCGAGAAGATCAGCTGGGAGGTTCTGGGCGACGGGCTGCCGGCTTACCCGACGGGGGAGCGGGAGGGGTAAGCGCTGCCACCCCTCCGCGTCAGCCGTGGTGATGGTGCGGCCTCCGGTTGATGCCCGCAACATGCCCATAGACGAAAGTCTGGCCGCCGATCAGCCGCGCCTCTCCCCCGATGGTGTCGAAGACCTTGGCACGAATGGCATAATTCGTGGCCTCGGGCGCCGCATAGGCAATATGGAAGAGGAGTGTTTCGTGGGCGGCGAGCGGCAGATCGGCGATGCCGATGCGGTGGTCCGGCAAGGCGTGCCAAGATTCATGCGGCCGCGCCGGGTCAGGACGGTGCAGCGGCCCCAGCGCGCTGCGCTCCAGCGTCTCCAGGGCTTTGCCGCGCGCCAAGATCACCAGCGGGCCTTGGAGCTCACGCAAGGGCTGGGCGGCCTCATCCAAAATCTCAAAGCTGATATTGAGGTGCAAGGGTGCCCGGCCGCGATTGGTGAGCGACACGCCAGGGGGCAGGCGAATGGCGGGGCCACCCGTGCCGCCGCCGCCAGGCTCGGTCGCGATGATATGGATATTGCGCCAGGCGATGCGCGCATTGTTGACGACATTGATGTTCAGATCAGAGGCTTCGGGAAAGCTCTGGCCCGCGAAGGCGAGGAGCGAGGAATCCGCGGGTGACGCGGAATCCGATGGTGTGTTCTCCGCATAATTGGCGTTGGGTGTCACCAGGCGGGCGAGCAGGCAGAAATGCCCATCCTGCACGCTGTATTGCGTCGGGTCAGGCGTCGTCCAAGGGACCGGGCCGATGATGACATGGCCGAAGCCAGGGATGGAGGGCACGGTTTGCAGCGCTGCTGGCACCGCAATGATATGCCCGACCGGCAGGCCGGCTTGCGGATCGGGCGGCGCATTGCCGTCCCAGGGCTGCGGCCAGTTCAGCGTGGCACTCGCCTTACCCCAGTAGAGGTGCAGCTGCTCCAGTCCCGCGGTTGCGCGCGGGCCGAAATTGTTCACCTGCACGTAGATGTAGCGCTCAATCCCGCCGAGCACGGTATCCGTGCCATCGGCGCCGAGGCCGATCTGCGGATCGGCATAGGGTACCGGCAAGACTGTCAGCCCCGGCGTATTTTCGATCGTCGCGACGATATTGGGGCTTTCCCAGGGGACATTGGGCGGGGTCGTGGCGGAAGGATCGGGTTCCAGCGCCGCCGTCGTGTCAGCCGCCGTGTCGCCGATATAGGCGCCCAGGCCGATCAGGGCGATGCCGCCATTGCCGCTCTGGCTTGTCACTGCATTGGAGAGGAGTTCGCTGCTGGTATCCGTGGGATCATTGGTGATCGCGGCCAGGGTGGCAAGGCTATAGGTGCGCACCCAGCCATTGCCCGGGTCGTTCGTCTCGTCATTCACATAGAGCAATCCAGCTGCTTTATCGATTTGCAGCCCCCCCAATTGCGGTCGCTGGGTGGAGCCGGCGGCGCTGGGATAATTCGGCAGCTGATAGATGAAATAATCGGTATTGGCAGTGAAGCTGTCGATGGACACCGAGGAATTGGGTTGTGTCGCCAGCAGCCCCTGAAGCTTCGCGATCAAGCTTCCGGTGATCTGCACCAGCGTCGTATTCGGTGTCGCAATCTGCTGCGCATTGTAGCCATCGTTATTATTGGCCACCCAGAGATTGGCCGCGGCGCTGTAACCGTCAAAATCCAGCCCCTCGGGGGAGGCGAAGAGCGCACTGACGGAGGCCGGAAAGCCGGCGGCGGTATTGGCGACGGCGAGGGGTGTGGCACCATTGGTCAAAGCGAGCCAGGTTGCGGGACCGGCGCCGGTCAGGCTGGCGGCCGCGAAGACAACCAGGCGGTTGTTGAGGTAATCATTCGCCCAAAGATTGCCCGCAGCATCGAAGACCAGGTTGGCGAAATAGGAGGTCTGGCCGGCAGTGCCGAGATTGATACCGGTGACGGCGCCGGTCGCGCTGCCGGCGTTTGGATAGCGATAGAGGCTGTTGTTCGGGTAGTTCGGTCCGACGGCAGCGTAAAGGTCCGTGCCGGAAACATCCAGCACAAGGCCCACGTAATCGTTCGCATTCGCATCGATAGCATGCTGATCAATCACAACGGCATGGCTTTTTGCCGTGCCTGGATCGCCGAGATAATTTGGAAGCTTGACGATGCCAGCGGCGTCGCCGGAGACCGCGACATAAAGGTCAGCCCCGTTAAGCGCGACGACATTGGGTGAGCCAGCTGCGTTATTGAAGAGGGGCGAGAGAACCGTCTGGTCGACGGTGAAGTTCGGGTTCAGCACGGGCTGGCCGAGCGGCGATGTCTGCGTGCCAGGCGTGTAGAAGACCACGTCCTGACTGTCCCAGCGCGGCACGATCAGCGGCTTGGTCAAGTTCGCGGCCATGACACTGTCTTTCTGAGTTTCTTATTCTCTGAGGCGATGGGTGAGGCGCGTTTTTATCTTCGGCGCGCAAATCTGCCTGCGCCGAGCGCGGAGATCGATTCCACGAATATAAGGAAATTGCAACGAATTCTTTGCGGAAGATAATGCATAAAAATATCGTGGGCAAATCATTATATTGATGATTCAACGCTATGGGTTGTGCGCCTGGTGCCGGATCAGCCGCGCTCTCTCTTCCGCAGCGGTCGGCCGCGCATGAAGGTGATCGACAGATAGGCGCCGATCCACGAGCCAGCGGCCGCAAACAGAACGTATATCCAGTTCTGGGTGTAGCTGATCACGGCGAAGGCCGAGAGCAGATACCAGAGGCTGCTCCAGGTCGCCGCCGGCACCCGCTTGCGATCGGCGACGGCGGCGGTGAAACGGACATAAACCGCGTCCGTCCCGGCCGTTGCCACCAGCACGCCGAGCGCCGTCAGGGGATCGACATGCAGATGAAACATGTCGCAAGTTTCCGTTCTTTTTTGGAAAAAAGAACTAAAAAACTTCCAGCCATCAGGCCGCCTGGGGGCGGATGTCCTTGATGTCGCGGAAGATCAGCGTCTCGTAATTCTCAATCGCGCGCTTCAGCATGAAGGCGGAGGAGGCGAGGAAGACCGGATCGCCGTCCACGTCATCGGCCATCGATGTGCGCTGGGTGGCGATGAACTTCTCGAGCGTCAGCTTGTCGCCGGATACCCAGCGCGCGAGCGAATAGGGGACGCCCTCGAAGGTGATCGGGGTGCCGTATTCGCCGGCGAGGCGCGCCTGCAGCACGTCCAGCTGCAGGGTGCCGACGACGCCGACGATGGGCGGCGAGCCGTCCTGCGGGCGGAAGAGCTGCACCACGCCTTCCTCCGCCAGTTCCTGCAGCGCCGTGCGCAGCTTCTTGGCCTTCATGGCATCCGACAGATGCACGCGGCGCAGGATTTCCGGGGCGAAATAGGGGACGCCGGTGAAGTTCAGCATCTCATCCGAGGTGAGCGTATCGCCGATGCGCAGCGTACCGTGGTTGGGGATGCCGACCACGTCGCCGGCGAAAGCCTCTTCCGCGAGCTGGCGGTCGCGGGCGAAGAAGAATTGCGGCGCATGCATGGGGATGATCTTGCCGGTGCGCACCTGCTTGACGCGCATGCCGCGCGTGAGGCGCCCCGAACAGACGCGGGCGAAGGCGATGCGATCCCGATGGTTGGGGTCCATATTCGCCTGGATCTTGAAGACCAGCGCTGTCAGATCCGGCTCGGCGGCATCGACGATGCGCGTATCGGCGGGCTGGGCCCGCGGTTTGGGTCCGAAATCGGCCAGCGCGTCGAGCAGATCGGTGACGCCGATATCCTTGATCGCCGAGCCGAAGAAGGTCGGGGTCAGGTGGCCCGCCATGAAGCTTTCGACATCGAATTCCGGCAGGGCGGCACGCACCAGGTCCAGTTCCTCGCCGACCTGGATCATGCGCGGGTCAGACTGGGACAGCTCGGATGTCAGCCGGTACTCGCGGCGGCGAAGATCGTACGTGCCGGCGAATTCCGAGGCGCGGCCCACGGGCCAGGTGACGGGCGCGGTATCGAGCGCCAGCGCATTCCCGACCTCATCCAGCAGGGCGAAGGGGTCCTGCGCCTCACGGTCCATCTTGTTGATGAAGGTGATGATGGGGATGTCGCGCAGGCGGCAGATCTCAAACAGCTTGCGCGTGCGGTCCTCGATACCCTTGGCGGCGTCGATCACCATCACGGCGGAATCGACCGCCGTCAGTGTGCGATAGGTGTCTTCCGAGAAGTCTTCATGGCCCGGCGTGTCGAGCAGATTGAAGATGCAGCCGCCATATTCAAAGGTCATGACCGAGGTCACGACCGAAATGCCGCGGTCGCGTTCGATGCCCATCCAGTCCGAGCGCGTGCGCCGCCGCTCACCCTTGGCGCGGACATTGCCGGCCATCTGAATGGCGCCGCCCGCACGCAGCAGGCGTTCGGTCAGGGTGGTCTTACCCGCATCAGGGTGAGAGATGATGGCGAAGGTCCGCCGCCGGGCGATCTCGCCGGCAATGTCTACCGTCTGGCTCATGCGCGGCCTCTAGCAAGAACTGGGGGTGCGGGGAACTGGCAGTCGCGGACGGGCAGCGATGAACCGGGCTCAGTATAGGCGCTCAGCGCACCGGCAGCTGAAGCCCGATTTTCCGGCAACCGGCATCATCACCCACCGGCTCAGCCGTGCCCCAGTCGTTCTGGGGCAGATTGTCATAGTGGGCGGTGAAGGTCTCCTTGACCATGCGAAACCCGGTCGGGATGTCGGAATCGGGGTTCGCGAAGTCGATCACCCAGAGATAGTCATAGGTCTGGCTTGGCCAGTCACGCGGTGCATTGGCCAGGCGGTTAAGGTGGAAGAGTTCCCGCAGCGTGACCTGCTGCGCACCCTCCGGGGCTTCCAGGCGGCGGCGGGCGATGTGGTTGTGTTCCCAGACCATCATGACGGGTTTGCCCGTATAGGCAGGGTCGCCCATCACCATCTCCGCCGCGTGGCGCGTGGCCGTGTTCAGCTCCGCCTCGAAGATTGCCTTGCTGGACGTGGGCAGCACGGAATAGGTCGTCACCGGCAGTCTCCAGCTTGCCGCGACGGGGGAGGCCAGTTCCAGACTGTGCAGGGTGATGGCGATGATAGCGGCCGGCTTTACCCCTGGCGGAAAGAGGGATTGCGAGGCACCGCGGCCGAGAAACTGATGGGCGAGTGCTTCGGCCCTTTCCTGGCCCAAAGGGCAGAGTTGGAACTGATCGATCTTCTCCGGGTGGCGCAGGATGATGATCTGAGACGGATGCGCCTGGGCCTGTGGGACGGCCGCGCAGAGGCCCAGCAGCATCGCGAGGCTGCGGAAGGAAAGACGCATCGTTAACCCCGTGATCGAAGGTGGCGGACCTTGCCTGGGGTCCGCCCGCCCGGCAAGGCTGGTCCAAGATGGCCGGCGAATGGTAACCGGTGGATTGACTGAAGTAGGGACACCGCCATGCGCCTGGACGCCGATAGTTTTACCGATCTGCCGATGGGACAGGGCGTCATGCGCGTGCATGTGTTGCGGCCGCAGGGTGACGGCCGCTATCCCGCCATCATCCTCTATTCGGAAATCTATCAGGTGACGGCGCCGATCCGCCGCACCGCCGCCTATCTCGCGAGCCACGGCTTCGTGGTTGGAATCCCCGAGGTTTATCACGAATATGAGGCGGCCGGGACGGTGCTCGCCTATGACAAGCCCGGCACCGATCGTGGCAACGAGCTGAAATTCGCCAAGCCCGTGCCGGGTTACGATGCCGATTGCCGGGCGACGCTGAATTTCCTCAAATCCCATCCGAACAGTAATGGCGCTCTCGGCGCCTTTGGCGTCTGTCTGGGCGGGCATCTGGCCTTCCGCGCGGCCTTGCAGCCGGATGTGAAGGCGACCGCCTGTTTCTATGCGACGGACCTGCACACCCACACGCTGGGGGCGGGGGCAAATGACGGCAGCCTGGACCGTGCGGCCGAGATCCAGGGCGCGCTGCTGATGGTCTTTGGCCGGCAGGACCCGCATGTGCTGCTCGAGGGCCGCAACCTGATCCGCAGCCGGCTGGAAGAGGCGGGCGTCCAATACGAATGGCATGAGGTCAATGCGGCGCATGCCTTCATGCGTGACGAAGGCCCGCGCTACGACGCCGAACTCGCCCGCTTCGGCTACGATACCGCCTTGCGACTGTTCCGGGAGGCGCTGCGCTGATGGATTGGTTTGAACTCCGTCAGGTCACGCGCGATCTGTGGATGATCGCGGAGCCCGGCCATGTGGTGAGCTGGCTATATCTGGGAACGGACCGTGCGGCGCTGATCGACAGCGGCACCGGGATCGTGCCGATCAGGCCCCTCGTGGATGGGCTTACCGATCTGCCGGTCACGGTCATCAACACGCATTATCACTTCGACCATGTCGGCGGAAACGCGGCTTTTGCCGAGCGGCTGGCCGGGGCGAAGGGGGAAACCCTGCTGCTGCGGCATGCACCGCGCGACCTGTTAAAGCGCTATGTCGCGGGTTTTGAGCCGGTCATCGCGAAGGCCGAAGCTGACCGTGCGGTGGACCCGGATGCCTATGCCCGCGCGCCCGAGCAGGCAGTGCGCCCCTTTCCCGTGGGTTTCGACCTTGAGGCCTGGCGCCCAGGTGGCGTGGCCGCAACCGGCTTACTGCGTGATGGCGATGCGATCGACCTCGGCGACAGGCAGCTTCAGGTCATCGAGACGCCTGGCCACAGCCCGGACGGCATTTCCCTGTTCGATCCAGACGCCGGTATTCTATTCGTGGGCGATACGCTGATCGAAGGGCCGCTCTACGCGCATTACGACGAATCATCGATTGCCGATCTCGCGGGCTCGGTCGGCAAACTCGCGCGGCTCGAAGCGCCGGTTCATGTCATCGGCGCGGGCCACGTGCCGCGTGCAATTGCGGAAGTGTCGCTCATCACTGAGACCGAACGGGCTTTGCAGCGCGTGCTGGACGGTGCGCCCTATCGCCGGACCCAGGATATGTTCGGCTATGGCGTGCGTGAGACCCGGAGCGGCCGGGTTTGGATCTATCATAGCGATGGGGAGGCCAGTTCCTTCCCGCTGCATGATTGAGGGACCGGCGGCGCGGGAGTTGCCCGCGCCGCCGGTTTTGGCTTAGCGCGCGCCGCCGCCGGCGTAGAGGCTCTCGCCCGTCACCCAATGGGAGTCGTCGGAGGCGAGGAAGACCGCGACCGGCGCGATGTCGTCCGGCTGGCCGATACGGCCGAGCGGCGTCTGCGCTATCACCGTTGCCGCGAAATCGCCCTCAGCGAAGGCGGCGGAGCCTTCGGTGAGGACCAGGCCGGGGCTCACGGAATTGACGCGGATGCCGCGCGGCCCAAGTTCCTTCGACAGGACGACGGTAATGGCATCAACCGCCCCCTTGGTGCCCGCATAAACGGCGGTACCCACCGGATGCACGCGCGTGACGAGAGAGCTGACGTTGATGACGCTGCCGCCCGTCTCCGGGAAGTGCTTCACCGCAGCCTGTGTGGTCAGCAGCAGGCCGAGTACGTTGGTATTGTACTGGCGGTGGAACTCCTCGGCCTTGATTTCGCCCAGCGGCGCAAAGTTGTAGACGCCCGCATTGTTGACCAGCACGTCGATATGGCCGAAGGCCGCGACCGTCTCGGCCACGATCCGCTCGGCGGCGTCGGCGACCGAACCCTGCACGGCGACCGCCCGCCCGCCTGCGGCTTCGATGGCGGCGACGGTCTTATCCGCGCCTGCCTTGTCGGAGGAATAATTGACCGCAACCGCGGCCCCTTCGGCGGCAAGAGCCGTCGCGATCGCCGTGCCGATCCCTTTGGACGCGCCGGTGACCAGCGCGACTTTGCCTTCAAGCTTGCTCATGAGAGTCCCCTTGGTTCAGATTTCTTCGATGATTAGATAAGTGTCGAAGTATCTGCGCCAGGGGTACAGACGCAGAGCAGAGGTCTGATTTTCGCCTAGATTTTGAAGCCGGTCAGATTTCGGACAGGCGCCGCAGATAGGCGGCCAGAACGTCGCGCTGCAGGATGAGATTGGCGAATTTACCCTCGCGCGTAATCTCAATCAGCCCCGCAGTCTCCAGCTCCTTCATATGGTGGGAGATGGTGGCAGCGGTCACGTCATGCGCCTGGGACAGGCAGCTGCAGCGCATCGCGCCCTCGGCCTGCCCCAGCTCTTTCAGGATCTGGTAGCGCCGCGGCTCGGCCAGGGCGCGCGCGATCAGCGAGAACTGGCGGTCGGTCAGAAGGGGAAGCGTTACATCGGCCATGCTGTGTTTTCGTTCCGTCTAGGGCGGCATGGGGAGCCTGTACTCCCCATGCCCTTATACGGAGAAATACTTCGCGTGCGGGTTCAATACCACCAGCGCACTGGTGGATTGCTCAGGATGCAACTGCCATTCGTCCGAGAGCGAGATGCCGACCCGCTCGGCCTCCAGCAACTGCAGGATCGGCGCCTGATCCTCCAGCTTCGGGCAGGCCGGATAGCCGAAGGAATAGCGGCTGCCGCGATAGCCCTGGCCGAGCATCTTTTCCATGTCGCGATCGTCCTCGCCGGCGAAGCCAAGCTCGGCGCGGATGCGCTTATGGGTATATTCGGCCATGGCCTCCGCCATCTCCACCGACAGGCCGTGAAGATAGAGGTAATCCTGATAGCGGTTGCTCTCGAACCACTCGCGGGCGAGATCCGAGGGCTTCTGGCCGACGGTCACCACCTGGAGTCCGATGACGCCGCGCTCGGCGTCATCCACGTCCGGCACGAAGTCCGCGATGCAGTCGCCATCCTCGCGCGGCTGCCGGGGCAGCGAGAAGCGGGTCAGTTCGGTCTGCCCGTCCTCGGCGAACAGGATGATGTCATTGCCCTGTCCCGCGGCCTTCCAATAACCGTAGATCGCCTGCGGGCGGAGGATGTCTTGCTCCTCACACAGCGTCAGCATGCGCCGCATGATGGGCCGCAGCTCCTGCTTGGCCCAGCCGAGGAAATCATCGAGTGACCGGCCCTGCTTCCGAAAACCCCATTGGAACTGATAGAGGCTGCGTTCGTTAAGGAAGGGGACGATGGCCTTGGGCGTTGCCTCCACAACCCGGGCACCCCAGAAGGGCGGGACGATCGCGGGCTGGTCCTGTGTCAGACGGCGGCGGCGCGCCTGGGTCGCCAGAATATCGACAGGCTGGAAGGCCTTCGCATCGGCCTGACCCAGCGTGCGGCTCGTATTGCGCGCCTTGCCTGCCCGCTTGGTTTGAATGGCGGTTGTATAGTCGTCGAAGGCGCTGCTGGTGACCTTCTCCATCAGCGACAATCCGTCGAAGGCATCCCGCGCATAGGCGACGCGCCCTGACGCATAGGCGCGGACGCAATCATCCTCGACGAAGTTGCGCGTGAGTGCCGCGCCACCCAGCAGGATGGGCACATCCAGCCCCTGCCGCGTCAGCTCTTCCAGATTGTCCTTCATGACGACGGTCGATTTCACCAGCAGGCCGGACATGCCGATGGCATGCGCGCGATTTTCGCGCACCGCCGCCACCATGTCGGCCAGCGGCACCTTGATGCCCAGATTGATGACGCGATAACCGTTATTGGTGAGGATGATATCGACCAGGTTTTTGCCGATGTCATGCACGTCGCCCTTCACGGTCGCGAGCACGATGGTGCCTTTCTCCTGCCCCTCGATCTTTTCCATATGCGGCTCGAGATAGGCGACGGCCGCCTTCATGGTCTCGGCACTTTGCAGCACGAAAGGCAGCTGCATCTTGCCGGCGCCGAACAGCTCTCCCACCACCTTCATGCCGTCGAGCAGAATGCCGTTGATGATGTCGAGCGGCGGATGCGTCTGCATCGCTTCCGCCAGATCCTCGTCCAGCCCCTTGCGGTCGCCATCGACGATGCGGTCCTTGAGGCGCCCTTCGATCGTGTCGGCGCGCACCTTGGCGCCGACATCGGCGAGTTTCCGCTCGGCAAAGATTTCGAGCATCTTCTGCAGCGGATCGTAGCCTTCGCGGCGACGGTCGAAGATCAGATCTTCAGCGACGGTGACTTCTTCGGCCGGGATGAGATGCAGCGGCTTGATCTTGCTGACATGCACGATCGCGCCCGTCATGCCGGCCTTCAGCGCATGGTCGAGAAACACCGAATTCAGCACGGCGCGGGCGGCAGGGTTGAGGCCAAAACTGATATTGGACAGGCCGAGGACGATCTGGATATCGGGAAAAGCCTCGCGGATGGCCTTGATGCCTTCCAGCGTCCACTGCCCCAGCTTGCGGTCATCCTCATTGCCGGTGGCGATGGTGAAGGTAAGGGGATCGATCAGGAGATCCGATTGCGGCAGGCCATGCTTGTCGCAGGCGAACGCTACCAGCCGCCGCGCGATGCGCAGCTTGTCCTCCGCCGTTTTCGCCATGCCGGCTTCGTCGATGGTGAGCGCCACCATGGCGGCGCCGAACTTCTTGGCCAGAATCATCCGATCCTCAGCCGGCTTCTCGCCATCCTCGAAATTGATGGAATTGATGATCGGCTTGCCGCCATGCAGCTTCAGCGCCGATTCCAGGACCACGCGCTCAGTACTGTCGATGACCAGCGGCGCATTGACGCTGCTGGTGAAGCGACGGATGACCTCATCCATCTCCGCCACTTCATCGCGACCGACGAAGGCGGTGCAGATATCGAGCGCATTGGAGCCTTCGCCCATCTGCTCACGGCCCATGGAGACGCAGCCGTCCCAATCCTGCGCTTCCTGCAGCTGGCGCCATTTCTTCGAGCCATTGGCATTGCAGCGCTCGCCGATGGAGAAATAGCTGTTTTCCTGGCGCAGGCTGGTCTGGCCGTAAAGCCCGGCGACGGAGGGAATCCAGACCGGCTTGCGGATCACGGGCGCCGGGCGGATCAGGCTGCCCGCGCGACGGCGCAGCATGGCGTCCAGCGCCGCGATATGCGGCGTCGAGGTGCCGCAACAGCCGCCGATCAGGTTGAGCCCATCTTCGGCGATATAGCGCTCGACCCAGCTCGCCATTTCCTCCGCACCCAGCGGATAATGCGTCTGGCCATTGACGAGTTCGGGCAGGCCGGCATTGGGCTGGACCGAGATGAAGCCGCGCCAGTTGGTGGCAAGCCAGCGGATATGCTCGGCCATTTCCTGGGGGCCGGTGGCGCAGTTCAGGCCCATCAGCGGCACGTCCAGCGCGTCGATCACGGTCGCGGCGGCGGCGATATCGGGGCCGACGAGCAGCGTGCCGGTGGTTTCCACCGTGACCTGCACGAAGATCGGCGTGGATGTGCCGGCCTCGGCGCGGGCGATCTTGGCAGCGTTGACGGCAGCCTTGATCTGCAGCGTGTCCTGGCAGGTCTCGATCAGAATGGCATCGACCCCGCCCGCGATCAGCCCGCGCGCCTGTACGGCGAGGCCGGCTTCCAGCGGGTCATAGGCGATATTGCCGAGGCTGGGCAGTTTAGTGCCAGGCCCGACCGAGCCCAGGACATAGCGATGGCGTCCGTCCGAAAAGCTTTCGGCCGCTTCGCGCGCGAGTTCGGCGGCGATCTTGTTGATCTCGAAGGCGCGCTCTTCCAGCTCGAATTCGGCGAGGGTGATCGGGCTGCCGCCGAAGGTATTGGTTTCCACCATATCGGCGCCGGCCTCGAAATAGCCGCGATGGATTTCGCGCACCATGTCGGGGCGGGAGAGGTTGAGCACTTCCGTGCAATTCTCCCGGTTCCAGAAGTCCTTTTCAATGTCGAGGGTCAGCGCCTGGACGCGGCTGCCCATGCCGCCGTCACACAGCAGAACCTGGTCGCGAAGCGCGTCGAGAAGATGCGGGCGGCTGCTCATGGATGGGCCTCTTGGTGGTCGGACAGGCTTGTGGACAGTAACGGCGCAGCCTGGGGGCGGTGAATAACAGCGCCGCTCCAGATTTCGGTGGTGATTGGACCGGGTATGGTGACCGTTCCGTGAAGAGCAAGCCCCGCGTCCATCAGCATGCTGCGCATGCGGGGCGCCAGGAAGCCCCGGTGACGGTGGGCCAGCGTCTCCGCCAGATCATGCGCCGTATGGGCGGCGAGTTCGACGATGATGATGCGCCCACCGCTGCGCGTCACACGGACGGCTTCCCGCAGCACGGCCGCAGGGTCTTCGGCATGGTGCAGCACCATCTGCAGCACGGTGACATCGAAGCCTGTGCCATCGCCCCCGTCAGGCAGCGGCAGGCGGTACATATCGGCTTGGCGCAGGTTGCATTGCGACAGTCCCGCCTGGGCCAGACGGGTGCGGGCGAGTTTGAGCATCTGCGGGCTGGCATCGATCCCGAGCCCGCCCTCGGCGCGCGGGCCCAGCAGTTCCAGCACCCGGCCGGTGCCGGTGCCGATATCGAGCACCTGGCCCAGCCGGCCCTGTCCGGCGACGCTCGCGACGGCCGCTTCAACCTCGGCCTTCGGCAGGCCCATGGCCGTCATCTCATCCCAATCCGCCCCCGCGCGGCGAAAGCCGTCGGAGGCGACGCGGGCGCGTTCGGACAGCGTCTGCGCCGCCAACCGGCGGTCGGTGGCCAGAACGGAATCATCCTCGGGCAGGCGACTGATCAGGCTGCGGGCGAGTGCGCCTTCGGCGCTGGCCGGATCGGCGAGCGCGAACCAGGAGAAGACACCTTCCTGCTGACGCCGCAGCAGGCCAGCTTCGACCAGAAGGCGCAGATGGCGGGACAGGCTGGGCTGGGACTGGCCGAGGATGGTCACCAATTCGCTGACGCAGAAGGCACCGCGCGCGCAGAGGGCGAGGATACGCATGCGCGTCGGTTCGGCGGCTGCCCGCAAAGAGCTGAGGAAATCCTCCATGCCTTGAATATACATAAAGATATGTTTATGTCTATCGCATGACCCGTATCGATGCACGCATACCTGTCTTCATCGCGCCGGTAACCGATATCGCGGCGGCCGATACACTGTGGCTGGTGGAAAATCCCGCGGACGAGCCCTGGGACAAAAGCGCGGACGGGCATGGTCTCGGCTGCGCCTGCTGTGTGTCGCGCAGCCCGGTGGCCGAAACCCTGGGGCGGCTGTTTCGGGCGCGGGCCGTGGGCGAGGTGCCGTTCTTCGCGCGCCTGGGCGTGGTGCCGGCAGGCCCCGCTGGGGAGGCCGCTTTGCGGCAGGCGCTGGAGACGGACGGAATGGCGTCCGCCTGTTACCGGCTGGAGACGGCAGCGTAATACCGGTCGCACGCGTCATACCCCTTTCGACGGGCCTGCCGGCGGCCCGTGCGAGCGGGATCAGCAATAAGAGTGAGAGCGTTCAGGCACTCGGTTGATGGCGGGTCAATCATTCTGCGAGCTTTCGCAAGATCTTGGCTTTCCTTAGCTTCCACCCTGCCTCTTCATCGGCATGTTGGCTGTTTTGCTGGCGGTGTCACGGAGACAGTCAACCCATGTGGCTCGGACTTTCCGGGCCTGCATGCCTCGGGGAAAGAAGCGCATCGCGATGAAAACCTGCTTTGTCTATGTGACCGACAGCAGAGGATTTGACCTCGCGACCTTATCGGCGCTGTCCCTTGGCCTATCGCAGCCGCGCCCCTGCCATATACGGATATTCTGCTATCAGTTTACCCCGGTTGTGAGCGACGCGTTATCGGCGGCCATTGCCAGGCTCGGCATTGAGCTGGGCTTTAGCGATATCGAGGATGCGGCGGCCGAGCAGCACCAGACGCATGGTCATGTCACCACGCCCACGCTCCTCAAGCTCCGCGCGGTCGAGCATCTGATTTCAGACTATGATCGCGTTATCTTTCTGGATAACGACATCCTTGTTTTTGACGACCTCAAGATTGAGTCGCTCGCGTTCGGCACCATGCCGATTGCCGCCGTCGCAGACATGGATCTGTCTGATTCCGGCGCGCTGCGGGGTTTTGACTGGAGCAGTGCGCCTAGCCGGATTGCGGGGATCGCCAGCTACTTCAATGCCGGATTCATGGTGTTTGAGTCGAACAACTGGCGCCAGGATTTTCTGGGCGCCTATGAGCGCGAACTGGATCACCACGACATCGGATGTTCGTATAAGGTCAATTGCACGTCGATTGATCAATGCGCGCTCAATACGGTGTTTTCTGGCAATTGGCTGAACCTGCCAGCCTCCTACAATATGCAGGCCAGTGCGAAATTCACCCGAAGCTGGCAGACGGCCGCCGCCCGTCACTACTGCGGACCGCGCAAATACGTGCCGCTGTCCCTGCTCCGCAGCGACCGCAGGGATGTGCGCTACCTCAACACCATCAACAGCCTGCTGGGGCGCCCGCGGTCCCGGCTGGCACTGGTCTATGAGGCATTCTTTCGTTTGAATGCCATGAGAAACGCCCGCAATGCGCGGCCGATGAGACGGTTTCTGCGCGCCTTGCAGCAAGACGGGTCTGTGGCCGGCCGCGCCCCCGCTCAGCGGCTGGACAATGACAATTTCTCCCCGCCGCAGAGCGCGATGCCCGCGCCGGTCAGGGCTGGGGGTTCAGGCAACTTCAGTGCGTCTCGTCCTTGAAGGGGACAATCGACAGGCAGATGGAAAGGACAACCGCTTCGCCGCCGATCGCGACATAGGCGTGGCGCATGGTGCTGTCGAAATAGCAGCTGTCGCCCTGGGCCAGCTGCACCGGGGCGTAGTGTTCCATATGCAGGGCGACCTCGCCCGCGACCACGAAGGCGTATTCCTCGCCGTCATGCACGCTCCAATCGCCCCGGGGCGGTAGGTCGTGGTTTTTGATGCGCATCAGCAGCGGCACCATGGTTTTATTGGCAAGTTCCGTCGCATGGGCCGCGTATAGGTAATGCTCGCTGTCATAGACGGGCGCCTCTGCCCCGCGGGTGACAACACGGCGCGCCATCTTCACGGGCGCGGGTTCCGGCGGCTCCAGCATATGCACGAAATTGATATGCAGGGCGCGGGAGATTTTCAGCACGGTCTCGAAGCCGGGCTTCTGCTGCTGGTTCTCGATCTTGGAAATGGTTGAGATCGAGACGCCGCTGGTCCGCGCCAGATCATCCAACGTCAGGTCCTTGGACCGGCGGATGGACTTCAGCTTCTGGCAGAAGGCGGTGATAAGGGCGGCTTCATCCATGATCGCCGAGCCTGCGCCGCTGGACCCGCAGGTCGAAAATATCGGGCCGCGCGTAATGGCCGCTTTGGTCAAACCCCTGCCGCGCGCCGTAGAGGCTTGCCATGTCAATGACGGTGGAGGCGATGCCGGACGCACCGGGTTCGATCCGTGCCCGGCATGTCTGCGTCGGGTCATAGATGCCCGAGCCGCCGGCAAAGATGACATCGACGCCATCGGCCGCCAGATCCTTGTAGAATTCAAAATCCTGCGGCACGTCTGAGAGGGACAGCAGGCCGCAGACGCTGGCGCACCACATCCGCCCTTCCTGGGCGGCGAAAAGCGGCAGGCCTTTGGTTACCGCCTCATTGCCTGGCCAGACCGAGATATGGATGTCCTCGCCATCCTCATAGAGGGCGGCGCGCGCATGGCCCATCCAGTTTTCCCAGCAATTCAGCCCACCAACCCGAAAGCGGCCGAAGGCGTGGCAGCGCAGATCCTGGGCATCGCCGATGCCCCAGACGAGCCGCTCGTCATGCGTCGGCATCAGCTTGCGATGGGCGCCCAGAATGCCGCGCTCGGCGTCGACGGTGACCAGCGTACACCAGACCGTCCCGCGCCCGGCACGGCTGCCGCGCTCATTGACGCCGAGATAGAGCGAGACGCCATGGTCGCGCGCAGCCTCTGTAACGAGGGCAAGTTCGGGTCCGCCGAGTTCGACGGATGACTCGACAAACTGCGTGTAGGCGCGCGCCTGACGCGCATCATCGAAGGCGGCGCCATTGGTGCGGCAGACCCAGAATGGGTAGCCGCTGAGAAAGGTTTCCGAAAAGGCGAGGATTTCGATGTCCCGTGCCGCAGCTTCGGCGACAGCGGTGGTGATGATATCAACGGTGCGGCTTTTGTCGCCCCAGGCGGGACGAAGCTGGGCGATGCCCAGATGCAAATGGCTCATGCTCAGAACATCTCAAAATATTCTTGGTGTTCCCAGTCCGTGACGGCGCTGAGAAAGCGGTTCCATTCGAATTGCTTGAGGCTATGGAAATAGTGATGGAAGGACTGCCCAAGCTCCGCTTTCAGCACCGCGCTGCCGGCAAAGGCGGCCAGCGCTTCGCCCAGGCTGCCGGGCAGCACGGCGCGATCCGAGAGATAGGCGGCAGCGACGGGCTTGCCCGGATCGGCCTTGGCGGCCATGCCCGCGCGGCCGGCGATGATTTGCGACGCGATATAAAGATAGGGATTGGCGGCCGGGTCGCCGATGCGGTTTTCGATGCGGGATGCGCCATCTCCGCCTTCACCGATCACGCGCAGCATCGCCCCCCGGTTTTCCTGCGCCCAGGCCGCCTTATAGGGCGCAAAACCATCCGGGCGCTGGCGCTTGTAGCCGTTGACGGTGGGGGTGGTGAGAAGGGCGGTAGCCGGAGCATGATCCAGCAAGCCGCCGAGATAGGCCATGCCGAGGGCCGACAGCGGTCCTGCCTCGCCCTCTCCGGCCGCGAAGAGATTGGCGCCGTCGCGCGTCAGGGATTGATGCATGTGCCAGCCGCTGGGGAAGCTGTTCGCGATCTTGGGCACTGCCATGAAGCTCGCGTGATAGCCGTGGCGGCGGCATAGCTGTTTCACAGCGGTGCGAAAGAGCAGCGCGCGGTCGGCGGCTTCCAGAGCGGGCAGGGGCGAGAAGGTGAGTTCGCATTGCCCCGGTCCCCATTCGTCTTCCAGCGACGCGAGGGGCAGGCCCAGCGCCTCCAGATTCGTCTGCAGCAGGGCGTAGAGGGGTTCGATCTCGTCGCCCCGCGTTTCGGTCAGATACTGGTAGCCATGGCCGATGTTCTCGACCTCCGGCGGACTGGGCGGATAGCCGCTATCCGCCGGGCTCAGTTTCGGATCGAGCAGCTTGTAGACATAGAATTCAAATTCCAGGCCGATGGTCAGGCCCAGCCCGTCCGCGGCAAGCTTGCCAAGCTGATCGCGCAGGATCTGCCGCGTCGACAGCGGACACGGCTTGCCATTGCGGAAATAGGCGTCGGCCAGAATCCAGCCGGTATGGGGCACCCAGGGCAGGACATGGAAGGTCGCGGGGTCCGGCACCAGCACGCCATCGGGCAGGCCGATCATTTCCGGGATGCCGAGATGATTCTCGGCCCCGAAGGGCGGGACGATGGGATGGTTGGTCGTGTCGAAAATGGCAGTGACCAGCTGGAAATCCTTGCCCGAGGCGAGGGCGGAGAGGAATTCCCCTGCGGTCACGGTCTTGCCACGGACGATGCCGTGCTGGTCGCCCCAGCCAATGCGGATATTGCGGATGCCGTCCGCTTTGATGCGGGCGGCCAATTCCGCTGCCTGGGCCGCCTGATCACCCGACCATAGACCGTGTCGCTCGATAAACCCTGCCATGCCGCCTCTCCTGAACCTGCCAGTAGAGCGTAGACAAGAAAATTTTTCGTTCAAAAAAAATTTTGAGCGTGACGGTGTCGGTCGGTGCGGACGGCTAGAAGGCGCGGGCCTGGACCCGCCGGATGCGGTCTAGAAGGCCAGCTGCACCTTCATCGCTGATTTGCGGTCATTGGCCTTTTCAAAGGCGGCGACGGCCTCTTCGATCGGATAGCTACCGGTCAGAAGCGGTGTCAGATCAACCCGTCCGCTGTCGATGAGGGCGACGGCGAGCGGAAACTCCTCATGAAAGCGGAAGGACCCGGTGATGAGCAGTTCCTTCGCCACCACCATATTCTGCGGCACGGACATATCGCCGCCGAGGCCGAGCTGCACGATGACACCCCGCGGACGGACCACCTCCATGCCGGCACGCAAGGCCCGCTCATTGCCCGAGCATTCGATCATGACGTCGATCTGCCCCTTCTCGGCCGCATAAGGTGCCAGCGCCTCGGGGTTTTTCGCCGTATTGAAGGCATGGGTCGCGCCGAGGGTTTGGGCGATAGCCAGCGGCTCATCGACGATGTCGGTCACGATGATCTCAGCCGCGCCATGGAAGCGCGCGGCGGCGACGACCAATGCGCCGATCGGCCCGCAGCCCGTCACCAGCACGCGGGCACCGAGCAGCGAGCCCGCGCGGCTGAGGCCATGCAGCACGACGGAGAAGGGTTCGGCCATCGCGAGTTCAGCCACGCTGGCGCGGGTCGCCGTCACGCATTGGATCGCATCGCAGACCAATACCTCGCGGAATCCGCCCTGAATATGCGGCCAGGGCATGGCGCTGCCGTAGAAGCGCATGTTGAGGCATTGATTGGGCAGGCCCTTCAGACAAAAGCGGCAGGCGCGACAGGGGCGGCTGGGGTTAACCGCCACGCGGTCGCCCACCGTCACCGCGGTCACGTCAGGCGCGACCTCGGCCACCGCGCCGGCAATTTCATGGCCGAGAATCATCGGTTCGCGCACGCGCACCGCGCCGAAGCCGCCATGATTGTAATAATGCAGGTCCGAGCCGCAGATGCCGCCCGCCTGGATGCGCACCGCGACCTGGCCGGGACCCAGAGGCTCGACCTCCCGCTCTTCGATCCGCAAATCTTTCGCAGCGTGAATAACGACCGTGCGCATGGCGAAATCCTTATTCGACCGGAGTAAGCAGCGGCTGGCCGGCGAAATGGGCGGCCAGATTATCCCGCACCAGCTGTCCCATCGCGCGGCGCGTCTCGTTCGTCGCACTGCCCGCATGCGGCATCAGCACGGTATTGGGCAGGCTCGCGAAGCGCGGGTCGATAGAGGGCTCATTCAGGAAGACATCGAGGCCCGCGCCGGCGATCGCGTCCGTTTGCAGCGCTTCGATCAGCGCTTCCTCATCGACCGTCGATCCGCGTGAGACATTCACGAGATAGCCCTGGGACCCAAGGGCCTTGATGGCAGCGCGGTCCATGATGGCGCGCGTCCCGGCGCCGCCCGCCAGCGTTACGATCACCACATCTGCCCAGTCAGCCAGGGCCTGGACCGTCTCGAAAGCCTGATAGGGCAGGCCAGCTTTCGGCGTGCGGTTGAAATAGCCGATCTCGCAGCCGAAGCCCGTAGCGCGTTCGGCAGTCGCGACGCCGATGCGTCCCATTCCCAGAATGCCCAGCTTGCAGCCGAAGAAGCGCCGCCCGAGCGGCATGGCGCCGTCTCTCCAGGCACCGGTCCGCACATAAGCATCGCCGCGCGGGATGGACCGCATCGTGGCGATGGCGAGCGCGATGGCGAGGTCTGCCACATCGCCGCTCAGCACATCGGGCGTGTTGGTGACCGGCAGGCCGCGGGCGCGGGTCGCCGCGAAATCGACTCCATCGACGCCGACGCCGAAGCAGGCAACGATTTCGACGGCCGGCAGAGCCGCGATCAGCGCCGCATCGGCACCGATATGGCCGACGGTGAGGATGGCGCGGACGTTTTGGCATTCTGCGAGAAGCGCTGCCTTGTTGGATGCCTCCCAGTAACGGTGGATTCGATAGGCCGCTTCCAGGGGTTCCATGTCCCACTGATGGAAAGGGGTCATCATGAGAACTTCGGGCCGTGTATCTTCGGCCTTGCCTGGTAGCGTCATCGTTTTGCCCCCCTGAGTGGCGGTCTTCTTGGCTGTGTTATCGCTATCATCATTAGGCTACGGAGCAGCGCCATCGTCAAGTCCGGCTCAAGAGCCGCGGCGCGCGACCTCGGCCCGGACGATGGGGGCGACACGGTTGCCGAACAGCTCGATCGCCTTCATTACTTTCGCATGGGGCATCGGCCCGACCGAGACCTGCAGCAGAAACCGCTGGTGGCGGAAGACCGTGTGCTGGAAGAGGATTTTCTCGGCGACTGCCTCCGGGCTGCCGATCAGCAGGGCACCCTGGGGACCGCGCTGCTGCTCATACTGGGCGCGGGTCATCGGCGCCCAGCCGCGCTCGGCGCCCAGGCGATCCATGACGGATTTGAGGGGCAGAAAGCCTTCTTCTGCTGCCTCCTCCGTCGTCTCCGCGACGAAGCCATGACTGTTGATGCTGATAGGCAGCGTCTTCGGGTCTCGTCCCGCACGAATCGCCTGGTCCCGGTAGTAGTCCAGCAGCGGCGCAAACCGCACCGGCTCTCCGCCGATAATGGCGACCGCCATGGGCAGGCCGAGCCGTGCGGCGCGCGCGGCGGAGGCCGGTGTGCCGCCGATCGCGACCCAGATCGGCAGCTTGTCCTGGAAGGGCCGCGGATAGACGGGCTGATTGTCGAGCGCCGGGCGGTGCCGTCCGGCCCAGGTGATGCGCGCCTCGTCCCGCAGCTTCAGAAGCAGTTCCAGCTTCTCCTGAAAGAGCGTCTCGTAATCATCGAGATCATAGCCGAAGAGGGGGAAGGATTCGATGAAGGAGCCGCGCCCGGCGGTAATCTCGGCCCGTCCCCCGGAAATCTGGTCGAGCGTCGCAAAATCCTGAAAGACGCGGACGGGATCATCCGAACTCAGCACCGTCACTGCCGTCGTCAGCCGGATGCGCTTGGTGCGGCCGGCGGCCGCGGCGAGCACAATGGCGGGGGAGGAGACGGCATAATCCGGCCGGTGATGTTCGCCGACGCCGAAGACATCGAGACCCACGGCATCCGCAAGTTCGATTTCCTCCACCAGGTCGCGCAGGCGCTGGCCGGCATCCGGTGCCTGGCCCGTGGCCGGGTCCACGGTGGTTTCGCCGAAACTATAGATGCCAAGTTGCATAAGGCTGGTTCATTCAGAGACGGAGGGGAGATGGGGCAGCGGACGTGACGCCGTCGATCGCCAGGAAGGCAATCAAATCGGTCAGATTGCGTTGCAGCCGGGTGAAGCCGCTATGCCGCTCGATCCGCCGCTCGTCCATATAGAGCCCGCGCGAGACTTCGATCTGCAGCGCATGCACGCCGTCGCGCGGGCGACCATAATGCCGCGTGACATAGCCGCCGGCATAAGGGTCGTTGCGGCGGACGGTATAGCCCAGCCTGCGCAGGCAGATTTCCACCCGGCTGATCAGAAGACTGTCGCAGGACGTACCATAGGCGTCCCCCAGCACGAAATCGGGCGTCGATTGGCCCATGGTCGAGGGCATGGAGTGGCAGTCGATTAGGAAGCAGATGCCGAAGCGCTGCACGGTCTGTTCGATCAGGCCGCGCAGTGTCGCGTGGTATGGCTCCCAGTAGCGGCGAATGCGCTCCTCCGCTTCGGCAAAGCGCAGCTTCTGGTCGTAGATGGTCTCGCCTGAGGCGACCACCCGCGGAATAGTGCCCAGGCCTGCGCCGACGCGGGCGCTGGTGGTATTCACCCAGGCCGGCAGCGGGTCCTCGAACATCTGTGGATCGAGTTCCCAGGGCTCCCGATTGGCATCGCAAAAGGCGCGAGGGAAATGCGCGGCCAGCAGGGGGGCGCCATAATCGGGGGCGGCGGCGAACAGCCGGTCGACGCAGAAATCTTCGCTCCGCCGCAGGGTGCGCGGCTCCAGACGGCTATCGGCGAGAAAATGCGGATCGTAGTCGGTGCCAGAATGGGCCGAGGAGAAGACGAGCGGGACCGTTTGCACGTCCGGCTCGATCACAGTGAGGGGCGATGCGACGGCTGTATAGTTCATGCGCCCAATTGAAGCGCCCCGCCGGGCGCCTGTCATCAGGCAATCAGGTCGGACTGGCTTTCTTTTCCGCGAGTGCGCAGGCGATGGCCGCACCAAGGCGCACATTATTGCGTACGAGGGCGATATTGGCCGTGAGGCTGCGCCCGTCGCTTAGTGTCAGCAGGCGGGAGAGCAGGAAGGGTGTCACCGCCTTGCCTTCCACACGCTGCAGCTTGGCATCCTGCAGCGCATCCTCGACCAGAACCGCCATCGCCTCATAGGGGATTTCGTCGGCGGCTGGAATCGGATTGGTGACCAGCAGGCCGCCACCCAGGCCAAGCCGCTCGCGGGCCAGCATGGTCGCGGCGATCTGGTCCGGCGTATCGACGCGCATCGGCACCCGCCAGGGGCTCTCCCGGCTCCAGAAGGCAGGCAGGCGGTCGGTCTGATAGCCCAGCACGGGAACGCCACGGGTTTCCAGGTATTCGAGCGTGCGCGGCAGATCGAGAATCGCCTTGGCGCCGGCACAGACCACGGTGACGGGTGTGCGGCCCAGCTCATCCAGATCGGCCGAAATATCGAGACTGTCCTGCCCCTCGCGATGCACGCCGCCAATGCCGCCCGTCGCGAAAACCGCGATTCCGGCCAGCGCTGCGCAAATCATGGTGGCAGAGACCGTGGTGCCTCCCGATCGGCCCATGGCAACGGCGAATCCGAGATCGGCCCGGCTGAGCTTCATCGGCTCCGGCGCATGGGCCAGCCGCTCGAGCTGCTCGGCCGACATCCCCACCAGAATTTCACCTTCCAGCAAGGCGATGGTGGCCGGCACGGCATTGCCGGCGCGGCAGTCGGCCTCTACCTGACGGGCCATCTCCAAATTTTGGGGAAAGGGCATGCCATGGGTGATGATCGTCGATTCCAGGGCAACGACGGGCTTGTGAGATCGTAACGCTTCCGCCACATCCCGAGATACAGTAATGGGAGGGGCCAAGGTTGCGGCTTTGTTGGCAAGGCTGGGCGAAGAGCCGTTCATGCGTTACAGCACCATTTCGCGGTTAAGCAGATGAGCGTCTGGGTTGAAGCCCTGGCCCGCATCTGTAAGGCAGATCGCCCGTAGGGCAAAGATAGGGACCAGCGCGGCCATGCCGTGCGCATCGGAATTGAGATTATGAAGGCGCTGAATGCGATCCGCATGGGGGGGGCAGAAGTTCTGCCCATCGTCGAAGGTGGAAAGGGCGTGGCCGTCAGCGACGGCAACAGCTGTGGCCACTGGGCGGCCGGAGGTGGGGTCGGCACGTTCAGCGCCGTCAATGCCGATAGCTACGACGCCGATGGCAATCCCATCCCCCAGCTCTATCACGGCCGCACCCGTCGCGACCGGCATGAGGAACTGATCGACTACGCCATCAAGGGCGGCATCGCCCAGGCCCAGCGCGCGCATGAGATCAATGGCGGCCGCGGCCGCATCAACGCCAATATCCTGTGGGAGATGGGCGGCGCCGAGCGTGTGATCACCGGCGTGCTGGAAGGTGCCAAAGGGCTGATAAACGGCCTTACCTGCGGCGCCGGCATGCCCTATCGCCTCTCCGACATCGCGATGAAATTCGGGGTGCATTACTACCCGATCGTCTCGTCGGCCCGCGCCTTCAGCGCGCTGTGGAAGCGCGCCTATCACAAGGCGTCCAGCCTGCTGGGCGGCGTCGTCTATGAAGACCCCTGGCTCGCCGGCGGCCATAACGGTCTGTCCAACAGCGAAGACCCGACCCGGCCGGAAGATCCCTTTCCGCGCGTGCTGGCGCTGCGCCGCCAGATGCGCGAATTCGGCCTGGGCGACACGCCGATCATCATGGCGGGGGGTGTCTGGTGGCTGGAGGAATGGGAGGACTGGATCGACAATCCCGAACTCGGCCCGATCGCCTTCCAGTTCGGCACGCGGCCGCTGCTGACTCAGGAGAGCCCCATCGGTGACAGCTGGAAGCAGAAGCTGCTGACCCTGAAGAAGGGCGATATCTTCCTCAACCGCTTCAGCCCGACCGGATTCTATTCCAGCGCCGTCAATAACGAGTTCATGCAGGAACTGCGTGGCCGCAGCGAGCGGCAGGTCGCCTATTCCACCGAAGTGGTGGGCGAGCATGCGGCGGAATTCGGCGTCGGTCCGCGCAAGCGCATCGTTTATCTGACCAAGCCCGATCTGCTGCGGGTGCGGCAATGGGTCGCCCAGGGCTTTACCGAGGCGCTGCGCACGCCGGACACGACGCTGATCTTCGTGACGCCCGAGAGTG
Source organism: Acidisoma sibiricum (assembly GCF_057837225.1). NCBI lineage: Bacteria > Pseudomonadati > Pseudomonadota > Alphaproteobacteria > Acetobacterales > Acidocellaceae > Acidisoma > Acidisoma sibiricum. The sequence goes on along the minus strand of NZ_CM174445.1, from coordinate 3,523,717 downwards.
CCGCACAGATCTACCAGGATCAGGTCGATTGCATGGGCTGCCTCAGCCAGTGCCGCTTCTCGAACTGGGGTCAGGACGCGCCGGATTACACCAACGGCAAGAAGGCCGATCCGCGCAGCTTTTGCATTCAGAAGACGTTGCAGACCATCGGTCACGGGGCGCAGGACGAATTCACCGCCGAGCACAACCTCATGTTCAGCGGCCATAACGGCTTCCGCTTTGCGCTGGACCCCTTCTATTCCAATGGCTTTATCCCGACTGTGCGGCAGCTGATCGACCGGATTAAAACCGGCCGCTGAGAACGTGAGGGGGACCTGTGCGTCCCCCTTCACGTGGCCCTTTGGCCTTGCCCGCAGCGCTGCCGCCGAATGCGCTTGAGCCGGTGGCGGCGGCTGGGGCAGATTGACCCCATCATGCATATCCTTTTCCATGGCTGAGCTGAGCCGCGAGACGCTGGCTTTGCCGGGCGGCGCGGCTCAGGTGATCTGGCGGCGGAGCGAGCGGGCACGGCGCATCAGTCTGCGGATCGACGCCCGCAATGCGGCCGTGGTCGTGACCTTGCCGCCGCGCTCCTCGCGGCGTGCGGGCATGGCGCTGCTTCTGGAGAACGGCGCCTGGGTGTCCGATCGGCTGGCGGCCTTGCCGAGCGGCATTATTTTTGCGGATGGTGCGACGGTGCCGGTCGGCGGCATTGCGCATCAGATACGGCACTGGCCGGAGGCGCGGGGCGGGGCCTGGATTTCGGATGGCGCCCTGCACGTGACCGGGGACAGCGGTTTTCTGCGTCGGCGTGTGGCCGATTGCCTAAGGCAGGAGGCGCGGCACCGGCTGTCCGCCCTGGCCTGGGACCATGCCGCCCGGCTTGGCCTCAAGCCCCGGCGCATCCTGATCAAGGATATGCACAGCCGCTGGGGCAGTTGCGCGCCAGACGGCTCACTTGCCTTCAGCTGGCGGCTGGTGATGGCGCCCCCCTTTGTGCAGGACTATGTCGCGGCGCATGAAGTGGCGCATCTGCGCCATCTCAACCATGGTCCCGCTTTCTGGGCCCTGGTGGCCGAGCTTTGCCCGGGCTGGGAGCGCGCATCCGACTGGCTGCGGGCCGATGGCCTCAGCCTGATGCGGATCGGCTGACCCGCCAGTACCCGCCAATCACAGGAGTTGCTGTCTTGCCTGCCAATCCAGAGACGAAGGGCGCGGTCGTCCTTCTGACGACCGGGGGAACCATCGCCTCCCGCCATGACGCCGCCTCCGATTCCTTCGTCGCGGCCATTGGTGCCGATGACATGGCGGCGCTGGTGCAGGGCAGGCCGGACGGCGTTACCTTGCGCACGGAGGCTTTCTGCAACGTCAACAGCTTCCGCATGGACCTGCCGACGGCTTTCGCGCTGGCGCAGCGGATCGCCGCCCTGCTGGCCGAGCCCGATGTGCTGGGTGCGGTGGTGACCCATGGCACCGATACGATGGAGGAAAGCGCCTTTCTCGTGGGACTCACGGTGCCGTCCGAGAAACCTGTGGTCTTCACCGGTGCGCAGCGCAATGCCGATGAGGCGGATACTGACGGCCCGCGCAATCTGAGCGCCGCGGTGCAACTGGCCGCCTCGCCGCGCGCCAGGGGCATTGGCACAGTGATCCTGTTCGACGGTGTCTTTCACGCCGCGCGCGACGTGCGCAAGACCCATACCTCACGGCCCGGAACCTTCACCTCTGCCGATCACGGCATGCTGGGCGTCGTCGATGAAGGGGTGGTGCGGCTGTACCGCCGTCCGGCGGGGCTGATCCATCACCCGGTGCTGCGCGTGGAGCCAGAGGTGGCACTGATCAAGATGGCCATGGGCACGGACGATCGCTTCATGCGCTGGGCGATGGCGAATGGCACGCGCGGCTTCGTGCTCGAAGGATTCGGCCGCGGCAATTGCCCGCCCGTCTTTGTGGAGGCGACCCGCCAGGCGGTGGCTGCCGGCATTCCGGTGCTGATCACCTCGCGCTGCGGCGAAGGCCGGGTCAAGCCTGTCTACGGCAATGGCGGCGGTGTTGACCTGGCAGCGGCCGGCGCGATTTTCGCGGGCGACCTGACAGGGCAAAAGGCGCGCATTCTGCTGTCTGTTCTGCTCGGCGCCGAGGGCATCTTTCCGCTCGACAGCGCGGCGAAGCGCGGGGCATTCGCGGCGGCTGTCATGGGTGTCGCTGATTGATGGGGGTGTAGGACGGCGTAGGGTGGGCTTAAGCCCACCCTACATCCCCTTCCAGGAGCCGTATTCGCCCTCGAAGGCGGCCGCGGCCGCGTAGATCGTGCTTTCGTCCCAATGTTTCGCCGTCAGCATCATGCCGACGGGCAGGCCGTCGATGCCGCCGCAGGGAATGGACATGGAGGGATGGCCGGTCACGTCGAAGGGCGCGGTATTGGCGATCATCTCAAAAGCCCGCGTGGTATAGGTGATGAGATCGGCATCGCGCTCGGGAATTTCGCTCGCCACGATCGGCAGTGTCGGCATCAGCAGCAGATCGTATTGGGAGAGCGCCTGATCATAGGCGGCGCGGAGGCGGCGGGCGATGTTCTGCGCCTTGGCATAGTAGCGGCCGCGATAGTGGCGGGTGAAATATTCGCCGATGAACATCGAGATTTTGAGCGTGTCGGACAGGTCATTGGCGCGGTCGCGCCAGGATGCATGCGCATCCATCAGCCCGACATTGTAATGACCTTTCCAATTAAAGCCCATGCCATTGCCGTGCATCATCTGCGCCGTCAGGCCTTCATTGCCGATCGGCGTCCAGATATCCTTGCCGATGCGGTGCATGGGAATCGAGACCTCCTCGACCACGGCGCCGAGCGATACGAACTTCGCGGCCGCGGCACGGACCTTTGCATCCACCGCTTCCTGCGAATTGGCCCAGCCGAAACCTTCCGTGACGATGCCGATACGCAGCCCCTTGAAGCCGCGGCCGAGCGCTTCGGTGTATGGCGCCGTCGTGCAGCCGGCCTGGCGCGGGTCAAGCCCGTCCGGCCCCGCCAGCACTTCCAGCATCCGCGCATTGTCCGCGACCGTTGCCGTCATCGGGCCGGTATGGTCGATCGTGCTTTCGATTGGCATGACGCCGGTATAGGGCACCAGGCCCCAGGTCGGCTTCATGCCATAGATGCCGCAGAAGGAGGCCGGGATGCGGATCGAGCCACCCTGGTCGCCGCCGATCGCCAAGTCTGCCGCGCCAGAGGCTACCAGTGCCGCGGAGCCCGAGGAGGAGCCGCCCGCCGAATAGCCAAACTTATGCGGATTATGCACAGGGCCGAGCGCACCGGTATGGCTGCCGCCGGAGAGGCAGAAGCACTCGCAATGCGCCTTGCCGAGGATGGTGGCGCCGGCATCGAGTAGCCTTGTCACCACCGTCGCATCCTGATCCGGCACATAGCCTTCCAGCGTGGCGGCGCCATTCATCATCGGCACGCCGGCGAGACAGACATTGTCCTTGAGGACGACGGTCTTGCCCGCGAGCGGACCGGTCTCCGCACCTTTCACGGTTGACTTCACATACCAGGCGTTCAGCGGATTCTCGGCCGCATCCGGCTGGTAGCCGGGCGTGCGCGGATAGGTGACGCGCGGCTTCTCATCCGGCATCTCGTCGATGATGCGATAGGAGGCGACGGCGCCATCCATCAGCGCATGAAATGTCTCCAGCCGCTCGGGCGATAATTCCATACCGAGATCGAAGACGATTTCCTCGAGCTGGTCCAGAGTCGGTTTCTCGATGCTCATCCGGCGTGTCCTTTGCGGAAGTCTCTTGATCTGGTCAGAAGGGAATGGCTTGCGGACGCTTGATCTCGATCTCGACGAAGGCGATCGGATGCGGCGATCCGTTCATCACGTCATGCTTGATGCCGGCGGGGCGGTTGTAGCTTTGCCCCTGCACCAACGAATTCTCTGTCACCGTCTCTCCGTCATGCACCGCCAAAATGCCGTCATGCAGCATGATGACGAAATAGGGCCAGCCGTGTTCGTGCCATCCGGTCGCAGCACCCGGTGCAAAATCCCAGCGCGTGATGCGGAGGTCCTCATCATCGCGCTGCAGGGTGGGAACGGCGGGTATTTCGCAAGAGAAGCTCATTGGCGCGGTGCCTCGGACGGCGGGGAAGGGCGGGGCTGCCGGAACGGTCTCACACGGCGGCGGAACGGTCAGAAGGATAGCATAGGCATGGCGCCTGTCATCCCGATCTGGCACATTTTTCAGCACTGAGTTCAAAATGTACATGAAACAGGCAGTCGACCTGCCAGCGGTGGCTGATTTGCACAAAACACGCCCGATGGTTGCGTGACCAGGTCCCGGGCGCGCAGCGCCGGGGCTGTGGCACGCGGTTTGCGTGAAACGCTTTTTGGCGGCCGAAGGGTCGATCTGCCGTTTTAAATTTCGCGCCTTATTTATCGCAGGAAGAAACGCATGAGCCAATCAACTGGCACCCGCCGTGGTTTTTTGAAGCTGGGCGCCGCCCTCGGCGGCACCGCGCTCAGCGCTCCCTTCATTGCGCGCCATGCGCTGGCGGCGGAGCCGATCAAGGTCGGTCTCCTGCTCGACCAGTCCGGCGCGCTTGGCCTCAGCGGCCAGCCCATGGTGCAGGCGACGCAATATGCGGTGAAGGTGATTAACGACCAGGGCGGCCTGCTCGGCCGGCCGGTGGAGCTGGTCAGCTACGACACCCAGTCCAGCATGCAGCTTTATACGCAGTATGCCCAGCAGCTGGCGCTGAAGGATAAGGTTGCGGTCGTGCAGGGTGGCATCACCTCCGCATCGCGCGAGGCGATCCGCCCGGTTTTCGACCGGTTCAAGACGCTTTATTTCTACAACACCCAGTATGAAGGCGGCGTCTGCGACCGCGATATCTTCTGCACCGGCACGACGCCCGCGCAGACGGTCAGCCACATCGTGCCTTATGGCCTGAAGAACTGGGGCAAGAAGGTCTATATCGTCGCCGCCGACTACAATTACGGCCACATCACTGCCAAGTGGATGACGAAATATACCCGCGAAGGCGGCGGTCAGGTTCTGGAAACCGACTTCTTCCCGCTGGACGTGACCGACTTCTCCTCGGCCATCAGCAAGATCCAGCAGGCGGCGCCCGATCTGGTGCTCTCGGCCATGGTGGGCGCCAATCATCTCGGCTTCTACCGCCAATGGGCGGCGGCCGGCATGAAGAGCAAGATCCCGATGGCTTCTTCCACCTTCGGTCTCGCCAATGAGCTGAACTCGATGGACCCCTCGGTCACCAACGGCATCGTCTCGGCCTATGGCTGGTTCCCGACCGTGCCGACGCCCGAAACCACCGCTTTCAGCGCCGGCATGACGGCGATGTTCGGCGACAAGCTGCCCATGCTGAGCGAACTGGACTCGGCGTCCTATGAAGGCATGATGTTCTGGGCCGCCGGCGTGAAGAAGGCAGGCTCGATCGAGCGCCTGGCGGTGATCAAGGCGCTGGAGACCGGCATCAGCATCGACGGCCCCTCGGGCAAGGCTTTGATGGACCCGGCGACGCATCACGTCGTCCACAACACCTTCCTGGCCGAAGCCAAGGATCGCAAATGGGATATCATCAACAGCTTCCCGGCCTCGCCGCCGGCGGATACCGCGGCAGTCTGCGATCTGCTCAAGAACCCGCGAATGGATAAGCAGTTCATCGTCAACGTGGACTGATTGCCCGAAAGGGGCGCGCGCTGCGGTTTGCCTGGTGCAGCGCGCGCCTGTTCTCGGATTGCCCCGCCTATTGGCTTTAGGAGACACGTCATGGACCTGTTTGGCCTTGTTGGCTTCAACGTCCTGGTCGGCATCGGCACAATCGCCCTGATCACCGTCGGCCTCGGCGTGATCTACGGCATGATGAAGATCATCAACCTGGCCCATGGCGAATTCATGATGCTGGGCGCCTATGCGACCTATGTCGCGACGTCGCATGGCATCAATATCTGGATTGCGATGCTCATCATCGCCCCGGTTTTCGTGGGCCTGGTCGGGCTGGTGATCGAGCGTTGCCTGATCCGCTTCCTGTATGGCCGCATGATCGACACCATGCTCGCGACCTGGGGGCTGAGCCTTGGCCTGATCGGTCTCATGACCAGCATCTTCGGGAATGATCCGCGTGGCGTCTCAACCCCCGTCGGCAGCTTTTCCATCGGCCATTATGCCGCAAGCCTTTACGGCTTCGTTATCATTGTGGTGGCGATCGCATCGCTCGCTGCTTTCTATGCCATGCTGAGCATGACGCGGTACGGCCTCATCGTGCGCGCCACGATGCAGAATCCGAATATGGCAGCGGCCCTCGGCGTGTCTCCGCCGATGATCTATATGGCGACCTTCGCGCTGGGTGCCGCCTTTGCGGGGCTGGCCGGTGGCGTGCTGGCGCCGATCTCGGGCGTCTCGCCCGTGATGGGCGGCGCCTTCATCGCCAAGGCCTTCATCACCGTGCTGGGCGGCGGTGCGGCGATCGTCACCGGCACCTCGCTCGCGTCCATCCTGTTCGGTTTCATCAATACGATCGTGTCCTTCAAGTCGACGCCGGTGATCGGCGAGGTGGCGCTGCTGCTGACCGCTGTCGTCATGATCCGCATCCTGCCGCAAGGCATCACCGGCCGCTTCCTGCGGCGCAGCCTGTGAGGCGCCTGAGATGATTTTCAAGAAACTGAAGCGCGCGGAAGCCTCGCGCGGCATCGGCGGCCCTATCGCGGTGGTGCTCGCGGGTCTGGTGCTGCTGGTCGGCGCGCCCATGGTCACCGGCACGTTCGGCCTGCTGCAGCTGACGGTTTTTGCCGCGCTCGCCATTTTCGCGCTGGCCCAGGGTTTCATCTGGGGTTTCGGTGGCATCCTGTGCTTCGGCCAGTCTGCCTTCCTCGGCCTTGGCGGCTATGCCTATGCCGTGGGCGCCCTGAACATGACGGATACGACCGGTGCTGTGGTGCTTGCCATCATCGTCCCGATGCTGTTTGCCGCGGCCCTTGGCTATTTCATGTTCTACGGCCGCATTTCGGACGCCTATATCGGCGTCATCACGCTGACCGTCAGCATCATTCTGTTCAATCTCATCAACTCAACCTCGGGCGATATCTACCATATCGGCCAGGCGCCGCTGGGCGGATTCAACGGCATCCCGTCGGTGCCGCCGCTCAACATTCCGGGCAATCCCGACGCGCAGCTCGATACGACGGGCCTGTGGTATGCGGCGATGGGCGCGCTTATTCTGTGCTACGTCCTGCTGAAATGGGTGCTGGCGACGCGCTTCGGCCGCGTGGTGGTGGCGATCCGCGAGAATGAGACGCGGGCCCAGCTGCTGGGTTACGACCCGCGCCTGTTCAAGCTGCTGACCTTCGTCATCGGCGCCGGTATTTCCGGTGTGGCAGGCTGCCTCTACACCAATTGGGGCGCCTTCATCAGCCCGACGGTCTTCAGCCTGACGATGTCCGCGCAGGTCATCATCTACGTCCTCGTCGGCGGCCTCGGCACGCTGATCGGCCCGATCCTGGGCGCGGTCGGCATTCAGTATCTGATCAATATCGCCGGCGGCCAGCATGTGATCGACCCCAATCTGCTGCTCGGGATTGTGCTCGTCGCCTTCGTGCTGCTGGTGCCGCAGGGCCTGGTGCCGGTGGTGCGTAACGGCTTTCGCCGGCTGCTGCCCGCGAAAGCGCCGAGCGTGCCGCTCGCCCAATCCGAATTGTCGCGGGAGGCGGGCCAATGAGTGTCCCTCTGCTGGAAGCCGAAAACGTCACCATGCGGTTCGGCGGTGTCGCGGCCGTGCAGGACGTCAATCTCAAGCTGAACGAGGTCGAACTGCGCTGCCTGATCGGCCCCAATGGCGCCGGCAAAAGCACCTTCTTCAAGATCCTCACGGGCCAGCTGCGGCCGACCGAAGGCGTGGTGCGGTTTCGCGGCCAGGATATTACCGGCGCGCATCCGCATGTCATTGCGCGGCTCGGTGTGGGCATCAAAACCCAGGTGCCCAACGTCTTCAACGGCCTGACTGTGCGTGAGGGCATCGGCATTGCGGCGGGACGTAAAAAATCCCTCAGGCGTGCGCGGCAGATCGTGGAAGAGACGATGGAGCTGCTGCAATTGACGCCGATCGCCGATCGCATGGTGGGCCAGCTCGCCCATGGCCAGCGGCAATGGGTGGAGATTGCGACTGTGCTGGCGCAGGAGCCGGACCTCATCCTGCTCGATGAGCCGGCCGCCGGCATGACGCATGAGGAAGTGCTGCGCACGGCCGAGCTGATCCGCGAGATCAACAAGAAGCAGGCGCTGGTCGTGGTCGAACACGACATGCAGTTCATCCGCATGATCGCCAAGACGGTAACGGTCTTCAACCGCGGCAAGATCCTGATCGAGAATCAGGTCGAGGCGGTTCTGGCCGATCCGGGTGTGCGCGATGTCTATCTTGGAAAGCAGGCCCACTGATGCGGGCGCCTTCCTACCGGATCGTCATCCCCGGGCTTGTCCCGGGGATCTACCCGTTTGATACGGCGTCTGGGTGGCGCCCTTGGATGCACGGGACCGGCCCGTGCATGACGGAAGGAGAGTGTTCATGCTGACGGTCACGGATCTGCGCTCGGGCTACGGCCGCATTCCCATCCTGGCCGGTATCAATCTTTCCGTGCAGGACGGCGAATTCGTCGGCATCCTGGGCCATAACGGCATGGGCAAATCGACGCTGCTGCGTACCCTGATGGGCTATCTGCCGATGACCGGCGGCGACATCACCTTCGACGGGCGCAGCCTCAAAGGCCTGGCGCCGACGGCGCGCGCGCGCATGGGGATCGGCTACGTACCCCAGGGGCGCGAGATCTTTTCCAGCCTCAGCGTCTACGAAAATCTGCGCATGGGCTGCCTTCTGGCGAAGCAGCCGGAGAAGCCTACCATTGACTCCATCCTGACGGATTTCCCGCGTCTGGAACGGCTGTTGGAGCGGCCGGGCGGCGCACTTTCGGGTGGCGAACAGCAGCTGCTGGCACTCGCCCGCTGCCTGTGCGGCGGCCCGAAATTCATCCTGCTGGATGAGCCGACGGAAGGCATTCAGCCCTCGATCATTGAGGAGATGATCGAGACGCTGCAGAAGCTGGGACGGGAGCGCAACCTGACTATTCTCCTCGTCGAGCAGAATCTCAATTTCATCACCTCGCTGTCGCAGCGGGTGCTGATTTTGCAGAAAGGTCTGATCATCCGCGAAGTGCCGCCCCATGTCGCGAAGGATCGCGCCATGATGGAAGAATTCGTCGGCATGGTCTGAGACCGACGGAGCGCTGCCATTTCTTTCCACGATGGCAGTGTCTCTGACTTGTAACGGTTCGATGATGTGCTAGGCTGAAAGGATTGCGTCATCACTTTCAGCAATGGCGGCACCATGATCATTACCTTTGGCTTGGTTGCATTATTTTGCCTCGCGGTCATCGTCGTTTTGCAGATGGCCCATGTGACAGACAAATCCTTCACCGATTACGCAGTCGCGAACCGCTCGTTCGGCCCCTTCTATCAGGCGATGTCCTTCCTCAATACCTGGTGGCCGGGCGGCATCTTCCTGGCCATTACAGGCCTTGCCGCGAGCGGCGGCGTGATCTCCTTCTATTTCCTGGTCTACAGCCTGCTGACCGTCGTGCTGATGTATGTGATGGCGGAGCGGGTCTGGACCTGGGGCAAGCTGTTTGACCTGAAAACCCAGCCTGATCTTTTTGCATTGCGGTATAACTCGCACGGCCTGTCAGTGATCGGTGCCATCGTCGGCATCATTTCGGGAATCCCCTGGCTAATTCTGGGCTTCAAGGGATTGGGTGATCTGTTCCAGGCAATGTCCTTCGGCAAGATGGGCGCCACGGAAGCGGTGATCGCCGGCGTGCTGCTGATGGTGATCCGTCAGTTCTGGACCATCCGCATGGGCATGCGTGGTGTCGTCATTTCCGACATGCTGCAGGGGCTGGCCGCCTATATTGGCGGCACGGTCATCATCATCGGTCTGATCCTGTGGCTTGTCTTCGGCCATGGTTTCAGCCTGGCCAATTTGCATCCCGCCCAGGTGACGCTGCCGGGGCTCGGCTCCGCTGTCGGTCCGCTGTATGTCTTCGCTATTATCTTCTCGGGCGCCCTGGGCGGCTGGTGCTGGCCCAGCATCTTCGTTCGCCTCTATACGGCCGACAGCGTGCGTAGCGTGCAGCGTGCCGGCGCCTTCGGCGCGCCGCTGTCCTTCCTCTTCGCCGGTGGTCTCGTCATACTCGGCCTGCTCGCGAGCTTCCTGCCAGAAGTTGCCAAAGCACCGGAAGCGATGTGGTTCACCGTCTGCCAGATGGCCGGTGGGCCCTTCCTGCTGGGCCTGGGTGGCGTGGTCGTGCTGGCTGCAACCATGGGCAATGTCGACGGCAATATTCAGGCCTCCGGCGCGCAGATCGCCAACGACATCGTGGGTGTCTACAAGCCGCTGGATCACAAGCAATCGGTCGTGATCGCCAAGATCGGCATGCTGGTGGTGACGATCGCTTCAGCATGGCTTTCGACCATTGCCATTCCGCATCTGTTCATGCTGGCGATCCTCTCCTACCAGGGCATCATCCAGCTCGCCGTGCCGCAATATCTCGGCATCTTCTGGAAGCGCGGCAACAAGGCCGGGGCGATCGGCGGCGTGGTCGTCGGCTTCATCGCGGCGGTGATCCTGCAATCGGTTTATCCCACCAGCATCGGCTGGGCCTGGGGGCTGACCTCGGGCGTCATCGCGCTCGTCATCAACTTCCTGATCTATGCCGCCTGCGCGGTCTTTCTGCCGGTCTCGGCCGCCGAAAAAACCCGTGTTGACGGGCTGTTTGAATTGACCGCAGCCAAAACCCCGACCGCCGGCGCCATCAGCGCGCTGGCGCTGAAACCGCGCCGCGCCTAGCCGGCGGCGCCTAGCCGGCGGCGCCTAGCCGGCCGCGCCTGATCCCACCACCGCTTTCGGAAAGGTACGCATCTGCCATGCTTCCTGTCACTCCGCGGTCCAGTTTCGTCAGCATCTGGTTCATCCTGGATGCCGTGCTTGCCCTCTTTCCGCCGGTCTATTGGGTAGCGGGAGGGCCGACGCCACTCATCGCCGGCATTCCCTGTTCCATCGTCTATTTCGTGCTGCTCACCGCCTTCATCTGCGGCAGCCTGATCGCCGCCTATATCGATGACGAGAAGCGGGGAGCCTTCCGGGTCTCTACGCCATGAGCTTTGATACGATCATCGTGGGTGCCGGCTCCGCCGGCTGCGTGCTCGCGAACCGCTTGTCGGCCGATCCGGCGCGGCGCGTTCTGGTGCTGGAAGCCGGACGTGCGGCGCCGCTGAATTCGGACATTCCGGCGAATTGGCCGGCGATGTTCAATACCCATGTCGACTGGGGGTATCATACCGAGCCGCAGGCCGGCTGCCGCGGCCGGCGCATCTACTGGCCGCGCGGCAAGATGGTCGGCGGATCGGGCGCGCTCAACGCCATGATCTATATCCGCGGCCTGGCCAGCGATTATGACGGATGGGCGGCAGCAGGCTGCGCTGGCTGGGGCTGGCAGGATGTGCTGCCGGTCTTCCTCAAATCCGAGAATAACCTGCGTCTCGGCAATGCGCCGCTGCATGCCGCGGGCGGTGAGCTGACGATTTCCGACCCGGCCTATATCGACCCGCATGAGCCGCTATGGCATCAGGCGGCGCAGGCGGCAGGCCTGCCCAACAATACCGATTTCAATGGACCGGTGCAGGAAGGCGTCGGCTGGTTCCAGCTCACCGTCAAGGACGGTGAGCGCTTCGGCACCGGCAAGGCCTTTCTCCGCCCGGCGCTGGACCGGCCCAATCTGACGCTCCGCACGGGTGTGACGACGACGCGCATCCTGATCGAAAACGGACGGGCGAGGGGCGTCGCCATCCTCGATCGTGGCGTGCCGGAAACGATCTATGCCGATGAGGTCGTGCTCTGCGCCGGCAGCATCGGCTCGGCGCAATTGCTGCTGCTGTCGGGCATCGGTCCGGCGGAAGAACTGGCCGAGGTCGGCGTGACCGCGGTCCACAACCTGCCCGGCGTCGGCAAGACGCTGCGGGACCATATCAATATTCCGATCAGCTTCGCGGCGCGCGAGAAAATCGGCATCGGCGGCATGACCGGCGCCGAGCTTGATGCGGCGACAGAGCAATGGCTCGCCACAAAGCAGGGGCCGCTTTCTTCGATCTGGGTGGCGGCCGGTGGTTTCGCGAAATCGGCGCCCGATGTGACGGACCCGGATATTCAGCTTTACGGCGTCATTTCCGGCCATCGCGATCATGCCCGCTATATGGCATCGGGCCCCGGCATCACCCTGCATGCGACGCTGCAGCGGCCCAACAGCCAAGGCGAATTGCGCCTGCGTTCGGCGGACCCCTTGGAGCATCCGAGCCTCGACCCGCGCTACTTTTCGTCCGACCCTTCCGGCAGCGATCTGGCAACCATGGTTGCGGGGGTAAAACTGAACCGGCGCATCGCCGCGCAGTCGCCTTTAGCCGAGCTGATCAGTCACGAAATCACGCCGAGTGCGGAAGCGGTGACGGATGAGGCGATCAGCGAGTTCATTCGCGGCCATTGCACCACGCTCTATCATCCCACCAGCACCTGCCGCATGGGTGTCGACAGCATGGCGGTGGTCGATCCGCAATTGCGCGTGCATGGGCTGGAAGGGCTTCGCGTTGCCGATGCCGGGATCTTCCCGAATATGATTTCCGGCAATACCAATGCACCCACGATCATGGTGGCGGAACGCGCTGCGGCTTTCATGGGAGCGGTGTGATGGCCAAGAAAATCGGCTTCGTCTGGCACGAGCGCTATATGTGGCACAACACGGGCATGGCGGCGGGCTCCATGCCTGCGGGCGGCTTCCTGGAGCCCGACATCCATATCGAAAACCCGGCCGCCAAGCGTCGTATGCGCAATCTGCTGGATGTCACGGGGGTGCTGGATCATCTCACCACCATCAAGCCCCGCCCTGCCACGGAGGAGGAGGTGCTGCGCATTCATACGCCTGACTATTTGGAGCGTGTGAAGGCGATGAGCGCGCTGGGCTTCGGCGATGGCGGCGAACTGGCGCCCATCGGCAAGGATTCCTGGGAAATTGCGCTGCTCTCGGCCGGCGGCTGCATCGAGGCGGCCGACCGCGTGTGGCGGCGCGAATTCGATCAGGCCTATGCGCTGGTCCGCCCGCCTGGCCACCATGCCGAGCGGGATCGCGGCCGCGGCTTCTGCCTGCTTGCCAATGCGCCGATCGCGATCGAGCATCTGCGCCATACCTATGGCGTCAAGCGGATCGCGACGGTCGATTGGGATGTCCATCACGGCAATGGCACGCAATGGATCTTTTATGACGATCCGGGCGTGCTTTCGATCTCGCTGCATCAGGACCGCAACTATCCGCGCGAGTCCGGCGGCATTGAGGAGCGCGGAACGGGGCCAGGCTTCGGTGCCAATCTCAATATCCCGCTGCCGCCGGGTTCGGGCCATGGCGCCTATCTCGCGGCCTTTGACCGTGTCGTGCTGCCGGCGCTCGCGCGCTACAAGCCGGACATGATCATTGTGCCGTCGGGCTTCGACGGCTGTGCCATGGACCCGCTGGGGCGCCAGATGCTGGTCACCGATACCTATCGCGACATGACGGTGCGTCTGGTGCAGGCCGCCGACACGCTATGCGGCGGACGGCTGATGTTCACCCATGAAGGCGGCTATTCGCCGGCCTATGCGCCCTGGTGCGGTCTGGCGGTGATGGAGACGCTGGCCGAGCTGCCGGCCACGCCCGATCCCTTCGTCCATTTTCATACTATGGGCGGGCAGGAGTTGCAGCCCTGGCAGGCCGCGGTGCTGGATCAGGTGGCAGCGCTGATCCCGGAAATCCCGGCCTGATTATTGTCCCGCGTCCGGGGCGGCGGCCTATGGCTTGCCGCCGCCTTCCTTCGCCCGGTTCTGGGCGGCGTGAAGCGCGGCATGCAGGCTTTGCAGCTGGCGATTGAGCGCGTCGATGTCGTCCACGCTGAGGCCAGATTGCCGTAGCAGGGTTTGATTGAGGCAGTCGCTCTCCCGCAGCGTGTAGCGGCCGGCGGCGGTCAGAAAAACCTGGACCAGCCGCTCATCCGCATCTGCGCGGCGGCGGGTTACAAGCCCCGCCTGCTCCATGCGCTTGATCGGCGGCGTCACCGTGCTTGATTCGAGGCCAAGCCGGCTTGCGATGGCGCCCACCGTCATGCCGTCGGCCTCACCCAGCGCCGTGAGCACCAGATATTGCGGATAGGTCAGGCCCATCGCGTCCAGCATCGGCTTATAGGTGCGGTTCACCTCCAGGCTGGTGGCATAGAGGGTGAAGCAGAGCTGGTCGGTCAGTGGTAGGGGCATGATGTGGTCTCGTCCCAGGCGCACCTTGTCTTAGCATAGAAACTTTATCGCGATAACGAATGGCTTGACCCATCTTAGTTGTCCCGTTAAAAACTTATCGCGATAATAAATATCTCGATAAATCATCAATTTCAGAATAATGTCTTTGTGGCAACGGTCGAATTGCGCTTTGCTGCCGTCGTTTCGTATCTGGTCTTTGCCGCATTCAGCATCTCCAATGCCTTTTCATCTTGTATCATCAATGGGAGCCAGCCTCATGAGCAGCGGTTTCGTCATAACGGCCGATAGCACGCAGATTTTCTACAAGGATTGGGGTCCGAAATCCGCACAGCCGATCGTCTTCCATCATGGCTGGCCGCTGAGCGCGGATGACTGGGACGCTCAGATGATCTTCTTCCTCAATGAAGGTTTTCGCGTCATCGCGCATGACCGGCGCGGCCACGGCCGCTCCACGCAGACCGATACCGGCAATGAGATGGATACCTATGCAGCCGATGTCGATGCGCTGGCGACCCATCTGAACCTGGCAGGGGCTGTTCATATCGGTCATTCGACCGGCGGCGGCGAGGTGGCCCATTACGTTGCCCGCTACGGCGCCAAGCAGAAAGTGGCCAAGGCCGTACTGATCGGCGCCGTCCCGCCGATCATGGTCAAGTCTGATGCCAATCCGGGTGGCCTGCCGATCGAGGTCTTCGACGGTTTTCGTGCCGCCCAGGCGGCCAACCGTGCGCAGTTCTTCCTGGATGTTGCGAGTGGCCCTTTCTATGGCTTCAACCGGCCGGGCGCCCAGATCTCCGAAGGGGCCATCCGCAACTGGTGGCGCCAGGGCATGATGGGCGGCACCAAAGCCCATTACGACTGCATCAAGGCTTTCTCGGAAACCGATTTCACGGAAGACCTGAAGGCGATTGAGGTGCCCACACTCGTTTTGCACGGTGAGGACGACCAGATCGTGCCGATCGCGGATTCCGCTCTGCTCGCCATCAAACTGCTCAAGCATGGCGAGCTGAAGACCTATCCCGGCTATCCGCATGGCATGGCGACGACCCATGCCGATGTCATCAACAAGGACCTGCTCGCCTTCATCAAGGCGTAAGCATTCGCGCACGAAAAAGGGGCGGCACCTTGCGGTGCCGCCCCTTTTTTATGGGTCTGGCTGAAGGCTATTCCTGTTCGGGCGCCGGCGCGGAGTTCAGCTGAATGTAGTTCTCAAGCCCGATCAACTTGATCAGGTCGAACTGGCGCTCCAGGAAATCGAGATGCTCCTCCTCATTCTCAAGAATGGCGGAGAGCAGGTCGCGGGAGACAAAATCCCGCACGCTTTCGCAATAGGCGATGCCCTCGCGCAGGTCCTGGGTCGCCTTCAGCTCGATGTTGAGATCGGCCTGCAGGATCTGCTCGACCGTTTCGCCGACCTGAATGGCGTTGAGGCGCTGCACATTGGGCAGGCCGTTGAGGAAGAGGATGCGCTTGATGAGGTCATCCGCGTGCTTCATCTCCTCGATGGACTCGGCATATTCATGCTTGCCGAGCTTGGTCACACCCCAATGCTGCAGCGTGCGCGCATGCAGGAAATACTGGTTGATCGCGGTCAGCTCGTTCGTGAGCTGGGTATTCAAATGTTCGACGACTTTTGGATCGCGTAGCATCGGGGCTCCACCGCTTCAGTATGATCCGTCGCTCAATGACGACGGCCCTTTAGTTTTATCGCCAAGTGTGAAGGGCGGATCAAGGGGAGACCCTGTTACGCGCCTTGCAGCGAGCCCGGCGCCTCATCCGGCCGAATCAGCTGGAGCAGTTTCTTGATGCAGCTGCCGCATTGGGCCCGGCAGCCGCAGGCGGCATAGACCTCGCTCGGCCGCGTGGTGTTCGCGGCCTCGGCCGCGGCCTTCACCTGACGATCGGTCAGGGCATTGCACAGACAGACATACACGGTCAGGCATCTCCACGGCTGCAATTGCGAGTGACTTGCAAGTCTTTAGCAGCCGCGGCGCAGTTTTGAAAGTGCGAATTATTATCAATCGTTGCAGCCGGTCCTGTCCGGGGCGCTGTGGGCCATGGCCCAAACGAAAAGAGGCCCCGTGCCGGGCACGGAGCCTCTTCAGATTATGTCTGTGCGAGGAGGGGTATCAGTCGCTGATCGCGTCCGGGGACAGCACCATGCAGGGCGAGCGGCCACGAATTTCCTGGCAGGCATTGACGGCCGCATTCTGCGACAGCCCGGCGAGGCGTGCCCGATACAGCGTACGCTGAGACACCTGCACCGGCATGACGATGGATTGAGCGGAGGCGAGCTGGTAGCGCTCGGCATGGCGGGCCTGTTCCACCGCATGGCGTGCGTCACTGGCCGATCCATAGGCGCCGACCTGGATGCCCCAGCCGCCGGTCTTTCCGGCACTGGCGAATTGCGGCATTGGCGCCGCCTCGGCAGGCGCGATCAGATGCAGGCCGCCGGAGGACTGCGGCCGATAGGTGGCACTCGAGACCGGCTGATTGATCTCGGACGCTAGGTCCTGGACGCCACCGGCCGCGATGACGCGCGGGCGGGTATAGGCGGGCGGCGGCGGCGGGGTCGCCAGGCTGTTTTGCGCAAGATGCGTCCCGCTCGGGACCGGGGCCGAGGGGGCTGCCTGGTTCTGATAGGCGGGCGCCACCTGAAACACCGGCTGCACGGCGGGCAGGGGAGCGGCCGCGACCGCAGATTGTACGACCACAGGCGGCTGATAGGCGCCGACGGCCGGCTGATAGTTGGCCGCCTGCTGCACGGCCGCCGGCGCGTCGGCCTGACCCTGCGCGACGGCGGCGTCAGCCGCCGCTTCCTGGCTATCGACCTGCGCGGGCGTCGGGCGGGGGTCGTTGCTCGCCACCATCAGATCGGCCGGCACGGCACCACCACCATTGGCAAGCAGCCCAGCGCTATGATCGGTGACCTGCTGGGCATTCAGGGCGTCGGTGCTGGAATCATCAGAGGCCGGAGCGGCGCTGATGGGCGCGACCACCGGGGTCTGGTTCATGGCAACCATTGCAGCGCCGCCGCCGCCGCCGCCATGGCTGCCCGTCGTGCTGACGAAGCCGGTACTGCCGACAAGGCCGCCACCGGTATTGGCGAGGCTGCCACCGTCATCCGTGCCGCCACCATTATAGGGGGCGGCACTCGCGGCGCTCATGCTGTTCATGGCGAATTGGTCAGCCGGAGAGCGGCCGCCCGGCATATCGCCCTGAATATGCGGCTCGATCATCGCCAGGTAATGCGTCGTCTCCGCCGGCAGCGGCCGCCCATCGGTCAGATACTGGTTCAGACGCTGCGGTCCGGCATTATAGGCGGCGAGGAAGCCCGGCGAACCGAAGAGATCGTACATCTCCCGCAGGTAAGCGGTGCCCGCCATGATATTGTCACGCGGATTGTAAGGGTCGTCGCCCAGCCCGTACTGGGCCTGCAGTTCCTGATAGGTTTCAGGCATGAGCTGCATCAGGCCCATGGCGCCCGGACCCGAGGTGACGAGCTGTCCATTGATATATTCGTTGCCGCCGGATTCCACGTGGATGACGCTGCGAATCCAGCTTGTCGGTACGTCGAAGCGCTGGGAGGCTGCCACGATATAAGGGCCCCAGGGGTCGGAGGGCGGTCCGGGCGGCGCGTAATCGCCCCGGGCATTGTCCTTGTACTCGATCGCCTGCTGCGAGGAGGAGAGATGGGAATGATGTCCGGCGCAAGCTGCGAGCAGGCTCATCATGACAAGGCCGACGCCGCAGCGCAGGCGCCTTGCTCCGACCGTCAGGACGGAGGAAGAAGAGCACAGCGTCACCGCGAGAGAGGCACGCGAAGGAGCGTTATGGCCCACAAGACGAGTGCCAGTCACATCTCTTGGAGCATCAGGCGCGGTCACAGCAGCCTCCGTCGTGGCGCGGCCCCGGGGCCGTTGAGTCACGACGGCGTGTGTGCCGTCGCTTTCAAAGATTGCTTAATCCTGCTGGTCAGGAATTCGCTCTAACGCACTAATGGAAGACGAAGTTTGGTGCAACATGAACCAGCATCGACAGAGGCATGGTATGGCGAAAAGATTGCGTGCAATGCAGAAAGCTGAGAACGGCCATGGCCGAGGCGCCATGATCACAATATCGCGTGAGTTGGCCGGCGGCCCATTGGGTCTGCGATTTGCCGCTCTGCCTGCGCGTATTGCGGCATGTGTGCTTCTGGCCGCGCTGGCAGGCTGTGCCGCGCCTCCGCGCCATGTGGTGGCGCCTGGGCCGGAGGCCGTCATTCCGGGGCGTCTCGAGGCGACCGTCGTCGCCGTCCGCCCGGTGCCACCCGCGACACCGCAGGGCAGCGGCGCTGTGCTCGCCGCCATGGGTGCGCCCGCCGGCCAGACCGATGGGAATGCCGAAGTCATTCTGCGCACCGATCAGGGCAGCGTGCTTTCCATCGTCCAATTGGGGAGCGTGGGGCTGATGCCGGGTGCGCGCGTTGTGGTGGTGACGAGCCCGCGCCTGCAGATCGTGCGGCCTGGTTATGCGGCGCCGGCCAGCTGAGCGATTCGCAGGCGGCCGACAGGCTGCGGATTTTGAAGGCCGCGCGGCGGCCATGTCAGAGCGCAGTTGCAGCCGCGGGGCGGATCGGCTATCGGCGCCGACACATGAACGCCATTTCGGGTCCTCAGACTTTGATCTCAGCGGAAGCCGACCAGGGCTTTGCGATCGACCTTCGCCACGGCCTTGGGCTTGGCGCCCGCAACGCTATGGCGGTCCAGGACGTCAAGCGTGGGCTCGGCCTGTGGCGCCTGGCGTTCATGCTAAGCTGGTTCGATATCCGGCTCCGCTATCGCGGTTCGGTGCTCGGGCCTTTCTGGCTCACGCTATCGACGGCGGTGATGGTCGGCACGCTCGGCTTCGTCTACGCCTATTTGTTTAAGACGCCGATCCACACCTATCTGCCTTATCTCGCGCTGTCGTTGACGCTGTGGAACTTTCTGGCCGCCATCGTGAATGACGGGTCCACCGTATTCACGCAGGGCGAGGGCATGGTGCGGTCCATGCGCGTGCCGTTTTCGCTGTTTATCTTCCAGCTGCTGGCGCGAAACGTGTTGATTTTCGGCCACAACGTCATCGTGATCGTCGTCGTCTTCCTGGCATTTCAGTCGCCGGTAAGCTGGTCTTCTTTCGCCGCTCTTCCGGCCCTGCTGCTCTGGATGATCGACGGCGCCGCGGTGTCGCTGATGCTGGGTGCGATCTGCGCGCGCTTCCGCGATATTCCGCCTATCGTCGCCAGCGTCATGCAGATCGCGTTCTATGTGTCGGGCATCATGTTCAAGCCGTCGATGCTCGGACGGCATAGCGCCTATCTGATCTTCGACCCTTTCTATAGCATCATGGAAGTGCTGCGGGCTCCGTTGCTGGGGGCCTTGCCGTCTAAGGCGACCTATGTCAGCGCGCTTGGTTTTTCTGCGCTGCTTTGCGTGCTCGGGTGGTTCGTCTTTCTTCGCGTGCGTCACCGTATCGCTTTCTGGGTGTGACCATGGCAGCGCGTATCGAGGTCGAAGACCTCCGCATCGATTTTCCGCTCTATCACGGGCAGTCCCGCAGCCTGAAGCGCAGCATTCTGGCGCGCGCGACCGGCCGGCGGCTGCAGCAGAATGAAAATCATCGTCTGGTGGTCGAAGCCCTGCGTGACCTTACCTTCACCCTGCAGCCGGGTGAGCGGCTTGGTCTGGTCGGGCACAATGGTGCCGGCAAGACGACGCTGCTGCGGGCACTGGCCGGCGTCTACGAGCCGGTGGGCGGCAGTGTGCGCATTCAAGGCACGCTGAACGCGCTGCTTGACCCCAATCAGGGCATGAACCCGGAATTGACCGGGCGAGAGAATGTGGCCCTGCGCGGCCGCTACCACCATATGGACCGCACCGCCGTCGAGGCGCTGCAGGAAGATGTGCGAAGCTTCGCTGAGCTGGGCGACTTCTTCGATCTGCCAGTGCGCATTTACAGTTCGGGCATGATCATTCGGCTGGCTTTCGCCATGGCCACCGCCATCCGCCCCCAGGTCCTGCTGATGGACGAATGGTTCCTGGCGGGTGACGCATCGTTCCGGGAGAAGGCGCGCGAGCGGCTCGAGACCATGGTGCGCGGCGCCGATATTCTAGTCCTGTCGACCCATCTCAACGATATCGTGCGCTCCTGGTGCACGCGCGTCATCTGGCTGCAAGACGGGCGTGTGCGCATGGACGGCCCCGTCGATGCCGTCATGGATGTCTTTTCCGGCAATACATTGAGCCCAGCCCTGTTCCCAGAAGAAGCGGTCGCAGTCAGCTGAGATCGGGCGGGGCGGCGTCGCAAAGGGCACGTCCCGAGAGCTTCGCTGCGCGCCAGCCCTTGCCCCCTGAGAAAATTCCGCTAAGCACAGGCCCATGCGTCATTTCCTGGATTTCGAGAAGCCTCTCGCCGAACTCGAGAATAAGATCGAAGAGCTGCGGCGGATGCCGGGGCCCGAAGGTCTGAGCATCGCGGATGAGGTCACGCGCCTGTCGGAGAAAGCCGACCGGCAGCTGCGCACGCTTTATGCGAAGCTGACACCCTGGCAGAAAACCCTGGTCGCTCGGCACCCTGACCGGCCGCGGGCGCTGTCCTATATCGGCGCGCTGATCACCGATTATACGCCGCTCGCAGGCGACCGCGCCTTTGCGGAGGATGCGGCAATCGTCGGCGGCCTCGGCCGCTTCCGTGGCCATGCCGTGATGGTGCTGGGCACCGAAAAAGGCACCGATACCGAAAGCCGCATTAAGCATAATTTCGGCAGTGCCCGGCCCGAGGGCTATCGCAAGGTTCGCCGCCTGATCGAGATGGCGGGACATTTCAAGCTGCCCATCTTGAGCTTCATCGATACATCCGGCGCCTATCCGGGCGTCGATGCCGAGGCGCGCGGCCAGGCCGAGGCCATTGCGCGCGCCATCGATGCAGGGCTGGCCGCGCCCGTGCCCTTCATCGCAACGGTGATCGGCGAGGGCGGCTCGGGCGGTGCCATTGCGCTGGGCGCCGCCGATCGCGTGCTGATGCTGGAGCATGCGATCTATTCCGTGATCTCCCCCGAAGGCTGCGCGTCCATCCTGTGGCGCGATGCGGCCTCTGCCCCACTGGCAGCCGAAGCGCTGAAGCTGACGGCCGATGACCTGCGGCGCTTCGATTTGATCGACGGCGTTATCCCCGAGCCCTTGGGTGGTGCCCATCGTGCGCCCGAAGAGACGATCGCCGCCGTGGGTGAGGCGATCAACACGGCGCTCTCGCCCCTGTTGAACCAGACGCCTGAGGCGCTGCGTGCCCGGCGCCGCGAGAAATTCCTTGCCATGGGCCGCGAAGGCCTCGCCTAACCTTCTGCTTCGGCGCTGAGGCTGCCGCCCCGTTGCATTGGCCGCCCGCTTCATGGAAAGCTGGTGGCACGGAGTGGCTGCCGTCGGGCCCTGGCCGGAGGAGGTGCGGATGATCATTGCCGCCGTCACCTGCGTGCGTGACGAGGCCGATATCATCGAGGAATGGATCGCCCACCACCTCGCCCTCGGCATCCTGCGCATCCATATTTTCGATAATGGCAGCGAAGATCAGACCCGCGCCAAGATCGACGCGATCGCCGTCCATAATCCCGGCGTGACGGTCCAATCCTGGCAGCCGGATTCGGGAGAGCCGCAAAAGGCCGCCTTTGAGGCCGGCCTTGCCCTGATGCGCGCGGAGGCCGTGGATTGGTGCGCCTTTCTCGACGCCGACGAATTCATCGTCAACGGTGCAGAAGACCAAGACTCTGCGGCGGTCCAGGAAAGCTTCACTGATTTCCTGATGCGTCACGAGGCGCATGCCGCGATCGGTTTGAACTGGGCGGTTTTTGGCAGTTCCGGGCATAAGACCCGCCCATGGGGATTGGTGCAGGAGGCGTTTCTACGCCGGTCGGACCCGGGTTTCTCCGTCAACCGGCATATCAAATCCATCGTGCGGCCGCGCTTGACCAAGGGCGTTCATCACGTCCACGGCTTCGTCCTCGACCAGCCCTATTTCAATGCGGATGGACAGGAAATCGTTTGGCGCACCTCCGAGCATGGCGGCCCGGTGCAGCCCTTCGCTTATACCGAGAACTTCCCCAGCCTGACGGGCTGGCGCATCAACCATTATTTCTGCCGCTGGCGCGGCCGCTGGGAGGAGAAGGTTCGCCTCTCGCGCCTGCGTGACGTCTTCTGGCGCTCTGAGCAGGATTGGGAGCATCATGATCGAAACGAGGTTTTCGATCTCTCAGCCTTGCGCTGGTCGCCCCGCGTGCGGGAGACAATGGCGTCCCTAGGCGCCACACCCTACGTGCCGGGGCTGGACGCTCATGCGAGAGGATGTGGCGGGTGAGACCTATCTTGCGATGGCTGATGGATCGGCTCGGCTGGCGGGCGCGTATGACCGAGCAGACAGCCCCCGCGATCGACCGCCCGCAGACAGTGACGGTGCTGCCCGATCCCGTCGTGGAGCGGGTGGCGGAAAGACCCAAGGTTGACGTAGCGATATGCATCTATGGCAAGCCGTTTCACACGGCACTCACGATCGCATCCTTGCTGCATCACAGTGGCCAGCATATCGGGCGGATATTCCTGCAGCGGGAGGCAAGCCAGCCGCATGGCATCGATATCGTGCCGCTCATGAAGACTTTCTCGGACGAGAGATTTGTCCATGTCATGCCAAGGCAGCATCTGGGCATCGCGTTTTCAAGCGGCGCGGATTTCGCGGATAACGATTACCGAAGATCTATTCGCTATCAGCAGGCTTGGGAAGATAGTGATGAGGACTTCATATTCATCTCGCATAATGACTGCAATTACTTGGCCGATGTCATCGGCGGCATGCTGTCGCGAATGACGGCGGGGGCCTATACTGGCGTCGGGCTGATCGGGCAGTGCTGGAACTGCCCCGCCCATCACGCTCAGATCTGCGGCCATGACAAATTCGGATCGGTCAAACTGTCATACGAACAGGCGATCACCATCGTTCGAGATTATCCCGGCCCGCGAACGATTGAGCGTGGAATTGAACCGGATTATCCGACGCTGTTTCCAGAATGCCGTCTGAATGAATTCGCTTGTCTGATCGACATCAAAAAGGCCAGACCCGACACGGAACCCTTCGGCCGTGCGCCGCCTTTCGCGACACTCTACACGGATACGGGCACCGAATGGTTTCGTCACATGGTCCGCAAGGGGCACCGGTTTTTCAACTGGTTCGATGGCGTAGTTCACGCGCCCTTCAGCGATAATGGCAATGGCTTTGCAGCAGATCGTGATGCCGACATCTACCGAACATCAGAGGCGCGTGCGGAAGCCTATCTTAAGGGTCATTATCCTGAGACCTATCAGGCGCTTGTCGAGACAATGGGCGAGGCCGTTCGACCATAGGCGTTGCAGGCGCCGCCTCAACCCTTGCCGTAGCGGATGATCACCACGCCCGCGTCAGTCATCGGCACGCGGCGGGCGACGAGGGTCGCATCCGACCCTGGCTGCTTGGACAGCCAGCCCTCGTAGAGCCCCTCCAGCACACCCGCGAGCCAGGTGCCCGGCGGCTCTCCGCGGCCGCCGATGCGCGGCAGGTTGCGATGGGTCAGAACCAGACAGGCTTCCGCAGGCGCGAAGGCGATGCTGACATGGCCCCAGCCGGTATCCTCCAGCACTTCGTTCATTTCGAGCGCCAGCGCCGCGGTCGAGGTCTGCGGAGTCAGCGGATGCTGCAGCGCCATCTGCCGGCCGACGCCGTGCAGCAGGGCGTCCCGCCCGGCGGCGCCGGCCACGGCATCCAGCTCCTCCGCCAGTGCGCGCAGGAAGGGGCGCCAGTCCGGCGCCGACCGGCTGGTGCCGTCGCGCCGCGGGTCCGCCTGCCGTTCATTGGGTTCACTGGACGTGGTCGCTGTCTCCTCGATATCGAGCATAGGGATGCAATCCGTTGGTGTGCGAGGTTATGCGGTCGTGGAGGGGCGATGGGATCGCCAGTTTATTCCGAATCCGTAAACGTATAGCGGGCGAAGGCCATCAGATCCGCCTGGTTCCAGTTGCCCGATTTCTGATAGCCGCCCGAACCGCCGACCGTCAGCATCGGCGTCAGATGATATTCAAAGCTGCCGCTGACCCCACCGGCGATACCGGTGACGCTCTGGCTGTCATAGGTACTCTGCACCTGGGTATTGACCGCCGCCAGAGCTTCCGCCCCGGCTTGCAGCGAGGCATTGGTCGGGAAGATGGCACCAGCATCGGCGTTGAAACTCTGCAAGCCCACGGAGGCGCCCAGCTTGTAGGTCATCAGGCCACGGGTCGCCGTCCAGTTGACGGGTATCATGGCCGCGACATAGGTCTGCGGGCTGAAATAGCCGCCATAGCCCAGCGTGAAGTGATCCTGGTTCTTGGAATAGCCGAAATAGATGAGGTCCAGGCCGACGCGCACTTCATCCGCTGGCGTTTTATAGACCGGGTAGCTGCCGCCGGCGCCGAGTTCGACCTCGCTATTGCTCAGGACGTTCTGACCCTGCAGCCAGTCATAGCCACCGCCGGCATAGAAATTGGCCTGACCCGGATTGAACTCCAGCTGGCCATGCACGCGGGTGCGGGTGACACCGCCCCAGGTGGTGCCGGTACCGGGGTCATTGGTCCCGGCATAGGAGAGCAGGCTGTCCGTCACGGCGCGGCGTTCGCCGGTCAGGCGGAAGATCACGTTGTTGGCGATCTGCGGCGCGATTTCCGCGCCTCCGACGACGTTCGTAATGTCAAAGCCCAGCGGCGTTGTACCGATATCGGCAGTGAGCCAGCTTACCTTGTAGGCGGCGTCAAGGCCGATACCTGTGGCCGTCTGATTGCCCGGAGCGGCGGCACCCGTGTACTGGTTGAACAGCGCGCTGCCGAATTGTTCGCGGTCATAGATCGCGGTGCCGACCGTGCCGGCATCGAGATAGGTCGGCGTCGCCGTCATCGTGATGCGGCCAACGCCGCCGGGCGAGAAGCTCGCCTCAATCGGCACGCCGAAAGTCGCAAGCTGGCTGGTGCCGGCACTGCCCGAGCGCAGCTGCAGCACGGTGCTGCCACCGACATAGGGAGCGATATCCGTCTTGATGGCCATGATGCGCGTGTCGAGATCGGCGATCATCGGGTCATTGCCGGCGGCGGTATCGCCCGTTGCGGCTAGGCTGGGTGCGGCGCTGGCCAGGGTGTTGCCCGCGACCAGTCCGCTGCCGGCGAGGACGCCGCTGGAGATACTACCGCTGGTGCTGGTGTCGCCGCTGTCGGGCGCATTGCGGAAGGGATTGGCCGAGACGGCGCCGAGCGCGGTGGCCGCATTGCCATTGGTGGCGACCATGAAGCTGGGATTGGCGCCGCCCTGCACCGTTGCATAGCCCAGCTGCTGCTCGCGGAGGGCGCGCGCCTGCCGCAGATCATGCAGCGCATCGCCCTTCAGTCCCCGTGCCTGGGCGATATCGGCGGCCAGAATCCAGTTCTGTGGATCGTTCGGATTTTGCGCCATGTTATCGGTGACCAGCCGGGAAGCGAGGCTATAGTCGCCGGTCTGAATAGCGGCGGCGACCGCACCCTGCCGGGCATCCGGGTTATTCGGATCGACCGCCAGGATGCGCTGATTGATGGCCAGCGCCTTTTGCGGCTGATCGGCGGTTTGATAGAGACGCGCAAGGGCGCTGTTCAGCGCCGGGTCATTCGGGCTGCGCGACAGGGCCGGTGCAAGCTGGTCATAGGCATCCGCGGTGCGCCCGGCGGTGTTGAGATTATCCGAGCTACGAATCGCGATGCCGTTGCGCAAGCCACTCAGGGCCTGCTGCTGGTCGGGGGTCAGCTGATCAGGCGAGATTGCCGCCAGCATGGTCGCGGCAGCCCCCGGATTGCCGGCCGCGAGCAAGCCCTGCGCCCAGTTCAGCCTGGCAGACGCGCTGGCGGTCGGGTTGGTGGCGGCGGCTGTATTGATCGCGACGACCGCGTCATTAGGGTCGGAGAGCGCGACGAAGGCCTTCGCGATGGCAAGTCCGCGCGCCCCGGTCGGGTCGGGCCGGGCGGCGAGCAGCAGAAGCTGCTGCCGTGCATTGACAGGATCGGAGGGCGCCAGCGCGACGGCCGCCGAGATCTGGCCTTGCACCTGGGCCTGATCCAGAATCGCCTGCATCTCAGGCGTGCGCCGGCGCCGCGGCACCTGTTGGACCAATTGGGCGGCTTCGGCCGTGTTATTGGTCTCATTGGCGAAGATGATGCCAGCCTGCAGCGCCGAGTCCGATGGGCGGGACACATCAGTCACGGCCGACATCACCGACTGCGCCTCAGCGCCCTGGCCGTTCGCGACCAGCGCGCGGGCCAGATTGAGGCGTAGCCAGGGGTCTGAGGGTGCGGCATCAACCGCCGAGCGGTAAAGGGCAATCTTGCCGGCGGCGTCTGGCATATTGGCTGCCTGCTGCGCCAGAAGCTGCGCCCGCGCCTGCTGGGACAGGCTGCCGCCGGTCTGCTCCACCTGGGCGAGAAGCGCATTCGCGTCCGACTGATTGCCTTCGCGCGACAGCACGCCGGCCAGTGCCAGTTTGATGCCCGCATTATTGGGCTGCTGGGCCAGCAGGCGGCGATATTGCGCTTCCGCCGATGCGAGATCGCCGCGGCGGCTGGCGGCCTGGGCACTGGCAAAGGCGCCGCTGGTCTGTGCGCCCGCCAAGGCCTGCTGCAAGCCCGGCGCCTGCTTGGGATCAAGCGCGATGGCGCGATTGATCATCGTCGTCGCCTCGGCCGTGCGGCCCTGGCGCAGCAGGACCAGACCGAGGCCGGCCGTGGCCCCCGCATCCTTCGGATTGGCGGTCAGGGCTTGCTGGAACAGCGTCTGCGCCTGGGTGAGGTCGCCGCGATGGAAAGCGTCATAGCCTTCGCGTGACGCCTGCGAGCCGGGGGCCTGATTGGGCGGATTGATGGCGTTCGTCAGCAAGGTCTGGGCGGAGCTATCGTTCGGATAGCGCGCCTGATAGGCCTTGATCGCCGCAATGGAACTGGGGTCGGCCGGCAGCCAGCCCAGCGCCTGATGCCAGCTGTTCTGCGCCTGCACGCTAATGGACGGAATGGCGGTCAGCGCGGCCAGGCGGTCGATGCCCTGCATGCGCGTATCCTGGCGGTAGGTCAGCGCCTGGGCATAGGCGAGCTGTGCGCGCAGATCATTGGGATTGCGCCGCGCGGCCTCGGCCAGACCTTGCAGGGAGCCGGCATAGCCGTTCGAGGTCGCGCCAAGCGTCTGGTAATATTCGACGGCCATCGAATCAGGTGGCGCGCCGGTGCCGAAGACCGACTGATAGGCCTGCACGGCCTGCTGCGCATCACCCTGCTGGGCGAGCTGGCGGGCATTGTTCAGTGCGTCGGGGTTGATGGCGCCGACGCGGACCGCCTGCTGCACCTTGTCGATATCAGGGGCATTGGGATGGACGCGGCGCAGCAGGTCCAGCGTCTGCTGGGCCTGGCTCGCATTGCCGCTGCTGGCCTGGACCTCGGCGATGATAGCCAATGCCTGGGCATTGTTGGGGGATAGCTGCAGGGCGCGCTGCGCGGCGGCCATGGCGCGCGTGGCATTGTTCTGGTCGCGCCAATAGCTGGCCTGACGCAGAAGCACATCCAGCGCCGGGTCGCCGCTGGATACGGGCGCTGCCTGGGCGGCGGCCTGCTGGGCGGCCTGTTGCGCCCCCAACTGCACAGCCGCCTGCTGCGCAGCGGCCGGCGGCGTCGCGCCGGGCTGAAGGGTTGTCGGCTGACCGGCCGCGGGTGCGGCAGGCTGAGGTGCGGCCGGCTGCTGCTGCTGGGCAAGAGCTGCCACCGGCATCATGGCCGCCAGCGCGATCAGGGAAACCCCAGTATGGCGAGGCAGGCGGATCATTGCCGCTCCCCCAGTGCTTTCAGACGTTTGGCGGCGCGCCGGCCGAGCGTCGCATGCAGAACCAGCGTCAGCAGCACGCAGCCGATGATCATCACGATGACGATCATCAAGGGCTGGTTGCGCAGCATGTAGCTAGGCCAGATCCAGAAGGGAATCCAGCCGACGGTATAGGTCGACTGAATGCGGTAGGAAGTGACCTGACCGCCCGAGAGAATGCTGAAATCACCCTGGATCAGCGGGTTCAGCGTGGGATCGCTGAAGCCGGTCATGATGGTATCCAGACCCTGCGGCGTGCCGGCCAGCATGGCCACGATCGTGTGATGGCTTGACCCCCAGGGAGACAGGCCGCTCGCCACGATCGCCGTATCTTGGTTGGTCGCAGTCGAGAGCGTCGTCGCCGCACGCCGCTGGTCACCCCGATGACCGCCGGCGAAGAGCTGGTAGATGGTGCCAAGCGGCTGATCGCTGACCTTGAGCGTCGTCTGCCCGCCATCGAGCGAGACAGGCATATTCTGCATCAGGTCTGTCAGGCTGCCGAGATGGGCGATGGTGCCGAGGACCAGAATATCGTCGTCATGCAGTGCGGCTTCTTCTTCGGGACGGGCCACGGTGATGCGGAGAACCGGATAGCCGGTCCAATAGCCGAACCGGCCCATGAGGCGGAGATAGGCACTCAACTCGCCGGTTGCGGGCGTGTCGGGGATGACCACGGCGGTATTTGACAGATCAGCCATCCGCGAGAACGGAAAGCCGGCGCTGACGAAATAGGCGAGGTTCGGCATGGTGGCGAAATGGTACGCGCGGCCCAGGCTGATGGTGGAATTGGGGTCGATGCCAAGCGTCGGGTCCGACGGGGTCGCGACGCAAGCGCCCCGGTTCAGCGGCCGCGTGTCGAAGAAGAACTGCAGCGAGTTGGCGCCGAAAACGTCATAGGGCGGGATATAGGCGTCATGCAGCGGGCCGGTGGCCCCGATAACGGGCAGCCAGTTGCGCCACCAGGCATTGCTCTCGGCCTGCGCGAGCGGGATGGAATGCAGATAGATGCCGTTGATGCCGATATCGAGACGCGACACCGCCAGGTTTTCGATCGGTGCGGGCGGCGCGCGGAAGCCGATCCGCAGCGGGAAGCCACGATCACGCCAGGTGTACAGATCCGGCGGCGCGCGGAAGGCGACCTGAATCAGCGTGTCGTAGCCGGTGCCGTTCAGGTTGTGCATGTCGGTAATCTGGCCGAGACGCACAGGCCTGTCCGTCTGTATCCAGGCCGGCGCGTCATAGGGGACGCGCGCCGGGACATCCGGGGGCATCACCTGCAGGGACGCGCCTCCCATCGTGCGATAGCCGAGGGCCAGCGCGCTGGCCGCCTGGACGGCCTCCTGTCCATCGCGGCCGGCGATCACCAGCAGCGTGCCGAGCGGGTCGGTTGGATTGGCAATCAGGGCGAGGCTGGGGCCAGTGATGGGCGGCAGACCGGGCACATTGGCATTGTCGCCGACCACGACCATGACGGCATTGCCGCTCGGTGGCGTGGTCGAGACCGGAAAGCTGGCGCCGCGGAAATCAGCCTGCTGGCCGAACCAGGAGGCGACGATGCCGGCGGCCTTTACAGTGTCGTCATCCGGCTGGCCCGGCATGACGAACGGCAGCATCAGCATGCGGTTGTCGTGCTGGTCGAAGAAGGGCAGCGGCAGCTGCGCCAGGTCGCGCTGGGGCGGCAAATGCTGAACGGTCAGCGTGATCGTCGAGTTGTTGTAGACAGTGCCCCAGATCAGGCCACTCAAAAGATCGTTGCACTGCGTCGTATAGGCGCCGGTGAGGCGGAAGTTGAGCGCGTTTCCGGCCTGAAAGAAGACCGGATTGATCGGCATCGAGAGCGTGAAGGTGTTCTGATGCGGGACCACGGGAATGGTGCCGACATATTGGTCGTTCAGCGTCACGGTGATGTTGCTGAGATTGGGCAGCAGCGCGGGTGACAGAGCGCCGGTCAGATTGAGCGTTGCATTGATCACGACCTCGTCGCTGCGCACGCCGAATTGCACGCCCTGCAGCGAACTGGTGCCGCGCAGAGCCAGCTGATTGGTGGCGCCAAGCTGTTTCAGCGAAAAGGTTTCCGTCTCAACGCCGGCCGGTGGGGCGGCATTGGCATCGCTGGGGGGCGCGGCGGCGGCATTGCCGGCACCGGGGGTCGCACCCGTCACGGGCGTCTGATTGGGAGCCGCGGCCGGCGCTGCATTCGGCACCACGATCGTGGGCAGCGGCACGCCGTCATTGCTGCCCGTGGTGGCGGAGGGCATGGGCCGGATCGTGGTGGTCTGCGCATGCGCAGCCACAGGTGCCAGCGCAGCCACGAGCAGGATCAGGCCGGCAGCAGTCGTTGTTCTGACGATCGAGGACCCCTGCTCCATCTCCATATTGGAGCGGGCGAGGCCGCTGCGAATGGTCGCTTCAATCTGCGCCTTTTCCTGCGGGGTCGCGCGAATCTGTTCCGGGCGGCGGAACAGACCGCCGATCGACTGCAGCACATGCCAAAGGCTGACCAGCGGGCGGTCCTTGGGGAAGTCCGTCCAATCGACCCAGGCATCGGCACGGCCGAAAACGCATTGAATGATGGCCGCTTCATCAGCCAAGGTCTTCGGCTCAAAATTCAACAGCATTTCTTTTTCGTTCCAGCGCAGATAGCGGGACGGGATAAGGGCAGACCCGCTGGGCAGCGGAATTTCCAGGAGCACCTCAGAATCGTCAGGGAGTTCCTCGGGCCGGGCAACCAGGGTGCGCGCGCCGCTCTGCGACAGGTTCTGCACCGTGCCCGTGAAGACGCGGCCATCGCCCAGATGCACGATGGCCGGCAGATCGACGCGAACGCGGGCGCGGCCACGCAGCTGCTGCCTCTCCCGGCCCACGGCCAAGGCGGCGAGCAGGATAAGAAGGCTGATCGTGGCCCAGATGGTGTTGAGCAGAAGGGCCTGAAATTCCAGCGTCGTCGTCTGCGAAAAGATCATGCTGAAGACGCCGCGCAGAATGCCCAGAAAGACGACGGCCGCGCAGATGATGTTTGGATAGACCGCGCGCAGGTCGAAGAATCCCTGCGACAGCGTGCCACCCTTTTCGGTGACGTTGAACTTGCCACGGCGGGGACTGAGCATGGTCACGATGGTGACGCGCACCAGAAACAGTGCCAGCACCGTCTCGTAGATCTCGCTCCAGAACGAATGGCGCCAGTTGCGCTGGATGCGCGAGGCAGTCGCCACCGAATGGAAGATATGGGGCAGGGCGTAGGCGGCGATGGCGAAAGGCGAGGCTGCAATCATGTTCTGGAACAGCAGCAGATAGGCGAGAGGGGAAACCAGGAAGATGAGGCGCGGAATGCCAAAGAAGAAATGGACCATTGCGTTCATGTAGCAAAGCCGCTGGCCGATATGCAGGCCGGGACCCATCAGCGGATTGTCCAGTCGGAAGATCTGCATCATGCCGCGCGCCCAGCGAATGCGCTGGCCGATATGCAAGATCAGGCGTTCGGTCGCGAGACCGGCGGCGAGCGGGATTTTCAGATAGCCCGAATTCCAGCCCTTCCGGTGCAGCTTGAGCATGGTATGGGCGTCTTCGGTCACTGTCTCGGTCGCGAAACCACCGATCGACTCAAGCGCCGCGCGGCGGATGACCGCACAGGAGCCGCAGAAAAAGGTCGCGTCCCAGTAGTCGTTGCCGTCCTGCAGCAGGCCGTAAAAGAGGTTGCCCTCGGGCGGCACGCGCTGGCCGGCGGCAAGATTGCGCTGAAAAGGATCGGGGGAATAGAAATGATGCGGCGTCTGCACCATGGCCAGATTCTTTTCGCGGACCAGCCAGCCCACCGTGAGCTGAAGAAAGGCGCGCACGGGAATATGGTCGCAGTCGAAGATGGTGATGAACTCACCCTTCGTGACCGTCAGCGCATGGTTGAGATTGCCGGCCTTGGCGTGATGGTTATTGGGACGGATGAGGTAGCCAACCCCCGCCTCGGCCGCGAAGCGGCGGAACTCGTCACGCTTGCCGTCATCCAGAATGTAGACGCGGAACTTGTCGGACGGATAGTCGAGGGCGGCGCAGGCCAGCACAGTTGCGCGGACAACGTCCATGGATTCGTTATATGTCGGTATATAGACATCGACCGTCGGCCACTCGTCGGGTTCCGGCGGTAGCGGCACCGGCTTGCGGTTCAGCGGCCAGGCCGTTTGGATATAGCCCAGCACCAGCACAACGACGGCATAGAATTCGGCCATGACCAGCAATGAGCCCAGCAGCAGCTGCAAGGTGGTCTGAAAGGTCAGCGTCTCGGTCGCGCGCCAGTAGATGTAGCGGGCCGACATGGCGAGCGACAGGATGGACAGGAACAGCGTCACGCGCCGATCGCTGAAGCGGTTCGCGATGAGGAACAGAACCGCGGTGGAAATGCCGACGGCGGCCTGCTGGCTCACGGTTAGCGGTACGGTCGCGATGGAGGCCAGCATGGCCACCCCCACCACCAGGCAAATGATGCCGCCGATCTTGTTATTGAAAAACTCGGACATACGCGTTCTTCCGCCGGATACGTGGGCGCTCATGATGATTGCTGCGGTCTTCCCGCCGCGGCTGGTGCGATCGCGCCATCCTCAGGGGTGGAGTCGCTGCGCGGTCCGGCCGACATCATGGCGACGAGTTTCTGCGCGATGGCCGTGATGTCCTGGGCCGCCTTGCTGCCGGGCGCATAGCCATTGACGGATGACTGCCGGGCAAGGGCTTCGGGCACGTGCTCATCGCGGTAGACGCGGCCCAGCAGGCGGCTGCCCAGATGCCGCTCTGCGGCTTCGGCCGCAGCACGGGACAAACGGCTGCGCATGTCGATCTGGTTGACGATAAAACCCGTGCGGTCGATCGGAAATGGGGTGCCGGCGGCACTGCGATACATGCCGCGGCCGTCGATCTTGGGAAGCTGCACCACGGACGCGGCGTCAGCCAGCAAGACCACCACCATGAAGTCGGCGAGCGTCGCCACAACCGAGGAAGCGACACCCGGGCCGGGCGGCGTATCGACGATGATCACGACCTCGGGGTCTTCCAGAATGTCGCGCAGCGGCGCCAGCAGCAGGGCAGGGGTCTCGATCAGATCGGTGTTGATCGCGAAACTCTGCTGAAACGTTGTGTAGCCATGAGGCAGTAGAGCGATGCCGGACGGCGTCATCTGCAGATGCATCTGCCAGGCGCGCCGGGGGTCGGGCGCGGTTTTAAGCGAGGTTACGAAACCCGCACGGTCGTACGGATCAGCCCCGAAATGCATGCCGAGGGCGTTCTGCGTATCGAGGTCGAGCGCCACCACGCGGTAGCCGGCGCGCGCGAATTCATGAGCGGTATTGGCGGCCAGGGTCGTCTTGCCGACCCCGCCTTTAGGAGAGGCGAAGATAATCAGCGGCATGGAATGCGACCGGAGGCGAGAAGGGATGACCGAAGATGGCCGGGAGGGGTGTGTGGCATCAGCGATTGCCGGACGGACCGTGACCGCCGCGTGCGCGCTGCAGGGCGGCAAAAATATCGGCGAGATTGGCCGGCTCGGCTGATCCGGGCGCCGGCGGCGCCGCGTAGCCAGGGGCTGCCGGCGGCTGAACGAAGGGCGCCGGTGGCGGCTGATAAGGATAGGCCTGCGGCGGATAGGCTGGCGGATAGCCCGGGGCAGGGGCATAGCCCATGGGCGGATAAGGGGCCGGCTGTGGCGGATAAGGATAGGCCGGCGGCGGATAGCCAGGCGGATAGCCCGGGGCGTAGCCCGCATAAGGATAGGGTGCCGGCTGAGGCGGATAGGGATAGGGCGGCGGTGGTGCCGGGTAATAGGCCGGCGGCGGGGGCATCGGCTGCGGTGCCCATGTCTGCGGTGCAGCCTGCTGCGGTGGCGCATAGGGCGCCGGATGCGCCGTGGCCGGCTGAGGAGCGGCCGGCTGGGGTTGAGGTAGGGCCGGCTGCGGTGCGGCCGGTTGGGACGACAGCGGCTGGATAATCTCCGCATGGCTGCGCAGAGCCGGCAGAGGCGCGGTCGGGTGAGGCGCGGCCGGCTGGGGGGTCGCGGGGGGCGCCTCGGCCTGTGCGGTCGATTCCGCCGTTATCGCCGCCGCGGACGCAGCCCAAGCGGGGGTCTGGGCCGGCGCCCCCTGGGAGGCGATTGGCGCGGGGGCGGCGCTCTGCCCGTGCAGATGGGCCTGGTCGGCCAGGGCCTGATCGAAGGGGGATAGAACGATTTCGGGCTCGGGCGGCAAAGGCAGTTCATCACCGGGCCGCTTCACCGCATCGACGGGCACATCGCCAACGGCGGGCACGGCACGCGACAACAGCGGAAAGATCTGCCGTATCTGGCCGCCGGCGCCGGGGGCGGGCGTTTCGCTGACCAGTTGCGGATCAGGTTGCACCGGGCGCAGCACGGCGGTTTCAAAAGCGCGCGCAGCGCTCTCGGCACCAATCACGGCGCGTTCCTGGCTTGCGCGATAGCGGATCGGGGCTGCGCCGAAAGCAGCCATCACCCGGTCGACATCGGTCTGAGACTTAGTCATTGCCCGAACCACCTCTGATGTTAGCCACCGCTACGACTTTCGGCCCATGCAATACGGCAAAGCAGGGTAAGTGCCGACGAATAATAATCCGTGCATTGCTGTACAAGCGGCAGCGCGGGAAGACCCAATTGGGGCGAAGTGGCGAGCGTAATCTCACGCACGGCCAAAAGACCGCCTGCTGCCGCGTAGGTTGATACGGCATTGGTCTTGAGATTGGCCCAGGCAGGCTGATAGCTCGCGGCCGTCGTCCAGAAGTTGTCAAAGGATGCAGCGACGGCCGGGGGAAGAGTCTGGGCCCAGGTCAGGTTCAGGGGAACCCGGATCGCGTCATAGGAACAGAGCGGCGCCCAGCCGGCGGCGATTGCGAGGTCGCCGCTCGTGCGTGGCACGGACAGCCAATCCGGCGGCAATTGCCAGCGGCCGAAACGCGCGGCTTCGATCAGCGCCATCCCGTCGAGACCCAATACCTGCCAGAGGGGCGAGGAATCGATGACGTTCAATTCGCGAAAAGCGACGAAATTATAATAAGATAGGTTGACGACCATGTCGTTTTTGCGGGCGAAGCCGTTGACGCCCGGCAATAGCACAAGCCGGCTGCCGGCATTGGCGATGAGCTTTTCCCGAATCGCCTGCGCAATGGCGCGCGCACCGCTTGCATCCTCCGGCCGGCCCCAGAGGGCTGCAGCCCGGCTCATTGCCATGGCGATGAGAAGATCGCCGTCGGTCGCGTTATTGTCGTCCGGCGTATGGTTTTTCTCATTGGGCAAGTAGCGCCAAATGTGAAGTGCATCCGTCGGCCGCGACAAATTTTTCTCAGTCCAGCCCTTGATCAGGTCAAAACTGGCCTGATCATTGAAGACTACGGCAAAGAGCATCCCATAGCTTTGCCCTTCGGAATGGGAAATGCCGTTATTGCCGGTGTCGATGACACGGCCCTCGGATGAAACGAACCGGTTTTTAAAAGAAGCCCAGTCCGGGTCATCGGCTGCGAAATGGGCGGAGGCCGCCGCCGCCGACTTGCCGCGAAGCAAGGTTAAGGCGGCCACTGCGCCACCGCCCATCATGTGTCGACGTGAAAGAGCCATCCGTCAGTAAAATGTCAGACTGGCTTTAGGCCAAAGGCCTGAGGCTAACCCTGCCGAAGAAAGCTGCCCTAGCCACGCCATCTGCAATCAAGTCCTACCTCTTTGTAGGGAATTATGGCGATTATAATAACTTACCGCAAAGCTTATATGCGTCTTTATGTGAATAGCTGAGACGGCCGGATACAGATTCTGAATGGTCCGATCTGTATCCGGGATGTCACAAAGCGGAGGCTTCGTCCAAAGGCCTAAGCAGAAGGCTGTAGGGACGTCATGTCGATGACGAAGCGGTATTTCACGTCACTCTTCAGCATGCGGGCGTAGGCTGCTTCGATCGCGTCGATTTTGATCATCTCGATATCGGCCGTCAGACCATGTTCGGCGCAGAAATCCAGCATCTCCTGCGTTTCGGGGATGCCGCCGATCAGCGAGCCTGCGAAGTTGCGACGCCGCCAGATGACGCTGAAGGCCGAGACCGACAGCGGGTTTTCGGGTGCACCGACCTGGGTCAGAGTACCGTCGCGTTTCAGCATGTTGAGATAAGGGTCGATCGCGTGTTCTGCGGCCACCGTATCCAGGATGAAGTCGAAGCTGTCGGCGTGCTGACCCATCTGATCGGCATTGGTGGAGATGATGACCTCATCTGCACCCAGACGGCGGGCGTCATCGGCCTTGCCGGCGGAGGTTGTGAAAAGAACCGTATAGGCGCCCATCGCATGGGCGATTTTCAGACCCATGTGGCCGAGGCCGCCCAGGCCCACGATACCGACCTTTTTGCCGGGTCCGGCTTTCCAGTGCCGCAACGGCGAATAGGTTGTGATGCCAGCACAAAGCAGCGGCGCGGCAGCTGCCAGATCCATGCCCTCGGGAATGTTCAGAACGAAGTGCTGATCAACGACGATGCGGTCTGAATAGCCACCGAAGGTCGGGCCGCCGATGACGGGATCGACGCCATTATAGGTACCGTTGAAACCAACTTCGCAGTAATTCTCCAGCCCTTCGCGACAGGCAGCGCAGGTGCGGCAGGAGCCGACCATACAGCCGACGCCGGCGGTGTCGCCGACCTTGAAGCGCGTGACATTGGCGCCCACGGTCTCGATATGGCCGACGATCTCGTGCCCGGGAACGCACGGGTACACGGTGTTGCGCCATTCATTGCGCGCCTGATGAAGGTCCGAATGGCAGACGCCGCAATAGGCGATCTTGATCACGACATCATCGGGACCTGGATCGCGGCGATTGAAGGAGATGGGGGCGACGGGCGCTGACGCCGCGGTCGCGCCAAAGCCGACACATTCCAGCATGGGGACGTCCTTTTATTTGGGGATCAGTACAAGCAGGAAAGGAGCCAGGCCCTGCGACCTTGCTCCTTTCTATACTCATCTAACCATGATGCACGGTGGTTTGGGAAGTCGGCAGGTCCTTCACGCTTTTGCGAAGCCCTGCCCCCCAAAAACAGCCGTCAGCAATTCATGTGGCCGGTGGCCACACAATCCTGTTTCTGCATGAAGTGGCTGATCGTCGGGAAGGCGAGCCAGCCGCCCACGAGGATAACGGCCGCGATGGCCAAGACGATCAAGCCGAGAATATTGCCGTTATCGCCCATTCTGTCTCGCCCCCTCTGGTGTTGCTAAAAGGTGAGGGCGGTCGCCTGAACGACCAGAGGGAGCGCCCGCACCATATCCAGCACCGCTTCCGGTACGTCCTCGTCAAGGGAGACGAGGCAGATCGCGTCGCCGCCGGTGGCTGCGCGGCCAAGGTGGAAGGTCGCGATATTGATGCCCGCGTCCGACAGGGTGGCGCCGAAGCGGCCGATGAAGCCCGGCTTATCCTGATTGGTGACATAAAGCATATGGCGACCGAAATCGGCTTCCACCGGAATGCCCTTGATCTCCACAAGACGCGGCTTGGAGCCGGCGAAAAGCGTGCCGGCGACCGAGCGGGTATTCGTCTTGGTCGCGATCGTCAGGCGGATGAGGGTCTGATATTCGCTCACCCGGTCATGCACCGTCTCGGCCACTTCGATGCCGCGCTCGCGCGCCAGAACCGGGGCATTGACCATATTGGCGCCGGTGATCATCGGCGCCATCAGCCCGGCGAGGGCCGCGGCCGTCAGCGGCTTGTGGTTAAGCTGGGCGACGGCACCCTCATACTCGATCGTGACATGGGTGATGACGCCGTCCTTGGCCTGAGTCAGCTGACCGGCGAATTCACCCAGGCGGCGGGCAAGCTCCATATAGGGGCGCACGCGCGGCGCATCCTCGGCCGAGATGGCCGGCACATTGATGGCATTGGCGACCGCGCCCGTCAGCAGATAGTCGCTCATCTGCTCGGCCACCTGCAGCGCCACATTCTCCTGCGCTTCGGCCGTGGCCGCGCCGAGATGGGGGGTGCAGACAACGTTATCGAGCGCGAAGAGCGGATTGTCGGTCGCGGGCTCGACCTCGAAGACGTCAAGCGCCGCCCCGGCCACCTTGCCGGATTTCAGCCCCTCGAGCAGAGCGGCCTCATCGATCAAGCCGCCGCGGGCGCAGTTGATGATGCGCACACCCGGCTTCATCGCGGCGATGGCCGCCGCGTTGATGATGTTGCGCGTGCCTTCCACCAGCGGCGTATGCAGGGTGATGAAATCGGCACGGGCGAAAAGCTCGGGCAGTTCGGCCTTTTCGACACCCAGTTCGACCGCGCGCTTGTCGGACAGGAAGGGGTCGTAGGCGAGCACCTTCATCTTCAGCCCGACCGCGCGGTCGGCCACGATCGAGCCGATGTTGCCGCATCCGATCAGGCCGAGCGTCTTGGCCGTCAGCTCGACGCCCATGAAGCGGTTCTTCTCCCACTTGCCGGCGCGGGTGGAGGCACTCGCCTCCGGCAGCTGGCGAGCGAGGGCGA
Source organism: Acidisoma sibiricum (assembly GCF_057837225.1). NCBI lineage: Bacteria > Pseudomonadati > Pseudomonadota > Alphaproteobacteria > Acetobacterales > Acidocellaceae > Acidisoma > Acidisoma sibiricum. Next base: position 3,484,940 of record NZ_CM174445.1, on the reverse strand, counting down.
ACATCATGGCGACCGCATGTTCGGCCGTGGTGATGGCATTGCCGAAAGGCGTGTTCATGACGACGACGCCATGGGTGGTGGCGGCCTTGATATCGACATTGTCGACACCGATGCCGGCGCGGCCGACTACTTTGAGGTTGGGCGCCGCTTCCAGAAGTTCCTTGGTCACCTTGGTCGCCGAGCGGATGGCGAGACCGTCATAGTTGCCGATGATGGCGCGGAGATCCGCAGGGGCGAGGCCGGTCTTCACATCGGTCTCGACGCCGCGCGAGCGAAAAATCTCGATGGCGGCGGGGGAAAGCTTGTCAGCAATCAGAACTTTGGGCATCGCGCGTTACTCCGCAGCCGGAATGGTCGAAAATTCGGTCTCTACCTGGGCATGGGCCCAGTCGAGCCAGGGCAGCAGGGCCGCGATATCGGCCGTCTCGACCGTCGCTCCGCCCCAGATGCGCAGGCCGGGCGGCGCATCGCGGTAGGAGGCGATGTCGTAGGCGACTCCCTCCACCTCCAGCAGCGCGGCGAGACGCTTTGCCGCCTTTGCCTGGGCTGCGGCATCGAGCGCCGTGAACCAGGGCGCCGTGATGGTCAGGCAGATCGACGTCGAGGAGCGAATTTTAGGCTCTTGAGCCAGGAAGCCGGCCCAGTCGCTACCCGCAACCCAGTCGGCGATGCGAGCGAGGTTGGCCTGGCTGCGGGCAACAAGACCGGGCAGACCACCCACCGATTCGGCCCAGCGCAGACCGTCCAGTGCATCTTCGACGCAAAGCATGGACGGCGTGTTGATGGTTTCGCCCACGAAAATGCCGTCGATCAGCTTGCCGCCGCTGGTCAGGCGGAAAATCTTCGGCAGCGGGCGCGGGGCTTTGTAGGTGAGCAGCCGTTCCACGGCGCGCGGCGACAAAGCCAGCATGCCATGCGCGGCTTCACCCCCCAGCACTTTCTGCCAGGACCAGGTCACGACATCGAGCTTGTCCCAGGGCAGGTCCATGGCAAAAGCGGCCGAGGTCGCGTCGCAGATCACCAGGCCTGTGCGATCGGCTGCGATGAAATCGCCATCGGCGAAGCGGACGCCGGCGGTGGTGCCGTTCCAGGCGAGCACGATGTCATGGCTGGGATCGACGGCCGCGATATCAGGAAGCTGGCCGTATTCGGCGCCGAGCACGCGCGCGTCTGCGAGCTTGAGCTGCTTGACGATATCGGTCGCCCAGCCTTCGGAGAAGCTTTCATGGACCAGGATATCGACCGGCCGCTCGCCGAGCAGCGACCACAGCGCCATTTCGACGGCGCCGGTGTCTGAGGCCGGCACGATGCCCAGCTTCCAATCGCCAGGCATGCCGAGGATAGCGCGCGAGCGGGTGATGACGTCGTTGAGGCGGGCCTTCGGCTCTTTCGCGCGATGGCTGCGGCCGAGCATGGCGCCTGAGAGGGCGTCCAGACTGAATCCTGGCCGTTTGGCACAGGGGCCCGAAGAAAAATTGGGATTATGCGGACGGATGTCCGGCTTCGTGACGAGCGCCATTTTGGCTCTCCCTTTCAGAAGAGAAGCATCCCGGTGGGGGGATGTGACCCGCCGACGCATTTAGAGGAAGGCCGGCCTCTCTGCAATCGCTGTAACCGGGGGCTGGCTTGCGTCGAAATAAGTTTCGATAGGCCAAGACTAGGAGCGGGCTGCGCCAGCGTTTAGGTTGCCGGACGCATAAAGGATGGCAGCGCCAAGGTGATACCGCTTCATGGTTGAGCCGCTAGAGGATCGACTGGGTCAGCTGATGGCAGCGGCCCAGCGCGGCGACGCGGCCGCATACCGGCAAGTGCTGCGCGATGTGGTGCCGGTGATTGCATCTGCCGCCCGCAGGCGCGGGGTGAGCGCCGGTCAGATAGAGGATGTTGTGCAGGAGGTGTTGATCACCCTTCATCGCGCGCGCGCGACCTACGACCCGGCGCGGCCTTTTCTGCCTTGGCTGCGCGCCATCGCGGACCGGCGGGCGATCGACCTGCTGCGCCGCGTGGGCCGGCAGGCGAGCCGTGAAATCCATGATCCGCTGGCCTACGACAATTTTGCAGAAGAGCGGCAGGAGGCCGACAGCATGCTGGAGGCCGGCGACCGTGCGCGCGACCTGCGGCGCTCGATTGCAGATTTGCCGCCCGGACAGCGCCAGGCGGCCGAGCGGCTTGGCTTGGCGGGCGAGTCGCTGGACGAGGCGGCCGCCGCGACAGGACGTTCCAAAACTGCGCTGAAGGTCAATCTGCATCGCGCGCTGAAAGCTTTGCGGGGACGAATGGCAGGCAGAGATGGTGCGGAGGAGAGCGACGATGTCTGAGCGCCTTCCGCATCAGCAGCTGATCGACGACCTCAGCCGCGATCTCAAACCCGTCCGCCGCGTGCGGCCATCGACACTCGCTCTGATCTGGCTCGTGCTGGTTGCGCTGTTCGGGGACTACCTGGCGCTGCATGCCGACCTGCCGGCGATGATCGCCCGGCTGTCCGCGGCCCCCGATATGTGGCTCGCGGCTTCGGGCTCGGCGGTGACCGCCGTGCTGGCCGTGCTGGCGGCCTTCATCACCGGCATGCCCGGCCGCAGTGCGCGATGGGCGCTGCTGCCATTGCCGGCGCTTGCAGTCTGGATCTTTGAAAGCGGCATGGGTTGCCTGCGGGTCTGGCATATTCCGGGCGTCGATTACGCAACAATCAGCGACAGCCACGGCTGCTTTATGTTCATTGTACTGCTGTCCTTGCCATTGTCGTTGCTGCTGATGGTTTTGCTGCGCTGGACCTTTCCGCTGCGGCCGAATCTGACGCTGGCACTTGGCGGCCTCGCCGCAGCCGGCGCAGCTGCGACTTTGCTCAATTTCTTCCATCCTTACGATGCGTCGGTCGAAGATCTGCTGGCGCATGCTCTCGCCGTGGCCGTGGTGGTCGGTGCCAACCGCCTGTTCGCGGGACGCCTGTTCCGGTAGCGGAGGGGCTTACGATGCGGAGAGGTTTGGATGGGTGAGGGGAAGTTGTGGCCGGCAGGCGAATGGCGTCTGGTCCGCCGCATGCGCGATCTCAAGCGTCGCGAGATGGGCCGGCTGACCGGACGGGCGAGCTTTACGGCTGACGGACCCTGTGTGTTCGCCTTCGAGGAACAAGGCTTACTTACACTCGGAGCGATGCGGACCGAGGCGCGGCGCGCCTATCGCTATGAGATGACCGAGGCCGGATTCCGCGTCCTCTTTCCCGACGGCCGCTTTTTTCACGAGGCGAAGCTGGAGGATGGGGTCGCGCTCGTCTCCCATGACTGCGCCCCCGATCTCTATCGCGGCCGCTACTGCATCGCGAGTGCGGACCGGTGGAGTCTCTCCTGGCGCATCACCGGCCCACGCAAGGACCTAGTCATCAGCTCGGTCTTTTCACGATTGCGGTGAGGCGAGCGCCCGCGCCGCGCGGATGAGACCATCCGCCTGCTGCACCAGGACGGCGACGTGCTCGCCCGTCGGGTGTGCGACGGCAAGTGACACCGCCTGACCCTTCCATGTGCCAATCTTTGTAATTGATCGGACAATATTGACCTCACTTTCGGTCAGGCCCGTATTCTCGCCACGGCCGATCGCCGTGGTATGGCGGTCATCGTAGCCGACAAGCCAGATCGTGGCGGGGCCTTTGCCCGGACCGACAGAGACCTGCAACTGCGTGCCCTGGCCAGTGAGGGACAGCGTGATGGGCGCAGCCGCCTGACGATCGGTGACCGCGAGGCCGATCGCATCCTGCACGTCCATCCGCGCAGAGCCGATGGCTTGCTCTGACCCGCCCAGAACGAGCTGCGGCGTATAGAGGTCGGTATGCATGATGCCGGCGTAGAATTGCTGGCGCGCGGTCGCAGTGGCGAGCGAAAAGGGATCGTGCCAGCCGAGCCTGTCCCAGTAGTCGACATGGAAATCTAGCACCAGAAGATCGGGCCGCGTACGCTTCAGTTCGGCCAGATAGGCATCCGCCGGCGGACAGGACGAGCAGCCCTGGGAAGTGAAGAGTTCCACCACCAGCGGATCGCCCGGGCTCGCCGCCCGGACCGCGCGTAAAGGTGGTAAGGTGAGGGCGAAACACGCGGCGCCCAGCATCAGGCGAGTGATCATGCGCATGGACGAAACCCCTCTGGCGGTGTTGTCCTTTATTCGTGCGGGCAGCCCCGTTCGTTACCCGAAACGGCGTGCCAGTCGCAGGCCGATGCGCCGCGCCGGTTCCTCGACCAGACGCCAGGTGAGGGTCGCGAGGGCCAGCAGAATGGCCAGCACGAGGATCGTCCAGACCAGCGCGGTGAGGCCGTGGCCAAGCGGCAGCCCGAGGTCACGCGCGAGCGCCGCGGGTGGCAGCAAGGCGAAGAACAGGGCTGAGACCGTGGGATGGAGCAGATAGAGCGAAAAGGAAATCTGCCCGAGCCAGAACCAGACCGGACCCGACAGCACGCGGCTGAGCACGCCGCGCTCAGCCGCGAGGCCGTAGATGAGGAGTGCCGCCAGCAGTGGAATAACGGCAAGATCGCGCAGCAGGATGGCGACCAGCAGGAAACCGGCAGCTCCCAATTCCAGCCAGGTTGCCAGACGGGCGCTGGGCCGGCGAAACAGAACGGTCATCTGCTGCACCATCATGCCGAGGCCGAAGCCGGCGAGGCCGCGCGCGATGGCGTGCCAGCCCCAGATTGCTTCGGAATGGACCCGCTGCTCACACAGGCCCGCGATGATGAGGACGGCCAGGCTGACGACAAGGTTCATGCGACGCAGGACCAGGATCGCGAGCGGGAAGAGCGCATAGCACAGCATCTCTACCCCGATCGACCAGCTGACCACGTTCCAGTCCAGGTCATGGATCAGATAAGGCTGCAGCAGCAGGGCGACGATCGGCAGATGATCGAGAAACGGGGTGACAAGGGGCGCGCCCGCCAGATATTGTTCCCGCAACCAGATCGCCAGGATGATGCCAAGCACGAAAAGATGCAGCGGATAGATGCGGAAGATGCGGCGGATGAAAAAATTCGTGCTGCCGCTCGGCATCATGTCGCGATGCACTGCGGTGATGACGAAGCCGGACAGCACAAAGAAAACATCGACCCCGATATAGCCCGGACGGAACAGCCAGCCCGCATCGTGGTAACCCAGCAGGCCGAGCCCAAATTGCAGATGATGGCCTATCACCCACAGCGCCATGACGCCGCGGATGGAGGTAAGCGCCCGGTTCTGATGACGCAGCGGCGTTCCGGCAGTCGCGCTCACAGCGCTCTTAAGGCAGCAATGCGGGCAGGATCGATAGTGACATTATGGCCGAGCGGACCATGGCCACCCCCCAGCCCCGGCGCCGCGCGGATCGCGGCTGCCACATAGGCGCAGGCCCGGCGGACGGCATCTTCCAGACCCATGCCCTGGGCGAGGCCGGTCGCAATGGCGCTGGCCAGCGTGCAGCCGGTGCCGTGGGTACTCGTCGAATCGATGCGCTCGCCCGTGATCGCGATGATACCGCTCTGGGTCGCGAGCAGGTCCGTCACTGTCTCACCGGTCAGATGGCCGCCTTTGACGAGGACGGCCTGGGCGCCGGTCGCGAGCAGGGCCTGCGCCGCCTCGCGCTGGGCAGTCTGATCGTGGATTTTGCGGCCAAGGAGCAATTCAGCCTCGGGAATGTTCGGTGTGATGACGGTCGCAAGCGGGAGCAGCCGGGATTTCAGCGCGCTCAGCGCCTCGGCCGACTGCAAGCGGTCGCCGCTGGTCGCAACCATGACCGGATCCATCACGAAGGGCAGGCGGGGGGAAAGCCCCGCCACGAACTCGGCCACCGCCACAATGCTCGGCGTATCCGGCAGCATGCCGGTCTTGATGGCATCGGCGCCGATATCGCTCATCACGGCCGCGATCTGGGCTGTCAGGAAATCCGGTGGAATTGCCAAGACAGCGGTCACACCGCGGGTGTTCTGCGCCGTCAGCGCCGCGAGCGCGGTTGTGGCATAGCCGCCGAGCGCCATCACCGATTTGATATCGGCCTGAATGCCGGCGCCGCCGCCACTGTCTGAGCCGGCAATGACCAGAACGCGGCCTTGAGACGAAGGCATCAGGCCGCGTTTTCCGGCGTGCGGGCAACCGTCGCGATGACCTCGCACAATTCGCCCACAATGCTGGTGATCAGTTCCTTGTCATCGGCCTCGGCCATGACGCGGATCAGGGGCTCTGTGCCGCTGGGGCGGATGAGCAGCCGCCCTTCGGGGCCAAGCGCGGCCTCGGCCTGGGTGATCGCTGTCTTGACGCGTGCGTCGGCAAGCGGCGAGGGGCCGCTGAAGCGGACGTTGCGCAAGAGTTGCGGTGACGGCTGGAAGACGCGGCAAACTTCGGAAGCTGGCTTGCCCTGGCGCACCAGCACCGCCAGCACCTGAAGCGCGGCTACCAGCCCGTCGCCCGTCGTCGAGAAGTCTGACAGAATGACATGGCCTGACTGTTCGCCGCCAAGATTGATGCCAAGGGCGCGCATGCGCTCAGCGACGTAGCGGTCGCCGACCTGGGTGCGGTGCAGATCGAGCCCCAATTTGCGAAGATACTTTTGCAGTCCGAGATTGGACATCACGGTCGCAACGATGCCGCTGCCGGTGAGCCGATCGGTTTTGGCCCAGGAATTGGCGATCAGCGCCAGGATCTGGTCGCCGTCGATGATCTCGCCATGTTCATCGGACATGATCAGCCGGTCGGCATCGCCATCCAGCGCGATGCCGATATCGGCGCTGTGTTCGACCACGGCGGCACAAAGATGGTCAGGCACGGTCGATCCGCAGCTGCGGTTGATATTGAAGCCGTCTGGCGAGACGCCGAGCGGGATGACCTGGGCGCCGAGTTCCCACAAGGCGGTCGGGGCCACGCGATACGCGGCGCCATTGGCGCAATCAAGCACGATCTTCAGCCCGTCCAGTCGAAGTCCCTTGGGAAAAGTGCCCTTGACGCCTTCGATATAGCGGCCGGCGGCGTCGTTCAGGCGGCGGGCACGGCCCAGCGCATCCGGTGCCGCCATCTGGATGCCGAGATCGGCCTTCATCTCGGCCTCGATCGACGCCTCATGCGCGTCCGAGAGCTTCACGCCGTCGGGGCCGAACAGCTTGATACCGTTGTCTTCAAATGGATTGTGGGAGGCGGAGATCATGACGCCGAGATCGGCCCGCAGGCTGCGCGTGAGCAGGGCGATGGCGGGCGTTGGCAGAGGGCCGGCCAGCACGACATCCATGCCGGCGGAGAGAAACCCCGCCGTCAGTGCCTGCTCGATCATATAGCCTGAAAGCCGTGTGTCCTTGCCGATCAGCACCTGGTGGCGGTAGCTGCCGCGGGTGAACATCAGTCCGGCCGCCTGACCCAGGCGCAGCGCGGTTTCCGCGGTCATCGGGTGCGTATTGGCGCGGCCGCGAATGCCGTCCGTGCCGAAGAGGGCGCGGGCGGGCGCCGCCTTCGGGCCGTCGCTGCGGTTGCTCATAGGTGTATCCGCCTCGTGTCAAACAGTCTCAAGCGCGCTTGGTGTAGCGAGGCGGTGGCGGACAGGCAATTCAGGGCTGGTATCAGAGGGTTTCGAGGAGGGGGCATCGACGTCTGATCAAGAGATAGAGATGGTCTGGCGGTCCCGTTCTGCCTCTGGCGTCCACCGAACCAGCATCTGCTGGCCGAATTATAGCCGGACGCGACGCGCAGCGAAGTCGGCTTCGACCTCATCATGTGACCGGCCAAGACCGGCTTTTGCGGACAGAAATGCCTTTTCAACTTTAGCGCGCACAAAGGCCTCGTAAGCACGAGCCTCTTGCTGTCGCCCGACGAAATCCCGCATCAGCTCTTGGATAACGTCAGAGGCCCCGCGATGGGCAGCCTCAGCCTCGGCTAGGAATTCCCTCTGCAGGTCTATATCGACGGTCAGGGTCAGGCTGGTTTCCTGTGACATACCGAAAGCCCTTCAGTTCGGAGCCACAGAATAGCAACGGCTGGTCCCAAAGGGAAAAGGGAATGTCGAAGCCGGCCGTGATCGCTCAGGCTGCCAATCCCCGCCATACGCGCACGGCCTGCACCGTCTCCGCCACGTCATGCACGCGTAGGATCACCGCTCCCTGGGTCAGCGCAAACAATGCGGCAGCCAGCGACCCGCCGAGGCGGCGCTCAGCTACCGGCTCCCCCGCAAGCTGGCCGATGAAACCCTTACGCGACAGGCCGATCAGCATCGGATAGCCAAGGGCGCGGAGCGGCCCAAGACGGCGCAGCAGATCGATATTCTGCTCGCCCAGCTTGGCGAAGCCGAAACCGGGATCGGTCACGATCATCTCTGGTGCGATGCCGCCCGCGCGGGCGGCGGCGATCTGCTCGGCCAGCTCAGCCGCGACATCCGCGCCGATATCGCCATAGGTAGCGAGGCTGTTCATGGTCTGCGGGGTGCCGCGCATATGCATGAGCACCACAGGCGCGCGCCGCGCGGCGACCAGTGGCAGCGCCGCGGGATCATGGCTCAGTGCCGTCACGTCATTGATGATGCGCGCTCCCGCATCCAGGGCTGCGCCCATCGTCGTCGCATTGCGGGTATCAACGGAAATGACCGTCCCTTGTGCGGCGAGCGCGCGGATGACGGGCAGGATGCGGTCCTGCTCCTCACCGGGCGACACGAGGGTGGCGCCGGGCCGTGTACTCTCTCCACCAATATCCAGCAGATCGGCGCCCTGTTCCAGCATGCGGCGGCCTGCAGCGATTGCGGCCTCATGGCCCGCGTGGCGGCCACCATCGCTGAAACTATCCGGTGTGACGTTGAGGATGCCCGTGACGCGCGGGCGATCAAGGGTCAGGCCAGCCCAGAGGCGGGAAGCATTTTGGATCATGCCCGTCAGATAGCAAAAACCCCGGTCTTTTGGACCGGGGTTTTGCGAAGAGGATGCGGAGAGCGGATGTTACGCCGGATTGGGCGAGGGGCCGATACCGCCCGTAATCGGCGGCACCGGACGGCCGGAGGCCGGCACCGAGGCACGGCGATTTTCGGGCGGCACCACATCATCCACCGGCTTGCGCACGATCGGCTCACCGCGCAGCACACCACGGACTTCGTCACCAGACAGGGTCTCGAACTCCAGCAGGGCGCGAGCGATAGCATGCAGCGCGCTGATATTCTCGGTCAGCAGCGAGCGCGCCTTGGCATAGGCGGCATCGATGATCGACTTGATCTCATTGTCGATTTCGCGGGCCGTAGCTTCCGACACGTTCTTATGCTGGGTCACGGAATGGCCGAGGAAGACCTCCTGGCCGTTATCGCCATAGGCGATCATGCCCAGCTTATCGCTCATGCCCCATTCGGTGATCATGCGGCGGGACTGGTCCGTCGCCATTTTGATGTCACCGGCAGCACCATTGGAGACCTTGTCCGCACCGAAGATAATCTCTTCCGCCGCGCGGCCACCCATGGCCATCGTCAGCTCGCTGAGCAGTTTGGACTTGCTCTTGGAGTAGCGGTCGCCCTCGGGCAGGCTCATCACCAGGCCAAGCGCACGGCCGCGGGGGATGATGGTCGCCTTGTGGACCGGGTCGCATTCCGGCTCAAGCATGGCGCAAAGTGCGTGGCCCGCCTCATGATAGGCCGTCATCTTCTTTTCATCGTCACTCATGACCAGCGACCGGCGTTCAGCCCCCATCATGACCTTGTCCTTGGCATCCTCGAACTCTGCCATGGACACGACGCGCCGGCCGCGACGGGCGGCGAGCAGGGCACCTTCATTGACCAGATTGGCGAGGTCAGCGCCCGAAAAGCCGGGCGTGCCGCGGGCAATGGTCTTGGGGTCGACGTCAGCCGCCAGCGGCACTTTGCGCATATGCACGCGCAGGATGCGCTCACGCCCGTTCACGTCCGGGTTCGGCACCACAACCTGGCGGTCGAAGCGGCCGGGGCGCAGCAGAGCAGCGTCCAGCACGTCGGGCCGGTTGGTGGCGGCGATGAGGATGACGCCCTCATTGCTCTCAAATCCGTCCATCTCGACCAGAAGCTGATTGAGGGTCTGCTCACGCTCATCATTGCCGCCGCCAAGACCGGCACCGCGATGGCGGCCGACAGCGTCGATTTCGTCGATGAAGATGATGCAGGGGGCGTTTTTCTTGCCCTGCTCAAACATGTCGCGCACGCGGCTGGCGCCGACGCCCACGAACATTTCCACGAAGTCAGAGCCCGAGATGGTGAAGAAGGGCACATTCGCCTCACCCGCAATGGCGCGGGCCAGGAGCGTCTTGCCGGTGCCCGGGGGGCCGACCAGCAGCACGCCCTTGGGGATCTTGCCACCCAGGCGCTGGAATTTCTGCGGATCTTTCAGAAATTCCACGACCTCGCTCAGCTCGACCTTGGCTTCCTCGATGCCCGCGACATCCTCGAAGGTCACGCGGCCCTGCTTTTCCGTCAGCAGGCGGGCGCGGGACTTGCCAAAGCCCATCGCCCGGCCGCCACCGGACTGCATCTGGCGGAGAAAGAAGATCCAGACGCCGACGAAGAGCAGCATCGGGAACCAGGACAGCAGGTAATGCAGCAGCGGATTGCTATCGCCGTCCGCCGGCTTGGCGACGATCTCGACATTCTTGTCGGTCAGCGTCTGCACCAGCGTCGGATCATCCGGCGTGTAGGTCTCGAAGGCGCGGCCGTCTTTCAGGTCACCGCTCACATTGCGATCCTGAATGACCACGTCCTTGACGTCGCCCTGCTTCACCTGAGTCAAAAATTCGGAATAGGCCATCTGAGTGACATTGGAAGAACTGCTCGTTCCCCGCAGCCCACCCGGCTGGAACAGGCTGAAGAGCACCACCAGAAGCAGTGCGATAATCACCCATAACGCAAGGTTGCGACCGAAATTGCTCATTACTTCATCCAGTTCCTAACCGGCATACCGGCATTCCCCGCGCCAGCCCGTTCCCCTCACAAGGGAGCGAAAACGGTCTTTAGCATCGGCAGGCCTTCCACCCAAGGCTAGACCTCAGCGCATGTTATTCCGCCTTGTCACCTTAAAGATAGGAAGTCTTTCGCCGAAACGCAGCCCCATTCTCATGCCGGATCGCCGCGTCCGTCATGTTTCTGAGAGCGAACAGCCGAATCCGAGCTTAACGCTGGCAAAAAAGCGGCTCCGCTGGCGGCAACCGCCGGGGCAAATACCAGCGCGCGCGCTGTGGTTTTTTCATCCAGAGACCAGGCGAGATGAGGCACTGCCAGCAGGCGACCCGCCGTATCACGGAAGCAGGGCAGCGTGCGCAGCACCGCCGAAGGCAGGTCGGACACGCGTCGGAAGCGGGCGGCGTCTGCGCCCAGCGGTCCGATCATCTCATGTCGCCAGCCAGACTCGCTGGCCGGCAGCCTAAACCGGCCGTCCCACAGCGTGCCCGGCATGGCCGCGACGGGCGACGCCATGGCGGCGGCCTCGCGGCAGAGCAGAAAGCCCGGTCCCTGCCGTCCTGCAGGCAAAAGCTGCGCCCCGCCGAGTACGAGACCCCGGCCAATCCGCCCGGCCGGGTCGGCCGCAATCTGGGCACTGGCTGCCGGGTCAGGTGGATAGACCGCGCCGGTTACCATCCGCAAAGCCTGCGCAAGCGCGGCGGCGGGCCAAGGCCCATCCGATGCAATGCGCAGAAATCCCTCTGGCCTGATGACGGCATGGGCGCCCAGAAAGGCCGCACTCTCATGGTCGGCCTTGGCGCGGTGCAGGCCATGCCGCTGCGCAGCTTCCGCTAAGCCATGGGTCGCCGGCCCCACGCCCGCGGCATCGGCGCGGAGTGTGCGCAGACGGGCGCGGGTAAAGCGCGTATCGGCATTGGTCGGGTCTTCTACCCAGTTGAGCCCCGCCGCGCGCAGCGTGGCGCGCAAGCGGCCGGGCGCCACCGTCAGCACCGGCCGCAGCAGGCGCAGGGCGTCGGTCTCGGTGACGGCGGCCATGCCGGCCAGACCGGCGGGGCCACTGCCGCGCAGATGGCGCATGAGCAGTGTTTCAGCCTGATCGGCCGCATGATGGCCGAGCAGCAGGTGCATGATGCCGGCGTCGCGGCAGGCGCGGGCCAGAGCCTGATAGCGGGCGCTGCGCGCGCGGTCGGACAGGCCAGGGCCGGGTGCGAGATCCGACAGAGTGAGGATGCGGGTGGCGATGCCAAGGCTATGCAGAGTGGCCGCGGCCGTCACGGCTTCATCGCGGGCAGTCGCGCGCAGCCCATGATCGACGATGAAAGCCTGGAGCCGCCCGCCCTGTGCCTGAACCCAGGACCGCGCGAGGAGGGCGAGGGCCAGGCTATCGGCACCGCCCGAAACGGCGACCCCCAGACCGGGGTTGCGGCCGAAAGGGCCAAGTGGTTGGAGCAGAGACGCGAATTCCGCAGCCGAAACGGGCTGCGGAATCTCGCGCGTGGCGCCGCTTCCCGTCAGCAGCCCAGCCTTTTGTGCTGGGCCGCAATCGGCTCCACCAGATAGGCCGGAGGCTTCGGGAACTGGGCATGCAGGGTCGTCAGCGTGTCACAGGCCGCCGAGTTCTGCTTGATGGCGGCGAGCGTCATCGACAGGCCGAGAAGCGCATTCGGCGCCTTCTTGCCCTTATGGTTCATGTTGTAGGCATCATCGAAGGCGAGCGCCGCCTCCTGGTAGCGGCCCTGGCCCTGAAGCGACTGGGCCAGCAGATATTGCGCGTCATAGGCGCGCGGGCTTGTGCGGTGCTTGGCCAGAATCTCGCGCGCAACGCCTTCCGACGTCTGATACTTGCCGTCATGCAGCGCGATATTGCCCTGCTGCAGCAGGGTTTCGGGCGTCGCCGCGGCGATGGGACCTGCCCCCGGCGCGGCGGAAGCCGCGGCTGCCTGGCCCGCTGCGGCCCCAGCTGCCGCACCCGCGGCAGCACCGCCTCCGGCTGGGGCGCCCCCATTCTGCATCTGGAAGGTGATGTCGCCGATCTGCTTACTCAGCTGGGCGTTCTGGCTATTCACCTGATTCTGCAACTGCTGCATTTGCCCCGTCAGGGTGCGGACCTCGTCTTCGAGCGTGCTCACGCGCTGCAGAAGCTGCGTGGTCAGACCGCCGCCGCCGCCATTATCGGCCGGCGCCGGCGCATTGCCGCCACCGCCGCCGCCATTGGCCTGCACCTGTTGCAGCTGCGCCTGCATCTGCTGCAGCTGGTTCTGGACTGACAAAATCTGGTTTTGCAGCGCGATGCCTTCGCGACTGGTGACAGAGTCACTTTGCGCTAGTGCCAGGTGTGGCGGGAGCAGGAAGCACAGGGCACTGGCACAGAGCCCGGCGAGCAGGGTTTTCTTCATAGGGTGACAAATCTCCGAGGGCGACGCCTGGACCGCTTCTATCACCTGGGTTTCCGCGCGTCATGATCACAGGCTTACCAAAAGATTGTCATCCTGGCAGGCGTTGGACGGCGGACTGCATCAGGCTACGCCAAAGAAAATGGCGGGCAGCTTGCGCTGTCCGCCATTTTTAAACCTAGGCTCGATCTGGGTGGCGCCATCGCCACCCGAGACTGCGAGATTAGGAGGACGTGCCGGTGCCTTCCTGCGGGTTGTGGCCCTGCACGGAGGTGATGGCGTTACGATCCTGCTGGTAGGACGCTTCGTCGTTACCCTGCGCGACCGGACGGTCCTTGCCGTAGGAGATGGTCTGGATGCGCGAGCCATCAACGCCCTGGGCGACCAGGAAGTCACGGGCGGCGTCAGCACGGCGCTGACCCAGCGCCAGGTTGTATTCTTCGGTGCCGCGCGGATCGCAGTTGCCGGCCACGAGGACGGAAACCTGCGGGAACTTCTGCAGCCAACCGGCCTGATGCGTCAGCGTGCCGGTCGCGTCAGAGGACAGATTGGTCTTGTTGAAGCCATAGAACACGCGGTCGCCAACATTGGCGACCAGGTCTTCCTCGCTGCCCGGCGCCGGGCCGGAGGTGACGGCCTGGCCGGCACCGGTCGACATCCCGGTAGCGGCAGGCTTTGCGCAGGCTGCCAGCAAAGCCACGGCGGCAAAGGCGCCGAGCATCTTGATGTTCATTTCGATCGTGTCCCTAAGGGGGTTCGTGTTACAAAAACCGTCGCGTCGCAGAAAAAAACAACCGCAGAATCAACCTGTCTAATCAGGTCTCATCAGGCTATGGCGGCGCTTACAGCGTGCCATGGCTTACGGTCAAGCAATGTGGGGTTCATTCTCCGAAATGCAGCCCTTCGTGGATGAAATGCCACAGTTTTTAGGAAAGTAACGGTGACCAGGCGGGGTCAGAGGCACTTGTAGGCGTCTGCACGGCCTGCTCGTTGAAGCCCGTGATATCAATTGTCACCAACCGTGAGGCGGTACCCGCGCCGCGCTGGAACATGATCACGCGTCCATTCGGGCAGAAGGTGGGGCTTTCGACGTCGAAACTTTCCGACAGGGTGCGCTCGCCGGACCCATCAGGGGCCATGACGCCGACCGCGAAATTGCTGCCAAGCCGGGTAAAGGCAATGAGATCGCCGCGCGGCGACCACACCGGATCGGCGTAGCGGCCGGCGCCGAAGCTGATGCGCCGGACATTGGAACCATCGGCGCCCATAACATACAGCTGCTGGTCGCCGCCACGATCCGACTCGAAAACGATCTGGCTGCCGTCCGGGCTGTAGCAGGGATTGGCGTCGATCGCGCCGGAACTGGTGAGCGTCCGCACGCCGCCGCCATTCAGCCCGCAGCTGATGATGTTCGAGCCGCCGTTCTGATAGAGCGACATGATGATGCTGTTGCCGTCGGGCGCGAAGCGGGGTGAGAAGGTCATGGTGCGGAAATTGCCGACCAGAGAGCGGGTGCCGCTGCTGAGATCGAACAGATAGACGCGGACGACCTTGTTGACATAGCTGATGAAGGCCAGCTGATCGCGCGTCGGGCTGAAGCGCGGCCCCAGCGCCGTCCAGCTGCCATCCGTCAGAAACCGGTTATTGGCGCCGTCCTGATCCATGATCGCGAGGCGCTTGGTCGGGTTATTGCCGGGACCGGTGGTGGAGATATAGGCCACCCGCGTATCGAAATAGCCTTTTTCGCCCAGCAGCCGCTGATAGATGACGTCGGCGATGATATGGGCGATACGCCGCCAGTTGGAGGCGGAGGTCGTATAGGCCGTGCCCTGCAGCTGGGTGCCGGGCAGGATGTCCCATAGCCGGAATTCCACCCGCAGCTGATCGCCGCTCTGGGTGACGCTCCCGGTGACGAGTGCCTGCGCGCCGGTGCCCTTCCAGGCGCCAAAATCAGGGGCGCCACCGGCGGGCGTGGCCGCCACGCCCGAGGCATCGACGACCCGGAACAGGCCGCAATTGTTGAGATCGGCCGAGATGACGCTGACCAGATCGCCCTGGCTGGTGCCGCCGGCGAAAGCCGGAATGGCGATCGGAATCGGGGCCGTGCGCGCGCGGTTGACGTCGATGACCGCGGAGCCCGCGGCATCGCCGCCAGCGGGGGCAGCCGGCGCCGCACTCTGCGCGAAGGCCGGGGCGGCGAGGGCCGTCGCAAGCGTCGTGCCGATCATGCCGCGGCGGGTGATGCGGCGGATCATGCCTGGCACGGTTGGCGCCGCATCATCGGCTGTAGGAAGCCCAAAGCGATAGGGAAAGTCGGTCATACTTGTTCCTGCTTTCGTGTCACGGCCTGAACCGAAAGGTGAAGGTGTGAACCGCACCTGGGAGCGAGGGCGGCAATGGCAAGGGCGAGCAGTGGTAGTCGAGCACGGCGCGCACCGCGCGTTCCGCGAAGGCCTGCAACACCGGATTGCTGTTGACTCGACCCTGATCGGCTACAGCGACATTCGCATCATGCACAACGCCTGCGCTGTCCGTCGTCACCGTCAGCAGCACGCTCATGTTCTGCACGCCTTCGGCACCGCTATCGATGGTCCAGCAGGCGCGCACCTTATCGCCAATGGCGCCGCGCTGGGCCGATGTCAGCCGGGAGGTCTGGTCCGCGCTGTTGCGTGCGCCACCGGCATCCGGGGCGCCGCCCTGCGCCGGGTTATAGCGGGACGTCGGCGTCTTCTGGTTCAGGTTCATCGCGCGCAGCTTATCCAGCGTATTGAGCACGCTCTGGCTCATCGCTGCAGGGTTCTGCGTCGGATGCGGCTGCGTCGTCGGGCTCACCGGTGCCGGCGGCGCGGGCGGGGCCGGGGGCGGCGGCATCGGCAACGCGGGCGCGGCGTCGGCCGTGGTGTCCGGCGCTGGTTTCTGCGGCTGCTCGGTCTTTGTCGGCGGCGTCTGCGTCTGCTCGGGCTTCTGTTCCGGCTGCGGCTTGGTCGGCGTCGGCTTGGTCGGTTTCGGTGTCGGCTGCGCCTTGGGCGTCGACTGCGGCTCAGGTGGCGTCGGCGCAGGGGGCGGCGGCGGCGGCAGGGGCTCTGCATCCGGGCTGGGGGTCGTCTGCGGCAAGGGCGGCGGCGGCGCGGGCGTGGCCGGCGTCGGTGGGGTGGGCGTCGTGGGCGTGGGCGGCGTCGGTGTCTGCGGCGCCGGCGGTGTCGGGGCCGGGGGCGGCGGGGTGGGCACCGGCGGCTGCGTCGTCGGCGTCACAGACGGCGGGGGCGGCGGCGGCGGCGGAGGCGGTGGCGCGTCGCTCAACGGTTGCGGCGTCGGTGCCTGGGTCGCTTTGGGTGCCTGAACGGGGGTCGGCGTCTTGGTCGGCGCTGCCGTCTTGCCGGTCGCATCCGACTGCTGCACGGGCGCCGCGGGACCCACAAAATCGACCGAGACGGCCGAAAGGTCGGGCTGCTCGTCCGGCTTGCGGGACGGCAGGGACACGAGCAGGGCGACCAGGAGCAGAATATGCAGGCCAGCAGACACGCCCGCTGCCCGACGCATCGGAGGGTTCACGTGTGCCCCCATAGGCTGCGGAGGAGAGGCAGGCTGAAGGGCGACAAGGCGATATCCATGATCTGCCGGAGGGGGCGCAAGCAGGCGGCCTTACTGGCCGCTGCTGCCGGAGGGGGCGGTGGTGGCAGGCGCGGCGCTCGCAGGGGCGGCACTGGCGGGCGCACCGTTATCCGGCTGCTGCGCCAGCAGCGCGACCTTGGAGAAGCCGCCGGTCACGATGGTGCCCATGACCTGCATGATCTGACCGTAGGAGACCGACTGGTCACCGCGCACAAAGATGCGGCGATCGGTCTGTCCGTTGGTCGCAGCCTGCAGCTTGGCTACCAGGCCGGCGATATCCACGGGATCGTTCTGCACGAACACCTTGCCCTCGGCATTGACCGAGATGGTGATCGGCGTGCTGTCGGCATTCACCGGATTGGCGCTGGTCTTGGGCAGATCGACGGTGACGCCGGAGGTCATCAGCGGTGCGGTCACCATGAAGATGATCAGCAGCACCAGCATGACGTCCACCAGCGGGGTGACGTTGATTTCCGCCAAGGGGCGATAGCGCCCCCGGCCGTGACGGCCGCCGCCCATCGTGCCCATGGCCATATCTTAGGTCCTTTCTTCGGTCTGGCGCGACAGGATGGCGCTGAACTCAGTGCCGAACCCCTCAAGCCGGGCCGCGAAGCGGGAAAGGTCGGTGCTGATCGCGTTATAGGCGAGCACCGCGGGAATAGCGGCGACGAGGCCGATGGCGGTCGCGAACAGCGCTTCGGCGATGCCGGGTGCGACTACGGACAGATTGGTATTATGCATCGCGGCGATGGCCGAGAAGCTGTGCATAATGCCCCAGACCGTGCCGAAAAGGCCGACGAAGGGGGCCGTCGCACCCACGGAGGCGAGGAAGATCATCCACCGCTCCATCCGCTCCATCTCGCGGTTGATGGTGACATTCATGGCGCGATCGACGCGTTCGCGGACAGCGGTATGGCCGATATCGGCCCCCGCGACGCGCGCGGTGCGCCGCCACTCGCCCATCGCGGCACCAAAGACGGCGGCGATCGGGTTGCTGGGCTTCTGCCCCTCATGCTCATAAAGCTCGTCCAGGCTGCCGCCGGACCAGAAGCGGTCCTCGAATGCATTCGCCTCACGATTGGCGCGGCGCAGGCTCGTCGTCTTCTCGAAGATGATCGCCCAGACCCAGATGCTCGCCGCCAGCAGGCACAGGATGACGAGCTTGACGACGATATCCGCTTGCAAGAACAGACCCCAGAGCGACAGGCTGCTCCCGGGTGTCGCCAGCTGCGTGGCATTCACCGCCTGATCCAAATTACGAAACCCCTATGTTGTCAGTGGCCTGGGCATTTTCTTCTGCCCGGACCATCGTCGTTAGCGCGTCACGCCACGCAGCCGGAATGCGGTCCGCGCGTCCTGTATCCTGTCTGACGCTGACCAGCGTCACATCCACCACCACAAGCGTCTCCGCACCGCGCAGCACCCGCTGGCGCAGCTTGGCCGAGGCACCCCGCACCGCGACGGCGGTCGTCTCGATCACCAGCGAATCGTCGAGCCGGGCAGGGCGCTGATAGTCCAACTCCGCGTGCCGCACCACGAAGATCATGCCATGCCGCAACATCATATCGGAATGGGGCAGGCCCATGGCACGCAGGGCTTCTGTTCGGGCGCGTTCGGCAAAGCGCAGATAGTTGGCGTGATAGACGATGCCGCCGGCATCCGTGTCCTCGAAATAGACGCGCACCGCGTGGCGGTGAACGCCATCCTCCCGCATGCTGTCGCTCATGATGCAGCGGAGTCCTTGTCCTTCGCCGTGAACAGATCCGGCGTCAGCAAAGCTTTCTGCTCGGGCGACAGTGGGGGCGGCGCCATGTCCAGATGCCGCCAGCCAGGTTCGCCCAGCATGCGGCCGCGGCTGGTGCGCAGAATGAGCCCCTCCTGGATCAGATACGGTTCGATCACATCTTCGAGGGTATCGCGTGCCTCAGCCAGGGCAGCGGCCAGTGTCTCCACCCCCACCGGGCCGCCGGCGTGATGCTCGGCGATCCGTCGCAGATAGCGGCGATCCATGGCATCCAGCCCGCGATGATCGACCTCAAGCCGGGTCAGCGCCGCATCCGCGATGGCGCGATCGACGTGGCCGCGTCCTTCGACGGCGGCGAAATCGCGCACCCGGCGCAGCAGGCGGCCGGCAATGCGCGGCGTGCCGCGGCTGCGGCAGGCGATTTCCTGGGCGCCATCGGCGGTCAGATCAAACCCGAGCAGACGGGCGCCGCGCGCCACGATCACGCGAAGTTCATCCGGCGTATAAAGGACCAGTCGCATCGGAATGCCGAACCGGTCTCTGAACGGGGTCGCCAGCAGCCCAGACCGCGTGGTCGCGCCGACGAGCGTGAAGGGTGGCAGATCGATGCGCAGGGAGCGCGCCGCGGGGCCTTCGCCGATCACCAGATCGAGCTGGAAGTCTTCCATCGCCGGATAGAGCACTTCCTCGATCGCCGGCTGCAGGCGATGGATTTCGTCGATAAACAGCACGTCGCGCGGCTGCAGATTGGTCAGGATCGCTGCGAGATCGCCGGACTTCTGGATGACCGGACCCGAGGTCGCGCGAAAGCCCACGCCCAGTTCACGCGCCACGATCTGCGCCATCGTCGTCTTGCCGAGGCCAGGGGGCCCATGCAGCAGGACATGGTCGAGCGCCTCACCCCTCGCGCGCGCGGCTTCGATGAAGATCGCGAGGTTCTGACGGTTGCCTTCCTGGCCGATGAAATCCGCCAGCGTCTGCGGGCGCAGGCTGGCCTCACCGGCGTCTTCCACCGCACGGGCGGGGGAGACTTCGCGCTCCTCCATCTCCTCGGAGACCTCGGCGCTCGGACCTTTGCGGCTGCGCGGGCGGGTGGTCATCGCGCCAGCTCCCGCAATGCTGCCGGGATGAGGGCCGCGACATCGGGGTCATCGCCCAGCTTGGCGGCCGCGCGGTTGAGCGCCGCCTGGGCTTCCGGCCGGCGATAGCCAAGATTGAGCAGGGCGGAGAGCGCGTCGTCCAGGACGCCTCCCGGGGCGGCGGCGGGCGCGATGATGCCATCGGCGAGCGACACCGGCAGCGGCAGGGTGCCAGCCTTTTCCTTGAGTTCGAGGGCGAGGCGGGCGGCAAGCTTCGGACCCACGCCAGAGGCACGGCCGAGGGCGGTGCGGTCCCCAGAGGCGATCGCCAAGGAAAGCTCGTCCGAAGAGAGCGCCGAGAGGATGGCAAGGGCCACTTTCGGTCCCACGCCCTGCACGGTCGTCAGCAGCCGGAACCAGGCGCGTTCCGCGCCGCTCGCAAAACCGTACAGCGTGATCGCGTCTTCGCGCACGAAGGTTTCGATCAGAAGACGGACCATGGCGGGGGCGGGTGGCAGGGAAGACAGCGTGCGGGACGAGGCCTGCACCAGATAGCCGACGCCGCCCGACGTCTCGATGACGCAATGGCCGTCATCCTGGGATTCGACGATCCCGCGCAGGCTGCCAATCATGCCCGCACCGCCTGCGCGGCCGCCCGGCTCCAGGCATTGCGGCTGGCACGGTGATGGGCGTGGCAGATGGCGACCGCCAAGGCGTCGGCCGCGTCGGCCCGCTTGAGCGTGGCACCCGGCAGCAGGCGGCGGACCATGAGCCCGACCTGGTTCTTATCCGCGCCACCGGTGCCGACCACCGAGAGCTTGACCGTTTTGGCACCGTATTCGGCGACGTCCAGGCCGGCGAGGGCCGGGGCCAGTAGAGCGACGCCGCGGGCATACCCGAGCTTGAGCGTCGCGGTCGCATTGGTATTCACATAAGTCTCTTCCACAGCCGCTTCCTGCGGGCGGTGCAAGGTGATGAGAGCCGACAGCGCCTCATGCAGCGCGCGGAGGCGCGTCGGCACGCTGGCCGCGCTGTCGGTCATGACGATCCCGTCCGCTATATGGCGCAGGCGGTTGCCGTCAGACTCCACCACACCCCAGCCAGTGATGCGCAGGCCTGGATCGATGCCTAGGATTCGTATCAAGGCCAGCGCGTCATCCTCTCGGCGTGGAATCAGGTGGACAGCTTTTGCAGCAGCGACTCGGGCAGATCGAAGTTCGCATAGACATTCTGCACATCGTCGAGTTCGTCCAGCACATCCAGGAGCTTGAAGACAGATGTTGCCGCTTCTTCATCCAGCGGTACGCTGGTGCGCGGCCGCCAGTCGAATTTGGCACTGTCGGAAGCACCGAACCGGCCCTCCAGCGCATCCTGCATGGCAGCGAGACTGTCCGGCGCGCCGGTGATCTCATGCCACTCGTCCGCACTTTCGACATTGTCGGCGCCCGCCTCGATGGCGGCATCCAGCATATCGTCCGCTGAGGCAGCCGTGGCCGGATAGCGGATCACGGCCAGACGGTCGAACAGGAAGCTGACGGAATTGGTCTCGCCCAGAGCGCCGCCGTATTTGTTGAAGGCCGCGCGCACTTCGGAGGCGGTGCGGTTGCGGTTGTCGGTCAGCGCCTCAACGATGACGGCCACACCGCTGGGACCGTAACCCTCGTAGCGGACTTCGATATAGTCATCGCCGCCGCCGCCGCCGGTCGCGGCCTTCTTGATGGCGCGATCGACCGTGTCCTTGGGCATGTTTTCCTTGCGGGCAGCCTGGATGGCGGCGCGCAGGCGCGGATTGGCGGCGGGGTCGGGCAGGCCCTGCTTGGCGGAGACGGTGATTTCGCGGATGAGCTTGGCGAACTGGCGGCCCCGCCGGGCGTCCTGCGCCCCTTTGCGGTGCATGATGTTTTTGAACTGACTATGGCCAGCCATGGTGAAGGCTCCGGGACGGCGTGTGACTGTAATTGTGACGATTGGGCTGGTCTCTCCGCCAAGCCGGGGGGCGGCGTCAAGTCTGGCGGTGTGGGCCAGTATCTCGCCGACAGCCGCGTTCCCTTGCCATGATCAGAGATAGGCTGGCGGCAGCTGTCGCCGATGCAGGACCCGAATGACGATGATGCCAGTCGAACTGCGCTGATAGAAGACGACGTGGCTCTCATGCTCGAAGCGGAAATAGCCGGCGCGGATCGTCCCGATATCCCGTCCCAGGGCAGGAAAACCGGCGAGCGTTTCAAATGCCCGGTGAAGGTCCATCACGTAGGCCTCGGCACGACCCAGGCCCCATGTCTCGATGGAAAGGCGAGCGATCGCTTCAATATCGTGGTCCGCGGCGAGGGTAAGCTTGTAGTCAGCCACCGCGCTTGCCAGCAGTGGCCTCGCGTGCGGCTTCAAAAATCTCAGGCACCAGACGCTCACTGACGCCACTGGTCTCGCCCGCGGTCAGCGCAGCGATCAGAGCTTCGCGCTCATCTGTTTCGCTTTGATCTCGTCGCACGAGATCCCGCACATAGTCGCTGACACTCGCGTAATGGCCGTTGTCAATGCGCTGTTGAATCCACTCGCGCATGGGATCGGGTAGGGATACGTTCATCGTCGCCACGACGATACCTCCAACCGAATAGCAATAATGGCAAAAATTGCCATTATTGCTCCGTCAGTGCAATCTCTCAATACCGGCGCATCAGCGCGACGAGCCGACCCTGCACGCGCACGCGCTCGGCCGGGAAAATACGGCTTTCATGGCGGGGATTGGCCGGTTCCAGTGCCACTGAATTGCCGCGGCGGCGCAGACGCTTGAGGGTGACTTCCTCCTCATCGACCAGGGCAACCACGATCTGCCCATTTTCCGCCGTGTCCGAGCGGCGAATGACGACCGTATCGCCGTCCCAGATGCCGGCGTCGATCATCGAATCACCGGCCACTTCCAGGGCGTAATGCTCGCCGGTGCCAAGCATGGCGACGGGCACTTCTATATAGGTCGACGCATCGCGCATCGCCTCGATCGGCAGGCCGGCCGCGATGCGGCCATAGAGCGGCAGTTGCACGGCACCGACTTCCGGCGCGGCGCGAACGCCCGGCAGGCGGGCTGAGAAATCACCCTGAATGACGGTGGGCGCGAAGCCGGGCGCGGGCTCGGCCCGTTTGGGCGCATCTGCAATATCGGGCCGGGGGCTGGTGAGGGCAACCGGTGCCTCGCCGGGCAGGCGCAGCACTTCAAGCGCGCGCGCCTGATGATGGCGGCGGCTGAGGAAGCCGCGCTCCTCCAAAGCGGAGATCAGCCGGTGAATGCCGGATTTGGAGCGGAGGTTCAGCGCCTCCTTCATCTCATCGAAACTCGGCGAATAGCCGGAGGCTTTGAGATGACGGTCAATGAACATGAGCAGCTCGTGCTGCTTGCGCGTCAACATGATCGGGCCCTTTGGCTGCCTCGCTGCGCTGCCATTGGCCGGAACGGATGGTGACCGAACGGTGAAAGTCCGTAACGTCACGAAACCGAACGCGAACAAAGCGGCAACTTTGTTCTTCTACGGAATCGCGACGCGTCGCGTCAAGCGCCAGGACGGCGGATGCTTCTCGCTAACCTGCGGAAATCGAAAGAAATTACTCTTTGTCGTCGTAGGGGTTCACGGTGCCGCGGAAATCCAGCCGGATCGGCGTGCCGGGCAGATCGAAAATATCCCGGATCTCATTGACGAGATAGCGGCGGTAATCCTCCGGCGTGCCCTCCGCACGGGTGCCGAAAACGACGAAAGTCGGCGGACGCGCGTTCGCCTGCGTGACATAGCGCAGCTTCAAGCGGCGCCCCGCCACATTCGGCGGCGGATGCCGGCCGAGCGCATCTTCAAACCAGCGGTTGAGGGCGGAGGTGGTAATGCGCTTGTTCCAGGTGTCATAGACGCGGCGTACCGCGGGCAGCAGTTTCTGCAAGGACGAGCCGGTCAAAGCGCTGAGCGTGACGACCGGTATACCCTTAAGCTGCGCCAGGCTGCGTTCCAGCCGGTCCGACACGGCCTTGCGCGTGGCATCGCGGTCTTCCACCGCGTCCCACTTGTTGAGTACCACGACCATGGCGCGGCCCTCACGCTCCACCAGGCGCGCAATCTGCAGGTCCTGGTCATGCAGACCGTCGACTGCATCGACCACCAGGACGACCACTTCGGCGAAGCGCATCGCATTGATGCTGGCACCCGTGGACATTTTTTCGACGTCGTTCTGCACGCGGGCGCGGCGGCGAAGGCCCGCGGTATCGACGAGCTGATAGGCGTTCCCGTCGCGATCATGCAGAGGCAGCATGATGGCATCGCGGGTGATGCCGGGTTCCGGCCCCGTCAGCATCCGCTCCTCGCCCAGAAGCCGGTTGACCAGGGTGGACTTGCCGGCATTCGGCCGGCCGAGGATGACCAGCCGCAAGGGCTTGCCGGGGTCATCGGCGGCCGTCGTCTCATCCGTGTCCTCATCCCGCGGCGCTTCCACGGGCGGGGGCAGGGCCGCGGCGATGTCGGCCATCAGCGAGCTGATGCCTTCGCCATGTTCGGCCGAGACCAGCAGCGGCTCGCCCAGACCAAGGGCATAGGCCTCGATCGCATTGGCGTAACCGACCCGGCCTTCTGTCTTGTTGGCGACCAGCAGCACGGGCTTGCCGAGGCGGCGCAGCCAGGCGCCGAAATGGGCGTCAGGCGGCAGAATGCCGGCGCGGGCGTCGACCACGAACAGGATGAGGTCGGCTTGTTCCAGAATCGAGGCCGCACCCTGGCGCATGCGCCCGGTGAGGCTTTCCGGGGGCGCTTCTTCAAGCCCCGCCGTGTCGGCAATGCGGACCATGCGGCCGCCGATACGGCAGGTCGCATCCTGACGGTCGCGTGTAAGTCCTGGCTGATCTGCGACCAACGCCTGTCGCCGCCCAATCAGGCGGTTGAACAAGCTGCTTTTGCCGACGTTCGGGCGTCCGGCGATGACGACAAGCGGGGTTTCCATGCGCGAGGGGCAATACTGCCAAAGGATGGTTACGGGTAAGTGGTTATCTGGAATGTGTGGTCAGCGCCAGACGGGCGGGACAAAGCCTGCGTCTGATGGGGGAGGGATACTCTCCCGCTATCGGGCTGGCCGAGGAGGGGAAAAGGCATGAGCAGCACGACGAGTGATCCGCAAACGCGCACCTTGCCGCCGGAGGGCGTGGTTTTGGCGGTCCTGCTGGCGATCAGCTTCTCCCACTTCCTCAACGATACGATGCAGTCCCTGCTGCCGGCCATCTATCCCAATCTCAAAGAGCAGTTTCAGCTCAACTTCGTGCAAATCGGACTTTTGACCTTTGTCTTCCAGGTCACGGCCTCGCTGCTGCAGCCTCTGATCGGCATGGCGACCGACAAGCGGCCGCAGCCCTACTCGCTGTCGGTGGGCATGGGTTTCACCATGATCGGCCTGATTTTGCTGTCCCGCGCCAGTAGCTACAGCTTCCTGCTGGTGGCGGCCGCGATGATCGGCATCGGCTCATCCATTTTTCACCCGGAATCCTCCCGCGTGGCGCGACTCTCCTCCGGCGGGCGGCATGGGCTGGCGCAATCCGTCTTCCAGGTTGGCGGGAATTTCGGTACGGCGCTCGGCCCCGTGCTCGCGGCCTTCATCGTGGTGCCGCATGGCCAGCGCAGCATCGTCTGGTTCTCGGGCATCGCCCTGCTTGGCATGATGGTGCTGGGTGCGGTTGGCCGCTGGTATCAGCAGAGGATTGCGCATAACCGTCGCCGGCCGCGCGTGCACATGCATGCCCATGAGGCCCTGCCGCCAGCCCGCGTCGTTGTCACCATGACCATTCTCGTGGCGCTGGTTTTCTCGAAGTTCTTCTACCTGGCGAGTATTTCCAGTTATTACACCTTCTATCTGATCCATCAGTTCAAGGTGTCGGTGCAGACGGCGCAGTTGCTGCTGTTTGTGTTTCTGGGGGCGGCGGCGCTCGGTACCGTCCTGGGCGGCCCCATCGGCGACCGTATCGGTCGCAAACTGGTCATCTGGGTTTCCATTCTGGGCATCCTGCCCTTCACCCTGGTCCTGCCCTATGTCGGCCTGGGCTGGACGGTGGCGCTCTCTTTCGTCATTGGATTCGTGCTCTCCTCCGCGATGCCGGCGATGATCGTCTATGCCCAGGAACTGGTGCCCGGCCGCGTGGGGCTGATTTCGGGCCTGTTTTTCGGACTGGCTTTTGGGATGGGCGGCCTTGGCGCCGCCGCCATCGGCGTCATTGCCGATCATTACGGCATAGTTACGACATACGAGATCTGTTCGTTTTTGCCGGTGATCGGTCTGTTGGCGGCTTTCCTGCCGCATATCCGCACACCCCGTCCGGGCTAGCCGACCGCGTGCAACGTTTGAACAGGGCCTGGTGACAGCTCCTGTTCAAACGTCAAATGCGATGGCGCCAGCCTCATCCGATCCTTCCCAGGGTCTTGGAATGCGACAATGGCAGCGCAATCACATCCAGATCAGGCAAAGCCGGGAAGCAGATCCCGAAAGGCTGACTCACCATCTATTTTTGCATCTACGCAAAAAATGGCTGCGTAAACCCTCGACCTATCGCGACCCCGATCACATATCCCGCATCGGTGCGAACGCATGTGTTGAGAACCGCAAACTTCAGGAGGGTTATTATATGGCCCGCACGCCGACAACAAAGTCCAAATCTACCGGCCGCGTCAAAGCGACGACGGCCACCCGTACGGGGGCCAGCAAGTTACAATCCGCCTCCCCGGCGCGCCGCGCGGCCCTGAAAACGGCCGCTTCCTCCCCGGTCGCCAGTAAAGAGGACCTTCGCGCGCGCGTTGAAAAGCTCGAACGGGCGAACGCGACATTGCGAACCAAAAACAAGGATCTACGGCTGGCGCATGTTGCCGCCGCGGAACAGGTGGAGGCGCTGACCCTCAAGCTTGAAAGTCTCGAGCGTCGCGCGGAGCGTCAGGCCCGTCAGGAGACGTCGAAGACCGCTGGCACGCCAAAGCCGCGCCCTGCCTCGCCTGCCGCGCGCCGCGGACGGAGTGGCCCGCCGGGGCAGGCCGGCGATCTGTCGCCGGACAGCCATGCGGCTGAGGTTGATGAACTGACCGAGGCGTAACCCCCCGGGCGTCGCTTCAGGCTTCGGCCTCGCTGGCCGGAGCTGCGGCATCCAGGTGGATCAGCCGGATGCGCTTTCCCCGCGTGGCAAGCGCCACGCGCCCGTCCCGCAAAGCCATCGCATCTTCGCCGAACATCCGCCGACGCCATCCCTGCGTCGCGGGGATGGAGGGCTCGGCCTCTGTCGCCAGCCGGTCCAGGTCATCGGACGAGGCGAGGAGCCGGGGTGCGACATCATGCTCCTCACTCTTCGCGGCCAGAAGTACGCGGAGCAGAGCGATCAGCGCAGGCGAGGGACGCGGGCCCTCACGCTCTCCGCGGGCCGCGACCTCCGGCAAAGCATCCTCCGGCAAAGCGGCCGCCTCGGCGATGGCGGCAAGCAGCGAGGTGCCGCTTTTGCCTTCGGCAAAGCCGCGCGTAATGCCGCGGGCGCGCGTCAGGGCCTCGGGGCTGTCCGGGGCGAGGGCGGCGATTTCCGGTATCGCCTCATCCTTCAGCAGCCGGCCACGGGGAATATTGACGCGCTGGGCCTCACGCTCCCGCCATGCCGCGATGGCGCGCAGCAGACCTGCCTGGCGGCGGTTCGAGGGGCGCAGCTTCAGACGCAACCACATCGTCTCAGGGTCTGAGCGGTACAGGCTCGGCTCGGTCAGCGCCGCCATCTCCTCCTGCACCCAGTCGGTCCGATTCTCACGCTCCAGCCGTACCAGCAGCTTCTGATAGACGAGTCGCAGATGGGTCACGTCGGCCGCCGCATAGGCGAGCTGCGAGGCGGAAAGCGGACGCGCCGACCAGTCGCTGAAGCGGTGAGATTTGTCGATCTGGGTGCCGGTCAGCGACGAGACCAGCGCATCATAGCCGACCTGATCGCCGAACCCTGCGACCATGGCCGCAATCTGGGTATCGAAGATCGGGGTCGGCGTGGCCCCGAACATGAGCAGGAATATCTCCACATCCTGCCGTGCCGCGTGGAAGACCTTGGTGACCGCCTGATTGGCCAGCAAGGCGCCCAAGGGCGCCATATCGATGCCAGGCGCCTGGGCGTCGATGACCGCCACATCCTGCGCGCCGCCGAGCTGGACGACGCAGAGTTCCGGCCAATAGGTGCGTTCGCGGATAAATTCCGTATCGATGGTGACGAAAGGCTCCTCCGCCAGGCGCGCGCACAGCGCAGCGAGCTGATCGCTTTCGGTGATGAAGACGGGGGTCGGAAATTCGATACGGGGCGGACGCGACATGGAACCTTTCTATAGGGCCATATCCTGCTGTCAAAGCCTGACATGGATCATGGATCGGCCACGGGGTCGCGCCCATAGGCGACATCGTCGAAACGGGCGCGCGCCTGGCGGATTGCCCCGAAATTGGCCTCAGCCCAGCGCGTCAGGGCTTGCAGCGGTTCCAGCACTGAGGTGCCGAGGGGGGCAAGGCGGTATTCGACGCTCGGCGGCGTCGTCGGGTAGACATGACGGGTGACCAGCCCGTCCCGCTCGAGAAGGCGCAGCGTCTGAGTGAGCATGCGTTTGGAGATATCGGGCACCATCCGCTGCAACATGCCGAAGCGGCGCGGCTCGGCGGCCAGTGCGACCAGGACCAGCATGGTCCATTTATCCCCGATCCGATCCAGGACGTTGCGCACGGGACAGCCTGCGGCATCGAAGCCGCGTGCCTCCCATACCGCAAACTGCGTCGTGATCCCGGCAGTCCGCGGATCGATGTCGGTCACATCGGGCAAGGTGGTTATCCTTTGGTAACTAGGGGAGGAAAACCTGCCGTCTTCCGCCTGGGCTGGGAACCCCTTATACACGGTCTCACTTTGAGACCTTAAAGGAAATATCATATGTCAGATCATCATGCACCGATCGCCGTGACGGGCGCCAGCGGCCAGCTTGGCCGGCTTGTCATCAGCGAATTGCTGAAAAAGGTCGCGGCTGACCGCATCATTGCCCTGGTGCGCAGCGACGCGGCGGGAGCTGATTTTGCGGCCCAGGGCGTTGCCTGGCGGATCGCCGATTACAACCGCCCTGAGACGCTGACGACGGCTCTCGCCGGGGTCGGCCGCCTGCTGCTGATTTCCTCGAACGATCTTGCCCACCGCATCGGCCAGCACAAGGCCGTGATCGCTGCCGCCAAGGCGGCCGGGGTTTCCTTGCTCGCCTATACCAGCGTGCTGCATGCCGATATCTCGCCGCTTGGCCTGGCCGCAGATCACCGCGCGACCGAAGCGGCCATCGTTGAGTCGGGCCTCCCTCACGCGTTCCTGCGCAACGGCTGGTATACGGAGAATTATCTGGGTTCCGTGGCGCCGGCCTTGGCCCATGGCGTGGTGCTGGGTAGCTCCGGTGCGGGCCGCATCTCGGCCGCAGCCCGTGCCGACTATGCCGCAGCAGCGGCTGCGGTTCTGACGCAAGCCCAGCCTACCGCCGCCCAGATCCTGGAGCTGGCCGGCGACACGGCCTTCACCCTCACAGACTTCGCCGCAGCGCTGAGCGAGATCAGCGGCAAACACGTCGCCTATCAGGATCTGCCCAAGGCCGAGTACAAGGCCGCCCTTCTGGGCGTGGGACTGCCTGAGCCCGTGGCCGAGCTGGTCGCCGATAGCAGCGCGGCCGCGGTGAGCGACACTTTGTTTGATGACAGCCGCGTGCTGTCCGGCCTGATTGGCCGGCCGACCACGCCCTTGGCGGAGAGCCTGCGGGCGGCCCTGGCTGGCGCCTGAAGATATCGATTACGCAAATATCAACTAGCAGCGCGGGCCTTCTCCTCTACCGGCCGGGCTCTTGCAAACCCCGCCAATGGCGCCAAGTCGAGACGGAGTGAGCGGCACAGGCCGCCTGAACCGATAGAGGAGACTTTGCCATGAACACCACCAAGCTGCTGTCTGCCCTGGCCGTCGCCGGTGGCCTGATCGCCAGCACCGGCGCTTTCGCCCAAAGCGCGTCGCAGAATAGCCTGGTCAGCGGCGCGACGACCGGTCTCGGCGCGCATCATCGCTTTTCGACCGTGGCCGCCGCTCAGGATCATTGCCCGGACGATACCATCGTGTGGTCCAATGGCGTGAGCAAGACCTACAAGGTCGTCCAGGCCGGTTCGACCAAGTCCGGTCACGGCTTCTATGCCTGCAAGATGGAAGCCGATACCGCGGGCTTCAGCCAGGGCGGCTAATCGCCCGGCTCGTGACGTGAAAAGGGGGGAGGCCGTTCGGCCTCCCCCCTTTTTTATGCCGTCTCTCCGTCAGCCGTTTCGGCTGGCATATCATCGGTCACGACCGTGATCGCCTCTGGCTCCTCCGCGAAACCCATGACCGGATAAGGCTCCGGCTCCGCTGCCGGGTAAGCGGTCTCAATCTGTGCGATGCCTTCGGACACCGCGGTCGCGAGCGGTGCGGGAGTCGGCCGCACATGCACGGCGCGCCGCTTGGTGCGCGCACTGCCATAGGTCGGCTCCAGCACCAGTTCCAACAGCAGCAGTGACCGGCCGGTCACCTCGTAGCTATGGTCGAAGGCAAAATGTGGCTCGGGATCGACGGCTTCGTCGGCCAGGTTGGTATCGACCAGCAGGCGCCATTCCCGGCCGCCCACAACCTCCGGCAGCGTGAAGGCCACCACATCGTGATAGGCGTTGAGGATCAGCAGCAGAGTCGCATCATGGCCGCGCTGGACGATGCCGGTTTCCTGTGCGCGTCCATCCAGCAGCACGCCCATGCAGCGCGCGTGACCTTCGCCCCATTGATCATCGGCCATTTCGGTGGCGTCCGGCGCGAGCCATGTCACATCCTTGAGGCCGAGCGCTTCATCCCATTGGCCGTTGAGAAAGCGCCCGCGGATGAGCAGCGGAAAGCGGCGGCGGAGGGCCGAGAGACGGGCGGTGAAGCGCATCATGGACTGGGCCTCGGCTGTCGGCTCCCAGTTCAGCCAGCTGATCTCGTTATCCTGGCAATAGGCATTGTTATTGCCTTGCTGGCTGCGGGCCATCTCGTCGCCGGCGAGCAGCATGGGCGTGCCTTTGGATAGGAACAGGGTCGCCATCATGTTGCGCATCTGGCGAATACGCAGGGCCTGAATGTCAGGATCGTCGGTCGGGCCTTCCGCGCCGCAATTCCAACTCAGATTATGGGAA
Source organism: Acidisoma sibiricum (assembly GCF_057837225.1). Taxonomy (NCBI): domain Bacteria; kingdom Pseudomonadati; phylum Pseudomonadota; class Alphaproteobacteria; order Acetobacterales; family Acidocellaceae; genus Acidisoma; species Acidisoma sibiricum. The sequence continues at coordinate 3,454,022 of NZ_CM174445.1, read as the reverse complement.
TGGCCGTCCTGGTTGTTCTCGCCATTCGCCTCATTGTGCTTATCATTGTAGCTGACGAGGTCATGGAGGGTGAACCCGTCATGGGATGTGATGAAATTGACCGAGGCCCATGGCTTGCGTCCGCGTCTGCCGAACAGATCGGCCGAGCCGGTGATGCGGGAGGCGAGATCGGCGATTTGCCCATCATCGCCCTTCCAGAATCCGCGCACGGTGTCGCGGAACTTGTCGTTCCATTCCGCCCAGCCTGGCGGGAAGCCACCGACCTGATAGCCGCCGGGGCCGCAGTCCCAGGGTTCCGCGATGAGCTTCACCGCGCTCAGGACCGGGTCCTGCTGCACGGCTTTGAGGAAGCCTGACTGCTCGTCGAAGCCATGCGGTTCGCGCGCCAGGATAGTGCCGAGGTCGAAGCGGAAACCGTCGACATGCATCTCCGTCACCCAGTAGCGCAGGCTGTCCGTCACCAGCCGGATGACGGCGGGATTGCTGAGGTTGAGCGTATTACCGGTGCCGGTATCGTTGATGTAGTAGCGTTTCTGATCGGGCAGCAGGCGGTAGTAGCTTGCGTTGTCAATGCCCTTGAAGGACAGGGTGGGTCCCAGCTCATTGCCTTCGGCGGTATGGTTGTAGACGACGTCTAGAATGATCTCGAGGCCGGAATCATGCAGGCGCGCGACCATTTCCTTGAATTCGGCATAGGCCGTTTCAGGCACCTGTGCGTAACGCCGGGCGGGGGCGAAGAAGCTCAGCGTATTGTAGCCCCAGTAATTGGTAAGCCCCTTTTCGACGAGATAGGAATCGTCGGCGAAACGGTGAATGGGCAGGATTTCGATCGTCGTCACCCCAAGCCTGCGGAAATGCCGCAGCATGGGCGGGGAGGCGAGGCCGCGGAAGGTGCCGCGCGTTTCCGGCGGCAGATCAGGATGGAGGCGCGTCATGCCGCGGACATGCGCTTCATAGACCACGGTGCGCTCCCAGGGCACGGCCGGCGGCAGGTCGCGGCCCCAGGTGAAGGCCGGATCGATCACCCGGCAGCGCGGCATGAAAGGGGCGCTGTCACGCTCATCGTAGGAGAGGTCGGCGTCCGCGTGGCCGATCGTATAGCCGAACAGAGCGTGATCCCAGGTCAGTTCGCCGACCACCGCCTTGGCATAGGGGTCGAGCACCAGCTTGTTCGGATTGAAGCGATGCCCGGCATCCGGCTCATAGGGGCCGTGGACGCGATAGGCATAGAAGGTGCCGGGCCGGAGGTCCGGGATGAAGCCGTGATAGATTTCGTTCGTATATTCGGGAAGCGGGATTCGTTCGAGTTCGCGTTCGCCCTGATCGTCGAACAGGCAGAGTTCGACCTTCGTCGCATTGGCCGAGAATATCGCGAAATTGACGCCGAGGCCGGTCCAGGTCGCGCCGAGCGGATAGGGGAGGCCCTCTCGAATGGTGCCGCCGAAAAGTGCCATGCCCATGCTCCGTTACCGTTCGACCTGCACCGGAGATGGGGGCGGCGGGCTCAGGCGCAACGCAGGGCGATGCCGTCAGCCGGGGTGATGGGGCTGGCGCGGCAGGCGCAGCCCATGCGGACCCTCGGGCGTGGCACCATGGATCGGATAGTGATGGGTCTTCCCGCGACCATCCTTGAAGGTGACGAAAACCCAGGGGTGGTGGGGGATATCGGACGTCGTCAGACCGGAGATGAGAAAATAGGCGTCCTCGATGCCGTTCCAGGCCTGGACAAGTTCGACCCAGCGGCAGGGCAGGGTGATCTTGTGGCTATGGCCGTCCTCCTCCCGGCAGATCAGCTCGATCTCCTTCGCGGCCCAGCCGGAATCATTGTCCATGGTCTCTCTCGCTTACGATGACGCAAGGATAGACCCGACCTTCGGCAGCGCAACCTGCGAAAATTGGGGGCGGCCTTCCGGTCCCTGCGGGCCGTTCATCGCACAAGCCTGTGGGACAGATGGACCAGCGCAGCCCCACTTGCCACAGCTGGAGCCGGTCATGTCCGCTATCCGCTTGACAGAGAAGGAAGCCCGCGCCTTGTGTGCCCGCCCGGCTTTGTCGATCACCAGGACCCTTCGCTCATGCATTCCTACCGCACCCATCATTGTGGCGCTCTGCGCACCACCGATGCCGGCGTCACCGCCCGGCTGTCCGGCTGGGTTCACAGCAAGCGCGACCATGGCGGCCTGCTCTTCATAGACCTGCGCGATCATTTCGGCCTGACGCAGATTGTGCTGCCGGCGGGGTCCGAAGCCTTCGCCGTGGCCGACAGCTTGCGCGTCGAAAGCGTCATCACCGTCACCGGTGAGGTCGTGCTGCGCGAACCGGCGACCGTCAATCCGCGCCTGCCCACGGGGGGCATCGAGCTGCGCGTCCGCGCGCTGGTGGTCCAGTCCTCCGCCGATGTTCTGCCCATTCAAGTGGCCGGCGAGCAGAACTACCCGGACGATCTGCGCCTGAAATACCGCTTCCTGGACCTCCGCCGGGATCGCGTTCATCGCAACATCATGCTGCGCGCCCAGGTCATCGCCTCGCTCCGTCGCCGCATGGTCGAGCAGGGCTTCGTCGAGTTCCAGACCCCCATTCTGACGGCCTCCTCGCCGGAGGGGGCCCGCGACTTTCTGGTCCCGGCGCGCAATCATCCCGGCAAGTTCTACGCCCTGCCGCAGGCGCCGCAGCAGTTCAAGCAGCTGGCCATGGTCGCGGGCTTCGACCGCTATTTCCAGATCGCGCCCTGTTTCCGCGATGAAGCCGCCCGTGCTGACCGCTCGCCGGGCGAGTTCTACCAGCTCGATTTCGAGATGAGCTTTGTGACGCAGGAAGACGTCTTCAATACGATCGAGCCGGTTATGGCGGGTGTCTTCGCGGAATTCGGCAATGGCCGCACAGTGACGCCGACGCCGTTTCCCCGCATTCCCTATGCGGAATCGCTGCTGGTCTATGGGTCGGACAAGCCCGACCTGCGCAACCCGCTGAAGATCACCGACGTCACTGCCCATTTTGCGAATTCGGGCTTCGGCCTTTTTGCCAAGATCGCGGCTGCGGGCGGCATCGTGCGCGCCATTCCGGCGCCGGGCGCAGGGGGCAATCCGCGCTCCTTCTTCGACAAGCTCAATGAATGGGCGCGGGCCGAAGGCGCGGGCGGTCTGGGCTATATCACCTTCGACGCCGAAGGCCCGAAGGGGCCGATTGCCAAGAATCTGGAAGCCGATCGTGCGGCGGCCATCGCGGCCGCCTGCGGCGTCGGGCCCGGTGACGCCGTCTTCTTCGCCGCCGGCAAGCCGGATGTGACGCCGAAATTCGCGGGCGCGGTGCGCACCAAGATCGGCACCGATCTCGGCCTGATCGAGGAGAACGCCTTCCGCTTCTGCTGGATCACCGATTTCCCGATGTATGAACTGAACGAGGAGACGGGGCAGATCGATTTCAGCCACAACCCCTTCTCGATGCCGCAGGGCGGCCTGGAGGCGCTGAACAGCCAGGACCCGCTGACGATCAACGCTTTCCAATACGATATCGTCTGCAACGGCATCGAGCTGTCTTCGGGTGCCATCCGCAACCATCGCCCCGACATCATGCTGCGCGCCTTTGAAATCGCGGGCTACGGCGCCGATGTGGTGGAGGCGCGTTTCGGCGGCATGCTGCAGGCCTTCCGCTACGGCGCGCCGCCGCATGGCGGTTCGGCACCGGGCATCGACCGCATGGTCATGCTGCTCGCGGACGAGCCCAATATTCGTGAGGTCATTCTCTTTCCGCTCAGCCAGGGTGGCGAGGACCTCATGATGGGTGCCCCGGCCGAAGTGACTCCCGAGCGCTTGCGGGAACTGTCTTTGCAGATCGTGCTGCCGCCGAAGGTCGTTAAAAGCTGATCGCTATCAGCGAGACGATAGTCTGGACAAAACCTGGGCCCGGCGAGCCCAGGTTTTTTTTATGTGTTGCCGTCTAAGTTCTGGCATTGCCCAGCAAAGCTGCGCAATGTGGTGTGGTGGTTGCATAAGAAACGTTTCTTGTCTGGCTGTGGCGGGAGAGTGCTATTTCTGGTCTTGGTATTGTCGTTGGCATGGTCGCTGAGGCGCGGATTGCGCAACGTGCCGGCTGTGCCGTCGCAATTGGCGGCGGCACCCCCCGCGGTGCCCGGAAAATGGCTGAAAATCTGGCCAATGACGGCGCGGCTGCGCTGATCAGTTTCGGCCTCGCGGGTGGGCTTGATCCCAGGCTGGACGCCGGAGCCGCGCTGGTGCCGCGCCGCGTCTTGCATCAGGGAAGTGTCTATGACTGCGATCCGGGCTTGTTACGCCTGCTACAGGGTGCGGGGCTCGCGGTCGATCTGCTGCTCGCCGGAGACACGGTGGTCGGCACCGTCGCCGACAAACATCGCCTGTGGACGGACACGAAGGCTGCCGCCGTCGATCTTGAAAGTGGCGCCGTGGCTGAGGTTGCGGCAGCGCGTGGGCTGCCCTTTGCGGTCTTGCGCGCCGTCTGCGATCCGGCGCGACGCAACTTGCCCAGCGCTGCGATTGACGCCCTGGATCAGACGGGGCGAGTGGCGCCTATGAAAATGGCGGGCATATTGGCCCGCCATCCACAACAAATCTTTGGCCTTATTGCCCTCGGGCGCGATGCGGCCCGAGGGCGAAAAGCCTTAATCCGCGGTGCCGAAAGCCTCAGGGGCCTTGCTGCGGGTGACGCGGACCTTGGGTGACTTGGTCGCCAGCTCTTCCATCTTCTCTTCGACATGGCGGCTGAACACCGCATAGTCCGCCGGACGCTGGTTATCGAGCGGGATTTCTGCGGCCATCGCACCTTCGGTCTTGGGCCCGCGAATCGCCGAAACCGCCATCTTGATGGGATGACGGATGGCTTCCATCACCGCCGTCGCCTCATAGCCGGAATGGACCATGCAGTCGGCGCATTTCTCGTAATTGCCGGTGCCGTATTTGTCCCAGTCGGTCGTGGCCATCAGTTCCGTGAAGGTCTTGGCATAGCCTTCGCCGAGCAGGTAGCACGGGCGCTGCCAGCCAAAGACGTTACGCGCAGGCTTGCCCCAGGGCGTGCAGTGGAAGGTCTGGTTGCCAGCCAGGAAGTCCAGGAACAGCGACGACTGGTTGAACTTCCATTTGCGGCCTTTGCCGTAGCGGAAGATGCCGCGGAACAATTCCTTGGTCTTCTGACGGTTGAGGAAGTGTTCTTTGTCCGGGGCGCGCTCATAGGCATAGCCCGGTGAGATCATGACACCGTCGATGCCCAGCGCCATCGCATCATCGATGAACTTGCCGACGCGCTCGGCCTTGGCGCCGTCGAACAGGGTGGTGTTGATGCACAGGCGGAAGCCGCGCTTCTTGGCGTCCTGGATAGCGCGGACGGCGACGTCATAGGTGCCTTCCTGGCTCACCGCGTGGTCATGCATTTCCTTGTCGCCGTCGAGATGGATGTCCCAGGCGAAATTCTTGTGCGGCTTGTAGAGATCGATCTTCTTCTCAAGCAGCAGGGCGTTGGTGCAGAGGTAGATGAACTTACCGCGCTTCAGCAGCCCTTCGACGATCTGCGGCATTTCCTTATGCAGCAGGGGCTCGCCGCCCGCGATGGCGACGATCGGCGCGCCGCATTCATCGGCCGCTTCCATGCATTCGTCGTAGGTCAGGCGCTGATTGAGGATCGGCGCCGGATAATCGATCTTGCCGCAGCCGTTACAGGCGAGGTTACAGCGGAATAGCGGCTCCAGCATGAGCACGAGCGGATAGCGTTTGCGGCCGATGAGATGCTGTTTGACGACATAGGCGCCAACGCGGATCGCTTGATTGAGTGGAACACCCATAAGTGGTCAGCCCCTGTTGTTAAGCAACGTCCGCCACTTCGGGCGGTAGGCGGAAACGAACATCTTCCGGCACGCCATCCAGCAGGCCGACTTCGACCTCGCCGAACTGGCGCAGGCCCTCAAGCACGTTTTGGACCAGAACCTCAGGCGCTGACGCCCCTGCGGTCACGCCCACGCGTTCGATACCATCGAACCATTCGGGTTTCAGGCCTTTTTCATCGTCAATCAGATAGGACCGGCAGCCCAGTTCTTCACCCAGTTCGCGCAGGCGGTTGGAATTGGAGCTATTGCGCGAGCCGACAACCAGGATCACGTCGACTTCCCGTGCCAGATCTCGCACGGCCTGCTGCCTGTTCTGGGTCGCATAACAGATATCGCGCACATCCGGTCCCATGATGGTCGGGAATCGGGTCTGCAGCGCCTGGATGATGCCGCGGGTGTCATCCACCGACAGGGTCGTCTGGGTCACATAGGCGAGCTTCTCGGGATCGGCGACATTCAGTGTCTGGACGTCATCGGCCGTCTGCACCAGATGCACCTTGGCCGGAATTTGGCCGATCGTGCCCTCAACCTCGGCATGGCCGGCATGGCCAATCAGCACGATTTCACGCTCCTGGGAGGCATAGCGGCGCCCCTCGGCATGGACTTTCGCGACCAGCGGGCAGGTCGCGTCGATCACGGGCAGGCCGAGGCTGACGGCCTCGTCCTGGACCTTCTTGGCAACGCCATGCGCGCTGAACACGGTGATGGCGCCTTCCGGCACCTCATCCAGCTCATCGACAAAGACGGCACCGCGCTGCCGCAGATCCTCGACGACATGCCGGTTGTGAACAATTTCGTGCCGCACGTAGATCGGTGGGCCGTATTTCTTGAGGGCACGTTCCACGATATCGATCGCACGAACGACGCCAGCACAGAATCCGCGCGGCTGGGCGAGGAGGACACGCATATGTCTGGTCTTCTCCAAATTCCTTAGCCGGCAGTCCGGGGGACAGGGGGGACAACGGGCCTAAGTCATGATGGCTCGCAAGCCACTCACATCATGGGATAAGCAATTGCCGGAGCCGGGGCAAGGTTTTGCTGCGTTGCAATTGCTGTGTTCACAGAGCTGTGGGCAGCGAAGGGCACGGTCGCGGGGAGGGAGGCTTGTGTTCGGTCCGGCCTTCGGTACAACCGCGCCTCACATTTTAGCGGGCATCGTAGTGTAGACGCCGGCGACCGCCGAGATGTGGCACCCACTCCCCCTGCGTTCCGTGGCACGCCTGCGGCATCTGACGGCAAGGGTTGGGGGTTAAGGTATTTTGGGAGGGCGGCCTGGTGGTCGCGATACAGTATGATGATGGCGTCACGACGTGCTCTTCTGGCGGCCGCCTGTTCTGTAGCGCTCCTGCCCCGGGGGCCGGCTCATGCCCAGACGGCTGCGAACGCCCCAACGGCGCCGGTCGCGGCGCTGAACGCTGGCCTGATCGCGATCATGAAGGCAGGGGATCAGACCCCGTTCCTGCAGCGTTTCCAGACTCTCGCGCCTGTCGTCGATCAGGCCTTTGATCTGCCGCGGATTCTCAGGATCTCGGTGGGGTCCTATTGGAGCGGCCTGCCAGCGGCCCAGCAGCAGAAGCTGCTGGCGGTGTTTCGCAGCTTCATCATCGCGACCTATGTCGCGAATTTCCGTGACTATAATGGTGAAGTATCCGCCGTTTCCCCCCAGACCCGCAGCGTCGGGGCAGAGCAGGTCGTCACCAGCACGCTGGCCAAGCCCTCCGGGGACAGCCTGCGCATCGATTATGTGATGGGGCAGGCGCCAGGAGGCTGGAAAATCCAGGATATTTTGCTAGACGGAACAATCAGCCGTGTTGCGGTGCAGCGATCGGATTTTGCGTCTCTCCTGGCAGACGGTAACGCCACGCAGCTGATCGCCAGCCTGGAACAGAAGGTCTCGACCTTGTCTGCTGGTGCCATCAGTGCGTGACCCCTTACAGGCGGGAGCCTCTCTGCCTTGACCCTGCTCGCTGACGCGACGGCACTTTGCTCCTTGGCTGGCCTGGTGCAAGCGGGCAGCGGGTGGCAGGCTTTGAAGCGCTTCAACCAGCGGCCCCGGCCCCAGTTGCCGGCCCGGCCAGCTGTGACCGTGCTGAAGCCGCTGAAAGGCGATGAGCCGCTGCTGGAAGCCGCACTCGCCTCCTTCTGCACGCAATCCTATCCCGATTATCAGATCGTCTTCGGCGTTCAGGACGCCAGTGACCCGGCGATTGCCGTGGTCCAGAAACTGCAGGCCCTTTTCCCCGACCGGGACATAACACTTATCATCGACTCCACGCAGCACCACGGCAACCGCAAGGTCGCGAACCTCATCAACATGTGGCCTGCCGCCCGGTACGACACGATCGTGCTGGCCGATTCGGATGTGCACGTGACGCCGCATTTTCTGGACCGTGTGGTCGCGGCCCTTGACGAGCCGGATACCGGCCTGGCGACGGCTCTCTATACCGGTGTCGGCGCCAGGCCAGGCTTTGTCGCGTCTTTCGGCGCCGCGCAGATCAACCATCTTTTTCTGCCCGGCGTGATGGTTGGGCGGATGCTGGGCCGGCAGGACTGCCTGGGTGCCGCCGTCGCCTTGCGGCGCGACATGCTGGAGCGCATCGGCGGCTTTGCGGCTTTGCTGCCGCATCTGGCTGACGACTTCTTCCTGGGCCAACTCGTACGCGGCACCGGACAGCGCGTCGCCCTCATCTCGGGCCTGGTCATAACCACGGTGTGCGAGGAAACGGTTGGGGCGCTCTTCGCGCATGAATTGCGCTGGGCGCGGACGATCCGCGCGCTGGAGCCCGTGACCTACGCGACGACGGTTTTGCAGCTCTCCGTCTTCTGGGGGTTGCTGACTGCCTTGACCGCGGGCTTCGCCTGGTGGTCTGTCGCGTTCGTGGCCTTGGTCTGGGGCCTGCGCGCCATTTTGCTGCATGCGGTCGCGCGCCAGATCGGCAGGGGCGGTTTTTCCGCTTGGCTGCTTCCTTTTCGAGAAATCTTTTCCCTGCTGGTTCTCGTTGCCAGCTATCTTGGCAATCGTGTTGTCTGGCGCGGTGATAGCATGGCGGCGGTTGCCGATCGTCGGCACGTCAAGCCCCGCACCGGCAAAATGACTTTCGGCAGACTACGCTTCGGCAAGACAGGCCGCCTTACGCGAGGTATCAATCAGCTATGATGAAGACACTTTTTCTGCAGCCGCCGTCCTTTGACGGTTTCGACGGTGGTGCAGGCTCACGCTACCAGGCGCGGCGGGAAATCAAATCCTTCTGGTATCCAACCTGGCTGGCCCAGCCTGCCGCCCTTGTGCCCGGCAGCCGCCTGATCGACGCGCCGCCGGCCCGCATGGGCATGGCGCCGATTCTGGAGGATGTGAAGGATCGGGAGCTTGTCATCATCCATACCTCGACGCCGTCTTTCCAGAACGACGTGAAGGTGGCGGAACAGATCAAGGCGACCAATCCGGCCATCAAAATCGGCTTCGTGGGTGCCAAGGTCGCCGTGCAGCCGACCGAAAGCCTGGCGGCGTCCACAGCGATCGATTTTGTCGCCCGCAACGAATTCGACTTCACGATCAAGGAAATCGCCGAGCGCCGCGACTGGGCGGAGATCGACGGCATCTCCTACCGCGATGCGGCCGGCGAGATTAAGCACAACCGCGACCGTGCGATCCTGGAAGACATGGATCAGCTGCCCTTCGTGACCGAGGTCTATAAGCGCGACCTGAAGATCGAAGACTATTTCATCGGCTATCTGATGCACCCGTACATTTCGATTTATACGGGGCGCGGCTGCAAGTCCCGCTGTACCTTCTGCCTGTGGCCCCAGACGGTCGGCGGCCATCGCTACCGCGTGCGCAGCCCCGAGCATGTCGCCCAGGAAATCCGCCAGGCGATGAAGGACTTCCCGCAGGTGAAGGAGTTCTTCTTCGACGACGACACCTTCACCGACAACCTGCCCCGCGCCGAGGAAATTGCGAAGGAACTGGGCAAGCTCGGCGTCACCTGGTCCTGCAATGCCAAGGCGAATGTGCCGCGCAAGACTCTGGAAGTGCTGAAGGCCAATGGCCTGCGTCTGCTTCTGGTGGGCTATGAGAGCGGCAATCAGCAGATCCTGCACAATATCAAGAAGGGCATGCTGGTCACCACGGCCGAGCAGTTCACCCGGGACTGCCACGAACTAGGCATCAAGATCCACGGCACCTTCATCCTCGGCCTGCCAGGCGAGACGCGGGAGACGATCGAGGAGACGATCCAGTTCGCGACCCGCATCAACCCGCATACCATCCAGGTCTCGCTGGCTGCGCCCTATCCAGGCACCGCGCTCTATAAGCAGGCGCTGGAAAACGGCTGGCTGGATGCGAAACACGCCGAGCTGATCGACGACAGTGGCATTCAGATCGCGCCGCTGAGCTACGAACATCTGACGCACCAGGAAATTTTCGATAACGTGGAAGTCTTCTACAAGCGGTTCTATTTCCGCCGCTCGAAGATCGGCTCCATCGTTTGGGAGATGCTGGGCAACCGGCAGATGCTGGTGCGCCGCCTGCGTGAAGGCGTGGAATTCTTCCAGTTCCTGCGCGAGCGCCACAAGATCGCCGCCTGATCGGAGCCTTGTCGCCTATAACGACGGATGGCGCGCATCGGCGCGCCATCTTCTCGGCCGATGATTTCGGCCTCTCCATTGCCGTCAATGACGGTATCGAGCGCGCGCATCGTGAGGGCTTGCTCTCCACCGCCAGCCTGATGGTGGCAGGCGATGCGGCAGCGGACGCCATCCGCCGTGCGCGCCAGATGCCCGATCTCAAGATCGGCCTGCATCTGGTGGCGATCGAGGGACCGGCGGTCCTGCCGCCCTCCGAAATTGCAGCTCTGCTCGATGCCGAGGGGCGCATTCCGTCGGACCAGCTTGGTCTCGGCCTGCGCTATGCGTTCAGTCGCCGCACCCGCGCCGCACTCGTCCGGGAAATTGCCGCGCAGTTCCGCGCCTTCGCGGCGACCGGTCTGCCGCTCGACCATGCCAATGCCCACAAGCACATGCATCTGCATCCCTTTGTGGGCGCGCGGCTGGTGGCAGAAGGCAGCGCGCATCGGCTGCAGGCGATGCGCATTCCGGCTGAACCTGCCGCGGTGATGACGGGGCTCGGTATACCCCAGGGCATCGGTGCGCGGGCGCTGCTGGCCTGGACCCGCCTTCTGCGCGCGCAGGCGCGGCGGGCCGGTCTGTTCACCAATGACCATGCCTTCGGGATCGCTTGGAGCGGCGGCATGACCGAGGATCGGCTGCTCCAACTCATTCCCCGCCTGCCGCCAGGGCTTTCGGAAATCTATTTTCACCCGGCCGCCGGGCGGGACGCGCTGCTTGACCGGCTGATGCCTGGCTATGCCCATGAAGAGGAGATGGCGGCGCTGCTCAGCCCCATTCTGCCGGGGCTGCTGCACCAGCAGCGGGTCCAGCCCACAACCTATTCGCGCGAGCGCGGGCTGTTAGGCTGATGCGGAAGCGCGCAGGTGCTCGCCAGCCTGGCCGCAGCGGCTGGCCACTGGGCATCCCGCGTTGACAGGACCGTCCGGGGGCTTAAAGGTCCGCCGCTTCCCGGATGGAGACTGATATGACGAGCGCGAGTCTGGCCGCCTCTGACTTGGCCAAGCTGATCGATGCCCTGTGGGACCGCCGCACCGAGATTTCTTCCAAGACGAGCGGCGCGGACCGCGATGCCGTCGACCAGGCGCTCTCCCTGCTGGAAGCGGGCGAGGCGCGCGTCGCCGAGCCGACGGAGAGCGGCTGGCAGGTCAATCAGTGGCTGAAAAAGGCCGTGCTGCTCTCGTTCCGGTTGCAGGACAGCGTGCCCATGCCGGGGCCAGGCGGCGCGCCCGTCTATGACAAGGTGCCGATGAAGTTCGCGGGCTGGGGCGAGAACCGCTTCGCCGAGGCCGGCTTCCGCGCCGTGCCGGGCGCGGTCGTCCGCCGTTCGGCCTTTATCGCGCGCAACGTCGTGCTGATGCCCTCCTTCGTCAATGTCGGCGCCTATGTTGGCGAGGGCACCATGATCGACACCTGGTCCACCGTCGGTTCCTGCGCCCAGGTTGGGAAAAACTGCCATATCAGCGGCGGCGTCGGCTTGGGCGGCGTGCTGGAGCCGCTCCAGGCAGGCCCCGTGATCATTGAGGACGACTGTTTCGTCGGCGCGCGCTCCGAGGTTGCGGAAGGCTTCGTCGTCGAACGCGGCGCCGTCATTTCCATGGGCGTGTTTCTGGGCGCCTCCACCAAGATCATCGACCGTGCCACGGGCGAGATCTTTCAGGGTCGCGTGCCGGCCTATTCGGTCGTGGTGCCGGGTACATTGCCGGGTAAGCCGCTGCCGGACGGCACGCCCGGCCCGTCGCTCGCCTGCGCGGTCATCGTCAAGCGCGTGGATCAGCGCACGCGTGAGAAGACTTCCGTCAACGAGCTGCTGCGGGCGTGATGACGCCTGCCGCCCTGACCGATCCCTTGCCGCTGGCGCAAGCTTTGCTGCGCTGCGCCAGCGTGACGCCGGCTGATGCCGGCGCGCAGGATGTGCTGGCCGAGGCGCTGGAAGCCTTGGGCTTTACCCTCCATCGACTGACGTTTGGTGAGACGCCGAACCTCTATGCCCGGCTTGGAGACGGAGCGCCGCATATCTGCTTCGCGGGGCATACCGATGTTGTGCCCGCGGGCGAAGGCTGGACGCATGATCCTTTCGGCGGCGTGGTCGAGGATGGCGTCCTCTATGGCCGTGGCGCCTGCGACATGAAGGCGGCGATTGCGGCTTTCGTTGCCGGGGTCGCCCAGGCCAGGCAGGCCGGCCGGCTTCCCGGCTCTGTCTCTTTCCTCATTACCGGGGACGAGGAAGGGCCGGCGCAGGACGGCACCGTACGCGTCGTCGACTGGATGCGCGAGCAGGGAGAAATCCCCGATTTCTGTCTGGTGGGTGAGCCGACCAACCCCGAGCGGCTGGGCGACATCATCAAGATCGGCCGTCGCGGCAGTCTGAGCGCAGAACTCTCGGTGCCGGGCATTCAGGGCCATGCTGCCTATCCGCATCTGGCCGACAATCCGGTCCACAAGCTTCTGGCCCTGCTGCAGGGGCTGGTGACGCACCGGCTGGACGAGGGCAATCGCTGGTTCCAGCCGTCGTCGCTGCAGGTCACAAGCGTCGATGTCGGCAACCCGGCGACGAACGTGATCCCCGCCGTGGCGACGGCCAAGCTCAATATCCGCTACAATGACTCTCATACCGCCGATAGCCTCGAAGCCTGGATTCTGTCCGAAGCGGCTTCCCATGCGCCGGGGACGCGCATCACCTTTCACCGCTCGGGGGAGAGTTTCCTGACCGATCCAGGCGGCGAGGTGGAAATTTTGGCCGAGGTTCTGGCTGGTGTTTTCGGCACGACGCCGAAGCTGGATACCGGCGGCGGCACATCGGACGCCCGCTTCATCACCCATCTTTGCCCTGTCGCGGAATTCGGCCTCGTCGGCCGCAGCATGCATAAGGTAGATGAGCGGACGACGGTGGCCGATCTTCACGCGCTGGCCGGCGCCTATGCGGCTGTGTTGGAGCGTTTCTCGGCATGATGGGACAAGGCATGAACGCGAAGCCGGGCCGCGCCAATATTTTGCGCGGCATCTTCCTCATCTGCCGCGGCCGTGCCGGGGGGCTGGCCGAGATCGGCAACGGGCCGGACGCTTTTCTGTCGAGCCTGGCGCCGATGATCGCCTTTCCGCTGGTCGGCTGCTTGCTGATGGCAGCCCAGGGACGCATTCGGGAGGGTGTGACGGATTTCCTCGCTTCCCTCGTGGCCATTCTGGCGCCGCCGGTGCTGTCCCATTTCATTGTGAAGCGCTGGGGCAAGGAAGCGGGCTGGTTCCGGTTCGCGACGGCCTTCAACTGGTGCCAATGGATTCTCCCCGTATTGGGGGCCGTGCTGGTGGTCCTGGCCGGCATTCTGGTCCAGGCGGGGCTGCCGCTGCGCCCGATCGTGATCGTCCTGTGCTGCCTGCTGCTGGGTTATGCCTTCTGGCTGCACTGGTTTCTGGCGCGCCACGCCCTGGTGCTGTCCGCGGGCCGTGCCGCCGCTCTGGTCGTAATGATCAACCTGATCACCATCGCGCTTGTCGCCGGACCGCAACTTCTGGCCGTGGCGGCCGGCGGCGCGTCGCCCTTCGCCGCCGGATGAGCGACGGGGCCCGCCAGGTCCTGCGCCTATGGGGTCGCGAAATCGCGCATTCCGCGCGCGGCATCGCCCTGCTGACCTTTGGCCGCCCGGAAGGGGCAGGCTATTTTACCAATGACCTGGGGGCCACGCGTCGCAGCTTCATTACGGCGCTGTTCGCCTTTCCCATTTTTCTTGTCTTTCACTACCTCGACTGGCTGGCCGGCACGGGCCCTCTGGAGGGCACGCATGCCCTGATCCTCGATCTGCTGACTTATCCTATTTCCTGGGCCGGATACGCGCTCATCGCCCTGCCGCTGCTGCGCATGCTGGGCCTCGAGCGGATGTGGCCGCGGTTCATCACCGCCTGGAACTGGAGCAATCTTGCCCAATACGGGCTGCTGCTGGTGACGTCACTGCCGCTGCTGGCCCACGCGCCGTCTATCGTCTCTGAGACGGCGGCGCTGGTGGGCTACGGCTGGGCTTTGTGGCTGGAATGGTGGACGGCGCGGCTGGTGCTGGGTCTGTCACCGAGCGGGGCGGCGCTGCTGGTGCTGGTCGATGTCGGCTTCAGCGCCATCGTCTCTCTGGTCACGATCTATCCCATGCCGGGGATTTCGCTGGGCTGAGGCACGAGGGGCGCAGGCGTGGACAATCTCAGGGCCAGGACAGCTGGCCCTGAGATGGAGCGGCTGGAGCGTCAGACCCAGTCGTCACTCCCGCCGCCGCCGCCGCCGGTATCATCCCAGCCGCTGTCAGTGCCCGTCGCCTGATCATCCTGCCAGCCCGTGCTGTCCGGCGTGCTGCCGCCCTGCGTGCTCTGGTCGGGCACGTTCTGCCAGCCGCTATTGTCGACGCCGCTGCCGCCCCAGCCAGTATTGTCGGCCGAGGCCTGGTCGGGCAGGGGCGCCCAGCCGGTCTGGTCGAAGCCGCCGCCCGCCTGGTCCGCGCCGTAATTGCCGGCCGCGACCTGTTCCGCACCGCGATTGGAAAAAAGCCCCTCGATGGCGTTGAAGGCGAGCATGCCGCCAGCAACGCCAGCGGCCGTGGTCAGTGCCGAGCCGAGGAAGCCGCTGCCACCGCGCTGGGCCATCATGCCCTGCTGGCCGGAGCCATAGCCACCTTGATTATAGCCCGGCGGCGGCGCGCCGAAGCCCGGCTGCTGCTGCGCGTAACCTTGGTTCGGGTAAGGCTGGGCATAGGGCGGCTGCTGATAGCCGCCCGGCTGCTGCTGGGTGCCGCCACCGAACATGCGGCTGAAAAATCCGCCGCCCTGGCCCTGCGGGCCTCCGGCCAGCTGCTGCGGCGCGCCGCTTTGCACCTGCTGGCGCAGCTGGGCATTCTCCTGCTGCAAGGTCGTGATCTGCTGGGCGGCCCCTTGCAGTGCCTGTTCCTGGCCGAAGGCGAACTGCGTCATGCGGTAGCGGGCTTCGGGATATTGCTGGAACAGGCCCGCGAGGTGGCTGTCCGCCTCATAGTCGACCGGGGGCAGGGAGGTCTGCGTGCTGGGAACCGAGCCCGCCGATGGCGCGCCGGCCACTCTCTGCACGAAGCGGGAGATGATATCGCGTTCCTCGGGGCTCATGGGGGGTGTCCTGTTCAGGAGAAGTGTGTTGCCCATAGACTTGGGCACGCGGGCAGGCTCTGTCTATCGCGCCCGCGTCATCTTACCGAAAAGACAGCTCCGGGTCAGCTTCGCCTCATCCTGCAGTCAGGCCAAGCCGCGGCCATTCGATTGCCGGACAGCGGTCCATGATGACGGTCAGCCCGGCCTGACGGGCGGCGGCGGCGGCATCCTGATTGACCACGCCGAGTTGCATCCAGATGACGTGGGCACCCAGCCTGATCGCGTCCGCGACCACCGGCCCGACCTGGTCGGAGGCACGGAAGATGTCGACGATCTCCAGCGGGCCAGCCTCTTCAAGACTGGCGACTACGGTCTGGCCCTGGATGCTCTGTCCGGCAATTCCCGGGTTGATCGGGGTCACCACGAATCCGTGGCGCAGCAGAAATCCCATGACGCCATGCGAGGGGCGCTCAGATTTAGGGGAGGCACCGACCAAAGCCACGCGTTTATAACGGGTCAGAACCTCACGGATAGTAGCATTGGTAGCCTCTGCGGACGCGGAGGCAGGTGATTGGGTATTCATGAAACGGTTTGTTCCGGTTTTCATAATGATAGGTCGGCGGTCGGCAAAAGGTAGTACCGGCCGGAGCCTGGAATAGACTTGCCCAATTGCAACAATTTAGCCACAGTCTCTTGGCCGAAGGGGTCTCGAGACGACGAATTTCGGCAGCCAAGTTTAGGGAGACGTCCGGCGGACTGGTTTTCAGACCAGTCATGCTCGGCTGACAAAGATCAGCCGGAATGAGCAGGGGTTGGCCGACACCCAATCCCTGCTTGTTCGTGCAATCACAGATTCCAATTTTAAAATTCCCGAGCTGTGAACTTAGGTTTTGGGGTTCACCATGAGGGCTGGGGCCATGAAGACCGGCGCCGGCCACCTCATGTGGTATTCGGTTACCACAAGCGGAAAGCCTTGACCGACCAAGGGGAAGCGGCCATAAGCCGCGCACTCTTAAAGGAACCGAGTTCGGATGAAGACAACCCTCTCGCTGAAGCCCGTTGAGGCTCGCAAGAACTGGGTGCTCATCGACGCGGAAGGTCTGGTTCTCGGCCGCTTGGCGGTCGTTGTTGCCAACCGGCTGCGTGGAAAGCACAAGCCCCAGTTCACCCCGCATGTCGATTGCGGTGACCATGTGATCATCGTGAATGCCCGCAAGGTGCAGGTCACGGGCAAGAAGGCGGAGCAGTCTGTCTTCTACTACCACACCGGCTATGCCGGCGGCATCAAAGGCCGGACCGTTGGCCAGCGCCTGGCTTCCGCCCACCCCGAGCGGGTGATCGAGAAGGCGGTCGAGCGCATGATCACGCGCGGGCCCCTGCAGCGCCAGCAGATGCGTCACCTTTATGTCTATGCCGATGACGCGCATCCGCATGAAGGCCAGCAGCCGACCAAGCTCGACGTCGGTGCCCTCAACTCCAAGAACCGGAGGGCCTGATCATGTCAGAGACCCAGACCCCGACCCGCACGCTGGCTGATCTTGCTGGCGCTCCGATCGCGACCAGCACCGACGCGCTGGCGACCCGCGTCGAGCCGAAGCGCGACGAATTCGGCCGTTCCTACGCGACCGGCCGCCGCAAGGACGCGGTTGCCCGCGTCTGGATCAAGCCCGGCAAGGGCGAGATTTCCGTCAACGGCAAGAAGGCGGCGCAGTATTTCGCCCGTCCCGTGTTGCGCATGCTGATCACCCAGCCTTTCCTCGTGGCTGACCGCTACAACCAGTTCGACGTCATCTGCACGGTGAACGGCGGCGGTCTCTCCGGCCAGGCCGGTGCGGTCCGCCACGGCATCAGCCGCGCGCTGACCTATTACGAGCCGGAACTGCGCGGCATCCTGAAGGTCGCCGGCTTCTTGACGCGTGACAGCCGCACGGTTGAACGTAAGAAGTATGGTAAGGCTAAGGCCCGCCGTAGCTTCCAGTTCAGCAAGCGTTGATCTATCCGTCGGCACCACCTCTCCCGGAGCCGATGGGCATCCAGGAGAGTGTGGTGCCGACAATCTTTATCGACGGCGAGGCTGGAACCACGGGCCTTGGCATTCGCCAGCGTCTGTCCGGCCTCCCCGATATCCGCCTCCTCAGCATCCCCGATGCCGACCGGAAGAATCCGGCCGAGCGTCAGAAGCGGATGGCCGAGGCCGATCTCATCATCCTTTGCCTGCCCGATGCCGCCGCGCGCGAAGCGGTGGCCCTGGCCGCCGCCCTGGGCCCCGATGCGCCGCGCGTCCTGGACGCGAGCACGGCCTATCGCATAGATCCTGACTGGACATTCGGCTTTCCCGAACTGACGGCTGGACAGGCGGATAAGATCCGCGCCGCGTCCCGCGTCTCCAATCCCGGCTGCTACGCCACGGGCGCGATCGCGCTGCTGCGCCCGCTGATCGAGGCCGACAAGGTCGCGCCCCATACGCCACTCACCATCAACGCCGTCAGCGGCTATTCGGGTGGCGGACGCCATATGATCGAGGCGCATGAGGCCGAGGGCGGGCCGGCCTTCGAGCTATATGCCCTCGGTCTGACCCATAAGCATGTGCCGGAAATCGAAATCCAGGCGGGGCTGAGCCGGCCGCCGGTTTTCGTGCCTTCGGTCGGTCATTTCCGCCAGGGCATGCTGGTCTCGATCCCGCTTCATCTCGACACTCTGCCCCGCTGCCCGACCGCCGCCGAACTGGCCGAGGTTCTGGCCGCGCATTATGCCGATGCGCCGGAGATCGAAGTGTCGAGCGAGCCGCCGGCCCATCTGCGGCCCGAGACCTTCAACGACACCAACCGCATGTCGCTGCATGTCTTCACCAATGAAGCGCGCCGCCATGCCCTGCTGGTGGCTAGGCTCGACAATCTCGGCAAGGGCGCCTCGGGCGCGGCCGTGCAGAACGTCAGGCTCATGCTCGGGCTGGACGGCTGAGCGGCATGGCGCCGACCATCCTGACGTTTGAGGGGACGGCGCCGCGCATCGATCCGACGGCCTGGGTGGCGCCGACGGCGGCGGTCATCGGCGATGTCGAGATCGGGGCAGGGTCCAGCGTCTGGTACCACTGCGTCCTGCGCGGCGACACCAATTTCATCCGCATCGGTGCGCGCACCAATATCCAGGACGGGTCCATCCTCCATGTGAACCGCGAGACCTTTCCCTGCATCCTGGGCGATGATGTGACGGTGGGGCACGGCGCCATCGTTCACGCCTGCACGGTGGAGGATGGCGGCTTCGTTGGCATGGGTGCGACGGTACTGGATGGTGCGGTCGTCGGCCGTGGCGCGGTGCTGGCGGCAGGCGCCTTGCTGACGCCGAACAAGACGATCGGGCCGGACGAGCTATGGGCCGGCAGCCCCGCCCGTTTCGTCCGCGTGCTGGACCAGGGGGAGAGGGCGCGCTTCACCGCCGTCGGCGCGCATTACGTGGATCTGGCCGTCCGTCACCGGCTCGGCACCTAAATCTGCATCCGGGCAGCGCGCCGGGCCGTAAGGCTAGCGTAACAGTCTCCGACTTTCAGAAAAGGCGTACCCCCATGATGCGCTCGCTCTTCCTTGCCGGACTCGTCAGCACTAGCCTGCTCGCGGCTTGCGCCTATGCCGAGCCGTTGCCATCGACGGCGGTTCTTCAACCCGAGGCGCTGCAGACCAATGGTGACGTCGATATCCGCGCCATCAATCTCGTCGCCTATGGCTTTGCTCATTATCGGGAACTGCAGGCTGATCCCGCGACTGCAGCGGAGACGGTCGCGGCTCTTGATTACCTCGGCGGCCAGCTGAACACGTCGCCGCGCTGGATCAACATCCCGTCGCTCTTCCGGCTCCAGATGCTTGACGCGCGCAATACGGTGCGTGGCTTGATCGGCGTCAGCCCGGACGCGCCCTCGCAGGCGGTGGTGAATACTCTGATCGGTCTGGCAGGCGCGTATCGGGCCGGCAATCAGGCCCAGGTGAACCAGTTGCTCGCCTCGTCGATCTTCACTGTGCCCCCGGCGGAAGTCGCGCAGCGCCTCGTCAGCATTCCCTATCTGGCGGGCGTCAACAACGCCGCGACCCATACAGCCCAATATGCCTTCGGCGCGCCCTTCCCGAGCTGACCCATCAGCGCCAAGATGGGGCAAAGGTTGCTGCTGACAGAAAATGCGGCAGCAGCCTTTGCCCCCATGCCTCCCTCCGCTATACAGCCGGCATGGACCTTAAAGCGCATATCCGGTCGATCCCGGATTTCCCTAAACCCGGCATTCTTTTCTACGACATCTCCACGCTGTTGCGGGATGCCGATGCCTGGCAGGTCGCCATGACCCGCATGGCGGATATCATTCGCGACTATAAGCCTGACTATCTGGCAGGGCTTGAGAGCCGTGGCTTCCTGTTTGCCGCGCCCCTGGCGCTGAAGCTTGGCTGCGGCTTTGTCATGCTGCGCAAGCCCGGCAAGCTGCCAGGCAATGTGGTCGGCTTGGACTATGACCTTGAATACCGGTCAGACCGGATCGAAGCGCAGGCTGATGCGGTGCCCCCCGGCTCGCGGGTCGTGGTGGTGGATGATCTGCTGGCGACCGGCGGCACGCTCTCGGCCGGCATCCGTCTGCTGCGCATGTTGGGTGCCGAAGTGCCGGCGGCCGTCACTCTGATCGAGCTGTCCTTCTTGGCTGGCCGCGATCTGCTCGACGTGCCGGTCGCGTCCCTGCTGCAATACGACAGCTGACGCGCGATCGGGATCGGCGCATGTCGCGTTCAGGATTGTCACGCCGCGGCTTTCTGAACCTCTCCGGCCTTTCACTCGGTCTTGCTGGCTTGCCGGATATGGCCCAGGCGCAGACATCCGCCCCTGCCGTTTACGCCAATGGCGTCTCGGTCTTGAGCAGCGGACCGGCCTATGGCTATGTCGCCGGCTGGGCCAAGCTGCTGACGCCCAGCCTGCTCAGCGGGCTTGCAGCCCATGACGTGACATCGACCTTCGATGCCATGGGTGGCCCGGATGGCGTGACGGTTGGCAATGCCTTCGGCGCGCGGATGGACCCTGACGGCAGTACCTTGATGTTCGCCCCGGGCGCTGCTCTGCTCGCCTGGCTTGAGGGCGACAGCCGCGTGAAATATGCGCCTGACCACTGGATTTCCATACTGGTCGGGCTGACGCCGGGGGTGCTGGTTGGCCGCCGCGGGCTTGCCCTGAAGCCAGGTCAGCAGCGTCCTTTGCGCATCGGCGCCACCAACCCGCTGGGACCGGAACTGGCGGCCCTGCTCGCACTGGACCTGATCGGCGTGCCCGCTGTCCCTGTCTTCGGCATGGGGGACGCGGTGAGCCTCGCTGAAGGATTGCGCCGCCATACGATCGACCTGGCTTTTCTGTCCGGGCCCAAAATCAAGCAATCTCTGGCCTTGGTAGCAGGCTCCGGCGCCGCACCGCTGTTCTCGACCGGCGCGCAGGCGTGCGACGGACCAGCCGTGCGAGACCCGCTTGTGCCCAATGTGCCAAGCTTCGTGGAAGCCGCCGGGACACTCGCCGTCGATGCACGCCAGATGCCCGGCTTTGCGGCCTATTCCGCCGCGGCCGCGGCGGCTTCGGTCTGCTTTACGGCGGTCCTGCCCGATCTTGTCCGGGGTGAGACGGTCGCGGCCTGGCGACACGCTGCCGAGGCTTGCACCGACAGCCTGTCCCTCGCGACCGTCGCGGTGCCGCAAGGGGTCCGCTTTTTGACGGGGACCTGCGCTTCCGCCTTGTTTGCGCAGTTGGCCGGCGCACCGATGATGACGACCAGCCTGCGTGCCACCATCGGGCAGCGCTACGGCTGGTACGCCTCCTGATCCACGGCTAGGCGCCGCCGGCTAGGCGCGGCCGGCTTAGGCGCGGCCGGCCTAGGCGCCCGCGGCCTTTTTGCGGCTTTTGCGCGGGCGCGGCGTGGGGGCGACATCGCCCTGGTCGGTCAGTTGGCCCGGAAATTCGCCCAGATTGTCCTGAATAGCGGCCTCTTCCACACCGTCGGGCGCCGACGGGTCGCGCCCCTCGGCGATCGGGTTTGGCAATTGGCCGGGATTGCCGCTTTCTTCCATGAGCACCAGTTCAGACGCGCGTTCCCAGAACTCTGCGGCACGGCCATGCGGCCGCCCCTCATTTTCCCACAGATGATAGGCGCGCGTGCGAATCGCCTCCTCGCGGGCGGGGTCGAATTTCAGGGGGTTTGTCATCTTTTCGTCTCCATCCAGGCCAAGACCGGCCATCTTTCTCACATAGTGCTTTGGCTGCGGTCTTGGAGATGGCTCCCCGAGCCGGCCGGGCCCAATCTGTATGCGCAGGCCTCCAACGCTTTTGATTTAAGACAAAGCAGGGTTGCCATAATTGAAATCATTTTCCGCCATACCGTAGAATCGCTTTTGTTGCGCACAACTTCTGGCCCATTGTCATCCAAATGAAGCCGCTGATCGGAATCTCCTGCTGCCAGAAAGCCTTCGGGCGTTTTTCGATGCTGAACCACGCAGTATCGGACACCTATGTGCGTGCGGTGGGCGAGCTGGTCGGCGGTGTTCCCATGCTGATTCCCGCCAATGGGTCGCGTGCGGATATCGATACGCTGATCGAGCGGCTGGACGGCATTATCCTGACCGGCAGCCCCTCGAATGTCGAGCCGGCGCTCTACGGCGGCGATCCCCATCCGCCTGAGACGCCGGAGGATCATTGCCGTGACGCCGTCACCCTGCCGCTGGTGCGCTCGGCCATTGCGCTGGGCGTGCCGCTGCTGGGGATCTGCCGCGGCTTTCAGGAAATGAATGTGGCTTTGGGGGGCACCCTGTATCAACGGCTGCAGGACCTGCCCGGCCGGATGGACCATTCGACGCCGATGCAGCCTTTGGCCCTGATCCGCCACGCCAAGGCGCATGCTGTTCGGGTCGTGCCCGGCAGCTGGCTGCACCGGGTGGCGCAGGCGCGCGAGATTGCTGTCAATTCGCTGCATAATCAGGGCGTCGATCAGCTGGCGCCGGGTCTCGTCGCCGAAGGCATTGCGACCGACGGCACCATTGAAGCCTTCCGTGTCACGCAGAGAGCCGGTTTTGCGGTCGGCGTGCAGTGGCATCCAGAATACGACATGGAGACGGACCCCGTGTCGCGCCGCATCTTCACCGCTTTCGGCGATGCGGTTGCGGCCTATCGCTCGGGCGAAGCACGGCTGTCGACAGCGGCGGACTGACGGCGTTCAGATCGTGCTGCGCTGGGTGCCGAAGATCGAGGCGATGGCCTGCGCGTGCCCGTCGCGGCTGACCAGCACGACGCCATCTCCGGCCTGAAGCAGCATATCCGCAGGCGGCCGCGTGACCGTGTGGCCGTCCTGCCGCTCCAGCCCCACGATGAAGAAGCTGCCGCCGGCCTCGGCCTCCACTGCGGCGATGGATCGGCCGACGCTGCGGCTTTCGGCGGCGACCGGATGCGTCAGCACATTCAGCCCCAGGCTCAGCAGCTGGTTCTGGAAGATCCGCCGCCGCGCGCCTTCGCCCAGGAAATCCGCCGTTTCAGGAAACAGCACCATCTGCGCGATGCGCTCGGCGCCGATATGGGCGGGCATGACGACCCGGTTCGCCCCGGCCTGGAGCAGCTTGCGTTCGGTCGAAGCGACTTCGCCACGGGCGATGATTTCCAGGTCCGGGTTGAGGCTGCGGGCGCTGAGGGTGATGAAGACATTGGCCGCATCGTCCGGCAGCACGGTCGCCAGCACGCGGGCCCGGGCAACGCCCGCTTGCTGCAGCGTCAGCTCGTCGGTCGCGTCGGCCTGAAGGCAGAGGTAACCCAGATCCCGCGCTTCCGTGAAACGCCGGTCGCTGCGTTCCAGGACGATAAAGGGCGTCTGCCCGGCGGATAATTCCTGCGCCAGCATCGACCCGATGCGGCCGAAGCCGCAGACGATAACATGGCCGTCGAGCTGGTCGATCTCGTTCTTCATGCGCCTGGTGCCGAAAAGCTGTTGGAACTGGGTGATGGTAATGAACTGCACCAGCGCGCCGGTGAGGAAGATCATGCCCGTGCAGCCGAGCACGATCAGCATCATCGTATTGGCACGCAGGAAGGGCGTGCTGGTCGCCCGCACCTCGTCATAGCCGACGGTGTAGATGGTGATGACGACCATATAGAGGGCGTCACCCAGGCTCCATCCGGCCGCGAGATAGCCGCAGGTCGCGGCGGCGCAGACGGTCAGAACGAAAGCACCGCCCATGACGAGGTTGCGGATCGGGGAGGTGAGCAACTGGTGCAGCCAGATGCGGCCTGAAAGCCTGCGCTTGCCGCCGGCGCGTGAAGAGGGCCGTCCCGCCATGCTGCCTCGTCATCCAGATGCCGGACTGTAGCGACCTTTCTGCCGCGTGCCGGGGCCGCGGTCCAGCACTTGCGCGGAAAACCATGGCGTCTTCGCGCTGGACGGGTCGGGGTGACAGTTCTATCGGCTGATCCTGCGACTGAGAGGGAAAGACAGTGCCGGTCCCGGATGATGAATGGCTGCTGGTGATCGATATGCAGCAGGTCTTTGCTGATGCCCCCAGCCCCTGGGCGTCATCTGATTTCTATCAGGCTCTGCCGCAGGTGCGGCGTTTGGTCGGGGCCTATCGCGGTCGCGTCATCCTGACCCGCTATGTGGCGCCCATCCCGCCCACCGGGGCCTGGGAACCCTATTTTGCGGCTTTCCCGGCGGTCCTGCGACCGGATGACGATCCTATCTGGGATCTGAAACTGCCGGCGGGTGATGGCTGCCTGATCGAGACGCGCACCACCTTCAGCAAATGGGACGCGCGGATGGCCGAGCTGGTGGGGCCTGGCAGCCGCATCGCGGTTTGCGGTGTCGCCACGGAATGCTGCGTGCTCGGCACTGTGCTGGGTGCGGTCGATGCCGGGCGATTCGTGCGCGTCGTGACTGATGCCTGTGCCGGCGGCGCGCCCGCCGCCCACGACCAGACGCTCGCCATCCTGGCCGGCTTTGCGCCCATGGTGAGCCTGATCACCACGGAGACCTTGCTGGCCGGGTGAGATCCGGGCCTGCCGCGGGGGGACCGCACGGGTCATTCGGCCCGGTCATTCGAGAAAAAATAGGTTTCTGATGGCAGTCTAGGCGCGAACCGTCCTGAGGCGCGGGAGGACGCGATCGTCGCTCAGCGCATGGCCGTTCCTGCGGGTGATGATCGTCATTGACAGGCGCCGTTCTAAAAGACACCTACCGGGGAGATATCCCGGAGATTGACGTTCCTCCATGTTCGGGCAGCCGCGACGCGTGGTGGTCAGGTGGCTGATCGAGGCGACGGATGCATTCCACCCATGCCGCCCAGGCGAGGGTACCGATGGCTAGAAGCTTGACCTACTCGCCCTGGCGCGCTTTCAACGGGTTTCCAGATTTCAAAAATGATTGAAATGGCAAGAGATTCACGATGAAAGACTTTCTCAGGCAGGTGGCACGGTCCAAGCCGTTGCTTTTCCTCCCTTTGCTGCTTCTATCCGGCTGTAAATGGGCCCTGATGGACCCGCAGGGTCCGGTTGGCCAGGCGGAGAAGAGCCTCGTCTTCACGGCCGTGATTCTCATGCTGATCGTCGTTGTGCCGGTCATCGTCCTGACCCTGGTTTTTGCCTGGCATTTCCGCGCCAGCAATAAGAAGGCCACCTACCGCCCGGACTTCCATCACTCGACGACGATCGAGATCATCGTCTGGGTCGTGCCTTGCCTGATCGTTCTGGCGCTCGGCATCCTGACCTGGAAAACCACCCACGCTCTTGATCCCTACAAGCCGCTGGTCGCTGAGAACAATGCCAAGCCGATCGACGTCGACGTCGTCGCGCTGGACTGGAAGTGGCTCTTTATCTACCCCGAACTGCATATCGCGAGTGTGAACGAGCTGGCGATGCCGGTCGGCACCCCGGTCAACTTCCACATCACCTCTGCGACAGTGATGAACGCGTTCTTCATACCGCAGCTCGGAACCCAAATTTATGCGATGGGTGGAATGCAGACAGAGCTGCATCTGCAAGCCGATCACGCGGGTATCTACCATGGTCTGTCCGCCAACTTCAGCGGCGATGGCTTTTCCGGGATGACGTTCAACGCAATTGCGTCTGATCAGGCCGGATTTGACGCCTGGGTACAGAAGGTCCGTCAGTCAGGCCAGACACTCGACACGCAAAGCTATGCGCAACTGTCCAAGCCCACGCAAAACGTCCCCCCGACGTATTATGGTACAGTGAATGGCGATATTTTTGGCGATCAGATCGCCGCTTTCATGGGACCGATGAAGTCCATGACAGGCAAAGGCGACCAGGCCTCCACGAAGACTACGGGCGGCATGAACGGCATGAGCGGGATGTGAAGCTCAGCGAGATGAAGGTGCATTAACATGCTCGGAAGATTAACCTGGTCGGCGATCCCGTTCGGCAATCCCATTGAATTGGGTGCCGTTGGTCTGATGGGTATCGTCGTGCTTATCGTGCTGGGTTTTGTGGCCCGGTACAACCTGTGGGGCTATCTCTGGAAAGAGTGGATCACCACGATCGATCATAAAAAGATCGGTATCATGTATATCCTGATGGCGCTGGTGATGCTGCTCCGCGGCTTCGTCGATGCCATCATGATGCGCACCCAGCTTGCTTTCTCGCACGGTGCCAGCCACGGCTATCTGCCGCCGGAACATTACGACCAGATTTTCTCGGCGCATGGCGTCATCATGATCTTCTTCGTGGCGATGCCCTTCGTCATCGGGTTCATGAACGTAGCCGTGCCGCTGCAGATCGGCGCCCGCGACGTGGCCTTCCCGTTCCTGAACTCGATCAGCTTCTGGCTGACCTTTGTCGGCATGGCGCTGGTTAATATGTCGCTCGCCATCGGTGAGTTCGGACAGGCCGGCTGGCTCGCCTATCCCCCGCTCTCCGAGCTGAAATACAGCCCCGGCACCGGTATCGATTACTGGATCTGGTCGCTGCAGATTTCCGGTATCGGCACCCTTCTGACCGGCGTGAACTTTTTCGTCACCATCGTGAAGATGCGCGCGCCGGGCATGACCTACATGAGGATGCCCGTCTTCGTCTGGACCATCCTCTGCACCTCCGTCCTTATCATGGCCGCCTTCCCGGTGCTGACGGCGACCATCGGCATGCTGACGCTGGACCGTTATCTGGACTTCCACTTCTTCACCGATGACGGTGGTGGCAACCAGATGATGTATGTGAACCTCATCTGGGCCTGGGGGCATCCCGAGGTCTATATTCTGGTGCTACCGGTCTTCGGTGTCTTCTCCGAAGTGGTCTCGACCTATGCCGGCAAGCGGCTGTTTGCCTATACGTCGATGGTCTGGGCGACGCTCGCGATTACCGTGCTCTCCTTCGTCGTCTGGCTGCATCACTTCTTCACCATGGGGTCGGGCGCTGACGTGAATGCCTTCTTCGGCATTTCCACGATGATCATCGCCATCCCGACGGGCGTGAAGATCTTCAACTGGCTGTTCACCATGTATGGCGGCCGCGTGCGCTATGAGCCCGCCATGCTGTGGACCATCGGCTTCATGGTGACCTTCACCATCGGCGGCATGACGGGCGTCATGATGGCCGTGCCCGGCATCGACTTCATCGTCCATAACAGCCTGTTCCTGATCGCGCATTTCCATAACGTGATCATCGGCGGCGTCGTCTTCGGCTGCATGGCCGGCCTGAACTACTGGTTCCCGAAGATGTTCGGCTTCCGGCTGGAGTCCAAGTGGGGCACACGCTCCTTCTGGTTCTGGCTGGTGGGCTTCTACTTTGCCTTCGTGCCGCTGTATGCGCTGGGCTTCATGGGCGCGACCCGCCGTATGGAGCATTACGACAACCCCGCCTGGGTGCCCTATATGTGGGTCGCCCTGTTCGGTGCCTGTCTCATTTTCTGCGGGATCATCTGCTCGGTTCTGCAGATCGTCGTCTCTATTCGTGACCGCGCTCAGCTGCAGGACGTCACCGGCGATATCTGGGGCGGCCGCACGCTGGAATGGGCGATCTCTTCGCCGCCGCCGTTCTATAACTTCGCGACCACCCCCGAGGTTCACGACGCTGAACCGCTATGGGATGCGAAGCAGCGCGGCACGATCGAGCGCCAGGCACGCGATCACTACGAAGACATCCACATGCCCAAGAACACGGGCGCCGGCTTCATCATTGCCGTCTTTGCCGGTGTCTTCGGCTTTGCCATGATCTGGTACATCTGGTGGCTTGCCATCGCGAGTGCCATCGGCATCGTGCTGACGCTGATCATCCGCACCTGCAATGACGACATCGACTACTACGTGCCGGGTGAAGAGGTGGCGCGCATCGAAAAAGCGCACTTCCTGAAGGTCGCCTCGCTCGAGACGGAGAAACAGCATGCCGACTGATGCCGTCGCCGCCCACGGCGGCCACGACCACCACCACGATCACGCGCAAGAGCAGCTGGCCAACAAGGTCTTCGGCTTCTGGCTCTACCTGATGACTGACTGCGTGCTTTTCGCGACCGCCTTCGCAGGCGTTGCGGTGAACGGCCACTCCTATGCGGGTGGCCCTTCGGGCAAGGATGTCTTCGAGCTGAATGGCGTTATTCTGGAAACCGCCTGCCTTCTCATCAGCTCGGTGACCTACGGTTTCGCCATGCTGGGCGCCCACCGCCACAACAAGTCTCAGGTCATGCTGTGGCTCGGCATCACCTTCCTCTTCGGCCTCGGCTTTATCGGGCTTGAAGTGAAGGAATTCATCCATCTTGTCTCCGACGGCAACGGGCCGTCGCGCAGCGCCTTCCTGTCGTCCTTCTTCCTGCTGGTGGCCACCCACGGCTGCCACGTGACCGCGGGCCTGTTGTGGATGGGCACGCTCATGGTCCAGCTCGGCATCATGGGTAAGCCGCTGAACACGACATACATGAGCCGGCTGACCTGCCTGAGCCTGTTCTGGCATTTCCTTGACATCGTCTGGATCGGTGTCTTCACGGTCGTCTATCTGTTCGGGAGCATGACCTGATGGCCAATGCACATGCCGGTCATGGCCATGGCCATGACCACACCGATGCCGCGGGCCAAAGCCATGGCAGCCTCGGTTCCTATGCTGTCGGCTTCGTGCTCTCGGTCATTCTGACGGCTGCCGCCTTCTGGGCCGTGATGTCCCACTCGCTGTCGCCGTCCGCGGCGGTCACCACGATCTTCGTCCTGGCGATCGTGCAGATCGGCGTGCATCTGGTGTTCTTCCTGCACCTGAACTTCTCGTCCGAGCAGCGCTGGAACGTGACGGCCTTCGCCTTCGCCGTTCTGGTCGTCTTCATCGTCATCGGCGGTTCGCTGTGGATTATCCACAACATGACCGACCGTATGATCCCGCAGATGCAGCAGACCCTGCCGCCTCTGCAGCAGCAGCAGGGGTAAGACGCGCAAGCGCAGTCATCCCAGGCATTAGGCAGAAGGGGGAGCGGGCAGCCGCTCCCCCTTTTTGTTTGAGGGCTTGCGGGGGGTTCAGGCCAGCCGTTCGGCCGCGCGGCGATCGGCATTGCCGATGAAGACCGACAGAAAGGCAGCCACCACCCCGAGCATGCCGGCAAAGAGAAACGCCGGCAGATAGGTGCCTTCCAGCGACCGGCTGAGGCCCGCGATATAGGCGGCGCTCGCCGCACCCAGCTGATGGCCGGCGACGATCCAGCCGAAGATCACCGGCATGCGCAGGTCGCCGAAGGCCTCGGTCGCCAGACGCACGGTCGGCGGCACGGTCGCGATCCAGTCCAGGCCGAAGAACACGCCAAAGGCCGCCAGGCCATAAAGGCCGAAGCCTGAATAGGGTAGATAGATCAACGCCAGGCCACGCAGTGCATAATACATGAAGAGCAGCTTGCGGCTGTCGAAGCGGTCGGTCAGCCAGCCGGAGAGTGTGGTGCCGATCAGGTCGAAGAATCCCATCATGGCGAGTAGGCCGGCGGCGCGGGTTTCCGGGATGCCGTGATCGGCGCAAAGCGCGATCATATGGGTGCCGACCAATCCGTTGGTGGTGAAGCCGCAAATATAGAAGCTCGCGAAGAGCAGCCAGAAGGTGCGGCTTTTGACGCCGAGCATTAAGCCGCCGAAGGCCTGGGCAAACAGCGACCCTGTGGGTGCTGCGGGGGGCAGGGTGCCAGGTTTCGCGCCCCAGGGCACCAGGCCGATGGCAGCCGGACGCTCAGGCAGCAGAAAGAAGATGACCGGGATCATCAGCGCCGCCGCACACGCGATGATCAGCACCACCGGCCGCCAGCCGTCCGATATCGCAACGGTCGACAAAATCGGCGTGAAGATGAGCGTGCCCGTGGCCGTGCTCGCGGTCAGCAGCCCCATGACCAGGCCGCGATGGGTCGTGAACCAGCGTGTCGCAATGATCGCCCCCAGCACATTGGCGACGCAGCCGGTGGCCAGGCCCGAGAGCACGCCCCAGGTCAGGATCAATTGCCAGGGCTGGTGCATGAAGCTGCTGCCGAAGATCGACAGCGCCAGCAGGCTGAAGGCCAGCATCGTCACATGCCGCACACCGAAACGCTGAATGAAGGCGGCGGCAAAGGGACCGCACAGCCCGTAGAGAAAAATACCGATGGCCGCCGCCAGGCTGACGGTCGCGCGGCTCCAGCCGAAACTGTCCTGCCAGGGGATCATCAGCACGCCCGGCGCGCCGCGCACGCCCGCGGAGACGAGCAGGCAGACAAAGGCCACGCCGATGACCACGAAGGCATAGCGCGCACCAAAGGGGCGGGGTACGGCAAGAATGGGGGCGGGGGACTGTGACATGGGATGAGATTACGCGGCTGGTGTGGAATGGCCAGTCATGCGGTGCCGGAGCGCGGGGTGGTTGAGCGGTCTTTTACAGCATCGCCGTCATGCATATGTCGCCGAGCCATTCAATCGTGCGAAGTTTTCGCGTTATAGGGAAGGTCTTCTGTGTCTCCCCCATCTTGGCGGGCCTTTGCATGACGGTGACGACCTCTACGACGGCTCCGATGCCGCACCGTGCCAGCAGCCGGGCGGCAGCGCGGCAGATTCTGGCGACCGTCGTCTTCACGTTCGTCGCCTATCTCATCGTCGGGCTGCCGCTCGCGGCCCTGCCGCCTTTCGTGCACGACCGGCTCGGCTACAGCTCGGTGCTCGCCGGACTTTCCGTCAGCGTCCAGTATTTGGCGACCTTCCTGACCCGTGCGCCAGTTGGGCGCATGACAGATACGGTCGGGCCGAAGCAGATGGTGCTGTTCGGCCTGATCTCATGCGCAGCCTCCGGCCTTTTCACGACTCTGGGCGGCCTGCTGGCGCATCACCACGCAGCGAGCCTCACGCTCATCCTGGTCGGGCGGCTTTTCCTCGGCGCGGGGGAGAGTGGAGTCGCGACCGGGGCCATCTCCTGGGCCATCGGCCGCACCGCGCCCACCTTTAGCGCCAAGATCATCTCCTGGAACGGTGTCGCGACCTATGGCGCCATCGCGCTCGGCGCACCTTTAGGCATACTGATCGAAAACCTGGCCGCTTTCTGGATGATCGGCGTCGCCATGATCCTCCTGCCGCTCATTGCCTATCCGTTTGCGGCGAGGGGACCTGTCACCAAGCGCATACGCGGCGAGCAGTTGCCGATGAAAAGCGTCCTCGGCCGTGTTCTGCCCCATGGTATCGCGCTTGCCCTCGGTTCGCTCGGCTTTGGCACCATCGCCTCCTTCGTCACGCTCTATTTCGCCAACCGGCATTGGGATGGTGCGGCGCTGGCCGTGACAGCCTTCGGCGTGCTGTTCATTGTCTCCCGCCTGATGTTTGTCAGCAGCATCGCGCGGGAAGGGGCGCTGCGCGTCAGTTTCTTTTCCTTTCTGATCGAAGGGGCGGGGCTGCTCACGCTGACACTCGCGTGGTCGCCGGTCATCGCGACGATCGGTGCGGCCGTTACCGGTGCGGGCTTTGCGCTGATCTTCCCGGCGCTGGGCGTGGAAGCCTTCAACCGCGTGCCGCCGACCAGCCGCGGCGCCGCGATCGGCGTCTTTTCCGTCTTTCTCGACGTGGCCTTGGGCCTGACCGGGCCGGTGGCCGGCATTCTCGTCGGCTTCTACGGCTATGCCTCCATTTTCCTGGTCGCGGCTTTTGCGGCCGTGGTGGCAGCCGTCATGATGCTGGGCCTGGGTGCCCGGCCCAGGCGTCCACCTGCGCAGGGCGCGTCATCCGTGGTTTGACCGGCCATCGACGCGATGGGCGCCGCGCTGACCGCGATCCCCGTCGGTGATCGCAAAGGCCGTGTTGACGAGCGCCACATGGGTGAAAGCCTGCGGGAAATTCCCCATCTGGCGGCGGAGTTCAGGTGCATATTCCTCGGCGATCAGGCCCAGGTCATTGGCCAGGGCCACCAGCCGGCGAAACAGCTCGGTCGCCTCCGCCATGCGTCCCTGAAAAGCGAGATTGTCGACCAGCCAGAAGCTGCAGGCGAGGAACACGCCTTCGCCCGGCGGCAGGCCGTCATTGCTCTCATGCGTGTCGTAGCGCCGTACCAGCCCGTCGATGACGAGTCCTTTCTGGATGGCCTCGACGGTGCCGAGCATGCGCGGGTCGCGCGCTTCCAGAAAATGCACATGCGGAATCAGCAGCAGGCTCGCATCCAGCTCTTCACCGTCAAAGACCTGCGTGAAGCTATTGAGCGTTTCGTTGAAGCCACGGGTGAGGATTTCCGCGCGCACCGCCTCCCGCTCAGCCCGCCAGCGCTCCACCGGCGCCGTGAATCCATGTTCCTCGACATCTTTTATTGACCGGTCAAGCGCCACCCAGCACATGATCTTGGAAAAAGTGAAAGGCTGGCGCCCGCTGCGAACTTCCCAAAGCCCGTCATCATTCTCGCGCCAGATGTCACAGACATGATCGGTCAAGGCGCGCTGCAGGCCCCAGCCGTCCGGCGTATCCGACAGGCCCAGACGGCGCCCGGCCGAGAGCACCGACATGACCTCGCCATAGACATCGAGCTGCAACTGCCCGGACGCCGCATTGCCGATGCGCACGGGCGCCGAATTCTCGTAGCCCGGCAGCCAGGGAATTTCCCATTCGTCCAGCCGGCGCTCGCCCGCAATGCCGTACATGATCTGGATCTGTTCCGGCATGCCGGCCGCGGCCCGCATCAGCCAGTCCCGCCAGTCCCGCGCTTCCGTGCGATAGCCTGCGCGCAGGAGGGAGCCGAGCGTCAGCGTCGCATCGCGCAGCCAGCAATAGCGGTAATCCCAGTTGCGCGGGCCGCCCAGCTGCTCAGGCAGGGATGTGGTCGCGGCGGCGACGATGCCCCCCGTGGGCGCATAGGTCAGTGCTTTCAACACGATGAGGGAGCGGCGGACTTCCTCTGTCCACTCCCCCTCATAGGTCGAGACCTTTGACCAGTCCTCCCAGAATAGGAGCGTGTCGGCGAGTGCCTTTTCAGCATCCATAGGTTCGGGAATGCTGAGGTGAGAGGCATTATGAGACAGGCAGAAGGTCTGCTTCTCTCCCGCCGTCACGGTGAAGCGCGCCGTCGTCACCATATGCTCGCCGATCAGCGGGACCGAGGAGAAGAGCGTCACGCGATCCGGTCCGCAGATCGCCTGCAATCCGCTTTGATCATCCAGGCCGATGACCCAAGGCACGGCGCTGCCGTAGTCGAAGCGCAGGGTGAGATCGAATGCGATCTCGACCTCGCCCGTCAGGCCTTCGACGATGCGGATGATGGCGGTTTCGGTAGCACCGACCGGCATGAAATCCGTTACCCGTGCGCGGCCTGAATCGGTTTCGATGATGGTGTCGATGACGACGCTGCCGTCGCGGTAGCTGCGGCTGATGCGCGCCCCCGCCGTGGCGCTACCCAGGCGCCAGCGGCCATGCTCGGCCGTGCCCAGAAGGGCGGCCATGCAGGCCGCACTGTCGAAGCGTGGCAAGCAGAGCCAGTCTATGGACCCATCCCGGCTGACCAGCGCGCAGGTGCGGCAGTCGCCGATCATGCCGTAATCTTCGATCGCGGCGGGCCGGTAGAGGTCGCTTTGGGCGTCGGGCATGGACAGCCGTCTCCTGAAACAGGACATCAGATTTTGGCGCGGCGACCTGGAAATAAAGGCAGTCGCGATGGGATGCAGCCAGACGACGGGTGCTTACGCGTCGCCCGGCACACCATAAGACGGGGCGGCGATCGGATTCAGGGCCCGTGTGACATAGGCGTCCATCTGCGGCTTGTAGATCCCCCAGATCCGGCCGAGTTCAGCGATCGGCGCGTCATGCCAGTCAACCCGCAGGTCCACGATCGGCCAGGACACCTCACCCACGATCTGCAGTCCGGCGGAATGGATTGGCCCGGCTTCGCCGCCGGCCAGCAGCCCTGCTGTCATGGCGGCGATGACACGGTCGCCCAGATCTGGCCCGGCGCTCGCCTCGAACGCGGTGACGATGGCCTGGGGCACGCCCGGATTGGCCAGAAGATTGCCGGCCGAGACCACATCGCGGCCCTGGGCCTCGGCATGCACGCCCAGCGTCCCGCTACCCGAAAACACCGCGGTGCGACCCTGGGCATCGATCATCGTCAGCTGGCGGTGCGCGATATGGGGCGTCGTCCCCACCAGAATATCCCGCGCCACGGTCGCTGTGGCGCCAAGCGCCATCAGGTCCAGCGCCTGGGGCCCCAGCCGCGGGTCGGTCACGTTTTGCGTGGTGGCGGCCCCTATGCCGGCGCGGGCATAGGCGCAGCGGGCGGCGACCGCGGGGGAGGAGGAAGCGACGGCGACCGCAAAGCGGCCTGTCCTCACGCAGCGGGCGGCGATGGAGAATGTCATATGTCATTCCTGCCTGCCTTGACCCTGGCGCGGCAAGCCCCTCATTTTCAGGCGCGTCTTTTCCAATGGGGGCCAGCATGAGCGGCGTCACACTCTCCAAACCCATCCGTCTCGTCATCAGCGATGTCGATGGCACTTTGGTCCGCAAAGACAAGAGCCTGCACCCGGAGACCATCCGTGCGGCGCAGGAGCTGAAGGACGCGGGCATCACACTTTGCCTGGTGTCCTCCCGTCCGCCGCGAGGCATGGAAATGTATCTGGAGCCGCTCGGCATCACCACGCCCCATGCCGGCTTCAATGGCGGCCAGATCGTCGCGGCCGACAACACGACGATCCTCGACGAGCTGGTCATTCCCGAAGCCGCCGCCGCCGAGGCGGTCGCGCATATGACTGAGGCCGGCCTCGATGTCTGGCTTTTCGCGGGCAGCGGCTGGTATGTGCGCAGCCCCCTCGGCCCCTATGTGGCGCATGAGGCGGAAGTCACGCAGAATACCTATACGATCGTGGATGACTTCACGCCCTATCTCGGCGAGACCATCAAGATCATGTCCTCATCGAAGGATTTTGATCTCGTCGGGCGGGTGGAAGCGGAATTGCAGGCATCCCTCGATGGTCGCGCATCGGTCAACCGGTCGTCCAACTACTATTGCGATGTCACTCATATCGCGGCGAACAAGGGCCATGCGGCGCTGGCGCTGGCCAAGATCGCGGGTGTCACGCCCGAGGAAATGGCCTGCCTGGGCGACATGAATGTCGATGTGCCGATGCTGCGCGTCGCCGGGCTCTCCATCGCCATGGGCAATGCGGCGGACAGCGTGAAGGCGGCCGCCATGGTGGTGACGGGCACGAATGACGATAGCGGCTGGGCGGATGCGGTTCGGCGCTATGTGCTGAACCGCTGACGCCCGCGCGGCCGCTCAGAACAGCAAAGCGAGATTGCCGGAGATGGCGCTGTTGGTGGCGCCATTGCCATATTGGCCGCCATAGCTGAGCGAAACGCCCGCGGCCTGCGAGATCTTCATACCCAGCCCGACGCCCACGGCAGCAGCATTGGTTGCGAGCGGCACGCCCGAGATGGCGAAGGGATTGCCGCTCAGCGCCAGATCCGTGCTGGGCGTGGCGGCCCCGATCAGGCGCTGCCAGCCGACGCTGCCGGAGAGCGTCATGCCGATACCTCTGACTGCGAAGGGTAGGGTGGCTTTGAGGCCGAGCGTGCCATAGCCGTTCGATTGCGTGGCGGAGTCACCCGAAAGGGCAGCCGCCGTGCTCCCGGCGGAGCCGGTGCCGGCGCTTTCGGTGAAGGAGGGCGTCTGCGCGCTGACAAAGGCGAGCTGGGCAAAGGGCGTCAGCGTCACACGCGGCAGCGGCACGGCGTAATCGGCCTCCGCCCAGCCCTGCGCGGTGCCTCCGCCCAGATCGGTCTGTGTCGCGCCGGCAAAGCCTGGAAAGGTGACTGTACGGCTGACGGTGAGATTGCTGAATGTATAGGCCGCACCAAGGCTGAGGGAGAACGGCCCGAGGCGCTGGGCGCCATAAAGGGCAATCACCGCCTCATTGCCGGTCGCCGAGGCGGCATTGCCATTGGTGTTGAAATTGCTCTGGTCATAGCCCACGGCGAAGCCCGCGCGGCGGCCGCCCGGCAGCGGCAGATCCGCGCCCAGCAGGTAGCCCGCCTGGGTCTGGTTGACGGCTGTGGCATTGCCCTGGCTCGCATTGTTGCCGGTGGCGCCGAGCGCCTGCTGCCAGAAGGTGATGTGGTGACCGGTGCCACCGTCCGCGGTTGCGGGGCCTGCACCTGTTGCACGGTCATCATCGCTCTGATCCAGGCGGCTTTGAATCGTACTGCGCACGGCGATGGATTGCGCCTGCAGCACCGTGCGGTCGGACGCGTAGATGTCACCCGAGAGGGACGCGAGAGCGGCAGGCGCGGTCGTATAATTCAGCAGCGATATGGACTGCAGAAGAGAGGCGCTGAGCGGCAGCGCGTCGACCGCGCGGCCCGCGGCCATTTCATTATCCGTCTGGCCGGCGCCGGCGAGGCTTGCACCCCGGCCGACGACGAGATTCACGTCCGTGCCCGCATAAGTCAGGCTGGTGCCAAGAAAGGGCGTGTTGCTGCCGGCAAAGGGATTTGTCACGTCAGCGAACTGCCCGCTGATACCCTGGGCCGCCTGCAGAATGGAATAAGTACCGAAGCCGGGGACATAGTCTGAGCCGAGATTGAC
Source organism: Acidisoma sibiricum (assembly GCF_057837225.1). Classification (NCBI taxonomy): domain Bacteria; kingdom Pseudomonadati; phylum Pseudomonadota; class Alphaproteobacteria; order Acetobacterales; family Acidocellaceae; genus Acidisoma; species Acidisoma sibiricum. Next base: position 3,417,436 of record NZ_CM174445.1, on the reverse strand, counting down.
GGAGACGGTGCCCCCGGTCAGCGTCACTGTGCCGGTCGTCAGAATGCGGCCGGTGCTGCCGCCCGCACCGAGCTGCAGGATGTAGGTCGAACCCGGCAGGACGGTGACGGGGCCGGCGGCCTGGATGATGGCACCGGTGCCCTTGCTGCTCGTCGTTGGGGCGATGCGTCCGCCAATCGTCATTCCCGAAAGGTAGCGGCCCTGGCCGAGGATCGTGCCCGTGGCCGTTTCCGTGACCAGGCCTGAAATGCTGCCGACATTCACCAGCAAACCGCTGTCACTGACGGTGCCAACCAGCGCGCCGCGATTGGTGACGCTGCCGCTATTGATGACGGTGCCGGCAATCGTGCCGCTATTGGTAACGCTGCCGCTATTGGTGACGGCGCCGTCGAGCAGGCCGCCATTGGTGAAGCTACCGCTATTGGTGACGGTGCCGTCGAGCAGGCTGCTATTGGTAAAGCTACCGCTATTGGTGACGGCGCCGGCCAGCGCGCCGCTATTGGTGACGCTGCCGCTATTGGTGACGGCGCCGTTGATCAACCCGCTATTGGTGATGCTGCCGCTATTGGTGGCAGCGCCGTCGAGCAAGCCGCTATTGGTAAAACTGCCGCTATTGGTCAGGGCGCCGACGAGCGAGCCGCCATTGGCAAAGCTGCTGCTATTGGTCACGGTGCCGGTCAGCGTGCCGCTATTGGTGAAGTCGCCAGTATTGGTGACGGCGCCGGTCAGTGTGCCGCTATTGGCAAAGCTTCCGCTATTGGACAGGTCGCCGAGCAGGAGGCCGCTATTGCTGGCCGTGCCCGCGTTGGAGAGCGGCGTATTGACCTCCACGAAGGTGCCGGCATTGGCCAGGCTATTGCCGCTGGCGACGGAATAGCCGCCATTGCTGACGAATTCGGCGCCCTTCGCAATCGTCAGATTGCCGCCGAGCGTACCGGTGAGGGCAAGCGTGCCGCCCGCAACCGTGGTGCCACCCGTGTAACTGTCATTGCCGGCCAGAACCAGCGTGCCGCTGCCCTGCAAAGAGAAGCTGCCGGCGCCACCGATATCATTGCTCCAGATGTCGAAGGCGTTGAACCCGCCGAGCGCGCTGTTGAGGGTGATGGATACGGGGCCGGTGAAGGCGCCATAGCCGCTGGCGGCGGCATAGAGATTGAGCCGGTCCCAGCCCGCATAGGCGCCGGTCACATCGAAGACGCTGCCTGAGGGAATCTCAGTTGAAGCCAATACCGCATTCAGCTGCGACTGGTTCAGATAGGGAAAGCGGCTCTGGATCAGGACATAGGCATCCTGTGGCACGACGGGGGCCAGACCGGTCGGGGTCACATTCGGCAAGCCATAGGTCAGGTAAAAGGTGTAGGCGGCAAGATTGGCTTCGTAGGTTGCGGCACTCGGAATGACGTTATTGGCCACGCAGCCGACAATATTGCTGGCGCAGGCGGCATAGGGCGATTGCTGGCTGGAGGTGAAGCCCGCGCTGCTGAGTTCACTGGCAAGCTCGGCGCTGAGCGCAGAGAGGTTGTCGCTGTTGAAAACGGCGTTGCCGGTTGCGTAGTATGGGTTGTTGCCTGCCAGAGACTCGGCCACGGCATAGGTCGCGATGATGCGTCCGGCAATCGTATCCGTCGGGTAATGGACGCCGAAGATATTGCGGCTGAGTGCGAACTGCACCCCTTCGTTGACGAGCTGCTGGTAATAGCCAGGCGCCAGGATCGCCAGCATGATGCCATCGACATTGCCGGCTATCGAGTGGCCGCTGGGGAATGCCGGAGAGTCTTCGTATTCAGTCCAATCCTGGCTAACATTTTGCTGCTGGGTATTATAGGCGAAGATGGACGTATCGAGAGCAGTCCAGGCCTGTCCACCGATGATGCTCGAAGTCTCGAAGGGGCGCGGTTCGCCATTATACTCGGAAGGGTTATTATAGTAACTTGCGCTGGAATACTGAGTGTCCTGGTAAGTTGATGCGTAGCCAAATGCGTTCAAATAAATATTGTCGTAGTTGTAATAGCTTTTGAGTTCCTCTCCGGCACCGAGGCCTCTGATCGTATTCAGGGCGCTTTCAAGTGGCGAAGTGGTGTTCAGAATCTCGTTGCCGTCGTAGAGCCCGGTTACGCCGCCGCTTATTTGCCCGCCTGTCGTCGTATAGTAGAATGAGGTGTTGGTCGGAAAAGCCCCTACCAGGACATTGGCCGCAGTATTGTCAAAGTTGCCGCTGCCGTAGCTATATAAGGCGTTCTCGGCGGCTATAATGCGCTGCTGGGGCGTTGCGTTCTGATAGATGTTCTGGTCCACAATCAGATCTTGCGCCAGGAAATTGATGCCAGCAGGTGTTGAAAGAAGGCTCGCGAAATTATTGAGCAGATTGGTTTCTTGAACGCAGCTTTCCACATCCGCCGCACTGCCGCCGTTTGACGCGCAGGATTGGGCCCGGGCCAGATGCCCGGTGCCGATCAGGGCGAGAGAGCCGAGCGCAAGGCTCCATCCAAGCCGGCTAAAGAGCCTCGCCATAGACAATCCTCTCTATCGCATCGATGTCTGTATCACCGATAGCTTTGGATCGATGCAGTATCAATAGCGACAGCGAAAGATTTAATTTACGATCTCAAAACAATATATCGTTTTGACAATCATTCTTCTAAAGAGCGTACGATATGTGACAGAAAGACATCGCCGGCCGCAAGTTCCGCTCGGGTGATGAACTCATCGGGCTTATGGGCGCGGTCGATGGAACCGGGGCCGCAGACGATGGTGGGCAGGCCGAGGATATCGCGGAACAATCCGGCCTCGGTGCCGAAATCAAGTTTTGTGTAATCGGTCGAGGCGCCGGCGGCGGCGGCCAGCGCGGCGGCGGGTGAGGTTTCCAATTCTGCGAGGCCCGGATAGGCGTTCGTCACCGTGACCGTGATCTCCCCTCCGCGCGCCGCCGCAATCTCCGCCGCGCGGGCGCGCAGGCGGGTCAACAGAAGCTCAACATCCTCGCCGGCCGGGAAGCGGATCTCGAAAGCCAGGCTCGTCTCCGCGGGCACAATATTGAGCGCGGTTCCGCCCTGGATGGTGCCCACCTGCGCCGTGCCATGCGGCACCGCATAGGACGCGTCCCGCAGCCCTTCCGCCGCCAGCCATGCCGCCAGTGCCTCAATCTCTCGCACCATTGCGGCGGCCAGGCCGATAGCATTGATACCGAGGCCAGGATTGGCGGAATGGGCGGCCTTTCCCCGGCAGGTGACCCGCGCGGCCACCTTGCCCTTGTGACCGGTGGCAATGGCAAGGCCGGTCGGCTCACCCACGATGCAGGCGCGGGCCTGGAAGCCCTCGGCCGCCAGCGCCTGCAGCATCGGCCGCACCCCGACGCAGCCGATTTCCTCGTCATGCGACATGGCGAGATAGAGGGGGCGGCGCAATGGCCGCCGGCTGGCACTGGCCGCCGCGGTCACCATGCCGGCCAAAAAACCTTTCATATCCACGGACCCGCGTCCGTAAAGGCAGCCGTCACGCTCCGTCAGGCGAAAGGGATCGGATGTCCAGGCCTGGCCAGCAACGGGCACGACATCCGCATGCGCCGACAGAACCACGCCGTCCGGTCCCTTCGGGCCAATTGTTGCCCAAAGGTTGATCCGGTTCGCATCGGTTCCGGGCATAACGCGCACATCGGCGCCGACCTCCCTCAGGCGCTGCTGCAGCCAGTGCATAAGGTCCAGGTTTGGGCCGCCGGTCACGGTCGGGAATCCGACGATTGCGTTCAGGGTTTCGGTCGTATCCATCATAACCTGCCTATCGCATGCCCAAGCCACCCGCCGGCCATAGCCAGGATGGCAATGATGTCCTTAAGTTGGAACGGTTCTTGCGTGGAGCCTGCCATGAGATTCGATAAGACATTCGCGCCCGCCGATGGTGGCTCCGGCGCGCCCGCCATCCCGAGCGCTGAGAGCGTGACGCCGTTGCGGCCCAAGCGCCGCCGCGGCTTCGTCGATCGTGCGCTGACCCCGCGCGCCCCGATTTCGTCGCGCGCGACGCTGATCGCGGGTCTGGTCGTCTGGGCCATCGTCATCGGCATCTGGTCGCTGCTGACCTATGGCGGCGTGATGCCGGATATTTTCCTGCCGTCGCCGACCGCGGTGATCGAACGCGGCATCCTGATGGTGTCCGACGGCACGATCTGGCCGAATATGTGGTCTTCGATCGAAGTCATCCTGCTCGGCTTCGCGATTTCCTCGGTCATCGCGGTGCCGCTCGGCCTGCTCATGGGCACTTTCCGCATCGTCCAGGCAGCGCTGGAGCCGATGGTCAATTTCATCCGCTACCTGCCGGTCACGGCCTTCGTGCCGCTGTTTATCCTCTGGATCGGCCTCGGCCTGTCACAGCGCGTCGCCATCATCATCTTCGGCACCTTCTTCCAGCAGCTGGTGATGATCATGGATGGCGTGCGGGCGGTGCCGGAAGACATGCTCAACGCCTCCTATACGCTGGGCTCCTCCCGCCGGGACGTGCTGACCCATGTCATTCTGCCGGCCGCCAAGCCCGGTATCATCGACACCCTGCGCATCACCATGGGCTGGGCCTGGACCTATCTGGTGGTCGCCGAACTCGTCGCCGCTGACAGCGGGCTGGGCTATATGAGCATGCAGGCGATGCGCGGCTTTCAGGTCGACAAGATCTTCCTGGCCATTGGCATTATCGGCATTCTGGGCCTGATCACCGACAGTTTCTTCCGGCTCTTGCGTGCCAAGACGGCAGGGTGGGCGGCATGAGCGCGGTCATGAGCACGCCCGCAACGCAGATGATCGGCGCCCCCCTGCTCGAAGCCCGGTCGGTGGAACTGCGCTACAATAGCGGCGACAGTTCGGTGCTCGCGCTGGACCGCGTGTCCTTTGAAGTGCGGGAAAAGGAGTTCGCGGTCATTGTCGGCCCCTCGGGCTGCGGCAAGTCCAGCCTGCTCTATCTGGCCGCCGGTCTTCTGGAATCGACGGGCGGCGAGATCATCGTCGGTGGCGAACATGTCGATGGCCCCGGCCGCGACCGCGGCATGGTCTTCCAGGCCTATACGCTGTTCCCCTGGCTCACGGTCGCCGAGAATGTCGAATTCGGCCTCAAGCGCCGCGGCCTGCCGGCGGCCGAACGGCGCGAGATTGTCAGCTACTATCTCAATGAAGTGGGATTGTCGCAATTCGCGAAACATTATCCGAAACAGCTATCGGGTGGCATGAAGCAGCGTGTGGCGATAGCGCGCAGCCTGGCGAATGACCCGAAGATCCTGCTCATGGATGAGCCTTTCGGCGCGCTCGACAGCCAGACCCGCGCGACGATGCAGAAGCTGCTGCTGCGCGTCTGGGACCACAGCCACAAAACCGTGCTTTTCGTGACGCATGACATCGATGAGGCCATCATCCTGGGTGACCGCGTCCATGTGATGACGGCCCGTCCGGGCCGCATGAAGGCGACGGTCGATATCGACATTCCCCGCCCGCGTTCGCTCGACATGATGCTCGATCCCGAATTCATCGCCATCAAGCGCCAGATTCTCGGTCTGCTGCATGATGAGATCGACGAAGATCATTGAGCGGGAAGGCTGGCACCGAGAGCATGACCCGCGATCCACGCTACGATATTCTGTTCCAGCCCGTGCAGATCGGGCCGGTGACAGCGAAGAATCGCTTCTTCCAGGTGCCGCATTGCAACGGCATGGGATACCGCGACCCGTCGGCGCTCGCCACCATGCGCGCGATCAAGGCGGAAGGCGGCTGGGGCGTCGTCTGCACGGAACAGGCAGAGATCCATCCAAGTGCGGAAATCTGCCCCTTTATCGAGCTGCGCATCTGGGACGATCAGGACCTGCCGGCGCTGGCCCGCATGTCCGCATCGGTGCATGAATATGGCGCGCTGGCGGGCTTGCAGCTTTGCCATAACGGGATGAATGCCCCGAACCTCTATTCGCGCGAAATTCCCATGGGGCCGGCGCATCTGCCAGTGGCCAGCGTCTTCAATGACCCCGTGCAGGCGCGCGCGATGGACCGGCAGGACATCGCCAATCTCAGGCGCTGGCACCGGGAAGCGGCGGTCCGCGCCAAGCGCGCCGATTACGACGTGGTCTATGTCTATGCCGGCAAGATGTTCGGCGGGCCGATGTTCTTCCTCTCCCGCCGCTACAACACCCGCACCGACGAATATGGCGGCAGTCTGGAAAACCGCGCGCGCCTGCTGCGCGAGCTGATTTCGGACGTTCGTGACGTGGTGGGAGATCGTTGCGCGGTCGCCTGCCGCATTTCGGTCGATGAGCTGATCGGCACCGAAGGCTTTCATGCTGCCGAGGCGCGTGACCTCATCGCCCATATGGGCGAGCTGCCGGATCTGTGGGATCTGACGCTGTCGAGCTGGGACAATGACAGCCAGACCTCGCGCTTCGCGGAAGAGGGCTATCAGGAACCCTATATCACCGGCATCAAGCAGTTGACGACGAAACCTGTCGTCGGTGTCGGCCGCTTCACCTCGCCCGATACCATGGTGCGCATGGTCCGCCAGGGGCTGATGGATTTCATCGGCGCCGCCCGGCCTTCGATCGCCGATCCCTTTCTGCCGAAGAAGATCGAGGAAGGCCGCATCGAGGATATTCGCGAATGCATCGGCTGCAACATCTGCGTCGCGGGCGATCACACGGCCTCCATTATCCGCTGCACGCAGAACCCGTCGATGGGCGAGGAATGGCGGCGCGGCTGGCACCCGGAACGTATCCGGCCGCGCGCTTCGGATGACAACGTGCTGGTCGTGGGGTCAGGTCCTGCCGGGCTCGAAGCCGCGATGATGCTCGGCCGCCGTGGCTATGAGGTCGCACTCGCCGAACGCGGCACCACGCTTGGCGGACGTGTCGCGCGGGAGCGGTTGTTGCCCGGTCTATCCGCCTGGGGACGGGTCGTCGATTACCGCCTCGGACAGATCACGACCATGCCGAATGTGACGATCTATCGCGACAGTGACCTGACGGCCGAGGATATTCTGAGCATGGGCTTCGCGCATGTCGCGGTCGCCACCGGATCGCGCTGGCGGCGGGATACCGTTTCCCGCCATGTCGTGACACCGATGCCGATTGCCGCCGCGGCCGATGTGCTGACACCGGACGACCTGATGGCCGGGCTGCGGCCCACCGGCCGCTCAGTGCTGATTTACGATGACGACCACTATGTCATGGCCAATGTTCTGGCCGAGCTTCTGGTCAGCGAAGGCTATAGCGTGACCTATGTGACGCCCGTGGCCGAAGTCGCGACCTGGACGCGCAATACAATGGAGCAGCATCGCATTCAGGCGCGGCTGATCGAACTGGGCGTCACCATTCAACCGCATCGTGTGCTGGCCGCCGTCGATAGGGATGGTGTGACGCTCACCTGCACCTTCACCGGGCGGCAGGAGAGGCGATCCGCCGAGAGCGTGCTGCTGGTCACCGCCCGGCTGCCCGACACCGATCTCTATGACGCGGTGACAGCGCGCCGGGACGAGTGGCAGGCGGCTGGCCTGCGCAGCGTGACCCTCATTGGTGATGCGCTGGCACCCGGTACGATTGCCGCCGCGACCTGGAGCGGCCGCCGCTATGCCGAGGAGCTGGATATGCCAGTGTCCTCCGACCCTGTGCCCTTCCGCAGGGAAGTCGCGGCACTTCTTCCGTTCGACGTTCGTCAGATTGTCGACGCAACGCTGCCCCAAGCCTGAACGCAGATGCAAGGAGAGACGACTGAGATGAAAACCTTCAATTGGCGCCGCTGTGCCGGTGCTGCCCTCGGCCTCGTTATGGCCGCCGCCGCGACCGTCGGCGTGGCGAAGCCCGCCGAAGCCGGCAAGCTGACCCTGTCCATGACTGTCTGGGTGGGCTACGGCCCGATATTTCTGGCCCGCGACATGGGCTATTTCAAGAAGCGCGGGCTCGACGTTGACCTGAAGATCGTGAGCGATTCCTCGCTGTCCATGGGCGCGATGGCGGCCGGCCAGATCCAGGGCACGGCAGTGACGCTGGACGAAATCCTGAAATACCGCTCCCCCGAATTCTGCTTCAAATCCGTGATGGCGCTGGATGACAGCCATGGTGCGGATGGCATGGTGGCGGGCAAGACCGTCACCAGCATCGCGGAGCTGAAGGGCAAGAAGATCGCGCTGAATGAAGGGTCCACCAGCCAGTTCTGGTTCAACTACCTTCTGGCCAAGCAGGGCATGACGCAGAGCGACTTCAAGGTCGTCAATATGACGGCCGATGATGCCGCCGCCGCCTTCATCGCCGGCCGCGTGCCGGCAGCCGTGACCTGGGAGCCGAACCTCTCCTTCGTCAAGGAGCATGACAAGGGCAAGGTCCTGATCAGCTCCGCGGCAACCCCGGGCGTTATTCTGGATGTGCTCGCCGTGCGCTGCGACACCATCAAGAACGACCCGCAGGATGTGCAGGCACTGGTGGACGGCATTCTTGAAGCCGTTGACTATACCAACGCCCATCCGAAGGACGCCTATACCGATATGGCGAAAAGCGTCGGCGGCTATCTCTCCAACCCGGCTGATTTCGCGTCCGCCGCCGCTGGCGTGAATTTCTATACCGCCGCCCAGAACAAGAGCTATTTCGGCACCGTCGCCAACCCTGGCGAGGCGAATGATGTGATCAAGCTCGGCCTGCAGATCTGGGGCAAGCTGTCCACGATCAAAATGCCGATCACCTATCCTGACGTTATCGATCCGACCTTCATCGACAAGTAAGCAGCGCGCGGTCAGACCCAAGCAAAACGCGCCGGGGATTGCTCCCCGGCGCGTTTTTCATGTTCAGGCGGTATCAGTCTGGTCGCGTGACGGGTGATCAGCCCTTGGCGCGGTTGCGGAAGCTGCGGGGGCCATCGCTTTTGACGAAGCCCGGCTTCTTACGCGCAGCGAAATCCGGCCGGTCGCCGTCACGGCGCGGCGGACGGCTGCTGCGGTTGAAGTCACCGCGCGGACGCGGGCTTTCCTGCGTCGGCGGGCCATCGGCACGTTCGATGCGGATCTCGTTATCGCCCGCTTCGCCGACCGAGGAGACGAAGCTGTCAACGGCCGCCGCGGCGATCTGGAAGCGCGTCTCGTGATCGGTGATGCGGATTGCGCCTACTTCACGCTTGCTGACGCCGCCAAGACGGCAGATCAGCGGCAGCAGCCACTTCGGATCGGCCTTTTTGCTGCGGCCGACGCTGGTGCGGAACCACACCATCGGCTCGCCGTCATTCTCGTAGAAATTCGGACGCGGACCCTGGTCGGGCCCCGGCGCAGCGCCGCGGTCATTGCTGCGCTCGAAGCGGTCGCGCCGTTCGGCATAGTCGCGCGGGGCACGTTCGCGCGGGCCACTGGCGGCACGCGCCTCCTCAAAGCCGGGGCGGGCGCCTTCGATATCAGCCGGGGCGGGCAGGGACTGGCGGCGCACGCGGATAAAGGCGGCCGCCATGGCTTCCGCGCCGTAGCGCTCGGCCATCTGATAGGCCAGCGCGGCATCCTCCTGGGAGGCCGGTTCGGCGATGATCGCGTCATTCAGGAGACGCTGCTGGTCCTGCTCGCGGATCTCCGCGGCCGAGGGTGCCGTGCTCCAGCGGGCGGTGATGCCGGCCGAGCTGATCAGCATTTCGGCCCGGCGGCGGCGGGAATGCGCCACCATCAGCACGCAGATGCCCTTGCGGCCGGCGCGGCCGGTGCGGCCGGAACGGTGCAGCAGCGTTTCCTTGTTCGTCGGCAGGTCGGCATGGATAACAAGGCCGAGTTCCGGCAGATCGAGTCCACGGGCGGCGACGTCGGTCGCGACGCAGACGCGGGCGCGGCCGTCACGCACGGATTGCAGCGCGTTATTGCGCTCCTGCTGCGACAGATCGCCCGACAGGGCGACAGCCGAGAAGCCGCGGGCGTTCAGGGCATCGGCCATGGTGCGCACACCGTCACGCCGGGCGCAGAAAATGATGGCCGGGCTGTCGATCAGGCGCAGCGTATTCACCGTTGCCGCTTCGACCTGGGACGGGTCGATTTTCATGGCGCGGTATTCGATATCGGCATGCGGCTGGCTGCGATCGACGGTGTCGATGCGCAGCGCATCCTTCTGGAACTTCCGGGCCAGCATCGCGATGTCACGGGCAATGGTGGCAGAGAACAGAAGAGTACGCCGCTCGGCCGGGGCGGCATCGAGGATGAATTCCAGCTCCTCGCGGAAGCCGAGATCAAGCATCTCATCCGCTTCGTCGAGCACAACCACACGTAATTGTGAGGGATCGAGCTGCCGGCGCTCCAGATGATCCTTCAGGCGGCCGGGGGTGCCGACCACAATATGGGCGCCCCGCGAGAGCGCACGGGCTTCCGTGCGTGCATCCATGCCCCCGACGCAGACCACAATCCGGGCGCGCGCCTCAGCATAGAGCCAAGTCAGCTCGGTATGGACCTGCTGGGCCAGTTCGCGCGTCGGCGCGATGATCAGGGCCAGCGGCGGGCCGGCGGGCGGCAGCTGCTCGGCACCTGCGAAAAGGGTCTCGGCGAAGGCCAGGCCATAGGCGACCGTCTTGCCGGAACCGGTTTGGGCGGAGACCAGCAGGTCCCGCCCCGGTTCAGCTGTCAGAATAGCAGCCTGGACGGAAGTCGGTTCGGAATAGCCGCGCGCCTCGAGGGCCTGCGCCAGAGTGGCGTGGGGGGTCGGAAAGGGCATATTGGTTTCGGGAATCCACCAGCGAAAGAAGCGCGTCATAGACCAAAGGGTCGGCGTTTCGCGACCTTTTCCGTGACAGGGGAGGCGTGCGTCAGGCACTGCCTTGTTTTTGTCACATCGATGAGGGCCTGCTGGCCCCGCGTCTGGGGTTAACGGGGGGTTGGCGCTCTCGGCCCAAAAGGATTACGAGAATGACCATGTTCCAGCTCTGGCTCTGTCCGCGCGAGTGCATCTCCTGATGTCTGCCTCGTCCGTATCCGATTCTGTTCAGCCTGCCGCCCCGGTTCCGGCTGTCGATGTCTCTCATCTGTCCTTCGAGGAGGCTTTGGCCGAACTCGAAAAAATCGTGCGCGGCCTGGAGACCGGACAGCAGAAGCTGGAGGAAGCCATCGCCGCTTTTGAGCGCGGCAGTCAGTTGCGGCGCCATTGCGAAGCAAAGCTGGCTGAGGCTGAAACGCGAATCCAGGCCATTGTGGAACGGGCGGACGGCAGCCTTGCCACGCGGCCCGTTGAATGAACGACTCTGAACAAAATGGAATTGGGATGCAGGTAGTCGGAAGCGAGCACACGGCGAAGCTCGCCGAGGTCATGAAGAAGCGGGCGCAGGAGGTCGAGCATGCGCTGGACGTCCTGCTGCCGCTGCCCGAAGGCCCGGAAAAGCGCCTGATTGAGGCGATGCGCTATGCTGTGCTCGGTGGTGGCAAGCGCCTGCGCGGCTTTCTGGTGATGGAAGTCGCGAGCCTGTTTTCAGTCGCCCCGGCCTGTGCTGCACGAGTCGCTGCGTCCGTCGAGATGCTGCATGCCTATTCCCTGGTGCATGACGACCTGCCGGCCATGGACGACGATGATCTGCGCCGTGGCCAGCCCTCCTGCCATAAGGCTTTCGACGAGGCGACCGCCATTCTGGCCGGTGACGCCCTGCTCACGCGGGCCTTTGAGGTGCTGGTCGATGTCGACACCCATTCCGATTCGCAGGCCCGCTGCGAACTGGTCGCGGCCCTGGGCGCCGCTTCCGGCGCGCGCGGCATGGTCGGCGGCCAGATGATCGACATGCTGTCGGAAGGACAGACGCTGTCGGGCGCGGAAGTCACCAGGCTGCAGGCGCTCAAGACCGGGCGGCTGATCCAATATAGTGCCGAGGCCGGCGCCATTCTGGGGCGCGCGCCGTCGCATCAGCGCCACCTGATTGCGGCATTCGGCCGCGATCTCGGCGCCGCTTTCCAGATTGCCGACGATATTCTCGATGCCGAGGGTACGGAGGAGGAGATCGGCAAGACCGTGGGCAAGGATGCCGCTGCGCATAAAGCGACCATGGTCTCTATCATGGGGCTGGAGCAGGCGCGGGCCCATGCCAATATGTTGGCCGACCAGGCTGCGGGCTATCTCTCCAGCTTCGGAGAGAAGGCCGCTCATCTGGTTGCCCTCACCGAGTTTGTGGTTTCGAGACGGAGCTGATTGCCCATGCCCCCGCACACACCGCTCCTCGACCGCGTCACCTATCCGGCCGATCTGCGCAATTTTTCAGCGGAACAACTGGCCCAGGTCGCAGAGGAATTGCGGGCGGAGGTGGTCGATACCGTCTCCGTCACCGGCGGTCATCTGGGTTCCGCCCTTGGCGTCATCGAACTGACGGTCGCGATCCACGCTGTCTTCGATACGCCGCGTGACCGGCTGATCTGGGATGTCGGCCATCAGGCCTATCCGCACAAAACCCTGACCGGCCGCCGCGACCGCATCCGCACCCTGCGCCAGCCGGGTGGGCTTTCCGGCTTCACCCGCCGGTCCGAGAGCGAATACGATCCCTTCGGCGCTGCCCATTCCTCGACCTCCATCTCAGCAGGTCTCGGCATGGCGGTCGCCCGCGATCTCAAGGGCGAAAACCCCGACCAGCAGATCATCTGCGTCATCGGCGACGGCTCGATGAGCGCCGGCATGGCCTATGAGGCGATGAACAATGCCGGGTCGATGAAAAGCCGCCTCATCGTCATCCTGAATGACAACGATATGTCGATCGCGCCGCCGGTGGGGGCGATGAGCGCCTATCTGTCGCGGCTGATCTCCTCGCGCTCCTTCCTCAGCCTGCGCGATCTGGCGGCCAAGATGGCGAAGCGCTTCCCGCGCTCCATCGAGCGCACGGCCAAGCGCGCGGAGGAATACGCCCGCGGCATCCTGACCGGCGGCACGCTGTTCGAGGAACTGGGCTTCTATTACGTCGGTCCCATCGACGGCCATAATATGGACCATCTGCTGCCCGTGCTGCGCAATCTGCGCGACCACGAGGAAGGCGGCCCGGTTCTGCTGCATGTCGTGACGCAAAAGGGCAAGGGCTATGCCCCAGCCGAGGCGAGCGCCGACAAATACCACGGTGTCACCCGCTTCAATGTCGTGACCGGCGAGCAGGGCAAGGCGCCCCCGGGGCCGCCGAGCTATACCAAGGTCTTCGCCAACGCGCTGATCGCAGAGGCCGAGGTCGATCCCCGCATCGTGGCGGTGACGGCGGCTATGCCTTCCGGCACCGGGCTCGACAGTTTCGCCAAGAAATTCCCCGAGCGGACCTTCGATGTCGGCATTGCCGAGCAGCACGCCGTAACCTTCGCCGCAGGCATGGCGACGGAAGGCATCAAGCCCTTCGTCGCGATCTATTCGACCTTCCTGCAGCGCGGCTACGATCAGGTGGTGCATGACGTCGCCATCCAAAGCCTGCCGGTGCGCTTCGCGATGGACCGTGCGGGCATGGTCGGCGCTGACGGCCATACCCATGCCGGCGTCTATGACCTGTGCTTCATGGGCTGCCTGCCCGGCATGGTGGTGATGGCGCCATCGGACGAGCAGGAACTGATGGACGTGGTCGCGACCGCCGCCGCCATCGACGACCGGCCCAGCGCCTTCCGCTATCCACGGGGCGAGGGTTTCGGCCTGGAATTGCCGGCACGCGGCAAGGTGCTGGAACTCGGCCGCGGCCGCGTGATGCGCGAAGGCAGCAAGATCGCTGTTCTGGCCCTCGGCCCGCGCCTCTATGAGGCGCTCAAGGCGGCCGACGAACTGGCGGCGCGCGGGCTCAGCACGACCGTCGCCGATGCACGCTTCATGAAGCCGCTGGATACCGATCTTATCCGCCAGCTGGCAAAGCATCATGAAGTCATCATCACCATCGAGGACAATGTCTCTGGCGGCTTCGGGTCCGCCGTGCTGCATTACATGGCCGTTTCCGGCCTTTTGGATGGTGGAGTGAAGGTGCGTCCCATGGTGATTCCCGATCGTTTGATTGACCACAACACCCCGGCTGCCCAGTCCATCGAGGCCGGTCTGACCGCCAAGGACATCGTGGCGACGGCGCTCACGGCGCTCGGTGTGGCCGATGCCTCCGGGTCCGCGGTGCGCGCCTGATGTCTGCGACCGCCGCCTTGGACAAGGCTCGTCAGTTCCGCAATGCGCTCGGTTCCTTCGCGACCGGCGTCACCATCATCACCACGCAGTCAGCCGACGGCACCGATGTCGGTGTCACGGCCAATAGCTTCAACTCGGTCTCGCTCGATCCGCCGATGATCCTGTGGAGCATCGGCAAGAACTCCTCCAGCCTGGCTGCCTTCATGGCGGCGGAGAATTTCGCCGTGCATATCCTGGCGACCGATCAGGAGCATCTCTCCGGTCAATTCGCCAAATCGGGCACCGACAAGTTCGCGGGCGTCGCGATCGAGCGCGGCCATGCCGGCGTTCCCCTGCTGAAGGGCTGTGCCGCGCGTTTCCAGTGCCGCACGGCGTTTCGGCATGAGGCCGGCGATCACTATATCCTGGTCGGTGAAGTGGATGATTTCGATCATGACGGCCACGCGCCATTGGCCTTCCATGGCGGGCGCTACGGCATTTTTCTGCGCAACGATGCGCCAGTGCAGCCGCCGGCCGAGGAGGCTCTGCTGTCGGAACTGCTGGTCCGGGCCGAAGACGGTCTCATTCGCCAGATCGAAACGGAGCTGAGCGAGGCCGAGATTTCGCTCGCGGAATTCGAGGTGCTGCGCAGCGTCTCCGACAGCGCGATGAGCGTCGAGGAGCTGGAGGAACTGGCCGGTCCCGGACAGGACACGGCAATCCTGGTGCTGGTCGAGGACCTGGCCGAACGCGGTCTGGTTCTGGCGCCCAAGGATGGCGCCATTTCGCTGACCGCAGACGGCGCGGCAGCGCTGAAAAGCGTCACGGCGGAGATTGGCGGCATTGAACAGTCGGCGCTCGACGCCCTCTCGCCGCTCGAAGCAGCGCTGTTCCGCCGCTTCCTGAATAAGATCGTCCATAGTTTCGAGGACGAAGCCGAAGGCTGAGCCTTCAGTGCGCGGGCCTTGGCCCGCGCTTTCATTACCCGATCGACACAGGTGACCATGACGCCCGCAATTGCGGGCGTCATGCTGTTCAATCCGCCGTTAGATGCAGGTTCAGCGCCGCCTGCGCCGCGCGCAGATTGCTGGATGTGAAGGCGGAGACCGGCACCGGAGCGGCAGGTGCGGCCGTCAGGGTCACCGTCTTTGGGTTGGCCAGGAAGTTCGCGATCTGCTGCCCGGCATCGGCCTGATCCGGCACCAGGGTCGCGGCAAAGAAGGCCGCAGCCGCACGGGCGCCGTCCGTCATCTCGGCCGGTGTCTTGCCGGACTGTTTGGCCAGCATCGCGATGATGCGCTGCACCAGGCTCTCATTGCTGAAACTGACGCGGAACGCGCCGATTTTCGTCTGACCCAAAGCTGCCATGACATCGCCATCCGCGCCAAGGCCGTGCGGCAAGTTGGTGAAGTCCCCACTCAGGCTCAGGCTGCCGAGGTCCTGGGCGGCAAGCGTGGATGACGCGATGTGGCTGTCGCCGGTGGTGGGGTTGTAGCTGCCTGTCTCGGCGGCCGAAAGCACCAGCGGGTCTATGTCCAGAGGCTGCAGCAATTCATGCAATTCCGGTGTCGCGCTTGCCGGAACGCTCAGGCCGTTCATGGTCATCTCCGTCTGGACGCTGCTGCCGTAAGAGACGCTGTCCTTCAGATCCTTCAGCTGGACGGTGCCGCCGGTCGGCAAGGACAGTTCAAGACCGGCGATATTGAGGCCCGAGAGCTTCACGCCGCCGTTTTGGGCGGTAGCCAGCAGCGTATCCAGCGAAGCGTCCGGGGGGGCATGCAGCAGGGCGGTTGTCACCAATCCATTAAGTTCGACATGCTCGAGGCTGGCGGCCGCCTTGCCATTCTCCTGAACCGCCACATGGCCGAGCGTGAACCGGCCGAGGGCGCCGTCCGTATAGCCGGTGAGCGCCATGTGGCCGATCGTGACGGTCGTCGCCGTCTGAGCGTTTTGCAGGCCGACCACCCCTGGATTGACAATACCCCCAGCTTCCGCCGGATCATCCGTCGTGACGGTTGCGGTCGTGCGGTTGTCCTGCACGCTCAGGTTGAGCAGTGTCGCATTGCCAATACCAATGGCTTGCGCCGCGTCCCGTGCGAAGGCCTCGGTCTTTACGGTCTCCGGGGTTGGCGCCGAGGCGAAGGGGCGGCCGGTCAGACCGTCGATCGTCAGATGGTCAAACTGGCTGACGCCACGCTCGCCTTTGGCGACAAGGTTGGCGATTTCCAAATGCCCGAGCAGCGGGCGCGGTGTGGCCCAGGAAGGCGCGTCCGGGGTATAGCGCGCCGGATTGAAAACGCGGTCCAGCGCGTCGAGATCGATGGCGGCTGCTGCCGCGCTTTCGATCGTATTGCCGCGGCGATCAGCATAGTGGCTGAAGCTCATGTCGCGCAGTTGTCCGCTCATATAATTCGACAGCGACAGGGCGACGATGCTGGTGCCCTGGTCGTCGCTGATGGTGTCGGCCTGGACGGTGCCGAAGGCGATGGGCGTGCCGTCCTCAGGTGCGGTCAGCCAGCGCGGCGTGCCGGCGGGTACGGGCTCTCCGGGGGCAAGGATCGCCATATCCTTCGCCGCGATAGTGCCGATTTTGACATGATGGGTGCCACGCCAGACATCGATGCCGACCAGGGTCACCGTCCCCGTATGATAGGGATTCTGGGTCGAACCATCGCCGGAGAGATGATGCAGCACCAGGTCCCGGATCGCGAGCTGCGGCTGGCCGGCGCGCTGCACGGTGAAGCCTGAGAGACGCAGCGTCTGCGTGAACAGGTTGTAGCCGAGGCTGTCATAATGGCCCGTCGCGCCGGCGGGCAGAGCCGCCAGCGTCTCATCCACGCGCAGGCGCGCCTGGCGCTCTGCCCAAAGCTGGGCGCCCCCAGCCGCGACCGCGACCAGGACAATCAGGGACGGGATCGCAATGCGTGCTTTTTTGAACGGCACTGTCTTTTCGCTCCTGCGGTCTGGGTTCCTCTTCTCCATTGGCGGCGCCATGCGCGCAAGAGGCGGGACCCGCAAATGCATGGCACCGCGGACCGGTGTGCAGCCGCGGATAGGGCGGTGCCAGTGGCAGATGCGGGGCCGGAAAGTGCCCGTTTGCGGCTGAAACGCCCCTTGGCGCCAGCGGCCTGGACCTGTTTAGTAAATCCTATCCGAGCAGGAGCGAGAGATGGCGGGACGGGTCGCAGAGGCATTGCCGCAGCAGGGAGGCGTGCCGCGTCTGACGATACTCGCGGGTGCCGTCGGCAATATTCTGGAATGGTATGATTTTGGGGCCTACGGCTTTTTTGCAGCCACGTTCGGGCGCAATTTCTTTCCCAATTCAGATCATATCGTCTCCCTTCTGTCGGCCTTCAGCGTCTTCGCGGCAGCCTTCTTCATGCGCCCGCTGGGCGGCATCGTCTTCGGGCATATCGCAGACCGGTTCGGCCGTGGGCGCGCGCTGACGCTGTCATCCATCATGATGGCGGCGGCAACTTTCCTAATCGGCTGCCTGCCGACCTATGCGAGCTTAGGCCTGGCGGCGCCGCTGCTGCTCATTCTTCTGCGCTTGCTACAGGGCCTGTCGGTGGGCGGCGAATACTCCGCCTCCATCACCTTCCTCGCGGAATCCAGTAAGCCGCAGCGGCGCGGCCTGGTCAGCAGCCTGGCCGCGATGGGGGGCACGCTCGGCACGCTGCTCGGCTCCTGTATGGGGATGGCGATCACCCTCATCCTGCCCGCTGACGCGGTGGTGGCCTGGGGCTGGCGGCTGCCGTTTCTGTTTGGCATCGTGCTGGGCGGCTTCGTGTTCTGGCTGCGGCGGCTGCAGCTGACGGAGCCGCAAGCGCGGCCGGCGCGTGCCGCGTTTCCCTTGCTCGCCGCGTTTCGCGCCGATTGGCGGGCGATGCTGCGCGGATTTCTGCTCAGCGGTGCCTTGCTCGCGTATTTCTACATTCTCTTCGTCTATTTCGTGACCTTTGCCAGCGAGGTGGACGGGCTGGCCGGCTTCGGCATTTTCACGATCAACACGACCTCCCTGTTCGTCTGCGTGCTTCTGGTGCCGCTGTTCGGTCATCTGTCGGACCGCATCGGCCGCCGCATCATGATCATCCTGGGTTTCAGCGGCCTCGTTTTATTGACCTGGCCGCTGTTCCGGTTGTTCTCCAGCCATCATGTCGAGCTGAAAGTATTGGCGGGGCAGGTGGGGCTTGCGGCTTTGCTGATGATCGTGGGCGCACCACTGCCCGCGGTCCTGGCTGAGAGCATGGGACGCACGGCGCGATGCTCGGCCGTCGCCGTCAGTTACAATCTGGGCGCGGCATTGGGGGGCGGTCTCTCACCGCTCGTCGCCGCGGCGCTGGTTAATCCCCATGACCGTCACCCGATGGCGCCCGCGCTGTATCTGATCGTGTGGGCGGCGCTTGCTTTGCTGGCGGCGCTGACCTTGCCGCGGCGCCAGGTTGTGGATCTGCCGGCTTAAGGCGCGGTGTGGAGCGCGCTCTGCAGGAAAGGCACCAGCAATGCCTGCAGGCCGAGCGCCATGATCTGCACGCCGATCGAAAGCAGCAGCAGCGCCACCAGCCGCTTCACGGCGCGGGAGCCAGCGGGGCCCAGTGCGCGCCCGATGAGACCGGCCGAGCGGAACAGCAGGACGATGATGGCGCAGACGATCAGCGCCGCAAGCGACGCGCCCGCGAGATACGGAAGTTGCAGCCCCGGTGGCGTTGCCGCGCCGAGGGTGATGGCGACCGAAATGGCGCCCGGGCCCACGACCAGCGGCATGGTGATGGGAAAAAAGGCGAAGTCGGCGGCTGAGGGGCGCAGGGAAGGAGACTCATCTTCCCCTGGCGCCTGCTCTTCTTCGGAGAACAGCAATCGCCAGCCATTGGCCGCGACGACCAGCCCGCCACCGACTTTCAGCGCGGGCAGGGTGACGCCGAAGAAATGCAGTACTGGCGAACCCGCCCATAGGGCGGCGAGCAGGAAGATCGCCGCGTAAAGGCCGACACGGATGGCAATGACGCGCCGCTCGGGGATGCTGCGGTCTGCTGTCATCTGGCTGAAAATGACCGAGTTGCCGATCGGATCGGTGATCGAAAACAGCGCCGGAAAGCCGAGCAGCAGGCCCTGTGGCAGGGTCGAAAAGGCGCCGAGGGATGAGATGAATGCCATGCCCGTCGCCTCTCAGCCCTTGGCCGCCGCGATCATCGGCAGCAGCAGCGCCTCGACACCGGCGGCTACAATCTGCACGCCGATACAAAGCAGCAGTAGCGCGAACAGCCTCGTGATGGCGCGCGTGCCGGTGCGGCCAAAGACGGGCGCTGTGCGATCGGCGAAGCTGAAGATGATCCAGATCGTCACTGCCATGAGGATGGCAGACGCGCTCAGCGCCAGAAGATAAGGCAGCGGACTGCCATTCGTCGGACGGTTCGCGCTGAGCGTTATGCAGACCGAGATGGTGCCCGGTCCGATCGTGAACGGGATGCTGACGGGAAAGAAGGCGATGTCGTTGACGTTCTCGGCCGCGACCGTGCGGCCGTCCTGCCGCACCTGGGTCTGTTTCTCGGCTTCGCGCTGTTCCGGGGCATGCAGCAGGCGCCAGGCACCGACGGCGATGATCAATCCTCCCGCCACCTGCAGCGCGCCGAGCGAGATGCCGAAGAAATTGAGCACATAGGAGCTGACCCAGAGCGAGAAGAGCAGCAGAGCGAGGGAATAGAGGCCGACTCGCCGGGCCAGCCGCATCCGCTCGGCATGCGTTCGGTCAGCCGTGATCTGCCCGAAGATGATGGCATTGACGAGAGGATTGACGATCGCGAAGAGCGCCGAAAAGGCGAGCAGGACGGTGTGATAAAAATCCGCCGCGGCGAGAGGCAGGACGATGGATGGCATCCGGTCTCCCATTCGTTTTTACACGGTATTATCAAGGACAGGTCGGGCGGCGCGGTCAAGGTAACGCATTGATCCAGCTTCGCGTATAAACGTACTGACACGGGAAGGGCCGTTCAATGCTTGCAGGCTTTGCGCAATTTCTGTGCCTGATGCCCACGAGCCTGGCCGTGCTGATCGCCGTGGTCGGGTCGGCGGCGCTCGCTATCGGCGCGCTGTTGCTGATCCATGCCGTGATCCCGCATCGTCTGCGCAGCCAGCATAATGACCTGGCAGGTTTCGTACTCGCGATCGTCGGCGTCATCTATGCTGTGCTGCTGGCCTTCATCGCGGTCGCCGTTTGGGAGAGTTACGCGGAGGTCGGCAATCTGGTGCAGACGGAAGCCAATATGGTGGACGATCTGTATCGCGACACCATCAGCCTGCCGCCTGAGCTTGCCCTGCATCTGCGCAAGGACCTGTTCGACTACACCGAAACGGTCGTGCAGAAGGAATGGCCGCATATGGAAGCGGCGATGCCGTCACATCTCAAAGGCTGGCGCATTCTGGATGATTTTCATCTCGCACTGGTTGCCTACGCGCCGGGCGACGGACCTGGCCTCGCGGCGCAAAGCACGATGCTGAATACGCTGACGAAGCTTTATGACGTGCGGCGCGGACGCTTTCATGCAGCCCAGGACGATCTGCCCGCCGTGGTCTGGTGGAACCTCACCATCGGTGCCGGCATTCTCATCGGTTTCAGCTGTTTATTCGGGGCGGTGCGGCTGGTGATGCACGCTGCCATGGTCGGGTTGCTCGGCGCCTCCATCGGCCTCGTGCTCATCGTCATCGTGCTGCTCGACAATCCCTTCCTCGGCTCCAGCCATGTCTCGGTCGAGCCCTTCCAGGCGCTGACTATGGCAGTGGAGACGATGGATTATCCCAAGCCGGGGAAGTGAGAGCGCTTTCGAGCGATACCGCGAGGCTTCAGGTCGTCATGGCATCCAAGCCTAGAAAGGCCATCAGTGCGCGGCTGACGGAGGACAGTGTGGCGTCATCCAGCTTTCCGACGGCTTGGCCGATCTTCTCCCTGGGAACCGATACGGCCTTGTCGATCATGATCTGAGATGTGCAGCGCAGCCCGTTTTCAGCCGAGGGTTCCACGGTCAAGCGGGTCAAAGGTGCGGCGACCAGATCGCTCGAAAGCCGCAGCACGGTGATGGATGGCAAGGCGCTAAAGGCATTCGCCTGAATCACAAGCGCGGGCGTGGTTTGCCATAGTCGCCGCCGACCGCGATCGTCACCAGATCACCGCGTGCGGCGCTCGTCATTCGTGCCAAAACCGCTCGTCCTCAAGCTCGGTGTCGATCTCACGCATGACGGCATGATCGTCCCGCGCAGGGTCGCGTGCCGCGGCGGCAATCAGCAGCGATTGCCGCCGGGCCTCAGTCTCGAAGGCGCGCCGTTCCCGTTGTTTTACATAGGCCCGCATGAAATCCCGGACGACCTGCGCGGCGGGCCGGTCTTCCGCCTCAGCCGCGGCCGTGAAGGCAGCCTTCAACGCTGGGTCTATCCGCAGGTTGAAGCTGGTATCCTTTGGATTCTGGCTAGTGCGAGACATGAAAGCATCCGTAACTGCTTTATGTAGTTATAATGCAGTTACATAATGCACTCAACGACGCAGTGGCGTCACCCCTCAATCACTATCGCCCGGCCCATCTGCCCAAGCTCCAGGTGGCAGCGGATGCCGTGGTCGCCCTCGCGCTGGATCAGCGCGGGCTCCGTCGTCTCGCAAATCGCGCCGATTTTCCGCGGACAGCGGGTATGAAAGACGCAGCCTGAGGGCGGCCGCATGGCACTCGGGATTTCGCCCTGCAGCCGCAGCTGGCCGGTGGCTTCCTCCGCCGCAGAGGCCGCCATCAGGCTTTCCGTATAGGGGTGATGCGGTCCGTTGAAGACCGCCTCGGCCGGGCCGATTTCCATCAGTCGACCGAGATAGAGCACCGCGATCCGGTCGGAGATATAGCGCACGACGCGCAGGTCATGAGAGACGAAGAGGTAGCTGACACCCTGCTCGGCCTGCAGATCGGCCAGCAGGTTGAGGATGGCCGCCTGCACCGAGACGTCGAGCGCCGAGGTTGGCTCATCGCAGACGACGATGCGCGGATCGCCGGCAAAGGCGCGCGCAATCGCCACGCGCTGCTTCAAGCCGCCCGACAGCTGCCGCGGCCGCATGGGCAGATAGCGCTCGGCCAGGCGGATATGGCTCATCAGGCCGCGTAGCCGGTCAGCCAGGGCGGCACCCCGATAGCCGCCCAGCTTTTTCATCGGCCGGCTGATGATGCCCCGGATGGTCTGGCTGCGATTGAGCGCCGCATCCGGGTTTTGGAAGACGATCTGCAAGGCTTCCAGATCGGACGGCTGCCGCGCGGTCGCGAGGTGGGCGAGGCGCTGCCCGTTCAGCTCGATGACGCCGTTATCGTCCGGCGGAGTCAGGCCCATGATGAGCTTGGCAAGCGTCGTCTTGCCGCTGCCGGATTCACCCACCAGTCCCAGCGTCTCACCCGGCCAGATTTCGACCGAGACATCCCGCAGGGCATAGACCGGGGCACCGGCATGGCCGAAGGTCTTGCTGATATTGGCGGCACGGATCACCGGCCGGAAGGCCGGAATCTTCTTGCGGTTCGTGGGCGGCGCGGGCGGCGTGGTGCGCGGCAGGTCCGGCGCCTGCTCATGAAAATGGCAGCGGCTGACACGCCCGTCTGCGACCGGGATCAGCGGCGGTTCATCGGTGCGGCAGAGATCCTGCGCCAGACCGCAGCGCGGCGCGAAAACGCAGCCCTGCACATCTGCCAGGCTGGTCGGCAAAAAGCCCGGAATAGTATCCAGCCGGGTCAGATGCTTGGACAATCCCGGCCGCGGCAGGCAGCGCAGCAGGCCGACCGTATAGGGGTGGCGGGGCGCGCTGAAAATCTCGCGTGTCGGCCCTTCCTCGACCAGCGTGCCGGCATAAAGCACACCGACGCGCGCGCACATGCGGCGGATGACGGCCAGGTTATGGCCGATGAAGAGCACGGAACTGCCCATCTCCGCCCGCAGGGCCTCGATCAGATCCAGCACTTCGGCTTCGACGGTCGCATCCAGCGCCGTTGTCGGCTCATCCAGAATGAGCAGTGTCGGGTCCACGGCCAGCGCCATGGCAATGACGACACGCTGCAGCATGCCGCCCGAGAGCTGGTGCGGATAGCGGCTCATCACCCGTCCGGCATCGACGATGCGCACACGGTTGAGAATGGCCTCCACCCGGTCCATGCGTTCGGAGACCGGCACGCCCGCGACCTCGAAAACCTCGGCCAGCTGCGCACCGATACGGATGGACGGGTTCAGCGCGCGGCCGGGGTCCTGATAGACCATGGAGATGCTGCGCGTGCGGAAGCGGCGGAGCATCTCCCCCTTCATGGCCAGCGCATCTTCGCCGCCGATATGGATCGAGCCCGTGCGCACGCGGCCATTGTCGGGCAGATAGCGGGCCACCGCGAGGGCGACGGTTGACTTGCCACAGCCGGACTCGCCTACAAGCCCGAAGGTCTCGCCCTGGCCGATACGGAAGGAGAGGCCGCGGATGACCTGCCGGTCGCGGCGGCGCACGCGATAGGCGATGTCGAGATCGCGCACCTCTAGCGCTGCGGCGGTTGCGTCCTGCATGGGGCTCAGCGCGTCAAGCATCGATCACCGATTGCACACCATCCGCTGTGAGATTGACGCCGACGACCAGGCTGCCGATGGCCAGCGCATAGAACAGCACCGTCCACCAAAAGCCGCCGCCGATCAGACCGTAATTCTGCGAAATCGAAAGCCCCCAATCCGGCGAGGGCGGCTGAATGCCGAGGCCCAGGAAGCTGAGCGAGGCCACGGTGAAAATAGCATAGCCCAGCCGCACTGTCGTCTCCACCAGGATGGGCGGCAGGATATTGGGCAGGATTTCCACGAACAGAATGTAGATGGGCTTTTCGCCGCGCAGATTGGCGGCCGCGACATAATCGAGATCGCGTTCGCCGAGCACTGCGGCCCGCACCGTGCGGCCGACGATGAGGCCGAAGGACAGCCCGATGACGATGATCACCGTGGCGTTAGACGCGCCTAGGGCGGTGATGACCAGCATGGCGAGGATCAGCAGCGGCAGTGCGAGAAAGGCCTCGACGATGCGGCTGACGATATCATCGGTCAGCCCGCGCGCGTAACCAGTGATGAGGCCGAGCACGGTGCCGACCAGGGTACCCAGCAGCGTCGCGAGCGGTGCCACGATCAGAATGTCGCGGGACCCGACAATGACGCGGGAGAAGATGTCGCGCCCGAACTGGTCAGTGCCGAACCAGTGGTCGGCGTCCGGGCTTCCGAGCGTATTCAGCAGATCCGTATCGTCCGCGCCGTAAGGCACGATGAGCGGCCCGATGATGGCCATCACAACCCAGAACACCAGAATTGCGATCCCGACCATGAAGGGCGCCGAGCGCATCAGCATCGACACGCGCTCGCGCCAGATGCGCTTGGGCGTCTCCATCGCCTGTTCGGCGGTGGGGGACGCCACGGTTACCTGTGCGCTCATCCGCGGCCTCCAAAGGAGATGCGTGGATTGAGCGCGGAATAGAGCAGGTCGGCAATGAGGTTGACGCTGACATAGACCGTGCCGATGACCAGGATGCCGGCGGCGAGCATGGGAAAGTCCTTTGCCTTCGCCGCGGCGAATATCAGACTGCCGATGCCGTGGTAGTTGAACAGCGTCTCGACCACTACAAGGCCGCCGATGAGATAGCCGCATTGGGTGGCGATGACGGTGATCGTCGGCAGCAGCGCATTGCGCATGACATGCCGCCAGATCACCTGACGGCGCGTCAGGCCTTTAAGCACAGCTGTCCGCGTATAGTCGGAGTTCAGGGCTTCAATCATGCCGGCGCGCGCCATGCGGGCGATATAGCCGAACAGAATCATGAAAAGCGGGATCGAGGGCATCAGCAGGTAATAGATCTGCGTCAGCACGCCGGCCTGCCGCGGCGCCGTGCCTGTCAGCGGAAAGACATGCAGCCAGATGCTGAAGACCATGATCAGCACGATGCCGGAGACGAATTCCGGCACCACCGTCGCCGACAGTCCCGCGATGACGATGGTGCGGTCGATCCAGCTATTCGCCTTCAGGGCCGCGACGACACCGCCCAGAATGCCAAGCGGCACCACCAGCAGGAAGGCGATTGCCGCGAGCTTCATCGAAGTCAGCATGGCGTGGATGATGAAGGGTGCCACCGGTGCGCGATAGGTATAGGACATGCCCATGTCACCCTGCGCCATGCCGGTGATCCAGCTCCAGTATTGCACGAGTAGCGGACGGTCGATGCCAAGCTGATGGTTCAACGCCGCGACCGCGCGGGCATCGGCGAAGGGGCCCAGGATCGCGCGGCCAACATCGCCGGGCAGGATCTGGCACCCGGCAAAGACGATCATGCTGAGCAGCAGGAGGGTGACGACCGCCAGAACCAGCCGGTACAGAATCGCGCGATACAGACCCATACTGGCTGTCGTCTCCCTTTTGTGGCTTAGCTCTGGGCGATGCTGACCGTCTGCAGGAAGGGGCGGTCGCCGACGGGCAATACACCCGAGACGGCTTTCGATGTGGCATAGAGATAGTTGTAGAAATAGCCGAAGATGATCGGTGTTTCGTCCAGCAGCAATGCCTGGATCTTGCCCGATGCGGCCTTCTGGCTGGTGAGGTCCAGCGCCTTGACGTAATCGGTGACCAGCCCGTCATAGGTCGGGTTCTTGAAGCGCGCGGCATTCCAGGTGCCGGTGCTGGTGAGCGGTGCATTGAGGAAGACGTTCGGCACGCCGCGATTGCCGTAATCGGTGATGCCGAGCGGGACGTCCAGCCAGTCGGACTGGCCGGGCACGGCCTTGCCGTAATAGGCATCCTGGCTTTCGATATGCAGCTTGATATCGATGCCGATTTTCTTCGCAAAGCTCTGGATGAGCACGGCGTAATCGGGGATTTCCAGGAATTGCTCCGTGGTCAGCGTGACCGAGAAGCCATGGCCGACGCCCGCCTGTTCCAGCAGCGCGCGGGCTTTCTTGAGATCCTGGTCGCGCTGCGGCACGGAGAGATCGGTCGAGGGGAAGGCAGGACAGAAGGGGCTGTCATTGCCGATATCGGCATAGCCCTGGAACAGGCCCTTCACTAAAGCCTTGCGGTTCAGCGAGAGAGCCAGCGCCTGACGGACGCGCTTGTCCTGGAACGGTCCGGCGTCGCACTGCATATGCACCTGCTCATGCGCGCTCGACTTGCAGCGGATGATCTTGAATTGCGGATCATGCAGAATGGCGCGGCCAGCGGCCACCGGCATCTGCGCCAGCATATCGACCTGACCACCCTGAAGGGCGAGCACCTGCGGCTGCATGTCGGTATAGAAGGTGAATTCGATGCGGTCGAGGAAGGGCTTCTGCCCCCAGTAGCCATCGTTTCGCACGAAGGAACAGCCGACCTTCGGGATATATTTTTCAAGCTTGAACGGGCCGGTGCCGACGAAGCTCTGCTCGAAGCCACCGGTATAATTCGCAGGCAGCATAACGAGGTTATAGTTATCGGAGGAAAGCGTATAGGGGAAGTTGCCGCTCGGCGCGTCCAAATGGAATGCGACCGTATAGTCGTCAATCTTCTTCGATGAGCCAGGCGAGAGAACGCCCTTGAAGGCAGACAGCGCGTTCGAGGCGTTCTTGGGATTGACCAGTCTTTCGACACTTGCCACGACCGCATCGGCATTCAGCGGCTCTCCGTTGGAGAACTTGACGTTCTGCCGGATCTTGAACGTCCAGACCGAGCCGTCCTGGTTGGGCGACCAGCTGGTCGCCAAGACCGGGCGGAGTGTTGAATCAGGATTAAGCGCGCACAGAAACTCACCGGTTTGCATCATCACCATCAGGCCCCCGTCGTCGGCGATCGTCACGGGGTCGATGGCGCCGGCCGGCACGGTCATGGCGATGCGCAAGGTGCCGCCCATGGTGCCGTCGGCGCGGGCCGGGCGCACGGCGCCCATGCCCATCGCGCCCGCCAGCGTGCCGAGTAGCGGCAGGGACAGGCCAAGCCGGGTGCCATGCGCCAGAAAGCTGCGGCGATCAATTTGGCCTGCGACGGCATTATCCATGAGGTCGTTCTCGACCTCCGACAGATTTCGGCGGATGGCGGAGATCAGCTTATCGCGCTTGGACATTGCACCCTCATGGTTGAGCCGCAGTCAGGACAGGACGGCAGGAAAGCGGAAAGGCTTCGCAGTGGGATAATTCTTGTTGAGCGCCTATGCGCTAAGGGAACGGATCACGGCCGGAAATTCCACCCTTGTCAATTCGTATGGCTCATGCTTCCGGCGGAAGGCACGATATTACAATGACTGCGATCAGACGCGGGCACTCTGCCGGCTCAGGAAAGGTCTCAGCAAGGATGATGCCAGCCGGTGCGATGACCGATCGGCTTGCAAAAACCGACGGGCCTGCCGCGGTATGGCGGTCTCTTGCACGATCACTAGGCAAATGCCTAGACAATAGCGGCGTAGTGGGGCCTCGGTGCCGCATGGTGACGGATGACAATGAATGGCGGTAATTGACCGGCGGTGGCTGCCGCTGAATGCCCTCAGGGCCTTTGAAGCGGTTGGCCGTCAGCTGAGTTTCACGGGCGGCGCCCAGAGTCTGCATGTGTCGCAGTCGGCCCTTAGCCGCCATGTCGCTTCGCTCGAAGATTTGCTCGGCCGGCCCTTGCTGGAACGCCGCCCATCGGGCCTGGCCTTGACGCCGGCTGGTGCCGCGCTGCTGCCGGTGGTGCGAAAATCCTTCGATCGGCTGGAAGAGGTGATGAATGACATCCAGCAGGAAGAGGCCGGCCACCAGCGCCGATTGCGCGTGCATATGCCCCCAAGCTTCCTGCATCAGGTCGCGCTGCCGATTCTGGGCGACTTCCGCCGCGAATTTCCCGATATCCTGATTGACGTGTCGAGCAGCCTTGGCACCGGCCTGCCGCCGACAGAGGTTGATGTCGCGGTCGTCTACGACCGGCCGCAGGGCGGCGACACGGTACGCGATCTGTTATGGACGGTGCGCGTCTGTCCGGTTTGCGCCCCGGCCGTCGCCCGTCTCGCGGCCGGCGTGGACTTGCCGGACTTCCTGCGCCAGCAGGAACTGCTGCATGTCAAACTGCCGGGGGCGCCCATCGGGGCCCCTTGGGCGCGTTTCGCCCGTGTCCAGGGTTTCTCGCTGGATACCGGCCGGGGCATGGCTTTTGAAACGGTAACCCTTGCCGTGCAATATGCCATGGCGGGGCAGGGGGTGGTGCTGGCCGATGTCGATATGTTCGCGGCCGATATCGCCGCCGGGCGGCTGGTCGCACCCTATGAGGCGATCGCGGAAGATGGCTACGGCTATTACCTGGCTTTCCACCCGGAAGATCTCGGCGATCCGGCGATCAGCGTGTTTCGGTCCTGGATGATCGCGCGCCTTGGGCGCGGTATGCGGAAGGCTTCATGAAAGACTGCCATAATATCGAAGACCTTCGCCTGGCGGCGGTTCAGCGCATTCCACGCATCTTTGCCGATTATATCGAAGGCGGCTCGAACAGCGAACTGACGCGGGCGGCCAATGAGCGCGATTTCGCGCGCTGGCGTGTGCGCCAGCATGTGCTGCGCGATGTCGCCGAGCGCGATCTGTCCGCGACCTTCCTGGGCGCCAAGCATGCCTTGCCGCTGATGCTGGGGCCGGTCGGCTTCCTCGGCATGTTCGGCCGCCGGGGTGAGGTGGCGGCGGCACGGGCCGCCGGGCGGGCCGGCGTGCCCAGCTGCGTCTCGGCCTTCGCCATTCGCCCGATCGACGAAGTCGCGCGGGACAATCCCGAGACCACGCTCTACTCACAGCTTTACGTGCTGAAGGATCGGGCGCTGACGGAGGCGATGATCGCGCGCGCCGACGCGGCCGGGGCGGAAGCGCTGTTCCTGACCGTTGATACGGCCGTGACCCCGCTGCGGGAACGCGATGCCCGCAACGGCTTCCGCAACCTCACCCGCCCGACGCTCGGTCAATGGCGCAATATCCTCAGCCGACCCGCCTGGTGCTGGGCCATGATGCGGGACGGCAGGCCTGAGGTCGGGCATGCGCGGGCCGCGGGCTTCGGCCGGGGCGTGATGGAACAGGCCGGCCATCTGGCGCGCCAGATCGACCCGGCGCTGAACTGGGCTGATGTCGACTGGCTGCGGCGGCGCTGGAACCGCAAGCTGGTGATCAAGGGCATCATGGAGCCGGAAGACGCGCGCCGGGCGGCCGAAGCCGGCGCGGACGGCATTGTCGTCTCCAATCATGGTGGCCGCCAGCTGGACGGTACGTCCTCCACCATCATGGCGCTGCCCGCCATCGGCGAGGCGGTGGGCGGCAAGCTGGATGTGCTCGTCGATGGCGGCTTTCGCCGCGGCTGGCATATCGCGCTTGCCTTGGCGCTGGGCGCTTCTGCCGTTTCGCTCGGCCGTCCCTATGCCTGGGGCCTGGCCGCCGGCGGAGAGGCCGGCGTCGCGCATGCGATCGGCCTTTTGGCGGCCGAGCTGGACAGCACGCTGGCTTTGATGGGCATGCGGAGCGTGGCCGAATTGCGCGCCGCCGGCCGCGCTATGGTTCATTTCGATTAAGAATTAAAGAGGCTCGATATGCAAACCGGGTGGCATGGTGCCATGCTACCCGGTTTGCATCATGCACAGGATTCGGGCGATCAGTCTGCGGCCAGCGCCATCTGCTTGCGCGCCATGGTCTGGCGCACATACTCTTCCAGGTCGGTCCCAATGCGGTCGGCATAATTCGCCATCACATGATCCGCGCCCTCATAGACACGATAGTCGATGGAAACGCCCTTCTGGGTATTCAGCTTGTCGACCAGCTTACGCACGCCCGGTTCGGCCACCATTTCGTCGGCATCGCCATGGATCAACAGACCGCCCGTCGGACAAGGGGCCAGGAAGCCGAAGTCGTAATGGGTCGCCGGCGGGGCGACGCTGATCCAGCCCGAGATTTCAGGACGGCGCATCAGCAGCTGCATGCCGACGAAGGCGCCGAAGGAATAGCCCGCGATCCAGAGACCGGCCGAGTTCGGGTTGACCGACTGCATCCAGTCCAGCGCGCCCGCGGCATCGCTGATCTCGCCGATGCCACCATCATAGCGGCCCTGGCTGCGGCCGACGCCGCGGAAGTTGAAACGCATCACCGAAAACCCAAGGCGCTGGAAAGCCTGGAACATCGAATAGGTGATACGGTTGTTCATCGTCCCCCCATGCAGGGGGTGCGGGTGAAGCACGAGCGCGAGCGGGGCGCCCGTCTCCTTGCTGTGGTGGTAGCGGCCTTCCAAACGACCGTCTGGGCCGGCGAACATCACTTCAGGCATGGCGCTCAAAACCTATCTTCGATAACGATTGGGCCCCCGGGTTGCCCCAGCGGCCTGACAAGTCAGTCCCTTCGATAACGGCACGTCCCCGCGGCTGCACTCAAATTCGCGCAGCCCCCCTTCACATCCCAGGGACCGAAACTCCAGCGTGCCGCGCCACGACCGTGGTGCGGCGGTCTCCGAAAAGGCTGACTGACGATGACCCTGCCTGGGCGAAACGCTATGGCGTCACCCTCCAGGCGTGAACGGGAAGCAGAGGAAGGCATCAAGGGATGGCAGCTGCCCCGGCAAAGCCTTTCCTATGTCGAGGACACGCATGATAATAAGGCGCCGGGCTGCCGAATTCATATGGAAATGTCGCATGGCCTTTATGTTTCTGCGGGAAAGCATTGCCGCCTACCGGGAAAAGGACCCTGCCGCCCGTTCCGGGGTCGAGGTTCTGTTCTGCTACCCTGGCCTGCACGCCGTTATGTGGCATCGCCTCGCGCAACGTCTTTGGCATGCTAAATGGACCTCTGCCGCCCGTTTTACAGCCCATATCAGCCGCTGGCTGACGGGCATTGAAATCCATCCCGCCGCCCGGCTGGGCCGCCGGCTGGTCATCGACCATGGCATGGGCCTGGTAATTGGCGAGACCGCGGTCGTTGGCGACGATGTCACGCTCTATCATCAGGTGACGCTGGGGGGCACCAGCCTCAGCCATGGCAAGCGGCACCCCACCATCGGCAACAACGTGATCATCGGCGCCGGGGCCAAGGTGCTGGGGAATATCACGGTAGGCGACGGCGCCCGCATCGGCGCCAATGCCTTGGTCATCAAGCCTGTTCCGGCCGGCACCACCATGGTCGCGGCCCCCGCCAATGCGCTGGACCGGCAGCACCGCGACCCCTGTTTCGACTCCTACGGCACGCCCTGCTCGGAAATGTCGGTCGATCCCCTGCTGCAGGATATTGAGAGCCTGCGGGCCGAATTGGCCGAGCTTGAGACGCGCGTCGCCGCCCTTTCAGCTCTGGCCTATCCGCGCCTGGAACCTGCCGAATGACCCTGGCGCCGCGCGTCTATCTGGACGCCAATGCGACAGAGCCGCTGCGGCCGGAGGCGCGGTCCGCGGTGCTGGGGGCGCTGGATACACTCGGTAATCCATCGTCGATCCATGGCGACGGCCGCGCCGCGCGCAAAATCCTGGAAGATGCGCGGGAGGTGATCGCTGGCCGTTTCGGTGGCCTTGCTCGCCACCTCGTCTTCACCTCCGGCGGCACGGAGGCCAATGCCATCGCCATCCATGGCCTCGCGCGCGGTGGCCGGATTCTGCGCGGTGCCACCGAACATGCCGCCGTGATCGCGGCGGCCGGTGAGGCGGCCGGCGTGCTGCCGGTCGATCGGGAGGGCGTGCTGAGTCTCGACACCCTTGCAGCTCTCCTGGCGAGTGAGCCCGCGGCGCTGGTTTCGGTCATGCTCGCCAATAATGAGACCGGCACCATCCAGCCTGTAGCTGAGATTGCGCGGCTTTGCCGCGCGGCCGGCACTTTGTTCCATGTCGACGGGGTGCAGGGCGCGGGCCGCATGGACGTGGATCTGGCTTCAATCGGCGCCGATTGCCTCACGCTCTCAGCCCATAAGCTGGGCGGGCCGCCGGGCGCGGGCGCGCTGATGCTGACCTCAGAGGCCGCCGAGCGCCTGACTCCGCTGGTTTTGGGCGGCGGGCAGGAACGGGGACGCCGTGGCGGCACCCATGCGCTGCCCAATATCGCCGGTTTTGCGGCGGCCGCCGCGGCCTGCCGGCCGCAGGATGCGGCGCGTCTGGCGCCGCTCCGGGACAGGATGGAGGCGGCGGCGGTCGCTGCCGGCGCCATCGTCATCGGTGGCGGCAGCGCGCGCCTGCCTAATACGACCTGCCTTGCCTTGCCCGGCGCGCGGGCCGAGGCGCAGGTGATTGCCCTTGATCTCGCCGGTATCTCCGTCTCGGCCGGTGCGGCGTGCTCCTCGGGCAAGGTCGCGCGCAGCCACGTGCTGGAGGCGATGGGCGCGGGGGATCTGTCCGCCCAGGCGATTCGCGTCTCGCTGCCCTGGTCCGCGACCGAGGATGATGCGGCGGCCTTCATCCTGGCCTATCAGGCCATGGCGGCCCGCATGGGCGGCCGCGCCCATGCGGGCCGCGCAGCATGATCTATCTCGACAATCACGCGACGACGCCTTGCGACCCGCGGGTGGTCGCGGCCATGCTGCCCTGGTTCACCGAACATTTCGGCAATGCCGGCAGTGTCGAGCATGGCATGGGGCGCAAGGCCGCCGCCGCCGTTGAGGCGGCGCGGGCTGAGGTGGCAGCCCTGATCGGCGCGGCTGCATCCGAGATCATCTTCACCTCCGGCGCCACCGAATCGAATAACCTTGCCATTTTCGGCGCCGCCCGCTTCGCGCGGGCCATGGGCAATGACCGCCGCCGTGTCATCACCCTCGCGACCGAGCATCATGCCGTGCTCGACCCTGTGCGGGCTCTGGCCGAGGAAGGGTTTGAGCCGGTCGTCCTGCCGGTGCAGGCGAACGGGCTGTTGGACCCGCAGATTCTGGCCGATGCGCTGGCCGTGCCGACGCTGCTTGTCTCCATCATGGCCGTGAATAATGAGATCGGCGTGATTCAGGATCTGTCCGCGCTTGGCCGAATGGTGAAAGCAGCGGGCGCGTCCTTTCATATCGATGCAGCCCAGGCGGGCGGACGCCTGCCGCTCGATATGATTGAGATCCCGGCCGATCTGCTCTCCCTCTCTGCCCATAAAATGTATGGGCCGAAGGGCATCGGTGCGCTCTATCTGCGCCGCCGCCCACGCATGCGCATCAGCCCTCTGATCGCCGGCGGCGGGCAGGAGCGGGGGTTGCGCTCCGGCACTTTGCCGGTCCCGCTGATCGTGGCCTTTGGTGAGGCCGCGCGCCTGGCGCGAAGCGAAGGTCCGGCCGAAACCGGGCGCATTCTTGCCCAGGCCCAGCGCCTATTGGCCCTTTTGCGGGCCGGAATCCCTGACCTGGTGATGAACGGCGACGCTGAAAGCCGCGTCGCGGGCAATCTCAACCTGACCTTCCCGGGGCGGAGCGCGGCGGCGATTCTGGCCGCTGTGCCAGAGCTTTGCCTCTCCTCCAGCTCAGCCTGCACTGGTGCAGCCGACGGCTCAGTGGGTGCCAGTCACGTGCTGACGGCGATCGGCCTGCCGGCCGAAGCGGCCCTCCGCAGCTTGCGCATTGGGATAGGACGATTTACCTCCGACGCCGATATTGATCGGGCCGCAGCTCAGCTTATTGCAGCAGCCCAGGCACACCACGCCGCTGCGGCGGAATGACAGGTTTTCCGCCGGTCGTCCGACCGGTCTAGAAAGAGGAATTAAGACGCCGATGCCGAAGATGACCTTCATCGAGCGCGATGGTACGCCCCGTGATGTGGACGCGCCGCTCGGGCTGTCCGTTCTGGAGGTTGCCCATAAGCACGGCATCGACCTCGAAGGCGCCTGCGAAGGCTCGCTCGCCTGCTCCACCTGCCATGTCATTATCGACCCGGATTGGTTCGAGAAGCTCAATCCCCCGTCCGAGGACGAGGAGGACATGCTCGACCTCGCCTTCGGGCTGGAGGAGACCTCCCGTTTGGGCTGCCAGATCGTCATCAACGAAAGCCTGGACGGTCTGGTGGTGAAGCTGCCCTCGGCCACGCGCAACGCCCAGGGCTAACGCCGTGACTTGGGGGTTGCCCGCGGACCTGATCCGCGGGTGAACCTGCCGCGGCGCCTATCCGAAGGCGCCGACTTCATGGCTGACCGCCGTGCTGATTTCGCGCACCAGCGCGAAATAGCGGGCGATCGGCGAAAAGATCTCATCATGTTCCCGCCCGTAGCCCAGGCTGTTGGGTGAGGTGCCGGGCTCCCCGAAATCGGTGCCCGTCGTCTCATCCGGGGCCTTCGGGAAGATGCGGCCCAGCGTCTGCAAGGCCGCCGGCACGTCCAGCCGCAGCAGGCGCTGCTGCAGGCCGGTGCGCATGACGCCGAGGCGCGGCGCGAAATCCGGGATCATCGCAGTCAGAATCCAGATGCGGTGAATGGCGGCCAGCCGCAGCGCATGCAGCAGCAGCTCCCGGTCATTCATCTGCGGCGCATCCGCCCAGGCGGCGCGCAAGGCAAGATGGTCGGCATGGACGCGGCGGAACATGGCCAGCACGTCCGACCAGATATTGAGCTGTTCCAGCCCGGTGGCGACCGCCATCAGCGCCTCTCGCCGGCCGGGAATGGTGCTGTGCCCGGCGCGATCCAGCCAGGTGCCAGGGTCGAGCGTTTCCACCACCGCACGCAGCACGTCGAGATGGGAATGGCGCATGGCGTGGGAAGCGAAATCCATCGAGCGGCGGAAACGCGGGCTGGTGCGCCGCAGCTCCGTCACCGCATCCGGGTTGCGGCTGGCCGCGAGCCCCAGGCCCTGCAGCGTATTCGCGCACCAGCCGAGCTGCTGCAGGATCGCGTTGTTGGGGATCGCGCGCAGCTCGCGCGGATGGCTGATGATGGCGGGACCGCCCGAGGTATCGCTCTGACGCGCCGCAGGGCGGGACCCGGTGCGGTCGATCAGTGCGGGGCCGAACGTGCCAAGGATGGCGGCATAGCCGGGATCTTCGACCAGCTCTTCCATGCTGGAGCGGATGGTCGCGAAGAAATCGGCCGCAAAATCCGCGTCCTGATAGATCGGGTCCTCACCCTCATCGGTGCGGATAAGGGCAAATTCCGCAATCTTGAGGATCGTCGCCTGGGCCAGCGCCGGCGTGCCGAACAGCATATAGCCGTCGCCACCCTGAAAGGCGCTTTCCTCCCGGTAGCTGATTCCGGCATCCTCGAAAGCGCGTCTGCCGGCCGCGGGGGAGAGATAGGACAGCCGATCCGTCAGCGACCCCGGATGCGCGCCGCGGCCGATGCTCTCGCCATGGGTGTCGAACAGAACCAGTTCCACATCCGTCAGCCCATGCTTGACCATGGCTTCGCTGATTTTCAGCCGCAGCCGCTCAATCAGATAGGTCGCTGCAATCTGGCCAACATAGCGGCCCGAATCGGAATAGCCGAACTGGACCGCGAGCTTGCCGGTGCGGCGCAGATAGGCGCGGTAATGCGGGCTGCGCAGCGCCTCTTCGATGATGCGGTTGCCCTGGGACAGCGCTTCCGCCGTCTCGAACAGGGGACTGATTTCGATCTTGTCGTCGATCCCGAACAGCTTCGCGAAATAAAGCGCGGTCAGCAGCGTGTAGCCGGTTTCGGTTTCCGCGATGAGGAAACGGACGGGGCTCGCGCCGTCGATATGCTTGATCATCTGGGCGACCGTCATCATCAGCCGCGCGGCCGAGGCCTGCTCCGCCATCAGCGTGCCGAAGTTGATGGCTTCCGGCTTCACCTCGTCCAGGGCCGTGTTGATGGCACCGAGCAGGATGCGGCGGCGGGACGGATCGGCGGGTGGATCGGCCAGGCCCAGGCGCTGGCGGGCGGCATTGTGCAACTGGGCGGAGTTGAGCCGCACATGAGTATGGGCGAGGCCGAGATTGTGCGAGGTGAGGCCGGCGCGTGCAATCAGCAGCGCCCGCTTCTCGGCCTCGTCTGCGATTGCGAGGGCGGCCGGGAAAAGGGCCAGCAGCGGCTCGGGCGTGGCCAGCGCCTGGTCCTGCAGGTGGATCAGGGTGCGGCCAAATTCGCCCACGGCCGCGACATCGGTGCCGTTGGGTGCGGCGGCGATCTCTGCCTCGACCGCGGCGATCGCAACCTGGACCCTGTCCAGAATGGCGGAAGCACTGTGCAGCGGGGCCAGCTGCGCTTCGACGCGCTGCAACTGATACAGCTTCATGCGCAGGCGCAGACGCAGCGTATCCCACCAGCCGATATCGGTGCGGCCGTCGGTGTCATAACCGACCCAGCTCGCCAGTGTGACGGGGCGCGGCGCGAGATCGAGCCAGCGATGGGCCCAGGTCTCCCGCGCGGCATCCAGAATGGCGCCGGTCAGCAGGTCAATTGCGTCCCGTCCGCGGGCGATGGCGGCATGGGCCTGGTCGAACTCGTCTTCCAGGGTCACCGGTGCGGGGCGATGGGAGGTGAAACAGGCGGTGCCGACCTCGCCCGAGGCGGCGCGGGCCAAGGCATCCCCCACGGCATAGGGCAGGGAAAAGGTCGGGTGTGCGGTGAACACCGCTGAAAACCGCGTGCGCTCGGTCGCGCGGCGGAACTGGGCGAAGGGCACGGCGCTGTCATTCGGGTCAGGCCGTACCAGCAGCGTGGCCAGCCTGTGCATGGCGGCGGCCGGGTCTATCCCGGAGGAGAGACCGACATAATCGGCCAGCCGTTCCGCCCGCTGCTGATAGGCTTCGTCGCGCAGCCAGCAGACCAGCCCCTGCAGGTCGGCGTCCGTCAGCTGTCCCTGGTCGATACGCCGGGAAATGGCGAGTGCGGTCGTCATGACCGGGTTACTGAACGGGTCCTCCGCCGCGCGGGCCAGGGCGTGATTCATGACGCCGAGCAGATCGGCCGCCAGCGCCGCGATCTGCGCCGGCTGTTCAAGAGGGAGATCGCTCAGGGGTGCAAGTTGGTCTGCCATGGCTACTATTGTGCATCGCAACGCCACGGGAGCAACGATTACGTGATCCCAGCCGCTCGTTTTATGGAGAAATTTTCGCTGTGACTGGATGCAGCCGGGCGCTCTCCCGGCGCGTATCGGCCATGCGGCCAGAAAATCCGGGCGGCCTCACCATGGCCCTTGCTCGGGACGCATGAGGTCTTTATAGACCCGCTCCACGCCAAATCGGCGCTTGCCGGCCTGTCCCGCTCGTCTAGAGGCCTAGGACACCGCCCTCTCACGGCGGTAACAGGGGTTCGAATCCCCTGCGGGACGCCAGGTTTTTCAATGCATTACTGAGATAGCCGCCGCTACAGCGGCAGTTCGGTGGTGTTTTTGACCTCCTCCATCACCGTATAGGTATGGGTCTGGCGGATGCCGGGCAGGCGGGCGAGGGTTTCGCCCAGGAAGCGGCGATAGGCCTCCATATCCTGCACCCGCACCTTCATCAGATAATCGAAACCGCCGGCCACCATATGGCATTCCAGCACCTCGGGCGTGCGGCCGATGGCGGCGGCGAATTCATCGAAGGCCGCGGTGCTCGTGCGGTCGAGCGTGATTTCGATGAAGACCAGCAACCCCCGCCCCAGCTTGGCGGGGTTGAGGCGCACGGCATAGCCCTCAATCACCCCCTCGGCCTGAAGCCGCCGAACCCGCTCATGGGTCGCGGCTTGGCTGAGATTGGCCTGGCGCGCGAGTTCCACATTCGTCATGCGGCCATCGCGCTGCAACAGGCGCAGCAGTTTTCTGTCGGTGTCGTCCATGAATGAAGAGTTCCGCGAAACTATCGACACAAGCCAGCGAATCTTCGGCTGAGCGGCCCAAAATCCGAACCACCTGCCGAAAATAGGGCGATATCTTGGGCAAGGCATCGCTCGAGGTTTCGCTTGATGACAGCGCTGGCTCCTTTCTCCGCCTTCACCTCCGGCCTGGGTCCCCAAACCGCCTTGCGGGCGGCGATCACCCGGCAGACTCGCGCGCCCGAGGCGGCGTGCGTGGCCGACCTCGCCAAGGCGGCTGCCTTGCCGGTCGAGACGGCGGAGCGCGCGCGGCAGACGGCGACGGCCCTGGTGAGGGCGCTGCGCGCCAAGGGCGGCCGCGGTCCTGTGGAAGGTCTGGTGCGGGAATATGACCTCTCAAGCCAGGAGGGCGTCGCGCTGATGTGTCTCGCCGAGGCGCTGCTGCGCATCCCCGACACGGCCACGCGCGACACGCTCATCCGCGACAAGATCAGCACGGGGAACTGGCGCGGTCATCTCGGGCATTCCGCGTCCCTCTTCGTCAATGCCGCGACCTGGGGGCTGGTCGTCACCGGCAAGCTGACCGGCAGCGCCCATGAGACGGGTCTGGGGGCGGCGCTGACGCGTCTGATCGCCCGGGGTG
Source organism: Acidisoma sibiricum (assembly GCF_057837225.1). Lineage (NCBI taxonomy): Bacteria > Pseudomonadati > Pseudomonadota > Alphaproteobacteria > Acetobacterales > Acidocellaceae > Acidisoma > Acidisoma sibiricum. Next base: position 3,379,106 of record NZ_CM174445.1, on the reverse strand, counting down.
GCGAGCCGGTCATTCGCCGCGGCGTCGAACTCGCCATGCATATGATGGGGCAGCAATTCGTCACCGGCCAGACGATCGCGGAGGCTTTGCGCCACGCTCACAGGCTGGAGGCGCGCGGCTTCCGCTACTCCTATGACATGCTGGGGGAGGCCGCCGTCACGGCGGCGGACGCAGCGCGCTATTACGATGAGTATGAGGCCGCGATCCATGCCATCGGCACGGCCGCCGCCGGACGCGGCCTTTATGATGGTCCTGGCATATCCATCAAGCTTTCGGCGCTGCATCCCCGCTACAGCCGGGCGCAGCGCGACCGCGTGATGGCGGAACTGCTGCCCCGGCTGCAGGCGCTGGCGCCGCTCTGCCGGCGCTACGATATCGGCCTCAATATCGATGCCGAGGAGGCAGACCGGCTCGAACTGTCGCTCGATCTGCTGCAAGCGCTGTGTTTCGACGACAGGCTCGCGGGCTGGAACGGCATCGGCTTCGTGGTCCAGGCCTATCAGAAGCGGGCCTTTTTCGTGCTCGACTGGATCATTGACCTTGCCCGCCGCAGCGGGCACCGGTTGATGATACGACTGGTCAAGGGCGCCTATTGGGATAGCGAGATCAAAAGCGCGCAGGTCGATGGACTGGACGGGTTTCCGGTCTTTACCCGCAAAATCCATACCGACATTTCCTACCGCGCCTGTGCGGCCAGACTGCTGGCCGCCCCCGACGCGGTCTTTCCGCAATTCGCGACCCACAATGCGCAGACGCTCGCCGCTATTCATGCCATGGCGGGCGCGGACTTTCAGGTGGGGCTTTACGAGTTCCAATGCCTGCATGGCATGGGCGAGGCTTTGTACGAAGAGGTGGTGGGGACCGAGACACTCAACCGGCCCTGCCGCATCTATGCGCCCGTGGGCACGCATGAAACGCTGCTCGCCTATCTCGTGCGGCGCCTGCTGGAAAACGGCGCCAATTCCTCCTTCGTCAATCGCATTCAGGACCCAGCGGTGCCGGTTGAGGCACTGGTCGCCGATCCGCTGGACGATGCCAGCCTCGGCACGCCGCATGAGCGGATCGCTTTGCCGCGCGATCTGTTCGCGCCGGTGCGGACCAATTCGGCCGGTCTCGATCTGAGCGATGATGTTCAACTGGCAGTCCTTGCTGACAGGTTGCAGAAAAGTGCCGCAACCACGTGGTCGGCAGCACCGGCACAGGGTGCGGCGGCAATGCCGCAGGCCGTGCGCAATCCCGCTGACCGGGGCGACGTTGTCGGCAGCGTTGTTGAGGCAACACCAATGCAGGTCGAAGCGGCCATCACCGACGCGACGGCAGCGGCTTTGTCCTGGGCCGCGACGCCTTCCGCCACACGCGCAGATTGTCTGAACAGGGCCGCTGATTTGCTGGAAGCGCGGATGCCGGACCTGCTTGGCCTCATCATCCGCGAGGCTGGCAAAACCCTCGCCAATGCGGTCTCTGAAGTCCGGGAGGCTGTCGACTTCCTGCGTTATTATGCGGAACAGGGAAGGGCACTCACCGCGGAGAACAGCAGGCCGCTGGGCGTTGTCACCTGCATCTCGCCCTGGAATTTTCCGCTCGCGATTTTCACGGGACAGGTGGCGGCATCGCTCGCCGCCGGCAATTGCGTGCTGGCCAAGCCGGCGGAGCAAACGCCCCTGATCGCGGCCCAGGCGGTCGCTCTGCTGCATGAAGCGGGTGTGCCGCATGACGTGCTGCAGCTTCTGCCGGGGCAGGGTGCGGTCGGCGCGCACTTGGTCGCTGACGCGCGCACGCGCGGCGTGGTCTTCACCGGATCGACCGACGTCGCGAAACAGATCCAGCAGGTTCTGGCGCGGCGGCTCAACCCGGACGGCACGCTGGTGCCGCTGATTGCGGAAACCGGCGGCCAGAATGCGTTGGTTGTCGATTCCTCGGCGCTGACGGAACAGGTGGTGGCAGATGTGCTGGTGTCCGCCTTCGACAGCGCCGGGCAGCGCTGTTCGGCGCTCCGGGTGCTGTGCCTGCAGGAGGAGATTGCCGACCGGACGCTCACCATGCTGCGCGGCGCCATGGCCGAACTGTCCGTCGGCAACCCGGACCGCTTGTCCACCGATATCGGTCCGGTCATCACGGATGAGGCGCGGGACAATATTGCGGCCCATGTCGCCGCGATGCGCGCGGCCGGCTGCGCCGTGCATCAGCTGCCCTTGCCGGAGGCTTGCGCTGCAGGCAGCTTCGTCGCACCCGCGATCGTCGACATACCGAACATCGCTGTGTTGAAGCAGGAGGTTTTCGGCCCCGTTCTGCATGTGCTGCGCTATCCGCGCGATGGGCTGGATGCTCTCATCGCCGCTATCAACGCGACCGGATATGCGCTCACTTTCGGTCTGCATACGCGTATCGATGAGACGGTGGCGCGTGTCACCGCGCGGGCGGGTGCGGGCAATATCTATATCAACCGCAACCTGATCGGTGCCGTGGTCGGTGTGCAGCCCTTCGGCGGCCACGGCCTGTCCGGCACCGGGCCCAAGGCCGGCGGGCCGCTGTATCTGCGCCGTCTGCTTGCGCGGCCTCCTGCAGCGCCCACGCCGGGCATAGGCACGGAGCAGGCACTGCCCGGCCCGGTCGGCGAGCGCAATCTGTATGTGACGGAGGCGCGGGGCACTGTTCTCTGCATCGCCTCTGATCGGGCAGAATTATTGCGCCAGATCGATGTGACGCTTGAGACCGGCAATCGCGCCCTGATCACCCAGGGCGCATTGACGGATCTACCGGCCCATCTGGCGGGGCGCGTGCAGATCGCCGACGACCCTTGGGCGGAGGACTTCGCCGCCATCCTGTTCCACGGGGAGACCGCTGACCTGCGCGCTGTTAACCAACGCGCCGCAGACCGTACCGGACCGATAATCTCCGTCTACATCCGCGCGGCGGACGGAGAGTATCCGCAGGAGTTTCTTGTCCGGGAGCGCTCCATCAGCATCAACACCACCGCCGCCGGCGGCAATGCCCATCTCATGATGATCGGTTGATCCATCAGTGCGAATGGGCGGGCACATCCGCGCCCCGGCAGCCCACCAGAAAGTCGAAATCCGCGCCGCGATCGGCCTGCAGCACATGCTGGATATAAAGGCTTTGATAGCCTGAAATCGGCGGGGCGACCGGCTGCCACTCCGTCTGCCGTCGTGCCAGTTCCGCCTCCGGCACTTCCAGCACCAGGGACCGGTTCGCGACATCGAGCGCGATCATATCGCCCTCCCGCACCAGCGCGAGCGGCCCGCCGGCGGCCGCTTCGGGTGCGACATGCAGAACGACCGTGCCATAGGCGGTGCCGGACATGCGGGCGTCGGAAATGCGCACCATATCGGTGATGCCGCGGGCCAGGATTTTTGGCGGCAGGCCCATATTGCCGACCTCCGCCATGCCGGGATAGCCGCGCGGCCCGCAATTGCGCAGCACCATCACCGAGGTCTCGTCGATGTCGAGATCAGGATCGGTAATGCGGCGATGATAGTCATCGATCGTGTCGAACACGACGGCGCGGCCACGATGCTGCATCAGCGCGGGCGTCGCGGCAGAGGGTTTGATGACAGCACCGTTCGGCGCCAGATTGCCCCGTAGCACGGCAATGCCGCCTTCCGGGGTCAGCGGGTTATTCAGCGTGCGGATGACCTCGGTATTGAAATTCTCGGCCATCTGGACATTTTCCCAGATGGTCCGGCCAGTGACGCTGGGCGCATCCCCTTCCAGCAACCCGGCCTCAGCCAGCGCCTTCATGACGACAGGCAATCCGCCCGCGTAGCAGAACTCTTCCATCAGAAAACGGCCTGACGGCTGCAGATCAACGATCGTGGGTATATTGCGGCCGAGGGCATCCCAGTCATCCAGGCTCAACGGCACACCGATACGCCCGGCGATGGCGATGAGATGCAGAACGGCATTGGTTGATCCGCCAATCGCCCCATTGACGCGAATGGCGTTGCGGAAGGCGGCCGGGGTGAGGATGGAGGACAGCGTCTGATCGTCCCGCACCATATCGACGATGCGCCGGCCGGTGAGCTGAGCCAGAACGCCCCGGCGGGCGTCAACCGCCGGCAGAGCCGCGTTTTCGGGCAAAGCCACGCCCAGCGCTTCGACCATGCTCGCCATGGTCGACGCCGTGCCCATGGTCATGCAGCTGCCGGCCGAGCGCGCCATGCCGGCTTCCGCATCCATGAAGTCCCGCAGCGTCATGCGCCCGGCCTTCACGTCCTCGCTGTAGCGCCAGACGGCGGTGCCCGAGCCCACGGGCTCCCCGCGCACGCGGCCGTTCAGCATCGGACCGCCTGATAGCACAATCGTTGGCAGGTCGCAGGAGGCCGCTCCCATCAGCAGCGACGGCGTGGTTTTGTCACAGCCCACGAGCAGCACGACACCGTCGATCGGATTGCCGCGGATGGATTCTTCGACATCCATCGAGGCCAGGTTGCGAAACAGCATCGCCGTCGGACGCAGATTCGATTCGCCCAGCGACATGACGGGGAATTCGACCGGAAAGCCGCCCGCCTCATACACGCCGCGCTTCACCCGCTCGGCCAGATCGCGCAGATGCGCGTTGCAGGGTGTGAGTTCCGACCAGGTATTGCAGATGCCGATGACGGGACGGCCGTCGAAGGCATCCGGCGCCATGCCCTGATTCTTCATCCAGCTGCGATACATGATGGCATTCTTGCCATCGCCACCGAACCAGGCTTGGGAGCGCAGGCGCTTGGCCGTCATGGATAGTCTCCGACAGAAAAGGGCAGAGAAGGGGTGCTCACTTGCCGATACCGAGTGTAAGGCCACCGATCAGGGCACGCTGGAACAGAAGATAGGCGAGCATCGCGGGCAGGGCGCTCAGCAGCGACCCGGCAAGGAGCACGGGAATATCCAGCACCCGGCCTGATTGCAGCACCGCGAGTCCCACAGTGATGGTCCGCACCGCGGGCTCCTGCAAAAAGATCAGGGCCACCAGAAGGTCGTCCCAGATCTGGATGAATTGCAGCACACCCACGGCCAGCAGCGCCGGTGCGCTGAGCGGCAGGATGACATTCGCAAAAATGCGCCAATAGGGCATGCCGTCGATCTGTGCGGCCTCCACCAGCTCGTCCGGCAGGTCGCTCATGAAGGACGTCATGAGGAAGGTGCCGAAGGGAATGCCGAGTGCCGCATAGGTCGCGATGACCGACAGATAGTTGTCGGAGGCGCCGAGCGCGGCGAAATTGATGAACTCGGTCAGGATCATCGACTGCATCGGAATCATCATGCTGGCGCCGATCAGGCCCAGCAACGCACCACCCCTGGGGATATTGAGCTTTGTCAGCGCAAAGGCCGCGAGAGAGCTGATGATCAGAATGACGCCGACGGAGCCCACGGTCACGATGGTCGAATTGATCAGCTGCTGCAGGACGGGCAGGTTTTGGAACAGCACCTGCCAATTGCGCCAGGACAGGTGTCCGGCAAATTCCATCGATCCACGGCCGATCGTATAGAAGGGAAACAGCATGACGATGAGGACAAGGCCAAGAAGCGCACTGGCCATGACGCGGCCGCGCGGCCCGAGAAGCGTCTTCATGCCGCGATCACCCTGCGCGCCACAACCTCAGATCCAGCCGGCATCGACGACGAAATGCTGGGCGGTACACATGCGGCTGTCATCGGCCGCGAGCCACAGCACCATGCGCGCGAGATCGGCGGGCATCAGCTTGTCCGGCAGGCATTGACGTTCCTTGATCTGCCGCTCGCCATCGTCGTCCAGCCATAGCGCGATCTGACGCTGCGTCATCACCCAGCCGGGTACCACGGCGTTGACGCGAATACGCTCCGGCCCCAATTCGCGGGCCAGGCCCTTGGTCATGCCGCTGATCGCCGCTTTCGCTGTGACATAAGCGATGTAATTCGATTCGCCAGCGAACCAGCTGATCGAGCTGAAACAGATGATGGAGCCGCCGCCCGCCGCCTTCATGGCTGGGCGCACCGCCTGGGCCGCGAAGAACTGATGGCGCAGGTTCGTCTCCATCCGGTTCTGCCAGTACTCCGGCGTCACGTCTTCGATCTTATGGCGGTCGTCATTGCCGGCATTGTTGATCAGCGCCAGCGGCGCGCCGTTGGTGGCAGAGGATAGCGCGACGGCGGCCTTCAGCGCGTCCAGATCCTTGAGATCGCAGGGAATGAACAGCGGCCGATCCAGCCCGCGCGCCGCAATCCGGTCCGCCACCGCCTGGCCCGCATCTTGTTGCAAATCCAAAAACGTCACCCGCGCCCCCTGTGCGGCGAAGTGCTCGACGACACTTTCGCCGATGCCCGAGGCGCCCCCGGTGATGAAGACGGGACGGCCTTTCAGGCTGGGATAGGACGCATCTTGGGCTTCCACGGCGCACTCCTCGGGCAAATTGCACTGCAGCATCGCTGATTTCGATTGACAGCGGCCGTCGCAGATTAAAACATATCATATGATTTTTCCAAGGGTGATTTCGACGCCATGTCGATTGCCCGGTCTGGCGTGCCTGCAACCACTTTTTGGAGGGAGCGTTCATGTCGCGACATCAGACTGGCCCATCTGGATCACGCCTGAGTTTCCGGGCGCGACTCATGGGACTCGTATTCGGGGGAATCGCACTCGGCGCGCTGGGCGCGACCGCCGCCCCCGCCGACGCCGGCACCATCACGATCTGGCATAATTACGGAACGGAAGTGAACGCCACGGCCTTGACCGCCGTGGTCGCGGCCTTCGAGAAGGCCGATCCCGATGTTCAGGTGAAGGTCATCAGCCAGCCGGCCGACAATTATTTCGCGCTGCTGACGGCGGCGTCCATCTCCCACTCGGCGCCAGATATCGCCGTCATGTGGACGGGCGTATGGGATCTGAAATACGCCCATCTTCTGGCCAATCTGCGGCCCTTGCTGCCCGCGGACACGCTGGACCAGATGAAGGGTCTGCGCTGGGCGTCGCAGGATTATGACACCAGCAAAGCCCTCTATGTCCTGCCGCTGGAAGACCAGTTCTATATCGGCTTTTATAATAAGGATCTGTTGAAGAAAGCCGGCTTCAATGCGGCGCCGCGCAGCTGGTCCGAACTCGCCGATGTCTGTCAAAAGATCCGCGCGACCGGTGTCGATCCCATGCTCTATGGCAGCGATAGCCAGGCCTTAAGCTCGGAATTCTATCCCTTCTACGATCTCAGCTATCTGATGGCCGGCGCCTATCCGGTGGATCAGTGGAGCGGCCTGGTGGACGGCAAGATCGCCTGGACCTCCAAGCCTATCGCCGATCAGTTGCAGAAATGGGCCGATCTGCACAAAAATGGCTGTACCAATCCAGATGTTCTGACAACGACCGATATCCTGACGAAATTCGGTGCTGGCAAGGCCGCGATGATCGTTGATGGCAACTGGAACCTGCAGCAGCTTTACGACAAGATGGGCAGCAGCCTGGGCGTCTTCCCGCTGCCCTTCTCCGATTCCCCGACCAAGACCGTGGTCGAACTGCCGGGTGACGGCCTCTCCCTGCTCAAATCCTCCCAGAACAAAAAGGATGCGGTTGCTTTCCTGACCTTCCTGATGAGCGGCGATGCGCAGAAAATTCTGGCGCAAAGCGGGTTGGTGCCAGCGCGTGAGGGCTATGCCGCCACCAATCCGCTCTATGCGGATCTGTTCGCACTGACCGAGAAGGATGGCTTCACCGCGGCCCCGATGATCGACAACGTCATCCAGCCGCCGCTCGTCGATGTCGGGCAGCGGGTGCTCAATGCGGCCTTCGCCCAGCAGATGACCGTGCCAGACGCTTTGCAGAAGATGCAGGATGCCTGGAACAATCTGCCGGCCGATCAGAAGCACTGATCGAACGGTAGGCGGGATAGGGACGGAGCGCGGTCATGAGTGGGTTAGCAGAGGCGACGACCGTTCGTGCTCCGTCCTTGCGAAAGGGGGGCTTTCACCGGCATCGCCAGCGTGCCGGTCTGGTCTTTCTGGCGCCGCTGCTGGTCGTCTGGGGCCTGTTCCTGATCCTGCCGATCTGCGAGACGGCTTATTACAGCCTGACGGAATGGGACGGGCTGTCATCGACCTGGAACGGTATCGGCAATTATCTGCATTTGTTGCGCAGTCCCGATTTCGGCAGTGTTTTCTGCAATAACCTGCTTCTGCTGCTCTCCGTGCCTTTTGCAGTCTTCATACCGCTCTGCATCGCGATCGTCATTGCGATGGAGCCGCCGGGCTGGCGCTGGGTACGGGCGCTGATCTTTCTGCCCGCAACGCTGTCCTGGGTTGTCATCGGCATCGTCTGGCTGCGCGTCTATTCCTCGGACGGTCTCATCAACCAGATGCTCGATGTGCTCGGCCTGCATCGCTTCCATATCGACCCCCTGGGCAGCGTGCGCACGGCCATCATTCCGATCGCGCTGACCTTTATCTGGTCTCAGGTCGGCCAGAATACGCTGATCTTCCTCATCGGCCTCTCCGGCATCGATGCCGCGATCTTTGAAGCGGCGACGATTGATGGTGCGGGGCTCCTCGCCACCATCCGTCAGATCGTGCTGCCGCTGATGACGCGCTTCCTGGTCTTCACAACCATCATCACGCTGATCGCGGCGTTCACGGCGCTGTTCAGCCTCATTTTTGTCATGACAGGCGGCGGACCCGGCTTTAGTACGACCACCATGGAATTCTATATCTATCGTCTGGCGTTCAACCAGACCGACTTCGGCATGGGGGCGACCGTCGGTATCGTCCTCCTTCTCGTCATCGCAGTGGTCACCACGCCGCTCATGATGCTCTACCGGAGGACATCGGCATGACCGGCGTCATCCGCCGCCGTGGGCGGTCTCTGGTCGATCAGGTCGTTGACACGATCGGCCAGGATATCGTTGCCGGCCGCTATCCCGTGGGCTCCCAGCTTCCCAATGAAACGGAATGGGGTGAGCGTCTGCAGGTCAGCCGCAGCGTGCTGCGCGAGGCGCTGCGCGTACTGGTCAGCAAGAACCTTATCGATATTCGGTCCCGCGCCGGCGGCCGGGTGCGCAGTGACGCGGACTGGAACCTGCTTGACCCGGATATTCTGCAATGGCGCTCGCAAAGCAGCGACCAGGGCAGCTTCGTCACCGAATTGTTTGAACTCCGCCGGGTCATCGAACCCGCAGCAGCCGGCCTTGCCGCGACACGCATCGCCCAGGGGCAATTGGGCGAGCTATCAGCGGCTTTGGCCGAGATGATGGAAGCGGGCGAGGATAGCGACCGCTTCCTGGAACCCGATGCCCGCTTTCACCGCATCATTCTGGCGAGCGTTGGCAATTCCCTGTTTCGCGCTCTGGGCCAGGCCGTGACGGTCGCGCTTGATATCACGCTGCGCCTGTCCCTCGACGCACCGCAGGGCCAGCAGCAATCCATGCCTTTCCACAAGACCGTGCTGGATGCCATTGCCGCCGGTGACAGCGCGGCGGCCTCCGCCGCCATGCTCGCCCTTGTCAACGCATCCGAACGCGATGTGGCCGAAGCCCAGGCCACAACAGCCAAGAACCGGCGTCCGCCCAGGCGGGCGCCCAGCAAGACAGCCAGGAGATAGTCCGATGACCGCGACCCCCAGCATGGCGCAGCTGTGCCAGACCCTTTTTTCTTCTCTTCTGTCGGACTGTCTGGATCAGGCAGGCCTTCGGCGCCAGGCCATGCCGTCCCGCATCCGGCCTTTGGACGAGGCGCAGATCCTGGTCGGCCGCGCGCGCACGGCCGCCTATATGGAGGTCTATCACGTCGAAGAAGGCGTGAACCCCTATGACCTGGAAATCACGCTGATCGACAGTCTGCAGCCCGACGAGATTCCGGTTTTCGCCTGCAGCAACCCGGCCCGCGTGGCTCCCTGGGGAGAGCTTCTCTCAACCGCGTCGCAGGTGCGGGGCGCGGCGGGCGCGGTGATGGACGGCTGCGTGCGCGACATCAAGGCGATCCGGGAGATGGGTTTTCCGGTCTTCCATGGTGGCATCGCACCGCTGGACAGCAAGGGCCGCGCCTTGGTGATGGCGATCGACGTGCCGGTCGAATGTGCGGGTGTCGCCGTTGAAAGCGGGGATCTGGTCTTCGGTGATGCGGATGGGCTGGTGATCGTGCCGAAGCGCGCGGAGGCGGAGGTGCTGCGCCTTGCGGCCGAAAAGTTGCGCGGTGAGAAGGATACCCTGGCCGCCCTCCGCGCCGGCACCTCTCTGCGCGAGGTCTTCGAGCGCTACGGCATTCTGTAGCGCTCATGCCGGCTGCCTCGCGGCTCAATACCAGATGGCCGCCAGCTGGCTGGAGAGCGGTCCGCGCTCAGACCGCGGGATCAGCGTCATGCTGATGATCCGTCCGTCCGCGCCAAGCCCGGCGCGGCAGATGGCATCCGCTTCCACGACCAACTCGTCCGGGTGGCGGATGTGCAAATGCAGCCCGATCACGGCCTGCGGATCTTGCGTCAGCCGGTCGCCGGTCGCGTGAATCTGGGCGATATCGGCGGCCATCACAAAATTGGTGAAGGGCCGATGCAGCAGGGATTCCGGCGCGAAGCCAAGAATGGCGGCGGCGTTGCGGCTGATCGCCCTGATCAGGAATGCCGTATCGAGAATGCAAAGATAGTCTGGATTGTCGGTCTGATCTATGGCGGCGGGCGCTCCCGGACCCGGTGCCGGCAACGGCCCGGCGTGGGTGCTTTGTGCGAAAGGGTCGCCAAGGCCGCCGAACGGGGTCTGGGTCTGGGGTCCGGCTGGGGGTTCCGAATACAGGCGGGGTGGCACTGGCCTGTCCGTTGCCGCATAGGACAGCAAAACTGCCAAGCCATAGGCCAGGGCTGCTGTGGGATAGGCTACGACCGCCAGTCTGACCGCGGTGATGACATCTGGATTGGCGTACCAGACCGGGTAGAATAACTGGGTGAGGTCGGCGCCGTTCAAGGCACCGGTCGGCTGTCCCTGATCGGTGAGCGCAATCAGCAGCATCAGCAGGACATAGGCTGAGGTCAGCCACATAATGCCGATGCTCAGTCGCCGTAAGAACTTTGCATAGCTCATGGTAACAAGCGTGCCTGAGAACGAGAGTTGATGGGCAAGATCGTTTTGTTTCGGCGTCGGGCATCATTCTATGGCTCGCGCAGTGTGATCGCTACCATACAAAATGATGGTCATAAGACGAAAAAACGAAGGCCTCGTTAGCGTGGGCTCTGGCCCTGGCTGGGAACCGATCAGAAACAGCTTCACTGAGACGGCGTTTGTCCGCGCGGACAAACTCTAGTCTAAAGGCAGAGGCCAAGACTGGGCCTGGATTTTGAGGATTGGCGGGGCGATGGGTTTTCAGGAAGACGAGGAGGATGACGGGCCTCCCCAGCTGCCGGGCGGGAAATTCTATATGACACCCGCCGGTTTCAGGCGGCTGGAGGCGGAGCTTGCGGCCCGGCGGGAGGAACGCCACCGGGTGGTGGAGATCGTTTCCTGGGCGGCCGGCAATGGCGATCGCAGCGAGAATGCCGACTATAAGGAAGGAAAGCGGCGCCTTCGCGAAATCGATCGGCGGCTGCGTTTCCTCATGCGCCGCCTGGCCCATGCCGAAGTGGTTGATGCCGCGGCTCAAACCCAGCGCGACCGCGTCTTTTTTGGCGCGACCGTGACCTATGCCAATGAGCGCGACGAAGAAAAGACGGTGACGATCGTGGGTGTCGATGAAGCCGATATGGCGGATGGCAAAGTCAGCATCGGCTCGCCGATCGCGCTGGCCTTGCTGCGCGCCCGCCAGGGCGACGAAGTCATGGTGCGGACGCCGCGTGGTCCAGAACGCATCGAAGTGATTGAGATTTCCTATCCCTTGCCGCAAGCTGCCGCCTGAATGCGCCAGGCTAGAATTTGATGGCAAAGATATCGGGTCTTTTACAATTTTTAATCCTCTCCAGCTTAGGACGTTCGTGAATGATCGTAACGTAACGTCTAGAGAATAAAAACGGATGCATGAGCAGGGGCTGGCGCTTACAGCGCGATGACCGAAGGCGGAATCGCCGAAGGTCTGAATCGCCGAAGGTCTCAATGGCGCGATCAGACAAAGAGCTAAAGCGGCCTGTGGGAGCGCGCGCGACGGCATCCCGCTCCAGCGGGCAGACTTTTGTCAATGGATGCTTAGAGCAAGGGTAGGCGTTTCGGTATGGCATCTGTCCTGAACCTTGCCGGATTGGGGCAAGTGACCGTCGATCGTCGCCCCGATATTTGCCCGATCTGCCATACCCGGATCACGCCGAATCTGATCGCGGGGGGACCGAGCGGACGCATCTTTGGCAGCAATCTGACCGTTGTCTTCGTATGCCCGAATGAAAGCTGTCGCGAATACTTTCTGGGCTATTTCGACAAGCGCGGAAATGTCTACAACTTTCAGACCTGCCGCCCGTCCGAACCGGTTTTGCCACCGCTGCCGGATTTCGTAAGGCGAATATCTCAGAATTATAGCGAAATGTTTACGGAATGCCTGAAGGCTGAGGCGTCAGGGCTAAAGCAGCTGGCGGGCGTCGGCTACCGCAAGGCGCTTGAATTCCTCATCAAGGACTATCTGATTTCGCGGCGGCCGGAGGATCGTGAGGCTATCGAAAACAGACCGCTCGCGGGCTGCATCGAAAGCTATGTCACGGATAGCAATGTGCGGGATGTCGCCAAACGCGCGATCTGGCTGGCCAATGATGAGGCCCATTACCAAAGAAGTTGGCAGGATAAGGACCTGCGGGACCTGAAGGCGGTTCTGGAACTGGTCTTGCGATGGATCGAAACCGAGTATCTGACCGAAGAATTGCTCAAGACCATGCCGCCGGCGCGCGCGCGCCACGGTGATGAGGGCAGTCTTGATTTTGGTCCCTCGGCCGCGGCCGCTTCGGCTCACGCGGCGGTGGCACCGCCTGCATCCGGTTGAGCGGTCACGACAGGTATCGCCGCCTGCCGCCTCCGCTCACGCCGGCTAGAAACTCTGGCCGGTGCCCAGGCGGTTCGGACCCTCGATGATTTGCTGATTCTCGAGGCTCTTCTGGTGCTTCTTGTATTTATGCGCCTTGTAATGGCCAGTGCCGCAGCCGCCGATGGTGCCCGGTTCCGTCGGATTCGCAGCATTATGGTTCATGTCTGTCTTGTCCGCTTCCGAACACCCATAGCTCCCTGCCCAGGCTTGGCCGCCACAAGCGCAGGCGGCTAGGAGAAGGGCAATTCCGAAAGCTTTCATCGAGGGCACTCTGGATGACATGGCTGGAAGATCGACATCCTTCATCCATGCCATGGATCGACTGAACCGACAATCGCAGCACCGGGACCGCCATCGGAGAAGGCTGCCGTGATTCTGCGCCTGTCGGGTGGCCGTATTCGTTATAGTGAATATTGAAACATTATTACGCCAGTATTACTGGCGGAGAAAGAATCACTTGTCAAAGCAGGGTGGAAGTGCTCTAGAGGCCTCGCCTTAGACAAAAAAAAGGCGGCACGCAGGTGCCGCCAAGTTTAGGGAGGAAACGTCCAAGAAAGCAGCGGCACGATCGAAGACCGCCGCCAGCTGCTCCAAATTTCCTACTGCATATGTGTGATTTAGGCAAGCGCCTTTTGTGGGGCGTTAGGACATTTGTGATCTGAGGGTCGCTCTCATGGGCGGCGTGCGATTTGGACGGATGGCGGGGCCGCAGCGCGGCGCCATCCGCCATATTCTGACAGGCGCTGACAAAATGGTGCCGGGTGAGGGATTTGAACCCCCGACCTTCGGTTTACAAAACCGCTGCACTACCACTGTGCTAACCCGGCGCACCGGCCAGCAGACCACAATCCTTGCGGGCCGCGGCATGGCCGACATCATCAGATAATCGGCTGGCCGGGCTTTTAGCCCGCTTTGCCCATAGCTTGCAATGATCTGGGCCGCCCGTGCCATCCGTGTCGTTTCACCCGCTTTTCAGACCGCGACGGTGGCAGACAGCGCGTGCAGCGGTGGGCTTGCGCCGCTCCAAACGCATCCCGATATGGTGGCCCTGCTCGACAGCCTGGGGTCCGCTAAATCATGGGACTGCCGCAGGGGAGTTGCGCCCTGCCGCGGGCCAGATCATTCTCTTGTTCCAATGGTGGCTTTGGGCATCATGCCTGGCCGCCATCGGCGGCGGGCGATCCGATGCGCCGTCAGGGCACCGGGCCGTCGCGTCTCATGCCCGTCCGACTTGCCGTATCTGGAGCCGTGATCATGCCCAAGGATAATGCCGTCCCCGCCAATCTGCAGCCCGATCCGGCGCACTATCCCTTTGACCTGGAAAACGCCTTGGCTTCCATCGTGGGTTTGCGCGTCGGTGCCCCCGCGGATGCCTTCACGGCGTCAGCGCTGGGCACCGAGCGCGAGGGTTCCGGCGTGGTAATTCGGGAAGACGGGCTTATCCTGACCATCGGCTATCTCATCGCCGAAGCCGAGACGATCTGGATATCCACGGGTGCTGGTCAGCTTTTGCCCGGTCATGCACTGGCCTATGACGCGGAGACCGGCTTTGGCCTGGTCCAGCCGCTTGGCCGGCTGACGGCCCCTGCGATGGAACTTGGCCGCAGCGCGGAGGTTGAGATCGGCCAGCCGGCCATTTTCGCCTCGGCCGGGGGCCGCCGCATGGCGATCGAGACGCGCATCGTCGGCCGGCAGGAATTTGCCGGCTACTGGGAATACCTGCTCGATGACGCCTTCTTCACGGCGCCTGCGCATCCCTTCTGGGGTGGGGCCGCGCTGATCAGCCGGACGGCGAAGCTACTCGGTATCGGGTCGCTCAGCCTGCAGCAGGATGATGCCCGCGGCAACCGGCTGGACATGAACATGGTGGTGCCGATCGACCTGCTGCATTCGGTCTTTGGCGATCTGACCCGCTATGGCCGCGTCAACCGTCCGGGTGCGCCTTGGCTTGGCATCTACGCCATGGAGGAAGAGGAGCGGGTGCTCATCGGCGGCGTGGCCGAGGGTGGTCCGGCGGATCTTGCCGGGTTGCGCCAGGGTGACCAGGTTCTGGCCGTGGAAGGCGAGGAGGTTCTCAGCCTCGCGCATCTTTGGCGCTCGCTGCGCGGTCGTGGACCGGCCGGCGCGAAGCTGGTGCTGTCCGTGCAGCGGGATGAGCGCGAGATGCGCGTGCCGATCACCAGCGTGGACCGCCATCAGCTGCTCAAGGGTCCGCGCCTCCATTGAGGAAACGGCCGGATAGCGCATCACCAAGGATGGCTTCTTTGCGCGCCGCGTGACAGTTTAGGGCTCCAGCTGATGGCTGGCGCCGAGCACTGGCCGCGCCGCTGTTGTAGCAAGCGGCCGGCAAGCGCCTGCGAGGCAGCGTGAACAGCCGAGGAGAGCCCAGCATGGCCAAAGGTCGAGACAAGGGCGGGCGCGAGCCAAAGAAGCCCAAGGCGAGCAAGAAGACGCTCGCTCCAGCGCAGTCACCCTTCAAGCAGACAACGGCTCTGCCCACCAAGGGCAGCGCCAAGAAGGACTGATCATCCTGCGATCGGCCGGCCCTCCTTTGTGGCGCCGGCTGAAACGCAAAAGGGGGGAGCCATTGGCTCCCCCCTCTGCTTTTAGCCAGGCCGACAGCCTTAGGCGGAGTAGTACATCTCGAACTCGACCGGATGCGGGGTGTGCTCGAAGCGGTACACTTCCTTCCACTTCAGTTCGATATAGGCTTCGATCATGTCCTTGGTGAACACGTCGCCCTGCAGAAGGAATTCGTGGTCGGCCGCCAGCGCGCCCAGCGCTTCGCGCAAGCTGCCGCAAACGGTGGGGATTTCCTTCAGCTCTTCCGGCGGCAGGTCATACAGATCCTTGTCCATGGCGTCGCCCGGATGGATCTTGTTCTTGATGCCGTCGATGCCCGCCATCGCGATCGCCGAATAGGCGAGGTAGGGGTTGGCGGTCGGGTCCGGGAAGCGGACTTCGACGCGCTTGGCCTTCGGGCTGGTGGTGTAGGGGATGCGGCAGGAGGCCGACCGGTTGCGCGCCGAATAGGCGAGCAGCACGGGAGCTTCAAAGCCGGGGATCAGGCGCTTGTAGCTATTGGTCGAGGGGTTGGTGAAGGCATTGATGGCCTTCGCATGCTTGATGATGCCACCGATGAAATACAGACACATCTCGGACAGATCGGCATAGCCATTGCCCGCGAAGAGCGGCTTGCCGTCCTTCCAGATGGACTGGTGGGTATGCATGCCCGAGCCGTTATCACCATAGATCGGCTTCGGCATGAAGGTTGCCGTCTTGCCGTAGCTATGGGCGACGTTGTGCACGCAGTATTTGTAGATCTGCATGTCGTCGGCCATCTTGGTCAGCGTCTGGAAGCGTGTCCCAAGCTCATGCTGGCTCTGCGCCACTTCGTGGTGATGCTTCTCGATGATGAGGCCCATCTCGCCCATGGTGGACAGCATCTCGGCGCGCAGATCGACGTCGCCATCAACCGGTGCGACCGGGAAATAGCCGCCCTTGACGGCCGGGCGGTGGCCCATATTGCCTTCTGGATAGTCCTTCAGGGACGAGCCGGGGCCTTCAATGCTGTCGAGCTGATAGATGCCGTAATTGCCGCCGGTGCCAAACTTCACGCTGTCGAAGATGAAGAACTCGGCTTCCGCGCCCACCACGATGGTGTCGCCGATGCCGGTCGCCTTCAGGTATTCCTCAACGCGCTTCGCGGTCGAACGCGGGTCGCGGGCATAGCCCTGGCCGGTCGAGGGTTCGACGATGTCGCAGAACAGGATCAGCTGCGGCTTGGCAGTGAAGGGGTCCATGACGGCCGTGTCCGGGTCCGGCATCAGGATCATGTCGGATTCGTTGATCGCCTTCCAGCCGGCGATCGAGGACCCGTCGAACATGATTCCATCGACGAAGGAATCTTCGTCGATCGTCGAAACATGCTGGGCGGTGTGCTGCCATTTGCCCTTCATGTCGGTGAAGCGCAGATCCACATATTCGACAGAATGTTCCTTGATCAATTCCATGACCTTCTGAACACCCGTCAGGGACTCACTCGCCATCCTGAAATCCTCGTACATGCATGTTTAAGGCGTCTTGATCTGCAGTGACGCAGACCGGGTCATCATGGCCGCGCGCAAAGGCACGGCCGCTTCGGCACGTCTTTCAGCGTCAAACGGCGTCTGCGCCGCGTTCCCCTGTCCGAATGCGAATCACTTCTTCAACCGTGCTGATGAAGATCTTGCCGTCTCCGATACGGCCGGTGCGGGCGGCGTTCATGATCGCCTCAACCGCACGTTCAGCGACGCTATCTTCGCAGACCAGCTCGATTTTAACTTTGGGCAGGAAATCCACCACATATTCGGCGCCGCGATACAGCTCCGTATGGCCCTTCTGGCGGCCGAAACCCTTGGCTTCCACGACGGTAATGCCCTGCAGGCCAACTTCATGCAGAGCCTCTTTCACCTCATCGAGCTTGAAAGGTTTGATAACGGCCTCAATTTTCTTCATCGCATCCTCGTAGCGGGTCGGATGAGCCCGGCCTCAAACCCCATGCAAACTGGCGGCCATAACGCTGCGGGCACCTTCCATGCGGCCGCAAGCTCGCACGCCCAGCCTTGGCCTGCAATCGGCAGCGCGGTGTCTGACGCGTTTTTCATGAAGGAAAGCGCGGAAAGCCTGCCGTTTAGGCGATTGCCTGCTTGTTTTGCCCGCAAAGCGTACAAAGAATCGCAGGGCCGATTGGCGGTGAGAACGATTGTCCCGTGCCGCTATTTTCGGCAAACTACGCAGCGTTGAGGGAGTTCTGACGTGAAGCCTGCTAATAGCCTGCTCGCCAATACGGGAACCACCATTTTCACGGTCATGTCCGCCTTGGCGGTCCGTCATCAGGCGGTCAATCTGGGCCAGGGGTTTCCCGATACGGATGGGCCTGCCGATATCGTGGCCGCCGCTGCTGCCGCGCTGCAGGACGGCCGCAATCAGTATCCGCCGCTAACCGGCGTGCCGGAATTGCGCCAGGCCGTCGCTGCCGCCAATGCCCGCTTCTATGGTCTCGACATCGACCCCGATCGCGAGGTCGTCGTCACCTCGGGCGCGACTGAGGCGATCACCGCATCGCTCATGGCTCTGATCGATCCGGGCGATGAAGTCATTTTGATCGAGCCGCTCTATGACACCTATTTGCCGGTCGTGAAGCTGCTCGGCGGCGTGCCCAAGCTGGTGCGGCTGGCGCCCCCGGCATGGGATCTGCCGCGGGCCGAACTGGCCGCGGCCTTCACGCCGCGTACCAAGGCGATCCTGCTCAACAGCCCGATGAATCCGATCGGCAAGGTCTTCTCGGCCGAGGAACTGGGCTTCATCGCGGGTCTGGTGCAGCAGTATGACGCCTATGCTGTCTGCGACGAGGTCTATGAGCATCTGGTTTTTGACGGTTTGCGCCATATCCCGTTGATGACGCTGCCCGGCATGCGCGAGCGCTGCCTGCGCATCGGCTCGGCCGGCAAGACCTTCAGCCTGACCGGCTGGAAGGTCGGCTATATCACCGGCCCGGCCGCACTGATGAGTGTGGTCGCGAAGGCGCATCAAAATCTGACCTTCACCACGCCGCCCAATCTGCAGCGCGCGGTCGCCCTGGGGCTGGCGAAGGACGATAGCTATTTCGCTGGCCTGGCGGCCGATCTGCAGGCCCAGCGGGACCATCTGGTGGCGGGTCTCACCGCCGCCGGCTTCAAGACGCTGCCCTCAGGCGGCAGCTATTTCGTGCTCGCCGACTATGCGGCGCTCGATTCGGACGGGGATGACGCGGCCTTCTGCATGCGGCTGGCCGAGCGGGCAGGGGTCGTCGCCATTCCGCTCTCGGCCTTCTATGCGGGAGAAAAGCCGCGCCACCATGTGCGTTTTGCCTTCTGCAAGCAGACCAAGGTGCTGGACGAGGCGATTGCACGTCTTACCCGCTACTTCGGCGCGGGGCAGAATACCGCCCAGCTGGCGTTGACGGCTGCGGACTGATCGGTCTAAACGGCGGACCTCAGCGCTTTGATGACAACATCAAGGCAGCCAGAGACCGGGTGGCGGTCGTAGCTCAGTTGGTAGAGCGCCAGGTTGTGGTCTTGGATGTCGTGGGTTCGAGCCCCATCGATCGCCCCAGTCTCCCGGTCTTCTGCTCCTTCCGAAATAACCGAGGTTAAGACGCGCGCCTGATCGGGGCGCGTTTCGCGTTTCGCACAAAAAAAACCGCGCCCGGTTGCCCGGAGCGCGGTTTGCGTGAGCGATGCGGGCGCCGCTTCAGCCAGCGCGCAGCATACGGCCCGCGCGATAGAGCAGGATCGCCATGGCAAGCTTGGTTGCTTCGGCCGGCAGGAAGGGCACCAGGCCAAAGGCCATCGCCTTGTGCGGCCCGAACAGCACGGCAAGCCAGGCGACGCCGGGCAGGTAGATCAGCGCAAGCCCGGCCACGAAAGCGGCGATGGTACCCATCCAGCCACGCATCAGCCCGCGGGAAGCGCAGAAGCCCATCAAGGCTGCCGCTGCCAGGAATCCAAGCAGATAGCCGCCGGTCGGGCCGACCAGATAGGCGAGGCCCGCGCCGGACGCGAAGACGGGCAGGCCGAGCGCACCGGCGACGATGTAGGCAGCCAGCGTCGCTTCGGCCAGGCCGCTGCCATAGACCGCAGAGAGCAGCAGGATCGTGCCGCTCTGCATCGTCATCGGCACAGGCCAGAAGGGGATGGAAATATGGGCGGCTGCGGCAATCACGCATACGCCAAGGCCAATGGCCACGGCCCGCAGGGGCAAAGGCAGCGCATTGGGCCGAGGACGTCCGACGGTGGTGGTTTTCGCCTGTGCGGGCATGAGCAACTCCAAAAAAGGCCAGACGCGGAGGTTGAACAAAGCCTCAGGGCTGAGCTTGGGCCAAAGTCTTCATACACCGCGTGAATGCATATGCTGCCCGTCCTCACGCTTCCGCGCAAGCAAGTCCTGCATCCAGGGCAGGCACAGCGCGCCAAAATTCACCGAAAAGAGCCATGTCGCCGATGGTCGTTCGCGTTCGGTCACAGTTCAGCAGGCTGCCTCTGCTATGGCCGCGCGGGACGGCAGGCATTCGTCCAGTCCGGTGTCCGGCCTGATGGGTGAGCGCGTATTGTGCGGTGCGGGAGATTTGCCGAATGACCGATTTCATCACCCATTGCCGGACGCATCTGGCCGATATCAAAGCCCAGGGGCGCTATCGTCACTTCACGCCCCTGCAGCGCGAGGCTGCGACCTTTCCCGTCTACAGGATGCACCAGAACGGCGAGGTCCGGTCCGTCACCGTCTGGTCGGCGAACGACTATCTGGGCATGGGCGTCGATCGGGCGGTCATCGCCGGTGCGCGCGATGCGCTGGAACATTTAGGCGCGGGGGCCGGCGGCACGCGCAATATCGGTGGCACCTCGCCACTGCATGATGCGCTGGAGGCCGAACTGGCCAGCTTGCATGGCAAGGAGGCGGCCCTGCTGTTCACCTCCGGCTTCGTCTCCAACCAGGCGACGCTGAACGCCATTTTGCGCAGCCTGCCCGGTTTCATCTGCTTTTCGGACGAAAAGAACCACGCGTCGATGATCGCCGGCATCAAGACCAGCCCGGCGCAGTGCCATGTCTTCCGCCACAATGATCTGGCGCATCTGGACGAGCTTCTGGCAGCCGCGCCCGCCGATGCGCCGAAGCTGATCGCCTTTGAATCCGTCTATTCCATGGACGCCGATATCGCGCCGATCGCGGCCATCTGCGATCTCGCGGACAAATATGGTGCGCTCACCTATCTCGACGAGGTCCATGCCGTCGGCATGTATGGCCCTCATGGCGGCGGCGTATCGGAGCGCGACGGCGTCGCCCATCGCCTGACCGTCATCGAAGGCACGCTGGCCAAGGCCTTCGGCGCCCATGGCGGCTATGTGGCGGCCGATGCCGTGGTGATCGACTTTATCCGGTCCACCGCCCCGGGCTTCATCTTCACAACCTCCCTGCCGCCGTCGGTCGTGGGGGCGGCGCTGGCCAGCATCCGCCGCATTCGACAGGACGACGCGCTGCGGGCCGCGCTTTTCGCCAATGCCGCGCGGCTCAAGACAAAGCTGGATGCGGCCGGATTGCCGCGCTTGCCGTCCGTCAGCCATATCGTGCCGCTAATGATCCGCGATGCCGATCTGTGCCGCGACGTCAGCCGTCTGCTACTGGAGCGCTACGGCCATTATGCGACGCCGATCAATTACCCGACCGTGCCGCGTGGCACCGAACGCCTGCGGCTGACGCCCACACCGCTGCATACAGACGCGATGATGGATGATCTGATCGCGGCGCTCACTGAAATTTTCGCGACCCTGGGCCAGAAGGCGGCTTAAGCGTATAAAAAGGATCGGTAATCTTCCTGTCATCCAATCCTGTACAGGATAGGGCATGAAGAATGCCAGGCACCTGCCTGCCTAAGTCTCAGACCCCAAGGAAGATATTATGAAGCAGTCGATCGTTTCATCTAGCCGCCGCGGCCTTTTGTCGCTTGCGGCGGTCGCGGCCTTCGCCGTGGCTGGGCTTGGCGGCGTCTCGGTCGCCCATGCCGATCCGGTGACGCTGACGGCGAAGCTGGTGCCGGTGCCGGGCGCGCCCCCGACCGGCATTGGCCATGCCACCGCGACCTATGACCCTGCGACCCTGACGTTGAGCTGGCAGGTCGATTATGCCGGCCTCTCGGGCCCCGTGCTCGCCGCGCATATCCACGGCCCCGCCACGCCGGGCATGGATGCCGGCGTTGTTGTGCCCTTCCAGCCGCCTTTTCCGAGCCCCTTCACCGGCAGCGCCAAGCTGACGCTGGATCAGGTTTCGCAGCTTCTTGGCGGCCTCTATTACGTCAATCTGCATACCCAGGCTTTTCCGAACGGCGAAATCCGCGGCCAGCTGAACGTTCAGCCGAGCAACTGAGCAGTAATCAGTCGCGCCTTCCATTGGGGTCAGAGCAAACCCCAATGGAAGGAGAGTGCGATCAGCAATGCCGGGTGTAGAAGAAGCACTATCCATAAAAGGATAGGGAGCATGTCGCCGAGTTGTCGTGTCAGGGCGGGCGTCGCTTCGGTGCGCGATCCGCTCATCTCGGATTGGAGGGCGTGGCGGTCGCCATCCAGATATCCGGGCCCGGACAGCCTCTCTGAATCAACCGTTATCCTTAAATCGGCAGCCGGGGCAAACGACGCCATCTGAGCACCTCGCATTCCGCGAGGCGTTATACGGTCCCACTACAAAACCGTCCAGACGGTTTATTTTTAGCGACCAATAAAATACCGTCTAGACGGTTTTTATTTTACCGCCTATGGAGCGCTTCCAGAACCTGATCATGGGTGAGGAGTGGAAGCGTGAACGCGTATCTTATGAAATCGATCCCGGCTGCGGTCGGATGCCTGCTGCTGGTGAGTTGCGCTGGCCCGCAGCCCGCCCCGTATGCGGGCCTCTCATCCAGCGCCTATCTCAAACCCAATCACGGCGCTGATTCGGGAAAGATTCCCTATCGCTACAAAACTGCCGTGGATTGGTCCCGCTATCAAAACGCTATCATCGACCCAGTCGTGATCTATAGCGGACCGGACAACCAGTTCGGGTCCATGAGCGATAAAAGCAGGCAGGACCTTGCCCAATACGCGCAAACCGCATTCACCAATTCTTTGACGAGGCGCTTTGTCCTCGTCAAAGATCCAGGTCCAGGAACGGTCCGCATCAAAGTGACGTTGACGGGCGCCAAAGCCAGCACACCGGTCATCAGCAGCCTGGCGCATCTCGATATCGGCGGAAATCTCTATAACGGCGTGCAGGCCATCAGCGGCGGGGGCGGCCTGATGACCGGCTGGGTGATCTATGCGGTCGAAATTCAGGATGCATCAAGCGGACAGCTGCTCGAAGCATACGAGGAAAAACAGTATCCGAATGCTCTTAACCCGATGGCGACATTCGGGTCTCTCGCTGCCGCCAAAACCGGCATCGACAAGGGTAGCGATGCTTTGGCCAATCGGCTGCAATGATCATGACCGTGTCAGCGAACTTGTCCCAGCGGCCCGCGGATGAGTTCAGCTATCCGCGCCATCCTCTGATGAAGATCATCTTCTGGTCATCGACCGCGCTGTTCATCGGCTTCAGTCTGGGCGTGGTTGCCTGCCATATCGCGGCGATGCAGCAGCCGAAATGCATCGAAGGAAAAAGCGAGATCGCGCGCGGTCCCTTCTCGAGTTAAAGCTTGTCCGCGCCGATCCGGCCGATGGGCCACACAAAAAAGATGCGCGGACTGTTTTTGCGCAGGAAGGTGCGGTAGCCTTGCACACCGACAGGATAGAAGAGACGCGTCATGGAGAATTCCCTTCGGTCCAAACGGACCCGCGACGCGGCGATCGCGGCCGCCCTTGCGGTCGTCACGCGGGAGGGGGCGGCCAAATTGACCATCGACGCCATCGCGCGGGAAAGCGGTGTCAGCAAGGGCGGCGTGCTGCACCATTTCCGCACCAAAGAGGCTGTGCTCAAGGCTTTATTTGAGCATCAGATCGAGAAGGGGACGGCGCTCTATCAATCCTTGTTGGAGGCGATGCCGCCGCAACAGCCCGAGCGTCATCTGGCGGCGCAAATAGCGGCCTTCAGGACCTCGGTTTCTCATCCGAAATCGGCGACTTTCGCGATCGCCACGGCCATGGCGGAAGCGCCGGAACTGGTCGCAGGGATCAGGGAAAACGACGCCCAGCGGGTGGAGATCGTGAAGGCGGAAGCGCCTGACCCGACCATCGCTCTGATCCGCTGGTCTGCCGCCATGGGGCTGGCCTTGTCAGAGATACTGGGGATTTGTCCGGTATCGGAGCCAGAGCGCGAGCGTCTGTTCGATTACCTGCAGAATGACAGGCACTGGTCGAACAGCGCGCCCGCGGCGCCGGTTCGGAAGCCTTCGGCAAAGACTGATGCTGATGCGGCCGTCAGCTACTCTCCTCCTCGCGGCCGTAAAGTAGCAGCAGCGCGAGGATGACGAGGCCATAGACGATGCTGCGGCCGTAATCCGGCATGTTGAAGGCGAGCAGCACGCTGACCAGAACGGTCAGGCTGATGGCGCCTGCAACCGAGCCCAGATAGTGGCCGCGGCCGCCCAGAATATAGACGCCGCCGATGACGACGGCGGCGATCGACTGGAACAGGTAAGGGTCGCCCATGCCGAGGGCGGCCTGACCGCCGAAGCCCACCAGCATGATGCCGGCGAGTGCCGCGAAGAAGCCGCTCAGCGCATAAAGGGCGATGGTCACGGCCGAGACATTGATGCCAGCCAGGTGGCTCGCGCGGGCATTGTTGCCGACCGTATAAGTCGTCCGCCCGAACCGCGTCATGGCGAGCACGAAAGACACCACGATGATGACGGCGATCCAGATCCACAGCACGATCGGCAGGCCGAGGAAGCTTTGATGCACCGCCGCCTGCACCACGGGCGGCGCATAGGCGCCGCAGCTGGTGCAGGTCATGCCGCCGGACAGGCCCAGCGTCAGTCCCTGCATGATGCCGTTCATGGCGAGAGTCATGACGACGGCGGGAATGCCGAGCAGGGCAATGCCGGCGCCGTTGATGGCGCCGATCGCTGCCCCCATGCCGAGTGTCAGAGCGAGCGCCGGGATGGCGCGCGCATCATGGCCCAGGGAGCTTGTCACCATCAGGATGGCGCCGGCATTCAGCACCCAGGGCACCGACAGATCGATGCCGCCGATGAGGATGACGAAGGTCTGCCCGGCCGCAACCAGGCCCACGAAGGACGCGACCACCAGGATGGAGCGGATGCCGCCGAGCGAGGCGAATCCCGGCCGCACCAGCTCTCCGATGATGAACAGCAGGATGGCGGCCAGGAAGGCATAGAGGATGCGGCGCCGTTCCCGGTTGAGAAGGGGCTGCCGCCTGGCCGGGGTCTTGGTCTCTGCGGCACTCATCGCCGGCGCCTCACGATTTGACCGATAATATTCGCGGCGACGACCGCGGCGAGAAGGAACAGTCCTTCGTAGAAGGTCTGATAGAGCGGATCGATATGGGCGAAGAACAGGATGTTCACGACCATCACGGTCACGAAGGCGCCGAACAGGGCGCCGAGGCCGCTGCCGCGTCCGCCGAACAGGCTGACGCCGCCGAGCACGGCGGCGACGATCGAGGTCAGCGTATAGGTGTCGCCCGTCGTCGCGTCGCCTGCGGTCGCATTGGCTGCCAGAAACAGCCCGGCGCAGGCCGAGGCCACGCCGCCCAGCATGTAGGCCAGGATGGTCGTGCGCCGGACGGAGATGCCGTGGCTGCTGGCCGCCATCGCGTCATTGCCGACGGCATAGACGGCAACGCCCAGCGATGTGCGCCGGAAGATCGCCCAAAGGATGCCGATGATCGGAATATAGATCAGCGACAGCGGCACATTGGGATTGGCGAGCACGGCCGTGAAGCCTGGCGGCATGGCACCACCCGGCTGCGGCAGAATCTTGATCGCGATACCCTGGAAAATCGACAGCGTGGACAGCGTCACCAGGATCGGCTGCAAGCGGCCGATCGCGACCAGAACGCCGTTGACCAGGCCACATAGAGCGCCGATCAGCAGAATGGCGATCGTCCACAATGTGGTCACAACGGGACCGCCCATCAGCGTTTGTGCGGCGACCGCGTTGGTCAGATCGATGACGCCGCCAACCGACAGATCGATGCCGCGTGTCAGCACAACCAAGGTCTGTGCTAGGGCCGCGAAGGCTAGCGGCATCGTATTGTCAATGGTCGAGGTCAGCTCGAAACCGCCCGGCAGCCGATGCTGCGTCACGATGTAAAGGACGCAGTAGAGCAGGATACAGGCGGTCAGCAGCGCTATGACCAGGGCCAGGCCGACATTCTGCGACAAAGCGTGCGAAAGGCGCGAGCGGCGTGGGCTGCTGGCCGCCAGTATCGTCTCGGGTGGGGAAGCCGGATTGGGCATATTGGGGCTCAAATCTTCTCAGGCGGCACGATGATCGCGCACGGCGGCGGAGACGATGTCTTCGGCAGTGATGCCGGGGGCGTGCAACTCGGCCGCTACGACGCCCTCGCGCATGACAAGGACGCGGTGACACAGATGTGCCAGTTCCTCGGCATCGCTGGAATAGAACAGGATGGCGTGACCGTCGCGGGCAAGGGCGGAAACAAGCTCGTAAATCTCATGCTTGGTCGCGACATCCACGCCCCGCGTCACGTCATACAAAAGAAGAATCTGGCATTCGGTCGCGAGCCACCGTCCGAGCAGAACCTTCTGCTGATTGCCGCCCGAGAGGGCGCCGACCGCGAGGTTGATTCCCGCCGTGCGCACGCGCAGCGAATCAACCACCTTCTGCGCCTCGCGGCGCTCTTCCTGCGGCTTGAGAATGCCGAACCGCGTCAGCCGCTTGAGAATGGCGAGCGACGCATTATCCCGCACGCTCATGCGCAGCAGCAGGCCTTCGGTCTTGCGGTCTTCCGGCACCAGCGCGATGCCGGCAGCGATTGCGGCGCGTGGCGAGCGGAATTTTTTCTCCTCACCCTGCACGCTCAGCGTGCCGCCGGCGGCATGGGCGTCGCCGAACAGCGTGCGAAACAGCTCGCGATGGCCGTGTCCGGCCAGACCGCCGATGCCCAGCACCTCACCCCGATGCAGCGCGAAGGAAACCTGATGCAGATTGTGCCCGGACAGGTCGCGGGCTTGCACCATCACCGGGGCATCGATCGGCTGCGGCGTGAGGGGCGGGTACAGCGCTTCAACCCGCCTGCCGGTCATCAGCCGCACGGCCTCGTCTTCGTCGATATCGGTGAAGGTGCCGACATCCTGGCCACCCCGAAAGATCGTGATGCGGTCGGCTATGCTGCGGATTTCCGCCCAGCGGTGCGAGGTGAAGACAACGCAACAGCCTCTGTCGCGCAGACGGCGGATCTGGCCGAACAGCCACTCAACCTCGCGCTCGACCAGGGAGGAGGTCGGCTCGTCCAGAAACAGGATTTTGGGATCGTGGCTGACGGCGCGGACGATTTCTACCGTCTGACGCTCAGCCAGAGAGATGTCTTCCACAAGCGCGCGCGGATCGATATGCAGCACGCCGAACTGGGCCAGCAGCGCGTCTGCTTCCTGCAGCGTCGCCTGCCGGTCGATCAGGCCGAGGCCGCTGCGCGGTTCCTGCCGCAGCAGCAGATTTTCCGCGACCGTCATCCAGGGCAGCAGGGTCAGTTCCTGAAATACCGTCCAGGCACCAAGGTGATGCGCGGCAGCAGGGCCCGACAGTGAAACGGCCTGGCCGCCGATACGGATCTCTCCGCTGTCCGGCCGCACCCGCCCGCCCATGATCTTGATCAGGGTCGATTTGCCGGCGCCATTTTCGCCGACGAGGGCATGAACCTCGCCGGCGCTGGCGGTGAAGGACGCTTTCGTGAGCGCCGCAACACCGCCATAGGCTTTGCCGATATCGACCGCTTCAACAGCGGCAATGGTCACGATCAGGCAGCCGGCAGATTGATGATGAGTTTCTGGTCGGTGCAAGCCGTGCCGTCGATCGCGGCTGACGCACAGATATCGACCGGCGTCGTCGGGCCACCGGCCGTAAAGTCATCGAAGAAACTGTCGGGCTGATCAGCGAAGACATTCACCCCAAGCTTCAGGTCGGCATTCGCCAGGAAGACGTTGGGCACATCGATGTTCTTCTTCGGATAGGTTCCGTTGAGGATACGACGGGCAAGTTCCAGCGCCATCAGAGAAAGATAGGGCGGGCTGCCGGCAGAATAGCCAGTCACCGTATGGCCGCCGATGCCCAGCATCATCTTGCGGAAGCCGTTCTCCGCCTCGCCTGCCGTCGGCGGCAGCGGACGGTTGGCGGAGATGAACGCTTTCAGCACGCCGTCCGTGCCGCCCTGGCACCAGATGGCGTCGATCTTGGGCAGGGACGGCAGCACGGCGGCCGTATTGCGCTCGGCGGTTGAGGAGTCCCACATGCCTGTGAATCGGTTCACGACCTTGATGCCCGGATGCTGCGCCCAGACGCTGTCGGCACCCTTGTTGCGGTCAAGATCGACTTCCGTCCCGGCCACGCCTGTCACCATGATGACATTGCCCTGGCCATTGATCTGCTTGACGATCCATTCGGCCCAGCCCTTGCCCAGCTCATACTGGCTGATATTGACCTTGATGGCAGAGGGGGCGGTGACACCGCTATCGAAGCTGACAACCAGAATGCCGCGCGACGTCGCCTGATGGATGATGCCGTTCAGGGCGGTGGGCGAGGCCGCATCGATCACGATGGCGTCCACGCGCTCCGCGATCATGTTGGAAATCTGCTGCGATTGCTTGCTGACGTCATTGCCGGAATTGTAGATCGAGCCGACCACCTCGGTCTTGAAAGGGTCCATCGCGAGGGCCGCCTTGAAGACGTTTTCCATCTCCAGGCGCCACTTATTGCCGATATAAGAGTTCGACAGGGCGATCTTGTAGGTCTTGCCCGCGCTTTGAGCAAAGCCTGGTGACGCTACCATCAGCGGCAGGGCAGCAAGCCCGAAACCCGCTGTCTGCAATAGATGGCGACGCGTGGCCTGAATGGTCATGGTCAAAGTCCTCCCCGTTGTCTCTGCGGACGTGTTTCGCGGACAATCTTGTGTTGTAGACGTTTCTTGTGGACGTTTGCCGATATGGGATCGGTCGGCACATAGCATTATGCGCCGCCATGCCTTTGTCCAGAGACCAGGCGCATAAATCAGATCGTTTCACGCCAGGGGCGGACAAGGCCCCCCTGCGCAGGCTCCTGTGCCGGTCTAATGAAGGATGAGCTGTTCGGTTACTTCATCCAGATAAATCGCCTGGCGCCGCTTCAGCTTGGCATCGGCCTTCAGACGCCGGGCGATGAAAGCCTGGACTTCGGCGATTTCGTCGACATGGCGGCGTCCGTCAAGCGCGTGGGTCACGCTGCTCGGATGCCGGCGATGACGGTTCAGCGGCTCGGCCACATAGGCGATGCGCGCCGCCGGCTGGCTGAGGATATCGGCGTAGAGATACCAATCGCCCGCGATTCGGAAATTCCCCAGGGCGTCGGCGCAGCGGTCAAGCGCCGCCAACAGTGCGGATCGCCGCCACAGCACGCTGCTGACGTTCAGGATGAGATTGCGCTCGGCCAGGCACCGGCGCAGGAAATCCCGCCCCGCGAAATCCCCGTCCACTTCCAGAAGGGCCGGGGCCGCGCGATTGTAATAGGTCTTGTAGCTGTCGCTCAGGATCGTGCCGTCCTGGTCGATGGCGATGCTGTCGCAAAAGGCCATGACGTTGTCGGGATTGGCCTTCAGCCGCGCGAGAAGATGGATCAGGAAGCGCGGATCGCTCTCGTCATCGGCCTCCGCAATCCAGAGGTATTCGCCGCTGGCGGACTCTGCCGCCCGCCGCCATTGCGCGAAGACCGAGCCCGCATTGCTCGCATTGGCGATGATGGTGATGGCGCGATCGGCCTGCAGGGCGGTGGTGGCGGCCACGCTCAAACTGTCGTCGGTGGAGCCGTCGTCGAGCAGCAGGATCTCCCGCACCGGGTTCCATTGGCTGAAGATCGTGCCCAGCCGTGTCGGCAGATGCCGTGCGTAATTGTAGTTCGGCACGGCGACGGAGAGGGTCAGCAGCTCTGGCCCTGTGAGGTCGATCAGCTTTTCGGAATAGCGCTGGAAATTGAAGTCGCGCTCGGCGATCTCAGACAGCCGGGTCCTGCGGGCCCGGATGTCCGCCTCCTTTGGGAGGACGAGAGCGGCGGCGGCCTTCGCCATGGCCGCAATATCGCCCCGCGCCACCACGCGCCCCGCGTCATGGGCCTCGATCAGATCGGGAATGCCGCCGGTGCCGGCAAAGGCCACGATGGGAATGCCCGCACTCATCGCTTCCAGGGCGGTGGACGGGAAGGGGTCCTCGCGGGAGGTCAGGATGAAGACATCGGCGGCCGACAGCAGCGCGTCGACATCCTGGCGGAAGCCCAGCAGGTGAAACCGGCCGCTTGCCGCGGCGGCCTCGATGTCCGGGCCAAAATAGCTCGCCATTTCCCGATCCATATTCCCTGCCCAGGCCAGGTGGGCGCGGGGCAAAACCGCCTGCAGGTGCTGCCAAAGCTGCACGAAGAGATCGAATCCCTTGCGCATATCGGCATAGCCCATGCCCACAAGCAGCGGCGCTTTCGGCGGTATGCCCAGGCTGCGGCGCATCGACACGCGCTTCGCCGCCTCGAAGGTGATGGGCGTATAGGTGCCCTGGGGCTGTATGATGGTCTTGGCGGTGAAATCCTCGCCGGGCGCCGCGACATGCGCCAGCACGCCGTCGCGCACGGCAGGAGCGGGGAAGACAATTGTCTGCGTCGCGATCAGGCCGCGCCGGGCAAGCTGGGTGAGGTTTTTTTCCCGGATCAGGCTCGGCAGTTCATGCACCAGCAGCGTCGTCGCAATGCCGGCCTCTTCCAGAACGGGGCAGGCACCGCCGGCCGCGACCGTATTGACGATAGCCCGGCGGAAGCCGCGGGCTGCGAATTTGCGGGCCTCGACGGCGAGGTCGGCCGAACGCGTCAGCACGGTCACCGCCGCTTCCGCATCGTAGTCCGGGACCATCGGGCCGCCTTCCAGCAACAGGATTTCTACGGAAATCCCATGCAGGCGCCGGAAGTGCCGGGCGATCGCCAGGAGCAAGGTCTGCGCGCCGTGGCGATGGGCGTCATGCCCGACCAGCAGGATCTTGCCATGCCCGATCCCGGGCGCCTCTGCGCTGATGGCGCGGGACAGCGCGTTGAGATAGGCCGAGCCGAAATGCAGGTCCGGCTCCAGATAGGCGCCCTCCGCCCATTCGTTCCAGGCGTTGATGCAGATGATGGGATGGCCGAAAACCGGATTGGCCTCGGCGTCGCGCACGAGCGCGGACACCCACTCCCCGAAGGCGGCCGGTGTGCTGCCGTGCAGCACCAGGCCGCGCCCTTCGCGCCGCGCGTCATTGTCCCAGGACGGCACCGCCGTCTTGATCAGCGGAAAGGGCGGCCGCGGTTCTGCGAGCGAGACCGCGACCGTATCCTGATAGCTGACGACGTGATTTTTGGCGTCCAGGTCCAGCCATTCCAGACTGTCGTTGATCTTGGGCAGGCTGGCGGTGAGCTTGTGCGGCGGGAACTCGATCGCGGCATCAAGCCCGTATTCCCGCGGATCAAGGGCATCGAAGCCCTGGCCCATGAAGAGGATCGGATTTTCGCCGCAGAGGTCTAGAAACAACCTGCGCCAGCGGGCGATCGTGGCCCGTGCATCCGGGATCAGGCCAGGACGGTAGATCATCAGAACCGGTCTGCCATCCAGGCGGATATAGCGCGGATCGTTGAAATGGCGGCCAAAGGTGCGGATCAGATCCTCGTCCTCGCCGCGCCTGTAGTCCTGGCTGATGAGGATTTCCTCGTCATGCCCGTCCCAGCGCCGCGTCCAGTTTTCATTCGCCCACATCAGGCAGAAGGGCATGTCGAGGCTTGGGTCCGCGAGAAGCATCTCAAGCGGCTTTTCCATCAGGCGGTGGCCGTTGAACCAGTAGAAGTAAAAGATGAATCCGCCGATGCCGGCGGCCTGCGCCATGTCGATCTGCCGGCGCAGGGTGTCAGGCTTATCCAGCGAATAATGGCCCAGGTCGCGCGGCGTGCGCGGCTGATAATGGCCAGAGAAGCGCGGCATGGCGCGCGACAGATTGGTCCATTCCGTAAAGCCCCGGCCCCACCAGGCGTCGTTCTCCGGCATGTGATGATATTGCGGCAGGTAGTAAGCCAGTGCCACTGCCCGCAGGGGCGTGCCGGCGGGCAGCGGTTCAAAGGGTTCAAAGGCCTCACCGGGACGGTTGAACCGCGCGACTTCGCCGGGAATAGTGGCTTCCCGCACGGGGCGTTTGGGGAAGACCCCGGTTTCGTCCCGCCGCCGCTGATAGTCCAGCAGCGGATTGACCCCGGGCTGCTGCCGCAGGTAGCGGCTGCGATAGAAGCCGGTATCGAAGTCTGGCGAAGGATCGCGATCCTCCCGGAAACCGATTTCCATGAAATGGACGAAGGCATCTACTGCCGCCGACGCGACATCGGCATAGGTGCTCAGATAGAATCCGGTATCGAAATCAGGATTGGGATTGACGATGCCGGTCAGCCGTTCGCGCAGGTAATGCGCAAGGCAAAGCTCGTTGGGGCCAAGGTGGAAGGTCTCGCGATACCAGTCGGGATCGAACAGTTCTGACGGACGCCGCCCCTCCCGCTCGCCGAACTGGATGTAATGGACAAGCGGGTTGTTCCCGGTCGCCGCCACATCCGCGTAATAGGTCAGGTACCAATTGGTATCGAAATAAAAATTGGGCTGTTGTCCCTGGCGCCAGCCGACGGTCGCCCAGGTATAGAGCGCCGTCGCCGGCTCAGCCTTATAGGTGCTGCAATACCAGGCAAGATCAAAAAGCCCGCTTTTTTCAATGAAATCATAGGTTTGGGAATCGAGCCCTTCGGCCTCGATGTCCGCATCATCCCACTCAGCGCCTGGGCTACGATCCATCACAAGTGTGTCAATTGCAGCATGGGCCCATAATGCGGAGAGCGCGGCCGACGAGCAATGGTTTCTTCTCGTTTTGTCGTCTTCTTGCGGCCGGGCAGCTCAGTGGCCGCCCCCATGGGCCGCGCGGCGCAGACGATCGTTGATTGCGCATCCAATCCCATAATCCGGCACGGCCATGGCCGCGATGCCACGCAGGCCCTGAACGCGGCCCTCGGCGTCCAGCCAGCGCAGGCCCGCGAACAGGCGGGCCGCCGCTTCTGCCAAATCGCCGCTGGCGCTGAGATTGAAGCTGGTCGCAGCCGCGGGCAAAGGCGGCCCGAAGGCAAGCAGGGCCTCGTCGGCCGCGACCGTGTCGGCGCCCAGGCGCAGCGGCAGGTCCGGTGCGTAATGGGCGAGCAGCTGTCCGGGCGACCGAGGTGCGGCCTGATCCGCGGCCTCCGGCACCCAAATGTCCGGTGCGAGGGACGCGAGCATCTCAAGCGTGACCCCGCCCGCCCGCAGCAAGGCGGGCCGCGGGCCCGACAGATCCACCACCGTCGATTCCAGCCCGACGGCGCAGGCGCCCCCGTCGATCACCGCGGCGATCCGTCCGGCGAGGCCATCCAGCACATGGGCTGCCGTCGTCGGGCTGACGCGGCCCGAGCGATTGGCGGAGGGCGCGGCGACCGGGCGGCCTACGGCGGCTAACAGCCTTTGGGCGAGGATATGGGACGGCACCCGCACCGCCTGGGTCGAGAGGCCGGCGCCGGTGATCTCTGCCACCCGGCATCCAGGGCGGCGGGGCAGCACCAGGGTCAGCGGTCCCGGCCAGAAGGCAGCAGCCAGGCGTTCCGCCAGGGGCGTCGCGATGACATCGGCGAAGGCCGCCTCAGCATCGGCGTAATGCGCAATGAGCGGGTTGAAGCTCGGCCGCTCCTTGGCGGCATAAATGCGGGCGACGGCTGCGCCATCGGTCGCGTCCGCGCCCAGCCCGTAGACGGTCTCGGTCGGAAAGGCGACCAGAGCGCCGTCGCGCAAAAGCTTGGCCGCACGGTCAATGCCGATCGCGTCATCGGTCAGCACGGGCGTTTCCAGGGTCATGTGCGGCCCATGCAAAAGAAGCCGGGATTGTCCCAGCCGGGCTTGCCATAGGTGAGACGGCGGCCGTCATCCAGCCGGCAGACATGGCCGCCGGCGGCTTCCACCAGGGCCTGCGGGGCGGCGGTGTCCCATTCCATGGTGCGGCCACGGCGCGGATAGAGATCGGCCGCGCCCTCGGCGATACGGCAGAACTTGGCGGCCGAGCCCATGGGAATGGTCGCGGCGATCGGCTGGCGGGCGAGGGCGGGGGGCAGATTGGGCTGCCAGTCACCGTGGAAGCGGGAGACCACAAGGGTGAGGCCCTCGGCCGGCGGCCGGCGCGCGGCAATCTGCCTTTCTCCGTCGGCGTCCCGCCGGAAGGCGCCGAAATCCTTCATGCCGAAATAGACCTGACCCAGCGCAGGCACGGCGACCGCGCCCAAAACCGGCTCGCCATCACGCACCAGGCCGATATTCACCGCGAAATCATCCAGCCCGGCGACAAAGTCGCGGGTCCCGTCCAGCGGATCGACCAGCCAGACTTCGTCGGCATGGTCAGGCGCGATGCCGGCGGCAGCCTCCTCTTCGGCGATCACGGGCACGCCGGGGTCCGCGCGGCGCAGCGCGTCCAGGATCAGCGCTTCGGCGGCGTTGTCGGCATCGGTGACGAGCGAGTGGTCGGCCTTGCGGTCGACGGCGATGCCGCGGGCGCGGCAGTCCAGGATAAGCGCACCGGCACGATCCGCGATGGCGGCGGCCAGGTGCAGCAGGGCTTCGTCGGATGGGCGGTAGGTCATGCACGGGTGATAGCCGGGGTGGGTGGCGTGGCAAAGCGCGGCGTTGCTGTTAGAGTTGCATATCGACCATCTTCCGTATCCCTCCGCCAGCGCAGGCTGTGCGGCGGGTGCAGTGCAAGGAATCGTTCATGCTCGACGTCGCCTTCTCCAAGCTCGCCGCGCCCAAGGCCGGCGCGGTCGTCCTTTTATTGGCTGAGGAAGAGCAGCTGTCCGGTATTGCCGCAGCCTTGGATGCGGCATCGGGTGGGGCGATCGCGCGGGGCCTGGAGGTCGCGGCCTTCAAGGGACAGAAGGCGAAAACCGCCCTGCTGCTCGCGCCCATCGCGGGCCTGACACGCGTGCTGGCGATCGGACTCGGCAAACGGAGCGAGCTGAAGACCGCAGTGCTGGAGGAGGCAGGCGGCCTCCTGGCCTCAGCCCTCGCGGCCGAGACGCAGGTGACGATCGTCGCGGAAGGCATTCCCGGTGCGGACGCGGCCCATATCGCCTATGGCGCCATTCTGCGCAGCTACCGTTTCGATCGCTACCGCACCAAGGAGAAGCTTGAGGATAAGCCCAAGCTGGCCGCGATTGCGCTCCAGGTCGCGGACGCCGCCAAGGCCCGCGCCGCTTATGCATCGCTCAAGGCCGTGGCCGAAGGCATCTTCCTGACCCGCGATCTGGTGACGGAGCCGCCGAACGTGCTGACCCCGGCGGTGATGGCGGAGCGCTGCAAGGAGCTGACCAAGCTTGGCGTCAAGGTTGAGGTGCTGGGGCCGAAGGAGATGGCCAAGCTCGGCTTCGGCGCGCTTCTGGGCGTGGCCCAGGGCAGCGTGCAGGAACCGCGTATGGTGGTGATGCAGTGGAACGGTGCCGGCACGCGCCGGTCGCGCAAGCCGCTGGTCTTCGTCGGCAAGGGTGTCACCTTCGATACCGGGGGCATCTCCATCAAGCCTGCGGCCGGCATGGAAGACATGAAGTGGGATATGGCGGGGGCCGGTGCGGTCATCGGCCTGATGGCTGCTCTCGCCGGCCGGAAGGCCAAGGCAGATGTCGTCGGCCTCGTCGGCCTGGTTGAAAACATGCCTTCCGGCACCGCGCAGCGCCCGGGCGACGTCGTCACCAGCTATTCAGGCCAGACCATCGAAGTGCTGAACACCGATGCCGAAGGCCGTCTCGTGCTGGCCGACGTGCTTTGGTATGCGCAGGAGAAGTTTGACCCCGCTTTCATGGTCGATCTGGCGACCTTGACCGGGGCCGTCATCGTCTCGCTGGGGCAGGAACATGCTGGCCTTTTCAGCAATGATGACGAGCTGTCGCAGAAGCTGCTCGCCGCCGGGCTCGATACCGGAGAGACGCTGTGGCGCCTGCCGCTGGGTGAGGCCTATGACCGCGCCATCAAGTCCGATATCGCCGATATGAAGAATATCGGTGGCCGCTACGGCAGCGCCATCATCGCCGCCCAGTTCATCCAGCGCTTCGTCAATGGCAAGCCCTGGGCGCATCTCGATATCGCAGGCACCGCCTGGTCTTCCAAGGATACGGCGATCACCCCGAAGGGGGCGACGGCCTACGGCGTGCGGCTGCTCGACCAGCTGGTACGCAGCCACTACGAAAGTTGATTGCCTGGGGCCAGACCCGCGCCCTGGGACGAACGAAAGACTACCGCTGATGCTGCCTTGCCAACCGGCCCTGTCTTTAGTCGGACCCGACGATCTGGCGGCGCAGGCGGCGCTCGTGCTGCCGCTGCGGCCGGGTGCCATTCCTGTGGAACTGGCAGCGGCCGCAGCCGCGGGGGATTTCACCGCGGCGCGTGGCAAAACCCTGCTGCTGCACAGCCCGTCGGCCGCCCATGCGGGGCGGTCGGTGTTGCTGCTTGGTCTGGGGGAGGATGAGCTGGCGGAGCGCGACGCGGAAGCGGCCGGCGCGGCCGCGGCGGCCGTGCTCACCGACCTGCGCCATATCGCGATCGAAGGACGCTTCCTGCCGCGCAGCCTGGCCGTCTCCCTGGCGCTCGGCGCCGCACTCCGCGCCTGGCGCATGCCGCAGCAGCGGCAGCGCCCGATGCCGGACGACATCTGTCTGATCGACCGCATCGATCTTGTGGTGGATGACCCGGAACGACTGGGCCGCCGTTTTGAGGAAGCCCGGATCACGGTAGAGGCCGTGGGTTTTGCCAAGACGCTGATTGCCGAACCGTCGAATGTCCTGACGCCAGCCGTCTTCGCCAAGCGCCTCCGCGCGCTCGAGAAGATCGGCATCGCGGTTGAGGTCATTGACGGCCGCGCTTTGGCGCGGGCGGGGCTCACCCTGCTCGCTGCCGTCGGCCGGGGCTCGGCCAATCCGCCGGCGCTGGTCGTGCTGCGCTGGCCAGGGACCCTGGACGCGCCGCCTGTCACGCTGGTCGGTAAAGGGGTGACCTTCGATACGGGCGGCATCTCGATCAAGTCGGCTGATCATATGTGGGACATGCGCGGCGATATGGGGGGGGCTGCTGTCTGCGCGGGCGCGCTGGTGGCCCTGGCCCGCCGCAAGTCGCCGGCGCCCGTTGCCGCCGTTCTGGCGCTGGCCGAAAACATGGCCGGCAGCGATTCCTACCGGCCCGGCGATGTGCTGCAGAGCCATGGCGGCCTGACGGTTGAGATCATCGACACGGATGCCGAAGGGCGGCTGGTTCTGGCGGATGCGCTGTCCTATGCCGTGACCCATCTCAAACCCCGCGCGATCATCGATGTGGCGACGCTGACTTATGCCGTCGGCGTGGCACTCGGCCATGAAATGGCCGGCTTCTATGCCAATGATCATGTTCTGGCGGCCAATCTCGGCGCGGCCGGCGAAAAGGTATCGGAACGCGTCTGGCGCTTGCCCTTCACGGATCGGGACCGCGATGCGCTCGCCTCCGACATTGCCGATATCAAGCAATGCCTGACCGGCAAATTGGTGCCCGATGCCAATCTCGCAGCTGCTTTCCTGCATCGCTTTGTGGGCGATACGCCCTGGGCCCATATCGATATCGGCGGCACGGACGCGCGGGAGACGGCGGATAGCCGCCACCCCGCCGGGCCCACGGCATTCGGTCTGCGGCTGCTCGATCAACTGGTCGCTCTGCGCTACGAAGACCCGGACCATCCCTGAGGCTGCGTGAAGGCAGACGGCCATGGCCGAGATCGGCTTCTACCATCTGACCCGGACCGCCAGCCAGGACGCTCTGCCCGCGCTGCTGGGCCGGACGTTGGGCGCCGGTCAGCGCGCCATGATCCTGTGCGGCAGCGCGGAGCGTCTGGCCGCTCTCGATACCGCGCTGTGGCAATGCCAAAATCCTGACTGGCTGCCGCATGGCTCGGCGGCCACTGGCCATGCGGCGCAGCAGCCGATCTGGTTGACGCTGACGGATGAGGAGGCGCCCAATGGCGCCAGATTCCTCTTTCTCATCGATGGCATGTCGAGCGCGCGGCTGGACAGGTTCGACCGCGCTTTCGATCTGTTCGATGGCAATGACGAGGCAGCGGTCGTGGCCGCCCGCGCGCGCTGGGCTTCGGCCAAGGCTGCCGGTCACACGCTCAGCTATTGGCAACAGGGACTTCAGGGATGGGAGCGCAAGCAGTGACCCGTATCGCGACACTGGACCATCGCGCCGTCATCGCCATCGCAGGCGACGACCGCGTATCCTTTCTGCAAGGCCTGGTCAGCCAGGATGTCGAGAAGGCAGAGGTGGGCCGCGCGCTGTGGTCCGCGCTGCTGACGCCGCAGGGCAAATGGCTCGCGGAATTCTTCATCCTGCCGGACGGTGAGAGGCTGCTGCTGGATGTGGAAGCGGAGCAGCGCGAGGACCTGATCAAGCGGCTGTCGCGCTTTCGGCTACGCGCCAAAGTGACCGTCACGGCTGACGATTATGTGGTGCAGACGGCTTGGAACGGACCGGCGCCGGTCATGACGGACGGTCTGGCGGCTGCGGACGCACGCCTGCCCGAGGCTGGCTTTCGTCTTTACAGCCGCGCGGGCCTTACCCCGAATGCGACGCTCGTGGACTGGGACGCGCATCGCCTGGCGCTCGGCCTGCCAGACGGCGTGCGCGATCTGGAGCGCGAGAAGACCGTGCTGCTGGAAGCCGGTTTCGATGAGCTTGGCGGCATTTCCTGGACCAAGGGCTGCTATATGGGTCAGGAGCTGACAGCGCGCACGCGCTATCGCGGCCTGCTCAAGCGCCGTCTGGTGCCGGTCGAAATCGACGGACCGGCGCCCGCTGCCGGCACGATCGTCCTGACGGACGAGGGGCGGGACGTTGGCACCATGCGGTCATCCGAGGGGGCGCGCGGCCTTGCCGTGTTGCGCCTGGATGTTCTGGGCGGCGCGGTCCCACTGACGGCGGGGGAGGCGCGGCTGACGCCCCATGTGCCGGGCTGGATGAAGCTGCCGGAACCCCCGCCTGCTCCGTAACGGCCTGATCGGCCGCACCCGCTCAGCCGTTGAAATTCAGGTCGTTCAGAACGGCATCGGCGCGCGTTGTCACGGCATTGAGATTGGCGTTGTAGGGAATGTCATTCAGTCGGTCGGCCACCACGGTCGGGGGCACCGTAAAGATCGGCGACGCCAGCAGGCGCTGCACGCTCGCCGTGTCGTGCGTCTGATAGGCTTGGGCCAGGCCCAGCATGGTATTGACCACGGATTGCGCTGAGGCCGTGGCATTGATGCCGAGCTGCGCTCGCATCTGCTTTCGCCAGTCCAGCATCTCCAGTCGCGTCAGGGCGTCCATGTCGATCCAGCGTGGACTGCTGTTCAGCTCGCCGCCTAGATAGTCGAGAGCTGCGACCGCCGTGGCGGCCTTGGACGGATTGCCCTTGATGGCATGGGCGAAATCGAAGGCCGCAATATCGAGCGCCCGGACATCGACGTCGCCATTAGTGCCGAGTGCGCCCGGCGGCATGACGGCCGTATCGGGCGGCAGGTCGCGGTGCAGGCAGCCGCTGAGCGCCAGCACGCTGAAAATAGTCACATTCCTCAGTCGCTTGCCCACGGCAGATTGGCCTTATGCGTTACGGCAATCTCCTAGTAGGCGGCCCGTCGCATGACGTCGCCCGAAGATCACGGAGGTGCATTTCACATCTAAGGGAGCAGACCTGCAAGAAGCTGGAAGGTGTCTGACAAAGGGTAGACGGTGTCACCATATGTAACCTGCTGAAACAAGTCGGATGTGAAAAAGGAGACGCTCCCGATGCGCATTTCGAATCCGAAAATTGTGTCGAGTGCCATCGCGGTGGCACCGGTAGACGCCGAGGCTTCTATTGCAGGCCGGCGCAAGGAATTGGCGGCGCTGATCCAGGCCGCTTTGAAAGTGGGGGCCGATCTGGCCTCTCGTGAGGCCGGGCGACGGGCCTTTTCCGAATTTATGAAACTGGTGCCTGATTCGCAGCCGGCCAGCGGTGTCGACCTGGCCGCCTCAGGTCAGGTCATGTTCGCCGTGCAAAAGCGCAAAAAGATGCGCGGCGCGGTCCTGTAGCGCCAATATCGGGCGCTTGACAGCAAAAGGGGCGGCCGGACGTGATGTCCGGCCGCCCCTTTGCGTTTGGATATGACTGAAATCAGATATGGATGGCGCCGCCTTCAAGGGCGAGGGCGGCTTCCTTCACCGCTTCGCTGAGCGTCGGATGGGCGTGGCAGATACGGGCCACATCCTCGGCAGATGCCCCGAATTCAATCGCAGTGACCAGTTCGGCAATCAGCGTGCCTGCATCGGGTCCGATGATCTGCGCGCCCAGCAGCTTGTCCGTGGTCTTGTCCGCCAGCAGCTTCACATAGCCGTCGGTGGTGCCGATAGCCCGCGCGCGGCCGTTGGCAGAGAAGGGGAATTTGCCGACATTATAGGCGACGCCGGCCGCCTTCAGTTCGTCCTCCGACTGTCCGACCGCCGAGACTTCAGGCCAGGTGTAGATGACGGAGGGGATGGCGTCGTAATTCACATGTCCTGCCTGGCCGGCCAGAATTTCGGCCACGGCGACACCTTCATCTTCGGCCTTATGCGCCAGCATCGGGCCTTCGCGCACATCGCCGATGGCATAGATGCCGGGGACATTGGTCGCGAAATGCGCGTCGGTAATGACACGGCCGCGGCCATCCCGCGCGACGCCGGCCTCATCCAGGCCGAGGCCGTCCGTGAACACCCGGCGGCCGATGGCGAGCAGCACGATATCGGCGTCCACCGTCTCAGCCTCACCGCCCTTCGCGGGTTCCACCGTCAGCGTGACGCCGGCTTCCGACGTCTCGGCCTTGGTCACCTTCGCGCCCAGCTTGAAGGTGAATCCCTGCTTTTCCAGGATGCGCTGGAAATCCCGCGCCACATCGATATCGAGCGTCGGCACGATGCGGTCGAGGAATTCGATCACCGTCACCTCTGCCCCCAGCCTGCGCCACACGCTGCCGAGTTCGAGACCGATGACGCCCGCGCCGATGACGACAAGGCGTTTGGGCACCGCAGACAGTTCCAACGCACCGGTTGAGGTCACGATGCGCGTCTCATCCACCGTCACGCCCGGCAGCGGCGTGCTTTCGCTGCCCGTGGCGATGACGATGGCCTTGGTCGCGTATTCGGTGCCGGCGACATCGACGCGGCCCTGGCCCAGAATCTTGCCCGCGCCTTTCAGCCAGGTGACCTTGTTCTTGCGGAACAGGAATTCGACGCCCTTGGTATTGGCCTGAACCACGTCCAGCTTGCGCGCCATCATGCGCTCCAGATCAAGCGTCACGCTGTCGATCAGGATGCCGTGGTCCTTGAAGCTTTCAGAGGCCTCATGAAAATTCTCGGAGGACTGCAGCAGTGCCTTGGAGGGGATGCAGCCGATATTGAGGCAGGTGCCGCCCAGCGTCTCGCGCTTCTCCACGCAGGCGACTTTCAGGCCAAGCTGGGCCGCGCGAATGGCGCAGACATAGCCGCCAGGACCGGAGCCGATGACGATCAGGTCGAAGGCTTCACTCATCTTGATAATCTCCACGGGACTTTTGCGTCATGCGCGGCTGCATGCCGCGCATCTATCCGTTTGGGCGCCCCGACGGGTAGGCCCGCGGGACGAGCCCGCGGGCGACAGAGTTTAGTCCGAAACGTGATTAAAGCCCGAGCAGCAGCCGGCGTGGATCTTCGATCGATTCCTTGACGCGCACGAGGAAGGAGACCGCTTCCTTGCCGTCAATGATGCGGTGGTCATAGGTCAGGGCGATGTACATCATCGGCCGGATCTCAACCTTGCCGCCGATCGCGACCGGCCGCTCCTGGATCTTGTGCATGCCCAGAATGGCCGATTGCGGCGGGTTGATGATCGGCGTCGACATCAGCGACCCATAGACGCCGCCATTGGTGATGCTGAAGGTGCCGCCGGTCAGTTCGTCGAGCTTGAGCTGGCCGTCACGGGCACGCTTGCCGAAGCTGGAAATCGCACCCTCGATTTCGGCGAAGCTCATCTGATCGACGTCGCGCACGACGGGGACCACAAGTCCGTTCGCGCCACCGACCGCGATGCCCATATGGACATAGTTCTTGTAGACGATGTCTTCGCCATCGATCTCGGCATTGACCGCCGGAAATTCCTTCAGCCCGGCGACGCAGGCGCGGACGAAAAAGGACATGAAGCCCAGGCGAATGCCGTTGTTCTTCTTCTCGAACGCGTCCTTGTAGCTGGCGCGCAGCGCCATCGCCGCCGACATATCCACCTCATTGAAGGTGGTCAGCATGGCCGCGGTGTTCTGCGCTTCCTTGAGCCGGTTGGCGATGGTCTTGCGCAGGCGCGTCATCTTCACGCGTTCGTCGCGCGGCTCATCCGCACGTGCGGCTTTGGCAGCGGGCGGTGCGGCTTTGGCGGGAGCCGGCTTCGACAGGAAATCGAGCACGTCGCCCTTGGTGATGCGGCCATCCTTGCCGGAGCCCGCACCGATGTCGCTGGCGACGATACCGGCTTCGGTGATGCGCTTGGCGGCACTCGGAAAGGCGGCGGCGGGGCTCGCCGGACGGGCGACCGGGCCTGAGGCCGGCGGCGGCGGATTGACGCCGGCATCCGGCTTCGCGGCCGGCTTCGGCGCGGCGGCAGCGCCCGCACCGGTCGTAATGGCGCCCAACACGGCGCCCACTTCGACTTCGCCACCATCCTTGACCAGGATCGTGCCGAGCGTGCCGGCGGCCGGGGCATTCACCTCGACCGAGACCTTGTCGGTCTCGAGTTCCAGCAGGGCCTCGTCGGCGGCGACGCTGTCGCCTTCCTTCTTCAGCCAGCGGGAGACAGTGGCCGAGGTGACGCTTTCGCCCAGCGTGGGGACGACGATATCGACCGACCCACCGGCAGCAGGCGCCGGCTCGGCGGCGGCAGCGGGCTTGGGCGCGGCGGCTTTCTGGCCAGCAGAGGCGCCGGAGTCCGAAATCTCACCGAGAACCGCACCGACTTCAACCTCGGCACCGTCTTTCTGCAGGATGGCACCCAGGACGCCGGCGGAGGGCGCATTGACCTCGACCGTGACCTTGTCGGTCTCCAGCTCGACCAGGGCTTCATCCGCCGCAACGGTGTCGCCCTCCTGCTTGAGCCACCTGGCGATGGTGGCGGAGGTCACGCTTTCCCCCAGCGTCGGAACCTTAATCTCGGTCGGCATCGTCGCTCCTGATCGGACTGACTGAACTACGCGTTCATCTGTTATTGCAGGGCGGCGGCAACCAGCGCCGCCTGCTGTTGGGCATGGACCTTGGCGGAACCCGTCGCCGGGCTGGCCGCTTCTTCACGGCCGATATAACGCGGCCGCTTGCTAGGCGCGTCAATCGCCACCAGGACACGCTCCAGCCGGCGATCGACGAAGGTCCAGGCGCCGCTATTCTCGGGCTCTTCCTGGCACCACACGACCTCGGCATTCGGATAGGTCTGCAGCAGCGTGCGCAGGCCCATCGCCGGGAAGGGGTAGATCTGTTCCAGCCGGACCAGCGCCACATCGTCGATCGCACGGTCGCGGCGGGCCGCCAGCAGGTCGTAATAGACTTTGCCGGTGCTGATCACGACGCGGCGCACGTTCTCGTTCGGGGCCAGCGTGTCGATCTCGCCGATCACCTTGCGGAAGCTGGTGCCTTCGGCCATTTCGCTGAGCGGAGAGACCGCCAGCTTGTGCCGCAGCA
Source organism: Acidisoma sibiricum (assembly GCF_057837225.1). Taxonomy (NCBI): domain Bacteria; kingdom Pseudomonadati; phylum Pseudomonadota; class Alphaproteobacteria; order Acetobacterales; family Acidocellaceae; genus Acidisoma; species Acidisoma sibiricum. Next base: position 3,335,651 of record NZ_CM174445.1, on the reverse strand, counting down.
GGCTTTTCGGCGTCATGATGATGAGCGGCTTGCGGTAGTTCCGCTTCATCTGGCGACGCAGCGCGTGGAAGTAATTCCCCGGTGTTGTGATGTTGCAGACCTGCATATTGTTCTCGGCGCAGAGCTGCAGATAGCGCTCCAGACGGGCGGAGGAATGTTCAGGACCCTGGCCTTCCTGGCCATGCGGCAGCAGCAGGGTCAGGCCCGACATGCGCAGCCACTTTGTTTCACCGCTGGCGATAAACTGGTCGATCACCGCCTGGGCGCCGTTGGCGAAGTCGCCGAACTGGGCCTCCCACAGCACCAGCGTGCGCGGATCAGCGACGCTGTAGCCGTATTCAAAGCCGAGCACGCCGACTTCCGACAGCAGCGAGTTGTAGACCTCGATCTTCGCCTGCCCGTCGCGAATATTGTTCAGCGGCGTGTATTCGTTCTGGTTGCTCTGGTCGATCAGCACAGCATGGCGCTGGCTGAAGGTGCCGCGCTGGCAATCCTCACCTGACAGACGGACGCGATGGCCGTCCAGCAGCAGCGTGCCATAGGCCAGCGCCTCGCCGGTTGCCCAGTCGATGCCTTCGCCGCTGGCGATAGCGGTCTTCTTGGCTTCGAGCTGGCGGGCGATCTTCGGATTGACGTCGAAATCGGACGGCACGCGGGAAATCGCGCCACCCACTTCGCGCAGGGTGTCCAAAGCAACACCGGTGGTTTCCTCGGACTTCGTCTCGTCGTCCTCGCCGCGGTTGAGACCGGTCCATTTGCCTTCCAGCCAGTCCGCCTTGTTCGGGCGGTAGGACTTGGCAGCCTCGAAGGCTTCTTCCAGCCTGGCGTTGAACTGGTCCCACACGCCGCGGGCTTCGGCTTCGCTCAGCACATGGTCGGCGACCAGCTTTTCCGCGTACAGGGTGCGGGTCGTTTTCAGCTGGTCGATGGCCCGATACATGATCGGCTGAGTGAAGGCGGGCTCGTCCGATTCGTTATGGCCATGGCGGCGATAGCAGACGATATCCAGCACCACGTCGACCGCGAATTCCTGGCGGAATTCCGTCACCAGCTGGGACGCGAAGTAGACCGCTTCCGGGTCGTCGCCGTTCACATGCAGGATCGGGGACTGAACGGATTTGGCGACGTCGGTGCAATAGAGGCCGGAATAGGCATGCGCCGGCACGGTCGTGAAGCCGATCTGGTTATTGGTGATGACATGCACCGTGCCGCCGGTGCGGTAGCCGATGAGCTGGCTCATCGCGAGCGTCTCATAGACGATGCCCTGGCCCGCGAAGGCGGCATCGCCATGCAGCAGGATGCCCATGACCGAGCGGCGGTTGCGGGTGTCGCCGGCTTCGTCCTGGCGGGCACGCACCTTGCCGACAACGACCGGATCGACGACTTCGAGATGCGACGGATTGGGCTGCAGCGACAGGTGAACGCGGCGGCCTTCGATCTCGAGATCGGTTGAGGTGCCGAGATGGTATTTCACGTCGCCCGAACCCTGGACATCGTCCGGCTTGGAGCTAGCGCCGCCGAATTCGCTGAAGACGGCGGTGAAGGGCTTCTTGACGACATTGACGAGCGTGTTCAGGCGGCCGCGATGGGCCATGCCGATCGCCATCTCATGAACGCCGTCACGGGCGGCGGTGCGGATGATGGTGTGCAGGGCGGGAATGGTCGCCTCGCCACCTTCCAGGCCGAAGCGCTTGGTGCCGACATAGCGCTTCTGGCAGAAAACCTCGAAGGCCTCGGCCTCCGTCAGTTCCTGCAGCAGCTGCTTCTTGATGCTGGCATCGATCTGCCGGCGCCAGGACGCGTTTTCGATGCGGCGCTGCAGCCAGTCCTTCTGCGCCATATCCTGAATATGCATGAACTCGATGCCGATCGAGCCGCAATAGGTCTCTTCCAGGACAGCCAGGATTTCACGGATGGTCGCGGTCTCGCGGCCCAGCAGATTGTCGATGAAGATCGGCTTGTCATAGTCGGCCGGCGTGAAGCCGTAGGTTGCCGGATCAAGCTCGGGATGGTGGCGCCGCTCAGACTGATGCAGCGGATCAAGCTTCGCGTTCAGATGCCCGCGCACGCGGTAGGCGCGGATCAGCATCAGGGCGCGGATGGAGTTGATCGTATCTTCGTGGGCATGGGCGCTGGCCTCGGCGCGGGGCACCGGGATGCCGGGCTGCTGCGCCGAAGGCTGCGGCTTGGCAGCGTCGGGCTTCTTCGCGGGGGCAGGGGCGGGGCCATCGGCCTCAATCGCCCATTGGCGCGGCGCCCAGGATGCGCCCGAGGCATCGGTCAGAATCGACCGTGCCTCATCATTCAAAGCCTCGAACAGGCTTGCGAAACTCTGATCGACCGAGGCGGGGTCGCGGACCCAGCGCGCATAGAGGTCGGCGATGAAGGCCGCGTTGGCACCATTAAAGGCGGTAGCGAGGATATCGACGCCTGGCATAGGGGCTCCGTTTAAAACAGTCCCACCCGGACCGGGCGGGGCCGCCGCTGTCTGGCAAGTGCTATAGGCTGCGGCGCCCTTCAAAAATAGTGCGTGCCGGTTGATTAGGAGACAACACAGTCAAACGCCTGGGTTGACCCCTACGCATAGTAATGCCCTGCTCTAGCCGTATTTCGCAGAGCAGGACATTTGTTCACTTCAACGAGCTGTCGGACTAGCCGCCGAGCGCCTTGATCATGGTGCTGCCCAGGGACGCGGGGCTGTCGGCGATATGGATGCCGGCTTCGCGCATCGCCTCGGTCTTGGCGGCGGCGGTGTCCTTGCCGCCGGAGATGACGGCGCCGGCATGGCCCATACGGCGTCCCGGCGGGGCGGTGGCGCCTGCGATGAAGCCCACCACCGGCTTCTTGGTGCCGCTGGCCTTGATGAACTCGGCCGCCACGACTTCGCTCTCGCCACCGATTTCGCCGATCATGACGATTGCCTGGGTCTCGTCATCTTCCAGGAACATCGCAATGACGTCCTTGAAGTCGAGACCTTTCACCGGATCGCCGCCGATGCCGACGCAAGTGCTCTGGCCAAGGCCGGCCGCGGTCGTCTGGGCCACGGCCTCATAGGTCAGCGTGCCCGAGCGGCTGACGATGCCGATCTTGCCACGGCGATGGATATGGCCGGGCATGATGCCGATCTTGCAGGCATCCGGGGTGATGACGCCGGGACAGTTGGGCCCGACGAGGATCGACTTGCTGTCGATCAGCGCGCGCCGCACCTTCACCATGTCCAGCACCGGAATGCCTTCAGTGATGCAGACGATCAGCGGGATCTCGGCATCGATCGCTTCCAGGATCGAGTCCGCCGCGAAGGGCGGCGGCACGTAGATCGCGCTCGCAGTGGCGCCGGTCTTCTCCCGCGCTTCGCGCACGGTGTCGAAGACGGGCAGGTCGATATGGACCGAGCCGCCCTTGCCGGGTGTCACGCCGCCGACGACCTTGGTGCCGTAGGCGATCGCCTGTTCCGAGTGGAAGGTGCCCTGGGCGCCGGTGAAGCCCTGGGTGATAACGCGGGTATTGCTATCGACGAGGATGGCCATGTTATGCGGCTTCCTTAACGGCGCGGACGACCTTTTCGGCAGCATCCGCAAGGTTGTCGGCCGCGATGATCGGCAGGCCGGACTTCGCCATGATTTCCTTGCCGAGAGCGACATTCGTGCCCTCGAGGCGGACCACGAGCGGGACGGTGAGGGAGACTTCGCGGGCCGCCGCGATCACGCCTTCGGCGATGACGTCGCAGCGCATGATGCCGCCGAAGATGTTCACCAGAATCCCCTCCACGTTCGGATCGGAGAGGATGATCTTGAAGGCCGCGGTAACCCGTTCCTTCGTGGCGCCGCCGCCGACATCAAGGAAGTTGGCAGGCTCGCCGCCATAGAGCTTGATGATGTCCATCGTCGCCATGGCAAGGCCGGCGCCGTTCACCATGCAGCCGATGGTGCCGTCGAGCGCGACATAGGAGAGGCTGTATTTGTTCGCTTCAAGTTCCTTGGGGTCTTCCTCGGCCTCGTCGCGCAGCTCTTCCAGCTCGGGATGACGGAACAGTGCGTTGTCGTCGAAGCTCACCTTGGCGTCGAGCGCCACGACCTCGCCCGCCTTGGTGACGACGAGCGGGTTGATTTCGACGATCGCGCAATCGAGTTCGACGAAAGCTTTGTACATCGCCAGCACAAATTTCGTGAACGAGCCGACCTGCTTGCCGGCAAGGCCGAGGCCGAACGCAAGGCCGCGGGCATGGAAGGGAGAGATGCCGGTCGCCGGGTCGATGGCCACCCGCAGGATTTTCTCAGGCGCGTGCTCGGCGACCTCCTCGATCTCCATCCCGCCTTCGGTCGAGGCCATGATGAGGATGCGCGAGGTGGCGCGGTCAACGAGCAGGGAGAGATACAGCTCGCGGGCGATATCGCAGCCGGCTTCGACATAGATGCGATGGACGGTCTTGCCGGCGGGACCGGTCTGCTTGGTGATCAGCGTATGGCCGAGCATCGCGTCGGCCGCCTGGCGGACTTCCTCATGCGATTTGGCGAGGCGGACGCCGCCCTTGCCCTGCGGGTCATCGGAAAAGCGGCCCGCACCGCGGCCACCGGCATGGATCTGTGACTTGACGACAAAGATCGGCCCAGGAAGCTTTTCTGCAGCCGCGACCGCCTCATCAGGGGTCCAGGCCACGTAACCATCGAGCACGGCCACGCCTGCGGCCTTAAGAAGCTCTTTGGCCTGATATTCATGGATGTTCATGAGGGTCAGCCCACCAGTTGCTTGGATACTGCGATCAAGGAACGCACGGCGCCGGCGCGGCTTATAAGGCCTGGCCGCGCCGTCCCGTTCGGCTTGATGTCAACGGCACGCGCCACACCGCTTCCCCAAACTGGGGCAAGCCGGGTGGCGCACGCGTTAATTCGGAGAGAAGAGAGCCGATTTGCCGCCAGGGTCCGGCGGCGGTCATCAGAAAGACGCCCCGCTGATCCGGGTGCCGCGCATGTCTCACCTCGTTGGGCGCACATGCCGGCGGCAGGCTGGTCAGTCTTGGTCCGGGCCATAAAGGTCCTTCCACGGAGGTTCGGGAGGCGGACGGGATGGTTGGGCCAAACCCGCCGGATAGGGGCCTGGGCAGAATTGAATTGGCTTTCTGCTATCGTAGTTGTTGCAGTGCGACAAGCTGGCCGTAAGCGCATTGGTTGGAACATTTGCTGCGGGTCTGCACTGTCAAGATTGCGGGACTGTCATTGTCCGATCAGAAACCAGACACGAAAGAGCGCCGTTTGCAGAGTGCTATTGCGATGGAAGCCTGAAAGGCTCAAGGCGCGCAGGCGCGCCAGCCGGCCACCGTTTCTACTTTGAGTAATGATTTCAAGTTGCTGACGCACTTGGGGGGTAAAGCTGCCGCTTTCTCTTTGCAGTGCTTCTACATTTTTCCAAAATACTTGCATAAATGCAGATGGGCCGCGCCGGATGGCGGCGAGGGCGCGGCGCGGTGCCGAGGTGGGCGCGCCGACGACATTGGCATCATGCTGTCGATAAAGAATGACACCGCGATCATCGCGCAGCACCCGGCCGCCGGACGCTGTGACCATCAGATAGCACCACCAGTCATGCCAGCAGTCCCGCGGCGGCGCGGTCGGCGCCACCAGCGCCATCGCGGCGCCGTTGAGGATGACAGTGTTCCCGGTCGCGATATTCTGCGTCAGGCTGGACGGAAAGGCAGCAGGCCCGGCGAGCGGCGCAGAGAGGCCGATGCGGCGCAGATTGCCGTCCACCAGCACCTGCCGCGCGCAATAGAGCGCAGGCTCCGCCGCCGGCACCGCTGCGAGCGCTGCCAAACCCCAGGCAAGCTTGTCGGGCAGCCAGACGTCGTCCTGATCGGCGAAGGCGGCGGCCGTGAAGCCTGCGGCCTGTCCCGCGACCAGCAAGGCCATGAAACTGCCCGTGACGCCCTGGTTGCCCGCAGGCTCGACGACTTCCGCAAACCGATCAGGATGCGCCGCACCCCAGTCCCGCATCAGGCCTGGCGTCTCGTCCCGCGATCCGTCGTCGCGCCACAGCAGAACCCAGTTCGGGTGCGTTTGGGCCAAAAAACCGTCAAGCAGCGCGGGCAGGAAGGCCGCGCCATTATAGGTCGATAGCAGGATCGCGACGCGCGTCCGATCCCCGGCGGTCGACATGGCGGCGCTCAGCCCTGCGGGCCCAGGAGTTTGTCCACGGTCCGGGCCAGGCTCGCGCGCCAGTCCGGCAGACGAATCCCGAAGACCTGGGCAAGCCTGGCATTGTCTAGCCGGGAATCAGCCGGTCGCTGCGCCGGCGTCGGCCAGTCGGCGGTGGTGATAGGCTCGACCTCGGGGAAAGGGCCGTTATGGCGCTGGGCTTCCTCGAAGGTCGCGACGGCCAGACCATGCCAGGTCGTCTCGCCCGATCCAGTGGCATGGAAGATGCCGGCGAATTCCGGCTGCCAGCCGCGGGACCGGATGACGGCGATGATGTCCAGAATGGCGGTCGCGAGATCGGCCGCCGCCGTCGGGCTGCCCTTTTGGTCGGCAACGACGCGCAGCTTCGGCAGTTTCGCGCCGGCGGCGAGCATCGTTTTCACGAAATTCTTGCCGGTATCGGCATAGACCCAGGCCGTGCGCAGGATCACCACTTGGCCGCCGGCGGCCAATACCCGCGTCTCTCCGTCGCGCTTGGTGCGGCCATAGGCGCCTGTCGGATTGGTCGGGTCGGTTTCCTGGTAGGGCGCGCCCTTGGCGCCATCGAAGACGTAATCCGTGGAAATATGGATGAAGGGAACGCCCGCAGCGGCGGACAGCTCAGCGAGCAGGCCAGGGCCGTCACGATTGGCGCGTTCGGCGCCCGCTTCATCGGCTTCAGCCGCGTCCACCGCCGTATAGGCGGCAGCATTGACGACGATGGACCAGGGCCGGCTGGCGAAGACCGCGCGGATGGTTTCAGGCTGGTCGAAGTCGAAGTCGGGGCGCCCGACGACCACGGCTTCGATATCCCGGCCTGGGGCCAGGCGTTTCAGCGCCTGCGCCACTTGGCCTTGGCCGCCGGTGACAAGGATGGGACCGATGGTCATGGCGCTTTCCTCGGATCAGGCCGGATAGGTGAAGAGCGTGCCGGCATCGCGCAGCATCGGCAGCAGGCGGTCCTTGTCGGACAGTACGACCTCATCCGGGCTCACCGGCCAGGGTAGAGCGAGATCAGGGTCATTCCAGATGATTCCGGCCTCGCTCGCCTTATCGTAGTCGCCCGTCACCTTGTAGACGACCTCGGTATTGGGCTCGAGCGTGCAGAAACCATGCACGAAGCCCCCCGGAATCCACAGCTGCTGCCAGTTCTCGGCCGAAAGCTCGGCCGCCACCCATTTGCCGAAAGTGGGCGAGCCGACGCGCGCATCGACCGCGACATCCCAGATCGCTCCGCGCACGCAGCGCACCAGCTTGCCCTGAATGAAGGGGGCAAGCTGGCAATGCAGGCCGCGAATGACGCCCTTCTGGACCGAAAGGCTGTGATTGTCCTGCACGAACTGGCCGTCGATACCGGTTGCCGCAAGCAGCTTCTTCGCGTTGAAGGTCTCTGAAAAGAAACCCCGCGCATCGCCGAATTTCGGCGGTGTGATGAGCAGCACCTCGGGGATGGCGAGCTTTTCGACCTGCATGGATGGCTCCGTATTCTCAGCAGAAGTCTGTAGGCCGGTTTGAACATCCGCGAGGACGAGCGAGAGGCGATGAAGGCGCCGCCCGGCGTGGCGTGTGAGAACCGGAGCGGAGCGGCCGTGAAAGGCCTGGAGCACCGGAAGTGCAAAACGTCGCGTCGGATCGCTGTCCTAGTAGCATGTGCGGAGCGGCCTTAGACGTGGCCGTCGGCGACTTCGTTCAGGAAACGGCCAAGCTCGGTCTTGCCCAGAAGCTTGGCCTGGGCGCGCAGCTGGGTGGCATCGATGAAGCCGCGGCGGAAGGCGACTTCCTCGGGGGAGCCGACGAGCATGCCCTGGCGGGACTGGATAGTCTGCACGAAGGTCGCGGCCTGCATCAGGCTGTCGGTCGTGCCGGCATCAAGCCAGGCGGCGCCGCGGCCCAGACGCTCGACATGCAGCGTGCCTTCCTCGAGATAAAACTTATTGAGGTCGGTGATCTCCAGCTCGCCGCGCGGCGAAGGCTGGATCGCCTCGGCAAACTGCGTCACGCGCTTGTCGTAGAAATAAAGCCCCGTCACCGCCCAGTTGGACTGCGGCGTCGTCGGCTTTTCGACGATTTCCAGCGCATGGCCAGCTTCGTCGAAGCTCACCACGCCGTAACGCTCGGGATCACGTACCTGATAGGCGAAGACGGTGGCACCCTCGGGCCGGGCGGCGGCGGCGCGCAGGAGGACGGAGAGATGCTCGCCATGAATGATATTGTCGCCCAGCGCCAGCGCGCAGGCGTCGCCCGCCAGCCATTCCTTGGCGATCAGGAAGGCCTGGGCGATGCCATCTGGATTCGGCTGTTCGGCATAGGTGAACTGGATGCCGAAGCGCGAACCGTCACCCAGCAGACGCTTGAACTGCGGCAGGTCGGCGGGGGTCGAGATCAGCATGATCTCCCGGATGCCGGCCAGCATCAGCGTCGTCAGCGGGTAATAGACCATCGGCTTGTCATAGACAGGCAGTAGCTGCTTCGAGGCCGCGAGGGTCATGGGATGCAGCCGCGTGCCGGAGCCGCCCGCGAGCAGGATGCCTTTCATGGTCTATCTCATTCTTCCGTAAAGGTTGTCAGTCAGTCTGCGCGATGATGCGGAACGGGCGGCGGTGTCAGGCCGCCGTGCCCAGCCGCTGGCCCTGATACTTGCCGGCGCGGATCTTTTCCCACCAGGCCCGATTGTTCAGATACCAGTCGATCGTCTTGACCAGGCCCTGCTCGAAATTATGCGCGGCGGTCCAGCCGATGGCGGCTTCGGCGCGAGAGGGGTCAATTTCGTAGCGGAAATCATGGCCCGGCCGGTCGGTGACGAACTGGATGAGGCGCGCGCGGGGGCCGGCGGGATCAGGAATGCGGCGATCCAGCTCGGCGCAGATCGCATGCACCACTTCCAGATTGGTGCGCGGCTGGCGGGCGCCGATGCAATAGGTCTCACCCGGCTCGCCTTGGATCAGCACCTTCACCAGCGCCACAGCATGGTCTTCCACGAACAGCCAGTCGCGCTTGTTGGAGCCATCGCCATAGACCGGCAGGGTCTTGCCTTCGAGCGCATTGAGAATGACCAGCGGAATCAGCTTCTCGGGGAAATGCCAGATGCCATAATTGTTCGTCGTATTGGAGACGAAGGCCGGCAGGCCGTAGGTGTGGTACCAGGACCGCACGAGGTGGTCGGACGCTGCCTTGGAGGCGGAATAGGGGCTCCGCGGATCGTAGGGCGTGGTTTCGCTGAAGGGCGGGTCATTCTCCTCCAGCGCGCCAAAGACCTCGTCGGTCGAGACGTGGTGGAAGCGGAAATTGTCGCGCTTCTCGCCGGTGAGCGTGCCGTAATAGCCGCGCACGGCTTCCAGCAGCGTGAAGGTGCCTATTATATTGGTGCGCATGAAATCGCCCGGCCCGTCGATCGAACGGTCGACATGGCTTTCCGCCGCGAGATGCATCACCGCATCGGGCTGATGGGTCGCGAACACATCCCGCATGGCGGCGGCGTCCGCAATATCGGCGCGGACCAGCACATGGCGCGGATCGGTCAGGGCTTCTTCCAGCGCGTCTTCCGACGCGGCATAGGTCATGGCATCGACATTGATCACGGAGTGATCGGTATCGCGGATCAGGTGGCGAACCACCGCCGAACCGATAAAGCCACAGCCACCCGTAACAAGCAGACGCATCGCGATCTCACCCTAAAACTTCAGCAAGGCTTTTGAACTGGCATGTTTGCGGCAGTGCGGCAAGCGTTTACCGGACTCGGCGATGACCGTAAGGCGCTGACCATAAGGTCAGGTCTGCAAGCTTGGTATCAGGCCTGTGCGGGAGGATTTCTGCCGTCGCAGGGCTCCTTCGCCTGGAATGATGAGCCGGGACGGCCTGGATTGATTGACAGCGCGGGCGCGCCTCCTTATGCACCAGCCCCAGGACGACAGGGCCGGGAGACCGGCCTTGTTCTTTTTTAGAAACTCCATCCCGGGCCGCTTGCGGTTCCGGCTTGCCAAGATCGGGCCTAAACAATGAAGGTGCGTAACTCCCTCCGTTCCGCGAAGACCCGCGACAAGAATTGCCGCGTTGTCCGCCGCCGTGGTCGCGTCTACGTGATCAACAAGAAGAACCCGCGCATGAAGGCCCGCCAGGGCTAATCTGCGGGCCGCTGCATCTGCGCGGCCTGGCTTCTGAATAAGAAAAGGGCGGATGGTGCATCACCATCCGCCCTTTTCGCGTTTCCCGAAGAGGCGTCACCCGCGGGACGAGCCCGCGGGTGACGCCTCTTCGCCTTTACCCCTCGAAGGGGTCCTTCATCAGGATGGTGTCGTCGCGCTCCGGGCTGGTGGAGAGCAGGGTCACCGGACATTCCACCAGCTCTTCGATTCGGCGGACATATTTGATCGCCTGGGCCGGCAGATCGGCATAGGAACGGGCGCCGCGGGTCGAATCCTGCCAGCCTTCCAGCACCTCATAGATCGGACGGGCTGCGGCCTGCGCGCCCATCGCCGCCGGTAAGTGTCGCACTACCTTGCCATCAATCTCGTAGCCCGTGCAGACCTTCAGCTCGGCAAATCCGTCCAGCACGTCGAGCTTGGTCAGAGCCAGACCCTGAATGCCGCCGACCTTTACCGCCTGCCGCACCATGGCGGCGTCGAACCAGCCGCAGCGGCGCGGCCGGCCCGTCACAGTGCCGAATTCATGCCCACGCTCGCCCAGAAGCCTGCCGGTCTCGTCGAAAAGCTCGGTCGGGAAGGGACCCGAGCCGACGCGGGTCGTATAGGCCTTGGCAATGCCGAGCACCGTGCCGACGACGGAGGGACCGACACCCGAGCCCGAAGCCGCCGTCGCCGCAACGGTGTTGCTGCTGGTCACGAAAGGATAGGTGCCGTGATCGACATCCAGCATCACGGCCTGGGCGCCCTCGAACAATATGCGCTTGCCGGCGCGGCGGGCGTCATCCAGCAATTCCCAGACCGGTTCGGCGAAGGGCAGCAGCAGGGGGGCCAGTTCCAGCAGCCGGTCGAGCAGCGCCTGCTTCTCAAAAGGCGCCGCACCCAGGCCGATGAGCAGGGTGTTGTGATGCAGCAGCAGCTCATCCAGCTTGGCCGACAGCGTCTCGGGCTCGGCCAGATCGCAAAGCCGGATGGCGCGGCGGGCGACCTTGTCCTCATAGGCCGGGCCGATGCCGCGGCCGGTGGTGCCGATCTTGTGCTCGCCGCGCGCGGCCTCGCGCGCACGGTCCAGTGCGCCATGCAGGGGCAGGATCAGCGGCGCGTTCTCCGCGATGCGCAGCGTCTCGGGCGTGATCGTCAGCCCCTGAGCTTGCAGCCGCGCCATCTCGGTCAGCAGTGCCTCGGGGTCCACCACGACGCCATTGCCGATAATGCCGAGCTTGCCGCGCACAAGGCCGCTCGGCAGCAGCGACAGCTTGTAGGTCTCATTGCCCACCACCAGCGTATGGCCGGCATTATGGCCGCCCTGGAAACGCACGACGATATCGGCGCGGCTGGCAAGCCAGTCGACCACTTTGCCTTTGCCCTCATCGCCCCATTGGGCGCCGATGATCGCGACATTCGCCATAAGCGGGTACTCCAGACTTCTTCTTATAAGTTCAGGAAAGAGGTTCTGCCGCGCCATCTTTGAGCAGATGGGTGCAGAGAAGGCGGCGGGCCTCGGCGGTGACGTTTTCCGGCTCCCCGCCCAAGCCCGCGATGGTCGCAAAGCCCTCGGCCCGGAAGCGGGCGGAAAGGAGAGGATCGGTGTCGGCCGGCACATAGAGGCGCGGCCGCAAGGCGGGTGCGCGGGCCGCTTCCAGAATGGCATCGGGGAATAGCGTCAGCCCGGTGGCGGGCTCACGCTCGCCGCTGATGTAACGGCCGCCGCGGCCCAGCTCCTGCTGATGGCCGAGCGCATAGACGGTAACGCAGGGACCGGTATGATAGCGAAACCCACGGAATTCCAGCGGGTCGACGGTCAGACGCAAGGCCGGCGCGCGCGCGCGGATGGCGTCCACGACGGCCGCCAGCCGATCGGCCAGCGCTCGTGCCTCGGGTGGCAGGTCAACCTCCCGCAGTGCCGCAAGCGCCGGGCTCGCCGGGCCTGCGGCCAGCAATAGCCGTGTCAGGGTGGTCGCCATGCGGCCGCCGAGTGCGGTGACGGCCGCCGCATCCTTGCGGTCCAGCGCATGGGCCAGCGCCGCACGGCGCTCGGGCGGCAGCCCGGCGCGATCCAACAGCATTGCCGCCATGGTCGGCATGGTGAGGTCAAAACTGACCTCGGTGAGGCCGAGCACGGCCAGCGCTTCCGCGCCGGCCAGGACGATCTCGGCATCCGCGTCCACCGCGTCTGAGCCGATCAGCTCGATCCCCGCCTGGCTGACCTGACGGTCGGGCGCCAATTGGGTGCCACGCACGCGCAGGCACAGCTCGGCATAGGACAGGCGTAGCGGGCGCGGCGCCTGGGCCAGACGGGTATTGGCGATGCGGGCAACCTGGGGGGTGGTATCGGCGCGCAGCCCCAGCATGCGCTGGCTGTCCGGGTCCATGAGACGGAAGGTTTGTTCAGAGACCGCGGCGCCCGATCCGGCCAGCAGATTATGCTCGAACTCCACCAAGGGAGGACGGACACGCTGGTAGCCATGGGACGCGAAGCATTCCATCATCGCTTCGATGGAGCGCGCCTCGATTTCGGCGGCGGGCGGCAGCAGGTCGCGCAGACCGGCCGGAAGCAGCGCTGGGTTGGGCAACAGGTCGTCGGTCACGATGCGTCTCTTTCAGGTCGCATCAGCCGCGCGCCCGTCGTGATCAAGGTCCGCCTTGGTCAGGGTGGGGGTGATGCCGCAGCGCTATAGCATCCTGAGCCGCGATGACAAAACGGCGACGATATAATAATCCGTTTACGAAACGAAATTCCTGTGCTCAAGCTTTTGGCATGCTCTTCGGCACGCCGCTTTTCCTGCTCGGCTTCCTGCCGCTGGCCCTGGGCTGCTTTGCCCTGGCCGCGCGGATCTGGGGCGGAAACGCCGCTCTGGGCGTGCTTCTGTGTGCCAGCTTCGTCTTCTGTGGATATGATAATAAAGCAGATTGTCTGCTGCTTGCGGCATCGATCCTGGGCAATTGGTGGATCGCACCGAAGGTCGCACAGCGGTCCTGGTTCGTCGCGGGAATCGCCGCCAACCTCGGCTTGCTCGGCCTGTTCAAATATGGCGGCCTGATCGCCCGTAGCCTCGATCTGCCGGCACCACCTCTGGTACTGCCCCTCGGGATCAGTTTCTTTACGTTTCAGCAGCTTATGGTGCTGCGCGCAGCCCGCAATACAAGGCCGGAGCGCGGCTTAAGCGGGTTTCTGAGCTACGCCAATTGCATTGCCTTTTTCGCCCATCTGCTGGCCGGTCCGCTGGTGCGCCCGTCTGAGATCATACCGCAGATCGAAGCCTCTCCGCGGACGGCGCTGCGCGCGCAGGATGCGGCCGAAGGCTTGATGCGCATCTTCCTCGGCCTCTCGAAAAAGCTGGTCCTGGCGGATAGTTTTGCCCCGCTGGCGAACCAGGGTTTTGCCGCCGCCGACCATGGCATGGTGCTGACGCTGGTCGAGGCCTGGGTTGCTTTGCTCGCCTTCGGCCTGCAGATCTATTTCGATTTCTCGGGCTATTCCGATATCGCCATCGGCCTCGCCCGGCTGTTCGGCATCCGCTTTCCCGAAAACTTCGATAGCCCCTACAAGGCACTGACAATACAGGATTTCTGGCGGCGCTGGAATATGACGCTGAGCCGCTTTTTGCGCGACTTCGTGTATATCCCGCTGGGCGGCAACCGTCACGGCGCGCCGCGGCGCCTGGCCAATCTCATGCTGACCATGCTGCTCGGCGGGCTGTGGCATGGGGCGGCCTGGCGCTTTCTGCTCTGGGGCGGGCTGCACGGGCTTTATCTCGTCCTCCATCAGCTTTGGGATCGTGCGGCGCCGGCCTGGGCGCGACTGCCGCGGTTTTTGGCCCACGGCATGACGCTGGTCCTCGTGCTGCTCGCCTGGGTGCCCTTCCGTGCGCCCGATATGGCGGCGACCGTCGCCATGCTGCGCGGTTTGATCGGCCTGAATGGTGTCGCGCTGCCTGCGCCTTTGATCGCACTGGTTCCGGCACTGGGCCGCATCGTGGGCGCCGCGCCGGTACTGCCGGGCCTCGGCGATGCGCGCACGCTGAGCCTGCCGGAGGCCGCGGCGCTGCTCGCGTTCGGCTGGTTCATCGTATTGGCTTTGCCCAATCTGAGTCAGGCCTCGGCGCGACTGCGGGCGGCGGGCCTGCTTGCGAGCGGCGGCTTGATGATCCAGGCGCTGTTCTTCGCCGGTATCGCGGAGCCCTTTCTCTATTTCCGGTTCTGACGGCCGATGCGGCCGCTGCTGCGCCTCGCAGCCCTGCTGCTGGCCTCCATCCTGCTCTACGGCGCGGGTTTCGCCTGGCTGCTCGATCGGCCGCTCAGCCTCGGCACGCTGCGTGACACGCTATCCCGCAAGATCGCGATGGCCGCCGCCAAGCCGCCGCCACGGCTGATCATCCTGGCCGGATCGAACGCGCTCTTTTCCCATTCCTGTGCCGTCATGGGGCCGATGCTGGATATGGCCTGCATCAATGGCGGCGTCGCGGTGGGCCTTGGGCTCGACTACCAGTTCGCCCTCTGGAAACCGGTGCTGCGGCCAGGCGACACGCTCTACATGCCGATGGAACTGGAGCAATATTCCCGCCGCCGCGGCGCGGCGCGGCTGGGGCCGGATGCGGCGCTGATGCTGCAGCGGGACCGCGGTCTTCTGCGCGCGCCCGACGCCGGGCGGATCTTGCCGGCCCTCTTCTCCGGCACATTGCCCGATGCGGTCGCGGCCGTGGTTGAGCAGGCGGCCGTCGCCCTTCGCCCGGCCCTCGCCAGACCCGCCTTCGCAGACATGAATGCGATGGGTGACGGGCTCGGTCACAGCCTCGTCAAAGCGCAGGCAAATCGGGCCTTTCTGGCGAACCTGCACCGCGCCGACCCGCCGCTGGCTGCGATCCGTGACGGCTACGGCACGCAGGAAATCCAAAACTTCCTCGGCTGGGCGCGCGGGCATGGGATCAGGGTCGTCGGCGGCTTCCCGACCGAGTTTGCAGACAGGCCGCCGGACCCGTCGCTGGGCCCGACCCTGGCTGGCATCTATGCCAGCGGCGGCGGGCAATTTCTCGCTTTGCCGGGCGAAGGCCGCTACAGCCGGGCCGATTTCTTCGATGCCCAGGATCATCTGGTGACGGAGTGCCAGATGCGGCATTCCATTCGTCTCGCCCGGGCGCTCGCCCCCTTGCTGGGACGGCCCCTGCGCCCGCCGCCCGCGCGCGCGATGCTGCTTGCTGCGAACTGCCCCTGACTTCCGGCCGAGCGCATGATACCAGCCCGGCCATGTCGGATCATCTGGAGGGGCTGAACGAGTCGCAGCGCGCGGCCGCCATCGCCCCGGCGCCCCAACTCGTCCTCGCAGGTGCGGGCTCCGGCAAGACGGAAACCCTGGCCCGCCGCGCCATCGACCTGATCCTGCAGCGCGACGAGCGGCCGGAGCGGCTGCTCTGCATCACCTTCACCAATCGCGCGGCCGCCGAAATGCGCGCCCGCATGGCGGCGAAGCTCGGTCCCCGCGCGCCGCATTGGGTCGGCACCTTCCACGCCTGCATGGCCCGGCTATTGACCGAGGATGCCGGGATGGTCGCCGAGGCGCCGCGCGGCTTTACCATTTTGGACCCGCCGCGCGCCCGCGCCCTCATCGGCCAGCTGACGGGCCTGCGCGACGCCAAGGAAATGGCCATGGTGCAGGAAGCGGTTTCACTGATGCGCAATTACGGCGTGCAGCCGAAAGGACGCCCGCCCAAGACGCCGGCCCTCACGCGGTTCGAGGGCGACGTGCTGGATCAGGCGGTCACCGTCATGCCGGCCTATGTCGCCGAACTCCGCCGCCAGCGCGTGCTCGATTTCGATGATCTGCTGGTGGTGCCGGCTGAGGCGATGGAGAAGGACCCCGGCCTCGCCGCGCGCTGGTCCGCCCGCTGGAGCGAAATCCTGGTCGATGAATATCAGGACACCAATGCCGCCCAGCACCGCCTGCTGCGCCTGCTGGCGACCGGCCACGGCCGCGTCTTTGCGGTGGGGGACGACTGCCAGTCAATCTACGGCTGGCGCGGCGCCGAAATCGGCCATATCCGCCGCTTCGGCAAGGATTTTCCGGCATCTCCGCCGGCGATCAAGCTGGAGACCAATTACCGCTCCACCCGCACCATCCTGGCCGCCGCCAATGCCATTGCGGCGAAAGACCCCGAAGCCCTGCGCAAGACGCTCCATTCTGGCGCGCCTTTGGGCGTGGCCGGAGATGCCATCGCGCTGCGCGGCGTCGAAACCGCGGAGGAGGAGGGCCGCGCCGTGGTCTCCTGGATACGCGGCCTGCAGCACAAATCGCGCGACCAGAGCTTGCGCGAATGCGCTGTCCTCGTCCGCGCCGGCTTCGTCGCCGAGCCCATCATGGAAGCGCTGCGGGAAGCCGGATTGCCTGCCCAGATGGTGAGCGACCGCGAGGCCGAATTGCCGCGCGAGGTGCTGGCCGCCATTGCCTGGCTGCGTCTCGCGCTCAGCCGCGATGCCCATGAGAACCAGGAACGCTGGGACGCGGCGGCCGATGACGCGTTCCGGCGCGCCTGTGTCCTGCCGCGGCGGCCGGTGACGGGCCAGGCCTTTGCCCGGCTGCGCCAGCACGCCACGGAGCAGGAAATCGCCTTTGCCGATGCCGTGCCCACCGCGCCGATCAGCGAGCCGGAGCGCAAGGCCTTCTCAGCCGTGCTGGATGTCGCCCGCCGCATCGGTGACCGCATCGCCGCGCGCCGCGCCAAACCCTCTGAGGCTTTGCAGATCGCAGCCGGGGAAAGCGGCCTCGCCGATGACCTGAGTGACCGTGCGCCGCTGCGCCGGTCCTGGCAGGCGCTGCTCAGCCGTGCCGACCGTCTGGGCTCCGTCGCCGATTTTGCCGAGGCCGCTGCCTTGGGCGCGCTCGATGCCGAGCCCGAGGGACCGGACAGTATCCAGGTCATGACCCTGCATCGCGCCAAAGGGCTGGAATTCGACCATGTCTTCATGGCGGGGCTGGAGGAGGGGGTTTTTCCCAGCCGCCGGGCCGAGCCGCAGGGCTCGCTGCCGGAGGAGCGCCGGCTTTTTTATGTCGGTCTCACGCGCGCCCGCTACACGCTCTCGCTCAGCTACGTGCATCGCCGGCGGCAGTGGAAAAGCCACCCCTCCCGCTTCATCGCCGAAATTCCGCGTAATCTGCTGACCGGCTCGGTGCCGGACGCGCGGTCCGAGTCCCCGTCCAAAGGTCGCGCCAAGTCCGCGACGCGGGCATCCGGGGCGCGCAAGCCACCCGCCGACACTGGCCGCATCCTGCCGGACGAGGCGGAAACGGCGCGGATGGTCGCGGCTTTCAAGTCCAGGCAGCGCCTTCCCTCGGGTCGCGGCTGAGCGCGTCGGTGATTGCTGGGGGTAACTTTAATTGGTGCGTCGCGTAGTCCTGTCTGGCGGAGCAGGGTATGGAGCATGACCGTCGTGTCAGACGGCAGGGGAACCGATATGGGCGGCACTGCAGGTCGGTTGGTCGCTTGCCTGCTAGGGGTTCTCATGCTGGGTGCCATGACCGCCGCGCGGGCTGCGGTGATCGACTATCCGATCGGTCCTGGCAGCGCTGATATCCGCTTCCACACCCAGGTTGCGCGGGTCGTGCCGGTGGACGGCGCGTTTAACAGCTTTGCAGGACATATCCTGTTCGACACGGCCCATCCCAGCGAGGTCAGCATCGACGTCGTCGTGGACGATGCTGCCATGACGGTGCCCTTTGGCGGCGCGCAGACGCTGCGCTCACCACCTTATTTCGATCACGCGTCCTTCCCGACGATCCATTTTCAAAGTGATCATGTGCAGGTGACGGCGGAGGACCGCTTCACGGTGACCGGACGGCTGACCATCCGTGGCGTGACGCAGCCCGCCACGCTGCAGGGCAGGATGACGCGCCTGACCCTGTCCGGCGTTGCGGCCATCCGCGTTGCCGCGACCAGTACGCTGAACCGCACGGCATTCGGCATGGTGGCAGACCGGCCGCTGATCGCCGATCAGGTTGACCTGCGCATCACGGCGACGCTGCGCGCGCCCTGACCGCATCTTCCAGTGGCGGCAGATCGATCCAGGACAGATGCCCGCCCTTGCCGGCGCCGGTATCAAGAAAGACAGCGCGCCCGCCGCTGCGGGACCATTGCTCCAGCGGCCGTCCGTCCTGGCTGCGGCGGTCATGGCCGACATAGACGGTAACGCCTGCCGGAATGCGATGCACCCAGCGCAGGCTGCGCTCGGGGAAGCCATCGGTCTGTGTCTGGCCGGTCGGCTCGCCGAACAGCGCGCGGGCCGGAACGCCGATCGCCCGCCCGATTTCCATTTGCGGCGAAGGCCCCAGCAGCATGTCGGTATGAAACCCGGCATGGATGAAAAGCCGCAGCCCGCTTTGCAGCCATAGCGGCGCGCGGGCGGCTTCCGCCAGGAAGCGCTGCCGCAGCGGCTCGTCCATCTGGCGTCGGGTCGCGACAAGCTCGGCATTGCTGCGCACCTTCTGGCCCAACAGAAAGCGCGCAAGTTTGAGATCGTGATTGCCCAGCAGGAACAGGCCCTGGCCATGATCGATGAGGTTGAACATGATGCGCAGGACGCCGGCGCTGTCCGGTCCGTAATCGACCAGATCGCCCAGCTGCACCAGGAACCGGTCCGTATCGGCGGCATAGGCAAAAGCGCTCGCATCGCCATGGACATCGCCGACGACACGCAGGGGACGACTAGCGGGAATCGATAGCGGAGCTTCAACCATCATTGCATTTATAAGCATGTCTTTTGCCAATGCGTGAGAGGTTGCTGCACGCATGGCTGGATGTTTGGGCTGCGTCGGCCACCGGGTCTGGTAGCGCTACCCCAAACGCCATAGGCTGGTGGGGACGCTGGACGGGGCCGTCCGCCGGCGAATAACGCAGCAAGACGTTTGAGGAGAAACTGGTGGAATACCGTATTCTAGGCCGATCGGGCCTTAAGATCTCCGTGCTGACCTTCGGCACCATGACCTTCGGCGGAGAGACCGTCTTCGCCAAGACCGGCTCGACCGATCTGGCCGGCGCGCAACGCCAGCTGGACCTGTGCCTCGATGCCGGGGTCAATATCGTCGATACCGCCAATATCTATTCCCAAGGGCGTTCGGAGGAGATCCTCGGCGAAGCGCTGGAAGGCCGCCGCCACCGCCTGCTGGTCGCGACCAAGGCCCGCTTCCCGATGGGTCCGGGGCCGAATGACGCAGGTCTCTCGCGCTATCATCTGATCGCCGAATGCGAGGCGAGCCTCCGGCGTCTGCGCACTGACCATATCGATCTCTACCAGCTCCATGAATGGGACGGGCTGACGCCGCTGGAAGAGACGATGGAGGCGCTGGATACGCTCGTGCGCTCCGGCAAGGTGCGCTATGTCGGCGCGTCCAACTTCTCGGGCTGGCATCTCATGAAAGCCATGGAAACGGCGCGGTCAAACGGGTTCGTGCCGCTGGTCAGCCAGCAGATCTATTACTCGCTGCAGTCGCGCGACGTGGAGAATGAGCTGGTGCCAATCAGCCTGGATCAGGGCCTTGGCATCCTGGTCTGGAGCCCGCTCGCCGGCGGCCTGCTCTCAGGCAAATATCGTCGCGGCCAGGGCGCGCCGGAAGGCAGCCGCCATTTCCAGAACTGGGGCGAGCCGCCGGTCCACGACGAAGCCAAGCTTTACGACACGATCGAGGTGCTGGTGGAGATTGCCGAGGCCCGCGGCGTGTCCCCCGCGGCCGTGGCGCTCGCCTGGCTGCTGGGCCGGCCGGCCGTGACCTCGGTCGTCATTGGCGCACGGACGGACGAGCAGCTCACGATGAACCTCGCCGCCGCCGACCTGAAACTGTCAGCGGACGAGCGGGCCCGGCTGGACGCCGTCAGCCAGCAGCCATTGCAATATCCCTACTGGCATCAGGCCAAGACTGCGGCGGACCGCCTCGGGCCGATCGATCTCACCTTGATCGGGCCGCATCTGCAGACGTCCGGGACCTGACGCGGTCCCTGCCGGCGCACGATCCGTCGCGCGCCGGCGATTGCGCTCAATCGCTTTCCAGGAGGCGGGACAGGCTCGCGGCCGTATAGGGCTTCTTGACCGTCGGCGTGCCGGCATGGGCTTCGGGCAATCGCAGCTGATCGCCATAGCCGGTGGCGAAGACATAGCGAACGCCGGCCGCCTTTAGGGCGTCGGCGACGGGAAAACTGGTTTCTTCGCCCAGATTGATGTCGAGCACGGCAATGTCCGGCAGCGCCGTCCTCAGGGTTTCCAGGGCCTGCGCGACGTTTGAAACCGTCAGAACAGCGGTGGCGCCCAGCTGCGTCAGGATATCTTCCGCATCCATGGCGATGATCAGGTTGTCTTCGACCAGAAGCACCCGGCCCGAGAGCGGCGTTCCGCTATCGGGCGTCTGCGGGGTCTGCGCGATCTTGACCAGCCGCGGGTCCTCTATTGCCAGCCGCACATAGCGCGCCGGGATGATGAACTGGGCCTCGAAACCGGCTGGCTTGTACCAGACCTGGGCCTGGCCTTTGAGGTCATAGGGGACCGAGCGCTGGATGATGGTGGTGCCAAAACCCTGCCGCAGCGGCGCCTGCACCACGGGGCCGCCGAATTCCAGCCAGTCGATGATGAGGTCGCCCGCGGCATCCCGCTTCCAAGTCACGCGAACACCGCCGCTATCCGACAGGCTGCCATATTTCGCCGAATTCGTCATCAGTTCGTGGATGACCAGGGCCATGGTCGAGAAGGCGGAGGGTTCCAGCAGCACCGCATCGCCCTGTATGTCCATCCGCCCGCGCTTCCCGCCGAGATAGGCGGCGGCCTCGGTTTCGATCAGCGACCGCAAAAGGGCCGGGGCCCAGTTGTCCTGGGTGATCTGGTCATGCGCACGGGCCAGAGCCTCGATGCGACCTTCAAGAAGGGCGATGTAATCGGACGCCTGACCCGTGGGATGGCGCGATTGACGCACCAGCCCACGGATCAGCGCCAGAATATTGCGCACGCGATGGTTCAGTTCCGCGATCAGCAATTCCTGTCGTTCGGCCGCGGTCTGCCTTTCGCTCTGGGCGGCATCCGACAGACGCAGCACCACTTCGATCAGCGATCCCCGCAGCGTTTCCGCGATCCGCTGCTCGGCGGCGCTGAAGGGTTCGCTGCGGTTGCGGATTTCCTGGCGCCATTCGGCGAAGCTTTCGCGCGGTGTCAGGCGCGCGCCGTGCGCGCCGTAACTGACGGGCTTCTCGGGGTCGCCCGCCCAGCGCGCCTGGCGCACCCGCTCCTCCCGGAACAGCAGCACATAATCCCGCGGCGTGCGGGAGATCGGGATGGAGAGAACGCCCGCCGCCTGCGCCGCATAGGCTTCCGCCCCCGGCACGATGGCGGCGAGGTGATCGGTTGCGAAGACGCGCCCGGCAGCCAGGGTATTGAGGCGGCGGGCAATGGCAGGGATGGCATCGGGCGGCGGCGCCGAGCCGCCGCAGGCGCTCTTGGTTCCGATCCAGATCCCGATTCCATCGCAGGGAATGATGGTGCGCAGCATCTCCCCGACCCATTCCGGGTTGTCGAGCAGGGAGACGTCGCTGGCGACCGATGCCAGCAGGCGGTCGGTCACATGGCGGGCATTGATTTCATAGGCCGCGGCTTCCTGGCGATCGCGGCTTTCCAGCTTCAGCGCGAACATCTGGCCGAAAAGTTCCGCGATGGTGCGCTTCTGAAAGGATGGGCAGAGCGCCGCATAGTGATGGCAGGCAAAAAGCCCCCATAATTTGCCTTCGATGATGATCGAGACCGACATCGAGGCCGCGACGCCCATATTCTGCAGATATTCGATATGGATGGGAGAGACCGAGCGCAGCACCGACAATGACATGTCAAGCAGGCCGCCTGCCGCATCGCGCGCGGGCAGGACCGGCACCGGCTCCGCCGTGACATCGGCGATGATGCGCAGCGGCGTGCGCAGGTAAAGTGCCCGGGCCTGCTGCGGAATATCGGATGCCGGGTAGTGTAGGCCAAGGAGACTGCCGGCATCGTGGCGCGCCGCTTCGCCCACCACCTCGCCGGACCCGTCGGCATCGAAGCGATAGACCATGACACGGTCGAAACCGGTGAGAGCACGCAGCTGGCGCGCGGCGGCTTTGAAATAGCCGGCACGGTCGCTCGGCTGATCGAGCCGCGCCATCATGGAGCGGATGGTGGCGGCCGAATCGACATAATCCTCGTGCCGGCTGGGCTCGGCCTCGATGACGATTTTATCGTCCGAAAAATGCAGCGCACAATCGAAGAGCTGGTCCGGTCTGGCGTCGATGCAGCGGAGCGATAACACTCGCTCGATGGCATCGGGCCCCTGAAGACCCGTCAACCTGTTGCGCAGATCATGCAGTGCCTGCGGCGCGAAAATCGCGGTCGCTGGCAGACCGATCAGATCGTCGGCACTGCGGCCGAGAAACGCCATCACATTGGCTGAGGCCCGCGCGATCAGCCAGTCTGCGGTCAGGCAGATCAGGAAGCCTAAGGGCTGGATTGCCCCTAAAAGGTGAATGGGCTCCCGGTCACAATTGGTCAGATCGACCTGGGTCCCGCTCATGCCGGAGATCCGGGGGCCGATGTCCGACCGGCCTGCGCGAATCGCTCAAAGGTCTGCAGGGCAGCCGTTATCGCAATCTCTTCTGATATCTCGTCGCGGACGATCTCAT
The DNA here is from genome assembly GCF_057837225.1 of Acidisoma sibiricum. NCBI lineage: Bacteria > Pseudomonadati > Pseudomonadota > Alphaproteobacteria > Acetobacterales > Acidocellaceae > Acidisoma > Acidisoma sibiricum. The sequence goes on along the minus strand of NZ_CM174445.1, from coordinate 3,312,677 downwards.
CCAGGCGCTGCATCAGGCCGGGCCAGCTGGGCGCGTTGGCATGGGGCGTCAGATAGGTGGCCGGCAGGTCAGCCGGAACCTGCCGGGCCAGCACCCGTCCGCCGAGACGAGAGCCCTCGACGACATAAAGAACGCCGATGACGGCGGCCGGGTGGCTGATACTGGTGAAAGGTGCCGCCGCCGCCATGGGCGTGGTCAGACCCAGCACTGCGAGATCGTCCGCCAGAAACTGTGCCCTGCGGCGCGATGGCCAATCCGCGATCACGCCCGGGGCATGGCTGTCGAGCCAGGCTTCGACCGGCAGCAAGGCCTCTGCGTGAGCTGCCAGAAAATCCCGGTAGCCGGCCTGGCTGGATAGGTCGAAGCGCGAGAAAATCTCATCGACTTCGGCATGGGCGGGGGCCGTGGCGGCGCGCAGCCGGGTGCGGGCGGCCAACATCAGGTGAGCGAAGCACAGGGACGGGGGCGGCGTTGGACGAGCATTTATCCGATTTTCTGAGAGAGGCTGAACATGCAGATCGAAACAATCGTGTAAATCCGCCAGTGTGAGACGCACCGGGAGCAGCGACCGGGACGACGGACGCCTGATACTCTAGCGCTTTGTAGCGCTTCCGTCGCCTATGGTCTCGTGCAGGCGGTGCCCGGCCGCTCACCATCGCTTGACAGCGTTATCGTTATCGCTAACATTCCTCGCACAAGCACCGCTTCAGACGGGCCGCAAAGACTGAATTGGGGAAAAGGTTGAAGCTCTTCGATCTCACCGGCCGTATCGCGCTCGTCACGGGTTCGAGCAAGGGCATAGGGTTCGCCATCGCGGAAGCGCTTGCGGAAGCGGGAGCGAAGGTTGTGCTCAACGGCCGTGACCGGCACGCGCTGATTCGGGCCCAGGCTGATCTCGCGGATCGTCGCGGCTTCGCCGTGCAGATCGAAGCCTTTGACGTGACCGACCCAACTGCGGTGACCGAGGGTGTGGCGGCGGTCGAGCGCGAGATCGGACCGATCGAAATCCTCTTCAACAATGCCGGCATGCAGCATCGCGCGCCGTTGCACGAGTTCCCGCTCGAAGCCTGGGTGAAGATCACCACCGTCAATCTCGACAGTGTCTTTTTCGTAGGCCAGGCCGTGGCGCGGCATATGATTCCGCGCGGCCACGGCAAGATCATCAATGTCTGCTCGGTGCAGAGCGAACTCGCCCGGCCCGGCATCGCGCCCTATACGGCGACCAAAGGGGCGGTGAAGATGCTGACCAAGGGCATGGCGACCGACTGGGGCAAGCTCGGTTTGCAGATCAACGGGCTGGGGCCCGGTTATTTCCGCACCGAACTCAATCAGGCGCTGGTCGATGACCCGGCGTTTTCCGGCTGGCTCGCAACCCGCACGCCGGCCGGCCGCTGGGGGGAGGTCGCCGAACTCGGCGGCGCCGCGGTTTTTCTGGCCTCTGACGCATCGAGCTTCGTCAATGGTCATATCCTGTATGTCGATGGCGGTATTACCGCCAGCCTGTGAACGACGCGCCTGCAGACGCACGTCGTGAAGTAACGCCTGAATAAAACGTCCAGGCCGGCGCCATCTTCGTCAAGAAGACGTGCCGGCGCCGACAAGAGCCTTGCATAGAATGAGGGGCGTAAGCCCCCGGGGGAGGCCGTGATGAGTGGGGAAGGCAGGCTGAGGTTTGACGGCATCGTCAAAACCTTCGGCGGCACGCGGGCCCTGAAAGGGGTGAGTTTCGATGTGCCGCGCGGTGAAGTCGTCGCCCTTCTGGGGGAGAACGGCGCCGGCAAATCGACGCTGATCAAAATTCTGGGCGGCATTGTCCGGGCGGACCAGGGCACGGTCTCCATCGACGGCGTGCCCTATCGGCATCGCGTGCAGAGTGCCGGCGGTGCCGGCCATCGGGTCGCCTTCATCCATCAGGATCTGGGTCTGATCGAATGGATGACGGTTGCCGAAAACATGAGCCTGGCGGAAGGTTTCGCCGCCCGGCCGTCTTTGTTCGGCGCGATCGACTGGCGCCGCACGGAAGAGCGCGCGGCGGAAGCTTTGGCGCGCATCGGTTGCGATATCGACCCCGGCAGCCGTGTGCACAGCCTCAGCCGCACGGAGAAGTCGCTGGTCGCCATCGCCCGCGCGCTGGTCGTGGACTGCGACTTCCTGGTGCTGGACGAACCCACGGCCAGCCTGCCTGCCAACGAAGTGGAGCGGCTGTTCACGGCCATCCGCACGCTGCGCGCGCGCGGTGTCGGCATGATCTATGTCTCCCACAGGCTGGATGAGATTTTTCGGATCGCTGATCGTGTTGTCGTCATGCGTGACGGCGCGCTGATCGGCGAAAGCCTGGTTGCAGAAACAACGCCGGATGCGCTGATCGCCTGGATTGTCGGGCGCTCCAATCTCAGCCTGTTTGAGAAGGCGCCGCTGCGTCCGGGCGCCACCCGGCTCTCCGTCCGCCGCCTGACCACGCCCAATGCCGGACCGGTCGATTTTGATCTGCGCGAGGGCGAACTGCTGGGTCTGGTCGGTCTGCGCGGTGCAGGGCAGGAGGAGGTGGGGCGCGCACTGTTCGGCACATTGCCGCACCGGGGCGAAATCCTGCTAGACGGCAAGGCGCCGGATCTGTCCTCCACCCGCGCGGCGCTGGGCGCCGGTATTGGTCTCATGGCGCGTGACCGGGCCGAGGAATCGATCGCATCGAGCCTGTCCATCCGCGAAAACACCTTCCTCAATCCGGGTGCTTCGGGACGGGGTCTGTTTCAGCCACTGTCGCCGCGCAAGGAGGCAGCGGCCGCCCGTGCGCTCGGCGCCTCTGTCGGCCTGTCGCCGAACGATCCCGATCTCGCCATCGAAGGCCTCTCGGGCGGCAACCAGCAGAAGGTGGTGGTCGGCCGCTGGCTCGCGACGGGTCGGCGCCTGCTGATCGCGGAAGACCCCACGGCGGGCGTCGATGTCGGCGCCAAGGCCGAAATCTACCGGCTGATCGCGCGCGCGCTGGACGCCGGCCTCGCCGTGCTGGTCGTGTCGACGGATTTCGAGGAGATCGCGCATATCTGTCACCGTGCGCTGGTCTTCAATCGTGGACAGATCATCGCCGAACTCAAAGACAACGCGCTGACGACGGAGGCGGTAATCGCGGCCGCCTCTGCCTCCGAAGCCGCATAAGGAAACGAACCATGGCAATTAACTCGGTGCGCTCGGACGCGCTGGAGCCGACGGCCAAGGAACTGGCCGGCGCCAGCCCGCTTGAGAAGCTGGTACGGCTGCTGCCAGTCTATGGCCTGCCGATCCTCATGCTGGCCTTGATCCTGCTGTTCTCCCTGCTACTGCCGGATACCTTTCCGACCATGCTCAATCTGCGGTCGATCATCGCCGATAAGGCGATCATCGCGCTGCTGTCGCTCGCTGCGATGATCCCGATGGTATCGGGCAAGATCGATCTGACGGTCGGCTATGGTATCGTCCTGTGGCACATCCTGGCGATCAGCCTGCAGGTCAATTACGGCATCAGCTGGCCGGTGGCGGTCGCGGTCGTGATCGCACTCTCCGCCTTTGTCGGACTGCTCAACGGCATCCTGGTCGAAGTCGCGCGCATCGACAGTTTTATCGCGACCCTCGGCACCGGCACGGTCCTCTATGCCATCGCCCTGTGGCATACCGGCGGCGAGCAGGTCGTGGGCGTGCTGCCGCACGGCTTTCTGGCGCTGAACGCGACGCGCATCGCCCATCTGCCGATCACCGGTTTCTATGTCCTCGGGCTCGCCGTCGTGCTCTGGTTCGTGCTCGAGCATCTGCCCATTGGGCGCTATCTTTACGCCATCGGCGCCAATCCGAAATCGGCGGCGCTGAACGGTATCCCGGTGCAGCGCTATACGATCGGCGCCTTTGTCACCTCGGGGCTGCTGACGGGCGTGGCGGGCGTGCTGCTTGCCTCCAAGCTCCGCATCGGTCAGGCGAGCGTCGGTCTGGAATATCTGCTGCCGGCGCTGGTTGGCGCCTTCCTCGGCTCGACCACCATCAAGCCGGGCCGGGTCAATGTCTGGGGCACCATGGTGGGTGTCGCGATCCTGGCCATCGGCATCGCCGGCATTCAGCAGTTCGGCGGTTCCTTCTGGGTGGAGCCGATGTTCAACGGCGTCACCTTGCTGATTGCGATCGGCATCGCGGGCTATGCGCAGCGCCGGCGGGGGGCGGCGCGTCTGCGGCCCAAGACATCAGCCTGACGACGACAACGACAACAACAAAAACAATCGAAAACGGAGGATTGAGGCCATGACGATGATGCAGCGGCTGCGGGCGTGCTCGGCGCTTGCCTTTGTGCTTGGCGCCGGGATTGGCGCCGCCCATGCCGATCCGATGGCGGATGCCAAGGCGTTCATTGCCAAATATGCCGGCCATGTCACGACCTGGGACGGACCCACGACAGGACCCAAGGCCGAAAAGGGCAAGACCATCGTGGTGCTGGCCGGCGACATGAAAAACGGCGGCATCCTCGGCGTCACCAACGGATTTCTGGAAGCGGCCAAGACGATCGGCTGGAATGTCCGCGTGATTGACGGCGCCGGCACCGTGTCCGGCCGCACCTCGGCCTTCAGCCAGGCGCTTGCCCTCAAACCCGATGGCATTGTCGTCGAAGGCTTCGATCCGATCGAGCAGAAGCCCGGACTGCAGGCGGCCGATCAGGCCCATATTCCGATCGTCGCCTGGCATGCCGGTGCGGCGCTGGGCCCCATCGCGGGGACATCCGTCAAGGTCAATGTCTCGACCGACCCCATGCTCGTCTCCCGGGCCGCCGCCGACTGGGCCTATGTCGATGCGGGCGGCAAGCCGGGTGTCGTCATCTTCACCGACGGGCAATATCAGATCGCCGTCGCCAAGGCCAAGGAGATGGAGAAAATCATCCTCGCTTTGGGCGGCAAGGTCCTGGCCTACGAAGACACGCCGATTGCCGACACATCAAGCCGCATGCCGCAGCTGACGACATCGCTGCTGCAGAAACTCGGCGCGAAATGGACGCATAGCCTCGCCATCAACGATATCTATTTTGATTTCATGGGCCCGTCTCTGGAAGATGCCGGGATCGACGGCACCGGCAGTCCGAAGGCGGTCGCGGCGGGCGACGGCTCGAAATCGGCCTATGAGCGGATACGCGCCGGCCAGTATCAGTCGGTCACCGTGGCCGAACCGCTGAACCTGCAGGGCTGGCAGCTGGTGGATGAGCTGAACCGGGCTTTGGCCGGGCAGAACTGGTCGGGCTATGTGGCACCTTTCCATGTCGTGACTCAGGCGAATATCGCCTATGACGGCGGTCCACACGATAATTTTGACCCGGATAACGGCTATCGTAACCATTACAAGGCCATTTGGGGCGTGCAATAAGCCGAGCCGGCCGGCCGCAGGGCGTTCCTGCGGCCGGAATGCAGATCACGAGGATGCCCCATGACCTATGAAATCCTTAACCCCGTCTTCAACCAGCTGATCATCGGCCATGCCAAGCTTGAGCGGCTTTACACCGGCACGCGCTGGGCTGAGGGGCCGGTCTATGTTCCCGCCGCGAAAAGCCTGCTGTGGTCCGATATTCCGAATGACCGGTTGATGCGCTTTGACGAGACGGATGGCTCGGTCAGCGTTTTTGAATCCCCCTGCGGCCATCAGAACGGACATACCCTGGATCATCAGGGCCGGGTTGTCGCCTGCGAACATAGCGGGCGGCGCGTCTCCCGGCTGGAGCATGATGGACGCTGGACGACGCTGGCCGACAGTTTTGAGGGCAAGCGCCTCAATTCCCCCAATGACGTCGTGGTCAAGCGTGACGGCAGCATCTGGTTCACCGACCCGACCTACGGCATCGATTCGGAATATGAGGGCCATGCTGCGAAATCCGAAATCGGCGCGTCCAATGTCTATCGGATCGATGGCGATACGGGTGAGATCACGAAGGTCCTCGATGACTTGGTGCGGCCGAACGGGATCGCCTTCTCGCCCGAGGAAGACCTCCTCTATGTCGCCGATACCGGCCAGACCCATGACCCGAGCTGCACCCCCAAGATCGTCGCCTATCATGTGGCACCCGATGGACGCAGCGTGAACCGCAAAAGTGTCTTCTCAACGCTCGACCGTGGGCTCTACGACGGTTTTCGTATCGACCGCGACGGCAATGTCTGGACATCGGCCGATGATGCGGTCGCAATCTATGCCTATGACGGCACCTTGATCGGCCGCATTCCGGTGGGCGAGACAGTAGCAAACCTCACCTTCGGCGGGCCGAAGCGCAACCGTCTGTACATCACGGCGCAGACCTCGCTCTACGCCATCTATGTCAATGCCCATCCCTACGGCTTCTGAACCGGCGGTCGCGGTGACGGAGGCGGAGGAGGCACGCCTGCCTCCCCGCGCCGCGCCGAAGATGACCGATGTCGCGAAACGGGCCGGCGTTTCCGCCATGACGGTATCGCGCGCGCTCAAGGCGGACGGTGCTGTCTCCGACACGACGCGCCTGCGCATCCTCAAGGCGGTGGAGGAGCTAGGTTATGTGCTGGACCAGACGGCCGGCACACTCTCCTCCAAACGCTCCGGTTTTGTCGCGGCGCTCATCCCCTCGCTCAACAACTCCAATTTCTCCGATACCGCGCGGGGCATGGAACTGGCTTTGGAACAAAGCGGCCTGCAGCTGCTGCTGGGCGCTACCGACTACGTGGCAGACAAGGAGGAGCGGCTGGTCCAAGCCATGCTGCGGCGCCGGCCGGAAGGGATCATCGTCACGGGCGGCGACCATTCCCCGAAACTGCGGCGGCTTTTGCAGGGCGCGGGCGTGCCGGTGGTGGAAACCTGGGACCTGCCCGATGACCCGATCGAGCATGTCGTGGGCTTCTCCAATCACGCGGCCATGCGGGCGCTGGTGCATCGTCTGTATGAACGCGGCTATCGCGAGATCGGGTTTTTGGGCGGCGCCAGCCTGCGCGATACGCGTGGCAGCGCGCGGCGGGCCGGTTATGAGGCCGCGATCGCTGAACTGGGCCTGCCGCAGGGCCGCACCATTGCCTTTGGCGAAGCGCCGATCAGCATGGATCATGGCAGCGCAGCACTGACGCAGATGATGACACAATGGCCGGGTGTGGACGCCGTGGCCTGCGTCTCTGACCTGTCTGCTTTCGGGGCATTGACGGAATGCCAGCGCCGCGGCTGGGCGGTGCCGGGCAGGATCGCCATAGCGGGCTTCGGTGATTTCGAGGTCGCGCGCTGCTGTCATCCCCGCATGACCACGGTCTCCGTCGATCCCATGGGCATCGGCCGCAGCGCGGGTGGCTTACTGTGGCGCGCGATCGAGGCGGCGCGCGCCGGCCTTCGCCTGCCGCCGGAGCGGCGTCTCATCCGCTATGAGATCATCGAGCGGGAAACGACGTGAGCGGCCGTGCCGAGGCGGTCGGATGAAATGGGCGCCATGACTAATAGCTTTGACCATGAGTTATCGGAGGCTTATTCTAAACTCGTGATCATTGAGTGAGGCGTGTCGCGAAAACGATTAACGTTGTCGAGGCCCAAGCGCATTTTTCTTCCGTGTTGACGGAAGTGGAGGCGGGCGAGGAGATCGCCGTGACTCGGAATGGAAAGATCGTGGCGCGGCTGGTGCCGGATCGTCCCTGTGTGGCTGCAGACGCTTTTCGCGATCTTTGGGCTGAAGACGATATCCATCTCGATGCGCCACTCGACAGGCCGGCCGAGGCAGTGGCCACGTTGGACGATTGAGGCTTGTCCTCTCTCTATCTTTTGGACAGCAACATTCTTATCGCCGCGATGAATGGGCATCCGGCGGTTCGTCAGCGTCTGGAAGCCTTGCCGCTGACCAGCCTGCGTTTGTCGGCTATTGTCCTGGGCGAGTTGGAGTTTGGTGTCGAAAAAAGTGCTCAGAGCCAGCGTAATCGCACGCGGCTCGCTACTATCGCCCAAAGATTGCCTTTGGTCGGCATCGATGCAGAAACCACACGCCGCTATGGGCAGATTCGCTGGCATTTGGAGCGGCAGGGCAAGCCAATCGGCGCAAATGACACCTGGATTGCAGCTCAGGCATTGGCGATCGAGGCGACGCTTGTCACAGACAACCAGCGAGAGTTTAGCCGCATCCCTGCTTTGCCGCTTGAAAACTGGCTCGTCATGGAATGGACACCGCCCCAAAGTTAAACCTCTGACAGGCTCCGATCCTTCTCCCTGCCCCCTATAGCCACTTCGCTGGGACCTCCTACATAGTCGAGGCTAACCTCTACCGCAGAGAGATCCAGCCTCTTGCCTCAGCCGCCCGCCTATCCGGTTTCGGACCATTTTGACGGTACGATCTTCTTCAACCCGCCTGCCATGGCGGCGGAGGGGCATATTCCCCCGGTCGAGATGCCGCCTGAGGCTCATCCCGGCCGCCGGCCCCGCAAGCGCGGCGGATTGATCAGCATTTTGAAGTGGCGCTTCCGTGAGGATCGGCAGCCCTGGCCGCAACTGCCGCCGGACCCGCCGCCCAGTGGCGACCCGCACCGTCTGCCGCCGCCGGGCGCCGCCTCCGTCACCTTCATCGGCCATAGCAGCTTCCTCATCCGCCTGCCGAACCTGACCATTCTGACCGATCCGGTCTTCAGCGAGCGCTGCTCGCCCGTCTCCTGGGCGGGGCCAAAGCGCGCGCGGCCGCCCGGCCGGCGGTTCCATGATCTGCCTAAAATCGATCTGCTGCTGCTCTCCCACAACCATTACGACCATATGGATTTCCCCAGCCTGCGGGCGATCCGGCGGCGGGATGATCCGGCCGTCATCACGCCGCTGGGCAATGCCCGTCATCTCGCCAAGGTCGGGCTGCACCGCGTGATGGAGCTGGATTGGTGGGGTGCCACGCGCCTGGCCGACGGCACAGGCGTCACGGTCACGCCCGCCCGCCATTTTTCCGCCCGCAGCCTCTGGGATCGCGGACATAGCCTGTGGGGCGGCTTCATGGTCACGGTCGGACAGCATCGCCTGTTCTTTGCCGGCGATTCCGGCCATGGCACCCATTGGGCGGATATCGGCGCCCGCCTCGGCTCGCCTGATCTCGCCCTTATTCCGATCGGCGCCTATGAGCCGCGGCACATCATGGCGGCGGTCCATGTCAATCCGGCCGAGGCGGTCGCGGCCCATGTCGCGATGGGCGCGCGGCAATCCATCGGCATGCATTTCGGCACCTTCAAACTCACGGATGAGGCGATTGACGCGCCACCGACGCAGATGGCAGCGGCACGGGCGAAAGCGGGGCTGCCGGACAATACCTTCGTCACCCTCGGCTTCGGCGAGACCCGGCTCTTCTCCCTCTAGCGATACAAAATCGCTGGAGTGACTGGCGGTGCTGGTCTCCCTCGGGCAAGCTCTCACGCGACGCTATTCAGGAGATCCGGGCATGGAAGAGGCAACTGATATCGCGGCCTATGTGCGCGCCGCCGCCAGTGTGCAGGGGCTGGGGCTGGACGAGGCGGAACTCGCCCGCGTCACCGCCGCCTTCGCACTCGTGGCCCGCTTCGCGGAGCCCGTGCTGTCCTGGCCGGTCGAGGTCACGGTCGAACCCGCGCCCGTCTTCCAGCCCTGAGGCGCGGGGCATGTCCATCATCACCCAATCCGCCGTTCAAATCGCGCGGGAAATCAAAAGCGGCGCGATCTCAGCGACCGAGGTCGCAACGGCGACGCTGGCCCGTGCCCGCGCGCTGAACCCTAAGGTCAATGCTTTCACGGCTATCACCGAGGCGCGGGCCTTGGCCGATGCGGCCGCCGTCGATGCCGCGATTGCGCGCGGCGAAGCGGTCGGGCCGCTGGCCGGCGTGCCCTACGCGGTCAAGAACCTGTTCAACATCGAAGGAGTGACGACGCTCGCGGGTTCCACGATCGAGGCGGATAATGCGCCTGCTTCCGCCGACTGTTTTGCGGTCGCGCAGCTGAAAGCCGCGGGCGGCGTCTGCATCGGCGCGCTGAACATGGACGAATACGCCTACGGCTTCACGACCGAGAACACCCATTACGGCCCGTCGCGCAATCCGCATGACCTCGGGCGGAGTGCCGGCGGCTCCTCCGGCGGCTCGGGTGCTGCGGTCGCCGCCGGTCTGGTGCCGCTGACGCTCGGGACCGACACCAACGGCTCCATCCGCGTGCCGGCCAGCGTCAACGGCATTTTCGGCCTGAAACCGACCTATGGCCGCCTGTCCCGCGCGGGTTCCATCGCCTTCGTGCCCAGCCTGGATCATATCGGCCCCTTCGCCCGCAGCGTCGCCGACCTCGCCATCGCCTATGACGTGATGCAGGGGCGGGACGCGGCGGATGCCGGCCAGACGCCGCGCCCGGTCGAGCCTGCGCTGCCGGGTCTGGGTGGTGACATCGCTGGGCTGCGCTTCGGCCGCCTCGGCGGCTATTTCGATGCGCCGCTGAGCGACGCGGCGCGTCATGCGGTCGCGACCGTCAGCGCGGCCCTGAAGGCGGCAACCGTCGCTGCGCCCGAGATCACGGCGGCCGGCCGCTCCGCCGCCTTCGTCATTACGGGCGTGGAAGGGGCCGGGCAGCACCGCGCCCATCTGCGTCATCGTCGGGCGGATATGGAGCCGCTGTCGCGCGACCGGCTGCTCGCCGGCGCGCTGATCCCCGCCGAATGGTATTTGCAGGCGCAGAAAGTCCGCGCTTTGTGGCGGGCCGAAATGGCAGCGCTCTTCGCCGATTATGACGTGCTGATCGCGCCGGCGACGGCCGTGCCAGCGCAGCCGATCGGCCAGGACATGCTGACGGTCGATGGGCTCACCATGCCGCTGCGCCCCGCCTTTGGTCTCTTCACCCAGCCGATCACCTGCATCGGTCTGCCTGTGCTGGCCGTCCCGCTGCAGAATGCCGAAGGCGCCCTTCCGATCGGCGTGCAGCTGATCGCGGCGCCCTGGCGGGAAGATCTGCTCATCCGTGCGGCTGCCGTGCTGGAAGCGATGGGCATCTGCCAGGCGCCCATCGCGCCCGCTTTCCAGGACTGAGGACAGACATCATGGAGATCAACAAGCCGGGGCCGCTGGCCGAACTGACGGCGGCGTTCCAGCGCTATGAGGTCGCCCTCGTCGCCAATGACGTCGATACCCTGACCGAACTCTTCTGGGAGAGCGCCCACACCATCCGCTATGGTGGCGGGGAAAATCTCTATGGCGCGGCGGAGATTGCCGCCTTCCGCCAGGGCCGTGGCACGGGGGATCTGGACCGTGATCTGGCGCGCACGGTGGTGACGACCTTTGGCGAGGATTTCGGCACCGCGAGCACGCTCTTCCGCCGCCGGTCAACCGGCAAAACGGGCCGGCAGATGCAGACCTGGGTGAAGCTCGACGGCCATTGGCGGATCGCGGCCGCGCATGTTTCGATACTGGACTTTCCGTTTCCCGAAGCAGAGCCGAGCGCATGACGAAGGTGTCTCAATGATTGGTGTTGACTGGGGCACGAGCAGCTTTCGCGCCTATCGTATCGGGCCGAACGGCCAGGTGCTGGATAAGGCGTCCGCCCATTCCGGCATCATGTTCGTGGAGAATGGGCGCTTCGGGGACGTGCTGCGCCGCACGATCCAGCCCTGGGTGAACGGCGGTGAACGCCGCGTCCTGCTCTCAGGCATGATCGGCAGCCGGCAGGGCTGGGTGGAAGCGCCTTACGCCAAATGCCCGGCCGGGGCCGCCGATCTTGCCTCTGCCACCATCCCCGTCACCTATGACGGCGCCGAGGTCCGCATCATTCCCGGCGTGACCAGCGAAGAAAGCGGTGTGCCCGAGGTGATGCGCGGCGAGGAGACGCAGATCATCGGCGCCCTGGCTGAATTCGGCGATAGCGGTGTCGCCTGCATGCCGGGCAGCCACTCCAAATGGGTGCGGATCGAAGGCGGTCGCATCACGGGCTTTTCCACCTATATGACAGGCGAGGGTTTCGCGGCGCTCAGCGGCCATACCATTCTTGGCCGCATGATGAAGGTCGATGCCCCGGCAGACCCCGACGCGCTGCGCCAGGGCTTGGCCCGCAGCGCGGATGCGGGCGGCCTGCTGCGCCATCTGTTCGGTGTGCGTACATTGGGTTTGTTCGGCCGGCTTTCGGAAACCGCGGCCGCGTCCTATCTCTCGGGACTGCTGCTGGGCCATGAAGTCCGGGCGGCGCTGGCGGCCCATGAAAACGCGGGCCCTGTCGTGTTGATCGGCGATCCCAAACTCTGCGGCCTCTATGCCGATGCGATTGCCTTCTGCGGCGGCCAGGCTCGCAATCTGACCTATGAGGCGGCGCCGGCCGGGCTGTTCCGCATCGGGCAGGACGTCCCCTGGGCCGCCTGACACAAGGATGAGTCTGATGAAGCAATGGTTTGAGAAATGCCCGTTGATCGCCATCCTGCGCGGTGTGCGCTCGGATGAGGTGTTGGGCATCGCCGCGGCACTCGAAGCCGCCGGCGTCGTGATCGTGGAAGTGCCGCTGAACTCCCCGCAGCCGCTGGAAAGCATCCGGCTGCTTGCCGAGCATTTCGGCGACCGCATGCTGGTCGGCGCCGGCACGGTGATGACGCCCGCTCAGGTGCATGAGATCGCGGCCGTCGGCGGCAAGGTCATCGTGACGCCGCATGCCGATCCAGAACTGGTGCGCACGGCGAAAAGCCTGGGGCTGCTGGCCGCACCCGGCTTTTTCACCCCCGCCGAGGCCTTCAGCCTGCTCAAAGCAGGCGCGGACGCCATCAAGCTGTTCCCGGCGGAAGCCGCCAACCCGGCCGCGCTGAAGGGCATTCGGGCCATCCTGCCGCCGGGCACTCTGGTCGTGCCGGTGGGCGGCATCACGCCTGAGAATATCCCCGAATGGATGGCGGCGGGCGCGGCCGGTTTCGGCATCGCCTCGTCCATCTACAAGCCGGGCGACACGGCTGAGGTCGTCGGCCGCAAGGCGGCGGCGCTGGTCGCCGCCCTCAGCAAGGCTGCGTGATCAGCAGGCCCTGCAGGCGTCCAGAAGCCAGGAGCGGAAGGCAGCGATCACTGGCCTTGCTGCGGCCTGGCGACCGATGATCAGCCGATAAGCGCGTTCCGTGCGCAGGGCGGTTCTGGTCATCGGCACCAGGCTGCCGGCGGCGATATGCCGCGCCAGCAAAGGCTGCCAGCTAAGGGCGGCGCCCTGGCCCAACATCGCCGCCTCCACCGCCAGTGGATAGGTATTGAGGTGCAGCACCGGCGCCCGCGCGGGCCGTGCCGCTAGCCCTGACAGGGCAAACCATTCCGTCCAGGTCATCCAGCGGTCAGGCTCCGGCGCATCAAGCTCCAGCAGCGGCAGCCGCGCCCAGTCCAGGCTGCCATCCGCGCGCTGATGGCGGGCGAGAAAGCCTGGTGCGCAGACCGGCACGACCTCCTCCCGAAACAAAATCTCTCCACCCAGGCTCACCGGGCCGAAGGCGATGGTGACATCGCTCTCCGGCATGGCACCGCGCGGCGCCTGCTGCCCGGTCATCAGCCGTACCTCGACCCCCGGCAGGCGGCACTCAGCGCCTCCAGCCGCGGCATCAGCCAGAAGGTCGCGAAACCAAAATCAGTTGCGATGGTCAGTGCCGGCGCGCGGCCATCGCGGCACAACTCCGCCAGCACCGTCTCGATCAGATCGAAGCCGCGGGCCAGCGCCGTCTGCAGCCTGATGCCGGCCTCCGTCAGCGCCACGCCGCGATGCAGGCGGCGGAACAGGGGCTGGCCGATGAACCGCTCGAGCCCCGCCACACGCTGGCTGACCGCTGCCTGGCTTTGACCGAGCTGCCGCGCTGCGAGGCTGAAATTCTCGGCACGCGCCGCCGCCTCGAAGGCGAGAAGGGCGGGCAGGGGCGGCAGATTTCGAAGCTTTGCCATAAGTCAGTCTGATAGCACCATAAGACCGCCGCGGCTTCACGCTTTCGCCGCAAAGGACGCATAATGCAAGGCGTAACGAGAGGAAGCCTTGTGAGCCAGCGGCCGAATATTCTTATTCTCATGGCAGATCAGATGACCGCGGGGGCGCTGTCCGCCTACGGCAATCGAGTCTCCAAGACGCCCCATCTGGACCGTCTGGCGGCCGAAGGCGTGGTCTTTGACGCCGCTTATTGCAACAGCCCGCTTTGCGCGCCGTCGCGTGCCATTCTGATGAGCGGCCGTCTGCCGTCTTCGACCGGCGCTTATGACAATGCGGTGGAATTTCCGTCCCAATCGCCGACCTTCGCCCATTACCTGCGCGCTGCCGGTTATCGCACCATCCTAGCCGGCAAGATGCATTTCTGTGGGCCCGACCAGCTGCATGGGTTCGAGGAGCGGCTGACGACCGACATCTACCCCGCCGATTTCGGCTGGACGCCGGATTGGACGAGGCCGGATGAGCGGCTGGACTGGTACCACACCATGGACAGTGTTACCCAGGCCGGCCGTTGCGTGCGCACCAATCAGATGGATTTCGACGAGGAAGTGGGCTTCGCGGCACGCCAGAAGATTTATGACATGGCGCGCGACCGCGACGACCGGCCGTTTTGCATGATCGTTTCCATGACGCATCCGCACGATCCCTTCACCATGGCCGACCCCTATTGGTCGCGCTACGCGGAGGATGAGATCGATATGCCGCGCGTGAGTGCGGCGGCATCCGACGATGACCCGCATGCCGCGCGACTCCGCCATGTCTGCGGACAGGATCTGCAGGAGATCACCCAGGCGAAGGTACGGGATGCACGTCACGCCTATTACGCCGCCTGCTCCTATTTCGACGATCATGTCGGTGGGATCATGGGTGCTCTGCGCGAAAGCGCGCTGGCCGATAATACCATCGTCATCGTTATCGCCGATCATGGCGAGATGCTGGGCGAGCGGGGGCTGTGGTTCAAAATGAACTTCTACGAAGGTGCGGCGCGTATCCCGTTGATCATGCATGCGCCGGGCCGTTTTCAGCCGCATCGTGTGGCGGCGCCTGTATCCCTGGTCGATATCCTGCCGACGCTCGCCGCCATTGCGGGGGATGGGCAGGAACCCGATTACGCGACCGAGCATGACGGCCGCAATCTGCTCCCCTATGCGCTGGGCGCAGACAATGAAGGGGAAGTGATTGGCGAATACTGTGCTGAAGGAGTGATCGCTCCCATGGTCATGATACGGCGCGGATCTCTGAAATATATCCACTGCCCGACAGATTTGGACCGGCTGTATGACCTCGCGGCGGACCCGGAGGAGCTGGACAATATCGCGGCCCACAGCCCGGAGGATGAGCGGCTGCAGGCCATGCAGGCGGAATGCGCCCGGCGCTGGGACCTGTCCCACCTGCACGCCCAGGTTCTGGCCAGCCAGAAGCGGCGTCATCTGGTGTCGCGAGCCCTGCAGCAAGGACAGCAGACATCATGGGATTTCCAGCCTGTGCGGGACGCCAGCCAGCTCTATATGCGCAATCACATGAAACTGGACGATCTGGAAGCGATGGCGCGGTTTCCGCGCGTAGCGCCGGCCGGGCCGGGCGAGGGAGGCTAGGATGGCGCAATCGACGGAGCCAGAGGGCGGCGCAGGCTTTAAGGCGGGTGGTATCCTCATCGCGCTGGCGCTGAGCCTCGCCCTCATTCTGCTATTCGGCTTGATGTCCCACGTGCATTTCTGAGCCTGGCCGTATCGTCTGCCGCTTGATTTCGCTCCCGAATCTTGGGATGCTGATCACATTGTTTTGTGATGGCAATGTAATTGGCGGTGATGGTTATGAAATCAAAACTGGTCGCGCTGGTTGTCGGCGCCATGACGACGCTTGCTGCGTTACCCGCGCTGCCGGGGCGTGCCGAGGCCGCAGGTCCGCCCCTTTTCGTTCATGTTGAGGGACTTGATCCGCCCGGCTATTTGCCGCTGTCTGCGGCTGGCTGCCCTGCTCCGGGTGCGGACGGGATGCCCCAGGACCGCAATCCCGGCATTTCCTGGTCGGCCGGCCCCAAAGGCACGGAATATTATGCGCTGATCATGGCTGATATGGTGCGCGGGCCCATCGTTCCGGCGCAGACAGGCTCGTCGCCGGCGCATAATCCGCCCAAGCATGTTTTTGTTCACTGGCTGCTCGCCAATATTCCCGTTGGCACCACTGCGATAGCAGCGGGGGCGGATAGCAACAGTTTCACGCCCGGCGGCAAGCCGGCGACGCCCGCCCCCGTGGGCCTGCGTGGCCAGAACAACTATGCACAGGTCTATGCGCATCATCCGGGTTTTCAGGGCCCCTGGGCGGGCTATGACGGACCTTGCCCGTCGCGGCATAAAAGCGTGACTAAGGGCTATGCCGTTATCGTCGTCGCTGTGGATCAGGCCTTGCCACTATCGCCCGGCTTTACCTGGCCCCAACTGGTCGCGACCTTCGGTGGCCATGTCCTCGCCGTCGGTGAGGCCACGGTGAAATTTTCCTTCGGTGTCAGCCGCTGACGCTTTCGGGGTGTCAGCCGCTGACGCTTTCGGGGTGTTATGCCGCCGGCCGCAGCCGGTAATGCGTCACACCCCATTCGGCACCGCCGGCATGGCCGAATAGGCCGGCGGTCGCCAAAAAGAACAGCCGCCAGCGGCGTTCCCACATGGCGACGGCATCCCCATAGACAGGCGTGAGGACGCTGCGGATGACGCCGCGATGCGCATCGAAATTGCGCAGCCAATCCTCAGCCGTGCGCTTGTAATGCAGCCCGCTCCACTGCCATTCCTCGGCGACAGTGAAGAGATCGGGAAACTGGTGCATCAGCCCCCGGCTCGGCATGATGCCGCCGGTAAAAAAGTGCTGCGCGATCCAATCGGCCTCGTCGCCGCTGTTGAAACGGTAGGGTGCGCTGCGATGGGTAAAGATGTGGATCATCGCCATCCCCGCCGGCCGCAGCCACCCGCGCATGCGGGCCAGAAGCGGTCGCCAATTCGCCATATGCTCGAACATCTCAACCGATACGATCCGGTCGAATTGGCTGTCGGCGTCGAAATCATTCATGTCGGCGGTGATCACGCGGATATTGGTGAGGCCGCGTCGGGCGGCTTCAGCTTCGATATGGGCGCGTTGGGACTGTGAATTGGAGACCGCGGTGATCCGCGCCGCCGGATACTGCTCGCCCATGAAGAGGGTAAGCGAGCCCCAGCCGCAGCCGAGTTCCAGAATATCCTGCCCGTCCGCCAGCCCGGCATGGGCCGCGGTCGCGCTCAAGGCCAGGATCTCCGCCTCACCCAGCGTCTCGGAGCCATCCGTATACAGGCAGCACGAATATTTGCGGCGGGGTCCCAGCACCGTGCCGAAGAAAGCCGCCGGCACTTCGTAATGCTGGGCATTGGCGGCGTCGGTATGCTGCGCGATCGGGAAGGCGGCCATTGCGGCCGCGAATGACACATCAGGCTCAGGTTCGCGCGCCAGCTTGCGCCGTGTCTGCTCCACCATCATGCCGATGCCGGCGCGGGTAAACAGGTCGGGGATCGGAAAGCGTTCGGCTGTCGCGGCGGCGATCGTCGCAAGCGAAGTCATCGTGTGGCTCTCTTTGGCGGCAGCGGGACAAATTTGGAGACGCGGCGTTGATAATCCCGAAAGGCTTCGCCGCGGGATTTCAGCATATGCTCCTCGGTCGGGGGAATGCCTGAGGCATGAACCAGGACCAGATACATCACGATCGGACCGAGCCAGGCGAGGACGCCCCAGAACCAGACGAAGCCGCTGATCGCAAACAGGGCATAGGCGACCCAAATCAGCCACTCGAAGAAGTAATTGGGATGGCGGGACCAGCCCCATAGCCCTATTTCGCAGATCTTGCCCTTGTTCGCCGGATTGGACGCGAAACGCGCGACCTCACGGTCAGCCACGGCTTCGCCGATGATGGACCCCGCAGCGACCAGCATCGCGATGATATCGAGCACGCCCAGACCGGGCGCCGGATTGCGGCCGGCCAGCATGATGAACAGAGCGAGGATGAAGACGCTGACCGCCTGCAGCTGCAGAAAGGCGGGCATTTTCCATACGTAGGCGGCGCCCCAGCTTTCCTTCAGTTTGGCATAGCGGGGGTCGTCGCGGCCGCGTAGCGCGCGCGACAGCAGATGAAGCCCCAATCGCAGCGCCCAGATCGCAACGATGATCGCGACGACGATCTGGCGGTCGGTCAGCGGTCCCTGGCCTGGCAGCGGCCAAAGGATGAGGGCTATCCCGGCGATACCGGTGCCAAAGGTCCAGGCGACGTCGACCCAGGTGCTATTCCCGCTGGCTTGCTGCACGCGCCAGGCAAGCAGCATCAGCAGACAGCAGCAGAGCAAGGTCACAAACAGAAGAAGCGCCATGCTGACCTTACGCTGGCTGGTGGGGAGCAGATGCGCGGGCCGCTGCGACCGCGCGGATGAAGGACACCGAGTCCGTCAGCGTGGGCGCAAGAAAGCGGAATGGCAAGCCGAATGCGCCGATGATTTCCCGGTGGTCCACCCCGGGATAGAGGCGTGACGAGACCGGGCCGCCGGCGTCGTGGATGCGGGCGGCGAGACGCGTCGTATTGCGGGGCAGCACGGTTGTGTCCTCGGTACCGGCCACCAGCAGCATCGGGGCGCTCTGCCCGTCGACATGATTGATGGGCTGGGTGCCGGGCGCCGTCGGAACGCCGAAGATCGCTTTCAATTCGGTGCTTTCCAGCGGCAGAAAATCATAGGGTCCGGCAATGCCGACGGTGCCGGCAGGCATCACGCGACTATTGGCTGCCCGCAGATAGGACGGATCGAGCGCCAGCATGGCGGCGTTATAGGCCCCGGCCGAATGGCCCATCAGGAACTGCGTGTCGCCACCGCCCCATTGGCCGATATGCTCCGCTGTCCAGGCAAAAGCGGCTGCGCAATCGTCCAGAAAGCTCGGGTAGCGTACCTCCGGGTACAGGCGGTAATCGGGAATGACCGTCACGCAACCGTGAGTTGCGAGCGCACCGCCAACGAAGCGATACATCTCTTTCGTTCCGCTATCCCAGCTACCGCCGTAATAAAAAACGACCACCGGGGCGGGTGCCTTGAGATTGTCCGGGACGTAGATATCAAGGCGCTGCCGCGGATCGCGCCCATAGGGCAGATCACGGGATGCCAGGCGGCGCGGGGCCATGGTATTCAGCATCGTCAGGGGTGAACACGCCGACGTCAAAGAGCTGATGAGGCCGAGACAGGTCAGTCCAAGGGTGGTGCGGTTAAGCCGACGGCGTGACGGGGTGGTGAACGCCGTTTCGATTTCAGTCTCATGCGTCTGCTGGGCCATGGGTTTCCGCGTGTCTGCTGCCGTCGTTCGTGAATGAAGCCTGTCCTTACGTTGTGGGCGAGAGCGGGCGTGGCAAGGCTGTTACCTGCATCCATGCCCCGACGCGCTGCGTAATCGTCAGGATGCCGCTAGGGCCCGTACGGGCTGGCCGATGGGATGGATGAATGTCTGTGAATAGCTTCGGTTCGGATGTTGCTTTGTCGGACGGGAACCGCTTGGACATAGCGGTGATCGGGTCCGGCATCGCGGGTCTGTCAGCCGCCTGGCTTCTCAGCCAGCGCCATCAGGTGACCCTCTATGAGGCCGATGATCGTCTGGGTGGCCACGGCAATACGGCGCGGGTCGAAAGCCCGTTGGGGGCGCTCGGCATCGATACCGGTTTCATCGTCTACAATGAAACGACCTATCCCAATCTCACGGCGCTGTTTCATCATTTGGGTGTGACGACGGAAGCGTCCGATATGTCCTTCGCTGTCTCGAAGGATGAAGGCGGTTTCGAGTATGCCGGGCGCGATCTGGCCGGGCTCTTCGCCCAGCCAAGCAATGTCCTGCGCCCGCGGTTCTGGTCCATGCTGCGCGATCTGCTGCGCTTCTACCGGGAGGCCCCGGCCGATATCGGCATGGTGGAGCGCGAGGGCATGAGCCTTGGCGCCTATCTCGATCTCCGCGCCTATAGCGCAACCTTTCGCGATGATCATCTTCTGCCGATGGCCTCTGCCATCTGGTCGACGCCCACCGCCGCCATTGCGGATTATCCGGCGGGTGCCTTTCTGCGTTTCTGTGTCAACCATGGTCTATTGCAGATTACCCGGCGCCCGGTCTGGCGCACCGTCTCTGGCGGGTCGGCCAACTATATCGTGCGCCTGCTCGCCGGCATTTCCGGCCGCGTCTATAAAAGCCGCCCGATCCGTAGCGTGGAACGCCTGGGTGGGTCTGTGCGGCTGCGGGATATGAGCGGCGAGGCGGTGGAGCATGATCATGTCGTCATCGCGACCCATGCCCATCAGGCGCTGGCGATGCTGACTGACGCGGATCAGATCGAGCGAGACCTCCTGGGCGCTTTCGGCAGCACCCGGAATTTGGCCGTCCTGCATACCGATCAAAGCCTGATGCCCAAGCGCCGTCGCGCCTGGTCATCGTGGAATTTTGTCGAATCGCGCAACGATGGCAGGGTATCGCCGTCCCTGACTTACTGGATGAACCGGTTGCAGAATCTGCCACGCGGCACGGAGTATTTCGTCACCATCAATCCGCCGCGGCCACCCAAGGCCGGCAGCGTTTTGCAGACGGACAGCTACGCACATCCGCTCTTCGATGCCCGCTCCATCGCGGCGCAACGGCGGTTATGGGATATCCAGGGCCGGAATCGGCTTTGGTTCTGTGGCGCGTGGTTTGGCGCGGGTTTCCATGAGGATGGGCTGCAGGCGGGTTTGGCCGTCGCTGAAGCGCTCGGCGCGGTCCGGCGGCCCTGGACGGTCGCGGCGGAATCGGGGCGCATTTTTCTGCCAGATGATACGGCGGCGCCCGCTTCCCAGATGCTGGCGGCATGACAGGCGCGGCCAGCACAATGCAATCCGCCCTCTATCCCGGTGTTGTGATGCATCAGCGCTATCATCCCGTGATGCACCGGTTGCAGTACCGTATCTTCTCCCTCCTGCTCGACCTTGACGAAATGGCGGCGATCGCTGCAAAGCTCCGTCTCTTTTCCATCGGCCGTTTCAATCTGGTGAGTTTTTTTGAGCGTGACCATGGGGATGGGCGCGAGCGCGGATTGCGCGACTGGGTGAGGGGGCAATGCGTGACGGCCGGAATAGACGCTGCCGGACCGATCCGACTGCTCTCCATGCCGCGCGTATTGGGGCATGCATTCAATCCGCTCAGCGTCTTCTTCTGTCACAATCCAGCAGGCGTGCTCACCGGCATTCTGTACCAGGTCAACAATACCTTCGGGCAGCGCCATTCCTATCTTATTGCGGTGGCGGCCGGTGATGGTGGTTCCATTCGCCAGTCGGCGCGCAAAATCTTCTATGTCTCGCCCTTCATGCCGATGGAGATGGACTATCGCTTCCGCGTCTCGCCGCCGTCTGACCGTGTGTCGGTTGTGATCGACGGGCTGGGTGCGATGGGCGGGACCATGGGAAAGCTGATCACGGCAAGTCTGTCCGGCCGCCGTGTCGAACTGACGGATCGGGCGCTGTTCGGCAGCGTTCTGCGATCGCCCGCCTTAAGCCTGAAGGTGATCGCGGGCATCCATTGGGAAGCCCTGAAGCTTTGGCGCAAGAAGGTCGGATTTCATCCGAAACCGGCCCCGCCGGCCCATGCCGTGACAATCGTGACAGGCTGATCATGTCCAGTTTCGTCGCTTCCGCCGCCATTCCTTTCGCGCCCGGCGCGCTCATCGGGCGTGCCGCTCTGGCCAAGCTGCTGCGCCGTCTGGCGCTCGGGCGGCTGATTGTGCGCCTGCCGGCGGGCGCCGAACTGGTGGGCCAGGGCGCCGAGCCCGGGCCCGAGGCGACCCTCGTGCTGCGCAACTGGCGCCCCTTGCTGATGCTGATGCTGCGCGGTGATGTCGGCTTCGCCGAATCCTATATGGATGGTGACTGGCACAGCCCGGACTTGCCGCTGCTGATCGAGCTTGCGGCCCGCAACCAGAGCGCACTCGGCAATTCTCTCGACGGCTCCTGGCTGACCCGCGCGGTCAACCGCCTGCGCCATGGCCGGCACGCCAATACAAGGCTGGGCGCGCGCCGCAACATCATGGCCCATTACGATCTCGGCAATGATTTCTACCGGGCCTGGCTTGATGATGGCATGACCTATTCCTCCGCGCTCTACGGCGATGCCGGCGCGACGCTGGAACAGGCGCAGACCGCGAAGCAGGATCGCATCCTGTCGCTGCTGGATCTCCGGGGCGGGGAAGAGGTGCTTGAGATCGGCTGCGGCTGGGGCGGCCTGGCCGAGCGGCTGATCGAGCGCGGCGCGCGGGTGACGGGGCTCACGCTGTCGCCCTCTCAGCTTGATTATGCAAAACAGCGGCTCGCCCCGTCTGTGCAGGCAGGACAGGCGGATTTGCGGCTGCAGGATTACCGTGACGTCGAGGGTCAGTTCGACCGCATCGTGTCCATCGAAATGCTGGAAGCGGTCGGCCGCGACTATTGGCCGGTCTATTTCGAAAAGTTGCGGGATTGTCTCAAGCCCGGCGGCGTCGCCGTGCTGCAGGTGATTTCAATTTCCGAGGCAAAGTTCGAGGCCTATCTGCGGGTGCCGGATTTCATTCAGCTCTACGTCTTTCCCGGCGGCATGCTGCCGACCGTGCCGATCATGGCCGCGGAAATTGGCAAGGCCGGTCTCACTTTGGACGCTCTGGAAACCTTCGGGCTGAGCTATGCCGAGACGCTGGCCGAATGGCGCCGCCGCTTCCATGCGGCTGTCCCCACGCTGCGGGCGGGGGGCATGGATGACGTCTTCAGCCGCCGTTGGGATTACTACCTCGCCTACTGCGAGGCCGGTTTCCGCGCCAGCGCGATCGATGTCGGGCTCTACCGGATCACCAAGCCCTTGTAGGCGGAGGCGGGGTTAGTGCCCCGTCTCGACCGGGGTCAGTGTCCAGGGCTCGCCGGGCGCGCTGGGCGGCTCGCAATAGATCGGCGTGGCATTGGGCGTGCGCACATTGGGCACCAGCCCCATGGCTGACCGCACGGCCCGGAACAGCGCGCCATGGGCCACGATCAAGACCGGCGCGGGATTCTCCAGGGCGCGGTTGATGGCCAGCGTCACGCGCTCGCGCAGATCGGCGAAAGGTTCTGCCCGCTCGGGCGTATAGGTGCCGGCGATCCAGTCATCGTACCAATCGCCCATCGGTTTGCCTTCCTGCTCGCCGAACTTCACTTCCCGCAGGCCGGCATCGGTTAGGACCGGCACGCCGGTCACCGCTGAGACAGCCTCGGCCGTATCGACGGCGCGCGACAGGTTGGAGGAGACGATGGCCGCAATCTCATGGCCGCGCATCAGTTCGGCCGCCTGCCGCGCCTGCGCCCGGCCATTGGCATTGAGCGGAATGTCGATATCGCCCTGCGAGAGGTTCTGGGCATTCCAGTCGGTCTCGCCATGGCGCAGGAACCAGAAGGCGACGGGCGTGATATCGGTCATCGGATGCCTCAGTCGAAAAGCGAGCTGACGGAGCTTTCGTCGGAAATGCGGCGGATGGCCTCGGCCAGCAGCGGCGCGATGGTCACCTGGCGCACATTGCTCGCCAGGCGCACCGCTTCGGTGGCCAGAATGGAATCCGTGATCGTCATCATCTCGATGGGGGAGGAGGCGATGCGCGCCACGGCCCCGCCCGACAGCACGCCATGCGTCGTATAGATGCTGGCGGACCGCGCGCCTTCCTCGATCAGGGCGGCCGCTGCGTTGCACAGCGTGCCACCGGAATCGACGATATCATCGACCAGAATGCAGTCGCGGCCGTCGACATCGCCGATCACGTTCATGACCTCGGACACGCCAGCGCGTTCGCGCCGCTTGTCGATGATGGCGAGATCGCAGTCGAGACGTTTCGCCAGCGCCCTGGCGCGGACGACGCCCCCGACATCCGGCGAGACGATCATCAGGTCGCGGCCGGCATAGCGGTCCTGAATGTCGCGCGCGAAGAGCGGCGCGGCATAGAGGTTATCGACCGGAATATCGAAAAAGCCCTGAATCTGCGCCGCGTGCAGATCCATGGTCAGCACGCGGTTGGCGCCGGCTTCGGTGATCAGGTTCGCCACCAGCTTGGCGCTGATCGGTGTGCGGGACCCGGACTTCCGGTCCTGCCGCGCATAGCCGAAATAGGGGATGACCGCGGTGATGCGCTTGGCCGAGCTGCGGCGCAGCGCGTCCAGTGTGATCAGCAGCTCCATGAGATGGTCATTGGCGGGATAGGCCGTGGATTGCACCACGAAGACATCCTCGCCGCGTACATTCTCATGAATTTCGACGAAGATTTCCATATCGGCGAAGCGCCGCACGGACGCTTTGGTCAGCGGCAGGTTGAGCGCGGCGGCGACCGCTTCCGCCAGAGGCCGGTTGCTGTTGCAGGCAACAATTTTCATGCGGCGGGTTCCGTCAGCAGCGGCGAGGAGGCGTGTTACGGGCGGCTTCTAGCAACCGCACCGCCCCCTGTCCACGCAGGAGCAAGCCGGGTCGGACCTGCGTTGCGCATGTCAAGCCATCGTTTCATGACGCCGGCGGCTTCGTTCCGGTATTCGTCGGCACCGGCTTGGCATAGGCGCGCTTGCCGATATTGTTGTCCAGCACTTCCTTGACGCCACCAGCCGCCTGCTGGGCGGCCACCACCGCGACATCGCCCCAGAAAGCGTCGAGCGAGCCTTTCGGGATATCGTGCAACTGCGCCACCCGTCCGACTTCCTTTCCGTCCGGTGTCGTGACGATCCAGTAGATCTCGATCCGCTGCGTCTGCGCATCGACCGTGACCGCTTTCACCTCGCCGCGCATGACATAGTCGGCATCGCGTGGCTGACCGATGACGATGACGCCAAGTACGCCGATGTCTTTTGTCATTTCGCGCGCGAGTGCCGCGTCGCCGTCGCCCGGTGCACCCGTGACCTTGGAGAAAGCCAGCTGCGGTGGCCGGTTATAAAGGCTGTTGGGGTCACTTTGCTTCAGCGCCGCGTCAATATTCGAGAGTAGATTGGAAATCTTGGGCGCCGCGTCATTGGCTTCCGCGGTCAGAACCGCCTGGTCGCCATTCGCCCAGGCCTGGGCCGGCACCGGCTGCCCGGAGTCGCGGCCCTGGATATGGCCGCGCGGGTCGATGACCGTATAGGTCGGTGTCACCTGATCGCCCATCATGACGGCGGTCACACCCAGCACCCAGTCGCCGCGCTGCGGCTTCTGTGCCAAGGCGGGCACGGTCTGGGCGGCCAGTGCGCCAGCGATATCGGCCGCGAAGACCGCTGCCGATTTGTCGTCGAGCAAAGCGCGACCGGGCACCGGTACCACCAGACGCTGCGGCGGCGGATGGGACAGAATGGCCCCCATGCGGCCGGGATGGCCCATCATCGGCTGCGGGAAATCGCCGCAGGCCGCGAGTGTCAGCGGCAGGGCCATCAGCCCATAGCGGAAGGAGGATGTCAGGCGTCGCATCGAATTCCCGAAATTTGATGTCCGATCGGGCCACCGCCCGCGAGCGTGCGGCGCCGGTGGCTGAAAAAGCGATCTGCCTCGGCTTGGGTATCGCCGGGGGTGATCGACACGAGCCCCACCCCTGCCGCGGACAGGCGCGTAGCGCAATAGCCAGCGAGATCGAACAGCCAGCGCTCCGGTCGTCCCGGCTGGAAGAAGCGGGCATTGCCCAGGTCGTGCGCCAGGACGCTGTCGCGCAGATCGGCGGCGACTTCATAAGACGGCTGGCGGATGCAGGGGCCGACGACGGCCGCGATACGCGACCGCTCGGCGCCGAGTGCCACCATCGCATCGACCGTCGCCTCCAGAATGCCCGCGACGGCCCCGCGCCAGCCGGCATGGGCGGCGCCCACCACGCGGTGCTCAGGGTCGGCGAAGAGGATGGGCCCGCAATCGGCGGTGATGACGCCGAGGGCGATGCCCGGCACCCGCGTCACCATGGCGTCGGCGCGCGGACCTTCGCCCGGCGCCCAGAGGTCTGTCACCGTCACAACATCGGTGCCGTGTACTTGCGTGAGGCCCAGGAGATGGTCAGGGGCCGCACCCAGTGCGCGCGCGACCCGCGCTCTGTTCTCCAGCACCACTGCCCGATCGTCACCACCCGAAAGGCTGCAATTCAGGCTGGCAAAGGGGCCGGTGGAAATTCCGCCCTCCCGCGTGAAGAAGCCATGCGGGGCGGATAGGTTCGGGTCGGTCAGGCAAGGCGGGGTCATGCGGCAAATCCTGGCAGGGGCGGGAAGCCGGTGGGCGTGATGGCCATAACCTTGAACAGCCGGCCCATGGCGGTGGGCTCCACCAGCCGGCGGGCCGCAGCCATGATCGCGGCGGCTTCGGTATCAGGCCGTCCGGCCGCCAGTTTGATGGCCCGCGGCAGAATACCAAGGGCGGTCAGGAAAGCACCTTGCGTCACCGGCCCCTGGACCCCCGCGCCCTGTACCATTGCGGCACGACGCATGGCGCCGAAATCGACCAGGGCGGTCAGATCGGCCTCCCCGGCATGGTCCAGCGGAGGCGACATACGCTTGGCCCGGATGGCCTGCAGACTGTCGCCGGGATTGGTGAGCGATCCGTAGTCGATCAGCACGGCAATTCCGCCCTTGGTCGCGATCCGCCGGCTGAGAGACTCGACGAACTGCTCGGCCGGCTCGTTCCGTTCCAAAATCCCCTGCGCATCCGCGTCCTCCGCTGGCAGGCCGGCTTGCGGGTCACATGGTATGTCCACGAAGGTGGTGCCGCTGACATGGCGTTCAAACCAGGCGCCATCCACGACGCGAAACTGCCGGATCGGCAGCGCGTCCAGGAACTCGTTGCCGATCAGGATCAGCGGCCCGTCCGGCAGGCTGGAGAGGTCGTCATGCCACACGGCATTGGGCACGCGCTTGGCTTGCTCGTCGCGCAGGCGGGGCGAGGTTTCGATGAAATGCACCGCGCAGGCGGCGTGAAACGCCGGCGCCACGCGTGCCGTCAGCCGCCGCGCATCGGCCATCAGACTGCCGCGGCCGGGGCCGGCTTCGGCCAGAATGACGGGGGATGGGCAGCCCAGGGCGGTCCACGCGATGGCCGCCCAGGCGCCGATCAGCTCACCGAAGATCTGGCTGATTTCGGGCGCGGTGGTGAAATCGCCGAAAGGGTCCTGACCGGCGTAATAGGCCGCATTGGCCCGGCCCATGAAGCGGTCCAGGCGCTCAGGCGCCGGATCTGTCTCAGGCCGGTCGCTCAAGCCGCCACCGGAATCGGCCGGCTTTTATAGGCGTAGATGAGCAGGCCGATGCCGGCCAGAACCATCGGCACACACAGCAGCTGGCCCATGGTCAGGCCCTGGAACAGGAAGCCGAGAAAGGCATCCGGCTCGCGAAAACATTCGGCCGTGCTACGGGCGATGCCATAGCCAATCAGAAACAGGCCGGTGAGTGCGCCGGCCCGGCGCCGCCGCGTTTCGGAACGCGCCAGCAGCAGCATGATGACAAAGAGGCAGAGCCCTTCCAGAAAGGCCTCGTAAAGCTCGCTCGGGAAACGGGGGATCTGGTCGACCCGCGGAAAGATCATCGCCCCCGGCCAGCCGGCTGGTGCAGGACGGCCCCAAAGCTCGCCATTGATGAAATTCGCGATCCGCCCGAAGCCCAGACCCATGGGGGCGACGATGGCAATGCGGTCGGCGAAGCCCAGCACGTTGATGCCATGCTTGCGGCAGAACCAGATGATGGCGATGGCGACCCCCAGCATGCCGCCATGGAAGCTCATGCCGCCTTCCCAGACCGCGATGATGCTGAGCGGATGGGCGAAGAAGGTACCGGGCTGATAGAACAGAACATAGCCGATGCGGCCGCCGAGGACGACGCCGAGCGTCGCCCAGGACAGGAAATCGTCCACCTGCAGAGCAGTCGCGACCGCCGGCGGCCAGGTCACGAAACGCCGCACCAGCCGCCAGCCGATGACGAGGCCCGCAATATAGGCGATGGCATACCAATGGATGGCAAAGGGCCCGATATGTAGCAGAACCGGGTCAAAATCCGGGAAAACCAGGGGTTTCATAGGCTAGCCATGCCTCGCGCTTCTGCAATGCCGCGGCCGATCTTGGCCAAAGGTCCGGGGCGACCCATGTGTACTGCCCTCGGCGACATAAGTCTGTTAGGAAACAGCTTGGCCGCCTGCGGCCGGGCCATCAGGTTCCGGTCTCATGGCGGCGCCTTATACGCAACCCACCCCCGGGGTGGAAGGCAGGAGGACGGATATGAAGGAGCGCGGCCGCTTCATGGATGATCTGGCAGGGGTGGCGCAGGGTGCGCTATCGGCCTTTACCGGGCTGCGCGACGAGGCCGAGGCCGTTTTTACGGCCCGCGTCGAAGCCGTCATTCACAAACTCGATCTTGCGCGCGGCGAACAGCTGGCCGCCGTCCAGGAACTGGCGACCAATACCCGCCTCGCCCTGGAGGCCGCAGAAGCTGAGATTGCGAGCTTGAAGACCAAGGTCGCGGCTTTGGAGGCTGCACAGGCCGCCCCGGCTGTGGTCCCCACTGTCGATCCGATCACGGCCTTCCCGCAGGATCTGCCGCCTGCGGTGCCCACCGACCTGCCGGCAAGCGACCTGCCTGGCGGCCTGCGGCCTGACGGCGATGCCTATGGCAGTGCCCCGGCATCTCCCATCGCCTGATGAGGTTTTTGTGGCAGTTTAGCCCTTAAGCCTTTGCACCGGCGGGCTTTACTTGCGGTTTGCGCAATAGAGCCCCTAGTGTTTTTACGGAGGCGGCGATTCGCGACGTCGGAACTGGGGTCCATGGGGAGCCCATCATCCGGCAGCGGCAACGTCTCACCGCCGATCCGGCCTTCCTCTCAGCACCGAGGAGACCTTCGATGTCCGCTAGCAGCATTGCCGCTGACGTTAGCGTCAAAAATCCGCTCGATGTGATCGAGCAGATCGTATCCACCAATGAATGGGCTTTCGAGCGCCGCAACAACGCCGAGATGGCGGCCGAAGCCCCGGGGCAATGGTCGGATTACGGTCTGTATTTCAACTGGTCTCAGGAAATTTCGGCGATGCACTTCACCTGCGCCTTCGACATGAAGGTGCCCGAGACGCGTCGCGCCGATTTCTACAAGCTGCTGGCCTTGGCGAACACGCATTTATGGATTGGCCATTTCGGCATGGACGCGGATGACGGCATGCCCGTTTTCCGCCACGCCGTGCTGTTGCGTGGGGCGCCGGGTGCGTCGCTCGAAAGCATGGAGGATATGGTCGATATCGCCATTACCGAATGCGAGCGCTTCTTCCCGGCTTTCCAGTTTGTGATCGCCGGCGGAAAATCGCCGGACGAGGCGCTGAGTGCCGCCATGCTGGAATGCGTGGGCGAGGCCTGATCGCAGGCGGATGCGGTCTAGCAAAAACGAGGGCAGGGGTGGCGACACCTCTGCCCTTTGTTTGTCACGATAACCGTCATTGAAGGCAGAGCAGCATGACCGACAGTGAATTCGACGCAGCCCTGGTTGCCGCGGTTTTTGCCCAGGCCGGGGAGCGCGGCTGGAACCGCGTCAGCATCGTCGAGGCGGCGCGCAGTGCCGGTCTGGATTTGCCGCGGACGCGGGCCCGTTTTCCCACCAAGCTGCATGTGTTGATCCGCTTCGGCAGCATCGCCGATCAGGCGGCATTGGCCGGCGCCACAACGGATGGTCCCATAAAGGATCGTCTCTTCGATATCATTCTGCGCCGCTTTGACGTGTTGCAGGCGCATCGCGCCGGCGTCGTCGCCGTGCTGGCAGCGGCGCGTTTCGACCCGGCGCTTGGCCTCATCCTGGCGCGGCTGTCGGCGCGCAGCATGGCCTGGATGCTGGAAGGCGTGGGTATTCCGGCCGGCGGTCTGCGCGGCCTGCTGCGGACGAAGGGCCTGCTCGCCGTCTGGCTTTATGCCGTCCACGCCTGGACGCAGGATGACAGTCCTGATCTTTCCGCCACGATGACGGCGACGGATAAGGCGCTGGACCGCGCCGCCGAGTTTGCAGGCTATCTGGACGACAAGACGGAAGACCAGAGCGGGGCGCCCACCGCCGGCCCTGACGAGGATCTGCCCTATACCGCGCCACCGCCCATTGATCCCGCGATTTGACGGTTGAGTGATATACGGTGAGGCCGCTTGCAGGCGGGCGCCGGATGGGCGTGAATGGGGCGCAGGGACGCCCTGACCTCTGGCTGGGGGCCAAGAGGCGGTCTAAAAAAACAATCGCGTGAAGGGGGTAACACCATGTCTGATGTGCCGAATTTCCCGGTCGATTTTGCCAAGTTTTTCTCCTCTCTCAGTCTTCTCCCGGCCTTTCCTGAGATGACGGCGCTGGTCGAGACGCAAAAGAGGAATCTGGCGGCCCTGACGGCCGCCAATAAGCTCATCTTTGAGGGCGCGCAGGCCATCACGCAGCGCCAGGTCGAGGTCGTGCGGCGGCAGGTGACGGACGCGACCGAAGCGGCGCGTGTCCTCGCCACCACCCTGAACCCGCAGGAGCGCGCACGCCTTCAGGCGGAACTGGTGAAAGTCGCTTACGAGAAGAGCGTCTCTGACCTCAAAGAGGTCGAGGATCTGCTGCGGAAGTCCAGCACCGAGGCCCTGGGCCTCGTCCACGCCCGCGTGCTTGAAGCGGTTGATGAAGTGCGGGCGGTCGTCGACAAAAAGGCGGCTGGCTAGGCAGACCGGCTCACCAAAAAACGCCCGCGGCGCAAGCCAGCGGGCGTTCATTCAGGCTTGATCCGGCGCGTCAGACGATCGCCGGCGCACGCTCACCGGCGACGCGGCCCCAGC
The DNA here is from genome assembly GCF_057837225.1 of Acidisoma sibiricum. Classification (NCBI taxonomy): domain Bacteria; kingdom Pseudomonadati; phylum Pseudomonadota; class Alphaproteobacteria; order Acetobacterales; family Acidocellaceae; genus Acidisoma; species Acidisoma sibiricum. The sequence goes on along the minus strand of NZ_CM174445.1, from coordinate 3,281,994 downwards.
CTTCGCTACCCGTTTCATCGAAAAGCGAGGTCAGCTGGCGCATCATGGTGCCGCCCAATTCCTCTGCATCGACGATGGTGACGGCGCGGCGATAATAGCGCGTGACGTCATGGCCGATGCCGATCGCGACCAGTTCCACCGCGTTGCGGCCTTCGATTTCATGAATGACCTGGCGCAGATGCTTCTCCAGGTAATTGCCGGGATTGACCGACAGCGTGGAATCATCCACCGGCGCGCCGTCGCTGATCACCAGCAGAATCCGGCGATGTTCGGGGCGGGTGAGGAGGCGGCGGTAGGCCCAGGCCAGCGCCTCGCCGTCGATATTCTCTTTCAGCAATCCTTCGCGCAGCATCAGGCCCAGGTTGCGGCGCGCGCGCCGCCAGGGCGCATCGGCGGATTTATAGATGATGTGGCGGAGGTCATTCAGGCGCCCCGGATTGCGCGGCTTGCCGTCCTGCACCCAGCGCTCGCGGCTTTGTCCGCCCTTCCACGCGCGGGTGGTGAAGCCCAGCACCTCCACCTTCACGGCGCAGCGTTCCAGCGTGCGGGCCAGGATATCGCCGCACATGGCCGCCACGGTGATCGGCCGGCCGCGCATGCTGCCCGAATTGTCGATCAGCAACGTGACGACGGTGTCGCGGAAATCGGTGTCGCGCTCCATCTTGTAGGAGAGCGACGCGGTCGGCGTCGTCACTACGCGGGCGAGACGGCTGACATCCAGCAGCCCGTCTTCCAGATCGAAATCCCAGGCGCGGGTCTGCTGGGCCAGCAGCTTGCGCTGCAGCCGGTTGGCAAGTTTGGAGACCACACCCTGAAGATGCTGCAGCTGGTGATCCAGCTGCTGGCGAAGCCGGGACAGTTCTTCCGGGTCGCAAAGCTCGGCCGCATCGATCTCTTCGTCGAAGGCTTTGGAATAGGCCCGGTATTGCGTGTCTTCCTGGCCGCGGTCGCGGGTCTGCTGCTGGCCGCCGGGGCGTTCATCGCCCTCGGCTTCCATCGTCTCGTCCTCGTCGCCCTCGGTCGCCTCCTCGGCCGTCGTCTCGCCGTCCATGTCCTGGGGATCGGGAGTCATGCTGGCTTCGGCTTCAGATTGGGACTGGCTTTCCCCCTCTGAGGAGGCATCCTGCTGCGGGCTCTGCTCCGGTGCTTCGTCGCCGCCTTCAGGCTGCTCTTCCGGCTCGGCTTCGATCTCAGCCTCAGCCAGGTCATAGGCTTGCAGCAGCTTGCGGGCCGCGCGGGTAAAGGCCTGCTGGTCGTCCGCCGTTGCCGCCATGTCGCTCAGCGCGGCAGAGGCGTCCTTGCCCATGGCGTCACGCCATTGGGCGAGCACCCGCTCGGCCCCCTCCGGGGTGGCATTGCCCGACATCCGCTCGCGCGCGAGCAGCGACAGGGCAGAGGCCAGCGGCAGCTGTTCCCGTTTGGTCATGCGGTCCAGGCCCTCGGCCTCGATCTGCTCGACCAGCTTCTGCTGAAGATTGGCGGCGACGCCTGCCATATGGCGGCTGCCCACGATCTCGACGCGCGTCTGCTCCAATGCGTCATAGACGTCCCGCGCTTCGCGGCTGGCGGGTGAGCGGGCTGAATGGATGGCGCTGTCGTGATGCTTCAGGCGCAGCGCCACGGCGTCCGCCGCACCACGGATACGGGTGATTTCGGCCGGCGGCAGGCCACGGGTGGGCGAGGGCAGGCGCGCGCGCTTGCCCGCCAGACTGGCGGGGCCGGCCTGGAAGGCGACCTCAACCTCCGGCTGGCCGGCGACAGCACGGATCGTTCCCGCGGTCGCGCGCTTGAACGCTTCGGCGCGTTCCTGTCCGTCCTTGGTTCCGCTCAAAGCCTGCCTCTAGCGTCAATGACCCCTCAACTCAGGGATGGGCTGAGGGCGTCGCCACATGTGCCGGGCAGGCGTCTCCCGCCCGGCTTTTCGGAAATCAGCTCGCGCGGCGAAGCCCGGTGGGCAGCTCCTCGTTGAAGCAGCGCTGATAGTATTCGGCCACCGTCTGCCGCTCCGCCTCATCGCATTTATTGAGGAAGGTGACGCGGAAGGCATAAGGCAGATCGTTGAAAATATTCGCGTTTTCGGCCCAGGTGATGACCGTGCGCGGGGACATGACGGTCGAGATGTCGCCCGCGATGAAACCGGCGCGGGTGAGATCGGCCAGGGCCACCATGCTTTCCACACGGCGGCGGGCCGGCCCGTCCTTGGGGTCGATGCCGAGCTTGGCCATCACGATGGCCGTTTCCTGAGCATGGGGCAGATAGTTCAAGGTCGCGACGATGCTCCAGCGATCCATCTGGCCCTGATTGATCTGCTGGGTGCCGTGATAGAGGCCGGTGGTATCGCCCAGGCCCACGGTATTGGCAGTCGAGAACAGACGAAAACCCGGATGCGGATGGATGACGCGGTTCTGGTCCAGCAGCGTCAGGCGGCCGGCCACTTCCAGCACGCGCTGGATGACGAACATGACGTCCGGTCGGCCGGCATCATATTCGTCGAAGACCAACGCGACAGGATGCTGCAGCGCCCAGGGCAGAATGCCTTCGCGGAATTCGGTGACCTGCTGCCCGTCCCTGAGCACGATCGCATCCTTGCCGATGAGGTCGATGCGGCTGATGTGACTGTCGAGATTGATGCGGATGCAAGGCCAGTTCAGCCGTGCCGCAACCTGCTCGATATGTGTCGACTTGCCGGTGCCATGATAGCCCTGGACCATGACGCGGCGATTGAAGGCAAAGCCCGCAAGGATGGCGAGCGTCGTCTCGCGATCAAACTGATAGGTCGGGTCGATGTCCGGCACGTGCTCGGTGCGGGTGCTGAAGGCCGGCACGGTGAGATCGGAGTCGATACCAAAAGTCTCGCGCACATTCAGCGTGACGTCGGGCATACCGAGATCGCTAATGCTCGTCGCATATTCGGTGCCGGGGATTGCGCCATTCATCATCGAAAAGACTGTCCTGTCATGCTGCTGCCAGATTAGCGGAGTGAGGGCGCATCGCAAGACGCGGGCTGCGCAGGAAGCCTATGCGGCCGGCCTGTGCGACCCGGCCGCGTCGCGCGCGCGGCTTCAGGGGTTGGCTGCCGCCGGCTGCCGTTCTTCGGCTGGCCAGTGCCGCTTCAAGGCGGTGTAGGCGCCGTTGATCAGCTTGATCTGTTCTTCTGCCGCACCGTCGCCGCCGCCCGTCGCATCGGGATGATGCTTCTTGGCCAGCGCCTTGTAGCGCGCCTTCACGGTATCCATCGTCACCGGCCAGGTCAGGCCCAGAACGCCAAGCGGTTGGCGCAGCTCGGCCGGAACCTCGATCGGTTCACGGTAAGTATGGGGATGCGCACCTCGTCCCGCCATATGCAGCAGCGGATCGCGCAACAAGTCTTCTTGCGCCGCATGGGCGGCGCCATTGGTGCCCAACCGCCAGGTCGGCCGGTGCCAGGACACATCGGCGCGCAGTTCCTGCTCGATCTGCCCCGGCGTCATGTCCCTATAATAATCCCACTTGGCATTGTAGGCGCGAACATGGTCCAGGCAGAACCAGAAATAGCTGTTGAGGGCGATGCGGGACTTGGGCGCGCGGTAGCAGCCCAGTTCTTCACAACCTGGTTGGTCGCATAGCCGGCCCGGCGCATCCGGGTCGGGCGCGTAGGCCCTTGCTCGGGGGGCGCGTCGGTTTGTCATGGCCGCTATATGGTGAAAACCGGTCACGCTTGGCAACACTGCTCTTGCACGGCAGGACGGCGCAGCGAACGGTTGATCAGGACGGGTGTTTTCGGCGAAAATGCTGTGCATGAGCCGTAAGATACGCATCCAGGATACGCTCTCGCGCGCCTTCGCGCCGCTCTCCATCCTCGTGGAGGATGACAGTGCGCGCCATGCCGGCCATCGCGGTCACCCGGGTGGGGCCGGGCAGGGTGGCGAAAGCCATTTCAACGTCACGATAGTCGCCGATTGTTTCTCTGGCATGAACCGTGTGGCCCGCGCCCGCGCCGTGAATGAGGCGCTGGCCGAGGAATTCGCCGGCGGCTTGCACGCCCTGTCGCTCACCCTGCGCGCCCCGGGTGAGAGCGCCCAGTCGCCGGCAGGTTGACCGGGCGCCACCGCCCCGCGACGAGGCGAGATCGTCTCTCTCGATACGGTTCAATTCGGGCGTGATTTTTCCCTTTTTGGTGACTAAAGATCCATCTGGGAGAAAAATATGTTGCGGCCTGTCGATAATCTGGTGAAATGACTTTACGGGGCAATCAGCCTCGCAGCATTTTTTCAGAGATTGGCGCTTATGGCTGCAGCTGTGCCGATGGACGAAACCGATCGTGCCATCCTTCGCCTGATCGCCCGCGATGCCTCCCTGTCTCTCGCCGAGATTGCCGCGGAAGTGCATCTCACCCCCACGCCATGCTGGAAGCGTATCCGTCGTCTGGAAAAGGACGGCGTTATCAAGGCGCGTGTCGCCGTGCTGGACCAGCAGGCGCTGGGCCTGCCGGTGTCCGTCTTCGTATCGGTCGAGACGGCTGATCATTCCGCGGAGTGGCTGACGAAATTTGCCGCCCTCGTCGATCAGACGCCGGAGATCGTTGACGCATGGCGCATGGGGGGCGATGTGGATTACCTTCTTCATGTCGTTGTGACCGATATCAGCGCTTATGATGCCTTCTATCGCCGTCTGATCGCGGCGGTGCCTTTGCGCAATGTGACGAGCCGCTTTGCCATGGAGCGGATCAAGGCAGCGCCCTTGCCGCTTTAGCCGGTCCATGCTGGGATCGGCCCTGAGAAGGAGACTGATCCTGACCGATGATCGCGACGAGCCCCTGTCTGGCGGTCAAGGCGACGGTGTCGCTTCGATGATTCGCACCGCGCTGGACGCCGTCGGCACCCTGCCGGATGCCGAAATTGCGCTGGCAGATACCGCCCTGCTCCTTGGCCGCTTGGACAATCCGAAGGCGGATTGGCGGCGCGCGCAGAAACATCTGACCCAGCTTGCCCGCGAGGCGGCCGAATTGCGGTCCTGGGCTGGCGGTGAGGCGCGGGATCAGGCCGAAGCTCTCTCCGGCATGCTCGGTTGCCGCCATGATTACAGCGGCGACTACGAAGATTATGACGATCTGCAGAACCTCAATCTCATTGCGGTGACCGAGCGGCGGCGCGGCATGCCGGTCGGGCTTGGCATCGTCTGGCTGCATTGCGCGGAGGTTGCCGGCTGGGATTGCTACGGAATCAATTTCCCCGGGCATTTCGTGCTTGGCATTGACGGGGATGACGGCCAGGCCGTGCTCGATATCTTTTCCGGCGGCCGCATTCTGGAGGCTGAGGATCTGGACGGCATGCTCGCACGGGTCAGTGAAGGCCGGCGCCAGGCGGCCCTGCCGCTGCTGACAGGGCGCATGACCAAGCGCGAGGTGCTCATCCGCCTTCAGCAGAATATCAGCTACCGGCGGGAGCAGTCGGGCGATCTCGACGGCGCGCTGATCGCGGCCGAGGACATGCTCCGATTCGCGCCCGCCGATATCAATCTGTGGCAGCAGGCGGCGGCGCTGAACCAGAAGATGGGACGGATCGCCGCGGCCGTGCGCTGCATGGGCAAGGTCGTAGACCTCATCCCGCCGGGGGCCGACCTCGCCCGGGCGCGCGCCGCGATGCGCCGGCTGCGCAGCAGCCTGAACTGACCCTCCTGCGCAGCAGCCTGAACTGACCCTCCTGCGCAGCAGCCTGACGTGAAAAGCCTGCGTGGCAGGCTGAAATAGGGACCCAGAGCTTCCGCCTGGTGGACGCCGCGCCCCTCGACGCTGCGTGGGTCGCTGCCATCTCTGTCCGCAGCGATGGATGGAGCGCCGCAGATGCCGGTCACAGGTCAGCCGTTTCAATTAGTCGTCGTCGGCGGTGGCGTCGCCGGCATAGAGATCGCGACCAGCCTGGGTCGCCGATGGCGCCATGCGCGGGTGGCGCGCAAGGGGGTGCCGGCCGTCACTTTGGTCGATGCCGATTTTGCCCATGTCTGGAAGCCTATCCTTCATACGATCGCTGCCGGGACGCGGGATGTGGCCCAGCAGGACCTCGCCTTCGTGACGCAGGCGCGGGATGCCGGGTTCACCTATCAGCCGGGGGCGCTGGCAGGGCTGGACCGCGCTGCCAGGCAGATCGTGCTCGCACCCCTGCATGCGTCCGATGGACGGCTCGTGATCCCCGAGCGGCGCCTCAGCTACGACGCGCTCATTTTGGCGATCGGCAGCGAAGCGAATGATTTCGGCACCCCCGGTGTGAAGGCGCATTGCCGTACGATCGATTCCCGCCGCCAGGCGATTGCCTTCAATGACGAGATTCGCACCCGCATGCTGCAGTCCCTGGCTCTGGAGCAACCGCTGTCGATCGCGATTGTCGGCGGTGGTGCGACGGGGGTGGAGTTCGCGGCCGAATTGATCCAGCTTTTGCATATCTCCGCCGGATTAGGCGCGACAGGGCTGGCCGGTCGCATGACGGTCACGCTCATCGAAGCCGGGCCGCGGCTGCTGGCAGGCTTCCCCGAGGATATCTCCGCGGCCACGGAACGCCGCCTTACCGCCATCGGCATCACGGTGATGACCAATACCAAGGTGAGTGCGGCGACCGAGTCGGGTTTCACTCTGGCTGATGGGTCTGAGGTTGCGGCCAGTTTGAAGGTCTGGGCGGCGGGCGTGCGGGCGCCCGCTCTGCTGGGCGATCTGGACGGTCTGGAGGCGCTGCCTAGCCATCAGCTCTGCATTCAGCCCAGCCTGCAGGCAACGCGGGACGCGGCCATTTTCGCGGTCGGCGATTGCGCAACGCTGAAGCCGGAGGGAGCCAGCCGCCCGCTGCCGCCGACCGCCCAGGTCGCGCATCAGCAGGCGCGGCATCTGGTGCAGCACCTGCCCGCCTTCATCGAAAACGGCACGCCATTGCCGGATTTCAAATATCACGACATGGGCGCGCTGGTGTCGCTCGCCGATTACGACGCCTTCGGCTCGCTCGGGCGCACCGGTCTGTTCAAGGGCATGACCTTCCGTGGCAGATTGGCCCAGTTCAGCCACGAAATGCTCTACCGCAGCCATCAGCAGAAGATTTTCGGCTTTTGGCGCGGCGGACTGGTGTGGTTTCTGGACTGGCTCAATGCACGCGTGCGGGCGCCGATCCGGCTGGATTAGCTCAATCGAACTTGGGGGCTACGGCGCGGATCTCCGGCAGCGGGACAGTGTCGCCGCCCTTCAGCTTGCGGAATTCCAGATATTGCCAGAACAGCAGCGCCGGCAGGCCGATGACGAGATCGCGGGCCCGCGTGAGAAGAGAGACCGCAACCGAAATTTCGACCGGCAGGCCGAAGATGGCGCCAAGGCCGGCATAGGCCGCTTCCTGCACGCCGACTGCCCCGGGAATGAAAAACGTCATGCTCAGCGCCGCGCGCAGCAGCGCCTCGATGGCGAGGGCCTGGGACAGGGTGATCTGAGCGCCGAGCAGGTGATAGGCGAGCCAGGACTGGCTGGCGGAGCCCAGCCAGCCCAGGAAGTGGAAGAGAACGGCGCCGATGATGCCGCTTTTGCGCGCATAGATGGCATCGAACTGGCTTGCCATATGCTCCAGCGAGCCAAGAGCACGGCCTTCGCCCTTGGCAATGCGGGACGCAAGCTTTTGCACCAGCCGCGTGCCCGGGCCGGGCAGGGCGATGAAAATGGCGGCAGCCAGCGCCGCCACCACAATGCCGGCGCCGACCGGCAAAATCAGGTGCGAATGCGGCTGCCAGACCAGAAGAATCCCGAGGCCCAGGGCCGAAAACATGACTTCGGCGGTAAATTCGGCGGCGACATCGACCAGGGTGGAGGCCGCGGCCAGTGCCATCGGAATGCCAGTGAGGCACACCGCGCGCGCGCCGATCACAAAGCCGCCGACGGGCAGGAAGGGCAGAAAGCGGCCGCCGGCCTCACGCACCAGCCTGCCCCAGTAAAGCCGTGGCAGCAGGCGCCAGGATCGCTGAGGGAGGATGATCAGCCAGGCCAGGGCAAGCGGGATTGAGATGACCAGCTGTGCGAGGATCAGTTCTGCGAAACCCCACCAGCCCACAGACAGCATCGCTTCCAGCACATGATGGGCACCGAAGGCGAAGACGATCGCGATGGCCAGAAGAATGCCGGCGAGCATGAGCAGAAGCGAGAGCCGCTTCATGCCGCTGCCACCGCATTCGCCAAACCGAGCTTTGTATGGTCAGTCAATTGTGTCTTGCCTTGGATCGAAGCTTGCGCAAGGGGCGCCGCTGGCATCTATACCGGCCCGATGCCGGTGCGCCAGTTCCAGTCCATCGACGCTGCATTGAGGAGGAAGCCTTGGCCCGAAACAATCTGACCCTGGTCACCGGGGCCACTGGTTTCGTGGGTGCGGCCGTGGCCCGCGCGATCGCCGCGCGGGGCTATCCGCTGCGTCTGCTGGTGCGCAGCGCGTCCTCGCGCAAGCATCTGACGGAACTGGATGCGGAATTCGCCGAGGGCGACCTGAATGACGTCGACAGCCTCGCGCACGCTGTGAAAGATTGCCGCTATGTCTTTCATGTTGCAGCAGATTATCGTATCTGGGTGCCAGACCCGGAGGCGATGATCGCAACCAATGTGCAGGCGACCGAGAATCTGTTGCGGCTGGCTTATGCGGCGGGCGTCGAACGCATCATCTATACCAGTAGCGTCGCGGCGCTTGGCCTCAATCCCAAAGGCGGCCCGCCTGCGACCGAAATTACGCCCATCACCTATGACAAGGTCGTCGGCACCTACAAGAAATCCAAATTCCTGGCCGAGCAGATGGCGCTGAAACTCTCCGACGAAGGCATCCCTGTCGTCATCGTCAATCCGGCTGCCCCTATCGGACCGGGGGACGTGAAACCGACACCGACGGGCGTGATGATTCGCGACGCCGCCACGGGCCGCATGCCGGCCTATGTCGATACCGGCCTCTCCGTCGTGCACGTGGATGATTGCGCGGCTGGCCATTTGCTGGCGCTGGATCGCGGCGAGATCGGCGAGCGCTATATCCTGGGCGGCGAGAATATTTCCATGAGCGCCGTGCTGGGCCTGGTCGATACGGTGGTGGGCAAGGCCCCGCGCCGTGTCCGCCTGCCGATCGGCCCCCTGATGCCGGCGGCTATGATCGCCGAGCAGGTGGCGCGTGTCACGGGCAAGGAGCCGCGCATGACCCGCGATCATCTCAAAATGGCGAAAAAGATGATGTATTTCTCCTCCGCCAAGGCCGAGCAGACGCTCGGCTATACCTATCGTCCGGCGATTGAGGCGGTGCGGGACGCCATTCAGTGGTTCGACCAGCACGGCTATCTCAAGGCATGACGTTGCTCACGGCTTTGACGCTGCTCGCCCTTCTCATCTGGTGCGGGATGATTTTCTGCCACGGCCGCTTCTGGCAGGCGGGGCCCATCCTGCCGCCTGTGCCGGTCGGGCTGCGGCTGCCCGCCGTCGATATCGTCGTCCCGGCGCGGGACGAGGCCGAGACCATCGGTGCTGCCATCGGCTCGCTGACGCGGCAGGTGCTGCCGGGCGCCCCGGCCGTACGGGTCTTTCTCGTCGATGACGGCAGCAGCGACGGCACGGCCGCTATCGCCCGCCAGGCGGCCGAAGGGGCTCCCAATCCGCTGACCGTCATCACGGGTGCGGACAAGCCGGCCGACTGGAGTGGCAAGCTATGGGCCGTGCGCCAGGGTGTGGCGGCCACCGCCGCCGACCTCATCCTGCTCACGGATGCCGACATCATCCATGATACGGACCATCTCGCCCGCCTCGTCGCCAAGGCCGAAGGCGGCCGCTACGACATGGTGTCCGAGATGGTGCTGCTGAATTGCGAGAGCGTCGCCGAGCGCGCTCTGGTTCCGGCCTTCGTCTATTTTTTCCAGCTGCTCTATCCCTTCGCGAAAGTCGATGACCCGCGCAGCAAGGTGGGCGGTGCGGCCGGCGGTACGGTCCTGATCCGCCGCACGGCGCTGGAGCGCATCGGCGGTATCGAGGTGATGCGCGGCGCGCTGATCGATGACGTGACGCTGGGCAGGGCGGTGAAAAAAAGCGGTGGCCGGACCTGGCTCGGACACACCACGCGGGCGCGTTCCATCCGCCTCTATCCGCATTTCGCCGATATCTGGGCGATGATCGCGCGGTCGGCCTATGTCCAGCTGGGCTTCTCGCCGCTCAACCTGCTGGGCACCGTTCTCGGCATGCTGCTGGTCTGGCTGCTGCCGCCTGCGGTCGCGATCTTCGGCCATGGTGCGGCGCGCGCCTACGGGCTGATCGCCTGGGTTCTGATGGCGGGCAGCTATGTGCCCAGCATCCGCCGCTATCACCTGTCGCCGCTCTGGGGGATCTTCCTCCCGCTCATCGCCCTGTTCTACATGGCGGCCACCGTCGGCTCGGCCGTCAATCACATGCGGGGGCGAAGCGTGATGTGGAAGAACCGGGTCTATGTCGAGGGCGGATCGTGAGCCCTGATCTGGCGCCGCCTGACGTGGCGAATGTCGAAACCTGGTCCGGCAAGGACAAGGGGGATGAGAATTTTCCCGTCGGCGTCCTGATCCGTCCTGATCTTCGCCGTCATGTCCATGCCTATTACAATTTCGCCCGCAATGCGGACGATATCGGCGACAGCCCGGATCTGCTGCCGGCGGAGAAAATCGCCCGGCTGGACCATATGCAGGCGGTGCTGCTGGGCGCGCGCGTCGGCGGCTCCCCCAGTGCCGCCGCCCTGCGGACGACACTCGCCGAAACCGGCGTCGATGCGCGCGTGGCGACCGACCTCCTGGTTGCCTTCCGGCAGGATGCCATCAAGACGCGCTATGCGAGCTGGGATGAGCTTGACCAATACTGCCGCTTCTCCGCCGTACCCGTCGGCCGCTTCATGCTCGACCTGCATCGCGAATCGCCTGAGACCTATCCGGCCGCGGATGCCATCTGCACGGTGCTGCAAGTGCTGAACCACCTGCAGGATTGCCAGAAGGATCTGGCCCAGCTGGACCGCTGCTATCTGCCGCTGGACCTGATGGCGGCCACGGGTGCCACGGTCGGAGATTTGGCGGCGAGCGCCGCGACGCCGGGCCTGCGCCAGGTCTTCAACGCCCTGCTGGACCATTGCGACGCCTTGAACCGCCAGGGTGCCGCTCTGCCGCGCCTGGTCCGGGACCGGCGGCTGCGGGTCGAGCTGGGGGTGGTCATCAAGCTCTGCCGCCGCCTGGCCGCGCGCCTGCGCCGTCAGGACCCCATCGCGGGCCGTGTGAAACTGACGAAAATTGACGCAGCCGGCGCTTTGCTCGGCTCTCTGGGTTATGCGCTATGAGCCTTGCTAAACTGCCTGTGCCTCCCCTGGGCGCCCTGCCGGGCGATCTGGCAGAGATCGAGTCTCTGGTCCGCCGCTCCGGCTCCTCCTTCTATTGGGGCATGCGCATGCTGCCGCCCGATAGGCGCGCCGCGGTCTATTCCATCTATGCCTTCTGCCGGGTGGTGGATGATATCGCTGACGAACCCGGTGCCTTGGTCGCCAAGCGCGAGCAGCTGGACGGCTGGCGCGACCGCGTGAACGCGCTTCTTGAAGGCCGCACGGATGGTCCGCTCACGCGCATGATGCTGCTCTCCAGCCGCGCCTTCGACCTGCGGGCGATCGACTTCCTGGCCATCATCGATGGCATGCAGATGGATGCCGAGCGGGAGATCGTGGCCCCGCCGATGGCGGTCCTCGACCTTTATTGCGACCGGGTGGCGAGTGCTGTGGGACGTTTGTCGGTGCGCGCCTTCGGCGATGCCTCGCCGGCCGCCGACCGCGTCGCCTATTGCCTCGGCCGGGCGCTTCAGCTGACGAATATCCTGCGGGATGTGGGCGAGGATGCCGAGCGCTCGCGCCTCTATCTGCCGCGCGAATGGCTGGCGGAGGAGGGCGTGCCGCCCAATCCGCAGGCGGCGCTGAAGTCACCCGGCCTGCCGCGCGTCTGCCAGCGTATCGCTTCCCTTGCCCGCGACCATTATGCGGGGGCCGAGGAGGCGATGGCGGTCTGCAACCCGCAGGCCATGAAACCCGCCCGCATGATGGCCGCGCCCTATAAGGCGCTGCTGTTGCGGATGGAACGCACGGACTTCCTGCGGCCGACCGAACGCGTCAGCCTGCCGAAATGGCAGAAGGCCTTGTTCGGCCTGCGGATGCTGACAGCTTGAGCGAAGCGCGCCGCGTCCATGTCATCGGCGCCGGGCTCGCGGGATTATCCGCGGCCATGGTCCTGGCCGAGGCGGGCAGGGCGGTCACTGTGCATGAGGCCGGCCCCCAGGCGGGCGGCCGCTGCCGCTCCTATTTCGATCGCGAACTCGGCTGCCGCATCGACAATGGCAACCACCTGCTGCTCTCCGGCAACGCAGCGGCCATGCGCTATCTGGACCGCATCGGGGCGCGGCAAACCATGGTGGGGCCCGCGACGCCCATCTTTCCCTTCATTGACCGGGCGGATGGCACCGCCTGGGTGCTGCGCCTGGATTCTGGGCGCATTCCCTTTTGGATTTTCGATTCCCGCCGCCGCGTGCCGGGCACCACCTGGCGCGACTATCTGTCGCTCCTCCGCCTGCGGGCTGCGAAGGGTTCGGTCGCGGCGGCCATCGGCAGCGCCGGTCCTGTCTATCGCCGCCTGCTGGAACCGCTGACGATCGCGGCCCTCAATACCATGCCGGAGGAGGCCTATGCGCCGCTGATGCAGGCGATCGTCGCGCAGACGCTGGGTGCCGGGGGTGCCGCCTGTCTTCCTCTGGTCCCGGCCGAAGGGCTGTCGGAGAGTTTCATCGATCCGGCCCTCGTCTGGCTCGGGGCGCGGGGTGCCACGGTCGGTCTGGGGCGCCGGATGCAATCCCTGACCCGTGACGGCAATCACATCTCCGTGTTGCATTTCAGTGACGGCGCTGTGCCGCTCGCGCCTGGCGATGCCGTCGTCCTGGCGGTGCCGGCCCCGGTCGCGGGCGCTTTGCTGCCCGATCTGACGGTGCCGGAGGCCTTCGAGGCGATCGCCAATGTCCATTTTCAGGCCACGGCTGCGGTCGGCGAAGCTCCCTTCACCGGCATCGTCGGCGGGCTTGCAGAATGGGTCTTCGTCAAGCCTGGCATCGTTTCCGTGACCATCAGCGCGGCCAACCGCTGGGCGGACATGCCCAATGCGGAGATGGCGGCGCGCGCCTGGGCCGATTGCCGGGCGGCGTATCCTGAATTGCCCGCGGCACTGCCCCCGCACCGCCTGGTGCGAGAGAAGCGGGCAACCTTTGCGGCTACCGCAGCGCAGCAAAAACGCAGGCCTGCGGTTAATGGTGCGGGACTTGCAAACCTTGCCCTGGCGGGCGACTGGACCGATACAGGTCTGCCGTCAACGATCGAGGGCAGTATTCTTTCCGGCGAATCTGCCGCCCGCCATCTTTTGAGGCCCGTATAAAGCAACGATGCCGCACGATATCCAAATCGACACCGCAATTGCGACCGAGGACCTGGCAAGGGCGATCGAACGCGCCGAGGGCGCGCTCGCATGCCGCCAGAATAGCGACGGCCATTGGGTGTTCGAGCTGGAGGCTGACGCCACCATTCCGGCGGAATATGTGCTGCTGGAACATTATCTGGACCGCATCGACCCAGCGCTTGAGCAAAAGATCGGCGTCTATCTCCGCCGCATCCAGGGCGAGCATGGCGGCTGGCCGCTCTATCATGGTGGCGAGTTCAATATTTCGGCGAGCGTCAAAGCCTATTTCGCCCTGAAGGCGATCGGTGACGATATCAATGCGCCGCATATGGCGCGCGCTCGCAAGGCTATTCTGGCGGCCGGCGGCGCGGAACGGACGAATGTCTTTACCCGCATCCAGCTGGCTCTGTTCGGGGAAGTGCCCTGGCGCGCCGTGCCGGTGATGCCGATCGAGATTATGGGCCTGCCGCGCTGGTTCCCCTTCCATCTGCTGAAAGTGAGCTACTGGTCGCGCACCGTCATCGTGCCGCTTCTGGTGCTGATGGCGCTCAAGCCGCGCGCCCGCAATCCACACAACATTCATGTCGCCGAGCTGTTCGCGACCCCGGCCGAGCAGATCACGGACTGGATCAGGGGTCCCTATCGCAGCCAATGGGGCCATGTCTTCAAGCTCATCGACGATGTCCTGCAGAAGGTCGACCCGCTGGTGACGCAGGCGCGCCGGCAGAAGCATATCGATGCCGCCGTCGCCTGGGTGCAGGAGCGTCTGAATGGCGAGGACGGGCTGGGGGCCATCTACCCGGCCATGGCCAATTCCGTGATGATGTTCGACGTGCTGGGCTATGACCCGAGCCACCCCGATTTCGCCATCGCCTGGAAATCCGTCCAGAAGCTCGTCACCGTCAAGGACGGCGAGGCCTATTGCCAGCCTTGCCTGTCGCCGATCTGGGATACGGGCCTGGCAGCGCACGCCATGGCAGAGGCCAAGGGGCTGGGTGCTGCGGAAGTGGAGCAGGCGGCCAATTGGCTGCTGAGCAAGCAGATCACCGAACTGCGCGGCGACTGGGCTGAGATCAAGCCCGATGCGCCGCCGGGCGGCTGGGCCTTCCAATATAATAACGACTACTACCCGGATGTGGATGATACGGCGGTCGTTGGCATGCTGCTGCACCGCAACGGCGATGCCGCCCATGGCGCCTCCATCGAACGCGCCCGCGCCTGGGTCATCGGCATGCAGAGCAAGAACGGCGGCTGGGGCGCTTTTGACGCCGACAACAACCACGACTTCCTGAACCACATTCCCTTCGCCGATCACGGCGCCTTGCTTGACCCGCCAACCGCGGATGTGACGGCGCGCTGTGTCTCCTTCCTCGCCCAGCTCGGCCATGCCGAGGATCTGCCCGTCATCGCGCGCGCCATCGAATTCCTGCGCGCCGATCAGGAGAAAGAGGGCTGCTGGTTCGGCCGTTGGGGTACCAACTACATCTACGGCACCTGGTCGGTCCTATGCGCGCTCAACGCGGCCGGCGTGCCGGTGGATGACCCCATGGTCGCGCGCGCGGTGGATTGGCTCATCTCCAAGCAGCGGCCCGAAGGCGGCTGGGGCGAGGACTGCGCCAGTTTCGAGGGCGCGCCGAAGGGCGAATATCATGAAAGCCTGCCCAGCCAGACCGCCTGGGCGGTGCTCGGGCTGATGGCGGCGGGCGAGGCCGATCATCCCGCCGTCGCCCGTGGCATCGCCTGGCTGGCCAGCGCCCAGAAGGAAAACGGCGAATGGGATGAGATGCCCTACAACGCCGTCGGCTTTCCGAAGGTTTTCTACCTCCGCTACCATGGCTACCGGCTGTTCTTCCCGCTGATGGCCATGGCGCGCTACCGCAACCTGTCGCAGGGCAATTCGCGCCAGGTGATGTGGGGCTTCTGAGGAAGCCGCCTATCGCGCGCAGGTGGGGATTGGCACTACGGGCTGCATCGCCAGGTCATCGCCTTTCGGCACGATATCGACCCTATATCTGAACCAGGTTTTGGGATGCAGTTTGCCGGCCGGGGCGCGCCAGCCGGCATAGGTCATGGATAGGATTGCACCGCGGCTTTTGGGCGGCCCAGCCGTGGCAGTGAAGTCGTAACTCTCGCAATCGGTGTCCGAGTCAAGATCCATCCCCTCCCAGGGAAACCCTCCGCCGCCAAAAATCTCGCCCAGATAGCGTGGCCTTGAACGATCCAGCCGCATGACATCAATGGTGTCGTTGCAGGCTCCCATCCCGCACCATTCGGTCGTTGCCAGATAGAGTGGTGCAGCGTCGAAATGCCGCACAGCGCTGCCGCCATTGGCGGGCACGCCGAACGCGCCTGAATAGAAGACCTCCGGCCACACATCCTCTTTCCGCCACAGCTGGCCCTTATGCTGCAGATAGGCGACGGCAGTGGCCCCCGCGTAAAGATGACCAATCTCCTGAATGGTCTCGTTCACGATAAGCGCCCATCGCGCAGGTCCGAGCGGTATGAGCCGTTCAGGCGTCAGCTGCACAGTAATGGGCCAAGGTGCGCTCTCACCGCGCGCAATTCTCCCGACGAATGTGGGCAGGAACGTCTGCCGGATGAGGGGCGGGGGATGTCCGAAGGCCGCCAGAAATGACGCGTCAAGGTCCGCCTGGGACGCGGCTCTGGCCATGCCTGTGGCAGCCAGCAAGCTCACGGTGACGGTCAATACCGACAGCCTCAACCAGGAGATGATCCGGGGTGCAAGGCACATCCACCGCGATAAAGCCATTGTCAGAACGCATCCCAGTCAGCGCGGGCGATGGGCCGTCGCGGTCCAGGCGATGATAGTCAAATTCGCTTCGTTGCGAAAGCACAATAGTGAACGCCGTCGCGGGTCAGCGCCTGCGGGTGATCCAGATCAGCGGCACCATGATGGCGGTCAGCGCCAGTCCGCCGGCGACGATCCCCGCAGGCGTCGTGCGGGCCGCGGCCGACAGCGTGACCCAATCGCCGATGCGCAGCGTGATGCTGGCGCGCAGCTCCTCCGGGTGGGTGGCCGCCCCCTGCGGTTCCGGCAGGTCAGCGCTTTCGGCCTGATCCTCGGTCTCCACCGCATGCGTCTTGCGCTTGTCACCCATGGACCATCTCCTCCTCTTCGGCATCTGCTGAGGCTGGCGGCGCCTTGGTCCGCCGCGCCGTCAGCGCGTCCAGCGCATCCGCATTGTCCCGCCCCCAGGCATAGAGCAGCTCGATCGGCTGCACGAAGCGCTTGCCCAGCGGTGTCAGGGAATAATCGACTGCCGGCGGCACGGTGCCATAGACGCGGCGGCTGACGAGGCCTGACGCCTCCATGTCGCGCAGGGTCTGCGTCAGCATCTTTTTGGAAATGCCCGGCAGGCTCCGCAGCAGCACGCCATTGCGGGCCGTGCCGCCATGCTGCGCATCCAGCACATGCAGGATCATGCTCGTCCATTTGCTGGCGAAAATCTCCAGCACGCGGCGCGGCGCGCAATCCTCCCGCCAGTTGTCGTCGATGGATGGTGCCGTCATGGTTACCTCTGGGTATCTATGTCCCGCTTGGGTGCCTTCTAGATGCCCGCGCGTCATCTGACTATGTGGAAGGCCAGATAGAGTTTCAGGAGGCGTCATGACAGACCAGGCTTTGATCGCGGGCGTAAGCGGCATTATCGGCGGTGCGACCGCTGAAGTGCTGATGGGGGCCGGCTGGGCGGTGTCGGGTCTTGCCCGCCGGCCGGAAGGCCCGGCCGGCATGGCCAAGGTCGCGGCCGATCTGCTTGATCCGGCCACGCTGAAACCGGCCTTGGCCGGCCAGACGCCCAGCCACGTCTTCATCACCACCTGGCTGCGCCAGCCGACGGAGGCCGAGAATATCCGCGTCAACAGCGCCATGGTGCGCAATCTGCTGGATGCACTGCGGCCGGCGGGCTCCGTCCGCCATGTCGCCCTTGTCACGGGTCTGAAGCACTATCTCGGGCCGTTCGAGGCCTATGGAAAGGGCAGCCTGCCGGCGACACCCTTCCGGGAAGAGCAGGCCCGCCTCGATATCGAGAATTTCTACTACGCACAGGAGGATGAGGTTTTCGCGGCCGCTGCGCGTGACGGTTTCACCTGGTCCATCCACCGCCCGCATACGGTCATCGGCAAGGCCGTCGGCAATGCCATGAACATGGGCACCACGCTCGCCGTCTACGCCTCCATCTGCAAAGCCACCGGGCGGCCGTTCCGCTTTCCCGGGTCGCTCGCGCAGTGGAACAGCCTGACGGATATGACGGATGCGCATCAGCTGGCCCGCCATCTCCTCTGGGCCTCCACAACGCCCGCCGCGGCGAATGAAGCCTTCAACGTGGTGAACGGCGACGTCTTCCGCTGGAGCTGGATGTGGCAGAGGATCGCGGGCTGGTTCGGCATCGCAGCCGCGCCCTTCGACGGCACGGTCCTGCCGCTGGAAATCCAGATGGCGGAAGATGCGGCGATCTGGACCGGCATTGCGGCCGAGCACGGTCTGGTGGAGGCCGATATTCATCGCCTCGTCTCGCCCTGGCATACCGATGCCGATCTTGGCCGCCCGATCGAGGTCGTGACCGACATGTCCAAAAGCCGGCGTCTGGGCTTTACCGGCTACCAGCCGACGGATGATGCCTTTTTCGACCTCTTCACGCGGCTGCGCAGCGAGCGGCTGATCCCCTGAGCCGCCTTCAGGCCGCTACTTGCGCTTACCGTCGTTGATCACGCCGGTGGAGCGCAGGATGCGGCCGACGAGGGAATCGGGTGCAGCCAGCTCGGCCGTGATCTCCTTCAAGGACGTGGCGCCGCCTGGCAGAAGGTTCTGCCACAACGGATGGGTGGCAGCGGCCGGTTTGCGCGCGCCTGCAGCCGGGCGCGCGCGGGGCAGGACATGGCGCGTCAGCCCCCAGCTCTCGGCCATGACATAGGTCGAGGAAATGCCCGCAGGCAGGATGTAGCGGCTGGCGGTGGCTGATCCGCAGCGCGCATCCTCAACCGAGGCTGCCGGGTCGATCGGCGTTGCGTGGCCGAAGCTTGGCACGCTGTAGAGTTCGACTGCAGTCTGGCCGGCAGCGTCCCGCCATTCGGTATGGCGGGTGGCGCCGATCATCGTCTCAGCCGTGGGCGCTTGCGGCAGGCCATGGACATCGGTCCACTGTTTGGCGAGTTCCAGGGCATTGACGGGATTGACGACGTGATCCGCCTCACCCTGCCAGATGGCGATGCGGGGCCAAGGCCCGGGATGGGGCGAGGCCGCGCGCACGCGCGCGCCCAGTTCCACTGGCTTGCGGATACGGCCCTGGCCCATGACGCCGAAAGCCTCCTGCACGCCCGTCGCACTCCCGTAAGGCAGGCCAGCGATGATGCTGCCGCCCGCGAAAAGCTCGGGATAGGCGGCGAGCATGGCGGCCGCCATGCCGCCGCCGGCCGAAAGACCGGTGATGAAAACACGGCGTCCGTCCAGCCTGTATTCGTTCAGCATGAAGCGGATCATCGCGGCGATGGAGGCCACTTCGCCGTCTCCGCGCGTCACATCGTCAGTCTGAAACCAGTTGAAACAGCCCTGGCCATTATTGGCATGGCGCTGCTCGGGCAGCAGAACCGCGAAGCCGAACCGGTTCGCAAGCTCAGACCAGCCAGCGCCCCGGTCATAGACGGCCGCATTCTGCTTGCAGCCGTGCAGCACAACCACCAGAGGCGCGCCGCGCGCCATCCCGTCAGGGACATGGCTGAGCATGCGCAGATGGCCCGGATTGGCGCCGAAATCGGCGGTCTCCATAAGGCTGTGCTCACCTTCGGCTTCGCTGTCGAGGAAGTTTTGCGCAAAGGAATGCGGTTTGAAATTCATCATCTGACTGAAAAAACTATCCTGGCTGTCCAGAAACGCCATGGTGGAGCCTGACTGTAACGGGTGAGGGGCGGCGCCGAGCGCCGCTATTCGTTACAGCGAACATGGTGCGGTGCAGCAATGCGTGCAAGTCCGCATCTGGGTAGCAGCTCTGCGCCCTTCGGCAAGACCGGGAAAGCCTATGCAGCGCAAGCCAATTGGTCAGGAAAATATTTTATGATCGAGGCCTGAGAGGAGAATGACTGTGCCGTCGGACAGGGTGATAAGGTCAGACCCGTGAAGGACGCCCTCGGAGGTAATGGGATTGCCGGCATAGCCTGCGAAGGCGAGACTATCGGTTGCCTTCAGGCCGGTGATGACGACACTGCCGCCGGCATGGCCGTCGATGAAGCCATAGACGTCAGAGCCGCGACCGCCGATCACCGAGGCCGCCCCAGATCCCGCGAGGACACTATCTGCCCCGGAACCGAGGGCGATGATATCCGCGCCGGCGCCGGCAAAGACGGTTTCCGGCCCCGTCCCATACAGTCCGTTGACGGTGGTCGCACCCGCGCCGGCCTGGATCTGTTCACTGGCCGAGCCATTGGCCAGGATCAGCGTGAGGCCACTGCCGCCCGCCAAGGTTGAGGCACCGCTGCCGCCGACGAGGGTGGAGGCGCCCGCGCCGCCGTGGATAAGGCTCGTGCCAGATCCGCCCATCAGAAAGCTCGTGGCGGTGCTGCTGGTGGCGCCATACAGCGTCACCGCGCCGCTGCCGCCCAGGACGGAGACAGCACCCGTGCCGCCGACGAAGACGAGCGGAGAGGCATCGCCCTGGATGGTCGCCGCGGCACTGCCGCCCAGCACGATACCGTCGGGCGCGAGGCCGAAGCTGATCGTGGTGCCCCCTGCGCCGTCACTCTGCAGGCTCAGGCCTGTCGCTATATTGGCGGTGGAAAGCGTTGTGCTGCTCCCGCCCGTGGTGAGCGTGACCTGCCCGTTCGCGGCGGAAACCTGGGTCGTGCTGGTGAGATCGACGCCGGGCAGGGTGATGGTTCCGCCCGCGCTGCCTGATGTCTCGCCGAGTGCCGAGAGCAGCCCGGCGCCGATCGTCGCGCTGCTGTCCTGTCCAAGACCCGCCGCTGAGCCATCGCCGCTCGGCAAGGTCACGCCAAGATCCGAGGCATAGGTCGAGAGGACATGGTAGTCATCGACGGCCGTCGCGAAAATGCCCAGCCAAGCGGAGAGGGCAGCGGCCTTCTCGGTCAGCGTGGTCGCACTCAGCACCTCGTCATAGGCGCCGTCCGCCGTATAGAGCAGCGCCGTGCCGAGATAGGACCCGATGTAATTGGTGACGCCGTAATGGACGATGGTGGGCGACAGCAGCCAGTCGTCATTGCCGCCGGCCGCATAATTGCCGACCGGATCGCCGCGCTCGACATAATTGGTGAGATTGGCGCCGGTGCTGCCCGTGGGAATGTCGCTGGTCGGAATGCCGGGCGTGCCGAAGGTCATGCCGCCAAGGCCGGTTTGCGTCGCCACATATTCGGCTTCCGCCGCACCCAGGGAATGGCCTGCGACGGAGATCTGGGACAGGCTATAGCCCGCTGGCGCCGCGTCCGCGATGACGGTCTGGGTGAAGCTCAGCGCATCGGCGTAGCTGGGCGCATTGACGCCGGCGCTGATCGCCAGATCATCGGCTGTCTGCGCCTGGGTGAAGGTGTCGCTCCCGGTATAGAAATTGGTGCCTTCAAAAACGATGATGATCTGGCCAGTGCCGGTGGCCAGGGCCGCGGCGTAGAACCCTGTCGCCGCATTGTACGACCACAGCGCGCTGCCACCCACGTTGAAGGTGGAAAGCCCGGCCGGCGGGGCAGTGGTGATGCCGTCGACGCCGGACTGGTCATAGGCCCAATCGGACGCCAGCAAATAGTCCGAGATGCTCGGCGTAAGGCTCATGGATTGTGACATGACCGTCCCGAAGGTTCGCTCCGCGACCTTCGCCAGAGCATGTTCTTATTGTTTGTTGGCCAGAATGATACGATATCCGTGATACGTCAATGTCACGGTACCGCCTCGGTCTTTGTGGCTTTACCCCCACGGCGGCGCGACAGCATCCGTTTCAGCTCGCGCGGGTGTGCCACGCCGAGGACGATGCATAGCAGAGCAAAAACTGCCATTCCGCTTCCAACAAGTGACGAAAGCGCAATCAAGCGCACGCTCAGATGATGGGCATAGAGCAGCGGCTGCAGCAGGTGATGCAGGCCGATCAGGGCTGCGCCCATGCCGATGGCGGCCAGCAGAATGCGCGGCAGGCTGCGGCGGCTGCGTGCGTCGAGCGAAAACTGGCGGCGGTGCGCTGAAATCGCCATCAGGCTGCCGGCATTGACCCAGCCGGCGATGGAAGTCGCGAGCGCGATGCCGACATGGGCAAGGCCCGAGAACAGCCCGAGCCAGACCGTCAGCACGATATTCACGGCCATGGCACAGGCCGCGACCTTCACCGGCGTCAGCGTGTCCTGCCGCGCCAGGAAATCCGTGATGACCACCTTGATGAGCACGAAGGCGGGCAGGCCGAGCGCATAGGCGGCAAGGGTGGGTGCCACTTCGGCCACCTGATGCGGCCCGAATTTTCCGCGCTCGAACAGCACATGCAGGATGGGCTGGCTTTCCAGCAGCAGGGCGACCGCGGCCGGCAGGGTCAGCAGCAGCGCCAGTTCCAGTCCGCGATTCTGCGTATGCAGCGCGGCACTATCCTCGCCTTTTCTGATATGGCGCGAAAGCGTCGGCAGAATGGCGGTCGCGACGGCCACGCCCACCACGCCGAGCGGCAGCTGGTTCAGCCGGTCGGCGTAAGCCAGATAGGAGACCGAACCGACGGGTGCCAGCGAGGCGATGGCGGTCGAGACCATCAGGTTAAGCTGGGTCGCCCCCGCCCCGAACACGCCGGGCAGCATGATGCGCAGCAGCCGGCGCAATTCAGGCGTCAGATGCACCCGTCGCGGCATGCCCAGTTTCAGCCCGGCGCGGCGGCAGGACCAGGCGAGCCACAGGCATTGCGCGATGCCCGCCAGCGTCACCGCCCAGGACAGGTTCTGTCCCGTCACCGGATGATAGAGCAGGGCGGCAATAATGAAGACATTGAGCAGGATCGAGGTGGCGGCGGTCGCCGCGAAACGGTCGACTGCGTTGAGCAGGCCGCCCTGAAAAGACGCCAGTGAGATGAAGGCCAGATAGGGAAAGGTGATGCGCGTCAGCTCCACCGTCAGGCGGAAATGCGCGGGGTCCTGATCGAAGCCCGGCGCCACCACATGCAGGATGGCCGGGGTGAAAATTTCACCCAGGATGGTGAATATGGTCAGTGCCGCCAGCAGGCCTGAAAACGTATCCTGGGCGAAGCGCATGGCGGGCTCGCGCCCGTCCCGGGCGATCATGCCGGAAAACAGCGGCACGAAGGCCGCGGAAAAGGCGCCCTCGGCAAAAAGGGTGCGGAACAGATTGGGCAGACGCAGCGCCACGAAGAACGCATCGCTCGTAGCCCCGGCGCCCAGCGCCGAAGCCGTGAGGATTTCGCGCACAAAGCCAAGTACGCGGCTGATCATCGTATAGCCGCCGACGGTCGCGACGCGGCGGAGCAGAGCCATGGGCGTCTTTCATCTTTCAGCGCAGGACGTGCGCCGCCCGGTCACGCCGGACGAGAGGGGCCGGACCTGACTCCTCCGCTGGCTAATGCACGACCGAAGGACCGATCTCAAGCTGCCGCAGCGTCACATCGATCAAGGCCAGGGCCTTGGCGATGGTCTGCGCCAGGGCCTTGGGCTGATCGTCCATCTTGTCGGTCAGCCGCTGCTGCACCGACTGGATCAGTTCCGCGGCTTCCACCGAATGCTGCAATTCCTCGATCTGTTCGCCTTCCAGGGCGATCGCGACATCGAACAGCTCGCTGGCCAGCGCCACCAGACCGGCGGCGGCCGAGCTGGCTTCCTCCGGCTTGTCCAGCAGATCGATCAGGCTGCGCATGTCCTGGATATAGGACCGGAAGACGCGCTCCGTGACGCGATCGGGCAGGGAATGCCAGTCGGGCGCGCGCTCTTCCTTACGCCATTCCAGAAGGATGGCGGCGGCAATGCCCAGCTCGATCCGCTCATCGCGGGCGAAGTGCCGGTTCAGCACCACCCGCCAATCCTCCCAGGCCGGACCTTCCGCGGCGGTCGCCGCAATCACCGCCAGAATGAGACCTTCCGTGGTGCGCCGGCTGCGCGCGCCGAGCGTCGCCAGATACTGCGCGAGACTGGCCTCCAGATCCTTCGGTCCGGCCGCGTTCGTGGCCGTCAGCAGGGCGGCCCAAAGCGCGTCCAGATCGTCGTCATCGCCAATCGTATTGGACCACTGGTCCAGCCCTTCGGCTTCGGCCTCGTCCCTGTCGGCTGACCTGGCGTTCATGCTCTGCTCCTTGCCACTCAATCCCATGGCCCGGTCCAAAGATCGCGGTCAGCCGTGGTATGATGCGCGTTATACGCGTCGATCCCTTTCATAGCCACGAAGGGACCTGGCGAATCATCTGGGACGGCCCGTCCTGGCCTTCAATGTGGCGCCTGATGCAGCGCCCGGATGAAGGCATAGGCGACGACCGGTATGGCGATCAGCACATAGACCCGCAGACTATAGAGCAGCGTCACGGTCATGCGGCTCAGCCGCGCGCGGGGCAGGGGCGCCAGCGATCCGTCTGGGTTGCGCGCGGTGATCATCGGATCAGGTGTCATGAACCGTCATCCTCATCCCAGCAGTCCCGGAAAGACGGTCAGCAGACCGTACAGCGTGCCGACCAGCGAGATCGCGATGACGATGGTGCCGCCCGCCAGATTGGCGATGGCGCCATTGGCAAGGCGGCCCATGATCGCCCGGTCATTGACCAGAAGCAGCAGAAACAGCAAAGCCGGCGCCATCAGCAAGGTCGCGATGACGTTGACCGTCAGCGTCATGGCCAGCAGCGGGGCGCCGGGAATAAGCACGACAGCGCCGGCCACCACGGCCGAGACGATAGCGGCGCCATAGAATAGCTTGCCGTCGCGAAAGTTGAGGTTGAGGCTATGCCGCGCGGACAGGGTTTCGGCAAAGGCATAGGACGAACTGGTGGAGATCGTCATCGCCGCGACGAGGCCCGCTTCGACGATGCCAAGGGCGAAAAGGGTGGCACCGGTCGAGCCGATATAGGGGCGCAGCGCGGTCGCGAAATCGGCACCGCTCGCGAAGCTCGAAATATCGACGTGGTGGCGGAACAGAGGTGCCGCCGCGACCACGGTCGCAATGGCGGCGATCGCCGCAATCAGCGCGCCCACCAGCGTATCGATCCGGCCCTGCGGCAAGTCGGCTTCGACCAGCCCTTTGTCGACGACCGCGCTCTGCTGGAAGAAAATCATCCAGGGGGTCACGGTAGCGCCGATATTGGCGAGGATGAGTGTCACGAAGGCGGTGTTGAAGCCACCCGGCAGCGGACCCCAATGGGCCAGCGCATGAACCAGGGCATGGCCGTCGGGGTGAGCGAGGAGGGCGGCGGGAATGAACAGCAGATTGAAACCTGCCAGCACCATCAGGACCCGCTCCCAGGTCGCGTAGCGGCGAAGCCCGAGCGAGGCGACGATGACCAGAATGCCCAGCAGCACCGATAGCCAGGCGGGCAGTCCGAAATAGAGCCCGCCGGCCTGGATGGCGATGAATTCCGTCACCAGCGTCAGCACATTGCCGAAGACGAGATCGGCCATCGCGAAATAGCCCCAGAAGGGTCCGAATCGCTGGAAGATCAGCTCGGCATGGCCGCGGCCGGTGGCGATGCCAAGCCGCACCGTCATTTCCTGCACGATGAAGGACATCATGAAGGTGAGCAGGATGAAGGGCACGAAGAAGCCGACGCCATAGGTCGCGCCGGTCGTGGCGTAGGAGACCATCGACGGGCCGTCATTCTCGCCCAGCATGACAAGGACGCCGGGCCCCGCGAGAAGCCAGAGCAGCCGCCAGCTGCGTCCGGCGGCCCGGCTGCGCAGCACGGCCAGCCGGTCCAGGGCGCGCAGACGTTCATCATTCGCCAGGGCCATGTCCTGGGCGCCTGCGCCGGCTGAGGTTTCTATCTGCGGCACCTCACAGCTCATCGTGAACCCAGCCCATGCGACACTCTCGTCATTTGATCTGCGTAGAGATAAATGTAGCCAAGGGTACAATTCCGTCAATAGGCTTGGAGGTAGCGCCCAGTCACCGCTATAAGGTCCTGGCTTTACATTGACGTGATGTTCCTCGGGTCGGATAGAAGTCGGATAGAAGAATGTCTGTGAACAAGGCGGGTAGACGCGGCGTGGTGGACGAAACTGCTGACATTCCCGCGGACATGCCCGAGGAACCGACCCAGGCTGAGCGCTTCGGCAAGGCGCGGTCTGCGCGCTCGACCGTGGTGCAGGAAGATTATGTCGAGCTGATCGCCGATTTGATGGCGGCCCATGGGGAAGCCCGCGCGACCGACATCGCCAAGCGCATGGGTGTGACGCATCCGACGGCGCTTAAATGCATCACCCGGTTGAAGCGGGAGGGGCTTGTCACCTCGCGCCCCTATCGCGGCATCTTTCTCACGGAGGCCGGCCAGGAACTGGCCCAGCGCGTGCGCGCGCGGCACCGCCTGATGGTCGAATTCCTGATCGCCATCGGCGTGCCCGCAGAAGCGGCGGAAGCGGATGCGGAAGGCATGGAGCATCACGCATCGGAAGCGACGCTTGCGGCCTTCAGCCGGTTTCTGGGCGGCCACCGGCAGCGCAACTAGGCGCGGCGGCGGCTGCCGCAATATGGCTTGCTATGGAATGGAGAGAGTCTCATGCCGCATGCGATCATCAAGCTTTTCCCCGGGCGCAGTCAGGCACAGAAAGACGCGCTCGCCCGCGCGGTCAATGATGCCATCATCGCAACTCTGGGCAGCAAACAGGCTGCCGTTTCCGTCAGCATCGAGGACGTGACGCCTGAAAACTGGGGCGCTCTCGTCTACGGGCCTGAGATTGCGGACAAGCCGGACACGCTCTTCATCAAACCCGGCTACGATGACCCGCGCTGACCCGCTCCGGCATCGGCGGCCCGCCAAGAGTCCTACGACTTTCTGTGAATTGAAAGAGACGGTGGTGCAGCCGACATGGCAACGTCGCGGCGATGCTTTTGCTTTGTCGCGGCGACGCCATTGGCTAGGTAAGTCGTCGCCTTCAGTGCCAAAGACGGGGAGGGCCGCAAAACCTCCCTGTCGGCGGTGCGCTAGGCACCAGACTGGTTCCAGTTTTGCCATCGATGCACCATCAGACATCCAGCCGGTCTGGATCTATCTGAGGCAACCGCATCTAAACTATTGAAAAAATGGTGCTGCTGGAGGGGATTGAACTCTCGACCTCTCCCTTACCAAGGGAGTGCTCTACCACTGAGCTACAGCAGCGCCGGTGGGCGTGGCGCGCTTCATAGGGGGTCAGGCCGGACGGTGCAACCCCCTGATTGGACAGATTGGGTGGCAGTCGCGCGCTGGGCACAAGACCAGGCGACTGCCGGGGATCGCAGGGTCAGCGCCCCAAATGCGGCTTTGCCAAACCATCGCCGAATGCGATCGGCAGTCTGCGCATGGGAAGGACACGGCAATGGGATACGACGTCAGTCAGGATATCGTTCTCTCACTACGCTGCATGCATTGCCCGCATGTCATGCAGCGCCCGCTCTTCGTATTGATCCCCCTCGACAGCATTGATTGTATGGGATGCGACCGCCCCATTGACCTCCAATCGGGGCTCTATGGCACCCTCGTGAAGAGACTGACCCTTCTCTGCGCTGAGATTGGATAGCTGCCGCCCGGCGCCCGACCTTAATCTCTGTCGCGGCCGTCCTTGTCGAAAACCCGGTGCGTCAGCGTGGCGGAGGGCAGGGTTGAACTCATCACCTCTCCGCGGCGATTGAGACCGATCCAGCCGATTGCCAGAATCACGGCCAAAACTGGAATCGAGCAGACGGTGATGGTGCCGTCTGGATAGTCCAACGCCATGACAACGAGCACGGCCGCGAGAAAGGCCAGGGCAATCCACGCGCTGAAGGGCGCCCAGGGCATGCGGAAAGCAACCGGCTCGTTCTCGCCCCGCCTGATCGAGGCCCGCAGCTTCATCTGGCAGACGACGATGAAGGCCCAGGTGCTGAGCACGCCGATCGAGGCCACGTTCAGGACCAGTTCAAAAACCTGGGCGGGGACAAGGTAGTTCAGGATGACGCCGACCAGATAGACCAGGACGGTCACGGCGATGCCTTTGTAGGGCACGGCATTGGTATTCAAGGCGGCGAGCGCTGTGGGCGCCGAGCCGCCGATCGCCAGCGACCGCAGCACGCGGCCGGTGGAATAGAGGCCCGAATTCAGGCTGGACAAGGCTGCGGTGATGACGATGACATTCATCACGGACCCTGTCCCCTCAATCCCCAGCGTATGGAAGAAGGTCACGAAAGGGCTTTGCCCCGCGTGATAAGCGGTCCAGGGCAGCAGCAGCACCAGCAGCACGACCGAGCCGACATAGAAGATGGCGATGCGCCAGATGACGCTATTGATCGCGCGCGGCAGGATTTTGCGGGCGTCCTGCGCCTCTCCGGCGGCAACCCCCAGGATCTCGACCCCCGCATAGGCAAAGATCACCCCTTGGGTAATCACCACAGCGGGCAGCAGGCCATGCGGAAAGATGCCGCCGTTATGCGAAATCATCGCGAAGCCGGGCGTATGGCCGCCGACATGGGTGCCGGTGCCCAGCACCACGAGGCCGACGATCAGGAACAGCACCAGCGCCGCCACCTTCAGGATGGCGAACCAGAATTCCATCTCGCCGAACCATTTGACGCCGACCATATTGGTGCCGGTGACGATGACCAGCGCGACCAGGGCAAAAACCCATTGCGGTACCGGCCCGAAGACCGGCCAGTAATGCATATAGAGGGCGACGGCAGTGATATCGACGATGCCGGTCATGGCCCAGTTGAGGAAATAGAGCCAGCCCGCGACATAGGACGCCCGCTCGCCCAGGAACTCCCGTGCATAGGAGACGAAACTGCCGGAGGTCGGCCGGTGCATCACCAGTTCGCCTAAGGCGCGCAGGATCAGGAACGCGATGATGCCGCAGGCGAGATAGACGAGGGCGAGGGCGGGGCCGGCGAGTTGCAGCCGGGCGCCGGCGCCCAAGAACAATCCGGTGCCGATGGCGCCGCCCACCGCGATCATCTGGATCTGTCGTTTATTCAGTCCGTGCTTGTAGCCGCCCTCATGAGCCTCCAGCCAGGCCAGTCGGTCCAGATGATCCTGTTTGGCGCTCATGCTGTCTTCCTTCTCGTTGGGCGGATGGCTCGTAAGAGCTTGACTTAAAACCATGTCTTGCGGGCAAACAACGTGAGATGGCTCAAGACGGCTGATCTCGCAGCATTTTCATGCGGCGGCGGTCACGCCGGAAATTGACAAGACCGGGTCCGCGCGTCAGATCCCTGCTCCGTGGACAAGAATGAGCTATCCCAGCCAAGCCTGACGCCCGCCGCGCAGCGCGCCAAAGACGAGCGCGACGCCCGCCGTGCCGCGGCGCTGCGCGCGAACCTGCGCCGCCGCAAGGTGCAGGAGCGCGGGCGCGGGGAAGACCCGCCGCCGCCACCGGCTGACGGCAGCCAGCCGCACAATTGATTTCAACCTGTTTCAGACTGAGCTAGAGGAAGGTATCGCGCGGCCTTGGCCGTGCCCTCTCTTGCGAGTCCCGGAGTCTCTTTTCATGTCCGTCCTGCCCGATCACGAGATCCGCCGCCTGGCCACCGAGCGCGGCATGATCGATCCCTTCGTGGAAACCCAGAAGCGGGACGGTATCGTCAGCTACGGCCTCTCTTCCTACGGCTATGACGCGCGGGTCGCTGAGGATTTCAAGATTTTCACCAATGTCGACTCGGCGGTGGTCGACCCGAAAGCCTTCAATCCGTCCAGCTTCGTGGACCGCAAGACGCCCGTCTGCATCATTCCGCCCAACAGCTTCGCGCTGGCTCATACGGTGGAATATTTCCGTATCCCGCGCGACGTGCTGGTGATCTGCCTGGGAAAGTCGACCTATGCCCGCTGCGGCATCATCGTGAACGTGACCCCGCTGGAGCCGGAATGGGAAGGCCAGGTCACCATCGAGATCAGCAATACCACGCCGCTCCCTGCCAAAATTTACGCGGGCGAGGGCATCTGCCAGTTCCTGTTCCTGCGGGGCGAAGGCGCGCCGGAAGTGAGCTATGCCGATAAGGCCGGCAAATATATGGGCCAGCGCGGCGTCGCACTGCCGCGCATGTAATCGGCTGTAGCGGAGAGAACGGCGCCTTTATGGATCGCATCAGGATTATCGGAGGCCAGCCGCTGTCTGGCAACATCCCCATCGGGGGTGCGAAGAATGCGGCCCTGCCGCTGATGGCGGCAGGGCTGCTGACGGATGAGCGGCTGGTGCTCACGCGCGTGCCGAAGCTCGCCGATATCGCCACCATGGCGGATCTTCTCGCCCAGCACGGCATTGCGGTCGAAACGGCAGACAGCGAAGGGCGCGTGCTGTCGCTCGGCGGCGCCATCACCAATACCGAGGCGCCGTATGACATCGTGCGCAAGATGCGCGCCTCCATCCTGGTCCTCGGGCCGCTGCTCGCCCGCTGCGGTGTGGCGCGGGTCTCGCTGCCCGGCGGCTGCGCCATCGGCACGCGGCCCGTCGATCTCCACCTCAAGGGGCTGGAGCAGATGGGCGCCATCATCGAGCTGGAGGCGGGCTATATCGCGGCGCATACGCGCGGCCGGCTGAAGGGTGCCACCATCATCTTCCCCATGGTCTCGGTGGGAGCGACGGAAAACCTGCTGATGGCGGCAAGCCTGGCCGATGGCCAGACCGTGCTGCGCAATGCCGCGCGCGAGCCCGAAATCATCGATCTCTGCCATTGCCTGACGGCGATGGGTGCCCGTATCGGCGGCATCGGCACCGGGGAACTCGTCATTGAAGGGGTGGAGCGTCTGCACGGCGCGACCCATGCCATCATCCCGGACCGCATCGAGACCGGCACCTATGCCTGCGCGGTCGCCATCGCCGGCGGCGAGGTCGTGCTGCGCGATGCGCGCATCGACCATCTCGGCGCCGTCGCCCGCGTGCTGGAAGAGGCCGGCATCGACATCGCCGAAGTGCCGGGGGGCGTCCGCGTGCGGCGCCGCAACGGCTTGCACGGCGCGGATGTGATGACGGAACCCTATCCCGGCTTCCCGACCGATATGCAGGCGCAATTCATGGCGCTGATGACGGTGGCTGAAGGTGCCTCCATGATCACCGAATCGATCTTCGAGAATCGCTTCATGCATGTCTCAGAACTCACCCGCATGGGCGCGCGGGTGAATGTGCATGGCGCCTCCGCCATTGTGCGCGGCGTCGATCATCTGACGGGTGCGCAAGTCATGGCGACGGATCTGCGCGCCTCATCCTCCCTGATCCTCGCGGGGCTGGTCGCGCGCGGCGAAACCATCGTCAGCCGGGTCTATCACCTCGACCGTGGCTATGAGGATGTCGAAGGCAAGCTCTCGGCCGTCGGCGCGCGCATCGAGCGCATCCGCGACTGATCCCGCGGCGGTGCGTCAGCGGCGCGGCGCCGGCCCGTCGATGGCGCATCGCACATCGGTCTGGCGGAAGTCATCGCCGACGAAAAGAAGCGGGCAATCGCATGAGGTCGCCAGTTCATAGGCGAAGCAGTCGCCGAAATTGAGCTTGGCGGCACTGTTGCGACGGCCCCACCGAACATAGGCGTCGGCGGCCCGCTTTGCCCGCTCGGCATCAAGCGGGATGACGTCCAGGCTTAAGGCGCTGCGCAGGGTTTCCAGCTGCGCCAGCGACCCGGACAGGCACAATATCGAGACCGTCTGTCACATCAGGGGCGGGGCCTGAAAGCGCCGTAAATAGGCTTGGGCGCGCGGCATGGCGTCATGTAGGAATTGACCCGGCTCCCGCAGCCATAGGCCATCATAGGCTTGGGATTTCTCTCCCGAAATGAGAACATCGGGCGGCAGCTGATGAAGGCTGCCGGCCCATCCTGGCCAGCGTCGCTGCGCACCTCGCCAAATATGTTCGATAAAGCGGGGTTTCGACGAATAGCCGTGGTAGTCGAATACCCAGTCACCCCCATCAATGAATACATGATTGCCGATAAATCCGAGGCTCGGCTTTATCCACATCGCTCGCATGTCTGATTGGCCCCAGCGTTCCAGGAATGCATAGGCGAGGACGTGGCATGCACCACAGGCAAAGAATACACGATCGGGCAAAGCCCATTGCATCACGGCATTTTTCTTGCTGTAGCCTGGCGTTATCGGCTGGTACATGCGCGCGGCCTGCTCGTATTTTGATCTTTGCGTTGTTTACTTGAGGCGAAACGTTCTATGTCGCGTGGTTGAAGCGTCCATGCGCAATGGCATCAGGCCACCAGCCATCTGGCCGCCGCGTGAAGCGCGGTGTGGCGAAGACATGGGAAATGGGGAAGGGGTCAGCCGCTGGGTCGTAGGCGCCCTGGCGCATGGCGACAACCGCGCCGACCACGGTGACCGCGCAACCGGCCAGTAACCTGGCTGCCGCCCGCAGCGAAGCGCCGGTGCTTGCCACATCATCGACTACCAGAACCCGGCGTCCGGTCAGGCGCGGCAGAATCAGCGGATCAAGATAGAGCCGCTTGTCAGCGTCGGGCGAGGTGATGGAGCGGATTGGGATGGAGAGTTCGTCACGGTACCAGAACTTCCGAGAATAGCCGAGCGGCACGAAATGGGCATGGCCCAGCCCGCGCGCGACATCGGGTGCGAAAGCAAGGCCAAGCGTCGGCAGGCCGATCACGATCTCCGCTGCATAGGCTTGTGCCAGCCGCACCATCTCCACCGTAATGGCGTCCACCACCGGGAAACTCGCCTGATTGGCAATCAAGGACGCGACGGCCTGATTGGGCGCGGGCAGGGGGCGGATCGGAAGATGCAGCCATTGGGCGCCGACGGCGACGCTGTAGCGGTCGCGATACGGCGGCCCGGCGGCAGGCGCGTCCGCAAAGTCCTGCCAGAAACCGTCCATAATATGCCCCGACCCTCGCTACGCTTCTGGCTATCAGGGCTCGGGCAGGACGTCGATGCCGATGCCGCCCAGCAGAACATGCTGCTGGCTTTGTGTGACCTTCAGCCCGGCGAAGCCAGCGAGGTCACACAGCCGCAGCCCGCTGATCTCGGCGCCGCTGAGGTCGGCGCCGTCCAGGGTCGCTCCGTCCAGAATGGCCTGGAAAAGGTCGGCATCGCGGAAAATGGCGTCCGTCAATCGGGCGGTGGAGAGGTCCGTCTCCCGCAGCCGGCTGCCGGTAAAGTCCGCGCCCGTCAGCGATGCCTCCGCCAGATCGGCGAGTTCGAGATTGCAATGCCGGAACGTCGCCTGGGTCTGAACCAGCTTGCGGCTGACCGCGCGGCTGAAGTCCACCTTGGTGAAACGGGCGCCGCGCATCTGGCATTGGTCGAAGACAACAGCAAAGAGATCCGCCCGCTCGAACTGGGCGAAGGAAAGGTCGCACGCCGTGAAGCGGGCCTGGCGCAATTCGCTCATGAAAAATGTCGCCCCACGGGTCGTCTGGCCAGGCCCGACGAAAACGCAATCGGTAAAATGCGCATCAGTCAGCGGTGTTCGGACGAAGCGGGCGGCAGGCAATTGGCATCGGGTGAAGCGGGCATCGGAAAAATGCGTGTTGGAGAACTGCGCATCCTCAAAACAGCACTCCAGGAACTGCGCGCCTTCAGCATCCAGATCCGCCCAGTCGATATCGGCGAAGCGCATCTGCGTGACCGTCTCGCCACCCCTGAGGCGTTCCTTCAGCTCAGACCTGTCCACGCGCGGCACCTTTCCCCGGTCGTCACGATGACCGAGCAGAGGCGCGCCTGCGGGTCAAGTGCGGGGTCAGGTCCGTCAGCGGGCGGTGCCGTGGCGCAAATAGGATTCGATCTCGCGCTCGAGGCGCTTGCGCTCGGTGATGTCGAGGAAGATCTCGACGTCATAACTCTCGCCATCGATGGTCGCGCGGCGCGCAGAGATGAGGCAGTAAAACAGACGCCCATCCGCGTGGCGGATGGTCGCCTCTTCCTGTGAATAGCTGCCGTGTTCCGCCAGCATCTGCATGCGCCGGTCCCGCTCCGGGCTGTGGATGGCCGCACCGGCTGATGTCATGTCCTGGTCACGCAACGCCTCCCAGCTATAGCCGACGAGGGCCAGATAGGCGTCGTTCACCTGGAGGTAGCGGGCGTGCGGGCCGGCCATGGAAATGCACATTGGCACGGGCGAGAACGTGAACATGTCGAGCAGGAGAGCAACGATCGTGTCCGTCTCAATCACGCCAAACCAATCCTCTCATCGTGACCGAGACAAGGGTTCGGGACATGGACCGGTCTTGCCAGCCGCTATGCCGACGGTCCCCGAGACAGTTTACGCATCAAAACAAATATCACGAAAGGCTGGTGCGCTGTATCATGAAAGGGTTTCAGATTCCTGAGCGCCGCCGCGCATTATCGCCGACCGGCGCTGCCCTCAGCGGAGTGCGAAGCGTTTGACGCTGTGGCTGGGTCCGATCGGGTCCGGCAGATAGCGCAGCAGCCGCGCCTGCCATTGGAATACCGTCTGCGTCGGCCCGCAGGCGGTCTCGGTTGCGACCGTGTGTCCGGTCGCGCCACTGCTGTCCCGGCTGGGGTCTGTCGCTTCGATCCGCAAGCTCGTGTCGCGCGTGTCCATGACCGGAACTTGACGGGCATCGCGTGACGGTGACGTGGCGCAACTGTGTCGAAATCTTGAGAAAACGACCTAAGACGAGATCGTTATACCTTGATACAATTGGAAATGTTGAGGGCGGGAATGGTGGAGCTGAGGGGGATCGAACCCCTGACCTCGTCATTGCGAACGACGCGCTCTCCCAGCTGAGCTACAGCCCCGTTCCCGTCGGCGGCTTAATGCTGGGGTTACGATCCGATGTCAAGCATGCGCCCCCCGTCCGCCCGTTGCATGCAGCCATGCCGCCCGGTAGGGTCCG
Source organism: Acidisoma sibiricum (assembly GCF_057837225.1). Taxonomy (NCBI): domain Bacteria; kingdom Pseudomonadati; phylum Pseudomonadota; class Alphaproteobacteria; order Acetobacterales; family Acidocellaceae; genus Acidisoma; species Acidisoma sibiricum. The sequence goes on along the minus strand of NZ_CM174445.1, from coordinate 3,247,610 downwards.
GCCGCTCAAGAGGAAAAAGCGCTACCCATGGACGCAGTCGTTTGGCTCATCGAAAAGGTCATCAGCCTTTATATATGGGCGATTATCCTGGCCGCCGTGTTCAGCACGCTGGCCTCCTTCGGGGTGCTTGATACCCGCAACCGGCTGGTCTGGACGGTGATGGATTTCCTGGAGCGCGTCACCGCGCCGATCCTCAATCCGATTCGCCGGATCATTCCGTATCTCGGCAATATCGACATCAGCCCGATCATCGCAATCCTGCTGCTGGGCGCGCTGCAGCGCCTGATTGCGGAGCTTTACATGCGGGCGATGATGGGCGGCGGCTTCTGAGCCACCATCCGCGCGGCCACGCTAGAGTCCACGCTCGCGCTTGATGCGGTCCCAGGCCGCGTTCACGCGCGCGGCCCGCTCGGTCGCGCGGGCGACAAATTCCGGCGGCACCCCGCGGGAGGCAAGGCTGTCAGGGTGGTTCTCCCGCATCAGCTTCTTGCGCGCCTCGCGCAGTTCTTCATTTGTCGCCGCCCGCGTCAGGCCAAGCTCGGCATAGGGGTCGCCATCGTCGGTCGTGCGGGCCGCGCGGCTCTGGCCGCTCATCGCCTGGTCCCAGGCAAAACGGTCCAGGCGCAGGCGTTGGTGGACCTCTGCCAGGAAGCGGGTCTCGGCCGCATTCAGGGGACCGTCGGCGCGGGCAATGACGAACAGCGAGCGCAGCACCTCGTCCAGCACCACGCGATTGTCGTCGAAGGCGAGGGCGAGTTCGTCGGCGAAGGGCTCGAAACCGTGCGATGTCGACCGCGCCTCGTCGAACAGCCGTCCGACCAGCGGCACATTCTGCGGCGGCACGTGGAAGGCGCGCTTGAAGGCGTCGATCTCCTGCCGGTTCACCGGCCCGTCGCATTTGGCAAGCTTGGCGGAGAGGCTGACGGCGGCAATCGCGAAGAGCTGATCGCGCTGACCCAGCATGGCGGCGAGGCGCGCGGAATTGAGCGGGGCCGAGGCGGCGCCGAACTGCGCCGGGATAAAGCCCTGGAGGCCCTTCCGAATCTGCGGAATGGCGCCCGAATCGGCCGCATGGCCGAGTGCGGCACCCATGACGGCGCCAGCCGGACCGCCGAAGGCAAACCCCGCGACGCCGCCGATGATCTTTCCCCAAAGCATGGCCGAGGTCTAACACGCTGCGCGCCGGAGGGCGATATCAACAAAAGTGCTCCATCGCATCCGCAGGGTACGTCCGGGTGTGAGGAGGGCGCGGGCCCGGATGCCATCGCCGGGGGCGATGGCATCAATAACGGCCTGTTCGGCGATGCCCTTGGCCAGTATGACGAAACCCTCTGCAGCGGCGCTGATGCCGGGCCAGGGTTTCGATGGAGCGGCTTCGGTCCAATACGGATGACGATCAGACCTATGACGTATGAGGCAGGCCTGTCGTGAGAGCGCCTGCGCCTCTGACCCCGCGTGAGCCTCGGCGCACGCCGCCGGTGCCGCGTTCCCCGCGGCGGCCACGGCCGCGGCGCGGTCGCGCGCTGGGCCTGGTCCTCGCTGGCATCGTCCTGCTCTTCGCCCTGCTGTGGTTCGGACCGCGGCTGGCGGATTGGAGCGCGCATCGTGCCGCGGTGCAGGCCGTGGCCAGCGAGATTCTCGGCCGGGACGTGCAGATCGACGGCGAGATCCACCTTATCCTGCTGCCGCAGCCGTCGATCACCGCTGAGCGGGTCAAGATCAATGACGGCGGTGACGGCGTGCGCATGACGACCGGCGGCCTGACGCTGAACCTGTCGCTGGGCGCGCTTATCACCGGCCGTATTGCCGTGACGCATGTCGAGCTGACCAAGCCGGATATCAGATTGCCCTGGCCGCTGCCGGGCGGCCCGGAAGCCGTGGAACCGCCGCCTTGGCTGGCAGCGCTTTCGGCCGATGTCACGCATGCCACCCTGACCTTGGGGGCGCTGCGCGTGACCGATGCCGATTTCGCCGTTGTGACCGGTGGAGCCGACGACGCCTTGGAAATCAATGGCACGGCCAAGCTTGGTGGCCTGCCCTGGCAGATCGGTCTCGCGCTGTCCTGGCCTGCGTCGGAGGGCAGCGCGCCGGTACGGATGACCTTTGCGAGTACCGCCGCCCCCGACACTAAGGTTGAGCTGCAGGGTCTGCTGAACGAGGACGGCAAGCTTGCCGGCCAGTTCACGGCCAGGGGCGCTGATCTTTCAGCTTTCGTGGCTGCCCCCGCGCTCAGCTTCGACGCGCAGGGCCAGCTGATGGCCGATGGCCGCACGGTCTATCTGACCGGTATCGCGGCGACCCTGGGCAGCATGGCCATGACAGGCGATGTGCTGTTGCATCTGGTCACCCCCCAGGTTGCGCGGACCTCGACCCCGCGCCTGTCCGTTGATCTGCATACGCCGTCGCTCGACCTAGCCCCCTGGCTCAAAGCCTTCCCATCCGGCAGCGGCCGTGGCCTGCCCATGACGCTGTCGCTCGATGCCGACGCCGCGCTCTACGGCGACGGCCTGCTTCGCCATTTCGGCGTCAAACTGTCGACATCGCCGACGCGCCTCCGTCTTGATTCCCTGACCGCGGTGCTGCCGGGCGAGGCCGGACTGTCGCTCTCCGGTTACTACGATCCGCAGGCAGCGGGCTTCAGCGGGCAGATGCGGCTATCTGCCCCGTCTCCGCTCGTAACGCTGCATTGGTTGGCCCAGGCGGGTCTGGTGCCAGACCTTTCGGATGCGCTGTCGGGCCTCAGCACCCTGGCTATCGATTCGCATCTGGATGCCGCGCCGGGCCAGATCGCGATGACCGGGATCGACGGTTTGATGAACGACACCACCATGACCGGTGGTCTGGTCATGACCACGGGCAAGCCCGCGCATATCTCCGCCGGCCTCTCGTTCGCACGCATTGACCTGGGAAATTGGCTGCCGGGCGCCTGGCTGGTCAGCCCGCCACGACCCGATGTGCTGGCCCACCAGCTTACGGGTATCACAGCCGATCTGCAGCTTTCGGCCGATGAGGTTTGGCTCGGTGGCGACCGCCTGGATCATGCGCTGTTCGATGGCGCGATCGACAATGGCAGCCTCAACCTCAGGCAATTCGCGGCCCAGGACGGCGGCATGCAGATACTGGCCTCGGGCGCCATGGATGCGAAAGGCGCTGTGAGCAATGGCCGCGTGGTGCTGACCGCGCCGCATGCGACGCCGATCGTGGATCTGCTGCCGGCACTGCTGGGCAACCTCAATACGGATATCTGGTCCGATCCGCTGTCGGCCACCGTCAGCGCAGCAGGACCGACCAGCGCCCTGGCGCTGAACCTGCAGGGCAGCCTGGGTGATTTGAGCTTTTCCGCGCAGCCGGTGCTCGACCTCCTGCATGACCGCTGGCAGGGCGCCGTGACGCTGCAGCATCCGAGTGCGCGGCGGCTGATGGCCGCTCTGGGCTTCAGCCAATCCGGTGCCTGGCTGGGGGAGGGCTCGCTCTCTGTCGTGGCGAACGCCGCGACCGACGGCCGCAGCTGGCGCGTCAGCCCGCTCACCTTCAGTCTTGGCCTTCTTCATGGCAGTGGCCATCTGGCGCGTCAGACCAAGGGGCCGCCAGATGAGCGGCGGGTGACGGGGGCGCTGTCCTTCGCTGCTTTGCCCTGGCCTCACCCGGACGCGGCAGAGCCTTTGCCCATGGACCTTTTGCAGGGCTGGGACGCCACGCTGGACCTGGGCATTGGCGCCATTACCGATGACCTGACGCCGGTGGCCACCAAGATCAGGGGCAATCTTGATGTCTCTGACGGTGTCCTGCGACTGGCGCTGGAACATGCCCAGGTGCTGGGGGGCGAGGCTTTCGGTGCGATCAAGGTGACGCGGGCTGATCCGCCGCAGGCGGAAGCCGAGCTGGGCCTGGAGAATGGTCAGATCGGACAGGTCGGCGCTCTGCCGCACTGGCTGCCCGATGGTCTCAAAATCCAAGGGTTGAGCGGTCAGGTGACGCTATCCGCCCATGGCTACAGCCTGGCCTCCTGGCTCGCCAGTCTGGCCGGTAAAGTCGATGTCACCGCAGGGGCCGGAAGTTTGCCGGGATTGACGCTGGCCGCAACGGCGGGTGCGACGGCCGGCCTATCCTCAGCCTCCGCCGGCAAGGCTTTGTTCAGTGGCGCGACGCCGTTTGACCGGCTGACCGTCTCTGCCACCCTCAATCAGGGGGAACTCGGCATCGGCGACTTTAGCCTGTCCGGGAGCGCGGGCGCCCTCGGCGTGACCGGTCAGGTCGATCTGGTGCGCGGCATCTGCAATCTCGATCTGGCTCTCAAGCCGGCAGGCGCCGCGGCTGGTGCTGCCGTGTTGCGCGGTCCTGTCCACAGCCCCGCCGCCTGGATTGTCGCGACCCCGCCAGGCGGCTAGAGGCGCGGCCGGCTAGGCGCCGCCGGCTAGGCGCCGTCCTCTGACGACCGATCGCGCAAGGCCCAGACACGCAAAGCGGATGCCAGCGGACGGGCCTCGGCGCGCTCAGCATCGACCACCATCACCAGCGCCGCCAGCGTCTCCCCGCGCCGCCGCGCGGACGCTTCGAGCACGGCCCAAAACTCAGATTCCAATGCCACCGAAGTACGGTGACCCGCGATCGTGAAGCTTCTTTTAATCAACATCGCGTAATGAGTTCCGTAGAGTGACAGTGCGATGAACACGAAAGCGGGCGCCTGTCGGCTATGCCGGGAGAGGTGTATTGAACAAGCAGGCGAACAGACAATTTGCGTGGGGTGAAGAGATTGCCCCATGCGTTCTGCCATAGCCAAAGCGGTGTAAACTTAGTAACGTAATTGCATCGAAAATGGCCCGCACTTTCTTCATGTGTGACATCAAAAAATAAGCATAATTCCTTGGTCACAAATAATTTTCTTTCCCCGCCAACAGCCTCTCGACTAGATGCAGCTCAGGCTTGGCAAGCCCCATTTGGGACGATGCCGGCCGGTTTGGACTTCGCCAGGAGATTTCGGTGAAACAGTCTTACGTAATTGAAATCGACGGTGTTTTCGTCGGTGCTGCAGCCTTCTACGGGGACAGCTACCGGTTTGTCGGTGTCGATTCCCGTCTCAAGGACCTGGACGGCCAGCGCTTTGCCGATCTGTCCCAAGTCCGCGAAGCCGCAAGCCGGGCCTATCGCCTGGCCCCGCTGGCGGCGCGTCCGCCGGTCAAGACCGTGGCGACCCGTGCCGCCGCCTGACGTGCCTAAATGATGGAGAGGGCCAGCCGCATGCTGGCCCTGCTGCCGCCGGCCGGCACAGCATGGCGGCAGAGCGCCTTGCGCAGCGCTTAGTGCAGAATCAGTTTCTGGTGGGGACTGTCCAGGCTGAAGGTCGGAATCGTGACCTCGAAGACGTCGCCGGTCGCGGTAGCCACCATCTCATAGCTGCCAGCCATAAATCCGGTTGATGTGTCGAGCGGTGTGCCGGAGGTATATTCAAAGCTCTCCCCCGGATCGAGCACCGGCTGCTCCCCCACCACCCCATCGCCATGTACACGCTGAACGCGGCCCGCGGCATTGGTGATCCGCCAGCTGCGGCGCAGGAGCTGAACGGACTGCTGGCTCTGATTGTCGATCGTCACCCGGTAAGCCCAGACGAAGCGGCCCTCGTCGGGTTGGGATTGGTCGTCCAGGTAGAAGGATCGCACGGTGACGCGGATGCCCCGCGTGGTCTCGATATAGGCGTCAGTCATGATGCTCCGCCCTGTCAGCGGTCCTTTGGGCGTGTGGCGGGTATGGCGTGAGGCTGCCCCGGGAGTGGCAGCCTACGCTCAGCGGCGAAGAGCGGCAATCACACCCGCGTCAGGCCGCAATCCGGCGGCGGCCGGCGGCGATTTCAGTAATCTCCGCGGCCGGCCGCTCCGCCGTAATGGCCTGCGCGGCCAGCTCGCCGGTCAGGGCGCCCAGCTTGAAACCATGGCCCGAGCAGGCGCTGATCAGCCAGCCCTTCGGCCCCAGCGGCTTCTGGATGAAATGCTCGTCATCTGTCACCGTGTAATAGCAGGCCTTGCGCTCCAGGACCTGGTAGCGGCCGTAGTCCCGCAGCACGCGCGGCAATAGGCCGGTCAGGCGTGCCACATCCTGCTCCGTGGCGCGGCGGTCTTCGTCCGCATCGCCACGGCGGGTAAAGACATGGTCGCCGACTTTCAGGCGCATGCCGCGGCGCGGCGGCAGAATGTAGCAGCTGGTGTCGTCGCCGATATCGGCCATCACGCCGGCCTCCTGCCAGGCTTCCGTCAGGTCAGGCGGTGGGGCCAGGAAAATGACGGCCTGGCGGGAGGGCACGGCCTCCTGACGCAGCTCCGGCACCAGCCGGTCGGCCCAGGCGCCGGCGGCGATGACCACGTAATCGCCGGTGAAGGTCTTGCCATTGGCGACAAGAGTGCCTTTCTCGGCATCGATCGCGGTTACATCATGCAGGGCATGGAAACTGGCCCCCTGGGAGCCCAGCAAATTGATCAGGCCGCGGATGATGCGATAGGGAAACAGAATGCCGGCGCCGCCGGTTTCCACTACTCGCGTCACCGTTTCCAGATTGATCATCGGATAGCGCTGCTCGGCCTTTCCGAGCGGAATGTCGCGATAGCGGATACCCATCTCGGTCAGCGCCGTGGCGGTGCCATGATACCAGGGCGTCTCTTCATGGATGAAATAGGTCGCACCCGTCGGCTCGTAATGCGTGGCGCCCAGATCCTTCCACAGCCGGTCCCACAGCTTGAAAGCATGGGGCATGAGATGGGCATAGCCCTCGAACTCGCCATAGGCATGGCGGGAGATGCGATGCTCATCCCAGGATGAGCTGACCGGGTTCGGAATCGGACCCCGGTCGAAAATATCGACATCATAGCCGCGCCGCTTCAGGCTCCAGGCGGTCGACAGACCCGCGATCCCCGCGCCGACGATCAGAACTTTCCCTTTGGCAGCCATTGCCTTCGCCCTTCCTCAAGCCTGCGCCAGATACGCGCCTGCATCCGATTCATAATCCGGCAGGATAGGCGGAACCCAGCCCTGCCGCACGCGCCAATCGCGCGGCAGGTTCGCGAAACGGCTGAGGCTGAGCTTGCCGATATCGGCGAAGCTGCAGCGTCCCTCCAGGACAAGATCACGAATCGCATGTCCCGTCGCCGGCGAGAGGCCGAATCCGACGCTGCTCATGGTGGTGACTGTCAGGTTGTCGGGCTCCGACAGCCGGTCGATGACAGGGCGACCGTCGGGCGTATTTTCGATGATGCCGGCCCAGGACCGGATGACGCGCACATGTGCGGCTTTGGGGAACAGCTCGACCAGCCGGCGCGACAGGTTCTGCAGCAGCTGGGTGGACGGGCGCGTCACCGCGCCACCTTCGGGCGGCGTGTCGGCCAGCCATTCATGCGGGCCGCCGCCATAGGCAAGGTTGCCGCGCAACGTCTGGCGTCCGTACAGCCCGTTGCCGTCGACGCCGCCGATTTTCATCAGGGGCAGCGGCTCGGTCACGATCATCTCGGCCCGGGCCGGGGCCACGGGAAGATAAAGGCCGATCGTTTCCAGCAGCGCGCCGGTCTGGGGGCCGGCGGCAAGCACCAGATGGTCGCAGTCGAAGCGGCCGAGTGAGGTTTCCACGCCCTTAACCTTGCCGCCTTCGACGATGAGCGAGGACACCGCCGTGTGCTGCAGAATGCGGCCGCCAAGGTCCTGCAAGGCCCAGGCATAGGCCTGCACCGTGCGCTGCGGATTGGCCTGACCGCCGAAGTGATAATAGACCGAGCCGACGACGTTATCGCCCGCGAGGGGCACCAGCTCGCGCGTCTGCTTTGGGTCCAGCGTTTCGTAGCGGTAGCCCATCCTGGCGCAGATCTCGCCATGATCCTGATACTGTGCGAGCTGCTGCTCGGTCAGCGCCATGATGACGCGTTCGGCGCGGTGCTCGGTCGGATAGCCCAGCAGCTCATCCATCTGCGGCCACAGCCGCTGCTCCTCATGGAATAGCGGGCTCTGGTAATGGGTGCAGCCGCCGCCATTGCGGCCCGATGCCTCCCAGCCGACGATGCCCTTCTCGATGACCAGAACATCGACACCGTCGCGCGCCAGCCACCAGGCGGCGCTGAGGCCGGTGACGCCGCCGCCGATGACGATGACCGACGCCTGTTTCTTGATTTCCGACATTTCCCAGCCCCTCAGAAATGCGTCATCCGGCCGGCGCGCTGCGTCTCGCGCTCCGTGCCGATATCGTCATAGGGAATCCATTGGCTGCGGATGCCGAACCAGACGTTCCAGCCTTCGACCATGCCGAGCGTCTCAGAGTCTGCGGCCAGCACACCGAGCGGCAGCGGCCGCACCGGGGCACGGTAGCCGGCCAGCGCGATGGAACTGAGCGGCCGGTCCGTGCCGATCGCCATGATCATCGCCACCTGCTCGCGGCAGCGGCGGGCCTGGCAGGGCCCCATGCAGGCGCGGGTCAGCCGCTTGATCTGGTCCTGGTTGACAGGTCCATCCTCGGCGAGCTGCGTCAGGCTGTTATGGCGCGCGGTCGGTGCTGCGAGGTAGCGGGGCGGCTGCACATCGAGCAGATCCCGCCGCGACACCTCTTCGCAGGAACAGGCGATGACGTCCCGCCCGCCGGTCTCCAGCAGGGCGCGCATCCAGTCCATCCGGTAGGCGTCGGTATCGGGCGGCAAGACGGGCGCGCAAGCGCTCGGCACTGCCTCCGCCGCGGCGGGATGGCCGAGCGAGGCGAGGGCGGCGGTGGCCGCCGCCATCCCGGTGGCCGTGGCGTCAGAGCCTAATCCGGCCGCGTCGCCCGCAACGAAGATCCCCGCGGGCAGCGTGCCGGGCACGAAGGCGCCGGCTTCGTCCCGCCGAATGTGGGCGCCGGCAACATCGGCCAGATCGATCACCGGCACGGCGCCGATGGCGAGGCAAATCGTATCGCACAGGATGCGGCGCGGCGCGCCGCCGGCAACCGGGGCCAGCAGGGCGGCGGTGACGCCCTCGGCATTGCCCTCCGCCTCCAGGATGGCGTGGCCGGTGACGATCTCGACGCCGCGCGCGACCAGCGTCGAAACATCCGCCTGCGGCCTGTCCCGCACCTCGACCAGGGCGGTAACCTCAAACCCGGCGTCGAGCGCGGCCGTGGCCGTCGCAACCGCCAAATCGCCGCTGCCGAGGATGACGATACGCTGGCCGTTGAAAGCCGCATAAGTCTGGATGAGCGCGGTCAGGCCCAGCGCGCCGACCACGCCGGGCGTCTCAAACCCCCGGAAGGAATAGACCAGGTCGCGCGCGCCAGTCGCGATGATCAGGCGGCGGAATCCGACCAGCCAGGAGCGCGTCTCATCGGCCAGACCCACCACAGGCTCGGGCAGGGAGCGCAGATTGGGGCCGCCGGTAAAGGCACCCCAGGCATAGGTGCCGAGCCTGACATCGATGCCAAGCTCGAAAGCCTCTTCCAGGCCAGGATTGGCGGTCAGCACCTGTTCCAGCATGCGGCCCTGGTTCTGCACCGCCGGCGTCCAGCGATTGCCGAAGAGCAGCGGCACATCCATGCCGATCAGCCCGGCGCCGAGCGGATTTTCATCCACCAGCATGACCTGTGCGCCGCCTTTCGCGGCAGCAATGGCCGCGGCCAGCCCTGCGCGGCCGGCGCCGATGACGACAATCTCGGTCCGTTCGTCCGCGCGGATATGCTTTTCGCCGATGGCGTGAAAGTCGGATACGACGTCTTCGTCTTCCATCAGACAGCCTCCAGCGCTTGGGCAAGATCGGCGATCAGGTCGGCCGCCGTTTCGATGCCGACAGAGACGCGCATCGTGGCGGGGCCGATATGCACGGCAAGGCGGTTCTCTTCCGGCACCGCGTAATGGGTGGTCGTCGCCGGATGACAGATCAAGGTTTCCGTCCCCCCCAGGCTCACGGCGAAGCGCAGGAGCTTTAATTGATCCAGAAAACGGAAGGCGCCGGCCTCGCCGCCCTCGACATCGAAGGAGAAGGTGGAGCCGGGTCCCGCGCATTGCCGGTCATAGACCGCGCGCGCTGTGCTGCCGTCCTCCAGAAAATTCAGATAGGTGATGCGGATCACCTTCGGATGGCCGCGCAGGAAAGCCGCGATCGTCTTCGCATTGGCGACCGCGCGTTCGGTGCGCAGCGCCATGGTTTCGACCGACCGCAGCAGCATCCAGCAATTATGCGGATCGGCGTGATTGCCGAGCAGCGTGCGGAGCTTTTTCAACCGCCCGACGAGGGCCGACGACCCGCTGATGCTGCCGCCCATGAAATCGCTGTGGCCGCCGGCATATTTGGTCAGCGAGGTCAGGCACAGATCGGCGCCATGTTCCAGCGGGCTCTGCAGGAACGGCCCCAGGAACGTATTATCCACCGAAATGATCGGCCGCTGCCCTTGGGCGAGGGCAATGCGGTCCGCCAGCCGGCTGATCAGCGCTATATCGGCAATGGCACAGGTCGGGTTGGCCGGGCTTTCCACCATGATCAGCGTGAGGGGACCTTTGGCCATGGCGGCGTCAGCGACCTGCGTCAGATGCGCCTCGTCCACGCCATCGGTAAAGCCGAAGGGGTGAACGCCCATCTCCGTCATATGGGTATTGAGCAGCATGTCCGTGCCACCATAGATCGGGCGGCTATGCATGACGCTGTCGCCCGGCCGCAGAAAGCATTGGGCGAGGGTGGAGACCGCCGCCATGCCGGAGGAGAAGAGGGCAGAATCCTCGGCGCGATCCAGCACCGCGATGCGCGTCTGCGCCATGACCAGGTTGGGGTGGTCGAGGCGCGCATAGATGAAGCCGTTCTTGCCGGATTTTTCCGGCACGTCGCCATCGAAAAAGGCCTGATGCACGGCGCGCGCGACGGCGGCCGACGGATAGACGAAGGTGGAGGTCATATAGATCGGCGGCTTGGCCGCGCCATTATGCTCGGCCGGGTCGTAGCCGGCGCCGATCGCCAGCGTCTCCAGTGACAAGCCTTTGCCCTGTGCGGAGTCCGCCATGGTCAAACCTTCAGAACGAGATGGGAGCGGGGATAGGCGCAGCAGGCAAGGATGTCGCCATCGGCCACTTCATCCTCCTCGATGCCGCCTTGATGGGTCATCTCGACCGTGCCTTCCAGCTTGCGGATGCGGCAGGTGCCGCAGATACCGTCGCCGCAGGCATAGGAGATGGCAATGCCAAGGCGGCTGGCGGCGGTCAGCACCGTCTCCTCCGGCCCGATCGCCACGCTTTTGCCGGACGGTTCAAACCGCAGCGTGAAGCCGCCGGGCTGCGTCCCGGGTTCGGCCTTGGCCGTGTGCGTCACCGCCAGTTCAGGAATCGGGATAGCCAGGAATGCCTCCTTGCGGAAGGCGTCGGCCGGACCACCGGCCTGGGCATGGGCGGTCTCGATCGCCGCCATGAAACCGGCCGGCCCACAGCAAAAAACCTCCCGCTCGGCAAGATCGGGGGCCATGGCCGCAAAGGTCTCGGCCGAGGGACGACCCTGCGCGGCACTCGTCAGCCAGTCAAGCTTCCAGCTGCCGAGGGCCGCGGCGATTGCCTCGATCTCCGGCCTGAACAGCCACTCGGCCTCGGATCGGGCGAGGTGGATGTAGTGAACCGGCGTTTGGTCGCCGATATCGCGCAAAAAGCGGGCGATGGCGGCCATGGGTGTGGCGCCGCTGCCGGCCGAGACCAGCAGCAGCGGCCGCTCGGGCGGATGCATCAGGCAGAAGGGACCGGCGGGCAGCTTTGCCGCAATCTCCATCCCGGCATGGAGGTGATGATGCATCCAGGCGGTGCCGGAGGCATTGATCGCGCCCGCATCGGCCTGAATCTTAATCGTGAGGTCGATCGCCCCTTCCTGCAGGGGCGATGAGGCGATGGTGAAGCAACGCCAGATCTCGCCCGTCGGCAGCGGCAGCCGCAGGGTCACGAACTGTCCGGCATGGAACCGCACAGCCGCGCCGCTCGCGGCCGTGAAGCGAAAGGTTTTGACGCCCGGCGCCTCCTGGGTGACGCTTAGGCAGCGCAGCAAGTCATCGCCGCCGCGCCAGACAGGCTTGTCGCTCACGCTCAATCGGCCGCGAGGGCTGCAAGCGTGGTATTGCCCTCAACCGCGTCAATATAGTCGAGCGCCTTGCTGACGTAATAGTTCGTGAAGCGCAGCACGAGCGATTCGGCCACCGCGGAATAGGGGCCGGGACGATAGCCCGGGCTGTCGACGCCACGCTGATTGAGTTCGCAAAGGTCGCGATCCTCCATATTGGTCACGTCCCACAGCTTCACGAGGTTCTCCAGATCGTAGTCCACGCCTTCGACCGCATCCTTATGGACGACCCATTTGCCCAGCACGAGGGTCTCCTTCGGGCTTACGGGGATGCAGGTGAACATGAAGGTGAAGTCGCCGGTGGAATGGCAGAAGCTGTGTGGCTCGAGCGCCCAGCGCAGGCTGCCGATATCGCCGTCGCCGACAGGGCACATCAGCTTTTTGACGGCCCGCTGCCCGTCCATGGTCATCGACACCATACCGTCATTGAGCGGAAAGCGCGCGGCCTGCCACCAATCGGCCTCCGCCGGCGCGCCGGGCAGGCCGAGCGCGGTCATGCGGGCGTCGAAATGCGCCTCGTGATCGCTCACCGATTCGAAATTGCCTTTGGCATAGATCGGGAAGGTCACGGCAAGTTCCGGGTGGCGACCGGCGCAGTGATAGCATTCCCGCGCGTTTTCCATGACGATCTTCCAGTTCGCCTTCTCCACCAGCGTCGCCTGATGGGCGATCTTTGCGTCCCTCAGATTATGCGCGGCCAGCATCGGGCCGACGGCCTCGCGGTACGGCGCGAAATCGGGCGGGGTGTCGCTCAGGCAGACATAGACCGTGCCTTCCAGCGTCTCCACATGGATCGGTGCCAGGCTATGGGCCGAGGCATCGAAATCATCGCCCATGCGGCCCGCAAAGATCAGCTTGCCGGCAAGGTCGTACGTCCATTGGTGATAGGGGCAGACGAGCCGCGCACTTTTGCCAGCGCCTTCCGGGCATAGCTCGGCCCCGCGATGCCGGCAGGTATTGTGGAAGCCGCGCAGGATGCCGTCCTTGCCGCGCATGATGATGACCGGCGCGCCACCGATCTTGAGGGACTGGTAGCTGCCGGCGGTGGGAAACTCGACCTCAAAGCCGACCAGTATCCAGCTCCGGTGGAAAATCGCCTTCTGGTCGAAAGCAAAGACGTCCGCGTCATTATAAAGCGATTGCGGCAGAGCGTGGCCCGGCCGCCGCGCCTGCAGAGCCGCTTTGATCCGACCGTATTCCGCCATCATCGCGTGTCCCCTTGCCGTGCAGACCGATAGCGCCCAGGCGCAGTCATAGATGATGACATGACCTGGGGGCGGGCTTGCAAATCGCATTTGTGCATATGGTTATCGAATTTCCGTAAGACCCCCATTTTTCCGCCGTAGACCGGCGATTTTCACCTAGCAATCCGCCGCGGACTGGGTCATAGATTCGGGCGGCGCTTTTGATCCTGGGCTATAAGTGTTTCGGTATGCGGGTTTCCGCGCGCCGCGCGCCTCCCCCCAAAGCAAAAGTCAGTTTGGCCCGCATGTTGCGGGTTGCCAGGTGCGAGGAGAGACCCGATGTCGGTTGGCACGGTTAAGTGGTTTAATGCAACCAAAGGCTATGGCTTCATTCAGCCGGAAGACGGCGGCGCCGATGTGTTCGTGCACATCTCCGCCGTGCAGCGCGCCGGTCTGGGCGGTCTGAATGAAGGCCAGAAGGTCAGCTTCGATCTGGAGCGTGGCCAGAAGGGCAAGATGGCGGCCGTCAACCTCAAGGTCTGACCGACCCGAGCGACACAGCCCGCGGCGCCAGGGGTAATCCCTGGTCCCGCGGGCTTTTTTTTGCCCAAAGACCGGACGGGTCCGGGCCTGCCTCCCTTGATCGAAATCAAGGCATCGCCAGACGGAGACTGGCACTCTCCTTTTGCCACAGGGCTTCCGATCACCGCCCGCGGCAAGGAGGATCGCATGTTGCTCGCCCGCGATATCATGACACGTGACGTCCGCACCGTGGGGCCAGATGCGACGGTCAGCGCCGTGATCCAGATCATGGTAGCCTGCCATGCCTCCGGCGTGCCGGTGGTGACGGGGTCCAGGCAAATCCTCGGCATCATCACGGAAGGTGATCTGCTGCGCCGGGTGGAGACCGCAACCGAACATGGTGCAGGCCACAAACCGCGCTATTTCCTGGATCTGCTTCTGGGGGGTGGGCGCGAGATCACCGATTACATCCGCAGCCATAGCCGTCGCGTCAGCGACCTCATGACCGAGGTGGTGGTGACGGTGGCCGAGGACGCGCCGCTGGCCGAGGTGGTGCGCCTGATGGAAAAGCATCGCGTGCGCCGCCTGCCGGTAGAGCGTGACGGGCGCCTGACCGGCATCGTCGCGCGGTCTGACCTGGTGGCAGCTCTCGACCGCCGTCTGGCTGACATCCTCACCCCGAGCCCGGAGCCCGTGCCGGACCCCGATCTGGAGGCGCGCATCATGTCAGCGCTCGACGCCGCGGGCTGGTTTGCCAGCAATGCCAGTGTCGGCGTGCGCGTGGCGGCCGGTGTCGCCACTCTCGAAGGGGTCATTCATGATGAGCGGCTGCGCACGGCCATCCGTGTCACGGTGGAGAATGTGCCCGGCATCGCGGCGGTCCAGGACAAGATCGTCTATGTGGAGCCGATGACGGGGTCGATCTACCCGGCCTGACCGGATAGGGGGGCCGACGCAGCCGAAAGCGGGGCTGTGCGGCGCGATGCGTGACGGCTATAGGGCAGAGAAACTGACTGTTTCCTGTTTCAGCATCGGACCATCCCATGTCATCTGGCGAGATTCGCCCCCTTCTGATTACGCATAGTGGCAAATTCCATTGCGATGAGGTCTTTGCCTATGCCGTTCTCCGTCTGGCACTTGGACTGAAGCGGGCAGGGGAAGACCATCGCCTGCTGCGCACGCGGGATGCACGGCTGATCGAGACCGGGGATATCGTCTGGGATGTCGGAACCGTCTTCGATCCGGCTCTCAGTCGTTTCGACCACCATCAGCGCGGCGCCCCCACCCGGCCTGACGGCACGCCCTATTCCGCGGCGGGGCTCATCTGGCAGGTCTATGGCGTGCCCGCGATTGCGGCCCTGCTCGGGCCGCACGGCGAGGCGGATGCAGGGCTGGCCCAGGCCATTGCGGCGGAACTGGATGACAGCGTCCTGCGGCGCATCGACGAGCTGGACAATGGCGTATCGCCCCGCGGGCCGGTGCAGGATGACGGGCTGGGGCTCGGCCGCCTGATCGGCGACTTCAACCCAAGCTGGGACAGCCCGGAGTCCAGCGGCCCGGCGGCGGGTGACGCGGCTTTCCTGGAGGCGGCGGATTTCGCGTCCGGCGTTCTGGCCCGGCGGGTCGATATGCTGCGCGCCCGTCATCTCGCCGATGGGCGCGTGCTGGCCGCGCATGCGGCGGGGGAGGACCCCAGGATACTCGTGCTCGACCGTGGCATGCCCTGGAAGAATACGGTCTTCGCCCGCGATTTGCCGGTCATCTACTGCGTCAGCCAGGCATCCAACGGCAATTGGATGATCGACACCATGCCGCCGGAAAAGGAGTCCTTTGCCCAGCGTGTGCCGCTGCCTGAGGCCTGGGCGGGGCTGGAGCGGGAGGCTTTGGCCGCCACGTCAGGCGTGCCGGACGCGGTCTTCGTCCATCTGCGCCGCTTTGTCGGCGCCGCCAAAAGCCGGGATGGGGCGCTGGAGATGGCCCGTCGGGCGCTGGCCATCGGCGCGGCGGCAGCGAAGGACGCTGACCCGGCGCCGAACGGCGGCTGAACCTGCCTCGGCGTCAGAACTCGTTCCAGCCGTCACCGTCGTCTCCCCCTGCGCCTGCCATGGCGCGTGCAGGGGCAGGGGGCCTGCTCTGGCCCGTCGCCGCGCGGGGGCGGGGTGCCGGCGACCGCAGTGCGGTAGGGCCACTGGCTCTCTTCACGGGCGCGCCCGCCCCGGCGGGGCTGTCGCCTAGGCTGAATTGCCCGACCAACCGGCTGAGCGCTTCGGCCTCTTTCGCCAGGCTGTGGCTGGCGGCGGTTGCCTGCTCCACCATGGCCGCGTTCTGCTGCGTCACCTGATCCATCTGGTTCATCGCGGTATTGACCTCAGCCAGGCCGGTGGCCTGTTCCTGCGCCGAGGCTGCGATATCGTTGATCAGCGCGTTGAGCCTGCCGACCTGCTCGACGATCCGGTCCAGCGCGCGGCCGGTCTCGCCCACCAGCCGCACGCCGCTTTCCACCTCCCGGCCGGAGGTGGAGATCAGCGCCTTGATCTCCTTGGCTGCATCGGCCGAGCGCTGGGCCAGCGCACGCACTTCGGTCGCGACCACCGCAAAGCCGCGCCCAGCCTCACCGGCGCGGGCGGCCTCAACCCCGGCATTGAGGGCCAGAAGATTGGTCTGGAAGGCGATTTCGTCGATCACGCCGATGATATTGCCGATCTGCTTGGAGGAGTTCTCGATGCCGCTCATGGCGCCGACGGTCTCCCGCACCACCGCGCCGGATTGTTCGGCATCCTCCTTGGCGGTGATGGCCGTGCTGCGGGCGGCGGTCGCGTTCTCAGCGGTTTTGCGCACCGTCGCGGTAATCTCATCCAGGGCGGCCGCGGTTTCTTCCAGACTGGCGGCCTGCTGCTCCGTGCGCCGCGACAGGTCATCGGATGCCTGGCTGATTTCCCCAGCGCCCGAGCGTACCCCTTGCGTATTGGTGGAGATGGAGATCATCGTCTCCTGCAGCTTGTCCATCGCCCCGTTAAAATCATGCCGCAGCTTTTCGTATTCGGCGGCGAAAACCTGGTTGAGGCGGAAGATCAAGTCTCCGGCGGAAAGCTTTTCCAGGCCAAGGGCAAGCGCATCCACCACCAGACTGGCTTGCTGGGCGGCCTGCGCTCTGATGGCTTCCTGCTGCTGGCGCTGCTCCTCGGCATGGGCGCGCTGCTGGGCGGTTTCAGCCTCCAGGCGGATCTTGTCGCGCCCGGCATCGCGGAAGATTTCGACCGTGCGGGCAATGGCGCCGACCTCATCCCGCCGTTCGGTGCCTTCGACGGTGATGTCATACTTGCCATTGGTCAGCTGCCCCATGAAGTCCAGCTGGCGGCGGATCGGGGCAATGATCCAGGCGCGGGCGCCGAAAACCGCCAGGGAGGCGATGATGATCAGGCCGATGATGATGCCGGCATAGGTGGTCAGAATGGTCCTGCTCGTCTGGGCTTTTACTTGCGCCGCAGATGCGGCAACTTCGCCCCGCAGCGTGGCGACTTTGGAGGTGATCTCGGTCAGCAGCGGTAGGAAGAGCGGGGCGCATTGATCAAGATATTCGCGTTGGGTCGTGAGAAGAGCCGTGGGCGTCGTCGCCGCCGCCATGTCGCTGATGCTTTTCTGGCATTTATTATTGATAGTATCGAGGACCGTTTTCTTGAAAGACTGGTATTCGCTCGCATGCTCCGGCACCAAATTGGCCGCCTGTTCTATCATCTGCGTGAAGTTGCCGAGATCGGATTTCATCTCGGCGAGGCTCGTGGCATTCATGGCGTCCGTATAGTCCAGCCCAAGCTCGGCAATGCCGGCGCGCTCTGATTGCAAGAAACGGGACGCGCGGGTGAGAGAGGTCGCGGCGGCGCTCGGGCCTTCCAGGAGATTGTTGTATCGTGACCCGATCGCGCTGATCTGACCTGACGAATAGAAGGCAACGCCGAGAACGAAGAGGCCGAAGAGCCCCACGATCATCATGATTTTGAGCGTGATAGGGACGTTCTTCAACCGAATCTCTCCTTGACTGGCGGGGCTCTGCGCCCGTGCATCGTGCCGCCGAGTTGGACGCTCGACCGGTCATACAGGGGCAATGGTAAAGTTCCGTTGATGGAACTTTGAATTTTCTCGAAGCTATAAGGATTTGTCGAAGCGAGAGATCCTGAATGGCGCCGGACGACGGTCAATACCGTGAAAGACCGTCATTACCCCGTCCGGCGTCGAACGGCGGCTGAACGCCGGACGTCCAAGTTTGTGAGCCTTTAGTGGACCCTGGTCACCCCGTCATGCCCACGCAAGTGGGCATCTTCCTGACCACCGCACGCAACACCTCGCCGGGAATGGCGCCGCGCCGTCAGAAGATACCCGCTTGCGCGGGTATGACGCTATTGAATGGTCGAATCCGGCTAACTCTAGAACTCATTCCAGCCGTCACCGTCATCAGCCCCGGCGCTGGCCAGGGCGCGGGCCGGTGCCGCGGGCCTGCTCTGGCCCGTCGCTGCGCGCAGACGCTGGGCGGGTGACCGGGGTGCGGCCGGGCTAGATGGTTTCTTCGTTGGCGCGCTGGGTCCGCCGGCACCGTCGCCCAGGCTGAATTGCGCGACCAGCCGCCCAAGCGCTTCGGCCTCCTTGGCCAGGCTGTGGCTGGCGGCGGTTGCCTGCTCCACCATGGCCGCGTTCTGCTGCGTCACCTGATCCATCTGGTTCATCGCGGTATTGACCTCGGCCAGGCCCGTCGACTGTTCCTGGGCTGAGGCCGCGATATCGCCGATCAGCGCATTCAGCTTGCCGACCTGCTCGACAATCCGGTCCAGCGCGCGGCCGGTTTCACCCACCAGACGCACGCCGCTTTCCACCTCCCGGCTGGAGGCGGAGATCAGTGCCTTGATCTCCTTGGCCGCATCGGCCGAACGCTGAGCCAGCGCGCGCACTTCGGTCGCGACCACCGCAAAGCCACGTCCGGCCTCACCGGCACGGGCGGCCTCAACCCCGGCATTGAGGGCCAGAAGATTGGTCTGGAAGGCGATTTCATCGATGACGCCGATGATATTGCCGATCTGCTTGGAGGAGTTCTCGATGCCGCTCATGGCGCCGACGGTCTCGCGCACCACTGCGCCGGATTGTTCGGCATCATCCTTGGCGGTGATGGCGGTGCTGCGGGCGGCGGTCGCATTCTCAGCGGTCTTGCGCACCGTCGCGGTAATCTCATCCAGGGCAGCCGCGGTTTCTTCCAGGCTGGCCGCCTGCTGTTCCGTGCGCCGTGACAGGTCATCGGAGGCCTGGCTGATTTCCCCGGCGCCCGAGCGTACCCCTTGCGTATTGGTGGAGATGGAGATCATCGTCTCCTGCAGCTTGTCCATGGCCCCATTGAAATCATGCCGCAGCTTTTCGTATTCGGTAGCGAAAACCTGGTTGAGGCGGAAGATCAGATCGCCTTCCGAGAGCTTTTCGAGACCTATGGCGAGCGATTCGACCACCAGACTCGCCTGCTGAGCGGCCTGCGCCTTCAAAATCTCCTGCTGCTGGCGCTGCTCCTCGGCATGGGCGCGCTGCTGGGCGGTTTCGGCTTCGAGGCGTACCTTGTCGCGACCGGCATCGCGGAAGATTTCGACCGTGCGGGCAATGGCGCCGACCTCGTCACGCCGCTCGGTGCCCTCTACGGTGATATCGTAATTGCTATTGGCGAGTTGGCCCATGAAGTCCAGCTGGCGGCGGATCGGCGCAATGATCCAAGCACGCGCGCCGAAGACGCTGAGACTGGCGATGATGATCAGGCCGATGATGATGCCGGCATAGGTGGTCAGAATGGTCCGGCCGGTCTGGGCCTTCACCTGCGCGACGGAGTTGTCCACCTCGCCCCGCAGCGTGGTGACTTTGGTGGTGATCTCGGTCAGCAGCGGTAGGAAGAGCGGGGCGCACTGGTCCAGATATTCATGCTGAGTCGCGAGAATGGCCGTAGGCGTCGTCGCCGCCGCCATGTCCTTGATGGTTTTGCCGCATTTGTTGTTGATGGTATCGAGAACCGTTTGCTTGAAGGACTCGTATTCGGTCGCGTGACTTGGCGCCAGCATCCCTGCTTGGTCCATCATTTGCGTGAAGCTGCTGAGATCGGATTTCATCGCGGCGACGGTCGCGGCATTCTGCGTATCGGTATAATCCAGCCCAAGCTCGGCAATGCCGGCGCGCTCTGATTGCAAGAAACGGGACGCGCGGGTGAGAGAGGTCGCGGCGGCGCTCGGCCCTTCCAGGAGATTGTTGTAGCGTGACCCGATCGCGCTGATCTGACCTGACGAATAGAAGGCAACGCCGAGAACGAAGAGGCCGAAGAGCCCCACGATCATCATAATCTTCATTGTAATGGGGACGTTCTTCAACCGAATCTCTCCTTGACTGGCGCGGCCCCGCGCCCCTGCATCTTGCCGGCGAGTTGGACGCTCGACCGCTCATACAAGGGCAATGGTAAAGTTCCGGTGATGGAACTTTGAATTTTCTCGAAGCTATAAGGATTTGTGGAAGCGAGAGATCCTGAATGGTGCAGGACGACGGTCGATACCGTTAAAGATCGTTATTACGCCGTCCGGCGCCGTCCGGCGCCGTCCGGCGTCGAACGGCGGCTGAACGCCGCACGTCCGAGTTTGTGAGCCTTTGGTTGACACAGGTCACCCCGTCATGCCCACGCAAGTGGGCATCTTCCTGACCACCGCACGCGGCACCTCGCCGGGTATAACTCAGCGCCGTCAGAAGATACCCGCTTGCGCGGGTATCGAATGGTCGAACCCGGCTAACTCTAGAACTCGTTCCAGCCGTCTCCCTCATCGGCACCCGCACCGGCCATGGCGCGGCTCGGCGCAGCCCGTGACGCAGCCTTGTCACCGCCGAAGCCCTGCACAGGCCGCAAGCGCGGAGCCGGGGTTTTTGGGCCGGCCGTCGGGCGCTTGCCTGAGGCAGGCGCGGCTGCCGCTTCGCTGCCAATGCGGAACTGCGCGACCAGCCCGCTCAATGTCTCGGCCTCCTTCGCCAGGCTGTGGCTGGCGGCGGTTGCCTGCTCCACCATCGCCGCATTCTGCTGCGTCACCTGATCCATCTGGTTCATCGCGGTATTGACCTCAGCGAGGCCCGTTGCCTGTTCCTGGGCTGAGGCCGCGATATCGCCGATCAGCGCATTGAGCTGGCCAACTTGCTCTACAATGCGGTCCAGCGCACGGCCGGTCTCACCCACCAGACGCACGCCGCTTTCCACCTCCCGGCCGGAGGTGGAGATCAGCGCCTTGATCTCCTTGGCCGCATCGGCCGAGCGCTGGGCGAGCGCACGCACTTCGGTCGCGACCACCGCAAAGCCACGCCCGGCTTCCCCCGCGCGGGCGGCTTCCACCCCGGCGTTGAGTGCGAGCAGATTGGTCTGGAAGGCGATTTCGTCGATCACGCCGATAATATTGCCGATCTGCTTGGAGGAGTTCTCGATGCCATTCATCGCCGTCACAGTTTCCCGCACCACCCGGCCCGAAGTCTCCGCGTCATCCTTGGCGGTCGAGACGGTATTGCGCGCGGCATTGGCATTCTCGGCCGTCTTGCGCACGGTCGCGGTAATCTCATCCAGGGCAGCGGCGGTCTCTTCCAGGCTGGCGGCCTGCTGCTCCGTGCGGCGTGACAGGTCATCGGAGGCCTGGCTTATCTCGCCGGCACCGGACCTGACGCCCTGTGTATTGGTGGAGATGGAGGACATGGTCTCCTGCAGCTTGTCCATCGCCCCGTTAAAATCATGCCGCAGCTTTTCGTATTCGGTGGCGAAAGCCTGATTGAGGCGGAAGATGAGGTCGCCGGCGGAGAGCTTTTCCAGTCCGATGGCAAGCGATTCGACCACCTGGCTGGTCTGCTGCGCAGCCTGCGTCTTCAAAGCCTCCTGATGCTGGCGCTGCTCTTCGGCATGGGCGCGCTGCTCGGCGGTCTCAGCCTCCAGCCGGACCTTTTCCAGCGCATTCTGCTTGAACACCTCAACCGCATTGGCCATCTGGCCAATTTCGTCCTTGCGGCCCACGCCCGGGATAGCGACCTGGTTATCGCCACCCGCCAGACGCAGCATGGTCTCGCTCAGGCGCGACGCGGGGCGAGCGATGGACCGGTTGGCAAAAATGCCAAAGCCGATCGAGGCCAACACGGCCAGGAAACTGCCGATGAGCATGACCCAGCGGGTCGTATCTTCGGCAGCGACTTTGCGGGCGGCGCGCACGTCAAGCAATGACCCCTCCGCCTGACGGAACTCGCTCAGAACGCCGCGCAGACCATCCATCGCTTTCTTGCCGGCGCCGCTGGCTTCGATCGATCGCGCCTCCGGCACCGTCGCCATACTGTCCATGAGACTGATTTCGCGCTCGGCGATATTGGTCCGCCAGTCATCGGCAAAAGTGCGGATCTTATCCAGCCGTTGCTGCTGCGCGGGATTGTCTGCCGTCAAATGCCGCAGCTGCGTGTAGGAATCCTCAAAAGCGGCCTTGCCCTTGTTATAGGGGTCGAGGAAGGCGGGATTATTGCCGATCAGATAGCCGCGCACCCCCGTCTCCTGGTTGACCATGGATTCCAGCATTTGGTCGGCCTGGAGCAGAACTTTGTAGGTGTGGTCGTTCCATTGATCGGCCTGAACCAGCGATCCAAGATTGCGCAGAACGAGAACGGTCAGGGCAATGACCAGAATGCTGATGACAGCAAAGCTGAGCGAGATTTTCTGAGTGATCTTCATGTCTTTGCCAGATGTGAGGAGCGGTGCAGCACGGGTGTTGGATTGCGGTGTCGGCGGCAGAAGCGGCAGGGTCGTGCCGGGCCGGCGTTGACGGTCCGCATCCGAGCAGTCGGACACACCTAACATTCAAATCGTAAGATTCTTCTGAGAGAACCTTAAGAAAACCTGGATTGGCCTCTTTCCGTTCGCGGCGCGGTCAGGTCCAGCTTGGATGATGGCCTTCGGCGCCGAGCGGCCCGGCGGGCCGGTCCCAGCGCATCGCCGTACCATCGATGGCCAGCGGCGGCAGCAGGCGCCGTGCCGGACCCCAGACCGTCGTCTCGACCTCCGGCGCCAGATCGGCCTCCGTCTCCGCGGCGAGGGCGTCGCCTTCCAGGTCAGCCGGATGGCTGAGCAGCAGATGCGCAGTGCGGGCGAGGGAGGCGCGCGCGGTGCTGCCGCGGCCCGTCAGGCGCCGTTCGGTCAGGCCGCGGAGGACGGCGGCGGCCATCAGATAGCCGGTCGCGTGGTCCAGCGCCTGCACCGGCAGCGGCGTCGGCTGTGCCCGCCCCAGGCGCCGCATGCCGGCATCCGCGATGCCGCTGCTCATCTGCACCAGGCTGTCGAAGCCCCGCCGTTCCTTCCAGGGACCCGTCCAGCCGTATGCGCTGAGACAGACATCGACGAGGCTGAGATTGAGGCCGCGCCGCCCGGCGGAATCCAGTCCCTTCGCCGGCAAGGCATTGGGGCGATAGCCGTGCACGAGTACATCCGCTCCGGCGATGAGTTTTTTGAGCCGGTCGAATTCGGACGGCTTGTGGAAATCGAGAAGGGCGCAGCGCTTGCCGAGCGTCATCTCGGGCGCCAGCGCCGCTTCGTCCCAGTTGGGCGGATCGACCCGCAAAACCTCGGCGCCGAAGCCGGCCAGGAAGCGCGTCGCCGTGGGGCCCGCCAGCACGCGGGTGAGGTCCAGCACGCGGATGCCGGCCAGCGGCCGCTCCGCCGTGCCAGCCCAGGCCGGGCGTGGCGCGTCCCCCAGGCGGGCGCGATGCAGCAGCGGTTCGATCGCGACGGCGCGGCCTTGCGGGTGCGTCGCCCAATCCTCGGCCGACCGCATGCGCGCCGCACAGCCGCCCGAGGCCATGATGGCGGCTTCCAGCCCGTCGGCCGACCAGCGCGTGACGGCGGCCGCCACGCCCGCGCGGTCTGCCGCACGGCCCAGCACATTCAGCGCCGCCGCACGGTGATGCGGCGCATTGGTATGCAGCCTTATCCAGCCGTCGGCGGTCGGATAATCGCCCGCAAACGGGTCCCAGGGGGCGGGTAAGTCCCAGCCCGTGGGGCGCAGCGAGGTGCCGAACCAGAAGGAGGCGAGGCGGCGATCCACGGTCACGGAGGGCGGTGCCGCGCTGGAGCCGGCCGCGCGAAATTCTGCGAGCGCCAATCCGGCGATGCCGATGCTCGCCGCAGCCAGATCCGAGACCGCGAAGACTGACGGCAGGTCGCCGGTGCCGACGAAAGTCAGGGCGGCCAGCGCATCCCGGTTGCCGCCCAGGACGGACCAGAAGTCTGCGGCAAGGCGCGGGGCCAGGGAGGCGTCGGTCATAAACGGTGCTCGCGCTGAGGTCGGCGGACTGTCGGCGAAGGGCGGGCGATGGTCACTCTGCCTGGGACCGACCGCCTTGCCGCCCATGCGGCGTCGGGCCAGAACGGAGCGAGGCACGGTAAGTAGATCCTAAGACACTATCCTTCAGGGCATCTAAAGGCGGCATGATTAGGTTTTTGCGAAGATTGGCGGTGGCGCTTGCAGTGCTGCTGCTCCTGGCAAGCGGCGCCATCGCGCTGGTCGGCCCGGCGCGCGTCCCGGGGCTGATGGCCCTGCTGCGCCAGGGCGCGGGCGCGGGTCTCGGGGTCGGCGGGTCTTTTCGGCTCATCGATGCCGCTACCGGCCGGCCCTTCACGCAGGACGACCTCCGCGGCCACTGGAGCCTGCTTTATTTCGGCTACACCTTTTGTCCCGATATCTGCCCGACCGATCTCGCAAAAGCGGTCCAGGCCCTGGCGGCGCTCGGCCCCACAGGGGCTGGGATTATGCCGGTTTTCATCACCGTCGACCCCGCCCGCGACACGCCGGATATCATGGCCCGCTATGTCGCGCTCTTCAGCCCGCGCCTGCGCGGTCTGACGGGCAGTGAAGCAGCGATCGACACGGCCGAGCGCGTCTTCCGGGTCTTTGCCGAAAAGCAGGCGGCACCGGGCGGCGGCGCCGGCGCCTATCTCATGAACCATTCCGCGTTTTTCTATCTGATGAACCCGGCGGGGGCGGCGGCCGCCATTCTGCCGCCGGACCTGGACACCGCTGCCATGGCGGACGCCATCCGCCGCGCCATGGCGGCGGCCTCCGCCGGCTGACCCTCAGCCGCGGCCGAGGTCGAGTGGCGCCGCATCGCGCAGGATCGCATGGGCGGCAAAGCTATAGGCCGGGCCGTCATGAAGGATGACGCCGGACAGCATGCGGCACTCCGCGCGGCCGCCCTTGATCGCCTGGATGAGGATGATCTTGGCCTCCCGGCCCGGGCGCGGCCACAGCGGCAGGATCACCGGGGCGCCGCAGCCGCCCGCCGCCAGGCCGGCCAGGGCGTCCGGTATGGCGCGGGCGGGCAGGATCAGCGTGAAGGTGCCACGGGGTTTCAGCCGCGGGGCCAGCCGCGCGATCCAGCGGCCGAGCATGCCGTCATCCGCCATCTTCGCGCGCTCGCGCAGCCCGTCCGCGGGATGGGTGCCGGCAGCGGCATGCCAGGGCGGATTGCTGAAAATATGGTCGAAGGGTGCGGCCCCCAGTAGGCGGGGCAGCGGAGTGTCCAGCACATCCGCGCAGACCGCGCTGAGATTGTCGTGGCCGTTGGCCGCAAAATTTGCCGCCGCGATCTCCGCCATGTGGGGCTCGATCTCAAGGCCGATGCCGTGAATGCCGCCGATCCGCCGCTCCAGGCATAACAGCCCCGCGCCGGCGCCGGTTCCGGCCTCCAGCACGCGCTCGCCGGTTCGGGCGGGCACGCTGGCCGCCAGAAAGACGGGTTCGATCCCGGTGCGGTAGCCCTCTTTTGGCTGGCTGTAGCGCACCCTGCCGCCCAGCAGAAACCCGTCCGTCATGCCGGCGGCCGCCGTCTCAACCAGCATGGCCGATCTCCGCCGCGCGGGCGCCTGCCACCCCGTCACGGCGCAGGGTGGTAGCGACATCGGCCGATTTGTGCGATGGCGAACGCGGTCGGCTGTAGGCTGACGGTCGGAGCCGCGCTATCCGGGGCTCATATCGACCACCGTAAGGAAGGGCTTGAGTTTGGGCATGACTGCCGGCGTCACATCTCCCAGCCAGGAAATTGCGGCCGAAACCCAGCCGCCCGATGCGCTGACCAGGCTGACGCGCCTGCTGCAGGCGGATATGGAGGCGTGCAGCCAGGCCATCGTGAAGCGGATGGACAGTCCGGTCGATCTCATCGGTCAGGTGACCGCCCATATCGTCGCCGCCGGCGGCAAGCGCCTGCGCCCGCTGCTGACGCTGGCAGCCGCCCGCATGTGCGGCTACCGGGGCGGACAACGGCATGTGCATCTCGCTGCCTGTGTCGAATTCATCCATACGGCGACCCTGTTGCATGATGACGTCGTGGATGAAAGCAGGTTGCGCCGCGGCCTCGACTCCGCCAATGCGATTTTCGACAACAAGACGCCGGTGCTCGTGGGTGACTTCATGTTCGCCCGCGCCTTTCAGCTGATGGTGGAAGACGGATCGCTGCATGTGCTGCGCATTCTGTGCTCGGCCTCCGCCACCATCGCCGAGGGCGAGGTGCTGCAGCTCGTCACCCAGCATGACCTGACCACCACCGAGGAACGCTATCTGGACGTGGTCCGCGGCAAGACCGCCGCACTGTTCTCGGCCGCCGCCCAGGTCGGCGCCGTCGTCGCGGGACGACCGCTGGCGGAGGAAGACGCCCTGGCCCATTACGGCCAGGATCTCGGTATCGCCTTCCAGCTGGTTGATGACGCGCTTGATTACGCGGCCGATCAGGCGGTGCTCGGCAAGACCGTCGGCGACGATTTCCGCGAGGGCAAGGTGACGCTGCCGGTGCTGATCGCCTATGCCCAGGGATCGGAGCCGGAACGGGCCTTCTGGCGTCGCACGCTGGAGGAGGGGCAGCAGACGGACGCGGATCTGGCCCATGCGATGCAGCTGCTCGACAATCACAAAGCGATCGCCACCACTCTCGCACGGGCTGAAAGCTTCGTGCGCAGCGCGCAGGCGGCGCTGGCGATTTTCCCGCCCTCCGAGCTTCGCGATGCCTTGATGGATGTCGCAACCTACACGGTGATCAGGGTCCATTGACGCGGGCTGGGGCGGTCCCACCTGTGGTTCAGCTTCGTTGACCGATTTTGAAAGGGCGACACCCCATGGCGACTGCACCCAAGACCATCCACAATCACAAGACCCGTAACGACCTCGAGAGCAATGCCAAGACCGTGGCCATCGAGATACTGAATGCCCGTCTGGCCGATATGATCGATCTCGCTCTGATCACCAAGCAGGCGCATTGGAACCTCAAGGGTCCGCGTTTCATTATGATCCATGAGATGCTGGACGGTTTCCGCGACCAGATCGACGAGCATGTCGATACCGTGGCCGAACGCGTCGCCCAGCTCGGCGGCACGGCGCTCGGCACGACGCAGGTGGTCGCCGACAAGTCGACCGTTCCGGCCTACCCCACCAATATCTACAAGATCGAGGATCATCTGGCGGCGCTGATCGAGCGCTACAGCGCAGTCGCCAATGCAACCCGCAAGGCCATCGATGACACCGATGAAGCCGGCGATGCTGATACCGCGGATATCTTTACGGCGGCGTCGCGCGATCTCGACAAGGCGCTGTGGTTCCTGGAAGCCCATACGCAGGAACCCGCCTGACCCTGGCGGCAAGTGTCCGCACTTGCCTCAGACTGAGGTCAAAACAGGCCGGAGAGTTATCTCCGGCCTGTTTTGTTTCGGCCAAAGCCTGATGTCCTGCGCGGAACGCCGTCACGTGTCATCACGGCGCCCCGCACGCTAACCATATTGTCGCAAATTCCCTGTCGTGCGGCGCTGGGCAGGCCCGGCACTTCGCGCTATGCGGGGAACATGGATGCAAAGAAGAAAGCTGCGACCGCCTGGCTGCGCCAACAGAGTGCGCAGGGCCGCAAGGCGGCGTCCAGCGCGATCGTCTTCGGCCTTCTTGGCACGCTGTTCGGCGTCATCCAGGCCGCCGCCGCCGCTGACCTGCTCCGCGCCCTCATCGTGCGCGACGATCAGCCGGTTGTGCTCGCTTCCATCATCTTCGCCATCGCCGCGGTGTTGCGCGGCCTGATGGGTCTGGGCGCTGACGCGGCCGGCTCGGCGGCCGGCGCGGCAAGCCGGCGCCGTCTGCGCAGCGAGACGCTCAGCCGCCTGCTGTCGATCGGACCCAGCCTGCTGCGCCATGGCCATAGCGCGCATCTGGCGGGGATTGTCGTCGATCGCATCGAAGCGCTGGACGGTTTCTTCGCGCGCTGGATTCCGGCCGCCCTGATGGCCGTGCTGGCGCCGCTGCTGATCGTCATCGCCGCCGCCATCGCAGACCCTGTCTCGGCCCTCATCCTGGCGGCTTGCGGCATCTGTGTGCCCTTTGCCCAGGCGATTGCCGGAATCGGTGCGGCGCTTGCCGCGCGCTCGCAGCTCGCCGCCATGATGCGCCTCGAATCGCGCTTTCTGGACCGTATTCGGGGCATCGGCACCATCGTCCTGGCCGGACGGGCGGAGGATGAGGCAGTCGCCCTGCGCGGCGCCGCCGACGAGCTGCGCCGGCGCACCATGCGCGTGCTGCGGGCGGCCTTTCTCTCGTCCACGGCACTCGACCTCGCGGCGGCGGTCGCCCTGATCGGGATTGCCGTGCAGCAGGGCCATCTCATCCTGGCTGCGCCGAAAGGGGCCGAGATGGCGGCCCAGGCCGGTCGGGCCTTGTTTCTGCTGCTGCTGGTGCCTGAGATGTTCGCGCCCTTGCGTGCCTTCGCGCTCGCCTATCAGGATCGCGGCGCCGGCATTGCCGCGGCGGAAGCGCTGATCGCGCTGCCCGACGCCGATGCACGCCTGATGGCGGAGCCTCCGGCGGCCGCTCCGGTGACCGTCGCGGCGCATGGCATCAGCGTCGCGTTCGAGGATGTGCATCTGACCTGGGACAAGGCCCGTGGTCCGGCGCTGGACGGAGTCAGCTTTCGCTTGCCGGCGGGTGGTGCCGTTATCCTGGCGGGACCGTCCGGCGCCGGCAAATCCACGGTCATCGAAATCCTGCTCGGCTTCGTGCGCCCCGATACTGGCCGTGTGCTGCTGAACGGCATGGATATGGGCAGCATCGTGCCCCAGGCGCTGGCGCGGCTCACCGCCTGGATCGGCCAGAAGCCGGTCATCTTTGCGGCGACCATTCGCGATAATGTCCGCTTTGCCAAGCCTGAAGCGAGCGCGGGCGAACTGTCCGAGGCCGTTCGCCTCGCCAGCATGGATGGTTTTCTCGCGGACCTGCCGGACGGGCTCGACACTATGGTGGGCGAAGGCGGCTATGGGCTGTCGGGCGGTCAGGTGCAGCGCATCGCCATTGCCCGTGCCTTCCTCAAGAACGCGCCGCTGCTGCTGCTGGATGAGCCCACGGCGCATCTGGACCCGGCGACCGAGGCTGAAGTCCTGGAAAGCCTGAAGCGGCTGGCGGTCGGCCGCACTGTGATCATGGCAAGCCATTCGACCCAGGCGCACATGCTGACCGGCCGCCGCCTCAATATGGCATCGGGTCGGCTTGTGGCGGGCGACGCGCAGAAAGGGGTCGCCTGATGCAGGATATTCTCGTCATCTTCCGCCTCTGGCGGAACCGCGCCGGCTGGATGGTGGCTGGCATCATCCTCTCGCTTCTCGCACTCCTCGCCGGGCTGATGATGATGGCGCTGGCCGGACGCCTGACGGCAGCCGCCGTGGTGGCGGCCGTGATCGTCACCCCGGTCCTGCTGCGGGTGGCGGGCGTTGCGCGCGTCATCCTCCGCTATGCCGAGCGTGTCGTGACGCATGAGGCGACCTTCCGGGCGCTCGCCGATCTCCGCGTGTGGTTCTTCGCCGGCATCGCCCAGCGGCTGGCCGGCGGACTTGGTCTGGCACGCAGTGGTGATGTGCTGAACCGCGCCGTCAGCGACGTGGAATCGCTCGATGGGCTTTATTCGCGCATTCTGGTGCCGCTCGCGGGCGCGGTTGTCGTGCTGCCGATACTGGTCGTCGTGCTGGCGCTGCACAGCGGCATTCTGTCGCTGCTCGTAGGCAT
This sequence comes from Acidisoma sibiricum, assembly GCF_057837225.1. Classification (NCBI taxonomy): domain Bacteria; kingdom Pseudomonadati; phylum Pseudomonadota; class Alphaproteobacteria; order Acetobacterales; family Acidocellaceae; genus Acidisoma; species Acidisoma sibiricum. Next base: position 3,217,747 of record NZ_CM174445.1, on the reverse strand, counting down.
TCTCTTCGCGCTCTCCGCCTTCCTGCTGCCGGTGCTCGCCGCCCGCGGCACCGCAAGCGCCGGGGCGCGCCTGGCGGGCAATCTGTCGGCGCTACGCGTCACCGTGCTCGACGCGATCACGGGTCTGCGCGAGGTCCGCGTGTTCGGGGCCGAGGGACGCATGCTCGCCGCCGTGCAGGCGCGGGAGGCCAATCTGCTGGCCGCCCAGCGAGACGTCGCCAAATATGCGCGGCTGGCGCAGCTCGCATCCTTCCTCTGCGCCCAGGCGGCGATTCTGGCTGTCTTGGTCGGGCTCGGCGCGCCGGCGCCGGCCGCGGTGGCGGCTGCCTTTCTGACGATCGCGGCTTTTGAGGCGATCGGCGGTCTGCCCCGCGCCGGGGCGCTGGCGGGCTATGCCATGGCGGGCGCCCGGCGTGTGCGCCTGGCCGCGTCCGCACCCTTGATCTCGCCCGATCCGCTGGCGCCGCGGCCTTTGCCGACAGATTCCACGCTGCGCTTTGAAGGCGTGCGCTTCCGCTGGCAGGCGGAGCGCAGCCCGGTGCTCGACGGGCTGACGATGGAAATCCCGAACGGCTCGCGTGTCGCCATCCTGGGCCCCTCGGGCTCAGGCAAATCGACGCTGGCGCAGCTGGCGCTGCGCCTGGCGGTGCCGGAGGAGGGCCGTATTCTGCTCGGCGGCGTTGATATCGCTGACCTCAAGGCCGCCGACCTGAGGTCGCGCATCGCGCTGCTGTCTCAGGCCACGCATCTCTTCGACGATACCATCCGGGCCAATCTCCTGCTCGCCCGGCCCGACGCCGACGAGCGCGCGCTCTGGGCGGCGCTGGATGCGGCCCAGATCGGCGACACGGTGCGCGCCCTGCCGGAGAAGCTCGATACCTGGGTGGGTGAGGGCGGCTTTCGCTTTTCCGGTGGCCAGGGGCGGCGCCTGGCGCTGGCCCGCGTGCTGCTGTCACCCGCTCTGGTCGTCATACTGGACGAGCCCTGTGCCGGCCTCGATATCGAGACCGAACAGGCCTTCCTGGCGACGCTGAACGATCTGGGCCGCGGCCGCACCTTCGTTCTGATCGCGCACCGGCTTCTGGGCGTGGAGAGGCTGGACCGGATCTGGCGCATTTCAGGCCATCATGCCGTGGCGGCGACTGCCTGACGGGTCAATGCACCCGTGTAGTTCGTTCAAACCGCACGGTTTTTACGCGCAGCTCCCTTGACGGACGCCGCGCGGTCAGGCCCCATCAGGCCAACCTAGTGTGGAGCCGAATTCATGCGCCGTAGAGCAGCCCTTCTTGCCTTGTCACTGATCGGCCTCAGCGGCTGCTCCAGCACATCCCAACTCCTGTCGCGGCAATATCATTCGGCTGAGCCGAAATTCATTGTCTTCTACAGTGCCTGGTCCTCGACACTCGACGGTCAGGGCCTGGCCGTGGTGTCGCAGGCAGCGCAGGCGGCGTTGAAAGACCCTGGATCGACCGTCCAGGTGGTGGGCTTCGCCAGCACGATTGGCACGGACGCCGCCAACCAGACGTTGTCTGAGCAGCGGGCGAGCAATGTCATGAACCAGATCATCGCCGATGGCGTGCCGTCCAACCGCGTCACCAGCATGGCGCGCGGCGCGACCAGCTATCAGCTTAGCCCGATCGAGGCCCGCCGGGTCGAAATCGACATCATCCACGCGGGTTTCTAAGAAACTTTTCCACACTTGTGTTGCGCGAGCCTCATTGCAGGCTTGCGCCCGGCACCCAGAAAACGGCATGAAGGCAATAGGATAGCGGGTCTTCCTGGAGTGCTGCTTCATGTCTTTTGCGGTCTCGATCAAGCGGCGGGTGCGGGCAGGGATTCCGCCTGTCATCTTCCTGTCGCTCGCCGCCTATTTCGCCTGGAATGCGACGCGCGGCGATCGCGGTCTGGTCGCCCAGCAGCAGGATCGTCTGGATCTGCAGGCGGCCGAAGTCCAGCTCGCCCATGCGAATGAAGACGTTGCCCAATGGCAGAACCGCATCCAGGGGATCGGCGGCCGCACGCTCGATCTGGACGCGCTGGATGGCCAGGCGCGCAGCATGCTCAATCTGGTCGATCCCGGTGACACGGTGGTGATGATGGGCAATGGCACGCCGGCGACGGGCCTGCCGGCGCCTGACCCCGGCTCCGTCATCGCGCCGGCGCCGCTGCCGGCCACGACGGCGGGCCAGTAAGCGCGGCCTTCGTCAACGAGACAATAAAAAGGGGCCACATGGCCCCTTTTTTTGTCCGATAAACCCATCCCGGCCGCGCGGCCGGGATGGTCGATGGGAGGGCTGATCAGCCCTCCATGTCTTCCGCGATGAGGCGGAGCGTCTCAGGCGACTTGCCCTTCAGGATCGCGAACCAGATGAAGCCGATCACCATATAGGCGATGAAGATCGGCGGCAGCCAGTTGTAGGGCGCGGTCGGGTAGGGCGCGACGCTGCCGTAGATGACGAAGGCCATCAGGGCCGCGCCGACGACGCCGTAGAGCAGGTGCTGCGCCTGCAGCTTGCCGGCCCGGTAGAGATCGACCGGAGCGGTCACGCAGACGCCGAGATAGACGACGACGAAGCCATAGGTCGCGATGGTGCCGGTCAGACCGAACCCATTCAGGAAGCCTTCCGGCAGCAGGGCCAGGGTCAGGACCAGCACGATGACGGCGGAGGCGAGCACGGCGATATGCGGCGTCTTATGGGTGCCGTGGACCAGGCCCATGGAGCGGTGCAGGAACTGGTAGCGGCCCATGGAGTAAAGCATGCGCGAGCTGGCATTGATGCAGGCCAGGGCGCAGGCAAAGCCCGAGATCATGGCGGCAAAGTAGACGACGGCGGCGGCCCAGGGCAGGCCGGCCTTGTTGGTCATATCGGCGAAGGGGGACGAGCTGTTGCCGATGGCGCCCGCATTGTCATCCATGCCCATGACCATGCAATAGGACAGGATGCAGAAGAAGGCTCCGGCCACGGCAGCGCTGCCGATGATGGCGATCGGCACGTTGCGCTGGGGGTTGGACGATTCTTTGGCCAGGGTCGCTGCACTTTCAAAGCCCACGAAGCTGAAGACCGCGAAGGTCAGCGCTGACATCACGCCACCGAACTTGAGCTTGCTCACGTCCAGCTGCGTGGAGTCGACAACTGTGCCGTGCTTGGCGACGACGACGGCGGTGATGATGATGATGATGCCGATCGACAGCGTCTCCATGATCAGGCCGATCCGCGACGACACCTGAATGTCGCGATAGGCGGCATAGGTGACGAGCGCCAGGAAGGCGACCGTAAAGAGCACGAGCACGGGGAAGGACAGGCTCGCATGGAAAACGGACAGGAAGTTCGACAGAAAGATCGGAAAGCCGAAGACGACGGCGACCGCTGTGGTCAGATAGGCCAGGATCATCGCCCAGCCGGCGAGCGCGCCCGTCATCGGGCCGAAATTACGGCCGATATAGACGAAGTAGGACCCGGCCTCGGGATGACGCTTGGCAAGAGACGCGATGCAGGCACCCACAAACACAAGGCCGATCGTCGCAATCAGATAGGACAGCCAGGAGCCGACGCCGGCGAGGCCGGCAACGACGGTGATATTCAGGGCGGGCGTCAGCGTGGGCGCGATATTGGCGATAGATTGCCCGATCGTTTCGAGCAGGCTCAATGCGCCATGCTTCAACTGCGCCTTCGCCGGAACGCCTGTCAGGTCGGTCGCGACCACCATTATGCAGATCTCCTCAGTAAAAATTTCGTGAAATCGTGGGCGAGTATTCGTGGCATATCACTGATATGGCAAGGCTTGTTTCGTCATATGACCGACAAAAATCGTGTCGCCAGCGCAAACGGCGACCGAACCGTCATGCGCAGCAGCCTGCATCAGCGGCCTTGCTTTCCGTATTGACCGTTTCCGCCAGATTGATTGCAGGATTACCATTGAAAAAGCCGGTCGGCATCAGCGTGAATCCGGTGGAGATGCAGGGCTGAACAGGGAAGTCTTCAACACGCACGGCATGATGCAGCCCAAAGACATGCCACAGCACGACGCTTTCATTCTCGATCGGGCGGTCCTGCGCGACATAGTCGGCAATGCCGCCGCGCCCATCGGAATGGTTCATGAACTCGCCCGCGGGATAGCGTTCCTCCGCGTCATAGGCGGATACCCAAAGATGGTTTTCGACAAAGTTGGAACGCGTGCCCGAGGGGCCGCCCGGCACCAGGAAGGAGGTCACGGTATTGGTCGGCATCAGCTTGTAGGCGGTAGGCTGCCCGATGGCATTGCTGACATTGGGATTGGTCACCTTCCAGTAGCGCTGGCTGGCCGGATTGGCGCGGCGGCTTCCTTCCAATTCGGTGCGGAAGGCGGTCTGAGTCTCAAAGAACGCGTTGCCATAAGGATTGTTCTCGACCGCCTCCGCCTGCGTATTGCATTCGACGACCGTGTTGCGCTCACCGTCCACGGCCATGTCGAGGCGCGCGCAGAAAATATGCTGGTGGATCTGCCCCGCGACACCGGGTGAGACTTCGGTCTCGTATTTGCTGGGCTTGCCCGGTTCGATGCCGACGGTGTTGATGATGCCCGTCGCCTTCATCTCGAATTCGATTTCACCGGCCTGGTCGAAATACCAGTATTGGGCATATTCGTAATTGCCCACGGTGCAGATGACCGAGACGACAAGCTTGCGGCCGCGGCGCACCTGCGTCCGCTCGGTGCGGAAATCCCAGTGCTTCCACAGGATGCCGTTATCCTCTTCATGAATGCAGATCGCCTTTTCGATCGTGAAGATATCGCCGGTCATCGTATTCAGATGCGCGTCGAGATACTGGATCACGCCCAGGCAGTCGCAGCCGAGCTTGAGGGAGTTGGCGAGCTTGCCGAGACCGTATTCGCCGATGTCGAAAACATTCTTGCGGAAATGCCCGCGATCGGGCGACCCGTAAGGCACCACCATCTCGACCAGCGACGCGCGGTTGATGAGCGGCCGTCCGTCGAACCGGATGTCATGCAATGTCAGCCCTTCACGGGCATTGAAACCGATGGACAGCGACCAGCGGTCCCAGGTCAGATGATGGCCGTCGAGCGTGAAGTTGACGCCCTCGGGTTGGACGATATGCAGCGGCTTCAGCGGCGGCTGCGTGTCGGTCACAAACTGGCTGTCGTAATTGACTTCCGTCATCGGGATCGGCGGGCCGGGCCGGTCGTCCACGCGCAAAACCTCGCCGGTCTTGACGTCAACGACCGCGTTCAGCCCTTCGATCGGATGGGCGTAAAAGGCCTCGTCCTGATACAGGCGCAGCCACGCGAAGGTGTGGCAGAGCAGCCGTCCGTCTTCCTCGGCATAGCCGAAATTGCCGGCCGACCAGGGATCGACGCAGACCTTCTCCATCTCGGTCACGCCGCGGCGGGCGCAGGCCGCAATGAAGCGCGGATCGGCCTTCACCCAGCCTTCAACCTGCATGAATTGTTCGAGCTGGATCATCGGCCGGGCGGTGGGCGCATGCTCACGGGTCAGAATCCGCCCTTCGTCGAGCGACAGCGTCAGCTTCCACACGCCGGGCTGATCGTTATGAAAGACGTTCGCCCGGGCGCGCCGGTGCAAGGGCGCGCCGCTGGCGTCCGAGGGCTGGCCGCTGACCACAGCGCTTTTGGGCGGGTCCATGGCCTCGATCGTCTCGAACAGCACGGCCTCGCCGAAGTCGGGGTCCGCCTTGATGATCGTGACGACCGCGCGGATCTCGGTGGGGCTCAATGGCGCCAGCAGCAAGCGGTGCCTGAGCGGCGCCGCCCGGGCGGCGGAGAGACTGGCGGTAGACGCGATGTCATCCAAAGACCGATCTCCTCATGCTCATGGCCATGCGCCCGGAGGGACTCTGTGCATCCCTGGCAATTTTCTAAGCAAATCTCGTGCCAGAGCGGTGCTCCTCCCGGCCTCTGGAGGCTGCCGGCTGATGCAGTCCACCCCTGTTAAGGCCAGAACTCATGCCCATATCGTGGCTCATGGGGACTGAGGAGGATTGCGCCATGACAACCAAGTCCGACCACCGTCGCGATCATGTGTCGCCGAAGACAGTGAAATCCGGTGCCGAGCCCGAGGCAGAGTCGGTTGACGGCTCTCCCGACAACCGCCCGAGCCCGACCGCTCCAATGCCGCATGTGAGTGCGGAGGATGAGCCCAAGGGTCAGCCGACGAGTGACCGTTTTCACTCTGAGCAAGCGCACCGCACCGGCAAGGCCAAGCACTGATCCCTGCCTAGTCGCGCGGCGGTGCTGCTCGCCTAGGAAGCTGAAACTGCATGGGCGACGGGACGGGGATGACGTGGCAGTATGGTTCCATGAGCGCGACCATAGTGGCCATGTCAGAGAGTCCGGCCCTTCAGCCCGTCTTGTTGATCCGGGAGGCGGGTCATCTGCTGGCGATTCTGCAACGCGATGTGGCGGAAATCCTGCCCTTGCCGCGTTTGAGCCCGGTGCCCGGCGCCCCGCCCATTCTCCTCGGCTGCTTTTCGCTCGGTCAGACCGCTGTCTTCGTGCTGCCGCTGAATAGCCTGCTTGGCCTGTCGGGTCCGGCGGAGGGCACGGCGCTCTACCATCATCTCTTGCTGCTGCAGGCCCGCGACGGCGGGCCGCGCCTGGCGTTGCGCGTCGATCGGGTCACGGAACTGGTTCAGGCCGAACCGAGCGGGCTGACGGGGCGCGACAGTTTCAACGGCTGTGTCCAGGGCGAGATCCGCCATGGTGAGGGCGCGGTCCCTCTGCTCTCTGTCCCGGATCTGCTCACGACCTATGAACGCGAACGGCTTGTTGCCTTTACGGCGCTCGAAAGCACACGCGCCGCGCTGTTCCGGCCGGTGGAGCCCGGCTGATGCTGGCGCCCAAGGCGCTGCCGAAGAGTGACATTGGCTTTCTGGAGCTGAAACAGGCGATTATCGCCCGCACCGGCCACCACTATTATAGCGACAAGGATTATCTTCTGCGGGATCGCGTGGACCGCAGGCTGCGGGCCACCGGCTCGCGCACGATCGCAGACTATCTCGTGTTGCTCCGCCACTCTGGCGAAGGTGCGACGGAATGGCAGGAGCTGGAGGCCGAAATCACCATCGGCGAGACCTTCTTCTTCCGGCACAAGGAGCAGTTCGCCGCCCTCCGGGACGTTATTTTTCCCGATATCATTCGCCGGAACACGCAGCGCCGCGCCTTGCGCGTCTGGAGTGCGGGCTGCGCCGTGGGCGCCGAGCCTTATTCCATCGCCATCCTGCTGGAACGGCTCCTGGGTGCCGCGCTGCGCGACTGGACGATCGAGATTGTCGGCAGCGACATCAGCCGTCGTGCGCTTGATCAGGCACGGACGGGCGTTTTCAGTGATTGGGCACTCCGCGGCATGCCGGGCGCCGAAAGGGCGCGGGATTTTACCGCCATGCCCGATGGGCGCCATTGGCGGATTGCAGACCGCCATCGTCTGCGGCTGCACTTCGTGCAGCACAATCTGCTCAGCCTGCCGCCCGCCGGGGGCAGCCCGGACTGGGCTCAGTTCGACCTCATCCTATGTCGCAACGTGCTGATCTATTTCAGCCCGGCACAGATCGCGCCGACACTGGCGGCGCTCGCAGCCTGCCTGTCCCCCACTGGCTGGCTGATGGTCGGCCATTCTGACGCCATCGCGGCCTTGCCGCGCGATCTGAGTATCGTCGAACTCGACGGCACCATGGCCTTCCGCCAGCCCGATTCGGAGATCTTGAGCGCTGCGGCCCGGCCTCCGCGCTTGTCCGCATTGATTGAGCCGGTCGCGATACCGGTCGAACGGCCGCCACCCCCACCACAGATCGGCAGCCGCCATCAGGAAGCACCGGCCCCCGCGCCGCTGCCGCCGGCGCAGGCATCTGTCGTTCCCACGCAGGCAGGGCGCAGGAACGCGCCGCCGCTCGCCGTCATCCGGGCCCTGGCCGATGCGGGACGCCTGGATGAGGCCGCGGATGCCTGCCGGCTGGCGATCGAGGCCGATCCGCTGGACGCCCGGCTGCATTTTTATGATGGCGTGATCGCCCAGGCCGGTGGCCTTCGCGCCGAAGCCGCGGCCGCACTGCGCCGTGCCGTCTATCTTGCCGGGGACATGGTCATGGCCCATTACCATCTCGGCCTGCTGCTCCTGGATGGTCCCATGCCTGAGGCCGGCCGCCGCAGCATGGCGCAGGTCATGCGGCTCTGCGCCACGCTGCCGGAGGATGCGGTCCTGCCGGAGAGCGACGGATTGACGCCGCCTGAACTCGCCGAACGGGTGCGGCTGCGCCTGCGGGTGAAGCGCGGCTAGGATGGGCAGGGGAGGCAGGCTGTGAATCGTCAGGCGGAAAGAGCGGCCGCGATCCTTGATCGCCGCACCCGCGCGCTGGCCGAGCGGCAGGTCCGGGCAGAGGCCACCGCGGCGGCTGTCCGTCGCGCGCTGGTGGTCGCGGCCGTGGGGCAAAGCCTGCTCGGGATCGATATCGCGGACATCGCCGCCGTCATTCCTTTCGAGGGCTGCGCCGCCATGCCCATGCGCGATCCCGCCGTGCTCGGTGTCATCGGCCGCGCCGGGCGCTTTTACAGCGTCGTCGGCCTGCGCCGGCTGCTGTCCGTGGCCGTGAGCGACGATGATGGGTCGGATGGGTCCTCGGCCCATCTTCTGCTCCTGCGGGGTGGCGCGCCGCATCTGGCGCTGGCCGTGGACCGCGTGATCGGCCGTTTCGATCTGGCCGGCAGCGGTCCCAGTTTTGACCTCGACGGGCGGCTGGTTGCGCTTTTTGATCCTGAGACGCTGCGCCGCCGCTTTGGCCCCGCAACACCCGATGCCTTATCCTGAAGCGCGTGCCTGATACGAAATCCTCAGGTGGCGCGCATTCTGCAGCGCGCCACTGCCCCAGACGAGTGGAGTGACTGCCGTGACCATCGCCGCCCGGCTCTTCCTTGGCTTCCTGATCAGCATCCTGCTGCTGATCGGTGTCGGCGTCTTCGCGCTCAACCGGATCGGTACCGTCAAGGATACGACGGTCGCGGTCATCGATCACGATATCTGGGCCTACCGGGCCTTTCAGAACATCCTGCAGGGGCAAATCACGCTTCTGGATGCGCGGCGCGCCATCATCGTCGATTTCATGCTGCCAAAACAGGACGCTGTTGCCGCGAATGCGGATATTTCTGCCCCCACTGTTTCGGCGGCCATTGATCGCTGGCGGTCGCTGGCTGCGGGCCTCAGCAACCAGATGAGCCAGACGGTCTCAATCACGCAGGGGTATGAACAGCAGGCGGCCTCGGTCAATAGCGACGTCCGCGCTGAGAGCTGGCGGGGTATCACCACCGTCCTGCAGCAGGCCCAGCTCCAGTTTATCGCCCTGCAGGCGGATTCGCTGGCCCAATTCGATGCTGTCAACCGCGGCAATATGCCCGTCGTGATGGCGGCAGAGCCGAAGCTGGTGCAGGACAATGCCGTCTTCGGCAAGACGCTGTCCCAGGCGGTCGATGCGCTTGCCAGCGGCAGCAATGCCGGCATCACGCGCATTGGCGAGCTGTACGCCAATGCGCGCTACCTGTTGCTATGGACCATGGCCATTGCCGTCGTCCTGCTGATCCTCATCGCCTGGGCCATATTGCGATCCATCATCCGTCCGCTTGATGCATTCATCGACTTCGCTGAGCGCGTCGGCCGCGGCGATCTCACCGGAGAGCCGCTGCGCACGGGCCGCGATGAACTCGGCCGGCTGGGGGCCACGCTGAACGACATGGCCGAGAGCCTGCGGCAGGTCAGCCGGCAAAGCCGGGAACTTACCAGCACGCTCAACGCCTCCGCCGCGCAGATCCGCGCCTCGACCCAGGAACAGGCGGCGAGTGTCGAGCAGCAATTGGCGGCCTTGCAGGAGACGGCCGCGACTGCGGATGAAATTACCCATTCCGGCGCCCGCATTTCCGCCCGCGCGCAGGAGGTCATCCAGGTCGCGCAGCAGGCGGTGCAGACGAGCGCGAATGGCCTCAGCGCGGTGTCTGACGCGGTTCGCGCGATGGACGCGATCCGCGAGCAGGGCGAGGTGGTGGCCACCAATATCGTCGCACTCAGCGAGAAGACCCAGGCCATCGGCGAGATCATCTCGACCGTCAACGACGTCTCCGAGCGCGCCCATCTGCTGGCGCTGAATGCCGCCATCGAGGCGGCGGCCGCCGGAGAGAACGGGCGCAGTTTCGCCGTCGTCGCCTCCGAACTGAAGGTGCTGGCCGATCAGGCCAAGGAAGCGACCGTGCAAGTCCGCTCGCTGCTGGGAGAGATCCAGCGCGGCATCAATGCCTCGGTGATGATGACGGAAGAGTCGGTCAAGCGCGTCGCCGTGGGCCGCGAGCGTTCGGATGTGACGGAACGCACCATCGAGGCGATCACGGCAAGCGTGCAGGAAAGCGTCCAGACCTTCCAGCAGATCGTAGCTTCCACCAACCAGCAGCAGATCGGCATCGAGCAGGTCATGGGGGCGTTGCAGAACATCCGCCAGGCAAGCCAGCAGACGGCGGCCGGCACGCGGGAACTGGATGTGGCGGCCAGCAGTCTGGCCGAACTCGCGGGCGCATTGATGACGCTGGGCGATCGCTACAAAATCTGAACCACGGCAGATCGCCATGCCCCCCGTTATTCCCGCTGATCTGCGCCAGGAACTGCTGGCGGCGTTCGAGATCGAATATCGTGATCACCTGTCCGTGGTCCGCCGCGGGCTTGATGCGGCCAGGCGGGGGGAACGCGCCGATCTGAAGGATATCTTCCGCCGGCTCCATTCGCTCAAGGGTGCGGCGCGGGCTGTCGACCTGCCCGAGGTCGAGACCCTTGCGCATGAGCTGGAAGCGCAGATGGCGAGCGTGATCGAAAGCGGGCGCGGTCTCGCGCGCGACCGCATCACGGTGATTGAAGCCGGGCTCGACCGGATCGAAGCGGTGATCGAGCGGACCTCCGCTGGCGCCACGCCTGAGCCCGAGGGCGCAGTCAGCCGGGACGAACCGGCGCAGGGTTATTTGCGCGTCGAAGCGAGCCAGGTGACGGATCTGATTGTCGCGGCAACCCAGCTCGCCCAGGCCGTGGATCGGCAGGACGGGTTGCAGGAGCGCCTGGCCAGTCTCGAAGCCGTGGTGCGGCGTGCCCGTCGCGCGATCGAACCCCTGCTGGGCCAGCGTCAGGCAGGGCCGCAGCTGGAGCAGGTCGCGGCTGACCTGAGCCAGGCCCTGCGGCAATCCTCCCTCATGCGGCATGACCTGCGCGGCTCCTCCTGGGCGCTGGATGAGGCGCTGCGCAGAGTCCGCCAGGATGTCGACCGCATGAGCCTGGTGCCCGCCGAAACCATCTTCGGTCCCATGGCGCGCATGGTACGCGATATCGCGCGTGACGAAGGGGTAGAGGCGGAACTGGAGTTTCTGGGTCTTGGCCTGCAGGCTGACCGGCGGGTGCTGCAGGCGCTGAAGGACCCGGTGCTGCAATTGCTGCGCAATGCCGTCAGCCACGGCACCGAAGCCGCGTCGCTTCGGCGTGCCCGTGGCCTGCCGGGGGCGACGCGCATCATGCTGTCGCTTCATAGCGGCGGCGGTGTTCTGACGGTGCGGGTCACGGATGACGGGCCGGGGCCCGATCTGGCCGCCATCCGCGCACGCGCGATCGAGCGCGGCCTGCTGACCGACGCGGTAGCGCGCCGCGCGCCGCCCGAGCAGCTTTTGGCGCTGGTTTTCGAGCCGGGCTTCTCCACCCGCGCCGATGTCGGGCAGCTGTCTGGCCGCGGCATGGGTCTTTCCATCGTAACCGAAGCCGCCCGCAGCCTGGGCGGCTCGGCGCGCATGATCGCGGCGGGGCGGAACGCGCCCGAGCCTGGCGGGCAGGGCCGTGGCGCGACCGTCGAAGTCAGCGTGCCGCTTCTGGTCGCGCGCCAATACGCGGTGCTGCTCGACTTCGGAACGGTGACCGTCGCCATCCCCGCGGCGGGGCTCATCCGTCTGCTGCGGATACCGGTGGGACAGATCGAACCGGTGGCCGGCCAGATGTGTGTGCGGATCGACGGGCCGGGGTCGCACCGCCTGGCACCCGTGGCCGTGTTGGGCGATCTGCTCGGCATGGGCACGGCCGGTCTGCCGGTCCATGACGGTCATGTGAAGCTCGCCGTCATCCAAAGCCCGATCATGAACCAGCGTCTGGCTCTGGCGGTCGATCACTTTCAGGATGCGCGCCGGTTTCTCTCGCATAATGCCGATCTCGTTGGGCTTGATACGGAACTCGTCGCCGGGCTTGTCATGATCACGAGCGGCCTGCCGGCGGCCCTGCTCTCACCCGACGGGCTGATCGCGCGCTGGAGCCGGCGCGGCGGCTGGTCCGGGGATGCCGGGACGGCGGAGACCGTCTCCGACGCGCAGGGGGGCGTCGTGCAGACCATTCTGGTCGTGGATGATTCCATCACCAGCCGGACCTTGGAGAAATCCATTCTGGAAGCACATGGGTATCAGGTGCTGGTGGCGGTCGATGGATTGGAGGCGCTTGCTATTCTACGGCGCTATGGCGGCAGGCGCGGCGATCACGAAGAGGCGTCCGGCGGGGGCATTGACTTGGTCCTGGCTGACGTCGAAATGCCGCGGATGGATGGATTTACACTCTTGCGGACGATGAAGAACGATACGGTCCTCAAAGACATTCCGGTTGTTATCATGACCTCCCGCAGTAACGCCGATGATATCAGGCGTGGGCTGGATCTGGGGGCGAGCGCCTATATCGCGAAGCAGAACTTCGACCAGCATAGTCTGCTGGGCACGATCGGGCAGTTTTTGTGACGGCGTACGCCTCACGCGTTCACGGACGCCCGGTGCGGGTGATGGTCGTGGAGGACAGCCTCGTCATTCAGGGGCTGCTGCGCATGATCATCGAAGCCGATCCGAGGCTAGAAGTCTGCGCGGTCTGCCCCTCGGGTGAGGCCGCCATCGCGGCGCTGTCTGACGTCGATCCCGACGTCATTTCCATGGATATCCGCCTGCCGGGCATGGACGGGCTGGAAGCAACGCGCATTATTATGTCGCGCTCGCCCAAGCCGATCGTCGTCATCGCCGATGCGGTCGAGGATGCGTCCTTGCGCATCTCCATGAACGCGCTCCGCTCGGGCGCGCTTTCGGTGGTGGAAAAGCCTGCCGGTTTCGGTCATGCGCATCATGCCGAGATCGCGGACACCATCTGCACCCAGCTTTATATCATGAGCCAGGTGCCGGTCATCCGGCAGCGGCCGCCGCGGCCTCGCGCGGCCCTGCCGGGGCCTGTTTTTGGCGCGGCGCGGGGGCGGCCGGGTAGCACGCCGTCGATCGCGGCGATCGTGGCATCCACGGGCGGCCCTGCCGCCATCGCCCGCGTGCTGGGCGCGCTGCCCGCCGATCTGCCTATTCCCATTCTCGTCGTCCAGCATATGGGGGCTGCCTTCATGCCGGGCTTCGCCGCCTGGCTGGACGGCATCGTGCCGATGCGGGTCGGGATTGCGGTCGCGGGTGAAACCCCGATGCCGGGCCGTGTCTATATCGCGCCCGGCGACCAGCATCTGACGCTGGCGCCCGACGGCACGCTGCGCCTGGGGCGCGAGCCTCCGGTCAACAGCCAGCGTCCCTCCGGCACGGTTTTGTTCCAGTCGCTGGCCCAGCTCTGCGGCCCGCGCGGGCTGGGCGTGCTGCTGACCGGCATGGGCGAGGACGGGGCCGAGGGCCTGCTCGCCATGCGCCGCAGCGGCGCCCTGACCCTGACCGAGGACGATACAACAGCGGTCGTCTATGGCATGCCGCAGGCGGCGGTGAAGCTCGGGGCCTCCTTGCTCTCTCTGCCCCTCGACAGCATCGCCGATACGCTGCGCCGCGCCGTGCTGGACCCCCCGTCATGGTAAATACGATCGTGCAGGAGCGGAGCCACAACCTTCTGGTTGTGGAGGATTCCGAAACCCAGGCCATCATGATCCGCCGGATGCTGGAATCCCACGGGTTTCAGGTCGAGCGCGCGGCGACCGCGGAAGCCGCGCTCGATCATCTCAATGCCAAGCTGCCCGATCTCGTCATCGCCGATTTTCATCTTCCCGGCATGTCCGGCGGTGAATTGTCGCGCCAGCTCCGCCTGAACAGCCGCACGCGCTCCATACCCCTGCTGATGCTGACGGAAGCGGCCGAAGTGGAAACGGAGCGCGAGGGGCTGGAAAGCGGCGCCGATGCCTATATTTCCAAAGCTGCCGATCCTGACTTCATCATCCTGCGCATCCGCGCCCTGCTGCGCCAGCGGCCGGCGCCGGTGGAGGAGGCAGGCGATGACATGCCGCATTTCCGGCGCCTCCGCTTTCTGGTGCTGGATGATGATGCGGCAGGGCTGGAGGAGCATCGCGCCACGCTGCTGCGCGAGGGCTATCTGGTCGAGGCGGCCTCCGGCGTCGCGGATGCGCTGGTCGCGCTCGACAATCCCGAGCGGCCGATCGATTGTGTGTTGATTGGTCTTCCTGCGCGCGATTTCGACAGTGTGGAGGCGTGCCGCGCGCTGAATGCCTTGCGGACGGAAGAGCGCGCCCAGCAGGGCGATCGCAGCACGGCGCCGTTTCTGCTGATCGGCATTGAGCGCGACGGTGCCGTCTCGAAAGAAAAGCTCTCCGGCGCCTTCGATGCGGGTCTCGACGAATTCATCCCGACCCTGAACGATCACGGTCTCCTGCGGGTGCGGCTGCGTGCCATCGTCCGACGCAAGATGATGCAGGACGAGATGGCGCAGGCCGACGCCGACCGGCGGGAGCGCGCGATCACGGTCGAACGCGCCCGCATGACGGAAGCGCTGACCCAGGCCAATGCAGAGCTTGGGGCGGCGAATGACAAGCTCATCGAGACCCAGGCGAAGCTCGTTCAGGCCGCCAAGATGGCGTCGCTCGGCGAGCTTGTCGCGGGCATCGCGCATGAGATCAACAATCCGCTCGCCTTCATCCTGGCGCATCAGGCAACGGTGCAGCGGGTTCTGGACCAGATCGGCGCCGATGATGTCACGACCGACAAGGCCCGCGGCTATATCGCCAAGGCCCAGGACCGCGCGACGGCGATGGGCGCTGGGCTGAAGCGTATCCGTGATCTGGTGCTCAACCTGCGCCAGTTCTCCCGCCTGGACGAGGGCGGCTTTCAGCTCGTCGATATTTTCGAGGCGATCGACACGGTGCTGACGCTGCTGCGTCCCAAACTGGGTGATCGCATCAGCGTCGGCCGCCATTATAACGGGCTGCCGACACTCTGGTGTTCTCCGGCGCTGCTCAATCAGGTGGTGATGAACATCGTGAGCAACGCGGCCGACGCCATTCAGGGCACGGGTCGTATTGACATTACCGTGACCACCGAAGGAACAGATTACATCATCCTCATCGAGGATTCCGGGCCAGGCGTGCCGGATGCGGTGCAGGAACGAGTTTTTGAACCGTTTTTCACCACAAAGCCGATCGGATCAGGGACAGGGCTCGGTCTGGCTATCGCTTATTCGGTGGTGAAGGCGCATCAAGGAGCCATCACCATCGGCCGTTCGGCTGCGGGCGGCGCTTCCTTCAAGATAGCCGTGCCTCTGACGCACGAAATGGAACACCAGGCAGTCCAGGCATCTGCCATGGATCGGGAGATGTCGGCGGCGCCACTGCGCCCGCCGACCACAGGAGCATGACGGAAGGTATGAGAGGCACTATTCTCATCGTCGATGACGAGCCGGAGATTCTGACCGCGCTGCGCGACCTTCTGGAAGACGAGTTTGACGTCTGGAGCGCCGTTTCGCCGATAGCGGCGCTCGAAATCCTGTGCGATGAGCCGTCAATTTCCGTGATCGTCTCCGATCAGCGCATGCCGGAGATGACGGGCGACGTCTTCCTGTCGAAGGCGCGCGAAATTTCAGATGCGCAAACCATCCTGCTGACCGGCTACGCGGACCTCACGGCCGTCGTCAACGCCGTCAATCACGGGCGAATCTCGGCCTATATGCAGAAACCGTGGGAGCCGGCTTTGCTCCTCAGCACGATCGCCAATGCGCATGAGCAGTGCCAGCTGCGGCGCTCGCTGGCGGAGGAGCAGGCGCTGCTGCGCGGTCTCATGGATGGCAGCCAGGATGCGGTCTCCTTCAAGGATGCCGCCGGGCGTTTCGTGCGGCTCAACCAGGCCAAGGCCGCGGCACTTGGGCTGTCGCCGCAGGCCGCCCTGTACCGGCGCGAGGCGGAATTGCTCGCGGCCGATGGGGAGGGTGGCCGATTGGCGGAAGCCGAGGCCGAGGCGCTCGCGGCCGGAGAGGCGATGGAGAGGCTGGAAGAGCGCGGCGCTGGCCTCTCGCCCCGTTTACTGCAGGTGACGCGGGTGCCCATTCCAGGTGCCGACGGCAAGCCCCGCTATCTGGCCGTGCTCGAACATGATGTGACCGATCGGCGGCTGATGGAAAACCGTCTGCATCAGGCTGAGAAAATGCAGGCCCTCGGCACCATGGCGGGTGGCGTCGCGCATGATTTCAACAATCTGCTGACCGCCATTCTGGGTAGCCTGGAATTGGCACTGCGCCGCAATAATGACGACGCCCGGCTCCAGCGTCTGCTGGAAAATGCAACCCTCGCGGCCGAACGCGGCACGGCGCTGACGCAGCGGCTGCTCACCTTCAGCCGGCAGCGGGATCTGGCCTTGCGCTCGGTCGAGGCCAATCAGGTCATCGATGAGATGGAAGACCTCATCCTCCGCAGCATTGGTCCGGCCACGATCGTGGCCAAGGATCTGGCGCCGGATCTGTGGCTGGCCCATGTCGACCCCGACCAGCTGGAACTCGCCCTGCTCAATCTGTGCATCAATGCACGCGACGCCATGGAAGGCGCCGAGGGCAGCCTGACGCTCGTTACCCGCAATTTGACGCTGTCGGTTGAAGATGGCGTTGATCTGGCACCCGGCGACTACGTCTCCGTCGCGGTGCGCGATACGGGGCCCGGCATTCCGCCCGAAGTTCTGGCCCGTGTGTTCGAGCCGTTTTTCACGACCAAGCCGGTGGGCAAGGGAACGGGTCTGGGCCTCTCGATGGTCTACGGCCTGGCGCAGCAGGCCGGTGGTCTGGCCCGCGTGCATTGCCCGCAGCACGGCGGCACGGTGGTGGAGATCATCCTGCCGCGCGCGCCTGATCCAGCGCGCTGAGGCGGACGCTCCGCGCCAGCACGCGACTGAAAGAACCGGCGGCCATGTCCTTGTTTCTGTCCGTGCTGCGCGCGCCGCTGCTGATCTTGGCACTGGCAGCGTTGCTGACCCGGGCACCGATGTTCGGCAATCCCGTCATCTATACGGATGAGGAATTCTATCTTCTCGTCGGGTCGCGCATCCTGCATGGCGCAATGCCCTATATCGACATCTGGGACCGCAAGCCTGCCGGCCTCTTTCTGCTCTATGCCGCGATGCGCGCTCTGGGTGGCAACGGGGTGCTGGCCTATCAGCTTGTCGGCACGCTCTTCGTGGTTCTGACGGCTGAACTGATCCGGCGCATCGGCACGGAATTCAGCACGCGTTTTGGCGCCCTCTGCGCCGGGCTCGCCTATATCCTGTGGCTCAATCTCGGCCATGCCGGGGCCGGCCAGTCGCCCATCTTCTATAATCTGCCGGTTTGTGCTGCAGGTTTGCTGACCCTGCGCGCCGTGCTCGGGCGGATGGCCCCCTTTCGGGGCCTGATGGCCGCCGGGTCCGCCGCCATGCTGCTGATGGGCGTCGCCTTGCAGATCAAATACAGCGCGGTGTTCGAGGGGGTTTTCTTCGGCCTCACCTTCCTGCTTCTGGCCTATCGCGCCAAGGGCGCGGGGTCAGCCCTTATCTCCGGCGCGATCTGGATTGGTCTGGCGCTCGCGCCGACGCTTCTGGTGGCGGCTTTTTATCGGGTCACCGGCCACTGGACAGCGTTCTTCTTCGCCAATTTCGTGTCGATCTTTGCGCGTGCGCCGACGCCCGATAGCGTCCTGGTTCTGCGCTTGGTCCTGATCCTGGCGGTGCTCGCACCATTGCTGGCTTGTGCCGTCATCGGCCGGGGCGAGCAGGGGGCGCAGGCGCGCGCCGCCCATCGCTTTGTGTTGTCCTGGCTGGTGGCGGCAATGCTGGGGCTGCTGCTGTTCGGCACCTACCTGCACCACTACCTATTGCCGGTGCTGGTGCCTCTGGCGGCTGCGGCTGCCGCGGGCTTTGGTTCGCGAAACCTCCGCGCGCCGGCGCTCGCCGTGCTGGCGGTGGCCTTCATCGTGAGCGAGACCATGATGCTGACCAGCCTTCGCCATCACGGCACGCGCCGGCAGTTTGACGCGATTGCCGCCGACATCGATCCCGCCGGGTGCCTTTATGTCTATAGCGGCGAGCCCGCCTTCTACGGCGCGACCAGCGCCTGCATTCCCACCCGGTTCGCCTTCCCCAGCCACCTCGCCCGGCTGGAAGAGGCGCACGCGCTGGGCACTGACCTGCTGGGCGAGGTCGCCCGCATCATGGCGAGCGCGCCGACCACCGTCATCATCGCCCCGCCCTATGGGGATGAGAATTGGGCAGCGCGCCAAATCGTCCTGAACGGTGTCGCCCGGGACTACCGGCTGGCACTCCGGCAAAAGCTCGGCCGGGATGAGGTCGAGGTGTTCCGGCGTAACACCCCGTAGCGGCGTCAGGCCGGCTGGCGCTTCAACCGGTCAAGAAATTCCTTGCGCATTTTTGAGACTTTCGGCGCGATGATCACCCGGCAGTAGCCGGCATTCGGGTTCCGGGCGAAATAATCATCATGATAGGCCTCGGCCGGATAGAAGATGTCCAGCGGCTCGATCGTGGTAACCGCATTGGCGCCCCAGGCGCCGCGGGCGTCGATTTCGGCAATGATATCGCGCGCGGTCTGCGCTTCCTCTGCCGTCGTCGGCATGATCGTGGAGCGGTACTGCGTGCCCACGTCATTGCCCTGGCGATTGAGCGTGGTCGGGTCATGCGTCGCGAAGAAGACGCGCAGCAGATCGGCATAGGACAGGACAGCCGGATCGTAGGTGATCTGGATGACCTCGGCGTGTCCCGTGCGGCCGGTACAGACCGCTTCATAGGTCGGGTTGGGGATATGGCCGCCCGCATAGCCGGATTTGACGGAGGTGACGCCGGCTAGCTCCTGAAACACCGCCTCGGTGCACCAAAAGCATCCGCCGCCGACGGTGGCCGTTGCGGTTGTCATGTTTGTCTCCCATTTTGACCAATTGTGCGGATCAGCATATCGGCATTCCGACACGACCGTAAAAGATGTCGTCCAGCAAGGGAACGCGAGTACATGGTTATGGCAGACGGCACGGCAACGCCGGGCGGCATCGTCACCATCGGTGAGATTCTGGTCGAGATCATGGCGACCGAGCCCGGGCACGGCTTTCGGGAGCCGATCAGCCTCGTCGGGCCTTTTCCCAGCGGCGCCACTGCCATTTTCATCGACCAGGTCGGCAAGCTCGGCTTTCCCTGCGGTATTATCAGCGCGGTGGGAGAGGATGACTTCGCGCTCGTCAATGTCGAGCGCCTGGCGGCCGACGGCGTCGATGTCAGCGCCATCGCGGTCGATCCCTCCTATGCCACCGGCAGCGCCTTCGTGCGCTACCGCCCGGACGGTGACCGTGACTTCGTCTATAACATCCGTCACAGCGCCTCGGGCCAGACCCAGTTGACGGAAGCCGCGCTGACCTTGCTGGGCCGCAGCCGTCATCTGCATATCATGGGCTCGTCGCTGGCGTCTCCCCGCATTATCGTGGAGACCAAGACCGCCATCGCCATGATCAAGGCGCAGGGCGGCACTATCTCCTTCGATCCCAATATCCGTAAGGAAATGCTGAACGCGCCCGGCATGCGGGAGGCGCTGACCCATATGCTGTCGGTCTGCGACATCTTCATGCCGAGCGGCGCTGAACTCAGCCTGCTCACCGACAGCAAGACCGAGGGCGGCGCTATCGCCGAGCTTCTGGGCCTGGGCATCTCAGCCATCGTCGTGAAAAACGGTGCCGAGGGTGCGACCTATCACGATGCCCATGAACATCGTCGCCAGCCGGCTTTCGCGGTCAGCGAGATCGATCCGACCGGGGCAGGGGACTGTTTCGGCGCGACCTTCATCACCTGCCGTCTGCAGGGGCGCAGCGTCTCGGAATGCCTGCGCTATGCCGCGGCCTCCGGCGCCCTGGCGGTAACCCGCCGGGGGCCGATGGAGGGCACCGCGACCTTCGCCGAGCTTGATGCCTTTATCCTGTCGCAGCGGCGCGGCCTGGTGCCGGGCGCCCCGGCGCCGGCGCCATCGGGGGCGGATATCCTGGCGGAACTGGCGCCCGCCCGCGCCTCGGGCCGGCCGTTCGGCATCACCTCGGTTTGCTCGGCCAATCCCTTCGTCATTGAAGCCGCGCTGCTTCAGGCGAAGGAGGACGGCAGGCCGGCGCTGATCGAGGCGACCTGCAATCAGGTCAACCAGCACGGCGGCTATACCGGCATGACGCCGGCTGATTTTCGCGATTTCGTCTACCGCATCGCGCAGGATGTCGGCTTTCCGCAGGCGCGAATCATCCTGGGCGGTGACCATCTCGGTCCCAACCCTTGGAAGAACCTGCCCGCGGATGAGGCCCTGGCTGAGGCCGAGATCATGGTTGAGGACTTCATCCGCGCCGGCTTCCTGAAAATCCATCTTGATTGCAGCATGGGCTGCGCGGGCGAGCCGATCGCCTTGGCAGACGCCACCGTCGCGGCCCGTGCCGCGCGTCTGGCGACCGTCGCCGAGCGCGTCGCGGCCCAGGTCGGCACCAAACCCTATTATATCATCGGCACGGAAGTGCCGACGCCGGGTGGCGCCCTGGAAGCGATCCCCGAAACCGAAGTGACGGACCCGGAAGCGCCGCTCGCGACCTATGCCGTCCATCGCCAGGTCTTCACAGAACAGGGTCTGGGGCGAATGCTGAACCGGGTCGTGGCCCTCGTCGTGCAGCCCGGCGTCGAGCACGGCAATGAAAGCGTCACCCGCTATTCATCGGCCGCGGCGGCGGAGCTGACCGGGGCGCTCGCGCATCTGCCGGGGCTGATTTTTGAGGCGCATGCCACCGACTACCAGACGGCGGATGCGCTTTCCAACCTCGTGCGCGACGGATTTCCGATCCTGAAAGTGGGTCCGTCACTCACCTTCGCGCTGCGCGAGGCGCTGTATGGGCTGGATGACATCGCCGCCGTGATCGCGCCGGAGATCGACCCTGAAGTCGAATCCCTGGCAGGCGTGATGGAGCATCTGATGCTGCTCAAGCCCGAATACTGGCGCGCGCATTATCACGGCAATCCGGCCGAGCTGCGCATCCTGCGGCATTACAGCTACAGCGACCGCATTCGCTACTACTGGCCGGAGCCCGAGGCGGTCGCGGCGGTGGACCGGCTGTTTCGGCGTCTGGACGGCGTCACCATCCCCGAGCCGCTGATCAGCCAGTATCTGCCGCGCTTTTACGATCGCGTCGCGGCCGGCACGCTGCCTGCCACCGCGCGCGGCCTCGCCGTGGAAGCGGTGAGGGATGTGCTGCGGATCTATGCGGCAGCTTGCCGGCCAGCCGGCTGACGCGGGCCGCCGGGTCTTGTCGCGCGACCAAATAAAGCCTTGACCGCGGCGGCATCGTCACTGCGATGTCATCCGGTCAGGATAGCTGCGCTGCAACATAAAGACTTGGCCGCCAGGGCCGCGCAGTTTTATGTCCAACCGAGCGGAAGTGAGAGGGCGAGTTACGGATGTCGGCGTTCAATACGGAAACAGTGACGAATGTCCATCATTGGACCGATCGGTTGTTCAGTTTCCAAACCACCCGCGATCCGGCCTTCCGCTTTCTGAATGGCCAGTTCACCATGATCGGGCTGGAAGTGAACGGGAAGCCGCTCATGCGGGCCTATAGCCTGGCCAGCGCCAATTATGAGGAGGGGCTGGAATTCCTCTCCATCAAAGTGCCGGACGGCCCGCTCACCTCTCGCCTGCAGCATCTGAAGGAAGGCGACACCATTCTGGTCGGCCGCAAGCCGGTCGGCACGCTGGTGTCTGACAGCCTGCTGCCCGGCAAGAACCTTTATCTGCTCGGCACGGGCACGGGCCTCGCCCCCTTCATGGCGATCATCAAAGACCCCGAGATCTACGAGAAGTTTGAGCATGTCGTGCTGGTTCATGGCGTCCGTCAGGTCGCCGAACTGGCCTATGCCGAGTTCATCGAAAGCCAGCTCCCGAATGACGAGCTGCTCGGCGACATCGTGCGCGGCAAGCTGCTCTATTACCCGACCGTGACGCGCGAGCCCTTCCGCAATCGTGGCCGCCTGACCGACCTCATCGGCAATGGCAGCATCGCGTCCGACCTCGGCCTGGCGCCGATCGCGACTTCGGATGACCGCTTCATGCTCTGTGGCAGCCCGGAAATGCTGGTCGATATGACGTCCTGGCTGCGGGACAACGGGTTTGAAGAAGGCAGTCACGCCAAGCCGGGCGAATTCGTCGTCGAAAAGGCTTTCGTCGAGAAATAGACATGGCTCTCAGCGCTCACCGTCCGGGCGCTCAGCCCGCCGCCGCCCCGGTCGGAAGCGTCTTTGAGAAGATCCAGCACGGCACGCGCGCCTTTGTACTGACGCAGATGGCGCTGGCGACCGCCGGCTTCTCCACTTTCGCTCTGCTTTATTCCATCCAGCCGCTGCTGCCGGTCTTCTCGCTCGTCTTCCGCCAAAGCGAGGCGGGCGCCAGCCTCGCCTTGTCGCTCACCAGCGGGCTGATGGCCTTCTGCATGCTGGTCGCCAGCAGCGTCTCCGAAAGCATCGGCCGCAAGCCGGTGATGGTCGCGTCCGTCGTCTCCTCCTCCGTCCTCATGATCGTCTCTGCCCTGGTGCCGCAATGGTGGCAGTTTCTGGCTGTACGCGCGGTCATGGGCGTAACCTTGAGCGGCCTGCCGGCGGTCGCCATGGCCTATGTCGCGGAGGAAATTCATCCGCGCTCCGCCGGCCTGTCGATCGGTCTCTATATCGGCGGCAATGCTTTCGGCGGCATGATCGGGCGGCTGGTCATCGGCGTGCTGGCCGGACATGTCGGCTGGCGGGAGTCCATTCTGATCATCGGCCTCGTCTCGCTGATCGGAAACCTCATCTTCTGGCGCATCCTGCCGCCGTCACGGTTTTTTCAGCCACGGCGGTTTTCCGTCACCGTGCTGGGGGCAGCCTTCGTCTCCCATCTGCGGGACGGCGCGATGCGCATGCTGTTTGCCGAGGGCTTCCTGCTCATGGGTGGCTTCGTCATCGTCTACAATTACCTCGGCTACCGGCTGCTGGCGCCGCCCTTCAACCTCAGCCAGGCGTCGGTCGGGCTGATTTTCTCCTGCTACCTGATCGGCATCTTCAGCTCCGCCTGGATGGGCAATCTCGGCAACCGCCTGGGCCGCCGCCGCGTGCTCTGGGTGGGCTTCGTGCTGATGCTGCTGGGAACAGTAATGACCGAGACGCACAGCGTTCTTCTCGTCATCCTGGGCGTCGCGCTGGTGACCTTCGGATTCTTCGGTGCCCATTCCATCGCCAGCGGCTGGGTCGGGCAGCGGGCCCGGCACGCAAAGGCACAGGCGTCATCGCTCTATCTGTTTTTCTACTATATGGGCGCCAGCGTCGTCGGCACGCTGGGCGGCGTCTTCATGCGCTATTTCGGCTGGCACGGCGTTGTCGCCTTGACCTGCGCGCTGGTCCTGCTCGGCCTGTTTCTGTCCTGGCGCCTCAGCCGCATTGAGCCGCTGCCGGCGGCCTGACGCGCCTGCTGCCTCAAATAGCCGGTTCGCGCGCGTCATAGGCGCGCTGCGCCTGCGCGACATCGCCAGCATGGGCCAATGTCCAGGCGTGCAGCGCCGCGAAGGGCGCCCGCAAGGTCTGTCCGAGCGGGGTGATGGCATATTCGACAGCAACCGGAGAGGTCGTGATCACCCGCCGGGTCGCAAGTCCATTCCGTTCCAGCCGCCGCAGCGCCTGGGTCAGCGCCTTATGCGTGATCCCGCCAAGCCGCCGCTGAATGGCATTGAAGCGCGTGGGCTCGGTGCAGAGCACCGTCAAAATCATGATCGACCATTTGTTCGCGATCTGGTCGAGGATGAGCTGAGCGGACTGGGCCTCCGGGAAGTCCTGGGCGATGTCGTCGAGCATGGCGGTTTCCTCAAGTATACCTAGGCGATCGTAAGTGCGTAATTGACCGCAGGTATCTATCCTATACCTGGATGGCTCCCTTTGAAGGAGTAATCCTGATGTCTCAGTTGAGTGGAAAGATCGCCGTCGTGACGGGCGGCAATAGTGGCATCGGCCTCGCCGTCGCCCGGCGCTTCCAAAGCGAGGGCGCCAAGGTCATCATCACCGGCCGCCGCCAGACGGCGCTGGACGCGGCAGTCGCCGACCTTGGCCCCGATGTCACCGCCGTGCAGGGCGATGTCACCAGCGCGGCGGATCTGGATCGGCTGGCCGAGACCATCCGCGACCTCTATGGCAGGCTTGATGTCCTCGTCGTCAATTCCGGCGTCGCGGAACCCGCCGCACTGGGCACAATAACAGCCGCGCATTTCGACAAGACCTTCGACATCAATGTGCGTGCGGCGTTGTTCACGGTGCAGACGCTGCTGCCGCTGATGGCCGACGGCGGTTCGATCGTCCTCGTCGGCTCCATTGCAGGCTTCATCGGCACGCCGAGCTACACGGCTTATGGTGCCAGCAAGGCCGCGATCCGGTCCTTCGCGCGCACCTGGGCCAAGGAACTGGCGCCACGCGGTATTCGCGTCAATACGCTGAGCCCGGGCCCGATCGACACGCCGATTTTCGACAACGCGCCGGACGAGTTGCGAGAGACCATCACGCAGATGATTCCGCTGGCCCGCTTCGGCCGGCCGGAGGAAGCGGCCGCGGCGGCGCTGTTCCTGGCATCATCGGAAAGCAGCTTCGTGA
This sequence comes from Acidisoma sibiricum, assembly GCF_057837225.1. NCBI lineage: Bacteria > Pseudomonadati > Pseudomonadota > Alphaproteobacteria > Acetobacterales > Acidocellaceae > Acidisoma > Acidisoma sibiricum. The sequence goes on along the minus strand of NZ_CM174445.1, from coordinate 3,192,811 downwards.
CCGGGGCTGAGCTTTGCGTCGATGGCGGTATGGCTCAGGTCGTCTGACGCCCCCATCGCCCGTTGCGAAGCGCCCAGAACCGGTTCAGGCTTATCGCTGCAATCACAGAGGATGTGCCGGATGGCATTGGAGATGACGCGTGCCCTGATGACCGCGATGGGCGCCCCTCTGGAACTGGGCTGCGACGCCATCCCATCGCCTGGCCGGGGAGAGGTGCTGATCCGCGTCTCCGCCTGCGGCGTCTGCCATTCCGATCTGCATATCGTGGACGGCGACTGGGGCCAGCCGCCCAAGCTGCCGCTGATCCCCGGGCATGAGGTGGTCGGCGAAGTCATCGCCTACGGGCCTGAGACGGTCGGGCCCGCGCTGGGTGCGACCGTCGGCGTCGCCTGGAATGGCGGCGCCTGTGGCCATTGCCGGGCCTGCCTGGAAGGGGATGAGACCATTTGCCGCGAGGCGGAAGGTACCGGCTTCAGCCGTGACGGCGGCTATGCCGATTACATCGTCGCGCGTGCCGCTTTCGTGGTCGAACTGCCCAAGGATATCGACGCCGCGCGCTTTGCGCCCGTGCTCTGCGCCGGGGTCACGACCTATCGCGGCCTGAAGCGTGCCGGTCTGCGGCCGGGCGCCTATGTCGCGGTCATCGGCTGCGGCGGCCTCGGCCAGATGGCGGTGCAATATGCCCGCGCCATGGGCTACCGGCCGATTGCGGTCGATCTCGACGCCGGCAAGCTGGAACGCGCGACCCGCCTCGGGGCTGTGGCTACGGTGCGCGGCGATGTCGCCGATCTGCCGGCGGAACTCCGTGCCATTGCGGGTGAGGCCGGGCTCAGGGCCGCGATTGTCGTCGCTCCCGCGCCTCGCGCCTTCACCCAGGCGATCGCGGCGATCTCCCCCGGCGGTGCGGTCATCTTTATCGCGCTTCCCGCGAAGGACCGGGATCAACTCCCGGTCTCGATCTCCGATCTCGCCAATTTCGAGAAGCGGCTGATCGGCTCCAATGTCGGCACGCGGGCGGATCTGATGGAGGCGGTGGAACTCGCACTTGCCGCCGGCATCCTGGCCGATGTTGAGACCCTGCCGCTGGCAGAGGCCAATGCGGCGCTGGACCGTCTGCGCCGCGGCCAGGTGCCGGGCCGGCTGGTGCTGACGGCCTGATCGCAGGGCGTCAGGCGGGGCGGATCAGGATCGCGCGGAAATCGTTCACATTGGTCAGGGTCGGACCGGTGATGACCTGAGCGCCGAGCGCTTCAAAGAACCCGTGCCCGTCATTATCATCCAGCGCCGCCTGACCAGAGAGGCCGCGCGCGGCGGCCTCGGCCAGAGTGCCGGGGCCGATCACCGCGCCGGCCACCTCCTCGGCGCCATCGACGCCATCGGTATCGCCGGCAATGGCGGAAATGCCGGCCGCGCCCTTCAGCGCGACCGCGAGGGCAAGCAGGAATTCGACATTGCGCCCGCCGCGGCCCGATCCGCGCACCGTCACCGTCGTCTCGCCGCCTGACAGCAGCACGCAGGGGGCCTGGGCCGGCTGGCCATGCCGCGCCACCTGCAGCGCGATCCCGGCCATGACGCGGCCGACCTCACGCGCTTCGCCTTCGATGGCGTCGCCCAGGATGACGGGCGCAATCCCGGCCGCTTCCGCCACGCGAGCGGCTGCCTCCAATGCGGCCTGGGGCGTCGCGATCATCCGGGTCTCGGCCTGCGCGAAAGCAGGATCTCCCAGTTTGGGCGATTCGCAGCGCGGATCGGCAAGCACGGCCGTGACCGCGGGCGGCACGTCTATGCCGTAGCGGGCCAGCACCGCGCGCGCCTCGGCCTGGGTGGTGGCGTCCGCAACCGTGGGACCCGAGGCGATGACGGAAGGGTCATCGCCCGGCACATCGGAAATCACCAGCGTCACCAGGCGGGCAGGGGCGGCGGCCTGGGCCAGCCTTCCGCCTTTCACCGCCGAGAGATGCTTGCGCACGCAATTCATCTCCTCGATCGCGGCGCCTGAGCGCAGCAGCGCGCGGTTGATCGCCTGCTTATCGGCCAAGGTCACGCCCGGAAGGGGGGCTGCCAGAAGGGCGGACCCGCCGCCGGAGATCAGGCACAGAACGAGATTCTCTGGCGTCAGGCCGGCGACGAGGTCCAGAATGCGCTGGGCCGCTGCCGCGCCCGCGGCATCGGGCACCGGGTGGCTCGCCTCCACCACATCGATTCGCGCCAATGTCCCCACACCGTGACCGTAGCGCGTAACCACCAGACCGCTCAGCGGCCGGTCCTGCGGCCAGGCCTGTTCCACCGCGCGCGCCATGCTGGCGGCGGCCTTGCCGGCGCCGACGACGATGGTACGGCCCGGCGGCGGCGGCGGCAGATGCCGGGGCAGCGTGTGATCGGGTGAGGCCGAGTCGACGGCCGCCTGAAACATCTGCCGCAGTAGCGTCTCATCCTCAGTCACGGCATGTCCCTCAGCCCAGGCAAGCGTGTCCCCAGCTTGCACCGGTTCACGCGTGAGGAAAAGCAGCCGGGCGTCATGGGGTAAAATGTGACATTGCTCTCATAACTCTGTGACGACTGCGCCAAACCCTGTTGTCTTCGCGGCGTGGTATGATAAGGATATCTCAAGATACGGCCGATGCTGATAACGGCCGCGCGGAACCCTTCAGCGGTTCGGAGGAGGAAATGATGACAGCCACAGGCTTCAGCCTTGGCCCCATGGAGCTTTGCGCGTGAGCGCGGCAGTGGCCGTGGACATGCCGCAGGCAGCGGGCGATGTGGTCGTTGATTGCAGCAGCCTCACCAAATCCTATGAGGGCGTGCCTGTTCTGCGCGACATCTCGGCGCGTTTCCTGGCCGGCACCGTCAACGTGCTGGCCGGTGAAAACGGCGCTGGAAAATCCACCCTCTTCAAGATCATCTCCGGCCAGGTCCAGCCTGACAGCGGCCATCTGAAACTGTTCGGCGAGCCGGTGCGGCGCTTCGATGCGCGTCATGCGCAATCGCTGGGCGTGTCCATCATTCCCCAGGAACTCGCCCCCATCCCGGATATGAAGGTGTGGCAGAACCTGATGATCGGCCGCGAGAAAAGCGGCTTCGGCCTGCTCCGGCGGCGGCAGATGATCGAGGAAGCGGCGGCCATGATGGAAGGCGTCGGCCTGTCCGTCGATCCGACGCTGACCATGAAAGGTCTCAACGTCGCCACCACGCAGATGATCGAAATCCTGAAAGCGACCTCGCGTCAGGCCCGCATCATCCTGATGGATGAGCCGACATCCTCCCTCAGTGGGCAGGAGGTCGAGCAGCTGTTCCGGGTCATCCGCCGCCTGCGCGCGGATGGCGTCTGCATCCTTTATACCAGCCACCGCATGGAAGAGATCGAGGCGATTTCAGACACCGTCGCCATCATGCGGGACGGCGCCATCATTCGTCATGCGCCCACATCCTCGCTCACCGAGCGCGAGATCATCGCCGATATGGTGGGGCGTGAGATCACCGAGCTTTTCCCGGACCGGCAGATCATGGAGAGTGAGACGCCGGTGCTGGAAGTCCGCGATCTGGCGGTCAGCGGCTACAAATCATCGGTCTCCTTCACGGTGAAGGCCGGTGAGATCGTGGGGCTCGGCGGCCTGGTCGGCGCCGGACGGTCTGAGATGCTGGAAGCGATCTACGGCATGCGCAAGGCGACCGGTTCGCTGCGCCTGGATGGCCGCGATCTTCCGCTCGGGCATTTGCAGCAATCGATCAGCCGCGGCATCGCGATGGTGCCGGAAGATCGCAAACTGTCCGGCGTGCTCACCTCGCTTTCGATTCTCGACAATATCACGCTGCCGCATCTGAATGCCTTCGTGACGCCCGGCGGCCTGCTGGAAAACGGCAAGCGCCGCAGCCAGGCGCTGGAGGTGCTCAAGCGCACCAAGGTTGCCTATGCGACGCTCGGCCAGAAAGTCGGCCATCTCTCGGGCGGCAATCAGCAGAAGGTCGCCATCGCCCGCTGGCTTGTCACCGGCACGCCGCGCCTGCTCATTCTGGATGAACCGACGCGCGGCATTGATGTCGGCGCGCGCAGCGAGCTGTATCGCCTCATCAATGATCTCGCGGCGCAGGGTGTCGCGGTGCTGCTGGCATCCTCCGACATGCCGGAACTTATCAATCTCAGCCACCGCGTGCTCGTCATCCGGGACGGGGCGATCATGGGCGAGCTGAAGAAGAACGAGCTGGAGCAGGAAGCGATCCTGCGTCTGGCGATGGGAAGGTCGTCCAATGGCAAGCAATAGCGTCTCACCCGTGGTTGCCAACGCAGCGGCACCGAAGGGTCTTCCGTCCCCGCAGAAGGTCGGCCGTTTCGCGCTGCGCTATGCGCTGGTGATCATCCTGGCGGTGTTCCTGGTGACACTGGCCATTTCCAATCAAAGCTTCCTCACCTTCTCCAATATGAACGTCATCCTGATCCAGGTCGCGGCGAATGCCCTCCTCGCGACAGGAGCCACCTTCGTCATCCTGACAGGCGGTATTGATCTGTCGGTCGGCAGCATCGTGGGCCTGTCGGGCGTTGTGGCGGCGCTTTTCGCACAGGATGACGGCGCCCTGACCTGCACCGAAGCGGTGGCACTGGGCGTGCTGGCCGGCACCGCGATCGGCGCCTTCAACGGATTGCTGGTGGCTTTCGCCCGCGTGCCGCCTTTTGTGGCCACACTGGGCAATATGACGGTTGCCTCGGGCCTGGCCTTCGTCGCCAGTGACGGTCAGCCGATTTCGGGTCTCTCGGATCAGTTCCTCGCACTCAGCGGCAAGATCTTCGGACTGTCCATTCCGGTCGCGGTGATGATCGTGGTTGTGGTCGTCGCCTGGATCATCCTCGCCCGCACCAAATTCGGCATGCATATCTATGCAGTCGGCGGCAATCCGCAGGCCGCGCGCGTCGCAGGTGTCAGCCTCCGCAGCAATCGCTTCGCGGTCTATACCATCTCGGGCTTTCTGGCCGGCATCGCGGGCGTCATTCTGGCGGCGCGGGCCACCGCGGGCATCGCCACCAACGGCACCGGGTATGAGCTGAATGCGATCGCGGCGGCGGTCATCGGCGGCATCAGCCTGGCCGGCGGCCGCGGCTCCATCATCGGCACCGTCTTCGGCTTCCTCATCATCGGGGTGCTCGATAACGGGCTGAACATCATCAACGTTTCACCCTTCTACCAGCTCATCGTCAAAGGCCTGATCATCATCGGCGCCGTCTTCGTCGACAGCGTGATGAACCGCGGCGACGACTGAGCCTGAAGGGGACGTGCCTTGGCTGCTCCGCCGCCAGAAGGTGGCGGAGATCGAACAAAAAACGACCAGATAAAAGGGATAGAGAAATGTCGTCCAAGTTCCTCACGAGTCTTCTGGCGGGTGCCGCCCTTTCGGCCGGCATGGCCGGGGCCGTCCCGGCCTTCGCCGATAGCGCCCATCCCGTCATCGGCTTCACCGTCTATGACATGTCCTCCTTCATTTCGCTCGCCAAGCGCGGCGTGGAGAAGGTGGCCGAGGCCAATCATGCCACCCTGCTGTGGAACAGCGCGGGCATGGACGTGAACGCCCAGATTTCGCAGTTCCAGCAGTTCATCAACCGCAAGGTTGATGCGATTGTCGTGGCGCCGGTCAACTCGGCTACGCTGACGCCGCAGATCAAGGCCGCGAAGGAAGCCGGCATTGCGGTCATCGTCACCAATCTGACGGCCAGCCCCGATGCGACGCCCTATATCACTTCCTATGTCGGCCCTGATGACGTGCAGGCCGGCGCCAATGAGGCGAAGCACATGGTCGCCGCCCTCGGCGGCAAGGGCAATGTCGTGGTCCTGCAGGGCCCGCTCGGCCAGTCCGGTGAAATCGACCGCACCAAGGGCATCAAGCAGGTTCTGGCGCAGAATCCCGGCGTGACGGTGCTGGCCATCCAGCCCGGCAACTGGGCGCGCAACCAGGCGTACAGCGTGACGCAGGATTGGCTGTCGCGCTACGGCAGCAAGATCGACGGCATCATCGCCGAGAATGACGACATGGCGATCGGCGCCATTCAGGCGTTGAAGGAAAAGGGTCTGGCAGGGAAGATCCCGGTCACCGGCACCGACGGCATCAAGGACGGCATGCGCGCCGTGCGCGATGGCACCGAGCTCGAAAGCAACCTGCAGGATGGTCCGCTGGAACTCGGCATGGCTGAGCAGGTCGCCATCAACCATGTCCAGGGCAAGCAGGTCCCGGCCACCGCCATGTTCATCATGCCGGAACTGACCAAAAGCAATATCGACCATTACTACACGCAGATGTACGGCGATTTTAGCGGCTTCCTGAACACGCTGCCGGCGCTGATCAACGCCAACCTCGCGTCGGGCGACTACGGCCACCAGTAACCCCCAGAGCCGACTGTAGGCTGTGATCCGGTCGCCCTTGGCCGGATCACACTTCCCCCGTTATGGAGCCTGAGCCCCATGGGAGATGACAGTCAGAAATTGCGCGGCGTCGATGGAAGGCGCCAGCGCATTCTGGACTATCTGCTGAAGGAAACCGCAGCCCAGGTGGATGAGCTGGCGGCGCGTTTCGGCGTCAGCCGCATGACGGTGCATCGCGATCTCGACGCCTTGTCCGAGCAGGGCTTCGTCCGCAAGGTCCATGGCGGCGCGCGGGTGCAATCCTTCACGCTGGTGGAAACTGAATTCGCGCAGCGCGGCACGATTGCGACCGCTGAGAAACGGGCCATTGCGCGCCTCGCGGCCGAGCTGGTGCAGCCAGGCCAGATCGTGGTCATCGACGATTCCAGCACCTCCACCTTCCTCGCCGAACAGCTGGCACCCATCTCGCCGCTGACCGTCATCACCAACGGGCTCGGTCCATTGGAGCGGCTGCGCGGCGATCCCGGCAAGACCGTGATCTGCCTCGGCGGCACCTACTATCAGCATTACCACGGCTTCTTCGGCCTGGTCTGCGAGCAGGCCATTCGCGGCCTGCGGGCCAATACCGCCTTCATCTCCGCCCAAAGCGTCTGGGACAATACGATCTATCACTCGGAAGAAGAGGTCGTGAAAATCAAACAGGCGCTGGCCTCGGTCGCGGCCCAGCGCGTGCTCCTCGCCAATAGCCAGAAATTCGGCGCGACCGCGCTGCACCGTGTCGGGGATGTTACGGATTTCGATGTGATCATCTCCGATCGCGGACTTTCCACGCCGGATCTGGATAAGCTGCGGGAGACAAAGGTGCAGATCAAGCTCGCCGATCCGCAGACATTCTCGTGACCGCAAAAACCATCCCTCACCAGGATTAGAACCATGACAGCAACAAGCCTCGCCAAGACCTATGATCTCTCCGGTCAGGTCGCGATCGTCACCGGCGGCGCGCAAGGCATCGGCCTCGCGATTTCGACCCTGCTGGCCGAGCAGGGTGCGCGCGTCGTCATCATCGACCAGAATCCCCAGGTCTCTGACCTTGCAGAGGGTCTGGGCAATGGTAGCTACGGCCTCGCCGTCGATGTGCGGGATGATGCCGCCGTCCATGCCGCGGTCGATGAGATTGCCGGCGAAAATGGCCGCATCGACATCCTGGTCAATAATGTCGGTATCGCGCCGATCGCGCGGGCGACCGATCTCACGATCGGCCAGTGGGACGCGACCTTCGCCATCAATCTGCGCGCCGCCTTCCTGTTTTCCCAGGCGGCGGGGAAGCACATGATCAGCCGCAATTACGGCCGCGTCATCAGTCTGGCCTCGCAGGCGGCGCTCGTGGCACTCGAAGGCCATATCGCCTATACGGCCAGCAAGGCGGGCATCATCGCCATGTCGAAAGTGCTGGCGCTGGAATGGGGTCCGCACGGCGTCACCGCCAATACGATTTCACCGACCGTCGTCAATACGGCCATGGGCCGGGAAGTCTGGGCGGGCGAAAAGGGCATTGCCTTCCGCGCCAAAATCCCGGTCGGCCGCTTTGGTGAGGTGGAGGAGATCGCCCATGCTGTGCTCTATCTGGCGAGCGGCGCTGCCGGGCTGATCAATGGCGAGAACCTCGTCATCGACGGCGGCTACACCATCGTCTGAGGTCTACGCCGGCGGCCTGCCGCCGCGCTGGCATTTGCTGCGTCATCCCCGCGCTTGTCGCGGGGATCTTCTTGTCTGAGGCGCCAATAGGCAGACCCGTGTGACGAGCACGCGGATGACGAGGTTAGTCCATCGCCACATGGGCCTCGCCCGGATCGGCGGGCTTGGGCGGCACTTTGGGCTTGCGCATGAGAAACAGCAGGAAAAGGCAGGGGATCGAGCTGATCATCAGCGCCTTGAAGGCGTCGCCATAGCCAATGATGCTCGCTTGCCGCTGAATGATCTGGTCCATCTGCTGGGCGCCCAGAGCCGTTCTCGGGTCCAGCATGCGCATCGCGTTGCCCGTGAATGGGTGCGCGAAGGGGGTCACAAACCAGCTCAAAACCGCATGCTCGTATTGCGACATCTGCGTCACGATGGCGGAACTGACAGAAGTGCCGATCGCCATGCCAACGTTACGCGTCAGGCTCATGGCGGCGGCACCATCACCCCGCAGGGCGGGGTTCAGCGTCGCGAAGGCAATCAGCTGCAAGGGCATGAAGACAGCGCCGATACCCGCACCCTGCACGACGATGACGGTAATGATCCAACTGCTGGATACATCCGGCGTCCATAGCGTCATCCAGTAGAGCGACAGCAGCAGAAGCACGATGCCGACCAGCATCTGCAGGCGCACGTCGAGTTTTGTGCCCACGCGCCCGCAGATCATCATCGCGGCCATGGTGCCGAAGCCGCGGGGCGCCATCTCCAGACCGGCCGAACGCACGGAATAGCCCGAGAGTTTCTGCAGATAGGGCGCGAGCAAGGCAGAACTCGACAGCAGCACCAGTCCCACCAGGAACATCATCAGGATCGCGCTCAGCATGTTGCGGTCCGTAAAGATGCCTTTGGGCAGCAGGGGCTTGTCGGATGTCAGCATATGTACGGTGAACAGATAGAAGCCCAGCGCCGCGATCACCGTCTCGGCGATCACCTCGTTCGATCCGAACCAGTCCTTGGTCTCGCCGCGGTCGAGGGCAAGCTGCAGTCCGGCCAGTGCGATGCCCAGAATGGCAAATCCCGTCCAGTCGAAGCGCGGTACGGGACGTTCGTCATCCTTGGCCATGAAGATGAACACGCCGATCGTCGCCAGAATGCCGAAAGGCAGGTTGACGAAGAACACGTAGCGCCAGTTGTAAAGATCGGTCAGATAGCCGCCCAGCGTCGGGCCCAGAATGGGGCCCAGCATCACGCCCATGCCCCAGATCGACATGGCACCGCCGCGCTTCTCGATTGGGTAGATGTTGAGCAGCGTTGACTGCGAGAGCGGCACCAGGGCCGCGCCGAAGACGCCCTGCAGGAAGCGGAAGATCACCATCTCGCCGATGGACCCCGCGATACCGCAGAGCATGGAGGTGACGGTGAAGCCGACCAGGCTCACCAGCAGCACGTTCTTGGTGCCAAAACGCGCGCTCATCCAGCCGACGGGCGCCGTCATGATGGCGGCCGCGACGACATAGGAGGTCAGCACCCAGTTGATCTGGTCGGAATTGGCCGAAAGCGTGCCCTGCATATAGGGCAGGGCCACATTCGCGATGGTGCTGTCCAGCGCCTGCATCAAGGTCGCCAGCATGACGCAGATCGTGACGATGGTCCGCGTCAGCGGCGTGATGCGCTCATACAGTGGGATGGCGGCGGACGTCGCGGACATGCGTCTGGGTTTCCGCGCTTACCAGAGGTCGGAGAGATGGCGCTGATGATGCGTATCGACGGATACGACGACGCTCATGCCGGCGCGGAGCACCAGATCGGCGGGGCCGCCGGTGATCTTCACGCGCATGGGAATGCGCTGCACCACCTTGACCCAGTTGCCGGAGGAGTTTTCCGCCGGCAGCAGCGAGAACTGGCTGCCCGAGGCAGGGGCGATGCTGTCGACGACGCCGGTCCATTTGGAGCCGGGATATGTATCGACCGTAATGGTCACGCCCTGGCCCGGCAGCACATGCGTCAGCTGGGTTTCCTTGAACTGTGCGGTGACCCAGACGTCATCGGTCGAGACGATGCCGAAGGCGGCGGAGGCAGCCGTGAGATACTGGCCGCGCTGCAGATTTTCGACATTGGTGACGATGCCGTTGAACGGCGCGCGCACGGTGGTGTGGTCAAGCTGACGCTGCGCCTCCGCGACATCGGCCTGGGCGCTCAGGTAATCGGGCAGTTGTTCCACCGGGGTTGTGATATCGCCGCCCAGCTTGGCGAGCTGCGTCTTTGCCTGCTCGCCCAGGGATTCCAGCCGCGACTGATCGGCCATCAGCTTGAAATGGGCGTCGTCATATTCGGCCCGCGTCACCCCGCCGCCATGGATAAGCGAGGCATAGCGTCCGAAATCGGCCTGATCCTGCGCGACCTGGGCCTTCGCTGTGTCCACATCCTTCAGCATGCGCTGATAGTCTTCTTTCTCGGCCGCCAGCTGTTCTGCCGTTTGCTCCAGCTTAGCCTTCGCGCCATCGAGCATGATCTGGAAATGATGCTCACCGAGATGGAACAGCACCTGGTTCGTCTTCACGGCCTCGCCCTCATGCACCAGCACGCGGGACACGAGGCCCGAAATGTCGGTCGTGGCATTCACTTCGGCGGCCTGCACATAGGCATCGTCGGTGGAGATGTAGCGTCCGCCGGTCAGCCAGACATAGCCGGTGCCGATGATCACCACAGCGATGCCGCCCAGCATCAGGATAGGGCGCAGGATGCTGCGTTTGCGCTTGGCCGGTGGCGTCGGGGTGGATTGCGCGGGCGGCTGCGCGCTGGGCTCGGCCTTTCTGGCCTCGCCGGCATCGGCCGTCGTGCGATCGCGGGAAGAAATCTGGTTCATGCTCAGACCGCCGCTTTAGTACTGTCGGTGATTGGCTGCGGGAAGCCGTCGGCCCCCTTCAGCGCGTGGGAGACGTTCACTTTGACCCGCGCCAGTCCGGCTTGCAGCCTGTCATGGGTTGCATCATCAATGCCCTGGCCGATCATCGTGACGATTTCACGACGCCGTTCGGCGAGTTCCGCCAGCACGGGCTCGGCCGCCGGCAGAAGCTGCAGGCGCCAAACGCGGCGGTCCTGCTCATCGGGCACGCGTTCCACAAGGCCATGGCTTTCCAGGCGGTCCACTAGGCGGCCGACGGTAATCGGCTCCACCGCCATCATCTGGGCCAGGTCCTTTTGCGACAGGCCCGGATTTTGGGCGAGTTTGATGAGCAGAACCCATTGCGCCTTGGACATGCCGCGCGTGCGCGCGATGCGATCGGCATAGACGCCGATCAGCCGTGCCGTATCGCCAATGAGGAAGAGAAGGTCTTCTTCCTGAGGGTAATTGACCATCCCGGGAGATTATAACACCCGTTATCATATCAATAGATACGATTGCCTTATGGGCGTTCTTGCGTTTCAGTTATGAATGACAGCCGGAAGACACTCGCTATGGGGGGGAGGGGCATGCGGCTCCGGGGCTTGCCTCCGCCGGGCGTCGATGATGTCTCTGGATGAAAGCAGTGGAGTGAAGCCTCATGAGTGACGGTCGGCTAGTCATCGGCTCGCGCCGGTATTCGTCCTGGTCTCTGCGCGGCTGGCTGCCGGTGGCGGCGGCAGGGCTCGATGTGCACGAGGTCGTCATCCCCCTCAGCGGCGGCCATACGGAAGCCGTGAAGGCGCAATCGCCGAGCGGTCTGGTGCCCTATCTGGAACATAACGGCGCGCGCATCTGGGAAAGCCTTGCGATTATCGAATATTGCGCCGAGTTCGATCAGACGCTGTGGCCCAAAAAGCGCCGGGCGCGGGCTTTGGCGCGGTCGATCGCGGCTGAGATGCATGCGGGCTTCCGCGCGCTCCGCCAGGCGATGCCGATGAATCTCGGCCGGGACGACTATGCCGGCCTTGGCCAGACCGAATTCGCGCTCGAGGATATCGCCCGCATCGAGCATATCTGGGCGGACGCGAAGGGCGAGTTCGGGGAGGACGGTCCCTTTCTCTTCGGTGAGCGGTTCACCGGCGCGGATATCATGTTCGCGCCGATCGTCGCCCGGTTCCTGACCTATCAGCCGCCGCTCAAGACGCTCAGCCAGGACTACTGCCAGGCGGTACGTCAGCATCCTCTGGTCGATGCCTGGTATCAGGCGGCGGCCGAGGAGCCGGTCGAGTGGCAGATCGAGAAATACGAAACCCTGCGCTAGCGCGCATTGATCAGCACGACGCCGACCAGGATGAGGGCGATGCCCAGCCATTGCCGGCGGGCAAGCCTCTCTTTCAGGAGCAGAAAGCCCATGATGGCGGTGATCGTGCTGCAGAGCGAACTCAGCACCGCGACGATCGCGAGCTGGCCGGTGGCAAGGCCCAGCGCCAGGCACAGATAGGCCAGGGCCGTCAGCGTGCCATAGCCGAAGGTATAGGGCATCAGCCGTGCGGGCGGCGGCGTCAGGTTGTGCCGCCGCAGGGTCGCGACCGTGGCCGCCAGGAGCAGGGATGACAGGGTGCCGACCCAAAGCGGCGCCACCGGTCCCAGATGGGGCATCACGTAATGCCCTTGCAGCCACAGCGTGGTGCCATAGCCGAAGGCCGCGAGGATCGCCCAGCCGACGCCCGCGCCACGGTTGTGCGTCTCAAGTGTGCGCGCGCCGCGGCGCATGGCGGTGATGGCGATGCCGAGCACGGTGAGCGCAATGCCGATGGCGGCGGGCAAAGACAGGTGCTCGCCGGTCGCGACCGCCAGCACGGTTGAGACCGCGCCATAGCTCGCGACCACGGGCACCACGAGCGACAGGGCGCCTGCGATGAGACCGCGCACCATGGCATAGCCCGACAGCGTGGTGCCGGCCGCGGCAATCACGGCGAGCAGCCAATAGGCATGCGGGGCGGACAGCGCCGGATGCCGGAAGGCAGGGCTGAATATCAGGCAGCCGGTGAAGATCAGGCAGCCGGGGATCTGGCCATAGAAGGTCGAGCGCCAGGGACCGAGCCCGCGCGCCGAGAACCGCGCCAGAAAATCGGCGACACCCCAGAGAATCGCAGCGAGTAGCCCGAACGTAATCGCCATGGCGCCTGCTACCGGCCGGCGGTGAGGCTGTCATCAGCCCAGGCGTGCAGAGCGGACGCGCGCCGCCCCCTTTCTCTCTGGGCGAAGTCATGCTCTAGCGACAAAGCATCCAAAGAGAGCTGCGCGATTGATCATCCAGGCGATAGAGACGGCCGCCGGCGGCAATCCCAGATATCTGCCGGCACGATGCCTTGTCATCCTGGCGGTCGCGATCGCGATGGTGGGCAGCAGCGCGCCGTCGCCGATCTATGGGCTCTACCAGCAGCATATGCATTTCGACCATGCCATGCTGACGGCGATCTACGGCGCCTATTCGCTCGGCACCGTCGCCACGCTCTTTGTGCTGGGCCAGCTGTCCGATCGCATTCCCGACCGCCGCCTGCTGCTGACCGCGGCCCTGGCCTGCTCGGCGCTGGGCGGCCTGCTGATGGCAATGGCGCATTCCGTGCCGGCGCTGCTCATCGGCCGGTTCTTTGCCGGCATGGGCACGGGCTGCATCATGGGGCCGGCGACCGCCGCCCTGGTTGAACTCGATCCCATGCGGGACCGCGTGCGCGCGGCGGTGCTGGCGACGGTCGCCGTCACGGGGGGCATTACCAGCGGCATCGTCATTACCGCCGCGGCGCTGGAGGCCAATGTCGCCCCGACGCTGGTGCCGTTCGCGGTGATCATGATCGGCGCCAGCCTGGCGATCCTGCTGCTGCGCATCGTGCCCTGGGCGCCGCGCGATGTCGTGCCCGCGACCGCCCATCGGGAGACGCGGGCAAAGCCCTCTCTCAGCCTCATGATCCGCGAGGCGGGTCCCGGCTTCTGGCTGTCCTGCGCCGGCATGGCGACGGCCTGGATGGTGGGCGGCTGCTTCCTGGCGCTGGGCGCGATCTTCGCCCGCCAGCTGGCCGGCATCCACAACCCGGCCGTGGCCGGATTGACGATCGCGGTGTTCCAGATCGTCGCCGGCTGTGTTCAGCTCGGCAGCCGCAATGTGGCGCCGCGCCGCCTCGTCCTGGCCGGTCTGGGCCTGATGATCGCGGGTTTGCTGCTGGCCCTGCTGGCGGCCGCCTTCAGCGTGGCGGCGCTGTTCGCCATCGGCGCGCTGCTGACGGGCGGGGGCTACGGCGCGGCCTTCTCAGCCGCGGCGGCGATCGGCAACCGCAGCGCGCCGGCGCAGGGACGCGCCACCATCGTCTCCTTCACCTATATCGCGGGCTATCTCGGCAATCTCATCCCCGTCATCACGCTGGGCCTGATCGCCGATCACTGCGGCCTCTTCGCCGCCATGGCGACGCTCGCCGCGGCGGCCACGCTGTTCGGACTGCTGCTGTCGCTGTTCGTCCGGCGGTTCGCGTAAGGCAAACCTGTTAGGTGATTGAAAAGCCAGAGAGTTGACAGCTGTCAACTCTCTGACTTTAGTCAGATATCCACGTCAGGCGGCGGCCGCCAGATCCGCATGCACCGCGAAGGGCGCTTCGGTCTTGCTGCGCACGTCCTCCACCGTCACGCCGGGGGCGAGATCGACCAGCGTCAGGCCCGGACGGCCTGACGCGGCCCGGCCGACATCGAAGACGCAGAGATCGGTCACGATGAGATCGACCACGCCCTTGCCGGTCAGCGGCAGGGTGCATTCGCGCAGAATCTTCGGCTCGCCCTTGGCGGTATGCTCCATCAGCACGACGACGCGCTTGACCCCGGCGACGAGGTCCATCGCACCACCCATGCCCTTGACCATCTTGCCCGGCACCATCCAATTGGCGAGGTCTCCGTTCTCGGCCACCTGCAAGGCGCCCAGGATGGACAGGTTGATATGTCCACCACGGATCATGGCGAAGCTTTCGGCGCTGTCGAAGAAACTTGTCGTCGGCAGTTCCGTCACCGTCTGCTTGCCGGCATTGATGAGATCGGCATCCTCCTCGCCCTCATACGGGAAAGGCCCCATGCCGAGCATGCCGTTTTCGCTGTGCAGAACGATGTTCATCCCTGGGGGAATGAAATTCGCCACCAGCGTCGGGATGCCGATGCCGAGGTTGACATAGAAACCGTCCTGCAATTCGCGGGCGGCGCGGGCCGCCATCTCATCACGTGTCCAGGCCATGGTCTTGCCTCCTCAGGCGGCGCGCTTGCGGGTGGTACGCTGCTCGATCCGCTTGTCCACCTGATCGAGCTTGACGATGCGCTGCACATAGATGCCGGGGGTGATGATATGGTCAGGGTCGAAGGCGCCCGGCTGATGCAGTTCCTCGACCTCGGCGACCGTGACCTTCGCGGCCGTCGCCATCATCGGGTTAAAGTTGCGCGCCGTCTTGCGGTAGACGAGGTTGCCCTCGGTATCGCCTTTCCAGGCATGGATGACGGCGAGATCGCCGACGATGCCGCGTTCCATGACATAGTGATTTCCGTCGAATTCCCGTGTCTCCTTGCCCTCGGCCACCGCCGTGCCGTAGCCGGTGCGGGTGAAGAAAGCCGGAATGCCGGCGCCGCCGGCGCGGATACGCTCGGCCAGCGTGCCCTGCGGGTTGAACTCAATCTCCAGCTCGCCGGCCAGATATTGCTGCATGAAGAGCTTGTTCTCACCCACATAGGACGAGACCATTTTCTTCACCTGCCTGGTCTCCAGCAGCACGCCCAAGCCCACGCCGTCGATGCCGGCATTGTTGGAGACGATGGTGAGGCCGGTGACGCCGGCTTCGCGGATGGCCGCGATCAGCGCGCTGGGGATGCCGCAAAGGCCGAAACCGCCCGAGAGGATGAGCATGTCATTCTTGAGGAGGCCCGCCAGGGCCTCGGTCGCGGTCGCATGGACCTTGGACACCGCCATCAGCCAACTCCCTCCATCTGGCCCCGCCTTTCCGGCGGGTAGTGTCTCAGGAGGTAGACCATCACCGCGATCGAGGGAAGCGTGGCGAGGGCGGTCATGACATAGAAGCCGTGCCAGCCAAGGCTTGGCACCACGAAGCCGGACAGCCCGCCCACCGTGCGCGACGCCAGCGCCGCGATGGAGGACAGCAGCGCATATTGGGTTGCGGTATGCGCGAGCGAGCAGAGCGACGACAGGTAGGTGAGGAACGCGGCATCGGCCAGCCCCTCGGCAAAGGATTCCACCACCGCCGTCGCTGTCAGCATGTGATGGCTGCCGGCGGAATAGGACAGCAGCACATACATGAACATGCAGAGCGTCTGAAAACAGCCAGTGATGAGCAAGGCGCGGCCGGTGCCGAGGCGCGCCACCAGCCAGCCGCCCATCAGGGCGCCGATGAGAACGGCGGCGAGTGAAATCGGGCCATTGGCGACGGCGACCTGCACCCGGTCGAAGCCCAAATGCCGGTAGAAGGGCACCAGCATGGTGCCGGCCAAAGCCTCACCCAGGCGGAACAGCACGATGAACAGCAGGATCACGACCGCGCCGCGCCGTTGGATGAAGTCCTGCAGCGGCTCGATCACCGAGCGCACGAAGCGCTGGGCGAAGGAAACGCGGTCCGTCAGCCTATGGGCGACGGTGGCGTCCGGCGTCGGCTCCCGCGCCAGCAGCGTCACCACAGGTCCGATCAGCGTCAGCGCGGCCATCACCGCGAAGACGCCATGCCAGCCGAGATGGCCGACCAGGGCGATGGCACCGGAGCCCGAGACCAGCATGGCCGCGCGATAGCCCCAGACATAGAAGGCGAGCGCCGTGCCTTGCGTCGCCTGCGGGAAGGTCTCGATACGCCAGGCATCGATGATGGTGTCCTGGCTCGCCGAGCAGAAGGCGAGGAGTGCGGCAAACAGAATGAGCAGCGCCGGGGCGGTGGGGTTGCCCAGGACCATGAGCAGGCAGGAAAGCGTGAGGAGCGGCTGCACCGCCATCAGCCAGCCGCGGCGGCGGCCGAGGCCACGCAGGAGGCCGGGCGCGCCGTTGTCGAAGACCGGAGACCACAGGAATTTCAGGGAATAGGCGAGGCCGATTTCGTTGGTGAGGCCGATCAGCTTGAGGCTGACATTACCCTCGGACAGCCAGTAGCGCAGCGTGAAGCCCGACAGCAGCAGCGGCAGGCCGGAGGCAAAGCCGAAGCCCAGCATGAGCCAGATGCGCCGGTCCGCCAGCATGGCGGAGAAGGGCGGGCGGGTGGAGGTTTCGAGACTCGCGGATTCGCTCATGCGGGCAGGGTGTCACGCCAGGGGGCGTTTCGGGAAGCTGGGTTCGAGGCGTGGAGAGTCTCGGTGTGAATGTCGGCTATCGACCCATCCGAGACATTGCGTGGCGCGCCGGCTATGTCTGGTATTCGCCGGAACTGGACTGTCCGCTTCTAGACGAAAGATATACCGAAGCGGATGTTCCTTCGTATCACCTATGGGTGGTTCCATGGTTCTGGAAGGCGGGCTTCCGACGTGCGATGGAGAAAATCAATTGACGGGGAGCATCCTTGAACCAGGACGACATGATTGCCGCTCGCCCGCGCAGCCCGATCCGAGTCTGTCTCCTTGGTGCCACAGGCACCATCGGTCGCGCGACGCTGGCCACGCTGATGCGGCGCGGGCATGACGTCGTATGCTTTGCCCGCAGCTGCCCGGGCGGCGCGCTAGCCGTCGGTGGCGCCGAGATCCGTCTTGTTGATGTGCGCAATCCGGTCAGCATCGCACGCGACGGGTTTCGCGGCGAACGGTTCGACGCCGTGGTGTCCTGCATGGCCTCGCGCACCGGCACGCCCCGGGACGCGTGGGCCATCGATCATCAGGCACATGTCAATGTGCTCGCGGCGGCGAGCCGCCTAGGCGTCGGCCACTTCGTTCTTCTCTCGGCGATCTGCGTGCAGAAACCCTTGCTCGGGTTTCAGCACGCCAAGCTAGCGTTCGAGACGGCACTGATCGAGTCCGGTCTGATGTTCTCGATCGTCCGGCCGACCGCCTTCTTCAAGTCGCTGTCCGGGCAGGTCGAGCGGGTCAAACGTGGTAAATCGTTTCTCGTCTTCGGGGACGGTGCGCTGACGGCCTGCAAGCCGATTAGCGATGACGATCTGGCCGATTACCTTGCCGACTGCCTGGAGGACGATCGCCGCTGGAATCGTGTGCTGCCGATCGGCGGCCCCGGCGAGGCGATCACGCCGCGCCAGCAGGGCGAGGCCCTATTTGCCTTGCTGGGCCGCAAGCCCCGCTTCCGCCGTGTGCCGTTGGCGTTCCTCGACAGCGTCATCGGCACGCTGAGCGCCGCCGCCCGCTTCGCGCCGGCTCTCTCGGAGAAGGCCGAACTGGCACGCATCGGCCGCTACTACGCCACGGAATCGATGCTGGTGCTGAACCGCGAGACGGGACGCTACGACGCTGCCGCCACGCCCTCGGCCGGGACAGAGACCCTGTTCGAATTCTACAAGAAGCTCGTGGATGGCGACGCAACTGCGGAGCGGGGGGACCATGCCGTGTTCTGACCAGGGCAGCGCCGCACGCCACGCCACACTGTTATCGAGAACGACCCGCAATAATTGATCGTGACTGGCACTTCCTGTGGGTGAAGATGTCCGATCCCGTGTGAGCGGCGAACGCGCCGGCGGCAACAGGGATACGCTCACCACAAAGGCGGCGCTCGCAGGAAAACCGTCACTGTCGAGAATGGCCGCGAGCGGACTGGCTGTTTCCGGGCGCCACGGTCAAACAGCGGACATTGCGCCTAGGTCGTTGAAGGAGGGGTCGCCGCACAATTTGTCCAAAATTGCACGCCAAGCGGAAATGTTAGTCATATCAGTGGTCTGCCTCACGTTCGATTGCGGAACAAATCGTCGAAAACGGCAAAATCAGGCGACTTTCCCTTCAAATCGCTGTTTCAAAATGCATCCAAAAGACAGCGGAATTTCGACTAAGCCATTAACGTGTGATTGTGGACAAATTGTCCGCCGACCCCGACGTCGCCAGAATGCAGCGCGCCCTGCGAGGGGCCAGCCCCTCGCGCTCCTCGGGATATTTGTTCCAAGATGATGATGGTTGGGGTACATTCAGGACACGGTGCAGCCAGGGATGGCGATGACCGTCCAAGGTGATGGGCCTACCGCAGCGATGCGGATGGCCTTTCTTTGACGTAGGCAGGGATGGATGAAGCTTAAAAGTTATCGCGTGCGCGAATTTCGCAGCATATGGGACTCCGGTCCCATCTCTACTGACGACGTTACCTGCCTTGTCGGCAAGAATGAAGCTGGAAAGACTGGCCTTCTAAAGGCGCTCTATCGGCTCAATCCTCTCATTGAAGAAGATTCAAAGTTTGACGTAATAGATGATTATCCACGGAAGGAAGTGGGTGACTACCGTTACGATATCGAAAACAGAAAGCGCCAACCTGCGACCGTGATTGAGGCAACCTTCGAATTGAGCGACAGCGACGTGCAGGCGGTCGAAGTCGTGTTCGGCAAAAAGGCTTTAACCAGCCGGCGACTCCAGTTGACCAAGGATTATGAAAACAAGCGGTGCTACACACTAGATTTTGACGAAGCTGCCGCGCGACTTTTCTTAGCCGAAAACTACAACCTCCTTGATAGCCTCCGAGATGAGCTTCGCGTTCAGGATAGTTGGCCGAAGTTTAATTCCGTCCTTTCAAAGGCTGAGGCATCTAGCGAAGTCAATAAGCTACGAGAGCTTTTAGCGAAATTTGGCGACCATGATGCGTCTTGGCATTCCTATAATGTGATCCTCACAAAATCGCTTCCAAAATTTCTATATTTTGACGAATACTATCAACTTGCCGGACATGAAAACATACCTGCACTGATTCAGCGTAGGGATAGCAACACCCTTCAACCAAGCGATCATCCTTTGCTGGGTTTAATAAATCTGGCTCGATTGAAACTTCCCGATCTATTGAATACTCAACGTACTGTTGAGCTAACAAACACTCTCGAGGGTGCGGGAAATCACCTCTCGCGCCAAATTTTGCGTTATTGGTCGCAGAATAAGCATCTTCAAATGAAGTTTGATGTGCGAGAGGCAAAACCTGAAGACCCCGTTCATATGCGATCCGGTGTGAACATATGGGGCAAGGTATATGACTCAGTGCATTGGGCGACAACAGAACTAGCGTCTCGATCGCGCGGCTTTGTCTGGTTTTTCTCGTTTTTGGCCTGGTATGAAGACGTAAAGCGGCAGGGAAATAATGTCGTTCTGCTTCTCGATGAACCAGCTCTTTCGTTGCACGGAAAAGCACAGGCAGACCTTCTGCGGTATATTGAAGAAGAACTCAAACCACACCATCAGGTGATATACACGACCCATTCGCCATTTATGGTCGATCATAACCATTTCGAACGGGTCCGTATTGTCCAAGATAAAAGCATCGATGCCACCGAGCCGTTATCCAAAGACGATGATGGCACCAAAGTTCTAACCGATGTGTTCGACGCATCGGAAGATAGCCTGTTCCCGCTTCAGGGTGCGTTGGGTTATGAAATCCATCAGACACTCTTTGTTGGCCCGAACTGCCTTGTGGTCGAAGGCCCGGAAGACATGCTTTTTATCCGGACCATGAGCAGCGTCCTAGAACGGGAAGGGGGCGTCGGACTCAGTCCCAAGTGGACGATCACGCCGGTAGGAGGCAGCGGGAAAGTGCCTACCTTCGTCGCTCTGCTAGCACCACAAAAGGGATTGAAGATCGCCACTCTCCTGGATGTTCAGACGAGTGATAAGCAATCGATCGAAGGACTATATAAGAAGAGGCTTTTAAAGAAGGCCAACGTCCTTACTTATGCGGATTTCACCGGCACCGCTGAGGCAGACGTCGCAGACATGTTCGATCGAGATTTCTATCTTGGTCTTGTTAACTCCGAATATGCTGATGTGCTTGAGAAGCCTTTGCAGGTCAGCGATCTCA
Source organism: Acidisoma sibiricum (assembly GCF_057837225.1). Lineage (NCBI taxonomy): Bacteria > Pseudomonadati > Pseudomonadota > Alphaproteobacteria > Acetobacterales > Acidocellaceae > Acidisoma > Acidisoma sibiricum. Next base: position 3,171,906 of record NZ_CM174445.1, on the reverse strand, counting down.
ATGCACACCTCCCCCGGATTTTAAGAGCCATAGAGGCTGTCCTGAAAGAGCATCCACTCAAGCGCGGAAGCTTTGGACATTTCCGACCAGCCCGGTATTTCACGGAGAACATAGACGCGCTTACGCCAGCTCTTTCTCAAAATACGAAGCAGCGTTTCGGGCAGGCTTTCGCACAGCTCAATGCGCTGCTTACCTAAATCACTCTCTACAGACGTGAAATCGTCTACCCACTGACGGCGTAGCTGCGCCCGATCTCAGCGAGCGTTTCCTCGCCGCGATCGCGCCGAGCAAGCGCTTCCTTCTGCTGGTGGGGTGTGAGCTTTGGCTTGCGGCCCAGCTCTACGCCACGCGCCACAGCACGCGCCCTGCCTTCACCCGTGCGCGTGCGGATCAGCTCGCGCTCGAACTCTGCCAAGCCGCCGAGGACAGTGAGCATCAGGCGGCCGCCGCGCGCGGTCGTTGTATCGGCCCATGTGTCATGCAGCGACCTGAAGCCGGCTTTCCTGCCAGCGATCGAAGCGAGAGTGTTGAGCAAGTCGCGGGTCGAGCGCGCTAGCCGATCGAGCCTGGTCACCATCAGCACGTCGCCGGCTTCGAGCTGCTCGAGCACGCAACGCAACTGCGCGCGGTCGGTCTTTGCACCCTAGGCCACTTCGCGGAACACCTTGCCCGCTCCGACGGCCGTCAACTCGGCAACCTGCGCCGTCACGCTCTGACCGTCCGTTGAAACCCGTGCAAGGCCATAAATCATGCAGATATTCTGCAAATACATTATGCGCAAGAAAAGCGTAATCCGAACAGCACACTAGGTTCTGTGCATATATCTTCCATTTCGCACCATGCTCAATGTCCGATTTCGGGCTCGGCCCGGCGGCCCTAGAATGACCATCTTGGGCGCTAAGCAGACATGGATGCGATTGCCCTCAAGGACCGCCCTCCACCCATATCGAAAACTCAAACTGAGGCACACCTGGACGTGCTGTTTGGCTCTTCCCGGCATCCGCGCATGCGCTTGCGGATCACCCCGTTCAGGTGCCGGGAGGAGGAGATGCCCGCTTGCGCGGGCATGACGAATGCGGCGGGCGGGACGTGCGATGCCCGGACGGGTCGATCCCCGGGATAAACCCGGGGATGATGGTGACAGGGTGTCGACGGGCATGATGCGTTGACTGGGAAACTCAGCTTTTCCAGCCGCCGCCGAGCGCCTTGTAGAGGGTCACGAGATTCTGCTGCTCGGACAGCTGTAGGCTGATCAACGTCAGCTTGGCGCTGAACAGGTTCTGCTCCGCCACCAGCACGCTGAGATAGGTATCCACCCCCGCCTTGAACCGCATGCTGGAGAGATCAAAATATTTCTGATCCGCGGCGACAAGCTGCGTCTCCGCGGCGATCTGATCGGTATAGGTTGCCCGCGCAGCCAAAGCGTCCGCCACGTCATGGAACGCCTGCTGGATAGTTTTCTGGTAGTTCGCGATTTCGATCCTTTTCTCGACCTTCGCGCTATCAAGGCTTGCGAAATTCGATCCGGCATCGAAGATCGGCACGCTGATCTGTGGCTCGAACAGCCAGCTCGCCTGGCCCGCACCGAACAGGTGGTTCAAGCTGGCACTGGCCGTGCCGCCATTGGCGGTCAGGCTGATGGAGGGGAAGAAGGCGGCCCGCGCCGCGCCGACGCTGGCATTGGCCGAGAGCAGCGTGTGTTCGGCCGCCCGGATATCGGGACGGCGCGTGATGAGGTCAGACGGCAGTCCGGCCGAGAGGGGCGGGAAGGCGGGCTCCGCCGTGAGGAAGTTCACTGCCTCCATGCGCTGCACGATATCGCCTGGGATCGGCGCGCCGACCAGCAGAACAAGCTCGTCCATGTCCTGGGCGACGGCCCGCTGATACTGGGCCACACTCGCCTGCGCCTGGCGCAGGGTTGTTTCGGCCTCCGCCACCGACAGCGCCGTTGTGGTGCCATTGGTGAGTTCCAGCTGTGTGAGCCGAACCGAATCGGCCTCGCTCCGTGCCGTGTCCTGTGCCACCGCCAGGCTTTGGCGGTCGGCCAGCCAGGTGAGATATTCGGAGACGACTTCGGCCACCAGCGTCAGCTGCGTGCTGGTGCGCGTTTCCGTATCGCTGAAGAAGGTTTCCCGCTGGGCCCGCGCCTTGCTGCGGATCTGCCCGAACAGGTCAAGCTCCCACGACACAGCGCTGGCGCCGAGACTGTATTCGCGCAGAGTCTGCGGTGAGCCCGGCGTGCCATAGACATCACCCGGCGTCACAGACTGCTCGTAACCCGCCGTTGCGTCGATCGTCGGGAACAGGCTTGCGCGATCAATGCCGTATTGCGCCTGGGCACTTTGCACGTTGAGCGCCGCGACCCGAAGATCGAGATTGTTGTCCAGCGCCAGGCGCACAAGGTCCTGGGCCACCGGGTCCTGCAGGAACTGCGACCAGCCGAGGTCGGCGGCCTTGGCCCCCGGCGTGCCCTTGGCCGAGGCGGCGGCGGGGCCGGCCGGCCAGTCCCCCGCCACGGAGGAGGACGGCCGGTGGTAATCCGGGATCAGGCTGCAGGCCGAGACGGACAGGAGCAGAAGGCTGCTCAAGGCTAAGCGACGCATGATCAAACCTCCTTCTGCGCGGGGCTAGGGTCCAGCGATGGCCGTGGCTTGACGCCGCAGATTTTGAGCACGACGACGAAGAAGACGGGCACGAAGAAGACGGCGAGGATCGTTGCCGTCAGCATGCCGCCGACGACCGCCGTGCCGATGGCCTGGCGGCTGGACGCGCCCGCACCCGCGGCGATGGCCAGGGGCACGCTGCCGCAGATGAAGGCGATCGACGTCATCAGGATGGGCCGCAGCCGCTCCCGCGCCGCTTCCAGGGCGGCTTCGCGCAAGGACTTGCCCTCGTCGTAGAAGGCCTTGGCGAATTCCACGATCAGAATGGCGTTCTTCACGGCAAGACCGACCGTGGTGAGCATGCCGACCTGGAAATAGACGTCATTGTCCATGTTGCGCAGGAAGGCCGCGAGGATGGTGCCGATCAGGCCGAGCGGCACGACCAGCATGACCGCGAAGGGCACCGGCCAGCTTTCGTAAAGGGCGGCAAGGCAGAGCAGCACGACCAGGGCCGAGATGGCGTACAGTTCGCCGGTATTCGAGCCTGACGCGGTTTCCTCATAGGACAGGCCGGTCCATTCGTAGCCCACGCCCGGCGGCAGCTTGCCGATGAGCTTGACCATCTCAGCCATCGCCTCACCCGAGCTGACGCCCGGTGCCGGCTGACCTTGAATCTCGAAGGAGGTCAGGCCGTTATAAAGCTCGACCTTCTGCGGGCCGGTGACCCAATGCCCGGTCATGAAGGCGCTGAAGGGCACCATGTCACCGGAACTGGTCCGCACATACCAGCGGCCGAGATCGGAGGGCTGCATGCGGGCGCCAGCCTCACCCTGTACGTAGACGTCCTTCACGCGGCCGTTGCGCATGAACTGGTCGACATAGTCGGACGCGAGCGCGCCCTGGATGGCGGTGTTGATATCGCTGATCGACAGGCCATAGGCGGAGGCCTTCTCCTGATCGATATCCAGCTTGAACTGCGGCGCATCGTTGAGGCCGTTGGGATAGACCGCCATCAGCTTGGGATCGCTCGCGGCCATGCCGAGCAGCATGTTGCGCGCCTGGAGCAATGCGTCATGACCGATATTGGCGGTGTCTTCCAGCTCCAGATCGAAGCCCGTTACATTGCCCAGTTCCATGACGGCGGGCGGCTGCAGAATGAAGACCTGTCCGTTCGGATTGCCCCAGAAATGGCCCATGATGCGGCCGGCAATGGCGGCGGGCGTTTGATCGGGCCGCGTGCGGTCAGACCAGTCCTTGAGAGAGACGGCGATGAAGCCCGCATTCTGCGCCTGGCCGGCGAAGTTGAAGCCGGCGACCGTGAAGACGCCCTTCACATTGGCCGCCTCATTCTTGAGCGTCCAGTCCACGACCTGCCGGTTGAGGTCTTCGGTCTGCTCCGCGGTGGCGCCCGCCGGCAGGGACACCTGGCCCATCAGCAGTGCCTGATCTTCCTGCGGCAGAAACCCGATCGGGAGGTGCAAGTACAGCCAGCCGGCGGCGACCACGATGCCGGCGAAGCCGAGCATGGTGATGAAGGAGCCGCTGATGAGCCCGCCCACGCCACGGCCATAGCCGCGCCGCATTTTCTCGAAGCCACGGTTGAAGATCGCACTCGGGCCGCGGCCCTTCATGGGATCATGTTTGCGCGGCTTGAGCAGCGTGGCGCAGAGCGCCGGCGTCAGGATCAAAGCCACCAGCACGGACAGAGCCATGGCCGAGATGATAGTGACGGAGAATTGCCGGTAGATGACGCCCGTTGACCCGCCGAAAAAGGCCATGGGCAGGAAGACGGCAGACAGAACGGTCGCGATGCCGACCAGCGCGCCGGAAATCTCCTGCATCGAGCGGATGGCCGCCTCTCGCGGCGACAGGCCATAATCCTGCATCAGCCGCTCGACATTCTCGACGACGACGATCGCGTCATCGACGAGCAGGCCGACCGCCAGAACCATGGCCAGCATGGTCAGCGTGTTGATCGAATAGCCGAGCGATCCCAGGATCGCGAAGGTGCCGAGCAGCACGATGGGCACGGCGATTGCCGGGATCAGCGTGGCGCGGATATTCTGCAGGAAGATGAGCATGACGACGACGACAAGGGCGATCGCCTCCGCCAGCGTCTTCACGACTTCTTCGATCGAAAGCGCGATGAAGGGCGCGCCGTCGATCGGATAGACCATTTCAAGACCGGGCGGATATTGCTGGCTCAACCGGCCGAGTTCGGCCTTCACAGCTTTTTCGACGCTGAGCTGATTGGCGCCCGGTGCGAGTTTCAGCGCAATACCGCTGGCCGGCATATTATTGTAGAGCGCGGCCGAGCTGTAGTCCTGCGCACCCAGTTCGACGGTCGCGACATCGCTGAGCAGAATATGGGACCCGTCCTGCTCGACCTTCAGCAGGATATTCTCGAATTGCTTGGGCGTCGTCATGCGGCTGGGGCCGACGATCAGGGCATCCAGACGCTGGCCTTTGACGGCTGGCAGGCCGCCGAGTTCGCCGGAAGAGACCTGCACGTTCTGCGCTTCGATGGCGCTGGTCACGTCGCCGATGGTGAGAGCGTATTTATAGAGCTTTTCGGGATTGACCCAGATACGCATCGCGTATTCGGAGCCGAAGAGCTGATAGTCGCCCACGCCCGGAATGCGGGTCAGCGGGTTCTCGATATTGGAGGCGATATAGTCGGAGACATCCTGTGCCGTCATGCTGCCATTGGTGGACACCAGGCCGACGATCAGCATGTAGTTCTTGGTCGATTTCTGGATCGTGATGCCCTGCTGGGTGACCTCGGACGGCAGGGTCGATTCCGCGAGCGAAACCTTGTTTTGGACCTGAACCTGGGCGATGTCCGGGTTGGTGCCCTGGCTGAAGGTGAGGTCGATTTCCATCGACCCATTGGCCTGGGCCGTCGCGGAAATATATTCGAGACCGTCAAGCCCGCTCATTTCCTGCAGGATCGGCCGCACCACGGTGTCGGCGACGGTCTCGGCCGACGCACCGGGATAGGTCACCGTGACCGAGATCTGGGGTGGGGCGATGGTCGGGAACTGCGAGATCGGCAGCTGCATCACCTCGAGCGCGCCGAGCAGCATGATGACGATGCCGATAACCCACGCGAAGATGGGCCGGTTGATAAAGAAACGGGACACTGTATGGACTCCCGGTCTGTCTTAAGACTTGTTGGCGGCAGGGATGGGCGTGACCGGGCCACCATCCTTGATGTTCAAGAAGCCGTTCGTGGCGATGCGCTCGCCTTGCTTCAGACCGCCGGTCACGACCCAGTTGCTGCCGATCGAGTCGCCCGTCTGGATAACGCGCAGATGCGCCTTGTTGTCGGACCCGATGACATAGACGGTCGGATCGCCATGCGTGTTGTGAGAGACCGCTGCCTGGGGAACCAGAATGCCGTTTTTGTTCACGCCCTCGACGAGTTCGGCGCGCACGAACATGCCGGGCAGCAGAAGGTGATCGGGGTTGGGGAAGATCGCGCGCACCAGCACGGTGCCGGTGGTTTCGCTGACCGTCACTTCCGAAAACTGCAGGCTGCCGGGCAGGGCATAGTCGCTGCCGTCGTCAAGCTTCAGCGTGACGCGCGCGGCGCTGTCGCTGGCGGTCTGCAACTGCCCCGCGGCCATTTCGCGCTTCAGGCGGAGGATGGTCGTCGCCGGCTCGTTGAGCACGACATAGATCGGGTCGAGCTGCGTCACGGTCGCCAGCGCGGTGGTCTGGTCGGCCGTGACCAGCGCGCCGGGCGTGACCGAGGACTGGCCGATATGACCGGAGATCGGAGAGGCGACCTTGGTGTAGTTCAGGTTGATCTGCGCGGATTCCAGATTGGCCTTGGCGATGAGAATATTGGCCTCGGCTTCCTTGGTTGAGGCCACGGCATCGTCGTAATCTTGGCTGCTCACCGCATTGGCGGCGGCCAGGGGCCGGTAGCGTGAGGATTTGGCGCGGGCGCTGACCAGGGCCGCCTGATCATAGGCGAGCGTCGCGCGATCGGAATCGTAGGTCGCCTGATAGGTGGAAGGGTCGATCTGGTAGAGCTGCTGGCCCTCCGTCACTTCGCTGCCTTCCGTAAACAGACGCTTGAGGATAACGCCGCTCACCTGCGGACGGACATCGGCGGTGAGCACCGCTGAGGTGCGCCCGGGCAATTCCGTGGTCGTGGTGACCGGCTGGGGTTCAACCGTGAGGACATTGACCGCCGGCGGCGGTCCGGCCGGCGGCGCACCCGCCGCGCCATGCTTGTCGCAGCTCGCGAGAGCCAGAGCGATCACCGCCAGACTGGCGGCAGACCCGAACCTCCGCGCGCGTGGCGAAGGGGAAGTAACGTAATTTAACATTCATCACCCTTAAGGCAAAATTTTTACCGAACCGTGCGCGCCAGCAGACGCAATTGACGATCGAGCCGATCTTCGATCGCCCCGCGGGTCATGCTGAGAAGCATAATTGGCTCGATCGAGCAGGAGAGACAGTCAAGAAATGTCTCAGCCAGGATATCCGCGTTATCGACTTTAAGCTCGCCCGCTTCGGCGCCTTCGCGGAGCAATAGAGCCAGCTCGTGGCGGAGCGTGCGATGGAGAAATTCACCGACGAATTTGTCCTGGCGCTTAAGGATCTCGAATTCGAGAATGTTTTGAAAGAATTGCGCGCCATGCAGATTGAAATTGGACTCGATGATATCCGTAAAATGACGATTGACCGCGCGGACCACATCTTCGAGCCGGTCCCAGGCGGGTTTGGGCGTTTTGGTCAAAGGTATGAGTTGCCGATGCAGCTCGCCCATGAATCGCTGGCCGACCGCTTCGATAATCGCATTCTTATTAGGAAAGAACTTATAGACATTGGCCGATGACATGCCGAGCCCACGGGCGATGTCGGCCACGGTGGTACGCATCGGGCCGAAGCGCGTGAACAGCTCCTTGGCCTTGTCCAGAATCAGCTCATAGGTTTCAGCGCGAGGAGCCATGGTCATCCTTTAGGTGACGAGTGATGTAATTCATCACCCCTCGGCGGTCAATTGTCCTCTGCGGTGATGACTGTGATGCAGTTTTGGGAAAATCGTCTTGTATAGTAGACGAACGTCTCTTAAAATCATCTGGAGACGATGATTCAGGAGATCCCATGCGCATCCGCACGGCCACCGAGGCCGATCTGCCCGGCATTCTCGCCATCTATAATGAGGTCGTCCGTACCTCGACCGCCGTCTATACGGAAGAGGAGGCGAGCCTCGATCAGCGCCGCGCATGGTTCCGTGACCGCCGCGCGCTCGGCTATCCCGTCCTGGTCGCGGAAGACGAGGCAGGGGACGTGGCCGGCTTTTCGAGCTTTGGCGATTTCCGTCCCTGGCCCGGCTTTCGCCTGACGGTGGAACATTCCGTCTATATCCGCACGGATTGCCGGGGGCGGGGTCTCGGTGCCGCGCTTATCACGCCGCTCTTCAGCGAGGCTACGGCGCTGGGCAAGCATGTCATGATCGGTGGGATCGATGCCGCCAATCCGGCCTCGCTGCGTCTGCATGACAAGCTCGGCTTCACTCGCGTCGGCCGCATGAATGAAGTCGGCACCAAATTCGGCCGCTGGCTCGATCTGGTCTTCATGCAGCGCATCCTGTCCGAGGGCGCGCCCTGATGAGCAGCGCGGAGACCGAGGCGGAAGCGCGGATCGCGCACCGCATCCGCTTCGAGCGTGACGCGCGGGGCTGGTCGCTCGCCGACCTTGCCGAAGCCTCTGGCGTTGCCAAGGCAACAATAAGCAAGATCGAACGTGCCGAGATGAGCCCGACGGCGGTCACGCTGCTGAAGCTTGCCACCGCCTTTGATCTCACCTTGGCCGGGCTACTGCTGCGCGCCGAAGGGGCGGGCGAGCGTGTTTCCCGTGCGGCCGATCAGCCGCTGTGGCAGGACCCTGAAAGCGGCTATCTGCGCCGGCAGATTTTCAGTCAGCCGGATTTTCCGCTGGAACTCGTGCGTGTCGAGATGCCGCCGCACGCGCGCGTCACCCTGCCGGCCGCATCGCACGTTCGGCTGCGGCAATTATTGATGGTGGAAACGGGTGCCCTGGTGCTGACGGAAGTGGGTGTGCAGCGGCACGAACTGGGGCCGGGCGATTGCCTCGCCTTCGGGCCGCCCACGGATGTCACCTTCGCCAATGAGCGCGATGAGGTTTGCGTCTATGTCGTCTTTCTGATGCGGAGCTAAAGCGATGGAGATAGTGACAATCCGGCCGCTTGCAGCATCAACTGATATCGTCGAAAGCCTGGCCGCTTTGCTGGTGGAAACCGTCGCCCATGGCGGGTCCGTCAGTTTCATGCACCCGCTCAGCCTTGAAAAGGCGGCCGCCTTCTGGGATGCCTCCCTCATGTCCGCCGCGCGGGGCGAACGAATCATTTTCGGCGCCTTCGCGCATGAAAGCCTGGTCGGCACCATTACGCTTGTCACGTCCTTGCCCGAAAACCAGCCGCACCGGGCGGAAATCGCCAAAATGATGGTGCGCGTGAGCCATCGCGGCCAGGGCATCGCCTCGGCCCTGCTGCGCGCGGCCGAGGCGGAGGCCCACGCCCTGGGCCGCACGCATCTCATGCTCGACACCGCAAGCGACGGAGGCGCGGCGCGGCTGTATGAGCGCCACGGCTTTGTCTTTGCCGGTGAGATCCCGGATTTCGCCCTGAAACCGCAGGGCGGCCTCACCGGCACGCGCCTGTATTGGAAACGGATCGGCTAGATCCTGTTTCAAACACAGTGCGTTTGTCAGAGAGCCACTTTGCCTATGTCCAGGCGGACGTCTGACCGACCGGACGCTGCGCTTCAGTCTTACGACGGAAACGGCACCATGCGGTGCAGATTTTCGTCCCAAAGTGCGAATGTCGGCGCTTTCAAGGCTTCGGCGATCGTCAAGGTCGTGACGGTCGCCATGCTGGGCTGGCACGCTTCATTGCAGTCGTGCAATCGATAGTTTGGGATGGATGGGCGCAAATGATGGACATGATGCACGCCGATATCCGCACTGAACCAACGCAGTACCCGCGGCAATTTCAGGTAAGAGGTGCCGTGCAACGCGGCGTTGGCCTGGGTCCAATCCTTTTTGGAAAACCATTGCGATTCCTCGAAGCGATGCTGCACCGAGAACAGCCAGATGCCGATGATTGACGCAATCAGCAATGGCGGCAGATGGACCAGAAGCACGGCTTTGACACCGAAAAAATACACCAGGGTGGCAAATATGAGCACCAGGCTAAGATTCAGTGCGTAAACACTGCGGCGCTCAGCCACAAAGGGCGCTGGCGTATCGAACGGCACGCGTTGCAGAAGCATAAAGACCAATGGCGGCTGCAGCAGATGAATCAGAGCTGGATGATGGCTAAACCGGTATAGCCGACGCTTAAACCGGCTCAACTCCTGATATTCGGCCAAGGTCAGGCAATCGGTATAGAAATCTGCCGGACATCCACGGCGATCCAAATTATTGTAAGTCACATGGTGTCGCGCATGTACCCGCCGCCACCAGGCAAAAGGCGTGAGCGTGACCAGGCTGCAGGCGCGACCGAGAATCCGATTGTGCAGGGCGCTGGCAAAAAAAGAGTTATGCCCGCAATCATGCTGAAAAATGAAAATACGCACCATCAGCCCGCTACAGGGAATTGCCAGTAACAGCGTTAGCCATATCGAAATCCTCAGCGACCCATACATGGCCGCAGTCAGCGCCAGATAGAGCCCAAAGGTCGAAAACACCTGCCACGCCGCGCGCGCCTGAAGCGACGACTGAAATGAGCGCAAGCGATCTTGCACAGCGGGATCAATCGGCGGGGCCATTGTCGTGGGACTATGAGACATCGGAAAATCCTTTTCATAGCCACGGATCGGAAGATCCTGCCATCCGCAAAGCGAGCTAATGAAACTCGATTTTGTCAGAGCATTGCGGCTGTCGCTGACCCGTCTGTATTAACAGCCCGCAGCATGTATCAGGCGCCGATAGTCTAGTTCTTTTCTGCGAGGGGGAGAACACACAATTGTCCGATCCTGCCGGTAGCTGCGTTTACTCAGCCTATGCGAGGGTGGTCAGTCCTGACGCTCCCATAAGGCATTCCGGCGCAGAGCCGGTTCCCCGAGCAGATCACGGCCTCAGCTGATGAAGGGACGATTGGGGCCATGGTCCCGGGGTGCCGCAGCCGGTCACCGACAATCCTGGTCTTCAACCGGGGCCGCGGCCGTTGGCCGAGGCCGCAAAAAAGGCCGCAGCGGTTGCCCGCTGCGGCCTTTTTTGTCAGCCGCCGAAATTACGCGGCGCTGGAATCGGAGGACCGGTCAGCGCGCTTGCGCGCATTGGGGTCCAGATGGCGCTTGCGGATACGGACGGCGGAGGGGGTCACCTCAACCAGCTCGTCATCCTCGACATAGGCAATCGCCTGTTCCAAGGACATGCGGCGCGGCGGGATCAGCAGCATCGCGTCATCCTTGCCGGCGGCGCGGATATTGGTCAGCTTCTTTTCCTTGATCACGTTCACGTCGAGATCGTTCTCGCGGCTATGCTCGCCGACGATCATGCCGGTGTAGACCTTGTCGCCCGGATTGACGAAGAGCGTGCCGCGCTCCTGCAGATACCAGAGCGAATACTGCACGGCCTCGCCATCGAGGTTGGAGATCAGGCTGCCATTGCGGCGGCCTTCGATCGGACCGGCCCAGGGGCCGTAACCCGCGAACATCCGGTTCATGATGCCCGATCCGCGCGTGTCGGTCAGGAATTCCGAGTGATAGCCGATCAGGCCACGGCTCGGCATGCGGAAGGTGAGGCGCACCTTGCCGCCACCCGAGGGACGCATGTCCTGCAGCTGGGCCTTGCGGCGGCTCAGCTTCTCAACGACGACGCCGGTATAGGGCTCGTCGACATCGGCCAGCACGTCTTCCATCGGCTCTTCGCGCTCGCCGGTCTCTTCATTGATGCGCGTCAGCACGCGGGGACGGCCGATGGTCAGCTCGAAACCTTCGCGGCGCATCGTCTCGATCAGCACGCCGAGCTGCAATTCGCCACGGCCGGCGACTTCAAACGCGTCGGTCTCATTGCTGATGGTGACCTTCAGCGCGACATTGCCCTGAATTTCATACATCAGACGGTCGCGGATCTGGCGCGAGGTGACCTTCTTGCCCTCGCGGCCGCCGAGCGGACCGTCATTGACGCGGAAGGTCATGGAGAGGGTCGGCGGATCGACCGGAATGGCCTGGATCGGCGTCGTCAGTTCCGGCGCGCCCAGCGTATCGGGAATGGTCGCTTCGGTGAGGCCGGCGATGGCGATGATGTCGCCCGCCTGGGCTTCTTCGACCGGAACGCGGTCAAGCCCGTTGAAGGACATCAGCTTGGTCAGGCGGCCGGTCTCGACCACCGTGCCGTCGGCGCGCAGCACCTTCAGCGGCATGTTGAGACGGGCGCGGCCTTGCTCGACGCGGCCGGTCAGCACGCGGCCGAGGAAGTTGTCGTAGTCGAGGATGGAGGCGAGCATCGCGAAGGGCGCATCGAGATCGACCTTCGGCGGCGGCACATGGCTGACGATGAGGTCGAACATCGGCGCCAGATCCTTGCGCGCGCCTTCAACCTCCAGATCGGCCCAGCCCTGACGGCCGGAGGCGAAGAGGGTGGGGAAGTCGAGCTGCGCGTCATTCGCATCGAGGGCTGCGAAAAGATCGAAAACTTCGTTATGGACTTCGTCCGGGCGGGCATCGCCACGGTCGATCTTATTGACGACGACGATCGGGCGGATGCCACGGGCCAGCGCCTTGCCGAGCACGAACTTGGTCTGCGGCAGCACGCCTTCGGCGGCATCGACCAGCAGAATGGCACCGTCCACCATGCTCAGGATGCGCTCAACCTCGCCGCCGAAATCGGCATGGCCCGGCGTATCGATGATGTTGAGACGGATGTCCTTCCAGATGACGCTCGTGCATTTGGCAAGAATCGTAATGCCGCGCTCGCGTTCGAGGTCGTTGCGGTCCAGCGCACGTTCGGCCACGTGCTGGTGCTCACGGAAGGCGCCGGACTGCTTCAGCAGCGCGTCAACGAGCGTGGTCTTCCCATGATCGACGTGGGCGATGATGGCGATATTACGAATGTCCATGACGTCTTCCGGTTCTGGACCCGGTAAGGAGCCCGATAGTGTCAGTAGTCTGAGGTCCGCCACATGCCTGATACGAAGGCGTGAGAGAGGAAGCGGCGTACGTTAAACGCCCCGCCGGTGACGGTTGACCGCCAGGGGCAGGGCGCTTTTGTTGCGGCGCACAGATAACCGAACTTGTGCGCGGAGGCGAGAATAAAGAGACGAGCCTGCCCGCGTGGGGCAGGCGGGCGCCATGCGGCCAGGGCGGCTCAGACTACCCGGCCTGCTCAAAAACCGAGGTCAGGCTTAGCGGAAGTGAACGTCGTCCGGCTCGGACTGGGCATCCAGCGCCAGGCTGACCAGGCGGTGAATAGCCTCCGAACGGTCGCCGATATCGTGCGCGGCCGACCAGCTGTCGATGGCGCGCGCCTCGTCGGCGGTCACGGTCAGGGACACGGCCTCGCCGTGATCGGCATTGCGGTGGTCGTCGGAATGGCGAGCCATGGGAAATGGTCTCCTACAAAGACATTTGCTCAGAGAGTAATATGTTCGCAGGCCTGTGCGATGCACAAAAAGGCGATGGCTGGTTTGTTGTTGTCTCGGCAACGCGCTCGCCCTGGAAATCCTTCATATTTAAGGACTTTCACGCTGGCGTGATCACAAATCGCAGCAAATGCGCCATGCTTGCGTCACAATCCGGGCGGCATACTGACAGGGCACGCAGCACGCATCCCGTCAGGCCCTGGTCGTCGGGCTAAAGACGCCGGAAGCGCGCGATGAAGAACCCATCCAGGCCGCCCTCGTCAGGCCAAAGTGCGGGATGCGTGCGCACATACCCTTCCCGAGTCACGGCCGCTTCCAGGCCGGGAACCTCGGATCGCCGGATCGGGTCAGCCTTCAGCGGCAGCCAGCTCAGCGCATGCGCGACGCGGTCCGGCCCTTCCTCCGGCTGCATCGAACAGACGGCATAGACCAGCCTGCCACCGGGTTTGAGCAGGGCGGTGGCCGCGGTCAGCAGCCGGTCCTGCGTCGCCGCGAGCGATGCGAGATCGCCGCGCTGCTTCAGATAGGGCACGTCCGGGTGGCGGCGGATGGTGCCGGTCGCGCTGCAGGGCGCATCGAGCAGGATGGCGTCGAGCGGTCCGTCCGGCTGCCAGGTGGCGGCATCGGCGTTGACGATGGCGGCTGAGAGGCCGAGTCGCTCCAGATTGGCCGTGAGCCGCGGCAGGCGGGCGGCACTCACCTCGATCGCGGTGACGCGGGCCCCGGCCGCCACCAGCTGCGCGGTCTTGCCGCCAGGGGCGGCGCAGAGATCAGCGACATGCTCGCCGGGCTGCACGGCAAGAAGCGTCGCGGGCAGGGCGGCGGCGGCATCCTGCACCCAGGCGCGGCCGGCGACGAAGACCGGAATATCGGCGACGCGGGTCCCGGCCGGGTAGCGCACCGAGCCGCTGGGCAGCAGCGTGCCGCCTTCGGGCACCGGCTCGCCGGGCATGAGCGTGATGTCGAGCGGCGCCTCGGTCTGATGGGCGGTGGCGATGGCGCGGGCGTCGCGGCCCCAGGCCGTCCACAGCCAGGGGGGTGTGTCCAGGCGCGGCCCGTCCAGCTCTTCCAGCGCGGCCTGCCCGTTTTCAGAGACGCGGCGCAGCACGGCATTCACCAGGCCCGCGAATTTCTCCATGGCGCGGGCGCGCGTCAGACCGACCGCGGTCGCGACCGCGGCATGGGCGGGCGTATCCAGAAACAGCAGTCCGGCCGCGCCCAGCCGCAGGATATGCATCACCAGCGGCGGCGGCACGCGCTTCAAATAAGGGTCCAGGACCGTGTCGATGGTGCCGCGCCGGCGCAGCGTCGCGGCCGCCAGCCGATGGGCGGCGGCGCGGTCCCGCGCATCCATCGCGGGCAAGGCGTCGAGCGCCTCTTCCAGCGAGCGGTGCCGGTCCAGCACCGCAGACAGGAGGGAGAGAGCGGCCGAGCGCGTCGGGTCGGCGGCGAGGGGGGAGAGTTTGTCGTCGTGCTTCACGCGCCGCCTATACCGCGTTCTGATGATTGCGACCTGCGCGAAGCACGCTATGAAGACCGGCCCTGAGGAGAAGGCTGCGTATGGACCCGATACAAGCGATCGTCATTGCCGTGGTGCAGGGGGCGACGGAACTTTTCCCCGTCAGCAGCCTGGGACACGCGGTGGTGCTGCCCGCGCTGCTCGGCTGGCATCTCAACGAGAACGGCAACACCTTCCTGCCTTTCCTCGTCATGCTGCATGTCGGCACCGCCGTGGCCCTGCTGGGCTTCTTCTGGCGCGACTGGCTGGCCATTCTGCGCGGCCTCATCGGCATCGGCTCCCCTCATGAGGTGGCGGAGGCACGCCGCGTGTTCCTCCTCATCGTGATCGCAACCATCCCGGTCGTCATTCTGGGCGGCGGGCTGGAGCATCTGCTGCGGCGCGTCTTCGCAACCCCGCTGATCGCCGCGATCTTCCTCGTCGTGAACGGGCTGGTGCTGCTGGTGGGCGAGAAGCTGAAAGGCACGCGGCCCGGCACATTGCCGCTGGCGAAGCTTGGGCCGAAAGACGCGTTCATCATCGGCTGCTGGCAGTGCCTGGCCTTGATTCCTGGCCTTTCGCGCTCGGGTGCCTCGATTCTGGGCGGTGTGCTGCGGGGCCTGGATCATGAGGATTCGGCCCATTTCTCCTTCCTGATCGCCCTGCCGGTGATCGTGGCCGCGGCCGTCCTGGAAATCCCCAAGCTGATGCACGACCAGGCGGCCCAGGGCGCCATGAGCCTGGCCGTGATCGCGGCCGTGGTCGCGGGCGTGACGGCGCTGGCCAGCACCGCCTTCCTGATGCGCTGGTTCCGCGGCCATCAGAGCTGGGCGATGACACCCTTCGCCATTTATTGCATTGTGGCGGGCGTGCTCTCCGCAGGTTACCTCGTCATCACAGGTTAAAGACGCGTTTCATGAAACGGTGGATTCTGGCAGCGAGCGTGGTTCTGCCGCTGGCCATCACGACGCCGGTGACGGCCGCCGAGGACCCGATCAACCTGGCCGCCGCGCCGATCGGCCGCACCGACCTGCCCTGGTGGCGGGAGCGGTTCGACCGCAGCCTGGATCGCGTCCACCAGGGCCATGTCAATCTGATCTGGCTGGGCGACTCGATCACCCAGAACTGGGAACTGGCCGGGCCGGAACCGTTTGCGAATTACCGACCGGTCTGGAACCGCTTCTATGGCGACCGCGCGGCCGTCAATATGGGTTTCCGCGGCGATACCACGGCCAATGTCATCTGGCGGCTGGACCATGGCGAGGTCGCGGGCCTGAACCCGCGGGCGCTGGTGCTGCTGATCGGCGCCAATAATTTCGGCCATGTCCATTGGAATGCCGCCAAAAGCCTGGCCGGCATCAATGCCGTCGTCCATATTCTGCGCCATAAACTGCCCAATACGCAGATCCTGCTGCTGGCCGTGCTGCCGAGCGAACGGTCACCCTGGATTAGCGAGAATACGGACGCGCTGAATGCCATGCTGGCGGCGTCCTATCGGGACCGCCCCTATGTCACCTTCATGAATGTCGGCGGCCTGTTCTACCGCGACGGCCATCTCAACCGGGCGCTTTATCTCGACCCGCATCAGGCAGTGGTCGCAAGCCACGAGCCGGGCGTGACCACGGCCAGCGTCAATAGCGTGGCGCTTCACCCCGATGCCCAGGGCATGGCGCTGATCGCGGAAGCGATCGAGCCGGTGCTGCACAGGCTTATGGACGACCGCGATCATCGGCGCCTGCCAGCGGGCTGAGCGGAGCGGCGGCGGACGGCTGTCGCAGGAAGCGGTGCTGCCGCTGCGGCGCCGCCCATTTCGCCCCGAGCCACCACTGCCAGTCATCCAGCAGAAGCGTGCAGGCCGCACCCAGCCGGTGGCGAAACGCGCGATAGGGCGGGTCCGCCTCTAGCTGGATGATCCGCGGCAAAGCGCGGCCTTGCGCGGCACAGGCGGCGCGCATCGCGGCATAGTCCTGCTCGAAGCGGGCTTTCGCCCAGGCGATGAGCTGGTGATCATAGGCCAGATGGCGGTCGAGTGCGGCGTCCAGGACAGGGTCGGCCGAGACCCGGCCTTTGGATTCCGAGACATTCAGCCGATGGTAGGACAGCTCGCGCCAGCCGAGCCGATAGGCCAGGAGCTGCAGCGAGTCTTCAAACCGCTCGGTGCAGCCCGCCAGTTCCATGGCGGCGAAATTGGCCTTCGCCTCCTCCAGGTCGCCATCGTCCAGGGGACCGGTGAAGCGGTTGGCGGCGAAGCGGGTCTGCGGATTGTCGGCGTCGCTGCCGTCGAACAGGCGGTGATTGTCGAGAAACAGCCGCAACGCCTCGGGTGAGGTCATCTCGATGCCGCGCTGCCCGAGTTCCTCAAAAAACTGCCGGCTGGCCTGGCTGTCGCGGCGGTGACGCAGGGCATGGGCGAAGCGGGAGAGGAGCACGGATCTGGGTGCGCGGAAGAAGGTGATGAAGCGCGTGCGCGCATTCACGGCGCCGGCATCGCGGTAATGGCCGTAGGGCGCATGGCCGGACACGAGGGCGAAGCCGCGATGCTGCAAATGGGTCAGGTCCGGCCGCCGCCGCCGCATGAGATAGCTGCGGCGGTAGCCAAGCCGGTCGCTGAGCGCCCGGAACAGGCTGGTGCCGGCGGTTTTCGGGCAATGGCAGAAGACGAGGGTGAAGGGCCGGATCAGCGATGGTGGCGGGCGCGTGGCTTTGATGACGGAAGCGCGGCCGGTGGGGATCAGCGCGCGGGCTGCCACCAGTCCGGCGGCGAGGATGCCGATCTGATCCAGATAACCGATATAGGGCAGGCGGTTGGGAATGAGGTCGACCGGTCCGAACCAGTAGCCCGCACCAAGCAGGATGGCGAGTTTTGAGAGCGGGCAGACACGCGAGAACACCGCCGCACGGCAGAGGAGTGCGGATTCGAGCCGGATGCGGTGGGCCAGGACTCGCAGCGCCTTCCACCAAACGAAGAGCCAGCAGGAAATCATGTTCTGGAAACAGCACAGGTTTGGTGGAATATTCTCCTTCCAGAATGCTGCCGGTCAATGACTAGTTTTGGGCGGACACCAGCAAAGGCCGGTTGCTGAAACAAGGATTGTGACACCGTGATACAAAGTGCAGCCAGGGGCAGGAACTATCCGGTTTCAGGCTCATGCCGGCAGTTCCTCGACTCGGACTACAGCCAGCCGCGCATCTTGAACCAGATCAGCGGCAGCACGGCCGACAGCACGATCATGGTGATGCCGTAAGGATAGCCCCAGGCCCAGTTCAGCTCAGGGATATCCTTGAAGTTCATGCCGTAGATGCTGGCGATGAGGGTCGGCGGCACACCGACGACCGACACCACGGTCAGCACCTTGATGATGTTGTTCTGCGCATTGTTGATCAGGCCCAGCGTCGCATCCAGCAGGAACTGCAGCTTGTTGTTGAGATGCGCATCGTAGTCGCTCAGCGAACTGATATCCTGTCGCAACGATTTCAAGCGATCCCGGTTTTCCCGGTCGATCCAGGGTGCGGCGATCTGCCCGACATAGGGCAGGATGCGGCCGACGCCGAGCAGGCTGTCGCGGATGCTCGACATCAGATCCGCCGCCCGGCCCAGGCGCTTGAGGACGTTCTGCAATTCGTTGTCCAGCCGCCGGCCGTGTTTGGGGCCGGGGCCGGCTTCGCTGAAGATCTGTTTCGAGACGGCGTCCAGCTCGTCCCGCATATTCTCGAGAAGATCCGACATCCGGTCGCTGATGGCCTCGAGCAGAGAGAGAAAGATATCGACCGGCTCGCCGGATTCCATCGGCTTGCGATGCTGGGCCTCCAAGAAATTATGGAAGGCCCGGCTGCGGTTGAAGCGGATGGTGATCAGCTTCTCGCGGTTGAGGATGAAGCCGATCGGCCGGACGTCGGCGGGCTCGTTATCCATCTTGGCCACCAGCGGCATGCTGAGATAGATCGCCTTGCCGTCATAATAGAGCCGGCTGGAGGTCTCGATCTCGCCCAGTTCCTCTTCGGTCGAGATATCGAGGCCGGTTGCCGCCTGGACGCGCGCCTTTTCTTCCTCGGTCGGATTGAGCAGATCGATCCACTGCGCCTGCGACAGATCGCCCTCTTGGGGGAAGTCACACAGGGGAATCCCTTCGCGTGCGGCATAGGCACCGAGCATAGATCTATCCTTCAGTCATTAGATCAAGGAAAACAGGTGGATAGCCGAGCTTGACGGGTCAGGTGATGACAAAATGGCGTCAGCCGGCAGAAAATCGACTAGGGGTTGCTATGATCGTTATTTCCGACCTTCGCGAGAGACCGGAATTTCTGGAGCGTGTCGCGGCCCGCCTATGGCATGCCTGGTGGCAGGATAGCGAGATGGATCTGCCTGCCTTCGGGTCCTTCGTGGCCCGCGGCCTGGGTGATGCGCCCGTTCCCTCGGTCTTCGTCGCGCATGAGGGCGATACGTTCCTCGGCACGGCCAGCATCATCGAGGACGACCTTGACGTGCGTCCCCAATATCAGCCCTGGGTCGCGGGAGTCTGGGTGGAGGAGGCGGCGCGCGGCCGGGGTATGGGCGCCGCTCTGGTCCGGCAGGCTGCTGGCGCGATCTTTCGCGCGGGCTACCGCCGCGCCTATCTCTACGCGGGCGCGCACCGCGTCTCCTTCTACACCGGTCTCGGCTGGCAGACGATCGAGACCGAGGTCGGGCCAGAGCGCGTGACGGTGTTCGCGCTCGATGCGCCGGGCGTCTGACCGCTCAGGCGTAGGGCGGCTTCGTATGGCCGGCCGGTGACAGGGTGAAAATCTCGCAGCCAGTCTCGGTGATGCCGATCATATGCTCGAACTGGGCGGAGAGGCTGCGGTCCTTGGTGACCGCGGTCCAGCCGTCGTCCAGGATTTTCACCTCCGGCCGGCCGGCATTGATCATCGGCTCGATGGTAAACACCATGCCGGCGCGGAGTTTCGTGCCCGAGCCGGGGCGGCCATAATGCAGCACGTTCGGCGGCTCGTGAAAGCGGCGCCCGATGCCATGGCCGCAGAAATCGCGCACGATGGTCAGGCGCTGCGGCTCGACGAAGCTTTGGATGGCATGGCCGATATCGCCCAGCGTATTGCCAGGGCGGGCGACCGCGATGCCGCGCATCAGCGATTCGTAGGTGATGTCCATCAGCCGCTTGGCCTTGATGCTGGGCGTGCCCGCCGCATACATCCGGCTGCTGTCGCCATACCAGCCATCCAGGATCACGGTGATGTCGATATTCAGGATATCGGCCTCCTCCAGATGGCGGGGACCCGGAATGCCGTGGCAGACGACATGGTTGATCGAGGTGCAGGTCGATTTCGGGAAGCCGCGATAGTTCAGCGGCGCCGGCACGGCCTGATGGTCGAGGATGAAATCGTGGCAGAGCTGGTCAAGCCGCTCGGTCGTGACACCCGGCACCACATAGGGCGCGATCATGTCCAGGGTTTCTGCCGCCAGCCGCCCGGCCGCATGCAGCGCGGGGAAATCCGCCTGAGCGTAAAGGCTGATCTGCCGCACTTCCGTCTCGCCATCCATAACCTGATCTCCAGCGCCTTTCATCGGCCTGCAAGCTGGGGAGAATGCGCTGTGCCTTCGGCTGCGTGCAAGGGCGATGCGGACAGGGCAGGGTTTTCGCTGCGATCGACCGGGGCCCGATGACCGGGCGATGAATGCAGCCGCAGGTGACAATCCCGTCAGTTGCTCCGGCGCGCCGCCTCTGGCAGAGAGCGCCTATGCGCCGACGCACCCTGATCAGATCGATTCCCGCGGCCTCCGCTGCCCTGCTGATGGGCGGTACGGAGGCGGCCATGGCCGCCGGAAGTTTCCAGAGCTTCCTTATGGATGTTGACCGCCAGGCAGCCGCAGCGGGCGTCAGCTTTGCTACGCGGCGCGCCGCGCTGAATGGCTTGCAGCCCAATTCCGACGTCATCCGGCTGGATAATTACCAGCCGGAATTCACCCAGACCTGGGCGCAGTATTCGGCCAAGCGCCTGTCCGCCGCCCGCATCGCGGCCGGACAGCAGAAATACGCCGCCAGCCAGCAGGTGCTGGCCGCCATCCGCACCGAATATGGCGTCGATCCCGGCGTCATCCTCGGCATCTGGGGGCTGGAGACCAATTACGGCAGCTATACCGGCGGCTTTTCGGTTGTGCAGGCGCTGGCGACCCTTGGCTGGAGCAGCCATCGCCCGACCTATTTCCGCTCCGAGCTGATCGCGGCCCTGCGCATTATCGACAGCGGCGCGGTCACGCCCCAGGCCATGACCGGCTCCTATGCCGGGGCCATGGGCCAGCCCCAGTTCATGCCCAGCGTCTATCTCAAACTGGCCGTCAGTTTTTCGGGCCAGACGCGTCCGAATATCTGGACCAATGTGCCGGACAGTCTTGCCTCCATCGGCAATTACCTGCGTGTCTCCGGCTGGAAGCAGGGTCTGCCCTGGGGTGAACAGGTGATGCTCGGGCCGTCGGCGGACGCGCCGGCGATCGACCCGGATCAGGCCCAGCCGCTGTCCCAGTGGCTGGCGATGGGCGTGCGGCGCTTGCCCGGTCATCCCTATGTTCCCAGCACCTTGGCCGGCCGGGTGATCCAGCCTGATGGCGCCGGTGGCGCGGCCTATCTGGTCTATCCGAATTACAAGGCGATCCGCCGCTACAACCCGTCCGACTATTACGCCCTCTCGGTCGGCCTGCTCGGCAATCTTGTAACCGCATGAAGCCGCTCGCCCTTGCCACGATCGGGGCCGTGATGGCCGTCACCGGCTGCATGCGGGGCGGACCTCCCATCGTCTCGCACCCGCATTACCTGATCGGCGACGGCTACCAGGCCGGCGGCGCCTGGCACTACCCGCGCGAAGACTATGGCTATGACCGCACCGGCCTGGCCTCGGTCTATGGCGACGATGCGCCGCAGGTGACGACCGATGGCGAGGCCTATGACGCGACCGCGCTGACGGGCGCCAGCCAGATTCTGCAACTGCCCTGTATCGTGCAGGTGACCAATCTGCAGACCGGGCGGCAAGTGCTGCTGCGGGTGAATGATCGCGGCCCGGCCAATCCCGGCCGTATTCTGGCGGTGACGCCGCGCGCCGCGCGCCTTCTGGGCATTCCCGCCGATGGCGCGGCCGAGGTGCGGGTCACCATCCAGAAGGATGCGAGCCAGGCGCTCGCCGATTCGCTCGGTGGCGGCATCAAGATCGCGGCCGCGCCCGTCGGCACCTTCCAGGCCGAAAGCCTGGCGCCGCCCACGGGCGTCGCCGCCTCCGGCGCCGTCGTGACGCAGACCGACCGCGCCAATACCGGTTCGATTGCTGAGACGGTGCCGCCGCTGAGGCTGCCCGAGCGCGTGACGCAACTGCCGCCCAGCCCCGGCGCGCTCTATATCCAGTCCGGCAGCTTCGGCAATCGCTACGACGCGTTCCGCCAGTCTGCGCGCCTCTCGGGATTACCAAATACTCATGTGATCGCGATCACAGGGGGAGGGCGGATGCTCTACGGCGTCCAGAGCGGCCCCTATTATACAGTGCCGCAGGCCGATGCGGCGCTTTCGTCCAGCCTCGCCGCTGGCGCCGTGGACGCCACCATCATCGTGCAGTAAGCCGGGCACGCCACTCAGGCCCGCTCGCGCTACGGATCGGAACCGCCTCATGAATACTCGCCGCTATTTGCTTCTTTCGGGCGCTGCTGTCTCCAGCCTAGCCGCCATGCCGGCCTGGGCCAAGCGCAAGAAGGCAGCTGCCAAGGCACCCGGCACCAGCAGTGATGAGGGCGGCCCGGGCACGGCGACGGCCGCGGTGTCCAGCCCCGCCGATACCCCTGTCGGTCCGCTCGATACCGTCGCGACCCATGCCATCGTGATCGACTACAATACCGGCGCCGTCCTGCTGACGAAGGATGCCGATTCGCCGAGCCCGCCGTCCTCGCTCACCAAGCTGATGACGATCTACATCACCTTCCAGCAGTTGAAGGAAGGCAAGCTCACGCTCGGCCAGACGTTCACGATCAGCGAGCATGCCTGGCACATGGGCGGCAGCCGCATGTTCGTGCAGGTCGGCACCGCCGTCACGATCGAGGATCTGATCCGCGGCATCTTCGTCGATTCCGGCAATGACGCGGCGGTTGCCCTGGCCGAAGGCATCGCGGGTTCGGAAGACGCCTTCGTCGCCATGATGAATGCGGAAGCGAAGAAGCTTGGGATGAACAATTCCCACTTCATGGATGCGTCCGGCTGGCCGGCGGATGGACATGTCATGTCGGTGCGCGACATCGCGACCCTGTCCGACCACATCATTCGCGACTTCCCTGACTATTATCATTATGCGGGCGAGCAGACCTTCACCTATAACAAGATCACCCAGCCGAACCGCAACCCGCTGGTCGCGGCTGGGCTCGGCGATGGTCTTAAGACCGGCCACACGGAAGAGGGCGGCTATTCCGAAGCCGGCACCACCGAGCGCAATGGACGGCGCATCATCGTCGTGCTGAACGGTCTGCCGAGCTGGGATTCGCGCGTCACCGAATCGAAGCGCCTGATGGATTGGGCCTTCAACACCTTCCAGGATGTGCCGGTCTTTGCGGCCGGGCAGAGCGTCGCCCAGGCGCCCGTATGGCTGGGCGAGGCGCCCAGCGTTGGCCTGACCGTGAAGGACGGCCTGACGGTGACCCTGCCGAACAACTGGCGGGACACTGTCAAAATCGCGGTGGATTACCCGGCCCCGCTGCCCGCCCCGATTCTGCACGGCCAGAAGGTCGGCCAGATCAGCCTCGGCGGCACCGGCATTCCGCCCGGCCAGACCCTGACCGCCGATCTCGTTGCCGGCACCGACGTGCCCCGTCTTGGCCTGCCGGGCCGGGCCATGGCGCGCCTGAAGCACTTCATCACGGGTGCCTGACATGGGGCTGCGCTCCGGCCGCTTTATCGTCTTCGAGGGCGGCGACGGGGCGGGCAAAGGCTCCGTTCTGGCCGCGGCAGCCGAAGCCCTGCGGGCCGATGGGCTGGACGTGCTGACGACCCGCGAGCCCGGCGGCACGCCGGAAGGCATGGCCTTGCGGAGCCTGCTTCTGTCCGAAGCCGGCGATGTCTGGGACCAGGGTTCGGAGCTGCTGCTGATGACGGCCGCGCGCGTGCAGCATGTGAAGCGCGTCATCCGTCCGGCGGTCGCTTCCGGCCAGATCGTGCTGTGTGACCGCTATGTCGGCTCGACCCTCGCCTATCAGGGCGGCGGACGTGGCCTGTCGCTGGGCTTGATCCGCCAGCTGCATCATGATTTCGTCGGCGACTGCTGGCCTGACCTGACGGTTCTTCTCGATATTTCGCCGGCCGAGGGGCTGCGCCGCAGTCGCCGCCGCTTGGCCGATACCGCAACCGATGAGGGCCGGTTTGAAGGTCTCGCCCTTGATTTTCATGAACGTGCCCGGGCTGGCTTCCTGGCCCAGGCTTTAGAAACACCGGACCGCTTCATGGTCGTGGATGCCGCCCCGCCGCTACCCCTGGTGCAGGCGGATGTCGTGGCCGGGCTCCGGGCCTGGCTGCAAACCGCCCTCACCACAGGATAGACCGCTCATGCGCCGTTTTCTGCTCCCCGTCGCCGGACTCATGATGATGGCTGCGACCGCCGCCGCGTCCGCCGCGCCTGCCGGGTATTCCGCGCTCCCGGATGGCGTGCTGGTGCATGACGATGTCGTCGGCACCGGTCCCACGGCGCAGCCGGGCCAGACGGTCGTCGTCAATTATACCGGCTGGCTTTATGAGAACGGCGAGAAGGGCCAGAAATTCGACAGTTCCTATGACCGCAACCAGCCCTTCAGCTTCGTCCTCGGCAATGGCCAGGTCATCGCCGGCTGGGATGCCGGGGTCGCCGGCATGAAGGTGGGCGGCGAGCGCACGCTCATCATTCCGCCGGACCAGGGTTACGGCGATCAGGGCGCGGGCGGCGTCATCCCGCCGGGTGCGACCTTGATGTTCGACGTCAAGCTGCAGGGTGTGAACTGACGCACCCGGCCCCTCGCGACAATCCCGACCTGCTCGGCCATGATGCGGCCGAGCAGCTGTGGCATGGCGCGCGCCTCAGCGGCCGGCTGCATCACGCCTGGCTGATCACCGGCACGCATGGCATCGGCAAGGCGACACTGGCCTATCGCCTGGCGCGCGCCCTGCTCGCGGGGCGTGAGCCTGATGCCGGGCTGCAGATGGACCCGGCCGACCCGGTCTTCCGCCGCATCGCCGCCGGCACCCATGCCGGGCTGATGGTGCTGGAGCGCGGCGCGGACGAAAAGACCAAGCGCATGCGCCGCGAGATTGTGGTCGATGAGGTCCGCGCGGTGACGCAGTTCCTGCGCCGTACGGCGGGCGAGGGCGGGTGGCGCGTTGTCATCGTCGATGGTGCCGAGGATATGAATGCCAATGCCGCCAATGCGCTGCTGAAACTGCTGGAAGAGCCGCCGCCGGGCGCTTTGCTGCTGCTGGTCTGTCACGCGCCCGGCCTGCTGCCCATGACCATTCGCAGCCGCTGCCGCCGCTTGCGCCTGTCGCCGCTGTCTGAGACCGATGTCGAGACGCTGCTGGGCCGCTACCTGCCGGATCTGGACGTCGAGGCGCGGGCCGAGATGGCGCGCCTGGGGGACGGTTCCATCGGCCGCGCTTTGACGCTGGCCGGCGGCGATGGTCCTGCCATGGCGGCCGAGGTGCATCGGGTGCTGGGCCATCTGCCCACGGGGCTGGCCGCGCTGCATGTGGCTGACACTGTGGCGCGGGACGAGGAGAGTTTCAGCCTCTTCATGGACCTGCTGCGGCAGGCCGTATCGGATGTCGTGCGCCAAGGCGCGCGCGGCCTGCCTAGCAGCCATCAGACGGGCCTGCTTGCCCGCCGTTCCATTGATGGCTGGGGTAAGGTATGGCAGGCGCTGACTCAATTACAGGATGAGACGGAACGCTTCGCCTTGGACCGCCGCCAGGCGGTGCTCGCGGGGCTCGGTCTGATGGCGGGAACATGACCAGAAGCTTCTACGTGACGACGCCGATCTATTACGTGAACGGGGCGCCGCATATCGGCCACGCCTATACCTCGATCGCGGCCGATGTGCTGGCGCGGTGGAAGCGGCTGGACGGGTATGACGTCTTCTTTCTGACCGGCACGGATGAGCATGGCCAGAAGGTCGAGAAGGCGGCGCTCGATGCGGGCGTCGATCCGCAGACTTTTACGGATGAGGTCGCCGAGCAGTTCAAGGCGCTAGCGGTGACGCTCGGCCTCTCCAATGACGATTTTATCCGCACGACGGAAGAACGGCACAAGCGTGCCTGCGCGGCGCTGTGGACCAGACTGGTCGAGGCCGGCGAAATCTATCTCGGCCATTACGAGGGCTGGTATGCCGTCCGCGACGAAGCCTTCTATGGCGAGGATGAGCTGACGACGAATGTCCACGGCATTCGCGTCGCCCCCTCGGGCGCGCCGGTGGAATGGGTGCGGGAGCCGAGCTACTTCTTCCGTCTCTCCGCCTGGCAGGACCGTCTGCTGGCGCATTATGAGGCCAACCCGGATTTCATCGGCCCCAATGCGCGCCGGAATGAGGTCACAAGCTTCGTGCGCGGGGGCCTGACCGATCTTTCCGTCAGCCGCACCAGCTTCACCTGGGGTGTGCCGGTGCCCAATGACCCTGACCACGTCATGTATGTCTGGCTGGATGCGCTGACCAATTACCTGACCGCCACCGGCTACCCGGACCCGGATGCGCCGCGCGCCCATTTCTGGCCCGCGGATGTGCATATGGTCGGCAAGGACATCATCCGCTTCCATGCCGTCTATTGGCCGGCCTTCCTGATGGCGGCCGGACTGCCGGTCCCGAAGCGCGTTGCCGCCAATGGCTGGTGGACCGCGGAGGGCGAGAAGATGAGCAAGTCGGTCGGCAATGTCGTCGATCCCCATGCGCTGATCGGCGAATTCGGCCGTGACGCGGTGCGCTTCTTCCTTTTGCGTGAAATGCCGTTCGGCAATGACGGCGATTTCAGCCGCCGCGCGCTGATTTCGCGCCTCAATGTCGAACTTGCCAATGACCTCGGCAATCTCTGCCAGCGCAGCCTGTCGATGATCGCTAAAAACTGCGAGGGGCGCCTGCCGCCGCTGCCCGAGCCGCTGACCGAGGCCGATGCGGCGCTGCTGGGCCAGGCGCAGGCGCTGCCGGCGCTGCTGGGGGCGGCGATCGAGACACAGGCGTTCCATGTCGCGCTCGAAGAGGCCTGGAAGGTGATCCGCGCCGGCAATGCCTATATCGACCATCAGGCGCCCTGGGCGCTGAAGAAGACCGATATCGTCCGCATGGGGTCGGTCCTGCGCGTGCTGGCCGATGTCATCCGCCATATAGCTGTCGTGCTGCAGCCCTTCATGCCCGACAGCATGGAGCGCATGCTCGATCAACTGGCCGTGCCCGCCGCGGGGCGCACGCTAGCGGGGCTCGCGACGCCGTTGGTGGACGGCACAACACTGCCAGCGCCGCAGGGCGTCTTCCCGCGCTTCGTGGACGAGGTGGTCTGAGCGTGCTCATCGATAGCCATTGCCATCTCGATTACTTCAAGGACGAGGAGCTGGACGCGGTGATCGGCCGCGCCCGCGCGGCCGGGGTGGGGGAGATGGTCTCCATCGGCACCAGCCTGGAACAGTCCCGCCGTATCATCGCGACCGTCGAGGATCGGCCCGGCATCTGGTGCTCCATCGGCATCCATCCGCAGCATGCGCATGAGGAGCCGGTGCCGGCGGTCGAGACGCTGGTTGCGATGACGCAGCATCCCAAGGTGATCGGCATCGGAGAGAGCGGGCTCGACTATTTCTATGACACCGCGCCGCCGGAGGTGCAGAAGGCGGGTTTCCGCGCCCATATCCGCGCGGCCCGGGCGGCCGGTGTGCCTCTCGCCATCCATGCCCGCGACGCCGATGCCGATATCGCATCCATCCTGCGCGAAGAGCGGGAGGCGGGCGGTCCCTTCGACTTCCTGCTCCATTGCTTCTCCTCCGGCCGCGGCCTGGCAGAGGCTGCGATCGACATGGGCGGCTATCTCAGCTTCTCCGGTATCCTGACCTTTCCCAAATCGGACGCGCTGCGTGCGATCGCGGCCGATGTGCCGGCGGACCGGCTGCTGGTGGAAACAGACAGTCCGTATCTCGCGCCGGTGCCCTTCCGGGGCAAGCGCAACGAGCCCGCGCATGTCGCCCATACGGCCGCCAGGCTCGCGGAAGTGCGGGAAATTACGACAGAAGAGCTGACCCAGTTGACAGAGGTCAACTTTCGCCGGCTCTATCCGAAGACGGTCCTGCAGATGGGCGCGGCATGAAGGCCATCGTTCTGGGCTGCGGCGGTTCGGCGGGCGTGCCGATGATCGGCGGGGCGGATGGACGCGGTGACTGGGGCGTGTGCGATCCGGCCGAGAAGCGCAACCGGCGCACCCGCTCATCGATCGTCCTGCAGGGCAATGACAGCCGCCGCATCCTGGTCGATACCTCGCCCGATATGCGCCGGCAGCTGATCGACCACGGCATCCCGTCGATCGACGCCGTGCTCTACACGCATTCCCATGCCGACCATATTCTCGGCCTGGATGACGTGCGCATCCTCAACCGCATCATCGACCGGCCGATGCCGGTGCGGGCGGATGCGCATACCCTGTCCGAGCTGGAGCGCCGGTTCGACTATGCCTTTCTGCCCTGGCGCCCGCCCGGCTTCATCCGCCCGGTGCTGGAGGCCGAGCCCGTGCGCCCCGGCGAGCGCATCACCCTGGCGGGCATGGATCTGTCGATCTTCGAGCAGGATCATGGTTTCGGCGCCACCCTGGGCGTGCGTCTGGGCCGCTTCGCCTATTGCACCGATGTCGTCGATCTGGATGACGCGGCCTGGGAAACGCTGGCCGGGGTCGAGACCTGGCTGGTCGATTGTTTCCAGCGGGAACCGCACCGCACCCATGCCTGGCTCGCGCTGGTGGTCGAATGGGCGGCAAAGCTTGGCGCCCGCCGCACGATCCTGACCCATATGGGCAATGACATGGATTGGGGCTGGATGATGCGCAACCTGCCGCGCGGCTTCGAGCCCGCCTATGACGGGATGGAGATTACCATTCCTGAGTGAGGCTGCGGCCTCTTGCCGGATATGTTGAAGATGCCCGGAGGCTGGCCCATAATGCCGGTCTTCGGAGGGGAACACCGTGTCCGACGCCGCAGCTGAACACAATCTTGATCTCAGGGCGCAGATCGGTCGGATCGATCGGGCTTTGGCTGAGAGTGAAAAATTTCAGGCCGAGCAGCGCAAGCTGATCGCGGAAGCGGCGAAGTTTGAGCGCGAGCGCAGCCTGGCGCCGGTCGTGATCGCGGCGTCGCTGGGGGCGGGCATCATCGCCGGCCTGATCAGCCTGCTCGGCCGTTTCATCCACTGACCTCGGGCGCGGCCAGATGCGGGGGATGAAACCATGGCCATCCTCCCGACGTAGAGTGATGAACAGGAATGTGGAGGTCATGGCCCGATGCTGATCAAACGGCGGCAAGGATGGGAAGCACCCGGACGGGAGATCACGCCGGAGGATGTCTTCTTCGGGCGGCGCAAGGCCATGAAATCCGTGGCCCTGATCGGCGGTGCGGTCGCGGCCGGTGGCCTTGGCCTGTCTTCGGCCCGTGCCGATGATGCGGCCGCTCTTCCCGCTGCCGCCATGCGCTTCAAGCCCGGCCGCGCCCTGACGGCCGAAAAGGTCGCCGAGACCTATAATAATTTCTACGAATTCTCGACCGACAAAGACCTGTGGGAGATGGCGAAGGCATTCCCGCAGCGCCCCTGGTCCATTGCCTTCGACGGCATGGTGGAGAAGCCCTTCACCATTGCCATCGACGACCTGCTGAAGCAGGTCACGATCGAGGAGCGGGTCTATCGCCATCGCTGCGTCGAGGCCTGGGCCATGACCGTGCCCTGGAGCGGCTTTCCGCTGTCCAAGCTGATCGCATTGGCCAAGCCGACGGCGAGCGCCACCTACGTGACCTTTACCAGTGACGCCGATCCCAAGGTCATGCCCGGTCTGGGTGGCTTCATGCCCTGGCCCTATCTGGAGGGGCTGACCATCGCAGAGGCGAATAACGACCTCGCCTTCATCGGCACCGGCCTGTATGGCAAGCCGATGCCGCCGCAGAACGGCGGCCCGATCCGGCTGGTCACGCCCTGGAAATACGGTTTCAAATCCGGCAAGTCGATCGTCAAGATCACGTTCACGGACAAGCAGCCGAATACGTTCTGGGCGCAGCTGGCGCCGGACGAATATGGCTTCTGGGCGAATGTGAATCCGGCCTTTCCGCATCCGCGCTGGAGCCAGTCGCAGGAGCGGCTGATCGGCACCGACCAGGTGGTCGATACGCAAATCTACAATGGCTACGGTGAGTGGGTCGCTTCTCTCTATGCTGGGATGCCGCAGACGCGTAAGCTGTTTATGTGATCCTCGCGCGCATCCTGTCTGTCCTTGCTGCCACCTTCCTGGTGATGGCCTTTGCCATCGCCAGCATCTGGCCGCCCGATACCCTTCTGAAGACCCTGATCGACATGGCCGATGCCGGCTTCGTGCCGGCGCTGCAGAAATTTGCCGCCGCCCAGCTGCCGTCCTGGGCCTGGACGGATGTCGCCTGGCCCCTGCTGCAGCGTCCGGCCTGGCTGCTGCCGACGGCCGTGGGGCTGGTGTTTTTCGGCGGCGCGATCAGCCTGTCCGGCCCTAAGGGCAGCCGTACGCGCCCGCGCCGCTGGCGCAGCTAAACCCCCGCGCCGCTGGCGCAGCTAAACCCCCGCGCCGCTGGCGCAGCTAAACCATAGAGCTGCACCAAGCAGCCAGAGAGCAGGAGGCTCGCATGCCGGACTCCATCCAGAACACGATCGAGAGGGTGACCGCGACGCCCGAGGCACTCCAGCTCATCGCCGAGCTGACGTCGGAGAACGGCGATCTTCTGTTCCACCAATCGGGTGGCTGCTGCGACGGGTCTTCCCCCATGTGCTACCCGAGGGGCGACTTCATGACCGGAGATAGCGACGTCCAGCTGGGTGAAATCGGCGGCGCGCCGTTTTACATGAGCCGGTCTCAGTTCGACTATTGGAAGCATACCCAGATCATTATTGACGTCGTGCCCGGCAAGGGCGGCATGTTCTCGCTCGAAAACGGTCGCGGCGTGCGGTTTTTGACGCGGTCACGGGTTTTCACGGATGATGAGGTGACGGCGCTTTCGCCGGTCTGACCGGAGGCCCCCCTTGCCGCTCTATACGCCGCGCCATTTCCGCGAAGACCGCACCGATGTCCTGCATGGCGCGATCCGCGACTTTCCCATGGCGCAGCTGGTCACCTTCGGCGAGACGGGTCTGGAAGCCACCCCGCTGCCGCTGCTGCTGGACCTCGCCGATGGCGAGCAGGGCGCTCTGCTCGGCCATGTGGCGCGGGCCAATCCGCAATGGAAAACCGCTGACCGGTCGGTGGAGGCGCTGGCCATCTTCTCCGGGCCGGACGCCTATATCTCCCCCGGCTGGTATGAGACGAAGCGCCAGACCGGCAAGGTTGTCCCGACCTGGAACTATGTCACCATCCAGGTGCGCGGCCGGATTTCCTTTGTGGAAGAGCCGCAAGAGTTGTTGGAGATCGTCCGGCGGCTGACGGAACTGCATGAGAACGGGCGCGATGCGCCCTGGGCGGTGGCTGACGCGCCCGCCGACTTCATCGCCAGTCAGCTGCGCGCCATCGTCGGCCTGCGGCTGGAGATCACCGAGATCACCGGCAAGTGGAAGATGAGCCAGAACCGCAGCGAGGCCGACCGCGCTGGTGTGATCGAGGGGCTGCGGGCTGAAGGCGCCCCGGCCGCCGACGCAGTCGCCGAGCTTGTCGCGGCGGCAATGACGGAGGACTAAGTTAAGGAGTCAGCCATTCTGTATTTTATCGGTGGGGCGAGCCGCAGCGGGAAGTCGACTCTTGCATCTCGACTTGCGGCACACGCCGGAATTTCCTGGTTTTCACTCGACGTGTTGCGAATGGGGCTTGCGCGCGGCGCTCCCGAGCTTGGAGTGAATCCAAATGCCGATGATCTGGACGAGGCCGTCCGGCTTTGGCCGATCGTGCGGGCGATGATCGCCAACCTGCTGGACGACGGGCGCCCCTATACCTTGGAGGGTGTCTGCCTCTCGCCGACCCAGGTGGCTGAATTCAAAGATGCCGTGGATGTTCAAATTTGCTTTCTCGGCTATCCGTCGCTAACCGCTGACGAGAAGGCCACGCAGATCATCCAGCATGCTGGAGGGCCAAATGACTGGCTGAGTTCGAAGCCAGTTGAAATGATCAGAAAGCATGCGCGTGAAGGTGTGCAGGTCAGCCAAAGGCTCAAGGATCAGTGCGCCTGCTATGATCTGCCTTTTTTTGATACGGGGTTAGAATTCCAGGGAAGTCTGAAATCCGCAGAAGAGTTTCTGATGAGCCCGCGGAACCACATTCGTTCTTTTGCCCAGATGCTAATGACAGCGCCGCTGGAGCAGGACGACATCGCAGAGCGGGTGCCAGTAAAGCCTCGGGAGACGGGCTTGTAGCCCGGCACCCTCGTCTTTTCGATCGACTCCTTTGTCAGGCTGCCAAGCTCTCCAGCGTCGTGATGATGCCGCGGAGTTCGGCGAGGCCCTTGAGCCGGCCGATATAGGAATAGCCGGGGTTGCTGCGCCGCTCACCGTCGAAGCCGAGCAGATGGCCGTGATCGGGGCGCATGGGGATCTGCACCCCACGCCGTTTCTCTTCGCTCAGAATGATGCCGATCAGTTTCACCATATCGACATCGCCTGTGAGGTGATCCGATTCCGTAAAGGACCCGTCAACGTCTTTGGCAACGTTGCGGAGATGGACGAAATTGATCCGGCTCGCAAAACGCTCGGCCATTGCCAGGACATCATTGTCAGGCCGGGACCCGTAGGAGCCCGCGCAGAAGGTCAGTCCATTGGCGGGCCTGTCCACGGCGCTCAGGATCGCGGCCGCGTCGTCTTGGGTTGAGATGATGCGCGGCAGGCCGAACAGCGAAAAGGGCGGGTCATCGGGATGGATGCCGAGCGAGACCCCGAATTCCTCGGCGACGGGCACGACCTCTTTCAGGAATTCCGTCAGATGGGCGCGCATATCGGCCGGCGTCAGCCCATCGAATTCGGCGATGCGGCGGGCGATCGTCTCCCGCGTGTAGCTGTCCTCGCCGCCCGGCAGGCCCGCGATGATGGTGGTTTCCAGCGTCGCGATCTCAGCCTCGGTCTTGCGGGCGATGACGCCGCGGGCGCGATCGAGCAAAGCGGGCGTATAGTCGCCCTCGGCGCCCGCGCGTTTCAGCACGAAGACGTCATAGGCAATGAATTCCAGAATATCGAAGCGTAGCGCGAGCCCGGTGGAAGGCATGGGGTGGAGCAGGTCCGTGCGCGTCCAATCCACCACAGGCATGAAATTGTAGCAGACGACGGGCACGCCGGCCCTACCGAGGGCCGCGAGACTGTCCTTCCAGGCATCGATATACTGGCGCCAGGGGCCTTGCCTCGTCTTGATGGATGTATGGACGGGGATGGATTCGCAGACGCTCCAGCGCAAGCCCGCGGCCTCAATGGCCGCCTTACGCTCGGCGATGTCCTCCGCCGTCCAGGCCCGCCCGTCATAGATGTGATGGAGCGCGGTAACGACGCCGGTGGCGCCAGCCTGCCGCACATGGGGCAGCGGCACGGGGTCCTTCGGCCCGAACCAACGCCATGTCTGTTCCATATAGCCTCCCAGCGGTATTTGGAGCGGAAGCTCCGCCCTTCGCCCGCCTCCGTCAACCATTGCCCCGCGCGGGGGGCTCGGCGAGAAGAGCATGAGATCCGGGGGAGGATAGAGAGATGAACGAGGCACCGGCACGGGTGGCATTGGTAACGGGCACGACGGGCATCGGCCGCGCCGCCGCGCTGACGCTGGCGCGCGCCGGTTATGCGGTGGCGGCGCTCGGCATCGACCGGGACGGCAATGAGGGGCTGAGCATGCTGGCGGTCGAGGAAGGCCTGACCGTCTTGGTGCAACACGCGGATGTTTCTGACCCCGGCGCCGTCGAAGCTGCCATTGCCGAAACGGTCGCGACCTTTGGCGGGCTGGACGTCATCGTCAATGCGGCGGCGATACATCCCTATGGCGACGCGGTAGAGACGGACCACGAAACCTTCATGCGCTGCATGGCGGTCAATGTCGGGTCCATTCACCTGACGGCCAAATTTGGCGTGCCGGAGATACGGAAGCGCGGCGGCGGGGTGATCGTGAACCTGTCCAGCGTGCAGGGCTTCGCCTGTCAGGCAGGCGTCATGGCCTATGTCGCCTCCAAGGGCGCGATCCATGCGATGACGCGGGCGATGGCGCTGGATTTTGCTGCCGATCAGATCCGCGTCGTCTCGATCAGCCCAGGCTCAATCCGCACGCCCATTCTCACCCTCGCCGCCCAGACTTTCGACGGGCCGGATGCCGATATCGAAGGCGCTTTCGCCCGTTTCGGCGCAGCCCATCCGCTGGGCCGCATCGGCGAGCCGGCGGAGGTCGCCGATCTCATCGCCTTCCTGGTCTCGGACAAGGCAGGCTTCGTGACCGGGGCCGATTTCAAGATCGACGGTGGGCTGACTGCCGGTATCGGAGTCCGCTGAGCGCCGTAGCCATGATCCAATCGGCGCAAGACAAAGGCGGAGGCCCTTTCGGACCTCCGCCTTTGTCAGCTTGAACAGCGCGTGGCGGCGATTAGCCGGCCTGACCCGGCTGCAGCAGCTGGAAGGAGCCAGCCTGTTCGTGATGCGCCGGGGTGGCGGCCAGATCCTGCGTGCCGGCGGTGTTCACCGTCTCACCGGGCTTG
Organism: Acidisoma sibiricum; assembly: GCF_057837225.1. Classification (NCBI taxonomy): domain Bacteria; kingdom Pseudomonadati; phylum Pseudomonadota; class Alphaproteobacteria; order Acetobacterales; family Acidocellaceae; genus Acidisoma; species Acidisoma sibiricum. Next base: position 3,137,315 of record NZ_CM174445.1, on the reverse strand, counting down.
AGGAAGACGACGCCGACATGCGCCTGGGGCGCGACAGGCGCGGGGTCTGCGACCGGAGCTGCGGCCTGACCGGGGGTCAAGGTCACGGCGTTGGGGGCCGCATACTGCTGCGCAAAAACGGCGCTGCTGCCGAGAAGCATGAGGCTGGCGGTCGCGGAGAGAAAAAGACCGGATTTCATGAGAGTAAACTCCATAGCTTAAAATTTAGACGTCTTGCTTTACAAATGTGCAATGGCGCTTGACCCCGATATGGTGCAGTGCGGCGGAAGGAAAAATGGAACGCGCGGCATATCATTCATGACTCTGCCGGAAGAAGAATGCCCGGTGTCGCGCCTTCCGGTGGCCCGCCAGACCGGGCGAACAGCTCGAATCTCTCCTGAATCGCCTGGCTTATGCGCGCGGCCTCACATAGCCGCCGACGGATATCGGCCGGATGCATCGTCCGCCGCTGGCCGTCCGACAGGGCTGCCATGACGGTCAGCCGCAGTTCTGTCGCCTCGACCGGTTCTTGAAATGCCATCTCGCTCTCCGCTGCCCAGGAGTTAAGAACAAAACAAGAACTGCGCGGAAACGCAAGAGGGCGACACGGGTGACAGGCAAGTGCCGGTTTGCCGCTGGAGCCACGCATCACGCAGCGATGATTTGCACATTTCGGCGAAGGGGCTGGACCGGCGGGACGTGGAGCCCAGGTGAGACGACGGACATGCGGAGTGTGCGACGTGAACCGAACCTGGTCTTTTGCGACCCTTGCCCTCGGCCTGCCCCTTGGCCTCGCCGGCTGCGACATGATGGGCGCGGCCCCATCCCCCCAGCAGCCTGCCGGCCAGGCTGCGACCGGGAGCGCCAGCCCGATGGCCGGTTCTCTGCAGAGCGGCGCCGGCACGCAGAGCGGGCCGAGCGCGGGACCGGAAGGCGGCGCGACCCAGGCGGGTCTCGGCGCGGGCAATGCGGTGGGTAGCGGCGCCGGGCCGGCGCCCATGCCGGCACCCTGAGCCGCCAGCAGACGGTCGGCCGTTGCCATTCACGATTGCGGGGAAATCTCAGACCAGGCCTCAACAAGATTGCAGTGGCGGTCTGTTTGTGGGCTATAATTGCTCTGCCGATTGGTAGCCAATTGGAAAGGTGGGCCCATGCCATTTGATGGCACGAATTTCCATGAGCGGCCCCCTCAGCCGGGCCCCGAAATGCCGAGCGACAAGGTGCTCAGCCGCTTTGTGCTGTTCATCGCGATCGCCTTGTTCGTGACGCCCTTCTCGATGTTCGGGCTGGTCGATCTCGTCCATTTCATCACGGGCAAATAGCGCGACCGTTATTTGTGCAGGAGGGCGGCGCGGCCCATCAGCCGCTGCGCCAGCAGCACCGGCACGATCGTCAGCAGAATAACGACGCAGACCACGACATTGACCTCCGGCAGATGCTGGCCGAGGCGGATGGCGCCAAAAATCCACAGCGGCAGCGTCGTCTGTGCGCCCGCCGTGAAGGTGGTGACGATGACCTCATCGAAAGACAGCGCGAAAGCGAGCAAAGCCCCCGCGCCCAGCGCACTGGACAGCATGGGCAGGGTGATGAGGCGGAAGGTGCGCCAGGCGCCGGCACCGAGATCGGCCGAGGCCTCGGCCCAGGAGGGCGGCAAGCGGCGCAGACGCGCGATGACATTGTTATAGACGATCACCGTGCAGAAGGTCGCATGGCCGATGACGATGGTGGTGAAGGAGAGTGGAATCCCCCACAGCACGAAGTAGGAGTTCAGCGCCATGCCGGTGAGAATGCCGGGCAGGGCGATGGGCAGCACGACCGCGAAGGCGATGGCCTCGCTCGCGGCCCCGCGCAGCCGGTAGACGGCGAGTGCCGCCAGCAGGCCCATAAGCATGGCGAGGGAAGTTGCCACCACCGCGACTTCGATGGACAGCCATAGCGCCGCCCTGACCTCGGTATCGGCAAAGGTGCGGGCAAACCATTGCAGGCTGTAGCTTTGGATCGGCCAGCCCTGAATGTTCGACGCCGAGAAGGCATAGACCATGATGATGGCGACGGGCACGAACAGAAACAGCAGGATGACGACGACCGAGGCCCAGAGCAGGGTCTTTGCGAGATCAAAGCGCATCGAAGGCCCCGAGCTTGCGGGCGATCATCAGATAACCCGCCATAACCAGCAGCGGCAGCACCGCGAAGGCGGCCGCGAAGGGGATGTTGTTGGAGACGCCGACATTGGAATAGACGACATTGCCGATGAAATCCGACCCTGGGCCGCCCACCAGCAGCGGCGTGATGTAATCACCCAGCGTGAGTGAAAAGGTGAAGATCGAGCCCGCGACCAGGCCCGGCATGGCCAGCGGCACGATGACACGCCGAAACGTCCGCCAGCCCGCGGCCCCCAGATCGGACGAGGCTTCCAGCAGCGACTGCGGAATCCGCTCCAGCGCCGCGAACAGCGGCAGGATCATGAAAGGCAGCCAGAGATAGGTGAAGACGATCCACATCGCCCAGTTGGAATAGCCGATGGCGGCTGGCGGCAGGCCTAAGCCATGCAGCAGCCAGTTGAGCGCGCCGTCATGTGCCAGGATCAGCCGCCAAGCATAGACGCGGGCCAGATAGCTGGACCAGAGCGGCAGCATGACAAGGGCCATCAGCGCCGGCCGCAGCCGGGGGCCGGCATAGCGCGCCATGACATAGGCGAAGGGCCAGGCGAGCAGACCGTCTGTCACCGTGACGGCTGCGGCGATGCCGATGGTGCGGAGCGCGATGCGGCCATAGGTCCAGTCGCCGATCAGCTGGCGGAAATTATCCAGCGTCCAGCCGGGCTGAATCTCCCCCGACAGCTCATCGACGGTATGGAAGGAGGAGATGAACATCGCCGCCAGCGCTGCCAGATAGAACAGCAGAAACCACACCGCCGGCAGCGAGATCAGCGCCGCGAAGCGCAGGCCCGGGCGCCGCCACAGCAGCCCGGACAGGTGGGCAGACGTTGCCATATCAGCCTTTGATTTCCTGCCAGGCACGCTGCCAGGCGCCGTAATCCAGGCAATTGCTTTGGCCATTGCCGCAGGCCTTCAGCGGCGTCTTCCAGAACTTGATCTGGTCGAAATAGCTGGCCGGCGCATCGGCATGGTACTGCTTGCAGGACCCGGCCTGCTGCTTGTCCATCTCAGGACAGGCGAGGGTATTGGCCGGGGTCTCTCCGAAATAGATCGCCTGCTGCGCCTGCACATAAGGCGTGGTTACGTAGTTGATCCATTCATAGGCGCAGTTGGGGTGCGGGGACTTGGCGGAGATCATCCAGGTATCGGCCCAGCCGGTGACGCCTTCTGTCGGCAGCGTATCGGCGACCGGCACTTTCGCGGCCTGCAGCGTATTGGTCTGATAGGGCCAGGCGGCGCCGAGCGTGACATCGCCATTGCGGAAGAGGTCGATTTCATCGGACGCGAGTGCCCAGTATTTGCGGATCAGCGGACGCTGTTTCTTGAGCAAACTGACCACCGCATCCATCTGCGGCTGGGTCAGTTCGTACGGGTCGGTGATGCCGAGGCTGGGATCGGTCTTGGAGAGGTAAAGTGCTGCATCCGCGATTTGAATCGGATTGTCCGGCACGGTGATCTTGCCCTTGTTCGCCGCGTCATAGATGACGGACCAGGAGGTCGGCGCCGGCGTCACCTTCTGCGTGTTGTAGAGCAGCGTATTCGGCCCCCATTCGTAGGAGACGCCGTAATGCACGCCCTTCACGGTATTGAAGGACGGGCCCTGCAGTGCTGGGATGAAATTCTGCCAGGCGGGGATGAGTGCGACATTGATGGGCTGCACATTATGGCCGTAGATCAGCCGGAGCGTGGCATCGCCCGAGGCGGAGACGAGGTCATACTGCCCGCCGCCGCCCGAGCGCATCAACGCCACCATCTCATCCGACGAGCCCGCGTATTTCCGGTTGACCTTGCAACCCGTCTTGGCCTCGAACGGCTTGACCCAGTCATCCTGCGCATAGCCTTCCCAGGCGACGATATTGAGCGCGCCTTCGCCCTTTCCGATGGCCGATAGCGGCTCGGCGGCGGCGGCCGCCTGGGCGAAGGGCAAAGCGAGGCTCACGATCATCGCGGCCGTTCTGGTCAGGCACGTCATCGAGACTTTCATGATCCGGCTCCTATGATAGGTGAAGGTCAGGCAGCTAAAGGCCAGGGCGCTTCGGCAGACCAGACGGCCAGCACCGGCGCCCCCTGCGCCAGGCGCGGCGCCTGGGCGCCATGGGCGATATTTTGTTCCACCGCCGTGAGACGGGTGCCATCCGCGCAATCGAGCAGGAAGCGGGTGGACATGCCAAGATAGCTGACGGCGGCGATGTGTCCCGCAATCGTTTCAAGCCCGTCAGACGCGGCACCCGGTTCCAGCAGACGGATCTTTTCCGGCCGCAAGGCGAAGCGCGCCCCCTGCCGGGTGATGACATTGGTGATGCCGACGAACCCCGCGACGAATTCCGTGCGTGGCTGCTCATAGAGGAGCCAGGGGGTCGCCACCTGCTCGACCCGGCCATGGTTGAAGACGGCGATGCGGTCGCTCATGGTCAGCGCCTCATCCTGGTCATGCGTCACATAGATGAAGGTGATGCCCGTCTGCTGCTGCAGGGCTTTCAACTCCACCTGCATCTGGTGGCGGAGTTTGAGGTCCAGCGCGCCGAGCGGTTCGTCCAGCAGCAGGACGCGCGGGCGGTTGACGATGGCGCGCGCCAGCGCCACGCGCTGGCGCTGCCCGCCCGACAGCTGGCCGGGGCGGCGGGCGCCGAAATCCGCGAGCTGAACGGCGGCGAGCGCCTGTTCGGCGCGCTTCAGCGCCTCCGCCGGCGGCACCTTCTTGGCACGCAGGCCGTAGGCGACGTTTTCGAGCAGGGTGAGATGCGGGAAGAGCGCGTAATCCTGAAAGACCGTGTTCACGTCCCGCTTATGCGGCGGCAGGCGCGACAGGTCCTGCCCGTCCAATTCGATGTGGCCCGCGTCAGGCAGCTCGAACCCCGCGATGATGCGGAGCGTGGTGGTTTTGCCGGAGCCGGAAGGGCCGAGAAAGGTAAAGAACTCGCCCGGCCGGATCGCGAGGTCGAGGGAGTCGATGGCGGCCGTGCCGCCGAACATCTTGCGCACGCCGCTGAGGCGGATGATGGGCACCTCGCCTATAGTCGCCACCTGTCCCCCAGCCTGGTTGTTTCTCCGGCCCATCCTGGCGGGGGCGGGGGGATTTTGTCCAGGGGGAGGATACGCACTCTGTCGACCTCACGCGCCACACTGCCTGACCCAAGACATTGCGGTTCACGAGCGATTCTGTCATAGATATGGTAATGGACTTTTGCGTTGAGCGCTTGGGCTATCGGGGCAACCTGGGAGCATGGGGCACAATGCAGCGGCGAGGCGAAAGTCTCGATTGAGCGGAACAGGCCTCACGGCACCTTCGCTGAGGACAGACCTGATGCGTCCGAGCCTAAGCTAGTCGTAACCTTAACCTATCAAGGCGTCTGTTGGACGACTGGCAGACTTTATTTATCGGGCGGGGAGGGGCCGGTGTCGCGGCGCTTACCCAAGGGCCTACAACATAGGCCGAGAGGGAAGGGTAAGTGACGCACGCCACATGCAAAAACGTGCCAACCCGGCGCAACTTGGGCCGGGCGGGGCGGGTTCGCAAAGCTTGCCTAAGAGCCTAAAAACACTAGGCTTGGACGGGGAGATCAAGTGATGCGCACCACATGCAAAAACGTGCCACGTTGGCACGATATTATCTGGCGATCCGCAAGGGCTGCTTGATGATACTGTCTTTTGCGTTGAGCGCTTGGGCTATCGGGGCAACCGGGGAGCATGGGGCACAATGCAGCGGCGAGGCGAAAGTCTCGATTGAGCGGAACAGGCCTCACGGCACCTTCGCTGAGGACAGGTAGCTGTCGGGCGGGCAGGCTAACCAACAGGCCCCAAAGGCAGCTCTATGGAAGCAAAATTAGCCCTCGAAGTTCGGCGCCACCGTGTGCTCCATAGGGCATGGTTGGCTATCCAGCGCAACGCCCGAACCTCCAAGTCTCAAGATACCAGAAAAGAGATCGCCAATTTTGCTTTGAACCTTGAGACAAATTTGGGTCGGATCAAGCGGCAGTTACAAAGGAAAAGCTTCGTCTTTCTGCCAGCCAAGGGCGTTAAAATACCTAAGGATAAAAAAGATAAATCGAAGTTCCGCCCGCTCGTCGTAGCAAAGGTCGAGTCTCGGGTGGTGCAACGGGCCATCCATGACGTTTTGGTGTCGGTCCCAGCGATCCAGACCTACGTGAAAACGCCTCATAGTTTCGGTGGCATAAAGAAGGCGGATGAGGATGATATGGCTGCCGTTCCGGCTGCCATCCAAGCGGTGCTTAATGCCATCGGGGATGGCGGAAAATTCATTATCCGATCCGACATCACCAGCTTCTTCACTACGATCAAGAAATCCGCAGTGACTGCGATTATCGCCAAAGCCATAGACGATGCCGAGTTCATGGCTCTGTTCACTAAAGCGATTACGGTAGAATTGGAGAATATGGCGGAGTTGCGAAGCCACAAAGATGCATTCCCCATCGAAGATATTGGCGTTGCTCAGGGCAATTCTCTTTCTCCTCTGTTGGGAAATATTATCCTATATTCTTTTGATCGTGAGTTGAACGCGAAGCGGGATGTCCGCTGCATTCGCTATATTGATGACTTCATCATCATAGCGCCTAGTAAATCCGTCGCAGAAAATACATTTGGAAAAGCACAACATCTATTATCGAATCTTGGAATGTCTGTATCACCTTCAAAAACTCAAAGGGCCTCGGTTAAGGATGGTTTTGATTTTCTTGGGATTGAGCTTGCCAATGGATTTATTAGACCAGGCAAAAAATCTCGCGACCGAATGATCGCTTCCGTTAAGCAAACCCTGACGGAAAGCACTCGGGCAATGCGCGAGCTAAAGAAGACTGGGGACTTGGATCGCGCTATGTCTCTACCTGCAGCTTTGCATAGAACCAGTGGCGTCATGCAGGGATGGGCAAAACACTATAGATTTTGCAATGATGGCGAATGCTTGCGGCATATTGACGTGCAGATTTCACAAATGATCAAAGTCTACCTGTCCTCCTATAGAGATGTATTGGAGAGAGCTGACGAATTTGCGCGTTGGAAACTTTTAGGAATTGAAGCGGTGTCTCAAATTGAGCGGCAGTCCTTCGCATGGCCAAAGCAAACCGCGTCACTATTGTCTTCGTCCTATTTAGAACTGTCGGAAGTGACAAGCTCTGATCCAGATGCAGAGCCATGGACCTGTACGTGAAGTCGGCCTCTCTAACTATGAAGCAACGATCCTAGCGCGATAGGACCAAGTCTGTCGGAGATGCGGCCCTGAAGTCATACAAGCGCCTAAATGTCGGCATGGGGCGAGTCATGCAAATGTGCCGCTTTTTCGCGCAGGGATGCCCAAACGTGAGAAAGTCGATATCAGCCAGTCTAAAGGCAGTCAGAATCTCATCTGTTACTCTGTGCTTCGCATTGCTTTCAATGTCTGTACAAGCCGCAGATATCGTCGAATTTGGTCATTGTTCATCCCAGAAATATACGTCCACAGTTCATCTTTTTAAAGCAATCGACGGGAAGCCTTACATAGACGTCCGGTCTCAAATCCTGGCGCGAGGGTGGAAGCCCGCGCCGTCGTCGGAGACCTCCGGGTGGCGCATCGAGGGAGATAACACAACCCTTGTGCCGTTCAACGGGCAAGAACAGCCTTTCGCCGATAGGAATTTTTCTGAATTGAATGCCTGCGCGGAGGATCGCGATGCTCCCTGCCTGTTTCTTTTCCAAGATAAGCATAACGACCGGCTTCAGATTGCGACCTCGGGCGAAGAGAGCCCATGGTCACATGCGGTCATTGTCCCAAAAGCGTCCCTGGCTTGCCCGCCTGGGAAAATACCACCGTGATTTGACGATTGAGCGTTCGGGTTCGAGCGGAGTCGCGTCCCCCATTACGTCACCCGCGGGCTTGTCCCGCGGGTCTACCCGTGCGGGCACCCGGACGGTGTTGCGTCGCCACGCTGGGTCGGTTCGCGGAACAAGTCCGCGAATGACGACAGTGGTCGGTATCTGCGATCCTCACTGCATCCTCCTGCGTCATACCGGCCTGTGCCCGGGCGTAGATCACCGCCAATGTGGTGGGCTGAAGCCCACCCTACGGCCATCGCAACGGCATCGCTGCGCCCTGGCGCGGATCACCGCGCAATGGGGTGGGCTGAAGCCCACCCTACGGCATCGCAACGGCATCGCTGTGCCCGGGTGCGGATCACCGCGCAATGGGGTGGGCTGAAGCCCACCCTACGCCATCGCTACGGCATCGCCGTGCCCTGGCGCGGATCACCACGCGTAGGGTGGGCTTCAGCCCACCCCATCTTGAGGCGAACGCTCTCCCGCTTCGGGCAAGCTGATATCCGCGACTGCCCAATTGTCTGGGTAGGCGCCACGCGCCACGCACCAATGAAAACTTGAAAATGGCCAAGCGGCGGGATGCGGGGCAAGACCGTGCTTCACGGGATTGAAATGAATGTAATCCATGTGGGCCGCGAAGTCGCGATCGTCGCGGATCGTATGTTCCCAATACCGGCGCTGCCAGATGCCGGCTTCCCGCTTGCGGACGAGAGAGGCACGACGATTGTGCGGATGTGCGACCCGATGTGAAAACCGGGCCTTGATCATCCGCCAGCGGGTGGGGAAATCGGCATCGTCGGCCGGCAGCGTCCACAGGCAATGCAGATGGTCAGGCAGCACCACCCAGGCGTCGATATGGAACGGTCGCACCCGCCGCGTTTCTCGAACGGCTTGCCGAAGCGCGTCGATCTCCGCGACCAGAAGGTCGGAACGCCTGTCGAGCAGATTGACCGTGAAGAAGTATGAACCCCCGGCCACGCGATGACGGCGATAGTCTGGCATGGCGTGTGACGCGCACTGTGGTGGGCTGAAGCCCACCCTACGGCATCACGCTGGTAACTGTCAGGAAAAATAGGACTCCGCTACCAAGCTCGATCGGGACGCACCCCCAACCACGTCACCCGCGGGCTTGTCCGCTGGATCTACCAGTCCCGACGCCCGGGCGGCGTTGCGGCGCCGCAGCGGGTAGGTTCGCGGCACAAGTCCGCGAATGACGATGGTGGACGCTATGCGCCTTCCTCTGGCGGCAAGCAGGACCCGCTCAATCGTCTCACGAAACGGCCTACCCGGCTGACCCTGGCTCTTTCGTCTCAGGCTCGAACAGGATGCGCAGACGGGTGTGCGTTGCCTTGGCAAAGCGCGCCAGCGTGCGGGTGGAGGGCATGCTGCGCCCGCTTTCCAGCTTCGCCACGAAGGTCTGCGTTGTGCCCATGGCCTGGGCCACGTCCTCCTGCGTCATCGCGGCCTGGGCCCTGGCGCGGATCAGCGCATCGGCCAGCGCGAATTCTTCTTCCTGCGCCGCATACGCCGCCTGGAAGTCAGGGTCTTTCTGCCACGCGGTGATGCTCTCCTGCACCGGGATCATTCTGCGGCTCATAGAATCTCCTTCGCCCGGCGAAGCGCCGTTTCGATCTCCCGGCGCGGCGTTTTCTGCGTCTTCTTCACGAAGACATGGACCACCACGACGCGCTGCCCCGTCACCGTGACATAAGCGGCACGCGCAATCCCATCCTTGCCCTTCATCCGCATCTCCCAAATCGGTCCTTCGAGATGCTTGACGTAAGGTTCGTGCAACCGAGGGAGACCGTGAGTCTCTATCAGTTGCGCGATATGGGCGAAGCGCGCCCGGATGTCGGCCGGCAGAGCGTCCAGATCGGCCTGCACCCGATCATCCAGCAATATGACGCGCCATTGCACGATGGAATATACCTTTTTAGGTATAATTTGCAAGCGATATTAGTTTGGCAGCCTAAGCACCCGACGGCGTTGCGGCGCCACACGGGGTAGGTTCGCGGAACAAGTCCGCGAATGACGATGGTGGGCGCTATCTGCGATCCTCGCCACGTCCGCCTGTGCCAGAGCGGCCTTTGCCTGGGCGCAGATCACCGCGGTAGGGTGGGCTGAAGCCCACCCTACCGCTGACACACCCAAAGGGCCGCGCACTGTGGTGGGCTGAAGCCCACCCTACCGCATCACGCCGCCTTTTTCCCCACGAACTTGCCGCGGATATTGCCCCATTGCTGATCGACCGTGACGCCGATCAGGATGACGCCGCCCATGACCGCGAAGTTGAGGGAGGAGGGGATGCCCAGCAGGTTGACGAGGTTCTGCAGCTCCTGCAGCAGCACCACGCCGAGGATGACGCCGACCAGCGAGCCTTCGCCGCCGCGCAGCGAAAACCCGCCGAGCACGGCCGCCGCAATCGCATAAAGTTCGTAGAAATTGCCTTGGCTGGCCGGGCTGATGGAGCCGGTATACATGGCGAAATACATGGCCGCGATCGCCGTCAGAATCTGGCAGATGATATAGGCCCAGATGATGACGCGGCCGGTGCGGATGCCGGAATAGCGGGCGGCCTCTTCATTCTTGCCGACCGCATAGAGGTAGCGTCCGAAGACCGAACGATGCAGCACCACCCACATGATGACGCCGACGATGAGCATGGCGACGAAGGAATGCGGCACGCCGTAGCTGCGCCCGACCGTCAGCCAGTTGAGGATGGGAAAATTCTGCCCGAAGCCGAAACCGGCGGTGCCGTCCTGGGTATAGAAGCGCGCAATGCCGCGATAGATGAGCAGGCCACAGAGCGTCACGATAAAGGGCTGCAGCTTCAGCTTGGTGATGAGCAGGCCATGTACGATGCCGATGACGACGCCCAGCACGATCATCAGCAGCACGGCCACCGGCCAGGGCACGCCTTGATTGGCGACAAGATCGACGAACAGCACGCCGACCAGGGCAATGACGGACCCCACCGAAAGCTCGATACCGCCGGTGATGATGACGAAAGCCTGGCCGATCGCCGAGAGGCCGAACAGACCCACCAGATTGGCCGTATTGGAAATATTGATCGGCAGCAGAAAGCGGGGATTGAGGGTCGCGACGACGACGCCGACGACAATGATGAGCGTGAGCAGCCCTAAGTCTTTTTTGTTCATGCCGCGACGGTGTCCTGAAGAGTCTTGCCGACGGCGAGGAGAAGCACATTCTCCTCGCTGAATGCGGCCGGTGAGAGATAGCCCGAAATCGCCCCTTCATGCATGACGGCGATCCGGTCGGAGGCGCCGATGACCTCCTCCATATCGCTTGAAATCATCAGGATGGCGACGCCCGAGTCAGCCAGTTCGCGCATCAGGCGGTAGATCTCCGCCTTGGCGCCGATATCGATGCCGCGTGTCGGCTCGTCGAAAATCATCACGCGCGGTTTCATGGCCAGCCACTTGGCCAGCACGACCTTCTGCTGGTTGCCGCCCGACAGCGAGCGCGCCGGGTTCGAGAGCGTTTCCGTTTTGATGGCAAGGTTGCTGCGCTGGGTCTCTGCCGTCCGCCTTTCCAGCATGCGGGAGACAAGGCCGCGCCGCGCATGCGCCGGCAGATTGGGCAGGGATATGTTCTGCGCGATCGGCAGGTCGAGGATGACGCCGCAAAGCTTCCGGTCTTCGGGCACCAGAAAGATCCCCGCACGCACAGCGTCGGTCGTGCTGTGCAGTTTCAGTAGCTGGCCGCCCAGCGTCAGCGTGCCGCGCAGGGGCTTGTCGATGCCGAACAGCACGCGGGCGAGTTCGGTGCGCCCGGCGCCGACCAGGCCGGCGAAGCCCAGAATCTCTCCGGCATGGAGATCGAGATCGACGGTTTTCGTCGGATAGGTGGGCGTGGTGATGCCGCGCGCCGCCAGCACGACGTCACCCCGCGGTCGGTCACTATGGGTGGCATTGCGCTTGAGGTCGCGGCCGATCATCAGCTTGACCATGGCGTCATGCGTAATCTCGGCCCGCGGCAGCGCGCCCGCCAGACGCCCGTCGCGCAGCGCGATGACACGGTCCGCCGCCCGCTCGATTTCATGCAGGCGGTGGGTGATGAAGATCACGGCAATGCCCGCGCGCTTCAGATCCGCGATGACGTCCAGCAGTTTCTCGGTTTCGGCCAGAGGCAGGCTTGACGTTGGCTCATCCAGAATGACGAGCCGGGCATCCATCGACAGGGCCTTGGCGATCTCGACCATCTGGGACTGGGCAAGGGACAGGTTGGCCACCGGCGTATCGGCGCTGAAGGTGGCGCCCACGCGTTTCAGCAAAGGGGTGACGGCGTCCCGTTGCGCGCGTCGGTCAAGAAGCGAGAGGACGCCGCCCCGCCGCCGCTCACGTCCGATCAGGACATTGGCGGCAACATCCAGATTGTCGAAAAGGTTCAGTTCCTGATGCACGAAGGCGATGCCCGCGCCCATGCTGTCGGCGACGCTGAAACCGGCATGCTCGACGCCGTCGACCGTAATGGTGCCGCTGTCGGGTGCGACGACACCACCCAGGATTTTCATCAGCGTCGATTTGCCGGCGCCGTTTTCACCGACGATGCCGATGACCTCGCCCGGAGCGACGGTCATGGAGAAATCCATCAGCGCCCGCACGGGTCCGTAGGATTTGCTGAGATGGTTGAGAACGAGCCAGGGAGAAGTCGTCTCAGCCTCGCCCGCGCGGTCCGTGGTCGCCATAAGTCCTCCCGCTATCAGGGGCGCAAGACGCGCATCGGCCGTGGGCCGATGCGCGACCGTCCGTCTTTACTGGGCCAGGTTTACTGGGCCAGTGCCTTCTGTTCGGCGACATAGGCGTCGACATTATCCTGCGACACGATCTTGGTCTGGATGATGTCGAGCCCATTGGCCGGGATCGAGGACTTGTCACCCTTCAGATAGGCCGCGATCATCTTCATGCCCTGATAGGCCCAGACGAAAGGCTGCTGCACAACGGTGCCGGCGATGGTGCCTTCCTTGACGCCGCCGAGCGTGACCGGATCGCCGTCGAAGCCGACGACGGTGATCTTGCCGAGTTCGCCGCCTTCTTTCAGCGCGGCGTAGATCTGCGGCGTGTTGTAGGAATAGAAGCCGACAAGGCAAGTAATGGACGGGTTCGCGACCAGAATATCCGATACGTTCGACTTGGCGCGCGTCATGTCCATGTCATCGCCGCGCACGTCAACCAGGGTGATGCCGGTGCCCTGCAGGCCCTGCTTGAAACCCTGAATGCGCTCGCGCGCATTGTCGGCGCCGAGGAGGCCCACGAAGCCCATGCATTTGCCGCCCTTGGGCAGCGCCTTTTTGGCGATGTCGGCAGCCTGTTCGCCGGCCAGAATATTGGACGAGCCGACATAGGCGATGCGCTTGGTCTGCGGCGCGTCGCTGTCGGTCGTGAACAGCGCCGTCTCGCCCGCCAGCTTGTCGAATTCGTTGGTGGAGTTCTTGGGGTCAACGGCCGAGACAATGATGCCCTTGGCGCCGGCGCTGACCAGATTGTCCATCAGCTGGTTCTGGGAGGCGACGGTCGCCTGATCCGGGTATTGCAGCTCCAGCTTATAGTCCGGCAGTTCTGCCTGCGCCTTCTTCACCCCGGCGGCGGCGGCTTTCCAGAAGTCGGACGCGCCATTGGTAACGAAGACGATGGTGGGCTTGCTTTGCGCATGGGCGCTGATCAGGGCTGAACTGCCCAGCAGCATTCCGGCAGCAGCAAGGGATGCGAGGGTGCGCGTGAATGTCATGGCCGATGGTCCTCCTGCCGCTTCATGCGAGCGGCTTCTGTCGTTGGTGTGACGCAATCAAAGCCAGGGCACCGGCGGATCGTCCACTTGGGTGCCATAGAGCCGTGAATCATCAGACCATTACTTTGTAGAGAGGTTCAAATCGCCCTGTCAACGGAGAGGTTATTTTCGTTATCGCTATCTTTTGGTCGTTAATCTGAGCAAATGAGCAGGCCTTGCGCATGTGCGAGCGGCGCTGCGGCGGCCAGTCCGGCGGTGCTGGCCTGACCGGCACCCCGGCTGGCGCGCCCTGCGGGCTTGGCCTAGACCCGGAGCGGAGCAGGGGTGGCAGGCGGGGCATCGGGCGTGAGCGGACAGGATCTATGGGGCCGTATCGAGCGGCGGGGTATTCGCTTCATTCCCGAGGCCGAGCGGCATTCCGGCCCGCGCAGCATGGGTTTCGTCTTCTTCGGCACGCAGATGACCTATGGGTCGGTGGCCATCGGCGCGTTGCCGGTGGCGTTCGGCCTCGGCTGGCTGTCCGCCTTCCTGGCCATTCTGATCGGCACGCTGGTGGGCTCGGTCATCGTCGGCCTGATGGCCCTGATGGGCCCGAAGTCCGGCACCAACGGCACGGTGACCAGCAGCGCCTTCTTCGGCCTGCGCGGGCGCTATATCGGCTCCTTCATCACGCAGGTCATCGATCTCGGCTATTTCGCCATGATCCTTTGGGTGAGCGCGCCGCCGCTGGTGCAGGCCGGGCAGGCTTTGTTCGGCTGGGGGACAGGCACGGCGGCGCTGACCGCGGCCCTGCTGCTGATTGCGGTTTTGGTCCTGGTACTTGGCATTTTCGGCCATGCGACCCTGGTCTGGTCGGAGACCGTCGTCTCCTATGCCAGTCTGGCCGGGCTGCTGATCCTGGCGGGGTTTTGCCTGCCCCATGCGGCGGCCGGGCCTGATCCGAAAGCCAATCCGCTTGTCCTGGGGCAGTATTGGCCCAGCCTGATGCTGGCGGTGACGGTGACCATTGCGAACGCCATTTCCTATGCCCCCTTTGCCGGTGACTATGCCCGCTATCTGCCCGGCCGGACGCGGCCGGCGCCTTTATTCTGGTGGCCTTTCGGCGGCATGGTTCTGGGGTGCCTGACCGCCTGTCTGTGCGGCGAGATCATCGGCCTGGCGGTGCATGACCCCTTCAATCCGAATGCGCAGATGCTCGCCTTCCTGCCGCATGCACTGATTTTTCCGGTGATCGTGATCGGCCTGGCGGGCAATGCCGCCAATGGCGCCATGGTCGTCTATAATGGCATGCTGGACCTGCAGGCCATTCTGTGGCGGCTGAGCCGGCCCGGCGTCGGCCTGCTGTTCGGCGGCATCGGCCTGGTCCTCGCCTATCTCGGCCTCATCGTCTTCAGCGCCGCCAATGCGATCGTCGCCCTTTGCGCCATCGTCACCGTGCTGGTGACGCCCTGGAGCATCATCAATATCCTTGGCTATCTGCGCGGGCGCGGCCGCTTTCAAGCGGCCGCCTTGCAGGCCTTCGGGGCAGACGGCCCGGCCAGCCGCTACTGGTACCGAGCAGGTTTCAACCCTGCCGCCGTCATCGCCTGGACGGTCGCGAGCGTCACCGGCCTGCTCTTCTCCGATACGGCGCTCTTCGTGGGACCACTCTCCCGGGCGGCCCATGGCGTCGATCTGTCCTTTCTGACCGCGGCGGTACTGGCCGCCGTTCTCTACCCGCTGCTCAGTCGCGCTTTTCCTGATCGGGGCTGAGCGGCGGCGGCTGCCAAAGTCGGCGTCCCCGCCTATATTGGTGTCAGAGCATTACCGCCGGGCGGCAATCGTGCCGCAAGCAGGATAGGAGGCCGCATGGCCCTGGATCTTAGTTTTCGTCACGTCGCGCGCCCTGTCTTCGCCGGCGCGTGCCTGCTGTCGGTTGCGCTCTGTGGTCAGGCCCATGCAAGCGCCGCGTCGGCCCAGGCCTGTGCGGACAAGCTCAACCCCGAGGCGCGCGCGATTTATGACCGCGCGGCGCCCAGCGTGACGCCCTCGACCGACCTGGCGCCGCTGCTGAAATCTATCGTGCCGGGCATGGTCTTCTCAGGCGACGTGAAGGCCGCGACGGCGCGGGACTCGGCGATCGCGGCCGTGCCGTGCCTGAAGGACCTCAAATCGGACTGACCCTGTGTCAGGCGAGCAGGTGCAGCGCGCGCGCGAAGAAATCCTCGGTCCCGAAATTGCCGGATTTCAGCGCCAGCCGCAGGCCGGGATGGTTGCGGCCGATGACGCCGAGCGTCGGCACGCCGGGCGCGATCTCGGTGCCGATGCGAAAGGCCTGAAGCCCCAGCCGGTTGACCACGGCGCCTGAGGTTTCGCCCCCCGCGACGATGAGCTTGCCGACGCCGCGCGCGACCAGCCCCGCGGCCAAGGCCGCGAGAGCCGCCTCGATGCGCGGTCCGAGGGCGGTACCGCCATGCGCCGCCTGCAGCGTCTGCACGGCCTCGGGCGTCGCGCTGCTGGCGATCAGCACCGGGCCTGCGGCGAGCCGCGCCTCAGCCCAGGTGAGCGCCTCGGCGACGGCGCTGTCACCCTCCAGCAGGCGGGCGACGTCCAGGCGCAAGACCGGCATCAGTTTTTCGGCCGCCGCGATCTGCTGCAGGGTCGCCTGTGAGCAGCTGCCAGCGAGGATCGCGGCATGATCGCCGACCGGCAGCGACGGCCAGGCTGCGGCGGTTGCCGCCTGTGGCGCGTCGCTGTCGCGGAGCGCGCGGGCGAGGCCGATGCCAAGGCCGGACGCCCCGGTCGACACAGGATGATCAAGCGCCACCTCGCCGAGGATCTCGAAATGCGCGTCGTCGATGCCATCGACGATGGCAGCGCCCTTGCCGTTTTCGGCGAGCTGCGTGATCGCACGGCGCACGGCCGCCGGTCCCTGTTCTACGGTCTGCAGGGGCACGAGGCCGACGGGCGCCGCGCTCTGCCGCGCCAGCACGCGGACCAGATTGGAGTCCCGCATGGGGTTGAGCGGATGGTCCTTGAGCGGACTCTCGCTCAGCAACTGGTCATGAACAAAAAGATGCCCCTGGAAGACGCGGCGCCCGGTGCCGGGGAAGCCAGGATTGACCAGGGTGATGGAGGCGCCGGAGGCAGCCCGCAGCGCGTCGCTGACCGGCCCGATATTGCCGTCATCGGTCGAATCGAAGGTCGAGCAGATCTTGAACAGCACATGCGCCGCGCCCTGCGCGCGCAGCCAGCTGTCCGCGGCGAGCGACTGGGCGACGGCTTCGGCCGCCGGAATGGACCGGCTTTTCAGCGCCACCACCACGGCATCGACCTCGGGCAGGGTGAGCGTTTCCTCAGGCAGGCCGATCGTCTGCACGACGCGCAAGCCGTTGCTGGCAAGCGCATTGGCGAGGTCCGAGGCGCCGGTATAGTCGTCCGCGATGCAGCCAAGGCGCAGGGTCACTGGTTGTCTCCCGGCAGGGTCAGCCCGGCCATCTGGGCGTAAAGGCGCGTGACCGAGGAATCATCGTCGGCCGCCATGCCGGCCGCGGCCGTCATGAGAAACATCTGCAAGGCGCTGCCCGCCAGGGGCACCGGAAAATTCGCCGCCCGCGCCATGTCGAGGACGATGCCGAGATCCTTGGTGAAGATGCTGACCGAGCTTTTGGGGCTGTAATCGCCGCTGAGAACATGGGCCATGCGATTTTCAAACATCCAGGAATTGCCGGCAGACCGGGTGATGACGTCATACACTTGCTGGAGGTCGAGATTTTGCCGCGCCGCGAAGGCCATCGCTTCCGAGGCGGCGGCGATATGCACGCCCGCCAGCAACTGGTTCACCATTTTGAAGGCGGCGCCCTGGCCGGGCTGCTCGCCCAATTCATACAAGGTGCCGGTCATGGCGGCGAGGGCAGGGCGCGCCCGCGCAAAGGCGGCGGCCGATCCCGAGGCCAGCATGGTGAGCGTGCCTTCCGCCGCGCGGGTGGCGCCGCCGCTCATCGGTGCGTCCAGATAGTGCGGACCCATCGCCTCCAGCCGGGCCGCGAGACCGCGGACGACTTCGGGCGCCATCGTTGCGCAGGCAACAAAAACGGTGCCGGGCCGCATGCTGGCGGCACAGCCGGTGTCACCGAACAGGGTGGCTTCGGTCTGCGCCGCATTGACGACGACGGAAATCACGATATCGGCGTCCTGGGCCGCTTCAGCGGGGGTTGCCGCGGCCAGACCGCCCGCGGCCGCGAAGCGACCCAGCGCATCGGCAGAGACATCGGACCCGGCGACCGTGAAACCGGCCCGCAGCAGGGACGAGGCCATCCCGAAACCCATGGAACCGAGGCCGATGACGGCGCACCGGGGCGTTGATGTCGGACCCTGAGCATTCATGACCTGAGACTCCAAGAAGGATAGACGCCGGCGGGGACAGCGGGACCTGAGGGCACTGCGCGCCCTGCATGGCCGGATCGGGGGTTGGGATCGCGTTCGCGGCCAATGACGCCTTGCCGCTGGGATGCATCGCGCCGGTGCCAGGGCATCGGCCCGGCCATTCTGGGCCGGCCACACCTGATCCAGCCGCGGCTGAGCGGCTGCATTCGCTGTTGGACCACGCTGCCTCCATGACGGTTTCGATTGAGTATTGGCGCCCGTCCTTGCCTAGCGGTCTAGCGCACCGGTCATGGTAGCGCAATCATTATTCGCTGCGGCGGCGGCCGAAGGCGCAAAAGGGGGCAGAGATCGGCCCCGGCTGTGGCATTCCGGCCGCGTGTCGTGGCGGGGCGGTGGCCTGCCGCCTGGCATAGCGACCGGAAACGTTTCGGCAGTATCGTCCAGAACCGCAGCAATGCCATACGAAGCGGGCGCTATAACGGTTTCTGGCCCAAATTTTGCATGCTTTGCGTCGTTCAACAATTTGTATTGAGGGCCGCCTTCATGCGACACGCCTTTGGCTTCCTCTTCGCCGCTTTACCGCTCCTAGGGCTTGGTGCTCCGGCAGCAGAAGCCGCCGACCCCGGCGTCCTGCATATCTACAACTGGACCGACTATACATCGCCCGATCTGCTCAAGAAATTCACGGCTGAGACCGGAATCAAGGTGACACTTGATACCTATGATTCGAACGAGACTCTGCTGGCGAAGCTGAAGGCGGGCGCGACCGGCTACGATCTTGTCATCGTGACCAATGATTTTGTCAAAATTTTCATCGATCAAAATCTGATTCAAAAGGTCGATGTCGCGTCGATGCCGAATTTCAAAAATCTTGATGAGCGGTGGAAAGCCCGTCCCTGGGACCCGCAGGCCGATTATACCGTGCCGTGGCAGTGGGGGCTGACGTCCTTCATCTATGATACCAAGGTCTATCCCGAACCGGTCGATAGCCTGGCGACGCTGTTCAAGCCGCCGGCGGTCTTTGACGGCAAAATCGGCATGCTGGGCTCACCCAGCGAGGTCATCAATCTGGCGCTGATCTATGAAGGCGCCAAACCCTGCGACAGCGATCCGGCTCTGATGAAGCAGACGATGGCGCTGCTCAAGGCGCAGAAGCCCTTCGTGAAGCTTTATAACTCCGACGCGATCATCGACCGCATGATGTCTGGCGAGACGACGATCAGCATGGAGTGGTCGGGCGGTGCGGCGCGCGTGCGGCAGCAGAAGCCAAGCGTCAAGTTCGTTTATGCCAAGGAAGGCGGCGGCGGCTGGATGGATAATTTGGCCGTGCCGGTCGGCGCGCCCGATGTGGAGAACGCCAAGAAGTTCATGAACTTCATGATGGACCCGCAGAATGCGGCCCTGGAGACCGAGTTCGCTCAGTATCAGAACGCCATTCCGGCGTCGAACCAGTATCTCCCGGCCAGCATCAGCCAGGCACCTGAATTCAACCCGCCCAAGGACTACAAGATTTTCTTCTCGCCGGGTTGCGATGCCAAAGCGACCAAAAGCTATGACCGTATCTGGACTGTTCTGCGCCAGTAGTCTTGCGGAGGCCTCTGGCCGGCGAACGCCGGCCAGAGGCTCTATCTCGCGGCGTCTGTTGTGAGGCCGGCCTCAAACCAGACGCTGGCTAAGAAAGGGGGCCGCTAGCCTGCAAGCGCATCCAAAAAGCGCGTGTCGGCATATTCAGCCAGGAAGCGCTCTCGCCAGGCCTCATTGATATGGTCGCTTTGCTGCTCAAACCGATACCAATCGGTTTGGCGCATCGGCGGCGTGGCCGTCAGGCCGGCATGGCCAGCGACGCGGCCGACCACGGCCTGCGGCTCGCTTTGCAACTGCTCGTAGTCGATATAAAGCGGCCGGATGCCGTTGCGCGCGAAGTAAATTTCCCAACGCTCACGCCGCAGGGCGAGTTCAGAGACAAGGGCGCGGATGCGGGCGCCGTCATACACGGGCTCTGATTTGTTTTGAGACCAGGACGTGAATTTCTGTGTTGACTGCGCCTTATGCAGGGACAGTGCCTGAGCCAGGAGGTCCCGGCGCTGCAGGGAAACGAACTGCGGTTCGGGCAGGTCCCGGCACAGATCGAGATAGGGCGCTATGCGGTCCATCGCCCAGGGATGCAGCTTCAGACTGAAATACCCATTGGACGTCGTGCCCAATCGCTTGGCCCAGAGAAGCTGCCCCGGCACATCCTCCGGGTAGTCGGCGTAATGCGCCTTCATCCAGGGCGTATTAAAATATTCGTAGGCGCGGCCAAGCTGCTCCGTGGCGGCCAGAAGCTGCGCCAGATAATGCGAGCCGGTGCGCTCATCGGTACACAGGATCAATGTCCGGCGGGGGGCAGGCGCTTCCGTTTCCCGCAAACGTGTCGCGACCTCTGCCGGGTCAAAGATCTGAGTCTCTACCTCCGCGTCATCCTGGCGCCACCGTGCGAGGAGATTGCGCAACACCGCGGTCACGCCGCGCGCAGGAGAGACGCATGCCTCACCCTGCGGCCGTGTTGGGCCATGCGACCCTCAAACCCTCGCAAACTCATAATCTGTGTCATGGAAGATGCCTTCTTCCCTGATCAAGGCGGATGACGGAAACGGACAGGCGCGGCAGCGCATCTGTCACCAAAGTCTCATGAAATTTTCATGACAGCAAGACGCCATGTCGTGGCATCAACCTCTGCTCGCGGGCCTGTGAAGGGATGAATTTACCCTTTTGGGTGTAACGAACCCGTGATGCGGCCTGTAAAGACATCTAGACATTTAGGGATCTGGGCTTGATAACGCCTCATGGCTAAATCCGATCGAACCGCCGATACCCAGTTCGCCGCTTTGCCTTACCGCTTTGAGAAGGGCGAGCTGGAGGTGATGCTGATCACCTCGCGCGGCCGCGGTCGCTGGGTCATTCCCAAGGGCTGGCCCATGCTCGGTCGGAAGCCCTATCAGGCGGCGGAAATCGAGGCTTTTCAAGAGGCTGGGGTCAAGGGCAAGATCGACAAGACGCCGATCGGGACCTACGCCTATTCCAAACGCCTGCCCAGCGGCGAGGATCGACTGTTTCTCGTCGTCGTCTATCCGCTGCGGGTGACGCTGGAAGCCGTGAAATGGCGCGAGCAGGCGGAGCGGCAAAGGGGCTGGTTCAGCAAAGGCGATGCGGCCGATCGCGTGGAAGAGGGCGGCCTGGCCCAAATCATCGCGGGATGGCGCTGACCGTCGGCCCTGGCGGCAAGGTGATGACCTGCTACGGGCCCATGGCCCATGGCCCATGGCCCATGGCCCATGGCCCATGGCCCTGCCTGCTCGGCGCCGACGGCGCTCTGGTCGATCGCGGTGGGCCGGCGAAAGGGCCGATGATCCAGGGGCCGGTCGGTCGGTTTTGGGTCGATACGATGCATAATCATAATGAAATGGACATAATGAGACTGGCGGCTTGCGGCCGGGACAGTGTTGTTGACCTGACAATTTCGGTGACATCGTCCTGTTCAGTGTGGAATGTTGCCATCAAAAAGACGTGAGACCTCGCCGCCGTAGGTAACGAATCTTTGCTTTTGAGGCGGCAGGCTGGATTCGGGGCCATGCGCAGGGCGTAAGGCAGTATCCGCTGTATGAGTCCCATGCAGTTAGCCGGAGAAGCGCCATGTCTTTGCAAAGGGCAGAATGCCCTTCAAAGAACACGGCACAAACATATGGACTTTGTAGAGACTGAAGCGATGGGGCAGGGCGATGTGCCCCCCACGCGTCTTGATATTACGGCCATCAGTCCAGGCGCCTTGCCGTTTACGGCGCTGGTCGGCCAAACCGTTTTGGCCGCCAATGAGTTGGTGAGCGCCTGGGCGATGTTGTATGCGTCCATTTCCGGGCATAGCCTGTCTTATGTCGGCACCGCCTTCGACAAATGGGCCCGCGAGAGCGTGCAGCGCGAGCATGTGTCCGAGCTTGCTGGGCAGTTTCTGGGCAAGCTGCCGCGGGAGCTGGAACAGGTAGAGACGCTGCTGGAGCGGGCCGAAGAATTGGCGCATGAGCGCGACCTTCTGGTCAGCCAGCCCTGGAGCATCAGCCAGCTGCACGAAATGCGGCCCGCTCAGCCCGTCGATGCGTCCGGCCATCTGCCGGTCAGGCAGGAATTTCTTCTCGAACATATCGCCCAGTTTGAGATGCTGTTTGAAGCGCTGGAGCGGCTGCACGGCGACGTGATGGCGCTGGCCGCGGAGTTCAGCCAGTCCCGCGACATCGAAAAACTGCGCGTCCTCAACCGCAGCGCGGTTCTGGCCGCCGAGCAGAAATCCGCCCAGAAGGGTCGCCGGGGCAAAGCCGGATCGCGCCAGAAATCCTGGCCGCAATCGCTGCGGGCCTAACTTGCGTGCCGTCCACACAATGGCGCGGGCAATAAATTGTCTGATCAACGTTTAAGTTTTGTGAAGCCGTGCTCACGGGAGGTTGTTGACGCCGCTGCTTGAGCGACCATCGTCACTGCGTAGCTAAGGCCCTGAACGGAATACCCCGTGATGGAGACCATTGCTATGCAGGACCCGCGCACGAAATATCCCGCGCCCCCCTTTCCCAAGCAGCCTCAGTCCGTGCCCGGCCTCGCCGCTGAGATGATCCCGACACCCGATCATGGCGAAACAAGCTACAAGGGCAGTGGCCGCCTGGCCGGCCGCCGGGCGCTGATCACCGGTGCTGACAGCGGCATCGGCCGGGCTGCCGCCATCGCCTATGCCCGCGAAGGCGCGGATATCGCGCTGAGCTATCTGCCCGAGGAGGAGCGCGACGCGCAGGCAGTCGTGGCGCTGATCCGCGATGCCGGACGCCGCGCGATTGCGCTGCCAGGCAAGCTGGTCGATGAAGCCAGCTGCATCGCCCTGATCAAAAAGGCCGAGGCCGAACTCGGCGGCCTCGATACGCTCGTCATTGTCGCGGGTCACCAGCAGGCCTGCGAGGATATTCTGGAACTGAGCACCGAGCAGTTCGACGAGACGTTCAAGACCAATGTCTATGCCCTGTTCTGGCTGTGCAAGGCGGCGATCCCCTCTCTGAAACCGGGTTCGACCATCATCACCACGACCTCGATCCAGGCCTATGAGCCTTCGGCCAGCTTACTGGATTATGCACAGACCAAGGCCGCGATCGTCGCCTTCACCAAGGCGCTGGCCAAGCAGCTGGCGGAGAAGGGGATTCGGGTCAATTCCGTGGCGCCCGGCCCGATCTGGACGCCGCTGCAGTCGTCCGGCGGTCAGCCCCAGGACAAGATTCCGACCTTTGGCGCGCAGACGCCGCTCGGCCGGCCTGGTCAGCCGGCTGAACTGGCCGGGGTCTATGTGCTGCTGGCGTCGGAGGATTCGAGCTACATCACCGGCGAGACCTTCGGCGTGACCGGCGGCAATCCGCGTCCCTGATCGCTAGCGCCGCCCCCGCCGCTTGCGGGGGAGAGCGACGCTCGTCATCTTCGGCCCCGTTTCAGCGGGAGGGGCCGGCGATGGCGGCGGATTGGGCGATATACGGCCGGGCCATTCACGCGCCCGATGGCGTGGAAGACCTGGCCGCGGCGCTGATCTGCATCGGCGCGGATGGCATCATCACCGCGGTTGAGCCGGGCGTGGACCAAAACGATCCGCGCCTTGCCGCGCTGCGGGCCGATGGCCGTCTGATGGAACTCGCTCCTGGCGAAATCCTGATCCCCGGCCTGGTCGATCTGCATGTCCACGCGCCGCAATTCCCGCAGCTCGGCACCGCGCTGGATGTGCCGCTGGAAGACTGGCTGCAGCGCTATACCTTTCCGCTTGAAAGCCGCTACGCGGATCTCGGCTTTGCCGAGACCGTCTATAGCGATCTGGTCGCGACGCTGCTGGCCCATGGCACAACGACCGCAGTCTATTTCGCGACCATCCATCTGCCCGCGACGCAGCGTCTGGCGGAAATTTGCCTCTCTGCCGGGCAGCGCGCCTTTGTCGGCCGGGTCGGCATGGATCATCCGGCGCAATGTCCCGCCTTCTATCGCGACTCCTCTGCCGCGGTTGCGATTGCCGAGACGCGCGGGCTGATCGACCATATCCGCGCGCTGCCGGGCAATGACGGCGAATTGGTGCGGCCCATCATCACGCCGCGATTCGTGCCGGCCTGCACCGATGCGCTGCTCGACGGTCTCGGCGCTCTTGCGGCGGAGACCGGCTGCGCCGTCCAGACCCATTGTTCCGAAAGCGACTGGGCGCATGCCCATGTGCTGGACCGCACCGGTATCACCGATACCGAAGTGCTGGACCGCGCCGGCCTGCTGCGCCGGGGCAGCGTGCTGGCGCATTCCAATTTCATCACGGACGCCAATGCGGCGCTGATCCGAGCGCGGGGTGCGGCCGTCGCCCATTGCCCGCTGTCCAATATTTATTTCGCGGGCGCCGTGTTTCCCCTGCAGCAGATGCTGGGGCAGGGGCTGCATATCGGCCTCGGGTCCGACATTTCCGGCGGGCCCAGCGCATCGTTGTTTGAGGCGGCGCGGCAGGCGGTCGCCTGCTCGCGCCTGCTCGAAAGCGGCACCGATTCCCGAATGCCCGCGGCAGAGCGGGGCCGTGCAGGCACGCGGATCGATTTTCGCACGGCTTTCCGTCTGGCGACCGCTGGCGGCGGCGAATCGCTCGACCTTCCCATCGGCCTCTTCCGCCCCGGCTATGCCCTCGACGCCCTTTTGCTCGCGACCTCCCTGCCCGATGGAAACCTGCGCTTCCATGCGGCCGAGAGCGGGGAGATGATTGTCGAAAAAATCGTCATGACGGCAGGGCGCGGCGATATTGCACGGGTCTGGGTCGCGGGCAGGCTCGTCAAATCGCGCTGACTATGGTCATAGGCGCAGGCTGCCGGGTGGACAAACAGCTGGCATGAATTTTGCGTGATGTGGCAGCATACTGGGCTGGCTAGCTGGATAGGAAGAGACCGTGGCTTTTGACGCAATCCCGATCATCGATTTCGCGCCGATGCTGGGCGAGGACGCTGCGGCGAAGCACAAGCTTGCCGCCGAACTGCGCGTGGCCTGCACCGAAATCGGCTTCTTCTACATCAAGAACCATGGCGTCGCTCAGGACCTCATCGACCGGACCTTCGCCGAATGTCCGCGCTTTTTCGGCCTGCCGCTGGATGAGAAGATGCGCATCCATGTGCGCGGCTCGGTGAATAACAGCGGCTATACGCCGCTGCTGGAAGAGAATACCGACCCGACCGCCAAGGGCGATCTGCACGAAGCCTTCGACATTGCCCATGAACTGCCCGAATCCGACCCGGACCGGGCGGCGCACCCCAACCATTACGGCCCAAACCAATGGCCGCCCGGTCTGCCGGGATTCCAGGCGCAGCTGGAAGCCTATTATGCCGCCATGCTGGACCTGGGGCAGCGGCTGTTCGGCGCCTTCGCGCTCGCGCTCGATCTGCCGGAGGATTACTTCCGCACCCTGGCCGACAAGCCGACCGCCATCATGCGCATCATTTCCTATCCCAGCCAGGATGGGCCGATCGACCCTAAGCAGATCGGCATCGGGGCGCATTCGGATTATGAATGCTTCACCATCCTGTGCCAGGAAACGGTGCCCGCACTTCAGGTGCGCAATACCGACGGAAACTGGATCGACGCGCCGCCCATCCGCGGCACCTTCGTCATCAATATCGGTGACCAGATGGCACGCTGGACGAACGATCTGTTCGCCTCCACGCTGCATCGCGCGCTGAACACCTCCGGCCGCGCCCGCTATTCGATCCCGTGCTTCGTGGGCTCGAACTTCGATACGCTGATCGCGGCGCTGCCCGGCACTGTCACGGCAGACCGCCCCGCCAAATATCCGCCCGTTCTTGCTGGTGATTATGTCCAGGGCCGCCTCGACGCGACCTATGCCTATCGCCAGGACGGAACGGAGGCTGTGGGTTGAGCGCTGCTCAGCCTTGCTTGCCTGCCAATCACCTCAATCCCAGTCGCCTTAATCCTAGGAGGATCTCCGTGAAACGGCTTTCCCTGCTTGCTTCGGTCTTCGGCCTATTCGGCAGCCTCGGTTTCGCCGCGCATGCGCAGGCGCAGGTGAAGCTCAGCGGTCCGCCCAAGGTTGCCTTCATCTATCTGGGTGCCATCAGCGATGGCGGCTGGACCGGCGCGCAGAACCGCGCGCGCCTGGTTCTGCAGAAGGAATTCGGCGTCAAAATTCCCTATGTCGAGAACATCCCTGAGCAGACCGAGAAGGTTGAGCAGACGGTCGAGCTGTTCGTCAACCGCGGCTACAACGTCATCATCGGCGGCACCTACGGCTATGGCGATGCCTTCAAGGCCGAAGCGAAGCTGCATCCGAATGTGGCCTTCGTGAACATGGCCGGCGTGACGACGGCGCCGAACCTGGAAAGCCCCTACCCGAAGACCTATCAGGGCTGGTACCTGGCCGGCTACGCGGCGGGCTCCGTCACCAAGTCCAAGGTCATCGGCATGATCGAAGGCTTCCCGATCCCGACCGTGCTTTGGGACATCAACGCCTATGCGCTCGGCGCGAAGGCCGCCAATCCCGGGACCGTGGCCAAGGTCGCCTTCGTCAATTCCTGGGATGATCCGGTGAAGGAAGGCCAGCTTTCCAACGCCATGATCGAGCAGGGCGCGGACGTCATCGCGACCGACATGGACAGCCCCGCCGCCATCGTGCAGTCCGAAAAGGCCGGCAAGTTCTCGATCGGCTATGAAAACGATATGTCTGCCGCGGCGCCGAAGACCATCATGACCTCGGTTGTCTTCCATTGGGACAAGATGCTGGTGCCGATGGTCAAGGCTTTGAAGGCGGGCACCTGGACCAGCGCCGGCGCCAGCCTCTACGGCATGGATTCCGGCATGGTCGAGATCACCGAGCCGGTGAACCACGTGACCCCGGATGTGCAGAGCAAGATCGACGCGCTGAAGGCCGAGATGGCCGCCGGCAAGTTCGAGCCCTTTACCGGCCCGATCAAGGCGCAGGATGGGTCCGTGAAAGTCGAAGACGGCAAGGTGATGACCCTCGACCAGCTCTTCGGGATGAACTACCTGTTCGACAACGTTCAGGGCTCGATCAAGTAGGCATGACTGTGACGACCACTGACCGCGCGGATAAAGCCGCGGCGCCCAGCTTGCCCGCGGCCGGCGGCGCGGTCGCTGTTCGTATGCAGACTGTGCGTAAAGCCTTCGGAGACCGCATCGCGCTTGACGGTGCGGATCTGACCGTGACCTGGGGCGAGGTTCACGCCCTGCTTGGCGAAAACGGCGCCGGCAAATCCAGCCTGATGAATATCCTGGCTGGCTTCTACGGTGCGGATGACGGGCTGATCGAGGTGGACGGCCGGCCCGCCGTCTTTGCTGAGCCGAAGGCGGCGTCGGCCGCCGGCATCGGCATGATCCACCAGCATTTCAAGCTGGTGGGGCCGCTGACGGTGCTTGAAAACCTGCGCCTTGCCTGCGGTCGCAAGGCCGGCTGGACCTCGCGGGAGGCAGCACTCGCCGCCATTCAGGCCATGGCGCAGGATCTGGGCTTCGTCATCCATGCCGATGTCCGGGTCGATCAGCTGTCGGTCTCCGAACAGCAGAAGGTCGAAATCCTGAAGGTACTGCTGGGTGGCGCGCGCATCCTGATCATGGACGAGCCGACGGCCGTGCTGGCGGAAAGCGAAGCCGCCGGCATGCTGGAACTGGCACGCCGGCTGGCCGATGACGGGCGCGCGGTTATCCTGATCACCCATAAGCTGCGCGATGTGAGTGCGACCGCCGACCGTGTCACTGTCATGCGGGCCGGCCGCACGGTCATCGACGGTGCCCCGGCGCGCGGCCTGTCGGCGGGTGAACTGGCGCGCGCCATGGTCGGCGGCGAGACCGCCGTGGTTCGCCGCGGCACCGCCAGCCTGTCCGGCCAGGTCGTGCTGGAATTGAAGGATGTCGCGACCGCCGCCGCCGAGCATGACGTGCCGCTGCGCGACCTCAACCTGCGCCTGCATAAGGGAGAGATTTTGGGTGTCGCTGGCCTGGGCGGCAACGGCCAGTCGGAGCTGCTGGAGACGATCATCGGCCTGCGCCTGCCGACCGAGGGCGATATCATCATGCATGGTGAGACCGCCCCCTTGCAGCCGGCAGAGCGGCGGGAGGCAGGATTGCGCTTCGTGCCCGCCGACCGCTTTCATCTCGGCCTGTTCGGCAGCCTGTCGCTTGCCGAGAATCTGGCCGTGCCGGCGCTGTCAGGCTCCAAGCCCGAAAAGCGCTATTGGGTGACGCGCAGCTGGATGCGCCGCCGGGCCGAGGGCTCGATCAAGGAATTTGAAATCGCCGGTGGCGTCGCCGATACGCAGGCGCGGTTGCTCTCGGGCGGCAATGCTCAGAAGCTGATCCTGGCGCGGGAGTTTGAGGGCGACTTCTCCATCCTGATCGTCCATTCGCCGGTGCGCGGCCTGGACGTGCGGGCCGCGGCCGCGGTGCAGAATCGCCTGCTGGCCGCCGCCGCCCGGGGGGTTGGCGTGCTGATGATCTCCGAGGACCTGGATGAGGTTCTGGCGCTGTCCAGCCGGGTCGCCGTCCTGTCCCATGGCCGGCTGTCAGACGCCATGCCGATCGAACAGACCGACCGTGCCGAACTGGGCCGGTTGATCCTGGAAGGTGCCTGACGTGTCCATGATGCCCTATCGCCTTGTGCTGTCGCCGCGCCTGGCCGTGCCGCGCTGGCTGACGGCCGCGACCCTGATCGCGGGTATTATTTTCGGTCTGCTGTGCTGTGCGATCTTTCTGATCGCCTTCGGCGTTCCGGTGAGCGACCTCGGCAACGAATTCATCCTCTATGTCTTCGGCAATAGCGCCGGGCTTGACCAGACATTGACGCGCGCCATTTCGCTGACACTGGTCGCGATGTCGGTCGCACTTTGCCTGCGCATCCGCTTCTGGAATATCGGCGTCGAGGGCCAGCTTTGGATCGGCGCGCTGGCGGCGACCGCCGTCAGCATCTACCAGATCGGGCCGTGGTTCCTGCGCATGCCGCTGATGATCCTGGCCGCCATGATCGGCGGCGGAGTGTGGTGCGGCATCGCGGCGGTCGCCAAGGTGCGCCTGCGCGCGGATGAAGTGATCACGACGCTGCTGCTGAACTATGTCGCCTATCTTCTCGCCCAGGATCTGCTGTACGGCCATTGGCGCAATCAGGCCGACCAGTTTCCGACGACGCCGATTTTCCCGAAATACGAGCAGTTGCCCAATTTCGGCAGCTGGCACCTGCATTATGGCGTGTTCATCGCCCTTATCGTCACCGCCTTCTGCTGGTGGCTGTGCCGCTACAGCCGCTTCGGGCTGCTGTCCAAGGCGGTCGCTGAAAACCGCACGGCGTCGCGCGCGCTGGGCATTCCGGTGGGTCGCATCACGCTCGCGACCGCCTGCCTGGCCGGCGCCGTCTCGGGCCTGGCGGGCTTCAGCATCATCTCCGGCGAAGAACACAAGCTCACGCAATTCGTCGGCAATGATTTCATCTTCCCGTCGATCGCCATCGCCTATCTCGGCCGCGCCAATCCGATCGGCGTCCTCATCGCGGCGCTGGCGGTCGCGGGTCTCTACACCGCGGGCGACTCGCTGAAAGCCTTTTACCAGCTGCCGGACACGGTGGTGGTGACGATGGAGGCTTTCCTGCTGATGACGGTCGCGGCCTTCGACGTCTTTGTCCGCTACCGCATTTCCATCCTGCGCCAGCGCCCGAAGGCGGCGGTCGCGGTGCCGGCCGCAGGACGCAAGGCATGAACGGGTTTCTGGGCGACTGGATCGGCGCCATTCCGGTTTTCGCGGCACCCTATCTGCTGGCGACGACGGGCCTGATTATCAACGAGCGTGCCGGCGTGCTCAATCTCGGCGCTGAGGGCATCATGTCGATGGGGGCGGTCGCGTCCGTCATCGCCATGCTGTCGGGCCTGGGTCTGCCAGCGGCCATCCTGCTCGGCTGCGTCGCGGCCCTCGGTATGACGATCCTTTTCGCGCTGCTGACGGTGGTGCTGCGCCTGGAGCAGGTGCTGTCGGGCCTTGTCATCTTCGCCTTCGGCGTCGGGCTTTCGGGCGTGATTGGCGACAGCTTCGCCAACCAGCCGATCAAGGCGCTGGGGCCGATTTTCCCGTCACTCTTTGCGGGACTGCCGCACTGGCTGGCGCGGCTGATCGATCAGGACCCGTTGACCTATCTCGCCTTCCTTCTGCCCTTTCTCGTCTGGTGGGTGTTGGAGAAGACGGAGCTTGGCCTGCGCCTGCGTGCGGTGGGCGAGAATGCCCCGGCGGCGGATGCGGCGGGCGTCAATGTCATGCTGATGCGGATCGGCGCGGTGCTGGCCGGCGGCATCGTGCTTGGCCTGGCGGGCGCGCATCTCAGCCTCGTCGGGAGCCAGGTCTGGGTCACCGGCATGGTCAGCGGCCGCGGCTGGATTGCGGTGGCACTGGTGACCTTTTGCCGCTGGAATTCGCTGCGGGCGATTGGGGCGGCGGTACTGTTCGGGGCCGTGCAGGCGGTTATTCCGCTGCTGCTGTCGAGCGGCCTGCATGTGCCGATCTATCTGATTCAGATGATGCCGTACCTGGCGACCATCGCCGTGCTGGCGGTCTCCGGCATGGGGCGCCTGCGTACGAGCGCGCAGCCGGAAGATCTGTCGCGGCCCTTCCTGCGGGAAGAGCGGCGCTAGGCGCGACCTTCGGTGAGGGTCAGCCCGGGCGGTCGCGCTTCACGCGCGGTGGCGGATGGGGCGTGCTGCTGTAGTAGCTCTGTTTGGCATCGTACATGGCCTGATCCGCTGCGCGAATCGCCTGTTCCAGCCGCATGCCGTCGCGAGCCGTGGCGCAACCCATCGCCGCGCGCAGGGGCGTGCTGTAGAACTGGTTGTTGATGGCAAACAGTTCCTCGATCTGCGCCATCAAGGTCTGGGCGGCGTTCTCGTCCGCCTTGGGCATCAGGATCGCGAATTCATCCCCGCCGATGCGACAGGCGAAATAGGGTTCGGCCGCCGCCTTGTTCAGCACTTCACCGGCGCGGCGCAGCAGCGCGTCACCGGCCTGGTGGCCCCATTCGTCATTGACCTCCTTCAGGCCGTTGAGGTCGATCATGATGATGGAAATCGGATAATGGCCACGCCGCTCCAGCCGGTTGATTTCCTCAACATGAAAGGAGCGGTTGTAAAGCTTGGTCAGTTCATCATGCTTGCCGAGATATTCGAGATAGGCTTCGGCCTTCTTGCGTGCCGTGATATCGGTCAGCGCGATCAGCACCATGCTCCAGTCATCCTCATGCCCGGGCATGACGGAGAATTGCAGGTGCAGGTAGATCTCTTCGCCGGTCAGGCTGTAATTGATCACCTCAAGCTGATGAAACAGATTGCCGTCCCAAAGATGCTTGAGCTGTTCGGCAAAGGGCTGCCGCATCCTGTCCCGGAAGATATCTCCGGTGCGCTCCAGCAGCGTGTTCCGGTCGGGCGCACGAAACAGGCGCAGCGTGTAGTCATTGACGTCAATGACCCGGATTTCGCTCATGCAGCGCTGGATAAATTCGCCGTGGACGTCAAGAAAGACCGGAAAATCGACAATGCCGCATTGCCGCACCTCAGCGAGCAGATGGCGAATGGCACTGAAATCCTCGACCCAGAGAGACACCGGGGAATATTCAAAAAGGCCGCGGGCGTAGCCTTCACTGTCCAGCAGCTTGGCGCGCGCCTGCTCGCGCTCCGTCACATCCTGCACGGCGACGAGGACACGACTGAAACTGTCTTCGTGGCCGGGCAGAACCGTGCCGGTTATTTCGACATCCAGCCGCCTGCCGGACAACGTATAATTCACGGCACGGTTGCTGAAGTGCAGATGCCCGTCCCAAAGGGCCACAAGCTCCTGCGCGTGGACGGCGAGCGAATCCTCCCGGAAGACCCGGTCGAGATTGCCAACCAAATCATGCAGTCCGCCCGCTTCAAACAAATCCAAAGTGCGCTTGTTGACCTTTAGAACGCGCAGTTTGCTGGCGCAGGTACGGATACGCGCCTCATCTTCCTCGAAATAGGCGGCCAGAGAGGTCACGCCCTGCGCACGCAGGACATGGAACAGCGTCTTAAGTTCGCTGTAATCCTCCAGCCAGAGAGACACTGGGGCGAGATCGAACACATCGGCATCAGCGGCGGCCATAACCTGCGCCGCCAAGGGTTCTTCCCCGTTATCCAAGACGTTATCGACCATGCTGCTATTTCGTTGAAATGAAGACCAGCGGGATTAGTAGCACCGTCAACGGGTCTGGTCCAAATCAGCTTTAGGTGTTTTCAGGACGCATGTCATTCAGGTCCGAAAAGACGATGCGTAAGTGGTATGATTTCTAAGCCAGGTCGCGCCGCGGACCGCGCCGTGACTAGGTCAGCTTCGGCGCGTAGCGGGCGGGGTTCACGCTGGCTGGGCGGCCGGCGAGGAACAGCGACGCTTCGCGCGCCGGCGTGCGGGCGATTACGCGTCCCGCGCGGATGACCGCCAGCCGTGTCGCCCGCAGCCGGATCGCTTCCACGGGGCTTGCCGCCTGCAGCAGGACCATGTCGGCCTTGCAGCCGACCGCGATGCCATAGCCTTCCAGCCCCATGAGCTTGGCAGAATGCGTGGTCACCGCATCGAAACAGGCTGCCATGGCCGTTTGTGAGGTCATCTGCCCGACATGGACCGCCATATGCGCCACGTCCAACATATCGCCGGAGCCGAGCGAATACCACGGGTCCATGGTGCAGTCCTGTCCGAAGGCGACGTTGACGCCAGCGGCCAGCAGTTCCGGCACGCGCGTCATCCCGCGCCGCTTGGGATAGGTATCGTGCCGGCCTTGCAGCGTGATGTTGATGAGGGGATTGGCAATGACGTTCAGCCCGGATTCCGCGATCAGCGCGATCAGCTTGGATGCGTAGTAATTGTCCATCGAATGCATCGACGTGACATGGGAGGCGGTGACGCGATCACCGAGCCCGTAGCGGACCGTCTCCGCCGCCATCGTCTCGACATGGCGGGAGAGCGGATCGTCACTTTCATCGCAATGGATATCGACGCGCAGACCGCGGTCGGCTGCGATGCGGAACAGCGCCTCCACCGACTGCCGGCCGGCTTCCATGGTCCGCTCGAAATGCGGAATGCCGCCGACGATCTCGATACCCCGATCCAGAGCCTGGGTCAGCAGGCTGGCGGCGCGGGGAGAGCGGAAATAGCCGTCCTGCGGGAAGGCGACGAGCTGCAGGTCGATAGAGGGTTTGACCCGCTCACGCACATCCAGCAGCGCTTCGACGGCGAGGAGCGAATCACTGACATCGACATGGCTGCGGATGGCCAGCAGTCCCTGGGCCACGGCGAGGTCGCAATAGCGCAGGGCGCGTTCAACCAATGCCTCATGCGTCAGCAGGGGCTTGAGTTCACCCCAAAGGGCGATGCCCTCCAGCAGCGTGCCGGATCGGTTGATGCGGGGAATGCCCAGCGAGAGCGTCGCATCCATGTGAAAATGCGGATCGACGAAGGGCGGCGATACGAGCTGCCCGGCGGCGTCGATGATCTCGCCAGCCTCGGCGGTGATGCCAGGCTCCACGGCGGCAATGCGGCCGTTGCGTATGGCGATATCCTGGCCGGTACGGCCATCGGGCAGGGTGGCGCCGCGAATGATAAGGTCGAAGGTCACGCGTCAGTTCCCGGTCTTGAGATGATCATAGGTCGCCGTCAGCCGCTCGCGCAGATAGTCGGCGCAGGTGATGGCCGGATAGCGCGGCGCCTCACCAGGGGCGAGGCAGGTGGCCAGGGTCTCGACAACCGCATCCGGGTTGGCATCGGCGAAGAAGGCGACCGAGTAGCGTTCGGTCCGCGGGCGCAGCACGCGATGCGGGGTGGAGACGTAGACGTCATTGGTCCAGCGCATCAGACAGTCGCCGATATTGCAGACAAAGGCGCCGTCGATATGTGGCGCATCCAGCCAGACGCCGTCGCGCCGCTGCACCTGCAGCCCCGCCACGCCGTCGGTCGCCAAGATGGTGACATTGCCGTAATCTGTATGCTGGCCGGCGCCGATTTCGGCACCCGCAACCGCGTCCCCGGCCGGATAGTGCAGCAGGCGCAGCGTGGCGATTGGCCGGTCCATCTTATCGGCGAAGAAATCCTCAGGCACGCCCAGGTCGAGCGCGAAGCCACGATGGATGGTCAGCTGCAGGGTCATGCAGGCGTCGTAATAGGCCAGAACCTGATCGCGCCAGCCCGGGAGATCTGGCCACAGATTGACGCCGCGGAAGGGTTTGCCGGCCAGCACCTCGGGGTCGTCGGGCGGCAGGTCGAAGCCGATATTGAAGGCCTCCTTCTGGTCTGGGCTCGCTTTGGTATCCAGCCGTTCCCCGGCGACGCCGACATAGCCGCGATTATGCGGCGAGCGCTTGATCGACAATTTTTCCTTCTCCGCTGGCGGCTGCGCGAAGAGCGTGCGTGCGGCGTCAAAGATACCGCGCGCCACACTGTCCGGGATACCGTGGTTCTTCACGTAGAAGAAGCCTACATTCCGGCAGGCGGCGCCAAGCGCGGATGCGACGGCGCGGCGCGCAGCCTGATCCTCCGACCTCAGGTCAGTGAGGTCGATGATGGGAATGTCGGTCATGAGCGGGTTCCGTGGAGGGACAATGCAAACGCCCGCAATGCTCAAGCAGCGCCGGCCGGTTCGGTCAATTCCAAAAGAAGATGTGTCACGGCAACCAACTGTTCCAGTTCGGATTCTGTCATGACGATATCAAGCTTGCCGTGCGCAGCTTGGTTTCTGAGCCGTCCCAAGCGGCGGAGGAGATCGGCCTCATCGGGGGTCACAGCGCCGCGTGAGGCGAGGGTCTCCAGCATCAGGGAGGGCGGCTGCGGTCGTTCAAAATCCTCGGGCATCAAATGTCGCGCGGCAGCTTCAAACGCCGACCAGCCGGTGAGCAGGGCTGCCACAGCACCGCCTTGGTCGTACAGAGATGGGAGGCGGTCAAGCGCAGCGGCGATTGCCGCTTTGGATTGCGGTCCGGGGGAGAGGTCCGCGTCAGACCCTTCCGACGGGGCATAGAGAACCCGAAACTCCCAATCCTCATGACCGTAGAAAAGTGCGCGAGCACGTTCCAGCGAGGTCGCGTCTCCGCGCTCTTTGCCGCCGGTTTGGATTTCGATGGCCAGGTTACGGCCAGGTTTCACCGCAATCGCATCAGGCCTATAGCCCTGCATGAAGGGCGGCAGAAGCTTTGGCGATGGCTGAATAAATACCTCATACCCTTCCGCTTCCAGTCGCGGGAGAAGGATTTGCAGAACGGCAGCCTCTCTATTGCTCCCTGTTTCGGTCATCAGCCCAATTCCTCAGTCGGGTCATCGGATAGCCGCACATAG
Source organism: Acidisoma sibiricum (assembly GCF_057837225.1). Lineage (NCBI taxonomy): Bacteria > Pseudomonadati > Pseudomonadota > Alphaproteobacteria > Acetobacterales > Acidocellaceae > Acidisoma > Acidisoma sibiricum. The sequence goes on along the minus strand of NZ_CM174445.1, from coordinate 3,101,859 downwards.
AGCAGCGGCTTCGGTCCAGCGATCGCGCGGGCGAGGATAGGGGATGGCGCGGCGAAGGCGAAGATTTTTTCTGGTTCAAACTTTTGCACCAGAATCCGATCGACCTGTCGGTCATCCATGTAAATGTGACGTGAGAAAGCGTCGAGAATCGGTTTGACGATATTGTCGATATCTCCACGCATCTCGCCGTCTGGAAAATAGAAGAGTGTGATCGCAATTCGGTTTTCGCTGGCGAAATGCCCCTCAGGCGAGGAAGGGGCGCAGGCGGACCGGATAGTCTCCTGCCAATTCTTTCTCGCTTCCGCGCGCTTGGTCTGGAGTGAAACCGGCGTGCCCGCGATGATGAACTCGATTGGAAAGGAGAGTTCGAGCGTCATAAGCGCGTTCCAGCCTCGTCTCATTGAGAGACATCCCACGATTACCTTCAAAAAGTCGATTCCAAATCAAATCAAACCACCCCTTTTGCCACCAGCCGTTCGATCTCCGTTTCGTCCAGGCCAAGCCTATCCGCCAGCACGGCCTTGGTGTGCTGGCCGAGCGTGGGCGGGGCAGACCGGTATTCGGGCGGGGTTTCTGACATGCGGATGGGATTGGCGACGAGCGGCACATCCACGCCCGCTGCGTGTGGCAGGGTGATGCGCGTAGCGCGGGCGATGACCTGGGGGTCGTCGAAAACCTCGGCCAGGGTATTGATCGGCCCGCAGGGCACGCCGGCCGCTTCCAGGGCTGCGATCCAGTCCTTCGTCGTGCGCGTGACGGAGACGGCGGTGAAAGCCTCCACAAAGGCCGCCCGATTTTCCACCCGCGCGCGGTTGGTGGAAAATTCCGGTGCCAGCGCCCATTCGGAATGGCCGGCGACGATCGCGAGTTTCGCGAACTGGCTGTCGTTGCCCACCGCGAGGATCATCGCTCCGTCCTGGGTCGGGAAATCCTGGTAGGGCACGATATTGGGATGGGCATTGCCCATGCGCTGCGGGCTGCTGCCAGTGGTAAGGTAGTTCATGGTCTGGTTGGCCAGGCTCGCCACCTGCACATCCAGCAGCGCGAGGTCGATATATTGCCCGCGACCCGACATCTCGCGGTGGAGCAGGGCGGCCATGATGGCATTGGCGGCATAAAGGCCTGTCATCACATCCGTCAGCGCGACGCCCACCTTCTGCGGCCCGGCCCCGGCCTCGCCGTCACGCCTTCCGGTGATGCTCATCAGCCCGCCCATGCCCTGGATGAGGAAGTCATAGCCCGCACGCTCGGCATAGGGGCCGGTCTGGCCAAAGCCGGTGATGGAGCAATAGACGAGGCGCGGGTTCACCGCCGCCAGGCTCGCGTAATCCAGCCCATATTGGGCGAGACCGCCGACCTTGAAATTCTCCAGCACGACATCCGATTGCCGGGCGAGGTCACGCACCAAGGCCTGGCCCTCGGGCTTGGTGAAGTCGATGGTGACCGACTGCTTATTGCGATTGGCACAGAGGAAATAGGCGGCGTCGCGCGTATCCTGGCCCGCGTCATCCTGCAGGAAGGGCGGCCCCCAGGCGCGGGTATCGTCACCGCTGCCCGGCCGCTCGACCTTGATGATCTCGGCGCCCAAATCTCCCAGCAACTGGCTGGCCCAGGGCCCGGCCAGCACGCGCGAGAGATCAAGCACCCGAATATGAGACAGCGCGCCGGCCATTATTACCCCAATCCTGCATCGGCCTGACGGTCAGGCGCGCGGGAGAGAGACAGGATACCACTGGCCGCGGTTGATCAAGCCGCCGTTGATCCAGCGGGGGGAGCATGCTCTGTGAGACCCACGCCCAGTCCGATCATCCAGGAGCCTTGCCATGACGAGTTTCAACCAGCCGGTCGACGCGGCCCTGGTGCCGCGCTTTGCCGGTCATTCGACTTTCATGCGCCTGCCTGCGGTGGAAACCCCCCATGGTCTGGATGTCGCGCTGATCGGCGTGCCGTTCGACGGCGGCACCACCAACCGTGCCGGCGCCCGCCACGGTCCGCGGGAGATCCGCAACCAGTCAAGCCTGATGCGCCGCACCAACCATGCGACCCGCATCTCTCCCTATGATCTGCTGCAGGTCGCAGACCTCGGCGACTGTCCGGTGAACCCGATCGACGTGCGCGATTCGCTGCAGCGCATCGAAGCCTTCTTCCTGGACGTGGTGATGGCGGGCGCCGTACCGCTGACGGCAGGCGGCGACCATCTCATCACGCTGCCCATCCTGCGAGCGGTCGGCCGGCGCGAGCCCCTGGGCCTGGTCCATTTCGACGCCCATTCCGATACCAACGACACCTATTTCGGCGACAATCCTTTCACTCATGGCTCGCCCTTCCGCCGCGCGATCGAGGAAGGCGTGCTCGATCCGCGCCGCATGGTACAGATCGGCCTGCGCGGCTCGTTGTATACGGCGGAGGATCACGCCTGGGCGCAAGCGCAAGGCATAAGGCAGATCTATATCGAGGAATTTGCCGCCCGCGGCATCGACGCCGTGATGGACGAGGCCTTGGCCATCGCCGGGGACGGCCCCACCTATGTGTCCTTCGATATCGACAGCCTTGATCCGTCGATGGCGATCGGCACCGGCACGCCGGAGATCGGTGGCTTCACCACGCGGGAAGCGCAGTTCATGCTCCGCCGCCTGAACGGACTGCGCATCGTGGGTGCCGATGTTGTGGAAGTATCGCCACCCTTCGACCCGTCGGGTCTGACCGCGCTGACCGGGGCGACGATGATGTTTGAACTGCTATGCGCCATTGCCGCCGGTCGGCAGTCCGCGCGTGTGGAGGCCATGGAATGAGCGAGACGCATTTTTACCAGCCGGAGCAGGGGCATCGGCTGCCGCATGACCCGCTAAAAGCGATTATCGCGCCGCGCCCCATCGGCTGGATTTCAACCATCAGCCAATCTGGGCTGGTCAACCTCGCGCCCTACAGCTTCTTTAATATGGTCTCAGACGAACCGCCCATGGTGATGTTCAGCAGCTATGGCTGGAAGGACAGCGTGCGCAATGTCGAGGAGACCGGGGAGTTCGTCGCCAATCTGGCGGTCGAGGCCTTGGCCCGGCAGATGAACGAAACCAGCGCATCGGTGCCGCCGGAGGTGGATGAGTTCACGCTGGCAGGTCTGGCCCAAGCGCCGTCCGTTCTGGTGAGGCCGCCCCGCGTCGCCGTGGCCCCGGCAGCGCTGGAGTGCAAATGCGTCTCCATCCAGCAGTTGCAGGGCCTGGGCGGCGTGCCGTCCTCCAACTACATGGTCATCGGCCAGATCGTCGGCGTCCATATCGACCCGGCTTTTCTGAAGGACGGCCTTTTCGATACGGCCGGGGCCAGGCCGCTCGGCCGCTGCGGCTATCGGGGCGACTATGTCTCGGTCAGCCACCTGTTCGAGATGGTGCGGCCGCGCTGACGGGCAGGGCACCCGGCGAGGGGCACCCTGCACCGGGTGCCCGCCATTGTCGCCGCTCCTCTATTTCCAGGTGATGACGACCACGTCGCCGCCCAGGCTGAGCATCAGTCCCTCCCGCTTGGCATGAAGATGCAGCACCACGCCGTCATTATTCTTCAGCCATAGGTCGCCGCGGCTGGTCGTCCCGAAGGCGAAGCCATAGCGTCCCTGGACATAGGACCCGGGGAACTGGCTGAGGGATTTCAGGCCATAGACCTCGCCGGTCGCGTCGATGGTCGAGGCGCCAATACCGCCGACGCCCAGGCCGCCGACGGTGAAGTCACGCGTGATGCCCTGAAAGGTCAGCGTGCCGTAGCCGCCGCTGCCGCTGCCGATGAAGGCCGCCTGCACCTGATGCATAACGAGCGTGCCGTCGGGCGCCTGCCCATCGACCGTCTTCGGACCCGCCCCGGAATGGCTGCAACCGATGAGGCCTGAGACCGACAGCAGGGCGGCCAGCATGAGGGCGCGGGGGAGGCCCGCGGTGCGACGCCGGGTGATGGTTTTGCTCATCATCATCGTTCCATTCTCGTTCGCAGTACAGATGATCGCGGGGTGATCCCGTCGGTGCGGGCTGCATCATCACGACAGCCACGCTTGACACTTGTTTTGGAAAGCTATCATTGCAGACGACGGTTTGAACAGAAGCTTGGGCGGCAGAGGCGGAGAGCGCGGTGACGATTGCGGGCGAAGATACTGCCGGCGATATCAGCCCCGCGCATCCCATCATGTGCCGATCCTGCGGACTATTGCAGCAGATACCGGCGCTTGTGGCGCCGAGCACCGCATCCTGCCTGCGCTGCGGCGTGACCCTGCGCCGCGTGCAGGTGAATACGCTCGGTCGCGGGCTGGCCTTTTCCCTGACCGGCCTGGCACTCTTTGGCGTTGCCTGCAGCATGCCCCTGATGCGCGTGAGCACGTCCGGCATGACGCTCGGCGCCGATCTTTTTTCCGGTCCGCGGCGGCTTGACCAGCAAGGCATATGGGAGCTGGCACTTGTCGTGCTATTCACGACCGTGGCCGCGCCGTTTCTGAAACTGCTCGGTACCAGCTACGTTCTTTTAGCGCTGCGGCAGCGTCGGCCCCCCGCCCATCTGGGGCGGGTCTTCGCCTGGATCGCCAAGCTCAGCGCCTGGTCAATGGTGGAAGTCTATTTGCTCGGTGTCTTCGTCGCTTATGTGAAACTTGTCGATATCGTGCATATCGATGTCGGACTCGCGGTCTATGCGCTGGTGGGGTTGATGATCGCGACTGTTGCCGCCGATGCCTTTCTCGATCGCCAGGCCGTCTGGGAAGCGCTGGAACGCAAAGGCGCCGTCGCCTATCCGCAAGCTGGAACCAGCGTGCAGGCGCAGCTGCAGGGCACCGGCACGCCGGTGAGTTGCGAGACCTGCGAAAAGGTCTCTGTCCTTCACAGCGAAGTTCACGGTGATAGCGTCCAATATTGCCCGCGCTGCGGATCGCGGCTGCATGTGCGTAAACCGAACGGTATTGTGCGCTGCTGGGCGCTGGTGATCGCTGCCGCCATCCTCTACATCCCGGCCAATGCCTATCCGGTGCTGACGGTGGTGCAGCTTGGCGCCGGCGCGCCGAGCACCATTCTGGGCGGGGTGGAGGAGTTGCTGGCGGCCAAGATGTATCCGCTGGCGGCTCTGGTTTTCGCGGCCAGCATCATGGTGCCGATGCTGAAACTCGCAGGGTTGGTCCTGCTTCTGCTGATGACGCAGTTCCGCCGCAGCGAGCGGCTGCATGACCGCGGGCGCCTGTATCGGATCGTCAGCGTCATCGGACGCTGGTCGATGATCGATATCTTTATGGAATCGATCCTGGTCGCTTTGGTCCAATTCGGCGCTATCGTGACGATCGAGCCGGGCGTGGGTGCCGTCGCCTTTGCGGGCGTCGTCATTCTGACAATTTTTGCGGCCGAAGCCTTCGACCCGCGCATGATGTGGGACGCGGCCGCTATGCCAGGCAGGGTGTGATGAACGAGTCTCCGACCAGTCTTCCCACCGCCGCGGTGCAGCAAAAAGGCAAGCGGCGGATTTCGCTGATCTGGGCCATTCCGGTCGTCACCGTCCTTGTCGGTGGCTGGCTGGTCTGGGACACTTATGCCAAGCGCGGGCCATTGATCAGCATCATCTTCGATCAGGGCGATGGGCTGACGGCCGGGCAATCCCTGGTCAAGCATCGGGATGTGACGCTCGGCACCGTGACGTCGGTCAAGCTGACCCCTGACATGAACCATGTCGTGGTCAAAGTGCAGATGACGCGGGACGCGACGCCGCTGATTTCGGACAAGACAAAATTCTGGATCGTGCGGCCGCGCTTCTTCGCCGGCAGCCTGTCCGGCCTGGGCACGCTGCTCAGCGGCCCCTTCATCGACCTGCTGCCCTCGCCCGATGGCACCAAGCCGCAGACGCAGTTCACCGGGCTGGAAGATCCGCCGGTGCTGCAATCGGTCGTGCCCGGCCGCACCTTCCTGCTCAAGGCCGATCATATCGGCTCGGTCTCGCTCGGCGCGCCGATCTTTTTCCGCGATCTGCAGGTTGGGCAGATCCTGGGATGGGATATCGGCAATATGGTCCGCGACGTCACCATCCACGCCTTCGTGCGCGCCCCCTATGACAGCTACGTGCATGCCGATTCCCGCTTCTGGAATGCGTCCGGCCTTTCGGTGAAGCTGGGTGCAGACGGCGTGCAGGTGCAGGTGCAGTCGCTGGATGCGCTGCTGCTGGGCGGTATTGCCTTCTCGACCCCCGATGAAGAGTCGGGCGAGCCAGAGGCGGCGGCCGAGGCAAACTTTCCGCTGTATGACAACAAGGATGCGGCGGATCAGGCGATCTATCAGCGCCGCATTCCCTTCGTCGCCTATTTCTCGGGCTCCGTCTCGGGCCTCGGCGCTGGGTCGCCGGTGACCTTCCAGGGCCTCAAGATCGGCCAGGTGAAAAGCGTCGACATGGTCTATGACAGCATCGCCAATACCGTCCGTGCGCCGGTGCGGTTTGAGGTGGAGCCGCAGCGGATCAAGAATATCGAGGTGGTCGCGCAGCGCGGTCCGCTCGCCAATCTCCAGGCCCTGGTCGCGAGCGGATTGCGGGCCCAGATTCAGAAATCCAACCTGCTGACAGGGCAGAGCGAGGTCGCGCTGGTGATCCTGCCGAACGCGCCCCGCGCGGATGTCACCCTGCAGGGTTCCGATATTGTCTTCCCGACGGCGCCCGGCGCGCTCGATTCCATCACCACCTCGGTCAGCACGCTGCTGGCCAAGATCAACAATCTGCCCTTCGACCAGATGTCGGCCAGCATTACGAGCACGCTCTCCGGCCTCTCTGACCTCACCAACGGGCCCGAGACCAAGCAGGCTGTGGCGTCGCTGGCGGGGACGCTCGCGGCATCGCAAACGCTGGTGAGGCAGCTCAACACGCAGGTGGGACCGGCGCTGAAAAGCCTGCCGGCGCTGACGGCGCAGCTGAAATCGGCGGCCGGCAATCTCAATACAGTGCTGGTTTCGGCCAATAGCACCTATGGCGGCGACAGCCATTTCAGCCGGCAGCTGCAGCAGCTGATGGCGCAGCTCAACGACATGGCGCAATCCTTTCGGGCGCTTTCGGATCTGCTGACGAGCCATCCTGAAGCGCTCATCCGAGGACGCACCAATGCGGGGGTCGAGCAATGACACTATCGCGCCGCCAGCTGTCGCTGGGCTTTTTGGCCCTCGCCGCCTTGCCCGCGTCCTGCGCGTCACCCAGTCCGACGTTCTATACGCTGGATGCCGTGCCCGGCGCCGTCCAGCCCGGCGGGCCGCGCGTCGTCATCCTGCAGGATGTGGGCCTCGCCCCCTATCTGGATCGCAAGCCCATCGTGCGCTCCTCGGCGGATTATCATATCGCGGTGGAGGCCAATAGCTGGTGGGGGGAAACGCTGCCTGCCATGATCGGCCGCGTGCTGGTCACCGAGCTGGACCAGCGCCTGGCCGGAACACAGGTCTTTTCGGAAAGCAGCACGGTGACGCCGCATGCCGATGCAACCGTCTCCGTCAATATCACGCGCTTCGACCGCGATGAGCATGGATCGGTCGTCCTGGTGGCGGAGGTCGAGGCAACCTATAGCAGCAATGTGCGGCCGCCCCTGGTGGACAGTCTGCGCTTTACGGCGCAGCCTCCGACACCCGATGTCGTCGGCCAGGTGCAGGCGATGAGTATCGCCCTTGGCCTGCTCGCGGATCGCCTTGCTGCCGATTTGAGCCACTGAACGGAGACTTTTAATGCTTGGTCCGGGTGGTCAATCCATCGTTGTCCTGATCATCGTCTGCCTGGGTGCCGCGATCGGGATCGGCATTCAAAAGATACAGCCCGTCCATCACCGGGATGACGCGACCAAGGATGTCGTGAAGCTGATCATGGGTCTGATGGCGACCATGACGGCACTTATTCTGAGCTTGCTGATTGCGTCCGCGCATACGTTTTTCGATACCCAGCGGGGCGAAATCCAACAGATGGGTGTCAATGTTCTGTTGATGGATCAGTCTCTTGCGGCCTATGGGCCGGAGAGCATGCCGACGCGACTGAAGCTGAAGGAAGATTTGGGCTTCATGCTGAACAGCATGAAGCCGTATCATGAGCATGGCGCGGAAAATCACGCGACGGTCGCGCAGACCGGGACGATGACACTATTGGATGTCACACATGGTCTGACACCGAAGACGGATGCGCAGCGCGCCTCCTTGAGCACGGCGCAGTCCTACGCCTCCCAAATTGCCGAGGCACGGCTTCTGATGCATGAGCAGGCGACGACGCCATGGCCGGCGGCTTTGGCGCTCACGCTGCTATGCTGGCTGGCACTGCTGTTTCTATTCTTTGGGCTTTTTTCGCCAGTCAATGCGACAGTTGTCTCGTCTCTTCTGATTGGCGCTGTTTCCGTGACCGCGGCGATGTTCCTGATGCTGTCGATGAGCCATCCCTACAAGGGAATCATGCATCTGAGCGATCTGCCCTTGCGCAGGGCGATCGCCCAGGTCGGACAGTGAGCCGGGCGGGAGAGCGACGCCCGCCTGTCTCGATAGGCCTTCAATCCATCAGCCGAGCTTGACGCTCTGCCCCGTGCGCAGGCTTTCCAGTGCGGCATCGGCCAGCCGCAGCGCCTCGGCGCCATCCCGGAAGCTGGTCAGCGGTGTCACGCCGGCCGCGACACTTTCCACGAAATTGGCGATTTCGGCCGCATAGGCCTCGGCATAGCGCTCGATGAAGAAGGGCAGCACGACATCGCCCTGGCCGGTGCCGGCAGCGGAGAAGGACTGCACGCTGGTGGCGGTCTTGTTGCCGGCGATGAGCATGCCCTTTTCGCCAAACACCTCCAGCCGCTGGTCGTAGCCGTAGCTCGCGCGGCGGCTGTTGTTGATGTGAATGAGCGCGCCGGAGGCCGCCCGCAGCGTCACCATGGCGGCGTCGATGTCACCGGCTTCCTTGATTGCCGGATCAACCAGATTGGCGCCGAAGGCCTGCACTTCGACGATATCGCCGGCGAAGTAGCGGGCGAGGTCGAAGTCATGGATGGTCATGTCGCGGAACAGGCCGCCCGAGACCTTGATGTAGCTGACCGGCGGGGGCCCGGGATCGCGGCTGGTGATGACGATCTGCTCCAGCTTGCCGATTTCGCCGGCCGTCATCCGGTCATGCACCGCGCGGAAGGACGGGTCGAAGCGGCGGTTGAAGCCGATCATGATGGTGGCACCGAGATCGCGGATCTCGTTCCAGCATTGCGTGACCTTGCTCATATCGAGGGCGATAGGCTTTTCGCATAGGATGGCCTTGCCGGCCTGAGCGGCGCGGGTGATCAGCTCGACATGGGTGTCGGTCGAGGTCGCGATCAGCACGGCATCGACCTCGGGGTCAGCCAGCACCTCGTCGACCGACTGCGCGGCCTTCACGCCAAGTTCCGCCGCCATGGCGTCGGACGCCTTGGTGAAGACGTCGAAGACGGACACCAGCTTCGCCTGCGGATGGCGCGCCAGATTGCGCGCATGCATGGTGCCGATGCGGCCGCAGCCGAGGACGGAAAAACGGATCATCACAGGGTCTTTCTTGTCGGACGTTTGGCAGCGTCGGCGGCCTTCGCCGCCGAATTGGCGTAAAAGCCCCGCTTCGCTTCACGGGTTGGGTGAAACAAATGGAATGTGCTGCACAGGCTGTGCGGGCGTTCCATGGGGTAAAAGGCGGCTAACTTCCCCATATGCTTGGATCGTCTTTATTTCTTGGCGGAAGATATGGAAGAAATATTCCATTTAGGCTATCTCTTGTCAACGGGAGAAGCGTTCGGATGTGGAAAGCGTTGCGATGATGAGTGAGCAGAACGACGATCCGCAGGCAGCACGGGATGACGACGGGTTGAGCAGCGCCTTGGACCCGGCCGCGGCGCCGCGGGATTTTCGTACGCTGCGGGCGCTGATCGTCGCGCGCCGCAGCCAATTGCCCAAACGCCTGGTGCAGGTGGCCGATTTCGCCGTTCAGCATCCGCAGGAAATTGCCTTCGGCCGCGTCGCGGAACTGGCCAAACGCGCGGATGTGCAACCTTCGACGATGATCCGCTTTGCCCAGGCGCTGGGCTATTCCGGCTTTTCGGAGCTGCAGCTGGTTTTCCAAAGCCATGCCCGCAACCGCTGGCCCGACTATAATGTGCGGCTGGAAGCATTGCATGACGGCAATCAGGGCGGCGACGTGCTCAGCCTGCTGGACGGGCTGGTGGAAGCCTCCTGCGCCTCGGTGCGCGATTTCCGGCAAAGCATTGATGTCGAAGCGCTGGAGCAGGCGGTGGAACGGCTCGCGGCCGCCCGCACGATTTATATAGTGGGCGTGCGGCGTGCTTTTCCGGTGGCGGTCTATCTGGCCTATGCGCTGCAGAAGCTCGGCGTGCGGTCCGATCTGGTCGATCAGCTGGGTGGGCTCGGCGGTCGGCAGACCGATCTCATCGGGCCGGAGGATGCGCTTCTGGCCCTGAGCTTCACGCCCTATGCGGCGGAGACCTTGACCTCGGCCCGGGCGGCGTTTCAGCGCGGCGTGCCGGTCATTGGCATCACCGACTCGCCCTTTTCGCCGCTGGTGCAGGTCTCCTCTGTCTGGCTGGAAGTGGCCGAGGCCGATTTCGGCGGTTTCCGCTCTCTGTCCGCGTCTTTCGCGCTGGCGACGACGCTGTCCATCGCCTTGGTCAGCAAGCGCACTGGCGACCTGCCGGCGGTCGATATGCGGCCCAAAAAGGAATATACGGATCGGATTGACGAAAATTTGGAATAATGGTTTTATTTGCCCATAACAAAAGACGGTGCCAAGCCGTCTCGGCAGGAAACGTCCGGCCTTTGCCGCCGCCCTCGCTTTCGGGTTGGGCTGCGCGGGCCATACGCTTCGTCACAGGATTAGGGGGTTCCCATGAGCGCACCGGTACTTGACCTGATTACGATCGGGCGATGCTCCCTTGATCTCTATGGCCAGCAGATCGGCGGCCGGCTGGAGGATATGGGCAGCTTCAGCAAGGCGATCGGTGGCTGCCCGGCCAATATCGCGGTCGGCACGGCGCGCTTGGGGCTGCGTTCGGCGCTGCTGACGCGGGTGGGTGATGAGCAGATCGGCCGCTTCATTCTGGAGCAACTGGCGCGGGAAGGAGTGGAGACAAAAGGGATCACGGTTGATCCCAAGCGCCTGACGGCCTTGGTGCTGCTCGGCGTGCGCGACAGCAGCACATTCCCGCTTGTCTTCTACCGGGACAATTGCGCTGACATGGCGCTGTCCGAAGACGATGTCGACGACGATTTCGTCGCCTCCGCCGGTGCCATCGTCGTCACGGGCACGCATTTCGCACAACCCGGCACGGCAGCGGCGCAGTTCAAAGCCATCCGCATCGCCCGCGCCCATGGCCGCAAAGTCATCTTCGATGTCGATTACCGGCCCAATCTTTGGGGTCTTGCCGGTCATGATGCCGGTGAGAGCCGCTATATCCGCTCGGATGCGGTGACGGCTCATCTCGCCCCCGTGCTGGCCGAGTGCGATCTGATCGTCGGCACGGAGGAGGAGCTGCATGTCGCCGGCGGGTCCGAGGATACGCTCACGGCCATCCGCACGATCCGCGCCCGCTCGTCTGCCGTCATCGTTTGCAAGCGCGGCCCGATGGGTTGCGTGGTCTTCGCTGACGCCATCCCCGACAGTCTGGAGGATGGCGTGCGCGGCCCGGGCTTTCCGGTGGAGGTCTATAATGTGCTCGGCGCCGGCGACAGTTTCATGTCCGGCTTCCTGCGCGGCTGGCTGCGCGGCGAGCCGCTTGAGACCTGCTGCGCCTACGCCAATGCCTGCGGCGCTTTCGCGGTCTCCCGCCTGCTTTGCTCCCCCGAAATCCCGACCTTCGCCGAGCTTGAATACTTTCTGCAGCACGGCAGCCCGCATCGGGCACTGCGCCATGACCAGGACATCAACCATATCCATTGGGCAACGACGCGGCCCGTCAGCCCGCCCGGGATCATGGCATTGGCCATCGACCATCGTATCCAGCTGGAAGCGGTGGCGAGGGAAGTCGGCGCGCCCTTCGAGAAGATATCCGATTTCAAGGTGCTTGCCGTGCAGGCCGCGGCCCGCGTGGCGGCCGGCCGCCCCGGTTTCGGCATGTTCATCGACGGCCGCTACGGGCGTGAGGCGCTGTTCCGGGCCGCCGACCACAAGCTTTGGGTGGCGCGCCCGATCGAGCGCACCGGCTCCCGCCCGCTGGATTTTGAATATGGCGGCAGCCTGGGCACGCATCTGATCGAATGGCCGATGGCGCAGGTCGTGAAATGCCTGTGCTTCTATCACCCGGATGACCCGGAGGAGCTGCGCCTGCGGCAGGAGCGGGAACTGGCCCGCGCCTATGATGCCTGCCGCACCACGGGGCGCGATCTGCTGATCGAGATCATCGCCGGCAAGCACGGGCCGCTGCGGGACGATACCATTCCGCGCGTCATCCAGCGCCTGTATGACCTGGGTCTCAAGCCTGACTGGTGGAAGCTGGAGCCGCAGAAAAGCGCCGCCGCCTGGACCCAGATCAATGAGGCGATCACCCGCAATGACGCCTATTGCCGCGGCGTGCTGGTGCTGGGGCTGGAGGCGCCGATGGCGGATCTGGTCGAGTCGTTCCAGGCCTGTGCCGGCGTGCCGGTGGTCAAAGGATTTGCGGTCGGCCGGACCATCCATATCGACCCCGCCCGCGCCTGGCTTGCGGGCAGGATGTCCGATGCCGAAGCGGTGGACCAGATGGCGGAGCGCTTCCAGCATCTGGTCAATGCCTGGCAGGGCGCGCGCCAGATCAAGGCCGCGTAAAGAACGAGAAACGGGAAACGCTCAGCATGCGCACACTTCGTCTGACCATGGCCCAGGCCCTGGTTCGCGCCATGGCCGCCCAGAAGACGGTGCTGGAAACCGACACCGGCGAGGAGAAGATCCTGCCCTTCTTCGGTGGCGTCTGGGCCATTTTCGGCCATGGCAATGTCGCGGGGATGGGAGAGGCGCTGTATGGACTGCGCGACCGCCTGCCCACCTTCCGGGCCCATAACGAGCAGGCCATGGCGCATGCGGCCATCGCCTATACCAAGGCGCTGCGCCGCCGCCGCGTGATGGCCTGCACCAGCTCCATCGGTCCGGGCGCGCTCAATATGGTCACGGCTGCGGCCGTCGCCCATGTCAATCGCCTGCCGCTGTTGCTTTTGCCCGGTGATGTCTTCGCCAGCCGGCGGCCGGACCCGGTGCTGCAGCAGATCGAGGATTGGGCTGACGGCACGGTCAGCGCGAATGACGCCTTCCGCCCGGTCTCCCGCTATTTCGACCGCATCACCCGGCCCGAGCAGATCATCCCGGCCTTCGCCCGCGCCATGCAGGTGCTGACCGATCCCACGGATTGCGGGCCGGTGACGCTGGGCCTGTGTCAGGACGTGCAGGCTGAAGCGTACGACTTTCCGGTCTCCTTCTTCGAGGAGCGGGTCTGGGCGCCGCGCCGGCCGCGCCCGGATGCGGCCGAACTGGCGGCGGCGGTGACGCTGCTGCGGGACGCGAAACGTCCCTTCATCGTCTGCGGCGGCGGCACGCTGTATGCCCAGGCCGAGCAGGATCTGGCGGCTTTCGCGCAAAGCCATGGCATCCCTGTGGGTGAGACCCAGGCCGGCAAATCCGCCCTCGCTGTCACGCACCCGATGAATATGGGCGCGATCGGCGTCACCGGCACGGCGGCCGCGAATACCATGGCCGCTGAAGCCGATGTGGTGCTGGCCGTCGGCACAAGGCTGCAGGATTTCACAACCGGTTCCTGGGCGCTGTTCCAGGGAGAGGGTGCCGGCGGCGGGCGGCGCATCATCGGCCTCAACACCCAGCTTTTCGATGCCGGCAAGCATCACGCCCAGCCGCTGGTGGCGGATGCCAGGGCAGGGCTTGGCGAACTCGGCGCCGCACTCGGCGCATGGCGGGCCGATGCGTCCTGGACGGCGCGGGCCGAAGGGCAGAAGGCGGCCTGGGCCGATGTCGCGCGGCGCTATACGGATGCGCCGGAGCCGGTCGCCAATGCGCTGCCCTCGGACGCGCAGGTGATCGGCGCGGTGCAGCGCCAGGCACAGAGTTCCGATGTGGTGCTGTGTGCGGCCGGCGGCCTGCCGGGCGAGTTGCACAAGCTGTGGCTGGCGGGTCAGCCCGGCGGCTACCACATGGAATACGGCTTCTCCTGCATGGGCTACGAGATCGCGGGCGGGCTGGGCGTGAAGATGGCGCAGCCCGAGCGCGAGGTTTTCGTCATGATCGGCGACGGGTCCTATCTCATGCTCAATTCGGAAATCGCGACCTCCGTCATGCTGGGCCGCAAGCTCATTCTGGTCATTCTCGACAATCGTGGTTTCGGCTGCATCAACCGGCTGCAGCATGCGACCGGCGGGGCAGGGTTCAACAATCTGCTCAAGGACAGTGCCCATGAGGTGCTGCCCGAGGTGGATTTCGCGCTGCATGCGCGGAGCCTCGGCGCGGTGAGCGAGAAGGTCGAGACCCTGGCGGGCTTGGGTGAGGCTTTGGCGCGGGCGCGGGCCAGCGACCGCACCTATGCGATCGTGATCGATACTGACCCGCTGCCGTCCACGGATGCGGGCGGCCATTGGTGGGACGTGGCGGTGCCTGAAGTCTCGGAACGCGCCGAGGTGCAGGCCGCGCGGGAAGCCTATCTCGTGGCGCTCAGCCGCCAGTTCGTCGGCAATTGATAGGAAGGGCGGGAGATCACCCGCCCGCGCGGAAAGAGAGACGGAGAGACAATGCCCATTCGTATCGGCGCCAACCCCATCTGCTGGGCCAATGACGACATGCCCGAGCTGGGCGGCGACACGACGCTGGAGACCATTCTGAGCGAGGCCCGCCAGATTGGCTTCGAGGGGATGGAACTCGGCAAGAAATTCCCCCGCACGCCGGACGGGTTGAAGGCCGCGCTCGCCCCTTATGGCCTCGCCTGCATCTCCGGCTGGTATTCGGCCAAGCTGCTGACGCGCGATGGGGCAGCGGAGTTCGCTGCCGCGCGAAACCACCTGAACCTGCTGAAGGCGCAGGGTTCCACCGTCATGGTCGTCTGCGAAACCTCCAACACCATTCAGGGGGAGATCGACACGCCCCTGTCGCGCCGGCCAACACTGTCGGGCGATGAGTGGAAGACCTTTGGCGACCGGATGACGGAATTCGGCGACCTGCTGGCGGCCGAGGGCATGCGCATCGTCTATCACCATCACATGGGCAGCGTGGTGCAGAGTGCGGAGGATATCGACGCTTTCATGGCCCATACCGGCCCGTCGGTCGATCTGCTGCTCGATACCGGCCATGCCGTCTGGGGCGGGGATGATCCGGCCCGGCTGGCCGCGCGCTACCGCGCCCGCATCGGCCATGTCCATACCAAGGATATCCGGGCCGCGGTCCGCGCGCAGAGCGAGGCCGAGGATTGGAGCTTCCTTAAAAGCGTCCTGGGCGGCATCTATACCGTGCCGGGTGACGGCACGATCGACTTCCGGTCGATGTTCCGCGCGCTGCCTGGCTATTCCGGCTGGGTGGTGCTGGAAGCCGAGCAGGACCCGGCGAAAGCCAATCCCTTTACCTATGCGAGCCTCGGCTATGCCAATCTCCGCACCTATCTCCGCGATGAGGGGCTGATCTGATGGCATCGAGACTTCTGCTGCATCCGCATGCGCCGGACCGGGACGGGTTCATCCACCACATCACCCCGGCCTCGGCCGGCTGGGGCTATGTCGGCTTTTCCGTGCTGCAACTGCCGCCGCAAAAGGTCGTCTCCCGTCCGACCGAAGGGAATGAGGTCTGCCTCGTCGTGCTGTCGGGACGCGTGCGCATCAGCGCGGGCGATGTCGATTTCGGCCTGATGGGGGAGCGCGACTCGGTCTTCGACGGCCTGCCCTGGTCAGTCTATATCCCCGCCCGCTCGAGCTGGACGGTGGAGGCTGAAACCCCGGCCGAGGTTGCGGTCTGCGCCGCGCCCGCCGAGGGCAGGCTGCCCGCCCGCATCATCCCGCCCAGCGAAGTGGGGGAGGAGGTGCGCGGCAAGGGCACCAATACCCGCCACGTGCGCAATATCCTGCCCGATACGGCCACCGCGGAATCGCTTCTGGTGGTCGAAGTGGTGACGCCCGGTGGCAACTGGTCTAGCTACCCTCCGCACAAGCACGATATGAACGACCCGCCGCGTGAAACCTATCTGGAAGAGACCTACTATCACCGTCTCAAGCGCGGAACGGGCTTCGCCCTGCAGCGCGTCTATACCGATGACCGCTCTCTCGATGAGACGATGGCGGTCAGCGACGGTGATGTCGTGCTCGTCCCCCGCGGCTACCACCCGGTCGGCGCGCCGCACGGGTTCGACCTGTTCTACCTGAACGTGATGGCGGGGCCGGTGCGCGAATGGCGCTTCACCATGTCCCCCGATCACGCCTTCCTCACCTGGTAAGCCCGTGCCTTTGAAAACCCTACTATGCAGGCCGTCTAACCCGGTTTTTTGCGCTCCGGTGCTCACGGCCTCTTACGGCCGCTCCGCTCCGGTGCTCAAAAGTCCGGGCCAGCCGGCTCAGCCTAGCGGGTTTTGAAAGGCACGTTCCTCTTTGGAGACCATCATGGACATCGTTCAGCACTATATCGGGGGCAAGCTTACCTCCGGGACCTCCACCCGCACTGCCAATGTCTACCAGCCGGCCGATGGGTCGGTCGCCCGCCAGGTCGTGCTGGGCACGGTCGCCGACGTCGATACCGCGGTGAAGGCGGCCGAGGCCGCTTTTCCGGCCTGGGCCGCAACCCCGCCGCTGGCCCGCGCCCGCGTCATGTTCCGCTTCCGCGACCTGATCGAGCAGAATGCCAAGAAGATCGCCGCCATCATCACCGATGAGCATGGCAAGGTTCTGTCCGATGCGCTGGGCGAAGTCACCCGTGGCATGGAAGTGGTGGAATTCGCGACCGGCGTGCCGGAACTGCTGAAGGGCGATTTCACGGAGCAGGTCGGCCGCGACATCGACGCCTATTCCATGCGCCAGCCGCTGGGCGTCTGCGCCGGCATCACGCCCTTCAACTTCCCGGCGATGGTGCCGCTCTGGATGCTGCCGACCGCGCTCGCCTGCGGCAATTGCTTCATTCTCAAGCCGTCCGAGCGTGACCCTTCGGCTTCGCTCTTCATCGCCGATCTGCTTAAGCAGGCCGGTCTGCCGGACGGCGTTTTCGGCGTGGTGCATGGCGATAAGGAAGTGGTGGATGCCATCCTGGAGCATCGCGGCATCCATGCCGTCAGCTTCGTCGGCTCGACCCCGATCGCCGAATATATCTACACGACCGGCACCCGCAACGGTAAGCGCGTGCAGGCGCTGGGCGGCGCCAAGAACCACGCCATCGTCATGCCGGATTGCGATCTGGACAAGACGGTCGATGCGCTGATGGGGGCGGCTTACGGTTCGGCCGGCGAGCGCTGCATGGCGATTTCGGTGGCCGTCGCGGTCGGCGGCATCGGCGACAAGCTGGTCGACACACTGGCGCCGCGGGTGCGCGCGCTGAAGATCGGGCCGGGCACCGACAACAGCAATGAGATGGGTCCGCTCGTCACCCGCGCGCATCTGGACAAGGTCAGCGGCTATGTCGATGCCGGTGTCGCCGAAGGCGCCAAGCTGGTCGTCGATGGGCGAGGACTCAAGCTGCAGGGTTACGAGAACGGCAATTTCATCGGCGGCACGCTGTTCGATGACGTGACGCCCGAGATGAAGATCTACAAGGAAGAAATCTTCGGGCCTGTTCTGGCGGTCGTCCGCGCCGACACCTTTGACGCCGCGCTGGATCTCGTGAACACGCATGAATTCGGCAACGGCACCGCGATCTTTACGCGTGACGGCGACTCGGCACGGACCTTCGCGACCAAGGTGCAGGCCGGCATGATCGGCATCAATGTGCCGATTCCCGTGCCGATGGCCTTCCACAGCTTCGGCGGCTGGAAGCGCTCGCTGTTCGGTGACCACCACATGCATGGGCCGGAAGGCATTCGCTTCTTTACCCGCTACAAGGCGGTCACCTCACGCTGGCCGACGGGTATCCGTGCCGGTGCGGATTTCATCATGCCAACGCTGGGCTGAAGGGATGGGCGGCCACGGATCTGACACGCAGGCGTGGCCGTTTTACTGCACCGCAGCGAGGCGGCGGATCTGCGTCTGATGGCCGGACCACTGCGCTGTCAATGTCTTGACTTTGCCGTGGGGGGTGCCAAACCTCGCGCGAGACGAAAGTCAGGGCAAATGCCCGGGGAGGCAGGAAATGACCAGCGAGACGACAAATGTGCCGACCACTGCAGCTTCGGGTGACACTCGTCCGGCTGGACGGTCTGCGGCTCTTGAGATGCGTGGTATCAGCAAGACCTTCGGCTCTGTTCGTGCCCTGTCCGATGTTTCCCTCACCGCCTATTCCGGCGAAATCCATGCCCTGATGGGTGAGAACGGCGCCGGCAAGTCGACTTTGATGAAGATCCTGTCGGGCGCCTATCACGCCGATCCGGGCGGAGAAATCCGCATTGACGGCAAGCCGCTGCAGATCGGCAGTCCGCTGGCCGGCCGTCGCAGCGGCATCGCCGTCATCTATCAGGAACTCGCACTCGCCCCCAACCTGACGGTGGCTGAGAATATGTTCCTAGGCGAGGAATTGCGCCGCCATGGCATGATCGATCGTGCCGCGATGAATGCGGCGGCACAGCCCTTTCTCGACCGTCTGGCCGCGCCTTTCAGCCCCGCGTCGAAAGTCGCCTCCCTGTCCATTGCCGAACGCCAGCTGGTGGAAATCGCCCGCGCGCTGGCCGGGCACCCGCATATTCTGGTCATGGATGAGCCGACGACGGCGCTTTCCGCGCGGGAGGCGGAGAAGCTCTTTACGATCATCCGAACTTTGAAGGCGGAAGGTATCGCTATCATCTACATCAGCCATCGTATGGCCGAGGTCTATGAACTGTCAGACCGGGTCAGCGTTCTTCGCGATGGCAGCATGGTCGGCACGCTGATGCGGGATGAGCTTAATCCGCAGACGCTGGTGCGCATGATGGTCGGGCGTGAGTCCTCCTCTTTCTATAAGAAGGAGCATCGCGCTCCGGTCAGCGGTCGCAAGATCGCGCTGGAAGCGCGCAATATGGATGATGGTGATCGCGTCCATGACTGCTCCTTCAGCGTGGCCGAAGGCGAGGTGCTGGGGATTGCCGGTCTTGTCGGGTCCGGGCGCACGGAACTCGCGCGTCTCATCTATGGGGCCGATCCGAAAAAGCACGGCCAGGTTTTCGTCAATGGGCAGGAGCGGAGCATTCACAATCCGCGTGATGCGATTGATGCCGGCATCGTCTATCTGACGGAAGATCGCAAGGCGCTCGGCCTGTTCCTGGACATGAGTATCAATGGCAACGTCAATATGAACGTGATCGGCCAGGATGCGCGGCTGGGCGGGGTGCTGAACCTCGCCGCGGCCCGTCGTCGCGCGGCCGAGGCCATCAAGACGCTTGGCGTGCGCGCGCCCAATGCCGATATCAATGTGGGCAGTCTTTCCGGTGGCAACCAGCAGAAAGTCCTGTTGTCCCGTCTGCTCGAAACCAATCCGCGTGTGCTCATTCTCGATGAGCCGACGCGCGGCGTCGATATCGGCGCTAAATCCGAAATCTATCGCATCATCGATCAATTGGCCCGCACGGGTGCCGCCATCGTGGTCATTTCCAGCGAATTGCCGGAGGTGATCGGCGTATCGGATCGCGTCGTCGTCATGCGTGACGGCTATCTGGTGGGCGAAGTCGTCGCCGAGGCCGATGCACCGATCACGCAGGAAGCCATCATGGAGCTGGTGACCGGGCTGGCCGGCGCCGAAGCCGCCTGACCCAAGCCTTCTTCGCCCTGTTTGACACTTTTTGTGCCGTCAGCCTGGGTGTATAGTTCTGGATATTGCCCGTAGCGACGGGTTTGCGTGTGATTGTTGCGACAGGCTTAACGCCCGGCCGGGCGACCGGGTCGCGCTTTACGCGAAACGACTGAGTGGTGAGGAAGTTTTATGGCTGAAGTGGCGAGTGAACCCGTGGGCTCACGGCAGGTGTCGATTTCGAATCAGCAACGGGTGCGTAATTTTCTGCAATATGCAGGCATGCTGCCAGTTCTGATCATTTTGTGCATCGGCTTTGGTATTGAGAACGGGCGTTTCTTTAGTCTGACGAATGCCTCCATCGTTCTGCAGCAGGCGGCCATCAATACTGTTCTTGCGGCCGGCATGACCTTTGTCATCCTGACCGCCGGTATCGATCTCTCGGTCGGCTCCATCCTGGCCGCGTCCGCCATGGGCGCATTGATGGTGTCCTTGATTCCAGACATCGGCATGCTTGGCATCGTCGCCGGCCTGCTGATCGGTCTGGGCTTCGGTGCGATCAACGGTTTCCTGATTGCAGTGATCCGGCTGCCGCCCTTCATCGTGACCCTGGGATCGCTGACGGCCGTGCGCGGCATCGCCCGCCTGCTCGGTGCCGACCGGACGGTGTTCAATCCCAGCCTGCCGTTCGCCTTCATCGGCAACGCGACGCTGTTTGGCGTGTCTTGGCTTGTCATCATCGCCATGATCGTCGTGCTGATCTCCTGGTTCATCCTGCGGCGCACCGTGCTGGGCACGCGCATTTATGCGGTGGGCGGCAATCCAGACGCGGCGCGTCTGACCGGCATCAAGGTTGGCCGTATTCTGATGTTTGTCTATGCGACCTCGGGCCTGCTGGCCGGGCTTGGCGGCGTGATGTCGGCCTCGCGCCTTTATGCAGCGAATGGCCTGCAGCTTGGCCAGAGCTACGAGCTGGACGCGATCGCCGCGGTCATCCTGGGCGGCACCAGCTTCACCGGTGGTATCGGGTCGATCTGGGGCACGCTGGTCGGCGCGCTGATCATCGCCATCCTGACCAATGGTCTGGTGCTCTCGGGCGTCTCGGACATCTGGCAGTTCATCGTCAAAGGCCTGGTGATCATCGGTGCCGTGGCGCTTGACCGTTACCGGCTGGATCATAAGGGTCGCACCTGATCCGATCCACATTCAGAAATTCGCGTGCGGGGACGGCTTGATCTCCGCATGAGGACACGTGACGAAAAACCAACAATGCTCTCAAGTGGGGAAATACAATGAAGCTTGCACGTTATGGACTGTCGCAGATCGCGCTCGGTGCGGTCATGGCCGCCGGCATTTCCGGCGCCGCGATGGCAAAAGACATCACGACCGTGGGCATTACCGTGGGCTCCCTCGGCAATCCCTATTTCGCGGCGACCGATAAGGGTATCGAAGCCAAGGCGAAGGAAATCACCCCGAACGCCAAGACGATCGCCGTCTCGTCCGATTACGATCTGAACAAGCAGTTCACGCAGATCGACAATTTCATCGCGGCCGGCGCTCAGGTGATTATGGTCAATGCGGCTGACCCGGTGGCCATCGCCCCGGCGCTGCTCAAGGCGCATAACGCCGGCATCGCGATCGGCGCTTTCGACGTCGCCGCGACCGGCGCCGACGTGACGGTGATGACGGATAATGTGAAGGCCGGCGCCCAAGCCTGCCAGTACATCCTTGATCACGTGAAGAACAAAACCGGCAATGTCGTCATCGTCAACGGCCCGCAGGTCTCCTCCGTCATCGATCGCGTCAAGGGTTGCGAAGATGTTCTGAAGACCGCGCCGGGCATCAAGGTTCTGTCCGACAGCCAGAATGCCATGGGTTCGCGCGATGGCGGCTTCGCATCCGGCCAAAGCCTGCTGACGCGCTTCCCCCAGATCGACGCGGTTTTCGCGATCAACGATCCGACCGCGATCGGGTTTGAGCTGGCGGCCAAGCAGCAGAACCGCAAGGAGTTCTTCATCACCTCCGTCGACGGCGCGCCCGATATCGTGCCCGAGATCAAGAACAAGGACGGTCTGATCAAGGCGTCCTCCGCGCAGGACCCCTACGGCATGGCTGCGAAGGCCTATGCCTATGCGGTTGACGTCGCCAACGGCAAGGCGCCCCCCTCCAAGATCATTCTGCTGTCCCCGACGCTGGTCACCATCGACAATGTTGACAGCTACAAGGGTTGGGACCCGACCGCCGCGACGAAGTAATCTGTCTCGCGACCGCCTTTAGTCAAAACCGCTCCGGGCTTGCCCGGGGCGGTTTTTTCATGAGCGTCAGAGTTTCACCCAGGCTTCGCTGCGGGATGACAGCAGCGCCGCGTCGATGACGCGCTGCACCTCATAGGCCTCGCGGAAATCCGCGAAGGGTTTTTCGCCGCCGGCCAGGGCGGTCAGAAAATTTCGGATCTCAATGACTTTAAGATCGTTGAAGCCGATCTGATGCCCGCCGGCGACGCAGAAGGCGCCGTAGGGCGGATGCTGCGGGCCGGACAGGATGGTGCGAAAGCCATTGCGCGTGCGATCGGCCTCCACCTTATAGTAGCGTAATTCATTGAAGCGCTCCTGGCTGAAGACGAGCGCACCTTTCTCCCCGATCACCTCAAATTCCAGCTGCATTTGGCGCCCTGACGAGAGCCAACTGGTCTCGATCGTGCCGCGGCAGCCGCGCGCGAAGCGCAGCAGCAGCCGCGCCTGGTCGTCGACCGCGACGGCGCGCATTTGATCAGGCTGGCCGGGCAGGGGGCGGCGATCGATCACCGTCTCGACATCCGCGCAGACAGCACTGATCGGTCCCAGCAGGAAGCGCGCCATGCCGATGATATGGCTGCCGATATCGGCGAGTGCGCCCGCACCCCCGGCCGGGTCCAGCCGCCAGGTCCAGGGGGACTGCCGGTCGATCATGAAGTCTTCGGCATGGATGCCGCGAAATCCCCAGATCTGTCCCAGCTCGCCCGCCACGATCATGTCGCGGGCCAGGATCAGCATCGGATTGCAGATGTAGTTGAAGCCGACCTGGGTCACTACTCCCGCGCGCTCGGCGGCCAGCGTCATGGTCAGCGCCTCGTCGGCCGTGGGTGCCAGCGGCTTTTCACAATAGACGGGCTTGCCCGCGGCAATGGCCGCGAGGGACATCGGCGCATGCAGCAGATTGGGCGCCGTGATATCGACGACATCGACCGCAGGGTCTGCCACCAGCGCCCGCCAATCTGCCGTCGCGCGGGCAAAGCCGAAACGCGCGGCGGCGGCGGCGGCCTGCGCTTCGGTGGCATCGGCCAGCAGTTCCAGCACGGGGGCCACGGGCAGATCAAAAACGCCGCCGACGCTGCGAAAGCCCAGTGCGTGGGTGCGGCCCATAAAGCCGGAACCCACCAGACCAATTCGGATTGCTTTTTTCATTATTCTTTTCCGTTGGAACGCAGGGTCTATTTTACACCAAATCGCCGTCCCGTCATGCGGATTTGGGAAAAGACCGGCCTCATGGCAAAAGTGCTGTGTTGGAACGGAGAACGCGCGTGGCGGATGGCATCAAAAGCAGCTGGAATTTTTGTAGTGACAACGTCGCCCCGGTGGCGCCGGAGATCCTGGCGGCTCTGGTCGAGGCCAATCAGGGCAATGTCTCGTCCTATGGTGCCGATTCCTGGACCGAGCGGCTGACCCAGGCGCTTGGCCGTATTTTCGAGAAGCCCGATCTGGTCGCTTTTCCGGTGGCGACCGGGACCGCCGCCAATGCGCTGGCACTCAGCACCATGGTGCCGCCCTATGGCGGCATCATCTGCACCGATGACGCTCATATCAATACCGATGAATGCGGCGCGCCCGAGTTCTTCACCGGGGGCGCCAAGCTGCTCGCCGTGCCGGCGCCCGATAGCCGGCTGACCCCGGCCCAGATCACGGCGCGGGTCGAGGCCGCCCGCGAGCATGGCGTGCATGTGGTGCAGCCGCATGCCATCAGCATCACCCAATCGACCGAATGGGGTGCGGTCTATGGCCTGGACCAGATCCGCGCCATCGGCGATGTGGCGGCGCGCCACAAGCTGGGCCTGCATATGGATGGCGCGCGCTTCGCCAATGCTGTGGTCCATCTCGGCTGCTCCCCGGCGGCGATGACCTGGAAGGCGGGCGTGACCTCGCTCTCCTTCGGGGCGACCAAGAATGGTGCGATGGCGGCGGAGGCGGTGATTTTCTTCGATCCTGCTCAGGCGAGGGGCTTTGCCGAGCGGCGCAAGCGGGCGGCGCATCTGTGGTCCAAGCAGCGTTTCATGAGCGCGCAGCTGCTGGCCTATGTAACGGAGGATCTTTGGCTGCGGAATGCACGCCATGCCAATGCCGTCGCGCAGATTTTTGCCCGCGGCCTGCCGGCCATTCCCGGCGTGCGCCTGCTGCATGCGGTTGAGGCGAACGAGGTTTTCGCGGTCCTGCCCGAAGGCGTCGTGGCCGCCCTGGAGGCAGAGGGATTCGGCTTCTACCGCTGGCATGCGGAGACCTCTGCCGGCGAGGTCGCAATCCGCCTGGTCACGTCCTATGCCTCGCAGCCGGACGCGGCTGAGGCATTGGTGGCGGCCGCCGCCCGGTTCGGCAATCGCTGAGGTTACGGCGTCCCGCCGGTCGGCACCGCTGTGATCGAGTTGAAGGGGCTGCCTTCCTTGATCCGGCTGCTGATGACGACGTAGAGCAGAACCTTCTTGTCCGGGTCTAGCAGCCGGTAGACCTCCAGCGTCTTGAAGAAGACCGAGAGGGAGCTGGTGAAGATCCGCTGCTTTTTGGGCAGGTTGGCGGGCCAGGAGACGGGGCCCACGGCGCGGCAAGCGATGGAGAAGCGGGACGGGTCCTCGGCCAGGCCCAGGCTGCCCTTCACGCCGCCAGTCTCGGCGCGCGAGACATAGCAGGAGACCTTGGGCACGTCCGGGTCGTCATAGCGGTCGACCACGACGCGATCATTGGAGCCGAGCAAGCGAAAGGTCGTATCGACGCCGCCAATGCGGGTCTGCGCCTTTGCCGCCGTGCCGGTCAGTAAAAGCCCCATTATCAGGGCTGCTGCCAAACGTTTCATCGGAAATCCCCCGCCATAGTCCTGTATCACGGGGATGGCTTTACCATGGCGGATGCCACTGCGTCGCGGCGGTCATCCGGGGTACGACTGCCTCTGGAGCGGCGCGCCTATTCCAGCTCTTCCGCCATCACCTGCTTCACATTCACCGTATTGCCGCGCCAGACATAGTCCTGGCGCAGCCAGGCGACGATCCAAAGCGGCGGCAGCAGGAAATCGCGCAGGGCGCAGGCGAGCAGCATGCGGGACGAGAAGTGCCAGCCGGCGATGCGCGCCAGCAGCGCCTCGGGCCCGAACCAGAGGGCCGCGAGAACGGCTGCGACCACCGCGACGTTCACATTCGCGTCCCAGGCGGCGTAGATGCCCGCGACCATGGGGAAGAAGGCGCCGGTCAGAAGTTCCAGCAGATAGACGGCGGGAAAGGTCTTGCGGCGGAGCATGGCCCAGCGGGCCTGCCGGGACCAGACTTCCGGCAGGCTGCGGCGGCCAAGCGGCTGGCTGAACGGCGCATCGACCAGATGCACCGACAGACCGGCCTGGCGCACCAATTTGGTGAAAGCGGCGTCTTCGGCGATTTCGGCGCCGAGCGTCTTCAGCAGACCACCGCCTGCGTCCACGATATCCCGCCGCATGAGCATGGACTTGCCCTGAGCAAAGCCCTGGCCCAGGCTTTCGCCGACATATTGCCAGCGGGCCTGGAAGGTATTGAGGAAGGCGCATTCCAGCTCGGCCGAGAAATTGCCGGGGCGCGTGCCGATGGGCATGGAGCAGACCAGTCCGGTCTTCTCCGTCCAGCGGCCCATCATCTGCTGGATATAGTCAGCAGGCATCAGCACATTGCTGTCCGCCATGATGATCCAGGGATTCTGCGCCGCGTCCCAGCCTTTCAGGCAGTTATTGAGCTTGGGATTTTTCGTGCGGCGTTCCTGCCCGATGAGCAATTGGGCCGAAACTTCGGGGAATTTTTCCATGAGGTTATAGACGAGGCCTGCCACGGGGTCGTTGCCGTCCTCCAGGCAGAAGATGATCTCATAGCGCGGGTACGTGAGCATGAAGGTGGAAGCGAGGGTTTCCCGCTCATAATTATTGATCCGGCAGAGCGGCCGGATGATGGTGACCGCGGGGATCTCGGCCGCCGCCATGGCGGGTTTTGCCCGCGGGCGCAGCCGCACGGCCGCCACGATCATCGCGCCCAGATTGACGGCCGTCGCCACCAGGCAGAAGGCCGCGGCACAGAATGTGAACGTCATTCGCGAAACAACTCCGGGCTCGGACGCATCGGGAGGCCGGCCCACGCGGCGTGAGTCGGAAAGCCCTTGTTTTGAGCCAGATCGCCTTTGCTTTGTCCAACGCTTCCGGTGGATTTCGCGTTACAGACGCAAGACATTCGCGGCCGCCGGGCCTGGGCTGGCCGTGCCGACGCCCGGTCTCCCTCACGCCCAGTTGAGGTCGTCAGGCCGGATTTCGCCTGCCCCGCGGGTTACGGCACCGATCCACGCGTGTACATGACGCGTTCATATCGTCAGGAGGTGACATGCGTCGGAACGCTATCGTGCTCGCAACTCTCTCGCTTGCCGGATGCGGCTATGGTGCTTCGCGGGACGCGCATCTGGCGCAGAGCAGCATGATCGGCATGAGTGCGGCCGATTTGCTGGCCTGCGCGGGTCCGGCCGCCAAGTCGACCAAGATCAACGACAAGGCGCATGTCGATACCTATACCTACAACCCTGCGGCTACGGGCGGCCTGACGCTGACATTGCCGCTCAGCCTGGGCGGCGTCGCCCTGGGCGGTTCCGGCACGGGTTGCATTGCCAATGTCCGTGTCGTCCGCAACACCGTCACCGAAGTGCATTATACCGGCCCGAACGACATGACGATCGGCAGCGATGGCGTCTGTGACCCCATCTTCCGCGGCTGCGTCCGCCAGCCGGAAGCGACGATGCAGCCGGTCACCGGCCCCGATTATGACCAGTCCTCGGCCTTCCATTCCCCTGCCGTGCCGCCGCAGACGCGGGAGAGCGAAGACATGGAGGCGACCACACCCGCCACCATCACGCCGCCGAAGAAATAGCCCCAGACGCGCGTGACGCGTATCGATGGCAACACAACGATACGCGTCACCCGGTGTCTCAGGTCAGTTCAAGCAGCAGCCCCGCGATGAGCTTCGCGCGTTCGGCGAGGCTCGCTATTTCGACATGCTCGGTCAGGGTATGTCCGCCGCCGCCGACCAGGCCGAGACCGTCCAGGCTGGCGATGCCGAGCGCGCCGGTGAAATTGGCGTCCGACCCGCCGCCGGCGCTGTGATGCGGCAAGGCGAGGCCGAGCCGGGCGGCCACGCCTTGCGCCGTCTCATAGAGCGCCATGCAGGCGTTATTGGGTTCCCAGACCGGACGCGTCACGGTGCGGGTGGCAGTAAAACGCGTCTCCGGCGTGCTGCCCTGAA
This sequence comes from Acidisoma sibiricum, assembly GCF_057837225.1. NCBI lineage: Bacteria > Pseudomonadati > Pseudomonadota > Alphaproteobacteria > Acetobacterales > Acidocellaceae > Acidisoma > Acidisoma sibiricum. The sequence continues at coordinate 3,074,504 of NZ_CM174445.1, read as the reverse complement.
GCGCCAGCATGCGGGCCACGCCGGCATCGAGATCGGCCTGCCGCTTGGCCATGCTCAGCGCCTCGCCGGTGCAGGTCGTCGCCACGCAGTTCACCCATTGGCCGCCATGGAGGATGCCGACGCTGAAGGTGCAGTCGGGCGTCGTCATGTCCTCGATGGCCAGAATCTGCCGGGCCATTTCGCGGATGGCGGAGCGGCCCTCGGACAGCGACGCGCCGGCATGGCTCGGGCGGCCGCGGCTTTCCAGATGGAAGCGGGCAATGGCGTAGCGGCCGGTGATGACGCCGCGACCGGGGGCGGCGGGCTCGGGCACCAGGACATAGCGCTGCCGGCGGCCCTCTGCCTCGATCAGATCGCGGGTGGAGGGGCTGCCCACCTCCTCGTCACTGGTGAGCAGAAGCGTGACCGGCAGGGGGCTGGCGAGACCGGCGGCGGCCAGGCCGCGCACGGCTTCGAGCGCCGCGACAGTGCCGCCCTTCATGTCCCAGATGCCGGGGCCGAAGCAGGTGCCGTCTTCCTCGCGCCAGGGCAGATCGGCCAGCGTGCCGATGGGATGAACGGTATCGAGATGCGCCATGATCAGAATGCCGGGCGTCCCCGCTTTGGGATGCGGAAAGCTGGCGCGGAGGCAGTCACCGAAGCCCAGGCGCCCGGGGATACGCTCGACGCGGGCCCCGCTGCTGACCAATTCCCAGGCTGCCAGATCCATCATGCGCCCGACAGCGGCGGGATCATGGGTCGGGCTTTCGCACAGCACCCAGGGCTTCAGGCGGCGCAGCATATCGGTGCTGTCGAAGGGCAGGCGGGAGAGATCCATCGCGGCTTATCCTGTAGGTGAACGGTTTCGAGGCGCGGCCGCAGCCTTGCCGAGCCTGACCGCATAGCCAAGCAGGATTTATGCCTCGGGCGCGGATGGCACGACGCAGGCCGGCGCCTGCGCCGGGTGATGCGGGGGCCTGGACAAAATCGCCTCCCGCGACTGGCATCTCGTTTCGCCGCGGCCATATGCGGACCGGAACGGCACCTTTCGGGCGAGAAGCGGTCTAGTGGCATCATGATTTACGTCTGCACGGTCCATTTTGAAACTGAGCGGTGGATTTCCCGCCAGAATGGCTTCCTGCGGCGCAATCTGGACCGGCCCTACCGCGTGCTAGCCTGCGTGCCCGAGCCGCGGCGGCGACGGGATTTTTATCTCGAAAGCACCTATGATCCGCCGACCAAAATCAGCTTCAACCACGCCGATAAGCTGAACTACCTCGCCCGCATCGTGACCTTGGAAGCGAAGCCCGATGACGTCATCGTCTTTCTGGACGGTGACGCCTTTCCCATCCGGCCACTTGGCGCCTATCTGGAGGAGAAGCTGGCCCGCTACCCGCTGATCGCGGTCCAGCGCCTGGAAAATGACGGCGATATGCAGCCGCACCCCTCTTTTGCCGCGACGACGGTCGGGTTCTGGAACGACATTGCGGGCGATTGGAATCCGGGTTTTGAGTGGGCCGACCGGCATGGCCGGATCGTGACGGATGCCGGCGGCAATCTGCTGCAGACGCTGACTGAACGGGGCGCGGATTGGTATCCGATGCTGCGCTCAAACCGGCGCAACCTGCATCCCCTGTGGTTCGGCCTCTACGACGGCGTCATCTATCATCACGGTGCCGGCTACCGGAAGCCGATTTCCCGGCTTGACCTCAACCGCAGCCAGACCAGCATCGAGGACTATGCCAAGACGCGCGAATACGCGCATTTTTACCGCCTGCAGCAGCGGGTGTTTCGCCGCATGGCCTTCAACAGCGGCTTCTATAAAGCGTTTTTATAGGGTGCAGGCCGGTGCCGGCTAATCCTATGCGCGCGCAACGCGCGGCACGATCACGCGGTCGGGAATGGCGGCCGCGGCATTGCCCTCTAGGAATTTGCCGCCAATCGCCCATCTCTGTTTTGTAACAATCGGAGGAAATCATGCCCATTCTTCTTTGGCTTCTGGGTATTCCCATTCCCATCATTCTGCTTCTTCTTTTGCTTTGGCATTAGGAGAGATTATGTCTTTCACCAGTGCAGATCCCGGACTGCGTGTGACCACGCGTGCTGGCATATCCTGGGCTGCCGTCTTCGGCGGCGCCGCGGTCGCGACCGCAATCACCATCATGCTGGCGGCCGCTGGATCGGCTTTCGGTCTTGCCTGGGTGTCTCCTGTCTCCGGCGACAATCCATCGCCTGTCACCTTTACGGTCGTCGCCGCGATTTGGCTGATCATCGTGCAGTGGGTGGCGTCCTTCTTCGGCGGCTATCTCGCGGGCCGTCTGCGGCCGGCGCTGCCCGATGTGCATCGCCATGAAGTGACCTTCCGTGACACGGCGTCCGGTCTGGTGACCTGGGCGGTCGCGGCACTGTTCACGATCGGTCTCGTGACCTCAGGTGTCGGCTCCCTTGCCGGGTCGCTCGGCAAAGCGGTCGCCTCGGTCGGGGCTTCCGCTGATGGCCACGCATCTGCCGGGATGGCGCAGCCTGGCATGCCGACTGGCTATGACCTCGACAGGCTGTTTCGCCCCAGCCGGAATTCGGCGCAGTCCAGCAGCCCGCAGGCGAAGATGGAAGCTGGCCGCATTCTGGCGACAGCAGCAACCGGACCGGTGAGCCAGGCGGATCATGATTACCTGGTGCAATTGGTTGAGGCGCAAACCGGGCTCGCTCAGCCCGATGCCTCGGGACGGGTGGATCAGGCGATCAGCGATGAAAACCAAATGATCGCCAAGGCGAAGCAAGTGGCCAATGCCGCGCGCAAGGCGGCGGCATCCTTTGCGGCCTATACGTTCTTTGCGATGCTCATTGGTGCCTTCATCGCCAGTGTGGCCGGTGCGATTGGCGGACGTCAGCGCGACACGTTCTGACCCCAGCGCTCTTATATCCCTCCCGTTATGAATAGAGCGGGAGGGATCAATTTTTTGGGGTCATATGACTTGCGCAAAGTCGCGGTAATTCTGTCAAATCCAAGACAAGAATCCCATTCTTTGGCCATGTACTTGGATGCACCAATCATGCGTGCGGTTTATCACGCTTAATTCTGTTGACTCGGGTGCCCTAGTCCTTTGGTGTGGTCGAGCCGCGGCGGCGCCACTGGCTATGTAAGCCGCCGGCCGGGTTTTCGGCGCAGGCAGACATCCGACATTAACCAATCTGTCTTCTTGTCCGCGGCACTTTCCCCAATCAGAGAGCGAATAATCGCTCCCCCCAATCGTCTGACGATGGAAATCAGGGATTTATGTGGTCTCTTGCGGGCCAAATCCGACAATCATGCGCACTTTCCCCAACGCCGAACGAAGCTAGCGATCGACAGATTATCTACGACCCTCGCCCATCGCGGAAGGGTTACCACGCGTCTCGCGGTTAAGCCGTGGGGAAGTTACTAGGGCAAACTTACCGATCGGTTCGGCGGTCAGTGGATGCGGAACGGCCTCTCGTAGCTGTGTAGTCCTACTGAGCGTGCGTTGACCTTGTTCTCGTTGCAAGTGTGCGATTATTCGACGGTCCCGCAGTAGACGCTATCGCAGCCCGCGGCTACCTATTCTCGTGACGAACGAGGAACGGTTTGAATGCGAATCGCTGCGACTAACCATGGCGGGATAGGAGCTTATCCCCACTCGCGTGATTACCTGCCTGCGCTTACGAGCCTGCGGTTCGTGGCTGCCGCCCTTGTGGTCGTCGAGCATACGCGCGATTGGCTGCACTATGGCGGCTGGCTGGCGACGAAGATCGCGCTCGACCAGGGAGTATCGTTCTTCTTCGTGCTATCTGGCTTCATACTGTTTTATAACAACCGCGATTTGCGGGGTGCGTCTGGTGCCTGGCGCTTCATTGTGGCGCGGATCGCCCGCATCTTCCCGGTACATCTCGCCACGCTGTTCCTCCTCGTGACCTTCACTGCCGGACCATGGGGACTATCCGCTGGCCCGACCCTCGCCAACATCACCCTGCTTCAGTCATGGATTCCACTGCCGCAGTATTTCTTCTCCTACAACGCCGTGGCCTGGAGCCTTTCCACAGAGTTTTTCTTCTACCTGATGTTTCCGCTGCTGATCTGGCGTTGGTCACAGACCTGGCACATCAAGCTGCTGGCCTCGCTCGGCCTGACGGCGCTGATGATCGTGCTTACCGACCGGTTGCACCTGAAGCCATTCAGCGGCAGCCAATCCGCGGTCAGCATTGATGCCATGGTCTATATCTACCCGACTGCGCGGCTCTCAGAATTCGTCATTGGCCTAGTCTTCGCCTATGCCTGGGTATCATGGGCAAAACATCTGCATCGTCTGCCAATGCTGTTCGGATCGGCCCTGGAGCTAGTGGCCGTGGCGACCGCCGGCTACTCCATGATCTACCTTCTACTTGACTTCGACCACCTTTATTCGTCCGGGTTCATTTCCTTGGCAATGCTGCGGTGGCTGTCCGCCGCCGGCAGCGCACCGAGTTTCGGGTTACTCATTGCTGTGTTGGCGCTACAGCGTGGCTTCATTTCCAAAGCCCTGAGCTGGCGCCCGTTCGTGTTACTGGGCGATATCAGCTTTGCCCTTTACATGTGCCACACGGTTCTAGAGCACGCATTTCAAGCGACAGGGACGCTGGCGAACTTCGGCGGTCATCTCGCGCAGATCGTGGCCTATTGGACATTCGCGCTTGCGATGTCCTATGCGCTGTTCCGCTTGGTCGAGCAGCCGTGCCGTCGCGTGATCTTCCGCCTTCTGATGACCGACATACGCACCGCACAGCCCCGCAAAGCCGCCATCGCGCCACCTCTGTAGTGTCGGCCAACGGCTAGGCTGCCGTTCGCAACGGCGCCATCGCGGTCTCGATCTGGTCGATTGACATGTTGAACGGCGTCGCTCCGTTGGCGTTGATCCGCAGGGGATTGGCCAGGAAATACGCCTCATCGCAGACCTTGGCCGCGCGATACCGAGGAATCAGCAACGGCCTACCCAGATTATATCCAGGAAATCCATGCGTTGCTGCGGAAGTGTGCGAAACCACGTGCAAAGTCGAAATAGCGGACATCTGCCGACAATACTTGGCAGCGATCCGTCGTGACGTGGTGTGAATGGCCCATGGCGGGCCACGCTCGATGAAGATGAGCACTATGTCTACGCCATAGCCCTATAGGCTGTTGGCCTATCGCCAGGCACGGCTCTCCCTGTCTGGCGCCCTCTGGCAATTACTGCTAAACGTTAGCTTCCGATGGCATGATCGGAAGGGGGCTTTGCCAGTGCCGGACGAAATTCTAACGCTGCCGGAGGTAGCCGCGCTTCTGAAGGTGGCTGAAAAGACCGTCTATACGATGGCCCAACGCGCCGAGATCCCTGCTTTCAAGGTCCGAGGGCAGTGGCGGTTCAAGCGGGCAGATATCGACGGATGGATTGAAAACCAGACCTCCGGGCCGCTCAAGGGCTCCGAGTAAGATCGATGGCTTCCACCCCCCGCCAGCGCCCTCATCGAGCGAGATCAGCATGACACAATTTCACCCAACTGCCATGCATGGGATTCGAGACAACCACTCGAGGGGCAGCGTTGCGGAATTCCTCGAGCATCGAATATCGGACGGGAGCGCGCTTTCGGTCGTATCAGCGTATTTTACGATCCATGCCTACGACGCTCTCAAGGAAAACCTGGATGGCATCGACAGTCTTAGGTTCCTGTTTGGCGAGCCCCGCTTCATCGGCTCTTTGGACCCGGAGAAAACTGAGCGGAAGAGCTTCGCAATCGAGGACGATGGGCTGGAACTGGTCAACCGCTTGCAGCAGCGTCAGGTCGCCTTGGATTGCGCGCGATGGCTGAAGGAAAAGGTCGATATACGCTCGGTTATCGACGCAAATTTTGTCCATGGGAAAATGTATCACATCGACGACGGGCGCCGGGAACACGCGATTGTCGGGAGCTCGAATTTTACGCGCCGCGGCCTCGGTATATCAAGTACGCCAAACATCGAGCTCAATCTGATAGTGGACAGCGACCGTGATCGTGCCGACCTGAAATCTTGGTTCGATGCGCTCTGGAATGATCAAAGTCTCGTCTCGGATGTAAAAGCCGAGGTTCTTCGCTATCTCGAACAGCTTTACGTCAATCACGCACCAGAGTTTATCTATTTCAAAACACTTTATTATATTTTCGAGCGCTTCATTTCGGGGCAGGATGCTGACGCGGCTCTGTTCGAACAGACGGCGATCATCGACACGGACGTGTGGAAGGCGCTCTTCGACTTTCAGAAGGATGGCGCCAAGGGCGCAATCCACAAGATCAATGCCCACAACGGGTGCATTCTCGCCGATAGTGTTGGCCTCGGGAAGACCTATTCAGCGCTCGCCGTCATCAAGTACTTCGAACTCCGCAATCACCGGGTCCTGGTATTATGCCCAAAGAAATTGCGCGACAACTGGACCGTATTCTTGGCCCAGAACAACAGCGATCTCAATCCCTTCTTGCGAGACCGTTTTAGCTACACGGTTCTCTCACACACGGACCTATCGCGGGAGTCTGGGAAGGTTGATGGGATCGATTTAGCGACCATCAGTTGGGGCAACTTCGATCTGGTGGTAATCGATGAATCCCACAATTTCAGAAATAACACCAAGGGGAAGCGCGACGAAGACGGCAACATCGTCCGAAAGAGCCGCTACGAGCGACTGATGGACGACGTGATCAAGAAGGGTGTCAGAACCAAGGTACTGTTGCTGTCGGCGACGCCGGTCAACAACGATCTGCGCGATCTTCGGAATCAAATCTACTTTGTGACCGAGGGGCGTGATTCAGCGTTTGCCCCCGACTTGGCGATCAACAGCATTAAGGACACGCTCGCTACAGCGCAAAAGACCTTTATGGAGTGGGCGCGCCGGAGCGGCGAACGCGACGCCCGCGACCTAATGGATCGTCTTCCAGCCGCCTTTTTCACGCTACTTGACGAACTCACCATCGCCAGGTCGCGCAAGCACATCAAGAAATACTATCGGGCATCTCTGGAGAAGATCGGCCATTTTCCACAGCGTAGGAAGCCACTTTCCGTATTCTCAGAAATCGACCTGAAAGGACGATTTCTGTCCTATGATCGACTAAATGACGAGATATCCAAATACGAACTGTCACTCTTCAATCCGTCGCGATACGTGCTGCCCGCATACGCGGCTCAATATGAAGAGCGGAAGATCGTCAACTTCTCGCAAGCTAACCGTGAGAAGTTCTTGATCGGCATGATCAAGGTCAATTTCCTCAAGCGGCTCGAAAGCTCGGTCCACGCCTTCGCGATTACGATGGAGCGCACGGTCACGAAGATTGAGCAGCTTGAGGCCCGCTTGCGTGCCTACAAGCTTCATGCACAAACAGAAGCGGAAGACCTGCAGCCGGACATGTTCGCGGCTGAGGACGAGGACGACGACGACCTGACGCAGGCCTTTCAGGTAGGCACCAAGCTCAAATTTCAAATGGCGCATCTCGACGTCAATCGGTGGCTGAAAGACCTAGCTACCGACAAGCAGCAGCTATCCCTGCTGTCAGATGCTGCGAAAGCCGTCGATCCTTCACGCGACGCCAAGCTCGCAGAAATTAAGAAGCTGATCGAGCAAAAGGTCCGGCATCCTGAGCGCAACATGCGCGGTGAAGAAAATCGCAAGGTGATCGTGTTTTGTGCGTTCGCCGACACTGCGGCCTACCTGTATGAGGCCTTGGAAGATTGGGCCAGGAAAACGCTTGGCCTGCACATCGCTCTTGTCTCCGGTGGCTCAAAGCCGAATCGGACCACATTTGGCAAGGCAGAGTTCTCTCAGATTCTGACGAACTTCTCTCCGCGAGCCAAACAGCGCGCAAAGATCAAGTCGATGCCACAGAATGGCGAGATCGACATTATGATCGCCACGGACTGTATTTCAGAGGGACAGAACCTTCAGGATTGCGACTACTTAATAAACTACGACATCCACTGGAACCCTGTTCGCATTATCCAGCGCTTCGGCCGAATTGATCGTATCGGAAGCCTGAATCAGGAAATCCAACTGGTGAATTTCTGGCCGACGCCCGACCTGAATAAATACATCAACCTGAAAAACCGCGTCGAAGCGCGTATGGCGCTGGTGGACATATCGGCGACTGCTGAGGACAACATCCTTCTAACGAAGGATATTGAAGACCTTATTCAAGATGACCTGCGCTACCGCGACAAACAATTGCTGCGCCTGAAAGACGAGGTGCTCGATCTTGAGGATTTCAACGAGTCTGTGGCGTTGAATGAGTTCACGCTGGATGACTTCCGCATCGAGCTGATGGGCTACATCGAGGCAAATCGGGAACGACTGGAGGCCGCGCCGCTGGGTCTCTATGCGGTCGTACCACCGCATGCCGATTATCCGACGATCCAGCCCGGCACGATTTTCTGTCTCAAGCAGCGGCTGGCATCGCCAGGTGGCGAGGCCGTCAACCCCCTACAGCCGTACTTCCTAGTCTACCTGCGCGAGACCGGCGAAATCCGGTACAATTTTACCGCGCCGAAGCAGGTGCTGGAAATTTTCCGTGCCGTCTGCCAAGGGGCGACCGAGCCATATGCCAAGCTCTGCGAGATTTTCGACGAGCAGACCGACGACGGCAGGGATATGGCGCGTTTTAGCGGCCTGTTGGAGGCGGCTATCAGCGCCATTGCCTCCCAATCGGATAAGAAGAACCTCGGCAATCTGTTCACGGGTCGCGGTGGCAAACTGATCGACGACAGTAAGTTGCCCAAGTCCGCGAGCGACTTCGATCTGGTAACATGGCTCGTCATCATGCCGGAAACGGAGCGCGTGGATGGCTGATCCCCGCCTTCAGGTCCAATCCGCGCTCAAGGCGCTTGCCACAAAGCCGGTCAAGCCAGCCGCGACGGGGTTATTCGCAGCGCTTGGCTATGTCAGCCGGAAGACCGTCGATCTTGACGGGACTTCGGCGTCCTTTCTCGCGTTTTTGGACCCGGCAGGCACCTTGCCCACGAAGCCAGCGGCGCAAATCGACAAGTGGCAGCGCGTCGATTTCCTTTTTCAGCTAACCAACGACGAAATTCCGATCCTCGCACAGGGCAACCGCGACCTCCTGCACAGCCAGCAGGACTACCGGACCTCCATCATCGAATCATTCGTCTTCCTTGCAATCGAGTTAGCCGGCGACGAGTGGACCCGTGGCGGGCTGGCCGGCATCACGCGCGAGATCAACCGGCTATTCCCGATGCCAGCCGTTATTCTTTTCAGGCACGGCGCATTCGTGTCTCTGGCCGTGATCGATCGTCGTCCGAACAAGAAGGATGGATCGCGGGACGTGGTGGAGAAGCGGATATCGATCGTCAAGGACATCAACCTTGCAGCACCTCATCGTGCGCATGTCGATATTCTATGCGACATCGCCCTCTCTGAGGTGAAGGTGCGAGGTCGAGGCACACCAACCAATTTTCGCGACCTCTATGACGGCTGGATCGAGGCCCTATCGGCGCAGGCGCTGAATACGCGCTTCTACCGCGAATTGGCGAACTGGTTTTTCTGGTCGGTCAACGAGGTGACGTTCCCTGCCGCAGCGATCGAGACGGACGAGAAGAAGAGTGACGAGCAGAACCAGATTGCCGTCATTCGCCTGCTGACCCGACTCATCTTCGTCTGGTTCATCAAGGAGAAGGGTCTTGTCCCCGAGGGCCTGTTCGAACCTAGTCAACTGGCCGGGTTACTGAACGAGAACCCCGCAAATCAGCGCGAGAGCAGCACCTTTTACAAGGCCGTGCTGCAAAACCTGTTCTTCGCCACCCTGAACACGGAGATGACCGAAGACCGCAAGTGGCGAACCAAAGCAAGTGGTAGCGGTCTCGATGGCCAATATCTCATCCACACCGTCTACCGCTTCCGGGACGCCTTTCGCGACCCGGACGCGGCGCTCGCGCTATTCAAACAGGTTCCCTTCCTCAACGGCGGCCTCTTCGAGTGCCTTGACCGGGAGGTTTCAGCACTCGACCTTGAGCGCAATCCTGATCTAAAGCGGCGCCTTGTCAAAGAGGGCAGCCGCGAGGTCATCCGAATCGATGGCTTCTCCGAGCGGCCTGGAAATCCTCTCCATGTCCCCAACAAGATATTCTTCGCGCGGGGAGAGAAGGTCGATCTCAACGCGGAATACGATACCAAAGGCAAGACGTACGAAGCCGATGGTTTGATCGAGCTATTTTCCCGCTACAAATTCACGGTCGAGGAGAACACCCCCGTCGAGGAAGAGGTCGCACTCGACCCCGAACTGCTCGGCAAAGTCTTTGAGAACCTGCTGGCCAGCTACAACGCCGATACGCGTACGACAGCCCGGAAGAAATCCGGCTCTTTCTACACGCCGCGTGAGGTCGTCGACTACATGGTCGATGAGGCGCTGATCGCCTATTTCGGCAGCCGCATGGCGTTAAAGCCCGCCGAACCTGACCGCCGCAAGCTGAAGCCTCAGATGCTTGACATGGCGATGCCCGGTGAGTTCGACCTAACGGGCAGGCCACGATCCAACGGCGGCGCGACCGCGAACGAGACCATCGATCTGGACGCGCGCCTGCGCAACCTCCTTTCGTTCAAGGAGACGGGCAATCCCTTTTCCAGCGGCGAGACGGACGCGCTTATCGCCGCCATTGATAGCCTCAAGGCGCTGGACCCGGCCTGCGGCTCCGGCGCCTTCCCGATGGGGCTCTTGCAGAAGCTCATTCACGTCCTGCATCGGCTCGACCCGGAAAACGTACGCTGGAAAGCACAGAACCGTGCGCCGCTGGAGCAAAGCCTTGCCGCCGCTCACGCAACCGTTAATCCGGCCGATAAGGAGAGACGGATCGAAGAGGCCGAAGCGGCGCTGGCAAAACTCGACCGTGATTTCTCCGATTCCAACAAGCCGGACTATGCGCGCAAGCTGTACCTCATCGAAAAGTGCCTCTTCGGCGTAGATATCCAGCCGATCGCCGTACAGATCGCCAAACTGCGCTTCTTCATCTCGCTCGTGGTCAGCCAGAAGATCGACCGCGGCCAGGACAACGCCAACATCACGGCATTGCCCAACCTAGAAACTAAGCTCGTTGCCGCTAACAGCCTTATTCCCATCGAACGGCCCGTCCAATCGGATCTGTTCCGCAACACCAAGATCGCGGAAAAGGAGGCCGAGCTCCGGGGCATGAATGCGCGGTATTTCAGCGCCCGCACCGCCAGGACCAAGCGCGCCCGGCGCGACGACATCGCGCGTCTGCGCGACGAACTGGCGGGATTGTTGAAATCCGATCGGGGCCTGCCGGAGGCCGACGCCGGAAAAATGGCGGCGTGGGACCCGTTCGACCAGAACGCGGCTGCCCCCTTCTTCGATCCCGAATGGATGTTTGGTCTATCGCCCGGTTTTGATATGGTGATCGGCAACCCGCCCTATGTGCGCCAGGAAGCGATCAGGGATCAGAAGCCGCTGCTGGAGAAGCACTTCGGCGGCAAGGACAAGAGCGGAAACCCACTTGGCGCCTATGCTGGCACGGCGGACCTGTTTGTCTATTTCATTCAGCGCGGGGTGGAATTGCTCAACTCCGGCGGGGCATTTGCCTTCATCACGTCGAACAAGTGGTATCGCGCCAAGTATGGCACAAACTTGCGCGCCTGGATGAACCGGCAGATGGAGATCCGGCGCATCATCAATTTCGGCGATGCCGAGGTGTTCGATGCGATCTCCTATCCGTCCATCATTATCGGCACACGGCGTGCTGCACCCATACAGTCACCGAAGGATAGCGACAGCCTTCGCGTTATGAACTGGCCTCCCGACTTGACGAGAGAAGAGATTCCTGACTTCCCGGTGCTAGTGGAGAAAATCGGCTTCGACTTGCCGCAGAAGGCGCTCACCGCTGATGGTTGGCAGTTGGAGCCGCAGGCTAGGCGCGGTCTGCTCGAGCGTATCCGAGCAGCCGGAATGCCACTCGGCCAATATGTCGAGGGACGGTTCTATCGTGGCATACTAACCGGCTTCAATGACGCCTTCGTGATCGAAGGGCCGACCAAGGATCGGCTGATTGAGGAACACTCCAGTTCCGCCGAGATCATCAAACCCTTCCTACGTGGCCGTGACGTCAAGCGCTGGCGCGTGGAGCAGCGGGACCTATGGTTGATTTTTACGCGGCGTGGCATCGACATTCAAGCCTATCCAGCGGTGCTCCGTCACCTGTCCGAATACCGCGATCGGCTAGAACCAAAGCCGTCAAACTGGAACGACGAAAGCAATGGAAAGTGGGAAGGTCGGAAGGCGGGTCCGTATAAGTGGTTCGAGATTCAAGATAACATTGCTTATTGGGAGGAACTCGAAACACAGAAAATTATATATCCAGACATCTATGAGCATCAGAGTTTCGCCTGGGACCAGAGCGGCGCTTATGGAGCGAACACGTGCTATTTCATTCCAACGAACCAGCGTTGGCTGACGGGATTTCTGAACAGTAATCTTGTTGAGTGGTTCTACGGCCAGCTCTCGAACAGGATTCGCGGTGGCTATCTACGCTCATTCAGCGACTATATGGAGCAGGTGCCTATTCCAAACCGTGCGACAGAGAATCAGCGCGGATTGATCGACTGCATCGTTAGCGCGCAACTTCTGAGGCCTGACAACCGCCTCGAACAGCTCTTAAATGGTTTTGTCTACGAGCTTTTCTTCAAAGATGATTTGCACGCGCGCGGCGCAGCCTTGTTCGACGAAGCTGAAAGGTCAGGCCTCGGTCGACTCGCCGGTCTCGAAGGCGCGGCATTGATGGAGACGGCGAATGAGTTCGTTGGCCGCGTGTTTAGGGCATCACATCCACTCTATGCGATGCTTTTCGACCTCCAAGCTCTCGATGTCGTCCGCATCATTGAGGAGAAGTGATGGCCGAGGACGCAGCGGGACAGGCGCCGGGTCGTCCGGTCGCCGGACCAAGCCCACTCCGCATCACAACACTCTCGCTCTGCGACTTCCGCGCCTTCCCGAATCCTGTAAGGTTCGATTTGGCAGGCAAGAATATGCTCATCTACGGCGAGAATGGCGCCGGCAAGTCTTCAATCTTCGAAGCATTGCGACACTTCTTTGCGATGAAACCGCCGAATATCGCGTCGGTAAAGAATATATTTTCTGCCCGGCCAGATGTCGACTTTAAGGTCGAGGTGAGTTTCAATGACGGTAGTCAGCCGATCGCCTGGTCTGCCAGCCGTCACCCAACTCGTCTGCCCGGCGCCGACGCGCGCGTAGCCGAAGCTGCACTGCGCAAGTCGTGCCTAGATTACCGGGCCCTGCTCGACACAAACTATATTCATGGTGCCAAACGGCCCAACCTTTTTGACATCGCTATCACCACCCTTCTGGCGGACTTTCCGGTTCCAACTGAAGAAGGTTCGGTCAAATCGATTAGTGAACTATGGACGGAGATCGAGAGAGCAAAGCCATGGAATTACAACAGCGCTCTGGAGCAAATCCAGAGGGCCTGCGTGGCCTTCAACGAAGGCTTCCGATTGGCATTGGATGCCCTACACCCCCGTCTCGTCGAGTTGGTTCATACCATGCTCGGGGATGCAGTCGAGGTGCGGCCGTTTACCTTTAGCGGTATCACATATCAACATGCGTGGTGGAAGCGGGACCGCATCGTCAAAGGCCGCGAGCTATTCCCGGAGATCGTATTCAATGGCAGAGAACTCCTGACGCCGCAAACATTTCTAAACGAAGCGCGTCTGTCTGCCTTTGCCCTGGCAATGTATCTTGGCGGGCGCCTTGCCTGCGTACCTGTAGCGGACGATCGTCTGAAGCTACTTGTGCTCGATGACGTCCTGATCGGTCTTGACCATGACAACCGCGTACCGGTGTTGCGCCTGCTCGATCAGCATTTCCAGGACTGGCAAATCGTTATCCTCACGCATGATCGCGTCTGGTTCGACATGGCCCGCCAATTCCACGATGGATCAGCTCAATGGACCTGGGCAGAGATATACGCGGATGGCGATGGCGGCCGCGCCACCCCTTCAGTGAAGATGCCGAATGGCGACATAGTACGAGCTGCGCTTGAAGAGTGCGCCACGCATCTTACTGCGAATTCTATCGCTTCGGCTGCGACGTCAGCGCGGCGGGCGTTCGAATGGGCGTTGAAGCGCTTCTGCGAAAGACGGCGCGTTCAAACAGCCTTCACGATGAACCCAAAAGACAATGACACAGAGGTCCTTCTCACGGCCATCACGTCCTGGGCTGAGATGCCAGGGCAAAACCGCACGAAAAAAATCATCCCAATCTTAAGCAGTCTGAGAATGTATCGCGCAGCAGTTTTGAACCCTCAAAGTCACGCAAATGCGCCGAATCCCTCCCGACAGGAAGTGGAAGGAGCTGTCGCAGCGATACGCGCTTTGGATTCCGCGCGCAGCGACAATACAATCACATAGTTAAGTCTGTGCCGTCGTTCACCGCAAAATTATTGAACATCTTCATGTTAATTGGCGGCGCTTCGCCGCGCCAAATATTTCTGCGGCATCGTCGAGACGTGCGCTGACTCGCGGGACCGATGCAAGAGCGTCTGCAAACTTCTCCGCTCTGGCGGTCAATTCCGGGTCAGGGTCAACGACGGTAAACCAGCGCTGGCGCTGCACATAGGACGACTCCCCCGCGGCGCGTGGAACGGAAACATCGGTCCGCAGCGTGATGACGTTTTCTGCATCAGATTCGACAGCCAACCGTTCATGGAGGCGCCGAAGTAGTGCGTCATGCGGCATGGTTCTGCCGGGAAAGGTGATGAAGACGATCGGCCTGCCTGGCTTCCGAAGCAGGCGGATTTCGGAGAAGGTTGCGTTCTTTTCGCTTTCCGCGCCAATGCCATTGTCTGGGTCGAGAAACACAATATCCGCACCGTGGAGCGCTGTTCGCTTGCGCGCTCCCCATGCGCCGCGCTCGACCCGTGGCGGCATTGGATCGCGGTGAAACAGCGCCCCATCCGGCCAGATCATCGCGCGCTCCAGCGCTGCAATACTGCGTTCTGGCAGCGCGGAAAGCCCGGCGTAAAGTTGCGCGTCGAGCAGCCGCCATGCCGGCTCGTCACGCCATTCCAGATGCCGGCCGTCTGCTCGTCCATCGTCACCCGGCGCGTAATACCAGGCGACGCCAAGCGTCCGATCGGCACCGGCCAATGCGCGCAGGAAAGCAAATTTCAGCACGTCGCTGACATCGCCGGCATACTGATCGCGCACTTGTTTTCCTTGCGTTGGATGGCCGTTTTCCGGGCGTGATTCGAATTTGGCGTTCGAGTCCGTTGCCACCGGCTACCATTTTCTGGATCGTGGTCTGGAGTAGGTTAGCGCAGACTCTTCGGATTTGGGAGTGAGGGCAAGATTAAAGGAAACTCGCGTTTCTCCGTAAGCCTTTGTCTGCACACTGGTTTTCGACCGTCAGCTGGCGGGGCGGGTGCCGCTGACCATGCCAATCCTTTGTTTTTGCAACCGTTTGTACGACGTCGGCCGGTTCGGGCTTGCCCGGTGACGGCGCTCATTCGACCTATCGCCCATGAGCCGGGAAGACCCTTCTGACTTTCGCCCCCGCACGGGCCGCATCCGCGATCAGGGCCGCGCCATTGAGCGCCGGTCGCAGTCTTTCGTTGCCCAGGTAATGAAGGCGGCGGCTAGGGCCAATGGCGGTCCGCTGACCCAAACCCAGTTGAGCGGCGGCAAGCGGCGCGGCGGTTCCACCGGGAAGGGAAGATGCTCGCGGATCGGCCGGGGCCAGGCCGTCGCCGACTCATTGAAGCGGCAGGCGGCAGAGCGTTCCCCAGCCCAGCGCCAGCGGCGGGTGGTGGTAAAGGCGCGGATCGTCCGCAATCGCGCCCGCAGCGGGGCTGCCGGCGCCCATGTGCGCTACATCCAGCGGGACGGCACGACCCGCGACGGCGAGCGCGGTCAACTCTACGGGCCGGAGCGCGACCAGGAAGACGGCAAGGCGTTCGTCGAGCGCGGCGAGGGTGATCGGCATTCCTTCCGCGTCATCGTAGCGCCGGAGGATGGCGACCGCCTCTCCGACCTGCGCGGTTTCACCCGCGACGTGATGCGCCAGATGGAGACCGACCTCGGCACCAAACTCGATTGGGTGGCCGTGGACCACTACAACACCGGCCATCCGCACAGCCATATCGTCATCCGTGGCAAGGACGATCTCGGCCGCGACCTGATCATCGCCCAGGACTACATCACCGATGGCGTGCGCCTGCGCGCCCAGGAGCGGGCGACCCTGGAACTGGGGCCGGAGAGCGACCTGGAACTGCGCGAGAAACTCCGCGCCGAGATCACCGCCGATCGGTTCACGCGCATCGACCGGGCGATGATCGAAGAGGCGACGGAGAAGGTGCTCGATCTCCGTCCCGAGGCGGGCCAGGTCCGCGCCGATTTTGACCGGACGCTCCGGCTTGGCCGATTGCAGACCCTTGAGCGGTATGGGCTGGCCGCCGAAGCCATGCCGGGAGTCTGGACCATCTCCGAAAAGCTGGAGCCGACGATGCGCGCGCTGGGCGAGCGCGGCGATATCGTGAAGGCCATCAACCGCGCGCTGACCGACCGGGGTCTGGAGCGTGGAATGGACCGCTATGTTCTCCACGGCGAGGAGATGACGCAGCCGGTGGTCGGTCGCGTGATCGGCAAGAGACTGACCGACGAATTGGGCGACCGGGTGGCGCTGATCGTGGACGGCGTGGATGGCCGCACGCACCACGTGGTGCTGGGTGACAAGGCAGTGGCGGCGGATGCGCCCATGGGCTCCATCGTGGAGATCGGCCGCGCGCCAATGGGGCCGCGCGCCTCCGACCGCAACATTGCCGCCATGGCGGCGGATACCGGCGTCTATCGCCCCAGCGAGCATCGCGCCATGGCCGTAGGCGGTCATGTCCGCGTGCCCGGCGGCGATTTCGACGGCTATATCGAAAGCCACGTTCGACGGCTGGAGGCACTACGGCGCGGCGGCATAGTCGAACGGCTGGACGGCGACCGCTGGACCATCCCCGCCGACTACGAGGCACGGGCGATGGCCTATGACACTGCGCAGAGTCGAAGGTTGAACCTCCGCGTTCTCTCCACTTTTGATCTTGAGCGGCAAATCAACAGCGATGGCGCGACCTGGCTTGACCGGGAATTGGTCAGTCCCAATCGGACGCCGCTGACCCAAGCCGGGTTCGGGAGCGAAGTTAGCCAGGCGTTGGAGCGGCGCAAGGACAGCCTGGTCTATCAGGGCCTGGCGTCGCGAACGCCCGAAGGCGGCGTCCGCGCGCCCAAGGACCTGCTGTCGCGGCTGGAGCAGCAGGAAATCGCCCGCGTCGGTCCCGAGATGGCGAAGGCCCGCGGCCTGACTTTCAAGCCTCCCGAGGTCGGAAACTATGTCAGTGGCACGCTCGTCGGATCGACCAATCTAGGCAGCGGCAAGTTCGCCATGATCGATGACGGTGTCGGCTTCAGCCTCGTCCCTTGGCAGCCCGTCCTGGATCAACGGCTTGGACGCCAAATCACCGGAATTGCGATGCCCGGTGGCGGAATAGACTGGACCTTTGCGCGTAGCCGGGGCCTTGGACTCTAGCCACCGCCCCGCTCGCGTCCGGCGCGGTAAACGTCCGATTTACGCGCCTTGACCGCCGATTCCGCGCCGACAAGTTGGCGGTCATTCCCCCTCGTTCCGGTGCGACCCACCTTTTGCAGATGAGCCGTCCGCGCGCACCTCGCCGGGCGCTGTGTTTCGACAACGCTGCGATCCCGGCTGACCTTTACGATTACTTGCTCGCGCCCGATCGCAGACCGGGTCGGCCGGTGAAGCACGATCTGATTGGCTGGCGCGTCATCGACGACTGGCCGCAGCGCGTGCCCGTCACCGAACGCGAGGTTGACGTGTTCGAGACGTGGTTTGGCGACATCCTCGATGAATTGTTCGGGCCGCCCTAGCCGCAGTTCCTCATGCATTGGATTACCGCAATCCTTGCACTATATCGTCCATTGGAGTAGTGACTGCCATGGCCAGGCCAGTTCCCGTCAGCGTCGTCGAGACGCCCGAGTTCCTGGCCGCGGCGCGGCGTATCATGGATAAGGAGGAGCGAGGCTTGCTGGTTGATTATCTCGCCCGCAATCCAGCGGCCGGCGACCTGGTTCCCGGAACCGGCGGCGTGCGCAAGCTGCGCTGGGCCTTGGAAGGACGTGGCAAGCGGAGTGGCGCCCGGGTGGTCTATTACTACCACAGCGACGCCATGCCGATCTTCGCCCTAACCGCCTACGCCAAAAACGAACGGGCCGACATCAGCCAGGCCGACCGAAACGATTTTCGCCGCCTGACCGCGCTGCTGGTCGAGCGTTACGCGAGGAGATCACGATGACGAGCAAGGTTGCCGACAGCATCCGGCGAGGGCTTGAGGAGGCGCTGGCCTACGCCGAGGGAACGGCGGACGCCAGCCGCTACGGTGTCCACATCCCCGACGATATCGACGTGAAGGCCATCCGCTCCAAGCTAGATATGACCCAGGAGGAATTCGCCGGACGCTTCGGGTTCAGCATCAACACCCTGCGTCATTGGGAGCAGGGCCGCCGCGTTCCTGAGGGGCCGACACGCGCCTATCTCCTCGTCATCGACCGCAACCCCAAGGCGGTTCAGAAAGCACTGAGGGCGGCATGACAGCCACCGTTCCCCTTCGCGCCGCCCTTTATCTTCGCGTTTCGACCGCGCGGCAGGCCGAGCATGACGTGTCGATCCCGGATCAGCGCAAGCAGGGCGAAGCCTATTGCACTTCGCGCGGTTACCAGTTGGTCGAAACCTATGTGGAGCCTGGCGCCTCCGCGACCAACGACCGCCGGCCTGAGTTCCAGAAGATGATGGAGGCGGGCACCGCAAAGCCCACAGCTTTCGACGTGGTGATCGTCCATTCCTTCAGCCGGTTCTTCCGCGACCATTTCGAGCTGGAATTTTACGTCCGGAAGCTGGCGAAAAACGGCGTGCGCCTCGTCTCCATGACGCAGGAGCTGGGCGACGATCCGATGCACATCATGATGCGGCAGATCATGGCGCTCTTCGACGAATACCAATCCAAGGAAAACGCCAAACATACATTGCGAGCCTTGAAGGAGAATGCACGGCAGGGCTTTTGGAACGGCTCGCTGCCGCCGATCGGCTATCGGGTCGTGGATGCGGAGAAGCGCGGGGCCAAGGTCAAGAAGAAGCTGGAAATCGATCCGCTCCACGCCGACACGGTGAGGTTGGCTTTCAAGCTGGCCCTTGAGGGCGACGGCGTATCCGGCCGCATGGGCGTCAAGTCCATCGTCAAGCACCTCAACGAGCGCAAAATCTACACCCGCTCTGGCGGGCGCTGGGGCGTGGGCGCGGTCCATCGGATACTGACTCGGCCGACCTATGTTGGCCGCCACGAGTTCAACAAGCGCGGCAAAACCAAGGCCCTGAAGCCAACCGATCAGGTCATTGCCGTTCCCGTCCCACCGCTGATCGACCGCGAAACATTCGATGCCGTTCAGGCGCACCTCAAATCGCGTAATCCCAAGGTCGCGCCACCCCAGGTCGTCGGCGGCCCAACAATGCTCACCGGGATCTGCTTTTGCGCGGACTGCGGCGGCGCCATGACCATCCGCACCGGAAAATCCGGGCGCTATCGTTATTACACCTGTTCCATGGCAGCCCGGCAGGGCGATACCGGCTGCAAAGGCCGCTCGATACCGATGGAACGGCTGGACGATCTGGTCGCCCAGCATCTGGAGGAGCGCCTGCTCGATCCCGCCAGGCTGGAAGAGGTTTTGAGTATTGTCCTCGATCGCCGTCAGGAGCGCGCCGAACGGCGGGCCTCCCACGCGACCGAACTCCGCAAGAAAGCCGCCGAGGCCGAAGCCCGGCTAAAAAGGTTGTATGACGCCATCGAAAGTGGCGTGGCCGACATCGAAGACGAATCGCTGAAGGAGCGCATCGCCGAATTGCGGGCGCTCAAATCCCAGGCCCAGGTGGACGCCGAGCGCGCGACCATCGCGCTGGATGCGGTCGGGGTAGAGATCACCCCAGCCAAGCTTCGCACGTTTGCCGACGCGGCGCGCCAAAGGCTACGCGGACCTGACGGCAGATACCGCCGTGATCACCTCCGCGCGCTGGCCCAGCGGGTGGAGGTAGCGGATGGCGAAGTCAGGATCATGGGATCGCGGGGTAACCTGCTGCGCGCACTGGCGGCCGCAGGCGGCGTAAAATCGGCGGCTGGCGGTGTGCCCAGCTTTGTTCCGAGTTGGCGGAGAGGGTGGGATTCGAACCCACGGTACGCTTGCACGCACAACGGTTTTCGAGACCGCCCCGATCGGCCACTCTGGCACCTCTCCGCGGGGAAGCGGCTTATAGGAAGCTTTTACGGCCTCCGCAAGCCGCTACAGGGCAGACCTACCCCGTTTTCAGGCCATCGCCTCGTATTGGCTGTATTCCGCCTCCGTCACCGGCTCCGGCACCAGGGCCGGCTCGGCCCCTGGCAGGCGGGCTTTGGCGAAGCTGATCGGCCCGAAGGGCCGCCAGCCGACGCGGGATTCGATGCGGGCGGCGGCTTCGCGCACCGCAGTCGCATAGGTGTCGAGCGATTCGCGTACCCGGATTTCCGGCATGATGATGCTGATCGTCATCTCGCAGATGCCCGAGGCATTGGTGATGGGCGCGGCGATGCAGGCGATGCCTTCGTCGGTGCCGCTGAGCTGGCTGGCATAGCCCAGGCGCCGGGCCTCGTCACAAAGGGCGACGAACTGTCCGGGGTCGACCGGGGCGCGGCCGGTGGCCGACGGCACGGCATTCTGGCGGAAAATCTCCAGCTGCTCGTGCTGGGGCAGATGGGCGAGGAAAAACCGGCCCGAAACCGACCAGTTGATGGGCACGCGGGCGCCGATGCGCGAGGACACGCGCAGATTGCGCGAGGCCTCAGCCATATCCTGAATCACCACAAAGCCCTCGTGCCGGGCACAAAGCTGGACGGTCTCACCCAGATCCTCGGCCAGACGCCGCATTTCCGTGCGCGCCTCGCGCAGCAGATCGACATTGCGGCCATAGGCGAGACCATAGTGATACATGCGGCTGCCGAACCAGACCGCGCCAGCCGCGTCACGCTCCAGCAATCCCGCCGTCACCAGCGCATCGACCACGCCATAGATGGTCGACACCGGCGCGCGGATTGCTTTGGCGAGATCGTAAGCCGAGGTCGACTTACCTTCGATCACCAGACGGTCGAGCACCTGCGTCGCTCGCAAAAGCCCGCTCATCCGCGAACGCGGCGAGGCTGCTGTCTCGTCTGAGAATG
This sequence comes from Acidisoma sibiricum, assembly GCF_057837225.1. Classification (NCBI taxonomy): domain Bacteria; kingdom Pseudomonadati; phylum Pseudomonadota; class Alphaproteobacteria; order Acetobacterales; family Acidocellaceae; genus Acidisoma; species Acidisoma sibiricum. Next base: position 3,053,203 of record NZ_CM174445.1, on the reverse strand, counting down.
GATTGACGGTCGCGTCCATGGCTCACTCCTCTCCGCTTCTCGGTCCCGAGCCAGGGGGTCGGAACGGTCGCGTTGGTCTGGCCCGCCCGGTCGCCGGGCCGCCACGTTTATCTATGCCATTAAATAGGCAGAGAGTGACAGGAGGGCAAGAAACCAGATGTCTGCTCTGCAGCCGGAGAAAACCCTAGTCAGGAACTGGGGGTTTAATGCTGCAGTGCAGCACGGCATGGCACCGCAGATTATGCCTCGACCGTGCGGCGGCGCCACAGCCGCCAATGCCATTTGCGCTGCAACGCAACATAAATCACCGGCGTCGTATACAGTGTCAGAAGCTGGGAGATGAGCAGGCCACCGATGATCGACAGGCCCAAGGGGCGACGGTATTCGTAGCCAATGCCGAAGGAGAAGGCGAGCGGCACCGCGCCCAGAATGGCCGCGAGCGTGGTCATGATGATGGGACGAAACCGCGCGACCGAGGCTTCCTTGATCGCATCGACCGGCGACAGCCCACGCGTGCGTTCCGCTTCGAGCGCGAAATCGACCAGCATGATGGCGTTCTTCTTGACGATGCCCATCAGCAGAAAGATTCCGATCAGCGCGATGATGGTCAGCGCCGTGCCGGTTGCGAGCAGAGCCAGCAGCGCGCCGACGCCCGCCGAGGGCAAGGTGGAGAGAATGGTGATCGGCTGGGTCAAACTCTCATACAGCACGCCGAGCACGATATAGATCGCCAGCAAGGCCGCCAGCAGCAGAAGCGGTCCCGAACTCGCCGATTGCTTGAACAGCTGCGCATTGCCGGCGAAGCTCGTATGGATGTCGGCCGGCATGAAGATATCGGCGGCTGCCTGCTGCACGATGGCCGCACCCCCGCTGATGGCATTGCCCGGCTTCAGGCTGAAGCTGACGGTTGCTTCCGGGAACTGGCCCTGATGCCGCACGGTCAGCGGCGCGGTCGACCGTTCGAGATGCGACAAGGCCGATAGCGGCACCTGGGTGCCGGAATTGCTCGCGACAAAGACCCGGTCGAGCTGAGACGGATCGGTCTGCAATCCCGGCAGCGTCTCCAGCACCACCTTGTACTGATTGCGCTGCTCGTAAATGGTGGAAATCTCACGCTGGGAGAAGCCGTTGTTCAGCGCATCATCGATTTCGCTCATCGGCACATTCAGGCGCGAGGCTTTCGCCCGGTCAACGATCACGTCGACCTCGGGGCTGGCCTTATCCTGATCACTGGAAATATCGGTGAGTTGCGGAATGGTCTTGAGCTTGTCCTCAAGCTTCAAGGCCCAGGTCTGCAATTCGCTGAGGTTGCTGCCGGACAGGACGAAGTCGTAATCGCTCGCACTTTGCCTTCCGCCGGTGCGCAGATCCTGCTGCGGCATCAGAAAGCTCTGGATGCCGGGGATACGGGCAAGCTTCGTGCGCAGGCGGGCGATCACCTGATCCGACGTCACGTGCCGCTGGTTCATCGGCTTAAGCGAAATATAGAGATTGCCCCGATTGAGGGAGGAGAAGCCCGACGATACGCCGATGCGCGAGCCGACTTCGGCAACGGCCGGGTCTTTCAGAATGACGCCCACGACACTGCGCTGGAGCGTCTCCATCGCCTGGAAGGAGGTCGAGGGCGCGGCAATGGTCTGGCCCATCAGCAGGCCCGTATCCTCGTTGGGCAGGAAACCCTTGGGCACGATGATATACAGCCAGACCGTGAAGACGATGGTGCTCAGCGTCACCAGATTCATGAGAATGCGATGCCGCAGCACCCAGTTCAGGCTGCGGCCGTAGCTGGTGACGATGCGGTTGAAGCCGCGATCGAAAGCCTCGCCCGCCCGCCGTCCCCAGCGGCGGTGTGCCCGCTCATCCTCGGTCGGGCGGCGTCTGCCCATGAACCAGCCGCAAATCATCGGCGTGACTGTCAGCGAGACCACGGCTGAGATGCTGACTGCCATGACCAGTGTCATGGCGAATTCGTGGAACAGCCGGCCCATGATGCCGGGCAACAGCACCATCGGCGAAAAAACCGCGATCAGCGACAGGGTGATGGAGAAGACGGTGAAGCCAATCTGCCCGGCGCCGCGCAAGGCCGCGCGCATGGGCGGCATGCCGCGTTCCACATGGGAATGGATGTTCTCGATCATCACGATGGCATCGTCGACCACGAAACCGACGGAGATGGTAATCGCCAGCAGCGAGAAATTGTCGATCGTGAAGCCTTCCAGCCACATGCCGGCCAGCGTGCCTGCGATCGACAGGGGAATGGTGATGCCGGCCGCGATGGTCAGCACGGTCCGTTGCAGGAAGATGATGACGACGGCGAGCACCAGCATCACGGTGCCCAGCAAGGTAAACTGAACATCTTCGACGCTGGCGCGGATCGTCGTCGTGCGGTCGGTCAGGATGGTGGTGTGGATGCCGCTCGGCATCAGTCTCATGAGGCCGGGCAGCATCGCCTTCACGCCATCGACCGTGTCGATGACGTTGGCGCCGGGCTGTTTCGTGATGTCGAGCAGAATGGCAGGCTGCTGCCGGTTCCAGGCCGCCAGCCGCAAGGTCGCGACGCTGTTGATGACATTGCCAAGGTCACGCAGATGCAGCACGCCATCTGTGCTTTTGGCCATCACCAGATTGCCGTAGTCGGTGGCGTCCTTGAGCTGGCTATTGACGACCAGCGTATAGGCCTTGGTTGGCGTCTGGATGCTGCCGGTGGGCTGCACCACATTGGCGTCGCCGATCGTCTGGCTGATCGTCTCGGCCGACAGGCCGGCGAGTGCGACCGTCGTCGGGTTGAGCTGCACGCGCACGGCGGGCTTGTCGGCGCCGCTTTCCGAGACTTCGGCAACGCCCGTCGCCTGGGCCAGACGCTGCGCCAGGATGGTGTCCACCGCATCGTAGATCTGGGCGATGGACAGCGTGTCCGAGGTCAGCGCAATGGTCATGACCGGCGTGTCGGACGGGTTGAACTTCCGGTAGTAAGGCGCGCTCGGCAGGTCTGACGGCAGATCGGCCTCAGACGCGTTGATCGCCGCCTGCACATCGGCGGCTGCGGCGTCGATGTCCCGGTCGACATCGAAAATGCAGATGATGCTGGTCGAGCCGGTGGAACTGATCGAGGTCAGTTCGTTCATGCCCGGAATCTGGCCCAAATGCCGTTCCAGCGGGGCCGCGATCGAATTCGCCATGGTCTCGGGGCTGGCACCCGGACGGCTCGCGAAGACGACGACGGCGGGCAGATCGACATTGGGCAGCGAGGCGACGGGCAGGAAGCGATAGGCGACGGCCCCCGCGATGAGCAGGCCGATTGCGAGCAGCATCGTGCCGACGGGCCGCCGGATGAAGGGCGTGGAGAGCGACACGGCGGGTCAGCCCGGCTGGCTGGCTGGCCGGCGGCGGCCGCGTGGCGCGAAGCGCGCACGCAGACCCTCGAAGGCGAGGTAGATCACCGGCGTCGTATACAGCGTGAGCAGCTGGCTGAGCAGGAGGCCGCCGACGATGGTGATGCCCAGGGGCCGTCGCAGCTCAGCCCCGGCACCGCCTTCCAGGATAAGCGGCAGCGCGCCGAGCAGGGCCGCCATGGTCGTCATCATGATCGGGCGGAAGCGCAACAGGCAGGCTTCCAGAATGGCATCGCCTGGCGTCTTGCGCTGCTTGCCCTGCGCTTCGATCGCGAAATCGATCATCATGATCGCATTCTTTTTCACGATGCCCATGAGCAGCACGACACCGACGAGGGCGACGATCGACAGATCATTGCCCGTGACCATCAGCGCCAGCAGCGCGCCGATGCCGGCGGAGGGCAGGGTGGAGATGATGGTGACCGGGTGGATGGTGCTTTCGTAGAGCACGCCGAGCACGATGTAGATGACGACGACGGCGGCCAGGATCAGCCAGGGTTCGGAAGCGAGCGAGCTGTTGAACTCGGCCGCCTCGCCCTGATAGCTGCCCGAGATGGTGGAGGGCACGCCGAGTTCGGCCTCTGCGCGGCCGATCGCCTGCACGGCCTGGCCCAGCGACGTGCCGGGCGCAAGATCGAAGCCGATGGTCGTGGCGGGGAACTGCTCGTCATGCATGATGGCAAGCGGCGTCGTCGTGCGCGTCACGTTCGCGAAAGCCGCGAGCGGCACCTGGGACGACGTGCTGGTGCTGGTGCCGGTCGATGCGCTGGTCGTGGAGGTCTGGGTATTCGAGCTGCCGGAGGAGATCGCCGTGCTCGATGTGCTGGTTGTATTGGAACTATTGGTATTGGCGTTCGTGCTGCTGCTGCCGCTTTGCACATTGCCCGGAAAATACAGCATGTCGAGCAGATCAGGGTTACTCGCAAAAGCCGGCGCCACTTCCAGGATCACGCGATACTGGTTGGTCTGCCCGAAAATGGTGGAGATCTGCCGCTGACCGAAAGCATCGTCCAGGATGTCTTCCACGGTCTGCATCGGCACGCCGAGGCGGGCGGCCTGGACGCGGTCCACATTGATGGAAATGCCGGCGCCGTCATTTTGCAGATCGCTGTTCACGTGCGCGATTTCAGGCAGGGTCCCGAGCTTGGCCACCAATTTCGGCACGAAATCCGCAAGCTCGTTCGCATCCGTGTCGGTCAGCAGATACTGATAGGCCGTGCGATTGACGCTGGTGCCGAGATTGATGTCCTGCACCGGCACGAAATAGACCTGCAGCCCGGGAATATCCGCGACTGCATCACGCAATTTGTCGATGATGACGGCGACACCCGGACGGCTTCCGATCGGCTTGAGCGATATCGTGACCTGCCCGGAATTGGGTGTGGAATTACTGGCGCCGGTGCCGACGTTGGAGACGACATTGGCAACCCCCTCGACCGAGCGGAACGCCTTCGCGGCCTCGTTCTGAAGCGAAACCATGGCGGGGACGGATACCGTCTGCGAGGCTTCGGTGATGGCGATAACCGAACCGGTATCCTGCGTCGGCAGAAAGCCTTTCGGGATGGCGATATACAGCAGGATGGTGCCGACCAGCGTGGCGAGGGCGACGAGCAGCACCAGCGTCTGACGGCCCAGAACCCAGAGCAGCGTGACGCGATACAAGGCGAGCAGACGGGCGAAGCCGGCATCGGCCATGCGGGCCGGCCAGGCGGGTTTTTCTTCAGACGTGGGACGCAGCAGGCGACCGCACATCATGGGTGTCAGCGTCAGCGAGATAACCGCCGAGACGATGACCGCGACCGAGAGCGTGACGGCGAATTCATGGAACAGCTTGCCGACGACGCCTGTCATGAAAAGCAGCGGAATGAAGACGGCAATCAGCGAAATGGTCAGCGAGATAATGGTGAAGCCGATCTGACGGGCGCCGCGATAGGCGGCTTCCATCGGCGAATATCCGTCCTCGATCAGCCGCACCACGTTCTCGATCATGACGATGGCATCATCGACCACGAAGCCGGTCGCGATGGTGAGAGCCATCAGCGACAGATTGTCCAGGCCGTAGCCCAGGAAATACATGATGCCGAAGGTGCCGATGAGTGAGAGCGGCAGAGCGAGGCCCGGAATGATCGTCGCCCGCACCGAGCCCAGGAAGAGGTAAATCACCAGCACGACCAGCAGGACACTGATCAGCAGGGTGATCTGCACGTCGCGGACGGAGGCGCGGATCGTGGTCGTGCGGTCGCTGACGAGCGTGACCTTCACCCCGCCGGGCAAAGTCTGCTCCAGCTCCGGCAGCATGGACTTCACGACATCGGCGGTCGCCACGATATTGGCGCCCGGCTGCCGCTGGATCGACAGAACCACAGCCGGCTGGCCGTTATAGCGGACATCCGTCTGGTTGTTTTCCATCGCCGTCACGACGGTCGCAACGTCCCGCAGCCGCACCGGCGCGCTGTTGCGCCAGGCGACGACGACATCGGAATAATCCTTTGCCGTCTCCAACTGGTCATTCGCGCCGACCGTGACGGCCTGGGCGGGACCGTCGAAACCGCCTTTGGAGCCGTTCTGGTTGGCATCCGTCACGGCCGTGCGGATGTCTTCAAGGGACAGGCTATAGGCGGCGAGCCGCGCCGGGTCGGCCTGAATGCGGAAGGCCTGGCGCAATCCGCCCAGAACCGTCACCTGGCCGACGCCGCTGACCTCGCTCAGCTTGGGCTGCAGCAGGGTCACGGCGTCATCCGCCATGGTGTAGAGCGGCACGTTTTTGGAAGTCAGCGCCAGGGTGACGATCGGCGTATCCGCCGGATTGACCTTGGCATAGACCGGCGGATAGGGCAGCGAGGTCGGCAGCGTGCCGCCGGAGGCATTGATCGCGGCCTGCACATCCTGCGCCGCGTCATCGATATTCCGCGACAGCGCGAACTGCATGACGATCTGGCTGAGACCCTGGCTGCTGGTCGATGTCATGCCGACCACGCCCTGGATTTCGCCGAACTGACGCTCCAGCGGCGCGGTGATCAGATTGGCTATGGTATCGGGGCTGGCGCCGGGCAGCTGCGTTGTCACCTGAATGGTCGGAAACTCGACCTCGGGCAGGGAGGAGACGGGTAGCTGCATATAGCCAAGCACACCCGCGAGCAGCACGGCGACTGCCAGGAGTGCGGTCGCGATCGGCCGCGCGATGAAGGGAGACGAGACGCTCACTGCGCGGTCGCCGCCTTGTCCGCGCCCTTCGGCCCTTGATTGCCCGACTGCTGCTGGGCCTGCTGATCGGTGGCCGTCTTCGGTTGTACCACCTTGATCTTCGCCCCGTCGCTGAGGCGGGACGCGCCTTGCAGAACGACCTGGTCCCCGGCGGCGAGACCGCTTTGGATCACGGCCGCCTTCTCATTCTGCTGTCCGACCGTGACGTTGACCTGTTTCACGGTGTTGTTGGGCTGCAGCACGTAGACGAAGCTCTGGGTCGGCCCGCTCTGCACCGCCGCCGGGGGCACGGTCAGCGCGTCCTTTAGTACCTGCACCGTCAGATGCGCGGTGACGAAGCCGCCCGGCCAGAGATGTTCGTCGGCATTCGGGAAATAGGCCTTGAACTTCACCGTGCCTGTCGAGCTATCGACCTGATTGTCGATGACATTGAGGGTTGCGGTCTCTTCCGGGCCCGATGCATTGCCTTCCGGCACCACGGATACGGGCAGTGAGCCGGCCTTTGCGGCGTCGATGACGGTCGGCAGATTCTGCTGCGGCAGGGTGAAGATGACGCCAATCGGCTGGATCGTCGTCAGCGTCACGATGCCCGTGCTGCTGCCGGCCGATACGATATTGCCGAGATCGACATTGCGCACGCCCAGCCGGCCATCGACCGGCGCGGTGATGGTGCAATAGCTGAGATTGGTTTCGGCTGACTCGATCGAGGCCTTGTCCTGGATGATCAGGGCGCGGGTCTCATCAACCGTCGCCCGTTCGTCATCCGCGGTCTGCTGCGAAATATAGGAGGCGCCGGAGAGTTTGGCGTAACGGGCGAGGTCGCGCTCGGCGCCGGCCAGCGTCGCCTGATCCTGCGCCAGCTTGCCGCGATCCTGGTCCAGCGTCGCCTGATAGGTGCGCGGGTCGATCACTGCCAGCACATCGCCTTTCTTGACCGTCTGACCCTCGGTGAAATTGATCGAGACGATCGGTCCCGTGACCATCGGGCTGATGGTGACCGTATTCGATGCCTGCACGGTGCCGATGCCTGTGAGCACGACAGGGACATCCTGTTTGGTGACCGCGACGGCGGTGACTGGCGTGACATCGTTCGGCATGGCTTTGCCTCTGCGCTGGGTCTGCGCGTCCGCACTGGCGAAGGTCAGCGCGGTGCCACCGAGCAGAGCGAGCAGAAGGGCGGCGCTCAGGCGCTGGCCGGGCTTACGGTCCATCATGGTCAGGCTCACGGAATGATCGAGGGGTTGATAGCGGGAACGGGATGGGCCGTGGCAGCTTCACCCTGCTGCCAGCCGCCGCCGAGTGCCTTGAACAGCGCGACATAGGCTTCGAGGCGCGCAAGCTGGACGGTGACCAGCGTGTTTTCGTCGGTCAGCTGGGTCTGCTGGGCGGTAATCAGCGTCGTGATATCCGCCGTGCCGGCGTCGAGCTGGGCGCGCGACACCGTGGTCGCCAATCTGGCCTGCTGCACGGCGATCTGCTCTAGGGCTTCCTGCGCCTGGCTATAATTCACCTGGGTGAGCGCGGTTTCCACATCCGTGTAGGCCTGCAGGACCGCTTCCTGATAGGAGGCAGCGTCTTCCTTGGCCAGGCCGCGGTCCTCGGCGACCTGGCCGGACAGCTCGCCATTGTCGAACAGCGTCTGAGAAGCGCTCGCCGCTGCGCTGATGATGAGCGACTGCGGAGAGAGAAGGCCGTTCAGCGCGCCGTTGCTCCAGCCGATCGAGCCGGACAGGGTCAAGGACGGGAACAAGGCAGCGCGGGCGGCGCGCGTTGTGGCGACAGCAGAAATAAGCGTCGCCTCCGCTTCAGCGACATCCGGGCGGCGGCGGAGAAGCTCGACGGGCAGGCCCGGCACCACGGGCGGCGAGCCGAGGGTTGCGAGCGTGCCGGGGTCGATGGTGATCTCCTCCGGCGGCCGGCCGACGAGGATGCCAAGCGCGATGACCTCCTGCTTCTCGAGCGAGATCAGGTTCGGCACATCGGCGCGCTGACCGGCGACGAGGGCGGCCTGCTGGGCGACGTCGAGGATCGAGGAATAGCCGGCGGCCAGACGCCCCTGCTCGACCCTCAGCAGGTCTTCAGCGGTTTTAAGATTGGCCTCTGCGACGCGGATCTCATCCTGATAAGCAAGGGCGGAGAAATAGGTATCGGCGACTTCAGCAACCACCGTCAGCGCGGTGACCTGCGCGGCATAGCGAGCCGACATCGCACTGGCTTCCGCCGCGTTGAAGGTCGCGCGGTTCTTGCCCCAGAAGTCGATTTCATAAGAGGCCGAGAGTTCCGCGCTATAGGTGCGGGTATCGACGATGCCGCTGCCGACGCGGGTGATGGTGCCGTTGCTGTTGGAGACAATGCTGCCAGTTTTGCTGGAGCCTCCGGCATTCTCCTGGCTCCAGGAGACGCCGGGCGATGTGCTGAGCGTGGGCAGCAGCGCGCCACCCGCGACGCGCACGGCGCCGTCCGCCGCCTCCACGGCCGCGATGGCGCTTTGAATCGTGTAATTATGCGCCTCTGCCTCGGCCATCAGCTGGTTGAGCTGGGGCGAGCCGAACCCTTCCCACCAATTGGCCGAAGGCCAGAGCGGCGCGGGACCGGCATTGGACGTGGTCTGTGCGCCGGGCGATGTAAAGACCGGCGGCACAGCCGTTGCCGGCCGATGATAGTCGGGTCCGACATCGCATCCGGTCAGCAGGGACAGGGTCAGCAGGCCGATAGGGCCGAGCGTCAGGCGGCGGAGGGAAAAGATCACGCAATCCTCTGTGGGTGGGCGTTCGGCTTCAGTATCAGGCGGCAGGACCTATCGCCGATTTGTAACGGAGCTATTTCCGGCACCGGTCTGGCGGGATGATGGCAGAGCGGCGAATACCTCAAGCCGCAGGCGTTGCCAAAAACCACCGCGCCAGCGTCCGTCGGTCTGCCACAGATAGGCGGCGGCGGCCTCGCCGATCGGTGCGGGGGGATGCGGCAGGGGCATCGACAATCCCGCGCGGATACCCCGCAAACCCTGTCCTGGAAGCCCTATTCTGAAGCTTTTCAGGGCGTAAGCTGTCGCCCGCGCAGCTAGAACGACGGCCGGCCGGCGCCATTTCCGGGCGATGTAGAGGCGGTTTCGGACATACAGAAACCAGCGCTTATCCCCCCAGTCGATGCGTGCGGCGGTCGCGCGCTTGTGATGTACGGCAAGGGTGCCGTCGTAGCGCAGATGCCAGCCGCGGGCGATGGCGCGGAGTGCGAAATCGAATTCCTCCCAGGTGAATTCGAGAGCCGAATCGTAGCCGCCGACCTCCACCCAGGCCCGGCGGCTGATGGCATGGCCGGCGCCCACGAAGGTCGCGCAGGCAAAGCGCTCGGCCGCGCGGGGACGCAGCGCATCGGGATAGCCCCAGCAGGCGTGGTCGTCGGCGCTGCCGTCGCCGTTCAGAATGCGAAAAGCGACAACCGCACAATCCGCCGTCGCGTCCAGCGCCGCGACCGCCTGCGCCGCCGTGTCAGGGGTCGCGAAGACCGCGTCATTGTCGAGCGCGATGATGACCCGGCCTTCGCCGAGGGCGCTGGCCCGGTTCCGGCCGCCGGCCACCCCGACATTGCCGCCTGCTTCCGCCAGCCGCGCATCGGCACGTCCGTCGATCAGGCGGGTGAAGCGGGCAAGGTTTTCCGGCGTCGATCCCTGGTCGAGGACAATGACCTGGCGCGTCAGTCCCGTCTGGCTGAGGGCCGAGACGATGGCGGCCTCGGTGTCATCTGGCCGGTCCAGGCTCAGAATGATGATATCCGCGTCATAGCTGGCGGCCTCGGGCAGCCGGTCAGCGCGGATCGCCGTCACAGCCGCGGGGGAAAGCTGCAGATCGACAGATAGGCCATGCGCTTCGCTTCCTTGCGGCCGCGCGCGACCGTATCGAGGATCAGGCCGCAGGCGATGGACAGGAAGCCCAGACTGATGAAGCCGAGGGCGAGGATGGCGGTGGGCAGACGTGGCACCAGCCCCGAATGCATGAATTCAGCGACCACTGGCAGGCCGAGACCGAGGCCGATCACAATCGCTGCGCAGCCGCTGCCCGAAAAGAACATCAGCGGCCGTTCCTCGCGCACCAGATTGACGATGGTGCGCAAAATGCGGATGCCGTCGCGATAGGTGCGGAGCTTGGAGGCTGAGCCTTCGGGCCGCTCCTGGTAGCGGGTGCGGACCTCACCCAGCGGCATGCCGAGTTCCAGCGCATGCACGGTGAGTTCCGTCTCGGTCTCGAATCCGGTCGAGAGTGCGGGGAAGGATTTGACGAAGCGGCGGCTGAAGACGCGATAGCCTGACAGCATGTCGCTGATCCGGTCGCCGAAGATGTTCCGCACGATCCCGGTCAGCACGCGATTGCCCAGCCGATGGCCGCGCCGGTAGCTCCATTGCGAACTGCCGACGCGCACGCCGGTGACCATGTCGAGTCCGTCCTGCAGCAGCAGGCGCACCATGTCCGGGGCGTCGGCGGCCTCATAGGTGCCGTCCCCATCGACCAGGACATAGGCATCGGCCTCCACTTCCGCGAACATGCGGCGCACGACATTGCCTTTGCCCGGCCGCGTCTCCCGTCTCACGATGGCGCCGGCGGCCTTGGCGATTTCGGCGGTACCGTCGGTTGAGCCGTTGTCATAGACATGGATGGCGGCGGTCGGCAGCGCCGCCCGGAAAGCCTGAACGACTGCCGCGATCGTCACCGCTTCATCGCGGCAGGGAATGAGCACGGCGAGCAGCGGCGCGTCGGCCGAGGATTCCGCGATAGGCCGGAAAGGTGAGGGCTGGTCGCCCATCAGCATCGGCGGCCCGTCACCGGAAGACGACCCGGCGGGACATCACGAAATTGACCCCCAGGCCGGCAATGGACCCGGCGGCCAGCGCCAGAATCGGATGTCTGACGCACAGGGCGCTGGTGGCGATCAGCGCTATGTAGACGCCACGGTTGAGCACGAAGCCGATGGCATTGCTGCCCAGATAGCGCAGCCATTCGTGGTGCAGACGCCCGGTGCTGGCGCCGCGGAATGTCCAGATGCGGTTGAGAAACCAATTGGCCGTCGCGGCGACGAAAAACGAGAGGATGCCCGCCAGGATGAGGCCAAGCCCGAACCCATAATGCGCGGTATAGACGAAGGCATTGTCGACCAGGAACCCGAAGGTGCCGACGACGCCGAATTGCAGGAACTGCCGCATCAACAGGCCATGCCGGTCGATCATGCCCGCTACGCCGGACTTGGGGGCCACGGGCGCGTGCGGCCGGGTAACAGCGTCGGGCAAAGATCTGTCTTTCTGGGTCATTTCGCCGTCGTCGTGGGCTATTAGCATCGTCTCCGTGCCCCGTCACGCCGGCTTTTCCAAGGCAGCGTGACGGGGCACCTTTCAGCGCAAAGCGAGGGCCAGGAGCAGCAGAAGGCCGAGGACCAGGGACAATCCGCGCCACAGCTGCAGGGGCTCCAGGAAGCGGCGGGCGGAGACGCGGTTGCCGGAACCGTCCTGCAGCGCCTCCGACAGGGCGCGGCCCAGCGCTCCCGCATTCTGCGGCCGGCGGGCGGGGTCTGTTTCGAGCGTGGATGCGATCACCGCGCACAGGCGGGGCGGCAGATCAGGACGGCCGCGGGCGAGGGCCGCCGCAATATCGGCGCCAGGACGGGGGAAGCGGCCGAAGCCCGCCAGCCGGTGCAGGATGGTGCCAAGGGCGTAGACCTCGGTGCGGTCATCGGGGGCGGCACCGCGCAGCACCTCCGGCGCCATGTAGCGGAGCGTGCCGGCCAGCCCCTGCGCGGTTCCCGTCTCCATGCCTGCCAAATAGGCAAGGCCCAGGTCCAGCAGCCGCAGCCCGCCGCCATTGGGCAGCATGATGTTGTCGGGCTTGAGGTCGCGATGCAGCACCTGCACGGCGCGCAGATCCTCAACCGCCTGGGCGAGCTGCAAGCCGATCGCCACGATATCGGGCAGTGAGAAGCGCGGTTCCCGCGCGATCCGGCTTTCCAGCGTTTCGCCCCGGTAATAGGGCATGACGATATAAAGCTGGGACCGGCGCTCGGGCTCGGGCGGGATGATGCGCCCGATGACCGGGCTGTGGATGCTGGTGCCTATCCAGCTCTCCCGCGCGAAGCCGGCCTGGAAGACGCGGTCATTGAGCATGGCGGGAAGCGGGAATTTCAGCACCACCGGCTCGCGCGAACGGGTGTCCACGGCATATTTCAGCAGCGTATAGGCGCCACGATGCAGCGTGCGCCCGATGGTATAGCCGTCCAGGTTGTCGCCGTCCTGGGGAATGGGGCCGGAGGGCAGGTCGGTCAGGCTGGCCTCGGTCGCGGCGACCGTCGGCTCGGGCAGGCTTTCGATATCCAGCAGGATGACGCTCCGTGCGGCGGCGGCGGTCGCGGCGGCGCCGTCATCCTCAGGCGCGAAGCGGGCGATGGCATCGGCGATGGCGCCAGGGCCGGTCGCGGCGCGGCACAAAGCGAGCAGGGGTGTGGTGTCGATGCGGCCGCCCCGGGTGTCGCGGATGTCGCTGATGAGAATGTAGCGGTCCCCGGCCAGGGCGGTGTCTTCCTGATAATCCAGGAGGATATGGCTGTCATGGCCGAGTGCGCGGCGTGGCGCCAAGCGCCCCGGGGCCAGTCGCAGCAGTTGCGGCGTGGAGATGCGCATGACTTCGCCGGCGCGGACCCTCAGGATAAGGCCGGCGCCGATCTGGATGAGGCCGACGCGATGGCCCGCGAAGACAAGGGCGGATAGCGAGGTGGCAAGACCGGGTTCGGTCGCATCAAGCCCGTGGCTCGCGAACATCCAGCGATTGAGCGCTTCCACTGCCTGGGCCAGAGCCTGGCCTTGGCCAAAGGTTGGGCGGGCGTTGTAATATCCGTCCACCAGCGCCGATAGCGCGAGCATGGCGACCGACTCGCGCGGTTCGGTGCCGGCGGCCATCCCTGTCTCCTGCGTCACGGCGGCCAGGATGCCGCGGCGTGGGCCGGGGATCGTGCCAATATCGGCGGGACCGGTGGTGACCACGCCCGCGCTGCCGGGACCCGCGCGCAGGGTCTCGGTCATGACCCAGCCGGCGAGATCGATGCGACGGGTCATGGTCTGCGTAAGGCTCATCAGGACTCGCGTTTCAGAACCGGATTTAGGGACCAGGCAAAGGCGCATAGCTTTGTCCGAGCACCTGTCGCAATGGGAGCCCGCTTGGATGCCACGCAATTTTGAGGCCGGGCGAGCGGGCCCCGGCTAAATAAATTCTTATAAGAATTTCATTTGTTTATGTGATCCGTCGCATACCGCTGCCACAATCACGGGTTAGCGAACTGGCTATGGCGTATGCAGTTTTGACCCCGGATGGATTTCTGACCCTTGGGCCGGATCGCTATCCCGCATGTTTCGGGCGGGGCGGCATTCGGCGCGACAAGGAAGAGGGAGACGGTGGCACGCCGGTCGGGTTGATGCCGCTGCGGCGGCTGCTGTACCGGGCTGACCGTCTGGCCGCGCCCCGCGCCGCTGTGCCGCTGGAGCCGATCGGCCCGCGCGACGGCTGGTGCGACGATCCGGCCGACGCCGCCTATAATTGCAGGGTCCGACTGCCCTATGGCGGCCGACATGAAGCATTGTGGCGCAGCGATTCCGTCTATGATGTCATCGGGATCTTGGGATGGAACGATTCGCCGGTCGTCGCTGGCCGCGGTTCAGCGATTTTTCTGCATGTCACGACCCCGGATCGTGCGCCGACGGCGGGTTGCATTGCGCTGGATCTGGCGCATTTGCGGGATGTCTTGGCGAAGGGGCTGACGGGAATAGAGGTGCAGGCGCCGTAAGCTGGGATGGCAGTCGCCGCCGAGGCGGCGTCGGCCAGGCTGAAGCGTGGATTGGGTGGGATCATCTGAGGGGAAATACTTCACAAACTATAGTAAACCTCGTGAGCGCCACCATATCGGAGCCGTAGAGCGTTCGATTAGGCGCTGCATAACAGTATTCATAGGTAAGGTGCGACTTTGTGCCTTATCGTTTCGAGCCTGATTTCTCATCCGAAACCGGAGTGGATCGATGGCAGATGTGCTTGTTCAGAATGAGAGGGTCACAGTGGCAGACAAACCAAGCGGGGACGAGCGTTCCATCCTTATCGTGGACGACGATCTGGCGCTGAGGTCTACATTGGCAGAGCAGCTGGTGGTCGATGGTGAATTTTGGGCGGCTGAGGCGTCATCCGTTGCCGAAGCCGATGAGGCTTTGAACAGGCCCGGCTTGCGCTACGATGCCATTATCCTGGACGTCAGTCTGCCCGACGGTGATGGGCGCGATTTCTGTACCCAGTTGCGGGCGCGCGGCTTCAAGATGCCGATCATCATGCTGACCGGGTCGGCGGAAGAGACGGATGTCGTACGCGGCCTCGATTCGGGCGCGAATGACTATGTCTCGAAACCCTTCCGCCTGTCGGAGCTGATGGCGCGTCTGCGGGCGCAGCTGCGCATGTTCGAGAATAGCGAAGACGCAGTCTTCACCATCGGGCCCTATGTCTTCCGTCCTGCGACCAAATTGTTGCATGAGCCGATCAAGAACCGCCGCATCCGCCTGACCGAAAAGGAAGCGGCGATTTTGAAGTTCCTGTATCGGGCCGGGTCCAAGCCGGTCGCGCGCCAGGTGCTGCTGAACGAGGTCTGGGGCTACAATGCCGCCGTGACGACCCATACGCTTGAGACGCATATCTACCGTCTGCGGCAGAAGATCGAGCCCGATCCCAGCCATTCGCAGCTTCTGATTACTGAAGCCGGCGGCTATCGGCTGGACCCGAAGGCGAATTGAGGGGAAAGGCGGGGCGCAGGTGCCCCGCCTTTCGTCTAGTAGCTGCGTCCCGGCTGGGGCGCGTCCGCCGGATCGTCCCGGATCTGCGCCAGCATGGCGCGCGATCCATCCGCCAGAAACATCGTATCGGTGCCGACCGTCACGAAATTGAAACCCGCCGCGATCATCCGGCGGGCATAGGGCGGATAGCCGTTATGGATGCCGGCGATGCGCCCCGCAGCGCGGGTTCTGCGACCGACATCCAAAATCGCCTCCAGCACCACGGGATCGTCCTGGTCGAAGCGCGGCGGCCGGCCGAGGGCCAGTGAGAGATCAGACGGGCCGATATAGACCGCGTCCAGCCCGTCGACGGCCAGAATGGCATCGAGATTGTCCAGCGCGCCGCGGGTTTCGATCATCGCAAAGCGCAGGATCGTGTCATTGGCATGGGCGGTATAGCCCGGTCCGCCATATAGCGCCGCGCGGATGGGTCCCATGCTGCGGCGGCCGCGCGGCGGATACGACGTCGCTGTGACGAAGGCCTCGACATCGGTCGCCGTCTCGATCATCGGGCAGATCACGCCATAGGCGCCGGCGTCGAGGATCTTGCCCAGGATGCCGGGTTCGAGCCAGGGTGCGCGCACAAGCGGCACTGTCTGCGTGGTGGAGATGGCGGCCAGCATCGGTGCCAGATCATTGTAGCCGATCATGCCGTGCTGCATGTCGATGGTCAGACTGTCCCAGCCCTGATGCGCCATGACCTCGGCCGAGATGACGCTTGCGATGCCAAGCCAACCATTGATGGCCGCATCCCCGGCGGCCGTAATCTCCCGCAGCCGATTGGGTCTGATCGGTGGCTGGCTCATGGTCAGGTGCTCCCTCGACGGTGGACCGGCGGGGTTTGTCCCCCGCTTCAGTCCCCGCACGCGAGCCTAACGTCCGGGACCAAACTGCGCCAGACGGCCATAGTGGACTGGGTCAGCTCCTTATCGCTGCTGCCCCTTGGCATTGAACTGGGCCAGATAGGCGATCACGTCGGCACGGTCGCGCGCAGCGTCGAGGCCCATGAAATGCATCCTGGTGCCCGGAACCATGGCGGATGGGTTCTTCAGCCAGGCATTGAGGGCTGCGTCCGTCCAGGTTTTGCCGGCTTTGCCGCCGGCACGCAGCCCGGCTGAATAGGGATAGCCGGGATAGGAGGCCCATCTTTGGCCGACAATCCCGTCGAGTGGCGGCCCCACTTTCACCCGCGGATGGGGCCCGATGGCGTGGCAGCCGAAGCACATGCCATAGTCGAGCTTGCCGCGCGCCGCGTCGGCCGCAAAGGCACTCGTGATGCCGGTGCCGAGGGCCACTGCGGCCAATAGAACGGAAGCAAGCCGTGTCATCACCATCCTCGGATCTTTCAGGTTTGGCAGGAGGCTAGGCGGCGCGGCTTACGGTCTCCTTACAGGTTTCGGCAGAGCCGACCGGCGGCTTGGCGCCATGGCAGGCCCATGGGATAAAGCAAGGCAGCACAACAATCGTGCTGCCTAAGAATGAAAACAAAGGCGAGGGAAGACATGCCAGGATCAGTGGACGCAGCTTATGACCTCTCGGGCCAGGTCGCGCTCGTCACCGGCGGGGCGCGCGGCATCGGGCTCAGCATCGCGACCCTGCTGGCCGAACAAGGCGCGCGCATTGTTCTCGTCGATTCCAATCCCGAGGTAACGGGGGTTGCTGCTGGCCTCGGACAGGATGGTTTCGGCCTTGTGGTCGATGTGCGGGATGCCGCCGCGGTCGAAGCCGCAGTGGCTGAGATCATCGCCCGCACCGGCCGCATCGACATCCTGGTCAACAATGTCGGCGTCGGCGTCATCGCACCCGCGGTAGACCTCTCCAACGACGTCTGGGACCTGACGATGAGCGTCAATCTCCGCGCACCCTTCCTGTTTTCGCGCGAAGTGGGCCGCCACATGATAGACCGCGGCTACGGCCGCATCGTCAGCATGGCGTCCCAGGCGGCGCTGGTGGCGCTCGACGATCATGTGGCCTATGGCGCCAGCAAGGCCGGCATCATCGGCATGAGCAAGGTGCTGGCGCTGGAATGGGGGCCGAAGGGCATCACCAGCAACACCATCTCACCCACCGTCATCAACACGCCCATGGGCAAGATGACCTGGGTCGGCGAACGCGGGGACCGCTTCCGCGCCAAGATCCCGGTCGGCCGCTTCGGCGAGGCCGAGGAAATCGCTCATGCCGTGCTCTATCTCGTCAGCCGCGCGGCGGGCATGATCAATGGCGAGAATCTGGTGATTGACGGCGGCTATACGATCACCTGACGGCGGCACAGACGGGAGCGACATGATGCGGCGATGGCTGGGGCTTCTGACGGCGGCAGGATGTCTGTCCTCTGCCGTGGCTATCCCGGCCATCGCCGCGGATATCACCGTCACCGGGGCCTGGTCGCGCGTCACGCCCATCGCAACGATTCCGGCGGTCGTGTATCTCACCGTCACCGATACGGGCGCGCCCGACCAGCTCACCGCCGTGTCCACGCCCATCGCGCAGAGCGCCAGTCTGCATCAAAGCCATATGGTGAACGGATTGATGGTGATGGATGCGGTGGGGTCGCTGCCGGTGGCGCCGGGGCAGCCGATTGTCCTCTCGCCGGATGGCTATCACGTCATGCTCGAAGGACTGAGCCAGCCGCTTACGGTGGGTGAGCAGTTTCCCCTGACGCTCACCTTCGCGCATGCAGGTTCCATCACCGTTACGGTGACGGTGCAGCCGATGACCTATCTGCCGCCCGCCGCGGCACCCGCGTCCGGCGGTATGGCGGGCATGAAGATGTAGGGATGAGGCGTTAAGCCACGGCACCCGGCCAGGCACAGACCGCATCCAGAAAAGCCGTAAACAGGTCTTCGTCGATGGTGAACTGGCCGCTGACGGCGACCCCTGGCATCAGAAACGCATTGTGCTGCAAGCGCAGCGTGCCGATATCCGATTGCACGGCGTTCATGACGCCCAGCGAGGCCAAGCGGCTGCCGGGCCGTGCGAAGATCGCATTGTGCAAGCCGCTGCCCGCCAGCCCCAGCACGATGTCGGCCCGGTGGAACAGGGCGGCCTGTTCGCGCCAGCTCAGCGTCTCGGCTGCGACCGCCGCAAAGCCGTGCCGGTGTGCCGCGATCTCGACCAGACGATCCTCATTCATGCAGACGCGATAGGGCGCGGCCGGGTTGTAGAAGCCACGGCGGACGGCAAAAACCCGCGCTGGTGTGGGCGCAACCCGATCGAGATCGAGCCTGTGGATGAGCTGATCGATCATCGCATTGGCGCCGGGGTGGAAGCCACCCGGCTGCAAGATCTGCGTGGGCAGGATGGCATGGCGCAGCGCCACCTGCTCCTGCGCCGGATCGTAGAACAGGATCGCACTGCGCGGGATCTGCAGATGCTGCTCCAGAATATCCAGCAGCCACTGCGGCGATCGCACGGGCAAGAGGATGCGGAAGTTGAGGCCGGTGCCGGCGAAGGCCGCACGCGCGACCAGGACGCGGAACAGCATTTCCACCAGAAAGTGGCCATAGACGCCTGTACCATGGCCGGTCGCGAGGAGGCAGGGGGCGTCGATATGACGAATGGGCAGCCGCGCCTCGGCCCAAAGCTGGGGGTTTCCGCCCGCGGCCGCGGCCAGGGCATCGGCCACATAGTCCGGCATCACCGCGGGCGCCGTCACCAGCCGGTCCTGCCACCAGACGTTTCCGGCGCCGGAGACGCGTGCGCCGAGCAGGGAGTAGCAGGCGATATCATGCATGATCCAGCCGGTATCCCGGCCGTGATAGTCTGGCAGCCAGTGTCCCGCGAAACCCTCGGTGCCGGGGATCAGAGGCAGCCGGGGCACGCCGCCGAAGGCAGGTGCTACTTCGCGCCGGATGATTCCCATGCTTCTGGCGGCCAGTGCGTCGAGCGCGTCAATCGTTTCGAGCACGGGCTGCACGGGGCTGGCACCACCGGTCATGGCCTGGGGGACTCAGGCGCTGGCTTCGTCAGGCTCCGTGCCGACGCGGCGGCGGGCGAGGACCGTTTCCGTTTTCAGCTGGCCGCAGGCGGCCAGGATATCCTGGCCGCGGGGGGTGCGCACGGGCGCGGCATAGCCCGCATCCATGACGATATTGGCGAAGCGCCGGATGGCGTTCTGCGAACTCGTCTCGTATCGGCTGCCCGGCCAGGGATTGAACGGGATCAGATTAACCTTGGCCGGCAGGCCGGCGATCAGCCGCACCAGCTCCCGCGCATCGGCCTCGGTATCGTTGATGCCCTTGAGCATGACGTATTCAAACGTGATGCGCCGCGCATTGGACGCCGGGGGATAGCGCCGGCAGGCGGCGATGACCTCAGCGATCGGGTATTTGCGGTTCAGCGGCACCAGCTCATCCCGCAGATCGTCGCGCACGGCATGGAGCGAAACGGCGAGGTTGACGCCAAGCTCAGCCCCGGCGCGGTCCATCATCGGCACGACGCCGCTGGTCGATAGCGTGATGCGGCGGCGGGAGAGGGCGATGCCTTCGCCGTCCATGACGATCTTCATCGCCTTGGCGACATTCTCGTAATTGTACAGCGGCTCGCCCATGCCCATCAGCACGATGGTTGAGAGCAGGCGCGGCGTCTCACCTTTTGGGCTCGGCCACTCGCCATAGCTGTCGCGCGCCGCCATGAACTGGCCGACGATCTCGGCTGCACCCAGATTGCGCATCAGGCGCTGGGTGCCGGTATGGCAGAAACTGCAGGAGAGCGTGCAGCCGACCTGGGAGGAGATGCAGACGGCGCCGCGATCTTCCTGCGGATCGGGGATATAGACGGTCTCGGCCTCCTGCCCGTCGCGGAAGCGGAACAGGAATTTCCGCGTCTCATCCGTGCTGGTCTGGGTGACGGCGGCCAGAGGGCGCCCGACCACGAAATGCTCGGCCAGCTTGTCCCGCATCGGCTTCGCCATGGTGGACATCTTCGCGAAGTCGGTCTCACCCTGATGATAGATCCAGTGCCAGATCTGCTTGGCGCGGAACGGCGCCTCGCCGATGTCGCGGACGACTTCGATCAGCTCTTCACGCGACAGGCCGACCAGCTCGCGCCGGCCATCCGCCATGCGGGCGGGCGGCGGGGCAAACAGGGCCGCCTTGGCCATGATGCGCGCGGCATCCTCCGGCATGGCGCCGACGAAGGGTGTCGCGGCCTCTGTCTGGGTCTTCAGGGGCGGGATGGCGTTCACTTCGCGGGACATGCCTTCACGATGGCGCCATAGGCCGCGCTGAAGCCGGAGAGGGAGAACTTCTCGACATGCTTCTTGTCGGTTTTGCTGGCCCAGGCGGCGTTGGCGCCATTGCCCTTCTGGAGCGCGATGACGGTCGCACGGCCGTCACGGGAGAAGGCGCCTTTGCCGGAGGTGTAGAAGGACATCGCCGGCTGGTCATCGACCTGGAAGGCGACTTCGGTCTTGGCCGGATAGGGGACGGTTGCATTGACCACGACTTCGTCGCGGGAGGTCGCGCGCTCGGTCACGATGATCATCGCGGCGGTCGGCGTCTTGGCGCTGCCGATGGCCCGCGTGAAGGCGTAGCAGGCATGGCTGGCGCCCGCGCCGTATTCGGCGGCGGTCCAGTCCGAAAAGACGCCCAGCGACATCGGGCCGGTGGCCTTGTCTGCGGCGAAGGCCGGAGCCGAGAGGGAGATCAGGGTAGACACGGTGAGGAAGATCTTGCGCATGGTGAGGGGATAAGGGAGCAGGCGGGCGCTTCGCAAGTGAAGCTTGCGACATGCGCTGCATGTCTCGCCAGCGCGGGCGGGAGTCTTTAAAGCGGCAGCATGACCGATCGCACCGACGCCCAGCTCGCCGCCCAGTATGAGGCCTATCCCTATCCGGCCCGCGACCCGAAGGAGGAGGCCAAGCGCCTCATCATCGGCAGCCCCTCACATCTGCGCGAAATAGACTATTGGGTCTTCGGCGCTCAGCGGCCGCAAAGCCAGCCGCTGAATGCCCTGGTCGCAGGCGGCGGCACCGGCGACGGCACCATCATGCTGGCGACGCACCTCGCCCGTCGCGGCAATGCGGGCCGCGTGACCTATCTGGACCGGTCCCAGGCTGCGATGCGCATCGCCCGCGGAAGGGCGGAGGCGCGAGGCCTCACCAATATCGACTGGGTCGAGGGGTCCATTCTCGATCTGCCGCGGCTGGGCCTGGGCCCGTTCGATTACATCGACTGCTGCGGCGTGCTGCATCATCTGCCTGAGCCGGCGGCGGGTCTCGCGGCCTTGGAAAGCGTGCTGGCGCCGGGCGGCGGCATGGGGCTGATGGTCTATGCGCCGCATGGCCGCACCGGCGTCTATATGGTGCAGGAGGCGCTGAGCCTGCTGGCGCCGCCCGAACAGACGCCTGCCAGCCGGATCGAGATCGCGAAACGCGTCATGCGCCATCTGCCCGAAAGCAACTGGCTGCGCTTCAACCGCAATTTCTCCGATCACATCAGCGGCGGCGATGCCGGGCTTTATGACCTGCTGCTCAATCCCCGCGACCGCGCCTTCACCGTGACCGATTTCGCGTCCCTTCTGGCGAGCGCCGGCATGGCGGTGGCCGCCTTCATGGAGCCGATGCGCTACGACCCCGCGACCTGGCTGCCGGACCCGAAACTGCGCGGCTTGGCGGCTGGCTTGCCGGCAACGCAACAGGCGGCCCTCGCCGAAAGCCTCACGGCCAATATGAGCGTCCATATTACCTATTGCCGCCGTGCGGCTGAGCCGGTGACGCGGGCGGACCCGCTGGCCGATACGGCGGTGCCGGTGATGCGGGAAGTGCCAGGTTCGGAACTGGTGAAGTCCATCCTGCCCAATGGCCAGCTGCCCTTCCTGTTCGACGGGCTGCGCGCGCCGGTCAGCCTGCCGCCCCAGGCGCCCGCCATTCTGCAGGCGATCGACGGGGAGAAGACGGTCGCGGACCTGGCAGCGCTGTTCGAGGAACGCGGCATGGGCGCGGACAAATTCCGCCGCGCCTGGGAAGCGGTTTTTGCGGCGCTGGAGCCCGTCAACCGGGTGCTGCTGGCAGCACCCAAGAGCTGAGTGGCGGCTTTCGTCTAGCTCTTGGCGGCGGTGGGCACGCCGCCCGGCGCCCGCAGGCGCATAAAGCTCACGACCATGCCGCCGACCGCGAGGACGCAGGCGATGCCCAGCGCCACTGGCATCTGCCCGTGATGGGGGAAAAGCTTGAAGACCACAGCCGCCATCGTCGCCCCCAGCGTCTGCCCGGTGAGGCGCGCCATGCCCAGCATGCCATTGGCGCCCCCTGACCGGTGGCGCGGGGCGGAGCCCATGATCGCCCGGTTATTGGGAGACTGGAACAGGCCGAAGCCGGCGCCGCAAATCGCCAGACGCCAGCAGATATCCCAATTGGCGGGATGGGCGGGTAGGGCGGCCGTCAGCGCCAGACCCAGCGCATAGAAGCCGAGGCCGATGCCGCCCAAAATCCCGGCCGGCACCTTGTCGGAGAGCCGCCCGGCGATGGGGGCGACGAACATGATGACGAAGGGCCAGGGCGTCATCAGCAGCCCGGTCATCACCTCGCTTTTGCCCAGAGTGTCCTGAACGAAGAACGGGATGGAGACGAAGGCCAGCATCTGCGCGCTGAAGGACAGCACCGAGCTGATGATCGACAGGCGAAACAGCGAAATGCGCAGCAGATCGATCGGCAGCAGCGGCTCCGACCGGCTGAGTTGCCGTCGCACCAGGAGAATGCCGGCCACGATGCCGATGACGAGCTCTGCCAGGCCCCGCAGCCAGGTTGTGCCATGCGAGAGGTCCGTCAGTCCGAACATGCCGACGCCAAAGGTGACGCCGCATAGAACAGCGCTGATCACGTCAAAGCGGATCGACGACCGCAGGCTGTTCGGCACGCTGCGGACCGCGACCACGAAGCAGAGGATGCCGATCGGCACGTTGATGGCGAAAAGCCATTCCCAGTGTGCCACCGCGAGGATAGCGGAGGCGATGGAGGGTGCCACGGCTGTCGATCCCGCAACCACGAAGGCGTTGATCGACAGGCCCTGGCCGAGCTTGGCGCGCGGATAGGCGAAGCGGATGATGGCGCCCGTCACGCTCATCTGCACGGCCGCACCACAGCCCTGGAAGATGCGGGCGATGGTGAGTTCGTCCAGTGTGCGCGACATCGCGCAGGCGAAGGAGGCGAGCGTGAACAGCACGACGCCGCTCAGGAAGACGCGTTTGTAGCCGTAGATTTCGCCCAAAGACGACATGGGCAGCAGCAGCACGATGACGGCGATCTGATAGGCATTGATGATCGAGACGCTGTCATGCGGGCTGACATTCACATCGGCCGCGATGGTCGGCAAAGCGACATTGGCAATCGCACCGTCCAGCACGGCCATGATGAGACCAAGCGCCACCGCCAGCACCGCCCAGAAGCGCTGCGGCTGATCGAGCCCATCCTGCGGGATCGCGGTTGAAAAGGCCCTCACCAAAACAATCCTTTTTTGGCCGGTTGCGCGGCTTTGTCGATCATCGCCTTCACGTCCGGCGGGTCCAGTTCCACATGCTGCCAGCCGCCGCCGAGCGCCTTGAACAAAGCGATATAGTCGGTGACGAGTGCCGCGTCGCTCTGCGCCAGGGCATCGCGGGAGACGAAGACCGTGCGTTCATTCGTCAGCACCGTCAGGAAGTCCTGCAGGCCGGCGTGATACAGCGTGGTGGACTGATCAAGCGCCTTTTGAGCGTCGCGTACGGAGGCGGCGAGGGCGGCGTTGGCCTCGCGGTCGCTTTGCACATGCACCAATGCATCCTCGACCTGCTGCAGGGCTGAGAGCACGGTGGCCTTATAGTGCAGCCGGGCGGCCTCGGCATTGTCGCGCGCCTGCCGCACCTTGGAATTGAGCTTGCCCCCCGCATAGAGGTGCTGGGCGCCCTGCAGCGCCAGCGAATAGGTCAGCGATGCGCCCTCAAACAGCTGGCTGATCGCGCTCGCCTGTGGCGTCACCGAGATCGGGATGGAGAAATGGGGCAATTCCTCGGCCACGGCCACGCCGATCTGGGCATTGGCAGCGGCATAGTCCATCAGGGCCTCATGCACGTCGGGCCGGTTTTCGATGACCTCGGCCGGGATCGTATCCGGGATGGTGGCGGGGGTTGCCATCAGCGGCTGCGCTTCGCTCAGCATGGAGTCGAGATCGCCCGGATAGCGGCCCAGCAGCACGGCAATGGCGTGGGACATGACGGCTACGTCGGCCCGCAAGGCGGGGAGCGTGGATTGGGTCTGCTCGACCTGCGCCTGCGCCTGCAGAACGGAGACTGTATTGCCCAGGCCCTGGGATTCCAGCTGCTGTGAATAGCTCGCCACCTGCTGGGCGGTACGGAGATTGCTTTCCGCGATGGCCAGCCGGGCCTGGGCCGCCCGCAAGGTCGTATAATCGACCGCCACTTCCGACAGCAGACTGACCAGCAGCGCGCGCCGCTCCGCGATCGAGGCATTGACGCCATAGGTCGTGGCTTCCGTCGCGCGCCGGGTCTCTCCGAATATATCCAGCTCCCAGCTGGCATCGAAGCCGAGCGTATAGGCGTGATAATTGCCGAAGCCGGGCGGGTATTCGACCGTCGTGCTGGCGCGCGCACGCTGCGCGTCGCCGCCGAAATCGATCGTCGGAAGATCGCCGGCGGCGGCCTGCACCCTGTCTTCGCGCGCCTCCAGCAGTCTTTGCCGGGCGATCTGAAGATCGAGATTGCCGGCAATCGCCTGCCGCACCAGCCGGTCCAGCACCGGGTCGTTGAAGGCGCTCCACCACTGGGTCAGCTCGGCATCGGTCAGCGCGATATCGGTGGGTGAGGCCGGCTTTTCGGTGAATTGCGGCGGCAGGTCGAGCTTAGGCTTGGAAAAGTCGGGCCCCACCGTGCAGGCCGCGAGCAGCCCCGCGAGCGGTAACGCCAGCGCCCCTTTCAGGGAAAAGGAAGGACAGCGCATGTTAGAGATTATCCTCCATCCAGCGCTGCATCCGGCCGGTGAAACCATGGGCTTCGGGCACTTCGCGGCCGACATTGACCGAGCAGGTCATGCCCGAGGCCAGCACGACGCCCGGCGGCAGATGGTCGATCGCGATATAGACGGGAATGCGCTGCGCCAGACGGACCCAGTCGAAGACCGGATTGACCTCCGGCAGGCCGCGCGTATTGACGCCGTCATTCTGGTCGCCGATGCCGGCGCCGATGCTGCTGACATGGCCCGTCAGCCGGTCGGGAAAGCCCATCAGCTTGATGCTGACGGCATCGCCGACATGCACCTTGGCAATCTTCGTCTCCTCGAAATAGCCGATGACCTGGAAGGAGGCGGTATTGATCAGCGCGATATCCGGGTGTCCGGCGGTTGCGAAATCACCGGCCTGGAGGCGCAGATGGGTGACGATGCCCGAGACCGGGGCATAAAGCGTGGAGCGCGCCAGATTGAGCTTTGCGAGATCGACGGCCGCCTGCGCGCCACTGACATTAGCGGACGCCACGGCGGAGGCGATATTGGTATTGGAGACATCTTCCTTCGAGATCAGCCCACTCAGCCCGCGGCGGCGCGCCACGTCGTCCTGCGCCTTCTTTTCCTGCAACTGTGCGGCCTGAAGTTCGGACTGCGCCTGATCCAGCGCGATCTCAAACCGGCTTTTGTCGATCTGATACAGGACCTGGCCTTTCCGAACAGGCTGATTGTCCTGCAGCGGCACCGAGACCACGGTGCCTGAGACCTCCGGCGCCACGATGACGGTTTGCGCGAAAACGCGCCCGTCCCGCGTCCAGGGCGCCAGCATATAGACGTTCCACAGCTGCACGACGATGAAGACCGCGACGGCCACAACGGCGAGTGTGATCAGGAAGCGGATAAGGCGAATAACAGCAGACATGGTGATCCGGTCAGGCGACGAAGAGAACGAGGGCGCCGGTTATGATGAAATAGATCGCAAGCTCAAAAAGGGCAGGGTGCCAGACGGCGGAAAAAACGCCGAGCCGGCCGAGCAAAAACCGCACGGGCACGAAAATGATCGCACCTAGAAGGCAATAGATGACGATCGGGGCGAACAGGATGCTGTCGATCTGCGCTTCCGAAAACATGGGCTACGCGTCCTTCCGAAAGGGGGCTTCGAGTGACAGCAGGCGCTGCGCTTGCGGCATCAAGGCGGCAATGGTGCGGAAACTGCCGGCGGCCCGCAGCAGGCCGGGGCGCGGCGTTTCGCTGCGGGCGTGCAAGCCTTCAAGCCGCGTGCTGGCGCGCTCGGCGCTGAGCGTGGCCCGCCGCGGCCGGCGGAGCGTCATCAGATGGCGGATCGCGGTCTCGGCATCTGCGCGCTCGGCTTGCGGCAGATCCAGGCCGCGCAGGATGGACTGCAGGCGCAGCGCCTCCTGCGTGATGATCAGCAAGGCGCCGCTGTCGCCGATGGTCTGGTTGCGCAGGCTGGGATTGACCTGAAGGCGCAGGAACAGCCGCTGCATCGCCTGATTGTAGGTCACCAGCCAGCCCAGCCAGTCCCGCCGGCCACGATGGCGGCCGCCGCCACGGATGAGCCGTTCGGTCGCGCGGCGAATGCGCCGGGTGAGATGCGACGCATCCCGCATCGGATTAGGTGGCCAGACGACGCGGAAGGCCAGAACGGTCGCCCAGGCCCCGAGCGTGAAGGCGAGCGTGTTATTCGTGAAAACCACGATGTCGTAATTCATCTGATTGGCGAAATTGATCTGCGTCAGAAAGAAGATGACGAAGCCAACCGACAGCAGCCCGAAGCGCGGGATCGTCGATCCATAGACCGCGACCGCCAGCACGGGCACCAGGGAGGCGAACATCATCGGGTAGCCGGTGATATGGGGCAGAATCCAGAAGGCGTAGATGAAGGCAAAGACCGAGGAATAGGTGATGCCCTTGCCGAACTGGATGCTGGCGGCGGCGGCGCTGGGGGCATTCGACAGCAGCCCGCAGGAGGCGGCCAGGATGATCAGCGCGGTAGGACCGGCCGGCCACCAGCCGGTGAAATAGATGAAGAAGCCTCCGATCAAAACGGCGATTGCGGCTCGCACGCCGTTGCGGATGGCGGTCGGATAATCGTGGAAGCTTTTGAGGCGGCTGCCCCTGTGATAGGGGCGGCGCGTTTCCTGCCATGCGGCGAAAGGCGCCACGCAATCATGGAGCTGCTCCAGCTCCTGATGGATGCGGGCAAGGGTACTGACTTCGTCCAGCGAGGCGCGGTCCCCCTGCACCCGCGTCACGTCGCGCGCGACGGTGGCGATCTTTTCAGACAGCTGCATCGCGGCATGACGATCCTGCGGATCATAGGCCGCGACCTCCTGCAACAGGCCACGGACTTCCGCGGACAGCGATTCGGCACCCGCAGGGGCAACGACCGGCAGATCGCCACCCGCCACGGTTCCCTCATCCGCTTCTGGGGCCGCTGCCTTCCGGGCCGTCTCATCGGCGTCGGCCTCGGCATGGGCCGCCATCGTCAAGCGGTTGAGCGACTGCCCTGCGACCGAGACAGACAGCAGCGCGGCATAAAGGGCGGCGAGACCGCGGCGGATGCTGGCTGCGTGCCGGTTGACGTCCGTCGCCTCGGCGCCGGAAAACTCGACCGTCTCATCCAGCCGCTCGATGTCTCCGGCCAGGCGTGTGCGCTCCGCGATGAAGGCAGGATCGTCCATCGCCACCCCATCCGCACGAGACAGCAAGAGCTTGGCGACACCGCGCAACGATGCACGGGCCCGGCTCCGCATGACATTGGTGGTCACGCTGGGCTGAAAGATCATCGTCACCACGGTGGAGACCACGACCCCGAGCGTCACCACTGCCAGGCGCGCCAGAGCGTAATCCAGCACATGCTCGGGGTTGGCGATCGCACCCGCCGCGATCAGGGCGACCGTGTAACCCGCGAGGACCGCGCCATAGGCGCGAAAATGGCGAAAGAGGCTGGAGATGAAGGTGCAGATGCCCAGCCACGCCCCGAAAGCGACGAGGAACAGGATGGGGGTCTGACCGAACCAGGCCGTGATCACGACAGCGGCGACGGCGCCCATCACGGTGCCGAAGATTCGCCAGAAGCCCTTGGACAGGATGGCCCCGCGGGAGAGGCTCGCGACGATCATGACCGTGACCATCGAGGAAGCAGGCGAACTCAATTGCAGCCAGAGCGCGGCATGAAAGGCGATGGCCATGGCCAGCAGCGTGCGCGCGACATAGGCGGTCGCCGGAGACACGCGGACAATGCCCGCGGTGCTGCGCCACAGGGACGGCGCCGGGCGGATGGCAGCGCTCATACCGGGTCGCCGGCCGTAGACGCTGCCGGGTCCGGGGGTGAATAGGATTCGATGGCGCCGAGAACGCGATCCAGCACGCCCGCGCAGACATCCAGATCCGCCGGCGACACGTCCTTGATGAAGTCCTGGGCCAGTTGGCTGTGAAGGGCAGCGACCTTGTCATAGACCGCGCGACCTTCCGGCGTCATGGTCAGACGCTTCGAGCGCCGGTCGTCAGGGTCTTCGATCCGTTCGACCAGGCCCGCGCGCTCCAGCGCATCGACCAGCCGAACCAGAGACGCCGCCTCGATCATCAGGGCTGCCGCCAGATCCGTCTGGCGCTGTCCGTCTCCCAGACGGCCAATATACAGAAGCGGTCGCCAGGTCGCCTCCGTCAGACCGAAATCGCGGACGCGATAATCGATCTCCCGTCGCCAGGCGGTGGAGACACGGTAGACCAGCCGGCCGAATTCGGTGGCGCGCATGCCATCCCCAACAAAGCGTCAAACTCGATGCTGCGCTTATAGTTAGGATGCTAACCATTAGCTAAACAACTAAGGGAGAGCTGGGATGCGCATTTCTGAGGGTGAGAGTGCCGGATCGGCGGACGGGCAGACGCGGGCTGGCGACCGTCAGGCCGCCAGTTCATCGACGCCGAGCGTGGACAGCAGCTCCTGGCGCAGGCGGATGAAGTCGGGGTCGCCGTGGCGGCGGGGCCGGTCGAGCGGAATGGGAATATCCGCCCCGATCTGGCCATCGATCAGCACCACCGCGCGATCGGCCAGCAGCAGCGCCTCATCCACATCATGGGTCACCAGCAGGACCGTCAGGTCATGCTGGTGCCACAGCTTGGCGACCAGCGCCTGCATACGCAGCCGCGTCAGTGCGTCGAGGGCGGCGAAGGGCTCGTCCAGCAGCATCAGCTTGGGGTCCCGTACCAGCGCGCGGGCCAGGGCGACGCGCTGCGCCTCACCGCCGGAGAGGGTCAGCGGCCAGGCATCCAGCCGGTGCGACAGGCCGAGTTCCGCCAGGGCGGCGCTTGCTTTGGCGCGGGGATCGCCGTGGCGGAGGCCAAGCGAGACATTGCGCCAGACTTTTTTCCAGGGCAGGAGCCGCGGCTCCTGAAACACCACGGCGCGCTCGCGCGGCACCGAGACGGTGCCGGCCGGCGCCGGATCAAGCCCCGCCAAGGTGCGCAGCAGCGTGGATTTGCCCGAGCCCGAGCGGCCGAGCAGTGCCGTGAAGCTGCCGGCCTCCAGTTCAAGATCGAGACCGTCGAGGATATTCGGGCCGCCGAAGGACCGTGTCAGGCCGCGGACGCTGACCGCGGCTTCGCCACGCGTCAGGCGTGTATCCTCGACGACCGGGCTGAGGGTTTGCACGGTCGTCATCACGCGGTGCGCTCGTGGGTGGCCTGTTGGGTGCCGAAGATCATATCGGTCTCCAGAAAAACGCGGATATTTGTCATCACATCGCCGGTGCCGCTATGACCATTGGCCGGCGCGGCCACGGGCAGGATAGCCGATCGCCCGGCCCGCCTGCTGCTGGGCGCCGACGAAGCTTGGGCGCCAGGCAAGTGCCCGCCGCTCGATCGCGCGGACCATTTGGTCCGTGGTGAGACCGAGAATGGCGTAGATGATGAGGCCGACGAAGATGACGTCGGTCTGCAAAAAGTCGCGCGCATTCATCACCAGATAGCCGATGCCGCTATTGGCATTGACCTGCTCGGCCACCACCAGGGTCAGCCAGGCGATGCCGACGGCGTAGCGCAGCCCGACCAGAAAGGAGGGCAGCGCCCCCGGCAGCACGACGTTCCAGATGATCTCCGACCGCGTGAGATCGAGCGTGGAAGCCACTTCGATCACCTTGCGGTCGACGGCGCGGATGCCGGCGAAGAGGTTGAGATAGATCGGAAAGACGGAGCCGAGCGCGATCAGCGCGATCTTGGGCGTCTCCCCGATGCCGAACCAGAGAATGAACAGCGGGATCAAGGCCAGGTGCGGCAGGGTGCGAACCATCTGCAGGGTCGAATCGATCGTATCCTCGCCGAGGCGCGAGAGGCCGGCGAAAAGGCCGAAGACCACGCCGAGCACGACGCCAATGCCGAGACCGAGACAGACCCGGACCAGCGAGACCCACAGATTGCCGATCAACTGGCCGGTGACCAGAAGCTGCCAGAAAGCCTCGGCCACCATCACCGGGGAGGGCATCAGCCGGCTATTGACCAGATTGAGGGAATCGAGCCCCTGCCAGACCAGCAGGATCAGCACCGGAACGGTGAAGCGGTGGGCACCGCTCAGCAGCCCGCTGCCCGAGAGGGAACGCGGGCGGGTGCTGGATGGCGCGGCGGAAACAACGGCGCTGGCCAAAGGCGAACTCCCATGACGGAACTGTGACGTATGAGCGTGGAACGAAAATATACACGATTGACGAGGATGAGATAGTTCAAATACCACCACTGTGAAGCGGGTGGGCTATGCTGCACCTGCGTCCATACCATGCCCTCCCATCACGCATCGCAGGAAATCACGATGATCTCGCGCCGATCCCTTCTCGCGGCAGGCCCGGCTCTGGCAACCGCGGGCCTTCTCAGCACCGGGCGGCGGGCCGCCGCCGCCAGCGGCACGCTCCATCTCGGCTACCAGAAATACGGCACCCTGCTGCTTCTGAAGACAGCGGGCACCCTGGATGGCCTGCTGGCGCCGCTGGGTTTCACGGTGACATGGAGTGAATTTCTCTCCGGGCCGCCGCTTCTGGAGGCCCTGAATGCCGGGGCCATTTCCTTTGGCATCACCGGCGAGACGCCACCGGTCTTCGCCCAGGCGGCAGGCACCCCCTTCGTCTATGTCGCCGCTGACCCGGCGGCGCCGCATGGCGAGGGGATCGTCGTGCAGGCGAATAGCCCGATCAAGACGCTCGGCGATCTGCGCGGCAAGCATATCGTGACGACCAAGGGCTCGAACGCGAATTACCTGCTCGTCGCGGCCCTCGCCAAGGGCGGGCTGACGCCCAAGGATGTGAAGCTCAGCTTCCTGGCGCCTCCGGATGCGTTCGCCGCCTTCCGTGCCGGCAGCGTGGATGCCTGGTCCTGCTGGGACCCGCTCTTCGCCGCGGCGGAACTGACCGGCGGCCGGCTGCTGGCGGATGCCGAGGGGATTGCGCCAAACCACCAGTTCTTCCTGGCGCGGCGTGACTTTGCCGATGCCAACCCGGCGGTCATTCACACCCTGCTGGGCGCGATCGCCGATCAGGAAAAGAAGGTGCAGGCCGACACCAACGCGGCGGCCGCCACCATTGGGCCGGCGGCCGGCATTCCCATTCCGGTTTTGCAGCGCGCGCTGCCGCGCGTGGGCTATGGCGTCGCGCCGCTGACCCCGGCGATTTTCGCCGACCAGCAGAAGATTGCCGATACCTTCTACGGTCTTGGTCTCATTCCGAAGAAGATCGTCGTCACCGACAACGCCTGGAAGGGCTAACACGCTGGGCGCTGCGCTAGAGAAGCAGCAGCGCCCTCAGCTTGGCCTCAACCTCCGCCATGACCTGCGGTGTGGCACGCCCCTTGTGTTCGGCTTGGCGCGCCCGCCAGTCCAGACTCTTGACCTGATCCGCGAGGATTACCGAGGGCGGGTTGCCCCCAACCGCCACCTCGAACGGATAGCCCTTGATGCGGGTTGTCAGAGGACAACAGATCATCATGCCGCGCAGTCTGTTGTACCGTTCCGGCGACAGCACCAAGGCCGGGCGGTGCCCCGCTTGCTCATGGCCGGCCTGCGGGTCGAAGTGAAGCCACACGATATCGCCGCGGGCAGGAACATACTCCGCCGCTACCACATCTCTTTCCCGGCTGGACGGCCGAAATCAATGTCGTCGGGGAGGTTTTCCGGCATGATCCGGTCCAGCAGAGCGTCAAGCGTCAGCGCCGGTTGCGCCACTGGCTCGATGATGATCCGGCCGTCTTCTTCACGGACATCGACCATCTGGTCGAGATGAAGTGCGACCGCTGCCATCACCTGCGCCGGTATGCGGACGGCCGCGCTATTGCCCCATTTTTTGACTATGACTTTCATATCAGCATCATAAGCAATGTATCAACATAAGTCGATACATTGCTGGGTGTCCTGGCCTCAGATCGCCCATTCGCCGGCGTGCATCACCGGCTCGGAATTGCCGGACGCGGTCACGCCGTCGATATCGATTTCGCCCGAGCCGATCATCCAGTCGATATGGATGAGGCTGCGATTGGCACCGGCCTCGACCAGCGCGTCCTCGGACTTGGTCTCGAAATCGATGATGCATTTGTTATAGGCCTGGCCGAGCGCGATGTGGCAGGCGGCATTCTCGTCATAGAGCGTGTTGTAGAACAGGATGCCGCTCTTCGAGATGGGCGAGGAATGGGGCACCAGCGCCACTTCGCCGAGGCGCGCGGCGCCGGCATCCGTCTCCAGCACTTTGCGCAGCACTTCCTCACCCGTACGGGCCGTCGCCTCGACGATCTTGCCGGCCTCGAACCGCACCGCAATATCCTCGATCAGCGTGCCCTGGTAAGACAGCGGCTTGGTGCTGCGGACATGGCCTTCCACGCGCCTGGCATGCGGGGTGGTAAAGACCTCTTCGGTCGGGATATTCGGATTGCAGGTGATGCCGTTGCGCGCCACTTCCGACCCACCCGCCCATTCATGCCCATCGGCCAGGCCCACCGTCAGATCGGTGCCGGGCCCGCGGAAGCGTAGCGCCGAGAAACGCTTTTCATTGAGGAAGTTTTTGCGCTCTGCCAGGCGCGCGTTATGCGCGGCCCAGGCGGCGACGGGATCGGCCTGGTCAATGCGCGAGGCCGCAAAGATCGCGTCCCACAGCTTCATCACCGCGTCGGCCTCGGTCGCATCGGGAAAGACCATCTTCGCCCAGGCTACGCTGGCGAAGGAGATGATGCTCCAATTGATATGGAAATCCACGATATGCTGCAGCGCCGGCTGATAGGCTTTTGAGCGCGCGCGATTGGCGCGGCTGACCTTTTCGGGGTCTTGCCCTGCCAGCAAAGCCGGGTCCTCACCCGAAATCGCGAGGCGTGCGGCGCCGGCGCCATAGGCTTTCGCCATGCCCTCGAACAGCCAGGCGGGTGCGGTGTCGAACCCCTCTGAGGCGCCCAGTTCGAAACGCGCCAGTGTCGCCTGGTCGTCGCCATAGAAGGTGGTGACGAGCGACGCGCCAGCCTTGTACGCGTGACGGGTGATGAGACGCGCCAGCGGCAGGGATTCCAGCGGCGCCGTCATCACCAGTTCCTGGCCGGGGCGCAGACCGAGGCCGGTCTTGACGGCCACTTCAGCCAGACGGTCGAGCTTGGTTTCAAAATCCACGGGCGGTCTCCTCAGTCTGATCGCCCCAGGTCAGACCCGAATGGCCGCGCGGTCAAGTCATGCGGCGGCGGCACTGTGGCTCGCGCCGGTCTCCACGGTCGTGGATAAAAGGGCCGCATCCTCACCCACCCATCGGCGGAATGGGCGCGGCCGTCTGGTGCGGCGTGCGTAGGATGGGTTTTCCAGGAAATTTTGGAGCACGCCTTCCAGCAGCGCCTGGGTGTCGGTTTCGGTATTCAGGCAGCGGTTCATGGACGGGCCGCCGTGCTGCCGCAGGAAATAGTCCTCGATGATCGCCGCCTGCTGCTCCAGCCCGTAGTCGAGCAGGTCTCGGCCGGGCTCAAGGTGGAAGAGATAGGCCTTGGCGTATTGGAACTGATGCTTCACCCCCTCACGAACGGCCGCGATCGCGAGGTTCAGGATATTGTTCTGGTGTTGCCAGACATGCACCCCTTCATGAATGAACAGGCGTTTCTTCGACAGCGGTGCTTGGGAAAAGTCGTGGCTATGGCCATGGGGCAGATAGATATTGCCCCTGTAGGACATATTGCCGAATGCGTTCAGGAACGCATAGCCGCGATCGTACACGCCAACCGCAGGATAATGGATCGAATCAGCGAAGACGCTTTGTGCGAGCTTGATTTCACCATCTGTCAGGGAGCGTTTGGGCATGGTCTATCCGTTGAAAGCGTTGACCGCGGCGGCACGCTGCAAACGGCCGCGCCAATGTCTGTAACCAAGCTTGCTGCCGACGATGGCAGCCGCGATCAGGGCCGTGCCCGGCAAGGGAATGGCGTAGGCCGCGGCAATAAAGGCGGCATCTCGCTTGGAGACATGTTTTCTGACGATAGCGGGGACGGGAATAGTCCTGGTGAAATCACCGGCCTTGCGCAGGGCGACCTGACTGACCTGGCCCCAGGCAGCGGCAAGGGCATTTTTATAACGAACGGCGGCTAAGCCCGTAAAGGCGCCGGACGCCCGCTCAGACAATTCACCCGATTGCTGCGTGAAAGTGTGCTCAGGAGTCAGAAACAGAGGTCTAGGGGACATGGCGATATCTCCTGTCAACAATCACAACAGATGCAGCGATCTTCGATAAGCTGTCAGTAAAAGCGACAGCAACACCGCATGAAAAAATCAGTGACGTGCTGGGGGAGAAAAGAGGTTTTGGCCTTATGCATTCTCGTCTCTTTTTAAACGCCGTGCGGCGACGGGTCGCTCAATAAATCCGTCCTGCCCATCGGCAGGACCTTAAGATTTATCTCAACAACACAGAGACATAAGACGGAAAACCCCGCAGGTGATATTGAGAGCGTAAGGTTTGAAATCACTAAAGTCAACAGAGTAATATCGCCAAATGCGGAAAATTCCACATAATCTGTCCGCATTAAAGGGTGGCAGCCATCTGAAATGGCGTCACCTGATGGTCAAACCATGTCGTCTTCCCCGCTCCAGCGCCGGCCGAACTGCGCTCAGAAGGCTGGCAGAAAGCGCTGTCCGGGCTATGCTCCGGCCATGGACGATATAACAGCGCTGCTCTCCCCCGAAGATCCGGCCCCGGTGGTGATCGACCACCCGCAAGGCAGTTCGGATTTGTTCCTGACCTGCGACCATGCCGGCCGGCGCATGCCCAGCCGGCTCGGCCAGCTTGGCCTGCCGGACACCGAGATGGAACGCCACATCGCCTATGATATCGGGGCGCGTGCAGTCGCCGAGCGGGTGGCCGATGCGCTGGATGCGACGCTGATCCGGCAGGTCTATTCGCGCCTGGTGATCGACTGCAACCGGGACCCGTCCGTGCCCAGCTCGATCCCCGAGATCAGCGAATCCACCGAAATTACGGGCAATATCGGCCTGACCAATGACGAACGGCTGGCCCGGCAGGTCGAGATTTTCCAGCCCTATCATGAGGCGATTACGGCCGCCCTGGATGCCCGGCAGGCCAATGGCCAGCCCACGGCCATCGTCTCCGTCCATAGTTTCACCCCGGTCTATAAGGGGGAGGTGCGGCCCTGGCACGCGGCCGTGCTGTATAACCGCGACGCGCGCCTGTCGCTGATCCTGAAGCGGCATCTGGATGCCGAGGGCGGCCTCGTGATCGGCGACAACGAGCCTTATTTCGTGAGCGACCTGACCGACTACACCATCCCCGTTCATGCCGAGCGGCGGAACCTGCCTTATCTTGAGCTGGAGATCCGGCAGGATCTGATCGCAACCGAGGCGGGCCAGACGGAATGGGCCGACCGGCTGATCCGGCTGCTGCCGAAAGTCTGGGCGGAGTTCACGCAAGCGCCATGAAAATCCGGCGCATTACCGCCACACCGATCAACGTCCCGCTGGAAGCGCCCTATGTCTGGGTCTTTGGAGAATTGGGCGGCTTTCCGGTCACCATCGTCGAGGTTGAAACCGAGGATGGGCTGGTGGGATTGGGAGAGGCGCCATCGCCGGCCGCCGCTGCCATCATCCGGGACCGCATCGGCCCCGCACTGATCGGGCATGACGCCTTTGACATCGCCGGGGCGGAATTCCGCTGCCAGCCCTTTTGGGCTGGGGTGCAGAGTATCAATGATCCAACCCGCATCATGGCGTTCGGCGCCGTGGAAATGGCGCTGTGGGACCTGCGCGGCAAGGCATGGAACCAGCCGCTGTACCAGGTGCTCGGGGGCGCGGTGCGGAAGGAGATTCCGTTCACCGACTATTTCTCGCTGCGTGGGGACGGCCCGTCGGTGCGCGGAGAAAAAACGCCCGAAGACGTCGCGGATTACTGCGTCGCCTTGCACGAAACCTACGGAACGACTTTTTTTGAAGGAAAATTCTCGACGCATGACCCTGCCGTGTCGCTGCGCATGCTGGAACTGATCCGCGCCAGGCTGGGCGACGGCATCATGCTGCGCGTCGATTCCAACCAGGCCTATTCGCTGGCGACCGCGCGCCGGCTGGCGCGGCCGCTGGAGGAGCTGGGCGTGCGCAACTGGGAAGATCCCGTGGCGACATTGTCAGAGATGATCGAGTTGCGGCGTCATTGCTCGATCCCGTTTTCGACCCATAATACCGATATCGCCCATGCCATGGTGCATAAGATCCCGGATGCGATCTGCGGCAATCCGTCTGCCCTGGGCGGTATCGGCCGCTTGCTGCGCTTCGTCGGTGCCTGCGAACATGCTGGCATCGATTTCTGGTGCTACAGCGGTGACAGTGGCGTCGGCAGTGCCGCCTATTTGCATCTCTGTGCGGCACTCGGCTGGATACGGGAGCCGAACCAGTCGCTGTTTCGCATGCAGGCGGCCGACATCATTGAGGAAGGCCCCTTCGTGCCGCGCCATAATGTGGTCGCTGTCCCGGAGGGACCGGGATTGGGCATCACGCTGTCGCAGGAAAGGCTCGCCTTCCTGCATCGCGATTTTGTCGAGAATGGCCCCGCCAATAAGTATCACGATCCGGCACTGCCCGGCACCTATCGGCGGCTGCCCCAGGTCTAGAGCTGTTCCGCTGCGGTTGGAATTGCCCATTCAACACCGTCATACCCGCGCAAGCGGGTATCGTCTGAGGGTGCGGCGCCAGTCCCGGCGCGGCCGCCTGCTACCGTGAAGAAGATGCCCACTTTCGTGGGCATGACGGATTAAACTGTTTCAACCAAAGCCTGACAGACTCCAGCGGCGCTGAGCGCACAGGGTGCGTCAGGCCGAGGCGAAGCGGGCACGGGGGCGGGCACGGCGCGCGGGCGCTTCCTCCGCCTGACCATCGGTGCCGATCTGGAATTGCGCCACCAGCCGGTTCAGGGCTTCCGCTTCCTGCATCATGCCATGGCTGGCCGCGGTTGCCTGTTCAACCATGGCGGCATTCTGCTGCGTCATCTGGTCCATCTGGTTGACCGCCGTATTGACCTCCGAAAGCCCGGTTGCTTGCTCACGGGCAGAGGCCGCGATTTCGGCGACGAACTGGTTGAGCCGCCCGACCTGATCGACGATGCGTTCCAGCGCATGGCCGGTTTCGTCCACCAGTTTGACGCCGCCTTCGACCTGCTTGCTGGCATTGGCGATCAGGGTCTTGATCTCCCGCGCGGCATCCGCTGAGCGTTGTGCCAGCGCCCGCACTTCGGTCGCGACCACGGCAAAGCCGCGGCCTTCGTCCCCGGCACGCGCAGCCTCAACCCCGGCATTGAGCGCCAGGAGATTGGTCTGGAAGGCGATTTCGTCAATGAGCCCGACGATGGTGCCGATCTTGCGGGAGGATTCCTCGATACCGCCCATGGCGGTGATGGTCTGCTGCACAACCTTGCCGCTGTCTTCGGCATCGCCCTTGGCATGAGAGACGAGGTCGCGCGCCTCCTGCGCGCCTTCGGCGGTCTTGCGCACGGCCATGGTGATCTGATCCAGGGCCGCCGCGGTCTCTTCCAGCCCCGCCGCCTGCTGTTCGGTGCGGCGGGAAAGGTCGTCCGAGGCCTGGGCAATCTCCTGCGCGCCGGAGCGCACGCCGCCGGAATTGGCGACGATGGAGCGCATCGTTTCCTGCAGCTTATCCATCGCCCCGTTGAAATCTTCCCGGAGTTTTTCGTAGTCGGCAGGGAAAGGCTGGTCGAGCCGGAACAGAAGGTCGCCGAGGGACAGATGTTCCAGCCCCTCCGCCACGGAACTGACGACCCGTCCCTGCTCCTGGGCCCGCTCGGCCCGTTCAGCCTCGGCCCGGGCCCGCTCCTCGGCGGCCAGTAGGCGCGCAGCCTCGGCACTTTTCTCCAGCTGTTCTTTCTCGGTGGCGGCGTCGCGGAAGATGCCGAGCGTCTTGGCCATGCGGCCCAACTCGTCCCGCCGGTCGAGCCCGGGGATGGCGATGCCGTAATGGCCGGTCGCGACGGCTTCCATGCTCTGGGTCAGGCCTGCGAGCAGTCGCGCCACCCGCCCGCGCAAAAGATAGATGATGACGATAAAAAGCGCGATAAGTGGCAGGACGAAATAGGCCAGTTCGATCAGACTGCCGAGAACGGCGGCGCGCACATCATCCACATAAAGGCCGCTGCCGATCACCCATTGCCATTGCGGCACGGCAGCGGCGTAGGAGATTTTGGGCAAAGGGTCCGTGCTGCCGGCTTTGGGCACGTAGTAGCGGTGAAAGCCCGGATGGCCGGCCCGCGCCGTTTCGATCATCGGTGCAGTGGTCGGCGTGCCGTAGGGATCTTTGACGTTATAGCGGTTGACGCCGATATAGGCTTTGACGACGTGGACGACCGTCAGACCGGTATAATCGTAAACGAAAAGATAATTGCCATTGTCGAAGCGCATGGCCGAGAGAGCGGCAGCGGCGCGTTTCTGTGCTTCGGACTTTGATAGGTCACCACGCTCGGCCTGGGCGACAAAGGATTGCGTCAGAGTGACCCCGGCCTCAACAATGTTGCGAACCTGGGCCTCCTTCGCCTGCAGCGCGATCGTATAGGTCGTCCACGATCCGATCGAAATTGCGACCAGCGTGATGAAGACGCCGATCCCGCCAAGCAGCGAGAATTGCCGGGTGATGGAGAGACGTTTCAGCATCGCGACCGCTCCGACAGCACAGGTGTTCCGGCTTCTGGCCCGCAGAGCAGCAGAAGCGGCGTTTTTATGGCCGAGGGAGGCTGAAGGAAAGATGAACTCTAAGCCGGCACGGTGCCGTTGCTCAGCACTCGGTGAAATTCACCGCCAGACCGCCGAGCGACGTCTCCTTGTATTTCGACTGCATATCCATGCCCGTCTGGCGCATGGTGGCGATGACCTGATCGAGCGAGATGCGATGCGTGCCGTCGCCGTGCAGAGACAGCGACGCGGCATTGATCGCCTTGATGGCGCCGAAGGCATTGCGCTCGATGCAGGGGATCTGCACCAGCCCGCCGACCGGGTCACAGGTCATGCCAAGGTGATGTTCCATGCCGATTTCGGCGGCATTCTCAACCTGGGTGATGCTGCCGCCGAGGGCTGCCGTCAGCCCGGCCGCGGCCATCGAACAGGCGACGCCAACCTCGCCCTGGCAGCCCATTTCCGCGCCCGAAATGGAGGCGTTGATCTTGAACAGCGCACCGATGGCCGCCGCGGTGAGCAGGAAATCCCGCATCCCATCCAGCGAACCATCCGGGCAATGATCGCGGTAGTGGCGCAGCACGGCCGGCACCACGCCGGCGGCGCCATTGGTGGGCGCTGTCACCACGCGGCCCCCGGCGGCGTTCTCCTCATTCACGGCGATGGCATAGAGGCTGACGCGGTCCATCATGCCATGCGGCAGGGGCGTGTTGCTGCGGCTGGCGGCCTCCATCCGGCCGAGCAGGGCCCGCGCCCGGCGGCGCACTTTCAGCCCGCCCGGCAGCTCGCCTTCCGCCTCCATGCCGCGGTCGATGCAATCCATCATCACCGCGATGATCTCATCCAGCCGCCGCTCGATCTCCGGTTGCGGCAGACGCGCGCGCTCATTCTCCCACATCATGGCCGCGACCGAGAGGCCCGCTCGTTCCCCCATGCGCAGCATGTCCGCGCCGTTCGTGAAAGGATAGGGCAGCGGCGCTGCGCCTGTGTCGTAAGCCGCGTCCACCTCATGCTCGCGCGCGATGAAGCCGCCGCCGACCGAACACCATCGCTCCGATAGCAGCACGGCGCCGTCGGTGCCGAAGGCAGTGAAGATCAGCGTATTGGCGTGGACGGGGGTTTCGGCCTCGGTGTCGAAGACGATGTCGCGCGCCGGGTCGAAAGCGATCATCGTGGCACCCAGCGACAGGCGATAGGCGCCGCGCGCATCATTGATGATGCGGCGCGCGGCCTCGGCCGTCACTGTATCGGGCCTTTCGCCGGCCAGGCCCAGCATGACGGCGGTATCCGTCGCATGCCCCCGGCCGGTCCAGGCGAGGGAGCCGAGCAGCCGCACTGCGATGCGCGATGGCTGGCCGGGCAGATTGGCCACAAAAGCGGCTGCTGCCTTCATCGGTCCCACGGTATGGGAGGACGAGGGGCCGATGCCGATCTTAAAAAGGTCGAAGACGCTGATCATGCGGTCCCGGCGCGCCGCTCAGGCGCCGAATTCGCGCATATGCTCAGCAAGAAAGCCGCGAATATAGGGCGCGAAGCTGCGCCAGACCTCGATATGGAAGCGGTCGGGCTCGGTGCGCCAGAGCACGATTTCGGCTTTCCCCAGGATGGTGCGGGTACACATGCCTACGGGAAAGGTGCGGAGGTCGAGATCGAGCGGATTGCCGCCCGCAAGCACGGTCGCCGCATGGCGGCCGGACAGGCCGAGCGCGATCTGCCGTTCTGACACATCGACCAGACTATGCGGCAGGGTTGCGAGCTGTCCTTCCGCCGCTTCGATCAGGCCTTCGGTGACGCCGGGCAGCGTCAGCAGAAGCCATTCGTCCGGTCCGAGCCACAGCGCCGCGCGGTCTGCGCCGAGAGAGGCGCGGCAGGCCGCGCGCGGCAGCGATGGCCCGAAGACCGTCTCCATCGCCTGCACCGCGCCCTCGGGGCCGCGGAAATTCAGGCGGCCGAAGGCGGGCAGGGTTTCCAGGCGGACGCCATTGGCGTCGATCGCCGTGGTCTCGATACGATCAGACAACATCGAGGCGCGCTCCCTCAGCGTCATAGAAGACAGGCGGCACGAGTTTGACGGCGACCGGGCGGCCGCCCGGCACCAGCACCTGCAGCGTCTCGCCCTGGCGGCTGCGCCCGGCCTCGACCAGCGCGAGCGCGATCGGGTGGCCGAGCACGGCGCTCATATAGGAGGAGGTGACATGGCCCAGCACCGTCATCGGCTTGGGCTGGTTGGGGTCGGCCACGATCTGCGCGCCTTCTTCCAGCACCGTGCGATTATCGGCCGACAGGAGGCCCACCAGCTGCTTGCGCTTCGGGTCGGTCATGCTGGGGCGGGCGAGGGAGCGCTTGCCGACAAAGTCCTTCTTCGCTTTGCCGATGGCCCAGGTCAGGCCGACGTCATCGGGCGTCGCGGTGCCGTCGGTCTCCTGGCCCACGATGATGAAACCCTTCTCGGCCCGCAGCACATGCATCGTCTCGGTGCCGTAGGGGGTGATGTCGTGCTTCTTCCCCTCGGCGCAGAGCGCTTCCCAGACGCGGCGAGCAGCCGACGGCGGGATGTTGATCTCAAAACCCAGTTCGCCGGTGAAGCTGACGCGGAAGAGGCGCGTCTTGACGCCGCAGATGCGGCCTTCGACCACCGCCATATGCGGGAAAGCGGCGGGTGACAGGTCAATCCCTTCCACCAGAGGTGCCAGTGTCTCGCGCGCCTTCGGTCCCTGCAGGGCGATCACGGCCCATTGCTCGGTCGCCGAGGTCAGCCAGACGCGGAGGTCCGGCCATTCGGTCTGGCGGTAATCCTCCATCATGTTGAGCACGGAGGCCGCGCCGCCCGTGGTCGTCGTGACATGGAAGCGGTCTTCCGCGATGCGGCCGACGACGCCGTCATCATAGA
The DNA here is from genome assembly GCF_057837225.1 of Acidisoma sibiricum. Taxonomy (NCBI): domain Bacteria; kingdom Pseudomonadati; phylum Pseudomonadota; class Alphaproteobacteria; order Acetobacterales; family Acidocellaceae; genus Acidisoma; species Acidisoma sibiricum. The sequence goes on along the minus strand of NZ_CM174445.1, from coordinate 3,010,754 downwards.
CGAACCCGTCTTCCCGCAGCATCACACCGTAGCGGCAGCGGCCAATACCGAGCTTCGTCCAGGGGTTGATATACATGCGGTTCATGAACTCGGCCGCATCCGGCCCCACGACCTCGATCTTGCCCAGGGTGGAGGCATCGAAAATACCAAGGCCGCGGCGGACGGCCTGGCATTCGCGCGCGACGGCGGCATGCATGTCTTCACCCGGACGGGGGAAATAGCGCGCGCGCTTCCACTGCCCGACATCCTCGAAGACCGCGCCCTGGCCCTCGGCCCAGTGATGGATGGCGGTGCGGCGGATGGGGTCGAACAGATCACCGCGTGCCGCGCCCGCAAAATTGCCGAAGGTGGTGGGCGTGAAGGGCGGGCGGAAGGTCGTGAAGCCGACCTCGGGGATCGTCTTGCCCTGCACCTGCGCCATGACGCCGAGCATGGGCATATTGCTGGTCTTGCCCTGGTCGGTCGCCATGCCGGTGGTGGTATAGCGCTTGGCGTGTTCGACCGAGCGGAAGCCTTCGCGCACGGCGAGCTTCAGATCCTTGGCCGTGCTGTCATTCTGGAAATCGACGAAGGCCCGCACGCGGTTGGCATCCCGGTTATGGGGCAGCGCGCCGAGCACGGTGGAGACGTCACCCGTGGCGCTGACGGTGACGAACACGCGGGTGGTGACAGCCTCGCCTCCCGCCGCGACGGCGGCGTCCGCGCCTGCCGTGAAGCCCGTGCTCAGCGCTGATTCCAGCCCATAGGCGCCGCTGGCGGCCCCCGCGGCACGCAAGGCCTGAGAGGCCGCGACCGCACCCGGCACATAGGCCTGGATTGCGTCATCCCAGCGCAGTTTCGACAGCGACTGCGAATAGAGATGCAGGGTCGGGGTCCAGCCGCCGGCCATCAGCAGCAGATCGCAGGCGATGTCCTGCGTCTTCCAGATGGAACCGTCCTCGCCCACGGAGGCGATGGTGGCGCCGTCGATCCGCAGCTTGCCGGATGTCCCGGCGATGGTCTGGCCGGTGGCGACGGCCAAGCCCGCGCGGACGGCAGCGTCATGCCAATGGCCTGCGGGCGCGCGGCGCATATCGGCAATCGCCGCGATCTCAACGCCCGCATCCGCCAAGGCGAGGGCCGCGCGATAGCCGCTGTCATTGGCGGCGGCGATTACGGCACGCTTGCCGGGCTTCACGCCATAGCGGTTGACATAGGTGGTCGCCGCATCGGCGAGCAGAATGCCGGGACGGTCATTCTCGGGGAAGGTCAGCGGACGCTCGAAGGCACCGGTCGCGAGCACCACTTGCTGCGCGCGCACCTGCCACATCCGCTCGCGGGGCTGGCTGTCATCCGGTGCTGCCAGATGATCGCTCACCCGCTCCACCAGGCCGATATGATTATGCGGGTAATAGCCGAATCCCGTGGTGCGCGGCAGCAGCGTGACATTGCCGAAGGACGCAAGTTCGGCCAGCGTCTCGGCCAGCCAGACCTGCGCGGGTTTGCCCGCGATCAGCGAGGTGGTGTCGGCCAGCAAAGACCCGCCCATCTCGCTCTGCTCATCGCACAGAATGACGCGCGCGCCAGATTCTGCGGCCGCCAGTGCCGCCGTCAGACCGGCCGGGCCGGCGCCGATGACCAGCACCTCGCAATGGGCGTTGCGCTGCAGATAGCGATCGGGGTCAGGCGCGGTGGGCACGCGGCCGAGGCCGGCGGAGGCGCGGATCACCGGCTCATAGACGCGGTCCCAGAAGGTCCGCGGCCACATAAAGGTCTTGTAGTAGAACCCCGCCGGTAGCAGCGCGGCAAACCGGTCGTTGATGCCGCCGACATCGAATTGCAAAGAGGGAAAGCGGTTCTGGCTGATCGCCGTCAGCCCGTCATACAGCTCCACCTGGGTGGCGCGCAGATTGGGCGCCGTGCGGCCAGCATCGCGGCTCACCGTCACCAGCGCATTCGGCTCGTCGGACCCCGCCGTCATCACGCCGCGCGGGCGGTGATATTTGAAGGACCGGCCCATGAGATGGACGCCATGGGCGAGCAGGGCGGAGGCCAGGGTGTCGCCCGCCAGACCGGAATAGGATTTTCCGTCAAACTGGAAGCTGACCGGCTTTGTGCGGTCAATCCGGCCGCCTGCTTCCGTGCGGAAAGGTTCGTTGACCGCGGTCGCGACCGACAGCGTGGGTGTCAGGGAATCAGGCATCACACGCCCCCGCTTTGCACAGCGTCCGGGCGGGATTCGCCTGTCTTGTAGCTGGTCAGGATGCGGTCGGTGGAGGTATCGCGCACCACGTTGAAGAAGCGCGCGCAGCCATGGATATGGCGCCAGCGCTCGGCATGGACGCCGCGCTCATTGTCGCGCTGATACAGGAAGGACGCCCATTCCTGGTCGGTGAGTGGCGATGGATCGGCCGGGCGCGCGATATGGGCCTGGCCGCCATAGCGGAATTCCAGTTCCGGGCGCGGGCCGCAGAAGGGGCAGGGGATGAGCAGCATCGGGGCTCTCCTTAATGCGCCACGGCCGCGGCGGCGGCCTCGTCGATGAAATGACCGGTGGTGAAGCGCTCCAGGCTGAAGGGCGCGTTAATCGGATGCGGCTCGTCGCGCGCGATCGTATGCGCGAAGAGATGGGCCGAGCCTGGCGTCGCCTTGAAGCCGCCGGTGCCCCAGCCGCAATTGACGTAGAGACCCGGCACAGGGGTCTTGGAAATAATCGGCGAACGGTCCGGCGTTGTGTCAACAATTCCGCCCCAGTTGCGCAGCATGCGCAGACGCCGGTACATCGGCACCAGCTCGCAGATCGCATCCAGCGTGTGGCTGGCGATATGCAACCCGCCGCGCTGCGTATAGCTGGTATAGGCGTCGGTGCCGGCGCCGATCACCATCTCGCCCTTGTCGGACTGGCTGATATAGGCGTGGATGGTGTTGGACATGACGACGCAGGGAAAATCCGGCTTGACGGGTTCCGAGACCAGCGCCTGGAGCGGAAAGCTTTCCAGCGGCATGCGCAGCCCGGCCATGCCCATCACCACCGAGGTATTGCCGGCGGCCGAGACGCCGACCTTTTTCGTGCGGATGAAGCCCTTTTCGGTCTCGACCCCTTCGACGGCGCCAGACGCATCGCGCCGGATGCCGGTGACGGCGCAGTTCTGAATAATATCGACGCCCATCGCGTCCGCCGCGCGGGCATAGCCCCAGACGACCGCATCATGCCGCGCGGTGCCGCCACGGCGCTGGAGGGCGCCGCCGACGACCGGGTAGCGGATATTGGGAGAGATATTGAGCGGCGGGCAGAATTCCTTGCACTGCTCGGCCGTCAGCCACTCATTGTCCACGCCCGCCGCCTGATTGGCGAAGACATGGCGCTTGAAGACCTGCACGTCATGCACGGTATGCGCCAGCATGAGCACGCCTCGCGGCGAGAACATGGTGTTGTAATTGAGGTCCTGCGAGAGCGTTTCCCAGAGCTTCAGCGCATGGTTGTAAAGCCCTGCACTCTCCGGGAAGAGGTAGTTGGAGCGGATGATGGTGGTGTTGCGGCCGGTATTGCCGCCGCCCAGCCAGCCCTTGTCGAGCACTGCGATATTCCGCAGGCCATGCTCCTTCGCCAGGTAATAGGCCGCACCCATGCCGTGGCCGCCGCCACCCACGATGACGGCGTCATATTCGGCCTTCGGCTCCGGCTCGCGCCAGAAAGGTTTCCATCCTTGATGGCCACCGAGAGCATGACGAAGAAGGGATAGGCCAGAGAAGCGTTCCATATGGGCCGATCGTTTCTTTGCGCAGGATGGATGAGAGGTGCGCCGACCGTGGCGCGGCAGCCAGAACGCAGGTGCCCGGTGATTTGAACGAAGACGACGGAGGCCGGCAAGGACGAAAAACTATGGCGCCAATGGCTCGGCAAGCCCCTTGATATGCTTCCGCCCTGTGCTCGCGACCGACAGGCCGACCACGCTCCAGCTGCCGTTGCCGTCTTGGGTGAACAGCGCGGCGCCACTGGTCCCGGGCTCTCCGCGGCAATCATCCAGTAGCAGGCGATGGCCGCCGTGATCGACGCGGAAGCCAAGCAGGCGGCAGCGATCCACTTGCAAAATTTCGTCATGATCGCGGTTGTAGCCGCCCAGATAGAGCGTCGCGCCGAGCGGCGGCAGGGCCGGCGCGAAACGCACGCTGTCGGCCGTGGTGCCGATCGGATGGTCGAGCGTCAGAAAGGCGCGGTCGAGCCCGAGCGTCCGCAGCTCCTGCTGTGGGTCATAGCCGGGCGAGACCACGAAGCTGACGGCGCGGGCATGGTCGGCATAGGTGCCGCGGTCGTAGCGCCACAGGAAATGCACCGAACTCGGCTGCACGTAATGGCCGGTTTCGGGCCGGAACAGGCAGTGGGCGGCCGTCATCACCAGGCTCGGGGCGATCAGGAAACCGGTGCAGCGGGTGCCAAGCTCGGTCTGCACGCGCCCGAGCGCGTGCCATGGCGCGGCCGAGAGGTCGGCGGCCACCGGCTGAGCCTGGGCGGGCGGCGGCGTCAGGGTGCCAGTCAGCAGACATGCGGCGGTCAGGCGCAGAAGCGAGCGAAGGATCATGATCTCTATTTAGCGCAAGCCGGGGTCTGGCTCACCCCCCGGTCCCATCACGTCGCATGCCTTCTGCGCCGAGGGCCGTGCGTCACGCCGGACTGGTCGGATTGCCGGGCGGCAGGGCGATCTGCCGGCCGGCCTGCCAGATGCGATCGACGGCACGGTTCAGCTCGATCGGGTTGCGGCGGAGGTCAGAGCGCGGCGTCAGCATCATGGCCTGGTAGAGATGGTCCTTCTTGCCGGACAGCGCGGACTCGACCGTCAGCCCCTGAACCCCGATATGGGGGTACATCATCGCGGCCAACTGCGGTGGCAGCGGGCCGACCGGCACCGGCTGCAGCCCGTTGGAATCGACCAGGCAGGGCACTTCCACGGCGCAATGCTCGGGCAGGTTGGGAATCAGTCCCTTATTGGCGAAGAGGCCGTAAATCACGCAGAGCGAGCCTGTTTCCGTCGCGGCCATCAGGGCGGCGCCATGGGGAACCGATTGCGAATATCTGTCCTCCGACGCGGTGCCGGGCCGGCGCTCTCTGCTGCGCGGCAGGTGAGGCGCGGAGGCGGCATAGCGCAGCCAGTCCAGACCCTCATAATTATGCCGTGTCGCGGGTGCCAGGCGCGGATCGGCCATCAGCGCATGCAGGCGTGGATAGAGATCAAAACCATCCTCCTCCAGACGCAGGAAATAGGACATTTTGTCGATGCCGCCAGCCAGATAGCGCAGCCGGTTGAGCGGGACAGAGAGATCGTGCGCGATGTCCTCGGCCTTTTCCGACACACCGGTGCTCATGCCGATGACGGGCATCTTGGAATGCCGGGCCAGTGCCCAGGTGGTCGCCGACAAGGGCTCCACATAGTTCAGATGCAGGGCCTTGGGGCAGAGGTCGTCCAGCCGGCTGGCCAGCATAAGCAGCGCGGGGATGATGCGCTGGGCGTTCAGGATGGTTTGAATGTCGCGCAACGACGTGCCGAGCTTGATCCGTGTTAGCCGGCGCGTGACCGCATCGACCAGACGGCTGGCATTCGGCAGGCCCGGCACGCCCATGGTCACGACGTAATCCGCGCCCGTGAAGGCCTGGTCGTAATCGCCGGTCGCGGAGACCGGCCGGCCATTGCCCAGTCGCGTGGCTATTTGCTGGGCCGCGACCTGGCTGGACCGTAGCCGGCCGCTGTCATCGTCAAAAAGGTAGATCCGGCTTTGGTTAAGGGCGGCATGCCCCAGAATGGCTTCCAGCAACTGGCTGAAATCTGGACCGCTCGGGCAGACGAAGACGATTTTCGGCCGTCGCATGGCAGAGCGGTAGCCGGCGAACCATAGTTTGGCCTCGCGACGGGCCAGTCCCGCCTCGGCGCTCGGCTTCGGGTTGAGTGCCAGGGCCCGCAGGAATTCGGGCGTCAGATCCATCGCCTCGGCACGCCACGGGCGGAGCTGCAGCTCCTGCGCCACGGCGACGCGGGTGCTATGCCAAATGGGCACGGTCGCTTCAAAACCGCGCGGCGTGGTGGCTCTTATCCGAACCCGCCCGGAGAGAAGATCCTCCATGCTGGCCATGCCCGCGCAATCGATCGAGAAGCCGACCTTGATTGCGCTATCAGATGCGATGTCCGGCCGCAGTTTATCTGGCTCTGCCCGCGCGATGACTTCGTTGCCGCGCAGAGCTTCGATGATGATGCCGGGTTCCCGATCATGTCCCAGCGTCCAATACGCCCAGCCTGTGAGTGTTGCGGGGAACGTAAAACCGTCAATGCAGCTTTTGATCTCAACGTGATGCGCCGCAACCGGAGACGGAATTGGTGTCCTGAGACGGAAGGGCATTTCACGCTCTCTACTGGAAGAAGCGAACCACCGCCGCCGTTCTCTCCGTAGGAGAAAGACACGCAGGGGTTTTGAGGGATTGAGGATCACACAAACGTGAAATCTGACTCGTCTACTAAGCCAGCCCGATCGCGCGGTCAAGGATAAATAAATAAAACAGACCCAAATGGGTGTTGACTAGAAAAAAATGCACAGGGAACGGCGCTGCCATGACGTTGAGATTACGCCATCAACGCGGGTACGGATGCATCAGACCGTGCCTGTGGCACGAGGGATTGTGATCACAATTATGGGGTCTGGGGCGTACAGAGCCGCTCGCGTTTGTCCGAGCGGAATGGCAGCGCGTGGCGCTGCTATCTCTTCCTGACTAAGTCTATTTATTGACGCAGGGCCTGCGGGATCGCTTGACCGATCGTCTGACGGAAAGACGCGGCACTGAGCCGATATAAGACATGAAGCTGCAAGGGGCTGTCCGGGGGCAGCAGCGGATGGTCAAAACTGCCGGCATAGGCCATGCCCAGTCGCTCCATCACCGTGCGGGAGGCCCGATTGTCCGGCACGGTCTGGGCCACGATTTCATCAAGCTTGAGTGTTGCGAAACCAAAATAAACGGCGGCGCGGGCGGCCTCGCTCGCATAGCCGCGGCCCCAGAAACGGCGCGTCATGCGCCAGGCGATCTCGACCGCCGGGGTGAAGGCCGCGTCAAAACGCACCCGCTGCAGGCCGAGCGCACCGACGAATTCACCGGTCTCGGCCAGTTCCACGGCCCATTTGCCGAAGCCGTCCTCGGCCCAGTGCGCCTGCGTGCGCAGAATGTAGGCGTCGCTCGCGGCGCGCGTCATTGGACCGCCGAGATAGCGCATCGTCTCGGCGTCGGCATTCTGCGCCGCGAAGGCATCGTGATCGCTGTCCCGCCAGAAGCGGAGGTGCAGGCGCTGCGTGCGCAGTTCTGGCCAGGGACCGGGTGCTGACTCCGTCATTACCCTGTCTTGCCCTGGCCTGATCCTGGGATCAACCGACCTTGACGTCGCGCGTCCAGATGTCCGACAGGGCTTTCTTGGCGGCATTGGTCTGCGCGAGGCTGGCGAATTGCACGGCCTTATAGGCGTCCGGCGAGGGCAGTTTCGCCAGCATCGCCGGCGGAATGCTGCCGGCCGCCAGCAGGGCATTGAAGCGAATCGGATGGGCGTATTGCGCCAGGAAACCCAACTGCCCCTCGTCACTGTACAGGAATTCCTGCCACAGCCGGGCTGCCTGCGGATGCGGCGCGAAGGCGCTGATGGCCTGGGCATAGAAGGCGCCGAAGGGCGCGGCGTCTTCCGGCACCACCACCTCGATCGGCGCCATTTGGGCGGCATTGTCGCGCGAGGTGAGATTGAGATAGTCCCAGCGCAGCACGATGGGCGTCTGACCGCTGACGAGCGAGGGCTCGGTCACCGCGATGGGGTTCAGATTGCCGGCGCGGGCCAGGCGGGCGAAGAAATCGACGCCGGGTGCGATGGTCTTGACGCTGCCGCCGGCGGCCAGGTTCGCGGCCATCACGGCCGCAAACGCGTCCCCCGAGCCGAGCGGGCTGCCGTCCATCGCCACCATGCCGCGATACTCGGGCTTCAGCAGGTCGCGCCATGTGCGCGGGACGCGGGCGACGACCTTGCGGTTGACGGCGAAAGACATGATACCGAAATAATCGCCCACCCAATGGCCCGCGGGGTCGCGCGCATCGGCCGGAATGTCATGCCAGGTCGATACCTTATAGGGCGCCAGCAGTTTTTGCTGCGTGCCGAGCACGGCAAAGGTCGGCGACAGATCCATGCAGTCCGGTGCGCGTGCGGCCCCGCGCAGGCTGCGCACGGCCTGCAGCTCTTCGGCCGAACTGCCCTCGGAATTGCTGTCGTCGATGGCGATGCCGTAGCGCGCCGAAAAGGTCTTCATCAGCGGCTCGAATGCCCAGTTATGAGACAGGGCGACAAGGTTGAGCGCGCCTTCGCGCCGGGCGGCAGCGATCAGTGCGGGAGAGATCGGGCTTGCCGCCGCCCGGGCACGATCTGAGAACGGCACGGCACCGGCAGCCAGAGCAAGGAAAGAGGCGCTTGCGCCGAACAGGTTGCGCCGGGATATCGCCATGAGGTCGGTCCGTCCGTCAGAGATGAGGGCGGACTTATGACCCTAAGATGATGACGGCTCGGTGATGGTTATGCGTCGGGCGTGAGTCGTCTCGATGCCGTGATGGCGGCTGACCGCCGCTGCTCTGGCGCCCGACGCGAAATCGCCCCATGCTTCGGCCATAGAGACCGGATAGAGACGCTTGGCGATGACTGGAAACCCTTCTTTTGGCATTACCCTCTGCGGCATCGCGGAACTGGGCGATCACGCGGCTTTGGGCGCGACCCATGTGCTCTCGATCCTCGATCCCGATTATCCCGAGCCTGAGGCTTTCGGCCAATATGGCGAACATGCCCGGCTGGAGCGGCGCTTTCATGACATCATCGACCCGACGCCGGGGATGGTCTTGCCGGATGCGGCGGATGTCGCCGCGATCCTCGGCTTCGGGCGACAGCTGCAGGCCGAGCCGTCACCGGCCACGCTTCTGGTCCATTGCCATGCCGGCATATCCCGCTCCACCGCGTCCATGGCGCTGATCCTGGCCCAGGCCATGCCTGACCGCTCGGCTGTGGACATCCTGACGCTGGTTCACAGCATCCGGGAAAAGGCCTGGCCCAATCTTCGCCTGATGGAGCTGGGCGACCAGGTTCTGGGCCGTCAGGGCAGTCTGGTCGAGGCGAGCTTCGCCTTGTACCACCTGCAGATCGAAAAGCGCCCGCACCTGGCGGAATTCATGGCGAAGGATGGACGAGGACGAGAAGTGGCCGGGGCCGGGTTGCGCGACCCCTTGCAAGCGTGACAGCGCCCCGTCTCGGCGGGGGTGCTCAGGCCGGGTTTACCATTCGGCGAAATTGCCGTCGGGCAGGCGGAAGATCGGATTGCGCCAGCCCTTGAAGTCCCGCGCCAGTTCGCGGATCAGCGCTTCGTCGACGTCGATACCGAGACCGGGGCCGGTCGGCGCCTGCACGAAACCACCCTCCAGCGCAAAGACGGACGTGTCGGTGAGATAGGTCAGCAGATCGAAGCCCCCGGTATTGTAATGGATGCCGAGGGACATCTCCTCAATGACGAAATTGGGCGTGGAGACCGCCACCTGCAGGCAGGCGGCAAAGGCGATCGGTCCCAGCGGGCAATGGGGGGCGAGGGCCACGTCATAGGCTTCCGCCTGGGCCGCGATGCGGCGCACCTCGGAAATGCCGCCGGCATGGGACAGGTCGGGCTGGATGATGTCGACGATGCCGCGTTCCAGGAAGGGCTTGAAGTCCCAGCGGGTGAACAGACGCTCGCCCAGAGCGATCGGAATCGTCGTCATCCGCGACAGCTGCTCCAGCCCCTCGATATTCTCGGAGAGCAGCGGCTCCTCGATGAACAGCGGCTCGATCTCCTCCAGCCGTTCGGACAGGCGGCGGGCCATCGGCTTATGCACGCGGCCATGGAAGTCGAGGCCGATATCCAATCCTTCCGCCTTGACCGCGGCGGCGCGCTCGACCACGGCATCGAGATCGCGGGGCGAGGCGAGCCAGTTGAGTTCCGAGGTCGCGTTCATCTTCAGCGCGCGAAAACCCTGCGCCTTGCGGGCGCGGGCGGCTTCCCTGACTTCATCGGGCCGGTCACCGCCAATCCAGGCGTAGCATTCCACCTTGTCACGGACCTTGCCACCCAGGAGCTGCCAGACCGGAACGCCCAGCGCGCGGCCCTTGAGATCCCAGAGGGCCTGATCGAGACCGGATAGAGCGCTCATCAGCACCGGACCGCCGCGATAGAAGCCGCCGCGATAGGCAACCTGCCAGATATCCTCGATATTGGCGGCGTCGCAGCCGATGAAGCGGTCGCGGAAGGAGGCGAAGACGCCTTCGACCGCTTCGCCATGGCCTTCCAGGCTCGCCTCACCCCAGCCGACGGCGCCGTCGCGCGTTTCCACGCGGACAAACAGCCAGCGCGGCGGCACGGCGAAGGTCTCGATACGGTCGATGATCAGGGGCTGCACGGATCGGCACTCCATATGGTCCGACCATTCCTAGCGTGAGCGACGATCCCAGCCAAATGGTCATCTTGGATGGCTTGGCCTTATCGCCGGCATAGGTTGCCGGCTGCGGGTCGACCGCGGCTGAGCGGCAATACGGCCGGGACGGGGACGGGCCGGCGTTAAAAGAGGAGAATTGCCAGGGCAAAATAAAATAACGGCCTTGCATCATCAATCATTGCATGAGAGTGAGACATTCTGCAGCTGTAAATAAACTCGCATCGCAAGCGAGGATGATCTGAGGGAAAGGCGCGGTCTTTTAATGCTGAGGCGAGTGTTCGGACGGTCCGCTGCCACGGCGCCGCTGGCGCTGCAACCAGGCAGCGTTCCCGATTTGGCGCCCTTGCTGGCCGCAACAGGGCCGTATCGCCCTGTCTTCGCGGTGCCCGAGAGCGCCGGGCACCGTCTGATCGCGCAGTGGCCTGTCGTCGGTGATCTGGTGCAGACCGAACCCAAAGGGTTCCTGCGGCCGGCCGACGCCCTGACGCTCTACGATATTGCCCGTTACACGGCGGGGACTGTGCTTGAGGTCGGCAGCGCCTGGGGCCTGTCGGCCACCATCCTGTGCCTGGCGGTGAAGGCGCGCGGCCATGGCAAGGTTGTGTCGATCGAAATCGATCCGGCGTTCCAGCGCCTGACCGGTCAGGCTTTGCGCAGGCTCGGTCTGCATCGCTGGCATGAGATGCGCGGCGGCGACGGAACCGCCCTCTTGCAGCAGGCGGCAATGCGAGGCGAGCGGTTCTCTGCCATTTTCATCGATCACGATCATGGCGCCGAAGCGTCGCGCCAGGCCTGCGCGCTTCTGCCTGATCTGCTCGCGCCGCGCGGTTTCATGCTTTTCCATGACTTCAACGACACCCTGAATGAAACCGGGGAATATGGCGTCTATGACGCCGTGTGCCGCATGCTGCAGGATAGACCCGACCTTGCCCTTTACGGCACGCCGGGGTGCTGCGCGCTCGTCGGCTGGAGGCAGATGTGAGCCTGAGCGTTTCGATCATCATGCCGGTTTACAATGGCCGCGCCTATCTCGAGGATTCGATCGGTAGTGCCGTCATCCAAAGTCTGCAGCCTGACGAGATTATCATCGTCGATGACGGCTCCTCGGATGGATCGGCGGATTTTGCAGAGACAATCGAGACGCCATTTCCCAAGCATGTCCTGCGGGTCGCCAATGGCGGCCAGTCGCGCGCGCGCAACATTGCGGCCGCACAGGCGAAGGGCCAGCTTCTCGCCTTCCTCGATCATGACGATATCTGGCATCGCCGCCATCTTGAGCGTCTGGCAGCCCCTTTTGACAGCGATCCCGATCTTGGCTGGTCTTACAGCGATATCGACGAGATGGATCACGACGCGCAGCTCGTCCATCGCCAATTGCTGCGGGTGCTCAATCCTGAAGCGGAGCATCCCAAACGCAGTCTCTACAATCTTCTCGCCGATGACATGTACATTTTCCCCAGCGCTGCGGTGGTGCGGGCGGATGCCTTCAGGGCGGTCGGCGGGTTCGATGAGCGCCTGGCCGGCTATGAGGATGATGATCTCTTCCTCAGGCTGTTCCGGGCCGGCTGGGGGAATGTCTTCCTTCCTGAGAGCCTGGTGCGCTACCGCCGCCACACATCGAGCAGCGCCTTCAGTGACCGGATGTGGAAAAGTCGCGACATTTACGCGGCAAAGCTCATGGAGGCATTTCCAGACGATCGCGACTTGTCGCGCTTCTGGGTGCGGGACCTCATCGCACCACGGTTTTTCAGGGCGGGCCAGTCGGAATATGTGCGCCACATGGCCCGTGGCCGCTATGAGCTTTGTGCCTTGGCGCTGGATGTCGTGCGCCGATACTCGGCCCTGTCGAAACCAGGTTTGCGCCGACGCTTCCGTCAGGCACTGATCTTGCGGCTGATGGAGCATCCGAAGCTTTTTTCGATCCTGTTTTACCTGCTCCGGCGCGACCCCCGTTTCCGCAGGCGCCGGACACAGGTGGTTTGAGTGTGGAGGCCAATGCTGTGCCAGACCGCGTGACGACGACGACGACCGCGACACGGCGGATTGCCTTTCCACGCGGTCGTTGGATTCGGTTCTCGTTTGAATGCGATGCGCGCACCAGGGCGACGCTTACCCGGCTTCATCACCGTCTCAGCTACGTCTGCGGCCTATCGGCCGTCCGTGTGCTGGCGGCGCTGGCCGGGCTGATAGGGCTGGTATTGCTGCGCTGCCCGACCGTGCTGACGCGAGCGAGCTTCTGGGGCGAAGATGGCTGGGTTTGGTACCCAAGCTGCTACATCCATGGCTGGCGCTGCCTGCTCATCGACCATACCGGGTATCTGCAGACGATTTCGATGCTCGTGGCGCTGCTAGCGCAGCCGTTTCCGCTCTATGCCGCACCGACGATCTTTGCCCTTGCGGCGCTTATCGTGCAGGCCGCGCCCGGCGCTTTCCTGATGTCATGGCGCATGGCCGAGGCCATCCCATCCGGCTGGGTCCGTTTCCTGCTCGCGATCCTGCTCGTCGTCGTCCCCGGGATGACCGAGGTCTATGTCAATCTGACCAATGCCCAGTGGCATCTGGCACTTTTGGCGCTGCTTGTGCTGACCGCAACGGTGCCGACCAGCAAGGCAGGGCGGTTGTTCGATACTGCCATCCTTGCTCTGAGTGGGTTAAGCGGTCCCTTCGCTGTCTTTCTGGCGCCGGTCGGCTGGCTGTGGTGGTTCGGCCACCGTAACCGCTGGTCTTTCTGGCGGGCCTGCATGATCAGCGCTGCGGCTTTGATCCAGCTGAGTCTGATCCTGCTGCATGGCGCAACGCGCAATCCCGGCGGCCCAGGCCTCGGCGTAAGCCTGCGTGATTTCGAATCGATCATTCTCAACACGATTCTGGTCGGCACCATTGGCTGGCACAGCCTGTTGCGCAACGGCTGGGGGCCGGGCTTTGGCTGGCTCTATGGAGACAATGCGGCAGCGCTTGGCCTGTCGACGCTGATCCTGCTCGCGGCCTTCACCCTGGCGGTTTTGGCCTGCCGCCGGAGCCGGCCGGTTTTGCCGGCCTTCCTGCTCTTCGTCGCGCTCGAATGCGTGGCGACCCTGATCGACGGCCTGCCGGCCAATCGGGAGCCCCTGTGGCACGAAATCGCCACCTCGCTGACCAGCCGCTATTCCTTTCATCCAATTCTCGCCTGGATCGCAGTCCTGGTCGCTCTGGCGGGCGACCGTTCTCTAGGGCTGCGCAGTCTCGGGCGCGTCGGACTTGCGACGGTGCTGCTCTTTGCCGTGCCCGGGGATTTCCTGTTGCAGCCGCTGCCACCACTGGGCTTTCCGCAGGAAGCCCGCGCCTTCGAGCAAGCGCGGCCCGGTACCGTCATGCGCTTTCCGACGCGGCCCTTTCTTTATATGCAGCTGACGAGACACTAGAGGCAGGCTGCTGAGTCGCAGGTGCAATACCGGCCATCACGCCGCTATTGAGCCTGCGGGTCGGTCGTTGGCGCGCCTCAGCGCCCGACCCGCGCCTGGAGATGCGCCGGATAGCGGTCGCCCTGCACCGTGATCTTGGCCAGGGCAGTCTCGATATCGCGCAAATCCTCCGCGCTCAGTGCGACGGAGGCGCCACCGATATTCTCGGAGAGCAGCGGCTCCTCGATGAACAGCGGCTCGATTTCCTCCAGCCGTTCGGCCAGGCGGCGCGCCATCGGATTATCGCCGCCGATCCAGGCATAGCATTCTGCTTTGTCACGGACTTTACCGCCGAGGAGCTGCCAGACCGGAACGCCCAGCGCGCGGCCTTTGAGATCCCAAAGTGCCTGATCGAGCCCCGAAAGCGCGCTCATCAACGCTGGGCCGCCGCGATAGAAGCCGCCGCGATAGGCGACCTGCCAGATATCCTCGATATCGGCGGCGTCACGGCCGATGAAGCGGTCGCGGAAAGAGGCGAAGACGCCTTCAACCGCTTCGCCATGGCCTTCCAGGCTCGCCTCACCCCGGCCGATGGCGCCGTCGCGGGTTTCGACGCGGACAAAGAGCCAGCGCGGCGGCACGGCGAAGGTCTCGATACGGTCGATGATCAGAGGCTGCACGGATCGGGACTGCTTATGGTCCGATCATTCCTAGCCCGAGGGGGCGACCCGGCGAAGAGCGGGGCGGGATGGCGGGGCCGAAGGTGGCGCATGGCGGGAGGGCAATCGAGAGGCCGGTTTCGACCCAACCAAGACATTGTGGGGGGCACCGCCAATGTCTGGTACGGCTGGGAGCGGAAGGACTGTTTTGGACGCGAAAGTGGACCTTCTTCCATAGATTTTGAGCTGCGCAGAAGTAGCGCTTCCTAGCCGAGTACTAACGAGGTGACTAGATAACTATCGTGAGGTGCAAGCGTCACTACTGCTCGACGCGGGTAATCCAGACCATGCTCCCTTCTTCGGCACCTTTCGGTGTTCCGGCTTGCGCGGCTGGTGAATATTTGCCGCAGAAGCCGGCGCTGCTTTCGGTTCTAACTGTGCAGCCTCCAGAGCATCCACACGGGAGATCAGGCCTTTGATCGCCGTGGCATCGGCATCTGCCTTTTGCTCCGCGCCGATAGCCCGCGTGAGGGAGGTAAGAGCGTCGCGTAAAGGGGCGAGGCCCAACCCGTCCAATTGCGGAAAGCGGGTAACATCCACCCTTACTAAAGCCTCTGTAGTTCGTCCGGACCGAAACGTTGTCGAAACCGCACCGAACGAGAACAGAATGATTGCGAGGGCTGCGAGAACCTGCGCTCCCCGAACAAATTGCGCCACATGGTCGTTGTAGGCGGTATTCATCGAGGCGCAGTACAGAAAACCGCGCGCCCGTTCCGCAGCATTGTAGGGTTTGAACTCCCCAGACGTGAGGTTGATGACCGCACCAAGATGGAGGGCCTCCCTCTCCCGGACCCACAAGGCTCTGGCGGCAGACACATAGCTTAACAACATGAGGGTTGCCGAGAGTGCCAGGAGGATGATCGGAATAGTACGCTCGACCCGTGTGAATGCCTGACCGTGTAGGACAAAGACGAAAATGGACGCGAGCGACGGCGTGATGAGCCCGATGGCTGTGAATGTCCACTGCGCCTTCTGCTCCAGCTGGCCCCGCCGCTGCTCCGCCGCGTCGAAGATCGCCTGGCAGAACTTGACGCAGTGCTCCTCTTCCTCTTTCTTCAATCTTTTGGTTGGAAAGACGCTAAGCGGGGCGCCAATTGTACCGAAGGGAACTAACGGCTGCCAGAAATATCTGAGTAATTTTCTTCCAAATGTTTTACTTCCCTTCGACGTTGGCCAATCAGGCGCGGGGGGCGTCGCCATGAAACTCATTACTCACCTTCGGCGTCGTAAAGCACCTCGACAAGAGCCGACCTAATCGGGAACCCCAACGCATTTTCGAGCCAGGCCCATTCCCCGGTTGGGTTCACCTCGAGGAAGACATAGTCGTTGTCAGGTGTCTTGATGAAGTCGAAGGCGCCATAGACCAGGCCTAGTTGCGCAAGCATTTTTCTGCACCGCATCTCTATACTGGCAGGAAGGACCGAGGAAGCATAGGTTACGGGCAGATTTGGATCTCTCCAATCCACTGCGTTCCCAATTCCTCCTATATTCGCGACGTAGAGGTGGCGGCCCACGAACGTTGCACGCACGTCTGCACGTCTAGGTATCTCCTCTTGTAGCAGAAGCGGACAAAGACGCACCGCCTCTGCATCCAATTCTTCGGCAAGAACCCGGCGGGTGAGGATTGAATGCCGCGCCTCTCCATCATAAAACAAGCCATGATAGATCGGTTTGCATATCGTCCCGTGAGGATTAGATGATGCAAATTTTCGGAGAACGTCGACGTCAGCCGACACAACCGTACGGGGGACTCGGAAGCCGAGCTCATGGGCCACTCGTAGCTGCAACAGCTTGTGCTCGGCCACGCGGACATTCTCGATCGGGTTAACCCAGGTAATTCCAGGGTTGAATACCAACCCAGAAAAAAAGTGGCGCATCTCGCCAGCCACAAACGCCTGCTCAGAATGCGTCATCTCGGCGGCGGCCGACGGACAGATCGAACGCCTGTACCAGACGGAGCTGACGTCGCGCAAGCATACAGACCTTTCGCCTGCACTCAGGCGGCCTTCGATACCGTTACTGCTTAAGGTGAACGTGGCGGCTGACGGTGACAGCTCCTCTGAGTTCATCCTGAAATATGGAAGTTCCCTGTTCAGCAACTCTACGATCAGAAAGTCAGCGGTCAGATCCTGATTGGACGTAACGATTAGGAGCATCAGGCGGTCTTGGAAATCTCGGAGTGGTCGGTCCCTTCACGGGTGGCGGTCACCGCGGTCTCTCCGAATCGGCTGGACAAGCGGTAGGCGCTTTCCCCTTGGTCGGTCCCCTCCATGGTCTTGCTCATACTGGTCTCGCCGAAGCGCGAAGCTTGGATGCCTACAATCTCCATCTGGTCGGCTCCCTCCCTCGTTTCGGTGAGCGAGGTTTCCCCGAACCGCGAGGCGCCTATCTGACGTGCCGCCTCTCGAGAGACCACAGGTTCGCCAGTATCGGTCTCGATCCAGATCTGCTTTTCGGCGTGGTAGGAGTGATTCGGGGCCGGTCCCGAATCCGCAGGGAGTTGCGTGGCGCCTCGCAGTATGAACGGCTTCACTAACATTATCCTGACCTCTGGTCTGAAATAGCAAATGCTAAGGTTGGCTTGGCGCCATATTACAGTCATTTGCAGGGCAGTGCGATGGGTCTCGGACTCGTCGGTGAAGGTGGAGCGTTAACGGGCAAAGTCGATCTGCGCCTGCCAATTAAGCGACATTTCAAAACCGCCAGAATGGCTCAACCAAACGGTGTGTGGGAAATCCTTCACCTCTGTGATCGGTTGTGCCTCACGAAAGTCATCCCGGGCGAATGTCCGCTATCTCGAGCGACAAAGGTCCGCCCGTATGACAGGCTTGGGCGCTAAGCGGACCTCGTCCGGCTTATGCCCAATGACCGCAATCCCCCCATCTCAGCCCTTCCCGCCCTAACCCCCCGGCGCGAAACCTTCCAGCATCCCCGTATAGGGTTTCGCACCCGGCCGGGCGTAGCCCGCGACTTTGGAGGTGGTGAGGCCGAGGCCGATCAGCCCCTCCGCCATCTTCACGGCCGCCGCCACACCGTCGATCACCGGCAGGCCCATCTCGGCCGTGAGCGCGCGCGCAAGGTCCGCCATGCCGGCGCAGCCCAGCAGGATGCATTCGGACCCGTCTTCGGCGATGGCGCGGCGGATTTCCGCGCGCACCTTCTCAACCGCGCCGCTGGCCGGGTCTTCCAGCGCCAGCACCGGCACGCCGGCGGCGCGCGCGCGGCCGCGCCCGTCCATGCCGTAGCGGCGGATAAGCCCGTCCATGGCGGGCAGCGAGACGGGCAGGGTGGTGACGATGGTGAAGCGATGGCCCAGAAAGCCGGCCATGCGCATCGCGGCCTCGCAGATGCCGATGACGGGCATCGCGGTCACGGTCCGCGCGGCGTCGATGCCGGGATCATCGAAACAGGCGACCACGACCGCCTGCGCGCCGCGCTTTTCCCCCGCCAGGATTTCCGTGATCAGACCCGGCACGCAGAAAGCCTCGTCGTAAAAGCCTTCGATGCTGACAGGACCCATCGCGGGGTTCACGGCGTCGATCTCGGTGCCGGGGCTCGCCACTGATCGCGCGGCCGCACCGATCTTCGCGGTCATCGACGCGGTCGTGTTCGGATTGACGACAAGGATCTTCATGGCAGGTCAGCCGAGCTTGGCCGCGCGGCGGCGGCGGATGATGGCCATGCTGGTCATGGCGATGATGATGACGAGGGCTGAGAAAGCCGTCGTCAGCGTGCCCAGGGCATAGATCACCGGCGTCGTCACATTGGCGGTCATGGCGAAGATTTCGAGCGGCAGGGTATTGCTGTCACCGGCCGTCATCATGGTGCGGGGAAACTCGTCATAGGACAGCGAGAAGCCAAACAATGCGATGCCGACCACGCCCGGCAGGATAATCGGCAGGATTACATTGGTGAAGCTGCGCCACGGGCTGGCGCCCAGATCGCGCGCCGCCTCTTCCCAGCTTTTGTTGAAGCGGTTGAAGACCGCGAACATGATGAGCAGGCCGAAGGGGATGGTCCAGGTCAGCTGCGCGCCGAAGGCCGAGCTGTACCAGGCGGGGTCCAGCCCCAATTGGCTGAAGAACAACCCGATGCCGAGGCTGACGAGAATGGAGGGCACGATCAGGCTGGCGATGACGAGATAGAAGAGCACGGTCGAGCCCGCGAAGCGGCGGCGGAAGGCCATGCCGCCGGCCACCGAAATCACCACATTGGCGACCATCACCATGAAGGCGAGGATGAGAGAGCGGGTGATCGCGCCACCGAAATCGCCCACCATCTGCTGCTGGAACAGGGCATGGAACCAGTGGAAGGAGAAACCGTTCATCGGGAAGGTGAGACCGCCATTGGGCCCCTGGAAGGACAGGATGACGATGGTCGCGATCGGCCCGTACAGGAACAGCACGAAGGCCGCGAAAAGGGCCGCCAGGATATAGAAGGATTTGCCGCGGCTATCCCGGTTCATCGCTCACAGCTCCTTGCGGATATCGACCACGCGCAGGATCAGGAAGACCATGATCAGCACGATGGCGAGCAGGATGACGGCGTTCGCCGCCGCCGCCGGATATTGCAGCTGCGACATCTCATTCTGGATCATGATGCCGACGGACGCACTCTGTCCGCCGCCCATGATGCTGACGCTGACGAAATCGCCCATCACCAGGGTGATGACGAAGATGGTGCCGATGCCGATGCCGGTTTTGGACAGCGGCAGAATGACGTTGAAAATCGTCTGCCAAAAGCCCGCGCCATTGTCCCGCGCCGCTTCGATCAGCGTGCGGTCGATGCGCATCATCGAGTTGAAGATCGGCGTCACCATGAACAGCGTGTTCAGATGCACGAAGGCGAGGATGATGGCGAACTGGCTGTAGAGCAGGAAGGTCAGCGGCTGGTGGATGAGATGAAAATGCAGCAGCACGCTGTTGACGATGCCGTTGCGGCCAAGCGCCGGAATCCAGGAAATGGTGCGGATGATGTTGGACGTCAGGAAGGGGATCGAGCAGACCAGAAACAGCCCCATCTGCCAGGCCGCGCCCCGCACCTCGAAGGCCAGAAAGTATGACAGCCAGAAACCCAGGACCAGGGTGATGGCCCAGGTGATGACCGCATATTTGATGGTGACGGCAAAGGTCTCCCACGTCACCGCGGATGTCAGCGCATCATGATAGTTCTGGAGCACGAAGCTCCAGAGGATTTGCACGGAATTGTAGTCAAGGAAGCTCACCACGACGAGCATGAGGATCGGGATGACCAGAAAAATCCCGAGCACGAGGGCAAGCGGCGTCGCCAGCAGCCAGGGGCCGGCGGACGCGCCGCCGGCCCTCGCTTTCTTCACAACGACCGCCGGTTTGACAGCGGCGGTATCGACCGTGGTGCTCATCAGACCGCCCTTATGCGCCCGTCGTTACGCGACCGAGAACTCATTCCATTTCTGGATCAGATAGCGGTCGTTATCCATCACCGAATTCCAGCAGGCGATATGGCCGATGCGATCGTAGTAGGAACCGCCGTCGCGCGTATCGCCGGCCTTCGCGATCTGCTGGCCCTGCGGGCTCATGATGGCGGCCGTCGCCGGCTTGCCTTCCATCCAGTAGCCCCATTCGTTCGGCGACATATACTTCTGCGCCGTGGTCAGCACCGCCGAGTAATAGCCCTGGCGGTTGAGGTAGGCGCCGGTCCAGCCCGACAGATACCAGTTGATGTATTCGTAAGCCGCGTCGCGCTCGAGACCCGTAAGATGCTTGGCAATGCCAAGACCGCCGCCCCAGCCGCGATAGCCTTCGGCCAAAGGCTGGAAGGTGCAGGCAATGCCCTTGGAGCGCACGGCGGTGACGGCCGGCGACCACATCGACTGGATGACGACTTCGCCCGAGGCCATCAGGTCGACGCTTTCCTCGAAGCTTTTCCAGAAGGCGCGGAACTGGCCGGCCTTCTTCTGCTCGATGAGGAAGGCGATGGTCTTGTCGATTTCGGGCTTCGTCATATTGCCCTTGTCGCCATATTTCATCATCCCCAGGCTTTCGATCGTCATCGCCGCATCCATGATGCCGATGCCGGGGATGTTGATGATCGCGGCCTTGCCCTTGAAGGCCGGGTCCACGAGTTCCTTCCAATGGGTGATGGGCTTGCCGACCAGATCAGGCCGGATGCCAAGCGTATCGGCATTGTAGATGGTCGGGATCAGCGTCATCCATTCCGTCGGCGCGCTGGCAAATTTGGTGGAGGACGCACCCTCGACATAGCTGACGCGGCAGGGCGCGGTGCCCTGGCCGACGGAGGCGGTCGGCGTCACCTTGCCGTCTTTGAACAGCGGCACGATCTCATCGTAATACTTGATCTTCTTGATATCGAGCGGCTGCAGGCGGCCGGTCGGGAAGACCTTCTTGACGGTGAAATATTCGATGTCGGCGACGTCGTAGCTGTTGGGCTGGGTGATGGCGCGGATGGCGGCGGCGTCCGTATCCATCGCGGTCATCGAAATGGTGATGCCGGTATCGGCCTTACACTTGGTTGCAATGTCATTGAGGTTCGAGACGCCCGTGCCGAACTGGCGGAGCGTGATGTTCTTGATGTTCTGCGCCCAGATGGTCGGGAAGCCGGTGATGGCGCCGGACCCGGCAGCGGTGCCGGCGACCGCGGCGGCCCCCTTGAGCAAGCCACGGCGGCTGATGGTCGTCTTCTTGGTCATGCAAAAAGATCCTTATGTTGCGATGGACGTTCAGAGCGTGACGGGATGGGCGTCGGCGGTGGCCCAGGTCAGATGTGCCGTTTCACCCAAGGTGAGAGGCGAGGCGAAGAACTGGTCATCGGGGACCAGGGCCACGACCTCGCCGGTGGTTGCCGTCTCGATCCCGACTTTGACGACGGTGCCGAGATATTCGATGGAGGAGACAGGGCCGCCGATGCCGGTATTGGCGCCGGGGGCCGCGATGCGGCAGCGGTCTGCGCGCACGGCGACCGCACCGCCATCCTGACGAATGACATTATGCCCGCCCATGAAGCGCGCCACGAAGGCGGTGGCGGGGCGGTTGAAAATCTCCTGCGGCGGGCCGCTTTGGACGATGATGCCGTGATCCATCACCACCACGACGTCCGCCAAAGCCAGGGCTTCCTCCTGGCTGTGGGTGACATGGATGAAGCTGATGCCAAGCTCGCGCTGCAGGCGTTTCAACTCTTCCCGCATTGTGCCGCGCAGAAAAGGATCGAGCGCCGATAGCGGCTCATCCAGCAACAGCACCTTGGGCCGGGTGATCAGCGCGCGGGCCAGGGCCACGCGCTGCTGCTGGCCGCCGGACAGCTGCGCCGGCAGGCGCGCCGCATATTTCTCCATCTCCACCATGGCGAGCAGCTTGCGGGCTTCCGCCCGGCGCTCGTCACGGCCCACACCCCGCATCTTGAGGCCGAAGGCGACATTGTCGATACAATTCAAATGCGGAAACAGCGCGTAGCTTTGAAACATCATCGCCGTGCCGCGTTTCACCGGCGGCAGGTTGCCGACATTCTGCCCGGCAATGATGATATCGCCCTCGCTGATATCCTCATGCCCCGCGATCATCCGCAGGGTCGAGGTTTTGCCGCAGCCGGAGGGCCCGAGCAGGCAGCAATAGGAGCCGCGCGGAATCCGCAGATTGATATCGCTGACGGCGGTGGTGCTGCCGTAGCGCTTGCTGACCGCGATCAGCTCGACATCCAGAACCGTCGTCACCATGATCCGTCCTGCGGCAGTGGGAATAACCGCCAAACCACGCCCCTCAGCGCGCGTATGCCGGCCTCACGCAATCTCACGCAAAGGTCATGCCAAAGGCAGGGTGTCGGTTTTTCTGGAGTGGACATGGCGGGACAGCGCGGCTTGCCGCGCTGTCTGCATCGAAAATATCAAACTGTGTACAGTTTGTAGGCGGTCAGATTTCCGCCCAGGCTGCGGAAGGCCCTTCAGGCCTCGCAGCCCGCGCCCCGCAGCAGGTCTGCGACCGCATCCGCCGGCACATCGCGCGAGGTGAAGGCCTGTCCGATGCCGCGCGCCAGCACGAAATGCAGGGCGCCATCGCGCATCTTCTTGTCTTTGCGCATATGGGCCATCAGGCGCGCCGCCGAAAAGCGGCGGTTCAGCATGGCGATCTCGGACGGCAGGCCGACACTGTCCAGATGCCGTCGGATGCGCGGCGCCAGATCCGGCGGGCAATGGCCCAGCCTGGCGGAGAGGTCGAAGGCAAGGCCCAGGCCGATCGCCACAGCCTCGCCATGCAGCAGCCCGGCGCCATAGCCGACCTCGGCTTCCAGTGCATGACCGAAGGTATGGCCAAGGTTGAGCAGAGCCCGGCCGTCATTCGGCTTTTCCTCACGCTCGTCATCGCCAACCACGGCCGCCTTGAAGGCGCAGGCAATCTGGATGGCCTTGGCCTGCAGCGCGCGATTGCCGGCGATGATGCCGCCGCCATTCTCCTCGCACCAGTCATAGAAGGCGGCGTCGCCGATCAGCCCGGTCTTGACGATCTCGGCATAGCCGGCGCGCAGCTCCCGCACCGGCAGGGTCGCCAGCGTGTCGGTATCCGCCAGCACGATGCGGGGCTGATAGAAGGCGCCGATCAGGTTCTTGCCGTGGCGGGTGTTGATGCCGGTCTTGCCGCCGACGCTGGAATCGACCTGGGCGAGGAGGGTGGTCGGCACCTGCACGAAGGGCAGGCCGCGCAGCGTCGCCGCCGCCGCGAAGCCGGCCAGATCCCCCACCACGCCGCCGCCCAGCGCGATGACGGCGGTGCGCCGCTCCACCCCCTGTTCGAGCAGCTGATCCACTACGGAGGCCCAGTTCTCGACGGATTTTGAGGGTTCGCCGGATTCGATCGCGATCGTACCCGTGGTGAAGCCGGCCGTTTCCAGCCCGGTCAGCAGGGTCTGCAGATGCAGCTCGGCCACGGTCTTGTCGGTCACCACCACGGCGCGGCGCTGAGGCAGGATCTGGCCCAGCAAGCCGCCGGCGCGGGTGATGAGGTTGCTGCCGATGACGACCTCATAGCCGCCCCCCGCAAGCTCTACCGGAACCGACAGCGCCGGCAGATGCCCCAGCATTGTCTCGGCCATGCGGCCAGCCATGGCATCCACAGATTCGTCGCGGGAGTCGATCACGATATCAGCCTCGGCATAGATGGGATGGCGGAGCTTCATCAGCCCCTGCAAGATGGTGCCCGGATCGCCGCTCATCAGCAGCGGCCGGTGGGTGCGTCCGGCGACGCGTTTCAGTAAAAGCGGCAGCGTCGCCCTGATCCAGATGGACAGGCCCATGGCCCGGATGACGGCGCGGGTCTCGGCATCCATGAAAGCACCGCCGCCGGTCGCGAGCACGATTCGGGGGCCGTCCAGCAGCCGGCGGATCACCCGCCGCTCGACATCGCGGAAGGCGGCTTCGCCGAAACGCTCAAAAATTTCGCTGACCGTATAGCCCGATGCGGTTTCGATTTCCTGGTCGGCATCGATGAAGGGCAGACCCAGAGTCGCGGCCAATCGCTTGCCGACAGCGGTCTTGCCCGCCCCCATGATGCCGACAAGCACAATGCTGCGATCGGCCAGATCGCGTGGCACGGGATTGGCCTTCGGGGCATCGTCGTTATTGCGCATCATCAAGCCAGAGGTTAGCACAGCCGCAGTTTCCACGGGCAGGCCCAGCTGATGCGTAGTTTTTTGTTAGTCTTCATTGTCGTCCTGTTGGTCGTGCTCGGCGGCGGGTTCGTGGCTTTGGGCATGTTTCCGCTGCCTCTGCACCAGCATCAAGTCCATCAGATCCTGCCAAACAGCGTGATTGACAAGAGCTAGGCTTACGCCACGGCGTCCTGGCGGGCCCGGCCGGGGCGCAGGATCGTCCAGCAGACGGCGGCCATGATGATGGCGCCGCCGAGCAGCGTCATCAGAGGCGGGGTTTCGCCGAAGGCCAGCCACACCCACAGCGGCGCCAGCGGCGTATCCAGCAATCCGATCAGGGCAGCCTGGGTTGCCTGCACCCGCCGCATCCCGAGCGTGAGCAGAATGAGCCCCAGACCGAGCTGGCAGGTGCCGAACAGCACGAGGTCCAGTATCGGCAGGTGGCTGATGGGTCCAAGCTGCGCGAAGGGGGCCGCCGCCAGGGCACTGACCAGACATTGAATGGCAACCGCCGGCATCATCGAAATATGCCGGCCGCGGCGGATCAGCACCACCAGCGCGGCATAGGTCAAAACCATGCCGAAGGCGAGCAGGTCGCCGGCCAGATGCCCGGCGCGGAGGGCGCCATTCGCCATGATGGCAACGCCCAGCAAGGCCGCCAGACTGCCGATGAGGACATGGGCGCCTTCCCGTTCGCGCAATACCGCCCAGGCAAGGGCGGCGGTCACGAAGGGCAGGGTGGCGTAGATGACGGCCGTATCCGCGACTGAGGTCAGGCGCAGCGACGAAAGATAGAGATAAGACGACAGCGAGCCCATCACGCAGATGGCAAGGCCGGTCCAGCCCACCGCCCGCGTCATCGTCCAGGCGTGCCGCCCGTAGCGGATGAACAGAACCAGGAAGATGAACAGGCCGGCCACGAGACCGCGCCAGAACAGCAGGGTCACCGCATCCAGCGGGATCAGCCGCGTGAAGAACCCGGCCATGCTATAGGCGACGGCCGAGGCCGAAAGAAGTCCAATCCCCAGCCACCGCTGCATGTTGCTATCCGTTTCCTATCGCGTGATCGGGATTATAGTGAGAGCGGTCTGACAGCGTGGTGTCAGCAACCGGTGTTGCGCGCCAGTGGCAAAAGGAACGGGCTATCATGCGGCCTGCCGATCGTCTGTTCGACATCATACAGCTTCTGCGCGGGAGCCCCCGCGCCCTGACGGCCGCGGCCATCGCCGCCCGGCTGGAAGTCTCGACCCGCACGATCTACCGGGATATCGCAACGCTCCAGGCAAGCGGCCTGCCGATCGATGGCGCCAGCGGCTTCGGCTATGTGCTGGGGCCGGGCTATGACCTGCCGCCGCTGATGTTCACCGCCGAGGAATTCCAGACCATTGCGGTGGCGCTGGATCTGGTCAGCCGCACCGGGGATCGCGGCTTGCAGGAAGCCGCGTCCGCCGTCCGCGCCAAGATTGCGGCGGTGGTGCCGTGCAGCACCACGCCGTCTGTCGAAACGCCCTTTTATGTGTGGAGCCGGGGTGCGTCCGTCGCGCCCGTCGTCTGCATGGGCGCGGTGCGCGAGGCCATTCGCGGGGCCCGCAAAATCCGCCTCGATTACCGCAGCCGCGAGGGGGTTGAGAGCCGGCGCGTCGTCTGGCCGCTGGCGATCGCCTATTTCGCGGAATCGACCCTGCTCGGCACCTGGTGCGAATTGCGCCAGGACTACCGGCATTTTCGGACCGATTGCGTGCAGGATCTGGTCATTCTGGATGAGACTTATCCAGCCAGCCAGCCTGAGCTGCTCGCCGGCTGGCGCGCCCTGCAAAAGGCGTATGAGGCGCGCGAACCTGAAACAAGAGCCACAGCAGGCGTATGAACCGATACCTCGAAGCCTTTCTGGAAATGATGGCGGCGGAAAAGGGCGCGGCGCGCAATACGCTCGCAGCCTATCGCGCGGATCTCGAAGATCTGCTTGCCTTCCTGGCCGCCCGCGGCAGCGATATCCTGACCGCCGATACGCGGGCTCTGCGCGCCTATCTGGCCTCGCTCGCGGATCTCGGCCTGTCCGAGCGGACCCAGGCGCGCCGGCTGGCGAGCCTGCGGGGCCTCACCAAATTCCTGCTGCGCGAAGCCATCCGCACGGACGATCCGGCCCGGCTGCTCTCATCCCCCAAGGCGCGGCCAGGGCTGCCGAAGAACCTGACCGAGGCCGAAGTCGACCAGCTGCTGACGACGGCCGCCGCCGAAGCGCAGACCGGGCCACGCGGCCTCATGATGCAGGCCGGGCTGGAAATCCTCTATGCCAGCGGGCTGCGTATTTCGGAGCTGCTGTCGCTGCCGGCGGTCGCGCTGACGCGGGATGCCGAGATGGTCATGGTGCGCGGAAAGGGCGGCAAGGACCGCGTGGTGCCCTTGTCGAATGCGGCCCGCGAAGCCGCCCGGGCGCTCCGTGCGACCCATGCCAAGGGCAGCAAATGGCTGTTTCCAGGGCGGGACCCGCGCCAGCCGCTGACGCGGCAGGCTTTTTTCCTCGCTTTGAAGGATCTGGTGCTGAGAGCAGGGCTGGACCCGGCCCGCGTCTCTCCGCATGTGCTGCGGCATTCCTTCGCGTCGCATCTGTTGGGGCGCGGCGCCGATCTCCGCAGCCTGCAGATGCTGCTGGGCCATTCCGATATCGCCACGACCCAGATCTACACGCATCTTCTGTCCGAGCGTCTACAGAAACTGGTTGATGACCATCATCCGCTCGCCACCGCCCATCCCGACAGTGACCGCGCGGTGCCGCATCTAGAAGCACAGGAGTGACGTTATTTAAGGGAAACCCGTGACATGAAGCCAGGAGACTCCCTTATGCGCGTGCTTGCCATTGCTGCCCTGGGCGCGCTCGCCGCGCTGTCGGCCTGTGCGCGACAGCCGGTCACGGCCTTCACGGGCCGCACGCCTGTCTTCAAGGTCGAGGATTTCTACAACGGCCATTCGCGCGGCTACGGCTTCTTTTTCGACCGTAACGGCAATGTCGTGAAGCAGTTCACGGCCGATGAAAACGGCACCTGGGACGGCACCACGCTGCGGCTGCACGAGCATTACCTGTTCTCAGACGGCAAGACCCAGGACCGGGACTGGACCTTCACCCGCGATGCCGATGGCACCTGGATCGGCCATACGCCGGACGTCGTGGGCGTGACCCGCGGCCAGACCGCGGGCAATGCCTATCGCATGCACTACGCGTTCAGTTTCAAAAGCAGCGGCTCGGACCATACGCTGACCTTCGATGACTGGCAGTGGATGGTCGCGCCCAAGATCATGATGAACCGCGCCTGGGGCACCAAGCTCGGCTTCGAGTTCGGTGAGATCGAGGCGACCTTCATCCACGACTGAGGACGCGCGGACGCATCCAGTGGGCCGCGTGATCGGCCAGGCGGCGGACGATGGTCCGGCCGGGCACTTCCACCCAATGGTGCAGGGCGCTGCCCACGCCATACAGGCTGCCGATGAGGAAGACCGCGGACATGGTCTGTGCCACCGCCGTGGGCATCGTGCTGGGCAGATGCGTGATCAGCCAATGCACAAGACCGATCCAGACATTGTGGATGACGTAGATCGTGTAGCTCAGCACCCCGAGCTGCAGCAGCGGCTTCCAGGAAAACAGCCTGGCGAGTGAACCGCGGTCGCAGGCCAGGCACAGGACGAGAAGCGGGAAGGCGGGATAGATGGCCTGGTCGGGCAAATGCAGCACCAGGCAGAGCATGATGTAGCCCAGTGCCGCCCAGCCGAGGCCCGATCCCGCGAACCGCCGGGCCGGGGGCCATTGATACAGCCGGTAGGTCAGGAGGCCGAGCGTGAAGCCGCCCAGACAGCGCAGCATCGGAACCAGGGTACGGCCGTCATAGGCATCCAGCGCCCCATTGTGATGCAAGCCGTCAAACTGGGTCAGGATGCTGGCGGTTATGATCAGCGCCATCGCCAGCAACAGAGACAGGATGGCAAAGGCTGCGCGGCGGAACAGAATGCCACCGACGATGAAGGGGAAGAAGAAATAGGCGCCCCATTCGGTGCTGATCGACCAGGTAGGCGTCGTCACCGCTTTCGCGACACCCCAGGACTGAATCATGAAGATATTGGCGATGACGTCCTTGACCGGCATCGGCAGGTTCATGGCGAACCAGCCATTGGGCACCTGCAGGCTGCCATAGACCGATAGCGAATAGGCGATTCTGAGGGCCAGGAAGATGATGTAGAGCGGATAGAGCCGGGCGACCCGCCGCATCAGGAAGGTGAAAAACGCGGGCAGGGTGACGCGGTCGCGAAACATCTTGCCATAGGTCAGGGCCATCACGAAGCCGCTGAGCACGAAGAAGACATCGACCGCCAGATAGCCCCGCGCCACCAGATGGCTGAGCCCATAGGGGAAATCCCCGGCCGGGTAGGTGTGATAGGCAATGACGATCACCGCCGCTGCGCCGCGCACGCCCGTCAGAGCGTCGATTTCGTCCCTTCCCTTGGGGGCGATCCGGTCATCCCGGATGGCATCTCGGTCCATGACCGCCGTATTGCTCTCCATAGAAGGCCATAAAGGGGCAATGCTGGAGATTTGCACCGCTGATGATCAGGCGCGCATGAAAAACGGGGACAAACCGTCTTCAAGCTTTGGCGAGCGGTCCGGGGCGCGTCGTCCGGGACGCGTCGTCCGGGGCGCGTATCAGATCAGCTTGGTGGCGGGCGATCCGACCTGGTTGCGCCCGGCCCGCTTGGCGCGCAGCAGCGCATCCTCGGCGGAGGCGAGCACGCGCGCGGGTTCGTCGAAGCCGATGATGCCGGCGACCCCGATGCTGACCGTCACCGGTGCGATGCGCGTGCCGACCATGAACGGATAGCTTGCGATCACCGCCCGCAGCCGTTCCGCCACCATGATCGCATCATTCATCGGCAGAGCCGGCAGCAGCAGCGCGAATTCCTCTCCGCCGATGCGGCAAAGCAGATCACCCTCGCGCAGCGTCGTCATCAGGCAGGTGGCCATTTCCTGCAGGCACCGGTCCCCCTCGGTATGACCGAAGAAATCGTTGAAATCCTTGAACCAGTCGATGTCGATCATCAGCAGGCTGCCGCAGGTATCCTCCTGATCGCAAATGCGCCCGAGCGTCGCCTCAAGCAGGCGGCGGTTGCCGACGCCGGTGAGCGGATCGGTCAGGTAGGGATCGTCCGATTGGGGGGCTGCGGCGGCCGCTGCCGCCTGGGTTTTGAGCCGGCTGGCTAAAGCGAAAAGATAGGCCTGACGGGCTGCCTGCTCGCGCTGGTAATGGCCGGTCAGCATCGGGATCGCGAGAACGGCGAGGGCGGCGGGCAGGACGGCACGCTCGGCCATGCCGAAGGCTGGCTGCAAAAACAGTGCGGTACCGAGGGCCAGCACGGTGACCACGGCCAGCGTGACGCCGGCGCGAAAGCCGGGGCGCAGCAGAACCAGCAGCAGATGCAGCGGCACCGCCGCAAAGATCAGCGCGGCCAGAGTATGCGAGGCCGGGGCGGTGGCGCCGAGGTCGATGACCGAGACGGTCAGGCCGAGGCTGAAAGCGAGCTGCGCCGCCTCCCGCTTCCAGAAGATCATGCCGGCCCGGAAATAGGGCATGGCCGCCAGGGTGAGGACGATCATGCCGACCGCTTGCAGCGCGATCGCGCCCCAATGCGGCCTATGGCTGGGCACCAGACTGACGATCAGCGCGATCGCCAGATAGCCGATCAGAAAATACTGAGAGCGCCGGCGCAGCAGCCGCGCGCGGAAGGGCGCCATATCGCGCCGGAAGCGCGTTTCCAGCGCGCCGTCAAAGCGCAGGCCCAAGCCAGTGCGGCGAAGCGCTGTTTCGATCAGGGTCAGCGGTGGTGCGGGGGCGTCGGTCTCCGACGCTGTGTCTACCCCCATGAACGGACGGTCCCAGACGGTCATAATCCGCCGTAAAAGCGCCCGTCTTCCTCAACATGGGGTGAACCGAGAGGCGTGCTTCCTTCACCCCTGCCTTGCAGCAGGTGAGAAGAGGTTAAAGCAGTACGAGATCGTCGCGGTGGATCAGCTCATCGCGGCCGCGCCAGCCGAGGATCGCCTCGATCTCTTCCGAACGGTGGCCCGCGATGCGGCGAGCATCTTCGCTGCTATAGGCCGAGAGGCCACGCGCGATCTCATCGCCACTGGGGCCCAGCACGCGCACCGCGTCGCCGCGTGCGAAATCGCCGCCGATGCCGCGCACGCCGGCCGGCAATAGCGAGCTGCCGCCCGCCAGCGCGCGGGCCGCGCCGGCATCGACCGTGACCGCGCCGAGGGGCGACAGGCTGCCGCCGATCCAGCGCTTGCGGGCCGAGCGTCCGTCCTGGCTGGGCAGGAACCAGGTGCAGCGGGCGCCGTCCGCCAGGGCCTGAACGGGATGGGCGCGATGGCCCAGCGCGATCGCCATGGCGCAGCCGGCGCTGGTCGCGATCCGTGCGGCCACCAGCTTGGTGCGCATACCGCCCGAGGAATAGCCGGGCGGCGGCTCGCCGCCCATGGCGTCGATCTCGGCCGTCATGCCCGTCACCACGGGAATATGCTGGGCGTCCGGGTCGCGCCTGGGGTCGGCGGTATAGAGCCCGTCGATGTCGGAGAGCAGAACAAGCTGGTCGGCCTGCACCATCTCAGCCACGCGGGCGGCCAGCCGGTCATTGTCGCCGAAGCGGATTTCGGCGGTCGCCACCGTGTCATTCTCATTGATGACCGGCACGCAGCCGAGCGACAGCAGGGTGGTCAGCGTCGCCCGCGCATTGAGGTAGCGGCGGCGGTCCTCGGTATCTTCCATCGTCAGCAGCAGCTGCGCCGCCGTGATGTTTTGCGCCGACAGCGCCTCGGTCCAGGCCTGGGCCAGGCGGATCTGCCCGACAGCAGCGGCCGCCTGCTTTTCCTCCAGCCGCAGGCGCGGCTGCGTCAGGTTCAGCGTGCGGCGGGCCAGCGCGATGGCCCCGGAGGAGACGACGATGACCTCGGTCCCCTGTGCGCGCAGCGCCGCGATATCTTCGGCGACTTCATTGAGCCAGACCTGACGCGGGGTGGCAGCCTCTGCATCGACGACGAGGGCGGAGCCAAGCTTGATGACCAGCCGGCGTGCCTGCTTCAGCACCGGCACGCCGGTCGCGGCATCAAGCCGGGCAGCCGTGACGCTCACGCCCGCGCGGCCCGTCTGGCGGCCGCCCGCTGGGCCTCCATCCGCTCGGCGCGGGCTTCGTTGACGAAGCCCATCAGCGCGCGGAGCACCTCGGGCAGGCCTTCGCCGGACACGCCGGAGGCGACGAAGACCGGGCGGCCGGAGGCCTTTGCCAGCGCGGATTTGCGGGAGGACAGCTCGCGCGGGGTCATGGCGTCGGATTTGTTGAGGACGAGGATTTCCGGCTTGTCGAGCAGGCCGCCGCCATAGGCTTCCAGCTCGTCGCGCACCGTGCGCCAGGCATCGACCACGCTGCCGGCCGCGCCGTCAATCAGATGCACGAGCGCCGCGCAGCGCTCGACATGGCCGAGAAAGCGGTCACCCAGGCCCACACCCTCATGCGCGCCTTCGATGAGGCCCGGAATATCGGCGAGGACGAATTCCTCATATTCCGTAGGCCGCACGACGCCGAGCTGCGGCACCAGGGTGGTGAAGGGATAGTCCGCGATCTTGGGCTTGGCGGCCGAGACGACGGACAGGAAGGTCGACTTGCCGGCATTGGGCAGGCCCACCAGCCCGACATCGGCGATCAGCTTCAGGCGCAGCCAGACCCAGCGTTCCTCGCCCGGCCAGCCCTTGTCGGCCCGCCGCGGCGCGCGGTTGGTGCTGCTTTTGAAATGGGCATTGCCGTGGCCGCCGTCGCCGCCGCGGCAAAAGACGACCCGCGCCTCGGGGTGGTCCAGATCGGCCAGCAGCGTCTCCCGGTCATCGGCCAGGATTTCGGTGCCGACGGGGACGCGGATGGTGATCGATTCGGCGTCGCGTCCGGTGCGGTCGCTGCCCGAGCCGTTGCCGCCCTTGGGCGCCTTGAAATGCTGGGTATAGCGGAAGTCGATCAGCGTATTGAGGTCAGCCGAGGCTTCAAAAATGATATCGCCGCCGCGCCCGCCGGTGCCGCCGTCGGGTCCGCCGAATTCGATATACTTCTCCCGGCGGAAGGCGATCGCACCATCCCCGCCGTCGCCGGAGCGGACATAGATTTTGGCTTGATCGAGGAACTTCATAAACGCACCAGAAAAAGAAATAGGGGCCGACAGAGCCGGCCCCTTGAAAGTCTCATGAGGCGGACCCGAAAACCGGGTCCGCGAAAGCCTCGGGGCCGGTGTTACTCAGCAGCGAGGGGCAGCGGGGTCACCGAAACATGGACGCGGTCGGCCTTCTTCTGGAAGGCGACGTGGCCGTCGATCAGGGCGAAGATCGTATGATCCTTGCCGAGGCCGACATTCGCGCCCGGCTTCATCTTCGTGCCGCGCTGGCGGATGATGATGTTGCCGGCAATGACGCTCTCGCCGCCGAACTTCTTGACGCCAAGGCGGCGGCCCGCGGTATCGCGACCGTTCCGGGATGAGCCGCCTGCTTTTTTATGTGCCATCTGTGTATCTCCTGCTTACAGCGCGGGGTCAGGCCGCGACGATGTCGGCAATGCGCAGCACGGTGACATGCTGGCGATGGCCGTTCTTGCGTCGGCTGTTCTGCCGGCGGCGCTTCTTGAAGATGATGATCTTGGCCAGGCGATCCTGGGCCACGACCGTCGCCGTGACGGTCGCACCGGCCACGAGCGGCGCGCCGACCTGGGCCGCGATGCCTTCGCCGCCCACGGCGAGGACTTCGTCGAAGGTCACGGTGCTGCCCTCTTCGACCTCAAGCTTTTCGACCTTAAGGATCGCGTTGGGGACAACGCGATACTGCTTTCCGCCAGTGCGGATCACTGCAAACATAGTCTCAATCTCTTTCATGCTGCGCCCTCGTTGGGGCGGCTTCTTTTTTTGAGGCCGACATAGCGGGACGGACCCGCTTCCTTTGCAGGAGGCCAGCGGCTGGGGTCTATCCAGCGCCCCTGCCCATGTCAATCTGATTGCGCGGAACGGGCCCTGCGGCCAGGGCGGGGCAGCGCCCCTGAAACGCCGGGGTGCCCGCGGGGTCCGGCCGTCAGCCCTCTGACTTCACCACCTTGATGCCGCCATAGGCCTGCACCACGGGCATGATTTCGATCGTATTGACGTTGAAATGCGCCGGCAGGCTGATGATCCAGCGCACTGTCTCGGCGACGTCTTCCGCCGTCAGGGGCGTCGTATTGGCATAGACATTGGCCGCCTTGCTGTCGTCCCCCGCGAAGCGGACGGTGGAGAATTCGGTGCCGCCGACCATGCCGGGCTCGATATTGGATGCGCGCACCTTCGTGCCCAGCAGATCGGTGCGCAGGTTCAACGTGAACTGGCGGACGAAGGCCTTGGTCGCGCCATAGACGTTGCCGCCGAAATAGGGCCAGGTGCCGGCGATGGAGCCCATGTTGACGACATGGCCGCGGTCGCGCTTGACCATGCCCGGCAGCACGGCGCGGGTGACGTAGGTCAGGCCCTTGATATTGGTGTCGATCATCCGCTCCCAATTCTCGAGGTCTGCGTCCTGGGCGGGTTCAAGGCCAAGCGCGAGGCCGGCATTATTCACCAGCACGTCGATCTCAGCCCAGTCAGCCGGCAGGCCGGCGAGGGCGGTCTCGACGGCGTCGCGATCCGTCACATCGAAAACGAGCGGCAGGACGCGGTCACGCCCCAGTTCCTGGGCCAGTTCCTCCAGCCGGTCGGCGCGGCGCCCGGTTGCGATGACCTTATGACCGAGCGGGACGAGGACGCGCGCAATGGCCGCGCCGAACCCGGCCGAAGCCCCCGTAATAAGAACGATCATCCGCATCTCCTTCCCAACCGGCCACCGCGACCATGCGCCGCCGCCTACCTGCTGGGTTCTGCCACCCTGTGCCGGGGCGGAAAAGCCCGAAAACTCCAGGATCTCGCGCGCGCATGCCGAAGGTGAGGTCACATTGCCGGGGGAGCGGTTGAGACGGGCGCCGGTGCTGCCACGTTCAGACCCGAGCCTGTGGACGGTTTCCGTCCGTGGCAAACGACAAGGAGCAGGACAATGCCTGTATTGAACAAGAAAATTGCCGTGCTTGTGACCGATGGGTTCGAGCAGGTGGAACTGACGGGGCCTGTCGAGGCGCTGCGCCGTGCCGGGGCGGAGGTGAGTATCGTCTCCCCCAAAACCGGCAAGATCCAGGGCATGAATCACGACGAGAAGGGCGATACCTTCACGCCGGACCGCGCGCTTTCCTCGACCAAGCCCGAGGAATTCGACGCCCTGCTGCTGCCGGGCGGGGTCGCCAATCCCGACTATCTGCGCGTCGACAAGACCGCCGTCGCCTTCGTCTCGTCCTTCGTCAAATCCGGCAAGCCGATTGCGGCTATCTGCCATGGTCCCTGGACGCTGATCGAAGCCGACGCCGTGCGTGGCCGGAAGGTGACGTCCTGGCCGTCCTTGCGGACCGATCTGACCAATGCCGGCGCCACCTGGCTTGATCAGCCCGTGGTCCAGGATGGCGCGCTGATCACGTCCCGCAAACCCGATGACATTCCGGCCTTTTCGGAAGCGTTCATCGCTTTGCTGCAGGCACAAGGCGGCCCGGCGCACCGTGGTGCCTGAGCTGCCTGGGGTGCCTGACTGGTGCAGACCAGGGCCGGGGGCCATGATCGGCGCCAGTCAAGCTGACGAGGATCGATGATGGGCTTTCCCCCGGAACTGCTGACGCCCGATGAGATGGCCGTGGTGGATCGCACCGCGACGTCCTTTGGTGTGGCGGGCGTGACGCTGATGGAAAATGCCGGCCGGGCGGTGGCGCGGGCGATAAGGCGCCGTATCGCGCCCTGCCGGACGCTGGTTCTGTGTGGCCCGGGCAATAATGGTGGCGACGGCTATGTCATCGCGCGTCATCTGGCTGACTGTGGCTGGCCGGTGACGGTGGCCGGGCTTGGTGAGCCGCGCGCGGGCACGGATGCCGCTGTCATGGCGGCGGCCTGGCGCGGTCCATCGGCCGGATTCACCGCCGATGCGGTCGCGCGCGCCGAGCTGGTGGTCGATGCCGTCTTCGGAGCGGGTCTCAGCAGAGACATAGACCCATCTGTTTCTAAAGTATTATCTTCGGCCAAAAGGATCGTGGCGGTCGATGTGCCGAGCGGTCTGGACGGCGCCACTGGCCAGGCCCGTGGTGCGGTCGCACATGCCGAGCTGACGGTCACGTTTTTCCGTCTCAAGCCCGGTCATCTGCTGCTGCCGGGTAGGGATCTGTGCGGTGAAATCGTGCTCGCTGATATCGGCATGCCGGCCGGGGTGTTGATCAGAGATCAGGTGAAGACTTTCGCCAATGGTCCTGATCTTTGGGCATTGCCTCAGCTCACTATGACGGGCCAGAAATATACCCGCGGCATGCTTTCCGTGCTCGCGGGCAGCGAAATGGCCGGTGCGGCGCGTATGGCTTCGCTCGCCGCGCGCCGGGCCGGGGCAGGGCTGCTCACGCTCATCGTGCAAGGCAATGGCGATGTGCTGCGCGCGACCGAGCCGGGTTTGATCGTCACCGAAAAACCCGTTGATGAATTGCTGCAGGATCAACGCCGTAAGACATGGCTTTGCGGTCCTGGATTAGGGATCGAGCGGGCGCGTGACGTGCTGCCGCAACTGATCGCGGCGAAGCGGCAGATCGTGGCCGATGCCGATGCTTTGGGCGCCTGCGCCGGCGCGCCGGACAAGCTGCGCGGCGTCTCTGTCATCACCCCGCATGGCGGCGAATTTGCGAAGCTCTTCGGCCCCATCGGCGATGACAAGGTCGCGGCCGTGCGGGCGGCGGCCGCGCGGATTGATGCGGTGGTCGTGCTCAAAGGGGCCGACACCGTCATTGCGGCGCCGGACGGGCGCGCTGCCATCAACCACAATGCGCCGCCGTCGCTGGCGACCGCCGGGTCCGGCGATGTCCTTGCGGGCATCATTGCCGGATTGCTGACCCAGGGGATGGAACCCTGGGATGCCGCCGCCGCCGGCGTCTGGCTGCATGGGGAGGCCGCCACTCTGGCGGACCCCGACAGCGGCGGGGCCGGGCTGATCGCCGAGGATCTGGCGGACGGGCTGAAGCGGGCCCTTGCTGCGTTGCAGCGCCCGTAAGCGCCGTTTTTCAGGCAAGCTTTGTGACACCTGCGCTTGTGGGGGTGGCACTTCTCCTGTAAAGCGCCGCCCCTACGGCTATGGCCTGCGGGCGTGGTGAAATTGGCAGACACGCCAGATTTAGGTTCTGGTGGCGCAAGCCGTGGGGGTTCAAGTCCCTCCGCCCGCACCAGTCTTGCGGGACTGCGGGCCGCTCGGCCGCGGGCCTGCAGGACTGTCTCTGCCCGGCTGTCCTTCGCCTGCACGGATTAACCCTAACGCCTTTTCGTTCGACCGGAGCCCAGACTTTACCATGCAGATCAACCAAACCCAGTCCGACGGGCTGAAGCAGGCTTTCACTGTCACGCTGCCCTTCGCTGATCTCGATCAGAAGCGGCAGGCGCGGCTGGTTGAACTGGGCCGCACCATTCGCCTTCCCGGATTCCGTCCGGGCAAAGTGCCGATGAGCCTGCTGCAGAAGCGCTATGGCTCCGCCGTGATGGCTGAAATCGCCGACGAATCGGTGAACGAGGCGACCCGCCAGCTGCTCTCCGAGCGCGGCATCCGCCCGGCTTTGCAGCCGAAAGTGGACCTCGTCTCCGCGGGCGAGGACAAGGACCTGGAATTCACCCTCGAGCTGGAAGTCCTGCCCGAAATCACTGTGCCGAACCTGGGTGAGATCACGCTGACCCGCCTGAAGGCCGAGCCGACCGACGAGGCCGTGGGCCAGGGTCTCGACAATCTTCTCAAGAGCCGCCGCAAGGAAATCGAGGTCACCGAAGATCGCCCGGCAGTGTCCGGTGACGCCGTTGTGGTTGACTTCGTGGGCAAGATCGACGGCGTGGTCTTCGAGGGCGGCACGGCGCAGGATGTGCCGGTCGAAATCGGCGGCACGGGCTTCATCCCGGGCTTCGCGGAGCAGCTCGAAGGCATCAAAGCCGGCGAGAACCGCACCATCAACGTGACCTTCCCGGCCGAATACGGCGCGGCCGAGCTGGCCGGCAAGGATGCGGAATTTGAGATTACCGCCAAAGGCCTGAAGACCTTCGAATCCGCCGTCGCCGACGATGCGCTGGCGACCGAGCTGGGCTTCGAGGATCTGGAAGACCTCAAGAAGTTCATCCGCGACCGTCTGCAGCGTGAACTCGACTCGGAAGCGCGCCAGAATCTGAAGCGCCAGCTGCTCGATGCGCTGGCCGAGCGGATCAGCTTCGACGTGCCGCCGACCCTCGCTGCCAGCGAATTCAAGCAGATCTGGGATCGCCTGGACGAAGAGCGCAAGGCCGGCCGTCTCGATGAGGCCGACAAGGACAAGGACGAGGAGACGCTAAAGACCGAATATCAGGCGATCGCCGATCGTCGCGTTCGCCTCGGTCTTCTGCTCGCCGAAATCGGCCAGAAGAATGGCATCACGGTCACCAATGAAGAGCTGAACCGAGCCATTTTCCAGCACAGCATGATGTACGGCGCGCGCCAGAAGGAGGCGCTCGACATGTTCCGCAAGAACCCGCAGGCGGCGGAATTCCTGCGCGGACCGATCTTCGAGGAGAAGGTCGTCGACTATGTGCTCGAACTCGCCAAGGTCGAAGACAAGAGCGTTTCCCAGGAAGAGCTGGCCGCGGCTTCCGCCGAGGCCTGAGACTCCCCTCTTTTAATTTCCGATCAGCGGCCTCACATTGCGTTGAGGCCGCTGGTCGCCTCTGGCTGAAAGCCCGTCGCCATCTTGGGACGGCAAACGCCAGGGCCGGCTTTGGGCCGAGACCTCTTGCGATACGGACAGGTTCATGAGGAAATGTCCCCCTATCGCATCGTGACGCTGCGGGGCTGAAGCCCGAGCGGGGAAAGGACTGAGCAATGCAAGACCGGGACCCCTTAACCGTCTACAACAACACGCTGGTTCCGATCGTCGTCGAGCAAACCTCGCGGGGTGAGCGGTCCTACGACATCTATTCGCGCCTCCTGAAAGAGCGGATCATCTTCATGACCGGCCAGGTCTTCGATGAGATGAGTTCGCTGATCTGCGCCCAGCTGCTGTTCCTGGAGAGCGAGAATCCGACCAAGGACATCGCCTTCTACATCAACAGCCCCGGCGGCGTGGTGACCTCAGGTCTCGCGATCTACGACACCATGCAATATATCCGCTGCCCGGTCAGCACCGTCTGCATCGGCCAGGCGGCGTCCATGGGCAGCCTGCTGCTGACGGCGGGTGCCGCCGGCAAGCGATTCGCGCTGCCGAATGCGCGCATCATGGTCCATCAGCCTTCGGGCGGCGCGCAGGGCCAGGCGACGGACATCCAGATTCAGGCGCAGGAGATTTTGCGTATCCGCCAGCGCCTGAACGAAATCTATGTCCGCCATACCGGCCAGACGCTGGACACGATCGAGAAGAAGCTGGAGCGTGACAGCTTCATGTCTGCCGATGAGGCACGGGACTTCGGCCTCATCGATCAGGTCGTTGATAGCCGGCCCGCGATCGGCGACGAGACGAAGCCGAGCTAACGCTGGTCCGGGTGTGAGGGCGGCCACCGGGCAATCCGGCTGTGTGGTCCCCTGAAACCGGGATAGCCTGACTTTCGTATAGTTCACTGATAGCGCGCCTGGGCGCAGGCTTCCCCTGATTTGCGCCTGGGCGGTACGGTCTTTGATGTGGCGGCGGGTCTGACTGTCGGGGCGATCGGCCCACCACCTTGTTTTTTAACGCTTCCGGGGCGTAGTCTGATAGATCGACGCCTGGGCGACCCGGGAGAGGAGCCTGCCATGAGCAAGACCAGCGACTCAAAAAACACCCTGTACTGCTCGTTCTGCGGCAAGTCCCAGCACGAAGTGCGCAAACTGATCGCGGGACCGACCGTCTTCATCTGCGACGAATGCGTTGAACTCTGCATGGATATCATCCGTGAGGAGAACAAGACGCATCTCGTGAAGTCGCGTGATGGCGTGCCGACACCGCGCGAGATTTGCAAGGTGCTGGACGATTATGTCATCGGCCAGACACATGCCAAAAAGGTCCTGAGTGTCGCCGTTCACAATCATTACAAGCGCTTGGCCCATGGCCAGAAGCATAATGATGTCGAAATCGCGAAGTCCAACATCATGCTGATCGGCCCGACCGGCTCCGGCAAGACGCTGCTCGCGCAGACGCTGGCCCGCATGCTCGACGTGCCCTTCACCATGGCGGACGCGACGACGCTGACGGAAGCCGGCTATGTCGGCGAGGATGTCGAGAACATCATCCTCAAGCTGCTGCAGGCGGCCGACTACAATGTCGAGCGGGCGCAGCGCGGCATCGTCTATATCGACGAGGTCGATAAGATCAGCCGCAAGTCGGACAATCCCTCGATCACCCGCGACGTGAGCGGCGAGGGCGTCCAGCAGGCGCTGCTGAAGATCATGGAAGGCACGGTCGCCTCCGTGCCGCCGCAGGGTGGCCGCAAGCATCCGCAGCAGGAATTCCTTCAGGTCGACACCACCAATATCCTGTTCATCTGCGGCGGCGCCTTCGCCGGTCTGGACAAGATCATCGGTGCCCGCGGCAAGGGGTCGGGCATTGGCTTCGGCGCTTCGGTGAAGGACCCGGACGAGCGCCGCACCGGCGAGCTGCTGCGTGAGGTCGAGCCTGAGGATTTGCTGCGGTTCGGCCTGATCCCGGAATTCATCGGCCGCCTGCCTGTGCTCGCGACGCTCGAAGACCTGGATGAGAGTGCCCTCATCGAGATCCTGACCAAGCCGAAGAACGCCCTGGTCAAGCAATACGGCCGCCTGTTCGAGATGGAAGGCGTCAAGCTGAACTTCACCGATGACGCGCTGAAATCCGTGGCGTCCCGGGCCATCAAGCGCAAGACCGGCGCGCGTGGCCTGCGCTCCATCATGGAGCAGATTCTGCTGAGCACGATGTATGAGCTTCCCGGCCTGAGCAATGTCGATGAAGTCGTCATCAATCGTGAAGTGGCGGAAAGCCGGGCCGAGCCCTTGTTCACTTATGGCAAGGAACGGGCTGAAGAGAGTGCCTGAAAGTCGGGTGCCGCTGACGGGCCCGCAGAGAGAACGACTGTCCTTGAAAGGAGGTCATCGTGAGTAAGACTGAGGTAAAGGAAGAGCCCGTGGCAGTGGAAGGGCGGATGCCCGTCCTGCCGCTGCGCGACATTGTGGTCTTCCCGCATATGATCGTGCCGCTATTCGTGGGCCGTGAGAAATCCGTCCGCGCGCTGGAGGCAGTCGCCAAGGAAGGCAAGCAGATCCTTCTGGTCGCGCAAAAGAACGCGGCTCAGGACGATCCGACGGCGGATGACATCTACAAGGTGGGTACCGTATCGACCATTCTGCAGCTGCTGAAGCTGCCGGACGGCACGGTCAAGGTTCTGGTCGAAGGCTCCAGCCGCGCGACCGTGACCCGCTTCACGGAGGTCGACAATTTCTTCGAGGCCGAGGTCGAGCCTCTGCCTGAGGAATTGGGCGATCCGAAGGAGCTGGAAGCCCTCGGCCGTACGGTCGTCGGTCAGTTCGAGCAGTATATCAAGCTCAACAAGAAGATCGCTCAGGAAGTCCTGGTCTCGCTGAACCAGATCGACGATCCGGGCAAGCTCGCTGATACGGTCGCGAGCCATCTGACCCTGAAGATTGCCGAGAAGCAGGAACTGCTGGAAACGCCGATCGTTGGCGACCGTCTGGAACGTCTCTTCGCCCATATGGAGAATGAGATCGGCGTCCTGCAGGTGGAGAAGCGCATCCGCAACCGCGTCAAGCGGCAGATGGAAAAGACGCAGCGCGAATACTACCTGAACGAGCAGCTCAAGGCGATTCAGAAGGAGCTGGGCGAGGGCGAGGACGGCAAGGACGAGACGGCGGAGCTGGAAGAGAAGATCCGCAAGACCAAGCTGTCGAAGGAAGCCCGCGAGAAGGCCGTGGCCGAGCTGAAGAAGCTCCGCACCATGAGCCCGATGAGCGCGGAAGCGACCGTCGTGCGCAACTATCTGGACTGGATTCTGTCCATCCCCTGGAAGAAGCGCAGCAAGATCAAGTCTGACCTTGGTGCCGCCGAAAAGGTGCTCAATGACGAGCACTACGCCATGGAGAAGATCAAGGAGCGTATCCTCGAATATCTGGCGGTGCAGGTGCGCAGCCAGAAGGTCAAGGGTCCCATCCTGTGCCTGGTGGGTCCGCCGGGCGTCGGCAAGACCTCGCTCGCCAAGTCCATCGCGCATGCCACGGGCCGCAATTTCGTGCGCATGTCGCTCGGCGGCGTGCGCGACGAGGCCGAGGTGCGCGGCCATCGCAGGACCTATATCGGCTCCATGCCGGGCAAGGTCATCCAGGGCATGAAGAAGGCCAAGACCTCCAATCCGCTGTTCCTGCTCGACGAGATCGACAAGCTGGGCGCCGATTGGCGCGGTGACCCGAGTTCGGCGCTGCTGGAAGTGCTGGACCCCGAGCAGAACGGCACCTTCGCCGATCATTACCTGGAGGTCGATTACGACCTCTCGGACGTGATGTTCGTGACGACGGCGAACAGCCTGCGCATGCCGCAGCCGCTGCTGGACCGCATGGAGATCATCCGCATCCCCGGCTACACAGAGGATGAGAAGATCGAAATCGCCAAGCGGCATCTGATCCCGAAACAGGGTCAGGCTCATAACCTGAAGAAGGATGAGTGGTCGGTGGCCGATGACGCGATCCGCGACCTCGTCCGCTACTACACGCGCGAAGCGGGCGTCCGTAATCTGGAGCGGGAAATCGCCAATCTCGGCCGCAAGGCGGTGAAGGAGATCGTCACCGGCAAGGCGACCAAGGTCGATTTCACGGCCGAGAATCTCGAGACCTATGCCGGCGTCAAGAAGTTCCAGTATGGCGAAGCCGAGTCGGAAGACATGGTCGGCGTCGTGACGGGGCTGGCCTGGACGGAAGTCGGCGGCGAGATCCTGACCATCGAAAGCGTTCTGCTGCCCGGTAAGGGTGGCGTGAAGCAGACCGGCAAGCTCGGCGACGTGATGCAGGAGAGTGTGGCGGCGGCGATCAGCTACGTCCGCAGCCGCTCCATCACCTTCGGCATCAAGCCGACGCTGTTCGAGAAGCGGGACATCCATGTTCATGTGCCTGAAGGTGCCACGCCCAAGGACGGTCCGTCCGCGGGTATCGCGATGGCAACCTCCATCGTCAGCGTGCTGACGGGTATTCCGGTGCGGCGCGATGTCGCGATGACGGGTGAAATCACCCTGCGCGGCCGCGTGTTGCCGATCGGCGGGTTGAAGGAAAAGCTGCTCGCGGCGCTGCGCGCCGGGATCACCACGGTCTTCATCCCGAAGGATAATGAGAAGGATCTGGCTGAAATTCCCGAAAACGTGAAGAAGGGGATTAAAATCATTGCCGTCTCTCATGTGGACGACGTGATCAGCCAGGCACTGGCGCGGAAGCCTGAAGCTATTGAATGGGCAGAGCCTGAAGAGGACGCGATCCCCGCGAAGTCCGAATCAGGCGCCAAGGCGCCGTTATTGCCGCATTGATCGGCGGATTTTCTACAGAATCGTGACTGAAAAAGGCGGCGGGTGACTATCCGCCGCCTTTTTCCTGCCCTATGGCATCTTTAGGCACGAAACATGGCTTGTGAGCTGGTGCTGCAAGCCCGGAAAGCGTCGGGTTTGTGTCGGTGTCGGCACAAATCTGAGGCCGGTAGCCAGCGAACGCCCCGGACGCTTTGCCGTCATGGTGTCTGCGTCGCGGGTTTGGGATTTTTTGAGAACAGGGAGTTCGAGCGTGAACAAAAATGATTTGATCGCAGCGGTTGCCGAAGCGACTGATCTCTCGCGTGCAAAAGCTGGCGAAGTGGTCGATGCGGTTTTCGCGAAGATCACGGAAGGCCTGAAGTCCTCCGAAGTGCGCCTGGTCGGCTTCGGCAATTTTGTGACGGCGCATCGCAAGGCCGGCACGGGTCGCAATCCCCGCACGGGTGA
This sequence comes from Acidisoma sibiricum, assembly GCF_057837225.1. Classification (NCBI taxonomy): domain Bacteria; kingdom Pseudomonadati; phylum Pseudomonadota; class Alphaproteobacteria; order Acetobacterales; family Acidocellaceae; genus Acidisoma; species Acidisoma sibiricum. The sequence goes on along the minus strand of NZ_CM174445.1, from coordinate 2,967,410 downwards.
GGAGATTGCCATTCCGGCCTCCGTCTCCGTCCGTTTCAAGCCCGGCAAGGCTCTGAAAGACTCGCTGAACTAATAACGGCATCGCCGCCGGCCCCTTGTGCCAGGGGTCGGACCGGCTGCCGTGCCTGGCCCATAGTGTCCTGGGCTCTTGCGCTTTGCGCATCTGGACGCTACCCGGTCTGCCGCATCGTCCGCCTGTCCGGGCACCATCAGGTGACGATGTCCAGCTTGCCTGGATCGGGCGGTTAGCTCAGCGGTAGAGCGTCTCGTTTACACCGAGAGGGTCGGCGGTTCGAAACCGTCACCGCCCACCAGTCTTCTCCTCCTATGCCTCTTGGTCGTTGGGATCGCCTCGCTGAGATGGCGGTGAGGGCGGCCCATGGCGCGGCCGCCACCCGCGCTGTGCGTGCCGGCCAGCCGCAGCGCCGCGCCAAAGATGCGCCGAAAATCCCCGGCTTCCCGAATCACGCGAATTACGACAACTTGGTGTCAACGCCCAAAGGCGGGATGGCGGCTATCCCGGGGAGCGTGACAGAATGGCGTTTTTGCGGGATTTGCGCGCTTGACGGTGGCAGGCCACCGGGTTACTTCCCCTCCCGTCGCTGCGGGTGTAGCTCAGTTGGTTAGAGCGCCGGCCTGTCACGCCGGAGGTCGCGGGTTCGAGCCCCGTCACTCGCGCCAGTAGCGATAAACTTCCTCTTCATCCCTCTCTCTGACATCATCAAAAAAGCCACGCTTTGTCGGGGTTTTTTGGCGTTTGGATGCAGGCGATTGTCATGCCGTTTAGCCTTGGGTGCCATGATTACAAGTCTTTCATGACAGGGGCTTAAGGGGGGTGGCGCGCTGCGGGCGGAGGGATTAGGGTCCGCTCGCAGATGCGGAAAAACCCCGCAGCAACGCTTTGGCTATTCTGGCTGACCGACCAAGGAGATGAAGGTGCAACCTCTGCTTTCGCAGTACTGGCCCATTCTGATCTTTGGAGCGATCGCCGCCGTGATCGCCGGCGCCATGATGGCCGGTGCCATGTTCGCCGCCCGACAGAAGCCCTATGCTGCGAAGCTCTCCGCCTATGAATGCGGATTCGAGCCCTTCGATGATGCGCGCCGCCGTTTCGATGTGCGCTTCTACCTCGTCTGCCTGCTTTTCATCATCTTTGACCTGGAAGTGGCCTTCCTCTTCCCCTGGGCTGCCAGCCTCTCGCATATCGGCGTCATGGGCTTCCTCACCATGCTCGGTTTCCTGGCGGAACTCGCGGTCGGCTACGTCTACGCGTGGCGCAAGGGCGCCCTGGATTGGGAGTGACAGCGATGAGCGGTTCAATCTCGGGCGATACCGGAACAGAGCTGGTCTGGAATGGGCGTGAACTGCCGCCGGGACCGGATCAGGAGGCGGTGATGCGCGCCATTACCGGTGAAATCACCGGCAAGGGATTCATTGTCGGCAATCTCGACAAGATCGTGAACTGGGCGCGCACCGGCAGTCTGTGGCCGATGACCTTTGGGCTCGCCTGCTGTGCGGTCGAAATGATTCATGCCTATATGCCGCGCTATGATCTGGACCGCATGGGCGTCATTCCGCGTGCCAGTCCGCGCCAGAGCGACGTCATGATCGTGGCCGGCACGCTGACCAACAAAATGGCGCCGGCTTTGCGCAAGCTCTACGACCAGATGCCCGAGCCGCGCTACGTCATCTCCATGGGTAGCTGCGCCAATGGCGGTGGCTATTATCACTATTCCTATTCGGTGGTGCGCGGCTGCGACCGTATCGTGCCTGTGGACGTCTATGTTCCGGGCTGCCCGCCGACGGCTGAAGCCCTCGTCTACGGGATCATGCAGCTGCAAAAGAAGATCCGCCGCACGGGGACCATCCTCCGTGGCTGACCCTGTCGAGACTGCACCCGCCGATGCGCAAGTTCCGGCGCCGCTGAACCCGACCGAGGCGCTGGCTGCGGCTGTGGCCGGACTGCCGCGCGTCATATCCGCCGAGATCGCGCTGGGTGAGATCGTCATTCGCACCGACCTCGACTCCCTGCTGGAGCTGATGGGCGTGCTGAAGGATGATCCCCGCTTCGCTTTTGAGCAGGTGATGGATATCTGCGGCGTCGACTGGCCGGCCCGGCCCGAACGTTTCGATGTGGTCTACAACCTGCTCTCGGTCTCCCTGAACCATCGCGCCCGCGTTATCGTCACGACGGACGGTGTCACGCCGGTGCCATCCGTCTCGCAGCTCTGGGCGGTTGCCACCTGGTGGGAGCGCGAGGCCTGGGATCTGTTCGGCATTCCCTTCTCCGGTCAGCCCGATCTGCGGCGAATCCTGACGGATTACGGCTTCGTCGGCCACCCGATGCGGAAGGACTTTCCGCTCACCGGCTATGTCGAAGTCCGTTACGACGAGGAGCGCAAGCAGGTCGTCTATGAGCCTGTGAAGCTGGTGCAGGATTTCCGCCGCTTCGATTTCATCTCGCCCTGGGAAGGCATGACGACGCTGCCCGGTGACGAGAAAGCGCATCGGGAGGGCTGACATATGAGCGAGACCACGATTTCGGAACGCCCGGTCGTCAATCCCGAGACCAAGGTCATCGAGATTGATAGCCACGCGCTGAACTTCGGCCCCCAGCATCCCGCAGCCCACGGCGTTCTCCGTCTCATCCTGGAGATGGACGGCGAGGTGGTGGACCGTGCCGATCCGCATGTCGGCCTGCTCCATCGCGGCACTGAAAAGCTGATGGAATACCGGACCTATCTGCAGAACGTCCCGTATTTCGACCGGCTCGACTATGTCAGCCCGATGGCACAGGAGCAGTGCTATGTGATGGCGATCGAGAAGCTGCTCGGCATTGAGGTGCCGGAGCGGGCGGAATGGATCAGGACGCTGTTTGCGGAAATCACCCGCATCCTCAACCACCTGCTCAATGTCACCTCCTTCGCCCTTGATGTGGGCGCGACCACGCCCAGCCTTTGGGGCTACGAGGTCCGCGAGCAACTGATGGAATTCCATGAGGCGGCGTCCGGCGCGCGCATGCATGCGAATTACATCCGTCCGGGTGGCGTGAACCGTGATCTGCCGGCCGGGCTGGAAGAGCGCATCGCCGCCTGGTGCGACACCTTCCCGAGCTTCGTCGATGACATGGAAGGCCTGCTGACCGGAAACCGCATTTGGAAGCAGCGCACCGTTGATATCGGTATCGTGACGGCCGAAGAGGCCCTCAACTGGGGTTTCTCGGGTCCTAATCTGCGCGCCTCGGGCGTGCCGTGGGATCTGCGCCGCGCCCAGCCCTATTCCAAATACAATGACGTCGCCTTCGATATTCCCGTCGCGCGCAACGGCGATTGCTATGACCGCTATCTGGTGCGTGTGCAGGAAATGCGGGAAAGCCTGAAGATCATCCGCCAATGTCTGGCCAAGATGAAGCCGGGCCCCGTGCGCGTGCTGGACAATAAGTTCACGCCGCCGAAGCGGGGTGAGATGAAGCGGTCGATGGAAGCGCTGATTCATCACTTCAAGCTCTTCACCGAAGGCTTCCATGTACCGGCGGGCGCGACCTATACCGCCATCGAGGCGCCCAAGGGCGAATTCGCGGTCTATCTGGTCGCGGACGGCACCAACAAACCCTATCGCTGCAAGATCCGGCCGACGGGCTTCGCCCATCTGCAGGCCATGGACAAGATGGCGAAGGGCCACATGCTGGCGGACGCCGTCTCCATCATCGGGTCCATCGACCTCGTCTTCGGCGAAATCGACAGGTAATCATGAGCTTTTCCCACACTGCCGAGGTCGCGGAGCCGACAAGCTTCGCTTTTGATGCTGAAAGCCTCGCCGAAATCGAATCCATCCTGAAGCGCTATCCGCCTGAGCGGAAGGCGAGCGCTGTTATTGCCCTTCTGTATGAAGTGCAGAAGCAGATGGCGCGCCAGACCCATAGCGGCTGGATACCGCGGGTGGCGATGGATGTGGTGGCGGGGCTGCTGGATATGGCGCCGATCCGCGTCTACGAAGTCGCGACCTTCTACACAATGTTCAATCTCAAGCCGGTCGGCCGCTATCACCTGCAGGTGTGTACCACCACGCCCTGCTGGCTGCGCGGGTCTGACGATGTCGTGGCCGCCTGCAAGAAGGCCACGGGCCTCGCGCATTTCGGGGATGTCACGCCGGACGGCCTGTTCAGCATGGCCGAGGTCGAATGCCTTGGCGCCTGCGCCAACGCGCCCATGCTGCAGGTCAATAACGAGAACTATTACGAGGATCTGGACGGGCCGCGCACGGAAGCGCTGATCGCGGCCTTTCGCCGTGGTGAGATACCGGCGCCGGGACCGACCATCGCCCGTCTCGGCTCCCAGGCCGAGGGCGGGCCGACGACCCTGACCCACCCGGACGAATTCTGGTCGCCTGAGAAATATGAAGTGGTGAAGCGGCAGCGGGCCGAGGCTGCCGCGCGCGCCGCCGCCGAAGCCGCTGCCGCTGAGGCCGCCGCCGCCGCCCAGGCGGCTGCCAATCCGCCGTCCGATTCCGCTGCGAAGCCTGGAGCCTAGTCATGGTCATGGCGCTTGAAGACAAGGACCGTATCTTCACCAATATGCACGGTCAGCGCGACTGGGGGCTGGACGGCGCCCGGGCGCGGGGCGACTGGGACGGCACGGCCGAGATCATGGCGCGGGGCCGTTTCGCGGTCGTCGATGAGATCAAGGCGTCGGGCCTGCGTGGCCGCGGCGGCGCGGGTTTCCCCTCCGGCCTGAAATGGTCCTTCATGCCGAAGGACCGCGGCGAGAAGCCCGCCTATCTCATCGTCAATTGCGACGAGAGCGAGCCCGGCACCTGCAAGGATCGCGAGATCCTGCGCAACGAGCCGCATAAGCTGGTCGAAGGGTGTCTCATCGCCGGTTTCGCGATGGGGGCGACCGCCGCCTATTGCTACATCCGTGGCGAATACTGGCTGGAATATACCCGGCTGCAGGCGGCGGTGGACCAGGCCTATGCGGCCGGCCTGCTGGGCAAGAATGCCGCCGGCTCGGGCTATGATTTCGACGTCTTCGTGCATCGCGGCGCCGGCGCCTATATTTGCGGTGAAGAGACCGCGATGCTGGAAAGCCTGGAAGGCAAGAAGGGCATGCCGCGCTCCAAGCCGCCCTTCCCAGCGGCCATGGGCCTGTATGGCCTGCCGAGCACGGTGACGAATTGCGAGACGGTGGCGGTGTCGCCCACCATCATGCGGCGTGGTGCCGCCTGGTTCGCGAGCTTCGGCCGCGACAAGAACCAGGGCACCAAGCTGTTCTGCATTTCGGGCCATGTGAACCGGCCCTGCACCGTCGAGGAATCGATGGGCATTACGATGCGGGAACTGATCGACAAACATGCCGGCGGCGTGCGCGGCGGCTGGGACAATCTTCTGGCGATCATTCCGGGCGGCGTCTCGGTGCCGATGATCACCAAGGAGATGGCCGAGACGGCGCTGATGGACTTTGACTCCCTGCGCGAGATGCGTTCGGGCCTTGGCACCGGAGCGGTCATCGTGATGGACAAGTCAACTGACCTGATCAAGGCGATTGCCCGTATTTCGGCTTTCTACAAGCATGAAAGCTGCGGCCAGTGTACGCCGTGCCGCGAAGGCACCGGCTGGATGATGCGGATCATGAACCGCATGGTCGAAGGCCGCGCCGAGCTGGAAGAGATCGACATGCTGGAACAGGTCACCCGTCAGGTCGAAGGCCATACCATTTGCGCCCTGGGCGACGCGGCGGCCTGGCCGATCCAGGGTCTGATCCGACATTTCCGCCCCGTGATGGAGGAGCGCATCGCCGCCTATAAGGCGAGCCGCGGCGCCCCTGCCACGGCCACGCAACCCATGGCTATTGCGGCGGAGTAGGACGCATGACCAAGCTGACCATTGACGGGATCGAGGTTGACGTGCCCGCCGGCTTTTCCGTGCTGCAGGCCGCCGAAGCGGCCGGCAAGGAAATCCCGCGCTTCTGTTTCCATGACCGGCTTTCGGTCGCCGCCAATTGCCGCATGTGCCTGGTGGAAGTGGAGAAGGCGCCGAAACCCGTCGCCTCCTGCGCTTTCCCGGTGGGTGAGGGCATGGTGGTCAAAACCGACAGCCCGCTGGTGCGCAAGGCGCGCCGGGGTGTGATGGAATTCCTGCTCATCAATCATCCGCTGGATTGCCCGATCTGCGATCAGGGCGGCGAATGCGATTTGCAGGATCAGGCCATGGCCTATGGCCGTGACCATTCCCGCTACACCGAAGACAAGCGCGCGCAGCGCGACAAGGATCTGGGGCCGCTGGTCCGCACGGTGATGACGCGCTGCATCCAGTGTACCCGCTGCATCCGTTTTGCGACCGAAATCGCCGGCGTGCCGGAACTGGGCGGCGTCTCGCGCGGTGAAAGCCTTGAAATCACCACCTATGTTGAAAAAGCGCTGACCTCGGAACTGTCCGGCAATCTGGTCGATATCTGCCCCGTCGGCGCACTGACCTCCAAACCCTATACCTTCACCGCCCGCCCGTGGGAGCTGAAGAAGACCGACAGCATCGACGTGATGGACGCCGTGGGCTCCGCCATTCGCATCGATACGCGCGGACCGCAGGTCATGCGCATCCTGCCGCGCCTCAATGAGGATGTGAACGAGGAATGGCTGGCCGATAAGTCCCGCCATATCGTGGACGGGCTGACCCGCCGCCGGCTGGATCGCCCCTGGCTGCGCGTGAATGGCAAGCTGCAGGCCGCGACCTGGGAAGAGGCTTTCCTCGCCATCGCCGGCCGCCTGAAGGATGTCGCGGGTAGTCGCATCGGCGCTTTGGCCGGCGACATGGCGGACGCCGAAAGCATGCTGGCACTGAAGGACCTGCTCGCCTCGCTCGGCTCGGCCAATGTCGATTGCCGCCAGGGTGGTGCCGCGTTCGACACCAGCCGCCGCGATTTCTACCTCTTCAACACCACGATCGCTGGCATTGAAGAGGCCGATGCCGTGCTGCTCATCGGCACCAATCCGCGCCATGAGGCGCCGATCCTCAATGCCCGCATCCGCAAGCGCTGGCGCCAGAACCGCCTGCCGGTGGGCGTCATCGGCCAGGCGGCCGATCTCACCTACCCGTCTGAGATTGTGGGCAGCGGGCCGGACGCCATCACCGGGCTGCTGGACGGTCGCCACGCCTTCGCCGAGATTCTGGCGTCTGCGAAGAAGCCGATGATCGTGGTGGGTGAGGGGGCTTTGCAGGGTCCGGGTGGCGCGGCCGTACTCGCTGCAGCCTGGGCGCTGGCCGACAAGGTCGGCGGCTTTGTCGAGGGCTGGCACGGTTTCAATGTGCTGCATCGGGCCGCTGCCCGCGTCGGCGGTCTCGACCTCGGCTTCGTGCCGGGCACGGGTGCCAAGACCTGGGCCGAGATGGTCGCCGGTAGCGTCGATGTGCTGTGGCTGCTGGGTGCGGATGAATTCGATGCCGCGGCCATCGCGCCGGAAACCTTCGTGATCTACCAGGGCCATCATGGCGACCGTGGTGCGGCGCGCGCTGACGTCATCCTGCCCGGCGCCGCGTATACCGAAAAAAGCGGCACCTACGTCAATACCGAAGGCCGCGTGCAGCAGATTCAGCCGGCGACCTTCCCAGTGGGCGATGCGAAGGAAGACTGGCGCATCCTGCGCGCCTTCAGCGCCGTTCTGGGCAAGACGCTGCCCTATGACACAATCGCCGCGCTGCGCGCGCGCCTGGGCGCCGTTAACCCGGTCTTTGCCCAGGTGGATCACCTGGCCCGCATGGCGACGACCGATACGGCCGGCCCGGCCGATCGCGGCCAGTCGCTGCCTTTGACGCCCTTTGTTGCTGCCATTGCCGACTACTACCAGACCGATCCGATCAGCCGCGCGAGCCCGACGATGCAAGCTTGTACTGAGACCTATGCGCCCGTCCTGCAGGCGGCGGAGTAAGACACGGTGACGGGTTTCTTCTCCACCATTCTGGGCCAGATCATCCTCGCGGCCCTTGAGACGCTGGCGGTTCTGGTGCCTCTGCTCATGATCGTCGCTTATTCGACCTATGGCGAACGCCGCGTCATGGCGGCGATGCAGCTGCGCAAGGGGCCGAATGTCGTCGGACCCTTCGGCATATGGCAGCCCTTTGCCGATGCGCTCAAGATGATCATGAAGGAAACCATCGTGCCGACCGGCGCGAACCGGGTTCTGTTCCTTCTCGCGCCGATGCTGACCTTTGGCCTCGCCATGGTCGCCTGGGCGGTGGTGCCCACCGGCAACCATCTGGCGGTCGCCAATATCAATGTCGGTATTCTGTATCTCTTCGCGATCAGCTCGCTCGGCGTCTATGGAATCATCATCGCCGGCTGGTCGTCCAATTCCAAATACGCCTTCCTGGGCGCGCTCCGTTCGGCCGCCCAGATGGTCAGCTACGAAGTCTCCATCGGCTTCGTCATGGTCTCGGTCCTGCTCTGTGTCGGCAGCCTCAACCTGAATGACATCGTGCGCGCGCAGAACGGGCTTTGGTTCTGCATTCCGCTGTTCCCGATGTTCATCGTCTTCTTCATCTCGGGCCTGGCCGAATGTAACCGCGTGCCCTTCGACTTGCCGGAAGGCGAGAGCGAGATCGTCGCAGGCTTCATGGTGGAATATTCCTCCATGAGCTACGCCATGTTCTTCCTCGGCGAATACGCGAATATGGTGCTGATGAGCGCCATGACCTCCATCCTGTTCCTGGGTGGCTGGATGTCGCCGGTGCCGTTCCTGGCTTTCATCCCGGGGCCGATCTGGCTGATCCTGAAGATCTGCTTCGTCATGTTCGTCTTCATCTGGGTGCGCGCAACCTTTCCGCGCTTCCGCTATGACCAGCTGATGCGTCTGGGCTGGAAGATCTTCCTGCCGCTGTCGCTGGGCTGGATGGTGCTGACGGCCACTGCCCTCGAAATCTTCGGATGGCTGCCCCATGGCTGAGCGAGTAGCCGCTGTGACTGCGACGACAAAAAGGGGAATGGAATAATGGGTGTCCTCGATCGTGCAGCGCGCAGCCTGTTGTTGACGGAACTCGTCGGCGGCATGGCCATCACGCTTCGCTACATGTTCAAGCCGAAGGTGACGATCAACTACCCGTTCGAGAAGTCGCCGCTATCCCCGCGCTTTCGCGGCGAGCATGCGCTGCGCCGCTATGACAATGGCGAAGAGCGCTGCATCGCCTGCAAGCTGTGTGAGGCGATCTGCCCGGCCCAGGCCATCACCATCGAGGCCGAACCGCGCGAGGACGGCTCCCGCCGCACCACGCGCTACGACATCGACATGGTGAAATGCATCTATTGCGGCCTTTGCGAAGAGGCCTGCCCGGTGGATGCGATCGTCGAAGGCCCGAATTTTGAATACGCGACCGAGACGCGCGAAGAGCTGCTCTACAATAAGGAGAAGCTGCTCTCGAACGGCGACCGCTGGGAGCCGGAACTCGCGCGGCGCCTCGAACTCGACGCTCCGTACCGGTAAGCCAGCGCCATGATCTTTGCTCAAATCTTCTTCTATTTCTTCGCGGCTATCCTGATCCTGTCTGCGGTGATGGTGGTGACGTCGCGCAATCCGGTTCATTCCGTATTGTTCCTGATCCTGTGCTTCTTCAACGCCGCCGCACTCTTTCTGATCGCCGGGGCCGAGTTCCTCGCCTTCATCCTGCTCATCGTCTATGTCGGCGCCGTCGCCGTGCTGTTCCTCTTCGTCGTCATGATGCTCGACATCGACTTTTCGGAACTGCGCGCGGGCGTGCAGCGCTATGCGCCGATCGGTGCGGTGGTCGGCATCATCCTGCTGCTGGAACTGGTGATGGCGGTGGCCGGCTGGAAGATCGCGCCGGCTGCGGCCGGGCTGCGCCTGTCGGCGACACCGCTCGGGCTCAGCAATACCGACGCCATCGGCCGCATCCTCTACACGCAATATGCGTTCCTGTTTGAAACCTCCTCGGTCGTGCTGATGACCGCCATGGTCGGCGCCATCGTGCTGACCCATCGTGACCGCACGCGCACCAAGACCCAGAATATCGCCCGGCAGAACGCCCGCCAGCCGGCGGATACGCTGACCATGATCGACGTCCGGGTCGGCGCCGGCGTGAAGGAACTCGGCATCCTTCGTCCCGATCCGGCGCTGGCAGCACCGGACGCGCGCATCACGCTGCCGGAGACGGATGCCGTCGCGGTCACCCACAAGCCGGGAGCGCAGTGATATGCCCATCGGTATCGGCCCCTATCTGGTGGTCTCCTCCATCCTGCTGGTGGTGGGCATCTTCGGCATCTTCATGAACCGGAAGAATGTCATCACCATCCTGATGTCCATCGAACTCATCCTGCTCGCGGTGAACCTTAACTTCGTCGCCTTCTCCGGCGCGCTGCATGATCTCACCGGGCAGATCTTTACGATGTTCGTGCTGACCGTCGCCGCCTCAGAGGCGGCCATCGGTCTGGCGATCGTCGTCACCTACTTCCGCAACCGCGGCTCGATCGCGGTCGAAGACGTCAATCTGATGAAGGGCTGAGACGTGATCTTCGCTATTGCCGTCTTCGCACCGCTATTCGGCTCGCTGATTGCGGGTCTGTTCGGTCCCTGGCTCAAGGACCAGGGCGCTCATGTGGTCAGCATCCTGGCCATGCTGATCGCCGCCGTCTGCGGCGTCATTGCAGGTGTCAGCCTGCTGTCGGGTTCGGTTCAGCCGGCCACCATCGCCATCGCGCAATGGCTGCATGTCGGCAGCTTCCAGGTCGACTGGGCGCTCCGCTATGACAGCCTTTCGGCCGTCATGGTGCTGATGGTGACGGTGGTCTCCACCCTCATCCACATCTATTCGATCGGCTATATGCACGGCGACCGCTCGGTCTCGCGCTTCTTCTCCTATCTCTCGCTTTTCACCTTCGCGATGCTGATGCTGGTGACGGCGAATGACCTCGTCCAGCTCTTCTTCGGCTGGGAAGGCGTGGGCCTCGTCTCCTACCTGCTGATCGGCTTCTGGTATGAGAAGCCCTCGGCCAATGCCGCGGCCATCAAGGCCTTCGTCATGAACCGCGTCGGCGACCTCGGCTTCGCGCTCGGCATCGGCCTGGTCTTCTTCCTGTTCGGCTCAGTGCGTTTCCCGGAGATTTTCGGCGCGGTGGCGGCGCAGAACCATGCCGTCTACCACCTGTTCGGCACCAACCTGCATGCGCTGGATGTGATCGGCATTCTGCTGTTCATCGGTGCAATGGGTAAGTCGGCCCAGATCGGTCTGCATCCCTGGTTGGCCGACGCGATGGAAGGCCCGACGCCGGTGTCCGCCCTCATTCACGCGGCCACCATGGTGACGGCCGGCGTGTTCCTGATGGTGCGGATGTCGCCCCTGCTGGAATACGCCCCTGTGGCGCTCGCGGTGGTCGGCGTCATCGGCGGCACCACGGCGCTGTTCGCGGCGACGATCGGCTGTGCCCAGACCGATATCAAGCGCATCATCGCCTATTCCACCTGTTCGCAGCTCGGCTACATGTTCGTCGCCGTCTCGGTGGGCGCCTATCAGGCCTCGATTTTTCACCTCATCACCCATGCCTGTTTCAAGGCGCTGCTGTTCCTCACCGCCGGCTCGGTCATCCACGCCATGTCGGGCGAGCAGGACATCCGCCGAATGGGCGGGCTCGCCAAGCTCATTCCCTATACCTATGCCATGATGTGGATCGGCAGCCTGGCGCTCGCCGGCATTCCGCCGCTGTCGGGCTATTTCTCGAAGGATGCCATCGTCAGCGCGGCCTTCATGGGCCATGGCGGCGGCTATGCCTGGTTCTGCGTCGAAGCGGCGGCGTTTCTGACCGCCTTCTATTCCGGGCGCCTGCTCTTCGTGACCTTCCATGGCCCGCGCAACGGTGACCCGCATGTCATGAGCCATGTCCACGAAAGCCCGCTGGTGATGACCGGCCCGCTATTCTTTTTGGCCCTCGGTGCGATCTTCGTGGGCGGCGTCTTCGCGCATGACTTCATCGGCGCGGATCAGGCCAAGTTCTGGAACGGGGCCATCTCGGCCATCAACCATCCGTCGATCCTGCTGGATATCGACCGCGTGCCTTTCCTGATGGAGATTCTGCCGACCGTGCTCGGCGTACTCGGCTTCGCGCTGGCCTATGTGATGTATATCGCCAGGCCCGAACTGCCGGCGCTGCTGGCGACTCGCTTCGCGCCGGTCTACCGTCTTCTGCTCAACAAATACTATTTTGATGAGATCTACGGCGTCATCTTCGTGCGCCCCTATTACGCGCTGGCCCGCGTGCTGTGGCATGTGGGTGACGAGGACATCATCGATGGTATTCCTCGCGGCGGCGCCGGCATTGCGCGCTTCTCGGCGGGTGGCATCGGCCGCCTGCAAAGCGGCTCTCTCGCCCAATACGCCTTTGTCATGCTGATCGGACTCGTCGTCCTGATCAGCGTCTTTCTGATTTTCCGGTGAGCCCGATGAACCAAGCAGGCTTCCCGCTGCTCTCTCTGCTCACCTTCCTGCCGCTGGCGGGTGTGGTCGTCATCTTCTGCCTGCGCGGCGATGAAGAAGCGACCGCGCGCGCCGCGCGCTGGACGGCGCTTTGGACCAGCCTCATTGTCTTCGTCCTCAGCCTTCTGCTCTGGTTCGGCTTCGACAAGAGCGTCGCGGGCTTCCAGTTCCAGGAAGTCGTTTCCTGGCTGCCGCAATATGGCGTCGATTACCGCATGGGCGTCGACGGCATCAGCATCATGTTCGTGCTGATCTCAACGGCGCTGACGCCGATCGCCATCCTGTCCGCCTGGACTCAGAGCGGCGGACGCGCGCGGGAATACATGATTGCCTTTCTGGTGCTGGAAACCACCATGATCGGCATCTTCAGCGCGCTCGATTTCCTGCTCTTCTTCGTCTTCTTTGAAGCCGTGCTGATCCCGATGTTCGTCATCATCGGCGTCTGGGGCGGAGAGCGCCGGCGCTATGCCGCGATCAAGTTCTTCCTCTTCATGTTCGCGGGCTCCATGCTGATGCTGCTCGGCATTATCGCGCTCTGGGTTCATGACGGCACCACCAGCATCCCCGATATGCTGCATATGCCGCTGCCGCCGCATCTGCAGTTCTGGCTGTTCCTCGCCTTCTTCGCGGCCTTCGCGGTGAAGATCCCGATCTGGCCGGTCCATACCTGGCTGATCGACGCGCATCGTGAGGCGCCGATCGCGGGGTCCGTGCTGCTGGCCGGCGTGCTCGCCAATATGGGCGGCTATGGTTTCCTGCGCTTTTCGGTGGCCCTGCTGCCGCAGGCGTCGCAGACCTTCGCGCCGCTGATGTTCGCGCTTGCCGTCGTCGCCATCATCTACACCTCGATCGCGGCCCTGGTGCAGCGCGACCTGTTGAAATTCTGTGCCTATTCCTCGGTCGGCCATATGGCGATCGCGGTCGTCGGCATCTTCACCTTTTCGGTGCAGGGCATCGAGGGCTCGCTCTTCCGCATGCTGTCCCACGGCTTCATCACCGCGGCACTTTTCATCTGCGTCGGCGTGCTGATGGACCGCACCCGCAGCCAGAGCATGGATGGGTTCGGCGGCCTTGCCCGCAACATGCCCTTCTACGCGCTGCTCTTCATGATCTTCGCCATGGGCACCGTTGGCCTGCCGGGCACGGCCGGGTTCATCGGCGAAATCCTGGTCATCGTGGCGGCGCTGAAGGTCAACTTCTGGCTGTCGCTGCTGACCGGCACGACGCTGATCCTGAGCGCGATCTACACGCTGGTCATGTATCGCCGGGTCATCTTCGGCGGGCTGGAACGGCCGGAGCTGAAGGTCCTGCGCGATATCGGGCCGCGTGAAATCGCCATGCTGGTGCCGCTGGTGATCCTGACGCTTTGGATGGGCATCTATCCGTCCAGCTTCTCCACCTTCTTTGACGCGACGGCGACCGCCATGGCCCAGGCCCATACCGTGGCGCTCGCCGGCACATCCGCGCATCTCGCCTCAGCCGGCGGCGCCTCAGCCGGCGGCGCCTCTGCTGGCGGCACTGTCCTGGCCGGGGGGGCCAATTGATGAACTGGCTGATCGCACTCCCCGAACTCGCGCTGTCGCTGTGCGGGCTCGCTATCCTCATCGCCGGCGTCTTCTCGCCCAAAAAGCATGCCTTCCAGCTCGCCAGCATGCTGTCGCTGGGTGCGCTGCTTGGCATTGGCGGTCTGGTTCTGGTCTCACCGAGCGGCCTCGGCTTCGGCGGCCTGTTCATCGCCGACGCCTTCAGCCGCTTCGCGCAATTGCTGATCCTGGCGGGCGCCGGTCTCGCCATCATCCTGTCGCTCGACTTCAATGAGCGGGAGGAGGGGCTGGCGCGGTTTGAATTCCCCGTCCTGATCCTGTTTGCCGCCACCGGCATGATGATCATGGTGGGTGCCACCAATCTCATGACCCTTTATCTGGGTCTGGAGCTGCAATCGCTGGCGCTTTATGTGGTCGCCGCCTTCGCGCGGGATTCGCTGAAGTCGTCCGAGGCCGGTCTCAAGTATTTCGTGCTCGGCTCGCTCGCCTCCGGCATCCTGCTCTATGGCATGACGCTGACCTACGGCTTTTCGGGCAGCACGGATTTCCTGCAGATCGCCAAGGCGATCACCATCAGCACGCCATCCGTCGGCCTCGTCATCGGCATGGTGTTCGTGCTGGTTGGCCTGGTCTTCAAGATCGCCGCGGTGCCCTTCCATATGTGGTCGCCCGATGTCTATGAGGGCGCGCCGACCTCTGTCACGGCGCTGTTCGGGTCCGCCCCGAAAGTGGCGGCGCTGGCGCTGCTCATTCGCGTCATGGCCTGGCCCTTCGGCCATCTGTTCGGCCAGTGGCAGCTGCTGATCGAAATCATTGCCATCGCGTCGCTCGTCGTCGGTGCTTTGGCGCCGCTGGTGCAGACCAATATCAAGCGCCTGATGGCCTATTCTTCGATCGGCCATGTCGGCTACGCGCTGATGGGTCTGGCCGCCGGCAACGGCAATGGCGTCAGCGCCATGCTGGTCTATCTGGCGACTTACATCTTCATGACGCTCGGCGCTTTCGGCATCATCATCGCCATGCGCCGTCAGGGCCGCGCCGTGGAGAAGATCACTGACCTTGCGGGTCTCGGCCGCAATCATCCCGGCCTGGCGCTGGCCATGACCATCTTCATGCTCAGCATGGCTGGCGTGCCACCGCTCTCAGGCTTTTTCGGTAAGCTCTACGTTTTCCTAGCCGCAATCCAGAGCGGGCTGTGGCTGCTGGCCGTGATCGGCGTCATCACCAGCATCATCGGGGCCTATTACTATCTGCGCATCGTCAAGCTGATGTATTTCGACGCCCCGGAAGGGGTGTTTGACCGCCCGGCGCCGTCACTCTCCTTCGTCGTCGCGGTGACCGGCGTGGTGACCCTGCTCTTCATCCTGGTGGCCGGTCCCGTCACCACCGCGGCGCAGGCCGCGGCCATGGCTCTGTTGGGTTGACGGCAAGCATCGGGGGTCCGGCGGTTCAGCTCGCGGGAGGGTATCGGCTCGAGCATGTTGCGCTGATCCCCTCCACCTCGGATGCCTGTGTCGCCCGGGCCCGTGCCGGGGCGGCCGACGGGCTTGCGATCCTGGCGGAGGAGCAGACCGCCGCCCGCGGCAGCCGCGGGCGCAGCTGGGTGGCGCCGCGCGGCAATCTCTACGTCTCCGTCCTGCTCCGCCCCCGCAATGCGGCGGAAGCCGAGGGCGCCGGCCAATGGGCGCTGCTGGCAGGGCTTGCCTTCGTCGAAGCGCTGTCGGCTTTCGACGCCGAGCCCGCGCAGCTCACCGTCAAATGGCCGAATGACGTGCTGCGCGATGGCGCCAAGCTCGGCGGTGTCCTGGTCGATGCTGAAATGGACGGGGCCGGGCTTGCCTGGCTCGTCATCGGCGTCGGCGCCAATCTGGTCGTGGCGCCTGCAGTCGAGGGGCGGCGCACGGCGGCGATCCGGTCCCGCGCTGGGCTACAGCCTGAGCCGCGTGCGGTGGCGGAAGCCTTTATCGCCCGAATCCGCTATTGGCGCGATCAATTGGGGCGGTCGGGCTTCGCGCCGATCCGAACACATTGGCTGGAGCGGGCGCATCCGCGCGGCACCCCGGTCACGATCAAGGATGCCCGCGGCGTACGGGACGGATTATTCGCCGGGCTGTCTGAGCGCGGGGAACTGCTTTTGTCGGTCGGCGACGAACTTCACAGGATCTCCACCGGTGATGTGCTTTTGGGTCAGGGAGTATAGACGTCCATGCTTCTGGTGATCGATGCCGGAAATACCAACATCGTCATGGCCGTGCATGATGGCGCGTCCTGGCGCGGCTCCTGGCGCATTTCGACGGATGATCAGAGGACGTCGGACGAATATGCCGTCTGGCTGTTAACGCTGCTGCGCCATACCGGGCTGAACCCGAAGGACGTCAACCGCGCGGTGATCGGTATCGTGGTGCCGGCAGCCCTGTATCACCTGCGGCGCCTGTGCCGCGAGTGGTTCGAGGTTGAGCCGCTGATCGCCTCAGCGGAGCTGGACTGGGGTTTTGAAATCCGCAGCGATTCGCCCACCGAAGTCGGGGCGGACCGCCTGCTCAATACGCTGGCCGCCCATCAGATATACGGTGGTCCTTTGGTGGTTGTGGATTTCGGCACCGCCACCAATTTTGATGTGGTGGATCAGGATGGAAATTTCGTCGGCGGGATTATCGCGCCGGGCGTGAACCTTTCGATCGAGGCTTTGCACAAGGCTGCAGCGCGGTTGCCGCGCATTGCCATCGGCCGGCCTCAGGTCGTGATTGGACGTTCGACTGTACCCGCCATGCGCTCCGGTATTTTCTGGGGCTATGTCGGCATGGTTGAGGGGCTGGTGGCCCGCATTCGCGGTGAGTTCGGTGTGCCGATCAAGGTGATCGCAACCGGCGGCCTCGCCCCCCTCTTTGCCGAAGGCACCACGATTTTTGAATCGATTAACCCCGATATCACGCTGGAAGGGATGCGCTTGTTGGCGCTGCGCAATTCCGCTCCCAGCCTACCCAAGGACTGGAAGCGCCATTCCACAGGAGATTGACTAAGGATACCGGACTAATGACCAGTTTTGACGGCGATCTCGCTTTCCTCCCGCTTGGGGGAACTGGCGAGATCGGCATGAACCTGAACCTCTACCGCTGCAATGGGCAGTGGTTGGCGGTTGATTGCGGCCTGGGCTTCGGCGGCCCGGAACATCCCGAAGTGGATGTGATGGTGCCGGACGCGAGCTTCATTGCCGAGCGGCGGGACAAGCTGCTTGGCCTTGTCATCACCCACGCGCATGAGGACCATCTGGGGGCTGTCGCCTGGCTCTGGCGCAGCCTGCGCTGCCCGGTCTATGCGACGCCCTTCGCGGCCGCCGTCCTGCGGCGCAAGCTGACCGAGGCCGGCCTGCTGGCCGAGGTGCCGCTGCATGTGGTGCAATCCGGCGATACGCTGACGCTCGGTGATTTCGAGATCGAATTCGTCGCCATGACGCATTCGGTGCCGGAAGCGCAGGCGCTGGCCATCACCACACCCTATGGGCTGATCCTGCATAGCGGGGACTGGAAGCTTGACCCCGATCCGGTGGTGGGTCCCGTCTCGGACGAAGCGACGCTGAAGCGCCTGGGCGACCGTGGCGTGCTCGCCATGATCGGCGATTCGACCAATGCCCTGGTCGAAGGCCATTCCGGCTCGGAAGCCGAGGTGCGCCGCGCTCTGCCGGGCCTGATCCGCAATCTGACCGGGCGGGTGGCGGTGACCTGTTTCGCCAGTAACGTCGCGCGGCTGGAAAGCATCGGCCTGGCCGCCAAGGCCGTCGGCCGGCAGGTGGCGATCGCGGGCCGGTCTTTGCGCAATATCGAGGCGGCGGCGCGCGAATGCGGCTATCTGGCCGATCTGCCGCCCTTCCTGAGTGAGGATGCGGCGGCCGATGTGCCGGATGACAATCTTCTGCTGATCCTCTCTGGCAGCCAGGGCGAAGCGCGCAGTGCCATGTCGCGCGTGGCCGCCGACACCCATCCGCGTATCGCGCTGGGTGAGGGCGATACGGTCATTTTCTCCAGCCGCGTGATCCCCGGCAATGAGCGGGCGATCAGCCTGGTGCAGGACAATCTGGTGCGCCGCGGCGTGCATCTGATGACCGACGAGGACCATATGGTCCATGTCTCGGGCCATCCGGCGCGCGATGAGCTGCGGCGGATCTATGCTCTGGTGCGGCCACAATATGCGGTGCCGGTGCATGGCGAATGGCGGCATCTGACGGCCCATGCCAGCCTCGCCCGCGAGGCGGGGTCAAAGCCGCTGATGCTGGAAGACGGCGATATCCTGGAGCTGGCGCCCGCCACGCCGCAGATCATCGACAGCGCGCCGGTCGGCCGCTTTGCCGTGGACGGCAACCGTCTTGTGCCGATGACCGGCGGCGTGCTGGCCGCCCGCCGGCGGATGCTGTTCAACGGTGTCGTCATCGGCAGCCTGGTGGTGGATGAGCAGGGCCGTATCCGCGGCAATGCCCAGATCAGCGCGCCGGGCCTGTTCGATGCCGAGGACCCGGAGCGCGCGCGCATGGAGGCGGAATTCACCGCGGCCGTCGCCGACCTGCCGGCGCCCCTGCGCCGGGATGATTTTGCCCTGGCCGAATCGGCGCGGGCCTCTCTGCGCCGCACGATCGGCAAGCGCGTGCAGAAGCGGCCTTTGGTCGATGTGCATTTGATGCGGATCGCCGGTTAAACCGGCCAGCGGCTGAGGCGGTGTTCATGGTCCAGCGGGCCAGACGGCGCCGAATCAGCCGCGGAGTCGGCAAAGGCCCAGCCCTTATCGGTGAAGCCTCTGCAAACCGCAGAGCGCAGATCCGATCCCCGGAGGGTGAAGGGCTTGAGTGTGACAGGCCTCTTGCGGCTCCGAACAACAGCCGGTAGGAAGGCCTTCATCAGAACCGTGGGCGCATAGCTCAGCGGGAGAGCACCACCTTGACACGGTGGGGGTCACAGGTTCAATCCCTGTTGCGCCCACCACGGTTCTGAAAATCTCCCCCCTTTCTACAGATGATATGCGTTTTCTGATGTGGAGTTGCGCGCCATAGTTATGGCTGCGTAACTATTTCCATAATGCTTTGATTACAAAGTATTTTGTGGGGAAATAACCGGTTTCGCCCGACCCGGGGCCGTCCATAAATCTCGCGACCTCGTGATATCTGTGAAATGATACGTAATCATATTGATTCGTCATCGCAATAACTCACGGTTTCGCCAGCTGTCTTGCGTTGCCGCTAATAGACGACCCTGAGTTGTGGTTTTTATTGACTAATACACGCATAGGTAGCAATATCCGCCCACAACCAGAGGGTGTAGGCCAATGCGTGTGCTCCTTGTCGACAACGACGCCCAAGCCGCTTCGACCATCCAGCGGTCGCTGAAATCCAGCGGCGCGGTGCTGGAGCATGTCGAGACCGGGGAAGAGGCCTTCCAGCTCGCGAAGCGCTACGACTATGACGCGCTGATCATGGACCTCATGCTACCCGACACCGATGGCTACGAAGTTATCCGGCGCCTGCGATGGAGTTCGATCGCCGTGCCGATTCTTGTCCTCTCCAGCCTCACCCGGCCGCAGGCCAAGGTGAAAGCCTTCTCCCTTGGCGCCGATGATTTCCTGGCGCGGCCCTTCGATGAAAGCGAGCTTGGGGCCCGCATTCAGGCTCTCGTGCGTCGCTCCAAGGGGCTCAGCCACTCCAAGATCACCTTGGGCCCTATCGTGCTTGATATGGATTCCAATATCGTCGCGGTGAATGGCGAGACGGTCCATCTGACCGAGAAGGAATACCGCATCCTGGAACTGTTGTTCCTGCGCAGTGGCAGTATTGTCGCCAAGGAATCCTTCCTCAATCACCTCTATGGCGGTAATGACGAGCCGGATATCAAGATCATCGATGTCTTTGTCTGTAAATTGCGCCGTAAATTGGCTCAGGCCGGGGCAGGGGACGTGATTACGACTGTCTGGGGCCGCGGCTATATTGTGCGGGATGCAGCGCCCACGGCCCAGCCAGTCGTGCGCCCCATGGCCCAGCCTTTGGCCGCTCAGGCGATGTCGCTGGCCTGAAGGCTCAGAAAAGCGGAAATTGCGCCTCGGTGCTCTGGCGCCGGGGCGCAATGCGTTTTAGGTTGCGGCCGACCTTAAACGGACAGGTGGCCGAGCGGTTTAAGGCAGCGGTCTTGAAAACCGCCGTACGTGTGAGCGTACCGTGGGTTCGAATCCCACCCTGTCCGCCAATTCGGAACAGAGCTGGGCATACGGCAATATTCAGACTGCCGCCTTGGTTCTTGGCGAAACGGCCAGCCCAAGGAAGACGAGAACGGCCTGGTTGAGCCGGACCACGTCCTCGTCGTCCAGCCGCCCGATCCGTTCGCCGACCTTGGACTTCGGGACGGTGGTGATCTTGTCCACCATCAGCCGGCAGGAAGAGCGCAGCCCATTGTGCTCGTTCGGCTCGACCGGAAGCCGGAACAGGGGCGCTTCGGTCGGGTCGGTGGTGAAGGCGCAGATTGTAACGGAGTCCGTCGCGTCGAAGCTGTTGTCTTGCACGATGACGACAGGGCGCGGCTTGCCCGCATAGTCCTTCCCGCCGGAGACGGTCCAGATATCGCCCCGCCTCATTCATCGTCCCAGCCGGAGACGGCGTCGATGAACGCCTGATCCTCGGCCGCATGGGCACTCGCCGCCACGGACAGCGATTGCCGGTGCGCCTCAGCCCGGAAGGATGGCGCGCGCACGTCCGGCACCCAAATCTGGATAGGCCGCAAGCCCTGCGCGCGCAGCCGGTCGCGGTGTTCTTGAACCTTTACCTTAGTGGGCTTCGCGCCCTTCGCCTGCGCCATGACTCGATCCCCCAGACATGGTTACATGTAACTTATTATGAGGCGCTCTGATAGGGGAAGCGGAATTCGGTTTAGCAACGCATTCCGGGAGAACTCGCGGCGAGACACACATTGCGTGTCATCCCATTGAATTTCCGCTCAAAGCCCTCCCTCTCCGGCCTTCACGCACATTGACGAAAACCGGCGCACATTGCGGAATCGGGTTCCAAGTCATTGAAAACAAACAACCGTTTCGCGCCGCAATGCGCGGCCTTTTATCTTGCCCTCTTAATCGGAGCTGCTCCGACCACCAGCGTCACCGTTGCCCAAAAGAGCTACTTCGTCCTAAATAGCGCAACGAAAATGCAGCGGGATGGCGCCATGAAAATCATGTCGGCGCGAGAGGCGAAGAATGGCTTTGGCCTGATGATCGACACCGCGCGTGCAGAGCCGGTGCTGATCGAAAAGCACGGGCGCGGCGTGGTGGTGGTGGTCTCAGTGGAAGAATATGAACGGCTTTCCGTGCAATCTGGACGCGCGGATAAGGGAACGGCGACGACGAAGAAAGGGGCGGCGGGGAAATCATGAGGCCATACACACGCTCGATCATTGAGCTATTTGACGGTAAGAAACGCTACCTCATCCCGCTGTACCAGCGGCAATATGCTTGGAGCGTTTCGCCGCAGCTTGAACTGCTGTGGGAAGACATCGAGCGCGCGGTCGCGCGGTTGAAAACCGACCGTCAGGCGACAACGCCGCATTTTATGGGCGCTATCGTCATTGCTCAAATCAAAACGTTCGGAAAGCAGGTCCAAGCCTTCGAAGTTATCGACGGACAGCAGCGACTGACCACCTTCCAACTGCTGCTCGCCGCCCTGCGGGACGTGGCGAACGCGCACGGTTCAGATTATGGCCAAGAGGTCAACAAGCTGCTGTTCAACGACGGTGTAATGGAAACGCCCGGGGTTGAACGCTTCAAATTGTGGCCCACGCTCACGGACCGGAGAGTCTTCGTCCACATGGTCGATCCGACTGCCGACCTGGACGCGATCGGTGCTGCTCCCAAGGATGAGGATGGCGTCGTCCGACCTGCGGTTGCTGCTCATGCCTGGTTCAAGGCGCAGATTGAGAAGCACGTCCTGGCCGACGGCGCATTCGATCTGTTCCGACTGGAAAAGCTATTCGAGGCGCTACGCGATGGGTTGGCGGCCGTCTCCATCGAGTTGGAAGGTGGGGACGATCCGCAGACCATCTTTGAGACGCTCAACAGCCGCGGCGTGGATCTCTCGGCGGGCGACCTGATGCGTAACTTCATTTTCCAGCGCGCCAAGGGACTCGGCCAAGAGCACGGTTCCCTGAAGATCGACGATCTTTATTCGAAACACTGGCTACCGCTCGACCGCTGGTTCTGGCGCGTTGAGGACACGCGGGGGCGTCAGACCAAGCAGCGGTTGGACTGGATGTTGGTCGATCATCTTTCGATGAAACGAGCCGAGGTCGTGTCGATTGATCACCTCTTTGAAAGCTATCGGCGTTGGATTTTGAACGACGCGCCATTCCCCTCCGTTGAGCAGGAGTTGGTGTCTATTTCGAACAGCGCCGCGATCCTTCGCCAGATCGTAGAGCAGGGCGCCGATGACGTGCTAGGACGCCTCGGGCGATTCGCCCGGGCCTTCGATGTCTCCACAGCGATGCCGCTGGTGTTGTATTTGGCGACCGACGGCAATGCAGGTGACGCTCTTGCGGGTGCTGTCGCGATGATCGAGGCGTTCATCCTACGACGCGACATCTGCGGATTGACGACAAAGAACTATAACCGGCTTTTCATCGACGTGCTGGACAAGGTTCGGCGTTCAACTCTGCCGCCGTTGCAAGCGTTGGAGGTGCAGCTTTCCCTCGGAGACAGTGACATCAACCGCTGGCCCAACGACGAGGAATGGAGGGCGGCATGGCTGGGCCACGATCAGTATAAGAGCGCCCGCCAGCCGCGATTGCGTTATCTCTTCGAAGCGATCGAGAAGGCCAAACGGTCAGCACTCAGCGAGGAGATCGAGATCAAATCCGAATTGACGGTCGAGCACATCATGCCTCAAAAGTGGCAGCAGTACTGGCCGGTTCCAGGGTTCGAGCAAGTGCCAGAAGGTGAAGTTGATCCTGACCAATTGGCTCGTGAGACGGAACGGGCTCAGGCGATTAACAAGCTCGGCAATCTGACTCTGCTGACCCATGCGTTGAACGCCACAGTGTCGAATGGTCCCTTTTCGGCCAAAATGCCGGCCGTGCGATCCCATGCCAGCTTGGCACTAAACCGGGAACTAAACGCTTTCGACCATTGGGACGAGGGGACGATTCTAAAACGCGGCCAGGCGTTGTTTGAGGTGGCCCAGAAAATCTGGCGTGGGCCGATCGAGCGTGAGAAAGCCTTATCGGCGGAAGTTCCGGCTGCCGCAGCGTAAGTGGTGCGGCGTGGTGCGGCGGCGTCATAGTAGTATGGCGTAAACGTAGTGATCATCGCTATCGGGCGTGGCCCGCCAATGCGGCGTTCCGGTCCTTTTCTTCGCGAAAAGCTGGTTCCGACACTAGGTCCTTCCGGTCATCGCCTGGGCGTCGGAGCGCAAAGCCTCGGGCTGCCAGGAGGATCATCGCAGCCTTGTGGGTGTGACGACCCCTCAGTCCGGGCGACCCGCCTGTGCGGCGGACAAGCGGGTGTCAGCACCCAGGCCGAAAGCCGTGACACCTGGGAGCAGGAGGCCTAGGCTTGGTCCCAAGACCAAAAAAGGAGGGCATCGTGACCAGTTACAGTCAGAATTCTGCCGAAATGCAGCATTTAATCCGCGCAGGCGAGGCTCAGGCCGCCGCGACGCTCACGGCCCATGTCTTGGGAACCATCAAATCCGCCGATACCATCCCGGACGTCGTTCTGGCCTATAAGGAAGTCTACAGGGCCATGTTCGGCCGCGAGCCCTGATCCTTCGCCGCAAAAGCCGCGCCACGTCATAGGACGCAGAAATTCAGGGACCATTGCCCAGGCTCTGCTGGCTATGCATGCCCTGAACTTCGACCCGCACGCCATTCCCGAAACCCCATCCCGCGCTGCCGCTTTCGGCCGCGCCCGATTTCCCGTTGATGGCGGCATTTGCGGCCGCCGCGGCCGATGACCCGGACGCGGTGGGAGGATTGCCGGCGCCCTGGCTAATCGACTGAGACGAGGGCAAGGTGATGCCGGCCGACCCTTGGATATAGGGGCCTTGAATGGGCTGAGCCCATGCGGCGGGCGCTGCCGTCACCAGGACAGCAAGGCTGCAGAACGCATACAGGCGGCAGGCGGTGGCGGTGTTCATCTCTCTGTCACCTCAGCCCAGATTTGGCGGCCGGTCATCCGAGCGCCCACTATACCGGCAGCAGACCTGATACGCGCCTGCGTGACGGACGCGGCGCGATCTGCCATTGAGGCTGAAACGGAAGGTGCGGCGGATATTGTCAAGCTTCGATTCTAAACGGGTGGTGACCTATGCCATCGCGGATATTCACGGGCGGCTCGATCTGCTGAACCGCCTCCTCGACCTGATCACGGCTGATGCCACGGACCGCGGGGCCCGGGCCAAGATCATCTTCACGGGCGACTATGTCGATCGGGGCCACGACTCCTATGGCGTCATCGAACGGCTGATCGCCGGTCCCGAGCGCGCCGAGGATGAATTCCTCTGCCTGCGCGGCAATCACGACGATCTCTTCGTCCATGCCGTTACCACGGGTTCCATGGTGCCAGACTGGGCCTGGTTTCTGTTCAATCATACGCTGGAAAGCTACGGCCGAGCGCGCGACGGTCTGACGATGGCCGATCGGCTGCGCCGGCATGTCGATTTTCTGTCTCGCCTGCCGCTGACCCATGACGATGGCACCTATCTTTTCGTCCATGCCGGCATCCGGCCTGGTGTTCCGCTCGCGGATCAGGAGGAGGAAGATCTCCTCTGGATCAGGGCCGAGTTTCTCGACTATCCCGGCGCGCTGCCCCGGCGTGTCGTCCATGGCCATACCATCATCGGCGACCGGCCCATCTTCGCGGGCAACCGCATCTCGGCCGATACCGGCGCCTACCGGTCCGGTTTCCTGACCGCCATCGTGCTCGACGGCGGCGAGGAGAGATTCCTCCAGGCCGTGGGCGAGCCGGATCGCGGCGCCGTGGACCGCGAGCTTATTCTGAGCGAAACCATGCAAAGCGGCGGCGTCTTTCCTGGCCTTGAGCGGCGACCCGGCCTGCTCAGGCCAGCCCGGTCGCTGGCCTAGAGACGCGGCGGCATTGAATAGCCATGCATGCCGCGCCGCCGATCGACCCGAGCCCTTTGCTGAACCGGCTCAAGCTGCGCCAGCTGGTGCTGCTGCTGGAGATTGAGGCGACCCGCAACCTGCATCGCGCGGCGGAACGCATCCATCTGTCCCAGCCATCGGCCACCAAGCTGCTGCAGGAGATGGAAAACGCGCTCGGCGCCCAGCTGTTCGAGCGGACGCCCCAGGGCATGGTGCCGACCGCCTTCGGCACGCTGACCGCGCGCTATGCAAGGCTGATGCTGTCCGATCTGTCGCGCCTGCAGCAGGAACTCGCGGGGCTGAAAACCGGCCTGTCCGGCCAGGTGAGGATCGGCGCCATCGTCGCCGCGGTACCGGATTTCCTGTCGCCGCTGCTCGCCCGCATCGTGCAGGACCACCCGACCATCGGCCTGTCACTGGCGACCGATACCAGCGACGCCTTGCTGGTGGAGCTGCAATCCGGCCGCCTGGACCTGATGATCGGACGGCTTCTGGGCGCCGACCGCCAATCGGGTCTCGACTGCGTGGCGCTTGGCACCGAAGCGCTGCGCGTAGTGGCCGGGCCGGACTGGCAGCCGGATGGCCGCGCCATTACCAGCCTGGCCGATCTCGCCGGGGAACGCTGGATACTGCAGGCCGCGCCCAGCCCCATGCGGCGCGCCATCGAGGCCGCCTTCACGCTCGCCTTGCTGCCGGTCCCGTCGCATCAGATCGAAGCCTCCTCGGTGCTGGCGACCGTGATGCTGCTGCAGCATAGCCGTCTGCTGGCCGTCCTGCCGCATAGCGTCAGCCGGCATTTCCAGGCGGCCGGCATGCTGGTCGAACTGCCGGTGACGATCCCCGACCTGCTCGGTCCCTATGCGCTGATTACCGCCATTGACCGGGCGCAGACGCCGACGGTCGCCCATGTGCATGGCGTCATCCTGTCAGCCGCGATCGGAAATCCTGATCGAGTGGTTCCAACTCGCTAGTGGCGGCATGCCCGGTTCAGGCCAAATACTCCCCCAAAGACAATAACGTCGCCCGAGCCCCGATCGGCCGGGCACGAGAAATCGAGGGAGGACTCCGCCTGATGCATGTCCTGATTCTGGGCGCTGCCGGCATGATCGGCCGAAAATTTGCCGAAAGCCTGGCCGCGCAGCCGCTTGACGGCGCTGCCGTCCGTCGCATGACGCTCGCCGATGTCGTGCTGCCGCAAGTGCCTGCGGGCTTTGATGGCGCTGCCGAAACGCTCGCGGTGGATGTGGCCTCACCTGACGCGATCACGGCGCTGCTCTCGTCAAAACCCGATATGATCTATCATCTGGCGGCGATCGTGTCCGGCGAGGCGGAGGCCAATCTCGAGAAAGGCTACAAGGTCAATCTGGACGGCACGCGCCTGCTGCTGGATGCGATCCGCCATCAGCATGACAAGGACGGCTGGACGCCGCGCTTTGTCTTCGCGTCCTCGAACGCGGTCTTCGGCGGCGACTTTCCTGATGTCATCGGCGATGACTATATCGTGACGCCGCAGACCAGCTACGGCACGCAGAAGGCGATCGGCGAATTGCTGCTGGCGGATTACACGCGCCGCGGCATCGTGAAGGGTATCGGCCTGCGCCTGCCCACCATCTGCGTGCGCCCCGGCAAGCCGAATGCGGCGGCCTCGGGCTTTTTCTCCGGCATCATCCGGGAGCCGCTGGTCGGGCTGGAAGCGATCCTGCCCGTGCCGGATGAGACCCGCCATTGGATGACGAGCCCGCGCTCGGCCGTCGGCTTCCTGCGCCATGCGGCGACGATGGATCTGAGCCGCCTCGGTGACCGGCCGAACCTGTCGATGCCGGCTTTGTCGGTGACCGTCGCGGAGCAGATCGCGGCGCTGGAAAAGGTCGCTGGTCCGCGGGCAACGGCGCTGATCCGGCGCGTGCCAGATGCGACCATCGCGCGGATTGTCGGTGGCTGGGCCAGAGCCTTTGATCCGAAGCGCGCTCTGTCGCTCGGCTTCACGACCGAAAGCAGTTTCGAAGCAATCATCCGCGCCCATATCGAGGATGAACTGGGTGGGGAACTGCGTCATGTCTGAGTCTTTGACACGCGACAACTGGCCGATCGCGGCCGCGATGATCCAGCAGCAGAACATCCTGCCCGACGGCAGTTCGGTGCAGGATCAGCCGGCCGAGGCTTGGGCCGCGACGCTGGCCGATGTCAGCGACGCCGGCTTCACTGAACTGGACCCGACCGATTCCTGGCTGCGCATCGCGGACCTCTCGCCGTCACGGCTGGATGAGTTCATGGCGGTGGTGAAACAGGCCGGGCTGACGATTCCGGCCATCTCCACCGCGCGGCGCAGCGTGATCGATGCGGAACACGGCGACGACTATCTCGCCTATAGCCATCGGTTGCTCGATACGGCCGCAAAAATCGGCGCGAAAGCCGTGTCGTTCGGCTTGTTTCAGGCGCTGACACCCGCACAAAAAAAGGCGCTTTGGTTCTGGACCGTTCAAGGACATGTCGACCCGGATGATCCCGCTGTCTGGGCCAAGGCAGTTTCACGCATTCGCGAACTAGGCCAGCACGCGGCGTCTCTTGGACTCGAAGTGTCGCTTGAGATGTATGAGGATACTTACCTGGGTACCGCCGATAGTTCGGTCCGTTTCGTGACGGATGTCGATCTGCCGAACGTGAAGCTCAATCTCGATTTCGGCAATCTGGTTCGCCTGCATAGGCCTGTCGAGCACTGGCTGTCGATGATGCAAAAAACCGCGCCCTATGCCGGTTACTGGCATGTCAAAAACTATTTCCGCACCGAGGATGAGACAACCGGCCTTGTCGTCACTGCTCCGGCGCCGCTGGAATTGGGCGTCATCAACTACCGCGTTGCGATCAAGATGGCGATTGCCCATGGATTCCGCAGCGCTTTTCTGGTGGAGCATTACGGCGGTGACGGGCTGAGCGTGAGTGCCACCAACCGGAACTATCTGCGTCGGATTCTGCCAAAGCATATCTGACCGATCGATCGGGGCTGATTATTTGTCGCACGGGGACCAGGCCGAAAGAGCCTGGCCCTCAGGGGGAGCATGCACATGAACCGTTTCAAGGACGTGGCTTTGCCACGAGAACAGACAGACACGCGCTATATCACCTATCTTGTCATCGTGGCCCTCGCCGGCTGGGGGCTCGCCTCCTATGACGTCAATCTTCTGGTGCTGGTGCTGCCGGATATCGCCAAGGGCCTGCATATCTCGCAGACAGGCGTAGGTCTGCTCGGCTTTTTCGTGTTCGGCGCCCAGTTCGTCATCACGCTTTTCGCCGGCTATATGATGGATCGCTTCGGCCGGCGGCGGGTCTGGATGATCTGTCTGTTGGGCACGGCGATTTTCACGGGCCTCACCTGCCTGGTGCAGGGATTCTGGGAACTGGTGACAGTGCGGGCGCTCGCCTCCGGTCTCGCCTATTCCGAACTTGCCGTCTCCATCACCATCGTCAACGAACAGGTCCCGGCGCAACGCCGCGGCCTGCTCTATTCCATCGTCCAAGGCGGGTGGCCGCTCGGCGTGTTTCTGGCCGCGGGCGTTTATCTGCTGTTCGGCGGCATGGGCTGGCGGTTTGTCTTTCTGCTCGGCGTGCTGCCGGTCGTGGCCGTGATCGCCGGGCGGATCTTCATTCGCGAATCTCCCCGCTTTGAACAGGAAAAGGCAAAGGCGGACGGGTTGCCGAAGCCCTCGCTGCGCGAATTGTTTCTCGAAACCGGGGCCATCCGCCGGCAGCTGTTCCTGCTCGCGGTGACCTGGGTTTTTTATGGTGCCAGCTATGTCGCGACCAATTTCTACATCAGCTACTGGCTGACCACGGTCAAAGGCTTCACCGTCCAGGGCGCCAGCGCGCTCTTGCTGGTTTGCGGCGGCATCGGCTTCTTTTTCTACATCATCGGGGGATTGCTCGGCGAACGCTTCGGACGGCGCGAAGTGATCATCGTCTCAGGCATTCTGGTCGCACCGCTCTCGGTCGCGATGATCTATGTCCATCAGCATTGGCTGCTGCTGATCATGTATTTCCTGCTTTACCAGGCCACCAATGGCACCTGGTCGGGGGCTGGCTACGCCTATCAGGGCGAGAGTTTCCCGACCCGCCTGCGTGGCACCGCCATCGGCTTCCTCTCGGCGATGCAGGTCCTGGGCTTCGTGGTCGGCAGCCTGCTCTGGATCGGCATTTCGACCTATGGGCAGCCGGTGCTGACCTGGCTGGTGGTCGCGACCCTGATGTCGCTCGGCATGTGGTGTACCCTGCTGCTGCGCCGCATTCCGCCTGGCCAGGAGCTTGAGGCGATCATCGACTGAGCAGCCGTCGCGCGCGGCCGCTAAGACGGCAGGCCAGTGCCGCTATCGGCCTGGTCTGCACCGTCTTCCACAAGCCTGTAGCGGAAGTCGCAATGGCTGGCGCCACCCATGATGGTCTGCGTTCGGGTCAATTTCAT
The DNA here is from genome assembly GCF_057837225.1 of Acidisoma sibiricum. Classification (NCBI taxonomy): domain Bacteria; kingdom Pseudomonadati; phylum Pseudomonadota; class Alphaproteobacteria; order Acetobacterales; family Acidocellaceae; genus Acidisoma; species Acidisoma sibiricum. The sequence goes on along the minus strand of NZ_CM174445.1, from coordinate 2,937,830 downwards.
CCGCGGATCGTAGCCTTCGCAAAAGGCGCCGTCCCGATTGCAGGACAGCACATGGCCGATCTCGCCCAGACCCATTTCACGATAGGTCTCGGCATAGCGGCAGCGGCGGACATTGAAATCGAACTGTGTGTCGGTCGCCTGCAGCACCTCGATGGTCAAGGCATCATCCTGCGTCCACAGGTGCAGCAGTTCCTCGAAGGTCTTCAGGCTGGTGCCGCCCGGCGTTTGGGCGGCAAAGCCCTGTCCGGCGCTGATCGCGGCATCGCGGATGGCGCGGTCGAGGATAGACCGGGCGCGCGCCTCGCCGATCTCCGCACACATGGCATGATAGATCGGGGCGATCACCGCCGCCTCGATGCGCCGGCGGGCCAATATGCCAAGCCCGCCGTCAAGCGGTATCGCGGGCGGCGTCTCAACGGGGTCGTTCATCGCGGCCGTGCTCCCAATCATCCCACAAGCTTGCCGCTGATAGCCCTCCCGTTCAATCGCTTTCCCGCTGCCGGCTGACCCTGCGGTCAGACGCCGGCGCCACCCTTCATCAGCACCTTGATCGAATCGAGCGAATTCGCGAGCCGGATGGCTTCGTCCCAATCTGCGAAGGCAAAGTCATGCGTGACGATGCCATTCGATGTCACCAGCCCGCGGGACAGCAGGTCAATCGCAATCGGGTAGCAATAGGGGCCGAGATGGGCGCCGCGAATATCCAGCTCCTTGCGGTCTCCGATGATGGACCAATCGACCGAGGTCTCCTTGCCGAAGACGGAGAATTCCACGAACCGGCCAAGCTTGCGAATGAGCGACAGACCCTGCACGACCCCGGAGGGCGAGCCCGTCGCCTCGATATAGACATCGCAACCATAGCCGCCAGTCGCTTCCTGCACGATGGCGAGCGCGTCCTGCTCGGCCGGATTGATGGTGATATCCGCGCCGAAGCCACGGGCCAGCGCCAGCCGCTCCGGCACCATGTCGATCACGATCAGCTTCTTCGGCGTCTTCAGCTTCGCGACCTGCACCATCATCAGGCCGATGGGACCGGCGCCGGCAATGACCACGACATCATCGAGCTGAATATCCCCGCGCTGGACCGTATGGATGGCGCAGGCCATCGGCTCGATGATGGCGGCATCTTCCAGCGACAGGGACGGGGGAATGACATGCACGCGCGCCGTTTTCGGGATCAGCATGTAATCCGACATGCCGCCATCCGCGACATCGCGCTGGAAGCCGAAGATATGGTGGACCTCGCACATCCAGTACGAACCGCTGCGGCAGTAGCGGCAGCGATCGCAGGGCACGATCTGTTCCGCGATGATGCGGTCGCCCGGCTGCACGCCGAAATGCGCGGCCGCATCCGGCCCCATTTCATCCACCACGCCGAAGAATTCATGTCCTGGCACCACGGGCGCTTTCACCCAAGGGTCCGCGCCCCAGAACATCTTGGCCCCGGACCAGCATTTGCAGTCGCTCGCACAGATGCCGCAGGCGGTGATGCGAATGACCATCTCCCCAGGACCGGGTGAGGGCCTGTCCTTTTCCTCGACCCGGTAATCCTCGGGCCCATGGCAGACGATGGCCGTCATGCGATTGTTCTTCAGGCTCATCGCCCGGATCTCCCTATGTCAGAGACAGGTGCTGTGCGGCCAGGCGCGTACCATGCAGCAGGGCCAGTCCCGTTGTGGCGTCAAACAGATGCAGGTCATGCGGGGCGAAGCCGAGGGGAATGATGCTGCCTGTCTGGGCCGCTACGCGCTGATGGCTGACCGCCACGATCAGGCGTCCGCCCATGTCGAGCGCCACATGCGCCTCATCCCCCAGCCAATGGTTGGAGATGACGGTCGCCTGCCAATTACCCTGTCCCAGCGTGATGGCATGGGGCCGCAGGCCGAGCACGACCTCCGTGCCCAGCGGCGGCAGGGTGACACCGGGCAGGGACGCGCGCACCCCGTCATCGCCGTCCAGATACAGGCCGTCGCCCTCGACCATCGCCGGCAGCGCATTCATCGGCGGCTCACCGAAAAAGGTCGCGACGAAGAGATTGGCCGGCTGCTCGCGCAACTCCGTCGGCGTGCCGAATTGCTGCAGCACGCCGCCTTCCATGACGGCGATGCGGTCGGCCATGGCATTCGCCTCGGTCTGGTCATGGGTGACGAGGACGGCGGTGAGGCCGCGGGCCTTGGTCAACGCTTTTACGCGGCCGCGCAGCACGGCACGCAATTGCGGTTCCAACTGGCCCATCGGCTCATCCAGCAGATGCAGCTCGGCGTCACGGGCGAGCGCGCGGGCAAGGGAGGCGCGCTGCTGCTGGCCACCGGAAAGACCTGCCGGCTTGCGTTTGAGGATGGCGCCGATTTCCAGCAGATCGGCCAGTTCCCGCACGCGCTGGCGCGGATCAAACCCTGGCTTGCTGGCAAGGCCGAAGCCGATATTGTCTTCGACCGTCAGCGGCGGATACAGCGCATAGCCCTCAAAGGCCATGGCGACGCGCCGCTGCGCGGGCGGCAGCCCGTCAATCCGCCGGCCGGAGAGCGTAATGCTGCCCTCGGTCACCGCTTCAAACCCCGCGATCATGCGCAGCGTGCTGGTTTTGCCGCAGCCCGAGGAGCCAAGCAGGGCGATGAATTCGCCGTCATTGACCTGCAGCGTCAGATCGCGCACGGCGCGCACACTGCTTTTGCCATAGGCCTTGCTGAGATGATCGAGCATCAGCATCAGGCGGCCTCCTCGGTCGCAACACCCATCTGGCCGGCAAGCAGCCCGCTCTCAGCATCGTACAGCAAGGCCGTCCCGGCCGCAGGGCGGAACCAGACGGCGCTGCCGGCTTCAGGTGGTTCACCCACCATGCTGGCCAGGATGTCCTCGCCACTGGGCAGGCGCAGCAGCAGCACGACCTTGCCGTGCAGCGGTGTGATGGCCGCGAGCGTCGCCTGCGCCGCGCCAGGCGCGGGTGAGGACAGGATGTCGATGCTTTCCGGGCGCAGGCCGAGCAGCGCATCACGCCCGGCAAGCGTGGCCCCCATGGGGACGGTCAGATCAAGACCGAAGACCGAGACATGGACGCCGTCATGGCCCAGCACCGGCCGGCAGGGGATGAGATTGAGCGGCGGATCGCCGAACAGCTTGGCGACCGCCACCGAGGCGGGTGCGGCATAGACCTGCTCCGGCCCGTCCACCTGCACGATGCGCCCGTCGATCAGCACCGCAATCCGGTCACCCAGTGCCATCGCTTCCCGGTAATCCTGCGTGACATAGACCGCCGCCGCATTCGCACGGCGCAGCAGCCGCGGCAGTTCCATGCGCATTTCATAGCGCAGCTTGGCATCCACATTGCGCAGCGGATCATCCATCAGCAGCACACGCGGCGATCCCACCAGCGCGCGGGCGAGGGCTGTGCGCTGCTTCTGCCCATTGGACAGTGCGCGCGGCTGCTGCCCCAGCACATGGCCGATCTTGAGCAGCGTCGCGATGGCGCTGACCTTCTCCTCAGTCTCCTTGGGTGGCAGTTTGCGGGCCTGCAGCGGGCTCGCGATATTCTCGGCCGCAGTCATATGCGGATAGAGCGCGAAGTTCTGGAAGGCGACGCCGATGCTGCGCTTTTCCGGCCCGGCGGTGGAGACGTCACGCCCGCCGATGATGACGCGGCCGGTGGCATTGGGGTCCAGCCCGGCGATGGCGCGCAGCAGCACCGTTTTGCCCGAGCCCGAGGGTCCGAACAGCACCAGCGTTTCGCCGGGTGCGACCGCCAGGTTGATGCCGTGCAGGACGGTGGTCTTGCCGAAGGCGGTGCGCATGGCCTGCACCTGGAGGCCGTCGGTGGCGGTGACAGCGCTCATCCTTTGACCGCTCCCAGGCTGAGCCCTTCGACCAGCCAGCGCTGCGCATAAAGGGCAAGGGCGAGCGTCGGCAGGATGGAGAGCACAATGGCAGCGGCGATGATGCCGTATTGAATGCCGGAGGCGGTGACGAAGGCGAGCGCCCCCACCGTCACCGGCTGCTTGTCGGCCGAGGCCAGGACAAGGGCAAAGACGAAATTATTCCAGGCAAAGATGAAGGATAGGAGCGCGGCCGCGGCAATGCCGGGCCCCGCCAGGGGTATCGCGATGCGGGTGAAGGCGCGCCACCAGGAATGGCCGTCAACCCGGTAGGCATATTCGATGTCGGGGCTTGCATCCTCAAAATAGCCGCGCACGATCCACAGGATCAGTGGCAGGCAGATGAGCTGATAGATCCAGATGAGGCCGACATAGGTATTGCTGAGGCCGATATCCTGAAAATAGAGGGTCAGCGGCAGCAGCACCAGGAGCGGTGGCGCGAAGCGGAAGGAGAGGAGGGTGAAGGCGATATCCTCACCCCCCCGAAAGCGGAAGCGCGCGAAAGCATAGGCCGCCGGCACGCCCAGGATGAGTGCGACCACGACCGAGCAGGTGGAGAGCAGAACGGAGTTCCAAAGATTGTGCAGGAAGGTGATGTTGATGATGCCCGTGGCGGTATTCAGCTTGCCCGACAGCAGCGCCACATAATTCTCCAAAGTCAGATGCGGGGTCAATGTGGGTGGCACCTGCAGGACCGTCTCATTCGTCTCGAAGGACATGAGTACGATCCAGAAGATCGGGAACAGAAAGAAGACAACCACCAGGGTCAGGGCGATGCCGCGCAGCATTCGCCACAGCCTATCAGCTCGCGCCATGAGCACGCTCCCGCAGCTTCATCCATTGCCGCACGAAGACCTGGCTGAGCACATAGGTGATGGCCCAGAGAATCATCAGGATGGCAGCGGATCGGCCGACATTGGTATAGGAAAAGAATTCGAGATAGGCCCTGACCTGAAAGACCAGAAGACTATTGCCGGGTCCGCCTTGGGTCATGGCGTAGATGATGTCGAACTGCTGAATACTATCCAATGTTCTAAACAAGACGGCCGTGAACAGGAAGGGCGTCAGCATCGGCAAAGTAATGCGCAGAAAAACGAAACCGGCATTGACGCCGTCCAGTCGTGCGGCCTCGAAAGGCTGCTGCGGCAAAGAGCGCAGCCCGGCCAGCAGCAGGATCATCATGAACGGCGTGTAAACCCAGATATCGACGAGCACGACGGTAAACATCGCCGTATGCGGGCTCGATGCCCATTTGAAATTCGTCACCCCGACCAGCGATATCAGCCAGCTCAACACGCCGAAGCCGGGATTCGTCATCAGCTTCCACATGAGCGCCGCGATCGCGGGGGCTGTCATCAGCGGCATGAGGAGCGCGATGGAGATGATGTTGTTAAGCCGCGTCCGCTCCCGCAGCAGCAGCGCAATCCCCAGGCCCAGCAGCAGCTCCAGCACCACGGTCGCCACCGTATAGGTGAGCGAGACGGAAATCGTGTTCCAGAAGTCAGGGTCGGTGAACAGGCTGATATAGTTCTTGAACCAGATGAAGCTCCGCATATAGGGCATCGAGAGATTGTAGCGCTCAAGACTGTACCAAACGGCCGTCAGGAAGGGCACAAGGATGCCGATGCAGACCAGCAAGGCCGGCAAGCTCAGCAGATAGGGCAGGGCGCGCGGCAGGATCGGCCGTCGCGGTGGTGCGGGTGTCGTCACGGGCGTTTGGGACATTCCATGTTCTCCGATGGCCTCAGGCAGCCGGGAAACCCCGGCTGCCCTGGCCTTGGTCAGCCGAGGCCGGCGTCGCTCATCTGACGGTCGGTGGCGGCGGCCAGCGCATCCAGCCCTTCACTGACCGGGATCTGGTTGGCGACCATCCGCTGCAAGGCTGCCGCCCAATCGGTCGTGACGTTGAAGAAGAGCGGCTGCGGCGTGAAGTAGATCTTGGCGTCAGGCGAGGTGACTTGATAGGTCTCCAGATAACCCGGCACCTTGGCATTCATATGGTCCTGGAATTCAGGATCTTTCCAGATGCTGGCACGCACCGGATCGACCATGTCATGGTCGCGCGCGCCGAACAGAAGATGGTCGGTGCCCGTCGCCCATTGCAGGAAATACCAGGCCGCGTCCTTCCGGGTGGAGAAGTTGGACATCGCCAGAGACCAGATCCAGACATTGGAGGTCGGATGGCTCTGGTCCGGGTTGGGCGCGATCGGCGCGAAGCCGAGCTGCCCCTTGGTCTTGGTATTGCCGGTGGCCGTGAAATAGCCGAGGCAATCCGCATCATAGATCATGCCGGAGGTGCCGGCACCCAGATCGGCGCCGACTTCGTACCAGGTATAGGTCGCCCAGTTCTTTGGCCCGCTATCCTGCACCATCTTCACAAACTGCGCCGTGAAATCCTTCGATTCCTTGGAATTGACCGCGGATTTCAGCTTGCCATCGGTGATGTCGAAATCCTTCGCTCCGAAATTGGCATAGCCGGAGAGGAAGCCGGGATGGATGGTGGCCCAGGACCGGCTGCCGCGCACGCCGATGCCATACATGCCGTTGCCACCCTGCTGGGTGATGGTGGCAGCCGTCGTCATCAGCTCCTGCATATTCTTGGGCGGCGTCAGCTTCAGCTTGTCGAAGACGGCCTTGTTGTAGGTCAGCATGTAGTTCTCGAAGCCCCAGGGCAGCGCCCATTGCTTGGCACCCGGGCCACCCAGCGCATCGCCGGGCTTGCCGGACCAGCTGTCGGAGGCGCGCAGATTGGGCAGGACATCATCCCAATTGTAATTCGGCGCGACCTTGGAACTGTCCTGCAGGAACTCGTTCATATCGACCAGCCACCCGGCCGGACCGTATTGCCAGGTCTGATAGGCGCCGGTCATGAAGGCGTCGTATTCGGTGGAATGGGAGGAAAGGGCAGCCGTCACCTTGTCGAAATAAACGTCCTCGGGGAAAATGTCATAGGTGACGTTGATGCCCGTCAGCGCCTTGAAGGCCGGCAGATCGGCGATCATCGCATCGGCGTAAGGATGTTTGTTCAACAGAATTTTGAGGCTCGTGCCCTTATAAGCCTGCCAATCGAAATCGGCGGCGAGCGCACGCGTGGCCGTCGCATTGACCATCATATCGGCGACACTGGCCGTAATGCCGAGCGCGGCGAGCCGCCGCATCAGATCACGACGGCCGATGCCGCGCGCCTGAAACGCTTCACATAGGTCTTTGGCTTTTTCATGCATGGTCGTTCCCCCATTTCTTACTTGTTGATTGATAGGCGATCGTCCCTCAGGCGCCCCAGTGTCGCTCCACGCTCGCCGGGGAAGGTGCGGGAATGGCGGCTGTCATCGCATGTTCCGCAATGGCGCGGTGGTGATTGCGAAAGGCGCGCGGTGCCATTCCTTTGTGAGCCAGAAACTGCCGATTGAAATTCGACAGATTGTTGAAGCCGACCCGAAAGCAGATTTCGGCAATCCGCGTTTCATCGGCAATCAGCATGTCGCAGGCGCGTTTGATGCGCATGCTGTTGATGTAGTAGACGAAGCTGACGCCGGTATGGCGGCGGAAGGCGCGCGAGAAGGCCGCCAGCGTATAGCCGCTGAGTGCGGCCATCTCGGTCTCGCGCAGGTCGCTGATAAAATTCGAGGCAATATAGTCCAGCACATGATTGAGCGGCTGCGCCATATAGGTGACGGGGTCGGGCCGGTACGCCCGGCTCGACAGGATGCGCTTGCCCGTGGAACGGTAGAGCAGATCGAGCAGTGCGAAGAACAAGGCCAGGCGCCGCACGCCGTGCGCGGTCAGCAGCTCCCGCAGCAGCGGCTCGGCCTTCTTGCCATCCTCGGCTGAGAATTCCACGCCGCGCGCGGCATCCTTGAGCAGATCGCTGACCGCGGCCATTTCAGGGAAGGTGTCAAAACAGCGGGTGATGAAATCTTCGCTGAACTGCACGATCAGCCCACGCTCCGGCACGCTGTCGCCAGGCGGCACATCGCTCAGCCAGTTGTGCGGTAAATTCGGACCGGTCAGAATAAGATTGCCGGGTTCAAAAATGCCGACATGGTCGCCCACGAAGGCGCGGCCGCGTGTGGCGGTGACCAGATGAATTTCGTATTCCGGGTGAAAATGCCAGCGCACCGTGCGATAGGGATAGCCATGCGCCCAGCAAGCGAAGGACGCATCGGTGTGCAGGCTGACCACTTCCAGATCAGGCTGCATGGAGTTCACTGGTCGACATAGCCGGTAGACCCGCCATGACTTTCCTCCCGAGGACGTTTACGGACGTGTTGCCACGCCGTCGTCTCTTTCTCGGGCAGACGTTATCCACCATAGGGCAGGGCGTCTACATCACGTGCCGGACAAGACTGATACTTTTTTGCTCGGTTGCGCCCAGTCGGTTTGCTGCCTGGGTACCACGATGCCATCCTGCCCGGATCAAGGCGAGGCCGAGGGACTGACCATGAGCGACGACGTGCTGACGATTCCCGGTCTCGACGCATCGGTGACGATCCTGCTCGACCCTTGGGGCATTCCGCATATCCGTGCCGGCAATCTGATGGATCTGTTCTTCGCCCAGGGTTTTAACGCGGCGCGGGACCGGCTGTGGCAGCTCGATCTATGGCGCAAACGGGGCCTTGGCCTGCTGGCGGCCGACTTCGGCCCTGGCTATCTGGAGCAGGATCGCGCCGCCCGGCTGTTCCTCTATCGTGGCGACATGGCGGCGGAATGGGCAGCCTACGCCCCTGACGCCCAGGACATCTGCAGCGCCTTCGTGCGCGGCATCAACGCCTATATCGATCTGGTCGGGCGGGAGCCTGATCGCCTGCCCGTGGAATTCACGGACCTCGGCACGCGCCCCGCCAAATGGCAGGCAGAGGATGTGGTGCGCATCCGCAGCCATGCCCTGATGCGCAATGCAATTTCCGAAGTGACGCGCGCCAATGTCATGGCATCAGCCGGTGCCGAGGCTGATCTGCTGCGCCAGAATCTCAATCCGCTTAAGGCGCCGGACCTGCCGGAGGGCCTCGATATCGGCTCGATCCCGATGGCGGTGCTGGACACGTTCAAGCTTGCCCTCGTGCCTGTCCATTTCTCGGGGGACCGGCTGGCGGCCGACCTCGATCAGGCTGGCGACTGGCGGAAGATCACGCCGCTCGGCGAAGTGGTGCGGGAGACGAACGGCCAGGGCTCGAACAACTGGGTCATCGCGGGACCCTTGACCGAGACCGGGCGGCCCATCCTGGCCAATGACCCGCACCGCGCCCATGCGGTGCCGTCACTGCGCTATATCGTTCATCTCACCTGCCCGGAATTTGACGGTATCGGCGCGGGTGAGCCTGTCGTGCCCGGTATCATGGCCGGACATAACGGCACTATCGGCTTCGGCCTGACGCTCTTCTTCGGTCCCGACGAGGAGGACGTCTATGTCTATGAGACGCATCCCGATGACCCCGATCTCTACCGCTACCAGGACGGGTGGGAGCGCATGCGCGTCATCGTAGAGACGGCCATGGTCAAGGACGCGGGCGATCAGGTGCTGCGCCTGAAGTTCACCCGCCATGGGCCGGTGGTTTATGAAGACCCAGCCGCGCGCCGCGCCTATGCCGTGCGCTCGGTCTGGTTTGAGCCGGGGGCGGCCGCCTATTTCGTCAGCATCTCGTCCATGCGGCGGACAAACCATGCCGATTTCGCGACGGACATGCAGCGCTGGGCGGTGCCGGCGGTCAATCAGGTCTATGCCGATACCGCGGGCAATATCGCCTGGATCGCCGCGGGCCTCTCCCCGATTCGGCCCAATTGGGACGGGCTGCTGCCGGTGCCGGGCGACGGACGCTACGAATGGCAGGGATTTTATCGGGCCGGTGATCTGCCGCATGTCCTGAACCCCGATTCGGGCTTCGTCGCGACGGCAAATGAGCAGAACGTGCCCCCAGACTGGTCTTTGCCGGCGGCCAGAATCGGCCATGAATGGATTGAATCCTCGCGCGCCAGCCGTATCGCCGAAGCCTTCGCGCAGACGCCGGTGCATTCCATTGCGACCTCCTGCGCACTGCAGGCCGATATCGTCTCCATCCCCGCCCGCCGTCTGTCCGTCCTCCTCGGCCGGCTGTCGTCCGAGGCGCCGCTGACGAAGGTGGCCCTTGCGCTGCTTCAGGGTTGGACTGGCGAGCTGGCGGCTGAGAGTGCGGCGGCGGCCTTGTCGGAAGTCTGGTGGTCCAAGCATCTGCGGCCCGCCGTCTTCGCCGTGACGGTGGCGGACACAGCGGTGCGCGCGCAGATGGGGATTGGTGACGTCGACGCCATTCTTCTGCGGTTGGAACAGCCCGACGGGTTCTTCCCCAGCGCCGCGGCGCGCGATGCGCTGCTGCTGCAGACCCTCTCGGCGGCTTATGCGGAATGCGTGGCGCGAATGGGGGACGATCCCAGCCTTTGGGCCTGGGGACAGCTGCATCACGGCTATTTCGAGCATGCGCTGGCCGGCGTCACGGGGACCAAGGCCCATAATGTCGGGCCGCTGCCGATGGGCGGCAGCGAGTCCACGCCGATGAACGCCCTCTATCGCTATGGCGACTTCCGGGTCGTGCTCGGTGCGTCCTTCCGTATGGTGCTGGACGTGGGCGACTGGGACAATAGCCGCTGCATCAACGCGCCGGGACAATCCGGCGATGCGCGCTCACCCCATTACAGGGATTTGGCAGAAACCTGGTCGAAGGGGGACTTCGTGCCGCTACTGTATAGCGAGGCCGCGGTCGATGCGGCTGCCGTGCGCCGTATCACCTTGCGTCCGCCGGGCGGATAGCCGGGCTTTAGGGAGTCCAGACCCCAGACACAAAAAAGGCCGGGCGAACCCGACCTTCTTCTAAGCGCCTCAAGGGCTGGTGCCAGTACATCCGTGGTCACCGGCCCAAGACGCTGTCTCGTTAGGCTGCCTGAAGGTTCTCGGCGGCGATCTTGCCGTTACGATCGTTCTTCACGGCGTCGAAGCTGAGCTTCTGGCCTTCGTTGATGGAATGCAGGCCCGAACGCTCAACGGCCGAGATGTGGACGAACACGTCCGGGCCGCCGTTGTCCGGCTGAATGAAGCCGAAGCCTTTGGTCATATTGAAGAACTTAACGGTTCCAACGGTCATGACGATTTTCCTTTCAATCGTTTACAAAAAGTAGCCCGGGCGGTTAGCCATGACGGGCCGATCATGGTCGATATTGAAAGAGGAAGATCGTCAGCGGCGCAGAAGCGCAGGAACAAAGTTCGTCAGTAAGATCGATGACAGCTCTCTAGACCCTCGGCGCAGTATCGGCAAGACAATTCTGACAAACCGCCAGTCATGCGCCATTCGCAGCGCACGGTTGAATGGAAACGATGTGCCCGGAAAGCGCCTCGTCTACGGCGAAGAGAGACGTATTAGTCAAAAGACTGAGCTTGGCCGCGATCTGGCTTCGGCCAGCGCCGATGCAGCCACAGCCATGAACCGGGATTGGCGCGCACCCAGCCTTCCACAGTCTGATTGAGGGCCGCGGTGATCGCCGCGATATCGGCGGTTCTGTCGCCGGTGAGCGGGATGTCCAAGGCCGGCTCGCAGATCATGCGCAGCCGCGCCGGACCGATACGGTCCACCCGTACGGGCACCAGCGGCAGTCCGAAGCGCAGCGCGAATTGCGCCGGTGCGGTTGCCGTCATCGCCATCTGGCCGAAAAAGGGTGCCGGGATGCCGTCATTCATCTTCTGGTCGATCAGTAGGCCGAGCGATCCGCCACGGGCCAGGTGCAGCAGTGCCGCACGGGCGCCGGCAGCGCCCTTGGCAAACATGGTGACATCCCTGCCGTGGGCGGCGAGGCGCAAAGCCTGAATGGCCTCGTCCATTGCGGGGTTAGAGGCGCGGCGATAGGCGCCTGACACCGAGAGACCCATCTGCGCCGCAATCGGCAGGATCATCTCCCAATTGCCGCAATGGGCGGAGAAGAAGATCGCCTGGCCAGGCGGCAGATGCTCTGCCCCCACAAATTCCCAGCCCGGTCCGCTCTCCGTGCGCTGCAAAGCCGCCAGATGCGGCAATTCACCGACATTGCGGCCCAGATTGCGCCAGACCTCACCGATGATCCGGCGCCGGTCGGCTGCGGTCAGCGCGGGCATGGCGCGGATGAGGTTGCGATCGGCGACCTTCGACGGGCCAAGATGCGGACCGATCGCAGCCGCCACCGCCCCTGCCAGATTGGACGCGCTGACCGGCCCGATCAGACGGAGAAACCCGAAGACGCCCCGCAAGACCAGCCTCGTCAGCCTCTGCGCGGGATAGCGGCGCCGGGCGTCATGCACGCGGTGGCGTTTGACCCGCTCCATTGGGTGCTCAGAAGCCCAGAAGGTGCGCGGTATCCGGGTCCACCGGAATGCCATCGCGCTGGCGCTGGTCGGCGACCTTCCATTCGCGGTCGCCGGGCGCCATGGCGGGCGGCTGCCCGTCGCGGGAGGGCGCGGCGCGCAGCGCATCCAGATAGCGGCGCATGCCCGCCGCCATCTGGGCGCCACCGGCGAAACGCGCGGGGTCGATGGCGATGAAGAAATGGCCGAGGCTCGGAGGACGCTTGGTGCCGTCCGCGGCGACTGACTCCATCTCATGATCCAGCGCGGCGCCAGTCAGAATGGCGGAGAGAAGGGTCGCCAGCCCCGCCAGCGCCGCGCCTTTGAACCCGTAATCTGCGCCACCCATCGGCATCAGCATGTCCGCCGCCTCCGGGTCCCGCACGGGCTCGCCGGCCGCATTGACGGCGACGTCTGGCGGCAAGGTCTGGCCCAGCGACCGGTACAGCAGCACGCGGTTGAAGGGGATGGAGGAGGTCGCCATGTCCAGCAGCCAGGGCCTTTCGCCCGGCACCGGGGCCGCAATGGCCAGCGGATTGGTGCCGTGAAACGCCTCCCGTCCGCCGAACAGCGTCACCAGGCTTTCGGCATTGGTGGTGGACAGGCCGATCATCCCGGCCTCGGCCGCCGCCAGGGCATAGGCGCCGGCCGCGCCGTAATGGGAGGAGCCGGTCGCTCCCACCGCGCCGATGCCGCTGTCACGCGCGAGATTGATCGCGACCGTCATCGCCTCATAGCTGGTGTGGTGGCCAAGCCCGTTATCGCCATCGACCATCGCCGTCGCGGCCGCGGTCTGCCGCACCGTGATGCGTGGCCGGCCGTTGATATGGCCGCGGCGCAAGGGCGCGTCGTAATAGCCGATCAGGCGCACGCCATGGCTGTCGACCCCATGCAGCGACGCATGCATGAGCGCGCGGACGGTGGAAGCGGAGGAGGGGGCGTCGGCGCCGGCGTCCGTCAGCTTCTGCTGCAGACGCGCTGCCAGTTGATCCACCGGCACGACAATCGCTGACTTCATCCCGCAATCCTTAGGTCTTCGCGCGCGACAGATAGCCTGGGCCGGGGAAGAGACCAAGGGGAGGGCGGATGGCGCAATTTGTGCGCGTTTGTCCATGCGCGCCTGCGCAGGCGCGCCTAGGGTGCGGCCCTTGTCGCGCCGCGATCCAGGTCGTGTCGGGAAAAAAGGAAAACGCAATGAACGAAGCCATCAATCCGCCGGGCTGGCTGCCGGGCAAGACCGCGAACGGCACCCTGCATCTCAACTGGGGCGTGAAGGCCGGCAATCATGTCTATGTCGCGGGCATGCTGTCGCTTGACCCCTATGACGGCAGTCTGGTCGGGGCCGGTGACATCACCCTGCAGACGCGCCGCGTGCTGGACAGCATCAAGACGGTGATTGAGCTGGCCGGCGGCACCATGGCGGACGTGACCTTCAATCAGATTTTTCTGCGCACCATGGAAGACTATCACGCCATGAACGCGGTCTATGTCGAATACTTCAAGGACTTCCTGCCCGCGCGCTTCTGCCTGAAGGGCGAGATGGTGAAGCCGGACTTTTTGGTGGAAATCGCGACGACCGCCGTCATCACCCGCTAAGCAATTTGCTCCTGGCCGCCTCTGTCTAGGCGGTCAGTCTGTCATCCCATCAGGCGACCAGCCGCTCTCTGCGCGCGTCGCGGCCGCGGCGATGCGCCGATGGTGACAGGCCATAGACGTCCTTGAAGATGCGGCTGAAATAGGCGGCATCGTTGAAGCCCCAGCGGAAGCTGATCTCGGTGATGGACTCTGCGCCGTAGCGCGGATCGCGCAGATCACTGTGGCAGCGTTCCAGACGGCGGCGGCGAATAGCCTGCGTGGCATTGTCGCCGATCGATTCAAAAAGCTGCTGCAGGTAGCGCAAGGAAATGCCGGCATGCTGTGCGACCGTCGCCGGTGACAGGTCCGGGTCTGCCAGATGCTGCTCGATCAAGCGGATGGCGCGGAGCAGAATGGCATGCTGTGCGGCCGAGCGGTTCAGCGCCATGGCGTCTGCGCCTTAGCGCCGGTCGGCGACCATGATGACAAGATCAATTTCAAGCAGCAGTCGCGCGTCAGCCAGGCCCGCGACATGAAGGAAGGTGCTGGCCGGCAGATCGAGGCCCGCGAAGAATTCCAGCCGTCCGCGATGGATGGCGGGGGCGAAAGCCGGATCGGTGACATAGGTCACGGTCTTCACGATATCATCCGGTGTCGCATCAAGCCCGGCGAGCAGCAGGCCGATATTCTTGTAGGTCTGGGAGACCTGGGCATCGATATCGCCGACGCCCACAACATCGCCATTCTCATCCCAGGCCACCTGGCCGGTCGCGAAAACGGGTGTGCCAGGGCGGATCTTGACGTGATTGTAAAAGCTCTGCTGCTTCAGGCCGGGCGGATTGATGATGGTCATGCGCGTCATCCGTGCTGATGCTGATAGGCATTGGTCTGCACGCCATGGGCATGCAGCCCGGCGACGACCTCCAGGCCGATGGTGCGAAGATCGTCGATGAAATCGGGTACTATGACGGTGATGCCATTCAGCTTGCCGTTGACGGTGATATCGGCGAGCTTGCGCGCGATCGTCTCGGGTGACCCGATGATCGCCGCCGGAGACATGGAATTGCGGCTTTCGCCCTGGGCGATGAAGCGGTTTGCCATGGTGTTCTGCTTCACGCTGGGGTCAGACGCATATTCGCGCGTCTGATTGTCCAGGGCTTCCGTATCGACGCCGGCGTTGAAATAGTCCGCGCGCTCCTGCGCCTGGGCATCCGTCCCGCCGGGCACGATGGTGAAAAGCCCATAAGTCTTGAAATCGTCGCGGCCCATCTCGGCCGAGATTTCCTTGGCCCGCAATGCAGTCTTGATGAAATCGTCGCGGTTGCTGCCGAGCAGGAAGCTGCCTGTGCAGTTCTGGACCGTGAAGCGGAAGCCGCGGTCGGATGCGCCGGCGCAGATGATGGGGGGCGCCTTGGCGGGCTTCGGGTTCGACATGCAATCGGTGAGTTTATAAAAACGGCCGTCATGGTCGACGCGATCTTCGGACCACAGGCGTTTCGCGACGGTGATCCATTCCTCGGCCAGCTCATAGCGGCCTTCATGGTCCAGGTCGCGCCACAGTCCCATCTGGCCCTGATCGGCGGGATTGGAGCCTGCGACAAGGTTGAGGCCGAAACGGCCACCGGAAATCTGGTCGATGACAGCCGCCATCTTGGCGACGACGGCCGGGTGAAAGATCATGGTATGGACGGTGCCCCAGACGCCGATGCGGCTGGTCGCTTCCGCGAGGCCGGACATGGTGGTGAGGGATTCCAGCGTGACGTCCCAATGCTGGCTGGGTCCGCCATAGCCGCGCCACTTCGCCATGCTCAACGCGAAATCGAACCCCATCTCCTCGGCGAGCAGCGTCACGGCCTTGTTGTAGTCATAGGTCGCGGGAAGTTGCGGGCTGGTCGTGGACGTGATCCAGCCGCCATTGCCCACCGGCAGGAACACGCCCAGTTCGACTGATGTCATAGCCCTATTCATTCCCAGACCTCAGAGAGGCTGCCCGAAGGCAAAGCCGTCATCGCACTGCAGCAAAGCTAGCAGCAAAGCCTCGGCCAGCGTGCTCCAATATGATCCGCGTGGCGTTGCGTTTCCGGCAACACGAGCCATGCGCACGATGAGGGAACGGGCCTGGGCTACGCAAGGCCGCCGGGAGAGTCCACGGCCGCCCGAAAGGATTTCACCAGGCGCTTCAGGAACTCCGCCGCCGCATAAGACAGACGGCGGTCGCGATGGATACAGACGGCCGAGGTGGCCGAAGCGAAGTCCGGGTCTGAAATCGGCACTGCCTTCAGCCGCCCGTCCATCAACTCCTTCCGCAGCGCCAAAGCCGGGGCAATGGCCAGGGTCTTGCCGGTCAGCGCCATGGCCTTGGTCATCTCCAGATGATTGGTGGAGACCAGGATGTCGGGCGTCAGCCTTTGCTTGGTGATGGCCTGATCGATGAACTGGCGCAGGCCGAAGCTCGCGACCGGCAAGGTGATCTGCTGGCTGCAAATCTCCGCCAGGGTCACGCTCTCGCGGTCGGCGAAAGGATGAGACGGATGGGCGATGCACATCACCGGCTCGGTATATTGCGCCGCGATTTCGATGGAGGGGCGGGGTTTGACGTTAAAGGCGATGCCGATCTCGGCCTCGTCGCGGATGAGCGCCTCGATGATGCGGTCGGAGGATTCGGAATAGACGGAGAATTTGATGGCCGGAAATTCCTCGTTGAACTCCGCAATGGCGCGGGGGAGGAAATCCAGCAGCAGTCCCTCGATCACCCAGATTTTCACCTCGCCGAGGCGTAACCCCTTCATATTCCTGATGCTTTCCTGAACCCTTTCGAGGTCGCGGAACATGTGCCTGGTATAGCGCTCCAGCACCAGACCGGCCGAGGTGAGCTGGATGCCGGTATTGGTGCGCTCGAGCAGCAGAGAGCCGAGTGTGCGCTCAAGGATCGCGATCTGCCGGCTGATGGCGGAGGGCGCGACATGCAACCGGTCGGCGGCGCGGCGGATCGAGCGGGTTTCCGCGACCTCATTGAAATAGCGATAGGCGCTCAGATTCATCGTAAAGCTCCGTTCGTGGCCGTCCGGGCCTGGCGCAAAGGCGGTGACCGACACTGCCACTGGCGTTGCCCAGACGGCAACATGGCATGCAACACATTCGGTTAGGGACTGGCGCCGCCTCTTCCTATGCTCGGCCTCAGCAAGGGTGTTCGTCGGCGCGCGGCGCGCGGCGAGCGGCGCGGGGTCAAAGGACGGGGCCCGGGCCGGACCAAGGATCAGGAGTGGCTGAATGCCGTCAGTGCAGGTTCGGGGCGAAGCCTTTCATTATGAGATTGCGGGAAGCGGCCCCACGCTTCTGCTGGTGACGGGCCTGGCCGGCGTCGCCTCCTATTGGGACCCGAATATCGCCTCTCTGGCGCAGCAGTATCGCGTCATTCGCTACGACCACCGCGGCACCGGCGACAGTGTCCGCACCGAAGGCAGCTATTCGATCGAAGGTCTGACCGACGATCTGGTCGGATTGCTGGATGCGCTGGGGGAGGACAGGGTGCTCTTCGTCGGCCATTCGACGGGGGGTGCCATAGGCCAGGTGCTGGCTGCCCGCCATCCGGGCCGGATCGCGCGGATGGTGCTGTACGGCGCCTGGGCGACGCTCTGCCCGCAAATGGCGCTCGCGATGGAGATGCGCCTGAAGCTGCTCAAGGCCTATGGGCCGGGGATGTATCACCGGGCCTCGCCGGTCTTCCTGTTTCCGCCGCGCTATCTCTGTGAGAACTGGGCGGGCATCGAAGAAGGGCTGGTCCGCAATGCCGAGCATTCGACCACCGCTTCCATTCTGGAAGCGCGGGTCAAGGCCGTGACCGCCTTCGATGGCCGCGCCTATTTGCCCCATATCGCATGCCCGACGCTGGTTCTGGTGGCGCGTGACGACAATCTGACGCCGCTGGAATCGTCGGAGGCACTCGCCCGGGGCATTCCGGGCGCAGAGTTGCAGGTTTTGCCCTATGGCGGCCACGCGGTCTCGCATTGCGAGCCGGAGAGCTTCAACAAGGCCGTTACCACCTTCCTCGCCTATTAAGGGCGGGATGAAGTCCCTTCTCATCACGGAGGGGCGCGCGTAAGCCGAACGGATCGACTGCCCGAGGGTTATGATGGCGGCATGCAGAGCGTCTGCGCCACCAGGACCGGCAGGGCAGGGATATTCATATGACCGCGACCGGAGCCTGTGGCTCGGGCGGCGGTTTCAAAACAGGAGGCCTCTTTGCTGCGTCGTTCCATGTTGAGTCTCGTCGCCTTGCTGGTCGCAGCTCCCGCGGCTTACGCTCCGGCGGCCTATGCCAATGAGAAGATCACTGTCCTGCTGGATTGGTTCGTCAATCCTGACCACGCGACCATTCTGGCAGCCGAGTATTCCGGCGCCTTCCAGCGTCATGGCCTGGACGTCAAGATCATCGCGCCGGCCGATCCCAGCCTGCCGCCCCGCCAGATCGCGGCCGGCCAGGCGGATCTTGCCCTCACCTATCAGCCGCAGCTTTATCTGATGGCCGATCAAAGCCTGCCGGTCGTGCGGGTTGGCACGGTCATCAACAAGCCGCTTAATGTGCTGGCCACGATCAGCGATAGCGGCATCAAGACGATGCAGGATTTCAAGGGCAAGAAGATCGGCTATTCGGTCTCAGGACTGGATGATTCCGTCGTCAATACGATGCTGGAACATGTTGGCATCTCGCCCAAGGATGTCACCCTTGTCAACGTCAACTTCGCGCTTGTGACCGCGCTCACCGCGCATCAGGTGGACGGTGTCATCGGCGCCTATCGCAATTTCGAGGTCAACGAACTCAAGGACATGGGCAAGACGCCCATCACCTTCACGCCCCAGGATTACGGCGTGCCGCCGGATGACGAGCTGGTGCTGATCGCCAACAAGCGCGAAGCCCATGATGCCAAGATCGCGGCTTTCCTCGCGGCCTTGCAGGAAGGCACGACCTATCTGGAAGCGCACCCGGATGAGATGTGGGCGGCCTTCATCAAGCAGCATCCCGATTTGAACAACAAGCTGAACAAGACGGCCTGGTATCAGACTCTGGGCTATTTCGCGAAGAACCCCTTCACCCTCGATCAGAAGCGCTATCTCGACTACGAGCAGTTCATGTACGACCACAAGCTGATCAAGACGAAGCCGGCTTTGGCCGATTACGCGATCGAGCTGAAGGCGCCATAAGCGCGAGACGCATGGCGGACGCTGGCCGCCGGTTTGCATGGCGGCCAGCCTCTGTCCGGTGAAAGCCGGATGGACGGATAAAAGGAAGATGTCTTGATGACCAGCCATTCAACCGGCGCTGCCGCGCCGGATTTCGACTACGGTCTGTTCGGCCGGCTGCGGCGCGATGCGGCGCCCGCCTGGGAGGCCTATGTCGATCATCCCTTCGTGCGCGCGCTGGGGCGCGGCACCCTGCCGCAGCCTTGGTTTCAGAACTTCCTGATCCAGGACTATCTTTATCTGATTCAATATGCGCGCGGCTATGCGCTGGCCGGCTATAAGAGTGAAACCCTCGCGGACCTCGTCGCTGCCAATCGCACCATGACGGCGCTGCTCGAGGTCGAGATGCCACTCCACGTCTCCTATTGCCGCGAATGGGGCATTTCGCAGTCCGAGCTGGAAGGCGCGCCGCCCGATTTGCGGATGACCGCCTACGCCAATTTCTTCCTCGAACGCGGCGCCTCCGGCGACCGGCTTGACCTTGAAATCTCGCTCGCCCCCTGCCTCGCGGGCTATGCCGAGATCGCCGAGCGCCTGCTGGCCGACCCCGCGACGGTGCTGGACGGCAACCCTTATGCGCCCTGGATACACAGCTATTCGGGCGAGGAATACCGCGCAACCGTGGCGCAGGCGATCATTGACCTCGATGATTTCGGCCGCCGCCGCGGCGCCGACGCCCGCTATGCCTCGCTGCTCGACACCTTCCGCACCGCCAGCCTGCTTGAAGCGCAATTCTGGGGCATTGGCTGGCAGGACGAGGTCGCCGGATGACGACCTTGGCCTGTCCGGGCATCGTCATCGAGGGCCTGACGCTCCGCTTCGGCGGCCGCACCATCTTTGAGACTCTCGACCTCACCATCGCCGGCGGCCAGTTCGTGGCGCTTCTGGGCACCAGCGGCGTCGGCAAAAGCAGCCTGCTCAAAATCCTGGCCGGCCTGTCGCGCCAGACCGCGGGCACGGTGCGGGCGAGCGACGGGAAGCCATTGCAGGGGCGCGTCGCCTATATGGGTCAGACCGATCTGCTCTATCCCTGGCTGACCGTGCAGCAGAACGTCATGCTCGGCAGCCGCCTGCGCGGCGAGAAGCCGGATTTGGACCGCGCGATGCACCTGTTGCAGCGCGTGGGGCTGGGTGAGCGCGCCCGCGCGCTGCCGATGGAGCTGTCGGGCGGTATGCGGCAGCGCACGGCGATCGCCCGCACGCTCTATGAGAACCGCCCCATCGTGCTGATGGACGAGCCCTTTTCAGCGCTCGACACCTTCACACGTGCCCGCGTCCAGGAACTGGCGGCCGAGCTGCTGCAGGGCCGCACGGCGCTGCTCATCACCCATGATCCTTTCGAGGCCTGCCGCCTCGGCCACCATCTCGTCGTGCTCTCGGGCCATCCGGCGACCCTCGGCGCGCCTATCATGGTCCCGGGCAATCCGCCGCGCGCACCGGACGATCCGCAGTTGCTGGAGACCCAGGGTCACCTCATGCGCGTCCTGACGGAGCTTGAAACCGAATGATCCGCCAGATTCTGCGTCCGATCATCACGCTTTTTGGTCTTCTGCTGATCTGGTGGGCGATTACCGCGCTCACCTCCATTCCGCCCTATATGCTGCCCAGCCCGGTGACCGTGGCGCAGGCGCTGGTGGCCCAGCGGGAAACGCTGGTCGGCGCGACGCTGACCACGTTTACGGAGATCATTCTGGGTCTCGCCTGCGGAACCATCCTCGGCGCGGGCCTGGCGCTCGCCATGGTCTTTTCACCGCTGTTGCAGCGCTGGCTGATGCCGCTGCTGCTGCTCAGCCAGGCCATTCCGGTCTTCGCCCTGGCACCCTTGCTGGTGCTCTGGTTCGGCTTCGGCATGGCGTCCAAGGTTGTCATGGCGGTGCTGGTCATCTTCTTCCCCGTCACCGCATCCTTCTTCGACGGGTTGCGCCGCGCCGATATCGGCTGGCTTGATCTGGCCCGCACCATGAATGCCAGCCCTTGGGCGATCCTGCGCCATGTGCGCCTCTTGGCTGCCCTGCCGGCCTTCGGCTCGGGCCTGCGTGTGGCCACCGCCATCGCGCCCATCGGCGCCATCATCGGCGAATGGGTCGGGTCTTCCGCAGGCCTTGGCTATGTCATGATGAATGCCAATGCGCGCATCCAGACCGATGTCATGTTTTCGGCGCTGACGGTGCTTTCGGTGATGGCCATCCTGCTCTGGGTCATCGTCGACCGGGTGCTGAGGCGCATCCTCTATTGGGCGCCGGATACGATCGGCGCGCCCTGATCTCTCACTCGTTCACGCTCTCAAACACGGAGGTTACGCCCATG
This sequence comes from Acidisoma sibiricum, assembly GCF_057837225.1. Classification (NCBI taxonomy): domain Bacteria; kingdom Pseudomonadati; phylum Pseudomonadota; class Alphaproteobacteria; order Acetobacterales; family Acidocellaceae; genus Acidisoma; species Acidisoma sibiricum. The sequence goes on along the minus strand of NZ_CM174445.1, from coordinate 2,916,500 downwards.
GCGCGGACCGTCATTCGCAACGGCATGATCCTGACGCTCGACGATGCCGCGACCTATCACGAAAGCGGTCGCGTCATCATCCAAGGCAATCGCATCACGGCGATAGAAGCCGAGAGTGCGCCCTTCACGGCGCTGCCCGATGACCGGGTGATCGACGGGCGGGACAAGCTTGTCATGCCCGGCCTCATCGACCTGCATTACCACACCGCCATCGGCAAGGGTTACAATGACCATATGCCGCTTTGGGAATATCTGGACGAGTGCTGGTATCCGCTGATCCGCGCGCTGGACCCGGAGGCGGCCTATTGGGCCGCCATGGCGAGTTATATGGAATCGATCAAGTCGGGTGCGACGACGGTCAACGACATGTATCGCCAGCTCGGCGCCTTGGCGAAGGCCGCCGAGGAGATCGGCATCCGCGCCGTCCTCGCCAATGACGTGGCGCTGCCCGAGCATGATCTCGACAGTCTGCAGGACAATCATGATGCCTATGTCGCCCTGCACGGCCGCGCCAATGGGCGTATTGAGGTCCGCATCGGCATCGAATGGCTGCCGCTATCCTCGGCCGATCTGCTGCGGGAGACACGGGCGCTGGCGAATGCGCTCGGCGCCGGCATCCATGTCCATCTCAATGAAAGCAAGACGGAGGTCGATTTCTGTCTTGAGAAATTCGGCAAACGTCCGACCACGCTTGCCTATGAAACCGGTCTGCTCGGTCCCGATACCATCGCCGCGCATTGCGTCTGGCTCGATGACGACGAAATGCGTTTCATGGCCGAGACGGGCACGCATATTTCGCACAACCCCAATTCCAACGCCAAGCTGGGCAACGGCATCGCGCGCGTGCCGGAGATGCTGGCCGCCGGCATCAATGTCGGCCTCGGTCATGATGCGGTGGAGTGCAACAACAGCGCCGATATGTTCGAGGTGATGAAATACGCCTCCCTCATGCAGCGCGCGAGCCGGGTGGATGCGAGCCTGATGCCGGCCGATCAGGTGCTGCGCATGGCAACCCGCAGTGGTGCGGCGGCCCTCGGCCATGAGACCGGGCAGCTTGCCGTGGGTGCCAAGGCGGATGTCATTCTGGTCGATACCAATAACGCCATGTTCACGCCGCTGCTGCGGGAAACGGCAGTCCATGTCTCCAGCCATCTCGTTTTTGCGGCCAATGGCAGCGTGGTTGATACCTCTATCATCGACGGCGAGATTGTCATGCAGGGCCGCCGCATGACTCGGGTCGATGAGGATCAGGTGGTGCGGGAGGCGAATGCCGCCTTCCGCCGCATCAAGGACAAGATGACGGTGGTGAGACGCCCACAATGAGCACGGGTCTGGATCAGATTCTCGCCGCCGTCGATACGCGGCAGAAGGAACTTGTGGATCTTCTCTGCCAGCTGATCGCCTTCGAGACGCCGGCGCCGCCGGCGCGCAACACGACGGAGGCGCAAGCCTTCATCGCGGATTATCTGCGCAGCCTGGGCGCCGAGATCGACGTCTGGGACGTCCATCCGAATGATCCGAATGTCGTGGGTGTCCTCCGTGGCAGTGCTGGCCCTGGGCATAAAAGCCTGATCGTCAACGGCCATGTCGATGTCGCGGCGGTGGAGGCGGGTGAGGCCTGGGACACGGGTCCGTTCCAGCCCATCGTGCGGGACGGCACCGTCATCGGCCGTGGCACGGCGGATATGAAGGGCGGCGTGGCCGGCGCGCTGTTCGCCCTCCGGCTGCTGCACGATCACGGCATCCATCTGCCCGGCGATGTCATCTTCCAGTCGGTCATCGGCGAGGAAGTGGGGGAGGCCGGCACGTTGCAATGCTGCGAGCGCGGCTATACCGCCGATATGGCGGTGGTGGTTGATACGTCAGACTTGCAGATCCAGGGCCAGGGCGGCGTCATCACCGGCTGGATCACCATCAAAAGCCCGCAGACCTTTCATGACGGCACGCGCGGCCGCATGATCCATGCGGGCGGTGGGCTGTTCGGCGCCAGCGCTATCGAGAAAATGGCCAAGGTCATTCAGGGCCTGGGTGAGCTGGAACGGCACTGGGCGGTGACGAAACACTATCCCGGCTGCCCGGCGGGCTCGACCACCATCAACCCGGCCGTCATCGAAGGCGGGCGCCACGCGGCCTTCATCGCCGATGAATGCCGGCTGTGGATCACCGTCCACTACTACCCGAATGAGAAGCATGAGGATGTGGTGCGGGAGATTGAGGCCCATGTCGGCGCTATCGCCGCGGCTGATCCCTGGATGCGGGTCAATCCGCCGAGCTTCGTCTGGGGCGGCACCTCCATGATCATCGACCGCGGCGAGATTTTTCCATCCCTCGAAGTCGATCCCGACCATCCGGCCACGCGCCTCCTCGCGGCGATGCATGAGCGGGTGACGGGGCAGGCCGCGGTGCTCTCCGTCTCCCCAACCGTCACCGATGGCGGCTGGTTCGGCCATGCCGGCATTCCGGCGATGATCTATGGTCCGGGCGAACTGCGCTATGCCCATGGCGTGAACGAGCAGGTCTCGATCGCGCAATTGCTGGCCTATACCAAGGTGCTGCTGGCTTTCATCGTCAACTGGACGTCGACGGCGAGGGCCTGATCAACGCCCGGCGCAGCACCGCCCAGACATGCGGCTCCATGCAATGCGCCACATTGAAGCGCATGAACGCCGCGGCGGTTTGGGAAACGCTGAACACATTGCCGGGCGCCAGCACGACATTCTCAGCCATTGCTGTTTTGGCGATGGCCGAGGAATCCAGACCTTCGGGCAATTGGCACCACAGATTGAAACCGCCGCGCGGATGGGTCCAGGGCGTGAGGCCGAGCAGTTTGAGCTGTGCCGCCGTCCGCTCGCGCGCCTCTGCGAGCCTCGCGTGAAGCGCCTGCCGATGCTTGCGGTATCCACCATCGGTCAACACGCGGGCGATGATCTCGGTGGCCAGCGGGCTCGGTCCGCTAAAATTGGTCGCGACCTGCAGGTCGATCAGATCCTCGATCCAATCAGCCCGCGCGGCGATATAGCCGCATCGGATGGAGGCGGAGACGGTCTTGGAGAAGCTGCCGATCCGAATGACGTGATGCAATCCGTCAAGCCCGGCCAGGCGCGGCGACGGTTCGGGCTCTAAATCCGCGAAAATGTCGTCTTCTACGATCGTGAGACCGTGACTGGAGGCGAGCGCCAGCAGCCGATGCGCGGTCTGCAGGGAGAGCGTCGCGCCGGTCGGGTTATGCAGCGCTGAATTGGTGATGTAGAGGCGCGGACGCTCCGTCTCCAGCACTGTCCTGAAGGCCGCGATATCCGGCCCCGTCGCCCGTGGCCGCGATCCCTTCATCGGTCAAACGCGCGAGCAGCAGGCGCCGCAGCGTCACGCTGCCGCGCGTGCCGGGGTAATCCGTCAGCAGCGCGTCCTGGCTGCGGGCGAGGCCGCGGATCGCCCGGCGCAAGGCGGCGGTGGGCATCCAGCTGGCCGGCAGCCAGCCGCAACCCGGCCGCAGCGCTCATGCTCGTCCTGGCCTTGGCGACGCGGCCGCTGGATTGGACAGCGATCGGCGCGCCGGCCTGGGCCGGTCTCGCCTATGTGTCGCTGTTCAGCATGCTGATCGGCTTCGTCTTCTGGTATCGCGACCTGGCACTGGGGGGCACTGCCCGCATCGGCCAGTTGCAGCTCCTGCAACCGTTCTTCGGCCTGCTGCTGGCGGCCCTCGTTCTGCGGGAGCCGGTGAGCGGGACCATGCTGGCGACGGCGGCGGCGGTCCTGCTCTGCGTCGGTGCCGCGCGCCGCTTCGCCTGAAAAGCCGTCAGCTCTGACGCGCCGCCTCGTGATGCTGGATGACTTCGCGGATGACGAAGCCCAGGAATTTCTCGGCGAAATCCGGGTCCAGCTGGGCATCGGCGGCCAGCGCCCGCAGCCGTGCGATCTGCTGGGCTTCCCGCGCCGGGTCGGCCGGCGGCAGGTCATGGCGGGCTTTCAGCGCGCCCACCGCCTTGGTGCAGCGAAAGCGCTCGGCCAGCATATGGATCAGGGCCGCGTCGATATTGTCGATGCTGCGGCGGAGCACCGTCAGCTCGGTCAAAGGCGTGGTCGGGGTCGGCTGGTCCGTCATTCTCTCAGTCCTGTTCAAGCCGGCCCATTCTAGCCAGGTCTCGGCTGGCGAGAAGACGCGGCGTTGACGCAGGTCAATGAGGCGGCGCGCCAGGGCGCTTTAGGCAGGTGCATCCATGATGGGATTGCCCGATGCTCCTGGCTGATCGACGCGCTGCTGTGCCTGACCGCTCCGATATCGCGCCGTCGCTCTGCGCCGCCATGGACGCGGCAGAGGCGCGGCGCTTGCCCTATCCGCACTGGCTGCTGCGGGACGTGCTGCCGCCGGGCACCGTCGATGCGCTCTGTGCGCTGCCTTTGGCGCCGCCTGCCATTAGCGATACGCAAGGGCGGCGGGAGACGCATAACTCCAGCCGGCTGTTTTTCGGGGCCGCGGCCCAGGCGGACTTTCCCATCTGCCGTGACGTGGTGGACGCGCTGCAATCCCCCCAGACCGTCGCCTGTCTGGCACGGCATACCGGCGCCGCGCTCTCCGGCCATTACCTGCGGGTCGAATACTGCCTCGACCGGGACGGGTTCTGGCTGGAACCGCATACCGATATCGGGGCGAAAGTCTTCACCATGCTGATCTACCTGGCCGATCCGCCGCCGGGGGAGGATTGGGGCACCGATATTTATGAGACGCCGGAGCGGCACATCGGCCGCGCGCCCGCCCAGCGCAATGGCGGGCTGATCTTCGTGCCCTCGGCCAGCAGCTGGCACGGTTTCATCCGCCGCCCCATCACCGGCATCCGCCGCTCGCTGATCGTCAATTACGTGACGCCCGCCTGGCGCGCCCGGCATGAGCTTGCCTTTCCCGACCAGCCGGTGGAGTAGCGGAGGCCGCCGCTCGGGCGGCGGAAGGCGAGGAGGCGGGGTGATGACAGCGACGGTTCCGGGGCCGGATGGCCTTCCGCGCTGCCCCTGGTGCGCCATCGGGCCCGATATGCTCGCCTATCACGACGCGGAATGGGGCTTTCCGGTCGCCGATGACCGCCGGTTGTTCGAGAAATTCTGCCTGGAAACCTTCCAGTCTGGCCTGAGCTGGCGGACCATCCTGGCCAAGCGCGAGAATTTCCGTGCGGCCTTCCACGGCTTCGATATCGCGCGCGTGGCGGCGATGTCCGAGGCCGATATCGCCAGGCTGCTGCAGAATGACGGCATCATCCGCAATCGCGCGAAGATTGCCGCTGTGATCGGCAATGCCAGGCGTGTGCCGGCGCTGATCGCCGACATGGGGTCGCTGGCCGCCTATGTCTGGGGGTTTGAGCCGGCAGCGACGGCGCCCGCGATGAGCCGGACGACATCCCCGGAATCGGTCGCCATGGCGCGCGATTTGAAGAAGCGCGGCTGGGCTTTCGTGGGCCCCACCACGGTCTTCGCGCTGATGCAGTCCATGGGTCTGATCAACGATCATGTCGAAGGCTGCGTGACACGGCAGGCAGTGGCGCAAGCGCGGGCCGGCTTTCAGCCGCCGGTTTGATAGCTAGGCGAGGCACCCCTCGCATTTACCGCGACCCTGTCCTATATGGCTCGCCAGACAGGCACGGCCGCGGCCGTGCAGAGCCGGCCGCGGGCTTCGCCCCGGCCTTGAGGAGAAAATCCATGACAGACAGCATCGCGAGCGGCGCGCAGGCGCATAGTTTTCATAAGTGGATGGTCGGTGAGATCGAAGTCATCGCCCTGCATGAGGGCGTGCTGGCGCATGACATGCCGAAAGGCTTCGTGCCGAATGCGACTGATGAGGAAGTGGCCGAGGCCTACGCGGCCGCCGGCATGCCGCGCGACAAGCTGACCATCACCTTTACGGCCCTTGCTATACGGACCGCCGGTAAGGTCGTGCTCATCGATACCGGTCTTGGTGAATTCGGGCCGCCCACCACCGGCCGCCTGCTCGGCAATCTGGCCGCTGCCGGTATCCAGCCCGACGATGTCTCGACCGTCATTATCAGCCATTTTCACGGCGATCATATCCTGGGCCTGCGCCGCAAGGATGGGTCGCTGGTCTTCCCGAATGCCGACATCTGCGTGCCCAACAAGGATTGGGAGTTCTGGATGGACGACGCGAAGATGGCGGCCGCGCCGGAAGCCATGAAGGGCAATTTCGGCGCCTGCCGTCAGGTCTTCGGCACGCTGGCGGACACTGTTCGCCACTATGCCTGGGATGAGGAAATTGTGCCGGGGCTGACCGCCGTGCGCGCCAACGGCCACACGCCCGGCATGTCGGCCATCCGCATCGCGTCGGGTGACGCGGTGATGATGTTTGTCGCCGACATCACCAATAATCCGCTGGTCTTCGCCAGGCACCCGGATTGGCTGGCGATGTTCGATATCGATCCGGTGGAGACGATCGCCACCCGCAAGCGTATCCTGGATCTGGCGGCTGCCGAAAAGATGCGCGTGTCCTTCTATCACGCGCCGTTCCCGGCCACCGGCTATATCGTCAAGACCGCGACCGGCTACGAATTCCTGCCGGCTCTCTGGCAGTAGTATCCAAGACCGGCTGACCGGCGGTTGACGGCAGCAGACGGGCAGGGAAGTCTCCATCGCCATGCGGCAGATTTTCCTGGCCTCGGCCTTGTGTGCTCTCGCTTTTCTGCCTGCGGCCGTGCGGGCAGCCGGGCCAGCCGCGCCATTCTATGCCGAATACAAGTCCTGGCTGGTCGCCTGTGACAATACCGGCAGCTGCACCGCGCGCGCCTTCGCGCTGGACGGTGGCCCCGCGACCGACATCACCGTCACCCGCGCGGCCGGGCCGGGTGGCGCCGTCAGCGCGGCCATCCGGGGTGAGACTGGCTTTGACGCCGGCAGTCTGACCTTGGACGGGAAGCCCCTGCCGCTGGGCGCCGGCTGGCAGCGGCACAGCAGCGATGATGAAACAAGCCTGACCACCCAGTCGCTCGGCCCCCTGCATGCGCTGGTGCAGCAGATCCGCAATGGCGCCACCCTTGGGCTGGGGAACGGCATGACCATTCCGTTGGGCGGTATTGCGGCAGCGCTGCTGCGTCTGGATGCGGCGCAGGGGCGGGTCGGCACCGTCACCGCACTGCTCGATCCGGGCAGCAAGCCCGCCGATACCGTGCCGCCCGCTTTGCCCATGCCGGTCATCGCGCCGCATCCCATCATCGCCAGACTTGGCCCCGGTGAGGCCGGCAGGCTGATCGCGGCGGCACAATCCGCCAGCGCCGCACGATGGACCAAGGAAGAATGCGACGCGCAGCCGGGCGAGGAAACGCCGGCCGCCTTCGCGCTATCGGATGAGACAGGGCTTGTGCTGCTGCCCTGCCTGATGGGCGCCTATCAGGGGTCTGCGCTCGGCGTGCTGGTCAATCGGAAGACGGCTGCCGTCTCCAAACTCGTCCTGCCGCTGGCCTTTCAGGGCAATCCCGCGCCCGACGATCCGACGGACATGCTGACCGAGCCGGATTTCGAGGTGGCAACCGGCACGCTCAGCACCTTCGCCAAGGGCCGGGGATTGGGCGATTGCGGCCTCACCGCCAATTGGATCTGGAACGGCCAAGCCTTTCAGCTCACGGCCCTGAATTACCAGGACGCCTGCGGCGGGGTGGAGCCAGGGGATTGGCCGACCCTGTTCCGCTCCCGCCCCTAGAGTTTGTCAGACTTCGTTTGAAACAGTTATCCCGTCATGCCCACGAAAGTGGGCATCATCTTGATTGCCGCAGGCGGCACCGCGCCGGGACTGGCGCCGTGCCCTCAGACGATACCCGCTTGCGCGGGTATGACGGTATTGATTGGGCGATTCTGACTGAAACTGACAGACTCTAAGCGTCAGTGGCCCGTAGATTTCTGCTCCAGCAGATCGAGCTTTGCCATCGCGCCCTCTGAGAGATGAATCTCCGCCGCCGCCAGGTTCTCCTCCAGATGGCCGCGCGAACTCGTGCCCGGAATCAGCAGGATATTGGGCGAAAAGCGCAGCAGCCAGGCGAGCGCCACCTGCAAGGGCGTGGCTGCCGCATGCTCGGCAACTTCCGTCAGAATGCTCGATTGCAGCGGCGTGAAGCCGCCCAGCGGGAAGAAGGGCACATAGGGAATGCCTTCCGCGGCCAGGTAATGGATCAGCGCCTCATCCTCGCGATGGGCCAGGTTGAAGGCATTCTGAACGCAGACCACAGGCACCAGCTTCCGCGCATCGTCGATCTGCTTGCGCGTCACGTTGCTGAGCCCGATATGGCGGATCAGCCCTTCGCGCTGCATTTCGGCCAGGGCGGTTACCTGCTCTTCCAGCGGGCCTTCCGCCGGTCCATGCACCGAATACATGCTGCGGAGATTGACGACCTCCATCTGCTCCAGGCCGAGATTGCGCAGATTGTCCTCAACCGCCGAGCGCAGCTCCGCCGGTGACATGGCGGGGAGCCAGCCGCCCTTCTCGTCACGCTTGGCCGAGACTTTGGTGACGATGACGAGATCCTGCGGGTAGGGGTGGAGCGCCTCGCGGATGATCTCGTTGGTCACATGCGGGCCATAGAAATCGGACGTGTCGATATGGTTGACGCCGGCTTCCACGGCCGCGCGCAGCACGGCGATTGCCTCCGCGCGGTCACGCGGCGGGCCGAAAACGCCGGGCCCTGCCAATTGCATGGCGCCATAGCCCATCCGGCGGACCGTTCGGTCGCCCAGACTATAGGTGCCAGCTGCGTCTATGCTTGCCATGGTCTGTTTCCTCATCTTCCTGACGATTGAATTTAGGTGCTGTTGGGCCGCTCGATAACCGCCCATAAAGCGGACACCCTGTTCACATGAGCGAACAATGGCCTCCGATCTCAATGAGCTTTCCCTGTTTCTGGCAGTGGCCAAGGCTGGCGGCTTCCGCCAGGCCGCACGCCAGCTGGGCCTCAGCCCCTCTGGCCTCAGCGAGGCGGTGAGCCGCCTGGAGAGCCGGCTCGGCCTGCGGCTGCTACATCGCAGCACGCGCAGCCTGGCGCTGACCGAGGCCGGCCAGCGGCTGGTGGCACGGCTGGCACCGGCCTTGAGCGAGGTTGACGCGGCCGTGGAGGCAGCCCAGCAATCCGCCCGCCATCCGGCCGGGACGCTGCGTCTGAATGTGCCGGTCAGCGCGGCGCGCCTGGTGCTGCCCGCGCTCATTCCACCCTTTCTGGCCGCCTATCCCGATATCCGGCTGGAAGTGACGGCCGAGGAAAGTTTCGTCGATATTCTGGCCGCCGGCTGCGACGCCGGGATCAGGTATGATGAGCGGCTGGAACAGGACATGATCGCGCAACCCATCGGGCCGCGCCGCCAGCGCTATGCCGCTGGTGCGGCGCCCGGCTACCTCGCGGCTCGCGGCATGCCGGCCCATCCTCGGGACCTGCTGACTCACGCCTGCATGCGCGGACGCTTCCCGAGCGGGGCGGCCGATGTCTGGGAATTTGAGCGGGGGGAGGAGAAGCTGGTGGTAGAGCCGAGCGGCCAGCTTCTGGTCTCGATCGGCAGCGCAACCGAACTGGCGGTGGATGCCGCCTTAGGCGGGCTCGGCATTGTCTATCTGTTCGAGGACTGGCTGGCACCGCATTTCGCGGCGGGTCGGCTGTTGCCGGTACTGGCCGATTGGTGGCCATCCTTCCCGGGTCCGTTTCTGTATTATTCCGGCCGGCGGCTGGTGCCGCCGCCGTTGCGGGCCTTCATCGATTTCATCAAATCCGTGGGCTGACCGCGCAGGCGGCGGTCAGCGGTCGGCCGCGCTGCGGCGTGCTTTGGGTGACGGGTCCGCTGACGGGACTCGGGCGCCAGGGGCGCTCGATACCGGCGCTTCCCAGGCATCCCAGGCGGCAACGTCGAAGGCGGCCACGGCTTCGTCGGTATCCAGCGCGCGGGCTGCGATATCCTCGGCCAGAGAGCCCAGTCTTTTGACCAGAGCCTCCTCGAATTTGGTGCGGGCGCGTCCACGCCAGTCCTGCCCGAAGGCTCGGCCTTCCGTTTGCAGGGCGTCGATCGTGGCGGGCGAGGGTGAGGCGATCAAAGGTGGCAGGGACATGGGGGTATCGGATAGCAGAGGGACCCTAACGATCCTATTACTATCTCGTCCCGTCGTTGCCGGCATGATCTTATCCCGGCCCCAGCTGCCGGTTTCCCCTTATCCCGTGGCACGAATGTGATCTCGGTTTCGCCTGGCCGCGCACGCCACAGACCCTGACTTGCCGCGTCCGCGGCTGCGGTGCCAAGCTGGCGCCTGTGAGAGCAGATGCAGGGAAGTCCGGTTCATGGCCCATGAATTGATCGCAGCCGGCCCGCGCGCCGGTTCCAATAGCCTGGGGGATATCGACCCGGCGGCGCTGCGCCAGGCGCGGGTGGATCTCGCCGCCTGCTTCCGCATGGCGGCCAGGCTCGGTCTGGAAGAAGGCATCTGCAATCATTTTTCGGCCCTCGTGCCGGGCCGGGACGACCTCTTTCTCGTCAATCCCTATGGCCTCGCCTTCCGGGAGATCACGGCCGCGAGCCTGCTGGTCTGCGATTTTCACGGCCATGTGCTGGAGGGCGCCGGCATGCCGGAAGCGACTGCCTTCTTCATCCACGCGCGTTTGCACAAGCAATTGCCGCGCGCCCGCGCCGCCTTCCATACCCATATGCCCTATGCGACGGCCCTCAGCATGGTCGACGGCGCGCCGCTCGCCTGGGCCGGGCAGACGGCGCTCAAATTCTACGGACGCACGGTAGTGGACGAAGTGTACAACGGCCTCGCCTTGGATGAGACGGAGGGGGACCGCATCGCCGCCGCCATGGGCAGTGCGGATGTGGTGTTCATGCGCAATCACGGCGTGATGGTGACGGGCCCGACCATCGCCGAAGCCTGGGACGATCTTTACTATCTCGAACGCGCGGCCGAGGTGCAGGTCAAGGCACTGTCCACGGGGCGCCGGCTGATCCCCGTGCCGGAGGAGATTGCGGCCCGCACCGCGGCGCAGATGCGCGCGGGTGATCCTGAAAGTGCCCGTCTGCATCTGGAAAGCGTCAAGCGCGTGCTGATGCGGGACGAGCCGGACTTCGCGGCGTGACGCGATCATAGCGCATCACCCGCGACCGCCGTTTGCAACAGTGGTATAGACGGCGCTTGGCGGGAGATTGGTTTTGGCGAAAACAATGGCGATTCAGGCGACCGTGACGGGGCAGGACCAGCAGGTCGGCTTTCGCGCCTTGGTCATGAAACAGGCGATCGCCTACAATCTTGGCGGTGTCGCCAGGAATGAGCCGGACGGCATCGTCAAGTTTACGCTGCAAGGCGACAAGGACCGGATCGATGCGGCGCTGCCGGTCATTCAGGACGGTACCACGCGATCAGCCGACCTTAAGATTGCGACAGTTCCGGTCGTCGTGAATCCCGATCTGAAATCCTTCACGATCGTTGACTGGACCTCGTCGAGCAGAAACATCACTGACCCGTACACGCTTGTCTTCACGCTGCGGGACGACGACACGGAAGTTGCGGCCAAGGACGTGAAACTCGTCTGGCGCGGCATTTTGGAAAACACGCTCAACGCTGCCGACCGCGCAAAGCTGCAGCCGGAGGACTGACCGCGGCCCGCTATGCGCAGGCTCGGCCTGAGGCGCTCAGTCTGTAAGAACGCCGCTCAGCGCACGGCTGCGGCGGCGGAGCGCCTGCGGGGGCTGGCCGTAGATGCGCAGACAGACGCGGCGCATGCGCTCGATATCCCCGAAGCCGACCTGCAGGGCGATCTGATCAAACGGCTCGCTCGTCTCCTCAATGCGGGGCAGGGCTGCCTCACACCGTAGACGCTCGACCGCACGTGCTGGCGTTTCCCCTGTCTCGGCCGTGAACTGGCGCGCAAATTGGCGCGGGCTGATCCTGGCCACATCCGCCAATTGCTCGACCGACAGGGCTTCGCCGAGATGCGCGCGTGCATAGGCCAGGGCATCGCGGATGCGGCCAGGCCGCGGCTCCAAGTCCAGCATGGTCGAGAACTGTGACTGTCCGCCGCTGCGGCGGTGATAGACGACGAGATCGCGTGCAATTGTCTTGGAAATCTCAATCCCGCAATCCTCTTCGATCATCGCCAGCGCGAGGTCGATGCCGGCGGTAATGCCGGCGGAGGTCCAGAGATCGTCCTCGCGGGTGAAGATCCGGTCCGCATCGACTTTGATGGACGGATAGCGTCGCTGAAGCTCGGCCGCGTAGCGCCAATGGGTGGTCGCGCGATGCCCGTCGAGCAGTCCTGCTGCGGCCAGAAGGAAGGCGCCGGTGCAGACGCTGGCGCGGCGCCGGGCGCGGGGTGCCAGGGCGCGGACCAGCTCAGCCGTTTCAGTCTGGCCGTCGAGGATCTCGAGGGTGGGCGCGCCCACCACCATCAGCGTATCGAGATGGTTCGGGGATGGTGGCGGCACGGTATGGATTGCAACGCCGGAGGAGCCGGAAATCAGGCCGCCCGTGGCAGAGACGATACGCACGTCATAGGCCGCCTGATGGAAATCCACGGCCAGATTGAAGGCGCAAAGAGGCCCCCCGAGGTCGAGCAGTTCAAAGCCCGGAAACACCACGAACCAGATGCTTCTGGATACGCCTGGTTGAGGCATCTCACGCTCCGCGCTTTGGCAGAATAAGTGGGAAATATGTCATTTCAGTCAACCGGGTGAGCGGCCTAGATTTCGCTCATCGAGTGATGAGCCAGCGATGGCCGAACGATGATGGAGACTGACGATGACCGCAATAACCAACGTAATCCTGGTCCATGGCGCCTGGGCTGACGGCTCGTCCTGGGCGAAGGTGATTCCGCGTCTCACGGCCAGGGGTCTGGCGGTGACCGCCGTCCAGCTGCCGCTCACCGGCTTCGGCGCTGACGTGGCAACGGTGCGGCGCGCGATCGCCCTCGCCACGGGCGCTGTCGTGCTGGTCGGCCACAGCTATGCCGGCGCGGTGATTGGCGAGGCCGGCAATGACGCGAAAGTGGCGCGCCTGGTTTATATCGACGCCTTTGCGCCGGATGCCGGTGAATCCGCGGGCACGCTGTTCGGCCAGTTTGAAACCGCCCCGCTGGGTGCCGAACTGCGGCCCGACGCGGAGGGTTTCCTCAAACTCACCCGCACCGGCGTGTTCGACCTCTTCGCGCAGGATCTCGATGACGACGAGAAGGAGGTGGTCTACGCCACGCAGGGGCCGATCAACGGTGCCGCGCTCGGCGGCACGCTGACACAGGCGGCCTGGCACGGCCGGCCGGTCTTTTACCTGATCGGCGATCAGGACCACGCCATCCCGCGCGTGGAGCAGGAGCGTATGGCGGCGCGCATGAACGCGACCGTGGTGCATGTGAACACAAGCCATGTTCCGATGCTGTCTCAGCCGGCGGCTGTGGCCGATTTCATTCTTCAGGCGGCAGGCTGACCCAGCCACCGTTTTTCACGAAAGACCGCTGTCATGATGATCACAGCGAATACAATCGAACTGCATGTGGAACAGCAGGGAGCGGGCGCGCCGGCGCTCGTCTTCCTGCACTACTGGGGCGGATCGTCGCGCACCTGGCGGCATGTGATCCAGCGTCTGGCGCCAGACTTTCGCACGGTCACGATCGATCAACGCGGCTGGGGCCGGTCTGAGGGACCGGCGCAGGGCTATGCGCTGGCGGATATGGCCGCGGATGTGCAAGCGGTGATCGCGGCGCTGGATCTGGAACGCTATATCGTCGTCGGGCATTCGATGGGCGGCAAGGTGGCCCAGCTCATCGCGTCCCGCAATCCGCGCGGATTGATCGGTCTCGCTTTGGTGGCGCCGTCGCCGCCGTCGCCGCTGGGCCTGCCGCTCGCTATCCGGCAGGGCATGGTCCAGGCCTATGATACGCGCGACAGTATCGTCGCGACGGTGGAACAGGTCCTGGCACCCAACGGCCTGGAGCCTGAGGATCTTGAAACCGTCATCGCCGATAGTCTGGCAGGCGCTCCGCCGGCCAAGGAAGCCTGGCCGCTGACGACAAGCCAGGAGGATATCACGGCCGCGGTCGGCGATATCGACGTGCCGGTGCTTGTTCTGTCCGGTGCGCTCGACCGCGTCGACCCGCCGGAGGTGCTGCGGCGGGAGCTGCTGCCGCGCATTCCGCAGGCGCAGCTTCACGTGCTGCCGCAGCACGGCCATCTCTTGCCCTACGAGGCGCCGGAGGAGGTTGCCAATTGGGTGCGCGCCTTCGCGTTGTCGCTGAACGGGGACTAGGTGCCCCCACGATTGTTGGCCCAGCTTGCGTTTCACCGCTGGCAAGCAGCGCGCCTTGGCCGGATCAGGCTGGATATTCTTGAAGGTTCCACCATGTCTAGCAGCGGCCAGTGAATGAACGGCTGACGCCCGCATTCATCGCGCAGCCTTGGTCCTGAACTGGAACACGAAGATGCCCGATTACTGAGACGGTAGAGCGTCAGAGGCTGTAGCTGACCTGCGCAAATACCCGGGGCTTCTAGTCACGTGGGCAAGGTGCAATGGCTCTGACAATAAAACCTGTCTTCTCGTCGTTCAGAATACCCCGTACTAGATTTCGGAGCTGGGCTTCTGTCAGGTTGGCGCGCTTGGCAGCGTCCCGGATGAGTGTTCTGGTGCGGCGCCGTTTTGTTTGTTTACTGTCCATGAGCGCGTGGATCTGTGAAGCGCGGGCCAGACCTGATATACGTAAAGCCTCCAAAATCGGAATGCGGGCATTTTCGGTCGATTTTATTGTGTTATCGCTTATAGTTGATACGGCACAGGCGACGATCGCTTGATTCATGAGATCGATCACGACATCAAAATCAAGATTCGTGCGCATCATGACCCGGATCGGATCGCATTTAGATAACTCCAATATCGTGTTGATCTGTTCTTCAGTCAAACGCTGGGCAACATCCGCATTAACTCCGATCAGACGTTTTATTTCGTCTCCATCTGTATCAGGGTCGTTCTCAACATGTAGGATTTTATTCAAGCTAATACGGGTATATCGTATTGCTACTTCGATTGGAAAAACGCCGATAGCAAAGGCGGCAAAGCCTGCCACTGAGGCGTTAGCCAGATCCGAAAACGCGAAACCCATTGGAACAGAGATAAACATGCGTAAAGTGTGAAAGTAGATATTGGAAGGTAGATAGTCATTCACCCGCATACGTGAGATGCCATCGCTCACAATCCAGAGATAGGCACCGGCGGCGCCTAGCATGGCGACCGGATTGAGCAGGATATGGGGCATATCAATGGGTAATCTGTAGTGCTGATCTTCAGTATAAAAAAGCGATGAGCGAATGACAAGAGAAATGGCGCATAGCATTACGATGAAAAGAAAGATCATGGCGAATATATATTGGCGTCTTCCAAAATAAGAATTATAAATTTTGGTTAGTTCTTCTGACAAAATATTTCGACGGTCATCGGAGATTGTTATATTTTTTCCAAATTTATCGACGCCGAGCTGCCATACAAACAGTTCATTGTTGTTTAGGATTTGAACTGATTTCGAGGAGATTTTCTGCACATTCCAGTAAAGAAAAAAATAAAGTGCGCACGTGTTGCTATCAAACATATTCAGGACCTGTTTTCGCTTGAGTTCCCATCCATGCCGCACAAACCGGTACGGCGGGATCAAGGCGAGGACCGTAGCAATAATAGTTAGAAATAATAGAATAAAAAATTGCCCGATCGTCACTGGAAATAGAACTAAATGACGTGACCATGATAACAGGGATTTGCTCGATGAGGCCTTTGCTTGATTGTGCAGTTGCAACGATCCACTTACTTGCGCAAGGGAAAGAGGCACAGCCAAAGGGGCTGCAACCGATTGGGGTGCAGGGGCGACCGGCGGAGCGAAGGCGGGAAAGGAAGTGCTATCGGTCACGTTAACAATGAAGGTCGGGGATACCGGCTGACTAGGTTTTGTTGCGGCAAGAGCTACCGGCCGGGAAACATGGCCAGTACAGCTATGCTGAGCGACTGCCATGTCGGGTATGGCCACCATTGCTAGGCAGCAGGCAAATCTTGCAATCGAACTCCTGGAGGTTGCTGCCAAGAGCCGCGATACCGTCGCCCATCTCCTGCTCATGCTTCCTCCAAAACATCGATATCAGTCGAGATAATGCTTGACCGTAAGGATTGTAATTACATAAAAATAACGGATAGCTGTCCACATTATTCATCATGATCGCATAAAATATTTAATCAAGGCGCGGCCACCACCCATTTCAGCATGGACTGGCAGCTGTCGAGCCCATAGCATACTAAAGAGTCTTGATTTTGCACGGTAAAGTTCCACCGATGCCCCGAAGCTCTGTCTGGGAAAACAGCAGAAACAACGCCGCTACTGAAACGGATTACTGCCACCACCTTTTGCCGACCCCGAGATGCCTGAACAAGTACGGAATGCATTCAGCGCCGTGGCGCTGCCCCCAAGCGGCACTCGGATGAGCGGTGCTTTCCCAGCTATCACAGTCAGGAATGTCTCTTGCGCAATTGCATCAAGCAAGGGAACCAGCTGATCCGGGCTGACGGTGGCACCTACAACCGTATCCGTGTTATAGGTAATGGCGAAAGTGTCATCGATAGTGCCGACTTTCACTTCGATGTTCCCAGTCACATCGGCGGGCAGCGACCATGCGTCGTTTGAGATTCGAATCTCCGTGTCACTTGTGTCGGCTCGAAGGATGAAATGCTTGGTTGATTCTACCGCGCCGCACATATCCGGCGCCTCAATTATTGATGGCTTGTGGGCGAACGCCATCCATGTTCCGCTTTCGGCGAGGGGAATCATCTGTTCATCGGCTCTGGCCCTTGATATGATTAAGGCCGTGCCCACCAGGACAAGTAGCGGCAAGAGACGGATAGTCAGCATTTTCTCTCTCCTCTGCAAGGAGAGAAGCGTAGCCCACAGAATTTCATACGGAAACAAAATAGTTAACAGTTAGTTCCGAGATGGGTGAGCGCGCTTCAGCCACCAGCCATGGCCAATCAAAAGCGGCTAGTTGTGAAGGAAAGGGCGGCCAAGCTGACGTTATCAGTCTGGATATTTCGCATCAGTCCACCAAGTCTTCGGCAGTCAGTGGATGAGCGGCGGACGGCGGCGTTCGTCGGGCTGCACCAAGACCTGGAAGTAGGAAAAGCAATGTCTGATTACGATCTTTACTATTGGCCCGTTCCCTTTCGCGGCCAGTTCGTCCGCGCTGTGCTGGCCTTTGCCGGTAAGACCTGGACCGAAGGCGAGGCGGGGGCCATGTCGGACCTGATGGAAGGACCCGTCAAGAAGATGCCGGTGCCCTTCATGGGGCCGCCACTGCTGATCGATAAAAGCACAGGGTTTGCCATCTCCCAGATGGCAGCCATCGTGCTCTATCTGGGCGAGACGCTCGACCTGCTGCCGGATGAGGCGGCGCTCCGCGCCATGACCATCAAGATCGTGCTGGATGCCAATGACGTCATCGACGACATCACCCAGGACGGTGGTCGCGTGATGTGGACCGACAAGCGCTGGCATGCTTTCGTCCCCCGCCTGCAGAAATGGATGTCCTTCTGGGAGGAGACCGGCCGCCGGCACGGGCTGAAGGCGAAGTCCGGCTTCCTGCTGGGCGGCACGGCGCCGGGCATCGCCGATGTTGTGACCGCCACCCTGTGGTCCACCCTGACGGAGCGCTTCCCGGCGATCGCGACGATGCTGGAGGAGACGGCTCCGATGACGGCAGCACTGTCGCACCGCATCGCGGCACGGCCCGAACTCGCCGCCCTCGCGGCCCGCGCGCGGGAAGACTACGGCGACAGCTATTGCGGCGGTCAGATCGAGGCGTCGCTGCGCAAGGTCCTGAAAGCCTGAACCGTCAGGGCTCGCTAGCTGCGCTTCGCGTGGCGGCCGCGGGCGAGTTCCGTCACCATGCCATGCAGGGTGCGCAGCTCCTGCTCGGTCACTTCGCCGCGCTGGAACAGGTGCCGCACATTGCGCACCATGCCGGGCCGCTTCTGCTCGTTGCGCAGGAAACCGCAATCGTCCAGTTCGCGCGTCAGGTGACCCAGGAAGTTTTCCAGCTCACCCTTGGTCGCGACGCGCGTTTCATTCGTCATCAGCTCGCGCGGGGATGAGTCCTCATCCGCCATCCACCATTCGTAGGCCATCACCATCACGGCTTGGGCGAGGTTGAGGGACATGAAGGCGGGGTTGAGCGGATAGCGCACCAGCATATCGGCATGCGTCATGTCGTCATTCTCCAGGCCGGCCCGCTCCGGCCCGAACAGAATGCCGGTGCGCAGGCCCGTGGCGGTCGCGGCCCGCAATTCGGCCGCGGCCCCGCGCGCCGTCAGGATCGGCTTGATGATATGGCGCGGGCGCGGGCAGGTGGCGGCGACATGGTGCAGGTCGGCCACCGCCTCCGCCACCGTCTCGAACACCTCGGCTGCTTCCAGAATGCGGTCGGCGCCCGAGGCCATCCGCCAGGCGCGGTCCTGCGGCCAGCCGTCACGCGGGGCGACCAGGCGCAGGTGGAACAACCCGCCATTGGCCATGCAGCGGGCGACGGAGCCGATATTGTCCGCGAGCTGCGGCCGCACCAGGATGACGACCGGACTATTGCCGATGGGGCCGATATCCGCCCCCGCGTCACGCCCGGTCATGGCAGGATGACGGGCTCAACCCGCCGCCAGCTGGTGCCGCCGGCATTGTCCTCCAGCGCGATGCCCTGGGCCAGAAGCTCGGCGCGGATGGCATCCGCGCGGGCGAAGTCTTTCGACTTGCGTGCGGCGATCCGCTCGGCGATGGCGGCTGCCACCGCGGCCGCATCGACATCGCCATGAAACCAGGCGTCGGGCTCGGATTGCAGCAGGCCCAGCACGCGTCCGGCGGCATGCAGCCCGGACGCCGCCAGCGCATCGCCGGCGATCGCCCGGTCAGCCAGGTTATGCAGCGCTGCGATGGCGGCCGGCGTGTTCAGATCGTCGCAGAGGGCTTCCATCACCTCGGCCGGCACCGGCACGTTCGGCTCCTCGGCGAAATGCGGCGCATGGCGGGCAAGGGCCCGGTAGAAGCGGTCCAGTTCTTTCCGCGCCTCCAGCAGACCGGTTTCGGTGAAATCGACGGAGGCCCGGTAATGACTGCGCAGCAGCAGAAAGCGCACGGCCTCGCCCGGCGCGATGCCCAGCACGTCCCGCACGGTGCGGAAATTGCCCAGGGATTTGGACATCTTCTCGCCATTCACCAGCAGCATGCCGTTATGCATCCAGACGCGGGCGAACCGGCTGCCGGGGAAGGCGCAGCAGCTTTGCGCCATCTCATTCTCATGATGCGGAAAGATCAGGTCGCCGCCGCCGCCATGGATGTCGAAATCCTCGCCGAGGTAGCGCCAGGACATCGCCGAGCATTCGATATGCCAGCCCGGCCGGCCGCGGCCCCAGGGGCTGTCCCAGCCCGGTATCTCAGGGCTCGACGGCTTCCACAGCACGAAATCGCCGGCATCGCGCTTATAGGGCGCGACCTCCACGCGGGCGCCGGCGATCAGCTCGTCCTGGCTGCGGCCGGAGAGATGCCCGTATTGCGGGTCGCTGGCGACCGCGAACAGAACATGGCCTGCCGCCTCATAGGCGTGGCCGCCCGCGATAAGACGTTCGATGATGTCGATCATCTCGGGGATATTGTCGGTGGCGCGTGGCTCGATATCCGGGGGCAGGGCGCCCAATTCCGCCATATCGGCATGAAATTCGGCCGTCGTCTGCTCGGTAATCTCAGCGATCGAGACGCCGCGTTCGGCGGCGCGCGCAATGATCTTATCCTCAACATCGGTGATGTTGCGGACATAGGTGACGCGGGGATAAATCTCGCGCAGCAGGCGCGAGAGCACGTCGAAGACCACGACCGGCCGGGCATTGCCGAGATGCGCACGGTCATAGACCGTGGGTCCGCAGCAATAGAGGCGGACGTTTTCGGCATTGATCGGCCGGAAGACCTCATCCCGGCGGGTGAGGCTGTTATGGAGTGTGAGCGCGTGCATTCCGGCCTTTTGCCGGGTGGCGCGGCTTGCCGCAAGCGTTCCGCTGGCAGAGGAGGGACGCGAAACCGCCTCCCTCCCCGCCGGACGGGTCAGCCGCCGTAGGTATAGCCGTAAATATAGCCACCCGGCGGCGGGGGCGGCGGGGCGTAATAGCCATAAGGCGGCGGAGGCGGCGGCGCGTAATAGCCATAGGGCGGCGGCGGGCGATCCCAGTGGCGGTGCCAGCGATGCCCATCATCGCCCCGCCAGTCGCGGCGGTCGTCACGATGCCAGTCGCGATTGTAGCCGCCCTGGTAGCCGTTCCAGTCGGCCTTCTCGACCTGCGCCGCGACCGGACGGTGCGCCGCGCCGTCGATGGGCGCGGCCTGGGCCGCGATGACCGGCAGGGCCAGGGACAAGGCGCCGATGGCAAGGGTTGATAGAAACAATCGCATGGAGAAATCTCCTGTCTTATGCAGGAGACTCTGGGCAATGCTGATGGCGGCAAAGGTGCTGCCGCGTGTCCAAACCAAGGCAGGCGATCACGATTTCGGGGTCATGATCGGGTCGCCCGGCGTGGGCGATCATCCTGCCCCTCATGTCAGGGCGCCGCTGTTTCCGGCAGCGCCGCTGCTTTGGCAGCCGGTTTGTGACGCCACAGAAGCGACAGCCCTGCTTGCCGCGAAGCGGTAAGATGATAGGGGACCGCGGACGATATTTCAGTACCAATACAGTCGGTAAGGTTACCAGATTTTTGCGCATATCCTCCGTATTCCGGCGCATCTTTGCCGATGGCCGCCATACCAATCAACGCGGGAACAGGGCGCAGGGAGCTTGGTCAATATCTTGGAGGCATGACGGTCGATGGCAAAATCTCAACGGCAGATGCCGGTGCGGTAACTAGGGCGGCCTGCGCGACGAAAGGGAAGGAACAGCCGTTTTTCATTCGCAAGGGAAAGTCCATGCACGACAACCCCATTCACACCTTCTTCCAGTTCCTCAGCGGAGGCATTCCCGACCAACTGTCTCTCGGTGATCTGCGATGGTTCACCGTCCTGCTCTATTGGGCTATTCTTCTCGGAAGCCTGTATGTCTTCTTCCTGAACTGGCAGCGCGATCCCAGTCAGCGGACAATCAACCATGTCAGCATCTATCTGATGCGGGTCGTGGCTGCCGGCATGTGGTATCTCGGTACATTGTGGAAACTACCCTTGCCGGTGTCGCCGGGATTCCACTATTGGCTCGGCGCATCGGTCAAATATAGTTCCTTCGCTCTGCACGCTGACATCATGCAGATCTTCTTGGATCACATCGCTCTGATCCAACCGGTCATCTATCTCCTCGAAATATTTTTCACCGCCTCTCTGATGCTTGGCTTCATGGTGCGCCTGTCCGGTGTCCTTGCGGCGCTCTTCACGCTCAACCTGTTGATCGGGCTCTACAACGATCCGACCGAATGGCCATGGACCTATGTCGGCATCATCTGCACGCATGGCATGTTCGCCGCGACCCATGCGGGCCGAAGCTTTGGCATCGACAATTTGCTCGCCAGGCGCCTCATTCCGGGCATCCGGTATGATAGTCAGGCGGCGCGCATCCTTGCACTCGCTTCCTGAGCGATGACCGAACCGTCGCACCAAGACGTCCGAAACGACCAGGTGACAGAATCAGCTTCTGCCACTTGGCGAAACTCACGTTTCCAAAACCAGGTTTCGGCTTTGGCGGAGGTTTTGTCTTCTGTCCAAGGCAAGCTGGCCGGTGCCGGGCAGATTGTCTATGCGGGCGTGCTTCTGGCCACCCGCATCTGGCTCGCGCAGGCAGCCTTCGTCCATGGGCTGATGGCGATGATGCAGGCCGAAGGGTTCTCCCGCGCGCCGCCCGCGCTCGACACGATGCTGCACGCTGTCCTGCCTTTCTTGCTGGTGATGGGTCTCCTCACACGGCCCGCCGCGCTCATTCTCCTGCTCGGGTTTGGTCAACCAGGCATCGAGCAGGATTTGGCCGGTCCGCGCGGTCTTCTGCTTCTATGGCTGGTGGCACAGGGGGCCGGTCCGCTTTCCATCGACTCTCTGTTGCGGATTGGCCTGCGGCGTGTGCCATTGTCGCTCGTGAGGGCTGTCGGGCAATTCTATGGTCGCCTCGCATGGCTCACACGCGAGGGACTGCCGTTTGCAGCGCGCCTTTACCTGGCGGTGTTCCTCGCCGCCGGGTCGGGGGCCGCCTTATGGCCGCAGCCGATCACCGGCGCGCTTTTGACAGCCCCCTGGTGGCTTATCCTGCTGTGTTGGTGCCTCATTCTGGGCCTGTTGACGCGGGCGGTTGCGGTGGTGCTGTGCCTCATCTGGCCCTTCATGCCTCTGCCAGGGCCTGAGCAGACCGTCACGGCCGTCATGCTGCTTCTGCTGCTGATCGCCTCCCGGGGAGCAGGCAAGCTCTCCCTCGACAGGGGCATGGTACGGGCGATCGGCACTCTGCAGGAGAACCGTGAGCGTCTCACGGAACGCTCCCCGCGTGTCGTCGTGGTCGGTGGCGGTTTCGGCGGCATTGCAACGGTCAGGGCCCTCAGCGGCACGGACTGCCAGATCACATTAATCGACCGGCGCAACCACCATCTGTTCCAGCCGCTGCTTTATCAGGTGGCGACCGCCGCGCTTTCGCCGGCCGACATCGCGGTGCCGATCAGGAGCGTCATGCGCGGACAGCAGAATGTGGCTGTCCGTCTGGCCACCGTGACGGGCGTGGACCTTCCCGCCAAACACGTGCTCATCGGCGGGGAACGCGTCCCTTTCGACTTCCTGCTCCTCGCGACCGGGGCGGAGCACAGCTATTTCGGCCGAGACGACTGGTCCCCTTTTGCACCCGGCCTGAAGAACATTGAGGACGCGATCTCCATGCGTGGGAGGGTGCTGCGTGCCTTTGAACATGCCGAAAGCGAGGCTGATCCAGAGACGCGGAATGCGTGGCTCACCTTCGTCGTCGTGGGCGGTGGTCCGACCGGGGTGGAGTTGGCGGGGGCTCTGGCGGAACTGGCAAAAACAGGGATGGATATGGAGTACCGGCGTATCGATCCCGACCAGGCGCGGGTGCTGCTAGTCCAATCCGCGCCGCGCGTGCTGCCGACCTTTTCCCCGCAATCGTCCGAGGAGGCCGCGCGGGCACTCGGCGCGCTCGGGGTCGAGGTGATCACGGGGGCGAAGGTCACGTCGATCGACCCTGATGGCGTTCAAATCGATACTGTTCGGATCGCGGCCCGTACGACGTTCTGGGCCGCTGGTGTCGCCGCTTCCCCTGCCGCCATCTGGCTGGGACAGACCGGCGATCGGGCGGGGCGGATCATCGTTGGCCCCGACCTGTCAGTCTCGAACTGTCCGGGGATCTTCGCCATCGGTGACACGGCTGCCTCCAATGGCTGGGCGGGAAAACCGGTGCCGGGTTTGGCGCCTGCGGCCAAGCAGCAGGGGCATTACGTGGCCCATGTCATCAGAACCGCAATCGCAGGCCGCCCACCGCCACCACCCTTCCGATACAAGCATTACGGGAACCTTGCCACGATCGGGCGCCTGTCAGCGGTTGCCGAGCTGCGGTCGTTCCGTCTTTGGGGCGCACCCGCCTGGTGGTTTTGGGGCCTCGCCCACATCCTTTTCCTGGTCGGCGGTCGCAACCGCGCGGCGGTCGCGCTCAACTGGCTATGGGCGTATGTCACCTACCGCCGCAGCACCCGGCTGATCACCGGTTCCACCAGTGAGTCCTGACGACCAATCGGTCGTCCCCTCGGGATGATGGCCTTACCGTCACACACTGCCGGGTATGGAGCCGCTTGCCGTCAGCCCCTCCCACTCCCGCCGCAGGATCGACATCGTATAGAAATCGCAGCGGGAGCCGTCGCGCAGCCGATAGCCTTCGCGCGCAATGCCTTCCTGCTGGAAGCCGCTTGAGCGGTAGAGATGCTGGGCGCGGGTATTGGTCTGCAGCACTTCCAGCCAGAAGCGATGTGTTTCGGTGGCCTGGAAAGCCCAGCCGATCACATCAAAGAGAAGCCGTCGCCCGAAACCCTGACCTTCCTGCCTGACCGCAATCCGGCGCAGGTGCAGATTGCCATGCGGCTCCAGCCGGTCCTGGATCATGGCAAAGCCGACCGGGCAGCCCGCGTCATTCTCGCCGATGAAATAGGCATGATCGGGTGAGGCGAGGGCGGCCGTGTGTTCGGCCTCCGACCAGCGGCCGACGCGATCCTCGTAACCGGGCAGGCGCTCGACGCCCATGATGAAGGGAATATCCTCGGTCCCGGCCGGGCGCAGGCTGATCATCGCTAAGTCCTTCAACCCTGCGCCCGGTTCAGGCCAATATGTTTGCGCAATCGGCAAGGATCGCGTCGCGCAACTGCGGGAAGGTTGTGAATCCCGTCTCGCTGTTGAGATGTCCGCCCGATGGCACCACCTCAAGCCGAACCTCAAGGCTATCGGCTACACTGTGTGAACGCGCTAATGGCACATAGGGATCATCATCGCCCGCCCAGACATGGCATGCAGGCCCCATGCGCTTGCGGATGCCGGTCCAATCGAAAGGCTGTAGGAAGAATGACGCATTGATCGCGTCATAGTCCGGCAGGCCAAGGGCGCCGACGAAGCCTGCCGCCAGAAAAAGCCCGTTGATCGGTGCCGTAGACCGCTCAACCAATCGCAGGGCGAATGCCGCGCCCAGGCTGTGGCCCACGAGGATGGTGGGCAATGGCGGCAAGGCTTCTGTCCTGGCATCGTAGACATCGAACCAGGCGTCCAGGGACTGACCCTGGGGCGTGGGGAACCGAGGCCGCACAACCTCTGTTCCATGAGGTTCAAGTTCAGATTGGAGCCAGGGAAACCAGTTCGTCTCGGGCCCTCCATGAGCGCCGTGCAGAATAATGGCGCGCAGCTTTACCTGTGTGTCATTCACATCACGACTCCTTCATGCCTGGTCTCGACCCGATCCCTATCCGCGCGGCAGCGTGAATGGCCGCAGAGGCCGCGGCAATGGGACCCCATGCCGATCTGACGCGCAAATTTGTTCTGAGAAAAAGTTGCGTCGCACATCTTTAGTCTGCTACGGGAAGGGCATTCGTCAGGAGCCCGGTGCAAATCCGGGTGGCTCTTCCGGCCGCCAATCCGCCGGACAACAGCAAACGTCACGACTGTTCCGCATCGCTGAAGCCGATGCCGCTTCGTGCGCTGACTGTAGATAGATTCACACATGAACGCTCTCTCCCTATCCCGCTACCGCTCGGAATGGTTTTCGAGCGTGGGTGACATCAGGCGCGATGTGCTGGCCGGCATGGTCGGCACTTTCGCGCTTATCCCCGAGGTCATTGCCTTTTCCTTCGTCGCCGGCGTTGACCCCGAGGTCGGGCTTTTCGCCTCCTTCATCATCGGCATCGTGATTGCCTTCACCGGCGGCCGGCCGGCGATGATTTCCGGCGCCGCCGGGTCGGTCGCGCTTGTGGCCGCCGCCCTGGTGCGGGCGCATGGGCTGGATTACCTGCTCGCCGCGACGCTGATGGCCGGCGCCTTTCAGGTCATTTTCGGTCTGCTGCGGCTGGATGTGCTGATGCGCTTCGTCTCGCGCTCGGTCCGCACCGGCTTCGTCAATGCGCTGGCCATTCTGATCTTTTCGGCGCAGGTGCCGCAGATGCTGGGCGTCTCCTGGCATACCTATGCGATGATCGCCGCGGGCCTTGCCATCATCTACCTGCTGCCGCGGCTGACGACGGTGATCCCGTCGCCCCTCATCTGCATCCTTGTCCTGACGGTGATAAGCGTCGCCGTGCCGATGCCGCTGCATACGGTGGCCGATCTCGGCCGTCTGCCGTCATCGCTGCCCAGTCTGGTGCTGCCGCATGTGCCACTGACCTGGACCACGCTCGGCATCGTCGCCCCCTTTGCGCTGGCCATGGCCGTCGTCGGCCTGCTGGAATCGATGATGACGGCGACCGTTGTGGATGACCTGACGGACACCACGAGTTCCAAGGCGCGGGAATGCACGGGGCTTGGCCTCGCCAATATCGCGGCCGGCCTGTTCGGCGGCATCGCCGGCTGCGGCATGATCGGCCAGACGGTGGGCAATGTCCGCTATGGCGGGCGGGGGCGGTTGTCCACCCTCGTCGCCGGGCTGTTCCTGCTCATCCTGATGGTGCTGCTGCGGCCTTGGGTGGCGCGTGTGCCGGTGGCTGCCCTGGTCGCGATCATGATCATGGTCTCGGTCAGCACCTTCAACTGGGCATCCTTCCGGGACCTGGTGCACCACCCCAAAGTCTCCAGCCTGGTGATGCTGGCGACCGTGGTGGTGACGGTCGCGACCCATGATCTGGCGGCCGGCGTCGTGGTCGGCGTGCTGCTCAGCGGCGTGTTTTTCGCCTTCAAAGTCATGGCGCTGATGGCGGTGACGAGTAGCTATGACGCAGCGAGTGACACGCGGCGCTATGCCGTGACGGGGCAGATCTTCTTCGCCAGCGCCGATATCTTCGCGGACCAGTTCGACCTCCGCGATACCGCGCGGCAGGTGGTGATTGACCTCTCATCCGCGCATCTCTGGGACATCACGGCGGTCGGCGCCCTGGAAACGGTCGTCACCAAAATGCGCCGCCACGGCACGCGGGTCACGGTGATCGGCCTGAACCACGCCAGCGCCACGCTGGTGGACCGGCACGGGCCGCTGATCCAGACCGACAGCTAGGCGTCGGACTATATGGCGGAGTTGCCGCCATCGACGGGCAGCATCGCCCCGGTGATGAAGGCCGCGTCGTCGGAGGCGAGGAAGGCGATGGCGGCCGCCACATCGCGTGGCTGGCCGATCCGGCCGAGCGGCAGGGCCTCCGCCATCGCGGCCAGCCGCGCCTCGACATCCGTGCCGGCTGACTGGCGCAGCATGGCCGTGTCGGTGTCCCCTGGGCAGACGGCATTGACGCGCACAGCCTGACGGGCATGGTCGACCGCCATGCTGCGCGTCATCTGCACGATCGCGCCCTTGCTGGTGCCGTAAGCCACCGCCTGCTGCGCTGCCACCAATCCCCAGTCGGACGCGACATTGACGATGCTGCCGCCGCCCGCCTGGCGCGCCATCACGGCCACCGCCGCGCGGGACAGGCGGAAGACTGCCGTGACATTGACCGCCATTACCGCATCCCAGTCCGCGTCCGTACAGGCCTGGGAATCGCCCTGGGACAGAATGCCGGCATTGTTCACCAGCACGTCCAGCCGGCCATGGGTTGCCGCCGCCCAGGCGATCAGCCGATCCGCCGCACCCGGGGCGGCCACATCCTCGGCCAGGAAATCGGCGCCGAGTTCGGCGGCCAGTGCCTCGCCCGCCGCGGCGTTGCGGCCGGTCAGCAGCAGCGTGGCCCCGCGCTCGGCGAACAGCCGCGCGGTCGCGGCACCAATGCCGGCGGTGGCGCCAGTGATGAGGGCGACTTTCCTCGCAAGCTGGGTCATGGCCGCAGCTTTTCGCACAGTGCCGGCACCTCGGCGAAGCTTTCCGCCACCGCGTCCGCCTCCGTGCCGACCTCGCGCGGACCATAGCCCCAGGCCGCGAAAATGGTCGGCAAGCCGGCGCCGAGGCCGGCGGCGACGTCATTGTGGTGATCACCGATCATGACCGATTGGTCGATGGTCGCGCCGGCGGCTTGCAGGGTGAAGCGGATATGATCGGGGTCCGGCTTCTTCACCGGAAAGCTGTCGCCAGCCCCTACCGCGTCCAGCAGCGGCAGGACGCCGACATGATCGAGCAGAATGCGCGCCGGCGCTTCCGGCTTGTTGGTGCAGACAGCCAGATGCCAGCCGGCGGCTTTCAGCGCCCGCAATGCGTCCAAGGCGCCGGGATAGAGATGCGTGCCCTCGGTCGAGTTCGCCGTGTAGTCGGCAAGGCCCAGCGCCATGTCCTCATCCGTCGGCACCAGTCCGCGGGCGGCGTAGCCGCGCAGAAAAAGCTGCCCGACACCGTCACCCACCATCGGCCGCACCTGCTCCAGCGGCAGCGCTGCCTTGCTGTAGCGCGCCAGGCTGCGGTTCAGCGCGCCCGCGATATCGGGCAGGCTATCGGTGATCGTGCCGTCCAGATCCAGCACCAGGCATTTCGGCATCCGTTGCACTCCGATACGAGAATTGTCTCCGAACCCTTTGACACGGCTTGCCTTCCGCCGCTACCGCAGGGATCAGCCTGAGGAAGACCATGACGACGCTGAGCCGCCAGACCACCACCGCCGTGATCCTTGCCGCGGGGCTTGGCACCCGCATGAAATCGCGTCTGCCCAAGGCGCTGCATGCTATCGCAGGCAAGCCGATGCTGAACCATCTGCTGGCGGCCGCAGGGCAGGTTTTCGATGATATTGTGGTCGTGACCGGACCGGAGATGGAGGCGGTTGCCCGCGCCGCCGCACCATACCCTGCCGTCGTGCAATCAGACCGCCTCGGCACAGCCCATGCCGCCTTGCAGGCGGTGCCGCATTTCGGCAGCGGCGAAGTTGCGATCCTCTATGCCGACAATCCCCTCATCACGCCGGCGACGCTCGCGCGCCTGAAGGCGGCGCGGGACGACAGCGGCCTGGCACTGCTGGCCATGCGCCCGCCCGAGGCCGGCAAATACGGCCGTGTCATTACCGATGGGGCGGGCGACGTCACCCGCATCGTCGAATGGGCGGATGCGAGCGAGGCGGAGCGCGCGGTCGGGCTCTGCAATGCCGGCGTCTTTTGCGCGGCGGGGCCTGACCTGGCGCGCTGGCTGGCCGCTGTCCGCAACGACAATGCCAAGGGCGAATATTACCTGACCGATGTGGTGGCCCTTGCGGTCGCCGAAGGCCGTCGTGTGGTCGCTGTGGAGGCTGATTATACCGAACTCCGCGGCGTCAATTCCCGCGCCGAACTGGCGGAGGCCGAGGCGACCGTCCAGTCCCGTCTGCGCCTGGCGGCGATGGATGCCGGTGTCACGCTGACCGCGCCCGATACGGTCTTTTTCGCGGCCGATACGATCATCGAGGCCGATGTCATCGTGGGGCCTCATGTCATCTTCGGCCCCGGCGTAACCGTCAGGACGGGCGCCGAGATTCTCGCCTTCAGTCATCTGGAAGGCGCGGAGGTGGGCGCGGGGGCGCGCATCGGCCCCTATGCGCGGCTTCGTCCCGGAACGCATGTGGGAAAAGCCGCCCATGTCGGCAATTTCGTCGAGCTGAAGGCGACCCACTTGGGTGACGGCGCGAAGGCCAATCATCTTGCCTATCTCGGCGATGCCGACATCGGTGCGGCGAGCAATATCGGCGCCGGCACCATCACCTGCAATTACGACGGCCATCTGAAGCACCGGACGGTGGTGGGCGCGGGCAGCTTCGTCGGCTCCAACGCCACGCTGGTCGCACCCCTGACGCTGGGCGCTGGCAGCTTCGTCGCCGCCGGCAGCACCATCACCGAAGATGTCGAGGCCGATGCCCTGGCCTTCGGCCGTGCAAGGCAGGCGGCCCGCCGGGGTGGCGGCGCACTGATCCGCGCGACCTGGAAACAGAAGACGGGAGGCTAGACGCCATGTGCGGTATCGTCGGCATGCTGGGTGACCGCCCAGCCGCTCCTCTCATCCTCGAAGCGCTCGGCCGGCTGGAATATCGCGGCTATGACAGTGCGGGCATCGCGACGCTGGATCGCGGCGTCATCGACCGCAGGCGGGCCGAGGGCAAGCTCGGCAATCTGGCCAGCGTGCTGACGCGCCTGCCGCTCGCGGGCAATATCGGCATCGGCCATACGCGCTGGGCGACCCATGGCGCGCCGACCGAAGGCAATGCCCATCCCCATGGCACGGCGCGCGTCTCGGTCGTGCATAACGGCATCATCGAAAATCACGCCGCCCTCCGCGCTGAGCTGGAAGCCGCAGGCCAGGAGTTTTCAACCGAGACCGATACCGAATGCGTGGCCCAATTGCTGGACCTCTATCTTCAGCAAGGCATGAGCCCTGAGACGGCGGCGGGCGCGGCCCTCGCCAGGCTGGAAGGCGCCTATGCGCTGGCGCTGATCTTTGCCGGCCACCCGGACCTGATGATCGGCGCCCGCCACGGCGCGCCGCTCGCCATCGGCTTCGGCGAGCAGGAGATGTTCATCGGCTCCGACGCGCTGGCGCTGGCCCCGCTCACCCGCCGCATCGCCTATCTGGACGACGGCGATTGGGCCGTCATTCGCCGCGACGGTGCCACCTTCTATAACCGGCATGGCGAGCGGGTAGAGCGCGCCATTCGTGAAACCCGGCTGACAGGGGCGGCCATCGGCCGCGGCAATTACCGCCATTTCATGGAGAAGGAGCTGCATGAGCATCCCGTCGTCATCGGCGACGTGCTCAGCCGCATGATCGATCCCGGCACGCGCAGCGTCGTGCTGCATGATCTGCCCTTCGATCTGGCCTCCCTGCCGCGCGTCACCATCAGCGCCTGCGGGTCGGCCTTCTATGCCGGTCTTGTCGGCCGCGTCTGGCTGGAGTCGATCGCGCGCCTGCCGACGGATGCCGATGTCGCCAGCGAATTCCGCTACCGTGCGCCGCCGCTGCCTTCCGAGGGTCTGGGCCTGCTTGTCAGCCAGTCCGGGGAGACGGCCGATACCCTGGCGGCCCTGCGCTACATGCAGGACGAAGGCCAGCATGTCCTCTCGGTCGTGAATGTGCCGGAAAGCAGCATGGCGCGCGAAAGCGACGCCGTGCTGGAGACGCTGGCGGGGCCCGAGATCGGCGTCGCCTCAACCAAAGCCTTCACCGCGCAGCTTACTGTACTCGCCTGTTTCGCGCTGGCCGCCGGCCGCGCGCGCGGTACGCTGGATGCGGCGCGGGAAGCGCAGCTGACCCAGGCGCTGATGGAAGTGCCGGGCCAGGCGGCGGAGATCCTGGCGGAGGAGACGGTCGCGGCCATCGGCCGTGTCGCCGCGCGCATCGCCGAAGCGCGGGACGTTCTCTATCTGGGGCGTGGCGCCTGCTATCCGGTCGCCCTCGAAGGCGCGCTGAAGCTGAAAGAGATCAGCTATATCCATGCCGAGGGCTATGCGGCCGGCGAGATGAAACACGGGCCGATCGCCTTGATCGACCGGCATGTGCCAGTGGTCGCCATCGCGCCATCCGGCCCGCTGTTCGAGAAGACCGCGTCCAACTTGCAGGAAGCCGCCGCCCGCGGCGGTCAGGTCATCGTTTTCAGCGATGCCGCCGGCGCCGACAAGCTGAAGGGTATCGCGGCTGAGACCGTGATCCTGCCGAGCTGCGATCCCTTCGTTGCACCCATTATGCATACCATTGCCGTGCAGATGCTGGCCTACCGGGTGGCGTTGCTGAAGGGCACGGACGTCGATCAGCCGCGCAATCTGGCGAAATCAGTGACGGTGGAATAGGGGCGGGGGCGGAGCTTTATCCGCCGCCACCGGCCTTGACCGAGACGGTATCGCTCCAGGCGCCGCTGCCCGCGAACTGATAGGCCAGGGCATAGAAATGATCCTGCAGCGCCTGCAGGGGATAGGCACCGGCGGGCGCGTTAAACCCCTCGGCCTGCGCGAGATGGAACAGTTTCGCTGCAAGGTCGGAATCGGCATCGACCCCGATGCCGGTATTATAGAGATGGGCGAGCGCATAGTTGCCGCAGCCATTGTGCTGGGCGGCGGCCTTTTCATACCAGGGCAAAGCGCTTTTCGGATCGGGCGGTGGCGGGCCTTGCGCGAAGCTGCCGGTCTGGAACAGAAAGCCAAGCTCGCATTGCGCGTCGGCATTGCCCTGGTCTGCGGCGCGCTTCAGCCAATCGGCGGCGCCGATATAGTCCTGAATGACATCGAGACCGACATAAAGCAGGGTGCCGAGCTGGAATTCCGCATTGGCATCGCCGCTCGCCGCTTGCGCTCGCAAGGCCGCTACATCCAGGTTTTGGGCTGTAGCCGGCAGAGGCACGGCAAGCACCGCCGCCAGGATAGCGGCCTGGATGCAGCGCAGGGCAGGCGCGGGGAGGCCGCTTGCCATCACCATCGCTCGTCTCCTCATTCGGCGGGTACGCGCCGGCGCTCCGCGGGATAGGAAATCGGTCTCATCTTGTTCGGCCTTTCCCGATTGTCTAGGACAGAAATCCTGGAAGCCGCAGGGGCGTTCTTTGCCGTCTCCCCCGAGAAGGTGAATTCGTCGACCAGCCCTCCCAGCTTCTCCGCCTCGCCGCTCAACCGGCCGCCGGCCGCCGCCGTCTCCTCGATCATGGCCGCATTCTGCTGGGTGACCCGGTCCATCTGGCCGACATTGGTATTGACGGTCGCGATGGACGAGGCTTGGCGATGCGCGCTGTCGGCAATTTCGCGCACACGTTCGGTCAGCTGACTGATCTGCTCGGTAATCCGGTGCAGTGTGGTGCCGGTTTCATTCACCAGGCGCACGCCATCGCCGACCCGCTTTTCCGTCGCCGTGATCAGGCTTTTAATGTCATGCGCAGCACTGGAGGAGCGGCCGGCGAGCGCCCGCACTTCCGTGGCGACCACCGCGAAGCCGCGCCCGGCCTCGCCGGCGCGCGCGGCCTCGACCCCGGCATTAAGGGCGAGAAGATTGGTCTGGAAGGCGATTTCCTCGATCAGGACAAGGATGTCGGCGATCTGCTGGGAGGACTTTTCGATCTCCGCCATGGCGTTGATCGTGTCATTGACGATGCGGCTGGAGGCGGTGGCCTCGGTGCTGGCGGTGCCGGCCAGCGTCGCCGCACTGGCCGCTGATTGAGAGGTATTGCGGACCATCTCGGTCAGTTCGCCGATCGCCGTGGCCGCTTCCTGCAACTGCACGGCCTGTTGCTCGGTCCGGTGCGCGAAATCAGCTGAGGCCGAGCTGATCTCGCGTGATGTTTCTTCGACATTATGGGTGCTGTCGCGGACACGCCGCATGGTCGCTTCCATATGCGCCGCGGCCTGATTGAAGTCATGGCGCAGCTTGCTGTATTCGCCCGTGAATTCCTGGGCGATGCGCAGTGACAGATCGCCCTGCGTCAGGCTCATCAGGGCTGCGGTCAGGGAATCGACCACCTGCTTCTGCGCGCCCTGTTCTGCGGTCTTTTCGGCGTCACGCTGCAAGCGTTCGGTCTCAGCGGCCTGGCGCGCTATGTCGGTTTCCTGTTCGAGGCGATGCTTTTCCGCGAGTGACGCGCGGAACTTCTCGAAGGCACGCGCAAGATCGCCGATGACGCCGCGCGTCTCCGCCCCGGCCAGCACATGGTCCTCCCGCCCATCCGCCAGCGCATCCAGGGCGCGGCAGGCGCGGGCGATGAGGCGGGCGTTGCGGGTGACGAACCAGATGGCGCCCCAGCCGATGAGCATGAGCAGGAGGATGACGGCACCGGCGGCGATGGCGAAGGTTTTCACCGCCTGCACATCGCTGCGGGCCCAAAACAGCGCATTGGGCAGGCCCGTCCACAGAACCCATTCGGCGCGTGCGTCACTGACCGACAAGGGAATCGCTTCGGAATAGATCAGCGCAGGGTCGGCTTTGGCGGCCATCGCAAAGGATCGCGTGCTGGCTGGGAGGATAGTGTGGGGCGACACAAAAAAAGCGCCATAGGCAGGGCTGACAATGGCGTAGTTGTGCGCGGGCAGCATGGCCCGGATGACGGCCAGGCGAATGATTGCCGAGATGGTGCCGGCGAAATTGCCCGCCTTGTCGAAGAACGGCACGGAAAAGACCATGCCGGTGCGGTCTGCATCATGCAGCGTCTTGTTGAAGACGGTATTGTCGCAGGTGACCACCATGGGGCCTGAAATCATCGGCACATGCAGGCCCTGAATATGTTTCGCATCCGGGATATGAGCGGCAAACCAGGCCATCTGGTGCCGCAGCAGATGGTATTCATAGATTTCCGCCTCGAAGCGGCGCGTGACCGAGGCATCATCGCCGCCGCCATTACTGATCTGGCCGTCGAACATCATGATCGGCGCCTCCGGCGCCCCGGTCACGGGATCGATGCGATCGGGATTGATGCTGCGGGGAACGATATAGACTTCCGAGACATCGACGTTGTTGGCGAGATTGTTGTAAATCTCCTGCACCGTCTGGACGCTGTCCTGAGAGATATTGCCGGCGTGCCGATCAACCCCGCGCACGCTGGGCAGCCGGCTGATGGTGCGCAGGCTTTCATTGATGGCGCGGAAGTCGTCTTCGACGGAGCGCTCGACCTGAAGCGCGCGGTTATGGCCATCGTCACGGAAGCGCTCTGCGGCTGAGCGCAGGCCGTAGGACGCATTGGCATAGACCGCGAAGCCGGCGGCGACGCCCAGAGCGAGAATCAGGCCATGC
This sequence comes from Acidisoma sibiricum, assembly GCF_057837225.1. Taxonomy (NCBI): domain Bacteria; kingdom Pseudomonadati; phylum Pseudomonadota; class Alphaproteobacteria; order Acetobacterales; family Acidocellaceae; genus Acidisoma; species Acidisoma sibiricum. The sequence goes on along the minus strand of NZ_CM174445.1, from coordinate 2,882,225 downwards.
CCAAGAATATCCCGTCTCAATGGCGGTCCCCCTGCCGCAGCCTGCGGGAGTGAGGTCCCGATGCTGTCGCGCGGGCAGGAGAGTTCCGCATCAGTCATGAAATTTTCGTTTCTGTTGCCAAAAATTCCTCGCCGCCTATCCCAGCCCGCCGGTAGATCACGACATTATATGATTACGATACAGGAATAATTTCCTGGACAATCAGGGTGAGTTTAAGTTATTAAATCTAACGAAGGCGGCGCGCCGCAGGCAGCTCGCCTCAAAACCCTCCCATTCTCGACGGACGGAAGCACCATCTTGGCCCATGGCAAGGCGCAGCCTTTTCCCGATACGCCCGGCATGGCCCATCAGCGCCAGATCCAGGCGCAGGCCGAGGCTCAACTGGCCCTGCGGGCGATGGCGCGGCAGTGCGCGGCGTTAGCTGTCGGCGCGCTGGCCCAGGGCGCTCAATGCGGCGAGATCGGCGCAGACCGCCGCCAGCACGCTGTCCCAGTCGCCGGGCTCCGGCTGCCGGTACAGGCGGAGTTCGGGATACCAGGGACTGTCCGCTCGTCCGAGCAGCCAGCGCCAGCAGGGGTCGAAACGGTCCATCAGCCAGACCGGGCGGCCGAGGGCGCCTGCCAGATGGGCGACGGCGCTATCGACGGCGATCACCAGATCAAGAGTGGAGACGAGGGCCGCGGTATCGGCAAAATCCGCCATCTCCGCCATGCCGTCGACGGCGGCCAGCTGGCCGGGCAGAACGGGGCCGGTCTTTTGCAGGCTGACGAAACTGATGCCGGGCACCTGCCACAGCGGGGCGAGGCGCTCGGGCGCGAGGGATCGCCGCCGGTCCATCGCCGCACGCATCGGGCTGCCAGGGCTGGGATTGCCGGCCCAGGCGAGGCCGACGCGCAGCCCTGTTCCAAGCGGGGCCAGGCGGCGGCCCCAGGCCGCGACGGCAGCCGGATCGGCGGCAAGATACGGCCCGGCCGCCGGAATGCTGTCAAGCCGCGTGCCGAAGCGTCCGGGCAGGCTCATGAGCGGCAGATGCAGGTCGAAGGCGGGCAGCGCCTCACCCTGCACGACGATCTCTGTGACACCGCTCAGCGTCCGGCAAAGCCGGGCGAGGGGTTTGGGCACTTCCAGAATAACGGTGAAGCCGAGGTGAGCCACCATCGGCAGATAGCGGCAGAATTGCAGCGTATCGCCCAATCCCTGCTCGGCATGGATGAGCAGGCGGGGGCGCGTCCCCGCATCGAGGGTCTGGCCCTGCCAGAGCGGGGCCGCGACGCGCCGCCGCTGGGCGATCATCTGCGGGGTCTGCCACCGCCACTCATACTCCCCCCAGGCTTCTTCAAATCGGCCGGCCGCCAGCAGGGCCTGAGCGCGGTTGAAATGCCCGTCGGCATAATCGGGGCGGAGGGCGATCGCGCGGCTGTAGCAGCCGATCGCCTCATCCAGACGGCCGAGGGCCCGCAGCACATTGCCGCGCGTATTCAGGGTCTGGGGGTCGAGAGGGGCGAGGCGGAGCGCGGCATCGGCGTCAGTGAGCGCCTCCGCGAAGCGACCCTCGCTTGCCCGCACCAGGGCGCGGGCATCGTAGGCGGCGGCGAAATCTGGCTTCTGCACCAGCGCGAGGCCATAGGCCTCGACGGCTTCCGCGGCGCGACCGAGCGCCCAGAGCGCATTGCCGCGATTGAGATGCGCGACGGGATAGAGCGGGCGCAGGGCGATGGCTGCGTCCAAAGCGCGCAGCGCCGCCGCGGGCTGCCCCAGATCGTTGAACGCGCTGCCCAGATTCTGCAGCGCATCGGGCTGCGGCGGGGCCAGTGTGAGACTGCGCTGATAGAAGGTCACGGCCTCCGTCAGCCGGCCCGCCTGATGCAGGCGGATGGCCTGCCCGAGCGCCATCTGCGCAGGCGCGGCCAGGGCGCCAGGGCTTATCGGCGTGGCGCCCTGCTGCTTCGCCTCTGTGCGGCGCTGCTTCCTGTTCATCCGCGGTCCTGAATCCAAGGGGTCGCGATGATGGTAGGGAGGCGAGGCGGGGCCGCCAAGCGGTGCTCTCGGCATGGGTGCGAATCAGGGATGCCGGGCGGCACAACCGCCCGGCCGGTCATGACAGACACCTGCCGATAATCTGGCTGCGCCCGGTTGCGGAGCCGGGCACACGCTGCTACAGGGGCGCATCCGCAGTGCCATCGGCGTCCGCGGTGTTATGGCCGGAGCGTAGCGCAGTCTGGTAGCGCATCAGTCTGGGGGACTGGGGGTCGTGGGTTCGAATCCCGCCGCTCCGACCATCTTTTCATCTCGTCATAGGCCCATCATGCGGCAATCGTTTTACGGATTGCCGCGCCGATAGGGTCAGTGGCCCGATGACGAAAAGCCCCTGACGATAGCGTCTTCTTCTTGGTGAATTTAAATAAAACGACGCGGCGTTACTGTGCGGCGCCGGTGGACATGACCTTGTTCGTCTTCGCCATGCCGCCCGCCTTCTGGCCGCTGGCCGTGGACATGCCGCCGCCGCCCGTACCATTGGTGGGCTTATTGGTCAGGCCCGTGGCTGAACCCGAGCTGGTCGACGCGCCGGCCACGGCCGAGCTTTGGGTTTGCGGCTGAACGTCCGAGCCATCGGCCCAGCTGCTGGCGAGGGGAAGCACGGTAATGGCAGTCGCCATCATGATCAAGCGGAAGTGATGCATAGTCTATCTCCTGAATCCATGGCGCATGAACTGCGCCGGATCGCCCTAAGAAGGAGACGGAGACTGCATTTTTTGAGATCACCCGGCATCACGTTTTGATCAGCGCGGCGCGTCTGTTGACAGATCTACAAAGCGGCGGATGCCATGGCGAAATCCGATCCATCCCGCAGCCGTTCGTCAGGGGGCAGAGCGTCAGGGCTGGGGCCGGCGGCTAATTTCGTCGAAGATATCGACAATCTCCTGCGCGATGCGGCCGAGTTCAAAATCCCACCACTGCTCCATCGTCACTTCGGGGCGATTATTGGGGGCCAGTTCCTCGCGCAGGGTCAGGAAACGGTCCCAGAGATCGGGCCAGGGCATATCCTCCTGCTGCAGGGTCAGCAGTTCCGGCATGAAGGCCAATCGCAGCCGAACTTTCAGCGCACCGGTGCCGGAAGCCAGGATGCGGATTGCGGTCAGGAACTTGTCGCGCGTCTCGCTTACCATTCTGGCCAGCCTCAAGTCCTGTTGTCGGGGCATGCCCCTGTTGCGGCCAAGGTAAGCGGTTTGCCCTCCGGCGCGCCATAGGGCTGGACGCATAGGTCAGCCGGCGTTCTGCGGGGCTGTGGTGGTGCGGATGATCTGTTTGCAGCCCATCCCTCAGACCTGAGGTGAGGCTTTTTCCGCACAGGTTTGAAATCTTTGGACAGCCTGCGAAGCCGGCTTTGCGCGCAGATAAAGGGCTTTCCATGGCCGCAATGTTCACGTTATGTTCCGTTTCAGATGAGGCCATAGCGTGACCCTTTTATTGGAAAAACAAAAGCTTACAGATTTGCGGGCCGCCATTGCCACGCTTGAACGGCGGCCGGGCGCGCCGCTGGCAGGACAGACGCTGCCATTCGGCCTGGCCCTGCTCGACCGGCATCTGCCCGGCGGCGGGCTGCGACTGGCTGGTCTGCATGAAATGGCCGATCAGGGTCCGGGCCAGCCTTATGCCAGTGCCGCCGGGCTGATGGTGGCGGGCATCCTCGCCCGGCTGGAGGGACCCGTGCTGTGGGCGACAGAACGCCCCGATCTCTATGCCCCGGCGCTGGCCGGTGTGGGCTTGAGCCCCGATCGCGTCCTGCATATCGCCGCCCGCCGCGCGGTCCCCACGGTGATGGAGGAGGCGCTGCGTCACGGCTGCTTCGCCGCCATCGTGGGCGAGCTGCGCCAGATCGACGCCACCGGCGCGCGCCGCCTGCAACTGGCGGCGGAAGAAGCGGGCATTCCATCCTTTGTGCTGCGGCGGCCCCTGCCGCGGGAACGCGCCGCGGCGCTCGCGCCCATGCCGGCGCTCACCCGCTGGCGCATCGCCCGCCAGCCCTCCGGCCCGGTCGTGCCGGAGGCGCCGCATGTGCCGGGCCTGGCCCCGGCGCTATGGCGGCTGGACCTTATCCGCTGCCGCGGGGCGCAGGCAGCATCCTGGATTGTGGAGGCATGCGATGCGACGGGTCATCTCCATCTGCCTGCCGCTCTGGCCGACAGATCGCTGGCGCCGGCAGCAGCAGAGCGGCCGCGCCGCGCCGGCTAGCGACCCGCAGGAGGCCACGCCACCGCCCAGCGCGGCGGCGGATCGCAGCCGTCCCGTCATCACCCGTCTGCATGACGGGCGGCGCTATGGGGTGGGGGCGGCCGACGCCGCAGCCCAGCGCCTTGGCATCATGCCGGGCCAGCCGCTGGCGGAAGCCCAGGCGATGCATCGTGATCTGACGATCATCGATGCCGATCCGGCGGGCGATGCAGCGGGCCTGCAGGCCCTGGCCGCCTGGTGCCAGCGCTATGCCCCGCTGACGGCCGCCGACCTGCCGGATGCGATCCGCATCGACAGTACTGGCGCCGACCATCTCTGGGGTGGGGAGCCCGCGATGATGGCGGATCTCCAGCGGCGTTTGTCCGGCGTCGGGCTCACGGTGCGGCTGGCCATAGCCGATACGCCGGGCGCCGCCTGGGCGCTGTCGCATTATGGGACCGAGGCAGCGACCCTTTCCCCGGCGGGTGGCGTGGCTGCTGCCTTGCGTCCCTTGCCCATCGCCAGCCTGCGCCTGCCGGCGGAGACCGTCGCCGGGCTGGACCGCATGGGCTTCGCGCGGGTGGGGGAGTTGATGGATGCGCCCCGCGCCCCCTTGTCCCGCCGTTTCGGCGCCGTGCTGCTGCGCCAGCTGGACTATGCGCTGGGCACCATGTTCGAGCCGCTGGAGCCGCAGGCCGCTCATCGCCTGGTCCGCGAGCGTCTGACCTTTCTCGAGCCTCTGGTGACGGCCGAGGCTTTCGCGACCGTCATCGACCGGCTGTGCCACAGCGTCGCCGCCGAGCTGCAGCGGCGTGGAGAGGGCGCGCGCCGGCTGGATCTGGTCTGCGAGCGGATCGACGGCAGCCAGCAGGTCATCGCCCTTGGCACGGCGCGGCCGGTGCAGCAGGCGGCGCAGCTGGCCCGGCTGCTGGGCGAGCGGATCGAGACGATCGACCCCGGTCCTGGCGTGGAGGCGATGACGCTATGGATTGCGCGGGCCGAGCCCGCATCCCCGGCCCAGCTGGAAGCCTGGTCGCCGCAGACGGGGATGGCGAAGACGCTGGGCGACCTGGCCCCGCTGGTCGATCGTCTGGTCGCGCGCTTCGGAGAGGCGGAGGTCTATCGCCTGGCGCCGGTGGAAAGCGATGTGCCGGAGCGTGCGGTGAGGAAGGTCGGGCCGCTGACACCGCCTACAGGCCGCAGCTGGTCGCCCAGCCTGCCACGACCGCTGCGCCTGCTGACGCCGCCGCAGCCGGTACAGGCGATCGCCTTGCTGCCCGACCAGCCGCCCGTCGCTTTCACCTGGCGGCGGGTGCGGCATCGTATCCGCCGGGCGGACGGGCCGGAGCGGATTTTCGGCGAATGGTGGAAGCGGGACGGGGAGCGCCGCCTGGCGCGCGATTACTGGGCGGTGGAGGATGAGGCCGGAGACCGTTTCTGGCTTTACCGCAATGGTGACGGTGAAAATCCCGAAACCGGAAATCTCGCCTGGTTTCTGCACGGCATTTTTTAGGGCTTGCGGCTGCGCCGAACATTTCCAGAATGGTTGTCGCGTCAAATAAATTTTTTGCTGGTGATGCTGCTTTCTCCCGCAGGAGCCGCGCGGTAATTTTTGCAGAGTCACCTAATTGTGAAGTAACAAAACCTCTCTCATTCTCGCCACACTTCCACCTTCTAAGACGAAACAGATGTGACGTTGGTCTTGCAACGACACCATTCCTCCGCCTCCGTTCGGACGCGGAGCGTGCAATGCGGCGGCTATCCGCCCGCCAGGCAGAAGCGGCCTGATGCGGCGACTGGCCCGATATGAAGGATACGTGCATGCGAAATCTGAAACAGGTGCTGATCGTGGTCGGCATGCTGATGGCGGCCGGCAGCCTCTCTGCCTGTTGCGGCCCCTGGGGCGGTCCCTTTTGCGGCTGGCATCATGGTGAGCATGGCGGTGGCGGTGGCTACGGTGGTCCGGGTGGCGGCGGACCCGGTGGGCCCGGCGGCTATCACGGGCCCTAAGCCCTGATCATGATACTTGCCGTCGCGTAAGACAGGGGGCGGTGCCTGGCAGGCTCCGCCCCTTTGGCGTCGGGAAAAGCCGGTCAGATTCCCTTGACGGACCCGTCCTTACCCGTCGCTTCCGCAGATATGACGAATGCGCCGACCACGAGCGCGATCCGCGCGTCGCGCGCGCCGGGCCGGATGCGGCCTGATCCTTCGAGGGCGGCGAGCCCATGCAGGGCCGCCCAAAACGTCTCGGTCGCGACATCCCGGTCGACGCAAAACGGCGTCACCACGGCCGAAAGGGCCTGGAAAGCGGCCCGCAATTCCGGTCTGGTGTCAGACTTGGCGAAGAGCAAATCCGTGGGCAGCACAAACATCGCCTCGTACAGCGCCGGCTGCCGCAGGGCGAAGTCGAGATAGGCCATCGCAACAGACTTGAGGGCGTGCGCGGCATCCGGCGGCCCGCCGGCCGCTTCCCGCAAAGCGATGGTGAGTGCCCGAAAGCCTTCGATGGCGACGGCCGCGACGATCGCAGACCTGTTCTCAAAATGTGAGTAGAGAACGGGCTGGCTATATTCGATCTCGTCGGCCAGCCGGCGGATTGTAACAGCGTCCCACCCTTCCTGCTCTGCAATCACGCGCGCGGCCGCGATGATGCGCTGCTCGCGCTCAGCCCGGTCTCTGACCTTCCGCTCGGCGGTACCCAATCCCTCAATCTCCCAGAGCCAGACGCCTATCCATCGCGGCATCATACTGACGCTTGACAATCTAGCAACGCTATATTATTTATCCTAGCAACGCTAGTTTATCTTGTTTTGTAAGAAGGAGACAATCACATGCAATGGATTGCGCTTGGAATAGCCGTCCTGCTGGCTCTCGCGATTATCGCCATCGGCACGCAATATATTGTGCGCCCCAGGGCCGCGACGCGCAGTTTCGGCCTGCCGCTGCCTGAAACCGGCGCCAATACCGATGCATGGCTGCGGCTGAAGGGCGTGCGCGACATCGTCTCGGGCTTGGCCGTCCTGACCTTCATGGCCTGGGGCACACCGCACGACGTCGGCATCATTCTCGCGGTCGAAGCCCTTATCGCTATCGGCGACATGCTGGTCATTCTGGCGGCGAAAGGGTCGCGCAAAGCCGCCTTTGGCATGCATGGCGTGACGGCGGCGGTGATGGTCCTGGCGTCTATTCCCTTAATCATCGGAGCGCATTGACATGGTCCATACGATCGCAATCTGGCTTCTGGCGGCAGGGTTCTTCGGCGCCGGCGTCTTCAACGTGATCGGCACGGCCACGCTAAAAGCCGATTTCGCCCGCTGGGGTTACCCGTCCTGGTGGAACCGTCTGACCGGCGGCGTTGAGATCATCTGTGCCGCGCTCATGGCCTATCCGGCCAGCCGTATCATCGGCCTGGCACTCGGCGCGGTCATCATTGCGGCGGCGATCATAACGGTTCTCCGCCATCGCGACTTTTCGCATCTGGCGCCGCTGAGCCTCTTTGTCGTCTTTCTCGTGCTGGCAGAAATACCGGTCTGAACGGGGGGGGGGGGCAGCGCCGCCCCCCTATTTCCCGCCGCCGATTTTTGCTTCGCCCAGCATGCGCTCCACCCGGCGGATCAGATCCTCGACCGCGAAGGGTTTGGTCAGCACCTCCATCCCCGGCTCGATATGGCCGTGGTTGAGGACGGCATTCTCGGCATAGCCGGTGATGAACAGCACGCTCAGGCCCGGCCGGGTGACGCGCGCCGCATCCGCCACCTGCCGTCCGTTCAACCCGCCCGGCAGACCGACATCGGTGATCAGCAGGTCAATGCGCGCATCGCTCTCGAAGATCTTGAGGGCAGCGCCGCCGTCCTGCACTTCGATGCAATGATAGCCAAGATCGGACAGCGCATCGGTCAGCAGCAGCCGGACTGTCGGCTCATCGTCGACGATCATCACCGTCTGGCCCTGATGGCTGAGGCGTAGGGCGCGATCGGCCTGCGGCGCCGCATCCTCATCCTCGGCACCCAGATGGCGTGGCAGATAGATCGTCACGCTGGTGCCTTGGCCGACCTCGGAATGAATGCGCACATAGCCGTGCGACTGGCGCGCGAAGCCATAGACCATGGACAGGCCCAGGCCCGTGCCCTGGCCGATGGGCTTGGTGGTGAAGAAGGGGTCAAACACGCGATCCAGGATAGACTTGTCAATGCCAGAGCCCGTGTCCGTGACGCTGACGGCCACATATTGGCCCTTGACCATGTTGCGCTCGCGCGCCGCGCGCTCATCCAGCCAGCGGTTCGAGGTCTCGATGGTGATATGCCCGCCCTCGGGCATGGCATCGCGCGCATTGATGCACAGGTTGAGGATCGCGTTTTCCAGCTGGTTGGAATCAACCTGCGCCGTCCACAAGCCCGCGGCGGCAATCGTCTCGATCGCGATCGCCGGTCCCACCGTCCGCTGTACCAGCTCGACGAGATCGGACAGCAGCCGGTTGATGACGGTCGGCTTGGGCGACAGCGTCTGGCGCCGGGCGAAGGCCAGCAGCCGGTGGGTGAGGGCGGCCGCGCGCCGCGCCGCCCCCTGGCCGGCGGCGATGTATTTTTCGACCTCCGCCGTGCGCCCCTGCGCGACACGGACGCCGATCATCTCATAGGTGCCGGAAATCCCGGCGAGAAGATTGTTGAAGTCATGCGCGAGCCCGCCTGTGAGCTGGCCTACGGCTTCCATCTTCTGCGCCTGGCGCAGGGCCTCCTCCGCGACTCGCAACCGGTCCTGCTCTTCAAGCCGCTCGGTTACGTCATAGCTGAACTGATAGGCGCCGATCTGCCGGCCATCGGCGTCGCGCAAGGGGCTGAAATGCTGCTCGTAATAGCGCTGGTTACCGGACTGATCGCTATAGGCTTCGACCATGACGTAGTCTTCGCCAGCCAGTGCCGGTGCCCAGGCCCGCTCCAGAGCAGCGATCAGATCCGCGCGCGGCGCCAGAAGATCGGGAACATGGTCGCCGATCTTGGGCCGCGTGCCGAAGATGCGCTCGAATTCGTCCGCACCGGCACCATTGATGGCGAGATAACGCAAATTCATATCCAGGACATGAACAAAGGCATTGGTATTCTCGACGATGCCCGCCAGCAGCTGGCGCTCGGCAATCGCCGATGCCACCCGCGCTTCCAGGTTCTCGTTGATCTCGTGCAATTCACGTTCGATGCGCTTGCGCTCGGTAATATCCTTGAACAGGACCGCGATCTGGCGGCGGCTCGGCGGCTCGATCCGAAACGATGATAACTCAAGGTAACGTCCGGTCGCCACCAGCTCCTGCTCGAAGCGGATCGGCTGGCCGGTGGCCAGCACCCCACCGTAGCGGGCGATCCAGGCATCGGCCTCGTTGGGCACCATCTCGCGCAGGGTTTGGCCGACGACATTGGGAATGCCGGCATGGATCGTATAGGCGGGATTGGCCTCGAGATGAATAAAATCGCTCAAGGGGCCATGCGGACCGTCGAAAAATTCGATGACGCAGAAACCCTCCTCCATCGAGTCGAACAGCGTCCGGTAATAGGCCTCGCTGTCCGAACGGGAGGCGGCCGGCACGGTCTGCGCGGCGTTGGGATCAAGCTGTGCCAGAACGCCGGCCACGGTGCCGTCGGCATTGCGCAGGGGAGAGAGCGCGGCGGTGCCACGGACCAGCGCGCCATCCGCCCTCCTGCGGGTCAGCGGCAGGCCACCCGCCTGCGCGGCCTCACCGCCGAGGGCCCGTGTCACCAGCGGGTTCAGCCAGTCCCAGGCGTCGGACAGAACCTGATCCAGCGGCCTGCCCGCGGCCTCTGTGCCGAGCAGGTTTTGCAGATGCCGGTTCGGCACCACCGTCAGCTGAGGGCCCCAGGCGACCAAAGCCGGTCCCGGCAGATCCTGCGTCAGCAGGGCGGCGGCTGAGAGGGCAAGCGGCCACTGTGCGACATGGCGCAGCGGCGTCGCCGACCAATCCGTCAAAGCGTCCAGCGCTGCCGCGGGGGATGACGGGCGGGCTGGTGCGGCAGACCTATGATCCGGTGTAGACATCATTGTCCGATTGTTACGGCAATACGACTTGCATGGCCGGCGGCGGAGCCGTCAAGCCAGGCCCTTGGGGTATCGAGCGAGTGTGATTAAGGGTGCCCATACTCCCGGGGCGTGGTTCACGGCACCAACAGCCGCCGCTACACTGGTTGTCAGACACAGGGCCAAAAGACCAGGGCAATCCGGTCATACACGTCAGAAAGGCAGCCTCCGCCACCATGCTCGACCATCCCAGTCCTGACTATCGGATTTTGACCGCGTCCGACGTGCCGGCCTATCTGGCAGGCCTGCCGGAGGCCGCCGCGATGCTCGGCGGCACGCCCGGCGACTGGGTCTGCCGCGATGTCGCAGACGGCAATCTCAATTCGGTCTTTCTGATCGACGGCCCGCTGGGCGGGCTTTGCGTCAAGCAGGCGCTGCCCTATGTCCGGGTCGCCGGCGAAAGCTGGCCGATGGATGTCAACCGCGCCTTTTTCGAGGTCAGTTACGGCCGGCGCATCGCGCCCTTTGCCGGCGCGCTCGCCCCGGTCATCCATCACTTCGACCCGGCGCTGTTCCTCATCGTGATGGAGAAGCTGGCGCCGCACGTCATTCTGCGGTCGGCCATGATTGCGGGCCACCACTATCCGCGCGTGCCGACCGACATCGCCGATTATGTCGCCGCCGCCTCCTTCTATACCTCCGACCTGGCCGTCCCGTTTGAGACCAAGGCGGAAGACCAGACGATTTTCTCCCGCAACCTCGCCCTGCAGCGCATTTCCGTCGATCTCGTTTTCACCGACCCTTATGTCGTCCATGAGCGCAACCGCATCATCGCGCCGCTGGAAGGCTGGGCCGCGGCCTTCCGGGCCGATATCGACCTCAAGGCTGCGGTCGCCGCGGCGCGGCTCATCTATCTCACCCGCGCGCAGTCTGTCCTCCATGGCGATCTGCATTCCGGCTCCATTATGGTGACCGAGACGCAGACGCGGGTCATCGACGGGGAATTCGCGCTCGTCGGACCGTCCGGCTTCGATATCGGCAATTTCATCGCCCATTACGTGATGGCCTGGTTCGCAAAACCCTTCCATGGCGGCCCGGCTGACGCGACGGCGCAGTTCCGCGATCAGCTGGCGGCCGATATCCTCTCGTTCTGGCACAGGTTTGAGGCGCAGTTTCTGAGCCATTGGCGCAGCTTCACGGGGGCGGCCGATGGCTTTCCTGCCAGTCATTTCGACACCCCTCTGGGCGCGGCGCGGCTGGAGACGCTGCGCCGCGCCTATGTGGCCGCGCTGTTCCGCGACGCATTGATGTTCATGGCTTGCAAGATCATCCGCCGTGTCCTGGGCTTCGCCCAGATCGCGGATTTTCTGGTCATCGCGGATGAGCGTGAGCGGGCGGACGCGCAAGCCGGAGCGCTGGCCTTCGCGCGTTCCGTGCTGCTCTTTCCCGAACGCTACGGCGATATCGCGGCGGTGGCCGCGGCGCTGCCGCGGTTTGCGGGCGCGGGTCTGGACCCTGCGCCCACGCGTCCGCTTTAACCCCCGAAGGCGACCAGCACGCGGCCCGAGCGGCCGCGGGCGCGCAGCACAAGGCCCAGCGTCACGCCGCGCACCGCGAAGAAGAACAGAAAGGCGAGCCACAGCCCGGTATTGCCGAAATGCGGCATCAGCGCTGCCCAGCAGAGCAGGAACAGGGCGAGCGAGACCAGCATCATATTGCGCATGTCGCGCGACCAGGTGGCGCCGATGAAGACGCCGTCGAGCTGAAAGGCGGGGGCGGCCACCACCGGCACCAGGGCTGCCCAGATCAGGCTTGCCGCCGCCGCTGCCCGCACATCCGGGGCCCGCGTCAGCAGCGCGATGAAGTTCTGCCCCCAGGCGATATAGGCGAGCGTGATGACAAGGCCCGAGACGAGGCTCCAGGCCAGCGTGATCCTGACAGTCCGGTCAAAGCCCGCGCGGTCGCGGGCGCCGATGGTGCTGCCCGCCATCTGTTCGGCCGCCGCCGCGAAACCATCCAGGCAATTGGCCGACAGCGCAAAGAACTGCATGTGAATGGCATTGGCGGCGAGGGCGGCCGCACCCAAGGCTGCGCCCTGGCGGGTAAAGAAGGCGAAGGCAAACAGCAGCGCCAATGTGCGGATCAGCGTATCACGGTTGAGCACACCCATTTCGCGCCAGCCTTCCGCAGCGCGGAACGCGGCGGCCGCACCCTGCCATAGCGGGCCCGTGCTGATGCGCAGCCAGGCGAGGCCCGCGACGAAAGCAGCCGTTTCACCGGCGACCGCGGCCCAGGCGGCCCCTTCCACCCCCCAATGCAGACCCTCCACCAGCCAGAGGCAGAGAAGGATATTGGTGCCGTTGAGGATAAGCTGCAGCGCAAGCCCGGCGCCGGCCCGCGCCCGGCCGAGCAGCGCACCCAGAATCGCGTAATTGGCGAGCGCGAAAGGGGCGGAGAGGGCGCGGATCAGCGCATAGCCGGCCGCCGCCCGCAGCACGCCGCCATGGGCGCCGAGCAGCGGCAGGCCGATCCAGGTTTCGGGTCCGCGCAGTGCCAGAATAATGAGGCCGAGGCCGAGTGCCAGCACAAGCGCGCGCTGAAACACCCCGCGCGCCGCGTCCTCATTGCCGCCGCCCCGCGCGAGGGCCGTCAGCCCCAGGGTCGTGCTGCGCAGGAAGCTCAGGCTGACGAGCAGCAGATCGAACAGGATGGCGGCGATGGCGATGCCGGCCGAGAGATCGGCCTGGCCCAGCCGGCCGATGACGGCGGTCGAGACAGCACCCACCAGCGCGGTGCTGAGATAGGCAAACATCATCGGCAAGGCGATTGCGAGGACGCGGCGGTGCGTAATGGCGGGGTTCTGGGCATCGGTCATCGCGCCAGATGGCGGAAGAATGACATGCAGCGCAAGAGCCGCCGGCTGGCGCAATTAAACTGGACATTGCATGACGGGAATGATCTGTTGATCGGACCGCAGAGATCCGCGCGGCAGGAAAGGAAATGCGATGTCAAGACCGAACCGTCACCGGCCGGGCGGATGGTTGACGAGCGACCATAAGGCGATCCGCAAATGGATACTCAACCTGAAAGCCAAAGCGGCGCAGACGGCGCCTGCCGACTACATCGCCCCTATTCAGGCCCTGGCACTGATGGTGGCCAATGATCCGGTGCTGAATGCCAGCACGCAGGCGATGTTCGTCGAGGCGCTTGCCTATTACCAGGACGACCCGACCGGCGCCCCGGCCGTGACCAGCTGGCCCGAATTCCTCAGCCTGCTCAACGCCATCATGGTGACGGCACCGGAATTCATTGTCACTCCGGGTGGCGACGAGGCGCAGGGGCTGGTTGGTTTTCCGATCAACGCGCTGCTCGACTGGCCGATGGGCGCGGCCGCCGGGATCACGACCTTCTACAGCCAGACCTTCAACGCCTATTTCAAGCCGGTTCTGACCTATTGGGGTAGCTTCCTCACCACCCTGCCGTCCCGCTATGTTCTGGCTGACAGTGACCCGACCAGCGACCCGCCGGTCATCGCCTGGCTCTCAGCACCGGCCCTGGCGCAGATGGTGGCCGTGGCCCAGCAGCCCTTTCCGTCGCCGCCGGCGCAGAGTTTCACCGATATCTTCGTCGTCCCCGATCCTGGCGATCCCGCCTATTTCGGCTTCCAGTCCTGGGACCAGTTCTTTACCCGCGTCTTCCAGCCCGGCCAGCGGCCGGTGGGCGATGCGCCGCTCGTCAATGCCTGCGAATCAGCGCCGCTACAGGTGCAGACCGGCGTCGCCCTCTCGGCCAATTTCTGGCTGAAGGGACAGCCCTATTCCCTGCTCGATATGCTCGCGAATGATCCGAAAGCGCCCCAATTCGCCGGTGGCACGGTCTATCAGGCCTTCCTCAGCGCGCTGAGCTATCATCGCTGGCACAGTCCGGTGGATGGCGTCATCGCCAGTGCCACCGTGGTCGATGGCACCTATTATCTGGAAAGCCCATCGGAAGGGCTTTACAGCGGCAACCCGGACCCTTCGGCGCCGAATGCCTCGCAGCCCTTCATCACCTCGGTCGCGACGCGGGCAGTGATCTTCATCCAGGCGAACGAACCGGCTATCGGCCTGATGGCGGTGGTGGCGGTCGGCATGGCCGAGGTCTCCAGTTGCCAGATCACCGTCGTGCCGGGGCAAAGCGTCAGCCGGGGCGATCAGATCGGCATGTTCCATTTCGGCGGATCGACCCATTGCCTGGTGTTCCAGCCAGGGGTGAAGCTCGCTTTTCAGGTGCCGGTCACCAATACGCCCAACCTCGATGCGACCAATGTGGCGGTCAATGCCAATCTGGCTTATCTCGCTTAGGCCAGCGATCCCCGCTCGCGGAAATTCCGCGCCAGCCGCGGCATGGTCAGTCCCTGGGCGATGATCGTGAAGACGACGACGGCATAGCAGACGGGCAGCAGATCGCCGCGGGGCGCGGTCTCCGGCAGACTGAGGGCGAGGGCGACCGAAATGCCGCCGCGCAATCCGCCCCAGGTCAGCACCGCAATCGCGTGCCGGCCCATGACGTCGTGCAGCCGCAGGAAATAGATCGGCAGGATAAGGCTGACGGCACGTGCAAACAGCGAGAGCAGGATCGCGATGGCGCCTGCCAACAGATCGAGCCCGGTGACGGGCACGGAGACGACTTCAAGACCGATGAGCAGGAACAGCAGCGTATTGAGCAACTCGTCGATCATCGACCAGAAGGTCATGACATGCTGCTGGGCGATGTCGCTCATCGCGTCCTGGCCGGCTTTGCTGCCCATGGCGAGCCCGGCCATGACGACGGCAATCGGGCCGGACAGGCCCAGGGCATTGGCGAGGCTGTAGGTCCCGGTGGCGAGTGCAAGGGACAGGATGAGTTCGAGATTGTAGTCGTCCACCCGGCTGATCAGGCGCAGCGCCACCCAGCCCGTAATGAACCCCAGAATACCGGCACCGAAGGCTTCGACGATGAAGGAGGAGACCAGTCCCGCGATCGTCTCCGCATGACCGCTCGACGTCGCGACACCCAGCAGGACAGTAAAGACAACGACGCCGACGCCGTCATTGAACAGCGCCTCCCCGGCGAAAATGGCGCGGAAACCGGCCGGCAGGCCCAGCCGCTTCAGCAGCCCGACGACCGAGACCGGGTCGGTCGGCGCCAGGATCGCACCCACCACCAGGCACCAGATCAGCGGCACCGCCACGCCCAGCGCGCCGAAGACGAGCCAGATGCCGATACCGAAGACCGCAACGGCGATGACGACGCCCCAGGTGGCGAGTGCCAGCACGGTCCATTTCCGGCGCAGAAGCTCTCGGATATCGACATGCATGCTGCCGGCAAACAGCAGAAAGGCCAGTGCCCCGTTCATCAGCGCCGATGGCAGGTTGATCGTATGCAGCAGATCCAGCGCCCAGCGCCGGAAACTCCAGGGTGCGATGAGCGGATCGAGCGCGATGGCGATGACGGAGACGGCAAGGGCGATGATCAGCACGCCGGTCGAGGCGGGCACGCGCAGCAGCCGGTAGTTGACGATGCCGAAAACAGCCGAAAGCGTCAGCAGAATGGCGATGAAGCTGAGCCCATTCATGCGCCGGACGGAGCCTCAGGCAGGGAGACCGGCGATCCCGGCACCGCGCGGCACAGAAGGACGCGGCGGCGGCTGGTCTGGAAGGTGGCGCGCTCGCCCACCGCGCTCAGATGATGATCCATCTGCGTGAGTGTCGCCTGGGCATCGCCGCGCGCCAGGCTGTCGATCAGCGCCTGATGCTCCTGCACCGCGCATTGGCCGGAATGGGGCAGATGCTGGTCGGATAGCAGCAGCGAACAGCGGGAGACCAGTTCCGAGACGTAGCGGGCAAGCAGCGGACTGCCGGCAGCTTCTGCCAGACGCACATGAAATTCGCCGGAGAGGCGGATCGATTCCGCAACGCCCTCGGACAAGGCACGCTCTTCCTCTGCGACATGGGCGCGCAGCGCGGCGAGGATCTCGGCCGGCACCGGGCTTTCCGTCAGGCGGCCGATGACGATGAGTTCGATGCTGCGGCGCAGGTCCAGGATATCGGCCGCTTCGTCAGGGCTTGGCTTGGCAACGCGGGCGTTCTGATTGCTCTGGCGCACGACCAGACCCTCGGCGATCAGACGGGCGAAGGCCGCCCGCACCACGGTGCGGCTGACGCCGCTGCGCTGGGCGATGTCGCCCTCCGGTAATTTGGTGCCGGCCGGCAGGCGCCGCTCAATGATATCGCGGCGGATCGCGGCATAGACCTTGTCCGGTGCATCACCCGCGCGGACCACCGTCTTGCGTGATCCGATAGCCGGATCGCGCTTTCGGTGCGATGCAGAAATGGCGTGAGCGGGGTCCATGGCGGTGCCAGTCCTAGCGAAAGGAGACTGTCTTGGCCATGGCGTTCGGCTTTAAAGCGGCTTTTAGGCGTCTGGCTAAGAAAAATCGCGGCCGCACCGCTGGGATTTGCCGCAGGCGCAGCCAAAGGCCACTGCCGTCGCCACACGACCCGAAGCGGGATCGCGTGGCGACTGATCAGGGGGATATCAGAGTCAGAGGGATATCAGAGGCTGACGGCCTTCATGCCCTCGGCCGGATAGCGGGTGCCCAGGAAGATATCGGGCGGCAGAATGCGGTCGATCTCGGCCAGCTCCTCGGGCGACAGAGTGATGGCAACGGCGCCGATATTTTCCTCTAGGAAAGTTCTCCGCTTCGTTCCAGGAATAGGAATAATGTCCTCGCCTTGCGCCAGAACCCAGGCCAGGGCCAATTGCCCCGGCGTGCAGCCGCGCGCGCGGGCGAAATCCGCAATCTTGCTGGCCAAATCAAGGTTCTTCTGGAAGTTTTCGCCCTGGAAGCGGGGCATGTTGCGGCGCCAGTCATCCGCGTCCAGATCGTCCAGGCTTTTGATCTGCCCCGTCAGGAAGCCGCGCCCGAGGGGGCTATAGGGGATGAAGGCGATGCCGAGTTCCCGCGTCACCTTCAACACATCGGCCTCTGGATCGCGGCTCCAGAGCGAATATTCGGTCTGCAGCGCCGCGATCGGATGGACCTGATGGGCGCGGCGGATGGTCTGCGGCCCGGCTTCCGACAAGCCCAGGAAGCGCACCTTGCCTTCCGCCACAAGGTCGGCCATGGCGCCGACCGTCTCCTCGATCGGCACATTGGGGTCGACGCGGTGCTGGTAATAGAGGTCGATGACGTCCAGACCCAGCCGCTGCAGGCTCGCCTCGCAGGCGGATCTGACATAGGCCGGGTCACCCCGCACCGGGCCGCGGCGCCCTTCGGCGTCCCAGGTATTGCCGAATTTGGTAGCGATCACGACATGATCGCGCACCGGTCCCAGCACGCGGCCGACCAGCTTCTCATTCTCGCCCATGCCGTACATATCGGCGCTGTCAAAGAAGGTGACGCCGAGTTCGACGGCGTGCTGCAGCGTCGCGATCGATTCCCCGTCGTCCCGGCCGCCGTAATAGGCGGACATGCCCATGCAGCCGAGGCCGATCTCGCTGACCTCAGGGCCGCCAGCGCCGAGTTTTCTGTTTTTCACGCGTTCTGTCTTTCAGACTTGAGACGTTGCAGGCTTAAAACTTGGGGTGCTCGCCGGGGAAATCCGCGCCGAGCGTGGTGTCTTCCCAGGCATCGAAATCGGTCCGCAGCTTTTCGAGCTTGGCGCGGGCCGTTTCCAGCGCCGGCTTGCCCAGCAGCAGGCGCAGCGGCGGATTGGGCGCGTTGACGACATCGATGATCGCCTGCGCGGCCCGCACCGGGTCGCCCTGCTGGCGGCCGTTGCGGGCATCCGTCTGGCGGCGGCGTTCGCCGGCTGTGCTGTCGTAATCCGCAATAATGGTCTTCGACATATTGATCGACCGGCCGGCGAAATCGGTGCGGAAGGGGCCGGGTTCGACGATCAGCACCTTGATGCCGAGATGGGCGGCTTCCTGGCTCAGCGCCTCGGACAGGGCTTCGACCGCATGCTTGGTGGCGGTGTAGTAGCCGGTGCCGGGGAAGGAGACGAGGCCGCCGATCGAGGACAGGTTGACGACAAAGCCCGAATGGCGGGCGCGCATGCCGGGCAGCACGGCCTTGGTCATGTCGATCAGCCCGAAGACATTGGTGTCGAACATGGTCCGCACCTGAGCGTCTTCGCCTTCCTCAAGCGCGCCGAAATAGCCATAGCCGGCATTGTTCACCAGCACGTCGATACGGCCGAATTTCTGCTCGGCCTGCTTGACGGCATGGCCGATGGCATCGGCATCGGTCACGTCAAGCGCCAGTGCCAGCGCCTGATCCGCATGCCCTTCGACGAGGCTGGAGATTTTGGTGACGTCGCGGGCGGTGGCGACGACGCGGTAACCCTGGCGCAGCAGCAGAGAGACCAGTTCGCGGCCGAAGCCGGTGGAACAGCCAGTGATGAACCAGACGGGTTTTTCTGTAGTCATTATAGGATTTCTTTCCTGTTGAGCTTTAGCTCAGCGATCGACCATCGCCATCATGCTTTCGGTATAGCGGGGACCGGAGATCTTGCCCGGCGCAAGCGCCTCTTCGAGGTTCGCGATATCGGTGGCGTCGAGCTGGATGGAGGCCGCGGCGACATTGGATTCCAGATTGGCAATATGGCGGGTGCCAGGAATAGGAACAAAATCCTGGCCCTTGTGCAGCACCCAGGCGAGGGCGATCTGCGCGGGCGTCGCCCCCCTCGTCGTCGCGATCTGCCGCACGGCGTCAGCCGCGGCCATGTTCGCGTCGAAATTGGCACCCTGGTAGCGCGGATCGTTGCGGCGGAAGTCGGTCGCGGGATAGTCCTCCGCGCGCTTCACCTGTCCGGTCAGGAAGCCGCGGCCGAGCGGCGAGAAGGGCACCAGGCCGATGCCCAGTTCCTTCAGTGCCGGAATGACGTCGGATTCCAGATTGCGCTCCCACAGCGAATATTCGCTTTGCACGGCCGATACCGGCTGCACCGCATGGGCCCGGCGAATGGTGCTGACACCCGCTTCCGAGAGGCCGAAATAGCCGACCTTGCCGGCGCGGATGAGGTCTGCCACGGCGCCCGCCACATCTTCGATCGGCACGGACCGGTCAACGCGATGCTGATAGAGCAGATCGATATGATCGGTGCGCAGACGCTTCAGCGACGCCTCGACCACGGTACGGATATGCTCGGGCCGGCTATCGGTGCCGACCGATTTGCCGTCTTCGATCCTGAAGCCGAATTTGGTCGCGATCGTCACCTGGTCGCGCTTGCCGGCAAGCGCCCGGCCGAGCAGATCCTCATTGGTGAAAGGCCCATAGACTTCGGCGGTATCGAAAAAGGTGCAGCCGATTTCGATGGCGCGATGCAGGGTCTTGATCGAGTCCGCTTCCACCGCGGGCTCATAGGACTGGCTGAGGCCCATGCAGCCAAGGCCGATTGCCGAAACCTGCAGACCCTGACGGCCGAGTGCGCGTTTTGGTAAGGTCATGATGATCCTCGTTACAGCATCTCCAGCGACGTTTTGCGCCGCGGAGGCGGAAAGGCCCGATCGATCTCGGCCAGGTCTTCCACGCTAAGGTTAAGCGATAAGGCGCCCAGGTTTTCTTCAACCCGGGCAAGGGTCGCTGTTTTTGGAATGGTCACGACACCGGGGTGGCGGATGCCCCAGGCCAAAATGACCTGGCCCGGCGTCGCCTGATGACGGCGTGCGATGCTCGCGATGGCGGCATTCTTCAAAACGGCGCCGTTCTGGCCGAACGGCGTATAGGCCATGATGGGAATGTTATGGGACTGACAGAACGGGAGAAGATTGAACTCCGTACCCCGCGACTGAGGATTATACAGCACCTGATTGGCGCTGCATTCTGCCAGATTTGGAATATCTTCCAGGTCGTCGACGTCGAAATTGGAGACGCCCCAGGCGCGGATCTTGCCTTGGGCCTTCAGCGTCTCGAAAGCCTCCACGGTTTCAGACGGCGCCACGCTGCCACGCCAATGCAACAGATAAAGATCCAGCGTTTCGATACCAAGACGGCTCAGGCTTGCCTCGCAGGCGCTGACGGTGCCGCGCCGGCTGGCATGGCTGGGCGCCACTTTGCTGACAATGAAAGCGCTATCACGGCGGCCGCGAATAGCTTCGCCGACCACGCGTTCCGAGCCGCCATTGGCATAGATCTCGGCCGTGTCGAGCAGCGAAATGCCGAGATCCAAAGCTTTCTGAATGACGCGGACTTCAGCCTTGGTGTCCGAACCGGCTTCGCCCATGCGCCAGGTGCCAAGCCCCATCACAGGCAGGCGGCGGCCGTCCGGCAGATCGATTGTCCTCATAGGGCTTTCTCCTCGGCAATGCGCAATAGGCGCAGAAAATTGCCGCCCCACAGAGCGCCAATCGCCTGCGAATCATAGCCGCGCCGCATCAGCTCCGCCGTCAGATTGGCGCTTTCGCCCGCATCGTGGAAGCCGACGACACCGCCGCCGCCATCGAAATCGGTGCCGATACCGACATGTGCAATACCCATGCGTTGAACGGCGTAGTCGATGTGATCGACATAATCGGCCAGCGTGACCTCGGTCTCCTTCGAGCCGCGCTTGAGGAAGAAGGACACCAGGGTGATCTGCGCCAGTCCGCCGCTTTCGGCCAGCCGGTCCAGCTGCTCGTCATCCAGATTGCGCGGATGATCGCATAGTGCGCGGACCGAGGAATGGGTGGCCAGAACCGGCGTGGATGAGATTTCGATCGCCTGCAGCATAGCGGGTTTGGCGACATGGGAAATATCGACCAGCATGCCGAGCGCATTCATGCGCGCGATGACGCTGCGGCCGAAGTCTGAGAGGCCATGATGCAAGGCAGGCCCGTCGCCCAGATCCTTGCGCGGCACGGCGCTATCGGAAATCTGATTGTGACCGTTATGGGTCAAGGTCATGTAGCGCGCGCCGAGCGCCCGGAAATCATCCAGACGGTTGATATCGAGGCCGACGGCATAGCCGTTTTCAACGGCGGGAATCACGGCCGGCGCGCCCTCTGCGCGGGCCGCTTCGATTTCGGCGACGGTGGTGGCGATGCGGCCGGGCAGGCGAGATGCGTCACCATTATCCTCGCCCATCGCGTGGATGGCGCGCAGCATGGCGACGGCCCGGTCATAGGCCGCCTGGAAACCGGCCTCGTCGTTCTTGCCTTGCGGAATATAGGCGGCGAAGCAGCCCGCGCCGAGGCCGCCGCGGCGCATCTTGGGCAGATCGACGCGCCGTATCCCATCCTCGAAAGGACTGGGACCGGGCGGCCAGGGAATATCGATATGGGTGTCGATGGTCAGCAGCGCGTCATGCAGTTGCTGGGCAGTACGGATCGGAGCGTTCATGATCCAAGGCTTCGCCCAGAAGCCGCGTCCGTCAAGTCTTCCCGTCGTGTCATCTCCATCGCCGGCTTACTTCTTGCCCGTGGGCAGGCCTTTGATCCTGGCACCCGGCACCGCTTGACCCGGTTTGCCGGTGCGGACCTGGGATTTCACATTGGCCACCATCTCTCCGCATTTATGCGGATCGCTGACGCCGAAATCGATCGTCGGCAGGATGGCCAGCGGCGCCGCCAGGAAGCCAAGGGCGGCCGCGATGCCGCCACGGGCGACGAGCGGGGCGATGGCCACGCCGATCGACGGCTTGCGCATCGTGCCACCGATTTCGATCGGCGTCGGCAGGTTGCCGACGCTGAAATTCTTCGACCGTGTCGCGATCTCGAACTTGAGCGCTTCGGTATTCAGATTGGCGGTGCCAGTGCCGCCGATCAGCGCTTCGCCCGTATCCACCAGCAGCGCCTTTGTGGTGACAAGCCCGTGGTTGAGCGCGAAGTCGGTGATCAGGCAGTCGACATTGGTCTGGTTCGGCACGCCGAGCGCCGAGAGCAGCGCCTTGCCGAATTCGAGGCCGGAGAGATCGATCAGCAGCGCGCTGAGGCTGCCACCCGACATATAGAGCGCAAGGCCGCCATTGCCGTCGCCGAGGAGGGTGGAGACGGAATTGCCGGTGCCGTCGATGGTGGCGCGGCCGCTGATCGCGCCGGCCCCCTTGAAGGCATGAGTCGCGGCCATGATGCGCGAGACATCGACATTCTCGAAATGCACATCCGCCTTCAGGGCCACCCGGCTATCGGAGGCAGGCGCGATCGAAACCTCCCCGCGCACGCGGCCCTTGCCGACCGTGAAGATGATCGGGTGCAGCGTGATGGTGCCATCGACCACGTCCATGGTCACGATCAGGCTGTCGAGCGGGATGTTGCGGCCTTCGATATGATGGCCGGTATAGGTCAGGTGGATGTTGGCGGCATTGAGCTTGGGCAGGTTGATCGGCGTCGTCGGCAGCAGTTTGCTGCTGGCGGGGGCAGTCGCAGCCGGCGCTTTCTTCGTCGTGTCGCCCGGCTTGGTGCCGAGGAAGCCGCCGAGATCGGCGAGATCGACATTGCGGGAGGTGAGCGCCATCGTCACGTCAGGCTTCTTGCCCTGGGGCTGCTCGGTGATGGTGCCTGCCAGGTCGGTCTTGCCGACGATGCCGCGGAAATCGTCGAAGCGAATACGCTGGGTGGCACGCTCGTAATTGAGCTTGCCGCTGATCTTATAGGGTGGGGTATCGGGAATCGGGATGGCGGTAAGGTGATAGAGATCCGCCATATTCGCGCCTGACAGCACCAGATTCAGATCGGTGCCCGCGAAAGCGAGCGGGTCCTGCACCGTGCCGGCGAGCGAGACATGCGTCTGCCCATTGGCGAGACGCAGGTCGATCGGGAAGGGCTTGGTCTTGTCCGTGACCGTCAGAATGGCGCCGGCGGCGAGCGTCCCCGTTACCGGCTGGCCGGCATAGGTGCCTTTGGCCTCGGCCGCTATTTCGCTCTTCTGGCCTTGGGCCGCCACGACGCCTGCAGCCGCCTTCGTCTCAACCTGGGCGGTGAAGTCGGCCCGCATTTTCGCGATCTGCGCATGCAACTGGCCATTCTCGATCGTCAGGTCGCCAAGCTTGGGGGCGGGGCTTGGCGTCTCTCCGGGCTTGACCGGCGCTGATGCCTTAAGCGCGAGCGTATAGTTGGTCTCGCCATTGGCCAGACCGCGGATTTCCATCTGCGGCCCGTTCACGTCGATCAGCGGCACCGAGATGATGCGGTGGCGGATATAGGCCATCACATCGACATCGATGCCCAGATGGGCGATCCGCGCCAGTGGCGGCACGTCGCTTGGGAAGTCCTTCGGATTGGCGACCACCACGTCGTCGGCGACGATGCGCGTGGTGCGGCCAAGCTTCACATGCAGGTGTGCGATCGTCACAGGCCGCCCGATTTGGACAGAGGCCTGGGATTCGACGATGGGAATGAACCAATCCCACCGCCAGAACAGGATCACCAGCACTATGATGAGAATGGGAAGACCTAGAAACAGGCCGAGTTTGGTGCCGCCACGGCGTGTCATGCGCAGTTTGTCCCCCGTATGTGCAACAAATGGGAGTCCGCGGCGAAATGTCATCGGCTCTTCTGCCGATGCGGTGCGCGGGGTAGGATTTGTTGGATGGGTGGTCACAATCGGCCGGCCAGAGGCAGACGGAGCAGCCAGCGACAATGATAACCTTCTACTACAACCTCGCCCCCAACCCGATGAAAGTGGCGCTGTTCCTGGAGGAATCCGGGCTGCCCTACGAGGCCATCCCGGTCGATACCCGCCGCGGCGACCAGCACCAGCCGGCCTATGCAGCGCTGAACCCGAATGCCAAGGTGCCGACCATTCAGGATGACGGCATCACTGTCTTCGACAGCAACGCCATTCTTCTCTACCTCGCGGAAAAGACCGGTTCATTCCTGCCCGAGCCCGGCCCCCGCGGGCGGGCGGAGCTGCTCTCCTGGCTGATGTTCGTCGCGACTGGCGTCGGACCCTATTCCGGCCAGTCCGTCCATTTCCGCCATTTTGCGCCTGAGCCGAAGGACTATCCTGTCGAGCGCTATCTGTTCGAGGCCAAGCGGCACTACGGCATCATCGATGCCCGGCTGGCCGACCGGCCCTTCATGCTGGGTGAGACCTATACCATCGTCGATATGGCGCTGTGGGGCTGGGCGCGCATGGTGCCCTTCGTCATCGGCGAGACTGCTTGGGAATCTCTTCCTAATCTAAAGCGCTTCATGGACGCAATGGCCGAGCGGCCTGCCGTGCAGCGTGCCCTGGCGCTGAAGGATCGCCACGCCTTCAAGACCGAGACGGATGAGGAGGCGCGCCGCAACCTCTTCCGTCATATCAAAACTGAAGCCTGACCCGGCAAGCCGAGAGAGATCCGATGAGACATGGAATAGGCCGCGACTTCCAGCAGCCCGGCCGCTCGGTCGCGGTGGGTGTCGGCGGCATGGCGGCGACCTCCCACCCGGCGGCGACGCTGGCCGCACTTGATATATTGCGGGAAGGCGGCAACGCGATGGATGCGGCGCTTGCCGCCGCTGCGGTGCAGGCGGTGGTGGAACCGGCGATGACCGGCATCGGCGGCGATTGCTTCATGCTTTATGCCCCCCGCGGCCGCGCCAGCATCCAGGCCTTCAATGGCGCCGGGCGGTCGCCCGCCGGCATTTCGGCAGCAGCCCTTCGCGCCCAGGGCCTGACCGCCATCCCGGACAATTCACCCCATGCGGTCACGGTGCCGGGGGCGATCGATGCCTGGTGCAAGCTCGCCGCCGCCCATGGCTCGCTGCCGCTCGGCCGCATTTTCGAGCCGGCCATCGCTTATGCCGAGCAGGGTTTCGCGGTCACGCCGCGCGTCGCTTATGACTGGGCGGAGACGCAGCCGCTGCTCGCCAGCCGGCCGGCCACGGCCGCCGCCTATCTCATCGACGGGCGCACGCCAGCCGCTGGCGAACAGCTCAAACTGCCGGCCCTCGGCCGCACGCTGCGGGCGATCGCGGCCGGTGGCGCTGCAGCCTTCTATGAAGGCCCGATCGCGGCCGAGATGGTCGCTGTCCTGCGCGCCGAGGGCGGCTTTCATACCGAGGCCGATTTCGCGGCCCGCGAGGGCCGCTTCGTGACGCCGATCGCGACCCCGTTCCGCCAGTACAAGGTCCATGAATGTCCGCCGCCGGGGCAGGGGATCATCGCCCTGCTGATGCTCAACATCCTCTCGCACTTCCCGGGCCATGGTGACCCGCTGGACCCGGCGCGGCTGCATATCGAGATCGAGGCCGCGCGCCTGGCCTATGCCGTGCGCGGCGCCATCCTGGCCGAGGGCTCGCCCGCGACAGGGCGGCACATCCTGTCGCCGGATTTCGCCGCGGGGCTCGCCGCGCGCATCAACCCGGAGCGGGCCATGGCCGACCTGCCGTCCTTCGCCGGACCCGAGCATAAGGACACCGTCTATCTCACCGTCGTCGATCGCGACCGCAATGTGGTGAGCTTCATCAACTCGGTGTTCGAGGCCTTCGGCAGCGGCATCCTCGCACCCGACAGCGGCGTCCTGCTGCATAACCGCGGCATGTGCTTCACGCTGGCGGAGGGACACGCCAATACGCTCGGCCCCCGGCGCCAGCCGATGCATACGATCATCCCCGCCATGATGACCGAGGAAGACCGCGTGCAGATGTCCTTCGGTGTAATGGGCGGGCATTTCCAGGCCATGGGCCAGGCGCATCTCGTCTCCAAAGTGGTCGATTTCGGCATGGACCTGCAGAGTGCCATGGCCCTGCCGCGGCTCTTCCCGGTGCCCGGGCGCGACTATGTCGAGGCCGAAGGGCCGCTGCCGACCTTCGCCCGCGACGGTCTCGCGGCCCTCGGCCACAAGGTCGTGACCACGGATGACCCCATCGGCGGCGCTCAGGCGATCTGGCTGGATTGGGAAAAGGGCGCGCTATACGGCGGTTCCGAGCCGCGCAAGGACGGTCTGTCGCTCGGCTATTAAGGGGCGGGGGGCATGGCTTTGCCACTGCAGCGGATAGCCGCATTTTCGGACGGCGCCAGCGGGGGCAATCCGGCTGGCGTCGTTCTGTGTGAGGCATTGCCTGGTGCCGCCGACATGCAGGCGTTTGCGGCCGAGCTGGGCTATTCGGAGACCGTGTTCGCCGCCCCAGAGAGCGGGGGCTGGCGGACGCGCTATTTTTCTCCCGCCGCGGAGGTCGCGTTTTGCGGTCACGCAACGATCGCCCTCGGTATCGCGCTCGGCGCCCAGCACGGGCTGGGCATTTTCTCACTGTATCTGAACCAGGCCAGAATCACCGTCGAAGCGCTCGGAACGCCAGCCGCGCCTGCGGCCGCGCTGCAATCACCGCCGACGCGCAGTCGTCCGGCGGATGAGCCGCTGGTGGCCGAAGCTTTGTCCCTGTTCGGCCTGGGCCTGACCGATTTGGACCCGCGCATGCCCCCCGCCATGGCGCATGCCGGGGCCGACCATCTCGTCCTCGCGCTCCGCACCCGCGGGCAATTGGCAGCCATGCGCTACGATTTTGACTCTGGGCGCGCCCTGGCCCGACGGGAGGGGATCGGCACCTTCAGCCTTGTTCATGCCGAAGACCAGCAGCGCTTCCATGTGCGTAACCCGTTTCCGATCGGCGGTGTCTATGAGGACCCGGCGACGGGGGCGGCGGCGGCGGCTCTCGCAGGGTACCTGCGCGATCTT
This sequence comes from Acidisoma sibiricum, assembly GCF_057837225.1. Taxonomy (NCBI): domain Bacteria; kingdom Pseudomonadati; phylum Pseudomonadota; class Alphaproteobacteria; order Acetobacterales; family Acidocellaceae; genus Acidisoma; species Acidisoma sibiricum. Next base: position 2,855,388 of record NZ_CM174445.1, on the reverse strand, counting down.
GCCTGGCCGCATGGCGGGCGGATTATGATCGCCCAGGGCGATGATATGGGCGTTCCCTGCCGTCTTGTGGCGGAAATTCCAGACGAACGCGGGTCGAGCATTCGTGTCTCTGGCCAGGCGCGCCTGATCGTGGCCTGAGACGGGCTGGAGCACCAGAAAGCGGTCTTTGCCGCCCCCCGCTCGCGCGGGCGTCATGGCAGCGGGCGTTGACAGAGGCCCCGTGCCCGTGATCCGGGATGTCTCATGCGACTAGCTCCAGTGACCTTTCTGTTTGCCGCCTTCATCCTTCTGACAGCGGCGGTGCCCTTCCGGCCCGCTGGCGCCCAGACTGCCGCGGCACCGGCCGCCACGGCACCCGCTGCCGTCCAGCCCCCCGCCGGCCTGAGTGCGGCCGATGCGCGCCAGCTGCTCTCCGTGCTGCAAAGCCCGCAGCAGCGGACGCAGCTGATCAAGACGCTGCAGAGCCTGGAGAAGGTGCTGCCGGCGACCGCCACGGCGGCCGAACCGGCTGCGGCTGCGCCAGCCGCCTCAGGCACGGCGACCGCTGCCGCTCCGGCGGCCACAGGCAAGCCGGCCGCCGCCACGCCGGCGAAATCCGCGGTGGCCCTGCAGCCCAATAGCCTGGGAGCCGACCTCATCACCCAGGCCGATAGTCTGCTGGGCACGCTCGACACCTCTGTCGTGGTCACCTTCACGGCACTGACCCAATACCATGCCGTCGCGGCATGGCTGGCCGAGACCGTGCGGGACCCGTTCATTTTGTCCCTCATCTTGTCCGCTATCTGGCGCCTGGCCCTCATCCTGCTGATTGCCTTTGCCTGCGAATACGCGGTCTGGCACTTTTCGCAGCGGATCTATCAGCGATTGGGTCGTGACTCCCGCACGGCCGAGGTCCAGGGCACGCTCGAAGCCGATGGCACATCGGGCGTCGTTTTGCACGAAGATCCTGGCTTGCCCGAAGGGTCCGACGGCACGGAAGCTGAAAGCGAAGCCGCGGTCGCCCCGTCGCAGCAGGCGCGGCCGTCCACGCCGGAACCGCTGGATCATGCGGGTACCGACCTCGCCCTGACGGGTGCCGATCCCGCTACAGGCGGTCGCCGGCGGCCCGGCCGTCCCGGCTTTACCCGCCTTCGGCCGCTGCGCAGCGGCTGGCCGCTGTTACGGCGTTTGCCCTTTATCCTGGCCGCCATGGCCGTCGATGCGCTGCCGCCGCTCGCCTTCCTGGCCGTCGCTACGTTTTTGGTCGCCTCGCCCATCGTCAATGACTTCCTGATGCGACTGATGATCGCGGCCGTGGTCAATGCCTATGTGCTGTGCCGCCTGCTTTTGGTCGCCGCCCGGGGCACGTTCTGTGCGCCCAGTGCCAAGCTGCGGCTGATGCATATTTCAGATGAGTCCGCAGCCTTTCTCGCCTTGTGGTGCCGACGCATCGCCCTTGTCATCGTGCTGGGGTTTGTGCTCGTGCAAATTGGCGGCCTATCGGGCATGGGTCTGCCCGTCCTGCACAGTATCGGCCGGGTTTTTGCGCTGATCGTCCATCTCATGCTGGTCGTCATGGTGCTGCGGCGGCGGCGGGAGATGGAAAGCTGGCTGCGCGGTGCGCCGGGCGAGAAGCCCTCCTTGTGGCACGATATGAAAACCCGTCTCGCCAAAGTCTGGCACTGGCAGGCGATTATTTTGATCATGCTCGTCTGGGTCGTCTTCGCGACCGAGGTCACGAACCACGTCCAGCACCCGATGCGCCTGATTTTGGGCACCCTCGGCATCCTGGTCCTGTTTCGCGTCGTCCATATCGTGCTGCTCGGCGTGCTGGAGCGTGGCTTTGCGTTCAGCAGCGACCTCAATGATCCGCGCCGCGCCCTGATCGCGCAGCGGGCGTCGCGCTACCATTGGCCGCTGCGGCTGCTGATCAATGCTGTCACCACCCTGGCTCTGATCTTTTTCGTCATGCAGTTCTGGGGCGTGAACATCGTCCAATGGCTGCGCGTCGGCGATCTTGGCAATCGTCTGTTCAGTTCGCTCGGCACCATCGCGATCACGCTGGTGGTCGCGATCATCATCTGGGAGACGCTGAACTTCGTCATGCAGATCTATATGGATGAACTGTCCCAGCAGGGATCGTACGTCCGCGCGGCACGGGTCAAGACGGTGGTGCCGATCCTGCGCAATACGGTTCTAATCGCCCTTCTTGCGATTTTCGTGCTGACGGTGCTGAGCGAAATCGGCGTCAATATCGGCCCCCTTCTGGCGGGCGCCAGCATCCTCGGCGTGGCGCTCGGTTTCGGCTCGCAGAAGCTCGTGCAGGATTTCATCAATGGAATCTTCCTGCTGCTGGAGAATGCGATGCAGGTTGGGGATACGGTGACGGCGGGCGGACTGTCCGGCACGGTCGAAAACCTGTCCATCCGCACCTTGCGGCTGCGTGCCGGTGACGGTTCGGTCCATATCATCCCTTTCAGCTCCGTCACGACGGTCACCAACAGCAATCGTGGTCTGGGCAATGCGGCCGTCACGGTGACCATCTCCTATGAGGACGATACGGATAAGGCCGCCGAGCTGCTGAAGCAGATCGTGCTTGATCTGCGGCAGGAAGAAGCCTTCTCCAGCGGCATGCTCAGCGACCTGCAATATTGGGGCGTGGACAAGATCGACGGCACCGTCGCGACGCTCGCGGGCCAGGTGGTCTGCACCGACAAGGCGCGCTGGGCCGTGCAGCGCGAACTCAACCGGCGCATCAAGCTTGCCTTCCAGGAGGCGGGCATTCGCATCATGCCGCCGGCGAACGTCACGGCCTTCCAGCATCCGCTTGATGTTCGCGTGGAATTGCCCGAGCGTGCGCCGCCGGCGCCGTCCTCTGCCTTATCCCCGTCAGCCTCGGCACAGGAGCAATAGAGCATGGGTCTGCTGTTTTGGCGCGCCAAGCCCGTGCCCGTGGTCGAGCTGAAGGGCATCATCACCAGCCGGAGTGGCGCCCTCAATCTCCAGGGGGCCGGACCTTTGCTGGAGCGCGGCTTCGCGATCGCCAAGGCGGGTCCGCATAAGCGGCTGATCCTGGCGATCGAAAGCCCGGGCGGCTCACCGGTGCAGTCGGACCTCATCGGTCAGTTCATCCGCAGGCGGGCGGAGGAGACCGGAGTCCGCGTGATTGCCGTGATCAGTGATGTCGGCGCCTCGGGCGGCTATTGGATCGCCTGTGCCGCCGATGAGATCAGGGCCAACCCGATGAGCATCGTAGGCTCCATCGGCGTCATCGGCGGCGGCTTCGGCGTGCCGCGCCTGCTGGAGCGGCTGGATATTGACCGCCGCGTCTATACCGCCGGACAGAACAAGTCGCGCAACGATCCCTTCAGCCCGGAAAAGCCTGAGGACGTGGCCTTCACCCAGGCGCTGCTGACCGACCTGCATGGCCATTTCAAGGCCTGGGTGCGCAGCCGGCGCGCGGGCAAACTCACCCGGCCGGAGGAAGAGCTGTTCGATGGCAGCTATATGATCGGCGCGCGGGCGTTGGAAGTCGGGCTGATCGACGCGCTGGGCGATGTCGACGGGCTGCTGCGGGAGATTGGCGGCACCAAGGTGCGGGCCGCCTGGCTGCGGCCCAAGCGCAAGTCAGGTCTCGTCATGCGCCTGCTGGGCCGTGGCGCCGAAGCCGCCGCCGCCGAAATGGCCGAGTTCTGGCAGGCGCGGGCCGAGTTTCGCAAACCGTAAGCAACAAAAAGGTGCCAGGCCGCATTGATCTGAGTCTAGTCTCGCCTGCCTTTGCTCTGCGCCAGCTGCGTGTCATTGGAACCAAGCCTTCATGACGCTGCCGCTGATCGCGTGCTAGGCTTGTGCCCTCAAGCGCCGGCTGGTGACGTTGGCGCGGGGTTGGGAGACGGTGAACGATGCGTATGGACGCCCTGCGAACTGCCTGGAACGAACTGCCCCTGGTGACCATGGATGGGATGCTGGGTGGCCGGGTGCCGGTGATCATCGCGCCCCATCCCGATGACGAGAGTATGGGCTGCGGCGGCCTCATCGCCCAGCTTTGCGCGGCCGGCACGCCGCCGCATGTCGTTATTCTGACGGATGGCTGCCTGTCGCATCCCAATTCCCGCACGCATCCGCCCGAAAAGCTGCGCCAAATGCGCGAGGACGAAGCGCGCGACGCTTTGCATATTCTGGGCCTGCCGCATGGCTATACTTGGTTTCTCGGCCACGCTGACCATGAGATGCCAAGCGTGGGTCCGGCCTTTCAATTCGCCGCCCGGCGCATCGCCGGCATCTGCGAGAATCAAGGCTGCAACCTCGTCATCTCCACCTGGAAGCATGACCCGCATCCAGACCATCTGGCCGCCGCGACGCTCGCCGAGCATGTCGCCGTTCGGGGAGAGCTGCCGCTGCTCAGCTACCCGATCAGCGGCTGGGCGCTGCCCGATGACGCCCAGGTGGATGAGGCCGAAACCCAGGGCTATCGGCTGGATATCAGCGGTCAGATCGATCTGAAGCAGAAGGCGATCATGACCCATGCGACCCAGTACGGCGACCTGATCCAGGACTGCCAGGGCCATCGGGGGGAGGTTATGGACCTGATCCTGGCGACGATGCGCCGGCCGGTGGAGACGTTTCTTATCTCGCTCGGCGCGTAAGGCCCTGAAAAAAATCCTAGGACTTTAATCCTTTTAAGGCGCTGTGCCCGGTACGCAATTGACCCTGCCTATCGGCGCCGCTAGGCTTTTACGCGATGGTTCCCTGGCGACAGGGATTGAAAGGGAACGCGGTTCAAGGCCGCGGCTGCCCCCGCAACTGTAAGCGGCTAATCGGCTGCCATGCATGGCCACTGGGAAACTGGGAAGGCCGGCAGCCGGTGTTGAACCGCAAGCCAGGAGACCTGCCATCGCTATCGGTCTGCGTGGTCACCATGGGCGGGGCGCCCTGAGGTGCAGAGGAGCCGTGTGAGGTCTCTCACCGATTCTCGATCGCGAAGACAGTCCGCCTTGAGGGGACTGCCAATGTCTGTTGTTAACCGTCTGGGGTCTGACCCCGGCGGGCGCGGCCTGAAACGCCGCGTCACCGCCATCTATATCGTCCTGCTGCTGTTCAATCTTGGCGCCTGGCTCTGGGCTTTTGTGGCCTTTCGCGCCGCACCGCTGATGCTGGGGACCGGCCTGCTTGCCTGGGGTTTCGGCCTGCGCCATGCGGTTGATGCCGATCATATAGCGGCGATCGACAATGTAACGCGCAAGCTGATGCAGGACGGCCGCCGGCCGGTCACGGTTGGCTTTTTCTTCGCCCTCGGCCATTCGGCGGTCGTCGTGCTGGTGGCCGTCGCGGTTGCGGCCACCGCCGCAGCGCTCGAAACCCGCTTTGAATCCTGGCGGGCGCTGGGCGGCGTCATATCGACCTCCGTCTCGGCCCTGTTCCTGTTCCTGATTGCCGCGATGAATATCGTCATCCTGCGCGGCGTCTGGCTGAGCTTCAACCGCGTGCGGCGGGGGCAGCGTTTCGTGCCCGAGGATCTGGATCTGCTGCTTAACAGTCGCGGCTTCATGGCGCGGCTGTTCCGGCCGCTGTTCCGTCTCGTCTCCAATCCTGTGTGGATGCTGCCGCTGGGCTTTCTGTTCGGCCTGGGTTTTGATACTGCAACGGAGGTCAGCCTGCTCGGCATTTCGGCGACGCAGGCCGCGCACGGCGTGCCGATCTGGTCCATCCTGGTCTTTCCGGCGCTGTTCGCGGCGGGCATGTCGCTGGTCGATACCACCGACGGCATTCTGATGCTGGGCGCTTATGAATGGGCCTTCATCAAGCCCATTCGCAAACTCTATTACAACCTCACCATCACCCTGGTCTCGGTCGTCGTGGCACTCGTCATCGGCGGGATCGAGGCGCTGGGGCTGATCGGCGACCAGCTCGGATGTGCTGGACCGTTCTGGAACGTCATCGGCACGCTGAACGACAATTTCAACAATCTGGGTTTCATTATCATAGGCATCTTCATCGCGGCCTGGATGATTTCCTTCCTCATCTACCGGCTTGCCCGCTTCGATGAGATCGAGGTCGACCCCCGCGTCTGACGCAAAACCGCGTCAGCCTGGCTCCGCGTCCAGCCGGTCATAGCCCTGGACGCGGTAGTGCAGGGCGGAGACCAGCCAGCTCAGCGCGAACACGCCGATGATGACATAGCCGATCGTGCCGAAATGATCGTTCAACGCGCCGATCAGGTCCCAGACCGGACCGGTCAGATTGAACTGATCGGCGGCGAGGCCCAGCGCCTCGATCCCGCCGACAATGACGGCGACCAGAACCGACACCAGCGTCACGACCATATTGTAATAGAGCTTCCGCACCGGCTTGATGAAGGCCCAGCCATAGGCGCCCAGCATCAGGATGCTGTCGGCGGTGTCGATCAGCGCCATGCCGGCCGTGAAGAGCGCCGGGAAGACCAGGATGGACCAGATCGGCATGCCATGCGCCGCCTGGGCGGCGGAAATGCCCAGCAGCCCAACCTCCGTTGCCGTATCAAAACCCAGGCCGAATAAAAGACCCAGCGGATACATCTGCCAGGGCCGGCTGATCATGGCGAACAGCGGCCGGAATAGCCGCGCCAGCAGTCCGCCGCCGTGCAGCAGGTGATCGACCGCGTCGGCGCGATAGGGCGCCCCGGCCTTCACGCTGCGAAAGCTGCGATAGAGCCCGGCCAGCACGGCGAGGTTCATCCCCGCGATCGCGAACAGGAAGCCGGACGAGACCAGCGTCCCGATGATGCCGCCCAGCAAGTGCCAGGCGGCCATCTGGCTTTTGAAGGCGAGCGCCGTCGCGGCGATGGCGATAGAGGCGAGTACGACCACGGTGGAATGGCCGAGGGAGAAGAAGAAGCCAAGCGTCACCGGGCGGCGTCCGTCCTGCATCATCCGCCGCGTCACATTGTCGATGGCCGCGATATGATCGGCGTCAACCGCGTGGCGCAGGCCGAAACTATAGGCGAGAAGGGCGGTGCCGAGCAGGACCGGATGGTCGCGGAAGGCGGCCAGCGCCCAGGCCCAGGCGCCCAGATTGGCCGCGATGATGACCGCGAACAGCGCGGTGATACGTCCGCGCATGGGGCCGGACCGGCCGATGATCTGGAACAGGCTTTTTGCCATACGGGGCCTGGGCGTTAGAGGTCGGACGGCACCATGCGCCTGCGTCATACTAGCCGTAGAATTTCCGTGACGTCCAGCGCGACCGGTGCCGTCCCGCGGGCGGTGGAGCGGATCGCTAGGCCATGGGCCGAGCCAGTCATGGCGTGACGCCGGCAGCGCGGGCGACATAACGCAGGTGTTGCCGGATGGCGTTTGCCTAGATTGGTTGCCGTGACAACCAATCTGCCGTGAAGGCGCGTCTGGCAGATGCTGCAATCACAAGTTCGTAACGTTGCAGGCCGTACACATGTCTGCCGCAATCTTGCCCGCGTCCGTCAGGACATCAGGCACCAATGAGATTGCATACGAGGCATTGATGTCAGTTCTTCAAAAAGCAGCAGGGCGTGCAGGGCCTCTGCCCGCGGCATGGGCCAAAGCGGCCATCATCGCCGGCTTCGGGGCCATGATTGCGGCGCAGCCGGCCTCCGCTCAGGGCTATTGGCAAGGCCATGGCGGTGGCGGCCCCGGTTGGGGCCGCCCGCAGGGTGGTGGCGGCTGGGGCGGCCCTGGCTGGGCGCCTCCGCAGGGTGGTGGCGGCTGGGGACGTCCCGAGGGCGGGCGCGGATGGGGCCGCCCGGCCTATTTCGCCCATGGATATGCCCCGCATGGAGATGCCCGGCATGGATATGCCCCGTATTTATATGCGCCCTATGGCGACGTGCCGCGCGGTTTTGTGGGCGGCGATCGTGTCCCCGCCTATGTCACGGCCTGGGGGCCGGGCCATGCCGGCTGGCATGGCTGGGACTGGCACAATGCCTGGGGCGTCGCGCCACCCTATGCCTGGGGCGCGCGGAACTGGGCCTGGGACAGCATGATACTGGGCGTGGCGGCCGGGCTGGTGGTGGCGCCACCGGTCATCCTCGCCGCGCCGCCCATCTATGCGGCGCCTCCGCCGGTCGTGCTCGGCCTGCCGGCCATCGCGCCGCCGCCGGTCATCCTGGCCCCGGCGCCTGTCGTGGCCGCGTCCCTGCCGCCGCTGCCGCCGGCCCCGGTGGTGTCTCCGCCACCGGCCTCGGCCCTGCTGATGGCCGCCGCCCCGCCGCCCATCGTGGTGCTGCCGCCACCCCCGGTTGTGGTGGCGGCTGCCCCGCCGCCCGTCATCTTCGCGCCGCCGGCCTATGCGCTGGCACTGTGCCCGCCCGCGCTCGCCTTCGTGACGCCGGAGCCCGCCTGGCGGTCGTATGCCTATAGGACCGGCGGCTATGTCGCCGGCGGCCTGGTGGCTGCAGGGGTCGGCTTGGCCGTCATCCATCCTCCGCGCGGCTATGATGGGGTCCCCTATGGCTATCGCGCGGTGCATCGCGGCGGCTGGGGTCCGCCGCCTGTCTATCGAGGATGGGGCCGCCCCGGCTGGGGTGGGCCGCCCGGTGGGGGCCGCCCTGGATGGGGACGTCCTGGCTGGGGTGGGCCGCCCGGCGGAGGCCGCCCCGGATGGGGCGGCCATGGTGGCGGCAATCCCTGGCAGCATTAGCCCCGAGCCCAGCCCGTTTCACGACCATCTTTGAAAGCACATAGGACGATCATGAAGACCATTCTGACACTGCGCGCCGCGGCTCTGGCTCTGTCGCTGCTGCCTGGCCTCGGCTATCTCCACAGCACGGCCGCTCAGGCCGCCACGACCGAGATGAGCGGCAGCACGGCCAAGGCGATTGACCAGCGCATCGCGGCTTTGCAGGCGCGCCTCGCCATCACAACGGCCGAAACCCCCGCCTGGGACGCCTTCGCCCAGACCATGCGCGACAATGCAGCCGGCACGGACGCGCTGTTCGTGCAGCGGGCCCAAACGGCGGCCAGCATGAACGCAGTGCAGAACATGCAGTCCTATGCCCAGGTGGCGCGCGCCTATGCCGACAATACACAAAAGCTTGCCGATGCTTTCGGCACGCTCTACGGCCAGTTGTCCCCGGCGCAGAAACAGACCGCCGACCTGCTGTTCCGCGCGCAAGCGACCGCCGCGCACAGGTAAGGCTGTTCCGGGTGTTTCTGAGGGTTTCGCGCATAGGGCGTTTCGCGGGCAAGAAAGCCGCGCCAGCACCCGGGTTGTATTAAGCCAATGACAACCTTCCGCCGGGTATGTCGGTAGCGAATTGATGCTATCGCGCAACATACGATCAGGCGGATCTGCCAAAGTGCCAATACGCTCCCTGCTGGCAGATCGTTCCTTGACCGTTCTGCCAGCAAGCCATTGCGCGGATGTCGGGGTGTGGGAGTGGGAGCTGGTTACCGACCGGATGTCCTGGAATGATGGCGTCTATGAGATGTTCGGGCTGCCGCCCGGCACGCCCCTGCAGCGTAGCGCCATCCTGCAGATGTTCCATGACGATTGCCGCATCCGGTTGGAAACCCTATGGGCCCATATCATTGGTCAGGGCGGCAGCTTTACGCTGGAGGCGCGAATCTGGGCCGAGGGCAGGGGTCTGCGCTGGCTGCGCATCAATGCCGGGGTGATGCTCGACGACGGCCGGCCCACCCGTCTTGTCGGCTCCATGCAGGATATCACGGCTGAGCGCGACGCCTGGGACAGGCTGCGCCAGCGCGCCGAATTCGACGCCCTGACCGGCCTGCCCAACCGCTGGTGTTTCGAGGAGCTGTGGCACGCCATTCTGACCGGCCAGGAGGAAACATCAGCAGTCTCGGCGTCGTCGACATCGACAATTTCAAGCAGATCAACGACTGCTTCGGCCACCCGGCGGGCGATGAATGCCTGCGCGCCACGGCAGACCGGCTGCGCCGCGTGGTGGGCGAATATGGCGCTGCCATGCGCTACGGCGGAGACGAATTCGTCTTCGTCATTCAGGGAACCCGCCGGCGTGCCTTTTTCGAGCGTGTGCTCGGCGCTCTGCAGACCGCTTTGTGCGAGCCGGTCGTCTGGCAGGGGCAATCGCTGGTGTTGAGTGTGTCAATCGGCGTCGCAACGCGCGCCTGGCGCGAATCGCCGCGCGACATGTTCAGCCGCGCCGACGCCGCGCTCTATGAGGCGAAGCAGGGTGGCCGCAGCATGACGGTGATTGACGGACGGGTGCTGACGCCTGAGGTGAAGGACGATGCGGTGGGGTCGCGCTACTCATCGCCGCGGGCATAGGAGATGATGGACAGGAAGCGGATCGGCAGGGTGACCATCACTTCCGGCCCGTGCGGCGCGTCCGCGTCAAAAAACAGGCTATCGCCCGGTGTCATCGTATAGCGCTTGTCGGCATGGCGGTACACGACCTCGCCCTCCAGCATATAGAGAAACTCCATGCCGGCATGCTGGAACAGGGGAAAGACGTCGGACTCCGTCGTCAGCGTGATCAGATAGGGTTCCACAACGACGCGGGAGGTTTGGTTCCCGGTATAGCCCAGCAGATGGTATTGATGGCCGTTGCGCGTGCCGCGCCGCTCGATGGCAAGACCTTCTCCGGCTTTGACGAAGATGACCTCCCGCTGCTCCTCATAGCGCGTGAAGAAGGAGGTGATGGGCACGCCGAGCGCTTTCGACAAAGCCTGCAGCGTGGTGAGCGACGGTGAGGTAACCCCGTTTTCGATCTTGGAGAGCATGCCGAGCGAGAGGCCGGCGGCGGCGGCCAAGTCGGCCACGGTAATGCCCAGCTTGTTGCGGCAGGCCCGCACCTCCCGCCCGATGGCCACTTCGAGGATGGAGTCGCGCGCGCCGACCAGCCCATGCGGGTCCTGGCCGTTGAATTTGCCGGTGCCCGGGATCAGCGGCGCCGAGACGCCGGTGGTGCTGCCCAGCCGCTCGACGATCTGCGCGATGGCATCGGATGGTGCCTTCGCCTCGGTCTTTGCGGTTGTCTTCACTTTACTGGCCATAACCGATCAATCTTATCAGGGTCCTTGGGCGCCAGCCTAGCACGGCATTGCCTGGGCCGCACAGGCTGGGCCGCATAGGCTGAAATGCCCTGATCAAACCGCTGTCAATCAAAGGCCGGCGCTCTCGGGCAGAGAGGGCCGGCCTTTGCTGCCAGGCTATCAGGTTTTGCGCAGATCGAGATCCGCCGTTTCCATGTCATGGGCAAGGCCAAGCAGGGTCTGGGGCATGCGGGTTTTCAATACCACGAACCAGACCACGCCGATGAGCATGTAGATCGCGAAACCATAGGGCAGGTAGTTATAGGGCGCGGCCGGCACCGGATAGACGCTGCCGATGAGCGACAGGATCATCAGCACGGTGCCGAGCGTCCCCATGATATAGTCGATCGGCTTGGCCTCGCCGAGTTTGCGCAGCAGTGCGGGGGCTGCCATCGAGCAGGCCATATAGACCAGGATAAAGCCAAAACTCGCGATCGTGCCGAAATAGCCGAGCAGATCGGTATAGGCGCAGCGGCTGAATCCCGCGCAGACCAGAAAGTTCAGCACGCAACCGACGGTGACGGCGATATGCGGCGTCTTGTGGCTGTCATGGACGAAACCCATGCTGCGATGCATCAGCTGATAGCGGCCGAGCGAATACAGCATGCGGCTGAAGGCATTGATGGACGCAAGCGCGCAGGCAAAGCAGCTGATCGCCGCACCAACATAGATCACCAGCGTCAGTACTGCACTTTTGCCAGAGACGAGATCGCTCATCGGGCCGCTGCTGGCGCCGAGTTTGGTTGCATTATCACCAAATCCCTGCGTGATCACGTAGGTGGTGATGATGAAGAAGATGCCGGCAATGATAGGCGTCAGGATCACCGCGCGGGGAATGACCCGATGCGGATTGCGCGTCTCCTTGCCGAGCGTCGCCGCACTCTCGAAACCAACATAGGAAAATATTCCGAAGACGATGGCTTGCGCGACAGACCCGAAGGACGCGCCGGCCAGCGTATCCTGCTTGATATCCAGGGCAAAACCATGAGCCTGCCAGGAAATGAAGCAGACGATGAGGATAATCGACATCGAAATTGCTTCGATCGTCAGACCGATGCGGGAGGAGATGCGGATATCCCGCACCGCTAGAAGCCAGACGCCGATCGAAATGACGGCAAAGAGAATGGCGCGCGGCAACAGGGGCACGCCAAAGGCCGAGAGCAGATCCTGCAAAAACAAGGCGGTTGCGGCGGTGAGCGCCATGGCCGTGAACAGATAGGCGGACAGCATCGCCCAGCCGGACAGAATTCCCCAGGACGGTCCCAGTCCGCGCGACACATACAGAAAGAAGGAGCCGGCCGCGGATATCTTGCCGGCAAGCTTGCCGATATTCACGCCGATGATGACGAGCGCGATGGTCGCCAGCACATAGACCAGCCAGGAGGCGGTGCCCGCCATGCCGGCCACGACCGCCACCGCGATCGCCGGTGTCAGGGTGGGGGACACATTGGCGACCGACTGACCTAAGGCTTCGAGAAAGGTGAGACTATCTTTGCGTAATTCCGACATAGGCGATGATCTCCTGATGGGACATGCAGCCGGCTGATATGCGGTACAGTTTCCTGGAGGGTAAATATGTTTACTAGGGGTAGCAATGCGATTTCGCGGGGCTGGACGGCAAAAAAAGGCCCTCCAGCCCGGGATTGCCTAAAACGCAATCAAACTGCCGCCTAAACTGCCTCACCTTGCGGCAACGCCGGCCGGCGGCCGCCAGCCACGTCCGAGCGGCCCAGAGACGGCATCCGTGAAGCGTGCCCGGACCAAGTTTGCGCCTGACAGAACGGTCCGTTGCGCCTATCATTTTCTGGCATACCGGTCGCTGTTTCGGTCGGTCGCGCAAAGCCAAAAGCACAGATAAAAAAAGGGGAAATGCCAATGTGGGGTCTGGACGGACGGACGATTTTGGTGACGGGAGCCTCAGGCGGCATTGGTGGGGCGACGGTGCGTCAGCTGGTCGCGGCCGGTGCCGATGTCATTGCAAGCGGTCGGTCCCTGGAAGCCTTGGAAAAATTGGTGGCGGAGACCGGCTGCCGCAGCCTGGCCTTCGAGCTTTCCTCGGAAGACAGCGTGCGAGGTGCGCTGGAAGGGCTCGATCTCTGGGGCGTCGTCAATTGCGGCGGTTTCGGCGGTGAGATTGCAACGCCGATGGAGACCGATATTGCAGTCTTCGACCGCGTCATCAGCGTCAATGCGCGCGGCGCGCTGTTGGTGACGAAATATGCGTCGCAATCCATGATCCGGCTCGGTAAAGGCGGATCGATCGTCAATGTCTCCAGCCAGGCAGCGCTGGTGGCGCTGAAGGGCCATATTTCCTACGGCTCATCCAAGGCGGCGCTTGACAATATCACGCGTGTTTCGGCCCTCGAACTCGGCCGCTACAATATTCGCGTCAATAGCGTGAACCCGACGGTGGTGATGACCGAGATGTCGGCCTTCTATTGGGGGCGGCCGGATATCGGCGATCCCTTTCTGCAGCAGATGCCGCTGCACCGTTGGGCGACGGAAGATGAAATCGCTTCGCCGATCGTGTTTCTGCTCGGTGACGGCGCATCCATGATCACCGGCGTCTCCCTGCCGATCGACGGCGGCTTTACCGCCTGCTGAAAAACGAAAGGCCGGATCGGCTGAAAGCCGATCCGGCCTTTCGGCTCAGCTGCGCAGAACGGCTTCGGTGATGTCCTGATCGGCTTCCAGCTTGCGGCGCGGGCGCAAACCTTCCTTGGCCAGCGCATCATGATAGGCGCGTACCGCGTCGGAGGGGGAGACGTCGCCATCGGCGACCGCCCGCATGAAGGTGAGCAGCGTCCGCGGTGATTCCGCCAGGTTGATCTTGCGACCGAACAGAGCAAGCCTGGCGCCCGCGCGTTCGGCCTGGCGCAGCAGTTCAAAGGTATCGCGCGTGGTGCCGGCCCCGCCGCCCAGCACGCCGATGACGACCGAGGGATCGTAGTCCGCCAATTCGGCAATGGCGCGATGGCCATTGAAGGGGATCTTCAGGAAGCGCGGACGCTCCACCTGCGTCAGGCCGGAGAGGCAGCGCAGCAGGCAGTCATTCATGAAGCCTGGTGCGGTGTCCGGCGTCAGCCCCACCGGCGCATTGGGATTGAAGACTTCCAGGAAATAGGTGAAGCCGAGGCGTACCGCCTCATCCCGAAAGGCCGCGAATGCATCAAGCGAGCGCATATCGGCATCAAGGTCATTGTTGAAGGTGATGGAATAAAGGCCAAGATCGGTACCGGTGATCGGATCGCCCTTCTTGCCGTCCTGCTTGCCATACATGACCTGCGCGATATTGGCGGTGCGGAAGGGGCGCGACATTTCCTTGGCATAGGAAGATCCACGCACGCCGCCCCAGCAATCCGTCGCGTCATTGGCGCGGATGGCGGGCTTCACCGCTGATCCCTTGTAGACGCCTTCCTGGTGCAGCCGCTCCATATTGGAGGCCGAGGTCAGCATGATATCGACGATATCCTGGCGCACGACTGCGGTGATCTGATCCAGATAGTCGCGCCGCGTCTTCCAGCCGGTCTGCGCGCCATCCCCATCATAAAGCGGGCCGCCGGTGGTGATGCCGGACCCCATATCGCCGTCCTTGGCATCGGCGATGATGAAATCGCCCCGGCGATAGTCACCGGACATGATGCGGGCAAGCTTCTCGTCAAGGCGGGTCATGGGGTGGTCTCCCGGATACGGATCGATGAAAGGGTTTGTTCAGGACAGCGGCGTCGCGAAGACGGTTGTGGTGTCGTGGTCCGCCGGCACGCCAGGCAAGCTGGGCTGGCCGAGCACGAGAAGGCAGCCGGCCATGAAGGTATCGCCCAGTCCCAATGTCGTGCGCGGCTGCTGCAGATGCGGGCTGGGACAGGTGACGATGTGCCAGCCGCCCAAACTCTCTTCAGGCGGCGGGGCGGAGAATTGCGCCTCCACCGGCAAGCCGTTGGGGACCGTCATGCCGCCAGCGGCGGCCCTGGCGCTGGCCAGAAAGCACCCCATCATCAGCGCCTCGCGCTCCTGGTCGGGGTCGCCGCGTGTCGCGCTCATGGCCCAGTCATCGGCATGCACGGTAACGCGCGATACGCCCAGCGTCTGGCCCAGACCGCGCAGGCCATCCGCCAGATCAGGCGTGTCTGGATCTATGGCGCGAAATTCCGACAGGCTCATGCCGATGGAGGTGATCGCCCCCGCCATGCCGGCGATGGCGCGGTCGCGATACTCGGGCCTTTCATAGCCCGCCATTTCCAAATGGATGGTGCCGATGCCGCCGCCTGTCCAATCGGCCGCGATCCCGCGGGCATAGGCGATGCCGGAGTCCAGCCGCGCGCCGCCGCCTAAAGAGCTGAAGCCCGAGACAATGCCGCAGCCCAAGCCCGGGTTGTCCCGCGCCAGACGGGTGGACAGACGCGCGAAATCGGCATCCTGCTCCAGATCGAAATCATGAAACCGCACGATGATGCGCGATGAGCGCGGCGGGGTCGCGCCGCCGATGCGGTCGCCCGCCGTATATTCAAAGATATAGACGCGCGGCCGGTCCTCGCCGGTGGGCAGCATTTCTGCCGCGCGCACCGGGGTTTCGCCCGCCAGCAGCATGTCGGGGTCCAGCACGGCGAGCTGTTCTGGCGCGCGATGCTGCAGCGCCAGCAGCGCGGGTGCCCCCAGGCGCGTCAGCAGCCGCGCGGCATGGGCGGGCGTGCCGCCGAGGGCCACCCGCATGGGGAGATGGGCATCGAGCCAGGCCGGGCCGTCATCCCAATCGAAACGCAGCTCGCCGCCGATGCCCGCGGCGGCACGGCGCTGCAATTCGGCTCCCAAAGCGCGCGCCTGGTCAGGTCCCGCCGCAAGCTGCAGGCAGGCGGCCGTGTCCAATCGCGTGAAGGCATCGACGCAGAGCGAGAGACCGCACATGGTCCAGCGGGCCTGGCCCGCGTAGGCTCCCAGTCTTTGGTGAAGTGCGACATAGGCGTCGTGCCAATAGCGTTGCACGTGTTCTTCCCCCCGCGGGTCTCGCGGCTTGTGGCGGCGACTGACCTCTCACCGCTCGTTCTCATGCAACATTTGACGCAAAATGACGCAAGGTCAATTGGAAATGTGCGCATTTATGCGATATGCTGCTTTGCATCCCCGCCCGATATGGCGCATCCAGCGCTGACATGATCGGATGTGATACGGAAACTGGGTCTGGCCGAAGGAAAGATGGGTTGTGAGCGAAACGAGTGATGATTTCGTCCTGCCGGGGTCGCGTCAGCGCAGCCTGGTCGATTTCATCCGCCACAAGGGGCATGTCACTGTCGCCGAACTCACCACCATGTTCGGTGTCTCGCGCGATACCATCCGGCGTGATCTCCAGGTGCTGGAACGTCAGGGCGTGCTCACGCGCACCCATGGCGGCGCGCTGGCGAGCGACGGGCTGGTGGCGCGGGAAACCCGCTTCCAGTCCCGCATGACGGAGCAGACAGGCTCCAAACGCCTGATCGGCCGGGCGGCGGCCGGGCTGATCCGCGAGGGTGAGACGCTGATCATGAATGGCGGCTCCAGCACCTGCGCGTTTGCCGCCGAACTGGGCCGGCTGCGCGATCTCACCATCGTCACCAATAACCTGATGCTGCCGCCCATGGTGCCGCGCAATGCCGCGCGCTGCATCTACGTGCTGGGCGGTGCCTATTGGGACAACGCGCAGATCACGGTGGGCACGGTCAAAATCGCCGGCTCGGCGCGCATCAGCGTCGATACGGCCGTAGTTGGCGTCACCGGCATCGATGCCTCGGGGGTATCGATCAGCCGGCTGGAGGAAGCGCAGGTGACGGTCGAGATGATGGACGCGGCACGGCGGGTAATCGTCGTCGTCGACAGCTCAAAATTCGACGCCCCGGCCTTCGCCCATGTCGCCGATTTCAGCCGCGTGCATTATGTGGTGACGGACACGCAGCCCCCCGCCCATATAACCGAGGCGATGGCGCAGGCAGGGGTCGAGGTCGTGATCGCGAGCGGCTGACCCAGCCGCTCGCGCCACAGCCGGCCCTGGTCAGCCGACGATCTTGGCGATCTTGTTTTTTGCCCGGTTGAGTTCGTCCTCAATATTGCCGCTGACCAAAGCGCGCGACACGGCGGATTGCAGTGCCAGCGTCACTTGCGGATAGAGCGGCGTCACCGGCCGCGGCGTGGCACCCACGAAAACATCCTTCAGCGTATGCATGAACGGCTGCGCTTGGATCAGGGCCGGCTGATCGAAGACGCTCGGCCGGGTGGGCGCCAGGCCGAGGCCCGTCGCGATGCGCAGCTGCGTATCGGGCGAGGACATCCAGGTGATGAAGTCGATCGCGGCCTCGCGGTTCTGGGTATGGGCATTAACGCCATATTGGTAGCCGCCCAGGCAGGCCGCGCTCTTATGGCCCGGAAAATGCGGCAGGGGCGCCACGCCGACCTTGCCGGCGATCGAGGAGGATGTCTTGTCCTCAGCGATTTTGTAGACATAGGACCAGTTGCGCAGAAACACGCTGTCGCCGGCGGTGAAAGGCCCGCGTGACGGCTCCTCATCCCAGCTCAGCACATCCTGGGGGCTGATCTTCGATGTGGTGATCGTGTCATACAGGAACTTCACGCCTTCCACGGCCGGTGGCTCGGCGATCAGTACTGTTTTTCCGTCGGCGGCCAAAATGCCGCCACCCGCCGAGCCCACCACTTCCACCAGATCGCAGACCAGCACTTCCGCCTGCTTGCCCTGCCACAGATAGCCGAATTTCGCGCCGCCGGATTTCTGGATTTTCTGCGCCGTGTCGGTCAATTCCTGCCAGGTCGTCGGCACTTGCGCGCCGGCCTGGGCGAGCAGATCCGTGCGGTAATAGAGCATGCCGGAATCGACGTGCCAGGGCAGGGCGGTCAGCTTGCCGCGAAAGGTGCAGGCCTGGATCAGCCCAGGAAAATATTCCTGCTGAACGCTCTGCGGGAAGTAGCTGTCCAGCGGCAGCGCCCAGCCGGCGCTCGCGAATTCGGCGATCCAGATGACGTCCTGGGTAAAGACATCCGGCGTGCCGTTGCGCCGCGCCAGCTGCTGCACCAGGGCCTGATGCACTTCGGTGGAGGAGGAGGGCGGCGGTAATTGCACGAAGGTCACCTGCACCTTCGATTGCGACTGGTTATAGATATCGACGATCTGGCCGATCGTTTCCTTGCCGTAGAAATTGGCGCTGGCGAAGGTGATCTGCGTGCGGTCGGCCGCGCGGGCGCGCCGGATACCGCCCGGCAGGGCGGCGGACCCAAGGGCAATGCCGGCGGCGGTCAGCGTGGCGCGGCGGGTCACGGGGGCGGTGGCGACGGTCTTGATGCTGGTCATGGGCGTATCTGTCCTTCTGCGTTTTTGTTGGTTTTGTGCGGACATAGGCAGAGGCGCGGCAGGGGTGTCAGCGCGGGGATGCGGCTTCAACCTCCCGCCAGAAATTGGTGGCACGGGTGACAGCAGGGCGTGCGGCCGCAATGAAGCGGTCCATGCTGATGAAGCCGTGGATCTGGCCGGGATTTTCATCGAGCAGCACGGTCACGCCGGCGGCGCGCAGGCGGGACGCATACTCCACCGCTTCGTCATGCAGCGGGTCGTGACCTGCCGTGAGCACGAAAGCAGGTGCTGCGCCGGCCACATCCGGGGCCCGCAATGGCGCGATGCGCCAGTCATCCGGGCGGCCGTGCGCGCCGAGGTAGTGGCCCCGGAACCACCGCATGGCGGCGGTCGTCAGCCCGTAGCCGTCGGCATAGCGGCGATAGCTGTCCTGGCTGCCGGAGACATCCGTCACGGGATAGAGCAGCATCTGGAAGGCCAGGGCAGGCAGCGCCCCCGCGCGCGCCATCAGCGCCATGACGGCAGCGATATTGCCGCCGGCACTGTCCCCACCCACCGCGACCCGGCGGGGGTCGATGCCCAGATGGCCGGCGTTGCGATGGGCGTGAGCGACGGCGGCGGCGGCATCGTCGATGGCGGCCGGAAAGGGGTGCTCCGGCGCCAGCCGGTAATCGACCGCCAGCACGACGCCGGCCAGATCATTCGCGATCCAGCGGCAGATCGTGTCATGCGTGTCCAATCCGCCCAATACCCAGCCGCCGCCGTGGAAAAAGACCAGCGCCGGCGCGCCCTCAACCGGGCAGCCCTGGCCGCGATACAGGCGCAGGGCCAAAGCCCCGGCCGTTGTCGGAATGGCGATATCCCGCACGGTGCTGACAGCCTCACGCGGGCCCTGCAGCAGCGGGCAGGTGTCGAGAAAGACCTGTTTCGCGACATCCGGTGACAGCGTGTCGATCGGCGGCCGTCCCATGGCGGCCTGGGCTTGAAGGACGGCGCGGGCATCAGAATCGAGCATCGGTTTTCACAGCCTCTTCCGGTGTCAGGCGAGGTAGGATTGCGCGTCAGGCTCGGCCAGCAGGGGCGGCTGGGTGACGGTGGTTGTCATCTCGACGGGCTGCCCGCTCTCGCCCGAGCGCAGGATCGCCTCCAGAATCTCCAGCACATGCAGCGCCAGCGCACCGGATGCCCGCGGTGGCCGCCCGGCGCGCAACCCGGCCGCGAGATCGGCGATGCCCAGCATGCGGTAATTGGCGCGGTCCGGCGCCGTATAGGGCCAATTGATCTGGCCGTAGAGATCCGCGCTGGTGTCGATGTCTTCCCAAGCGGCGCCGTGGCGGCTGAGGCTGATGGTGCCGCCGAAGGTGTCCGGGTCCGGCAGATGCAGCGACCCCGCCGTGCCATGGAGCGCGATCGGTACCTGGCTGTGACGGTAGACATCCCAGCTGGCGCCGAAGGTGATGATGGCGCCGCTCGTGAATTCGATCAGCGATAGCAGTGTCGTCGGCGTGCTGACCGCAAAGCTTGTGCCATGCAGCGGCCCGGGCGCGGTGATCAGCCGTTCTCCCGCGCCCTGGGTTGTCATGCCCATCACGCGCTTGGCGGGGCCGAGCAGATTGACCAGCATGGTGATATAATAGGGGCCCATATCCAGCACCGGGCCGCCGCCCTTCTGATAGTAGAAGGCCGGATTGGGATGCCAGTGCTCCATCCCCCGTCCCATCATGAAGGCGGTGCCGGTCACGACGCGGCCGATGGCGCCGTCATCCAGCAGCTGCCTGGCCTGTCGGCCCGCCGCACCCAGGAAGGTATCGGGGGCCGAGCCCAGCATCAGGCCGCGCGCCGCGGCGTCCGCCACCAGGCGGGCGCCATCCGCGGCGGTGACACCGAGCGGCTTTTCGGTAAAGACATGCTTGCCGGCGGCGAGCGCGGCATGGGTGATGTCGGCATGCGCCGCCGGCACGGTGAGATTGATCACAAGGTCAATATCGGGCGCCCCCAGCAGGTCCGGCACCGTCATCGCGCGCAACCCGAATTCGCCCGCCCGCACAGCGGCCTGCTGGGGCAGCAGATCGGCGCAGGCCGTGACGGCAATGCCACGAAACAGGGCGGCATTGCGCAGATAGGTCATGGCGATATTGCCGCAGCCGATAACGCCGATACGCAAGAGAGACATCGCCTGACCTTCTGTGTGTCTTGGCTCCGATGGCTGGCCCTATGGCGGCAAACCTGCATTTGTCTGCGCCAATTGCCGCAGAAACTCAAGGGCGTGATGCAGCATTATGCGCATTTATGCTTGACCCTGCGGATTGATTGCTGGAACCTGCCTGTGTGACGCGGCGTAAGACCGCGCATGGGAAGGGAGTGCAGGATGCTGGGAGCACAAAGCCACGCATCGGCCGCGCCTGGCCGCCGCCATATGGTATTCGCGCGTGCAAAGCCGCCGGTCGCAGCCAAAAAGACGCGTGCCGGCCGTCATGGATTTTTCCGGCCCCACCGCGTGAAGGCGGCGGCGGTCAGCTGGGCGCTGCTGCTGCCGGCGCTGGTCGCACTCGCCGCGGTTTCGCTCTATCCGATTCTCAACGGCATCTGGCTGTCGCTGACGAATACCTCGCTCATCACCAATGAAAGTGCCTTCGTCGGCCTGACCAATTACGTCACGCTGTTCAATGATGGGCAGTTCTGGAATGCCTGGACGCATACGATCATCTTCACCTTCGTCTCGACGGCGGCGGAGACGATCATCGGCGTGCTGATGGCCTTGCTGCTGTTTGAGCGTTTCGCCGGCCGTGCGTTCCTGCGCGCCATCATGCTGGTGCCCTGGGCGATGCCGACGGTGGTGACATCGAAAATGTTCGGCTGGCTGTTCGATGGCCAGCATGGTGTCATCAACTATCTTGGCGTGAAGTCCGGGCTGCTGAGTGCCAATGTCAATTTTCTGGGCTCAACCCATACCGCTTTCGCCACGATCATTCTGGCCGATGTCTGGAAGACGACGCCCTTTATGGCGCTGCTGCTGCTGGCGGGCCTGCAGACGATATCGCCGACGCTGATCGAGGCGGCCAAGATCGACGGCGCCTCTTCCTGGTCCATCTTCTGGCAGGTGCGCCTGCCGCTGCTCTGGCCCACGCTGCTGATCGCCGGCCTGTTTCGCGCGCTGGATGCCTTCCGCATCTTCGATCTCGTTTATGTGCTCACGGGCGGCGGTCCGGCCGATTCCACCGAAACATTGTCGACGCTCAGCTACAAGGTTTTGTTTTCCACTTTGCAGTTCGGCTACGGATCGTCGATGACGATGGCGACCTTCATCACCGAAGGCATCATCGCCCTTGGCTTCTGTGTCGTCATCATGCGGCAGATGAGGGCAAGCCGATGAACCCGTCCCGACACATGGCGCGCAGCATCATCGTCTATGGCGGTGCGCTGCTGGTGCTGATCTGGTCCGCCGGGCCATTCCTCTGGCAGTTCTCAACCTCCTTCCAGCTCGATCGTGCGCTGACGGGCCCGACACCTTCCTTCATTCCGCATCCCTTCACCTGGATGCATTACAAAAACGCCTTCTTTGAGCGGCATTTGCAATATTATCTGCGCAATTCGCTGATCGTGGCACTCGCGACCACCGCCTTCGCGCTGACCTTTGGCACGTTCGCAGCCTTCGCCTTGTCGCGCCTGAACATGCGAGGCCGTTTTGGATTGCTGATGGTGATCCTGTCGGTCTCGATGTTTCCGCAGATCGCGATCGTCGGGCCGTTGTATCTCATCGCTTCATCCTTCAATTTGCTCGACACCTATACCGGCCTCATCATCGTCTATCTCGCCCTCGGCCTGCCGCTCGTCACCTGGGTGCTGTTCGGCTATTTCGAGACGTTGCCGCGAGAGATGGACGAGGCCGGGCGCGTGGACGGCGTGTCCACCCTCGGCCTTTTGTGGCGGATTATCCTGCCCATTTCCCTGCCCAGCCTGGTGACGACGGGCCTGCTCGCCTTTATCGCGGCCTGGAATGAATTCCTATTTGCACTCGCCTTCACCTCCAATTTCCAGCATCAGACCGTGCCGGTCGGGATCGCGAATTTCACCGATATCTATTACGTGCCCTGGGGTGATATCTCTGCGGCGTCCGCCGTGGTGACGCTGCCGCTGATCATCCTCGTGCTGATCTTCCAGCGGCATATCATCCAGGGCCTGACCATGGGCGGATTAAAGGAATGACTGGCATGGGCGAAACCTCGCCGCGTCTGCAACTCGGCTGCCAGACCTATACCTGGGAAATGCTCGGCGACCGCTACCAGGACGGCCCGGACACGCTGCTGGCGATGATCGCAGCGGCCGGCTATGCGGGGATCGAAATTACAGACCGGATGATCGGTCACTATCGCGACCGCCCGCAGGCTTTCGCCGGCGCGCTCGCCCAGAATGGCTTGACGCTGGTTTCCTACGCCATCGGCAGCGACAGCGGCTTTACCGAGCCTGCCATGCTGCAGGCTGACCTCTCGGCCGCTGAACACGCCATTGCCTTTGCCGGCTATTTTCCGGGGGCGCTCGTCTCCTTCGGCAGTGCGACGATCATGTCGCCGGGGGACCGCGCGGATAAATTCGCAGCCGCTGCCGGCTTCTACAATGCCGCCGGCAGGCTGGGCCAAAGGGCAGGGGTCGGCGTCGCTTTGCACCCGAGTTCGCATCACAATACGCTTCTGTTCAATCGTGCCGATTACGACGCGATCTTTGCTTTGACCGATCCTGCGCTGATCGGCTGGGTGCCGGATACCGGCCATATTCTGCGCGGGCATGAGGATATGCTTGACGTGCTGCGCACCTATCGCGACCGCATTCGCTATCTCCATCTCAAAGACGTCGATGAGGATGGGGAATGGGCCATGCTCGACACCGGGGATTGCGATATCGACGCGGTCATCGAGACGGTGCGGGTGGCACCCCATTTCAACGGCTGGCTGGTGGTAGAGGAAGAGTCAGCCACGGCGGCGGCCGATCCTGCCGCGGCCGTGGCACAGAACCGTGCGCGCATGCGCGACTTCGGCCTTTAGGATCTGGCCGGTCTGCTGACTGCGCAGGGCAAGACCTGTCACCAGATCGTATAGCCAACATCGGCCATCACGATGGCGCCCATCAGGGCGCTGGACGCGTCCGACGCCAGGAACAGGATGACGGAGGCGATCTCCTCCGCCGTCACGGCGCGGTGGGCTGGCGTATTCTCAAGCCATATGTTGGAAAGTTCGGGAATCCGCAGGCCGGTACCTGACATGGCGGTATCGACATAGGTCGGCGCCACGCAATTCACCCGCACGCCGCGGGCGGCCCATTCGCCAGCCAGCGATCGCGTCAGGTGATGCACGGCGGCCTTGGCCGCATTGTAATGCACCTGGCGCTGCGGCCGGTTGGAAATGACGCCGGACATGGACCCCACGGTCACGATGCTGCCCGCGCCCCGCGCCAGCATATGGCGGCCAAACGCCCGGCAGCTCCAGTAGCAGCCGTTGAGATTGATATCGATCATCTTCAACCAGACATCGTCGGTCATGTCTTCACCCGCCGTATCGGGCCAGGCGATGCCGGCATTGGCGACCAGGATATCGACACCGCCTTCGGCATTGAACCGGTCGGCCGCCGCCGTCACCGCGTCTGACTGGGTGACGTCCAACACAATGCCCTCGGCTTGCGGGTACAGCGCGCGGAGCTTCGCCAGTCCGTCTTCCAGCACGGCCGGGTCGCGGTCGGCGATGATCGGCCTGGCCCCGCATTCGCCCAGCGCCATGGCCGAGGCAAGGCCAATGCCGCGCCCACCGCCGGTGACGAAAGCGGTCTTGCCGGTGAGGTCATATTTGTCTCGATACATCAGCGTCTCCCGGAGTTTCTTATGGGCAGCCCCGTCTTATGCGGCAGCGCGATCGGCCAGTCTGCTGACAAAATGGGGATTGCCGCGCCACGGCGCCACAGCCCTGCCTTGGTCAGCCTATGGCGAAGTCCTGCCAACTCATGCAGCATCGCCAGACATGGCGGAGCGTCAGGATATGGCAGGCATGCAGGACCCTTTGCGAGACGGCTGGGCCTGGACGCAGGCAGGGGAGGCCGTGGCGCTGGCCACTGTGCTGCGCACCTGGGGCAGCGCGCCGTGTGGAGCCGGTAGCCATATGGTGGTGAGCGGAATGGGCCGGATCAGCGGCGCCGTCAGTGGCGGCTGCGTGGAAGGCGCGGTCGTCGAGACCGCCGAGCGCCTGCTGGCCCAGGGTGGCGCGGAACGGCTGCGCTTCGGCGTGACCGATGAGCTTGCCTGGTCGGTCGGTCTCGCCTGCGGTGGTGAGATTGAAATTTATGTCGCACCACTGCCCACGCATCTCTTGCCCGCGCTGTTTGCGGCGCAAGAGATGCGGGAGAGCATCGCCATCGCGCGTCCTTTGGATGGCGGCCCTGGTCATGTCATCACGCGGGAGGATGATCTGGCGGAGACGGCGGCCGCAGCCCTGTCGCGGGACGCACCGGTACTGGTGACAAAGGATAGGATTGAAATCCTAATTGAAACCTTCAATCCGGCCCCGCGTCTTGTCATCATCGGCGCGGTACGCATCGCGCAGTCCTTGGCGCCCATGGCCCGTCTGGCGGGGTTTGAGGTCATCGTCGTCGATGCGCGCAGCAGTTTCTGCACGCGGGAACGCTTCCCCGAGGCGCGGCTGATCCTGGACTGGCCGGACCGCGCTTTCGCCGAACTCGGACTCGATGCGCGCACGGCGGTGGTGACCCTGACCCATGATCCGAAATTCGATGAGCCGGCCTTGGCCGAAGCGCTGGCAGCACCCGTTTTCTATGTCGGCGCGCTCGGCTCCCGCCGCACCCATGCGGCGCGGCTGCAGCGGCTCGCCGAAACTGGCGTCGGTGAGGCCGCGCTCGCGCGAATCGACGCCCCGATCGGCCTCGATATCGGGGCGGTCGGCCCGAATGAGATTGCGGTGTCCATCCTGGCGGCGCTGATTGCAGCCCGGCGTGGAAAGTTTGCACGGCCATGATCGCGGCTATCGTCCTGGCCGCCGGCCTTTCCCGCCGCATGGGCGCGCAGAACAAGCTGCTGATGCCATGGCCCGCGGGCGGCACGGTGCTGACGGCCACCTTGTCGCAAGTGCTGGCGAGTGGAGCCACGCCGGTGATCCTCGTCACCGGCCATGAGCGGGCGGAGGTGGAGCGCGCAAGCTTCAACCTGCCGCTGACCCGTATTCATGCCGGGGATTTCGCGGCGGGGCTGTCCGCCAGCCTGCGCGCCGGGATCGCTGGCGTGCCGGAGGCTTGCACGGGCGCGCTGATCTGCCTGGGCGATATGCCCTTCGTGCCGGCTGCCGTGCTGCGGGCGATGCTGGCGGCTTTCTCGCCGGATGCCGGCCGCAGCATCATCCGCCCGACCTTTCGCGGTCAGCCAGGCAACCCGATCCTATGGGGCCGCGCGCATTTCGCCGCACTTGCCGCGCAGACCGGGGACAAAGGCGGGCGCGACATCCTGGCCGCGAGCCCCGACCTGCATCTGCTGGAGGTGGAGACCGCCGGCATTCTGGACGATCTCGACACGCCCGCGCAATTCGCGGGGATGAGCCTGCGTCAGTGACCCAGAATGCGGCTGACGAAAGCCTGGGTGCGCTTCTGCTGCGGCTGGCCGAAGATCTGCGCGGGCGGTCCCATTTCCTGAATCCTGCCATCGGCCATGAAGGCAACGCGGTGCGAGACTTCGCGGACGAAACCCATTTCATGCGAGACGATGAGCAGCGTCATATTGTCGGCCGCCAGCATCTTCACCGTATCCAGCACTTCGCCCACGCGCTCGGGGTCCAGCGCCGATGTCACCTCATCCAGCAGCAGGATGTCAGGCTTCAGGCACAGTGCGCGGGCAATCGCCACGCGCTGCTGCTGCCCGCCTGACAGTTCATCCGGGTAGGCGGTGAGCTTGTCGCCAAGGCCGACCTTGTCGAGCAAAGCGCGCGCCTCAGCCTCCACGGTTGCGCGGTCGCGCTTCTGGATGGTGACGGGGGCCACCATCACATTGCGCAGCACAGTCATATTGCCGAACAGGTTGTACTGCTGGAAGACGATGGCAAGCTTGTCGCGGGACCGGCGGAGCGAGCGGCGGTCTGCATAATTGATCGTCTCGCCGGCCAAGGTGACGGTGCCGGCGCGCGGCGGCAGCAGCCCGCTGATGACGCGCAGCAGCGTGCTTTTGCCTGAGCCCGAGGGGCCGATCAGGCTGACGATCTCACCGCGCTCGATCGACAGGTCAATCCCGTCGAGCACGGTCGCGTTGTTATAGCGCGCGACGAGGCCGCGAATGTCGAGATGCGCCAAGCCGTGTCTCCAGATAGGCCCCGAAGCGGGCCAGAGGATAGGAAATGAGGAAATAGAGGATCAGCACCGCCCCATAGACGAGGGATGCCGAAAAACCCTTGGTATTGAGGATTTTGCCGGCCTGGGTCAGTTCCAGCACGCCGACCTGGGACGCAAGCGCCGTGTCTTTGATGAACAGCACGAAATAGCCGAAGACCGGCGGCAGGATCAGCGGCCAGGCCTGGGGCAGGCGGACATGCCAGAAGATATGCCAGGCGGAGAAGTTCATCACCGCCGCCGCTTCCATCTGGCTTGGCTTCACGGCGCGCAGACCGGCACGCACGATCTCGGCCACGAAAGCGGTTGAGATGACCGAGGTGCTGATGAAGGCGATGACCAGCGGCGTCGCATTGAAGCCCAGAACCTGCGCGCCGAAGAAGAAGATCATCAGCGTGATGAGGAAGGGCACGCGGCGCAGGATTTCGACATAGATCAGCGCCAGCGCCTTCAGCGGCCAGAAGACCGAACGCTTCGACAGCCGCGCGAGGCTGAGCATAAAGCCGCAGAACAGCCCTACGACACAGCCGACGGCCGACAGCGACACGGTGGTGAGTGCGGCCTTGAGCAGCAGGATGACGTTATAGATCGTGAACAGGCGGGGAATTTCCGCGATCAGAAAGCTCAGCATCACAGCACCGGAACGCGCGCACGGAAGGCCCAGCGGCCGACCACGGCCAGCAGGATCGTCGCGATGAAGGTGACGATGACATAAAGCCCGGCGACGGTCGTGAAAATCTCGATCGAGCGGAAGGTGGTGGAATTGATGTTGAAGGCGCGGCCGGTCAGTTCCTCCACCCCGAAGATGGCGGCCATCGAGGTGCCAAGCGTCATCAGAATATATTGATTGGTCAAGGCCGGCATCGCCACCCGGAACAGGTGCGGCAGCGTGACATGGCGCAGCGTCTGCAGCCGGTTCATGCCCAGGGTTTCGGCCGCGTCCAGCTCCTGCGCATGCACGGTGCCCAGACCCGCGCGGAGAATTTCGGTGAGGTAGGCTGCCGCATTCAGCGTCATGCCGATCAGCACGGCGGCGAAGGGTGAGAACAGAATGCCGAAATCCGGCAGACCGAAATAGATCACGTAGATCTGCACCAGCTGCGGCGTATTGGTGAAGAAGGCGACATAGATGCGCACCAGGCGCGCGGCGATGGGATGGCCCTCATTGCGCAGAACCGCAAAGACCAATCCCATCACCATGCCGCCGATGAAGGACAGCACGCTGAGCGCAAGGCTGATAGCCATGCCGCCGATCAGATAGGGAAGGTAAGGCGCTATCTGGCCATAGTGCAGGACGTAATGCATGGACCTGAAGCGCCTCCTGTCTCAGCCTATCAGAAATACGGCGAGGTCGGGATGGGATAGACGGGCGCCATGCCGAACCACTTCTTGTAGGTATCGGTCAAAAAGCCGTCCGTCTCCAGCGCGTACAGCGCCACGTTCAGCCAGGACTTCAGCGGCGCGTTGCCGAAGGCGAGGCCGATGCAGTCATAATCGACTTCCGCATTCTTGTCGGCAATGACGCGCGTCTTGGCCGGATAGGTCTTGGTATAGGTGCCGAGATAATCGACCACATCGACGATCGCGTCGCCGCGGCCCTGCTCGAAGGCGCGTACCGCATCGGGATAATTGTCAAACAGCGTGACCTGGGCCTTGGGCAGGGTCTGCTTCACGTAGTCCACCGGCGTCGTGCCGCGCACTTCGATCAGCTTTACGTCAGCGGAATTCAGGTCCTGCATGGTCTTGTAGGGTGCGCTGTCCTTGGTGATGGCGCTGATCGCTTCCGTCTGAATCGGCAGCGAGAAGTCGATGACCTGGGCGCGGGCCGGGGTGCGGGTCAGCGCACCCATCATGAGGTCGGCCTTGCCGGTGAGGAGGTAAGGCACGCGGTCGGCGGAATTCACCTGCACCAGCTGCACCGTCACGCCCAGCATCTGGCCGAGCTTGTTGGCAATATCGACGTCAAAACCCTGCACCTGGTTCTGGTCGCTGAAGGAGCCGAGCGGCGGCAGATTGGGGTTGATGCCGATGACCAGCGTCTTGGCGGACAGGATCTCATCCAGGCTATGGGCCTCGGCGGCGGCCGGCGCGGCAAGCAAGGCGGCAAGACCGGCGACCCG
Source organism: Acidisoma sibiricum (assembly GCF_057837225.1). NCBI lineage: Bacteria > Pseudomonadati > Pseudomonadota > Alphaproteobacteria > Acetobacterales > Acidocellaceae > Acidisoma > Acidisoma sibiricum. The sequence goes on along the minus strand of NZ_CM174445.1, from coordinate 2,826,568 downwards.
GCCGATCCACGTCAAGGCACCCATATCACTCATCCCTTTGCGGTTGCATCATGTGGCTCATCAGTATACGATTTGTATACCGTTCGTCGACAAAGAAACACTGGAATGGCAGAAAGTCAATCATCGCAACCGCGCGATTTTCATCGCGCAACGGGCATCGAACGGGGGCGTGCGGTTCGCATCGTCTTTGATGGCAGGCCGATCGAAGCCTATCTGGGTGAGTCGGTCGCAAGCGCGCTTCTGGCCGCCGGCATCCGTATGCTGCGTGCCAGCCCGCGGGCCGATGCGCCGCGTGGCGCCTTCTGCTGGATGGGCATCTGTCAGGAATGCGTCGTCGTGGCCGACGGCGTCCGTCGTCCGGCCTGCCGGCTTGAGGTGCGCGACGGCATGGTGATTCTGCCGGGGACGGTGCCGTGACTCTGGATACCGATCTCATTGTCATCGGCGGCGGCCCGGCCGGGGTGGAAGCAGCCCTGGCGGCCGCCGAGCATGGGCTGTCCGTCCGTCTGGTCGATGAAGCGCCGCAAGCCGGCGGCCAGGTCTATCGCGCGCCGCCGCGCGCCTTCGGCGCCGCGTTTCAGCACAAGGCCGATCCCCTCGGCGTGGCGCTGCGGGACCGTCTGACGGCCAGCCCCGTGCAGGCGCATTTCGATCATATCGTGTGGTCCGTGTCGCCCGGCTATCGCGTCGACGCCCTGGGGCCTGCCGGTGCCGTCTCCTGGCGTGCCCGCGCCATCATTGCGGCGACCGGCGCGCAGGAACGGGTGGTGCCTTTCCCCGGCTGGACGCTGCCCGGTGTCACCGGGCTTGCGGGCGCCACCATCATGCTCAAAGCGCAGGGTATATTGCCGGGTCAGTTGACGCTGGTCGCGGGGCAGGGGCCGCTCCTGCTGGCAGTGGCCGTCGGTATTCTCAAAGCCGGCGGCCGCCTGGCCGCCGTGATCGATCTTGCCTCCCAGGCGGACTGGCTGGCCGAGTGGCGGCCGATCGCCAGCCGGCCTGACCTCGCCTGGAAAGGACTGGCCTGGCAGATGGCCCTGCGCCGGGCGCGCGTGCCGATGCTCTACCGCCATGCCATCCGCGGCGTCGTGGCACGGGGTGAGAAGCTTCATGTCTCTGTCGGCCGGGTCGATGGCGATGGCGCGCCGGCCGCGGAACCCGAGCGGGACTTCCTGGTCGATGCCGTCGCCGTCGGCAACGGTCTGACGGCCGCAACCGACATCACCCGTCTGCTGCGGGCCGGGCATCGGTTTGAGGCGCTGCGCGGCGGCTGGGTGCCGCAGGTGGATGCCGATTACCGCACGACGATGCGCAGGCTTTACGTGGCCGGCGACGGCGCCGGTATCGCGGGTGCCGCGGCGGCCGCTCTCGATGGGCGGCTGGCTGGTCTTGCGGTCGCGCATGATCTGGGCGCGCTGCCGGTTGAGACCTATCAGCATCTGGCAGCTCCGCTGCGGCGCAAGGCGCAGAGCGCGCGGCGGTTCGGCACGGCCATGGCCAGGTTGATGGCGCTGCGCCCGGCCCAGGTGGCGGCGATCGCGGAGAACACCATCGTCTGCCGCTGTGAGGATGTGACGCGAGGAGAGATTGGCGCGGCCGTGCGCGACGGCGCGCGCGGGGTCAACCAGGTGAAGGCCTGGACACGCTGCGGCATGGGCCCCTGCCAGGGCCGCATCTGCGGCGATATCGTCGGCCAATTGGTCGCCGGACGTGGCAACCCGCGGGAGGAGGCAGGCTATTTTACCGGCCGCACGCCGTTTCGGCCGCTGCCGCTGGATGAGCTGGCGCCCCCCATCGCCTATGATGATCTGCAATTGCCGCCCCCGGCGCCGCTATGAATGGGCGGATGATGACGCCTGATTTCGATGTCGCGGTGATCGGCGCGGGAGCGATGGGTGCGACGACCGCGCTGCATCTGGCCCGCGCCGGCATGCGCGTGGCGCTCGTTGATCGCGGTGAAATCTGCCGTGAGGCCTCGGGCGTCAATGCCGGGACGCTGACCCTGCATATGACGCGCGCCGCCCTCATCCCCTACGCGATGAAGGGGCGGGAACTTTGGCTTGAGTCCCGGCGCTGGCTGGGGTGCGATGTCGGCGCGCGCTCCGCCGCCGGCTTTTCGCTCGCCTTCACCGCCGCCGAGGAGGAGATGCTGGTGAAACGGGCCGAGGCGCGCGCCGCCATGGGCGCGCCGATCCGGCTGATCAGCCCGGCTGAGGCCTGCGCCATCGACCCTGGCATCAATCCGGCCATTCGGGCCGCGGCCTTCTGCGCGCTGGACGGGCATGTCACCGCCTATCTGACCGGGCGCGGCTACCGTCAGGCGCTGATCGCGGCCGGCGTCACCATGGTGGAGCAGATCCCCGTCAGTGCGATCGAACCACAGGGTGCGGGCTACCTTATTCGCGGCAGCTGCGGCACGCGCCTCTCGGCCCGGCGCATCGTGCTGGCGGGCGGTGTCTGGCTGGAAAACATGCTCGCCATGCTGGGCCTCCGCGTGCCAGTCAAATGCCTGATCAACCAGCTTGTCATTACCGAGCGCATGCGCCCTGTCATGCGCAGCGTCATCGGCATCGCCAATGGTCTGCTGTCGCTGAAGCAGTTCGAGAACGGCTCGGTGCTCATCGGCGGCGGCTGGCAGGGCCGCGGCGACCCGGTGAGAGGCGGGGTCGAGCCGATCCCCGACAATCTCATCGGCAATATCCGGCTCGCCCGCCATGCCGTGCCGGCCTTGGGTGAGACGCGGGTCGTGCGCATCTGGCTGGGCCTCGAATCGGAAACCGCCGATGCCATGCCGATGATCGGTCCCCTGCCGGGAATGGAGGGCGCCTATGTCATCGGCTGCGTCCATTCCGGCTATACCAGCGCGCCCTATATGGGCCTGCTGCTCGCTCAGCATATTCTGGGTCAGGAGCCGGAGATGCCTCTGTTCGATCCGGCCCGCTTGATCGATACCACCCTGGCTAGCGTAAGGACTGAAGCGTGATCCCTGCAACCGATACCCCCTTTCACGGCATTTATGTCGCGACCCTGACGCCCTTTCGCGCCGATGGGCAGATCGACGAGCCGGTCCTGGCCGAGCATTTCCGCAGTGTCGCGCGCGTCCCCGGTATCGTGGGCGTGCTGTGCAACGGTCATGCCGGCGAGAACTTCCTGCTGACGCGGGAGGAGCGGCGGCAGGTGACGGAGATCGCGCATGCAACGATCGGCATCACCCACATCATCGTCGCAGGCGTCGTCGCCGAAGCGACCGAGGAGGCGGCACTCCACGCGCGCGATGCGGCCGATGCCGGGGCGGATGCCGTGCTGGTTTTTCCGCCCTTTTCCTGGGCCTTGTCGCAGGATGACCGCATGGCGGTGACACATCATCGCCGCATTGCCGAGGTCTGCGGCATTCCGCTGATGCTCTATCAGGCGGGTGTTGCCTCCGCTCTCGCCTATAGGCCCGCCGTCCTGGCCGAACTGGTGCAAATCCCCGCGGTCGTCGGCGTCAAGGAAGGCAGCTGGGAAAGCAATGCCTATGACCGCAACCGGCGGCTGGTGCAGGCCGTCGCCCCCCATGTCGCGATGATGGCCTCCGGCGATGAGCATCTGCTGTCCTGCTTCGTGGTCGGCAGCGAGGGCAGTCTGGTCAGCCTGGCCGTGCTGATGCCGGCCGAGATCGTGGCGCTGGACAGGGCGGTGCGCGACGGTGACCTCGCCACCGCCCGCGTGCTGCATGCGCGCATTCAGCCGCTCGCGAACGCCATCTACGGCCATGCGCCCGGCGGGCTCGCGACAGCGCGGCTGAAGGCCTGCATGCTGCTGACCGGCGCCTGGACCAATGGCAGTCCGCGTGCGCCGGTCACGGCTTTGCCGCCGTCGGAGATCACGCGCTTGCGTGATGCTCTGGTCGCGGCGGGACTTTTGGAAGGAGCATCGCCCAGGTGACGGACAAGCATTCTGCGGGCGACGAAGGCAGCCTGGCTGAGCGCGCCTATGATGCGCTCAGCCGGTTGGTGCTGACCCGCCAGCTGCCCGGCGGCAGCCTGGTGGTGGAAGGCAGGCTCGCGGAGCAGCTGGAGATTTCGCGGACGCCGATCCGCGAGGCGATCCTGCGTCTCGCTGCGGAAGGACTGCTCATCAAGCAGGGCTCGCGCTCCTATGCCGTTCGGCAGGTCCAGCCGGTGGAATTCTTCCAGGCGCTGAAGGTGCGAGAGCTGATCGAGGGTGAGGCGGTGGAACTGTCCATCGGCCGCGTGCCCCCGGAGGTGATTCAGGATTTGCGGCGCAATGTGGAAAACCTCGGCAAGCTCGATCGGCAGGATGCCGCCCATTGGGAAATGGATGATCGTCTGCATCTGCTCTTCCCGGAAGTGCTGAACAATGGCGTCATGGTGCGCATCATCCGTGAGCTGCGCATGACGACGCGGCTGTTTGAACTGACCAGCCCATCGGGCCGCGTGTCACGTGATGCCAGTGAGCATATCGATATTCTGGATGCGGTGGCCGAAGGCAATCCGCGCCGCGCCCGCGCCGCGATGGCGACGCATCTGCGCAATGTCGCCGCCGAAATGCTGGATGTGATGAGCGGCCGCGACGCCGCACCACCCAAAAGGAGATCGCGGGCATGACCCGGTTTGAGACCGTCATTCGCGGCGGCACTCTCGTGACGGCCGCTGACACCTTCGTCGCCGATATCGGCATCAGCGGCGGCCGCATCGCGGCGATCGGCCTGTCGCTCGACGGCGCACGCGTGATCGACGCGACGGGCAAGCTGGTCCTGCCCGGCGGCATCGACAGCCATTGCCATGTCGAGCAGCTGGAAGGCGATGGCTCGGTGCATGAGGAGACATTCGCCACCGCCGCGCGCTCGGCCTTTGCCGGCGGCACGACGACGCTTATTCCGTTCAGCCCGCACTTCAAAGGCCAGCCGGTCGCCGCCCATGCCGGAGACTATGCGGCCCGGGCGGCGCGCTCGCCCATTGATTACACGCTGCACCAGATCATCACGGACCCGACCGCCGCGGTGCTGGATGAGGAACTGCCCGTCATCATATCAGGCGGTGTGCGCAGCCTGAAAATGTTCCTGACCTACGATCCCTTCCATGTCACGGATGCGGAGTATCTGCGCGTGCTGGCGGCAGCCAAGCGGCTGGGTGCCACCGTCTGCGTGCATTGCGAAAACTACGAGGCGATCCGCTGGCGGTCTGAGGCTTTGCTGAAAGCCGGCCGTACAGAGCCCGCGTCGCATGCAGTCTCTCGGCCCAAGGTCGTGGAGCGGGAAGCGACGCATCGCGCCATAGCACTCGCGGAGCTGGTCGATCAGCCGATCCACATCTTCCATGTCTCCTGCGCCGAAGTCGCCGACGAGATCGCCCGTGCCCAGGCGCGCGGCGTCAAGGTGACGGGGGAGACCTGCCCGCAATATCTGGTGCTGACGGCGGCCGAGATGGCGCGGCCGGGGCGGGAAGGGGCGAAATTCATGTGCAGTCCCAGCCCGCGTGACGCGGGCGACGCGCAAGGCCTGTGGGCCGCGATCCGCGCCGGCACGCTGGACATCATCTCCTCCGACCATTGCGGCTATAGTTTCGATGGACCGGACGGCAAGGCGATCCATGGCGCAGACGCTGACTTCACGCGCATCCCGAACGGCGTGCCGGGCCTGGCCGCGCGTATGGCGATCACCTTCAGCGAGGGCGTTGTCCGCGGCAATATCAGCGTCAACCAGTTCGTGGCGCTGACGGCGACGACGCCCGCCAGGCGCTTCGGCCTTTATGGCCGCAAGGGCAGCATCGCGCCCGGTTTCGACGCCGATCTGGTCATCTGGGATGCCGCGCGCGCGGTGACGCTGACGAATGATCTGATGCAGCACGCGATTGACTACACGCCCTATGAGGGGCTCGCCGTCACCGGCTGGCCGGTGCTGACGATGGCGCGCGGCGAGGTCGTCATGCAGGATGGCGTGGTGACGGCGCAAGCCGGGCAGGGCCAGTTTGTGCCCGCCGCGCTGTCGGAGGACGCGAAGCCACGCGGCCTCGTCCCGAACGGTTTTGATGCGGCTCTGGTCTGATGCAGCGCCAGCCCTATCCGGCAGACAGCGTCCGCCGGATACCGGCCGCGCGGTAGGGTTTAAGACTCTCATCATCGGCGTCTGACACCAGATCGTGGATCTCGCTGCAGGGACAGACGACAGTGCGGCTGACCCAGCCGAGCTTGGTGTGGTCGGCAAGCACCAGAATGCTCGCCGCATTCTGCGTCATGGCGCGGGCCACGGCCGCCTCATCCAGATCATGATAGGTGAAGCCCGCCGCGGTATCGAGTGCGACGGGCGACAGGATGGCGACATCAGCCCGATGGCGTCCGATCTCGGCGATTGTCACATCGCCATGGGTCGAGGGCACTTCCAGCCCCATGCGTCCGCCGAGCAGAAGAATTTCCGCATTGCTCTGCGCCGCGCGCAAGGTCATCGCGACTTCCAGCGAATTGGTGATGACGCGCAGATCCGCCACGCGCACGAGTTCGGCCGCGAAGACCGCGGTCGTTGTGCCGGCATCGATGAAGCAGGCGCTGCCGGGCTTGATCAGGCCCACAGCGGCGCGCGCAATCTGGCGCTTGGCTTCCATCTGCACGCGCTTGCGGGTGCGGAAAGGCCGTTCGGGCGGCGGATCGGCACGCACGGCACCGCCATGCACGCGCCGCAAGCGGCCGTCACGCTCCAGCAGCAGCAGATCGCGGCGGATCGTCTCACGCGATACCTGAAGCTCAACCGCAATCGCATCCGTCTCGACCCGGCCGACCGTGCCGATGATCTCCATAATGCGTTGCTGGCGTTCGTCGACCCACATAGCGCTCCCTCGATCCAGCAATGAATGATGCCGTGCGAGGGGAGCGCGCGGCAAGCGGCTTTGTGCGTTTTTATGTTTTTTTGTGGATTTGTGGATTTTGTGCTTGGCGCCGACGAAAGTCTGCCGCTAGGATCGTGCCAGACAGACATCCGGCGGCGGCCTGCAAAGATCGCCGGATATTCAGGGACTACGCAGTCGCTAACACGGTACCGGGTTTCACGCGTGTCACGCTGAGGGTCCTATGTACCAGTTATCTCGTCGCAAGTTGCTGACGGCGACCGCCGCTTCGGCTGCGGCTTTCGCTATGCCCATGCCGTTCATTCGCCGGGCGAATGCCGCCGGCCGCAATACGCTCGTCTTCGCTTCCGCCGAGCCCGTCACGGGCAATTGGGACCCGACGAGCCATACCTCGCTCGGCCAGATCAACTTTGAAGGCTTCGTCTTCGGGCAGCTGTTCCGCACGCCCATGCGCGCGTCCGACCCGACCGAGATGGTCTGGGAACTGGCGACGGGCCAGAAGCTGATCGACCCCTATACGCTGGAAATTTCGCTGCGCGACGGCGTCACCTTCCATAACGGCGCCACCTTCTCGGCCGCGGATGTGAAGGCGACGATGGAATATTTCACCGATCCCGCGCGTCCCGCGAGCGCCTTCTTTCCCGGCCAGTGCGAGGTCGAGGTCGTCGATCGCCTGACGGCCCGCGTCCATACCAAGAAATTTGGTTTCCCGGCCTCGGCCTTCCAGTTCATGGGCGGCTATATGGCCATCCTCTCGGCCGCCGACGTCAAGAATCCGTCTGTGCTCACGCAGCGGCCCAACGGCACCGGTCCGTTCAAATTCGCCGACCAGAAGGGCAACACCACCTATCTCGACGCTTTCGACAAATATTATCAGGGCCGCCCGATCCTCGATCAGGTCCAGTTCAGCTATGTGGGAGATGCCACAACCCGCGTGCTCGGCCTGCTCAGCGGCAATATCGACATCCTGCAGCGGCTGGAGCCGGAGCAGTATGCGACGCTGAAAAAGGACAAGCGCGTCGCCGTCAGCCGCACGCTGTCGACGGAAAACAAGTATCTGCATTTCCGCTGCAACAAGAAGCCCTTTGACAATCCCCTCATCCGTCTGGCCGCCTGCCATGCCATCGACCGGTCGCAGATCATGGATCTGATGGGCGATGCCGGCGGGCAGTCGAGCGATTACATCAGCCCGTTGAAATTCGGGTATGAGAATGTGCCGAACTACCCTGAATTCGACGCCGACAAATGTCAGGCGCTGCTGAAGCAGGCGGGCTTCCCCAATGCCCAGGGCCTGCCGGAGATCGACTACATCACCTCGACCGGCTTCTATCCCAAGACCAAGGACTATGGTGAGCTGATCACCGGCATGCTGCAGGACCAGGGTTTCAACGTGAAGCTCAATGTCATGGAAACCGGCGCCTGGGGTGATGTGCTGTATCAGCACAAGGGCCAGGAACCGGCCGGCCATATGATCGATTGCGGCTGGTCCACGGCGACGCCCGAGCCCGACATGGTGCTGCGCGCCATGTTCTATTCCAAAGCCGGCCCGGATGGCGGCATCATCAACGGCATCTCCGATCCCGAGATCGATGCCGCCTTCGACGCCGAACATACCGAGACCGATACCGCCAAGCGCAAGGTTCTGGTCGGCAAGCTGACCGAGGTCGTCGCGTCCAAGGCGCCGTCGCTGTCGCTTTTCACGTCGGTCAATCTCAATGCCGTCAACGCCGGTCTGAAGGATTTCTATATCTATCCGAACGGCCCCATGGATGTGCATAAGGCGAGCTTCGCAGCCGCCTAAGACGGAGGCCGCGCCATGGCTTTTCTCGCGACCTTCCTGATCCGCCGTCTGGCGCAGGGCGTGCTCATCGTGCTGATCGTGTCCTTCGCGATCTTCGCGGCGCTGCGCCTTGTGCCGGGTGACCCGGCACGCCTCATTCTGGGCCCCATGGCCAGTGACGCCGTGGTGGAGCAGACGGCGCGCGAGATGGGCCTGCGTGACCCGATCCCCGTGCAATATGTCCATTGGCTGGGGCATGTGCTGCGCGGGGATCTTGGCACCTCCTTCATCAAGGCGAAGTCAGGCGGGGAGGCGGCAGGCGGGCGCGATGTCTCCGCCCTCGGTGACAAGGCGACCGTCGTCGAACTGCTGGGGCAATCCCTGCCGATGACCTTGCAGCTGGCCGCACTCGCTCTCGTCTTCGCCTTCCTGATCTCCGTCCCGATCGGCATTCTGGCGGGGATGAATTCCGGCGGCTGGTTCGACCGGTTTGCGGTCTATCTAGGCTCGGCCTTCGTCTCCATCCCGAATTTCTGGCTGGCGATCGTCTTGGCTCTGGTGGTGACGGCCGAGCTGCAATGGATTCCCTCCATCGGCTATCAGAACTTCGCCTATACCATCCTGCCGGCTTTCGTGATTGCCATTGAAATGTCGCCCATCTTCATGCGCAGCCTGGCCAGTTCCATCGCCTCAGCCCGCCAGCGCAATTTCGTGGCATTGGCGGATGTGCGCGGCCTTTCCAAGCGCCGCATCTTTTTCCGCCATATCCTGCGCAACGCGGCCGTGCCGGTGCTCAATATCTTCGGCGTGCAGATCGGCGCGCTTCTCGGCGGCGTGCTGATCGTCGAATATATCTTCAACTATCCCGGTATCGGGCTGCTCACCGTGCAGGCGGTGCTGGAACGCGATTTCCCGGTCATCCAGGGCGTCGCGCTCATCTCCGCCTGTCTCTTCGTCGTGATCAATATCCTCGTCGACCTCGTGTCGACGAAGATCGACCCGAGGTTGGATTTCTGATGTCCTCAGACACGACAGCCGTCACCGTTCCGCCGGTCGCCCGCGCGCGCATGGAAACACCGGGCCGGCGAATCTGGCGTGCGACCTATGCCCAGTTCGAGTTCAAGCTCGGCCTGTTCCTGCTCATCGTGCTGGTGGGCACGGCGCTGATTTATCCGCATATGACCAAGCTCTCGCCCACGCGCATGCATATCATGCAGCGTTTCTGGCCGCCGGCCTTCCTGCCCGGCGGGCATTGGACGCATCTGCTCGGCACTGACCAGCTGGGGCGTGATCTGTTCCTGCGCTCCCTGATCGGTCTGCAGAATGCGCTGATGATCAGCGTCTCGGCCGTGCTCATCATGTTCGTGGTGGGCGCCATCGTCGGCCTGCTCGCCGGTTTCTATGGCGGCATCATCGACACGGTACTGATGCGCATCACCGACGCGCAATTGGCCGTGCCCGTCATCATCCTGGCCATCACCATCCTGACGGTGCATCGGCCGAGCCCGGAAAGCGTCACCCTCGTGCTCGCCCTCTCCGGCTGGCCCGGCTATGCCCGCGTCGTGCGCTCTGTCACCTTGGCTGAGCGGCAGCGCGAATATGTGCGCGGCGCCAAAATTCTCGGCGCTTCGCCCATCCGCATCATGCTGCAGATGATCGCCCCCAATGTGCTGCCGCCCATCGCCTTCGTCGCCGTGCTGGATATCGCGCGCATGATGATCTTCGAGGCGATCCTGGGTTTCATCGGCATCGGCGTGCAGCCGCCGACGCCCACCTTCGGCAATATCATCGCCGACGGCCGCCAATACCTCATCAATGCCTGGTGGATTTCCACCATGCCCGGCGCCTTCCTGTTCACGACCCTGCTCGGCATCAATCTCGTCGGCTCCTCCATCGAGCGCGCGCGCAATAAGGTTCTGGAGGGGCGGATCTGATGCAGGCCACGGCAACGACGCCGCTGCTGCGGCTCGACAATCTCTCCATTCAGCGGCCGGACGGGTCCTCCGTGCTGGCGGGCATTGATCTGACGGTACCGGCCGATGGCGTGCTCGGCATTCTGGGGGAAAGCGGCGCCGGCAAAACGACGCTCGCCAAGGCCATGGCGGGCTGGGTCTCCGACCCGCTGCGCGTCACCGCCGGCCAGGTGCAGTTTCGGGGGCAGGATCTGCTCACCCCAGCCGTGCAGAGGCAGGTGCGTCCGCGTATCGGCTTCATCGGTGCTGACCCTGGCAATGCGTTCGACCCAACGCTGCCCGTCGGCGTGCAGATCATGGAAAAGCTGCTCGCCGTCAGCCCGGATACGGAGGCGGCAGAGGCCAAAAGGCGCGTCATCGCGCTGCTCGATGCCGTGCGCATCCCCTCCGCCGCACGGCGTTTCGCCGAATTCCCCGGCCAGTATTCGGGCGGCATGCTGCAGCGCGCGGTGATCGTGGATGCCATGATCAACGAGCCCGATCTGCTCATCTGCGACAATATCATCCAGCCGCTGGACGTGACGGTTGCGGCCCAGATCGTGCGGCTGTTGAAGGAGCTGCGCGCCCGCACCTCGGCCGGCATCGTCTTCATCACCACCTCGGTGCCCTCGGTCGCGGAAATCGCCGATGAGGTCGTCGTCATGGCGGGCGGCCGCATCGTCGAGCGCGGCCTGCCCATGGACATCGCCCGCGCGCCGCAGCATGCCGTGACGCGGGAACTGGTGGCGCGCACGCCGCGCATCTGGACGGGTGAGGCCGTGCCTGAGCCCACCGCCCATGATGTCGCCCCCATCCTGCAGGTCTCCGAAATCACCAAGACCTATACGGTGAAAGACCGCAGCCGTTTCTTCGGCAGACAGAGCGTGCAGGCGGTGCGTGGCGTCAGCTTCGATGTCTTTCAGGGCGACAATTTCGGCCTGGTGGGGGAATCCGGCTGCGGCAAGTCCACGCTCTCCCGGCTGCTCTCCTGGGTGGAGGAGCCTGACCAGGGCGCCATCCTGTTCGAGGGGCGCAATATCGCCGAGATGACCGGGCGGGAGCGTTTCGCCATGCGCCGCGGATTCCAGTTGCTGTTGCAAGACCCCTATAACTGCCTGCCGCCGCATCTGCCCGTGGGTCGCACCATCGGCATGGCGCTGTCCATCCATGGCGTCGGCAAACGCGAAACGGCTGAGCGGGTGCGCGCCGCCATGGATGAGGTCGGGCTTTCACAGGATGATCTGCATCGCCTGCCGGTGGGGATGAGCGCGGGGCAGCGCCAGCGCGTCAATATCGCCCGCGCCTTGGTGCTGGAGCCCAAGCTGCTCATTCTCGATGAGACGCTGTCGGCGCTCGATCCGGTGGAGCAGGGGCGTCTGCTGGGTCTGTTCGAGCGGCTGCAGGCCAAGCACGGGCTGACCTATCTCTTCATCTCGCATGACCTCGCCATGGTCCGCCGTGTCTGCACCCGCATCGCGGTGATGTATCTCGGCAAAATGGTGGAGATTGCCGATACCGGCGGCGTCTTCTACGATCCTGGTCATCCCTATACCAAGGCGCTGCTCTCGGCGGTGCCGACGCTGGATGAGCGGCCCTACCGGACCGAGGATGTGCTATTGGATGGCGAGCCGCCGAGCCCGATCGACCTGCCGCCCGGCTGCTCCTTCACCGCCCGCTGCCCGGAAGCGATCACGACCTGCCGCATTAAGGAGCCGCCTTTGTGGACCCGTCATCATGGCCGGCTGGCGGCCTGCCATGTCACCGCGCCGTCCACTCAAAGCTGACAAACCGAAACTGAGACGATCATGATCGACACTATCCGCCTGCATCGCCTGATGGACGCCTTCATGCCCCATGGCGGCACGCCCGATGGCGGCATGCACCGGCTGACGCTGTCCGCTGAGGATGGCGCGGCGCGCGATCATCTCGCGGCCTGGTTTGCCGAACAGGAAATGCGGCTCACCGTCGATGAGATGGGCAATATGGTCGGGGTGCTCGATTGGGCGGGGCCGGATGCGCCGGTCGTGATGACGGGCTCGCATCTCGATAGCCAGCCGCGCGGCGGACGTTTTGATGGCGCCTATGGCGTGCTCGCCGCCTGTGAGGCGGTGCAATCTGTGCGCGATGCGATGGGCGCCACGGGCCGCGCTCCGCGCTGCAACCTTGCCATCGTCAATTGGACGAATGAGGAAGGGGCGCGCTTCCAGCCCAGCCTGCTCGGCTCATCGGTCTATACCGGCATGATGACGGCGGAAGACGCCCTCGGCCGCCGCGACGGCGACGGCATCACGGTATCCGATGCCCTCAAGGCCATCGGTTATGACGGGCATGACACATTTCCGCACCCCCAGGCCTATATCGAGCTGCATGTCGAATGCGCGAAGGTTCTGGAGGAGAGCGGCCAGCATTTCGGCGCCATCACCCGCCACTGGGGTGCGGTGAAATACCGGCTCGCTTATATCGGCCGCCAGGCCCATACCGGCCCGACGCCGATGGCCGATCGGCATGACGCACTGCTGGGGGCCGCCCATCTCATCGCTGCCCTCGGTGCCATGCCGGCCCGCGCCGCGGGCGTGCTGCATACCTCCGTCGGGCGTCTGGAAGTCTCGCCCAATTCCCCCAATGTCGTGCCCGGTGAGGCGGTGATGTTCATCGAGCTGCGTTCGCCCGATCAATCGGTGCTGGACTGGGCGGAGGCTGAAATGCTGGCGGCGGCTGATGAAGCGGCAGCCCTCGCCCGCGTAACGCATGAAACCCGCTATATCGACCGTCGTCCGGTCGGCTATTTCGATGAGGGGCTGGTTGCCCTTGCCACCGATTGCGCCGCCGAACTTGGCCATGCCACGACGCGACTGGACACCATCGCGGCGCATGATGGCATCAGCATGATCCCGATCTGCCCGTCCATCGTCGTCAATGTGCCGAGCGTCGGCGGCGTCTGCCATCACCCGTCCGAATATACGGCACCGGAGGATATCGAGCTGGGCACGGAGATTCTGGCCCGAATGCTGTTGAAACTCTGCGATGAAGGGCTGGATGTGCTGAAGGGACAAGCGTGACGATCGCAGAGGCCATCGCTGCCACGCCCTGGGCCGGCAGCCATCTGGCGAGCGGCGTGCCGGCCGTGGCCTCGCCGATGTGGCAGGCGGTTGAGTGGTCGAACGGCGTCGCGAACCTCAACGGTCAGCAGGCTTTCGTGAAATGCCTGGAGCCCGACATGGCAGGCGCGGTTGACGCCGTGGCCGCCTATGAGGGCGCGCAGGCGGCGGCCGGGCAGGGGGTGGGGCCGGCGGTTCTGTTCGCGTTCGATGACCGGCAGACCATCGGCTTTCGCTATCTCCCGCCTCCCTGGCGCAGCGCCTGGCTGGGCGATTTGCAAAACGCCGATGTGCTGGCTTCCGTCATCACTGCCAAAAAATCCATGCGGCGCGCGGTGGCTTTGGCGCGCGTCTGGGACGTCTTTGCCGAATTCCGCGCCTGGCTCGCCCGCGCTGATGAAACGGGCACGACGCTGCCGCGTGACATGCCGGCACTCGCGAAGATGGCAGCCCAGATCGAACAGGCCGTTGCGGCGTCCGGCTTTGACCGCGCCCCCGGCCATAATGACGGCCAGGCGTCCAACATCATGCTGGGGCCGGATGGCGCCATCATGCTCGTCGATTTCGACTGCGCCGGGATGAGCGACCCCTATTACGACCTCGCCGCTTTTCTCGGCGAAGCCTGCCTGTTTGAAACGGACTGGCGCCACGGCATCGAATTGCATGACGGCACCTGCACGGAGGCCACGCTGCTGCGCTGCCGCGCCTATAGCGTGGTCGATGATCTGCTTTGGGGGCTGCGCGGCCTGGTTCTGTCTCACACCTCGCCACGTCGCGGGCTGGAATTCCTGAAATACGGGGAGTGGCGGTTGCTCCGTGCGCGCTCCGCGCTGCGCGATGCGCAGATCCCCCAGCGCCTGCATCAGATCTAGGGTCGCCGATGGAAAGACGATTGGGAGAGGCTGAGAACGCGGCCGAGGCTGACCTGGAAGCCGCTATCCGCCGCGTGCCGCAATGGGCCGGACAATCGCTGCGCTATGCACCGGTCTCGGGTGGCATCAGCAACCCCAATTGGCGTGTCTGGGTCGGCGACTCACCCGCCAGTTTCTTCGTCAAAATTCCCGGCAAGGGCACGGAAATGTTCATCGACCGCGCCGCCGCGCTGGATGCCAGCCGCTGCGCCGCGTCTTTAGGCATCGGCCCCCGCGTGCATGAATTTCTGGCAGCCGACGGGATCGAAATTTCGGACTTTATCGAAGGCCGCCGGTCCTGCACGCATGTCGATTTCCGCAATCTTGATCTTTGCCGCACGGCGCTCGACGTCTATCGCCGGCTGCATGATGCGACCCCGCTGGTGCTGACCAAGACGGTCTTCGACATGATCGACGAACATGTCGAACAGGTGAAAACACTCGGCGGCTGGGTGCCACCGGATTTCGCTTGGCTGAACACGGAATATCGCCGCGCGCGGGCGGCGCTGGAGGCCTCGGGCCTCGACCTCGTGCCCTGTTTCAATGACCCGATGGCCGGCAATTTCATGGTCGATGATGCTGGCACCATCATGCTCATCGACTACGAATATGCCTCAAACAACGACCGCTGCTACGACCTCGGCATCTGGTTCGGGGAGATGTTCTTTGATGAGGCGACCGAGCTTGCCTTGATCGAGCATTATTTTGGCCGCGTGACCCCCGCGACAGTCGCGCGCGTGACGGTCCATAAGGCACTGGCCGACGTCAAATGGGCGACCTGGTCCATGGTGCAGCAAAAGGTGTCCGCCCTCGACTTCGATTTCTTCAAATACGGCGTCTGGAAGCATATGCGCGCCCGCGCCGTGTTTCTGGACCCGCGCTGGGATAGCTGGCTTGCTGCGGTCTGACGCGCGGACGGTGCTCAACCAAGCCAGGTTCTGACCGCTTCGCTGATAAAGGCGGCGTCGGCGTGATGATGCGTCGGGTTGCCGGCACGGTGGCCCCAGATACTGGGGATAGGGTGCAGCTTGGCATGGCGCAGATGGGCCAGTTCGCTGAGATTATCCGCGACCGGGAAATAGCGGTCGGTCTCACCCGGCATCAGCAGCACGCGCGCCTCGATCGCGGCCAGCGCCGCATCCAGATCGCCGCCGCGGGCAATATCGCTCGCCTTCCAGGTCAGCAGCTGGGCATAGAGATCGGCTGCCGGGCGGCGGGCGAAACGCGCCTCCCAATCGGTCACCAGGAAAGTTTCCAGATCCGCGGCGCCGAGCGCGCTTTCATGCAGTCCGGCGCGATAGAATTCCTCGCTCAGCGCCCAGCCGGCATAGATGCGGCCGAAGGTGCGGATCGCGGCCTGCGGCTCGGCGCTGAAGCGCCCCTGGCCGAGATATTCAGGGGCGGCTTCCAAGGCCGCGAGCAGGCTGAGCAGAAACACCGTGTTGAAGGTCGCGGTGCGCGCACTGCCGCAGCAGATGATGGCGCGCGCGATTTGCTGCGGATACAGCGCCGCCCAGTGATAGGCCTGCTGCGCGCCCATCGACCAGCCATAGGCCGCGTGCAGATGGGTTACACCCCATAGCGTTTCCAGCAGCTGCCGCTGCGCGCGGACATTATCGACATGCGTCACCAGCGCCGGCCAGTCGGGGGTGTTGGACGGGCTGGAGGACAGGCCATTGCCGAACATATCGGGAATGACGATGAACCAGCGCTCGGGGTCCAGCACCGCATGCGGGCCGATCAGCCATTCCAGGTCAGGATGGCGGGCGC
This sequence comes from Acidisoma sibiricum, assembly GCF_057837225.1. Classification (NCBI taxonomy): domain Bacteria; kingdom Pseudomonadati; phylum Pseudomonadota; class Alphaproteobacteria; order Acetobacterales; family Acidocellaceae; genus Acidisoma; species Acidisoma sibiricum. The sequence continues at coordinate 2,810,215 of NZ_CM174445.1, read as the reverse complement.
TGTAGCTGGTCGGATAGAGCACCACATTGTCCCGCGCCGGAGACAGCCTGCCATGGGTCTTCCAGCTCAGCCTTGCATCCTTCAGAACGCCACCAGCGCTGAGCGGCAGATCGCCGAGGGCGAACACGCCTTGATCGGTGGGCCAGTGAGGCATCCGCTGTGATCCTTGCGCGAGAGCCTGAACGATGATCCCTCTCGCTTGCTCCAGTCTAGTCCAGCTTTGCGTTAAGAATGTCAGAATGGGTTTTGGGCGGTCACAGGTCTAGCTTGCTGCCCATAGCCTGGAATCGAAGCGGAAACCGCGCTTGGACGCGATGGCGGCCTGGCCTGCGCGCGGATGGCGGGGATTGAGCAGGAGATTGGCGCTTTCCGGCACGATAGCGGAGGGCACATTCAATACCGGAGACCGCTGCTGGCGCAGCCACAAATCGCCGAAGGCGCGGGGGTCAGCCGGAGACTGCGCCAGCGTCTCCACGGGCAAATCGTCAAGATCGATAGCGAGAAGAACGAAATCCTCGGGCAGCAGTTCGGGGGGCAGATCGAGATGCACGCGCACTTCCAGCACGGCCAGCGCCGCGGTCTCGGCCAGATAGACCAGCGGAGTCCCTGGGCTGTTCCAGCGTCCGCCGTAAAGCGCGGCCCCATGGCCCCCGAGGTCGGCATAGGCGTCGCGGCACAGGCGCCAGGCGATCATGGCTGGGTGAGGGGGCTTGGGCGGAGGACGGGCTAGGCCGCGATGCCATGGCCGATGCGGCCGAGCAGCGTTTCCACCCGCCGCGCGCCTTCATCGGTATCGAGCAGATCCAGCGGCTTTTCTCCGGCCAAAGCCGTCGTCGGCCGGCGCAGCCAGGCATGCGCCTTGTCAGGCCTGCCGAACGTCTCCTCGGCGGCAGCGATCAGCCGCGCGACGCGGACCAGCCGGTCTGACTGTTCCGGCGTCAGCGCGCCCAGCTTGCGGCGATGCATGAGTGTCTTGCGGGGCAGCACGATGCGGTCAAGCTCCGCCAGCGTCAGGCGGCCGCTGCCCAGGATGAATTCGATGGTCGAGACCGGCAGGCCGCGGCGGATGAGGGGAATGATGTCGGTATCACCGCCCAAAGCCGCGGCTCCGCCGATGACATCCGCGATATGCAGGGCGGTCGGGAATAGGGTGGGGCTGGTGATGCTCATGGCCACTTCCTGGCGATATGCCCACTATAGGCGTGCATATCGCCAAAGGCAAGCGATCAGACAGCCGGGCGCGCGGGGCCTTGTCCGGCCCCCGTTTCATGGATGGCTGTGGCAATCTCATCCAGTTCCTGCGGCGACAGCGACAGAGTGGCACCCGGCGCCCAGCCATCCACCTGCGCCGCGCTGCGCGCGCCGACAATGGCTCCAGTGACGGCTGGCCAGGACAGAACCCAGGCAATGGCAACCGCCGGCACCGGCACGGACCGCCGCCCGGCGATCTGCCGGAAAACGTCCGCCAGAGCCAGATTCCGGCGCAGCGCATCACCCTTGAAATTGTCGCTGCGCGACCGCCAGTCATCCGCACCCAGCTGGCTTGCGCGTTCCGCCGTAAAGCCGCCGGTCAGCAGCCCGGCCTGCATCGGGCTATAGACGATAACGCCCGTGCCATGCGCCTCGCACCAGGGCAGCAGCGTCTCGGCCGCGCCGCGCTCAATCGCCGAGAAGGGCGGCTGCAGCGTATCGACATGGCCCAGCGCCTCGGCGGCCGCGAGCTGCTCGGCGCTGTGGTTGGACAGGCCCACCGCGCGCACCTTGCCTTCGGCTTTCAGGTCCAGCAGCACCTGCCAATAGGCCTCGATCGGGGTGCCGTCCTGCGGCGGCCAATGCATCTGATAGAGATCGATCCGCTCAACGCCCAGACGGCGGAGCGACGCCTCCACCTCATGCCGCAGGCTGTCCGGGCGGCCGACGCGGCTCGGCATGGCCTGTGGATTGCCCTCATCCCAGACCAGCCCGCCTTTGGTGAAGACGAAGGGGCGGGCGTCCGGGCGCATGCGGCGCAACGCTTCCCCGACCACGGTTTCCGACCGGCCCAGGCCATAGACGGCGGCGGTATCGATCCAGTTGACGCCGTGGACTTCCACCGCGTGACGAATGGCGGAGATGGAGTCCTCGTCGTCCTGGTCGCCCCAGCCGGCAGCCCAGTCACCGCCGCCCAGCGCCCAGGCGCCGAAGCCGACGGGCGTTATCTTCAGATCCGTCTGGCCGAGACGGCGCAGCGGCATGGGGGCATTGCTGTCGCTCATGGCGCGATCCTCCTTTAGGGGCAATAAACCTGTGTCGAGCGGCAGATGGGGCCTGTTGGCTAAATCGCACGTGTTTTTGAGGAAGCCCTGCCTCCGCGCCGCGATCAGCACTCCAGAATTTAACATAATATATCTTCTGCGATGTTTATGGCCGCGATGGTGGGGGGCAATGGACAGATGTCACTCTGCGCCAAGGCGCGCTCTGTCCTTCAGCGATTTGTGCGCCCCGCTTAGCCGGGTGGTCCGGCCGCGATGGATAGGCGCCACATCCTGCGCGCCGATCCTGGCATGACGGCCGCGTTCCATGATCGGTGGGTGCATGCCTGGCACAGATGGTCCGCTGATCGGCGCTTCCGATGCGGACGCCCCCCTGCCCCCACGGCCCCCGATCGTAAAGGTCTCTGAACGACAACCCGCGTCCCCAATCTGCGGGGGCCTGACGGTGCAGGCCATTGAAGACCTCGGCGGTCGTTGCATTAAATTAACGAAATGGTCAGATTTTGGATGTTAGGGACGGCAGGCCACGCCATGCGCCGCTGTCACGGATATCGCGGCTAGGTCACCATTTTTGCGCTGCAGCAGGCGATGCCGTCCAGGGCTACAGAAATAATGGAACATAGGCATGACTGATATCGTCGTCTCCGGTGGGGTTACGAGTACCAGCGTGATCGTGACCTCGGGGACGACACTGATCGTCTCTGCAAACGGTGTCGCGAATGACACTGTGATCAGCACCGGTGGTTACGAGGTCATTTCCTTCGGTGGCGTCGCCAGCGGCACAATTGTCAGCCGCGGCGGCTCTGCAATTGCCTCCGCCGGTGGCACGGCGAACGGCACGATCATCAACAGCGGCGGCTATGACTATGTCTCCGGCGGTGTTGAGACCAATGCGGTCGTTGCCAGCGGCGGCACCGAGGTTGTCACCGACGGGACCGATGGCGACCCCTATACGGGTGCGACGGTCAGCACGGTCGTCAGCAGCGGCGGCGTCGAGCTTGTCTCGTCCGGCGGCGCGGCCAGCGCCACCATCCTCTCGGGCGGCACGCTGGATCTGACCTCGGGCGCGGCCACCGCTGCCGGCATCGATTTCGCTGCAAGCGGAAGCGTGCTTAAGGTTAGTGACGCAACCGCGACGCCCACCACGGCCCTTGTCAACCTCACCCCCGGCGACCAGGTCGATGTGACCTTTCTGGCATACGTCTCTGGCCAGTCGAGCGCGACGCTGGATGGGACGACGCTCACCATTGCCGAGGGTGGGAACACCGTCAATCTCACGCTATCCGGCGGTGCCACCAGCGGCTTTATCCTGGGCAATGATGGCCATGGCGGAACCCTGCTGACGCTCCACTTCGCCAATAACGTCGTCGTGTCATCGGGCGTCACGTCCTCAGGAAATACCGTCAGCACCGGCGACAGCATCACGGTTCTGTCCGGCGGCACCGCAGAAAATCCGGTGATCACCAGTGGCGGCAGTCTGGTTCTGAGCAGCGGCGGTACTGTGGTCGGCTATACCTCCGATACCGGCGCGAGCATCAATCTGGGTGCGATCTATCTCTCCTCCGGTGGTGAGATCATCGGTGAAGGCAACGTGACTTCCGGCCTCATCGTAAGCGCCGGCTGGACGGAAGTGGTGCTCTCCAGCGGCGACGCCATCAGCACGCTGGTGAGCAGTGGCGGAAAGGCCATTGTGTCCTCGGGCGGCGAGCTGGACACGGCAACGGTCAGTAGCGGTGGCACTGTTTTGGTCTCTGCCCTGGGATCGAGCCTGGATGACCCCATCTCCTCCGGCGGGGTGGAAGTCGTCTATTCCGGCGGCTGGGGTGAGGATGACACTATCAATGCCGGCGGCACGGAGATCATCTCCTTCGGCGGCACAGGCTACGAGCCTTATGTGCGGGAGCGCGGCCTGCTGATCGTCTCCTCCGGCGGTTTCGCAGGCTACGGTTCCATCAGCGGCGGGACCGTGATCATCGCCTCCGGCGGTTATGGCGAGGAAAATTACATCTCCAGTGGCGCCGTTCTGTCGGTTTCATCGGCGGGGGTCGCACAGCAGGATTATGTGAGCAGCGGCGGCACCGAGATTGTGTCCTCCGGCGGCCTCGCCATCAGCACGACGGTCACCAGCGGCGGCAGCTTTGTTCTCGATAGCGGCGGCACTTTCGTCGGCTACCAGTCTGCCGGAGGCGCCCATGTCGATCTCGGCGATGTCTATCTCTCGTCCGGCTCGGACATCATTGGTAAAGGCAATAGCCCCTCTGGACTTATCGTAAGCTCCGGCTGGACCGAGGTTGTTTTGTCCGGCGGTCGCGCGCTCAGCACGGTGATCACCAGCGGCGCCCAGGCCTTCGTCTATTCCGGCGGCGTCGCGAGCGGGACTGTCGTGAACAGCGGCGCCTATGAGGCCGTCAGTTCCGGGGGCATCACGATCAGCGCCACCGTCAACGGTGGCGGCGACTATATCTATGCGGGCGGTATCGCGAGCGGCATGGTCATCAACCGCGACGGGTATGACGAGGTATCGGCGGGTGGCGTCACGATTGGGACGACGGTCGCCAATGGCGGGGAATATATCTACTCGGGTGGCAACACGACCGGAACGGTCATCGGCAGCGCCGGCGAATCCTATGTCTATTCGGGCGGCATCGCCCGCGGCACCGTCATCAACAACAGCGGGATCGCCTATGTCTATTCCAGTGGCACGGTGTCCGGCACGGTCATCAATAGCGGGGGGTTCGCCTATATCTCCGGCGGCACTGCGATCAATTCCGTGGTCGGCAGCGGCGGCACCGAAGTCGCGACCTACGAGTATTATTCAAGCATTCTCACGACCGGCACGACAGTGGGCACGGTCGTCGGGGGCAGCGGGGTGGAGGTCGTCTCCAGCGGCGGTCTCGCCAGCGCCACCATCCTGTCCGGCGGCGTGCTGGATCTGACGTCAGGTGCGGTCACATCCGGCGGGATCACGTTCGACGCCGATGGCAGCCTGCTGCAGGTGAATGACGCATCCGCCGTGCCGGCCGATGCGCTCGTCAGTTTCATCGCGGGAGATAGCGTCGATTTCACGTATATGCCCTATCTGTCAGGCGCGTCGAGCGCGGTTCTGGACGGCAATGCGCTGACTGTGACCGAAGGCAGCTCCACCGCACAATTGACCCTGTCCGGTGGGGCCACCCATGGCTTCACCCTCAGCGATGACGGCCATGGCGGCACGCTGCTGACGGTGACGCCCACGCATATCATCGTCTCGTCGGGCGTTATCTCGACAGGCAATACGCTGTATGCTGGCGACAGCATCACCGTCCTCTCCGGTGGAACCGCGGTCGATCCGGTCATCAGCAGCGGCGCCAGCCTGGTTCTGAGCAGCGGCGGTACTGTGTTCGGCTATACCTCCGATACCGGCGCGATCATCAATCTGGGTGCGATCTATCTCTCCTCCGGTGGTGAGATCATCGGCGAAGGCAATGCGACCACCGGGCTTGTCGTCAGCTCTGGCTGGGTCGAAGTGGTTCTGTCCGGCGGCACTGCGATCAATTCCGTGGTCGGCAGCAGCGGCGGCGAAGTCGTCTCCGCCGGCGGCACGATGATCGGAACGGTGCTGAATGGCGGTGTCGGCTATGCGGTGGCGGGTGGCGTTGCGATTGGCACCACTGTCACCAGTGACGGCAAAGACTATATCATCGAAGGCGGCCTCGCGCGCGGAACCATTGTCGGCAGCGGTGGCAGTGAGATTGTCGTGGCCGGTGGCCAAGCCAGTCGCACCATCATCAATGGCGGTGGCCAAGGCTATGTCTACTCGGCCGGCACCGAGATTGCTGCAGTCATCAACAGCGGCGGCAGCACCTTTGCCTATTCCGGCGGCACTGAGGTCAGCACGCAGATCAGCAGCGGCGGCGTTGCGTTTGTGTCCGGGGGCACCGCGATCAGCAGCCTTGTCGGCAGCGGCGGCACCGAGATTGTTGCGATCAGCGGCATCACCAATGCCACCACGCTGTCCGGCGGCACGCTTGAACTGACATCGGGGGCTACCGCGTCCGGCGGGATCGACTTCGCCGGCAGCGGCAGCCTGCTTGTGGTGGATGACCCCTCCGCCGTGCCATCCGTCCCGCTGATCGATTTTACCACGGGTGACAGCGTGGACCTAAGCTATCTCTCCTATCTCGGCACGGGCGCTTCCACCGCTGTGCTCCAGGGCGATGTGCTGACCATTACCGAAGGGGGAAGCGCGGTCTCTCTGATCCTGTCCGGTGGCGCGAACGGCGGCTTCGTGCTTGCCTCCGATGGCCATGGCGGCACGCTGCTGACGGTGAGTGCGAGTTCAGGCAGCTATGTGGTCTCCTCCGGCGCCACGATCAGCGGGGTTTCGGTCGGGAGCGGCAATAGCGTCACCGTTCAATCCGGCGGCACCGCGATCGACGTCTCCGTCCAAAGCGGCGGCTTCATTCTGGTCGCATCAGGCGGCGCCACCACCGGAACCACCCTTTATGCCGGTGGCCTCGAAGTCGTGTCGTCCGGGGGGACCGAGAATACCAGCCTGTTGAGCAATGGCGGGGTCGAACTGGATCAGCCCGGCAGCATCGCCGACGCCAATCAGGTCGAGAGCGGCGGCTCGCTCATCGTCATTCCCGGCAGCGTCGTCTCTGGCACGGTGACCGATGGTGGCATCCTCATCTCCACCGGTGTCGTCACCTACCTGCCGGCGCTTCCGGCCGTCACCACCACCGCAGGCGTGTCCAACCAGGTGCTGGGCAATGGCGACCTGCTCTATGTGCTGTCCGGTGGCAGCGCGGGCAGCACGGTGGTGCAGAGCGGCGGGTCGCAATTCGTCTATTCAACCGGAGTTGCGGCCAATACCACGATCTCCAGCGGGGGCAGCCTCGTCGTCTCCTCCGGCGGCAGCGCCACCAATGCGCAGCTTTCGGCGGGCGGCACCGATATCGTCTTCTCCGGTGGTCTGGCGAGCGGCACGATCGTGTCGAGCGGCGGTTCTGAGGTGGTCAGCAGCGGGGGCGCGACGTTCGGCTCGGTTCTGCTGGCGGGCGGCACGGAGGTCATCGCCGGCGCCGGCGCCGTCAGCGACCAGGCGGGCAGTGCCACGGTCAGCGTCAGCGGCGGGGTGCTCTCTGCATCTGTGAACAGCGGCTCGGTGCTTGCCACGGGAACGGGCAGCGCGACGATCCAGGGACCGGCGACCGGGGCGGCGACGATCAATGCCGGCGGCGGCGGCACAACGGTGACAGGCGGCGCTGGCGCCATGTCGGTCGGTGGCGGCAATGGCGGCACGCTCGATTTCGTGGGGGGTGCGGGCGCGGCGACGGTCGGCGCTTCCGGTTTCAGCGCCGTCACGCTCTATGGTGGCAGCGGATCGGGCTCATCCCTCCTGATCGGGGGCACCGGCAATAGTCTGGAAGTCGGCACAAGTGCGACGACCGGAGAGACCGCCTTCGTCGCGGGCACGGGCAATTCGACCTTGCTGGGCGGCACCGGCACCCAGGCGCAGCAATACTTCACCAATCCCCTCGGCAATACCGGACATGTGACGATCACGATGAATGGCGGCGCCTCGACCGTGATCGGTGGCTCGGGCGCGGCGACGGTCGTGGGCGGCAGTGGCAAGGACGTGTTCGGTTTCGTCAACGGCCATGCCGGCGGCACGGTGACGATCATCAACTTCCACAGCGGCGACACTATCGGCTTCAAGGGCTATGGCTATAGTCTTGAAAATGCCCCGACGGAGACGGTCGTCAACGGCAATGACGTGATGTCGCTCAGCGATGGCACGTCGATTACCTTCATCGGCATTGATCATAAGTTCTTTTAACCCAGCGGCAGTGGGTTGAGGCGGCAGCGCCTCACCCCTGCCTGCCTGGCCGAAGCGATCTCTGTTACATAGATCGGTGGATTGATAAGCCATCGGGCCAGGGCGCCTGCCCTGCCCCGTCTGCGCCATTGCCGGCGCTCTGCGGTGACCGCGCAGAGGCACGGCGGGGCCGCGGCTTTCCACCTAAGCGCCATCCTTGCCCGCGACGGATGACAAAGCCGGCGGCATGGGGCTAATCTCACGCGTGTGCCTTATGATGCGCGCAAAGATGGGCGTTTCGGTACAATAACATTGGTTTCAACGGACTAAGCCATGCCGGACCGTCTTCGGGACCTGTCAGGCGCGGCAGCGGGACGCAGGATGAACAGCTGGGATGACACGAATACGGCCCTCCGCCATGTCGCCGATCGCCAGATTTTCTTCGTCGGTGGCGCGCCCCGCTCGGGCACGACCTGGCTTCAGCAAATCATCGACAGCCATCCCAATGCCTGCTGCAAGGGCGAAGGGCTTTTTTCAAAGAACCTCTTCCCCCTGATGGAAGCCTTCCTGGCGCAGCGGGCGAAGGATCTTGCGGCCAAGAATGAGGCGCTGTTTCAGCATACGAAGGGCTATCCCCTGCCGCCAGCGGCAGATGGCGACTTCCTGGCGGCGACGGTGATCCTGCTTGCGCTGCGGCAGCAGGCCGAAGGCCAGGACTATCTGGCCTATGGCGAGAAAACGCCGGAGAACGTCTTCCAGTTCGCACGGTTCCGGCGGCTGTTTCCGCGTGCAAGGTTCGTGACCATCGCCCGTGATCCGCGCGATGTCCTGACATCCGCCTGGCACTTTTTCCGCAAGCCTTTGCCTGGCGAGGATGATGTGGCGGAGAGGTTCGCCTTCATTCGGAGCGCCCTGCCGTCACTCTCCGAGGGCGCCAAGGTGACGTTGAATTTTACCCAGCACCATCCCGACGTCAGCCATGTGGTGACCTATGAGCGATTGCGCCGGGACCCCGCGCCGACGATCGCCCGTCTCTTTCGGTTTTTAGGCCTTCACGCCGATGACGGGATTGTAGCCGAGTGCATCGACCGCACGTCTTTCAGCAAAGCGACCGGCGGTCGCCCGGCGGGCGTCGCGCAGAATGGCGCCTTTATGCGCAAGGGCGTGGTGGGTGACTGGACATCAACCTTCACGCCGGCGATGAACGATTTGATCCTGGCCGAGCTTGGCTGGATGTTTCCGCATTTTGGATGGACAGCATAGTCCATCGCATCACTCCGGCGGGGGATAGTCGTCATCCCGATCCGACGACCCGGCCGGGGTGCCAAACGGCGCCCCCGTTCCGGCATAGACGGAGAGAACACGCGCGGGGCCGTCGCTGAGTGCGACCATCGCGTGACCCATGCCGGAATCGATATAGATGCTGTCTCCCGTCTTCAAAACCAAGGGAGCGTACAGCTCGGTATGAAGTTCGATCATGCCCTCGAGAACATACATCCATTCCTCGCCGTCATGGCGGCTGAGAGGCCCCCATTCGTCGGCGTTGCGGACGTGGACGGTGGTAATCATCGGTACCATCCGCTTCTGGCGCAGGTCGGTGGCGAAAAGCTCGTAGCTGCGGCCCATGGATGGAATTTTGAGGGCGCTACCGGCGGGGTTGATCGCGCGGCGGCCGCTGATGGGCAGCGGCTCACGCTTGTCGCCCGTCAGGTCATCAAGCGACAGGGACAGCGATCCCATGATCTTCATCGCGGTTTCAAAGGAAATGCCGGTCTGATTGTTTTCGATTTTGGACAGTACCGGCACGCTGACGCCCGTCGCTTCGCTCAGGGTTTTCAAAGTCCAGCCCCGGCTTTGGCGAAGCTCCGTCAAGGTGCGGCCGATCGTCTGGGTCAATGTGGCCGCTGACATAATAGCTCTCCAAGACCTGCTGACGGACCTTCCACTGCTGGCGCGAGCGTCTTTCTGGAAAGAAACACAGGCGCGCGGGAAATTCAACGCCTGGCGATGAAGGGTCGTGCCCGCCGCGGCGAAATCGGAAGATTGCCTAGGTTTTGTACACTGCACCCGTCCCAATCTCGAAATATCAACCGTTTCAGGCAAACAGCGGTTCCCGAAACTGCCTGCCAATTGACCACAATGGCGCGAATGAGGTCAGGTGGAAATTTTCTTGACAGAAACTTCGGCCCGGTTCGGAATTGCCGACAGAACCGTTTCGCATCCCCTCCCCTGCGTCTCACGCCAATCCGGCTTCCCCTTTCATTGCGAGGACAAGGCCCATGATCAGACCCTTCGGTTATCCGCGCCCGATGGCACTCTCCCGGCGTCGCTTGCTGCAAAGTTCTGCCCTCGGCCTGGCGGCAACCGCTTTGGCGGGCGTCGGCTTTTCGCCACTGGCGCGCGCGGATGACACGCCCAAGCGCGGCGGCGTGCTGACGATGGCGCGCACCGCGGATGTCGTGTCCTTCGAGCCCGTCGTGCCCTCGGACAATATGTCGATCTGGGCCAAGCTGCTGATCTTTCAGCTCCTCATCCGCACCAATCCGTCCGGCGACGGCGTCGTGCCCGATCTCGCCACCAGCTGGGACATTTCGGACGACAAACGCACCTATACCTTCCATCTCAATCCGAAGGCGGCCTTCTCCGACGGCACACCCGTGACCTCCGAGGATGTGGCCTTCTCCTTCGGCCGCACGATCTATGACAAGGATTCCCCCTGGGGCTCGCTCTTTCCGAAGCTGACGATGGAAACGCCGGACGCGCATACCATCATCTTCAAATTGCAGCAGGATTGGGCGCCGTTCCTGGCCGCAGCCTCCCTGCATGGCGCGGCGATCGTGCCGAAGGCCTATTTCAACAAGGTCGGCGTCAATGTCTTCGGCGACAAGCCGATCGGCTCGGGCCCGTTCATGCTGGCCGAGTGGAAGAAGGGCGACAGCGTCACCTTCGCGCGCAATCCGCATTTCTGGGACCCGTCGCGGCCTTACCTCGATGGCGTTGTCCTCTCCATCATCGCCGATGACAATGTGCGCATGTTGAAGGTGCAGTCGGGTGAAATCGACATCGGCACGCAGGTGCCATTCAATCAGGTCGACAAGCTGAAGCATGTGCCGGGTCTCGATGTCCAGATCGTGCCCTATACCCGCATCGACTGGATTCAGTTCAATGAGAAGCTGCCGGTCTTCCAGGATGTGAAGATCAGGCAGGCGATAAATTATGCCGTGGACAAGGACGCCATCATCAAAGCCGTGCTTTTCGGCTATGGCGAAGTGCCGACCTCCTTCCTGCCGAAAATGTTCATGGCCGATGTCACCGACAAGCCGTATCCCTATGATCTTGCCAAGGCCAAGGCGCTGATGGCGGCAAGCACCATGCCGAATGGCTTCACCGCAAAATGTCTCATCAATACCGGTGACACCATTTTTGCCCAGGTTGCGCAAATCGTGCAGCAGATGCTTCTGCCCCTTGGCATTAAAATGACCATCCAGTCTGAAGAAGGGAATACGGTCTTCGCTCAGACAAGTGCCGGCCAGTACGAGATGGCGCAGGGCTATATGACGAGCGATATTTTTGACCCCTGCGAGCTTGTCGCCTTCGCCGGTGCCGGTGATGAGGGCTCGGACTCTGTCTGGACCTTCTACAACAATCCCAAGGTCGACCAGATGGCGACAGCCGCCCTGGGTGAGCTGGATGAAGCCAAGCGCCGCAGCCTCTATCTCGATATGCAGCGCCAGGTCTTCTCCGACGCGCCCTATCTCTGGCTGTACTGGACCCCGGCGATCAGCGCGATCCGAGAGCAGGTGCATGGCTTCAAGGTGTTGCCGACGGGCAATTACTGGCTGGAAGATGTGTGGAAGAGCTGACGGCGTCTCATGCCGCTCCGCACGCCCTTCCCCTCTAGCGTCATGCGCGAACGCAATCCGCGTATGACGGACATGGGCGGCATCGAGACGATGCCGCTCGCTGGTCTCGGGCAATAGGAATGCTGACCTATATTGTTCGCCGCCTGTTGCTGATGATACCGGTGGCCCTTGGCATAACGCTCGCGGTGTTTCTTCTGGTGCGCCTCATTCCGGGCGACCCGGCGCGGGCGATCCTTGGCATTCACGCGACCCCGGTGCTGATGGCCGCCGTGCGCGCCCGCCTCGGGCTCGATCGCGGCATCGGCATGCAGTACCTGCTCTATCTGAGAAGCCTGATACACGGCGATTTCGGCATATCCTACTATTATGGACAGCCGGTCGCGCGGCTGGTGCTGGACCGTATGGTGCCGACGCTGGTGCTGCTGCTCTACAGCACCGTCATTTCTCTTATCATCGCCATTCCGGCCGGCATTCTGGCGGCGACCCAGCAGGGGCGCGGTGCGGATCATGTGCTGCGCGTGGTCGCGACCGCGGGCCTTGGCCTGCCCAGCTACTGGACGGGCTTCATCCTCATACTGCTGCTGTCGGTGACCTTTCATCTCTTTCCCATTGCAGGCTACGGCAATACCTGGGGAGCGCGGCTCTATAACCTGTTTCTGCCGGCCCTGACCTGTTCGCTCAATGTCGCTCCCCTGGTCATGCGGGCGCTGCGCACCAGCCTGGGCGAAGCGCTCGGCGCCGGCTTCATCGATACCGCGCGCGCCAAGGGTCTGCCGGGCCGCGTCGTCCTGCTCAGCCATGCCCTGCGCGTCGCGATTTTGCCCGCCCTCAACATTCTCGGCCTGAATATCGGCTTCCTCGTCGGCAATACCGTGCTGGTCGAGAATGTCTTCGCGGTCCCGGGCCTCGGCCAGCTCATGATCAGTTCCATCGGCACCCGGGATTACCCGACGATTCAGATGGTGACGCTGATGTTCGGCATCATTGTCGTGCTGATCTATCTCATCACCGATCTTGGCCAGATCATGCTCGATCCCCGCGTCCGGCGGAGCGAGATCGGATGAGGGCCTGGCCGCGTAACCTCAAGATCGGTCTCGGCCTGATGCTGGGCTGGGTCCTGCTGGCCGTGTTCGGTCCCATGCTGCTGCCGGGTGACCCGACGACCATGGACCTCATGCATTCGCTGCATCCGCCCAGCCTCGCCTTTCCCTTCGGCACCGACAATCTCGGCCGCGGCGTCTTCACCCGCATCGTCTATGGCAGCCGGATTGATCTGCAGATCGCACTCTTCTGCGTCGTGCCTGCCTTCGTCATCGGCACCACCGTCGGCATGGCCGCGGGGTATTTCGGCAAGTTGACCGATGCCATTTCCATGCGTCTGGTCGATATCGCGGTGGCCTTCCCGTTTTTCGTGGCTGTCATCGCCATTGTCGCGGTGCTCGGTCCCGGTTTGAAGAACATGTATATCGCGGTCGCCGCCGTGGGCTGGGTCAGCTACGCGCGCATCACCCGCGCCGAAATTCTGGTCGTGAAGCAGGCCGATTACGTGCAGGCGGCGCGCCTTCTGGGCTTCGGCAATACCCGCATCCTGGCGCGCCATATCCTGCCCAATGTCATCGTTCAGGCCGCCGTCTATGCAACCTCGGACGCCGTGCTGGACATCTTCCTCGGCAGTTCGCTCGGCTGGCTCGGTCTCGGGGCGCAGCCGCCTTTGCCGGAATGGGGGCTGATCATCGCTGACGGATACAGCTTCGTCAGCCAGGCGCCCTGGATCAGCGGCTTTCCGGGCTTGGCCATCGTGCTGCTCGCGATCTCGCTCAGTCTTCTGGGAGACGGGCTGGCGGATGCCTTGCGGCCAGAACTGGGGCGGACCTAGGCATGGTTGATCTCCTCCAGGTCGATCATCTCGGCATCGGCATTCCGCGCGGCGACAGCCCCATTGCCCTGGTGGAGGATGTCTCCTTCACCATCCGCGCGGGTGACAGCTACGGTATTGTGGGCGAATCCGGCTGCGGCAAAAGCACCACCATCCGCGCCATCATTCGCCTGCTGACAGGCAAGGCGCGCATTACCCAGGGTGGTGTCCAGTTCGAGGGGGTGGATCTGGCGCGGGCCCCGGAAAGCGCGCTCCGCTCAGTCCGCGGTGCCGGGATCGGTATGGTGTTTCAGGACCCGCTCACCGCCCTCAATCCGGTCATCACAGTCGGACAGCAGATTGCCGAAGGGCTGCGCTATCACGGCACCCGGTCGGCCGCCGCGCGGCGGGAGAAGATGCTTGAGGCCATGCGCCTCGTCGGCCTGCCCGATCCGCCCCGCATCGCAGCCGCCTTTCCGCATGAGCTGTCGGGCGGCCAGCGGCAACGCGCGGCCATCGCCATCGCGCTGATCGCCTCACCGCGCCTGCTTCTGGCCGATGAACCGACAACGGCGCTCGACGTCACCATTCAGGCCCAGATCCTGCGTCTGCTGACCGATCTTCGCGCCCGTCTGGGCATGGCGCTGGTTTTGGTGACGCATGATCTGGGTGTCGTCGCGCAAACCTGTGACCGCGTGGCGGTGATGTATTCCGGCCGCATCGTTGAGGAGGCACCGATCCGGCGCCTCTTTGAGGCTCCGCGCCACCCCTATACCGTCGCCTTGCTGAACTCGATCCCCCGCGGCACCCGCGCCGGGCATCCGCTGCTGCCCATCGCCGGCATGCCGCCCGATCCGGCGCAGCGCCCCCCGGGCTGCAGTTTCGCGCCACGCTGCCCGAACCGGCAGCCGGATTGCGCGGTCACGCCGCCGGGCTGGACGCCCGAAGCGGATGGCGGCGGCTTCGCCTGCTTTCATCCGGCCCAGGCCGACGCGGGGGTGCGGCATGGTTGAGCCGCCACTGCTATCCGTCATCGGGCTGGATAAATACTTTGTGCTGCGCCGTTCTCTGGTCGCGGGCCTGATGGGCGCGCCGCCCCGGCGCGTGCAGGCGGCGCGCGACGTCAACTTCACCGTCGGACACGGCGAAAGCTTCGGACTTGTGGGCGAATCCGGCTGCGGCAAAACCACCCTCGGCCGTCTGGTGCTGGGCCTGATGCCGGTCGATGACGGCGCCATCCGGTTCGAGGGGCAGGATATCACGACGGCCGATTCATCCGGTCGCCGCGCTTTGCGCCGCCAGATGCAGATGGTGTTCCAAGACCCCTATTCGTCGCTCAACCCGCGCATGCGCATCGGGCGGGCGATCGCTGAGCCGCTGCGGCTGCACCGCATTGTGCCGCCCGATCAGGTGGAGCATGAAGTCGCCCGCCTGTTGGAACGCGTGGGCCTGTCACCGGCTGCGGCCAACCGCTATCCGTCCGAACTGTCGGGCGGCCAGCGGCAGCGTGTCGGCATTGCCCGCGCGCTGTCGGTGCGGCCGAAACTGCTGGTGGCCGATGAGGCGGTCTCGGGCCTTGATGTGTCCGTGCGCGCGCAGGTGCTGAACCTGCTTGATGATCTGCGGCGGGATCTGGGTCTCACCCTGCTGTTCATCTCCCATGATCTCGGCGTCATCGAATATCTGTGTGAGACGGTGGGCGTGATGTATCTCGGCAGCATGGTCGAGAATGGCCCGACTGCGGCGGTGTTTGCTCAGCCCGCGCATCCCTATACGCGCGCGCTGCTGGCCTCCATCCCACGCGCCGATCCGGCGGCGCTCCGCACCGGCGAAACGCCCCTCGCCGGTGAGCCGCCGAGCCCGGTCAATCCGCCCTCCGGCTGTCCCTTTCGCACCCGCTGCCCTGCGGCGCAGGCCATCTGCGAGACACCGCCGCCGCGTGTAAAACTGCCGGCGGACCGCTGGGCCATCTGTCATTTTGCCGCTGAGACGATGAACGCCTCTGCCCAACAGGGCTGAAGAAGAAAAGGAATGAGCCATGTGTGACACGATCGTCGCCCTACCTCCGGCGACAGCCGACGGCGCCGTGCTCCTGGCCAAGAATGCCGATACGGAAGTGAACGAGGCACAGCAGATCCTGCGTCTGCCCGCGCGGGATTATGGGCCCGGTGCCGCTGTGCGCGTCAGCCACCTCACCATTCCACAGGCACGGCATACTTACGAAGTGATCCTCGACCGGTCCTTCTGGGCCTGGGGTGGCGAGATCGGCTGCAACGAGCATGGCGTCGCCATCGGCGATGAGGCCGCCTTCAGCAATCAGACGGCGGAGAAGGATGGGGTCATCATTCTCGATCTTCTCCGTCTGGGGCTGGAGCGTGGCAAAACGGCGCGCGAGGCGGTGGACGTCATCGGCGCCCATGTCGAGGCATACGGCCAGGGCGGCAATGTCCAGATGATGGGCAATTTCAAATTCGACAGCGGCTTTCTGATATCTGACCGCACCGAGGCCTGGGTCGTGAATTGTGCCGGCAGGCATTGGGCGGCGCGGCGCGCCAGAAGCACGGAGGCGATCTCCAACCGCTACCAGATCACCACGGACTGGGAGCTGTCATCGCTGCCATCGACCGGTGACAAGGGGGACTTTCGCGCGCTTTTCGCCGATCCCGCGAAGGAGCATGACGTCGGCGCCAATGAGCGCGAAAGCTGCGCGGCCGGGCTGCTCGCCGGGCGGCACGGCCAGATCACCATGCATGACATGGCGGCCGTGCTGCGTGATGTCGGCGACCCCGATGCCTATGACGTGACCCAGGACGAGCGCTCGGTTCGCATCTGCATGCATGCGGGGCCGACGCCGTCTCGGTTCTGGCACGCGACGGGTGCGATGATCACGGAAGCGCGGCCCGATAGTGTCGTGGTCTGGATGACCGGCACGTCGGCGACGGATCTCTCCCTCTTCAAGCCGCTGTTCTTCGGCATGCCTCTGCCCGATGTCGGTCTGCTTCCGGGCGGCGTCGATACCGAGAACACGCTGTGGTGGCGGCATGAACGGCTGCATCGCCGTGCCATGGCGCATTACAAGACGGTGAAGCCTGAAATCCGCGCCGAGTTCGATGCGCTGGAGCGGCAGTTCCACGCCGAATCCGTCGCGGTCCGCACCGGTTCCACCAGACTGAAAAGCGAATATGTCGCCTGGTGCTGGCAGGCCGCATCCTTGGCAACGGAGCGATGGATCGAAAAACTCGAAGCCAAGACCTATGCCTTCGGCCATGATGGCTATGCGGCGATGTGGCAACGGTTCAACGCTGAGGCCTCGCTCGCCTTCTAACCTGCCTTGAAGAACACTGCCCCGATGACGAAGGATTGTCCCTCATGAAGATTTTCATTTCGGTTGATATCGAGGGCGTTGCAGGCGTCGTGGCGCCGAAACAGGGACAGCCCGGCAATCTCGAATACGAGGATTCCCGGCGTCTGATGACGGAAGAGGCGAATGCCGCCATCGCAGGCGCCTTTGCAGGCGGCGCCACCGACGTTCTCGTCAATGACAGCCATGGGCCGATGGTCAATCTCATCCCCGATCTGCTGGATGAGCGGGCGGAACTGATCCGTGGACAGATCAAGCCCGGCAGCATGTTCGCGGGTCTGGACGACAGCTATGCGGGCGCGATGTGCGTCGGCTACCACGCGGCGGCGGCCGATTTCGGCGTGCTGGCCCATACGTTCAGCTCGCGGGATTTCACCGCCGTCCGGCTGAACGGTCAGCCGGCGTCCGAGGCGATGGTCTTCGGCGCCTATGCGGGTGCCATGGGCGTGCCGGTTATTCTGCTCTCGGGCGATGACGTCACGACGCGCACCTGTGGCGTGCTGTTTCCTGGCGCGGAAGTGGTGACGGTCAAGACCGCCCTGGGGCAGCAGGCGGCGAAGGCACTCTCGCCCCAGATGGCGCGGGCGCGCATTCGTGACGCCGCAGAGCGTGCGGTGCGCAACGCCGGGCGGATCAAGCCTTACACGGTCTCGGAACCCTGCGCCTTGGAGCTGGACCTGACCAGCGCGACCCTGGCCGATCTTTGCGCGACCATCCCCAACGCCATGCGCCAGTCGGCCCTCACGATCGGTTTCAAAGCGGCGTCGATCGGCGACGTCATCCGCTGGATGGCGGTCTGCTGCATGCTCGGCAGCCACCTGGGTTAGAGGGTGACCATGAAAATCTACATCTCCGCTGATATCGAAGGCGTGGCCGGCGTCGTTCTGCCCCAGCACCAGCGGCCCGGTAATGCCGAATACGAGGATGCCCGCAGGCTGATGACAGCCGAGGCCAATGCCGCGATCGAAGGCGCGTTCGATGGCGGCGCCACCGACGTCCTGGTCAATGACAGCCATGGCCCGATGACCAATATTCTGCCCGATCTGCTCGACCCGCGGGCCGAACTTATTCGCGGCAATATCAAGCCGGCCGGCATGTTTGCCGGGCTCGACGCAAGCTTCGCCGGCGTCATGTGCCTCGGCTATCACGGCGCCGCCGCGGATTACGGTGTGCTCGCGCATACGACGAGCGATTTTGCCTTCGCGGGCATTCGCCTGAATGGCCTGGCGGCGTCGGAGGCGATGATCTACGGCGCTTATGCGGGGGCCATGGGCGTGCCGGTGATCCTGCTGTCGGGCGATGACGTGACGGACAAAACCTGCGGCGCGCTGTTTCCGGGCGCGCATGTCGCGCGGGTGAAGACCGCCTTCGGCCAGCAGGCGGCGCGGGCTCGGTCACCCAAAGCGGCGCGAGCGCTCATTCGTGCGGCCGCCACGGCGGCGGTGCGGCAGGCCGGTGACATCCGCCCCTATCGCGTCGCGGAGCCCTGCGATATCGCCTTTGACCTGACCAGCGCTTTTCTCGCGGATATCTGCGCCACCATCCCGGTGGCGGAACGGCGCTCCGCGCTGACCGTCGGTTTCAAGGCGGATACCATCCTGGATGCCGTCCGCTGGATGCGGGTTTGTTCCAGTCTTGCAGCCCATGTTCGGCTATCGGGTCAATAAGGGCCGCGATTGCGGCGGATGCGCGACCGGGCAAACGCTCCGCTAATCCGCCGCCAGCGCTTCCGCCTTGCGGTGGCGATGCTTTTTCAGCTGGGGCTTGGCCGGCGTCTTCAGCGGCGGCAGATTCTGCGCCTCCCGCATGACGCGGAATTTGTAGGCGGTGTTCAGCCCCGGCGTATGGGAATGATAGTCGCCGATCGCCTGCCACATATTGCCGTGCTCCTCATCGACATAGTCACGCAGGATCGATGCCGCGACCGAGATATTGAAGCAGGGTTCCAGGATCAGCCGCGTCACCACCGTCTGCGGCGGCAGGCCGGTGGCCTGCGCCACCGGCGTAATCCAGCGGGTATTGACCTGCATCAGTCCCAGATCATGCGAGCCGTCGGTATTCGGCCGCACAGCCCCCACCCAACCGCCCTCTGCCCGCTGGATGGCGGGCAAGGCATGTACAGGCAGGTGGAACGCGGCCGAGGCCGCCACCATGCAGGCATAGAATGGGATTGGCATTCCCTGCCCCGTCAGTTGCCCTTCAGCCCGGCGTAATAGGCCGACAGGGCCGCGATATCGGCGTCACTCAGGTTGGGGGCGATGCCGTTCATCATGGCAGCGGACGAGCCCTGGCGGTGACCGGCCTTATAGTCGTGCAGCGCACTGGCCAGATAACCCTGCTTCTGCCCGGCGAGGTTGGGAATGACGGGCGAGGCTGAGATTCCCTGCTCACCGTGGCAGGAGGCGCAGAGCGGCACCATGGCCGGTGTGGCAGCAGCCTGGGCCAACTGGCCGGGTAAAGCGACGCCGAGGGCCACAGTCAGGCCCGCAGCCCACTGCCGCCATCTCTGCGCCATGCCTGCGCGCACCATGGTTTCAGTCTCGGTTTGTGTCATGCAGCGACTCTAGGCGGCGGTGCCGATGCGGGCAAGCGCCTAGCCCTCCTCCACCAGCGTCTCGCCCTTGGCGACGCCGCTCGGCGGAATCCGCGCCATCAGGCTGTTCAACTGATCGGCCTCGGCCGCCGGCTTATCGGTGCGGATACGGCTGATGCGCGGAAAGCGCAGTGCGACGCCGGATTTATGCCGGTTTGAGACCTGGGCCGCGTCGAAGGCGATTTCGAGCACGAGGGATTTTTCAACCTCGCGTACCGGGCCGAAGCGCGAGGTGGTGTGCCCCCGAACCCAGCGGTCAATGAAGGCCAGTTCCTGATCGGTAATGCCGGAATAGGCCTTGCCCACGGGCACCAGCACGCCGTCCTCACGCCACAGGCCGAAGGTATAATCGGAATAGATGCTGGACCGGCGGCCATGGCCGCGCTGCGCATACATCAGCACGGCGTCGATGGTCAGCGGCGCGCGCTTCCATTTCCACCACGGGCCGCGCGGCCGTCCGGCGAGATAAGCACTGTCGCCGCGCTTGAGCATAAGCCCCTCGATGCTCGCCGCCCGCGCACCGAAGCGCAGTTCGGCCAGCGCCTCGGGTCCGTCGAAAGCGATCAGCGGCGACAGATCCATCCGCGCCGGCTGATGGCGCGCATACCAATCTTCCAGGCGCTGCCGCCGCTCGTCGAAAGCCAGGGCGCGCAGATCCTCGTCGGCATCGAAGAGAACGTCATACAGGCGCACGCCGGCCGGGAAATCCTTCAGCATTTTTGGCCCCGGCGCTTTGCGGTTCAGTCGCTGCTGCAGGTCGCCGAAGGGTGCCACCTCGCCATCGCGCATCACCAGCAATTCGCCGTCCAACACGCCGTGAAAATCCATCGCCGCCAGGATTTCGGGAAAGCCGTGCGAAATATCCTCGGCCGTGCGCGTATACAGGCGCCGCCCTTGCGCGGTCGCGACCAGCTGCACCCGGATGCCGTCCCATTTCCACTCGGCCCGATAGGCGGACCAGTCCAGCGAAGCGGCGTCCGCCTCTTCCAGCGGATGGGCCAGCATGGTTGGCCGGAATACCGGCGCGCCGGCAGCGTCCGGCTTTTCGGCCCGGCCCGCCAGCCAGTCGAACAGCGGGCCATAGGGCGGTGTCAGGCCATGCCAGACCTCCTCGATATCATCCGCCGGGACGCCCGCCATGTCGCCCAGTGCGATCTTGGCCAGTCGGGCGGATGCGCCGACGCGCAGGCCCCCGGTGATGAGTTTCAGCAGCGCCAGCCGTTCGGACGCGTCACAGACATCCAGCCAATCCGCGACCACATTCGGCAGGGCGGTTTTGGGGGTCTCGGTCAGAGTGCCGACGACGTCTGACAGGCGCGGCGCCTTGCCCGGCCGCGACCCCGGCCAGATCAGCGCCACGGTCTCAGCCAGGTCTCCGACATAGTCGTAGGACCAGGCGAATAGCGTCGGGTCCACCCGCTCCATCGTGATCTGACGGATCATGGCCGGCTTGGCGGCGGTGAAGGACAGATCGCCGGCGATGGCGGCCAGCGCATAGCCGCGGTCCGGGTCCGGCGTATGGGCAAAATAGTTGCGCAGCAAAGCAAGCTTGGCCAGACGCCCGGGTGTGAAAACCAGCCGCTCCAGCAGCTCCGCGAAGGGGGTCATGCCTCTTCCTCCGCCGCGTCTCGCGGCAGGTGCTGGCCAGGCTCGGGCGGCGGCACGGTCTTCTCGTCAGGCGCTTCCTCGGATGCTTCCTCATCCTCATAGCCGATCAGGCTCAGCGCGCGGCCGCGGATCTGACGCAGGGACAGGGCATGGATCAGCGCCTCCTCGGCGCCATGGGTGACCCAGACTTCCGGGGCGGTTGTTTCCTCCACCGTGCGCAGCAAATCGTCCCAGTCGGCATGGTCGCTGATCACCATTGGCAATTCCACGCCCGCCATCTTCGCGCGCTGCCGCACGCGCATCCAGCCCGAGGCGCGGGCGATCAGCGGATCGTTCATGCGGCGTGACCAGCGGTCGGCGGCAGCGGCGGGCGGTGCGACGACGATCGCGCCTTTCAGCACGTCCTTCGTGGCCCCCGTCGCGGGCAGAAGCGGACCGAGGGCGACGCCATGCGCCTCATACAATGTGCAGAGCGACGCGACGGCGCCGTGAATATAGATCGGGCGTTCCCAGCCCGCTTCGCGCAGCAGGGCGATGACGCGCTGCGCCTTGCCCAGGGAGTAAGCGCCGATGATATGCGTCCGCTCGGGAAAGATCGTCAGGCTTTTGAGAAGTTTCGCAATCTCATGGGCCGGGTCGGGATGCCGGAAAACCGGAAAGCCGAAGGTCGCTTCGGTGACGAAGACATCGCAGGTGATCGGCTCGAAGGGCGCGCAGGTCGGGTCCCGCTGGCGTTTGTAATCACCGCTGATCACCGCCCGGCTGCCTTGCCAGTCCAGCACGATTTGCGCCGAACCCAGTACGTGCCCCGCCGGTACCAGCGTGATGCCGACGCCGCGATGGTTCAGTGGCGTGTGATAGGCCACCGCCTGCTGCCGTTCCCCGGCCCGATCCTCGCCCATGCGCGTCCGCATGATGGCCAGCGTCTCCGCCGTCGCGAGCACATCACCATGGCCGGGCCGGGCATGATCGGAATGGCCATGCGTGATGACGGCGCGGGGCACCGCCCGCAGCGGGTCGATGAAGAAATCCCCCGGCTCGCAATAGAGCCCCTGAGGCAGGACGCGCAGCCAGGTTTCCGGGTGAGGTGCGGACATCGGTCAAGGATATGGGCGCCAACGCGTCCGAGACAATGGCAGCCTGTTCCGCCTTCGTTCTCCTGCCCCGTCTCACCCCCGCCAGATGCGGCGGATCGCGCCATCCTTCAGCCAGAACTGGTGCCAGAGGGCCGCCAGAAGATGCAGGCCGATCAGGCCGAGCAGCG
This sequence comes from Acidisoma sibiricum, assembly GCF_057837225.1. Classification (NCBI taxonomy): domain Bacteria; kingdom Pseudomonadati; phylum Pseudomonadota; class Alphaproteobacteria; order Acetobacterales; family Acidocellaceae; genus Acidisoma; species Acidisoma sibiricum. The sequence continues at coordinate 2,787,619 of NZ_CM174445.1, read as the reverse complement.
TATAGGCGCACCATTCATGCCAGGAGATGGCCAGGCGCGAGAGATATTCGTCCTTGAAGATCAGGGTCGGCAGCGGCTGGCCGAAGATATACAGGACGTGCCCGCGGGCATTGGTATACGACCAGCCGAGCAAGGGCGTGCACAGCAGCAGGCCGTAGAAGGCGCCATGCACAAGCCGCGCGAGCCAGCGCGACGCGCGCGGGCCGAGTGCGGCCGGATGCCGGTCCGCCATGCGCCACAGCAGGCGCAGCAGCGTCAGGCTCAGCACGATGATGCCGATCGTGCGGTGCAGCCGGACGATGGAGACGCGGTCGGGCCCGGCCGGCAGCCAGCTCACCGAAAAGATCAGGCCGAAACTGCCGATCAGCAGCAGCGGCGTCAGCCAGTGAAACAGCCGCGCCAGAAGACCGAAATGTTGCCGGCCGCCACGGATTGCCATGGGATTGGCGCGGCGGACGGCCGGTGACGGGACCGTGTCATCGCTCATGGCTTGTGTGCCTCGTATTGCGCGATAGCGCGCTTGAGCATGCGATATTCCGGGCAACCGAAGATGCAGATGTCGTCGAGTTTCTTCAGCCGCGCCAGGGCATCGGCCTTGTCCTTCTGGCCGAGATAATATTCGCCCAGGTAGAGATTGCCCTCCAGGCTGCGCGGGGCAATAAACAGGGCGTAGTTCAGCCAGTACAGCGCCATGTCGGAATCCCCGAGCTTGTCATAGACATGGCCAAGTTCGGCGGCGGACAGATCATCATCCGGGAAACCGGCCAGATGCCCTTCCAGCAAAGGCGCGGCGGATTTCCAGTCGCTTTTTGCCATGAAACCCTCGGCCGCAATCTGGCTGTCCGTCTTGGCATCGTCGCCGGTCGTGGCGCCGTAATCGTCGGCGCGGCAGGTCTGGGCCTGCATCACCAGGCCCCCCAGCAGCAGCGCGCCCAGCAGGCTGGCCACCTTATGCATCCGCGGCATCGTCATGGTCTGGTCTGGCTCTCCGCTGTCAGAACGAAATGCTGCTCATGATGGGCGGCCATGATCGTCTCCCAGGTGGCCGATGCCGCGCCGATCCCGCGGGCCGCCTGCGCCCGCTGGCCCTGATCGACCGCGTCTTCCGCAGCGTGCAGAGCCTGATTGGTTTGCACGATCGTGGCCTGCATCGCGGGGGATGGCTGTCCCTCCGTCATCGTGCCCAGAACAAAGCGCGTGCTGTCGATCATGAAATCCAGCCGATCCGCATCCGCGGTTGCCGTCGCGCGCTGGATCAAGCGCAATTCGATGCCGATGAGGCTGTCCGCGGTCACCGCGCAAACCGGCGGCGTGCCGGCCTGACCCCTCGGCGCCATGACGCCGGCCAGGGCGTCAAGACCGGCCAAAAGATCGGCGTCCGGCGGCGGTCCGTCGAACTCGGCCGTCACCGCATGGCCCGCGAAGCGCGCGACATTGACCCCATGCGAGGCCGCCAGGGCGATGTCCGGCACCGGCTGCTTGAACGTCAGGCGCGCCGCCGCGCCCGACGGCCCGCTGGCGCCATGGCAGGCGCCGCAGGTCAGGCCGACGCGCTGGGCGCGGCCGCCGAACAGATAGGGGGTGTTGAAGGCCAGCAGGCCGCGTGCCACGGGAACTGACAGGCTCGGCGCGTCGGCCGCTTTTGCCGTCTGGCAGATCGCGGCCGAGAGTGGTGTCTGCAGGACGAGCGCCGCGGCCTGGCCGATGGCAGGCCGCAGCCAGAGACCGATCAGACAGGCAGCCGCGCCCAGATGGTGCCCTGCTCGCCCGAAGCTCTGGAGCTTGCCCTGTGGGCCGCTGGCCTGGGTTACGTCCATCCACTCCCGATCTGAACGCTTTGTTGCGCTCTTGCACATAGCCATAGCCAAGGCGGTGACGCTTGGGAAGATGGCGGCCGACGTCCCGCTATACCGCGGCTGGCTGCGACCTAAGCGAGACCGGCCTCCCGCCGCGCCCGTTTCATGAACACGTCCAGATAGTCCTGCAGGTCGTTGACGCTTTCCGGCGACAGGAAGACCGGCGCGGTAATCACTACCTCCCCCTCTGCGAGACCAAAAACCGCCCGCCGCACCCCGATGGCCTCCGCTGTTGCGACGGGTGCAGCCTCGTCCTCGGCGTCCCCCGGACCCGCCATCGTCTCAGCCTCCAGCATATGCTGGGTGTCACGCCAGGCGCGCAGCGCGGTTTCGGCGGCGGGTGGGATGAAGCCCTGGGTGAGAAGGAAGGCGCGGATGGCAGCGTCGCTGGCGCGTCCGCCCGGAAAGCGCTGGCCAAGATCCTGAAACAGCAGCGGCCGCCCCGCGGCTTCGGCCAAAGCCGCACGGCGCGCGGCGGAGCCCGGCGGATGGGCGATGATGCGCAAAGCGAGGTCGCTCACCCGCAGCGCATCGCCGCGGCCGTCCAGCAGGCCATATTTGGCCAGCGCGCCGAGCACGGCCAGGGATTTGCCGTTCAGCCCCGAATAGCCCAGACGCTCCGCCATCACGGCACGCGGAATTTCCGTCTGATAGTCGTGCTTATAAACGCTTGTGACGCGTGCGACCGCGTCCTTCAGGCTGAGCTGCGGATAGTTAGGACTGCGGTTTCGCGACATTGTCTTTCTCAATAGCCAGGTTGAGAGAGGTCGAAGTCAGGCTATGGTGATAAGTCAGAAACGTTAGATAGAAGTCAATAACGTTATTTTGTGGCTAATCTGACGGCATGGGTTTGCGGGGGCTTGTCCGGGGTGCCAGGCTGCTGGCGCTGTGGATAAAATCCCGATCCCAGATTGCTGACTTGGGTCGCTGGATAAATTCGCGCTATGTTCTCATCCGATGAGCGAACGCGCCGCCCGCGCCCCTGCGCGCCCCCGCAAACCGACGGCGAAAACCCGTAAAACCAGCAGTTTGCCGGTCCCTGCGGCAGTGCTGCCGCCGCGCTTTGCCGCCTGGTTCGCGGCGCGCGGCTGGCAAGCGCGGCCGCACCAGCTTGAAGTTCTGTCTTTGTTCCAGTCCGGCCAGGATATTTTGCTCATCGCGCCGACCGGCGGTGGCAAGACGCTGTCGGGCTTTCTGCCGAGCCTCGTCGACCTCGCGACCGCGCGGCCGGAAGGTGCCGGCATCCACACGCTTTATGTCAGTCCGCTCAAGGCCTTGGCGACCGATATTGCGCGCAATCTGGCCGACCCGGTGGCCGAGATCGATCTGCCCATCCGTATCGAGACTCGCAGTGGCGATACGCCGCAGAACCGCCGCCAAAGGCAGCGCGAAACGCCGCCTGATATTCTGCTCACGACGCCGGAAAGCCTGGCCTTGCTGATCGCCCAGGAGGATGCCCCGCGCCTCTTCCGCGATCTCCGCTCCATCATCATCGATGAGGTCCATGCCCTCGCCGGCATTAAGCGCGGCGATCTGTTGGCACTGGGCCTCGCCCGCCTATCGGTGCTGGCACCGCAGGCGCGACGCATCGGCCTGTCCGCCACCGTCGCCTGGAAGGAGGCGATCGGCGCTTACGTCTCGGCGGACGGCAAGGGCGGCAACCTGACCATCATCGACGTGCCCGACCCTGCCCCGCCCGATCTCTCCATCATGCTGCCCGCGGGGCACCTGCCCTGGGCCGGCCATATGGGTCTCGCCGCAGCACCCGATATTCTGGACCGGGTAAAGGAGGCCGGGCTCACCATCATCTTCGTCAATACCCGCGCCCAGGCCGAGCTGATGTTCCAGGATATCTGGCGCATCAATGAGGAGACGCTGCCCATCGCCATCCATCACGGCAGCCTGGATGTGGCCCAGCGGCGCAAGGTGGAGGCCGCCATGGCCGCCGGCCGCCTGCGCGCCGTCATCGCGACCGCCTCCCTCGATCTCGGCATCGACTGGGGCGGGGTCGATCAGGTCATCCAGGTCGGCGCGCCCAAGGGCGTGTCCCGGCTGCTGCAGCGGGTGGGACGGGCCAATCACCGCATGGATGAGACGAGCCACGCCATCCTCGTCCCCGCCAACAGGTTTGAGGTGCTGGAATGCGAGGCCGCCCGCCAGGGTGTGGCGGCGCGCGAGCTGGACGGGGACCCGCCCCGCGCGGGCGGATTGGACGTGCTGGCCCAGCATCTGCTGGGCCTCGCCTGTGCCGGGCCGTTCCACCCTGATGCCGCTTTTGCTGAAATCACCCGCGCCAGCCCCTATGCGGCGCTGGACCGCGCGACCTTCGATGCCGTGCTCGGCTTCGTCGAAAACGGCGGCTACGCGCTGCATGTCTATGAGCGGTATCAGAAGCTGTTTCGGGATTCCGAGGGCTTCCTGCACCTGCGCCATGCCCGCATCGCCCTGCAATACCGGATGAATATCGGCACCATCGTTGAAGCCCCGATGATCCGCCTGCGCCACTCGCGCGGGCCGGTTCTGGGTGAGGTTGAGGAGTGGTTCGTCAGCCAGCTGACCGCGGGCGACACCTTCATGTTCGCCGGCCGCCTGCTGCGCTTCCTGGCGCTGCGCGAGACCTGGGCCGAAGTGGCCGACGGCGGCAGCGGCACGCCCAAGGTGCCGACCTATGAGGGCGCGCGCATGCCGCTGACGACGGGCCTCGCCGCCCGCGTCCGCGCCATTATGAACGACCCCGCGCAATGGGCGGCCTTTCCAGAGCCGGTGCAGGAATGGCTGACCCTGCAGCAGGCGCGCTCCGTCCTGCCCGGTCGGGACGATCTGCTGGTGGAGACTTTCCCCCGCCAGGGCCTGTGGTATCTGGTCGCCTATTGTTTCGAGGGCCGCAACGCCCACCAGACGCTGGGCATGCTGCTGACGCGGCGGATGGAGCGTCTGGGCATCGGCCCTTTGGGCTTCGTCGCGACCGACTACGTCATCGCCATCTGGTCGGCGCATCCGCCCCGCGACATGGATATCCTGTTTTCCGAGGACATGATGGGTGATGACCTGGAAAGCTGGATGGCCGACAGTTCCATGTTGCGGCGGATTTTCCGCAACGTCGCGGTGATCTCGGGCCTGGTCGATCGCCAGCTGCCGGGGGCTGAGCGCAGCCGGCGCCAGGTCACCGTCAATACCGACCTCATCTATGACGTGCTGCGCCGCCATCAGCCGGACCATATCTTGCTCCGCGCCACCTGGGAGGATGCCAAGGGCGGCCTCACCGATCTCGGCCGTGTCGCTGCCATGCTGGCGCGCGTGCGCGGGCGCGTCCGCCACGTGCCGCTCGATCGCGTCTCGCCGCTCGCCGTGCCCGTCATCCTCGATGTCGGGCGGGAGCGTGTCGCGGGACAAGGGCAGGACGATCTGCTGGCCGAGGCCGAGGCCCTTGTCACGGAGGCCACGGGCGAGGAACATCCAGAGAACGTTCTTGCACAATCATCGCTGTCCGAATTGGGGTTCATCTGATCTATGAGCAGCCTGCTGATCCTGCCACTGCCTGGACCGCGCCGATGAGTGTGGCAGCACCGCTGCATCTGGGCAGCGAACGCCTGATGCTCGATCCTTCAGGCGCCATCTACTGGCCGTCCCGCAACATGCTGATTGTAGCGGATTTGCATCTCGAAAAAGGCTCCGCCGCGGCGGTGCGTGGCCGCCTGCTGCCACCCTATGACAGCCGCACAACATTGGACCGTATTGCCCTGTTAATGCGGCATTATTCTCCAAAAATCGTGCTCGCGCTTGGGGATAGTTTTCACGATGCGGCGGGCGCCGACCGCCTCGCCCCGGCCGAGGCCGCCCGGCTTTCGGCCATGGGCCGGCAAAGCCATTTCATCTGGATTTTGGGCAATCATGATGCGGCCCTGCCCGCCTCTCTGCCCGGAGACATCTGCGCGGACTGGAGCGACGGGCCCTTCCACTTCCGCCATGCGGCCGAACCGGCTGCGCCTGCCACTTTTGAGCTTTCCGGCCATTATCATCCCAAGGCGACGGTCCCGGTGCGCGGTGCGTCGCTGACACGGCCCTGCTTCATCACGGACGGCCATCGCCGGCTGATCCTGCCGGCCTTCGGTGCCTATACCGGCGGGCTGGATGTCGCCCATCCCGCAATCGCTGGGCTGTTCCCACGCGGCGCCCGCATTTTCCTGCTCGGCCAGGATAGGCTGTTTCATTTTCATATCGGCCGTGCCCGCGCCAAGTCGGTGGCTGCATGAAGCCCGGCATCGCCTTTCTCATTCTGCTCGCCGCGGCCGTGCTGGAAGCCGGCGGCGATGCGATCGTGCGGCGCGGTCTGCATCATCACGGACTGGCGGTGCGCCTCGGCCTGATTGTCGCCGGGGGTCTGGTACTCACGGCCTATGGCGTCACGGTCAATCTGCCGCCCTGGGATTTCGGCCGCCTGCTCGGCATCTACGTCACCCTGTTCTTTCTGGTGGCGCAGATCATCAACGGGGTTTTCTTCGGCGTGTCCCCGTCCCTGCCGGTTCTGGTCGGTGGCGCGCTGATCGTCTCGGGCGGGCTGCTCATGACCGTCTGGCGAGGGTGACGGATCACGGCTGCGGACAGAAGGAAGGCAAGCCGCGGATGCCATTGACAGCCGGGCGCCATAACGATGTATGTGCGATCTTCGTTCCGCACATACACATATGTTTGCACCTTAGGAAAGTCATGAAGGCAGCTGAGGCGCCCAGTCTTCCTGGGATCGTTTAGACGATGGAATTTCTGGCGACTCTCGGCAATCTCGGGCGGCTGATCAGCGCGTTTGACTGGGGTGCGACCTCGGTCGGGCCGATCGCGTCCTGGCCGGCCTACCTGCGCAGCACCATCTCCACCATCCTGCAATCGCCGGTGCCGATCGTCACGCTGTGGAACGCCGACGGCGTCATGATTTATAACGACGCCTATTCGGTCTTCGCGGCCGGCCGCCACCCGCGCCTGCTCGGCTCCAGCGTGCGCGAAGGCTGGCCCGAAGTCGCCGATTTCAACGACAATGTCATGAAGACGGTGCTGGAGGGCGGCACCCTCTCCTATCGGGAGCAGGAACTGACCCTGTTCCGCAAAGGCCGCGCCGAGCAGGTGTGGCTGGATCTCGACTATTCGCCGGTGCTCGATGAGCAGAACCGCCCCGCCGGCGTCATCGCCATCGTCATTGAAGCCACCGATAAAATTCTCGCCCAGCGCCGGCTTTATGCAGAGCGCGAGAAGTTCGGCCAGATGTTTGATCAGTCACCAAGCTTCATGTCGATGAAATATGGACCGGAGCACCGGGCGGAGATCGCCAATCCGGCCTATTATAGGCTGATGGGGGCGCGCGACATCATGGGCCGGCCGGTGAATGAGGCATTCCCCGAGATCGCCGCCCAGGGTTTCAAGGATCTGCTGGATAAGGCCTATGCCACCGGTGAGCCGCATTTTGCGACCGCCGCACCGCTCAAAGTCCAGCGTGTCCCAGGTCAGCCGCTGGAGGAGCGCTTCGTCGACTTCGTCTACCAGCCCATCCGCGACGATCAGGGCCAGGTCATCGGCATCTTCGCCCAAGGCAATGACGTCACCGACCGCGTGCTGGCCGAGCGCATGGCGCGCGAAACGGATGCTAATTTTCAGGCTGTCACGCAGATCATGCCGAACCAATTGTGGACGGCGCGGCCAGACGGTTCTGTCGATTGGGTGAATGAGCGGGCAACCGAATATTTCGGCCTCCGCGATCTGATGACGGACGGCGAGGACTGGGTGGAAACCGTCCATCCCGATGACCGCGCCGCCGCTGGTCTCGCCTATAGGACGGCAATCCAGACCGGCAAGCCCTATGAGACGGAGTTCCGGGCGCGCCGTTGTGATGGCGCCTATCGCTGGTTTCTGGCCCGCGCCATCCCGGTCCGCGATGCGGAGGGCGCCATTGTACGCTGGGTCGGCACCAACACGGATATTCATGAACGCAAGCTCGCCGAAGACGCCAATGTCCGCGACCGCGACCGCTTCTGGCAGCTCAGCCAGGACTTGCTGGTGGTCTCCGATTTCACCGGGTCGATCACTGCGGTGAACCCGGCGGTAACTGCCATCCTTGGCTGGGATCAGGATGAATTCGTAGGCCACAATCTGCTGGCCTTTATCCACCCGGAGGACATGACCCGTTCGCGGAATCAGCTCTTCCGCCTCACCGAGGGGCAGACGATGCAGGGCTTCGAGAACCGCTTCCGCACCAAGGCGGGCGGCTATCGCATGATTGCCTGGGCCGCGGTGCCCGAAGCCGGGCGCATTCACGCCATCGGGCGCGACATGACTGACGAACATGCAGCCAGCCGCGAGCGCGAACGCAGCTGGACGCTGTCGCCCGTCATCAAGGTGATCGCGACCCTCGACGGCCGCACGCTCGCGGTCAATCCGGCCTGGACGCGTCTCCTTGGCTGGACCGAGGCAGACTCGGTCGGTCGGCATGTCAACGAATTCCTGGCACCCGAAGCGGTGGAGACCGGCAACCGCGGCCTTGAACAGCTCGGCCGGGGCCTGACCATGCTTGACTACGAGACGGTGTCGCTGACGAAATCAGGGGAGCGCCGGCGCATCACCTGGACCACGACGCCGGAGGACGGTGTCCTTTACGCCTTCGGCCGGGACGTGACGGCGGAACGCCAGGCGGCGGCCGAACTCGCCGCCAGCCGCGCGGAGCGCGACCGCATCTGGAGCACGACGAACGATCTGATGGCTGTCGCCGGGCAGGATGGCTACATCAAATCCTGCAACCCGGCCTGGAGCCGCCTGCTCGGCTATGATGAAGCGACGCTCCTCGGCCGCCCCTTCATCGAGTTTGTGGCGGAACCCGATCGCCCCCGCGTGATGGCCGCCATGGCCCAGCTGGCGCGGGGCGAAGCCGTCCGCGAATTCGAGGATCGGCTGGTGCATAGCGATGGTCAGACCTCGCTGATCGCCTGGAACACCGAACCCATGGGCGATACTTTCTACGTCGTCGGCCGCAACGTGACCGAGCAGCGGCGCGTGGAGGAAGCGCTCCGGCAAAGCCAGAAGATGGAGGCCGTCGGCCAGCTGACGGGCGGCATCGCGCATGATTTCAACAATCTGCTGCAGGGCATCACCGGCAGCCTGGACCTTCTGGAAAAGCGCCTGGCACAGGGGCGGTTGAGTGATCTCAACCGTTTCATCAATGGCGCCATGTCGGCGGCCAATCGCGCCGCGGCGCTCACCCACCGGCTGCTCGCCTTTTCGCGCCGCCAGCCGCTGGACCCGAAGCCCGTCCTCTCCAACCCGCTCATCACGTCGATGGAGGATCTGCTGCGGCGGACCATGGGTGAGCATATCGCGCTGGACCTGGTGCTGGCAGCCGATCTCTGGCTGACCCTGTGTGACCCGCATCAGCTTGAAAACGCCGTGCTCAATCTCGCCATCAACGGGCGCGACGCGATGCCGGATGGCGGCACGCTGACCATCGCGACGCACAACTGCGAGCTTGATGAGACATCGCCCCTATGGTCGCGGGACATGCGGCCGGGCGCCTATGTCTGCATCAGCGTCACCGATACCGGCATCGGCATGAGCGAGGAGATGATCGAGAAAGCCTTCGAGCCGTTTTTCACCACCAAGCCGATCGGCCAGGGCACGGGCCTGGGCCTGTCCATGATCTACGGCTTTGTCCGCCAGTCGGAAGGTTACACGAAAATCCTCAGCACGCTGGGACAGGGGACGTGCCTGAAACTCTTCCTGCCCCGCTATGACGGCGCTCTGGCGACGGAGGAACCGCGCTCTGCCGGGCCCGAAGTCTTGCCGGCCGGCGCCGGCGAAACGGTGCTGGTCATCGAGGATGAGCCGGTGGTGCGCAATCTGATCGTCGATGTCCTGGCCGATCTGGGCTTTGCCGCGCTGGAGGCGACGGACGGCCCGGCAGGGCTTGAGATTCTGCAGTCGCGCCAGCGGATCGATCTGCTGATCAGCGATGTCGGGCTGCCTGGGCTGAACGGCCGTCAGGTGGCGGATGCCGCCCGGCTGCTGCGCCCGGGGCTGAAAGTGATCTTCATGACCGGCTATGCCGAGACCGCCGCCTCCGCCCAGGGCTTTCTGGAGCCGGGCATGGCGCTGATCACCAAGCCCTTCGCGATGGCCGATCTCGCAGCCAAAATCCGCGCCACGATCGAAGAGGGCTGAGGGGGCCCTTCCCGTCTTTCGCCCCTGCGCGGTCCGTGGTGACGAGCGGCCCTTTTGCCCGTCCGGTTGATGGTTTAGCATCTGCCGATGGTCTCGATCCTGAGCGCAAGTTTGGCAGGATTACGCTGGTGCGGCTGCCCGCCGGCGGTCAGAGCGGCAGATGTCCGGGAGGCGTTGCGCGCCCATCGGCGACGGAGCCTGCATGGCCTCGCCCTCTGACGCCACGCGCCAGGTCTTCCCGCTTCCCGGCGGCGAGGAGGCGGCCTGGATCGCGCAGGCTCGGCGGCTCCAGACCGTCATGTGCGATGCGGTATTCCGCATCGCGCCGAGCGTCTATATCGGGCCGGACAATGGCATGACCGCGCGCGACTGGGAGACGGCGAACGTCAGCTTGCCTGTGGTCGACCTGCCGCGCCAGCGGGCCGACCAGGTGACCACGGCGGAGATGCTCGGCCGGGAAGACGCGCTGATCAGCCACTATCGCCGGATTGTCGAACTCGCCGAGAAACACGGCAAGACAGCATCGCTCCGGCCCTTTCCGTATTTCCGCACCCAGCCCGCCATCATCACCGGTGACGAGGTGCTGACGGCATTCCCCTGGAACGATGATATCCACGAAACGCGAACGATCCTTGAGATGCTGGCAGGGTCCGATGACGGCGCGCCCCGCTTGCTCCATGACGATCAGGATCAGGGCTGGCACATCCTGATCGCCGTTATGGATGGCGAGACCTGTTTCATCGAGTGGGAGGCCGAAGGCCCGCCGCCCGCCGTCGGGGGCGATGCCGTCGATGCCGCCGCGGTGGCACGGCAGGCGCGAGCGGCGCTTGACCGCCTGCGGATCATCCATGAGCGGCTGGTGCGGGCCCTCGGCCAGGACTACTGGACCTAAACCGGCCATCGTTGCCCGGTTCGCGGCTCGACCGAGTTCACAATCTGCGCGGTCTTCGCTTCGATCGTCTTGAGAAATTCGGCGTTGAGGGATGGTCGCCTCCGTCCAATCCACCCATGATCGTCTTGTTAAGAACCATTTTTAATGGGTAAGATTGAGCCCTCAATTCGCCCATTCCGGGTCCGTCGTGAAAACGATCGTCAGCCACCGGTCGGGGCTGTCGGGCCCTAATCCGTGGCCGATCTCGTCACGCAGCGAATCCCACTCCTCCAGCCGCCGCGCCGGCCAATTCGCCGGCACGATGAAATACAGCTCGATCTGGCTGCCGCGGCCGACCCGCGCGACATAGGCGCGATAGGACAGAAACCCGAAACGCGTCACAGTCGCGCGCGCCACGGCATCGACATGGTCCTGCATTTCTGGCGGTGTCACCAGCAGAATATCGGCGACCGCCCGGCGAATGGTGCCGAGCGGCACAGGGATAACGGCGAGGGAGACCAGCGCCAGCGCCGCCGGATCGACATAGGGGGCGAGCCATTGCAGCGACGTTCCCTGGATCAGGAAACCTCCGAGGAAGGCGCCGAACAGAGCGAGGCCGAGCGCCGCACCCACGCCCCAGGCCTTGCCGTCAAGGGCGACGAGGTGAGAGCGCAACCGCCTGTTCGCGGCCCTGATATAGACCAGCATGCCGATATCGACGAGCGTCGCCGCGCCCTCGAAGATCATCGCCGCACCAAAGGACAGCGGATGGCCGCCCGCCAGGAGCGCGCTCACGGCATTGACCAGGGCGTAAAGGGCAGCGCCACTCATCAGCGTGCCGTTCAGGCCCAGCACGATGGGCTCCAGATGCCAGAAACCCATGGTGAAGCGCTGATGGAAGGGCTTGCCCGCGACATCCGCCGCATTGGACGCCGCGATCAGCCGGGCGACGCCGAAGGCCAGCCCCGTCATGGTCGCATCGACCAGCGAATACATGCCGTCGAAGATGATGGCATTCGATCGCGCCGTGAGGCCAAAGGCGAGGCTCGCGACCGCGAGCAGGATGGTCGCGACAATGGAATTGCGAAGAACGGTCTGCTCGCTGCCCATGGCGCGCTCCTGGCTGGAAAGGCGGCCATACGGCGCAGATGCCGGATAGCCCCCCTCGCCTTTTGTCTCTAGCTGCAGATCCGGCTCAAGGCGACCCAGGCGCCGCGTCGGTACGACCAGTCAGACCGGCCTCGCGACAGGCTCGATGAGCGTCAGCAGGCAGCCCGGCCCTACCGTGTGAATATTGAGAAAGGCGGTTCTGGGATCGCCGAGGACGCGTTGCATGGGCACCGCCAGGTCAGTACCCGTCCATACCTGCCCAAGATCGTACAGACATTGATGGGCCGCATCATAGACCCGCATCGATACGGGCGACTCCTTGCGCACAATGGGCGCCAGCCAGTTCTCTGCCTCGGCCCGCGCACAGGCATGGTCATGCACGAAAATCGGGCTCGGCGTCCAATAGATGCCGAGCGGTTTCGGCAGATTATACGAGCCGAGCAGCATGGTGTCTCCGGCTTTGCCGAACTGCAGGCAATGGCGGCAGGGAAAGCCTTCGCCCCCGGTCGCGATCACGCGGCGCACCGCATTGCCGTGGTCATCCTGGCCTGTGAGACGGAAGCGATCGGCCACGTCAGTGGCGATAGGAACACAGCGAAAGGTATTCATGGAATGGTATCCTCGTTGTCACGAGGCCATAGGCAAGCATAGGATGACGCCGGCCGCTCGCCGAAAACGGACGTCGCCTTCGATGGGGTGCGCCCCATATGTAGCAGGTCTAAAGACTGGTCATATTTCGAAAGCAAATTAATGGCGGGAATTGAATAATTGAACAATGACGCTAGTCGGAATAGTTCGACTCAAATCTCTTAGGTGGCGGGATTTTCCAAAATTGCTTAGGCCAGCAAAAATGCAACGTGTCAGCGTTCAAATGTTCTATATATTTGTCGGAATGATAGTGGCATTTCCCTGTATCGCATCGAAGACAGGTCGAACGTACGCAACTCATGATGACGCGGTCCAGTTCCTCACAGCACAATTAATTTGTCCAAATGAGGTTTCTCCCAATCCCACTCCGCTACTTCAATATCTTGTCAAAATGGGAAACATTAATCTTCGTAGAAGAGATCAGATTGATAGCACTTCGTGCTGGCCGCTCGAGCCACCTTTCGTGGCGGATGGCCTAATCATCTCCCATATATGCGCTTTCGATACTAGTGATCTGGTCCAGGCACAGCATCCTGACCTTTACACGCGTGAGCCTGGCACGGCGCTAAGCCAGCTAACCATATTCACGCAGTCAAGCAAGGATTTTACTCGAAAATGGCTGAGCGAGCATATTTTGATCAACCCAACCTCTCAATTGCAAGTGACCGGACCGAACGATGTTGGCCGACAAGACCTCCCGTATGAGAGAGAAACGGTGGTTGATTGTGAGAATTGATGCTCGTGCAGTCGCGGCAGGGACGCATCACTGTGCGTCCCTGCACCAGATGCCCTTGGCCGCATAATTAAACCAATTGGCCTTCGGAAAACCCGGCGCGGACCATGACACCGAGACTTTGATCTCCCAGTTCCTGAAGGCCTATAGCGGATGCAGACTAAAGATTGGCTGCCCGCACTGTGGTGCCACCCCCAAATGGTGAACCCACATCTTCCGTTTCCAAACGGGCTCTTAGGACTGCGGTTCGGCCAGATATCACTGCCCGTCAAACGACTGCGGTCGCCCGCAGCGCCTCGAGAAAGACATCCACATCCGCGCGGGAGAGGCAGAGCGGCGGGCGGATTTTCAGCACATTGGCGCCCAGGCCCGCGGCACCGATCAGCACGCCTCGTTCGCAGAGCGCGTTCATCAGCGCCGTCGTACGGGCGGCATCCGGGGCGCCGGTGTCAGGGTCGATGATATCGACGCCGGTATAAAGCCCGGCCCCACGCACTTCGCCGATCACCGGGCGGTCGGCGGCCACCGCCCGCAGCCCGTCGCGCAGATAGGCGCCGACATCGCGTGCATTCTCGATCAGCCCGTCTTGCGCAATCACCTCCAGCACCGCGATTCCGGCGGCAGCCGCCACCGGATTGCCGCCAAAGGTGTTGAAATAACCGTAATGTTCGGTCAACAGGCTGAGCAGGTCCGGCCGGGTCACAAGTCCCGCCATCGGCATGCCATTGCCCATCGGCTTGCCGAGCGTCACGATATCAGGCGTCACGCCATGGCGCGTAAAACCCCACAGTCCGGCGCCGGTGCGGCCGAAGCCGGGCTGCACCTCATCGGCGATGAACAGGCCGCCGGCGCGATGCACGGCCGCGACCGCAGGCGCCAGAAAGCCCATAGGGTCGGCAAAAATCCCGTCGCTGGAAAAGATCGTATCCACCAGCAGCGCGGCCGTGCCGATGCCCTCCGCCGCCAGCGCCGCGATCTCCGCTTCCACCGCGGCCGTGAAGCCCGCCGCCAGATCCGGGCCGTACTGGCGCGGATCGGGCGCGGGCACGGTGCGCACATAGGCAGGCCAGCGGCCGGTCTTGTAGGTGGAGGGCGAAACCTCCGTCACCGCCGTGGTATTGCCGTGATAGGCGCCTGCGGTGACGATTATTCCCTGGCGGCCCGTGGCCAGCCGCGCGATGCGCAGTGCGAGGTCATTCGCTTCCGACCCCGTGCAGGAAAAGGTGACGTTGCTGAGGTCCGCGGGGAAGGTCGCCAGCAGCCGCTCGGCATAGGTTGTGACCACATCCACCAGATAGCGGGTATGGATATTGAGCTTGGCCACCTGGTTCTGCACGGCTTGCACCACATGCGGGTGGCAGTGGCCGACCGAGGGCACATTGTTATAGAGGTCGAGATAGGCGCGGCCGTCAGCCGCATACAGCCTTGTGCCTGCCGCCCGCACCATCTCCAGCGGCTGCTTGTAGAACAGAACCGCGTCGCGCCCGAAGGTCGCGAGCCGGCGGGTGACGGAGGCGGAGGCACCTTCGGCCGTCGTCGCATCAAAGGCATTGAGGCTCAGGATCGGGGCAATTGACTGGTCCATGATCAGACTCCCTGCCGGTCAGCGAGATAGGCACGCGCGAGGGCCACGCTGCCATCCGTATAGGCCGTGCCCATCGCCTGCGCGGTTGGGGTTTCCGCGTGGGACGCGACCCAGGCGGTGAGCAGAATACGCCGCAGCATCACGAAATCATCGATCGCCGCCTCATCATCCGGCGTGACGGGGGCGATGCGCCGGTAGCCGCGCAGCCACGCCGCGCGCAGGGCCGGAATATAGGATTCATGCTCGATGAAGCTGATGGCCGCCGCGAAGTCATAAAAATACCAGCAGAAGCCGCAATCATCGAAGTCGATCACGGAAAGCTGGTCTCCCTGCACCAGGATATTGGCGAGGCGCAGATCGGCATGGACCAAGCCGAAACGCTCCGCGCCGTCGCCGTAGTCGCTCAGCCGGCGCTCGAGAATAGTACTCACCGTTTCGATGACGGCGCGGCCTTCGGGGGTCAGGCCAAGCCCGGCCCGCCAATCCCCCCAATGCGGGGTCTCTCCCAGTGTCGTCTGAAAATTCCATACGCGGCGCTGAAAGCCGTCCGGTCTGTTCCAGGTTCGCGCATGGGCATGCAGGCGCGCATGGATCGCGCCCAAGGCCTCAAACCATGGCACCAGATCGGCATCCGCCGCCGGCTCCGCGCCCGGCTGGAAGGCGAAGCCGGTCATGTAGCGGATGGCACCGTCATCGGGCACGCCGGCAATCAGGGTGCCATCGGCCAGCGGCACCGGGGCAGGCGTCTCGATCACGCCATCGGCGCGCAGCGCCTGAATCCAGGCGAGTTCGGATGCGATTTCGGCAGGCGTATTGTAGCCGGGTCGGGAGACGCGCAACGCCATGTCGATCCCCGTAGCCGGGTCGCGCACGCGAAACGTCGCATTTTCGGAAATGGTGAGGAGGGACACCTCCGCGCCCTCATCCAGCCCCCAGGCCGGCAAAACCGCACGCACGCAGTCCTGCAGCCGTGCGAGAAAGGCCGCGTCATAAAGCGGACCGGCGCTCACGCCGCCACCATCGCGACGCTCGCCAAGGATATGCGCATGCCCGGTCTTCCCCGCAGTCTGGATGTCGCGCCCATCACAGCCGAGCGATGACCGACTTGCAACATTTTTCTGTGGCACCTCCAACATGCAAGCCGCTAGGAAGGCCAAAGGGATCGCCCGGCCGCCAAGGACCGCACCACCGATGACGCAAAAAACCAGCAAGACGCACAGGCAGGATCAGATTGTGGCGGCCCTCTCCGCCCAGCCCAGCCTGCGCGTGGCCGATCTCGCGGCAACCCTCGCCGTCTCCACCGAAACCATCCGGCGCGATCTGGACGACCTCGGCACCCAGGGTCTCATCAACCGCACCTATGGCGGGGCAGTGCGTCCCTTCGGGCCGGAACCGGCGATCAGCGAACGTCACCGGCTGATGGTGGCCGAGCGCGAGCGCATCGGCGTGGCGGCCAGTGCCGTGGTCAGCCATGGGGATGCGCTGCTGATCGGCAGCGGGGCTACCACCACCCATGTCGCGCGGCGCCTGGGGGCGGTGATGCGTGATCTGACGGTGCTGACCCATGCCTTTGGGGTCGCGACCGTGCTGGCCACCAACCCGACGCTGCGTGTGATGATGACACCGGGCCGCTATCTGGGTGAGGAAGGCGCGCTGGTGGGCGCCGAGACGGTGACCTATCTCGCAGCCCATTACGCCCGCCATGCCATCCTCGGCGCCTCAGGCCTCACGGAGGACGGGCCGACTGAGGCCGAGCCCGAGGCCGCCGCCGTCTACCGCGCCATGGCGGCGCGTGCGGCTGAAGTCACCATCGTCGCGGACCATACCAAATTCGGCCGCGCGGCCTTCAGCCTCTATGCCCCCTGGCGCGGCATCACCCGGCTGGTCACGGATCGCGCGCCTGAGGGACCTCTGGCGCAGGCGCTGGCGCGCGCCTGTGTCACCGTCGTGGTCGCCGCGTGAGACGAAAAAGGGCAGGAAGCGCGGCGCTCCCTGCCCTTTCAATCCGTAAAGGCACGTAAGGTTACTGCCCCGTGGGCGCGTTGCCGACGATGATATCGACCCGGCGTACCTCGATCTTGGACATCGGCACCTCCGGCTGCACCGGGCCTTTGGCGATGGCGCTGATGCGGCTTTTATCGATGCCGTCGGCGACCAGGCGGCTGGTCACGGCGACGGCGCGCTCGGTATCGATGTCTGCCGGCTCGACATAGTGATTGCCGGGCGGCGCGCTATAGGCGACCAGGGTGATCGGGTCATTCGGATGGGCGGCCGCGAATTGGGCCGCGGAATTGACGACGCTGCCGCCGCCATTATCAAGCGCGGCTTCCGTGGGTGCGAAGAAAACCGGGAAGCGCTGCCCCGTGGGCGCCGGGTTGAACGCCGCGCAGCCAGCGACCGAGACGAGAAGAGGAAGAGCGAGGAGCCAGCGCATGTTCTACCTGTAAGGTTGACCTATGACGCTGGCTCTAGATCACGGCTGTTTCACCGTCAATTCAAGGACGTAGGAAAGTCTGTTCAGACGTCACCGCCAATGCGGCGGTATCCAGACCCACTGGCCGCCCCGATTGCCCCAATGGCCGGGCACGAACTGGCCGTAGCCAGGGCCGCCGCGCCGGTAATGGCCCCTGATCCAGACATAGCGATAGCCGTCCCAGCGGTAATGGCCGGGCTCCCAGATCATGCCGGGCGGCGGCGGCGGCGGGCCGGGCTCGAACAGCGGTGGCGGCATGGGCGGATAGCCCTGGGCCTCGGCCGGGGCCGTGCTGACCGCAGCAATCCCGCTGGCCGCGGCCACGAAAGCCAGGCCCCCCAGGCCCAGCCGGCGCAGCAAGCCGCGCCGCGGGAGATCCTTCGGATCGGTACTCATAGGCAATCCCCTTATTGATGAGGCATCGTGCGACCCCGGCATCAGGCGCGGTCCAGCGGGCGAAATCAGGGCGGATTTGTGACCGGAAACGGGGCGGGCAGCGCTGCCCGTTTCCGGCACGATCACGATCACGCGATACGCTCAGCCGCGCGTGACGTCAGCCAAGCCGCGTGAGGGCTGCTTCAAGCCGCGCCGCTTCCGCCTCGAAGGCGGCCAGACGGTCCCGGTTTTCCTGCACCACTTCCGGTTTTGCGCGCGCAACGAAACTTTCATTGGCGAGCTTGGACGCGACCTTCGCGGCCTCGTCCAAAGCTTTCGCACGTTCCTTTTCCAGCCGCACGCGCTCGGCCGCGAGGTCGATGACGCCGTCCAGCGGAATGACGATAGTGACAGTCCCGAGCACCGCCTGGGCCGAACCAGTCGGCACCTCTCCGCCCAGCGGACTCACCTCAGACGCGCGGCCCATGCGGCGGATGGCTTCGATCCAGCGCGCGGCACGGCCCAGCTCTTCCGCCGTCGCATCGCGTAACAGGATCGGCGCCAGAACCGAGGGCGGCACGTGCATTTCCGACCGCACGGCGCGCACTTCGGTAATCAGGCCGACGACCCAGTCCAGCTCGGCGCGGGCGGAGGCGGGTTCCGTCACCGGCATCGCTTGCGGCCAGGGCGCACGGATCAGCGTGCCTTCTGCGCCGAAGCCGAACGCGCCCCACAGCACTTCGGTGACATAGGGCATGGCAGGGTGCAGCAGCTTCAGGATGACGCCCAGCACATGGGCGGCGACCGCCCGCACCTCGGCCGCTTCCTCGGTCTCTCCCTGGGCAAAGACCGGTTTCGCAAACTCCAGGAACCAGTCGCAGAAGCTGTTCCAGGTGAAGCGGTAGCCGGCAGATGCGTAGTCATCCAGGCGGTAGGATTCCAGCGCCGATGTCGCCTCCGTCACCGCCGTATTGGCAGCGTCGAGAATCCAGCGCGACAGCGGCAGCGTCGCTGTTGCCGGATCAAATCCCGGCACTGGCTTGACGCCATTCATTTCCAGGAAGCGCGCGGCGTTCCACAGCTTGGTGACGAAGGACCGGTAGCTTTCGACGACCGCTGGTCCAAGCTTCACATCGCGGCCCGGCCCGGTCAGCGCGCAGATGGTGAAGCGCAGAGCGTCGGTGCCGTATTGGTCGATAAGGTCGAGCGGGTCGAGCACATTGCCCTTCGACTTCGACATCTTCTGGCCGCGCTCGTCCCGCACCAGACCGTGGATATAGACGGTCTTGAAGGGCACATCCTCCATCGCGAACAGGCCCATCATCATCATCCGGGCGACCCAGAAGAAGATGATGTCGAAACCCGTCACCAATACGTCGGTCGGATAGTAGCGCGGCAGTTCCGGTGTCTGATCCGGCCAGCCGAGTGTCGAGAAAGGCCACAGGCCGGAGGAGAACCAGGTGTCGAGCACGTCCTCGTCCTGCACCAGGGGCTGCTCGGCGCCATAAGCGGCGCGCGCCTGGGCCTGGGCGCCCGCTTCATCCTCAGCGACGAAACAGGTGCCGTCCGGTCCATACCAAGCCGGAATGCGATGGCCCCACCACAGCTGGCGGGAAATGCACCAGGGCTCGATATCGCGCAGCCAGGCGAAGAAGGTGTTCTCCCACTGCTTGGGCACAAACACCGTGCGCCCCTGCTCCACCGCTTCCACCGCTGGCTTGGCGAGGGTTGCCGCGTCGCAGAACCACTGCACCGTCAGCAGCGGTTCGATCGGCACGCCCGACCGATCGCCATGCGGCACCTGATTGCGGTGTTTTTCGACTTTTGCCAGCAGTTCAAGCCGTTCAAGTTCAGCCACGATGGCGGCGCGCAGCTTGAAGCGATCCGCGCCCGCAAGGCCCTGCAGGAAGCCAGGGTCTGCGACACCGGGCACGGCGCGCAGTTCGTCGGCGATCTCGTCCAGCGTGAACGCGGCCTGACGGTCGAGCACCGAGGGCATCGGCAGGTCATGCCGCTTGCCCACCGCGAAATCGTTGAAGTCATGCGCGGGCGTGATTTTGACAGCACCCGTGCCCTTGGTCGGGTCGGAATGCTCATCCGCCACGATCGGAATGCGCCGCCCGACCAGCGGCAGGATGGCGAAGCGGCCGATGAGGTCCTGATAGCGCTCGTCTGCCGGGTTTACGGCGACCGCTGTGTCACCGGGCAGCGTCTCGGGCCGGGTGGTGGCCACCGTGATGAAGCGGCCCTCCATACCCTCGATCGGATAGGTGATGTGCCACAGACTGCCGTCCATCTCCCGGCTTTCGACCTCAAGGTCGGAAATCGCGGACTGGAATTTCGGGTCCCAGTTTACCAGACGGCGGGCGCGGTAGATGAGGCCCTTTTCATGCAGCATGACGAAGATGCGGCGCACGGCGCGCGACAGGCCCTCATCCATGGTGAAGCGCTCGCGCGGCCAGTCGAGCGATGCGCCGAGGCGGCGCAGCTGGCGGGTGATGGTGCCGCCCGATTCGGCCTTCCACTGCCAGACCCGCTCCAGGAAGGCGTCGCGCCCCATCTCCTGTCGTGTCTTGCCCTCGGCGGCCAGCAGCCGCTCCACCACCATCTGCGTCGCAATCCCGGCATGGTCGGTGCCGGGCTGCCACAGCACGTCCCGCCCCGTCATGCGGCGATAGCGGACAAGACTGTCCTGCACCGTGAAGGTGAGCGCGTGGCCCATATGCAGGCTGCCCGTGACATTGGGCGGCGGGATCATGATGGTGAAGGGCGTGCCGGCGGAGGCCGGATCGGCGCCAAAGGCACCGCTCTCTTCCCAGGTTTGATAGAGCCGGGCTTCGGCTTCGGCGGGGGCGAATGATTTATCGAGCATAAGCCTGCCTAGCCGAGACTGCGCGCCTCAGAAAGGGGGCTTTCCGCAACGCCTCTCAGCGTCATCCGCGGAGTGGCGTCCCCGGGCACTGGCCCGGGGACGCCGGCATTAGGGTAGCGACGTCAGACCACCTTGTCGGTCGTCGGATCGATCAGGTGCATATTGTTCATATCGACGGCCAGATGGATCTTCGTGCCCGGTCCCACCTGCACCAGCGGGTCGATCCGTGCGCAGAAAGGCGCTTCGGTGATGTCCTTATGCTCGCCGCCGCCCAGGAAGAAATAGATCACCGTCTCCATGCCCATCGGCTCGGTGATGTCGATATCGACCGCGATCGTGGCGAAGCCCGGCTTATTGTCGCCCGTATAGACCGGCATATGCTCCGGCCGGATGCCGAACAGCATATCTTTGCCGGCGAAGGGCATGTAGCGGCTGACGCGCTCGGCCGGCACCGCCAGGCTCGCGCCATTGGCGAGCTGCACGGCGAGGCCGTCGCCTTCCCGCACCAGCTTGGCGGGGATGAAATTCATCCCCGGGCTGCCGATGAAGCCGGCGACGAAGCGCGTCTCCGGGTGGTGGTACAGCTCCTGCGGCGGCCCGACCTGCTCGATCAGCCCCTGGTTCATCACCACCACGCGGTCGGCCAGCGTCATCGCCTCGACCTGATCATGGGTCACATAGACGGTCGTCGTCTTGACGGTATTGTGGACCTTCTTGATTTCGGTGCGCATCTGCACGCGCAATTTGGCGTCGAGGTTCGACAGCGGCTCGTCGAACAGGAAGACTTTCGGGTTGCGGACGATGGCGCGGCCCATGGCCACGCGCTGGCGCTGACCACCCGAAAGCGCACGGGGCTTGCGCTGCAGAAGCGGCGTCAGATGCAGGATGCGGGCGGCCTCTTCCACGCGGCGCCGGATGTCTTCCTTCGGAAATTTCCGCAGCTTCAGGCCGAAGGCCATGTTGTCGTAGACCGACATATGCGGATAGAGCGCATAGTTCTGGAAGACCATGGCGATGTCGCGGTCACGGGGCGGCACGTCATTGACGACGCGGCCGCCAATATCGATCTCACCGCCTGAAATCTCCTCAAGCCCCGCGATCATGCGCAGCGTGGTCGACTTGCCGCAGCCCGAGGGGCCGACGAGGACGACGAATTCGCCGTCCTGGATCTCCAGATTGATGCCCTTCACGGCCAGCGCATCGCTGCCTTCATAGGTCTTGGTAAGCGTTCTGATCGAGACTTGAGCCATTGAACCGTTTCCCCGCGGGTCTGAATACGTCTAACGTTCAGCAAGCAAAGCCAGCTTGCAAGCCGCTTTTTTGTTTTTACTGTACCAAGAGTAGCCTTATTTCGCGGCCAAGACCACTGTCTTGATGCAATCGTCCCGCCTCGGCAGGCCAGGGCGCGCGCGTGGCGGTTTCGTAAGTTGAAAATCCGCGCTTCAGGGCCGAGCATGGCGCTCGCTTGGACCCCGTGCCCCCTGAATGAGAGAGCAGAAGCCCATGGCAGACGTCACCCCCCAGCCCCGGCCGATTCGCACCAGCCTGATCGGCTACGGCTATGTCGGCCGCGTCTTTCACGCGCCCCTCATCCGGTCGATCCCAGGCCTGACGCTAACTGCCATCGGGTCCAGCCAGCCGCCCGAGCAGGTGCAGGAAACGGCGCCGGGCACGGAGGTGATCGCCGACCCTTGGGCTGCCGCGACCGCGCCCGATATCGATCTGGTGGTCATCGCCAGCCCCAATGACAGCCATGCCGGCCTCGCCATCGCGGCGCTCGCGGCCGGCAAGCATGTGGTGGTGGACAAGCCCTTCACAGTCTCGCTGGCCGAGGCGCGCGCCGTGGCAGCAGCGGCCGAACAATCCGGCAAAATTCTCTCTGTCTTCCAGAACCGCCGCTTCGACAGCGATTTTCTGACCGCCGAAGCCGCGCTCGCCTCGGGCCGGCTGGGGCGGCTCGTGCAGTTCAATTCTTTCATCGACCGCTACCGGCCGGAGGCGCAGGATCGCTGGCGCGAGCGGCCCGGCCCCGGCGCCGGACTGTGGTTCGATCTCGGCACGCATCTCGCGGATCAGGCGCTGAAGCTGTTCGGCCTGCCAGAGACGGTCGCGGTGCATGTGGCCAGCCAGCGCAAGCCAGGGTCGGCGCCAGACTGGTTTCATGCCGTGCTGACCTATCCCGGCCTGCATGTCATCCTCGGCGCCGGCTGCCTGGTCGCGGGCGGCAGTGCGCGCTTCACCCTGCACGGCACGGCGGCAAGCTTCGTCAAATCCGGCGTCGATGTGCAGGAGACGCAGCTGCGTCAGGGCATGGCGCCCGGCGATCTCGATTGGGGCATCGACCTCGATTCCGCGACGCTGATCGACGGGGCGAGCGCAGAGCCTGAGATCATGGCCGCGATCGACGGCGATTACCGCCGCTATTACCTCGGCATTCGCGATGCGATCATCAGTGGCGGCCCCAATCCCGTGCCGCCGGCCGAGGCGGTGGCGCTGATGGCGCTGATCGAGGCCGGTGTGGTCGCGGCCAGCACGGGCTCCGCCCAGACCCTTGCGCTGACGGCCGCCGAACGCACGGCCTTTCAGGCGGTGCGTGGCCGCGCCTAGTCAGGTTCAGATTTTCACAGAAGCACGCCCCTATCGTCATCCCCGGGCTTGACCCGGCGATCCATGTTTGGGCGCCGCCACAACGCCCTAAGGCGTCACATCTGGCGGATTGAGGCGGCAGAGGCTGTCTTCATCTGCACGGCGACAGGCGTGCGTTGATCGGATGGCAGTGAGCTTGCCTTCCTACACTTCATCCGCGTCAGCCGCCGCAATCGATCGCCGCAGCCGGGCGGCATTGGCTGGGGATTTGAGAAGATGGACAGTCTCCTCGGGTTCCGCGCCCAAGGCCGGCACGGGCGCGCCGCTCAGGAACGACGCCACATAAATCTTGCCAAGCATGTGCTTCGTCGTGGGGGTATCCTGCTCCAGCTGGCCGGTACGCACGGCCACGTCAAATGCCGCGGTGCTTGGGGCCGCAAGATCCCGGTCCTCCAGCGCGCCTTGCGCCGCGAAGGATGCGCAGAGCAGAACGCCTGCGTAATAGAGACGCACCAGGGCGCGCGCATGGGCAAGCTGAGCCAGGTCGATCGGGTCCTTCCATCGCGCCGTGGCGTTTTGTTGGAGAAGCGCTGCACTGGTTTGGTCAGCGGCGAAATTGTCGAGGGCGATGGCGATGTCGATATGAGGATCATTGCGATAGGCGGATTCCCAGTCGATCAGCCACAGCCGGTTGCCGTCAAACAGAAGATTGCGCGGCAGAAGATCATTGTGGCTCGCCACACCACGGGAAAACCCAGCCTCATACGCTTCGCTGACGCGGGCCAGACGCTCCGTTGCCGGGTCAAGCACGCCGGGTGCAAACAGGCCGGTGCCGCATAGATAGGTCCAAAGCCGGCCAACCATATCCGTGTACGTGACGAAGCTCGGAAAGCTGGGAATTTCCTGCAGACGCGCAATCAGCGCGCCGACGGCCTGCGCCAGACCCGCCTCGCCACCCGGATAGGCGCTGAGCGGCCTGGTTTCGATGAAATCCATTACCGCCACGCCCAGCGCCTCATCCGCATAGTACAGCCGCGGCGCGAGGCCGGCCTCTGCCGCCAGTCTCATGGACGCATATTGATGCGGGTTGCGCAGCGGACTGCGCTCGCCTTCCAGCCGCAGTACGTAGTGCTGGCCATCGCGGGTGACGCGGAACGGAAAGGCGGTTGAAGCGCCGCCCGGCAGTGGTGTCACGGCGTCAGTCCGCGCGGACCCGAAAGCCGCCATCAAGGCCGCGTGCAGACGCGCCTGCAGTTTTGGATCATAGCCCCTCACCTTCTATGCGCCACCGCCAGGCCCGCGGCGGCGGCCATCAGCATGCCGCCCGAGATACGGTTGCGCAGCCGCGCATGGCGTGACAGCAGCCCGCGCGCCCGGCCGGCGGCAATCGCCCAGCTGGAATCCATGATCCCGATGATCACCAGGAAGGTCACGGCCAGCAGTGCGACCTGCGGCAGCACCGCGTGGCTGGGCGAGATGAACTGCGGAAACAGCGCGCCCAGAAACAGCAGCACTTTCGGGTTGGTGAGCGAGACCGCCGCCGCCCGCGGCAGCATCGCGCGCAAGGGCACGCGCGCCTCGGCATGCACCCGGCTGAGATCGACCGGCGGCGCCCGCCACTGGCGGTAGCCGAGATAGAGCAGATAGGCGACGCCCAGCCAGCGCAGCAGGGTGAACCAGATGCCCATACTTTCCAGCAGCGCGGTCAGGCCGAGCGAGACGGCGATGAGCTGAATGACCTGTGCCGAGACCGTGCCCGCGACCGTCGCCAGACCGTAGCGCACGCCATGCGCCACGCTATTGGCAACGATCAGCGCCACATTCGGCCCTGGAATGCAGCCCAGGATGAGGGTGACGCCGACGAAGCCGAGATAAAGATGCCAATCCAAGCCGGCGGCCTTTCCTGTTACTCCGCGGCGATCGCCAGCGGCGTGGCGCGGTAGCCGGAGGGGCGGAAGAAAATAATGCCGATCAGCAAGCCACCCACGCCCACGATCTGCGTCACCGTATTGAAGGTCGTGATCGCATAAAGCCCCAGCACGATCAGCGTCACCGCACTCAGCAGCGGGAAGATGGCATAGAGCAGCCAGTCGCCCACCGACTCCCGATACGCGGCGCGGTAGACCCAGAAACCGACCAGCCCGGCGAGGCCATAGTAATAGCAAACCTGGACGGCAATGGCATTCACCGAGTCCGACAGAATAGCGCCGATGCTGGGCAGGAAGCTCGACAGGAAAATCGTCACCAGTCCCAAACCCACCAGGACCACCATGGTGCGAACGGGCGTCAAAGTCCGCTCCTGCACCACACCCAGGGCCGCCGGCATCGCGCGGTCCCGGCCCATGGCATAAAGCGTGCGCGAGAATTGCAGCATCGTCGTCTCCAGCGTGCCGACGCTGGAGAGAATGACCGCGAAGGACGCGGCCAAGGCCCCTGCCCGGCCAAGACCCGACTGCAAAGCGATATGATAGATGATATTGTCTGAGAAGCCCTGAGCGTCCTTCAGGCTGAACAGAAACAGCGCTGCCAGGGTAAAAGCGACGAAATAGCAGATGGTGATGAAGACACTGTAGAAACCGCCATTGCCGGCCGCGTCCGGCGGATGATCATTGGTCTCTTCGCTGAGGTTCGAGGTCACGTCCCAGCCCCAGTAGAAGAAGACGACGACCAGGGCCGAGGCCGCGAAGGTGCCGGGCGCGTAGCCGAGGCCGAACCAGCTCCAGGAGAAATGATTGACCGCACCATGAATGGCCGTATGCACGAAGGCGGCGATCGCGACGACGGTGAGGATGATGAGTTCGAGCGAGGTCATCACGACCTGAATCTTGCTGGTCAACCCGACGCCCGTGATCAGCACCATGCCGATGACGACAAACCACAGCGCACCGATCGCGGTCGTCAAAACCACACTCTGCGCCAAGGACGGATCGATCAGATTGAGCGTCGCAGTGCCAAGCGGCACGCTCCCCGCCACCATGAACACCATCGACGCGACCAGCAGCGCCCAGCCTGAGAGATAGCCCAGGAACTTGCCGAAATATTGCGTCGTCCACTGATAGGCCGCACCCGCATCCGTCATCTTGCGGCTGAGGCCCTTGTAGACGACGGCGATGCCCAGCATCGGGATCGCGAACAGGATGAGCGCGCCGGGCGAGACGGTGCCTGCGGTGCCGAGCAGGGTTGCCGTCGTCACCGCGATGGAGAAACCAGGGGCGCTGCCGCCGATCCCCATGATGACTGACTCCGACAGAGACAGCGCATTCGGCTTGAGTTTGGCCGCCATAATTCCCTGCCCCCATCTCGCGGATGTCACATCACGATTTTGTAACCTTCACCAATTTCATCTCTATTGCCAAGTTCTTATTTTGCGCAGGCCGCGCGGGCACGCGCCGCAGGATCACTCGGCCGGCGCCGCGGCACTGGCCAGCGGGCGATAGCCCTTCGGCCGGAAGAACAAAAGGCCGATCAGCAATCCGCCCACACCCACGATCCGCGTCAGCATGTCGAAAGTGGTGAAGGCATAGATGCCGAGCCCAAATAGCACGATCGCGCTGGCCGCAGGGAAAAGCGCATAGGACAGAAAGGTCATGGGCTCGCCGCGCCAGGTCCCACGATAAGCCCAGAAGGACACGATCCCCGTCAGCCCGTAATAGAAACAGACCTGCACGGCGACGGCATCGACCGAATCGGACAGGATCAGCTTGATCGACGGCAGGAAGCTGGCGCCCAGGATGATGGCCACGCCCGAGACGATCAGCACCATCATGGCGCGGATCGGCGTCTGCGTTGCTGCATCAATGACGCTGAGGCTTGTCGGCAAAGCGCGGTCGCGCCCCATGGCATAGATGGCGCGCGACGATTGCAGCATCGTCGTTTCCAGATTGCCGATGCTGGACAGGATAACCGCGACAGAGGCCGCGAGGGCGCCTATGTGGCCAAGCCCGGCGGTCAGCGCCATATGGTAGATCAGATTGTCCGAAAAACTCTGGCCCTTCTCGGGCCCGAACAGCATGAGCCCGATCACGGCATAGGCCGTGAAATAGCTGATCGTCACGAAAATGCTGTAGAAGCCGCCGCCGCCCGCCGCATCCGGCTGGTCATGCTTGGTCTCCTCACCGAGGTTCGACGTAACATCCCAGCCCCAATAGAAGAAGACGACGAGAAGCGCGGAAGAGGCGAAGCTGCCGGGCGCATAGCCAAAGCCGAACCAGGACCAGGAGAAGGGCAAGGCCGCGCCATGCAGCGCCATATGGATGACGGCGGCGATCAGGATGGTGGTCAGCACCGTCAGTTCGATCACCATCATCACCACCTGCATGATGGCGGTCAGCGTCACGCCCAGAACCAGAACACCGGCGATGGCGAGAAACCATAGGACCGCGATGCCTGAGGTGATCAGCACGTTATCGGTCAGGCCGGGGGCGATGAAATTCAGCGTCTGCGTGCCGAAGGGCAGCGTCGCCGACACCATCGAGACGAGGCCCGATACCAGCAGCGCCCAGCCGGAGAGATAACCCCAGAAACGGCCGAAGGCATCGGTCGTCCATTGGTAATTGGCGCCCGCATCCGGGCGTTTCAGGCTGAGGGCCTTATAGCCCATGGCAATGCCGAGCATGGGCAGGGCGAACAGGACCAGCGCGCCGGGTGACACCAGCCCCGCTGTGCCGAAAAGCGTCGCCGTCGTCACCGCAATCGAAAAGCCCGGCGCACTGCCGCCGATGCCCATGATGAGCGACTCAAGCGTGGAAACGGCATTGGCCCTGAGCGATGCCATCAGCACCTCCTTATTCTTTGGGGGGTGCGTGTATAGGATGGACGCTTGGTGAAGCCATGTGGTGTTTTGATGAATGTCGTGCCGCGCTCCATGCCAGCGCGGCACGACCAGGCTGGGTCAGCCGGCCCGCAGATCGGACCAGGTCTGGTCGATGGCGCGCGCCGCACGCTCCACGACGATGCCCACTTCCTCATCCGAAATGATCAGCGGGGGCGCCAGCACCATCGTGTCGCGGCAGGCGCGCATGACGAGACCACCGGCGGTCGCATGATTGCGGCAGGTCATCCCCACTTTGCGCGACGATGGATAGGGCTTGTGCCCGTCGCGATCTTCGGCGAGTTCGATGGCGATCATCAGGCCGCGGCCGCGGATTTCGCTGACCAGCGGATGGTCGCCCACCGCCGCGCGCAGGCCCGCCAGCAGCTTTTCGCCCTGGGCGGCGGCCGCGCCCACCAGATTCTGTCCCTCGATAATGTCGAGATTGGCAAGTGCCACGGCGCAGGCCACCGGATGACCGGCATAGGTGAAGCCGTGATAGAATTCGCCGCCCTCGTCGATCAGGACATCGGCCACGCGGTCACCGACAAAGGTCGCCGATAGCGGCATATAGCCTGAGGTGATGCCCTTGGCGGTCGTCATCAGGTCTGGCTGAATGTCATAGGCGAAGGAGCCGAACATGGAGCCGAGCCGCCCATAGCCGCAGATGACCTCGTCGGCGATCAGCAGAATGTCGTTCTCACGGCAAATGCGCTGGATTTCCGCCCAGTAGCCGTCAGGCGGGATGATGACGCCGCCGGCCCCCTGGATGGGCTCGCCGATGAAGGCCGCGATCCGGTCCGCGCCGACCTGGTCGATATAGGTCTGCAGGCTGGCGGCCGCACGGCGGCCGAATTCGACCGGTGACAGGTCACCGGCATCGCGCCAGGTATAGGGCGTCATGACCTGATGGAAATCAGGCAGGTCCCCGGCCTGGGCATGCATGTCCCGCATCCCGCCGACCGAGGCGCCGGCGATGGTCGAACCGTGATAGCCGTATTCGCGGCTGACGATGATGCGCTTCTCTGGCTTGCCCAGCAGCTTCCAATACTGGCGCACGATGCGCAGCGCGCTGTCCACCGCTTCCGACCCGGATGAGGCGTAGAAGACATGGTTCAGCCCGGGCGGGCTGAGGCGCGTGAGGCGCTCCGATAGCGCGGCGGCCGGCGCCGTCGTGCTGTTGAAGAAGCAATTGTAATAGGGCAGCGTCGCCATCTGGCGGGCAGCGGCCTCCACAATGGACGGCTGGCTGTAGCCGGCGTTCACGCACCACAGGCCGGCCATGCCGTCCAGCAGGCGGTTGCCCTCGCCGTCCCAGATCCACACGCCCTCGCCGCGCGTGATGACGCGGACGCGTCCCTCATGCAGGGACTTGTGGTCGGTGAAGGGATGCAGGTGATGCGCATTGTCAATGTCGCGCAGCCGGTCGATGTCGTTGGGAATGTCGAGCATTGTTTCTCTCACATGTCTCTGGCCGGCACGATGATCACACCCCTAGCCGGTCGCGCAGGCCATACCACCAGGCGCCGAGCACGGTGAGCGGCACGCGTAAAGCGCGGCCGCCCGGGAAGGGATAATAGGGAAGACCCGCAAAGGTGTCGAAGCGCTCCATACGGCCGCGCACGGCTTCCGCCAGCAGGCGGCCGAGCAGATGCGTCGTTGTCACGCCATGGCCACTGTCGCCATGGCTGAACAGGACATTGGGCGACAGCCGGCCGACATGGGGCACGCGCGTCATGGTCAGGGCGAAATTGCCGCTCCAGGCGAACTCAACCTGTACGCCACGCAGGTCCGGGAAGGTCTTTTCCAGATGGGGCCGGATCTTGCCTTCGATGCTGGCGGGGTCCGTGCCGCCATAGACGATGCCGCCGCCGAACAGCAGCCGGTCATCGGCCGTGCGGCGATAGTAATCCAGCACGTAATTGCAGTCTTCGACGCAGTAATTGCGCGGCAGCAGCCGGTCGAGCAGCGCGGGCTCCAGCGGCACCGTCGTCAGCACCTGGGTCGAGACCGGCATGATCTTGTTCGTCAGGCTCGGCACCGCCTGGCCCAGATAGGCATTGCCGCAGACGAGCACGGTTTTGGCCAATACCCGGCCGCGATCGGTATGGACGGTGACGCCCGCGCCCGTCTCCTCGATCCGCTGCACCGGACTGTCTTCATGGAACACGGCGCCCAGGCGCTCCGCCGCCGCCGCTTCGCCGAGCACGAGATTGAGCGGATGCAGATGCCCGGCCTTATGGTCGATCATGCCGCCGACATAGAGATCGCTTTCCACGATATCGGGCAGGCTCGCCTGATCGACCATTTCAAGCCATTGATGGCCGTACTCGGCCCAGCTTGATTTGACATGCGCAAGTTCGCGCATCTGCCGGTGGTTGAAGGCGGCGAGGAAACCGCCGGGCACGAGGTCGCAATCAATGCCATAGGTCTCGACACGCTCGCGGATGATGTCGCCACCTTCGAGCGACATCGCCCCCAGCGCCCGCGCGCTTGCCTCGCCATAGCGCGACCGGATGACGGCCATATCCCGGCTATAGCCGTTGACGATCTGGCCGCCATTGCGGCCCGAGGCTCCCCAGCCGATCTGCTTCGCTTCCAGCACCACCGCGCGGATGCCGGCTTCCGCAAGAAAGAGAGCCGCAGACGTGCCGGTAAAGCCCGCGCCGATGATGCAGACATCCGCGCTGACATCGCCGACCAGCGGCATGCGGAGCGGCGCCGGATTGCGTGTCGCCGCGTAATAGGATGGCGCGTGGGCCGCGCGGGCGGGAATGGCGGCGGCCATGGTCAGGCGGTCCTCAGATAGGCGTCGTATTCAAATTCCGTGACATGGGCGCGGAACTCCGCAATTTCCTGCCGCTTCACCGCGGCATAGACATGGCGGTAGCGCGTGCCGAAGGCCTTTTCGATGAAGGCCGAGGACTCGAAGCGGCCGAGCGCTTCATCCCAGGTCGCGGGCAGGGTTTCGGCGCCGGACTGGCTATGCTCGCCGTCCAGCGGCTCGGGCGGCACCGCTTCGGTCTCCAGACCGTGCAGAGCGGCAGAGAGGATGATGGCGAGCGTCAGATAGGGGTTGGTATCGGTGCCGGCGACGCGATGCTCGACGCGGGTCGCGGGTCCGGCTTCGATGATGCGGATGGCCGCCGTGCGGTTGTCGATGCCCCAGGTCAGGCGCGTCGGCGCATGGGTCGCGGGCGTCAGGCGGCGATAGGAATTGGCATGCGGGGCCAGCACCAGCATGCTGTCCTTCATCGTATTGAGCATGCCGCCCACCACCTGGCGCAGCTTGCCACCGGGCTCATGGCCTTGGGCGACGAAGATATTGGCCCCTGCCCTGTCGAGCAGGCTGAGATGGGTATGCATGCCGCAGCCGGCGAGGCCGCCATAGGGCTTGGCCATGAAGGTCGCGTCCATGCCGTGGCGGCGCGCCGCCCCTTTGACGATGCGCTTCATCATCACCGTCCAATCCGCCGCCCGCACCACATCATCGGTATGGGTGAAGTTCAGCTCATACTGGTCGGGTCCGTTTTCGCGCACCATGCCGTCCAGCGGAATGCCCTGGTCGGCCGCATAGCGCGCGATATCGGCAAAGATCGCGTCATAGGCATGCAGTTCGTCGATCGCGAGGACGTTCTGCTGCCAGCCCTTGAAGCCCTCGGCATCGGCGCCGTAAGGGCGCGGACGCTCGCCCGCCATCTCCACCGGCTGGATGAAATAGAATTCCAGCTCGGTCGCGACGACCGGGGTCAGCTCGGCCAGCTTGAACCGCTCCAGCACGTTTTCCAGCACCGTGCGCGGATCGGCGAAATACGGGCTGCCATCCTTGTCCACCATGCGCAGCATGACCTGGGTCGCCCGGCGCGACAGCCAGGACACCGGAAGTACCGAGCCTTCGACCGGCCGGCAGAGACCGTCCGGGTCGCCCGTGCCCCAGGCAAGACCGGCCTCGTCGGCGTCCCGGCCCCAGATATCCTGCGCGAAGACCGAGCGCGGCATCAGCACGCCCTTATCGATCACGTCGGCAAGCTTGTCGGCCGGCACCCATTTGCCGCGCGGCACGCCGTTTCCATCCACCAGGAAGGCTTCGACGATCGCCCCGCCCTCGGACTTCTTCGACTTTCCACCCACTGCCACGCGGGGAAGCACCGTCATGATTATCTCCGTATTTGCTTTGCCTATTACCGCACAATGTGATCACATTGTGCAAGTATCTATCCCTGCTATCGATCAGGAAACGCTGCTACAGAGATTCTTATGACTGACGATGCGCCGAAATTGACGATGCCCGCCCGCGTGGCCGGAGAGACGATCCACCAATGGGTCTTTCGGGGTCTCCGACGCGCCATCATGTCGGGTGGCTTTCCGCCCGGTCAGGCCGTGACCATCCGTGGCCTGGCCGAGGCCATGGATGTCAGCGCCATGCCCGTGCGCGAGGCGCTGCGGCGGCTGGTGGCGGAACGCGCGCTGACCCTGCTCGACAATCGCCGTGTGCGCGTGCCCGGCATGACGGCCGACCGTTTCGAGGAATTATTGGCCGCCCGCACCGTGCTGGAGATGGAGGCCGCCGGCCGCGCCCTGCCGCTGATTGACGCGGCGCGCCTGGCCCAGCTGCAGCGCATCGACCAGACCATCGAGGACGCCATCGCCCAGGGTGATTCCGAGACCGTGGTGGCGCAGAATTTCCTGTTTCACCTGACCATGTACAATGCCCGGACGGACAGCGTTCTGGTGCCGCTGATCGAATCCGTCTGGCTGCAGACCGGACCCTTCATGCGCGCGGCGCTGGAGGACTTCCCGGCCGAGGATGATGGCTACGACTATCATCAGGTGGCGCTGACCGCGATTGCGGAAGGCGACGAACAGGCCTTGCGCCGGGCCATTGCGAGCGATATCCGCACCGGCATCGGACATTTGGTGCGCTCAGGCCGGATGCTGCCGGTGGCCAAGGTGCCGGCGGGTGCCGCCGCCTGACGGCAGAGTTGCAGCGACGTCTATCGGCGCCGGGATGGGCGCTACCTAGATAATCACATGATGGGTAATAAGGATCAGCTTTGATGCGCAGGCCGGTGATTGGGTTCGTATGCGACGTGACGGCGGTTTCCGGCCATCCCGCGCATCTCGTGGTGGAGAAATATCTGGCAGCCGTCGCGGCCGGCGCCAATGCGCAGCCCATCCTGCTGCCCGGCCGGATCTCGGACGTTGACGGCAATCCGCTGGCCCAGTCCATCGACTATGCCGAAATCCTGGATCTGGTGGACGGTATCTTCCTGCCCGGCAGCCCGTCCAACGTCGCCCCCGCCCTCTACGGCCGCCCGCCGGAGGATCAGGTGCTGCCGTCCGATCCCAACCGCGATGCGCTGTCCATCGGCCTGATCCGCGCGGCTTTCGAGGCCGGCGTGCCCATGCTCGGCGTCTGCCGCGGCTGCCAGGAGATGAATGTGGCCTTCGGCGGCTCGCTGCATCCGAAGCTGCATGAGGTCAGCGCCGGCGATCTGGACCACCGCTATGACAAATCCCTGCCCATTCCCGATCAATATGCACCCGTGCATGACGTGGCGCTTGAGCCCGGCGGACTGTTTTCCGGCTGGGTCGGCGGTGATACCAGCTGGCGGGTCAATTCCCTGCATGAACAGGGCGTCGACCGGCTGGCGCCGGGCATGGTGGTCGAAGCCCGCGCACCGGATGGTGTCGTCGAAGCCTTCCGTCATCCGGGCGCCAAAACCTTCACCACGGCCATTCAGTGGCACCCGGAATGGCGTTTTGGGGAGGATGCCTTATCGACCGCCATCTTCCGCGCCTTTGGCGACGCGGCGCGCGCGCGCATGGAAAGCCGCCGCAGCCGCTGATCGTCGCTTGCGTTTCGGCCGGCCGGGGCCATTGTGAGTGGCACGGCCGGACGTCATCCGCTATCCGCCGGATGGCAGGGCGATCGGCCGCCTTCGGAGGATTGGATGCGCCCTTTCTATGTCGCCGCGGCTGCCATCAGCATCATGCTTCTCGGCGGAAGTGCCGCCTCGGCCGCATCAGGCCACCGCGCCCGCGGCAGCATCGTCTCCATCTCGCCGCAGCAGATCGTGGTCGATAGCCTGACGGGGGCCAGCGCGACCTTCGCCATCACGCCGGATACCGGCTTTGCCGCGGAACGGCCGCTGGCGCTCTCGGCCATCCAGCCCGGCAGCTATATCGGCAGCGCTGCCGTCTCGGACGGGCCTGGGCGGTTGCGCGCCCTGGAAGTGACGGTCTTTCCGCCCAGCATGAAGGGGGTGGGGGAAGGTCACTATGCCTGGGACCTAACACCCCATAGCAGCATGACCAACGGCACCGTCGGCGATCTGAAGCATGCCGACGGCGATGTGCTGACGGTGACCTATAATGGCGGGCAGCAGACCATTCTGGTGCCGCCCGGCACGCCTATCGTCACCGTTGGCCCCGGCACCTACGCGGCGCTGCAGCCCGGCATGAAAGTGGTGGTTTTTCCCGATCCCAAAAACCCGACAGCCGCCGGACGGATCGCCTATGGTGAAGATGGTCTTACCCCGCCGCAGTAATTCCGCATTTGGTTACGTTTCATAAACGAGTTATGAACCCTCCCTTCAGGTCATCGCGCTAGGTTTCGTACGGCACCGGTCGGCACCGGCACTGGCACGAAGGTAGGACGATGGCACTGAACCGCGATAGAACGCGTCTGCGGCGGCTTTGCCGGATTGCCGTGTCACTGATTGTCATGACGACGGCCATGGCGACACGGCAAGCCAGGGCTCAGTCGTGGCAAAGCAATCTTGAGGTGCCGACAGGCGCCTTTTTCGGCGGTATCGGCTTCGGCATCAACCGGGTCAATTTCGGGCATCAAAGCCTCTACGCCATCGGCACATCAAAGAACTACGCCGACGGCAATCTCGTCTCCATCGGGTCGGCCTGGGGACCTGGTTCGGTCGATCCCTCCAATGCGACGACCGCAAGCCCGGAACTCCGCTTCGGCTATTACCGTCGCATCGGCACCAGTCCCTGGCTTTGGGGCTTCAAGGTTTCCTACGCGGACCTCCAGGCTGAGGAGACATCCATCAATGTCGGCATTCTCCAGGCCGGGGTGATTGCCTATGCCTCGCCGCGCAGCCTGCAGAGCTTTACCGGTGTCGCGGTCATGCAAAGCTATCAGGTGAAGGCGGACAGCCGTTTCAGCGCCGGCCCCTTCATCGGCTATACGATCGGGCCGGGTTTTCTCTATCTGGGTGTCGGTGGCACCATGACGCATGCCGAGACCGATCTGAACGATCTCGTCGGCTATGCCACCATCAACGGGCAGAACGTGAACGTCTCCGGCGCGCCGCAGAGTTTTGCGAGTTCGGGCTGGGTCTTGGGCGCGGGTGTCACGCTCGGCGCCAGCTATTTCGTCGCCCGAAACTGGTTCGTCGACCTCGCCTATAGCTTTGCCGAAACGGCGGCCCAGATCGGGCGCTATCAGTCCAGCTTCACCAACAGCACAACCAATCCTGGCGTGATCACGACCGGCAATCTCTATGGCCAGTCGTCGGAGAAGATCATGACCAATAGCATCACGCTGACCTTTAATCGCGCGTTTTAGAATTTGTCAGTTTCGGTCAGAATCACCACACAACGCCGTCATACCCGCGAAAGCGGGTATCTTCTGACGGCGCGGCGCCATTCCGCGCCACCCTGGCTCTTCCCGGTGCGGCAGTCCTTTGGTGGGCTCGCCCTCACTCTCTATGACCGCGGCAAGGGTATCACGGGCCGATCTCAACAGCGTTCGCGCTGAATCGCTGCGGTCGCTGCCTGATGTCCAGCCGGTGGGCCAGCCGATCGGCCGCCGGCCTCTTCCCCGGCGACGGCTGGACCTATTACGGGCTGTGGCGGCTTGATCGGCGGCTGGGCCTGCCGGAGACGCAGGACAAGGCGAATTACGACAGAACCTGGCTTGTTCCGGCCGCGCCGCCCGATTTTCCGCATATGTGAAAGCCGCCGCTCACAGCGCTGTGTCAGCGCCGTCGCTTGCGCGACAGGTTGAGAACAAATATAGAACAAGAATGCCCAGGTCATTCAAGGAACGGCTCGCCATCCTGTCGGATGCCGCCAAATACGACGCCTCCTGCGCGTCGAGCGGCACGTCGCGGCGGGAGTCGAAGGGCAAGGCCGGGCTGGGCTCCACGGAAGGCAGCGGCATCTGCCATGCCTATGCGCCGGACGGGCGCTGCATTTCCCTGCTCAAAATCCTGCTCACCAATTTCTGCATCTATGACTGCGCCTATTGCATCAACCGGTCCTCCAGCAATGTCGAGCGCGCGCGCTTCACGCCGGAGGAAGTCGTCTGGCTGACGCTGGAATTCTACCGGCGCAATTATATCGAAGGCCTGTTTCTCTCCTCCGGCATCATCCGCTCCTCCGACCATACGATGGAAGACATGGTGCGCGTGGTGCGGGACCTGCGGGTTCAGCACAATTTCCGCGGCTATATTCATCTCAAGACCATCCCCGAAGCCTCGCCCAAACTGATCGAGGAAGCCGGGCTTTACGCAGACCGCCTCTCCATCAATGTCGAATTGCCGAGCGACGCCTCCCTCGCCGCGCTGGCGCCGGAAAAGAAGCCGGCCGGAATCCGGCGCGCCATGGCCGATTTGCGGCTGCATATCGAGGGCGCGGCAGATCCCACGTTGCAGACCAAGCGGCGGCAGCGCTTCGCCCCGGCCGGTCAATCGACCCAGATGATCATCGGCGCCGATGCGACGAATGACGCGGCAATCCTCGGCGCCAGTGCCCGGCTTTACGGCAGTTACGCCATGCGCCGGGTCTATTACTCGGCCTTCAGTCCCATCCCTGATGCCTCCAGCCGGCTGCCGCCCGCCCGTCCGCCGCTGGCGCGCGAGCACCGGCTGTATCAGGCCGACTGGCTTTACCGCTTCTACGGATTTTCGGTGGAGGAAGTGACGGAGGGGCGGCCCGACGGGATGCTGGACCTGGCACTCGATCCCAAACTCGCCTGGGCGCTGGCCCATCGCGGTGATTTCCCGGTGGACGTCAACCGGGCCGAGCGGCCGATGCTGCTGCGCGTGCCGGGCCTGGGCGTCAAAGCCGTCAACGCGATCATTACCTCGCGCCGCCATCGGCGCCTGCGGCTGGACGACCTCGCGCGGCTGCGTGTCTCGCTGAAGAAGGTAAAGCCTTTCATCGTCGCCGCAGGCTGGACACCGGGGCGCCTGACCGACAGCGCCGATCTGGCCGTGCTCATCCAACCGGCGGCCGAGCAGTTGACGCTGTTCTGATGGAGGCCGTCCTGCTCCGCGGCCGTGGCGATTTCGATGAATGGCGCCGTGCCGCCCGCCAGCTTCTGGCGCGTGGCATCAAGCCCGAAGTGGTTGTTTGGTCTACCGAAGATGGCGGCACTCTGTTCGCCGCGGACCCGCCGCCCGCCGCGCCAGACCGTCCGGGCAAAAATGTGCCGAAAGCCTTCGTCGCTCTCGCCGAGACCGTCATCTGTCATAGCGACCCTGCCCGCTTCGCCCTGCTCTACCGCGTGCTCATCCGCCTGCAGACGGAGCGCGGGCTGCTGGGCGTGGCCACGGATGCCGATATCGCGTCCCTGCACAAGCTTGAGAAATCCGTGCGCCGGGACTGCCACAAGATGACGGCCTTCGTGCGGTTCCGTGAAGTGCCGGCATCGGCAGACACGACCAGGCGTCGCTTCGTCGCCTGGTTCGAGCCTGACCATTTCATCCTGGCCCGCATCGCGCCCTTCTTCGCGCGCCGTTTCGCCGATATGGACTGGCTGATCCTGACGCCCAAGGGCAGCATCGCC
This sequence comes from Acidisoma sibiricum, assembly GCF_057837225.1. Taxonomy (NCBI): domain Bacteria; kingdom Pseudomonadati; phylum Pseudomonadota; class Alphaproteobacteria; order Acetobacterales; family Acidocellaceae; genus Acidisoma; species Acidisoma sibiricum. The sequence continues at coordinate 2,749,696 of NZ_CM174445.1, read as the reverse complement.
TGCGCGGAGGGCGAGGTTGTGCTCTCCGATGACCCGGCCATCAAGCCGGCGCTGGATGACCCGACGGATGCTCTGTGGCTCACCTATTACGCCTCCATCTTCAATCCGGCGCGTCTCAAGGTGCGCGCCATGCAGTCTGAAATGCCCAAGAAATACTGGAAGAACCTGCCCGAAGCCGGGCTGATCCCAGATCTGATCGCGGGCGCGCCGGCGCGGGTCGCCGCCATGGCGGCACAGCAGATGCAGGCGCCCCCGCCTGCCTTTCACGCCAGAATTCACCAGCGCCAGAACAATGAGCCATCATCGCCCCCGCTGCCCGGCCTGGCGGCCTTGCGACAGGAGGCGGCCAGCTGCACGCGCTGCGCGCTGCATTGCCAGGCGACGCAGACGGTTTTCGGCGAAGGGCCCGATCGTGCCGATCTCATGATCGTGGGGGAGCAGCCCGGCGACCGCGAGGACCTGGCCGGACGGCCTTTCGTGGGTCCCGCCGGACAGCTGTTCGATCGGGTTCTGGGTGACACCGCAATCGACCGCGCCCGCGTCTATGTCACCAATGCGGTCAAGCATTTCAAGTTCGCGCCAAGCGGCAAGCGGCGCATTCACCAGAAGCCGGACTCGGGAGAGATTGAGACATGCCGCTGGTGGCTGCAGCAGGAGCTGGATATCGTGCAGCCGCGTCTGGTGATCGCCATGGGCAAGACCGCGCTCTATGCCCTGACCGGCGCGCAAGGGCGGCTCGCCGATACGCGCGGCAGGGTGATGAACTGGCAACCGGACCGCAGCCTGATCGCGACGGTGCATCCCTCCTACCTGCTGCGCCTGCCTGACCGTGCCGCGCAGGAACGCGAGACGGGGCGGTTTCTCGCTGATCTTCTCACGGCGCAGGCATGGCTTGAGCCGCCTCGCTGAGCGGGCGTAAAGGCCGCTTTCACAATATGCCACCTAAAATAGCCAGAGACGGAACGATCGTTAAAGCATACCAAAGACGCTCAACCTTCAGGTGCCCCAGGTGATGATTGCGACCGTGACATCTGCGAAGACCGCGCGCCGGCGCGCCCGCTCGGTCCGATATCGGGGCCTTGGCGTAGCAGCCGTCTGTGTAAGCGCAGTGCTGGCGGCACGGCCTGCTTTCGCGCAGGCGGAAGCCAGTTGGGCGGCGCCCGATCACGCCTTCTTCGGTGGTGTGGGCGCCAGCTATAATCATACCAATTTCGGCACGCAGGATATCTACGCCGTCGGAACCTCTGACAATTACTCAAACGGTCAGCTTGTGTCCTCCGGCACGGCGGCTGGGCCGGGCACCGTCTCCCTGTCCTCCCCGTCGTCTGCAAGTCCCAATGTGCAGCTGGGATATTTCCAGCATTTTACCAACAGCCCTTGGCTGTGGGGTGCGAAATTCTCCTATACGGATCTGTTTGCGAGCGCGACCGAGGGCGATGTCGGCATTCCGCAAGCTGGCGCCTTCACCTATACGGACGGCCATGCGACCGTTCCGTTCACCGGCGTGGCCGTCGTCAATTCCTACAAGACGCAGGCCAATAGCCGGTTTTCGCTGATGCCCTTCGTCGGTCGGTCTTTCGGCAAAGGCTTCGTCTATATCGGCATGGGCGCCACGCTGACCCAGACAAAAACTGATCTGAACGGTCTGGTCGGCTACGCCGAAATCAATGGCGTCAATACCAATGTCTCCGGTGCGCCGCAGAACTTTTCCAGCTCCGGCTGGATCTTGGGCGGCGCCGTGGACCTCGGCGTCACCTACTTCCTGACACCCACCTGGTTCGTCGATCTGGACTATACCGCCGCCAAAACTGCCACGCAGACGGGCAATTATTCCTCAACCTTTGTCAACTCGACGACCAATCCCGGTGTCACGACGGATGGCACGCTGGTCGGCAGTTCGTCTGAGAATATCGTGACCCAAAGCGTGACGATCACCTTCAATAAGGCGTTCTGAGCGACTGCAGGAGGAGACGCACGGCCGCTGGTATCGTTGGTCTCGGCAACGCTCTATGCCCTGACCGGCGCACAGGGGCGGCCCGCTTCCGCGACGATCTGGTGACAGCCGGGGAATGGCTCAATTCCGGGCGCCATTCGGCGTTGAATGCCGCGCCATCATGACCAGCTATGGCAGGCAGACAGGAAGAACGATCAGATGACACACCAGATCACGCTATGGGGCTTCAGCGGCTCCACCTATGTGCGCACCATCCGCATGCTGCTCGCGGAAAAAGGCGTCTCCGACTACGAGCAGGTTCCGGTCGATGTGCTCAAGGGTGAACCGAAACAGCCTGAGCATCTGACCCGCCATCCCTTCGGCAAAGTACCGGTGGTGGAGGTTGACGGCTTCCGCGTGATCGAAACCGCGGCCATCGCCCGCTATCTCAATGCGATCCTGCCGGGTTCGTCCCTGGTGCCGGCATCGGCCAAGGATGCGGCGCGGATGGATATGCTGACCAATATCATCGATTCCTATGGCTATGGCGCGCTGCTCGGCGTGGTCGGCTATCACCTGTTCCCGGATTTCATCGGCGGCCAGAACCATGAGGCCCATCATGCAGCCCTTGAGAAGAGCCGCCTGGTCGTGCGGGAAATCGTCCGCATCCAGGGCCAGTCGCCCTGGCTGGCGGGGGATGAGATCAGCCTGGCTGACCTCTATCTCGCGCCCATCATGGCCTATATGGCGCTGACGCCCCATGCCGATGAGTTTCTGAAAGACGGCCCGCTGGCCAGCTGGTGGCAGCTTGTCTCGGCCCGCGACAGTTTCAAAGCCACCGCGCCCTGAAGCGCCGACCGGCTGCCGATGTCTGCGGCATCATCCGCAGGCATCGGCGTGCCGACAGTCACATCACTCCATCAACGCTCTGACCAAATCCCAGGCGGCGCGATCGGGGGCGAGGATGATGCCCCCGGTCGTCTCGGTCGGCGTATAGGGCGTGCCGTCCAGCCGGGCCGAGTAGCCCCCGGCCTCGCGATGGATCAGCCAGCCCGGCGCATGATCCCAGGGCATCATCCGGCCGAACACCGCGACATGGGAGAAGCCCTGCGCCAGCAGCCGGTATTCATGCGCCGCGTTGCGATAGTCCCAGCTTGTCGCCACATCCGGCAGGCGCGACAGCAGATTGCGGCGCTGCGGCTCGGGCAGATAGCGCCAGCCGAAGGCGCCGGTCATCTGGGCGACCGGCACACTCTCCGCAACGCGCAGATCGGTGCGTCGCCCGGCCGGCGTTTCCATCCACGCCCCCTCGCCCCGCAGCGCCAGCGCCGCGTCATCGCCGATCGGGTCATGAATGATGCTGGCGACAATCTCGCCCCGCACCATCGCGGCCGCCATCACGCCGAACAGCGGCAATCCTGCCGCGAAATTCGCGGTGCCGTCGATCGGGTCCAGCACGAAGGAGAGATCGGCATCGCGGATTCGGCCAAGCAGGCTCGGATCAGCCGCCGTCGCTTCCTCGCCCACCACCAGCGCGCCAGGAAAAAGCCTGTGGATGCCGGCGGTGATGACACGCTCAGCCGCCTCGTCCGCATCCGTCACCAGATCGAGCGGGCCGGACTTCGTGCGCACGCCGCAACTGTCGAACTGACGGAAACGGGGCAGCACTTCCTGGATCGCCGCCTCACGCATCAACCGCCACAGATCGCCCAGCTGGCCAGCCGACAGCGCCGTCATGTCATGGCCTCGAACCGGGCCCGGTCAGCGGGCAGCATGCGAACGGTCACGCGAATCGCCTCCTCCTGATCTTCCCGCGCCAGTACTTCCCCATGACGGTAAAGCCAGGCGAGCTTCGCCCCGTCGGACGCGGGGATATCGAACGAAGCCACTTCCTTGGCGCTCGCCAGACGCTCATCGATCGCCAGGCGCAGTTGGTCCAGCCCCTCGCCACTCAACGCGGAGATAGGCACGGCGGCGCCACCTTCCACGAGTCCCGGCACTTCGCTGATGCCGCCGAGCAGGTCGGCCTTGTTCAACACATCGAGCGTGCGGCGCGGCCAGTCGGCATCCAGCGCGCCGTCGCGCACCATGGCATTCAGCACGCCCAGCACATCCGCCTTCTGCGCGGCCGTATCGGGATGGGCGATATCGCGCACATGCAGGATGACATCGGCCTCGGCCACCTCTTCCAGTGTCGCGCGGAAGGCGGCCACCAGTTCGGTCGGCAGGTCGCTGATGAAGCCCACGGTGTCGGACAGGATGGCCGGGCCGCCCGACGGCAGCGCGATTGTGCGCATGGTCGGGTCTAGCGTCGCGAACAGCTGGTCCTCGGCATGCACCGTCGCCCCGGTCAGGGCGTTGAACAGGGTCGATTTGCCGGCATTGGTATAGCCGATCAGAGCGATGATCGGATACGGCGTGCGGCGCCGCGCCTCCCGGTGCAGGCCGCGGGTGCGGCGCACTTCCTCGATCTCGCGCTTCAGCCGCGCCATGCGCACGCTGATCATGCGCCGGTCAGCCTCAATCTGGGTCTCACCCGGACCGCCCAGGAAGCCGAAGCCGCCGCGCTGACGCTCCAGATGGGTCCAGGACCGCACCAGGCGCGACCGCTGATAGTCAAGATGGGCGAGTTCGACCTGCAGGGCGCCTTCCTTGGTGCGCGCCCGCTCGCCGAAAATATCCAGGATAAGGCCGGTGCGGTCGATGACCTTGCAGCCCCATTCCTTCTCCAGGTTGCGCTGCTGCACCGGGCTCAGCGCCGTATCCATGACGACGAGATCGACCTCATGCGCCTTCAGATCGGCATGCACCATCTCCACCTGGCCTTCGCCGAGCAGTGCGGAGGGCCGGCGGCGGCGCAGCGGCATGATGGCCGAATGGACGATGACAAGGCCGATGGAGGCAGCGAGGCCCATGGCCTCGGCAAGCCGTGCTTCCGCGGAACGGCGGCTGTCGCTGGCCTCCTCCCGTTCCCAGGGCAGGATGACGGCAGCCCGCGTGGGGGCGCCGCCAACGACCGGTTCACTCATACGAGGCTGATGCGCCGCTGACTGTCAGCACGTCACGGGCCGGGGCAGCGACGGCCCCTTCAGGCTTCCCGACCGGGTCGAAGAGCTGGATCGGAGCGCCCGGCATCACCGTGCTGATCGCATGCTTGTAGACGAGCTGGGTATGCCCATCGCGCCGCAGCAGGACGGAAAAGTTGTCGAACCAGGTGATGATGCCCTGCAGCTTCACCCCGTTCACCAGAAACACCGTAACCGGCGTCTTGTTCTTTCGCACATGGTTCAGGAACACGTCCTGAACATTCTGCGCCTTATCAGTGGCCACCGACCTATCCTTTTTGTTGTTGCCTTGACGGCATCGATTCTTCACGCCCATGCGTGGCAGGCGTTGTGATGCAAAAGCTGTACTACACCGGGGGGCCAGGCATCCAGCTTGGGGGCCTGGCCTCGCGGCTTTGTCGTCGCTCCAGGACCAAAAACCGCAAAACCGCCCAATCATCAACCAGATACCGCTTCCATAAACGTTCTGGTTCCTGGCTTAAGCGGAATAGCCATTCCAGGCCAAGCCTGCGCATCAGGCGCGGCGCGCGACGTTTGTGGCCCAGCCAGAAGTCCAGCCCCGCACCGATGCAAAGCCCCAAGCCGGTCGCCCTGTCGTCGGAAGCTATTGCCCGCGCAAGCATTTCCTGAACCGGAGAGCCGAGCGCCAACAGGGTGAAGCGGGCCGGATGGCTGCCCGCAAAAGCGGCAGCCGCGGCAAAGCCCGCCCCATTGTGGAGAAGGCCCATCGGTGGCGCGTGATGGGCGATTGTAACCTCCGGCAGGCGATGTTGCAGTGCAGCTACGCCCTCAGAGCAGAGGCCGATGACCGTCAGGCGGTCTCCGGCTTGCAGATGGCAGTCCAGCAGTCGGGCCACAATATCGGCACCTGCCGCGACGCGGGGCAAATGGAGGCCGAGCAGACCGCCCAGACGCGCAATCGCCTGGCTGTCGAGGCACCGCCACCGCGCCTGCCTGTACAGCTCCCGCAGCCCCGGCCGGCGGGCCAGGCGGACGAAATGATCGGCATTGGGCGTCACCAGATAGGCGAAGGGTGCCGAGGCCGGGCGGGCGGCGAGCAGCCCGGCGACCGCCGCCGCGTCGAGATCGAGCAGCCGCAGCCCCAGCAGCGGGACCTCGCGCATCGGTCACATCCCCGCCGTGATGGAGAGGAGAAACGCATCCTCGCCATACGGAGTGCTGGTGACGCCGTGATGATCGCTCAGCGTGATGCCAGCCTCGGCTCGCAACGTGGTGTTGACCAGCCAAAGCAGACTGCTGCGGCCGCTGACGATGGTCTGCACGGAGCCATCGGCATAATTCGCCCGCTCGATATCGCTGCCGAGATGGAGAATGAGATGACGGTTGATCTCATGATCCATGGCGATGCCACCGACCGTCGCGACATAGCCGCCCACGCCTTCTTCCTGCGCGTCTTCGATCTTGCGCAGAAGGGCCACGTGCCAGGTCGTGCGTTCGCTCGGCTGCCAGGTCAGCGCGAGTTCGGCCAGCGGCACATACTGGTCCTGATAGGGCTGACTATAGATCCGCGTGCCCATGCCCAGCGCCACGCGCCAGCCCCAGATTCCGTCCAGGTCATGCTCGAGTCCGGCCAGCACCGAGCCGCCGATGAAATCCCGCGGCGGCTGGCCGTATGTCTCGTTCGGGTAATGCGCCCCCGCACCGCGCAAAACGAGCTGCAGGCGATTGGGATCATCGAAACCCATGATGCCGTAGGACAGCGTCAGCCCCGTCTCCGCCACCAGCCGGTCGCGATAGGATTGCGGCGCGGGCAGACCGTTGATCGTCGTGCTGCCGAAGGTGAAGCGGGTGACATCGACGCTCGGTTCCAGCACCAGCCGGGCCGGTGGCGTCAGCGCGCTGAGGCGCAATGCGTCGACGCTGTAGGGCAGCGGCGTGTCGTAATTCGCCGCGTCCAGAGCATTGTCGTTTTCATGCAGGGCGAAATGCGCGGCAGCCGCCGTCACCTTGCAATCGGCGATGTCGACGGTGCCGCCCACCGCCGCCGTCCAGTCGGTCATGGACTGGTCGGGTGCCTGCAGATAGCGGGTATTGGTGGCGGACGTGACGGCGCCGAGCGCCGTATCGCCGTCGGTCGAGGTCAGCGTCACCGAGGGCGCCGTCGTGATCGTCCAGCTCGGCCGCTGCCCGGCCAGAATGGCACTGTCATAGCCGGTGCTTTCCGTCACCTGCGGGTGCAGCAGCTCGGCGCCCAGGGGAATATTCTGCCAGGCGGTATCGGTCTGAATGCGCGAGGTGACGGAGACGCCGGCCGCCGTATCGAAGCCCGGCACATCGCGCGGATAGGCGCTGTCGATCAGCTGGGCGCGCGCCTCATGCGCGGCCATGGCCGCCCCCGCCAAGGGCGGCAATAGCAGCAGAAGCCGGGTCATGCGGCGCTGGCGCAAGGCGGTATCCGCTCAAGAGATCCCCATCACTCTGGTCTTTTCGTTTCTATAACGATACTAATATTTGATGAATGAGATCAACTGGCGCCGCCGCGATATCGACCGTGGCAAGACTTTGGGCGTGCTGCTGGTGGTGCTCGGGCATTTGGTCGCGCGACAGGACCCGGCCGGGATGGCTTGGGGGGACGCCTGGTATGAGCCGCTGCGGGCGGCGCTCTACAGCTTTCATATCCCCTTTCTGTTCTATCTGAGCGGCTATGCCGCCGGCTGGTCGGGGGCGGCGAGCCTGCAGGGCGCTGCCTATCGCGCCATGCTGCGCCGACGCGCGGGGCACTGGCTGCTGCCGGCGCTGCTCTTCGGGCTGGCGGTCGTCCTCGGCAAGCTGGCGCTGCGTCCGTCTCTGCCGGTCGATCATCCGCCCGCGTCCCTTGCTGCCGGGCTGCTGTCTCTGGTCTGGCAGACCGATGACAGTCCGGCGCAATCGGTCTGGTATCTGGTCGTGCTCTTCGGTTTTTCGGCGCTGGTGCCGCTGCTGCGCCGGGTGACGGAGGGCCGTATTCTGCCGCTGCTTTTGCTGTCTCTGCCGCTGATGACGCTGCCGGTGCCGGCCGTACTCTATGCCGACCGCTTTTTGCTCAATCTTCCCTTCTATTTGGCCGGACTTCTGGCGGCCGCGGGTGACCGCCCGTGGTGCCGCTTTCTGGACCGCGCGCGCCGGGGCCTGATGCTTGTCTTTCTGGCGATGCTGCCGGTGCTGATGCTGCATGCGGGACTTTGGCCCAGGCCCGTCACCATGCTGGGCGCAAGCCTGGTCGCCATCCCGGCCCTGCACGCCATGGCGCGGCGGCTATGGCTGCCTGTGCTGCATCTGCTGGACCGGCTCGGCGGCCACGCTTTCGCGATCTATTTGCTCAACACGGTCTTCATCGGCCTCGCCAAGGCCATCCTTTTGCAGGTTCTGCCCTGGGATGCGGCCTGGTTTCCCGCCTTCGCGCCGGTACTGCTGGCGGCGGGCATTCTGGGGCCGGTCGCGGCCGCAGCCCTCTGGCGGGAATTGAGAGCGGGCGCGCGATTTCAGCGCCGCGCATAGGCGGCATAGGGACGCGCGGCCATTTCCGCTTCCGGGAAGCCACGCAGCGCGCGGGCCGAAGGATCGAGCTGCGTCATCACGGCCGCCATCGGCCGGCCGCTCGGCAGCGTCAGCAGCCGCCGCGCGTGGGCGGCCAGACGGCGCGGCGTCTGGCGCCAGTGCAGGCAGAACAGCACCGCATCCGCGCGGTCGGCCAGCAGCAGCGCATCCGCGCTCGCCAGAACCGGCGGCGCATCGACAATGATGAGGTCGAAATCCCGCCGCCAGGCTTCACGCGCCAGCAGCCCGTGCAAAGCGGTCAGCGGCACGCTGCGCTGACGGTCCCCGGCGGCCAGAAAGGCACAGCCGGACAGATCGTCCCGCAGCAGACTAGGCGCAGTCTCAGCCTCGTGGCTGCAGAGTTCGGCCAGACCGGCGGCCGTTTCAGCCCCCATCATACGGCTCAGATTCGGGCGCGCGCGATCACCGTCGATCAGCAGCACGCGCTCGCCCATCATCGCCGCGCGCCGCGCCAGCGCCAAAGCGAGGGTGGACTTGCCCTCCCCCGGACGGCTGGAGGTGACCGTCAGGATGCGCGGATCGCCCAGCGTGAAGCGCAGGCGCCCGCGCAGGCTGTCGATCTGGCGCGCGGCCAGGCTGCCCTCCGCAATCAGCGCGCGGCCCACGTCCCGGCGCGCCCGCCCTTTAATCAGCGGCACCGTGCCGGCTACGGGCAGCATCAGCGCCGCCCGCACCTCGGCCTCCGTCCGCAATCCGATCCTTGCCGCCTCGCGCAGCCAGGCGAGCCCCGCCCCCATGACCACGCCCGCCAAAGCGGCTGCCGCCATCAGCAGCGTCACCTTCGGCGATGAGGGCGACAGCGGCACCTCAGCGCGCGAGAGAATGCGCGCATCCGGTGTCTGGATGGCCGCCTGTTGCGCCGTCTGGTCCATCTGGGCGAGCAGCGTCTGGCGCAATGTCCGCGTGGCATCGGCATCCTGCTGCATGGCGGCAAGCGGTCCCTCGGCAGCCGCTTCGGCGACGCCCTGGGCTTTGAGCAGAAGCAGACTTTGCCGCAGGCTGGCGAGACGGGCCAAGGCCGCATCGGCATTTCCGGCGACGTCCTCATGCACGGCCGCCATTTCAGCCCCCGTAGCGGCTTCCAGCGTGGCCAGCTGTTCCCGCAAGGCCCGCACCTGGGGATGATTGGGGCCCAGATGCGTGCGCGCGGCATCAAGCGCCGCCTGGACCTGGGCTTCGGCCAGGCGCATGGCGACGACGTTCTGCGCAATCCCGGCCGCACTGCCGCCGCTGGCATTCTGCTGTGCCTCTGCCCCGGCCAGGTCGTTCTCCGCCTTCATCAGTTCCGCGCCGAGAGCGGACATCTGCTCGGTGCCGATGCGCGCCTGCACGCCCTGGGTCAGGCCATGCTGGGCGCGGTAGCGGGCGATCGCCGCTTCCTGCGCCAGCAGCTTGGTGTCCAAGGCATCGGCGCGGGCCTGCATCCAGGCATCGGCCGCATGCAGCGCCTGGGTTTTGGTGGCCAGCTGATCGGCCAGATAAAGATCGAGGATGCCATTGACGGCCGCCGCCGCCACAGCAGGCTCGCGCGCCGTGAAGGATACGGCGAAGACGCGGGAGGCATCGACCGGCACCACGCTGATCGCCTTCATCACGGCGGCATCGACCGCCCGCGACGCTTCGGCTTCGGGCAGGCTGCGGCGGGGCCGGAAGCCCGGCTGAGCGCCCAGGTCAAGCGCCTGCGCCATGCGATGCGCAATGCTGCCGCTGGCCAGGATCGCGGCCTGGCTCGCGACGACGGTATCGGTGGTGGGGTCGGTCTTGATGATGCTTTGCAGCACATCGGGGGCGTAGCTCGCGGGGTCGTACAGGACAGTACCGGTGGCGGTGTACAGCACCGGCATGCGGCTGATGGCCAGACCCGCGACGGCAGGCACCAGCATCACGGGCAGAAGAATGGCCCAGACCTGACGGGCCAGCAAGCCGAGCAGCTGGTCGAACGCCGCGCCATAGCCGCTTGCGCCAGGAGCTTCGGCGGTCTGCCGCGCGGTCGCGTTGGCATCAGCGCCCTCGCCCCAGCCCCGTCCGAAATAGAGGCGGCCGTCTGCGTCGTCCAGCACGCGGCCTCTCCTTCATGAAATTCGATGCTAGTCAGCAACATATACCAAAATGGGAGAATTTGTTAATAGAACGTTTCAAAAATTCCCAGCGCATTGGAGAGTGGCATGGGTCACACAGCCTGGCGGCACGGTGCGTTTCTGGCCCTCGTCCTGCTGAGCGGCTGCGCCCCTCCAGGCAGCGCCCTGCCGCCTTTGCCGCCGCCCGCCCAGACCGGCACCTATCACCTCGGCCCGGGAGACCGCGTCCGCGTCATCGTCTATGGCGACAAGGAGTTGAGTGACGTCTTTGCGATCGGCGATGATGGCGTCATTTCGCTGCCGCTGGCAGGCGACGTCCGGGCAAGCGGCCTGACCGCCGACCGGCTCGCGCAGCGGATCGCGGGACAATTGTCCAAAAACGGCATGATGCAGGACCCCTCCGTCGCGGTGGAGGTCGCGACCTATCGGCCGATCTTCATTCTGGGCGAGGTCGCGCGGCCGGGCCAGTATCCCTATGAGCCGGATATGACCGTGATCGCGGCGGTGTCATTGGCGGGCGGCTATACCTACCGGGCGGTCAAAGGGTATGAGGCGGTGGTCAGGACCAATGGGCACAGCACCCAGCAAGGCCTGACCCAGCCGGAAGATCGCCTGGCCCCAGGCGACGTCATCACCATTTTTGACCGGGTATTCTGATGCGTCTTGCCTGGGCTTTTCTGCCCCTTGCGGCCCTTCTTCTGAGCGTTCCGCGTCCCGCTGTGGCGGCGAGCGGGCTGGACGCGGCGCTCGGCCCGGTGCCGGGGCCTTTGCACATCATCGGCGCCAGCACGGGCTGCATCGCCGGCGCCCGGCAATTGCCCGCCGCGGGGCCGGGTTTTGAGACGATCCGGGCGCCGATCAGCAGTTTCTGGGGCGCGCCGGTCACGCTTCGCGGTGTCGAAACCCTCGCTGGCGAGGCGCGCGCCGCCGGCCTGCCGGAGCTGTATATCGGCGATCTGTCGGGTCCGCGCGGCGGACCGCTGTCGGGCGGTCATGTCGCCCATCAGCGCGGGCTGGATGTCGATATCTATCTGGATACCCAGCCTAAGCCCAATCTGAGTGCCGCAGCGCTCAACCGGCTGGCGCCCCCGCCCATCGTCCCCTCTGGCGCGAGCCAGGTCGATCCTCGGCAATGGTCGGCGGAGACGGTAACGCTGATCCATCTGGCGGCCGGCCTGCCCGGCCTCGACCGTCTTCTGGTCAATCCCGTCATCAAGCGCCAGCTGTGCCAGAGCGTGACCGGTAACCGGTCCTGGCTGCATAAGGTGCGGCCCTGGTGGGGCCATCGCGGCCATATGCATCTGCATTTCGCCTGCCCCGCCGGTCAGCGGGACTGCGTCGATCAGGCGCCGATCCCGGCCGGAGACGGCTGTGACGCCAGCCTCGCCTGGTGGTTCGCGCCCGACGGCACGGTCAATCCGCCGCCGCCTTCCCCACCCGGCGCCAGACCGCCGGTGCTGCCCGCCGCCTGTGCGGCAATCCTCGGCCCGGTCGGTGCGGCCGCGCCGCCGCCAGGGGCGGAAGCTGATTGAATCGACCATTCAACACCGTCATACCCGCGCAAGCGGGTATCTTCTGCGGGCGCGGTGCATACTCGGTGAGGTGTCCCTGCGACAGTCAAGAAGATGCCCACTTTCGTGGGCATGACGGGTTAGACTGTTTCAACCGAAGGCTGACAGAATCTAGGAAACGCTGGCCTTCATGCGGGCCTTGGCTTTGCTCGCACGTCCTTTTTTCAGCATGGTCCAGAAATACTGCAGCCCGCTGACCTGTTGCGCGACATAGCCGCCGGTCGCCATGGCTTCCGGGGCGTGCCGGTCGCCGGTGGCGGGGAATTCGTTGGTGAAATCGGCCGTGCGGAAGATCATGTCCCAGATGGGAAAGACCGCGCCGTAATTGCAGGAGACCCGGCCTGCCGCGCGCAGCCCGTGATGGATACGGTGAAAGCGCGGTGAGACCAGTACCCGGTCGCCCAGCCAGCCGAAGGAGATGCGGGCATTGGCATGGCTCAGGCTTTCGACGATGCGCATGAACATCATCAGCAGCGGGAATTGCAGCGGCGGAATGCCGATGGCGAGGCCGATGACGGCGAACCACAGGCCGGAGATGAGATCGTCCAGCAGATGGTTGCGGTCATCCGACCAGAAGCTCATCTGCCGCTGGGCGTGATGCAACGCATGCAGCGCGTACCAGCCGCGGAAGGTGTGCGACAGGCGGTGCCGCCAGTAATCGGCGCAATCCAGGATCAGCGCATAGACGAAGAAGGTCAGAATGGGATGACCGAGCAAGCCGGGAATCACCGTCTCCAGCATCGGCGGAATATAGCCCTGCTCGACGACGAAGCCGTTCACGGCGACCTGGAGCTGGTAGAAGACGAGGAAGCTGAAGATGGGCAGCACGCCGACCCGCGAGATCAGCGTGTAGAAAACGTCCGTCATCACCGCCTTGCGGGATGGCCATTTTTCGATCGGAAACAGCGCTTCCAGCGGCCAGCAGATGGCATAGGTCACCACGACGGCAAAGAATCCGTAGACGCAGACAAGCATCCAGTCGAAGGACAGTTCCTCCCACTGCATCCAGCCGAAGTGGTACAGGATCGGCAGGATCAGCGTCTGGTCGATCCAGCCGGCGATCGTGCTGAAGAAACGGTCAAGCGGTGAAAACATGCTGACCCGCGCCCCTAGAGTTTTTCCGCTGTGACCAGGCCCGGCCGGTCCATCATGGTATTGAGGAAAATGCCATGCGGGGAACGGCCGACGTCGATTGTCTCGTAATGGCCCGAAACCGGGTCCATCACCGCGACCTTTTCATGAAAGCGCAGCGCAATCCACAGCTTGCCGTCGGGTGCGACCGCAATATCGTCCGGTCCTGCGGCCTGGAAGGGATAGACGCGGCGGATCGCCATGGTGGTGGGGTCAAGCGCCGCCAGCGACCCGCCAACGCGGTTGCTGACATAGATGGTCTGGCGATCGGGCGTCAGGAAGATGTTATGCGGACCGACGCCACCCGTCGGGATCTGCCGCAGCACCTGGCCCGAAACCGGGTCGACTTCGGCCACGTAACTGTCGCCCATGACGCAGCAATAGACATGGCCTTTGTGCCACATCACCCCGGCCGGCGTGCTGCCAACCTTGGCCTTCCAGCGCGGCGTCATGGTGGTGAGATCGATCGAGACCAGCGTCCCCGATTCCTGCATGGAATTGAAGCTCCAGCGTGAATCGGGCGAGAAATCGAGATGGCTCGGCATGCCGCCGACCTTGAAGCGCTTGACCAGTTTCAGGGTCGCGCCGTCATAGACATCGACGAAATTGAGACGCAGCGCATTGGCGACGAAATAGCGCTCATCCGGCGTGTAGCCGATCTGATAGGGGTCGGCCATGACACGATGGCCCAGCGGCGCGCCGGTCACCGGGTCCATGATGAACAGCGCGTTGCCGCCGGCGTCCGCGATGTAAAGCTTGCTGCGGTCGGGCGACAGCGCCCAGTGGCTGGGCTCGCGCAGCGTCGGCACCGTCTGCAAAACCTGGTGCGTCGTCATGTCGATGACGGCGACGGAGGCCTCCCCCGAATTCATCACGATGGCCAGCGGCTTGCGGGCGTCGGCCGCAGCCACCCGCGGCAAAAGCGACACGGCGGCGCCACCCAGCGCAAGCGCCATTACGCTGCGCCGGCCAGGACTGAGGCGCCCAGCGTGTTCTGACAGAGCCGGTAGCGAAAGATCAGGTGTCATGCGTGTCATTCAGTCAGTGGCCGCTGCGGTGCAGGGTATGGGTGGGACGGCAGACCTCAGTCACAGCCGCGGGTCTCGGCATCCGTCATAGCTGCTTCACCTGAGGCAGCGTTTTGATCTGGGTCATGCCGTCCTCATTTAGCACATCGCGTCTGAATAGACAGCGCCGCAGGCTGCCGCCCAGCCCGTGGGGCAGCCGGGTCAGGCCCTCGCGCACGGCCATGGCTCCGGCGGTCGCCGCAATCATCGGCACCAAAAAGTCCTGGCCCGCACGGGTGAATTCCATCAGCAGCAGAATGGCCGTCACCGGCATGCGCATGGAGACGGCGAGAAAGCCGGTGGCGCCGACGATCACAAAAGCGCCAAGCGGAATGCCGCTGTGGACGATCGTGTTCCACAACGCGCCCAGGGGCACGGAGATCAGGGCACCGATCGCCAGGCTTGGCGTCAGCAAACCGCCCTCGGCGCCGGCGGCGAGAACGGCCAGGGTTGCGATCAGCTTGACGGCCAGCATGAGGACAGCGGCTCCGGGATTTTCCGCGCCACTCAGCGCGAGCTGGATCGGGCCGCGGCCATTGCCGGGCAGCTGCGGCAGAAAGGCGGCGAAGAGGCCGACCAGGGCAAAGGCCGCCAGCGCATAAGGAATGAGCCGCGCATTCTTGGGCGCCCGGCCGCGCGCCCAGGCGGTCATCTCGCTATAGCCAAAGGCGGTGAGGCCCGCGATGGGGCCCATCAGGCAGGCCCAGATCATCAGGCCCGCACTCACCGGATAATGTGGAAAGTCATACTGCCAATTATCACCAAGCCCGATCCAGGCGATGACGGTGCCGATGACCGATGTCGCCAGCGCCACGATGATGACGCCCGGCCGCATGGTGCGCAGCAGCACTTCGAGCACGAAAGCGGCCCCCGACAGCGGCACGTTATAGACGGCGGCCAGCCCCGCACCGGCGCCGCAGGCCACCATCAGCCGCGTTTCCGCGATATTCAGGCCGAGCCGCCGACAGCACCAGCCGGCCAGCATGGCACCGATTTCACGGGGCGCCACTTCGCGCCCCAGCGGCGAGCCGAGGGCGACTGTCACGATCTGCAGCAGCGCATGGGCGGTCGTGCTGCCGAGCGGCATAATGGGCGCCGTTCCCGTCTTGGTCGTCTCCGTCACCGCTTTCTTGATGCTGACCAGGGGCCGTCCGAGATGATAAACCGCCCACCAGCCGAAACCGGCGATCACGCCAGCGCCCACCAGCACCGGAAAGCGGCGCCAGGGCGGCGCGGCCGTAACCCCCGCCAGAAAGCTCTCGTCGCCGATCACCGTCTGCAGGCTATAGCCATAGGCGATGTGCTGGATGAGATGGAGCAGAAGCGCCATTCCCATGCCGCCGATGCCACCCGCCACACCGGTCAGCAGCGTCACCAGGATCAGGCGTGGCAGCGAAGTCGGGATCAGGCCCGGTAGCGGCGCTTCTATGCGCGGCTCGTCAGCCGCGGCGCGGCGCAGCCCGACATCATGCGGAATGTCCCGATCGGTATCGGTGGCGGGATGGCGGGGCCCCGCTGTCGCATCCGCCGACAGGCTATCGTCAGACACGCGCGCGTCCCCTTCTGCGGCACAGGTCCAAGGGCAAACCCCCGCCCCCTCTGGGCCGGACAGGCTAGAGGGAGGCACGGGGATTGCCAATCACGCGATGCGGGCCCCGCGATCGGACGTCGCGAAGGGCTTCACCCGGGCCCCGCCTTGCTTGATTTTGCATGGCCTAGCACGCATGATCGAAATTCAACGTTACGAAGCACGATCATAGCGCGCAAACTGGGCGGGCCGTCATTGTTACTACGTCTTTTGATATCAGCGGTTGCAACCCTTCTGCCTTGGCCCGCGCAGCAACAATCGGCTTACGGAAGCGGCCATTCGTTGCTAATTCAACACTGATGCCACTTCGCAAAGTCGCGCTCGCGCTGGCCGAGAGACACCTGCAGCAGGATGCTGTGGCGGCGCCCCGGCCGATCGACATCGGTGTCACAATTACCGATGTTCTGGATTTGCTTCCCATGGGCGTGCAGATCGATGATCTCGATCACAGAACCATCTACGTCAATGACAGGTTCACGCAGATGCTGGGCTATAGCCTGGCCGATATTGCCGACCTGGAGGACTGGTTCCGTCTCGCCTATCCCGATCCCGTCGCGCGGGACCTGATCCGGCAGGACTGGCAGGCGATACTGGCCCATGCGGAGTCAACCCAGACCGAGATACCGGTGATCGAGCGGACGCTGACGTGCAAGAACGGCGAGACGAAGGTCATGGAGTTCCATGTTCGCCGTATCGGCAGCTTCTACATCTACCTCAATACCGACATTTCAGCCCGCCACCACATGGCAGCCGAACTCCGTCGCCTCGCTTATACGGATTCATTGACCAGTGTCTCCAACCGCCGCCATTTCTTTGAAATCGGTGAAACGTTGCTTGCCATGCGCGATCAACCCCTGGTCGCTCTGATGTTCGACCTCGACCATTTCAAGGCGCTGAACGACCGCCACGGCCACCGTATCGGCGACGAGGTTCTGGCCGAAGTCGCGGCGCGCTGCCGTGCTACCCTGGATGACGCCTGGCCGATCGCCCGGCTCGGCGGGGAGGAGTTCGGCGTCTTGCTGCCCCGCTGCGACCGGGCTGGAGCGGCGCGCGTGGCAGAGCGGCTGCGCCACGCCGTGGCCGGCTCGCCCGTGCTGTTTCCATCCTGCACCGTCGAGGTCAGCATCAGTATCGGCGGCGCCTGCGCCGCACCGGGTGAAACTCAGATCGACATGCTGATGAGCCGGGCCGACCACGCGCTCTATGCCGCAAAACGCGCGGGACGCAATCAGACCCGCTTTGCGGAGGATTGAGCCCAGGGCCGCCCTATGCCCGATCGCGGTGACGCGCTAGATTGGTCCCATGTCAGAATCAGATAAGCCACTGCGCGAGCAGATCGATGATGCAATGACGGTGATCCGTCACCAGATCGCGCGACTGCGCGAGGGACCGACCATGGGCGAGGCGTCCAACGACGTCACCCTGATCGCGGAGCTGGAAGCGGAATACCTGGCGCTCAAAGACGCACGCACCGGTTTGGGACCGCATGATCGCGCGGCCGATGAGCTGGACGGCGAGACCTGACCAGCTCGGGTTATCACTCCGGGACTGCCATCAATCGTTTGCGTGCCGCCGCCGTCACCGCCCGCGTCAATGGCGCGATGAGGTCGGCGGCCAAGCGATTGACCTGCCAGTAGAGTGGCACATCCAGAGGGCGCGCGGGGAGAAGATCGACCAGCCGCCCGGCATCGACATGACTTTGGGCCAGCAAGACCGGGTTCATGCACCAGCCGATGCCAGCGAGACAGGCATCGAGAAAGGCATGGGTCGAGGGCAGGCAATGCGTCGGGCAATCGGGCGCCTGACCCAGGACCGCCTTCATCCAGGCGCTTTGCAGCGTGTCGTGCCGGTTATAGGTCAGCACCGGCGCCTGCACGAAAGCCGCCTCGCTCAGGCCTTGCGCGAAATGGCGGTCGGCAAAGTCAGGACTGGCATTGGCCATATAGCGCAGCGCGCCGAGCGGCACCCGCCTGCAGCCGGCAATCGGCGTCTCGCGGCTGGTCACGGCCGCGACCACCCGTCCATGCGCCAGCCAATCCGCCGTGCGGCCCTCCTCATCCACCGTCAGGTCCAGCAGCACGCCCGTTTCCCGCGTGTATGGGGCGGCAGCCTCCAGAAACCAGGTCGCCAGGCTGTCCGCATTGACCGCGATATGAAGCGTGACGCGCGGCGACGAGGCGTCATCGCCGGCCAGGCCGGGCAGGTGCTGCAGCAGGGCGCGCTCCAGCAGCCCGACCTGCTCCAGATGGCGGCACAGCCATTCGCCCTTTTCAGTCGCGATACAGGGCGTGCCGCGCTCGATCAGGAAAAAGCCCAGCCGGTCTTCCAGGTTCTTGACGCGCTGGGAGACCGCTGAGGGCGTGACATGCAGCAGCCGCGCCGCTTTTTCAAAGCTGCCGGTCTGCACCACGGCGCCGACGGCGCGCAGGCCGCCATAGTCGATCATGATTAGTTTCCCTTAACCCGATCAAGAAAGCTTAACTGGCCTGATGCTCGGGCGCCAGATTAAGCAGGCGCCACGCCCGATATCCCGAAAGCCCTGCGCCATGTCCCTCCCCGTATTTCTCACCGGCCTGTTCATGGGTCTCAGCCTCATCGTCGCCATCGGTGCGCAGAACGCCTTCGTCCTGCGCCAGGGGCTGCTCGGCCGTTTCGTCTGGCCGGTGACGCTGATTTGCGCGGCGTCGGACGCCGTGCTGATCGTGGTCGGTGTGCTCGCCTTCCGGCAGGTGGCCACAGCGCTGCCCGCCTTTGCCCCTGTGCTGCGCTATGGCGGCGCTGCCTTCCTGATCTGGTACGGGCTGCGTCGCCTGCTCTCCGCGATCCGCCGGCCGGGCGCGCTGGCAGCGGCCGAAGGGGCGGCGGCCACTCTGCCGCGCACGCTGCTGACCTGCCTCGGCCTTACCTGGCTGAACCCGCATGTCTATCTCGACACGGTGGTGCTGCTCGGCAGTATTGCCGCCCAGTTTCCGGGCGCGCGGGCCAGTTTCGCGGCGGGCGCGATGACCGCCTCCCTCGCCTTCTTCCTCGCCCTCGGCCATGGCGCGGCATGGCTGCGCCCGCTGCTCGCCCGGCCGCGCGTCTGGGCGATCGTGGAGCTGTTGATCGCATTGACCATGTGGATGACGGCCGGACGGCTGCTGCTGATGCGCTGAACGGGACCTTCGTCCGGCTATCGCAGGATAGCCTCTGTTCAACATTACGTTTTCGATAATATACGTTTTCGTGAGCGGCGCTACGCCGGTGCAAACGGAGACTCCCTTATGACGGATCGTCTGTTCCAGGGTAGCTTGTCCGACTGGTTTCAGCCCGCAAGCTGGACCCCCTCGGGCGTCCCGGAAGCGGGCGACACCATGACCGTCACGTCCGGCACGGCCAGCATCACAGCCGCCGACGTGATGAACAACCCAACCATCGATGGCGAGCAGCTCTGGATCGGGTCGAGCGACAGCGCATCCCCGGCGGGCTTGTCGGCCGATGGTGCGACCTTCGGCCCTGGCTTTACCATCGGCAGCACAGGCGACGGCTATGCCGCGCTCAGCTTTGCAGACTCCGTCACCTATGCGGGCGAAATGGACTTCGCGACCGCGCAAGGGTCTGTCTCCCTTGGCCTCGACACGCTGGATCTCACCGGCACGATCGCGGTCGGCAATGGTGATAGCCTCGCCCTGTCGGGCGGCACGCTCGATCTTGCGGGCGCCATGTCGGTGTCAGACGGCTTGCTCTCAACAGGCACCACCAGCCTGACCGGTAGTGGCACGATCACGGTCGGCAATGGCGGCACGGTCGCGATCGACGGCGCGGTGGCGGGCGCGACACTGGCCTTCACGGGCAGCAGCGGCACGATCGATCTGCAGGACCCGCTGAACTTCGACGGCACCATCACGGGCTTCGTCACCGGCGACACGATCGATCTGGTCGACTCGCCCGCCTATTCATGGACCTATAATGCGACGACCGGCATCCTCGCCGTCTATGGCGGTAATGGCAGCCACACGAACCCGCTGGTCGCGCAATTCGCCCTGGCCAGCAACACGTCCCTGTCGACCCTGCAGATCTTCGTCGGCAGTGACGGCCATGGCGGCTCGCTGATCCTGCTCGCGACCCCGCGCACCTGGGCTGGTGGCTCAGGCGATTGGTATGACAGCAGCAACTGGACAACGAGCGACACGCTGGTGGCCAATTCCTATCCGCTGCTGGGCGATACCGCGATCGTCTCGGCCGGTACCGCGATCATTTCGGCTGCCGATTTCACGACCTACGGCACGCTGAATGACGAGACCGTTCTGCTCAGCGGCAATAATGCCAGTCTGGACTTCATCCAGGGGGCGCTGGGGTCAGACCTCACCCTCTCTGCCGCTGCCTACCAGACGGTGACGACGATTGCCATCGGCGGCTCGGTCAGCGCGCAAGGCACGATCAACGTCACCGGCGCGGGCTCGACGCTCAATATCGCGGTCGCACCCGACGGCACCATCGCCGGCGATCTCGCGATCGGTCTCGATGGCAGCATCGTCATTGGCTCGGAATCCGCGCTGGACCTCGCGTCGGGCCGTGTCACCAATGACGGACAGATCCTCGATAGCGGCGCCATGACCATCGCCGCCGGCGCCACTTTGGACGGCTCCGGCGTCATTGACATGGAAGATACCGGCCTCACCCTGACGGTCGCCGGAACCGTGGGGGCCGCCCAGCAGGTCGCCATGTCCTATGACAAACTGATCATCGCCCGGGGGGCAAGTTTCGCGGGCGTCATTGAGGACTTTACCAACGGAACCACCATCGACCTGCAGGGCATCACCGCCGACTACGTGAACTATGACACGGCAACCAGCCAGCTGATCGTCAGAGACGGCGGCGTGAATGGCGCGATTGTGGCGAGCCTGACGGTCGACGGCAATTATGGACCGGACGACTTCGCGCTGCAGTCGGACGGCAATGGCGGCGTCTTGGTCACCGATACCATTACGGAACCGACGCGGACCTTCTACGCAACCTTGCCGGAGCCCGCCGTTCTGCAACCCGGACAGACGATCATTCTGGCCGACCTGCTGGTGCAGGCCTTCGGCACCGCCGCTCTCTCGCTTCCCAATGTCGCCATCTCTTCGCAGAGCGCCGCCGACATGGGATATTTTTCCTATTGGGACCCGAGCGACCCGTCCCTGCCCTATTGGACGCTGAACGGAACCGTCGTCACCCCGGACAACCTCCAGACGATCCCCGCGAGTAAATTCGCCGATGTCGACTATGTCGCGGGCAATGCCATTCAGGCCAATGCCGAAATTCAGGTTCCGATCGCCATCAGTGGCGGAAACAGTAGTGGCTATACGCAATATTACATCCAGAATTTCGGCTCAGCCTTCGCGCAGCCGAGCCTGGATAGTGGCGCGCCGACGCCGCAGGACGTGGTCAACGCGGCCTCTGCCTTCGCGGCCGCCTATACCGGCGTCGCCAATACCGAGGATTGCTGGAACATCGCCTGTGAGGTGGCTGCCGCCGCGGGTGCCACCATGCCACGCAATTCTTATAGCACAGATCCCGAGCACAACGTTGCCGGCGGCTTCTGGCGCATCGCCTATGCGGCCCCGCAGACCGATGCCGCCATCTCCAACTGGTCTACGCTTGTGCAGGCCGGTGATATTCTGCGCATCGGCTGGGCCAACGGTGGGCCGCATTCCTTCACCATCGTCGCCCCTCTGAACCAGGCCGGGTCGATCACTGTCTTCGACAATATCTACGAGGCTGACGGCTACGAGGCGATCGGCATTCATCAGGCCAATTACTGGACGACGACCAATCCAAACGACATCACCATCTACCGCCTCGATCCCAACAGCCTCTATCTGGTCGATACGACGGAGGGAAACGGCACGCTGGTGCAGAACCTGCCGAGTGCGAGCACCTTAGGCACCAGTTTCAATGACCTGATCATCCCCGCCGGCCCGGACGGCACCATCTCCTGCGGCGGCGGCACGGATACGATCGCTGATACCTCAACCATCCTGAATGGCGCCACGATCCAGGGTTTTGGCCTCGGCGATACGCTCGACTTTACGGATCTCGTCTATAGCGCCACGTCAATCTCCTACGATGCGGCCACCGGCGCCTGCGACGTCACCTCAGGCGGCACGCTGGCTGCGGCCCTGGTCCTGCCCACAGGGCTTTCCGGCACGTTTGACATTAACAACGACGGCGGCAGCGCCGGCCTGGACGGCGATACCCTCGGCACCATCTATTCCAGCCTGTTTACTGGGCAGACCGCAGAAGGCACCGCCATCACCTTCGTCACCTGCTTTGCAGAAGGCACGCGCATGAAGACGCGGCACGGCGATGTGCGGGTGGAGGATCTAGCCATCGGCGACCTTGTCATCTGCGCTGATGGGACAGCCCAGCCGATCGTCTGGATCGGCCAGCGCGCGGTGAATGTGCGGAAGCACCCCGAGCCCGCGAAAGTGCTGCCGGTGCGCATCGCGCCCGGTGCCTTTGGTCCCGGCCTGCCGGCGCGGCCGCTGTTTCTCTCCCCGGATCACGCGATCTTCGCGGAAGGCGTGCTCATCCCGGTGCGTTACCTGGTCAACGGCACCACTGTCCGGCAGCAATCCGTTTCGCGCTGTCCGCGCGTCACCTATTTCCATATCGAACTGCCGGAGCACAATGTGATCCTGGCGGAAGACCTGCCGGTCGAAAGCTATCTCGATACCGGCAATCGCCACAGTTTCAGCAATGGTGGCGGGCTGGTCAGCCTCTTCCCGGATTTCTCGCCACTCATCTGGGACGCGAAGGGCTATGCGCCGCTCGTCGTCACCGGCCCCGCGGTCGATCGCGTCCGCGCGCGGTTGTCCCGACGTAAGTTGCGCAGGACGCCACCACGGGCCGAACGTCTGTCAGGGACGTGCTAGACTCTGTCGGCCTGTGGCTGAAGTGGTTGCTCCGTCACACCCGCGCAAGCGGGTATCTTCTTGCCCGTAACAAGCGGTACTTCGTCGGGAATGGCGCCGCGCTGTCAGAAGATGCCCGCGTTTGCGGACATGACGGTGTTGGACGGGAGTTCCGGCCGTGTGGAGGTCAGACGGCCATGTCGGATGCGCGCTTAACCCACCGTCTCCAGCCCGCACCAGCCCGCGATAAGCAATGCCAGCGCCTTGGTCACATGCGTGATGCTCGCAAGATCCACCCATTCGTCGATGCCGTGGATATTCTCGCCCTCGGCCCCGTAGCAGGTCGCGTCCGTCTCCTGATACAGGCGGTAGAAGCGCGCATCGGTCAGCGCATGCATCGCATGGGGCCGCAGGGTCTCGCCCGTCAGGTCACGGTGGAGCGCCGAAATCGCCTGTGAGATGCCCTGAGTTTCGGGGAAAATAGCGCCATCCGCCATAAAGCCGCGGAACTCGACGCGCAGGTCCGTCCCCGCCATGCGCGGATCGCACCCGACATCCGCCACCAGCGCCTCGATATCGGCCTTGGTCTGGCGGCAGGAATAGCCGGGCATCACGCCCACGCGCATGCCGATACGCGCCCGGGTCGCGACGGAAGAGTTCCACTCACCGCCCTCGATCGTGCCGAAATTGACGTTGATCGGGTGGTTGTCGCCGGCATAGGCCGGGTGACGGTGCTGCGGCTCGTTCATCCGCACCTCGTAAGCGCGAAACGCTTCCGAGACGATAAAGGCCGCTTCGATGGCGCTGATGCCGGACAGCTTGTGCGACACATGCACAGGCTTGCCGGTGACCGTCACCCAGGCCCAGACCACGCCCACTTCGGCGGTCAGCAGGCGCTGGCCGGGTTCGGGGATCAGGCAGGCATCGGGCTTGCCCAGCGCCTGCATCACCGCCAACGCGCCATTGCCGGTGCATTCCTCCTCGATCACGGCCGCCATCTGCAATTCGGCCGCCGGCTGGAAACCGGCTTCCTTCAGCGCCGCGAAGGCCATGAGATAAGCAGTGACGCCCGACTTCATGTCGCAGGCGCCGCGGCCATACAGCCGTCCATCGCGGATGCTGGGCGTGAAGGGCGGGGTCGTCCACAGATCGGCGGCTCCCACCGGCACGACGTCAATATGCCCCTGCAGCATCAGGCTGCGCCCGCGCACCTCCCGCGGCTTGTGGACAGCGACGACGTTCTCCCGCCCCGGTGCATAGGGCACCAGCGGCGGCGAAAAACCGGGATGGTTTTCGAGTTGTGACGGATCGACCGCCACGCGGAAGGGCGAAAGCCCGAGGTCGCGGTACAGGAGTTCCATCTGGTCCAGGCAGCCAGCCTCCTCACCGAGCAGGCTCGCCTGCGCGACGAGGCGCGAGAGGGTGTCGGTGGAGCGTGCCTGCAGCCCCTCGACCGCCTGGAGGATGGCGCGTTTGGCGCCGGGGTCGATGGGCAGAAGGCTGTCGCTCATGGGCTCAGAGGTCCTTTAGCTGGCATTGCCCTGGGTAATGGCCGTCTTGATGGTCTGTCCGATCGAGGCATTGGGCTCGGCCTCACCCGCCGGTGTCGGGAAAGCATCTTCCCAGCCGCCGCCCAGCGCCAGATACAGCGAGACGAGGTCTGTCGAGACCGCCGCCGTGCTGTCCTCATATTGCCGCGCGCTGGAGAGCACGTTCTGCTGCGCATTGAGCACGTCGATATAGGTCGCGATGCCTTCCGTATAGCGCTGCTGGGCCAGTGCAAAGGCTTTCTGATCGGCCTGCACGGCCCGGCCGAGCAGCACGCGGCGCTGCTGCTCCTTTTCGTAATCGGTGAGCGCGTTATCGACATCCGAGAAGGCCTGCAGCACCGCCTTGTCATAGGCGATCATCGCTTCCTTCTGCTGCGACCGGCGCAGATGCAGGGTCTCCACCAGCTTGCCGCCCTGGAAGATGGGGACCGAAACCATGCCGCCCAGCACGTAGGTTCGCGCCGCGGTGGTGAACAGATCCTGCGTCTGATCGGCCTGGATGCCAAAGAAGCCGAGCAGATTGAAGGTCGGGAAGAAGCTTGCGACCGCGACGCCGATATTGGCCGTCGCCTCGTGCAGATTGGCTTCCGCCTCCATGATGTCGGGGCGGCGGCGGAGTAGTTCCGAGGGCAGACCGACCGGCACGACGGCCGGGGCCGGCGGCACGGCCTCGGGCGTATCGAGTTCGGCTTGCAGCGCGCGCGGCCCCTGGCCGAGCAGCAGGCTGAGCGCGTTGATGTATTTGGCCACATCCTGCTCAGCGCTCGGCACGGTGGCCTCGGTCGTCGTCAGCTGGGCCAGTTCCTGGGCCACGTCCAACTGGTCGGTCAGGCCGGCGGCGGCCCTCTGCTGCGTCAGGTTGAGCAGGTTCTGCGCCGTGCGCACATTGTCCTGCGCGATCTTGAGCTGCATCTGCGCGTTGCGGAGCTGCAGATAGTCGCGCGCAACCTCCGCCATCATCTGAATGACCGTGCCGCGCCGGTCGATCTCCTGCACCTGGATGGCGGCATTGCCGGCTTCCACCTGGCGGCGGACCTTGCCCCAAAGATCGACGGTCCAGGTCGCATCGAACCCATACTGGTAGAAGGAAATCGGGTTGACATCACCGCCGCTGGAGCCGCCGAGGCTCAGGCCCTTGTCGCTCGGCTTGATATCGGCGGCAACCGTATTGCCGCTGACCGAGGGAAAGAAGGCCGAGGCGGTGACACCGGCATTGGACCGCGCCTCCGCAATCCGCACGGTCGCGGTCAGCACGTCGAGATTCTGCGCGACGGCCCGCTCTTCCAGCGAATTCAGCTCCGGGTCGTTGAAGCTCTGCCACCATTCAACCTGAATGGGCGCGACCGCTGGCTGGCTGCGCGACGTCGGCGCCTGGCGGCCGTCGAGAAAGGAAGACGGGTCATAGGGCGCGGTCGGGCGCTTGAAATCCGGCCCCATGGTGCAGCCTGTCACGGCCAGCAGCAGCAGAGAGGAGATCAGCGGTCGTGAGAAAGCGGCCCGTTTTTGACGAAGGGCTTGTCTGATGTCGTGGGCCAACGGAGCCGCTCCTGCCATGCGCTTTGACCGAACGGTTCGGTTAGCAGCTTGTATGATAGAAACGAGGCCGGCATTGTCAAACCGCGTGCAGGATGAAAAAGCGTGGACCGAGACGATAACACCCATACGACCCTTGCGCTGGATACGGCGGTACCGTCTGACCGGGCAAGCGACGCCCTCTCGCCGGAACGGCGACGCGCCATTCTGGATGGTGCCGGCCGCGTCTTCGCCCGCGACGGCTATGAAGGCGCCAGCATGGCCGATATCGCGCGCGAGGTCGGCGTTTCCAAAGGCACGCTCTACAACTATTTCCCCAGCAAAGCGGCGCTGTTCAGCGGTTTTATCGCGACCGGCTGCGACGAGACGCTGAAGCATATTCTGGACCTGGCACCGCCAGAGGACAGGCCGGAGGAGACGCTGCGCCGCGTCGCCCATGCCGTGGTCGAAATGATGCTCTCCCCCTTCCGTCAGGCCATACACAGAATGGTGATGTCGGAAGCGGCCAAGTTCCCCGAACTCGCCCGTGCCTTCTTCGATGCCGGCCCGCAGCGCGCGCTGAACTATCTGTCCGTCTGGCTGCGGCAGGAAAGCGCGCGCGGCCGCCTGGTGGTGGCGGACCCTGATTTCGCCGCCGAACAGTTTTTCGCCCTCTGCCAGACCAAGCTCGTCATGCGTGCCCGGCTGCGGCTGATCGAAACCGCCGATCCGGCGGAAGTGGACCGCGTCGTGGAGGGTGCTATTGGGCTGTTTCTGAAAGCCTATGCGGCGCCCACCCTATCTGAGGATTAAGCTGATGACAGCGACAGACCATCCCATCGCGCAGGTTCTGGCTGCGATCGACGCCAGCCAGGATGAAGCGCGCGAGACGCTGTTCACCTTTCTGTCCATCCCGAGTGTCAGCGCCCAGCCGGCCCATGCGGGTGATTGTGCGGCGGCCGCCCGCTGGCTCGCGGATGCATTCGCGGCCTGCGGTTTTGCGACTGAGCTGCGCCAGACGCCGGGCCACCCAATCGTCATCGGCCACTATCCAGGCCCCGATGGCACGGACGCCGCGACTCTGCCCCATATCCTGTTTTACGGCCATTATGACGTGCAGCCCGCCGATCCGCTGGACCTCTGGGACAGCCCGCCTTTCGCGCCGCAGCTGAAGGATGGCCCCCATGGACCGCGCATCGTCGCCCGCGGTGCGGTGGACGATAAGGGTCAGGTCGCCTCGTTCCTCTGGGCCTGCCGCGCCTGGTATCAGACCACGGGCGAGTTGCCCGTTCGCATCACGCTGCTGCTGGAGGGCGAGGAAGAAGTCGGCTCCGCCAATCTCGACGCCTTCATCGCGGCCAATAAGGCATTGCTCGCGGCCGATGTCGCGCTGATCAGCGATACCGGCATGTGGGATCGCGCCACCCCGGCGCTCACCACCCGCCTGCGTGGCCTGGTCTATACCCAGATCGATCTCGTGGGGCCGGACAAGGACCTCCATTCCGGCATGTATGGCGGTGCCGCGCTCAACCCCATCAACGCGCTGACGCGCATTCTGGGGCAGCTGCATGACGATCAGGGCCGCGTGCAGATCCCGGGCTTTTATGACGGCGTCGCGGAATTGCCGGCCGCTCTCGCCGCGCAATGGGAATCGCTCGGCTTCGACGAGGCTGGCATGCTGGCGTCCATCGGCCTCAGCGCGGGGTCGGGTGAGACAGGCCGGCCCGTGCTGGAGCGGCTTTGGGCAAGGCCGACGGCCGATCTCAACGGCATCTGGGGCGGCTATACGGGCGAAGGATCGAAGACCGTCATCGCCTCCCACGCCCATGCCAAGCTGTCCTTCCGCTTAGTGGGCGGCCAGGACCCGGCCAAGATCCTGGATGGGCTGCGGGCCTTCCTGGCGGCCCATACGCCCCCCGGCGCGCAGGTCAGCGTGCAGGATCTGGGCGGCAGCCCGGGCGTGGAAGTGGCGACGGATGGTCCCTTCATCCCCGCCGCTATCGCTGCCCTGGAGGATGAATACGGCAAAACACCGGTCCTGATGGGCTGTGGCGGCTCCATCCCCGTCGTCGGCACGCTCAAGACCCTGCTCGGTCTCGACACCATCCTGATGGGCTTCGGCCTGGATGACGATCAGGTGCATAGCCCGAACGAGAAATTCGACTGGTCTTGCTATCTGGGCGGCGCCCGCAGCCACGCGCGCCTGCTCGCGAAGCTCGCCGAGCGCAGCTGAGACACGGGGATAAGACAGGCGCCGCGGTTGCCCCTGGGCGCGCGGCGCGATAAGCGGGACAGAGAGCGGCCGGGACATTCGGCAAGCCAGGAGCATGAGATGCGACGTCAGTGCCTTTTGATCTGTATTGCGGTGGCGGGTCTCGCCAGTGATCTGGCCCCTGCTTTGGTCAGCCCGGCGGCAGCCCAAGCGATGCAGGCCTATCTGCCGCGCCGCCTGAGCGGCAGCGATATGCGGATTCTGTCCGAGGAGGCCGGCAAGCTGGGGCCGCAGGGACCGCATGAGGAAAGCTGGAAGAACCCCAAAACGGGCAATTCCGGTACCGTCACCTTCCTGCACCAGTATGAAAAGAACGGCCTGACCTGCCGCGGCTTCCGCTACACCTTCCACACGGGCGTTGCGACCGACGGCTCGCCCTACAAGCTCAACTGGTGCGAAAAGAGCCCGGGCGACTGGGCGATCGCCAATTGATCTGAGATCGGGGCAAAGGCGTGGGTTGCTGTCGCCTTTGCTCTGGTCAGTTTCGCGCGTGACGCTATCCTTCGCGCTTGGCCCGCTGCGTCAAAACTAAAAAGAGCGGGCTGGTTGGGAAGGATGGAGTTCGATGGCTTACACAATTGATCTGAGCGGGCGCTTCGCCCTGGTCACCGGCGGCACACGCGGTATCGGCCTGGCCGCCGCGCGCCGCCTGGGGGAGGCCGGCGCCGCCATCCTCATCACCGGACGGGATGAGGCGGCGGGCGCCGCCGCCGTGCGGGACTTTTCGGCGGCCGGGATCACCGCCCGCTTTGAGCGGCTTGATGTCACCTCCGAGGCGGAAATCACCCGCGTCATCGGCGATATGGCGGCCGATACCGGCATCGATATCCTGGTCAACAGCGCGGGCGTCGCCAGCCACTGCAACACGACCGAGACCGACGCCGCACACTGGGACTATCTGATGAACACCAATCTGCGGGGCCTGTATCAGTGCTGCCGCGAAGCGCTGCGCCATATGGCGGCGCGGGGCAAAGGCGGCAGCATCGTCAATATCGGGTCCATCTCCGGCATCATTTCCAACGTGCCGCAGAATCAGGCGGTGTACAATGCCTCCAAGGCGGCCGTGCATATGCTGACCAAGTCGCTGGCCAGCGAATTTGCCGACCGCCATATCCGCGTCAATGCCATCGCACCGGGCTATATTCGCACGGAGATGACTCAAGGCGGGCTCGACAATCCCGAATGGTCGAAGATCTGGCTGGACATGACGCCGATGCGCCGTCCCGGCGAGGCTGATGAAGTAGCGCAGGCGACGCTGTTTCTGGCGTCAGACGCGGCGAGCTACATCACCGGCGAGGTCATGACGATCGACGGTGGCTACACGCTGCGCTGAGGCGGGGCCGCCCCGGCCAAGCTCAAAGCCTCACGATGATCTGCGTGGGGCTGGGCGCCGGATCGTCGATGGGCGTGTCACCGGGTTCAGGGAACGCCAGTGCGTCCGCCGCGACGGACATGCTCACCATGCTCATGGTATCGAAGCCGGGCGTCACCTGCCAGTTTCCACTGGCCGTGTAGACGGCCTGGAAGCTGGTATTGAAGGTAGCGTCGCAAACCCCGAGGCGAGAGAAACTGGTGGGGTCGACGACGATACCGGTTCCCGCATTTCCCAAGGCGAGATTGAATATCGGCTTCGGCGCGATCGTTATGGTGGTATTCGGAGAGGCGACGATGAAGGTCGGCAGCACTACCCCGCCGCTGCTCGTGCGCAAGGCCGTGCCTGCATTATAGATGGCTGTAGCGCCGTTATAACTGGCCGTGACGATACGAAAACTGTTTGCCGGTACGTTCGTTCCCGGCACGGCCGGCGAGAGCGCCAGCGGGTTCACCGTCATGGTGGTCGTATCGGTGGATTTCCCGTCGCCGGTCGATAGTTGGACAGCCTGACTGGCTGAAATATAGCCCGATTGTTGTCCCGGAACCGGCTGGGCATGGGCCTGCTGGACGCCTGCGCGATACTCGAAGTCGAGGATGAAGGTGAGGATCGCTCCGCTCTGCGCGTAGTTGCCGAGCTTGGCGGTACCAAGGCTGGTGGAATACCAGCCGGCGGCTGTACCCCCTTGGGCGGCCGACATGAAATACAGAAAATTCTGCGGCGATGGACTATCGTTCTGAACGTTAATCGTAATCAACGTCATGATGCGCCCTTCCCTTGCGGCCAGCCTCGTGCCAGGCCGGACCCTACTCCTATCATTGTGGTTAAGGAATGGTCTCAGCCTTGGCGCCTGCGATCGCCCCGCCCCGGCGGCCGGCAGACCCTGGCCAGGGTTAGCGTCAGGGCTGGTTGAACGTAATCTTGTAGTCATCACCGTCAATGGTGAACTCGGTAAATGCACTCGTGCCGAGCCATGTGAGGTCGGAGAGAGGTTTAATCAGCACGCCCTCTTCCGCAGTTGTGGTCGTTATCTTACACGTCGTTCCGGATGTGCATTCTTGTGTCGTGCCGATCGGCCAGGCGGCACTGTCGTCGCCCAAGACAAAGTCATGCCTGCCTTTGTAATTGGCGAACTGAACCATCAAGGTGGTTTGCGTTCTCCCTTTCTTCGCATATTGCAGATAGATGGTATCCAATTCAACGGCCGTCATGATGGAGTTCCTTTATTGGCCTTTGACCGTGAAATGCTGCAGATTGATGGCAAGGCGGCTGTTTCTATCTCGCACGCGAGATAGAAACAGCTCTACCCGAAGCCGCTCAATCGTGCGGGGGCTTATGGCGCGCAGGTGTCTCAGCGCGGCGCGGCGCCGTCAGGTGACAGACCAGTTCCCGGAGGCATCGTAGCCGACATTGAACGAAACCTTGCCCTGGGTTGCATCGCAAAGCGCCGCTGCGACCGAACTAGTCGTGAAGTTCATAACCGTGCCCGCGACATAGTCGCCGACAGCCACGTAGTATTTCAGGATCGGCTGGGCGTCGATATTGGCGGCGGGGCTCGCCAAAACGAAATTCGACAGCACGGGTGTCCCGTTGCCGAGCAGCACAGCGGAGCCGGCGAAGTAATTGTTGGCATTGGCATTGTAGCTCGGTGTCGTGATGCGGAAGGCGCCGGGTTGGACCCCGTTGGTAAACTTCGGCACGCTCAGCCCAAGTCCGCCGCTGCTTGAAATCGCCATGAGGGTCGAGTTGTTGGTGGGGGTGCCGTCCGCCAGCGTCAGATCAATCGGCTTGGTAGCGGTGCCGTAGCCCGAGCTTTGCCCCACAGGCGGCACGGCATTGTCCGACTGCTGAACGCCGGCGACGAACTGGATGTTCGCGCGAAAGGTCAGCGACCCGCCGCCGCTGACGGGATCGTCATAAGGCGCAAGCGGGGCACTGTAGAGACTGTTCGAATAGACCAGTGCACCGCCGGTATATTTCGCCGGTTGCTGGAAGAAATAGAAGCTGTGGTTCTGCGTGCTGTTGTTGATGAGATTGATCGTAATCAGAGTAGACATGGTAACCTCCGGCTCGGCGCGCACGGCGCCGGCAATGTTTAGTTTATAACTGGTAGCGGTAGAGACGGAATGCCTAGTCTATGACTGTGACGTTGATCTTCGGCCTGGTGTTGTGCGCGACCGTGCTGGGCGGCAGATACGGAGATGTTAGTCCCGTTGGGGTGACTTTCACCTTTTTGCCGTCCTCGGCATAGGTGAACAGATTTTCGTCAAAGTTCGCATTCTTGACGTCTTGCTTGGCGTCGGCCGCCGTCAGTTTCGCTTCATCGACGCGTTCAAAGATATAGTAGGCAACCATTGACTGTTCTCCGTTGGATCGTTCGCCCCGGTGTCTTTTGATATTACTAGGCACGGAATGAATGGCGCGTTTGCGCCACTTGTCTCCGGGAAGAAGATCACAAAAATTGTTCATTCCGATCTCGGTATGATAAGAAAAATAGCTCTTTGCGCAAAAGGAATAGACTTGCGTGGCGTGCAAGTGGCGCCGGGACCGCGTGAGCGGCGCGCAATCATCAAGGCGTTGATGGTAGTTCCGTGTGGATGCAATCCACCAAAGTCATTAGGGCTGTGGCTACAGATTTTGGCAGTTGATCAATTTTCGACAGCACTGGCCGTTCACTTGAACCGGTTTCAGCGCGATGATGCTGATCCATATCGCCCCGTCCCAGAACCAGCCAATCCAATGATATGTCTAGCGTCTCGCAAAGCTTGACCGCATGTTCCAGCGACAGGCCGGCACCTTGCTGCCAGCGGCTGACAGCGCTTTCATTAACGCCGACTTCTGCGGCAAGAACGATCTGTTTGCGGATTCCCCGTGCTGCCATGGCGCCTTGCAGGCGCTCTCCTCGTGTTGACATTCCGCACCCGTTAAGAAAGATGCGGCGCTAAAAAACGGACAGACTAAAAGTCGTCAACATCGTTTTTATTATGGATGCATATAATGAAAAAGAAACGATTCGTAGAGATGCTTGATCGAGTGTCTGTTATTTTGCTCGGGACTTTGCCGCCAGATGCACGTGGGAACTCCCGGCCCTGTCACACCCCCTCGCCCCGGACCACGGCGCGGAGAGTCAGCGCCAGGATGCGCAGGTCGAAGAGCAGCGACCAATGGGCGATGTAGTGCAGGTCGTGCGCCACACGGTGGCGCAGCTTCTCCACCGTATCCGTCTCACCGCGCAAGCCGCTGACCTGCGCCCAGCCCGTCATGCCGGGCTTGACGCGATGGCGGGCCGCGTAATCGGATGCGGCCTCACCGAAGGGCAGGCCCGCGGCCTCGGTGCCCAGAGCATGCGGACGCGGGCCCACCAGGGACATCGTGCCCTCCACAACATTGATCAGCTGCGGCAGTTCATCGAGGCTGGTGCGGCGCAGGAAGCGGCCCAGCGGCGTCACCCGCCGGTCCCCGGCCACCGTCTGCTCTCTGCCATCGGCATCGCCGTCCTCCCTGCGCATGGTGCGGAATTTGCGCACCAGGATGATCCGGCGGTTGAGGCCCAGACGGGGTTGAATGAACAAGGCGGGCCCCGGTGAGGTCAGCCGGATGGCGACGCCGATGACCAGCATGACCGGCAGGGCGATGACCAGAAGCGGCAGGCCGAGCACCACATCCTCGGCGCGCTTGGCCATCGCCCGAACCCCGGCCATCGGCTTGTCGCGCAGCGGCAGAAACGGAAAGCCGCCCAGTGCCGTCAGACGCGTGCCCGCCGCGTAAAAGCGCGCCGCGTCCGGCGGGGCCAGCCAGATATCGGCGGCCACCCCCGCCATATGCCGGTCGATCGCCGCGATATGGCGGCCCGCCGTCTCCGGCAGGGCGATGAGCAGCAGATCCGCCTCGCCGCGTTCCAGCACGGCGCGCGCGTCACGCAGGCGGGTCAGCGCAGGGCCGGGCAGAATGACCTTCTCGCGGTCCTGTCCCTCGCCACGGGACGGGATATCGAGAAAGCCGCAAAGCTGGACGAGGCCACCGGCCGCCAGCACGGGGGCAAGCCGCCGGACGCCCTCACGGTCGGCCAGCAGCACCGCACGCCGCTGCGGCGGGGCGCGCACGGCGCGCCACAGGACTGCTTCCAACCGCGGGCGGGTCGCGGTCAGCAGCAGCGGTGCCGCCAGCGTCCAGCTGAACAGCCAGTTGCGATTGAGAGCGAGAATGCCGGTCCGCTCAGCCGCCATCGCACCCGGATAAAATGCGGCCAGCCCTTCCCACAGCAGAAGTGCCAGCAGCATGAGCGCGAAGGCCTGGGCCAGCGTAAACAGCAGGGCCAGGCGCCGGCTCTCGGCCCGGCTTCGGTAGAAGCCCCGTGCCTGCAGCAGGGTCACGGCGAGGGCGGCCGTGCCCAGGATCACCACAAGTTCGCGCACTGTGTGACCGGCATGGCCCGACGGGTTCAGGCTGCGGCAGGCCAGGCCGGTGGCGCCGATACCGCCTACATCCCAGCCGACCAGAACCATGCGCGGATGAAAGGCGCTGCGGCGCTGCGGCTCTGAAAGCCTTCGCGACGCCTTGGCCCGGGAAAGCTCCATATGCGCGTCACAGCCCCCTCGCCCGTTGCAGACCTCGCCGCCTTATCCTCTCCTATCGTCGTTTCTATATCGAATCAAGTTTGACTACCAGGATGATAAGGCTTCGTTCAGGCCGCCGGCCCTGGCTCACCGAAGACGCGCGTATAGAGCGCGTCGAGCGCCTTCAGATGCATGCGGGAATCCATGGCACTATCCAGCACCTCCGGCGCCACCCGCCCGGCGACGTCCGGGTCCGCATCCAGATTGGCGCGGAAGCCGCGGCCCTCGGGCGTGCCGAGCTTGGTCCAGGTCTCCATCGCATTGCGCTGAACGATGCGATAGGCATCCTCACGGGAAATGCCAGACCGCGCGAGGGCGAGCAGCACTTCGCCGCTATGCACGACACCACCCAGGCTTTCGAGATTGGCCGACATCCGGTCGGGATAGACCAGCAGCTTGTCCATCATCCCGGCCAGGCGCTGCAGCGCGAAGTTCAGCGCGATGGAGGCGTCGGGCGCGAAGACGCGCTCGACCGCGGAATGGCTGATGTCGCGCTCATGCCACAGCGCCACATTTTCCAGCGCCGGAACCACGGCCGCGCGGACGATGCGCGCCAGACCGGTCAGGTTCTCGCTCAGCACCGGATTGCGCTTATGGGGCATCGCGGACGAGCCCTTCTGCCCGACATGGAAAAACTCCTCCGCCTCCCGCACTTCCGAGCGCTGCAGGTGGCGCACTTCGGTTGCCAGCCGCTCGACGCCAGAAGCGACGACCGCCAGGGCCGCGAACCAGGCGGCATGACGGTCGCGCGGGATCACCTGGGTGGAGACGGGTTCGGCGGCAAGGCCGAGCTTTTCCGCCACGTAATCCTCCACCCGCGTATCGAGATGGGCATAGGTGCCGACGGCGCCGGAAATCGCGCAGGTCGCGATTTCAGCCCGCGCCGCGACCAGACGCGCGCGATTGCGGGCGAATTCGGCATAATGCCCGGCCATCTTGAGGCCGAAGCTGGTCGGCTCGGCATGGATGCCGTGGCTGCGGCCGATCGTCAGCGTGAACTTATGCGCGAAAGCCTGCTTCTTCAGCGCGGCCAGCACGGCATCGACATCGGCGATCAGAATATCGGTCGCCTGGGTCAGCTGCACGGCAAGCGCGGTATCCAGCACATCCGAACTCGTCATGCCGAGATGCACAAAGCGGCTGTCCGGCCCGACGCCTTCGGCGAGCCAGGTCAGGAAGGCGATGACGTCATGGCGCGTCACGCTCTCGATCTCGTCGATCCTGGTGACATCGGCGTCCGTCATGGCGGCCAGCATCGGCGCGCCGCGTTCCCGGATGGTCCGGGCGGCGTCGGCCGGCACGGCGCCCACCATGGCCATGCCCTCGGCCGCCAGCGCCTCGATCTCGAACCAGATGCGGTAGCGGTTGATGGGCGCCCAGATGGCCGCCATTTCAGGGCGGGAGTAACGAGGGACCATGTGACGTCTCCAGGAAAAAGCGCGTAGGCGCCGCCCTAGCCCGCATGGCCAGAGTTGACAAGCACGGTCATGGCTTCAGATGAAGGGAAATGATTGAAGCAACCCTGCTCTCCCAAATCTCCGCCCTCGCCCAGGTCCTGATGATCGACCTTGTGCTGGCGGGAGACAACGCCGTCGTTATCGGCCTGGCCGTCGCCGGTCTCGCACCCGATCAGAAGCGGAAGGCCGTGCTGGCCGGCATCGGCTTCGCCGTCGTCATCCGCATCGCCATGGCCATGGTCGCGCTGAAGCTGCTGGCCATCGTGGGTCTGACCCTGGCGGGCGGCATTCTGCTGCTCTGGGTCTGCTGGAAGATGTTCCGCGAGCTGAAGCATCGCGCGGCCCATGCGGATGGCGGGGCGCCCGCCATCGCCAAGACACCGCTTCAGGCTGCGCTGCAGATCGCACTCGCCGATATTTCCATGAGCCTGGACAATGTCCTGGCAGTGGCCGGCGCCGCGCATGAGCATCCGTGGATTTTGGCGCTCGGCCTGCTGCTATCGGTCGTGCTGATGGGCATCGCCGCCAGCGTCATCGCGACCCAGCTCGAAAAGCGCCGCTGGATCGCCTGGGTCGGCCTCGCCGTCGTGCTCTTCGTCGCGGTCAAGATGATCTGGGAAGGCAGCCACAAGGTCATGGAGCATTTCGGCTGGCTGCCGGGCCTTTCCGCCCTCGCGGGCTGAGAACGGCCCTAAGGCGTCCTCCCCGGCTGCATGCCGGGGATCTAACCGTCGCAGCGCCAGGACGCCCCCCGTCTTGAGTGCCCCGGCATTAGGCGTGCAATCGGATTTCGATGTGAAACTTTCGGGCCGCTGCCTATAATCTTCGACCATGGACAAGCAATCCGGCCCCGAAAGCGACCAGCGCACCGTCAGCCTCTCGGCTGAACAGGCGCGCTATATCGACGATCTGGTCGCCTCCGGCGGCTATGCCTCCGCGAGCGAGGTGATACGCGCCGGCTTGCACGCGCTTCAGGAGCGGGACACAAGCCTCAATCGCTGGCTCAGCCAGGAGGTCGTTCCCGTTTACGATGCCATGGTGGCGGACCCGGCGCGCGGGCTTTCGGGTGAAACGCTAGCCGGGCAAATCGAGGCCCGTCATGCCGCCCGGCTGGACAAACGTCGCCGTGGCGGCTGAGGTTGTCTTTTCGCCTGAAGCTGCGGAAGACCTTCTAAGCCTTTACGATGACATTGCGGACAGTGCCGGAGAAGCCAGGGCACTGGCATTTGTCGAGACCATCCGCCTGCATTGCATGGATTTCGAGACATTCCCGCAACGTGGAACGCCGCGAGATGATCTGCGTCCCGGCTTGCGCGTCACCGGCTTCCGACGCCGGATCACCATCGCCTTTCACGTCGCGCCAGCGCGCATCGTGATCGACCGCGTTCTCTATGCCGGCCGCGATATCGACAGGCTGTTCGAGCGCGAGGGCAATACGTGAAACCCGCCCCATGCCGGTCGTCCCGGCATGGGGCGAACGACATTACTGGCCCAGCGCGGCGGCAATCTCGTCCTGCAGTTCCTTCACCGTCACGGCGATCTTCTCGGCCGAAAAGGCGTCGATCTCCAGACCGGTTACGCGCGTATAGGCGCCGTCGGCGCAGGTCACCGGCACGCCGGCGATGATGCCTTCGGGAATGCCATAGGACCCGTCTGACGGCACGGCCATCGAGACCCAGCCGCCCTTGGTGCCCTGCACCCAGTCATGCATATGGTCGATCGCCGCATTGGCGGCCGAGGCCGCCGAAGACGCGCCGCGGGCTTCGATGATCGCCGCACCACGCTGCGCCACTTTCGGGATGAAGGTCTCGCGATACCAGGCTTCGTCATTGACGACCTGCGGCAGGCTCCGACCACCCGAGGTCGCAAAACGCCAGTCGGCCAGCATGGTCGGCGAATGGTTGCCCCAGATGATCATCTTTTCGACGGTCGAGACCGGCACGCCGGCCTTGGCGGCCAGCTGAGAGAGCGCACGGTTATGATCGAGCCGCACCATCGCCGTCACATTCGCCTTCGGGAAATCGGGCGCGAAGGCGGAGAGAATGCCGGCATTGGTATTGGCCGGATTGCCAACGACGATCACCTTGGCATCGCGCTTCGCATTCTCGTTCAGCGCGCGGCCCTGAACCTTGAAGATCTCGGCATTGGCCAGCAGCAGGTCGGCGCGCTCCATGCCTTTCGAGCGCGGGCGCGAACCCACCAGGAAGGCGGCATCGGCATCGCGGAAAGCGGTCGCCGGATCATCGGTGATGACCACGTCCTGCAGCAGCGGGAAGGCGCAGTCTTCCAGCTCCATCACCACGCCGCGCACCGCGGCCTGGGCCTGCGGCAGATCGAGGAGCTGAAGGATAATCGGCTGGTCGCGGCCGAAAACGTCGCCTTGGGCGAGACGGAACAGGAGCGCGTAGCAAATCTGGCCGGCAGCGCCGGTCACGGTTACGCGTTTTGCGGGACGAGACATGTGAGCGTCCTATGTTCTTCACAGAGACCCGCTGTATGCGCTGTCTGCGGCCGCTTTCCAATCCGCTTATGGGATCGGCGGCATCATGAAATTTGGACCCAGGTCCCCGCAAAAAGAGCAGCCTGCCTCGGCTGGCCGCGGCTCAATCGGCCGCCTGGATCAGGCGCTTTACCTGTCGTCAGACCGCGAAACGGATGCGGCAGCACAGTCCTGCGGCATCGTAGGTGATGTCGGTTTCGCCTTCCTCCTTGCGAAAGGCCGAGCCGATCAGGCGGGTGCCAAAGCCGTGCGCCTGCGGCCGCACCACCGGCGGCCCACCGATTTCGCGCCACTCCAGGTGAACCGTGCCGCCGTTGCGCCGCCACCCGATCTCGACCCGGCCATGGGGCACGGACAGCGCCCCGTATTTGACCGCGTTGGTGGCCAGTTCGTGAATGATCAGCGCCAACGGCGTCGCCGTGCGCGCCGTAATCTGCACCGGCGGTCCGCTGATCTGGCAGTTGTTATAGCCGAACGGGGTCAAAACACGGGTGACCAATAGGTCGAGATTGGCGGGGGTCAGCGCCTCGGTATCGGTCACGTCCAGGGCCAGCGCCAGGCCCAGCGCCTCCAGACGGTCATGAAACTGGTCCTGATAGTCGGCCAGCCCCTTCGCGCGCCGCGCGGTCTGCTGGGAAATTGCCTGGACAAGCCCCATCAGGTTGCGGATGCGGTGGCGCATTTCGCGCGTCAGCAGCAGGGCCTGCGCCTCTGCCTCCCGGTGGGCCTCAACCAGATTTTTGAAAAGGCTGCAGATGACGATGATCACCGCGCCAGACAGGATATAGCCCAGCAGGATGTGCAGATCGTCGGTGTCGATGCGGAACGCACCGGTCGGGTGCAGCCAGAAATAGTCGCCGACCAATGCGCTCAGCACCAGGCAGGTCACGCCTGGACCGAGCCCGCCCCAGAAGGCGGTGATCATGAGGGCCGGGAAGAACGTAAAGAAGACGCCGTGGCTGCCCAAAGTTGCCGCCAGGCCCAGGCGAAGAAGCGCCGCAATCGCGAAACATCCCAGAGCCAATGCCTGACCCTGCCAAAACGTGAGCTGAGCCTGGGGGGCAACTTTCGTCCACCACCGGCCAGCACGTTCCTGCAGAAACCCTCCGGCCATCGTCCTCATTCCGGCCTTATACCTGCATCGCGATAATTGGAGTCCCGAACCAAATTTCTGTCAACTCAGGCCTGTCCGTTCAAGCCTGGTCACGGCGCTATTTGCGCAGTTCCATCTGTATAGGGCCTTCGCGGCGGCCATGGGTAAACTGGTCGACGATCGGATTGCCGGAGTCCAGGATTGTCGCCGCCGGCCCCTCCCAGATGATGCGCCCCTTATACAGCATCGCCGCGCGGTCGCCGATGCGCTGCGTGCTGGCCATGTCATGGGTGATCGCAATCGCCGTGCTGCCCAGGCGCTTCACGCAATCGACGATGAGCCCGTCGATCACCGCACCCATGATGGGATCAAGACCCGTGGTCGGCTCATCGAAAAACATGATTTCCGGCTTGGAGGCGATGGCGCGCGCCAGCGCCACGCGCTTCTGCATGCCGCCGGAGAGTTCCGAGGGGGACAGGTCACCGACCGAGGGGTCCAGACCCACCTGCCCCAGCACCATATTCGCCTTCTCATTCGCGTCCGCCCGGCTGGACTGGCGTTTGGCGACGAGGCCGAAAGCGACGTTGTCGCGCACCGTCATGCTGTCGAACAGCGCACCGTTCTGGAACAGCATGCCGATCTCGCCCCGCGCCGCGTCCCGCGCGCGCCGGCCGAGCTTCAGAATATCCTGCCCGTCGATCTCAATGCTGCCGGCATCCGGCTCGATCAGGCCCAGGACGCACTTCAGCAGCACGGACTTGCCGGTGCCCGAGCCGCCGATCACGACCATGGAGGTACCGGCCGCGACATCGAGATCGACATCGTCCAGCACCAGCTTCGATCCGAACGCCTTGCGGAGCGACCGGATGCGTATCTTGGGAGTGTCAGCCGCGCTCATCGGGTAAAGAAGACCTCGGTCATGCCATAGTCGAGCGCCAGCACCAGGACGGAGGCCAGCACGACGGCGGATGTGGTGGCCGCCCCCACGCCCTCGGCACCGCCCCGGCTGCGATAGCCGTAGAAGCAGCCGGACAGCGCGATCACGAAGCCGAAGACGACGCCCTTGGCGAGGCCGATCGTGATGTCCTCCGTGTGCAGGGCGGCAAAACTGTCCTGGATATAGGACCGGCCGTTAAAGCCCAGCTTGACCGTGCAGACGATGAAGCCGCCGAGCACGCCCAGGATATCGGCGACGACAACCAGCAGCGGCATGGCGATGATGCCGGCCAGCAGCCGCGGCGCCACCAGATACTTCATGGGCTTGGTCGACAGCGTCTGCAGCGCGTCGATCTGATCCGTCACCCGCATGGTGCCAAGCTCTGCCGCCATCGCCGCACCCGCGCGCCCTGCCATCATCAGCGCCGCCATCACCGGCCCCAGTTCACGGGTGACCGACAGCGCCACGACCGTCGCGGTCTGGGATTGCGCGGCAAACCGCGCGAAACCGGTATAGGACTGCAGGGCGATGACCATGCCCGCGAAAATCGCAGTCAGCGCCACCACCGGAAGCGACAGGAACCCCATGCCGAAAATCGCGCGGCCGAACAGACGCGGATAATAGGGTGGCAGGACGATATGGATCAGCCCTTCGACCCCGAAGATGGCGAGAGCCCCAGCAGACCGGCAGGAGGAGATGGCGCCGCGCCCGATGGCCGCGACCCCGTTCAGAATCGTATTCATGCCTCCAGATAGACGTGATGGATGCGCATGCCCAGAGCGGTCAGGATGTCATCTGCGTAAGGTCTGCCTCGCTTTGCCCCAGGACAATGGCCGCCGCGCGCCGGCCGTCCAGAATGGCGCCGCCCACCGTGCCCGCCATGCCGTCGGTGCGGCAGGCCTCCCCGGCAAAGACCAGCCGGCCGCCGGCCAGGGGCTCGGCCAGCGTCGCGCGGGCCGCTGTCGCGCCCGGCCTCGCATAGGTATAGGCGCCCAGATGATGGGGGTCCGTGCCCCAGTCTGTGGTGATGCCGCCCGCGCCGAAGATGCGATCGGCGTCATGGCCCAGCATGTCGCGCCAGACCTCCCGCGCAAAAGCCACAGCCGCCGCCGGATCGCGCGCCAATTCCCACGCCGTCTCGCCACCCACAAAGCCGATGACATGGTCCGTGTTCCGCGGCCAGGCGATGAAACTGATGAAAGGATCGCCCAGCTTGTCCAGACAGCGGAACAGCTGCGTCGGACCGTCCATCCCCAGACGGTCACCCGTGGCTGAGCGCAGCACGATCTTACTGAGCAGGCCCATCGGCAGGTCGGCGATGGCCTGCGCGGTCTGCACCGGCAAAGCGGGCGCGAAGCCGATCCGCCCGGCGGCCAAAACGCCGACCGAGACGGTGACGATGACGGACCCCGCCGCGATCACGCCCTCAGGCGTCTCCACCCGCACCTGCGGACCGCTCCAGTCGATGCGGGTCGCCGGGCAGTTCAGGCGAATCTCGCCGGCGCTTTCGGCCAGCATGTCCCGCAGCAGCTGCCCGAGCCCCTGCTCGGCCATCATATTGCTGCCGCCGAGCTGGTTCAGGCAGAAATCCGCGAGGCTGAGACAGCGCGCGTCGGAGGCTTCGATCAGCCCCGCCTCCCAGGCCTCGATCGTGGGCGCGAAGGGGTTTTGCTGGCGGAAAGGTCCGATCGCCTCGGCCAGCGCCACATCCGGGGTTTTGGCATGCGCGAAGACGCGCTCGAACCATGCCGCTTCGGCGGTCTCATACGCCGCGTGATCGGCGGCACTCGCTTCGCGGCCGCCGATGAACATGCGGCTCGGATTGCCGAAGGCTTCGCGCAGCGGCACGCCCCGCGCCCGCGCTTCGGCTACCAGCGGATTTTGCTCCGCCATATGCAGCCAGGCCGCCCCCTCATCCAGCCAGGCACCGCCGAGGAATGCGGGGCGCACCGTGCGTGCCCGGCCACCCGGCTGGCCTGAGGCTTCCAGCACAAGGGTTGTCTTGCCCGCCGCCCGCAAGCGGGTGGCGGCCGCGAGGCCAGCGGCACCCGCACCGATAATCAGAACATCGACAGAGGTCATAGCGTGCAGCCTACGATCAACGGCTGTCGTCGTGGACTTGGTCCAGATCGCCGAAGCGGGTGAATTCGCCCTCGAAGAAAAGGTCGATCTTGCCGGTGGGGCCGTGGCGCTGCTTGGCGATATACAGCTCGGCCTTGTTATGGACGCGCTCCATATCCTGCTGCCACTTGTCGAGCGCCGCTTGGAACTTGTCTTCCGAATCGAAGCTCATCTGCTGCGGAGCCCGCTGGGCCAGGTAATATTCGTCGCGGTAGATGAACATGACCATATCCGCATCCTGCTCGATCGAGCCGGATTCGCGCAGGTCGGACAGCTGCGGCCGCTTGTCCTCACGGTTTTCGACCGCACGGCTGAGCTGGGAGAGCGCGATGACGGGCACCGACAATTCCTTCGCCAGCGCCTTCAGCCCCTGGGTGATCATGCTGATTTCAAGCACGCGGCTTTCCGGCCTTGTGCCGGCCGCCGGGCGCATCAGCTGCAGATAATCGACGATCACCAAGGCCAGGCCCTTGCTGCGCTTCAGGCGCCGGCAGCGCGTGCGCAGCGCCGAGAGGGTGATCGCCGGCGTGTCGTCGATTTCCAGCGGCAGCTGCGCCAGATCCCGCGACACCTGGACGAACCGGTCGAAATCCTTGGGCCCGATGTCGCCGCGGCGGATACGGTCGCCGCTGACGCGGGCCTCCTCGGCGAGCAGACGGGCGGCGAGCTGCTCGGAACTCATTTCCAGCGAAAAGACCGCGACTGAGCCCTTCATATGCGGATCGCCGCCGCCTTCCTTGCGCGACTCGGCGAGTGATGCGCGCGCAGCACCGGAGGCGACCTTGGTGACCAGTGCTGTCTTGCCCATGCCCGGCCGGCCGGCCAGGATGACAAGATCGGAGGGGTGCAGGCCGCCGGTCTTGGCGTCCAGATCGCGCAGACCGGTCGACAGGCCCGAGACGCCGCCGGAGCGCTGAAAGGCGCGTTCGGCGCTTTCGATCGCCAGCGACAGCGCCTTCTCGAAGCTGATGAAGCCGCCTTCGCTGCCGCCTCTGGTCGCCAGGTCGAACAGCTGCTGCTCGGCCGCTTCCATCTGGTCGCGGCCATCCAGCTCGGGCTCGGCCCCGAAGGCGCGATTGACCAGGGTCTCGCCGACATCGATGAGCTGGCGGCGCAGCCAGGCGTCATGGACGGTCTTGCCGTAGTCGCCGGCATTGATGATGCCGATCATGGCGGTGAGCAGCTGAGCCAGATATGCCGTGCCACCGACCTCGTTCAGCAGGCCGGAATGCTCGAACTCGGCCTTCAGGGTGACGGCGTCGGCCAATTGCCCGGATTCGACGCGCCGCGAGATCGCCTGAAAGATGCGCCCGTGAATGGGATCGGCGAAATGTTCGGGGGCCAGGAATTCGGACACCCGTTCATAGGCTTTGTTATTGGCAAGCAGCGCGCCGAGCAGGGCCTGTTCAGCCTGGAGGTTGCTGGGCGGCAGCCGCTGGGTGAGGCCCGCGAGCGGTGAGTCGATGTGATTCATCCCACCACCATACGCCTGTGTGACGGTTTTAATCACCTCCCCCGTCTGTGGAGATCGGGGATAAGCCCGCGGCCGGTTAGCGCCGTATGGGCGGCAGCACCAGCCTGTGGCCCGCGTCCCGCGCCCGGGTCAGAATCACCCCGCACACATCCTCCGCGCTCATCGGCTCTTCGGTGACCCGGCCCGGCTCGCAGTGGCGGAAGACCACGCCACTATCCGCGCCGGCTTGGGTCAGCCAGCGGCGCATATGGGTGACCGGCATCAGGCGGGGATCATCGACCAGCGTAATAACCGAGGTCCCGCGCGCCGTGTTGGACCGGAAGCGTCCAAGATGGATCTGCATGCTGGCGCGCTCGATCCGCAGCTGGGTCACGATCAGCCGCTCCAATTCCAGGGCGCGAAAGGCCCCTGCGGCGTGAAGCGCGAGCAGAGCCCGGTCCCTTATGTCTGCCGGCCCACTATCGCCGATCGCGCGCAGGGTCTCGCTCCAGATGCGCATCGTCGGCCGCCGTACGGGCGCCTGGTCGCTCTCGGCCATCTGCGCCAGGATGTCGCGGATGCGCTGACTCTCCGGCAGCACCAGCGGCGAGGCCAGGCCGCTCTGCCGGTGCATATAGCCGATGGTCGCGATATGCC
Organism: Acidisoma sibiricum; assembly: GCF_057837225.1. Taxonomy (NCBI): domain Bacteria; kingdom Pseudomonadati; phylum Pseudomonadota; class Alphaproteobacteria; order Acetobacterales; family Acidocellaceae; genus Acidisoma; species Acidisoma sibiricum. Next base: position 2,705,287 of record NZ_CM174445.1, on the reverse strand, counting down.
GGTTCAGGGCCGCTATGCTGCTGCCGCTCTGACGCACGGATTCCAGAAAGCGGCAAATGGTGTCCACCTCGGCCGGAAGTTCGGCGACGCCTGCCCCGGCGCACCACAGGGTAAATCGGCTCCAATCGATCTGATAGGCCCGGGCAGTCGCCTCCGATACCGTTTTCTCACCCCGCTGTGCCGCCCGCTGATCCTCTCCAGTCCGAAATACCATGGACATGTCGGAATGATCAGTCATCACGCCGCTCTCAAACATTTCGATCACCGACTACCCTTCTGCCCTGATGTCGCGGGGGGACCGAAGCCCGCCGGCGCATCGCACAGTAGTGTGGGATTACTTCCCACTCAATCACTACAAATATAACGATGGAAACAAATAGTAACTGCGCTAATATTTATTGAAATAATGTCCCGACAGGAACAATAATACATCAGAACAATGTGGCATTATCGACGCAGTCGTCGGTATTTAAATGCAACAATCCTCATGATTATTGCATTTCGTGGTCGATCGCCGAAAAGTCCGACCCCACGCTTCGGTATCTGCCGCGGCGCCACCAATCAGCGAGATCATCATGCGCATTCCCCTTCTGGCGAGTACCGCCATCGCAGTTGCCGCCAGCGTCCTCTCACCGTTGGCTCATGCTCAGACCGCGGAACCGGGATCGGTGACAGTAAGGCTCAATGGCCGCGTCAACTGGTACGCGGGCGTCGAGAGTTCATCGCTCGATTCCATCAGCGGCACGAAAACCTCGACCGCCGGCTTCCTCGGCTATCTCCGCCTCTTTCCGGGTTTCGACGGCGTCGCCGCAAACGGCCTGCACTACGGTGCCGCCGCTGAAATCCGCATGAACAGCGGCAGCTCGGCGAGTTCGGAAACTCTCTATGTTCACCAGGCCTACGGCTATCTTGGCCTGCCGCATATCGGCCAGGTCAGTTTCGGCCAGGAAAACGGTCCGGTCGTGCTCTTCGAGACGGGCACTTTCGAGGCCTTTAATGATGGCGGCTGGTGGGGCGATCTGCCGGCCCTGGTGCCCACCAATGCCGAACCCGTCTATCCCTTCGTTGATAACGGCGGCTTCAACCAGGAGACGAGCAAGATCGTCTACCTGTCGCCGACCATCGCCGGTTTCCAGTTCGCCTTCGGCTTCACGCCGAACCAGACGGCTGAAAACTACACGGCAGCCGACACCACCGTCACGACAGCGGTCTCCGGCGGCACGCCGCGCAACGTCGTCGATTTCGGCGGCCAGTATACCCAGACCTTTGGCCCCGTCGGCATCCAGGCAGGCGCCGACTATATGTTCTCCGGTCAGGTTGCCGGCACGGGCACCCAGAGCGAAAGCTACACCACGCCGAGCGGCTACAAGGATCTCAGCATCTTCTCAGGTGGCGCGACGGCCACCATCGCGGGCGTTACCTTCGGCGGCAATGTCGTGGGCGGCAACTTCAACCAGGTGTCCGGCTATACCTTCGAGCTGGAACCCGACGGCGGCAAATCCGCGATTGGCTGGCTGGGCGGCGCGCAATACACGGCGGGACCGATTACGTTTGGCGCGAGTTATTTCGTGTTCAATACCACCGGCGATCTGCCCGGCGGCATTGATTCAGGCTCCGGTGCCACCATCACCTCGGCGGGTCTGACGACAGGCCAGCAGTCCAACAATGGCTTTGCCGCGGGTGCCACCTACACGCTGGTGCCGGGCGTCAGCCTGTTCCTCGACTACGACTACGGCTGGCGCCACCAGGGTGGTTATGATTTCTCAACTGGCAAGGCCGGCACCGAGCATAACGACACTCAGGCCCAACTCTTCGGCTTCGGCACGCAGATCCAGTGGTAATATAGTCACGTCCAGCGCGATCTGACGGTCGCGCTGGGGTAACGGACTTCAGCAGGGCGCCGGCCGCGCAAGCGGCCGGCGCCCTTTTGTCCAGAGTCCTGGCGTCTTGCCCGCGTTACGCGGCGCGATGCGCCTGGCCGGCCGCTGCGTTCACCCGCGCGCGCAGTCGCTCAACCTCCACCCCCGCCACCTTGAAGGGGGCCGCACCCAAGGCATCCATGATCAGCGTGACGTCCCGCGCCGCGCTACCCCAGGCGGGATGCAGGGCGAGTGCGCCCGCGCCATTGCTGAAAGCGCCACGGTCGCCGGTATCCAGATAGGTTTCCACCGGGAGCCCTTCCGCCAGCACAACGTCATGCGACTCCAGCTCGATATGGAAATAGCGCACCGCATCGACCGCAACCTGGCGGATGCTGTCACCGTTGATGAGCTGCTTCACCGGCACCAGCACGCCCTCGCCAAAGACGGCATGATCGGGGGACAGAAAAAGCGCGCGCGCCGGCAGCCCTGGCCCGAAGGCATGGGCGCTGATCCGCACCGGGTGAACACGCGAAGGCTCGGCATGACGCGCGCACTCGACCGTGCGGTGCCCCACCCAGCGGATCGGCCGCGCGGTTCCGCGCAGCGTCATGACCGTCATGCCCGGTATCAGATTTTCCACCGCAACCGGCCCGGCGGGCGTCGCCAGATGCGTGCCCTCCGCGAAGCAGGCCGCCTCGATCGCAATATAGCCGCCGCCGGCATTGTCGACATTGAACATGATGCTCTTGCCCAGAAAGGCATCGAGCCCGGAATTGACATAGGCGCCGGTGCCGGCATCGGCCCCTCCCGAGAGAGTGTTCTCGCTTTGGTCATTGCCCAGCACGTAATCCAGAATCGTCGCGGTGCCGGTGGAACTGTCGGCCGTGAGCGTCAGGCTATTGACCGGCGCGTCATAGGTGATGCTGGTGCCGGCGGGGATGAAGGTATTCGGTGCGCCGGTATCCAGCACAATCCCGGTCTCGGACCCGGTGGTGCCATTGGTGGCAATCGTGCCATTCACGATCTGTTCGGAATAGACGTAGTTGTCATAGGAATTCGTGGTCGATCCGGCCATGGCGATGGTGCCTGACGCCGCATAATCCGCGATCTGCTGATCGGTCAGTCCGAGCTGCAGCGTGCCGATGGCATAGGTGCCGCCATCGGCGATGGTGCCGATGCTCGAGAGGCTATTGAGGGTGATGATATAGCCTTCCGACAGCGATGTGCCGAATTCCTTGAGGAGCGATTCAAGGCCGTCCTTGTCTGCTAGAGAGACGCCGAAATCCCCGTAGAAGTTGCTGTAAAGCGGCGGGCCGCCGTCCGACGCGTTGGTCGTATTCCATTCGACATCCGAGTTCGTGCTCGTATTCGTGTTCGTAACCGTCGAGATCTGCACCACCGTGCCGTCGGTCGAGACCGTGCCACCGGTGCTGTTTTCGAGCGTAATGGCGGTCGAGACCAGCGTGCCGTTATACTCCAGGCCGCTGCTATAGGTGTTGCTGGCGGTAATGCCGGTGCTGACAGTCGTGCCCCAGGCTGCGTCATCGGCAATCCAGAAGCCTTTGCCGCCCGTGTCGAACTCATACATCTGATAGGTCTGGCCACCGTCCAGGCTGACCTCGATGCCGATTTTATAAATGCCATCGGCATCGACCAGGTAAAGCGGCACATCAAAGGTGTCTGACGAAGTTTCGCTCACGGTAACTCTCGCATCCTCTGGACAGCTGTCCCGGCCGATGATGCCGCGAAACTGGCCGCTTGAATAGTATCGGAAGCGTTACGCGATGACATATTACCTTGACGAAACGACCATCAGCACCAGTCGCGGCTTACCTTCTTCATAGCGACTGCAAAATCTCGTCATGGGTTGACCCCGCGATGAAGCAGAGTGCCACCTCACCCAGCATCTGCTGGAATTCCGTATCGGTGTTGATGGTCTGATGATCCCGCGCATAGGCCGCCAGATCGGCATGGACGGATGACCAGAAGATGCGCGTCGGGTTGCCCGCCAGCGGCCGGCTGATCGCAATATCGATGCCGTGCTTCTCCGCGATCAGGGTGCTGGCGCGGCGCACGAAGGCGAAGGCTTCGCTGGTCTTGCCGGGGGCGATGGCGGCACTGCGTATCCAGGTGATCATGAGCCTTGCTCCATTTTGTAGCACTCGATACAAACGCTCTAGATATCGCGCTTCGGCGCGTCAAGCAGTATTTGTAGCGCACGATACAAAATGGAGGCGCCGGTGGCCCGCGCTTTGGCGTTCGATTATGAGGCGGCGATGGCCCGCGCGACCGACACTTTCTGGCGCGGCGGCTATGATGCGACCTCGCTGCGTGACCTGCTCAAGGCGATGGGGATCGGCGAAGGCTCGTTCTACAACAGCCTCGGCAGCAAGAAGAACGCCTATCTGGAGTGCCTGAAGCTTTACGACGCAACCGTGAACCGCCGCCGCGGCGCGGCCTTCATGGCGGCCGGCACGGCCGCCCTTGGCCTGCGCGCCTTCTTCGCCGATATCCTGGATAGTCTGGATGATCCCAGCATGCCGCGGGTCTGTCTGCTGGCGGGCTCCCTCACCCCGGCCGTGCTCGAGGAAGCGGCGCTGCAGGACTATATGCAGGAACAGGTCGCCTCCTGGATCAGCCATCTGGCAGATCGCTTCGCGGCGGACCAGCGGCAGGGCCTGCTGCCACCATCCTTTGACGGCGAAACGACGGCCGCCATTATCGTGACCTATGTGCAAGGCCTCTGGCGCCTCGCCCTCATCGACTATGACAGGACGCGGTTTGAGCGGCAGATCGAGTGTCTGCTGACGGGGCTTGGCCTGTAGCGGGGCCCCTCACCCCAGCATCGATCCCGTACGGCACGCAATCTCGGGCGTTTTGACGGCCCCGCTGGTGAGGCCTAAAGTGAGACCACCAAGGGGAGCCCCAATGAGGGGCTGAGAGGCCATTCGGGTATTTCCCGGCAATGGCGACCCTTAGAACCTGATCCAGGTCATGCTGGCGAAGGGATGGATGTCTACGGACAATGCGGCTTTTCGGGCCGCCCCTTCCCTCACCACATCCCGGGTCGCATGGATGGGGTTGCGTCTTTGCCTGTCTCAGTCACAGTTATCGGCGCCGGCATTGCCGGCCTGACCACCGCCTGGGCCCTCACCGAGGGCGGCGCTGACGTGCGGGTGATCGAGCGCAGCGCAAGCCTCGGCACACAGGCCTGCACGCGCTATGCGGGCGGCATGCTGGCCCCCTGGTGCGAGGCGGAATCCGCCGAGCCGCTCGTCGTCGCGCTGGGTCAGGAAGCGCTCGCCTTCTGGCCAAGGGCCTTCCCGCCCACCGTCCAGCGCGGCAGCCTGGTGCTGGCGCTGGGGCGCGACGCGCCGGACCTCTCGCGCTTTGCCCGCCGCACGCAGCGCTTCGAGATGCTGGACGATGCCGGCATCGGCGCCCTGGAACCCGATCTGGCCGGCCGTTTCCGGCAAGGCCTGTTCTTTGCCGACGAAGCCCATCTCAACCCCCGCGCTGTCCTGCCCGCGCTGGTAGACGCCTTGACAGCCCGCGGCGTGGTCTTCGACTTCGGCCGGGAGGCGGATGCCGATGATCCGTCCCTCGGCCCCGTCGCCGATTGCCGCGGCCTCGCCGCGGAAGACCGGATTGATGATCTGCGCGGCGTCAAGGGTGAGATGCTGATCCTGCGCTGCCCGGCGCTCTCCCTCAGCCGTCCCGTCCGCCTGCTGCATCCGCGCTTTCCGCTCTATATCGTGCCGCGCGGCGACGGCGTCTTCATGTTGGGCGCCACCATGCTGGAAAGCGGCGAGCGCCACCGCGTTACCGCGCGCTCGGTCGTGGAACTGCTCAACGCGGCCTATGCGCTGCATCCAGCCTTTGCCGAGGCCGAGATTCTGGAAATGGGCGCCGATGCGCGGCCCGCCTTCGCTGACAATCTGCCACGTCTGCGCCCCTTCGGCCCAGGCCGCCTGCGCGTCAACGGGCTCTACCGGCATGGCTTCCTGCTCTCACCGGCGCTCGCGACACGCGCGGCCGCCTATCTGCTCCATGGCACGCTTTCCCCGGAGGTGATGGATGAAAATCCTCGTCAATAATCAAGAACAGACCGTGTCGAGCACCAGCCTCGCCGAGGCGCTGACGGAACTCGGCTATGACGGCACGGTCATCGCGACCGCGCTCAATGGTGACTTCACACCGCGCGCATCCCGCGCCCAGACGGTTCTGCAAGACGGCGACCGTCTGGAACTGCTGGCGCCGATGCGGGGAGGCTAGAGCGATGAAGGTTTATGGCGTTTCGCTGTCATCGCGACTGCTGCTGGGCACATCGCAATATCCCTCCCCCGCTATCATGGCAGAGGCGGTGCGGCGCTCAGGCGCCGAGGTCGTCACGTGCTCGCTGCGCCGCGAATCCGGCGCCGAGCGCGCGGGCCAGAGCTTCTGGTCGATCATCCGAGACCTAGGCGTGCGCGTGCTGCCCAATACCGCCGGCTGCCATTCCGTGCGCGAGGCGGTGACGACGGCGCAGATGGCGCGCGAGGTGTTTGCAACTAACTGGATCAAGCTCGAAGTCATCGGCAATCATGACACGCTGCAGCCGGATGTTTTTGGGCTGGTGGAAGCCGCGCGTATCCTCGCGGCCGACGGGTTTGAGGTTTTTCCCTATACGACGGAGGATCTGATCGTGGGCGAAAAGCTGCTCGATGCCGGCTGCCGCGTGCTGATGCCCTGGGGCGCGCCGATTGGCTCGGGTCGTGGCTTGAACAACCTGTATGGCCTGCGCGCTATGCGGGCGCATTTCCCCGATACGCCGCTGGTCATCGATGCTGGCATAGGACTTCCGTCCCATGCCGCACAGGCGATGGAACTCGGTTTCGATGCCATTCTGCTCAATACCGCGGTGGCGAAAGCCGGTGACCCGGCGCTGATGGCCGAAGCCTTTGCCGGGGCCATCACGGCCGGACGGCAGGCTTATGACGCGGACCCGATGCCGCCGCGCGACATGGCGGAACCCTCCACCCCTGTTCTGGGCCTCGCCTTCCGATGATCCTCGATCCCTTCTACCTCATTGTCGACCGCGCCTCCTGGCTGGAGCGGCTTTTGCCGCTGGGTGTGAAGCTCGTCCAGCTGCGGGTGAAAGAACAACCGGATGCTGTGCTGCGGGCGGAGATCGCCCAGGCGCGGGACCTGTGCGCTCAGGCCGGCGCGGTGCTTGTCGTGAACGACTATTGGCAGATCGCCATCGACCTCGGCTGCACCTTCATCCATCTTGGCCAGGACGATCTGGCGGATGCCGATCTGCCCGCCATCCGCCGTCACGGCCTGGCGTTGGGCGTCAGCACGCATGATGATGCGGAACTGGATCGCGCCCTTTCCGTCGCGCCTGATTATATCGCCCTCGGTCCGGTCTTCCCGACCATCCTCAAGCAGATGCCCTGGGCGCCCCAGGGTGTGCCGCGGGTGACGGAGTGGAAGCGGCGTGTGGGCTCGGTGCCGCTGGTCGCCATCGGCGGTCTGACGCCCGACCGTGGCCGCGCAGTGCTGGATGCCGGCGCCGACAGCGCGGCCGTGGTGACGGATGTGCTGCTGAATGCAAACCCTGAAGCCCGGGCGCAGGAATGGCTCGCGGCGACGGCACCCTGGCGCGCCTAGTCATTATCGACCGCAAAACGACGCCTCAACCGGTCATGCGTTCCAGCACGCCATCACGCAGCCAGACGCGATGACCCAGGGCCACAAGCCCATGGCCACAGGCCACGATGATGATGGCCCAGGCCAGATACTCATGAGTCATGGACATAATCGGCCGCAGATCCGGCGCATAGACAAAGGGCGACGGGATATGAATCAGCCCGAATACATCGACGCTGCGCCCGCGCACCCAACGCTTCGATAGACCCGTCGCTACCTCGATGATCATCATCACATAGAGCAGCGAATGCACGGCATGCGCGGCCGTCGCCTGCAGGCGGGGCAAGGTCGTGGGCAGCCGGCGTCCCCAGACAAGCCGCCACAGGATGCGGAAGAGAAGCGTCGCGACAAGGCACACGCCAAGCGACACATGCAGCCGCACCAGCTCGCCCGCCAGATCGTCGCCGACGCGGCTCCAAAGAAGCGTCAGCAAAAACTGGATGATGATCTGGACGGCCATCAGCCAGTGCAGGATGCGTGTGACGCGGTCGTAATGCCGGGCTGCGGGCGCCGCAGATGCTGGATGCAATGGCATGATCAAATCCCTCGAATGATGGGTGTACGTGCCACCACAACACCGCGGGCCTGGCTTTATTCCATGACGCAGGCACTCCCGCGGGACTTTTAAATTTGCCCGGCTAGAGAAAAAGTTTGGGAATAAAGCGCGGGCGCCGGTGTTGACCCTGTGACACGATCAATCGTGCCGCCATTCATCCCGGAGAGACCATTATGAAGCGCGCTATGCTCGCCGCCTGTGCTTTTCTTGTCACCGCGCCCCTCGCCTTCGCGGCCGCACTCCCCTTTGCATCGGAAAAGACGCAGAAAGGCGTGGTATTGACCGATGCCCGCGGCATGACGCTCTATATTTTCGACAAGGACAGCAAGGGAAAGTCCGCGTGCTACGGCGAATGCGCCGAAGACTGGCCGCCCTTCCTCGCCAAAGCGGCCGATGCCGCCAGCGGCCCCTTTGGGCTGGTCACCCGCAAGGACGGGCAAAAGCAATGGGCCTTCAACGGCATGCCGCTCTATTACTGGCAGGATGACACCGCCAAGGGGCAAGCGACCGGGGATGGCGTGGGCGGCGTATGGCATGTCGTGCCCACCGTGCAGACCGCGGCGGGCAGCACCTCCGGCGGGTCCTGGTAGAGGCTGCGGCCGAAGGACCAAGACCGCATGACGGCCTTTCTGGATGAGGTGGAAACGTCCATTCCGGCTTTGCGGCGCTATGCCCGCGCGCTCTGTCATGACCGGAACGCGGCCGACGACCTCGTCCAGGATTGCCTGGAGCGGGCGTTGCGGAAACGGTCCCTGTTCCGGGCCATCGGCCCGGTCAGGCCCTGGCTGTTCCGCATCCTGCTCAATCTGTATCGCAATGAGAGACGGCGCCTGGGGCGACAAGGGGTTCATGTGTCGATCGACGCCACAGCGGATTACGCAAGCATCGCGGGCAATCAGTATGCCCGGCAAGAACTTGCGGGCATTGCCCAGGCGCTTCAGCACCTCCCGCCAGAACAGCGCGAGGCGCTGCTTCTCGTCGCACTGGAAGGCATGACCTATGAGGAGGCATCGGATATTCTCGAAGTGCCTGTAGGCACCGTCATGTCGCGGATCAGCCGGGCGCGTCAGGCACTGCGGGTGGCGACCGACGCGGCACCGAAACTGCGGAGCGTGAAATGATGCCACAACCCGAAGGCATTATCAGTGATGCCGATCTCATGGCCTATCTCGACCGCTCGCTGGATGCCGCGCGCACGGCGCAGATCGAAGCCGCGCTCGCCCTCGATCCTGACCTGCGGTTGCGCCTCGCCGAATGGCAGCACCAGAACGCCCTCATGGTCAGCCTGTATCAGCCGACGGCCAGCGAGCCCCTGCCGTCCCGTCTCGACGTGCGGCGGATGGAAGCTGATCGGCAGGATCGGCAGCACATGTGGCAGCGTCTGGCGGCGGCGGCGGTGCTGTGCGTCGCAATCGGCGCAGGCGGCGGATGGTATGTAGCCCAAAAAGATATCGGATTGTCCGGCCCTGACACCACGCAGCAGGCGTTTGCCGGTCTGATGGACAATGCGCTGGCCGCGCACCGGCTCTATGCGGCAGACCCGACACGCCCGGTTGAAGTGAGCGGCAATGATGGAGGCGCGCTCGGCATCTGGCTCTCCAAGCGGCTTGATCGCAAGCTCACGATTCCAAATCTGGAAAACGTGGGATGGCATCTGGTGGGCGGCACGCTTCTGCCCGTGGGGGACAAGCCCGGCGCGCAAATCATGTATGAGGACAGTGAAGGGCGGCGCCTCACGCTGTTCTTCACGCCTGTCCTGCGCCAGAAGGACAATGCCCCGCCCCGCTTCGCAACCTCTGCTGACCTGAATGTCATGAACTGGACCGATGCGGGGCTGAACTGCACGATCGTGGCGCCGATCGCACGCCAGGACATCAAGCAGATTGCAGCCGAGATCTATGACCAGTTGATTTGATCATCATCTGAAAGCCTGTGTTTCCTACCGGCCGATCAGCCGATGGCTGCTACCTACCCGCTTGGCAATGGTTTGGCACGTTCAACCCGCGCCAGTTCTTTCGGACTGTGCATGGCCTCCCACAGGTCGCTGCGCCGCTGCGCGTTCAGCCAGAAATCAGGACTGTTGCCGAAGACGCGCGCCAGGACCTCGCCGCGACGCCTTAGCGCACGACGGAACCTCAATCCCTTGCTATCGTTATCGCATGGATAGGTTGCCAGTCCCCGACATCCTCCCCGACCTGCTGGAGACGGGGCTTGATCTCGTCATCTGCGGCACGGCGGCCGGTGCCGTCTCGGCCGCCCGTGGCGCCTATTACGCGGGGCCCGGAAACCGCTTCTGGCCCATCCTGGCCGAAACGGGGCTTACGCCGCATCGCTTTCAGCCGTCAGACTTCCCGGCCCTTCTGGCGCTTGGCATCGGTCTCACTGATATCTGCAAGACGGAATCAGGGCAGGATGAGGCGCTGCCGCGTCATGGTTTCGACCGTGACCGGCTGCACGCGGCGATGGCCCTCTACCGCCCCCGTCTTCTCGCCTTCAACAGCAAGCGCGCGGCCGCCGAATTTTTCGCAGTGCCGACCGGCCGCCTTGCCTATGGGGCGCAACCGCCGCTCGCAGACATGCCGGAGATATGGGTTTTGCCCTCCACCTCCGGCCTGGCCTGCCGCGCATGGCATCCCGAACCATGGCACGCCATGGCGCAGCGCAGTCTCGCTATTCGGCGGGAACGAAGTTCAGCACCAGCCCGTTGATGCAATAGCGCTCAAAGCTCGGCGGCGGCCCGTCCGGGAAAACATGGCCAAGATGCCCGCCGCAATTGGCGCAATGCACTTCCGTGCGCAGCATGCCGTGGCTGCGATCTTCCGTCGTCTCCACCGCGCCGGCCAAGGGCGTGTCGAAGCTCGGCCAGCCGGTGCCGCTCTCGAATTTGGTGTCGCCGCGAAACACCGGATTGCCACAGCCCACGCATTCAAATGTGCCAGGGCGCTTTTCGCGCAGCAGCGCGCAGGAGCCGGGGCGCTCCGTCGCATGGCCGCGCAGGATCGCAAATTGCTCCGGCGTCAGCCTGGCGCGCCATTCAGCCTCGGTCAGCGTGACCGGAAACGTCTTTCCGCCCGTCTGCATGTCCATGCTATGTGTCCTTAAAGGTCCGCTACAGCGGATTATCCGTCACTATCGGTAGCCCGGCCCTGTTATAGGCCGCAACCCAGCCGTTCCGGCCTTCCAATTGACCATGGCCGCCCGTCCAGCGCAGAATATTGGCATGATCCTCCTCATCGACAACTACGACAGCTTTACGTTCAACCTCGTGCAGTTCTTCGGCGATCTCGGCGCCGCATGCGAGGTCTGGCGTAATGACGCGCTGTCCGTGGATGAGGTGATGCAGAAGCAGCCCGAGGCGATCGTGCTCTCGCCCGGTCCCTGCACACCGAATGAGGCCGGCATCTGCCTCGATGTCATCCAGGCGGCGGCAGGCAAGATCCCGCTTTTTGGCGTCTGCCTCGGCCATCAGGCCATCGGCCAGGCCTTCGGCGGCCATGTGCTGCGCGCGCCGACACCCATGCATGGCAAGATCAGCCCGGTCACGCATGGCAATTCGGATATTTTCGAGGGACTGCCGTCCCCCTTCAATGCGACGCGCTATCACAGCCTGATCGTCGAGCGCGACACGCTGCCCGAAACCCTGGTGCCCACCGCCTTTACGGAAGACGGGCTCATCATGGGACTGCGGCACCGCTCGCTGCCCGTCTTCGGGGTCCAGTTCCATCCCGAGAGCATCGCCAGCGAGCACGGGCACAAGATCCTGTCGAACTTTCTGGATATCGCCCGCGGCCGCAATACGCCCGCGCGTGCCGCCTGACCGCGAACGGCCCAATCAGCGATGATGAGTGACAGCGCATGACCGGCGCCATCCGTCCTCTATTGACGCGGCTGGCCCGCGGCGAAAGCTTGACCGAGGCGGAAGCCGAGGGTGCCTTCGGCGCCATCATGAGCGGTGACGCGACACACGCCCAAATCGCCGGCCTGCTCATGGCCATGCGCGTGCGCGGCGAGACGGTCGCCGAAATGGTCGGCGCCGTCCGCGCATTGCGCAGCCGCATGGTCGCCATCACGCCGCCGCCTGGCGCCATCGATGTTTGCGGCACCGGCGGCGATGAGCAGGGCACGCTGAATATCTCGACCGCCGTCACCTTCGTCGTCGCCGGCTGCGGCGTGCCGGTCGCGAAGCACGGCAACCGGGCGCTGTCCTCCAAATCCGGCGCGGCGGATGTGCTGGAGCATTTGGGCATCGGCGTCGCCCTGCCGCCTGCCGCCTTGGAAGACCTGCTCGCCCGCACCGGCTGCGTGTTTCTATTCGCGCCCGCCCATCACCCGGCGCTGCGCCACGCCGCGCCTGTTCGCGCCGAGCTTGGCACCCGCACGCTGTTCAACCTGCTCGGGCCGCTTGCCAATCCGGCGCGCGTGACGCGCCAGTTCACCGGCGTTTTCGCCAGTCACTGGACCCGCCCCGTCGCGGAAGCGCTCAGCCATCTCGGCACGGAAGCCGCATGGATCGTCCATGGCCAGGGGCTGGATGAGCTGACGCTCGCCGGGCCGAACCATGTCTCGGTTCTCACCCATGGCCGGGTCGAGGATGTCATTCTGCATGCCGGGGATGTCGGCCTGCCCACGGCCCCGTTGTCCGCCTTGCGCGGCGGCGATGCGGCGGCCAATGCCGGGGCCCTGCAGCGCCTGATGGACGGCGAGCCGGGCCCGTACCGCGACACTGTTATCCTTAACGCCGCCGGCGCCTTGCTGGTGGCCGGCCGCGTGGCTAGCCTTGCCGAAGGCGTCACAGCCGCCACCACCTCATTGGATGAGCGCCGTGCGCTCGGCGCGCTTGACACTTTGCGCCGGGAAAGCCAGCTCCTCTCCTCAGCGATTTCCAAGCATTGACGGAAGCATGAATTCACACATTCCCGACGTCCTGATCCAGATCTGCAATGACACAAGGGCTGAGACCGCCCGCCGCAAGGTGGAAGCGCCGGTCGAGGCGCTGAAGCAGCGGATCGCCGTCCAGACGCCGCCGCGCGGTTTCGGCCGCCGCCTGATGGATCACGTCAATCTGCATCGCGTCGCGCTGATCGCCGAAATCAAGAAGGCCTCGCCCTCGGGCGGGCTGATCCGCCCGGATTTCGATCCGCCGTCCCTGGCGCGTGCCTATCAGGATGGCGGTGCCACCTGCCTGTCGGTGCTCACCGACGGCAAGTATTTCCAGGGGGAGACGGCGGATCTGGTCGCCGTACGGGCAGCCGTGCCGATGCCGGTGCTGCGCAAGGATTTCATTCTCGAACCCTGGCAGGTCTATGAAAGCCGGGCGATGGGGGCGGATTGCATTCTGCTCATCCTGGCCGCCCTTTCCGACGATCAGGCGCGTGAGCTGGAAGCACTCGCCCGCGCGCTCGATATGGACGTGCTGGCCGAAGTGCATGATGAGGCTGAGCTCGGCCGCGCGCTTGGGCTGCAGACGCCGCTGATCGGCATCAATAACCGCAATCTCAAGACCTTGAAGACCGATCTTCAGACGGCGGTGACGCTCGCCCCGCATGTCCCGCCTGACCGGTTCCTGATTGCCGAAAGCGGCATCCAGACCCCGGATGACGTGAAGCGCCTGATCGATGCCGGGCTGCAATGCTATCTGGTCGGCGAAAGCCTGATGCGTCAGGCCGATGTCGCCCAGGCCGTGCGTGACCTGATCGGCGCGCAGCGAGCCACAGACGCCGCCGCCTAACCTCGACAAAGGCCGGCCGATGACCGAGAAAACTGGCGACCGGCTGACCCATTTCGATGCCTCCGGCCAGGCCGTTATGGTCGATGTCTCGGGCAAGCCCGAGACGGCGCGGGAAGCGACCGCCCGCGCCCGCATCACCATGCTGCCCGAAACCTTGATGCTCATTCAAAGCGGCGAAGCCAAAAAGGGCGACGTCCTGGGCGTCGCGCGTCTCGCGGGCATCATGGCCGCCAAGCGCACGGCCGATCTTATTCCGCTCTGCCATCCTCTGCCGATCGCGGCCGTCACCCTCGCCTTTGAGGTGAATGTCAGCGGTTCGAGCATCGAGATTACAGCGACCGTCCGCACCACGGGGCGCACGGGCGTGGAGATGGAGGCGCTGACCGCGGCCTCGGTCGCCGCACTCACCATCTACGACATGTGCAAGGCGGTCGATCGCGGCATGGTGGTTGACGGCTTGCGCGTCACCGCCAAATCCGGCGGTGCATCCGGGGATTTTGCCGCGCCATGATTTCCGTCACCGAAGCGCGCAGCCGCATCCTCGCCGGGCTCACGCCCACCGCCGCCGAAACGGTCTCGCTGATGGCGGCCTCCGGCCGCGTTCTGGCCGCCCCTTTGATCGCGCGCCTGTCCAATCCGCCGGCCGATGTCTCGGCCATGGACGGCTATGCGGTGCGGGCCGCGGACGCGGTGGCGGGCGCGCGGCTGCGGCTGATTGGCGCGGCACCCGCGGGCCATCCCTTCGCGGACCGGGTCGAGCGCGGCGAGACCGTGCGGCTCTTCACCGGCAGCACCGTGCCCGCAGGCGCGGATACGATCCTCATCCAGGAAAATGCCACGGCGGACGGCGACTGGGTGACGGTGAATGCGGCGCCGCCGCTGGGGCGCCATATCCGCGTTCACGGTGCCGATTTCGCAGAAGGTGAGACGGTCGCGGCAGGTGGCCTGCGGCTGCATCCGCGGCTCATCGGCCTGGCCGCCGCCGCCGGCCATCCTTGGGTCGCCGTCCATCGCCGGCCGCGCATCGTCATCCTCTGCACGGGCGATGAAATCGCCCTCCCGGGAGAGCCCCTGCCGCCCGGTGGCGTGGTCTCCTCCAACGGTCCGGCCCTCGCCGCCCTGGTGCGCGCGGCGGGCGGTGACCCGGTCCTGCTGCCGACGGTGCCGGACGATCTGCCGGCCATCGCCGCCGCGGCCCGCGCCGCGCGGGGTGCCGATCTGCTGGTGACCACGGGCGGCGCCAGCGTCGGCGCGCATGATCTGGTCCAGCAAGGCCTTGCCTCTGCCGGCCTGGTGCTCGATTTCTGGCGCATCGCCATGCGGCCGGGCAAGCCGCTGATGCATGGGCATTTGGGGGATGTGCCGATGCTGGGCCTGCCCGGCAATCCGGTCTCCGCCCTGGTCTGCGCCATTCTGTTTCTGGTCCCCGCCATCGAGCGGATGCTGGGCCTGCCCGGCGACCCGCCCTTGGCTGAGCCGGTGCGGCTGGCCGCCGACCTGCCGGCGAATGACATCCGCGAGGATTACGTGCGCGCCTCGCTTCTCGTGCGCGAAGATGGCGGCTGGGCGGCCTATCCCTATCAGACTCAGGATTCGGGGCAGATCAGCCGGCTGGCGGCAGCCGACGCCTTACTTGTCCGGCCGCCCTTCGCGCCGGCTTTGGCGGCCGGCGCCATGGTGCCGGCCATCCGCCTCGGTCCTCTGGGGCTGTGACCGCTATGCTGTCCAGGATGACAGAGCGAAACTTCACCCTATCTGGACAAAGCGGCAATGCCGCCGCTGGTTTTAATCGACATAAGAGATAGAGGTTCCCATGCGTCTTCTCCTGGCGCTGCTGCTGCCCGCCGTATCCTTTTTCTTTATCGGCCGCCCCTGGTCCGGCCTTCTGTGCCTGATCCTGCATTTGACCATCATCGGCTGGATACCCGCGGCGATCTGGGCAGTCTACGCCCTCAATCAGTATGAAACCGACCGCAAGCTGCGTCTGGCTGGCTGGGGCCGCTGAAATCCTGACCGCGGCCTGCCGGACGACAGCAACAGCCATCGGGGACCATTGATTTATGTGATTAATGTCTTCCCTTGCGGGTCATATCGTTTGTAAAACGGATAGCCCGCACGGTCTTTTGCAGCTCAGAGGCGAATAATGGCCCAACCAGAAGCCACCGCCTGCACCACGATGGCCCCTCCCGGACAGCGCTGCCCGCTGTCTGAGCGAGCCGGAGGCGGCCCGCGTCGTGGCCCGCATCTTTAGCCCCGTTCCGCGCCGTCGCCCTGCGACGTCGCTGCGCGTGCGGAAAAGGCCACAGGCAGCGCATGACATGGTGATGCGGGGCATCGGACTTGACATTGTCTCGGGCCTGTACCCCCCGGGAAGCCTCCTGCCCAGCAAGGACGTGCTGAGCCGCCATTTCAAGGTATCCAACAGCACCCTGCGGGAGGCTCTGCAGAAGCTCTCCTCCAAAGGCATGATCCATCCCAAGACGCGCGTCGGCACGCGGGTGCTGGAAGAGCGTCATTGGAACATGTTTGACGCCGATATCCTGGACTGGCGCTTTGCTGCGGGCGTCGACCGCGCCTTCCTCGCGCATCTCTTCGTGCTGCGCCAGGCCTTCGAGCCGATGGCGGCCGCCATCATGGCCGCGCGCGGCGACGCGGAGGCCGCGAGCCAGCTCACCCGGCTTGCCGCTCAAATGGCTGAGGCGGGGCGTGATCGGGAAGCTTTTGCCAGGGCCGATCTCGCCTTTCATCTCTTTATCCTTGAAAGTGCCGGCAACCCGTTTTTGCAATCCATCGCCGCGCTGATCCGCACCGCTCTGCTGGCAAGCTTCTCGATGAGCGCGCCGCGCGAGGATGACGGGGCGGATGCGCAGTCCCAAAAGGACCACGGCATCCTGGCCAGGGTCATTGCGGCGGGCGACCCGCAGGGCGCCGCGGACGCCATGATGACTGTCATCCGCACGGGCTGGACCAATCTGGGCGGCGACGATCCGGCCGAACTGGCAACCTTGCATCTGGCCCTGCCGGCGCCCTGACATGCTCTGCCGCCCCGGCGCGCTGGGTCGCCGCGCGAAACTGCGCGACGGGGGGATGACAGGCCGGGGGCGACGGCCTAACTCACTAAATCTTAACAACCACTGAAGGCTTGTCGTGGCGAAAGCTCTCTATGCGACGTTCGAGGTTCTGCCAGGCCATGAGGAGACCATCCGCGCCATGATGGCCGATCTCACGCGGGACGTGCGGGCCGAGCCAGGCTGCCTGCGTTTCGTGGCCTATACCTTGGACAGCAACCCCCGCGCCTACCATGTCGACGAAATCTACGCTGACGACGCCGCCTTCGAGGCCCATATCGGCAGCGCCCATGGCCGCGCCTTCAATGCCAGGATCAAGGATATGGTCGCCGGCGGCGGTTCGACCGTCTATTTCCTGAACGAGGTCTGAGGGGCGCTCGTCAGCCGGCGCCGGCGCCGTGTGGGCGCCTGCGGCGCCCGATCCATCGCTGGCTGGCCTGCGCGCCGCGCGACGCGCCAGCCAGCGTGCGAAACTGAACCTTCACCTTTCGGTGCTAGTGATGCGGCGCGCCCCGATCGGCCTCACAGTGTCTCGATTGTGTCCTGGCTGCCCAGCCACGCATCGTCACCCATCAGTTCCCCGTATTCGGTGACCGCGCCAGCCGGTGGCGACTGCGCCCGAGGGGACATGGATTGGACGCACTTTTTCCGATAAACGGCACGCGGGCGTTCTGGACGATCGGCGAACTCTACACAATCATCGATACGATGCCGACACCCGTCAGCTGGGCCTCCATCGGCGACGGCACGATCGGTTTCGTCAATCGGGCCTTCACCGATGTCTTCGGCTATACCAGTCAGGATCTCTCCACCGTAGACGACTGGATCGCCTATTATGTGCGGCAGGACGACCGAGAGGCGTTGGGCCGGCACTGGGCGTTGCTGCGGGATAGCACGCGCCGCGGCGTCACCATCATCCCGCCGCTTGAAGTCACCATCCGCTGTCGCGACGGGTCCGTCACAACCGTGCAGAGCCGCGGCACCGTGTTGCATGACCTGGGCATCGGCGTCGCCGTTTTTGAAGATATCTCCCTGCAGAAACAGGCAGAGGAGGCATTGCGCCGCATCGCGTCTGAAGACGCACTGACCGGAATCCCCAATCGGCGCGGGTTGCAGCGGGAATGGCAGCGGTTGACCAGTCAGACCAGCAGACAGCCCGGCGGCTTCTCACTGCTGCTGGCTGATCTCGACGGCTTCAAGACCGTCAACGACCAGTGGGGGCATGATATTGGCGACTGCGTGCTCGTCGAAGCGACCAGACGGTTGCGCAGCGCTGTCGGTGAAGACGGCATGCTATGCCGGCTGGGCGGGGATGAGTTCGCCCTGTTTCTGCCTGACGGCACCGGCCATCGCAGCGAAAGCCTGGCCCGGCGCATCCACGCCGCCTTTCACGCACCGGTCGCCACGCGTCTAGGCGCCGCCCAGCTTGGCGTCAGCATCGGCGCCAGCCGCTTCCCAGCCCATGGCAACGACCTCCGCAGCCTGCTGCGCCACGCCGATGAAGCGCTGTATCAGGTCAAGCGCCACGGCAAAGGCGGATTTGCCTGGTTCACGGCATCAGGCCCCGGCACCCATGGCATCACCCACTGAGGGCGGAAGGCCGGACCATGGCGGCCTCCGGTCATGAAGCGTCCCGCCCCGCCGGCTGGTCGTACAGACCTTGCGCCATTTTTCGCTGCACGGTCGCAAAGGACTGTGGCCGGTCGAACAGAAATCCCTGCGCCAGATCGCAGCCGAAACCGCGCAGAATGTCGTATTGCTCCCGCGTTTCGATGCCCTCCGCCGTGGTCTCGATACCAAGCTTGTGGCCGAGGCCAATGATCGATTCGACAATCGCCAGCGAATCCGCCCGCGTCACAATTTCGCTGACGAAACTGCGATCGATTTTGATTTTGTCGAATGGGAATTTCTGCAAATACCCCAGTGAGGCGTAGCCGGTGCCGAAATCGTCCAGGGCCACCCGCACGCCCAGGGCGCGCAGATCCCGCAGCATGGCGCGGACATCGTCCACATCCTGCAGCAGCGCACTTTCGGTCACCTCCAGCTCCAGCCGATGCGCGGGCAAGCCGCTGCGCGCAAGCGCCGTCTCGATCACCAGCGGCAGCTGCAGGGATTTGAACTGCAAGGGAGAGAGATTGACCGCGATGCGGATATCCTCGGGCCAGTTCATGGCCGTGCGGCAAGCCTCGCCGATCACCCATTCGCCCATCGGCAGGATCAGACGGGTCTCTTCCGCCATCGGGATGAAGCGATCGGGCGTCACATAGCCCAGCGTCGGGTGGCGCCAGCGCATCAGCGCCTCGAACTGGCGCAGATGCCCGGTTTTGAAGTCGAAGATCGGCTGATAGACGAGTTCCAGCTCATGACGGTCGAGCGCATTGCGGATGTCGGACGCAATGGCCGTACGCACGCGCACGGCATCTTCCATGTCAGGCGCGAAAAAGCGCCAGGTGTTTCGTCCCTCGGCCTTGGCGCGGTAAAGCGCCATATCGGCGCTGCGCAGCAGGCTTTGGGCGTCCGTCATGCCGTTATCGGCACAGAGAGCGATGCCGATGCTGGCGCCGGCGGCCAGGCGGGCGCCTTCGTAATAGAATGGCTCGGCGATTGTGGAGACGATGCGGCGCGCCAATGCTTCCGTCTCCGCGATGCGACCCGGCTTGGTCTGGAGAATGGCAAACTCATCACCGCCCAGGCGCGCGACGCTGTCCTGCGGGCCGATACAGCGCCGCAACCGTTCGGCGGCGGCCACCAGCAAAGTATCGCCCGCCAGATGCCCCAAAGTATCGTTCACGTCCTTGAAATTATCGAGATCCACGAGCAGCAGCGCGAAATAGTCACCCGCCGGCCGCCGGCTCAGCGCCGTGCGCAATGTCTCGGCGAACATCAGGCGGTTGGGCAGATCGGTCAGGCTATCGTGATGCGCGAGATAGGCTGTGCGCGCCTGGGCCTGGCGCTGCTCGGTGATATCTTCAAAGGTGGCAACCCAGCCGCCGTCCACCATCGGCTGATGATCGACTTTGATGGCCCGCTCCTGGGTTTCCGCGACGAAGGCCTCCGGCTCGTGCTTTCCCGTGAGCGCGCGCGTGCGGTCATGCAGCGTGTGGGCGACCTGCACCGGCACACGCTCCCGCTCGGCCACCATGGAAAACAGCGCAGCCACATCCTGTCCCGGCGGCGCGTCCCGCGACGCGAGACCGAACAGTTCCAGAAAGCGCTGATTGCTGACGATCACGCGCCCGAACCCGTCGACCATCAGAAGGCCCTGCGACATGTTATTGAGCGCTGCGTCGAAGCGCGCATTCTGCACCGCCAGGTCCTGGTCCCGGCGGCGCAGCGTCGCGTTCTGCACATTAAGATCCTCGTTCGCCTTGGCGACAGCGATATGCGCGCTGGAGAGTTGAGATCCGGTGCGCTGCAGCTCGTCCGTCAGCCGGCTCAGGCGGCCGTAATTCTCGGCCATGAGGTGATTGTCGCGCAGCAGGATGAGAATGAGCAGAACGCCCAGCCCGATCAGCACCCCGGTGACCGCCGCCGAAATCATATGCAGCCTCTGCAGACGGATTTCGCCGGTTTCAATATCATTGCCGACGAAGGTGCTGCTGAGCGACGCGAGCTGGATCAGGTCGGGTTCCAGCGGTTCCAGGATGGTCAGGATGCGCCTGGGCACGTCCGGCTGATCCGGCGAACTGGCGAGCGGCTTAATCTCCTGCACCGCCCGCGCCAGATCAGGCACGACGGTCGCCAGTTCAGAATGGCCGCTGAGGAAGGACTGGAATTCCGGGCGGAGCAGAACGCTCACCCGGTTCTGCAAAATAGCAAAGCGCAGCTGGAGCATTTCCGGGGAACTGCCCGGCAGCTTCAGGGCGAGCCTGGCGGCGGACGTCTCCAGACGCATGAGTTCGGCCGCGCCCTGACTGGCATCGAAGGCGGTGTCGTATCGGGCCAGACGATGTGCCGCTGTCGATTGCTGCAGTACAAGGTAGGACGTCCCCGCCGCCGCGAGAGCGAAGCAGACGAGGACCCCGGCAAGGAACAGTTTGACCAGACGGCGCCGGCCCGTGTCGCGCTGAATGCGAGCCTGCATGGCTTAGACGATGGTCATCCGGTCCAACTGCCACACGCAACGGCCATAAAACGTCTGCCGCGCGAGATCGGGATTGCCGTCGAAGGGATAGACAATGAAGAGCGGCCCCTTATCGGCGATCGGCATCAGTTGACCGTTCATGCGGGTCGCGAGGAGCGGCTTATAGGCGGCAAAGTCGGAAATCGGCACTTCCGCGCTATAGTCATTCAGGGCCGTGGCGACGAGGGTTGTGCCCTGCGCCCCGATACGTTTCATCAGCGTGTCAAGCAAAACGCCGCTGAATTTCGTCTGATCCGTCCACGGTGTTTTGGTCGTGAGCGTGGTGATCCCGAGCGATTCGAGTGTGGCCATGTCAAAGACCGCGGTCGCGCCGCGGTTGGGATTGCTGATCTTACCCATAATGGTGAGCACCGGATCGCCCTTGGGCAAGGGAATCGGTTGGGCCGCCTGAGCTTTCCAGGGACTGCCGGCCAACCCGGCGGCCGCCCCACCCAAGCTCACCAGGAGCTGACGCCTTCTCATCCTTCGTTCCTCACCCAATGTAAGCCAATCAGCAACCGCCCAAAGCAACCCAACCTGACTAACCTTTCGATGGAGTTAAAGCCCTATTTCAGATCCATTAACAACTGAGCCTTGCACGCAACCCGCAGATAAGGCTAGCAGAACTGCCTCTAGGAACGACGAGCATGACAACCAAACTCTGGGCGTTAAGTAGCGCCCGCACGCACGAAAAAGACGTCGCCCTTCAGGACAGTTCTGCGGAAGATCGGCTGGCGACGATTATTGGCGACCTGCCCCGGGGTTCCCTCGTCGTCGACTACGGTTGCTACGGTTGGCAGGCGGCGCATATCGCAGCCAGGATCGGACGTGGTGACCTGCGGCACATCGGCATCGATCTGCATCAGGAACCCCCGGAACGGCCGCTCGGCGCAGAATTCCGTCTATTGACCGCGATCGGCGGACCGCTCCCTCCCCTGCAAGCGGACCTGATCGTCGCCACTCATGTCATTGAGCATTGTAGCGACGCCGTTTCTGTTTTCGGCACGATGATCGCCGCCGTAAAGCCCGGCGCGTGCGTTTATATCGAAACGCCAAGCGAACACACAGCTCTTTTACGGAGCGACCCGGACGTTGAGGGGCATGCCTTCACGAATTTTTGGGATGACCCGACCCATGTCCGGCCCTGGCCGCTCGCGGCCTTGTACCGGCTCGCCTTGTCCTGGGGAGCGCGGCCCGAGGATCTTTGCCATGCCGATCGGGGTGGCATCCATTGCAGCACGGCACTGATCCGCCGAATCGATCCTGACGTCCCGCGCTATCGATACGTCTCACTCGCCGATGTCCCCCGCGGCGTCGCGGCCGCGCTGGACCATGTCAACCGCCAGGCGCGGCCGACGGAGTAAGGATAGCGGCAGGCTGCGGCCCACCGGCCATCCAATCCAGCAACTCCACTGTATGAACCACCGGCACACCCTCGCCTGAGAGCTGGGTGATACAGCCGATATTGCCCGCGGCAATCAGATCCGGCCCGCGTTCCTTCAGGCTTGCCAGCTTGCGCGTCCGCAGCTGCCCGGAAATCTCCGGTTGCATGATGTTGTAGGTGCCCGCCGACCCGCAGCAGAGATGCGCGTCCCGCGGCTCGACCACCGCAAACCCGGCGGTTTTGAGAAGCGCCTTGGGCGCGGCGGTCACCTTCTGGCCGTGCTGCAGGCTGCAGGCGGCGTGATAGGCGACGGTCAGGCCAGGGGCCGGGCGCTGCGCCTGATAGCCGATCCGCACCAGATATTCGGTGATATCCGCGGCGAGCGCCGAGACGCGCTCTGCGCGCGCCGCCTCCGCCGGCGGCTCGTCGCGGAACATGAAGCCGTAATCCTTCACCGTCGTGCCGCAGCCCGAGGTGTTGATCAGAATCGCGTCCAACCCCTCGCCCTCGATCTCCCGGCTCCATCCCGCGATCGCGGCGCGGGCCGCTGCCATTGCGGGATCGTGCCGGCCCATATGATGGGTCAAGGCCCCGCAACAGCCGACTTCGGGCGCGATGACGACGTCGATTCCGAGACGGGTTAGCAGCCGGATGGTGGCCTCGTTGATCGAGGGCGCGAGCACTTTCTGCGCGCAGCCGGTGAGCAGGGCCACGCGGCCCCGGCGCTCACCCTGCGCGCGGTGAATCTGCGGCCGCTGCAAGGCGCTTTCGGCGGGCAGGCTGGCCGGCGCCAAAGACAGCATGGCGCGCAGGCGCTGGCCCGTGATCCCGCGCGCGGGGATGAGCCGGGCCGCGGGCCGCGCCACAGCCGCCGCCCGCAACGCCAGGCGGAACAGCCGCGGATTGGGCAAAACGGTTCCCAGGACAGCGCGCAAGATCCGCTCCGGCCAGGGGCGCCGGTAGCTCTCCTCGATATAGCGGCGGGCATGATCGACCAGGTGCATGTAGTTCACACCTGATGGGCAGGTCGTCATGCAGGACAGGCAGGAGAGGCAGCGGTCGACATGGCGCACCACCTCCTCCGTCGCCGGCTTGCCCGATTCCAGCATGTCCTTGATCAGGTAGATGCGTCCCCGCGGACTATCCAGCTCATCGCCCAGCAGCACGAAGGTCGGACAGGTGGCGGTACAGAAACCGCAATGGACGCAGGTGCGCAGCACCTGGTTGGATGCCGCGGTATCTGAATCCCGCAGCTGTTCGGCGGAAAAAGTGGTCTGCATGACTCTCTATAGCCCCGCGTAGAGACGGCCCGGATTGAAGATGCCGGCGGGGTCCATCGCCGCTTTGACGCGCCGTGTCAGGCCGACCAGGGGCGGGCTTTCCGGCGGCACCACCGGCATGGCCGCCCGCAGCGTTTCGGGCGCCCGCATCAGGGTGAAGGTGCCGCCCAGTTCCCAGACAGCATGCATGATGGCGCCATGCGCGGCCTCGGTGCCGGGTCCCACCGCCCAGATGCGGCCGCCACCCCAGTCCATGAAGCCACGCACGCCGGCATTGCCGATCAGCTCCAGCAGTGTCGGTCCGCGCGAGGGCCGCGTGGAGAGATGCCACACCGCCTCCCCCGGCTCGGGGCGAATGGGGGTCACGTCACGGATCGCGGTCCAGACCCGCCGGCTTGTCCGCTCATCCAGAGGCTCCGCTTTGCCGAAGCGGGCGAGCGTCCCTGCCAGCCGCTCCAGCCGGTAGGATACGCTGTTCGGGAAATCCTCGACCCGGATGATGGTGACGGATTGTGAGCCGATGCCGGGGACACGATCGACGGCCCAGGCCGGCAACCAGGCGGCGCCCGATACCCCGAAGGGTGAGCCGAGGGCAGCCGACAGCGCCGCCACGCCATGGCGGGCATCGAGCCCGCGGATAATCAGCGCGCCCGTCATTGCCGGCGCCGGCAGCACCTTCATGGTGATTTCGGTCATGATGCCGAGCGTGCCGTGGCTGCCGGTGATGAGCTTGCACAGATCAAGCCCCGTGACGTTCTTGAGCACGCGTCCGCCGGCGCGGATGACCTCGCCCCGGCCGTTGATGATGCGCATGCCGATGACATGGTCGCGCGTCGCCCCCCAGGCCACGCGGCGTGGTCCGCTGAGATTGGCGGCCACCATGCCGCCCCAGCTCTGCGCAGCCGTGCTGCCCAGCAGCCCGGACAGATCGGGCGGTTCCGCCGTCAATTGCTGGCCTTGCGTCTGCAACGCGGCCTCGACCGCTTCCAGCGGTGTGCCGGCCTGCGCGCTGATCACGAGTTCAGTTGGAGAATAGAGTGTGATGCCGGAGAGTGCGCGGGTGGAAAGGGTCGTGGCTGCCTGCACCGGCCGCAGCATTGCGGTCTTGGAGCCGAAACCCTGCACCAGCAGCGGACGCTGCGCCGCCCGCGCCTCCGCTACCATCGCCGCCATCTCCGCCTCGTCGGCGGGGATAAGGTCGGCGCGCTCCGTGGTCTCGCTCATGCGGCTCAGGCCGCCACGAGCGGAAAGACCTTGGCGGGATTGAGCAGCCAATCCGGGTCGAAGGCGGATTTGATGGCACGCTGCTGGTCCAGCTCGATCTCGGTAAATTGCCGCCCCATCAGATCGCGCTTCTCGACGCCGACGCCATGTTCGCCGGTCAGGCAGCCGCCGACCTCGACACAGAGACACAGGATATCGGCGCCGAAGGCTTCGGCCCGGTGGAAACTGTCCGGGTCATTGGCGTCGAACATGATGAGCGGGTGCAGGTTGCCGTCACCGGCATGGAAGATATTGGCGACCTTCAGCCCGTATTGGTCGCTCATCTCACCGATCCGGCGCAGCACTTCCGGCAGACGGCCGGTCGGGATGGTGCCGTCCATGCAGAGATAGTCCGGGCTGATTCGCCCCACGGCCCCGAAAGCGCCCTTGCGGCCTTTCCAGATCGCCGCACTTTCCTCGGCCGATTGGGAGACTTTGCAACTGATCGGGTCGAATTCGGCGCAGATGGCGCGGATGCGGTCGAGCAGCTCATCCTGTTCGGCGACCGAGCCTTCGACCTCGATGATCAGCAGCGCTTCCGCATCCAGCGGATAGCCGGCATGGGCGAAAGCCTCGCAGGCGTGGATGGCCGGCCGGTCCATAAATTCCAGCGCCACAGGAATGATGCCCGATCCGATGATGCGGTCGACGCAGGCCCCGGCAATTTCGTTGGAGCGGAAGGCGGCGAGCATGGCGCGCTGCCCTTCGGCCGCCGGCAGGATGCGCACCGTGACCTCGGCCACCATCGCGAGCTGGCCTTCGCTGCCGGTCAATATGCCAAGCCAGTCGAAGCCCGCCGCATCCAGATGGGCGCCCCCGATATCGACGATCTCGCCATCGATGGTCACGATCTTGAGGCCGAGCAGGTTATTGGCCGTGACGCCATATTTCAGGCAATGCGCGCCGCCGGAATTCATCGCCACATTGCCGCCGATCATGCAGGCAAGCTGGCTGGACGGGTCAGGCGCGTAAAAAAACCCGTCCGCCTGCATGGCGGCGGTAATCGACAGATTGGTGACGCCCGCCTGGACCACGGCAAAGCGGTCGTCATAATTGATGTCCAGGATGCGGTTCATGCGCATCATGCCGATCACGACACCGTCCGCCAGCGGCAGCGCCCCGCCCGACAGGCTGGTGCCCGCGCCACGGGGAATGACGCGCACCGATTCCCGATTCAAAAAGCGCAGCACCGCGGCCAGCTGCTCGGTGGTTTCCGGCAGGGCCACGGCCAGCGGCGGCTGGCGATAGGCCGTCAGCCCGTCTACCTCATAGGGTTTCAGCCGCACGGCTTCGGCGATCACACCGGTTTCGGGCAGAATCCGCCGCAATCCGGCAATGATGGCGTCCCGCTTGGCAAGTGTCGCCGCTTTCGGTTCCGGCAGACGGATCATGGCGGCCTCCCCTCGAAGCTGGTGCCTTTCGGTGAATCTGCGCTGCACGCGCCCGGGTTGCAAGCCGCTATAGTTGCGAATGCCTCGCACTTGCACTAATACCCGGCCGCACTGCCCCGCCACCGGAGATTGCATCATGGACGCCCGCTATTCAGGAACCCGTATCCTGCTGCATTGGCTGTCGGCCGCGGTCATTATCTGGGCCTCCGTCACCGGTTTTCTGGCGGCACACCATCCGCATGACGCCTTCCGCCGGATGATCGACCTGATCAACCCGCAGATCGCCACCCTGTTCGTGCCGGTCTTCCTGGCCCGCACGGCGCTGTTCCTGCGCAGCCGCCCCTGGCAGCAGGCCCGGCGCTCAGCCTGGCCGGCCCGCGCGGCGCTCGCTGGCCACGCCATGCTCTATGCCACCATCATGGCCGTCCTCGTCTCAGGATTGCTGATGATGCCTGGCCCATGGCGCTTGCTGGGCCTGCTGCCCATGCCAAGCCTGCCGCCGGGGAACGCGGCTTTGCCCGCACTCGGCCATCTGCACCGCCTCTGCTGCGCAGGGCTGGGGACCTTGGTCCTCGGTCATGTCGCGGCGGTCGCCCTGCATCATCGCGCCGGCGACCCCGTGCTGCGCCGCATGCGCCCGCGGATCGCGGCGCGCGGCCCGCAGCCTGCCACCGGCTAAGACAGACGCCGGTGGCATGGCCGCCGTATCACAGACTATGCAGAACCGCCGTGTGGCGCACCGGAATATCGGTCGCAAAGCTCTGCGCCTCGGCCTTCAGACTGGCATAGTCGGCGTCTCCGCCCTTCTTATAGGCGGCTTCCTCGGCGGACTTGTAATAGCGATGCGCGAAAGCCTTGTTATGGGTGGCATCCGTGATCAGCTCGATACGCTCGACCTTGGTGTTTTCCTTGTACCAGGGCACCGCCTTCGACTTGTAGAAGGCGACGAAATTCTCGGTTTGACCGGGAAGAAGATGGATTTCGGTGACGATGACATGCATGGACGGTCTCCTTTCAAGGAAGGTCTGGCGGGTGTGCCGTCGTCCTACCGGTTTAACGAACTGTCCGATCGGACGCGGTCAGTCATCAGGGGACCGTGCCAGGGCAGGGTCGCCTCATGAGCGCAATCGAAGACGCGCGTGTCATGCGCATCCGGCTGTGGGTTGATGACGCGCACAAGCCAATAGAGTTTCGCTTCGACGACACGCGACTCCATGAATCTGAACTTGATATGGTGCAGCAGGCAAAAGACAGTCTGGCCGGAGTCTGACAGGTAGCGGCCATTCATGCGCCGAAGCTGCCGCGTCTGTTCGGGCGTCAGAAACCCCAGATCGGCGATCGCCTGCAGAACGGCGTCACAGCCGGCGACGGCCGGCGCCCATTGCCGCTGGAAGACATTCACTTCCACGGCAAAGGCGCCGAGAAACCGCTCCGCGCTGTCGCAATCGAGCATGAGCGAATTGCCGCGGCGCATCAGCGGGCGCAACCGCGCCAACTCCCGGCGTAAAACGCCGTCGTCACGCGCAATGCCGAGCAGGGTCAGCCATTGCCGTATCTGGTCTTCGCTGTCGCATCGCCAGCAGCTCCGCAAGGATGAGGCGGAAGACGCCGTCAGGCGTGAGGCCATATAGCCGATATGACCCAGCGCCATGGCGTCCGCGGCCTGCCATGGCGCTTGATGACGCAGCAGATGCGCGAAGCGGGACACCTGATCGGCCAAAGCGGGATAGCCCGCCAGACTGGCCGACAAAGCCTGAATATCCGCCCCCGGCACCAGGGCGATGAAGAGCGCCGGATCGCCGAGCGCGGCCTCATGCGGCGCCAGATCGAATTCCAGCCACATCATCATGCATTGATCGCGCAAGGCACCCTGCCCTGCGGCCAGCTCGCGCCGCCAATCCTGCAGCAGCGCAATCGTCGCCGCCCAGACCGGGCTCCGCTGCTCAAACCCCGCCTTCAGCCAGGCCGCAAGCGACCCGTCCGAAATGCACAGGCTGGTGACGATATCGCAGCGCGCTGGACGGCTGCCTGGATGCAGTTCCAGAAACATCCGGTTGCTGCTGGGCACCGCACTGGCGCAGTCAAGCCAGCGCGGCCAATGCGCCGCCCCGATCCAGGACAACAGCGCGGGCCGCAGCCCGGCCAGCAGATCCCCGCCTGAGACTGCCTGCGGCAGGCTGGCACGGCGCCGTGCGGTCATGACCGATGCGTCTCGCATTCAGGCTGTGCCTTACTGCCGGGGAACAGCACCCAAAAGACCAGAACCGTCTTTTCACCGGACAGAACCGGCCGCCCGGCATGCAGTTCGGTCGGCAGAAAGACCAGCACGCGGCCAGCTTTGGGCTGGCAACGGTAGTCCAGGCGCGGAAATTCAGTCTCGCCCCCCGTGAAATCATCATCCATATAAACGATCACCGTGAAGGCGCGTTCGGCATTGCCGCGATGGGTATCGGTATGCGGCTTGAATTCGCCGCCTTCGGGGTAGCGGATGATTTCGGCACCCCCGATCGTATCGAAATTCAGGCCGAATTCTGAGGTGACAAAACGACAGACCACGGCCTGTACCCTCTGCAGCAGCTGCACGGTCTGCGGTTTGCTGGCGAGATCAATATCGCGCAGCCGGATGCGGGTCGCATTGCGGCGGTCATAGTCGATGACGCCGACAATTTCTGATTGTCCAGGAACGGATTTTTGCAAAACCGCAATCTGCGCCTGGTCCCAGGGATCGTCTGCGGTAAACTCGCGCAAGACCGCGGCGGTGACGGCAGGCGATAGAAGATCGGCGATATAGACTGATGGCGCGACTTCCGAGAATGCGGCGTCTGTCTGGCCCATAGTGATAGAGAAGGCGCGCTCTTCGACGTCACTATCGATGATGGTCATGACTTTCCCATCGCCTTATGGATGGCGGGACAGCAGAGACCCGAACCTCGGCCGCTAGACCGGTGCCGTTGCGACCGCCGGTTTCCGGCGGCCGTTCGGTGTGATGTTTGTCAAATGGACGTGGGCAGGGACGCCTAGTTGGTCCAGGTCGTCATCGTTTCCCCATCTTCATCCACCAGCTCGTCGCAGCTGGCGATGTTCAGCTTGCCCAGAAGATCGCCGCTGACACTCAGCCCGTGGCTGGACAGCAGATCCGACATCGCCTTGGCAAATTGCAGGCGCACGCGGGGAATACGGCTCAGTTCGCGCCGCAGATCGGCGATATCGTCAATAGGCTTCAGGTCTGTCAGCATGGCGCTGTCCTCCGTCCGGGGTGATTTTTGATGGTGGTCACTCAACCAAGCGCGGTCGTTCTTACGAACTGACAACATACAGGACTCATAGTGACAGGGCAGAATAACAGCAAGAGTTTTTGTTTTGAATTAGTACCGTTTTAAGGAAATCGGTCGAACCGATACGATGTCGATACTCTCTCTGCTGGACGGTTTCTAGGATGGGCAGGCCGACATCTGCGCGCTTGCCGCTGATCCTGCCGCACAAACAAAAACGCAGCGCCCTTGCGGACGCTGCGTGTCGTAAAAACCCAGGGAAAACGGAGTTAGTAGTGGTGACCGAAGAGCAGCAGCAGGATCAGCACCACCACCAGAAAGAAGCCAAGACCGCCGACGCCGTAGCCGTAATGCGGGCGATCCCGGTAATAGCCGCGGCTATAGCCATAACCGCCGCCGCCGAAAACAAGGACCAGCAGAATGATGATAAGGATCAGAAACATGGCCAACTCCTGTGAAGGCCAGACGGCCCAGGGTTAGGCCGTCGGGCGCGTCTCGTTGCAGTGACACATGGCGCTGCCCGGACGTACGGCAGGGGGGGCTACACAGGAACGTGATCCACCGCTCCGCCAGTCCTTTTCGATGCCGCACTGATAGCAGGGCTGCCGCTACGGGACTTCCGCCAGGACAAAGCGGCGCGCAGGCACCATCTTCGTCGGGATGGCGGAATAGACATCCTTCACCGCCTCGGCGATCGTCACCCCCGCCAATTGCGGCATGGCCCAATGCCCGACACGCTCGAACAGGCGATTGCTGCGCAGGACAAGACGCGTCTCCATGGGCGGCATGAACAGAGCGGTCTCGCGCTGCTCGACCCGGAACAGGCTTTGTGACAGCAACCGCCCCACCTGCCCCGCTGAATAAGGCGTGCCATGGCCGAAGGGCGTGTTCTCGAAATAGGCCCACATCCCGCGCCGGTTGGGGGTCACCACGATCAGCCGTCCGTCATCCTTCATGACGCGCCAGATCTCGCGCAGCAGGCGGCGGGCATTCTCGGCCCCTTCCAGCCCGTGCACCAGCAGCACGCGGTCGAAAACCGGCCCCGCGAAGGGCAGCGCATCCTCTTCCGCCATGCAGGTCAGGTTCGCCCCACCCACCGGCCAGCGCGCCGCGCCGAAATGCGCCGGCGTGACAGCCACGGTCAGCCGCGCATCCTCGCGCCAGCCGCGCAGATAGGGCGGCGCATAGCCCAGGCCCAGTACGGTCCGTCCGGTCATATCCGGCCACAAGCCGGCAATCCGGTCGCGGATCAGGCGGCCGGCCACGATCCCCTGGGCGGTTGCGTAGAAATCGGCTGCTGCATGAACATCAAGTGCCATCCGGCCGATCATAGCGTAAAGCACACAGCACCGCGATGCGGCTGAAACGCCGCGCCGCTGCATTCCCGCGGGCGGCCTGCGGTGCTAGGCTTTGGCCATGACCCTCACCGCAATCCCCGTCCCCATGCTGTCCGACAACTACGCCTGGCTCCTGCGGGACGAGGCATCAGGCGCCCTCGCCTTCATCGATCCAGCCGAGAGCGAGGCCGCGACCGAAGCGGTGCAAGCGATGGGCGGCAAGCTCGACATGATTCTCCTCACCCATCACCACAATGACCATATCGGCGGGGCCGAGGCGCTGCGCACGCGGTTCGGCGCGCAGATCGTCGGCGCGGCTCTCGATTCCCATCGCCTGCCGGCGCTCGATATCGGCGTGCGGGAGAGCGAGGATTTCACCTTCGCCGGTCATAAGGTTGAGGTGCTGGAGACGCCGGGCCATACGGTCGGCCATATCTCCTACTTCCTGCCCGATGGCCCGATGCTGTTCTGCGGCGATACCATGTTCAGCCTCGGCTGCGGCCGCATGTTCGAGGGCACGCCGGTGCAGTTCTTCGACAGTTTCCGCAAAATCGCCGCCTTGCCGCCGCGCACGCTGATCTATTGCGGCCACGAATATACCCAGTCGAATGCGCGCTTCGCGCTGTCGATCGACCCTGACAATCAGGCCCTGCGCGACAAGGCGGCAGAAGTCGACCGGCTGCGCGCGGCAGGGCAAATGACAGTGCCGGTGCGGCTGGAAGACGAACTTCCGGTCAACCCCTATCTGCTCGCGCGCGACGCGGTGAGCTTCGGGCGTATCCGCCTGCTCAAGGACACATTCAAAGGCTGATCGGCGCACTGCGGCGCCTCTTTCCTCATCCCTATAAAGGACGTTCCGGTGAAGCTTTTCTACTCGCCCAGCAGCCCTTTCGTGCGCAAGGTCGTGCTCGCCGCCAAGATCCGTGGCCTGGACGCACAGATCGAGCGTCTGCCGACCGATGCACATAGCTCGCCGGCCACGCTGCTTGCGGCCAATCCGCTGTCGAAAGTGCCCTGCCTTCTCACGGAAGATGGCGTCGCGCTCTTCGACAGTCCCGTCATCTGCGAATATCTCGACAGCCTCGGTGATGCGCCGCCGCTTTTTCCTGATCACGGCGGTCCGCGCTGGACGGCGCTGCGCCAGCAGGCTTTGGCCGATGGCATTATGGATGCCGCGGTCCTCGCCCGCATGGAAAGCGTCCGCCCGCAGGAGGAGACGCGCGCTGCCGTCATTGCCCGGCAGAAAAGCGCTGTCTTGCGCGGACTGGCGGTGCTGGAGGAACATCCGCCCGAAGCCGGCAACCCCACCATCGGCTCCGTCACCGTTGCCTGCGCGCTGGGCTATCTCGATTTCCGCTATGCCGCGGACAACTGGCGTGACGGCCATCCGCGGCTCGCGCGCTGGCTGGACGGCTTTGCCAAAACCGTGCCGGGCTTTGCCGAAACCGCGCCACCGGTCTGAGCGGGCCAGGCGATGGACCTGACGCAGCCGGGCCTCGCGGCGGATGCGGTGGTGGCAGCCCTCGGCCTGTCGCCCCATCCCGAAGGCGGCTTCTATCGGGAGACCTTTCGCGACGGCGATCTGCAAAACCGCGGCGTCGCGACTGCCATCCATTTCCTCTTGCCGCGCGGCGTCATCAGCCACTGGCATAAGGTCGATGCCGTGGAGATGTGGTTCTGGCATGCGGGCGCGCCGCTGCGGCTCGATGTCGCCAAAGCGGGATCGGCACAGGCCAGCCTCACCCTCGGGCCGAACTTAGGCGCGGGCCAGGCCCTGCAGGGCGTCGTGCCGCAGGATGCCTGGCAGCGCGCCGAAAGCCTGGGCGACTGGACCCTCGTTTCCTGCACCGTCTCCCCGGCGTTTCTGTTCGCTGGGTTTGAGATGGCACCGCCCGGCTGGGAACCCGCCGGCTGAGCGCGGCTGGCTAAGCTGTCCGCACGCCCCTTGCCACCTGATGCGCCCAGATCGCCATGCCAAGGCCGATCGTGGCAGCCAGGCCGCCGATCAGGAAAACTGGCGCATAGCCCGACCGGTCAGCCAGCAAGCCGGCGACCGGTCCGGTGGCGCCATAGGCCAGGTCCTGAAAGGCTGCGAAACCGCCCACCGCCGTGCCCCGCTGCTGGGGTGCCACCTGTTTGACGACCTCGGACCCCATGGCCGGAAACACCATCGAGCAGCCGAGGCCCGTCAGCGTGGCACCGGCGAGTGCCGAGAGCGGTCCCGGCGCCAGCCACAGCAGATATTGGCCGCAGGCCTCGATGGCGAGCGAGACGATCGCCACAGGCGTGCCGCCGATGCGGTCAGGCAGATGGCCGCAGAGCAGGCGCACGGCGACGAAGCCGAGACCGAAGCAGGTCAGGCCGAGGCCGGGATGCGGCCAGTGGCGGCTGAGGCAATAGAGCGAGAAGAAGGCCCCCAGCGCCGCGAAACCCACCCCCTGCAAACCGACCGCCGCACCCGGCCGCCAGATGCGTCCGATAATCGTCCAGAAGGATTGGCGATGGCCGCCCGATGGGGCGACGCCCGGCACGCGTGCGACCCCGATCAGCCCCAGAAGCGGCAAGACCGCACAGGCCAGCATCAGCCAGCCGAAACCGAAGCGATGCGTGATCCACAGGCCCAGCGGTCCGCCCACGGCGAAGGCGCCATACATGGCCATGCCGACCAGGGACAGGACCTTGCCGGATCGTGCCTGGCCCATCAGGCCAATGGACCAGCTGATCATGCCGACCAGGGCAAGGCTTTCACCCAGGCCCAGGACCAGACGCCCCAGGATCAGGGCCGCGTAGCCCGCCGTCACCGGCACCTGTGGCAGGCTCGACAGCAGGCAGATCAGGCTGGCCGCAGCATAGACGATCAATCCGCGCTGCATGGAGCGTTTGCCGCCATGCAGGTCGGCCTGGGTTCCGACATAGCTCCGTGACAGAATCGTCGAGAGAAAAGCGATGCCGACCGCCGCCCCGCCATAGGCGTTGTCGAGGCCAAGCCCCCGCACCACATGCAGCGGCACCGCAGGCAGGGACATGGCAACGGACAGATAGGAGACGAACAATGTGGCTGTCAGGATGACGACACGACGATAGGCCGTATCCGGCCGATCCCTGGCAAGCATGGTCAAGCACTCCGCATAAAGGATGCCAGCCTCGGGAAAGCGCTGGCCTGATGGCCGCTCGCCCCTGCACGCCTGGCAGCCGGTTTATGCGTTGATTGACGTAAACGCTTACGGGCCGTTCGGCCTTCGGTATGGCCACATAGAACGAAGGCGCGCGGCGTGCAAGCGGGCTTCGATGACGGTGTGGCCAGGTGCCCTTTCCTGGCTAAGACTGCCCTAGCTGCGCGCGCAGGGCCGCGACCTCCGCTTCCAGCGCCGCGACATGATCCATCAACGGCTTGATCGCCTGGCCCACCTCCGCCTCGGTAAAGCGCGGCGTGATATGCTGCGGACAGTTCCAGTCGAAGGTGACCAGATGCAGAATCATGATACGCTCGACCTTGGCTTTGTCGTCCGGGTCCAGCACGATCGCCGCCACATCCGGCCGCTCCGCGGCTGATACGATCTCCATGCGGCCCAGGATCTTCATCCGCGCGCGGCGTGGGTAGTCCACCAGAATAAGCGCGACGCGATCATCGGCGGACAAGTTCCCCACGGATATATACTGCCGGTTTCCCCGATAGTCCGGGAAGGCGAGCGTCGTCGCATCAATCACCTTGACGAATCCCGCCTTGCCGCCGCGATGCTGGACATAGGGCCAGCCGGTCTCACCGACGGTCGCCATATACAGATGGTCCTGGTCAGAGATGAAGGCGATTTCGTCCGCGCCGAAACGGTCGAATTCCCGGTGGCCTTTGAAATTGGTCCAGGTCCGGTCGCTGCCCATCGCGGCCTGAGCGGCGCGTACGGCGGGCGTCGCCATGATATCCAGAAACCCATAGCCCATGACCGATCTCCCTGTATTGGCCCGGTGCGGCCCGCGGGCCGCGCCGGGCGGCCTTGATCAGGCGCCCAGAAAACGTTCGATGAGAACTGCAATCTCGCGAGAATGCGTCTCCACCGCGAAATGCCCCGTGTCGAGCAGATGCACCTCCGCCTGCGGCAGATCCCGCCGGTAAGCCTCGGCTCCTGCCGGCAGAAAGTACGCGTCATTCCGGCCCCAGACGGCCAGCAGCGGCGGCTGATGCGCCCGGAAATAGTCCTGAAAGGCGGGATACAGCGCGACATTGGTCTGGTAGCTGAGGATGAGGTCCAGCTGAATCTCCCGCGCTTCCGCACGATGCATGTAGTGCTGGTCCAGCGTATAGCCGTCCGGGCTCACCTGGCCTTGCGGTGCTCCGTCTTCATACTGCGCGCGGATCGCGGCGTCGCTCAGGGACGCGCGGCAGGCGTCGCGATGCGCGTCCGTCGGCTCCCGCCAATAGGCCTGCCACGGCTCCCAGTCGCGGCTCAAACCTTCCGCATAGGCATTGCCGTTCTGGGTGATGATGGCGCTGACGCGCTCTGGATGCGCCATCGCCAGACGCAGCCCCACCGGCGCGCCATAGTCGAAGACATAAAGCGCATAGCGCGTCAGCCCGATCGCCGTCACGAAGTCCCCAATGACATCGGCAAGAGTGTCGAAACCATAATGGAAAGCATCGCGCCCTGGCGCCTTTGTCAGGCCGAAACCCGGCAGGTCCGGCGCAATGACGCGAAAGCGCCCGGCCAGAAGCGGGATGAGGTCGCGGAACATATGGCTGCTGGTGGGAAAGCCATGCAGCAGAAGCAGCACCGGCGCATCGGCCGGTCCGGCCTCGCGGTAGAACACCTCCACCTCACCCACCGTCTGCGTGCGATAGCGAATGTCGATCATGATCGTCTCCTGTAACGCTCTGGCACGGAGACTAGCTCCTTGCAGAAACCGGCAGAATGCGCGTTCCTTGGCAGGCTTGCTTTCAGGAATCGAAATCATGGACCGCTTGGACGCGATGGAACTGGCAGTCGCCGCCATTGAGGAGGGCTCGCTCGCCGCCGCCGCCCGCCGCCTTGGACGCTCAGCTGCCGCGGCCACGCGCGCCCTCGCCGTGCTGGAGAATGAGGCCGGGGAGACGCTGGTGCTGCGCTCCACCCGCGGCCTGCGCCTGACGGACGCGGGCGAGCGTCACGCCGCGGTATGGCGGGATGTGCTCAGCCGCCTCGCGGACATCCGGCTGGACCCCTCCGCGCCTAGCATCAGCGGCACGCTGGTGCTGACCGCGCCGGAACTCTTCGGCCGCTTGCACGTCGCGCCCGTGCTCGAAACCTTCCTCGCCCTGCATCCCATGGTGCAGGCGCGGGCGCTTCTGCTCAACCGGGTTGTGGATATGCAGGGCGAAGGCGTCGATGTCGCGATCCGCCTCGCGCATCTGGCCGAGACCAGTCTCGTCGCCGTCAAGCTCGGCATGGTGCGGCAGGTGGTCTGCGCGTCCCCTGCCTATCTCTCCCGACACGGCCAGCCGCGGGACCCGGCCGGGCTTGCAGACCATGCCTGCATCGGCATGAACCCGGACGGCAACCGCGAGCTGTGGAGCTTCCGGCGGGAGGCCGGGGGCGCCCCTCTGCGGGCAACGCCGGTGCAGACCCGCCTCGCGATGACCAGCGTCGGCGCCGGGCTGGATGCCGCCTGCCGCGGCGGCGGCTTCATTCGCTGCCAGTCCTATCAGGTGGCCGGACACCTGGCCGCGGGCCGGCTGCAGCGCGTTCTCATGCCGTTCGAGCCGGAGCCGACCCCGGTCCATATCGTCTTCCGTGCCAATCCGCGGCGCTGGTCGCCGGTGCGCGGCTTCGTCGATCATGCCGTCCCCATCCTGCGCCACGAACTCACGCAGGTCGCCGCCATCATCGACGGTCTGCCTGAATCCGCACCCCGCGGCCCGTGAGCAGCCGCAACCCCGCGCGCGCCGAAATACCGCCGCAAATCCCTCACATTATGGCGTCTCTGCGGAGCCTTGGGGGCTTTCGCATGCCGGAGTGCTCGCTTATGGACTATGCCATGACCGAAGAATCCCAACCCGTGCCGGAATCGGCCGCGGCGTCCGCTCTGCGTCCCGTCAGCGCGGAGCTGTCCATCGTCGTGCCCTGCTACAAGGAGCGGCCGAATGTCCGCCCGATGGTGGAACGCGTGGCGGCGGCGCTGCCCGGTGTCGCCTGGGAGATCATCTTCGTCGACGACAACAGTCCCGACGGCACGGCGGATGAGGCGCGCGCCATCGCGCGCATCAACCCGCAGGTCCGCTGCATCCGCCGCATCGGCCGGCGCGGCTTGTCAAGCGCCGTGATCGAAGGCGCGCTCTCCTCCTCCGCCGATTTCGTCGCCGTCATGGATGGCGATTTGCAGCATGACCAGACCGTCCTCCCCGCCATGCTGGAACAGCTGCGTGGCGGTAGCGCCGATATCGTCATCGGCAGCCGCCATGTCCTGGGCGGGTCCTCCGACGGGCTGTCATCGGCCATGCGCCACCGCATTTCCAATGCCGGCATCTCGGTCGCGCAATATTTCCTGCCCATGCGCATCACCGACCCGATGAGCGGCTTCTTCATGATGCCCCGCGGCCGGTTTGAGGCGATCGCCCCGCGCCTGTCGGGCCAGGGTTTCAAGATCCTGCTCGACCTCATCCTCTCCGCGCCCGAGCGGCTGCGCGTGCTGGAAATCCCCTGCCAGTTCCACCGGCGTGAAGCGGGCGAAAGCAAGCTCGATGCGCTGGTCATGATCCAGTTCGCCTCCCTGCTGCTGGACAAGGGCTTGCACGGCTATGTGCCGATGCGATTCGTCGCCTTCGCGCTCGTGGGCGCACTCGGCATGATCGTGAACCTTCTCGCCGTGTGGCTCGGCCAGGACATCGGCCTCACCTTCGTCGCGGCGGAAATCATCGCCACCATCATCGCCATGCTGTTCAATTTCCAGCTCAATAACCGGCTCACCTATCGCACCCACCGGCTGCGCGGACCGAAACTGATCCGCGGCCTGATCCTGTTCATGGCGGTCTGCGGCCTCGGCGCCATCGCCAATGTCGGCATCGCGACCGCCCTCTTCTCTAGCACCGCCCATAATGGCTTCGCGGCCGCAGCCATCGGTGCTGCTGTCGGCGTCGTTTGGAACTATGCCGTCTCCTCCACCCTCGTCTGGCGGACGGTGTGACCGCGGCGAATACCGCTATCGCTGAGGTGGGGCGCGGGTTTCGGGGCTAGTGCGCCCTGGCACGCCTGGGCCATAGGCTGACGCTGATGCCAGGACCTTCCTCCCCCCGCTCCGATGCGGCGCTCTTCGCGGTCGCGCTCGGTCTGATCACGCTGCTGCGGCTCACGGTCGCGGCGGTGACGCCGGTGTCGCCCGACGAGGCCTATTACTGGCTTTGGGCGCAGGCGACGGCGGCGGGCTATTACGATCATCCCTTCATGGTCGCTGTCTGGGTGCATATCGGCACCGCACTCTTCGGCCAGACGGCCCTCGGCATCCGCCTGCTGGGGCCCGTCAGCGCCGCCCTCGCCTCGCTCCTGATCCTCGATGCCGCACGCCGCCTTGGGCTTGGCCGTGGCTATGCTGCCGCCATCCTGCTCAATGCGACGCTCATTTTCGGCGCCGGCAGCGTGCTGATGACACCGGATGCGCCGCTGCTGTTTTTCTGGATTCTGACGCTTTGGGCGATGGCCCGAATCGTCACCGGCGGTTCCGGGTGGTGGTGGCTCATGGCGGGGCTGGGCGCCGGCCTCGCACTCGACAGCAAGTATACGGCCGCCTTGCTGCTGGCCGGCATCGGCCTCTGGCTGCTGCTGACGCCCGCCGGGCGCCGCTGGCTTTGGCGCGATCTGCGTCCCTGGATCGGCCTCCTTGCGGCGCTGCTGCTCTTTCTGCCGGTCATTCTGTGGAACGCCGACCATCACTGGGTGAGCTTCGCCAAACAGGGCGGCCGCACGGCGGATTTCCACCCGGCCCGCGCCCTGCAGTTCCTGGGCGAGCTGATCGGCGGCCAGATCGGGCTCGCGACCCCCATCATCTTCGCGCTCTGCATGGTCGGGCTTTTGCGCGTGACGGTGCAGACCTGGCGGACGCGCGCCCCCGCCCCCAGCCTGCTGGCCGCGCTGGGCGTGCTGCCCGCTGTGGTCTTCCTGCAGCATGCGCTGGGCGACCGGGTGCAGGGCAATTGGCCCGAAATCCTCTATCCCGCCGGCGTCATCGCCGCGGCCGGCCTGCCGGCTTGCGCACGCTGGCTAAAGCCCGGCGCGATCCTCGGCTTCGCACTCACGCTCCTGGTCTATGTCCAGGCGATCGCGAGCCCCCTGCCGCTCGGCGGCGTCAGCGACCCCACCATCCGCCTGCTCGGCGGCTGGCATAAGCTCGGCAGCGTGGCCGAACTTCACGCCCGGCAGATCGGCGCGCGCTTTATCGCGGTTGACGAATACGGTCTCGGTTCGGAACTGGCGCTACGCCTGCCGCAGTCGATGCCGCTGCTGGCCGACGACCCCCGCTGGCAGTATTTTTCACTCCCCCACCCGGCCACGGCCGCGCTGCCGGAGGGAAGCACGGGTCTGCTGATCCGCACCACCCGGCGGCGCGATGCGCCTGACGCCACGCCCTGGACCAGCATCCGCGCCATTGGCACCATCGCGCGCGGCCGCAATGGCCGGGTCGGCG
Source organism: Acidisoma sibiricum (assembly GCF_057837225.1). Taxonomy (NCBI): domain Bacteria; kingdom Pseudomonadati; phylum Pseudomonadota; class Alphaproteobacteria; order Acetobacterales; family Acidocellaceae; genus Acidisoma; species Acidisoma sibiricum. The sequence goes on along the minus strand of NZ_CM174445.1, from coordinate 2,665,686 downwards.
AGACCTATACGCTCTATGCCGTCATCCTGGGCCCGCTCGCCGCCACCCGTCTCGCCCGCCTTCCTACCGGAGCATCACCGTGACTGACCGTCTGCCCATGATCGAGGATATCCTGTCCGCCCGCGCCCGCTGTGGCGCGCGTCTGCGCCATACGCCGCTGCTGCGCAGTGCCGTGCTGGATCGTGCGGTGGGCGGCAACGTGCTGCTGAAAGCAGACAACCTCCAGCATACCGGCAGTTTCAAGCTGCGTGGCGCCATGAATGCCGTGCTGTCCCTGATCGAGCAGGGCCATAAGGGCGGCATCGTCGCCTTCTCCTCCGGCAATCATGCCCAGGCGACGGCTTATGCCGCGGCCGCCGCTGGCCTGCCCGCGACCATCTTCATGCCGGCGGATGCGCCCGCCATCAAAACCCGCCTGACCAAATCCTGGGGCGCGCGCGTGGTGCCCTTCAACCGCCTGACGGACGACCGCGAGGCGCTCGCGGGCGCGGAATGCGAAGCGACCGGCGCCGCCCTCATCCCGCCCTATGACCATGCGGACGTCATGGCCGGCCAGGGCACGGCGGGGCTGGAGATTGCGGCCGATGCGGCGGCTGAGGGCCTTACCATCGACGCGCTGCTGGTGCCCGTCAGCGGCGGCGGCCTGCTGGCAGGGGCCACACTCGCGGTGCAGACGCGCTTTCCCGGCGCCAAAACCTATGCGGTCGAGCCTGAGGGGCGCGACGACATGCGCCGCTCGCTGCTGTCCGGGCAGCGGGAGGTGAATGGTCCAGGCGGCTCCACGCTCTGCGACGGCTTGCTGTCACCCAGCCAGGGCGTGCTGACCTTCGCGGTTAACAAGGACCGTGTGGCGGGCGGCATCGTGGTGACGGATGAGGCCGTGCTGCGCGCCATGGCCTTCGCCTTCCTGCATCTGAAACTCGTCCTGGAACCATCAGGCGCGATCTGCCTCGCGGCCCTGCTCTCCGGCGCCTTCGACGGGCGGGACAGGACGACGGCCATCATCCTCTCGGGCGGCAATGTCGATCCCGAGACATTTGAGCGCGCGCTCGCCTATACCGATAGCGTCTGAAAAATTCGGCGGAACACCCTGGTGCCGCGATCATGGACGAGGACGGCAAGACAACGTCATTCGCGGACTTGTTCCGCGAACTCACCCGCTATAGCACCCAGATGGCCGGTGGGGCCGCCACGGGGGTAGACCCGCGTCACGAGTACGCGGGTGACGCGGTTAGGCGAGCGATTCCGGTTGAAGTCGGACATGCGCTAGCCGTGCGCAGCCAGCTCATTGACCATCCTGCCGTTGGGATAAAGCGGCACGATCCTGGACGTCTGTCTCGGCGCTGAACGCGCTACATGGTTTGATAGTTCAAAACTGGCGACCAGCTCAGCCAGTGCCGCGGCCTGCTCACCCAGAGACATGGCCGCGGCCGAAGTTTCCTCGACCATGGCGGCGTTGCGCTGGGTAACGCCGTCCATCTCGTTCACCGCCGTCGTCACTTCGGCAATCGCCGTGGATTGTTCCTGTGTGGACGCCGCCATTTCCGAAATGATCTGGTCGATCTGGGCGATCTTTTCGGCAATCACGCCAAGGGACGCGCTGGTATCCGTCACCAGCCGTGCCCCCTGCTTGACCTGGCCCGAACTTGTACTGATCAGGGCCTTGATCTCCTTCGCCGCCTCCGCCGAACGCTGCGCGAGCGCCCGCACTTCGGAGGCAACCACCGCGAAGCCCCGCCCCGCCTCTCCAGCGCGGGCGGCTTCAACCCCGGCATTGAGCGCCAGCAGATTCGTCTGGAAGGCAATCTCGTCGATGACGCCGATGATCTGGTTGATTTTGGCAGAGCTATTTTCGATATCGGCCATGGCGCTCGTCGCCTGGGCCATGACGGTGCCGGAATTGCCGGCATCCGCCTTGGCGCCGTTGGCCGTGCCGCTTGCCTCCTTGGTATTGCGGGCGCCGCGCTGCACGGCACTGCTGATCTCATGCAGAGCGGCCGCCGTCTGCTCAAGGCTCGCGGCCTGCTGCTCGGTGCGGCGCGACAGATCGCCCGATGCCTTCGCGATCTCGGAGACGCCCTCGTGGATCGTAGTCGTGGCGTCCGACAGCTGCAGCATCGCAGCCTCGACCTGATTCATCGAGGTATTGAAATTCACCTTCAGCGTCTCAAACGCCGGTGCGAAGGTCTGCGTGATGCGATGCGTCAGCTTCTTGTCCGCGAGCTTGGCCAGCCCCTCCGCGACCGCATTGACGGAGATGACGCGGCCGGTCGTGACGGTTGCGAATTTCACGATCTTATAGACCCGGCCAGCGAGGTCAAAAATCGGATTGTAGGAAGCTTCGATCCAGACGGGCGTGCCGTCCTTGCTCAGGCGCTTGAACTCGGCCGCGACGAACTCCCCACGGTTGAGCTTCTCCCAAAAGGATTGGTAATCCGCACTGGCGACGAAGTCGGGCTCGACGAAGATGCGGTGATGCCGGCCGACGATCTCATCCAGCCGATAGCCGAAGGCATTGAGGAAGTTGTCATTGGCCGTCAGCACGGTGCCGGACGGGTCGAATTCAATGATGGCCTGGGCGCGGGAAATCGCCGTTACCTTGGCTTCGTATTCGGCATTGCGCAGCTTCGTCTCTGTGACGACGCTCGCGATTTTGGTCACACCGCGCACCCGGCCCCGCCCATCGCGAACCGGGTTATAGGACCCCTGAATCCAGACTTCTTTTCCGTTTTTGCCAAAGCGCTGAAATTCTTCGACGAAGAATTCGCCTTTGCGCAGCCGGTTCCAGAACTCTGCATAAGGTTGGCTCTGCGCATAGGCGGGATCGACGAAGATGCTATGGTGTCGGCCACGGATTTCCTCTTCCGCATAGCCCATCGCGTCGCAAAAGATCTTATTGGCGCTGAGAATTTTGCCTGTGACGTCAAAGTTGATGATCGCCAGAGAGCGATCAAATGCCTGGAGCGTGCGCGAGGCATTCACGCCGGAACCAAAGAAGCCCATGGGTCACCCGATAGAGTTGGCCGACGTTATGGTGCCATAACGATTAACCGGTCCCTAATGGCCTGGTGAGCCTGCGCGGAACAGCGCGGAATGTTCTGCAACGTCCCTGTCAGCCGTCCTCTGCCCAAAAAGAAAGGGCGGCCATCGGTGGTACCGGTGGCCGCCCTTTTGTCCACACAGGGAGGTTAAAGCTCTCCCTCCGGGCGCTTGTGGAATTCCAGCGGCGGCAGGCGGAAGATTTTCACCCGCGCCCATTCCCGCATGTATTGGAAGCAGGCGTAGAGCATCGGGATCACGAAGATACCGACGAAGCTTGCCGCCAGCATGCCGAAGAAGACCGGCGTGCCGACCGAGCGGCGGCTGATCTGCGCCGCCCCCGTCGCAATCACCAGCGGCACCAGGCCGAGGATGAAGGCGAAGGAGGTCATCATCACCGCGCGGAACCGCAGGCGCGCGCCGGCCACCGCCGCTTCCTGGATGGGCACGCCCATCTCGCGCTGCTCCTTCGAGAACTCGACGATCAGAATGCCGTTCTTGGCCGCGAGCGCGATGAGTGTGACGAGCCCGATCTGGGCATAGAGGTTCAGCGGCAGCTGCGTCACCAGCAAGCCGATGAACGCGCCGACGCCGGCGACCACCACCGAAATCAGCACCGACATCGGAATGGTCCAGCTCTCGTAGAGCGCCACCAGGAACAGGTAGGCGAAGAGCACGGCGAAGGCCAGAACCACGCCCGTCTGCCCGCCGGCCTGGATTTCCTGATAGGCCGTGCCGGTCCATTCATAGCTGTAGCCGGACGGCAGAACCTTGTCGGAAATCTCCGACATCGCCGCCAATGCCTGGCTGGAGGACACGCCCGGCGCGGGCGAACCGTCGATGGTGATGGAGCGGACGTTGTTGTAGCGCGTGATGACCTGCGGTCCGGTGATTACCCGCATGGTCGCCAGGCTCCGCAGCGGCACCATATTGCCGCCCGCATTGCGCACATAGACCTTCCATAGCGAGGAGAAGTCGTTGCGGTCGGAGGACTGGCTCTGCACGTTCACCTGCCAGACGCGGCCATAGAGGTTGAACTCATTGACATAGTAGCCGCCCATCGTCGCTTCGAGCGCGGTGAAGATGTCGCTGATATTCACGCCCAGGGCCTGCGCCTTGTCACGGTCGATATCGAGATAGATCGAGGGGTTCGCGGCCGAGAAGGTCGAGAAGACGCGGCTCAGGCGCGGATCGGTATTGGCCGCCACCAGCAGGCTGCCCAGCACGGAGGACATATCCTGCGGGTCCTGCCCTTCCAGCGCGTCCAGCTGATATTCAAAGCCGCCGCCGGTCGAGAGGCCGATGATGGGCGGTAGATTGAACGGAAAGACGGTCGCGCCCATGATCTGCTGCGACAAGCCGAACATGCGGCCGATCAGCGTCTGCACATTGTTCGCAACCCCCGGCCGGTCGGCGAAGTCCTTCAGTCGCGCAACCACGAAGGCGCCGTTGGGCTCCGCCGCACCGTCAAGAATGGAATAGCCGACGATCGAGATGGTGTGCGCCACCTGCGGCATCTGTTTGAGCATGCCGGCAACGCGATCGACCACTTCCTGGGTGCGGTTGATGGACGCACCGTCCGGCAGTTCCACGGCGGTGAAGAAGGCGCCCTGATCCTCTTCCGGCAGGAAGCCGCCCGGAGTGCGGCCGGCCAGGAAGACCAGCACGCCGACACCGATGAGGATCACCGGCACCACGAGGATCGCGAAACGCACCAGCCGGGCCACGACATTGCCGTAGCCGTTGCGCACGCTGTCGATGCCGCGGCTGAGGCGTGAGAAGGGACCCTTGCGCGTCGCCTTATTGGTGACGGGCCGCAGGAACAGCGCGCACAGCGCCGGTGACAGCGTCAGCGCATTGGTCGCCGAAATCAGCATGGTGCAGCTGATGGTGACGGCGAACTGCTTGAACAGCTGTCCCGACAGGCCGGGAATGAAGCCCACCGGCACGAAGACCGACAGCAGCACGAGGGAGATCGCGATAATCGGGCCCGTGATCTGCCGCATGGCGATTTTCGTCGCCTGCCGCGGGTCCATGCCGGGATTTTCCTCCATCACGCGCTCGACATTCTCCACCACCACGATCGCGTCATCGACGACGACGCCGATGGCGACGACAAGTGCCAGAAGCGAAATGGTATTGGCCGAATAGCCGAGAGCCACGAGGAAGGCGAAGGCACCGACCAGGCTGACCGGCACGGCCAGCGTCGGAATGATGGTCGCGCGGATATTGCCGCCCAGGAACAGGAAGACGACGATCACGACCAGGATGAAGGCTTCGACGATGGTGCGGATAACCTCGTGGACCGTTTCGTTGACGAAGTCCGAGGTATCGTAGATGACGCCGGCCGACAGGCCTTTGGGGAAGTTCTTGCGCAGACCGGCGATGGTGTTCTTCACCCGCTGCGCGGTTTCCACCGCATTGGCGCCGGGTTCGAGATAGATGCCGATGCCGAGCGAGGGCGCGCCATCGAGCTGATCCTGGGTCGCCAGGCTTTGGGCGCCCAGCGCCACCCGCGCCACGTCGCGCACGCGCAACACCGATCCGTCGCTGTTCGCGCGCAGAATGATCTTGCCGAATTCCTCGGGCGTCGACAGACGGCCCTGGGTCTGGATATTGAGCTGGAACTGTTGGTTATGGCCGATCGGCTGGCCGCCGATGATGCCGACGGCGGCCTGCGTGTTCTGCGCCTGGATGGCGTTGATCACGTCGGTCGGCGACAGGCCGAGCTGGGTCAGACGGTCGGTATTGAGCCAGACGCGCATCGAGTAGTTCTGCGCACCGAACAGGAAGGCCTGTCCGACGCCCGGCGTGCGCGACAGCACGTCCAGCACGTTGATGGTGATGTAGTTCGAGATGAAGAGCGGCGTCAGCGATTTGTCGGGGCTGGAAAACAGCACGAACTGCAGAATCGCCGAGGATTTCTGGCGTAGCTGGACGCCTTCTGCCTGCACCTCGGTCGGCAGCTGCGACAAGGCGGCGGCGACGCGGTTCTGCACGTTGACGACGTCGATATTGGGATCGGTGCCCAGCGCGAAGCTGACCGTCAGGCTGTAGCTGCCGTCATTGCCGCTATAGGAGCGCATGTAGATCATCTTGTCGGCGCCGACGATCTGCGCCTCCAAGGGCTGCGCCACCGTGGCTTCGACAACGGCCGCAGATGCACCCGGATAGCTCGTCGTGACCGACACCTGCGGCGGCACGATATCGGGGAACTGCGCAATGGGAATGCGCGTGAGCGCGATCAACCCCGCAAGCGAAATGAGGACCGCGATGACAATCGCCAGTCGCGGTCTATCGATGAAGACGGATGAAATCATGGCGGGGCTTCTGTTCCTGCCTTAGTCGGCTGACCCGTCGCCATTGGCGGACGGGGGCATGACAGGCGCCTGATAGGGGACGGGCTTGACCGGCGCGCCGGGATGGACGCGCTGCACGCCGTCGGCCACCACCTGCTCCCCGGCTTTGAGACCGGTGCTGACCACCGCCAGCAGCGGATCGGGCGACTGGCCCATGGTGATATTCCGGCGCTCAGCCACGTTCTTCGCGTCGATAACATAGACATAGAAGCCCTGCTGGTCGGCCAGCACGGCGGCGCGCGGAATGGTAATGCTCTGAACCGGATCGGTGGACTGCAGGATCACGGTCACGAACCCGCCATCGACCAGCGTGCGATTGCCGCCGGCATCACTCGCGGTTCCACGCGCCGGATTCGGGATCGATGCGCGCAGATTGATCGTATCGGTTGATGAACTGACCGAAATATCGCTGAAATCGATCTTGCCCGACTGGTCGTACATCTGGCCGTTCGGCAGGCGCAGCTTCACGCTGAGCTTGTCCAGGCCGCCCTTGCCTTCGCCCACCAGCTTCATCGCATCGACTTCAGACACCGGAAACAGAACATATTCCGGGTCTTCACTGACGACGGTGACGAGCGGCGCATCGGTGAAGGCCACGACATTGCCGGGATCGGTGGAAATGCCGATGCGCCCGTCGATCGGGGAGCGGATGGTCGTATAGCCGAGGTTGATCTGCGCGGTCTGCAACTGCGCTTCCGCGACCAGAAGCTGACCCTGGCTCTGGCCCTGGGTCGCGACATCGGTATCGACGGTCGAGCGCTGACCCGCCGGCGTATTGAGCAGGGTGGCCGAGCGGCTGAGATTCTGCTTGGCGTTTTTCAGCGATGCCTCGGCCTGGATAACGGAACCCTGGGCCTGCAGCACGGCCGCCTGATAGGGTGGCTGCTCGATCAGGAACAGCTGCTGGCCCTGCTTGACCTCGTCGCCTTCCTTGAAGTCGCGCTCTTCCAGCAGGCCGGTGACGCGGGCGCGGACCGTTACCTTGCTGACGGCCTGGATACGGCCGACATATTCATTGGACTGGTAGATCGGTGTCACCGCGGCTTTGGTGACACCCACGGCCGGCGGGCCGCCCGGCCCCATCTGGGCGCGGGCAGCGGTCGCGCCGCCCGCCAGAAGGCCTGCGAAAACAATCGCGGAATAGGGGAGTCTCATCAGGTGTTCCTGGCTGGAGCCGTCGCTCTGGCGGGTGCGTCAAAGGAGAGCCGATCGCGATGGAGAGACCATGACGGATCGTTCATCATATTTGTGAGGCTTGCTTAACGGTCGGTCAACCTCGCCTTCGCACCGCACCATAGGCCCCGGTTTCCGGGCGATTCCCGCGAAGCAATTGACGGGCTGGCGGGATACGGGGAAAAGCCCCTCGAGAGGCCGCTTCGCGGCTGAGACTTATACACCAAGGGTATGAGACTTATCCGTACCCCGCCTGACGAAAGGTGCTTCGATGCAGCGCGTTTTCTCCGGGATTCAGCCCTCCGGCATCCCCACGCTCGGCAATTATCTCGGGGCGATCCGCAACTGGGTGGCGCTGCAGGCCGATCATGACTGCCTTTATTGCGTCGTCGATCTGCACGCGATCACCACCTGGCAGGACCCGGAGGGGCTGCGCCGCCAGACGCGGGAGATGGCGGCCACCATCATCGCCTGCGGCATCGACCCCGACCGCCACATCCTGTTCCAGCAATCCGCGGTGCCGGCCCATGCCCGCCTCGCCTGGATCTTCAACTGCGTCGCCCGCATCGGCTGGCTGAACCGCATGACCCAGTTCAAGGACAAGGCCGGCAAGGACCGGGAAGCCGCCTCCGCCGGGCTTTATGTCTATCCGAACCTGATGGCGGCGGACATTCTGGCCTATCACGCGACCCGCGTGCCGGTGGGCGACGATCAGAAGCAGCATCTGGAACTGGCGAACGACATCGCGCAGAAGTTCAATCACGATTACGGGGTCAGTTTTTTCCCCCAGATCCAGCCGCTGATCCTGCCGGAGGCGGCCCGCGTCATGAGCTTGCGCGACGGCAGCAAGAAAATGTCGAAATCCGATCCGTCGGACCAGAGCCGCATCAATCTGAGTGACGATTCCGAGACCATCGCGGGCAAGGTCCGCCGCGCCCGCACCGATGCGGAGCCGCTGCCGAGCGAGGCCGCCGGGCTGGAAGGCCGGGCCGAGGCGCGCAACCTCGTCGGCATCTACGCGGCTCTGTCGGGGATGAACCAGGCCGCCGTGCTGGCGCAGTTCGGCGGCCAGGGTTTTTCCACATTCAAGAATGACCTGGCCGATCTTATGGTTGAGAAGCTCGGGCCGATCGCCGCCGAAACGCGCCGTCTTCTGGCCGAACCCGGCCATGTCGACCGCATCCTCTTCGCGGGTGCCGCGCGGGCCGAGGCGATCGCCAATCCGATCGTGGCCGAGGCCGAGCGGCTCGTTGGCTTTCTGCAACGGCCAGCAGTGTAATTTGGTCCAGGGATAGGCTATTGGGCACAGACATGGACGCGCACCCTTCCCCCTTCCCCGCCAGCCCCCGCACGGCCGCTTTGTCGCGCAAAACGTCGGAGACCGAGATCACCATCAGCCTCAACCTGGACGGCACCGGCCAGGTCAGGACCGATACCGGCATCGGCTTCTTCGACCACATGCTGACGGCCCTCGGCCGCCACGCTCTGTTCGATCTGGAAATCCAGGCGAAGGGCGATCTGCATGTCGACGACCATCACACGGTCGAGGATGTCGGCATCGTGCTCGGCCAGCTCATCCTCAAGACGCTGGGCGACAAGCGTGGCATCAGCCGCTACGGCCAGTCGCTGCTGCCGATGGATGAGGCTCTGGTCGAATGCGGGATTGATCTGTCGGGCCGCGCCGCCCTCGGCTGGCAGGTCGCCTTCACGGCTGAGAAGATCGGGACTTTCGATACCCAGCTGGCAGAGGAATTCTTCCGCGCGCTCTCCGCCAACGGTCTGTTCAACCTGCATCTGGTGCAGAAGGCCGGACGCAACGACCATCATATCGCCGAAGCCTGTTTCAAGGCGACGGCGCGCGCTTTGCGCATGGCGGTGGCCATCGACCCCCGCCAGGCCGGCGCCATCCCCTCCACCAAGGGTTCGCTGGCCGGATGAAGGTCTATACCGCCCATCTCCGCGCCGGCAGGATGCCGCATCTGGTGCGCGAGGGCTTCTCCCTTGGCGCCTTCCTGTTCGGCCCGCTCTGGCTTTTCGCCCACCGCGCCTGGATCGCCGGCATCATCGCCCTCGCTATGCTGCTGGGCATTCTGAGCCTCGGCAGCGCCCTGCCGGGCAGTGCCGCGCCCGGCCTGTTGGTGATCGCCTATGCGGTCCTGCTTGGCTGCAGCGGGCGTGACCTGCAGCGCTGGTCGCTCGGCCGCCGCGGCTTCGCCGAAACCTATGTCGTGGCCGGCCGCAACGCCGAGGCCGCCTATGGCCGGCTGCTCGCCCGTGACCCGGCCCTCGCCGGGGAGGATCTGCCATGAAGGTCGCGGTGGTCGATTACGGCAGCGGCAATCTCGCCTCCGCCTCGCGCGCCGTGCAGCTGGCGGCCGACCGCGCCGGCATCGCCGCCGACGTTCTGGTCACCAGCGATCCGGCCGCGATCCGCGCCGCCTCCCGCATTGTGCTGCCCGGCCAGGGTGCTTTCGCCGATTGCATGGGCGGGCTGGACGCCGTGCCCGGCCTGCGCGACTCGCTGCAGGAAACGGTCGATGGCGGCACGCCCTTCCTCGGGATTTGCGTCGGCATGCAGTTGATGGCCGAGCGCGGCCTCGAATACGGCGCGACCGACGGGCTCGGCTGGGTCCATGGCGAGATCACGCGCATCAATGCGCCGGGTTTGCGCCTGCCGCAGATGGGCTGGAACGCGCTGGAATTCGCGCCCGGCGCGCATCCGCTGCTGGACGGTCTCTCGCCCGGCGACCACGTCTATTTCACCCATAGTTTCGCGCTCAGCGACGGAAAGCCGGATGAGATTCTGGCGACCACGGATTACGGCGGTCCCGTCGTCGCCATGGTCGCCACCGGCAATCGCGCCGGCACGCAGTTTCACCCGGAAAAAAGCCAGGAGGTCGGATTGACCATCGTCGGCAATTTTCTGCGGTGGAGACCATGATCATGGGCAATGAGAGCAGCGGCGAAAAGACCCCGCATCGGTCCCTTCCCCAGGCCAAGGCGAAACTGACGGTCGAGCGCATCACCAGCTTCAACGAGGAAGATCTTCTGGCCCTGTGCGAGGCGACAGACGCCGCCATTATCGAAGGCGGCGGCTTTGGCTGGGTCACGTCGCCGGGCCGCCAGGTGATGGAGAGCTATTTCAAGGGCCTGGTTCTCGTGCCCGAGCGCGAACTCTATGTCGGGCGCGCCGACGGCATCATCGTGGGCTCCACCCAGCTCGTGCGTCCGCCGCGCAATAACGAGGCCCAGGCCATGGCCGCGACGCTGACCCAGACCTTTGTCGCGCCCTATGCCCGCCGTCTGGGCCTGGCCCGCCTGCTGGTGACGCGGGCCGAGGAGCGCGCGCGCGCCATGGGCTATCAGGTCCTCAATCTCGATGTGCGGGAGACCCATAGCGGCGCCATCGCCCTCTATGAGCAGCTTGGCTTCCAGCGCTGGGGCACCCATCCGGCCTATGCCAGGATCGGCGGACAGCTGATTGCGGGCGCCTATTTCTACAAGCTTTTGCAGCGGAAGAGCTGAGACCGGACCATGACCGCCCTTGCCCTCTACCCGGCGATCGACCTAAAGGGCGGCGCCTGCGTGCGGCTGCGCCGCGGCGACATGGATCAAGCGACCGTCTATGGCGATGATCCCGGCGCCCAGGCGCGCGCCTGGCAGGAAGCCGGCTGTGCCTGGCTGCATGTCGTGGATCTCGACGGCGCCTTCGCCGGCCGCTCGGTTAATACCGCGGCTGTGCAGTCGATCCTCGCGGCCGCGACCGTCCCCGTGCAGCTGGGCGGCGGCATCCGCGACATCGCGTCCATCGAAGCCTGGCTGGCGGCTGGCGTCAGCCGTATCATTCTTGGCTCCATCGCGGCCAAAAACCCGGATCTGGTGCGCGAAGCCTGCCGCCTGTTTCCCGGCCGCATCGCCGTCGGCATTGACGCGCGCGACGGGTTCGTCGCGACCGAAGGCTGGGCCGAGACCTCCACCGTTTCGACCGAAGCGCTGGCCCTGCGGTTTGAGGATGCGGGGGCGGCCGCGATCATCTTCACCGATATCGGCCGGGACGGCATGCTGAAGGGGCTGAATCTCGACGCGACAGCCGCCCTCGCCCGTGCAGTCACCACGCCCGTCATCGCCTCGGGCGGTGTCGGCAGCCTCGCCCATCTCGAAGCGCTCCGCGCCATCGCGGACCAGACGCCGGGCATCGCGGGCGTCATCGTCGGCCGCGCGCTGTATGACGGGCGCATCACGCCGGGCGACGCACTCCGCGTCCTTGGCTGACGACGCCGCACGGACCGAGGCCACGAGCGCTGTCGTTCAGCGCTGTCACGAGGCCTGGGCGCGGCGTGACGCGCAGGGCGTGCTCGCCTGCTATCATCCCGATATCGAATATTTCGATTACTTCCAGAACCTTATGCTGACGCTGCCGCAGTTGCGGGACTATGTGTCCCGCAGCATGCCCGCGGCACCGGCGGCCTATCTGCACCACCGCGACCGCATCCGCGCCGATGGCGACACGGCCTTCATCCAATATGAAATCGCCGTCCCGGTCGGCCGCGGCATGGCGCGGTTCCATGCCAGTGAGGCGGTGACCGTGCGCGACGGGCTGATCTGGCGCATTCGCGAATATGCCACACCGTCCCGCACCGATAGTCCGGTCCCCGACCGCACGTCCGTCACGCCGCCCGCACAAAGGCTTGGCCTTTCGGCCCGGCAGCTCGGCCAGATGGCCGCCGATCTCGACGCTTATTTTGACGGCCGCAAACCCTATCTCGATCCCGCGCTGGATCTGCCGCTGGTCGCGCGGGAGACGGGCTATACCCGCAACCAGATTTCCTTCCTGCTCAATCAGGTCCTGGGGGTGAGCTTCTACCAGTATGTCACGCAGAAGCGGCTCGCCCGGGTGCGAGCGGCGCTGGATGCGGGCACAAGCGGGCCGATGGAGGCCCTGGCCTCTGCCGCCGGCTTTAATTCGCTCTCTTCCTTCTATCGCGCCTTCCGCCAGGAAACGGGCCTGTCGCCGCGGGCCTATCTCCGACAGGAACGGTGAAGACGCTGCTGCACACTCTCAGGCCCGCAGTTTAATCCGTCATACCCGCGACAGCGGGTATCGTGTTGCACGTCACGAGCGGCACCTCGCCGAAAATGGCGCTTCGCCATCAGGAGACGCCCGCTTGCGCGGGCATGACGGTCTGGGACTATCAATTCCCACCGAAGTTCACGCAAATCCACCGTCCACCGCCTGCTGTCAGATCGGCACCTGCTTGGCATCCGCGCCGCCTGAGCCCGGCGCGGGCGATGATTGCGGCGCAGAGTGTGGCGCCGGTGTATCCCCGCCCGCGGCTGGCGCCTTTTTCCATCGATCCGGGTTCCAGGTCGCATCATCCGCATCGAGGTTTTTGTCGATACTGTCGATCACCTGGCGGATGGACTTCGCGTTGACGCTCGCGCCAGGCAAGGCAATTTGCATGAACAATTCGGTCTTGTCGCCATCTTCCGGGTGCAGCGAGAAGAATTCCGGCACCGAATCGTTTTCTTCCAAAAGCTTCTGCATATTCACCTGCGCCATCTGCGCCGCGGTATATTCGTAGACCAGCGTATAGACCCACAGATAGGTCTTATCTTCTGACTGGGCAAAATCGATCGTGTAGTCATAATATCCGTGGACTTCGATATAGAAATGCCCACCCGTCGGCGAGAGATGCGTCACGTAACCCATGCTTTCCAGAATCTTCCGGTAGGGTTTCAGCGCCGCACCTGCGGGAGCATTGACGCCCGTCTGGGCGGCGGCCAGGCTGGGTGACCCCGCAAGGCCGAAGGCACCAAGGGCAAGCGCACAGCAGGCTGCTGAGAATGATGGGATCATTGCACACGTACTCCGTGGATCTGAACAGGCAGAGGAGTAAATCACGGTTCTGCGAAAACGTGAGGGTGCGACGGATTTGTGAAAGAGCATCAACGACACGACTTGCGGCCATATAACGCCTTCGTGAACAGTGGGAGCGGATATCCCTCCGGGCACGCTGCGACGACAGGCCGGCGGCCGGGCGCTAAAACGTCGATCGATACGCGGGGGCGCAGCGGGGAAGACGTCGGTGGCGGACTGGAAAAACATCAGCCTTTGGACATCCCAACTCGATGACGCCTTTGCCGCGCGCCCGGCGCTCGCGGCTGAAATCACAGTCGATGTTGCGATCATCGGGGCCGGCTATACCGGCCTCTGGACCGCCTATTACCTCAAGACCCGCGCACCCAGCCTGCGCATCGCCGTGCTGGAAGCCCAGACCGCAGGCTTCGGCGCCTCGTCGCGCAATGGCGGCTGGGTCATCGGCGGCCTGCTCGGCGAAGATCGCCTGGTGGGCGGTCTGGCCGAACCCCGCCGCCGGGAAAGCTGGTCCCTGCTGCACGCGATCCCCGATGAAGTGGCGCGCGTTACCGCGGCCGAAGGCATCGATTGCGACTTCCGGCAGGCGGGCATGCTCTATTGCGCCGCGCGCTACCCCGAACAGGAAACCCGCCTCCGCGCCTATCTCAGCAGCCTGCATCATGAAGGCCTGACGGACGCCGACTATCGCTGGCTGTCTCCGGCCGAACTCGCGTCCCACGTGCGGATTGCGGGTGCCCTGGGTGGACTCTTTTCCCCCCATTGCGCGACCATCCAGCCAGCAAAACTCGCCCGCGGCCTCGCCCGCGCGGTCGAACGTCTGGGCGTCCCGATCTACGAAAAGAGCGCCGTCACGGACTGGCAGCCGGGCCTGCTTCGCACTGCGGGCGGACAGGTCAAGGCTGACTGGATCGTGCCGGCGGTCGAAAGCTTCGCCGGCACATTGCCGCCGCTGGGCGGTGCATCCCTCGGGCGCTACCAGCTGCCGGTCCATAGCCTCCTGGTCGCGACCGAACCGCTGCCGTCGTCGGTCTGGGACAGGATAGGCCTCGATCAGGGCCAGGCTTTTGGCGAATACAGCCGGCAGGTCACCTACGGCCAGCGCACGCGGGACAACCGGCTGGTCTTCGGCGCCCGCGGCGGCTACCGCTTCGGCGGCCGCATCCGCCAGGATTTCACCCTGACAGAGGCCGAGATCGCCCTCAGGCGCGGTTTGTTTGCCGATCTTTTCCCGGAACTCCGCGATGTCCGCATCACCCATAGCTGGGGCGGCAATCTGGGCATGGGGCGGCGGTTTCAGGCGCATATGCTGGCAGACCGGCACAACCGCATCGCGCTCGCCGGCGGCTATGGCGGCGAAGGCGTGGGCGCCACCAATCTGGCCGGCCGCACGCTGGCCGACCTCATCCTCGGCCGCGACACGCTGGAAACGCGCCAGCCCTGGGTCATCCAGCACCGGCCCGTGGCGCAGGCCCTGACAGCCTGGGAGCCCGAGCCGCTGCGCTGGCTCGGCTACAATGCCATCGTCCGCAGCTTCGGCCACGAAGACAGCGTGCTCGCCAATCCGCGAACGCCGCCCTGGCGCCGTCGCATGGCCCAGACCCTGGCCGAGCGCATGGAAGCGCTCATGACCTGGAAAATCGGCTGACCCTCGCCGCACCCGAAAGGAAGACCATGACCATCAGCCATATCAAAAGCGCCCTCGCGGAGACGCTCAGCACGCCAAGCCCGGTGGGTTCACCGGTCGGCGAACCCGTGGCCCATGTCAGCTACAAGGAATGGGACCGCGCCGATGCGGTCGAAACCGGCATCTGGGAATGCACGCCCGGCCGCTGGCACCGTGCCGTCAAGGATCAGGAATTCTGCCATTTCATTGCGGGCGCCGGCACCTTCACGCCGACGGGCGGCGCGCCTATTGCCTTCAAGGCCGGCGACGCCTTCATGATGTCGGAAAACACTACCGGCGTCTGGGATATCCAGGAGACCGTCCGCAAGACCTACGTCATCATCAAGCGGTGAACGTGCGTCTGCTGCCGCATGCCTCCCCCGCCATGATCGCAACGGGCCAATAAACGGCCCTTAATCTTTCCGATGCTAGGTGACCGGCCCGGCGTTATCACGGCCCCGTGATGACGCCGGGCCTCTGCGATTCCTGTCCGCATGTCACGCGAGCATCCGTCATGACCGTCACTCTGACCAAAACCGCCTTCGCGTCGTCCGGCGCGCAAAGCGTGGCGCTGTCGACCGTCCTGTCCGTCACCAATGACGGCAAAGATCCGACCTACCTCATCATCAACGGGCTGGACCGCAACGAATATACGGCATCCAGCACCGGCAAGCTGGGTACGCTGGCCGGGAATAATGCGGTCGCCCGCTTTACCCAGGGAAATGATGATGGACGTGGCCTCGGCATCGTCTTCACCTGGAACGCGGCGACCGGCAGTTACGTCAATGCCACCTATGGCAACCTGCTCAATCTGACGATGAATACCTCCGCCAGTCCCAATGAACTGGCCGATCTCAGCGTCTACGGCACCAATAGCCAGACCGCCGTCACCGCCTACGGCGCCTATCTCAGCGACGCCGGCAGCATGTGCCAGCTGTCGGACACGGCCTCTGCGCCGTTTGCCTATCTCGGCACCGCGAGTTTCGCGACGCAAAGCGTGGGCGCGCCCTCACCCGCCACGCAGCCGATCCAGGCCACGCCGAATTCGATCTGCGCCACGGCGATGAAATTCATCGGCGCCACCTGGAACATTGACGGATGCTGGGTCTTGGCCAGCACGATCGATGCCGAGGCCGGCGCCGCACTCCCGGTCTCCAGCTCCTTCGCGGCGATTCCCGGCCAGCCGGGCGGCGAGTGGAAGGTCGCCTATAACGGTCCGGTCTCGGCGAATGCCAACTGGCAGTCCCTGGTGCGGGCGGGCGACCAGGTGGCCCTCATTACGGCCAGCGGATCGGGCCATATCACCACCGTCGTCTCCGGCGCGGGGACGAGTGCGCAGCTGGTCGACAACATTGACTACGGCAGCAATTATGTGAATGACAGCACCGGCAACGATCTGACGATCGCCCCGGCCCACAGCGTCTCGCAGGAATTCCCGGGCGCCAGCCCGGCCAATGTCGTCATCTACCGTCTTGATACGCCAACTATCACCGTCGTCTCCGCAACGCAGACGGTGGCGGCGAGCGCAAGCGTCGCTTTTGCGGGTCTCTTCTCAGCCAGTGACTGGGCCGGCACTGCCGTCACGGCGTATCAGGCCTATGAGACGACGGCGGCCGACAGCCTGGTCGTCAACGGCATTGCCTGCACCACGGATACGTCCGCCACCGCCTGCGCCACCGTCTCAAGCCTTTCGGCGCTGGGCCTCCTCGCCGGCACCACGGCGGGCACGGATACGCTCTATCTGCGGGCACTGAATGCGGGCGGCTATTGGGGCGATTGGACCAGCACCACGCTGACGGTCAGCGCTGCCAAAGTAGCCGCACCCCCGACCCTCGTCGCCCAGACGCCGGCGCTCACCGTCTCTGCGGGACAGGCCGTCACCTTTTCCACAATCGGCGTCTTCCGAGACCCCACCGGCGCCGCCCTGACCGAGACCGCGACCCTTGCCTCCGGCGCGGCCCTGCCGAGCTGGCTCAAGTTCAATGCCGCCACCGACCGGTTCAGCGGCACCGCGCCGATCACGCCGCAGACGCTCAGCCTGAAAGTCACCGCCACCAATCCAGGCGGACAAAGCGCGTCGGAGGTTTTTTCGCTCTTTATCAAGCAGCCGGCAGCCACCAGCGGCGCGGGCGCGGGCCGCCAGACCATCCTCGCGGGCCTGCAGCGCGAATGGGCCGGCGCTGCGACCAGCGGAGACATGGTGCGGACGCAATGGACCGTCACGACGGGTATGCTGCGGGGGACGGTCCCGGTTACGGGTGCCACGTCCGATCCATTCGGCGCGGAGTCACAGCGGCCGGTCGGCTTCTGGCCGGATCTGCATCACGCCTCAACCGCGCCGCTCGGCGATAACGGCCTGTTCGGCCTCCACGCCTGACGTCTCGGCCTAGTCCGCGCCGGGCAGCAGCGTCACCACAGGCGCGCTCGCCCGCGCCGCAGCGATGGTCGCATTGGTCCAGGAAACCTGCCCCACCGTGCCGCAGACCGGGCAGGCAGGATGCCATGCCTCCTGCTCGGCCGAACAGGAGGCGCAGCGCCAGCGCGGATCGGGTGCCGCCGTCTGGCTGCGCCGCAATGCCTCATGGGCCGCGAAGGTCGCCGCCTCACCGCCGCCCGCGGCGGCGTCCGCCTCCTCGATATCGGCGAGCAGCACCCAGACGCGCCGCTGATCCAGCCCCGCCGCGACGGCCGCCTGGGCTTCCCGCCGCGCCTGCCCGGTCAGCTTCGCGGCAAGCGCCGCCTGGGCCAGGAGAAAATGGCTTTCGCCATGCTCCGGGTTGCACTTGGCCAGCTTATCGGCGGCCCTCAATCGGGCCATCGGATCACGCTCGGTCTCCAGATAGAAGGCCGCCAGATCCGGGTGCGGTCCGCGCGTCCAGGCCTTCTCAATAATGCCGTCGGCTTTCCGCTTCTCACTCGCCGCCCGCAGCCGGCTGGCATAGGCGATGGCCGCCGGCGCCAGGCTCGGGTCGGCCGCAAAGGCGTCGCGCGCCAGGCGCAGTGCCTGGGCGGGGTCGCCGGAGGCATCGGCCGCGGCGGTCGCAATCACGGCACGCGGCGCTTCCGGGCCCGCCAGCGCCAAAGCCTCGGCCCAGGCGCCGGTGCGGAGCGCCAGGCGCGCCCGTTCCGCGCGCAGCCAGGGTGCGCCAGGATGGGTGAGTTCGGCGCGGCGCGCGAGGTCGGCAGCCAGCGTCCAGTCTTGGGCATCCAGCGCCTGGCGCAACAGCCCGCGCAGGCCGAGAAAGGCTGAATCGGATTGCTCCGCCAGGCGCCGGTAGCTCGCGTCCGCGACCTCCGGCTTGCCCGACAGCCGCGCGGCCTCGGCCGAAATCAGCAACGCCATGGAGGATTGCGGCAGCAGACGCAGCGCGCGCTCGGCCTCGCGCTGGGCGGCCTTGGGGTCGGCAGCGGCCAGCGCGGCGAAAGCGCGGGTCACCGCGCGGTCGCCCTGGCGCAACTGACGCTGATGGCGTCCGCGCCCAAATCGGCCGGGGGCGGAGACGATCGTCGCCAGCAGACGGATGACGCCATACAGCAGACCGAACAGGACCAACGCCGCCAGCAGCACGATGGGCACCGACGCCGCGAAGGTGAATGTGCCGATGGTCGCCGTAATGTCACCCGGCAGGGTGCCCAGGCCAAAGGCCACGGCCAGAAGAATGACTGCCAGCAGGAGAAAGCCGATAACGCGGCGCATCAGCCGGCCGCCATCTGCGCCAGGGCCTGACGCGCATCGATCAGCGATTGCGCCTGCGCGATCCAATCCGCCATCGCGGCAGCAGCCGGTCCCTGCAAGGTCTTCAGCACCGTCACGGCTCCCGGCAGATCACCCGCCACCAGCAGGCGCTGGGCATGGGCAAGCACGCCGGCGGTCGGGTCACCCACCAGCACGCGGTCACCCTGCCGCACGGTCACCAGAGTCTGCACGCGCAGCCAGATATTCCGCCAGAAGCCGCGATTGTCGATGGCAGGTCCCCCCGCCTTCGCTGCCGCCTGGGCGGCATCCGGGTATGACAGAACCAGCGCCGCTTCCGTCGGCGGCGCGGCAGTCGCGAAGCGCGACAGGGCGGCGGGCGCGTTCGGGATGTCACCAAGCGGTGCCCCGGCGCTCAGCGCGGCCTCGACCCGCAGCAGCCGTGTGAGGCGGTCGGACTGAGCTGACAGCTGGGGCAGTGACTTTGTGCTTTGGGTCAAGGATTGCGCCTGGGTATCCAAGGCGCCGATCTGGCTTTTCAGCCCGTCCAGCTGCTGGCGCAGGGCATCGGCATCCGACCCTTGCTTCTGCGCGACGGAATCGAGCCGGGACGAGAGTGTCGCCACCGCGGATGCCGAGGGCATGGTCTGCGCGGCCTGTGTCTGCGCCGCCTGCAATTGAGCGAGCTGGGATTTGAGCGCCGCGATCGCGTCATCCGTCCCCGCCACAGGCTGGACGGAGGGCGCGGACAGCGCCGGGGCAGCCGCGGCCGCCTGGCCGCCGCCGCCCCACGAATTGGCTGGCAGGTTCGCGATCGCCTCATGCAGGGCGGCCACATCGGCGCGCTCCCGCGTGTCGAGCGCATAAAGGGCCGATTGGACCGAGGAGACTTCGGATTTGAGCGCCGCGACCACGCCGCTCTGATCGGGCGGGATCGGCGGCATCGCGGGCATGGGCAAAGGCCGCGTCCACAGATACGCTATGCCACCGGCCAGGATGACAAAGCCCGCCAAAGTCAGCAGCGGCAGCAGCCGCTGGCGGTCATCAGCCCGCGCGGGCTGAGACGGCGGGACTGTCTCGCCGACGGGCCTGGCCGCTTGCGGCAGGGTGTCAGACGGGCCGGTTTCGGGCCGCGGGGTGATTTCGGTCTCGTCAGTCATTCAGAAGGGCCAATACCGCTTTCTCAGTGGGTTGCATTGCCACATGGATCGCCGCCCAGGGCAAGCCTTTGACCGCATCCGCGACGACCGAACTGATCGCTGCCAGCTTGAACCGCCGAAGTTCCTCGGTCAGCCTCGCCGCGATGCAGACGCGCTGAAAGCAAAGTGCGGTCTCGCGCGAAAAGAGCAAGACCCAGCCGTCCGCGCCGGAGGCGAGCAGACTGGCTGCCGCCGGCGGCAGCGCGACCACAGAATGCGCCGCGTAGACTTCTTCTTTTAATACTGCAAAACCAAAGGCTTGGAGAATCGTCTTTAACCGTTCCCCCTGATTGGCGCCCGTGGCCAGCAGAAGCGGCAGGCCATCCCGCGGCAAGTCCCGGATGATGAATGCTGCAAGATCCTCAGCTTTGCCGCCAGCGCTCTCAACCTGGGTGAACCCCTGGGCGCGGGCGGCGGCGGCGGTCGCATCCCCCACCGCATAAAGCGGCAGGGCGTGATAGAGCGCTGGCAGAGCCGGCAGGGCCTGCTGGCTGGCCACCAAAACGCCGCGCAGGCTTTCCGGCGCCGGCAGGGTTCGCACAAAGGTTTCCACGCGCAGCAAGGGCGACACGATCGGCTGAAAGCCAAGATGTGCCAGGCGTTTGGCGGTCGCCGTGGCGCCAGGCTGCGGCCGCGTCACGAGGATCGGGACGGGCATGGGCGTGCTATGCCTTAGTCGAGGAAAATATCAGAGGGGGACTGGCGGCGTAGCTCTGCGCCCAGACTGCGGCCCAGCGCCTCCGCCTGGCGCGGATGGCCATGCGCCTCGGCGCGCAGCAGGAAAGACCCGTCTTCCCGTGCCACCAGGCCGGTCAGATGCAGCACCCCGTTGCACAGCCGCGCATAGCCGCCGATCGGCGTGCGGCAGGACCCGTCCAGCGCTGCCAGCAAGCCGCGTTCGGCCGACGACACGGCGCGGGCATCGGGGTCTTCTATCGCTGCCAGCAATTCGCGCAATTCAAGATCGTCTTCCCGCACGGTGACGCCGACGATGCCTTGGCCCGCGGCCGGCACCATGATTTCCGGCTCGATCACCACCGCTGCCTCATGAGCCAGGCCCAGACGGCGCAAACCCGCCAGCGCTAGCAGACTGCCGTCAAACTCGCCCGATTTCACCCGGCCGAGGCGCGTCTGCACATTGCCGCGGATAGTACGGACCGTCAGATCCGGCCGGGCATGCAGCAGCTGCGCCTGACGGCGGACGGAAGCCGAGCCGATGATCGCGCCCGCCGGCAGTGTGGCAAACGGGTCCAGCGGATCGGGCCGTTCCACACTATCGTTCAGGATCAGCACGTCGCGCGCATCCTCCCGCTTCAGCGTGCAGGCCAGTACGATACCCGGTGGCAGGTCGGTTTCCAGATCCTTCAGGCTATGCACGGCGAAATCGATGCGACCGTCGCTGAGTGCCTCATGAATTTCTTTTGAAAACAGTCCCTTGCCACCAATATCTGTCAGCCGCTTATCCAGAATGCGGTCGCCTGTGGTGGTGATGATATGCTCCTCAAAGACATTCAAGGAGTCGAGCACCGGACAGAAGCGGCTCAGCTGCACCTGGAAAGCCCGCGTCTGCGCCAAAGCGAGCGGAGATCCGCGTGTACCGACACGCAGGGGCAGCGTCCGGCGATGGGGTTTTACGCGCGGTTCATGCGATAAAACGTCTGGAGACCTCATTTGCGCGTGGTAATGCCAGACTTGTCCAAAGAAAAGACTATTGCACTGCACACCGGCCCTGACCGTAGCGCGAATGCTATGATGCATCCGGGTCCGCTGCTGGCCATCGAAAGCTCCTGCGATGAGACGGCGGTCGCCATTCTGGCGGCCGACGGCCGGGTCATTACCGAGCATGTGCTGAGCCAATTCGCCGATCACGCGGCCTTCGGCGGGGTGGTGCCGGAAATTGCCGCGCGCGCGCATCTTCTCCATCTGCCGGCGCTGGTCGGACACGCGTTGGCCCAGGCACAGCTCTCCAGCGGGGATCTCAGCGCCATCGCCGCCACCACGGGCCCGGGGCTGATCGGCGGCCTGCTCGTCGGTGCCGGTTTCGGCAAGGGCTTGGCGCTTGCGACGGCCAGGCCCTTCATCGCCGTGAACCATCTGGAAGGCCATGCGCTAACGGCTCGTCTGCCAGGGCTGGTGCCCGGGGGCCTTGCCTTCCCTTATCTCTTGCTTCTGCTGTCCGGTGGCCACTGCCAATGCGTCGCGGTGGAAGGGGTCGGCCGCTACCGGCGGCTTGGCGGCACCATCGACGACGCCGTCGGCGAGGCCTTCGACAAGGTCGCAAAACTGCTCGGCCTGCCCCTGCCCGGCGGCCCTGGCATCGAGCGTCTGGCAGCACAAGGCAATCCGACCGCCTTCCCCTTTCCCCGGCCTCTGGCCGGACGTGCAGGCTGCGATTTCAGCTTTTCCGGCCTCAAAACGGCTGTCGCGCAGGCGGTCGGCACACTGCCATCTGGCGCCATTGCGGCGGCAACCGCGGCCGATATCGCCGCGAGCTTTCAGGCGGCGGTGGTCGATGTGCTGGCAGACCGCGCGGCCCAGGCGCTGAAGGCCCTGCCGCAGGCAACGGCCCTCGTGGTGGCGGGCGGCGTCGCCGCCAATCTCGCCATTCGCGCGGCCCTTCAGCAGACCGCCGGGCGCCATGGCATTCCCATGGTCGCGCCGCCGCTGCGCTACTGCGGGGATAACGCCGTGATGATCGGCTGGGCGGCGCTGGAGCGGCTGCGCGCGGGTCTCGCGACGGACGGGATTGATCAGCGTCCGCAGCCGCGCTGGCCGCTGACGGAGCTGTCGATGCATAGTCCCGAAAACGTGAGAGCACCGATCTAAATTTGCCGCAGAAACATTGCTAACAATTAATAAGGCCATGCTTACATCCTGTCAGGACAATCGCTTGCAACAGGATCTTCGCGCGTCATGGCCATGGTTTTTCGCGCCCGTCTGCGCCGGTCCGCCGCTGCTATTGCGCTGATCGGCGGACTGTCGGGCTGCGCCGATGCGATCACGCTGCCTGAGCCCAATACCATCGTGGATGACATTTTTGGGCCCCGTGATCTGAAAGCCCATAACCCGGTCGTCGCCCCCGCTCAGCCTGCGCCACCCGCCGCCAATGCCGCGCCCGTAGCCCCCATGATCGTGGGCGGCGCGGCGCAATCCTTCAATGTCATGCGCCCGGCCCTGATCGGAGCCCGTGTCTATGACGCCAGTTACACAGAACCGTCTGCCGGGACCGATACAGAGCTGCTGTCTCCGCCCCAGGTCGCAGAGAATGCCGCGCTCGTGAGGGCTGCCCTGGCCGCGGAGGTGCCGCATGCCGTCACCCTGTCTGCTACGCGCCAGGATCAGCTTATCGGCCTGGCCAAAACCATGGCTGAGGACAGCAACTTCATCATCCGCCGGCCGCAGCTCGTTCTGATTGTCGATCGTGCGCTGAAGGGACAGACGCTGTCCCTGGCGCTCGCGAAACCCGATGGCGACTGGCAGATTCTGGGCACGCGGTCGGTCTCTACCGGCAAGCCCGGCCGCAAGGAGCATTTCAAGACACCCGTGGGCGTATTGCTCAATGACGGGTCGGAACTCGGCTACCGTGCGCAGGGCACCTATAACGAGAACCATATCCGCGGCCTCGGCGTGAAAGGTATGCGGGTGTGGGATTTCGGCTGGCAGACCAGCGATGACTGGCGCACGCCAGGCGCCACCATGCAGGTGCGGGTTGAGATGCATGCGACTGATCCGGCCGTGCTCGCGCAGCGACTGGGCCGGGCCGATTCCGAAGGCTGCATCCGTGTGCCCGAAGCGGTGAACCGCTTTCTGGATCGCCACGGCATTATCGACGCCGATATCGAAAAGCTGGCGCGGACCGATGCCGGCTATCGCGCCCTGCTCTCCCGCTATTTGACGCCGACGCCGCTGGCCGGCGACGCCGTCATCGTGGTCGATAGCGGAGAGCCATGGATCAAGCCCTTTCCGCCAGCGACGACCCTGTCGCTGAGCGGCTAGCTCATAGGCTCAGACGCCGTGGCGCAGCGTCAGCCGGGCCAATTCAGCGCGGACAAGGCGTTCGACGATGGCAGGCAGGTTTTCATCCAGCCAGGATTTCAGCAGCGGACGCAGCTCGGCGCGGACAAATTCCTCCATAGTCGGTGAGGATGAGACCGGCTGCAGCAGCGCCTGACGCTCCTCGGCTAGCCTCCGCAGAAGCGCATCAACCGATGCGGCGGCGGCGGCGGCGGCGGCCGGGGCCAACATATCTTCGATCGCCTGGGCGGTCAGACCGGTGATGAGCGGGGTCGCGGCCGTCTCACTGCCAACAGTCTGCTCTGCCCTGTCCTCGGTGTCTCGCTCCACGGGAAGCGCATGGTCGATAGCAGATTCGTGGGCGACAACGTCCACAGGGTCTGGCGCGAAAAGGGTCGCGGCAGGTGCGGCAGCCGGTTGCACCACCATGCTGTCGTCCAGAACCAGCACGCTTTCAGACTCGCCCACTGCCTCGGCCGGCACGGCGGGAAGAACGAAGGACGACACCCGCGGACCATCTCCCCCGCCCGCATCCTTCAGCCGCGCTTGCTCATCCAGCATAATCCGCCGGATGGAGGCGAGGATGTCGTCCATCGATTGTTCTGGCTGCGGGCCTTCGTCCTCAGCAGCGGTCATGGGCTTTCCCGTCGAATGCGTGCCGTGTGCGGCGGTTACTGGTTATCGTGGCTCAGGTTGTCCGAGGGGCTGCCATTGGCATCACCCACCGAATTGGCAGTCGGATCGCCGGTGCCGGCCCAGGCATTCTTGACGGCGTTATAATAGTTATTGTCGTCATACAGCGGCACATTGAGCCCGATATCGCGCGCTGTCAGGCGGCCCATCGCCGAGCCCACATTGTAGGACGCGGTGACCAGGCTGGCGAGATTCTGCACCAGCGTGACCTGGGACTGCAACAGCAGCTGCTGGGCGTTCAGGACATCCAGCGTAGTACGGCTGCCAACGATCGCTTCACGCTCGGTGCCGTCCAGCGCAATTTCGTTGGCGGCGATTTCCGCCCGCGTGCTGCTGATCGTCGCGCGCGTGGCAACCAGCGTCTCCCAATACTGCTCGGCGTTCTGGATCGCCGTGCGGCGCTGCAAATCGACCTGCTGCCGGGAATATTCACGCTCCTGCACGGCCTGCCGGATGCCGGCATATTCCGACCCGCCCTGATACAGCGGGACGGTCAGCGACGCCAAAATCTCAGCCCCATTGGAGACGTAGTTTGCTTCGGACTGATTGATCTGCTTGTAGAGCTGGCCCTGGATCGAGAGCTGCGGCATCAGCTTGCTCCAGGCAAGATCAACACCGTCGGAGGCCGCCGCCTGGCTGAACAACGCCTGCACGACCAGCGGATTATTGGCGGCGGCATAGGACGCAACCTGATGCTTGTTTTGCACAGGCAAAGCGAGCGGCTGCGGCGGCGTCAGATGCTGCGGCTCCAGCCCCACGACAGCGCGAAACTGCGCGCGCGCCGTTTGCAGATTGCCACGTGCCGTCTGCACCTGCGCCTCGGCCTGGGCCAAGGCGCTCTCGCTTTGCGCGACGTCGGTGCGGGTGATTTCACCGACCGAAAAACGGTCCTGGGTCGCCTTCAGCTGTTCCTTGAGCACCTGGGCGTTGTTGATGGACAGCGCCAGCAACTGCTGGTCCTCGATCACCGTGACATAGGACTGCACCACGTTGGCGAAGACCGTCTGCTCGACATTGATCAGATTGGCGCGTTCGGCCATGACCTTGTTCTTGGCCTGAGCGACCGTCGCCTTGGTGCCCCCGCCATTATAGATATTTTCCGTAATCTGGGCTGAGAGCGATGCGGCGTCACGATTTTCGGTGACCGTCGTGCTTTGCGATCCACCGGTCAGCGAGGATGTGCCGCCGGCCACGACATTGCCCTGGATATAACCGGCCGTGCCCTGCAGCGTGACGGTCGGGCGCCAGCCCGCGAGGGCCGTCGGCACGTTTTCATCGGTCGCCCGCAAATTCGCCCGCTCGGATTGCAGCGTCGGGTTATTGGCATAGGCCGCCGCCAGCGACTGGTCCAGGGTCTGAGCTGCCGCCGGCACCGCCGTGGCAAGAAAGCCCAGACCGATCAGAATGCTAATGCGTGAAACCATGAACCCCATTCCAATCTTCGACACCACCCTGCCAGAGCAAGGATGCCTCTCGTTCTAGACTAAACGGCAAGGCGGGCAGGATGACCAGCCCCTGGGCAGGGGCAACATGCCTGAAACGCGACCGCACGACCAGCGTCCTTGCGACATTTTACCGCAAGATCAAAGGCCAACGTCACGGGTTTGCAAAGATCCGAACCCGAGCCGGGTGATGAGTCACATCATCCGCTGCCGCGCCGGCGCTCAGAATTCAAATTCAGGCACGCGCCCGAAGCCCGGCAATGGCGCCGTTGTGCAATCGAAAGCAGGGGTCAGCGCCAGAGCCTCGCCCTGGCGCTCGCCGATGACGGCGACACCGGTGGAGAGGGCGCCGGGCACCGATTGCGACGCGCGCACGGTGACCAGGCGGCCCGCACCAGGCCGCAGATGCAGCGCCAAGCCCGCGGGAATGGCCGCGACCATGCCCTCGATGAAAATCCCGTCCCAGGCCTGGACACCCGGCAGCTCCGCCGCCGGGTCGCCCAGCTGGCTGGTGATGCTCAGACCCAGTGACTGGTGAGCGGCGCGCCCGGCCGCCAGCAATGTCTCATCGGAATCGAGCGCCGTGACCCGGGCGCCGCAGGCCGCCAGAACGGCGGCCCCATAGCCGACCCCGGACCCGATGACGAGGATACGCTCACCGTCCACGGGGGCCAGCAACTGTGCCAGCCGGGCGAAGGCCAAGGGCGCCATCAGCACCCGGCCGCCGCCGAGGTCCACATCCTGATCGGCATAGGCGAGTGCCGCGAGATTGGCGGGCAAAAACTGTTCGCGCGGGATGCGGCGCATGGCATCCAGCACACCGGCATGGGTCACCCTTGTGGGACGAAGCTGGCTATCAACCATGAACTGCCGCGCCGTTGAGAAAGAAAGTGCCGTGCTCGCCATAATCTCCACCGCGCTCCAAGCCTTACGTGGCGGGCAACATAGCGGGCCGCGGGGCACGCGCCAAGCAGGCAGGCCATTCCTGACCGTGCAGAGGCGGGCTTGACCAACCGAACCGGTGTATGGATAAGCCGCGTCAGGCGCACCATGGTCCCGTGGCAGAGTGGTGATGCAACGGACTGCAAATCCGTGAATCCCGGTTCGATTCCGGGCGGGACCTCCAAAGGCCGCGCGCGCCGCGGTCCCCAGGCCGCGTCTGGCCGCTATGCCCGGAAAATCATTGACTTTTTAGCCTCTGACCAGCGATACCGCGCTGCAACGTTACCGGATGATTGGCACCGGCCAGTGGCTTTTTCGAGCCTTCCGGCGATTTTCCGTGTAATCACATCATCGGCGCTGGATATCCGGCATCGGTCCCATCACGACCCAAGACCACCACAGGATCAGATCCTCTTTGTCTCTTCACGCAGCGCCTTCGACCGACGCAAACACCCAAGGGGCCGCCGCGGCCCCTGATGACACGACCCATGCCGCGGCGCCTGCCCCGGCTGACACCGTGTCCGCAGACACCGTGCCTGCCACGGATGACGTAGCAGCGCCGCGCACCACCTTCGCCGATCTTGGCCTGTCGGACGATCTGCTCCGCGCCATCATCGAAAAGGGCTATATCCACCCGACGCCGATCCAGGAACAGGCGATTCCGATCGTCCTCCAGGGCCGTGACGTCATGGGCGTCGCCCAGACCGGCACCGGCAAAACGGCAGGCTTTACACTGCCGATGTGCGAAATCCTCTCCGGGTCCCGCGCCCGGGCGCGCATGCCGCGCAGCCTGATCCTGGAACCGACCCGCGAACTCGCCCTTCAGGTCGCCGAGAACTTCGTTCAATACGGCAAATATCTGAAGCTCACCCACGCGCTTCTCATCGGCGGCGAAAGCATGTCCGATCAGAAGGAAGTTCTCATGCGCGGCGTGGACGTGCTGATCGCCACCCCCGGCCGGCTGATCGACATGTTCGAGCGCGGCGGATTGCTGCTGAGCGATACCCGTATCCTCGTCATCGACGAGGCGGACCGCATGCTGGACATGGGCTTCATCCCCGACGTCGAACGCATCGTCGCCATGCTGCCCTCGACCCGGCAGACATTGCTGTTCAGCGCGACCATGGCGAAAGAGATCCGCCGGCTGGCCGATGCCTTCCTGCAGAATCCGAAAGAAATCCGTACGACCGCCGCGGCCTCTGTCGCGACCACCATTACCAGCGGCCTGGTCATCGTCGAAGAGGCCGACAAGCGGCGCGCCCTGCGCCAGTTGATCAAGTCCGAGGAAGTGCAGAACGCGCTCATCTTCTGCAACCGCAAGCGCGACGTGGACATCCTCTACAAGTCCCTGCAGCGCCATGGCTTCAGCGTCGGCGCTCTGCATGGCGACATGCCGCAATCCGCCCGCTTCACGACGCTTGAGAAGTTCCGCGCCAATGAGCTGCGGCTGCTGGTCTGCAGCGATGTCGCCGCCCGCGGCATCGACATTGGCGGCCTCAGCCACGTCTTCAACTTCGATGTGCCGCATCATTCCGAAGACTATGTCCATCGCATCGGCCGCACCGGCCGCGCTGGCCGCGAAGGCCGCGCCTTTACCTTCGCGACTCCGGCTCAGGCGGAAGCGGTCGCCGCGATCGAGAAGCTGACCGGCAAGACGATCCCGCATATTCAGGTCGAAGGCTTCGCGGCGCTGGAATGGGCCGAAGGCGGCGACCGGGGTGGACGCGGTCGTGGCCGCGGTCGCGGCAAAGATGCCAAGCCTGCCGCTGACGCGGCCGCGGCTGCGCCGCCGAAGGGGCGCCAGAGGACGAAGGAAAAGCCCGCCGCTGCGGAAGCCGTGCCAGAGGCGGCCGTCGCTGATAAGGTCCCGGCAGAGACCCGTCAGGCCGAACCGCGCCAGCCTGAATCGCGGAAAGCCGAGCCGCGCCAGGCCGAGCCTCGTCACGCCGCCGAGCCGCGGGCCAAGTCCGACCGTCATGAGCGCAGCGATGCTGCGCCCCGCCGCGATCGGGGTAATGATCTTGGCCCCTCCGTCGTCGGCTTCGGCGACGACATTCCGGCCTTCATGCTCAGCCGGCGCCGCAGCCAGGGTGTCGCTAGTCTCGACGCGCCCGATTTCGTCGTTGTCGAGGATGTGGCGCGGACCGACGCGCCCGAGAATGGCGCGTAGAGCCGCCCAGGGTCTGCCGCCGCCTGTACCCTCTCAGTTAGAACATAACGCCATGACGATTGGTTCGGACGCGCCGACCTTCACCGCCCGCATTCACGGCATCGGCGCGGATGGGGACGGCCTCTCTCGCATGGCGGACGGGCGCGCGTTGTTCCTGCCTTTTACGCTCCCCGGCGAAAGCGTCGAAGCCAGGCCGGTGATGCGGCATGGCAAGGGCGTTGCCGGCATCGCCGAAACCATTCTGGAGCCCAGTACCGAGCGCGCCGAGCCTCCCTGCCCCCATTTCGGCATCTGTGGCGGCTGCACCCTGCAGCATTGGCAGGACGAGGCGATCGCGCGCTGGAAGACCGGGGCGCTGGTGCAAGCGCTGGAACATGCGGGATTCTACAATCCCGCCGTAACACCCATCCATACCACGGCGCCGGGCAGCCGCCGCCGGGTCGATCTGGCCATCCGCAAACAGGCCGGCATCGCCATCATCGGCTTCCATCAGGTGCGCTCGGATACGATCGTGCCGATCGAGACCTGCGTCGTCGCAGACCCCGCGATCGTCGCCATCCTCCCCGCACTCCGCTACCTCGTGCCGCGGCTTGAGGCCATCCATCGCGATGCGAGCTGCATCATCAACGCGCTCGACAGCGGTCTTGACCTGCTGCTGCGGGTCGATGCCGAGCTGACCGCCGGTGACCGCCGGCTGATCGCGGCCTTTGCGGCCGAGCACCAGATT
Source organism: Acidisoma sibiricum (assembly GCF_057837225.1). Classification (NCBI taxonomy): domain Bacteria; kingdom Pseudomonadati; phylum Pseudomonadota; class Alphaproteobacteria; order Acetobacterales; family Acidocellaceae; genus Acidisoma; species Acidisoma sibiricum. The sequence continues at coordinate 2,635,693 of NZ_CM174445.1, read as the reverse complement.
CCCCGCATCGCCTGGGGCCTGAAGGACGGTGTGGTCGAGATCGCCGCCCAGCTGTCGCCTGTGCGCATCGCCTTGTCGGGCGTCGCCGTGCCGCCGCCGCCCGGTGGCTTCCTGCAGGCCACGCCCGACGGCGAGGCAGCCATCATCGCAGCCGTTCTGGCCGGGCTGCCGGACAAGCTCAAACCCCGTGACCGCATCATCGAGCTGCATGCGGGCTGTGGCACCTTGACCTTCGCTCTGGCCCGCCGCGCGCACGTCATCGCCTATGAGGGCGATGGGGTGGCGGTCACCGCCTTGCAAAAGGGCGCCAGCGACGCCGGGCTGCATGGTCCGGTCATGGCCCATAAGCGCGACCTCATGCGCCAGCCGCTCCTGCCGACCGAGTTCAAGGATGCGGCGGTCGTCGTGCTTGATCCGCCCTTTGGTGGCGCGCTGCCGCAGATCGAGGCGATCGCGGCGTCCACCATCACCCGCGTTATCTATGTCAGCTGCAATCCCCAGGCCCTGGCGCGTGACGCGGCCGTGCTGCACAGGGCCGGATTTGCCCTGGTTTCGGCTGCGCCGGTCGATCAGTTCCTGTGGTCCAGCCGCCTCGAAAGCGTCAGCGTCTACACGCGCGCCGCGCCACCCAGGGCCCGTGCGCGTCCGCCACGCTGACCGATCGGTCAGTGAGCGCAATTCCGTGCATTGACGGCGCCCTCTCCCCATCCCAAGAGTTATCGCCATATGCACAGCGGGCGATGACCGATCTCGGTATTACCCGCCTGCCCTCACCTGCTTGCCAGCAGAACTCAAGGACTTCGCCCCTGCAGCCCATTGAGAGAGCCGGATGGCCGCGCCCGATCTAGCCGAAGCCCGCGCGGTCTATCGGCTGGACCATTGGCGGGAATGCCCGGATTGCGGATTGCTCTCCGCATTGCCCGACATGGAGCCCGGCCTGGTCGCGGAATGTCCGCGCTGCCATAAGACGCTATGGCGGATGCTGCGCGCGCCCTTCAGCTTTTCCATCGCCTGCGGCATGGCGGCGGCGCTGTTCTATGCCTTCGCGCTGGTCGCCCCCTTCCTGGAAATCTCGGCCTATGGCCGCTTCCAGCTGGCACGCCTGGAAACCGGACCTGACGCCTTGATGGGCCAGGGCTATCTCGTGCTCGGGATGCTCGTTCTGGCAGTCACCGCGATCTTTCCCGGCATCAAGCTCGGCATCATGCTGACGACGCTGATCGGACTGGAAACGGGGTTCGTGCCCCCGCGCATCTCGATCGCCCTGTTTCGCATCTATCACCGCATCACCCCCTGGTCGATGATCGACGTGTACCTTCTTGGCTTCATGGTGGCCTATACGCGGCTCATCGCCATTGCCCATGTCAGTCTCGATACGTCGCTCTATGCGCTCATCGGCCTGATGGTTTCGATGGCCGCGGCGGACGGCGCGCTGGATCATGAAGCGGTCTGGCGCGGCCTGGAGCGCGCCGATCTTGCCGCCGACGTGCGCTATCGGCGCCGCCACCCGAAAGTCAAACTCGGGCCGACCCCGGCCGAGCAGGAAGCCGCCGAACCGCAGGTGATCGGCTGCCACACCTGCCATCTGGTCAATCATGCCTCCGCCGGCGGCCATTGCCGGCGGTGCGACACCGTGCTGCATCCTCGCAAGCACGACAGCACCTCCCGCACCTGGGCCTTCCTGATCTCAGCGGCCTGCCTTTACATCCCCGCCAATATTTACCCGGTGATGATCATCACCCAGCTTGGCCAGACCCAAAGCTTCACCATTTTCGGCGGCATCAAAGAACTGATCGATTACGGCCTGTGGCCCCTGGCCGGATTGGTCTTTCTGGCCTCCATCACCATCCCGATCGCCAAGCTCATCACGCTCGGGTTTCTGCTTCTGCAAACGCAGCGCGGACGGGTGACGCAGCTGCGCGGTCGCACGCGCGCCTTCCGCGTGATCGACTTCATCGGCCGCTGGTCGATGATCGACATCTTCATGATTTCGATTCTCGTGGCGCTGGTGCGTTTCGACCAATTCGCTCAGATCAAGGCCGAGGTCGGCGCCCCCTGCTTTGCCGCAGTGGTGGTGCTGACCATGTTCGCGGTGATGACATTCGACCCCCGCACCATGTGGGATGTGGCGCGCGGCCAGACCGTCGCCATCCCGCCGGTCGGTCCACACACGCCCGCCTCTCCCCCGCCCGTGCCCGCGCCCGAAAAAGGCATGGACGCCAAGGATGCAACTGCATGACCGACCCTGACCACCCGCCACGCGTCGACGACCAGCCCGCTCAGCCGGCCATGCCACCGCCACCGGTGCATATCCGGCGGCGGCATTTTTCGTTCGTCTGGATCATCCCGATTCTGGCGGCGCTCATCGCCATCTATCTGGGCTACCGCACGATCATCGAGCAGGGGCCGCTCGTCACCATCACCTTCAGCACGGCGCAGGGCCTGGCGGCGGGACAGACCCAGGTCAAATACAAGGCCGTGGCCCTGGGCACGGTCGAGAGTATCGATCTCAGCCCTGATAACGAGCATGTCGTGGTGCGCGTGCGCATGAACAATCTGGGCACCCGCTTCCTGACCAACCATGCCCGCTTCTGGGTGGTGCGTCCGCGTTTCTCGGTGACCAATCTCTCAGGCCTCGATACCCTCGTCTCGGGTGCCTTCATCGGCGTCGATCCCGGCAGCAATGGCGGCCGCTACGAGACCCATTTCAAAGGTCTGGAAGAGCCGCCAGGCGTGCGCTCCGACGTCCCCGGCAGCACCTATGTGCTGCGGGCGAATACCATCGGATCGCTGTCCAGCGGTTCGCCCGTCTTCTACCGCGACGTCGTCGTGGGTGAAGTGCTGGGCTATGATCTCGGTGACGGCATCGGCCCCGTGACGGTCAATATTTTCATCCGCGCGCCGTATAACAAGCTCGTCAAGCCGCAGAGCCATTTCTGGAACTCCTCAGGCCTGTCGCTGGGCTTCCAGAATGGCGGCTTTCACGTCGAGGTGCAGAGCCTGGAGGCGCTGCTCGCGGGCGGCGTGACCTATGATCTGCCACCGGACGCGATCAGCGCGGATGCAAGCCCGAACAACGCGACCTTCCACCTTTTCGACAACAAGGAAGATGCGGATTCCTCGGGCTACTCGCATAAGGTCGAGGCCGTCGCGTATTTTGAGACCTCAGTCGCGGGCATCAGCCGCGGCACGCCGGTCACGATCTTCGGCATGCAGGTGGGTGAAGTGACGGCCGTCAAGCTTCTGGTCGATCCTGGCACGGGCAAGGCCCGTGTCCGTGTGGCGCTGGAATTGCAGCCCGAGCGGGTCTTCAGCGACTCCGAATTCCCCAAGGGTCTGGACCCGCTGGTGGTGCTGCAGCACATGGTCAATGCGGGGCTGCGCATTTCCATCGCCAGCAGCAATTTCATCACCGGCCAGAAGGAACTGGCGCTGACCATCGATGCGCATGCGCCGCCGGTCACGCTGACGCGGGAGGGTGACGCCATCCTGCTGCCGAATTCAGACGGCAGCGGCGACCCGCTGACCGCGCTGTCCACCATCACGGCCAAACTCTCCGCGATTCCCTTCGAGCAGATCGGCGACAATCTGAACAAGCTGCTGGTGACGTCGAACAACACCCTGGGCGGCGAACAGGTGAAGAAGGCGATCGCGTCGCTGTCGGAGACGCTGCAAAGCGTCCAGTCCCTGGTCGACAACACCAATCGCGGCCTGCAGCCGACCTTGAAGCAGCTGCCGGTGATGACGGCCAATCTGAACGCGACGCTGCGCGAGGCGAACCAGACGCTGGGGCAGCTCAGCCGCAGCTATGGTGGCAATTCGGACTTCTCCCGCAGCCTCGGCCAGCTGCTCTCCCAGGCTGACGGCGCGCTGCGGTCGGTCAAGGAACTGGCGGATTATCTGGATCGCCATCCCGAAGCTCTCATTCTCGGCCGCACCGGCCATGCGACAGGTGGACAATGATGCCTCCACGCCGACAGTTTCTTTGTCTTGTTCTGGGCGCCGCGCCGCTGGCGGTGGGCCTCAGCGGCTGCGCCTCGGCCGATCCAAACTACTACCGGATCGGCGCGGTGCCTGGCACGGCGGTGGCCGGCGGGCCACCTTCGGTTGAGGTGCGCACGATCAGCATTCCCGGCTATCTCGACCGCGCCGGAATCATCAAGCGATCGCAGGACTTCAAGCTTGATATCCATAGCAACGATATCTGGGCCGAGCCCCTGGCCGATATGCTGCAGGCGACCATGGTGCAGGATTTGTCGACCCGGCTGACGGGCACGACCGTCATCGGCTCGGGCGGCTCGATCGGCGCCAATGCCAATCTGCTGATCGAGATCAACGTGCTGCGCTTCGATCCTGACAGTTCCGGGCAGATGATACTGCAATTGCAGGTCGGCCTGCGCGACGGGCAAAGCATGACGCTGCTCGCCACCCGCAGCATCCAGCATCAGGCATCCGCCGGCAGCCCGGTGGTCTCGGCCATCGCCGGCAGCATGAGCACACTATGGGGACAGGCCGCGGATGATATTGCGGGTTTCCTGGTGCAGAGCTGGGCCACCCATCCGCCCGCCACCGGCACCGCCGGCTGATGACGGCGCGCGCCCTGGCAGAGGCGGTCGGGCCCGATCATGTCGTGCCGGCCGCCGCTGTCACGGATCTGCTGTCGGCAACCGGCCTCGCCGATATCGACGCGCTGATGCTCGCCTTCCTGCCCGCAGCGCAGCACTTGGCACGCCCGCCGATCTCCCGTTTCCATGTCGGCGCCGTGGGTCTCGCGGCTGAGACCGGGGACCTCATCTTCGGCGCCAATGTCGAGTTTCCGGCCGCCGGGTCGGGCGACACCATCCATGCCGAGCAATTCCTGTTCACCCGCGCCTATCACCGCGGCGTCACGCTCGCGCGTATCGCGGTGTCGGCCCGGCCCTGCGGCCATTGCCGTCAGTTCATGAACGAATTCGCCGGGCGCGAGAGGCTCACGATCCTCGATCCAGGCGGTGACCGCCAGTCTCTCGCGACCCTCCTGCCCTTCAGCTTCGGCCCTGCCGATCTGGGACAGATCGGCGCTGGCCCCGACAGTGGCCAAAAGCTGGTCATCACGGAAGACGCGCTGGCGGTGGCCGATACCGCGACGCTCGCTGCCCTTCGGGCTGCGGGGGAGCGCGCCTATACGCCCTATAGCGGCTGCCCGTCCGCCCTGCTGCTGAAGCTGGCGGACGGCCGCATCGTTACCGGCAGCGCCATCGAGAATGCCGCCTATAATCCCGGCATTCCGCCGGTCCAGGCGGCCCTGATCAATCTGATCGCGAAGGGTGGCGATTACGCCGCTATCGAGACGGCACTCCTCGGGGCCGTTCCCGGCGGCGGCTTCGACCACTTTGCCGCGACTGCACGGCTGCTTTCGATCATTGCGCCAGGCGCATTGCTTGAGACGCTGTCCTGGCAGCCGGCCCAGTCCTCCTGACGCCGCCGCTCTGATATGAAGGCGGTATGACCGCGCCATTCTGGAAGACCAAGACGCTTGACGAGATGACCCAGGCAGAATGGGAATCGCTCTGCGATGGCTGTGGCCGCTGCTGTTTGCACAAGCTGCGCGACGAGGAGACGGAGGCCCTGTCCTTCACCAATGTCTCCTGCAGGCTTTTGAACAGCGAAGACTGCCACTGCACCGATTATGCGAACCGCTTCGCGAAGGTGCCAGACTGCGTGCAGCTGACGCCCACGGTCCTGCGCGACATCGATTGGCTGCCGCCCTCCTGCGCCTATCGGCTGCTGGAGGAAGGCCAGGATCTGCCGGACTGGCACCCTCTCGTCAGCGGCACCTATGAGACCGTTATCTCCTCCGGCGCCTCGGCCGCCGGCCGCATCGTGAACGAGCGTGACGCGGGACCGCTGGAGCATCACGTCGTCGATTGGCCTGGACATTTGCCGCGGGTGCCCCGCCGCAAGCGCGCCAAGGGTTGAGGGCCGCCGAAGTCAGCATGTCATGAACCTGGACGCCACTCTATCCTGGAGGCGCCTGTTCGCGCCGCCCTATGGTGCGTATCTCGCGACCTTCAGCCTGGGCTCGGCGCTGTACGCCTTTGCGGCCTTTCTGGTCTCGGCCTGCATGCCCTCGGCCGTGCAGGTGCTGGGCCATCTGACGCTGATCAGCTGGAGCTTCACCTTCTATCTGATCGCCGCCATCGTGGCCGGCATTCTCGCCTCTCCCCTCAAATGGCGTCTGGGCACGCCCACCGTGCTGCAGGGCGCGGGACTCGCCTATCTGGTGGGGTCACTCGCCTGTGGCCTCGCACCCAATATCTGGACCCTGCTGGGCGGCCGCGTGCTCCAGGGCCTGGGCGAAGGTGCCGTTTCCAGCATCACCTATATTCTGATCCCGGAAGTCTTTCCGCCGCTGATGATCCCCGCGATCTTCGGCATCGAGGCCACGATCTGGGCCGCAGGGTCGCTCGCAGGCCCCGTCATCGGCGGTTTCCTGACCCAGGCGATTTCCTGGCGGGCGGCTTTTCTGGTCGAGATTCCGCCCATCCTGCTCTTCATGGGCCTGGTCTGGGCGGTCATCCCCGAAGGTGGACAGCGCAAGGAAGCCGCGCATCGGATTCCTGTTCTGCGGGTCGCTGGAGTCGCCTTCGGCATCCTGCTGCTGGCACTCGCCGCGATCGAACCCGGCCTCTATCCGCGCCTGGCCAGTCTGCTCCTGTCCATGCTGGTCCTGGCGGCAGTGGCGCGGGCCGATCTGGCGTCCACCAACCGGATGCTGCCGCGCGGCGCCTTCTCATTGCGCAAGCCGGCGGGCCTTGCCTTCTGGGTCGTGCTGCTGCTGCCCGCCGCCCATACCGGCCCCGGCACCTATGCCATCCTGCTCATCGAGAAGGTGTGGGGCTATGACCCGCTGACGGCGAGCGTTTTGGGCGCCGCCATGGTCGCCTTCTGGGGCGGCGTCGGTCTGGCCGTCAGCCATGTGCCACCGCGCTTCACGCGCATCGGCCTCTGGCTCGGTCCCTGCCTGCTCGCCGCCGGTCTGGGACTGGGATGGATCGGCATGGCGCATGCGACGCTCTGGATCGTGCTCGTCGGCCAGGCCATCGTCGGCACCGGCAACGGTTTCTGCTGGGGCGTGCTGAGCCAGGTCATCATGACGGGGTCGGAAGCGGCCGACCGCGACCGGGCCTCGGCGATGCTGCCCTCCGTGCTCTCGGCCGGGCTCGCCATCGGTGCGGCGCTCGGCGGCATCGCGGCGAACGCCGCCGGTCTCGCCGAAGGCGTGCCGCGTGCGACGGTCATTCAAGCCGGGACCGCCTGCTTCGCGGTCGCGACCATCGTCGGCCTGCTGGCGGCCGCAGCCAGCCTGCGCCTCGTCATTGCGCAACGCAGTTCGCTGTAAACCCACGACTGATACTGCGGCGCACAAAACGCCTCGATCTGGCCATCAAGCCGCGCTAGGTGAAGGAATATCGCCTTCCCCGGAGCCGCGCGTCTTGAAACTATCCCCTGCTTTGCTGGCTTTGGCTGCCGCCGCCTTCGGCATCGGCACCACGGAATTCGTCATCATGGGCCTGCTGCCGGAAATCGGACGCAGTCTGAGCGTCTCGATCCCCCAGGCCGGGCAGCTCGTATCCGGCTATGCCCTGTCGGTCACGCTCGGCTCGCCCATCATGGCCGTGCTGATGAGCCGCTTTCCCCGCCGCCAATCCCTGCTGACGCTGATGGTCATCTTCGTGCTCGGCAACTGCCTCTGCGCGCTCGCCGGCAGCTATGAGACGCTGATGGCGGCACGCATCTTCACCGCCCTCGCCCATGGCGCCTTCTTCGGCATCGGCGCCATCGTCGCCGCCGACGTCGTGCCGAAACATCAGCGCGCCCTGGCGATTTCGCTCATGTTTTCAGGGCTGACACTCGCCAATGTGCTCGGCGTGCCGCTCGGCACGCTGCTCGGCCAGGCCTATGGCTGGCGCATGACCTTCTGGGCGGTCTGCATCATCGGTGTGGTCGCCTTCGCTGCCCTCTTCGTCTGGGTGCCGGCCGTGCGGCAAGGCCGGCGCATGAAGCTTCGGCGCGAATTGCTGGCGATCGTCCATCCCCAGGTGCAGCTGGCCATGGCGACCAGCACGCTCTGCTCGGCGGCCCTGTTCACGGTCTTCACCTACATCACCCCCCTGCTGGAACATGTCACCGGCATCTCCCCGCATGGCGTCAGCATCGCCCTGCTGCTCTTCGGCGTCGGCATCACGCTCGGCAATCTGGCCGGCGGGCGCGCCGCCGACTGGCGGCTGATGGCGGCGATCGTCGTCATGCTGTGTTCGCTGATCGTCATCCAGGCGCTGTTCACCTGGACCAGTCTGAGCCCGGTGCCGGCGATCATCACCATGATGATCTGGGGCGCGCTCGCCTTCGGCGTCGCCTCGCCGCTGCAGATGCGGGTGGTCGATCAGGCGCGGGCTGCCCCCAGCCTCGCCTCCACGCTCAATCAGAGTGCCTTCAACCTTGGCAATGCCATGGGCGCGCTGTTCGGCGGCCTGATGGTCTCAGCCGGCATTTCCTACCGCTACCTGCCCTGGCTGGGGTCGGGCCTCAGCCTGATGGCGCTTGGCACGATCGTTGTCGCGATCTGGCTGGAGCGACGCACCCAGCAGCGCCGGCAGGACCGCCGCGTGATGATGCGCGCGTCGTCGGCCGCTGCTGCCACCATCAGCGACGGCGGCATCTGAGCGGCGCAAACAAAAAGGCCGGCCCCATCCGGGACCGGCCTTTTCAATCGTCATGACCGCGGCAGCGATCAGGCGGCGATGCGCGCCGTCTCGGCGCCCGTGGTGATCTGCTGGCGGCGATCGGCGATCTGCGCCTTCATCGACTTCTGCAGCTTTTCAAAGGCCCGAACCTCGATCTGGCGCACCCGCTCCCGCGAGATGCGGTAGCGCTGCGACAGATCTTCCAGCGTCGTCGCCTCTTCGGTCAGGCGGCGCTCAATCAGAATATGCCGCTCGCGCTCGTTCAAGCTCTTCAGGGCGGTCGCGAGCAGCGCCTTGCGGTCGGTCAGCTCCTCGCGGTCGGCCAGCATATCCTCCTGGCTGTCGCTGTCATCGACCAGCCAGTCCTGCCACTCGCCCTCGCTATCGGCGCGGACCGGCGCATTCAGGCTGTGGTCGGGCGCGGACAGGCGGCGGTTCATATTGACCACGTCCTGTTCGGGCACGCCGAGCACGCGGGAGATTTCGGCAACATGCTCGGGGCGCAGATCGCCGTCCTCGATGGCCTGCATCTGGCCCTTCAGCCGGCGCAGGTTGAAGAACAGCTTCTTCTGAGCGGCCGTAGTACCCATTTTGACCAGCGACCAGCTATGCAGGATGTATTCCTGAATGGCGGCGCGTATCCACCACATGGCGTAGGTGGCGAGACGGAAGCCGCGCTCCGGGTCGAAGCGCTTCACCGCCTGCATCATGCCGACATTGCCTTCACTGATCAGCTCGCCGATCGGCAGGCCATAGCCGCGATAGCCCATCGCGATCTTGGCGACGAGGCGCAGATGGGAGGTGACCAGCTTATGGGCTGCGTCGAGGTCGTTCTTTTCAAGCCAGGCTTTCGAGAGGCTCAGCTCGTCCTCAGCCGTCAGCATCGGAAATTTGCGGATCTCTTGCAGATAGCGGGAGAGATTACCCTCGGGCGCAAGGTTCAGCATCGTAAGGGCCATCACAGACTCCTTTTCCTTCGGAAGCAGCCCTTAAAGGCGCTGCTTTGGTGCGAAGATGGTCGTTTCGTTGACCATTTATAAAAACGGGATCGGCAATTCGTCTCTTCACGAGCCAGCGATTACCCCGACTGCGGCAGTAACCGTTGAGTGATGACTGAGGGGTCTCAAGATGCCGTGATAGTCATGCGACGATCCGTGGCTGGCCTGGCGACCCGATGTCCGACGAATGTTGCCACCCGCGAACCGGATAATACGTCGCTCACGCACTAGACTTCATTAAAATCTTGAAATTCAGATCCGCCATGTGGCGGCGGAATAACCGGCCCCTTGAACCTGGCCCTGCGCATCACCTGCGGATGATACGAAGGGCCAGGCGCGCGGGTTACTGCGAGTCGCGCGGCCGGCGGCCACGCCCGCGGCCCCGGAACAGATCCTGGCCCATGACCAGGCCCACGACCGCGGCGCCGAGCAGGAAGGCACCCTTGTGGCGGGCGAAGACGCCGCGCCCGACGGCCGCGCCGGCGGCCGCCGCTTTTTTCGGCGCCTGCATCAGCGCAATCGCGGCTGGTGCAGCCGCGGCCGCGACATCCAGGATCGACGGACCGGCACCGGCACCACGCGAGTCGCGGGCGGCATCAGCCCGCCGCGCGCGGTGCCCCTGCCGGCTGCGCGACACGATCAGGCCGATGATCAGGACGATCACCGCGACCAGGGCGAGGCCCGCCGCCGTGATGAAGGCCGCCCAGACCGGACCTAGACGATGCTGCACAAAGATCCATACACCGGCCGCCGCACAGCCCAGTGCCGGCAGCAGCACGAAGGCCGCGAAGATGGTGCAGGCGATCAGGATCGTCGTGCGGCGCGCGGCGGCGGCGGCATCCTCGACGATGCGGACAGGGTTGAAGGCCAGCGACAGGCCGAAGCGGAGCAATTGCTGCAGCATGCTCAGCGCGTCACGATTTTGCTGAAGATGAAGCCGGCCGCGAATGCGATGAGCAGGCTGGTGACGGGCTTGTCTTCGATATGAGCCGTCACCTTGTCGGCGCCGCGCCGGCCGGTGTCAGACACCGTTTCGTACAGATCAGCCGCACGGTCGGAAATGGTCTCAGCCGCATCCTGGCTGAAGCGGCCCGCCTCGCGCAGAGCCAGTTCCTTGATCTGGCGGACGAGTGACGCGACATCATCCTTCAGCGCCGCAATATCATCGGACACACGCTTCGCCTGTGCGGCCGGGTCTGACTGGAAGTCGCTCATGATGGCACCTCTGGCTTGCAGGCATTGATGGAGAAACAGCCCCGGACCGGGGGTTGCGCGCTGACACGATCATTTGGGGCAGAGAACTGAAAAGGCAATGACCTTCGGGCCAACCGGCACCGTCAGCCGGCTGGCAGTGCGAGCGAGCGGCGGACGAGCGGTGTCAGCGCACCCATCACCAGACCATAGAGGACGACGGCCAGAACCTGGATGACGAGAGCCAGGAGCAGCGCCTGCAGCCAGAGCGGGCGCAGTGTCTGCGGTCCCCACTGCATCCAGGCGAGCAGGACTGCCGGCTGCACCAGCGCGAAGGCGAGCGCCGTGCGTGACCAGGCAAGCACACCGCGCTCGCCGATCAGATACCAACTGCGCTCACCCACCGCCATGCCGCTCAGGATCATGACAAAGCCGATGAAGAACAGAGCCGGCCCTTCCAGGATCGCGCCGGCCAGCAGGGCGACCCAGCCCAGGATGATGGCGGGTCCGCGCACCGCCGACAGATATTCAACGCCGCGAAACAGGGAGGCGCAGAGGGAGACGCCCAGGGCGAAATCAAGGAATGCGTTGAAGGGCCATAGCCATAGGTAATGGTGGAAGCCGACGTGGAAGCTTATGCCGTAGAACGCGAAACTGATCGCGATGCCCGCCCAGCAGACGTCGGAGACGCAGGTCCAGGTCCAATAGACCAGCGGCGGCAGCAGGATCAGCGCGAGCACCATCGTCGCCATGATCCAGAAGGCAGGCGCGAACACCGACGGGGACCAGGGCAGTGCCAGGCGATGCCCGGGCATGCGCAAAGCCACAAGCTCGAACAAGACCAGAGCAACAAGCAGATAGGCCAGAAGCGGCGCCAGAAGGCGCAGATAGAGTCTGATCGCGACCGCCCGATCCCATTCCAGCTTCAGGCCGCGCTCAAAATGGAACGCCGCGAAACCCGCGATGATGAGTCCGAAATCCGGCATGTAGCGGCCCTTGGCGAGGGCGAAGCGCAGCAGCGGCGGCAGATCGGCCTGCACCGGCAAGAGACCCGGCAGGCTCAGCCATTGCCAGAGAAACCAGAGGGCCGCGACCGGCAGAGCCATGATTAAGGGACCACGGAAATCGCTGGTCGCCGCGATCGTTTTATTCTGCCATCGCACAATGGATATATCAGCCATAGACGATCTCATCTCCCGGCGCGCGACCCGGACGCGGGTTGCGCGCGGCCCATCGCTAGCAGACCGCCGCGCCACCGCCAACGCGGCATGGCTGCCAACACGGGCCGAGGGCTTTTGCCCGAAAACAAGGGCTTGCTCCGCCCGGCGCTTGCCCTTAGAGAACCCACCACCAACCGCGGACTGGGTGCGTAGCTCAGCGGTAGAGCATCGCCTTCACACGGCGGGGGTCACAGGTTCAATCCCTGTCGCACCCACCAGTCCAACCTCTCCTGCCCATGCAAAAGACCTTCAGCTCAGCGACATGACCGCAATAGGGCATGGACGCTGCCTGAGTTGACATCTGGCAACTCTCTGACTTTAGTCAGACATCATGACGCCCGACGCCATCCCCCGCATCCGCCGCTTCACCCGTGCCGTGGCCGCCGCCCGCGATGCTCTCGACACCGCCTTCCTGAGTCGCGGCCGCCCTTTGGGTGCTTCCCGCGTGCTGACGGCGATCGGCCATGGCCAGACCGATATCGGGGCGATTCGCATTGAACTTGACCTCGATTCCGGCCTGATGAGCCGCCTGCTGCGCAGCCTGGAAGCGGAAGGGCTGATCGACACCCGGCGCGACAGGTATGACGCCCGGCGCCGCATCGCGCACCTGACCCCGGCGGGCCAGGCCGAATGCGCGGCCTATGATGATCTCGCCCATGCCCAGGCGCGGGCGATGATCGCAGGCCATGCCGACCCGGACAGCCTGCTGGCCGCGATGGATCTGATCGCCGCCGCGCTGGCGCGGCTTCCCGGCCCGGTCTGAGAGGGGCCGAACGGGCCGGCGCTGGTGTCAGAAGCCGAACATATGGTCGAGCGAAAAGCGCCCGCCTTCATCCGCCAGGCCGTGATAGCCAAACAAGCGGCAGGTCTTATCGCGGATGATGACATAGCCGCGCGGACCGGCCTGGGCGATCTGGGCGGCACTGAAGATCAGGTCCGGCCGCACCAGCATGGAGCCGGAATGGGCGAGATGGATCATGTCTTCGGCGATGATGATGCCCTCCCCGTCATGCAGCTGCAGGCAGGTCTCTGACCGCGCATGCCACGGCCCCGAGGCCGGATAGATGAGGTGGCAAAAGCTGTGCCGTCCCTCCCCGCCCAGCTTCAGAAACAGGCGCGTCGAGAGGCCCGGCGGCGGCCCGGAATAGGATTGCGGCTCACCCTTATAGGTCATCAGCGTATTGAAGATATGCGCGCCGAAACTGGTCTCGGCGGCATGCGCCTCGTCCCGCCGCTCATAGCGCATCAGCGCATGCAGCCAGCCATTGGCATCGCCACCATCCTGAAAGTCATAGACCAGATCGGCATGACCGCCGATCTCCTGCAGCGCCCCAGCCGGCAGAAGGTCATCTAGGTCGACCAGCGTTGCGTGGTCACGCGGCAGGCAGCCGAGGAATTTCGAGGCTAGTTGCTGACCCTCGTGATCAAAGACATCGATACGCAGAGGAAGCGTGGTTTCGGCCTCGGCCATCGGCGTCGGCAGAACCTGGCTGCGATACTGGCTGCGCGGGAGGATGGGAAAAGGCAGCAGAAAGCCGCGGCCCATCTGCGGCGGCAGGGTTTTGATGCCGGGATCGTTAGGCAGCGCCTCGCGCTCGACATTGACATGCGCGATGCGGGTGCGGCCCTGGCGGGTAACCTCATAGCGCGGGCGCACGACATGCCGCCCGGTGCGGATTTCGATCTGCGCCGGCCAGCGCAGATCGGGCAGCAGCTCCGCGACATCCAGCGCGCGCGTGGCGAAAGGCGGAATTTCCTCATCCAGCGGCACCGGCTGTTCAGCGCCCATCCGGTCCAGCGCGATGCCGCCGCGGGGAATGGCCGAGCCGTGGCTGTTCTGCACCCAGAGAATCACCCGCTCATCCGCGCGTGGCGCCGGCAGGCCGGCATAGCGGGCCGAGGGCCAGGCATTGGCGTCATGCGTGCAGGAGAGGCTGTGTTCATTGCCCGAGCCAAGCGTATCGACGGCGTATTTGACGACGTCATGACCCGCCACACCGACCGCATGGATGAAAAGCTGGCCGGTGAATTCCCTCAGGCCGAAGCGCGCCCGCACGTCACGGCTGTCAAACGCCACGCCACCCGGACCTTTCGGCGCGGCCTCGCTCCATTCCGCCAGGATCTGTCCCGCACGATCATAGAGGCGCAGCCAGAAGCGGACGTCCTTCGCGCCATAGCTCGCCCAGTAATTGGCGGTGACCAGACGGGTGGAGAGCCCGTCCTCGTCCCGGAAGAAGGCGTAGTTCATGGCGAAGTTGAGCGGATCGAGATAGCGGCGGGGATTGGTCACGCGCTCGACCGGAATGCGCACCTCGTCCAGACTCAGAATCGCGATGCCGTCCGGCAGAAAGGCGCGCAGCAGGGCGACCGTGCGGTCTGCATCGAAGCCTGCGACCAGCAGCGTCGCGATGCCGCTATCGGCGATCTCGGTCATCGGCTGGGCGACGAGACCGGCCCGCGTCTCCCCCACCTGGCGGACGTCCTGGACGAAGAGCGCCGTGATGGGCAGGGCCGGATACATGGTGAGCAGCGGGGGCGCCACCGAGTCAGGGTCGAACAGGCCCACGGGACCGGCCGAAGCAAGGCGCACCGCCAGCCGCTCCATCGCCTCTGCGGCCAGGGGGTGGGCCAGCGCCTTATAGAGGACGTTGCCACCCTTCACGGCGTCGAAGGTCTGAATATCGAGCATCGTCGCGGCCTCTTGTGATGAGAGGTTAAAAGCCAAGCCTGCGGCGCATGTCCTGCGCCGCTTCGGCGGTATCGTCCAGGGGCGCGACCGGCCAATGCTCGTAGCGTCCCTGGAAGGGCCGCACGCGTCCATCGGCGATCAGCCCATCCGTGAAAATGCCGATGCGACGGGACCGGCCGGGCAGTGGCGCGAGCATGACGGGCGCCGTCGTCGCCGCCGCTTCCGAGACCATGGAGACGGAATCGATGGTGACGATGATCATGTCAGCCAAAGCCAGCATGCCGAAATAGGGATTCTCGCCGGTGCCGTCCCAGACATAGGCGCCGCGCGGCGACAGGATCTGCTGGAAGGCGGCGGTCGCCTTCGGGTCGGTGCGGCGGGAGGGCGTCAGCATCAGGCCGACGCGGTCGCCCTCCATCATGCCGGCCAGCGACTGCGCCAGATCCGCGGCCACCGGCGCATCCAGGCGGAAGCGGCCATTGGTGCCGCCGACCAGCACGGCGACCAGCGGGCGCGGCAAATGGGCGAAGACCGGGGCCCATTGGGCGCGCGCTGCCGCTAGCCGCGCTTGCGTCACGCGATGCAGCGCCGTGCGGGTGACGATGACGTTCTTCCCCGTCACCTCGTCATGCCGGTTGACGACGATGAGATCGAACTTGCTGAAGGCCATGCGCGGGTTCTGGATATGGACGACGCGATGGTCTGGACTGCGCAGCGCAGAGCCCACGGCCGCCGCCATGCCGCCGCAGGACAGCATGAGGCCGGGCCTGTCTCCGGCGATGGCCGCAGGCTCAACCGCACGCAGCGGCCAGGGCCAGCGCGGGGCGGAAACGTAGTTCCAGGGAAAGCGCGCCTGCAGCGTGCGCGTCTCAGGCGAGAGGCCGGCGGCTTCCGCCAGGCCAAGCGCCTGGGATTGCAGCCCGGCATAGGGTTCGGTGAGAATCCAGCTCGACGGGGTCAGGCCAGAGGTGAAGCTCTCGGATTGGGGCGCCATGAACGACATCAGCGCCTTGTGGTCTGCGCGCAACTTGGCGTCAACGCCCAGCCCTGCCACCGTGACGGCGCAGATGCCCCGTTGCCTCGGCGACTGGCCGGTATAGGATTGGTCCCATGCAAACTGTAACATTGGCCGAGGTCGCCTCTGCCGCGCCGACCGCGCTCCCCGCGACGGTCGATCTGCTGACGCGGCTGATTGGTTTCGACACCACCAGCGACCGCAGCAATCTGCCCCTCATCGCCTTCATCACCGGCTATCTGGATGAGCTGGGCGTGCCCTACCGGCTCAGCCATGACGAGACGCGGGAGAAAGCCAATATCCATGCCGTGATCGGCAAGCCGGGTCCGGGCGGCCTGGCGCTGTCCGGCCATGTCGATACCGTGCCGGTGGAGGGGCAGCACTGGACCTCGGACCCGTTCACGCTGCGCCGCGCGGATGGCAAATTCTATGGCCGCGGCACCGCCGACATGAAGGGGTTCGTGGCGAGCTGTCTGGCGGCCATCCCGGACCTGCAGGCGGCCCATCTATCTCGGCCCGTGCATCTCTTCATCAGCTATGACGAGGAGATCAGCTGCAACGGCGCGCGCCGCCTGATCGAGGACATGCAGGATAGCGGCTGGACACCCGATGTCTGCCTGGTCGGCGAGCCGAGCCTGCTGGGCCCCATCACCGGCCATAAGGGGCGGCTGGCCATGCGGGTGACGGTACGCGGCCGCGCCGGCCACTCCGCCATTCCCGAACGCGGCGTCAATGCCGTGCAGGCCCTGGCGCGGGCGATGGCCTGGGTGGCCGCCGAGGCGCGGCGCTTTGCCGTGGAAGGCCCTTTCGTGCCCGGCTATGACCCGCCGCACAGCACCTGCCAGGTCGGGCGGATGGGCGGCGGCACCGGCATTAACATCATCCCCGACCTTGCCTGGTGCGAGATGGAATGGCGCACCGTGCCGGGCGACGACTTCTTCGCAGAAGTAGAGCGCCTGCGCGCCTTCGTGGCAGCCGAGATCGAGCCCGCGATGCAGGCAGTCGATCCCGAAGCCGGTTTCACCTTTGAGGTGCTGAACTGGATTCCCGGCCTGTCTCTGCCCGAGGACCACCCGCTGACCGATACCGTGCGGCAGGTGACGGGCCGCAACAGTGCCGGGCGCGTCAGCTACGGGACGGAGGCTGGCCTCTATCAGCAGGCGGGCATTCCCACCATCGTTTGCGGGCCCGGCGATATCAATCAGGCCCATCAGGGCGATGAATGGATTTCGGAAAGCGAACTGGCCGCCTGCGACCGCTTTATCCGCCGGATGGCGGAGCAGATGTGCCGATGACCGCCCTGCGGACACCGACGAACGGCGCCATGGCGCTGCCGCAGTTCGCGGTGGAACTCGCGGCCCCCGACCTGACGCCCTGGCTTGCCGGCAATACCGGCGTGCCGGGCTTCACAACCCGGGACAGCGGCCGGACGGGACCGCATCTGCTGCTGGTCTCTCTCATCCATGGCAATGAGATTGCCGGCGCGATCGCGATGGAGCGGCTGCTGGCCAGCGGCTTCATGCCCAGCCGCGGGCGTGTGACCTTCGGCTTCGCCAATCTTTCGGCCTTCGCCCGTTTCGACCCTGAGGACCCGATCGCGTCCCGCTATATCGACGAAGACCTCAACCGCGTCTGGGACACGGAGCTGCTGGACGGTCCGCGCCATTCGACCGAGCTGGACCGCGCGCGCGCGATGCGGCCGATGGTCGAGACCGCCGATGTGCTGCTGGACCTGCATTCCATGCTGTGGCCGTCCGACCCGCTGATCCTCTGCGGCGAGACGGCGCGCGGACGCGCCTTGGGCCAGGCGATCGGCGTGCCGGAATGCGTGATCTCGGACCATGGGCATAATAACGGGCGGCGGCTGATCGACTACCACCGCTTCGCCGATGACGCGGGGGCGCCGGTCGCCAATCTGATCGAGGGTGGGCAGCACTGGCTGGCCGAGACCGTGGCGACGATGCATCTCTCGGTCGCCGGATTGCTGCGGGCGCTGGACATGGCCGATCCTGCCGAGCCGCTGCTGCCGCAGCCGCCCGCGCCGCGGCGGCCGGTGTTTGCGGAAGTGACGAGCGTGGTGACGGCCAAGACAGCGGGCTTCACCTTCATGCAGCCCTATCGCGGGGGTGAGATCATCCGGCACCGCAATACGCTGCTGGCGATCGACGGACCGACCGACATCCGCACGCCCTATGACAATTGTCTTCTGGTGATGCCGAGCCTGCGGCCAAGCCGCGGGCATACGGCCGTGCGGCTGGCACGGATGGGGTGAACGCGATCGCCGCTTGCGATCAATCCACGGACACGTTGAACAGGATCTTCGGCGCGTCGCCATCCGGGAAGAAGATCTGCAACAGGGTTGAATCATCACCGCTAAAGTCCGGCGCGGACCGGTAGGTGATGATCGTGGCCGGGCTGCGCTTGCCGTTGCAGGCATAAGGCGGATCGCCCGGCACATAATGGGGGAATGCGGTTCCCGGCGCGGCATGAACGACGCCATGCTGTGGTGGCACAATCACTTTGACCTCCACCGGTCCGAGAGGCGTGCAGTCAGAGGCCAGCGATGCCGGGCTGGCGAGTATCAAAATCGCCCCGGATGTCGTCGTCTTATGCGTGATGATTTCCCTGGCCTTCGCCATTCTCTCGGTCGATGTCATGGCGACCGCGCTAGTCATGGTTCCGGCGGACGTCATCGTCATGGCGGGTTCAGCCGGTGCGGCTGACGGCTGCACATCCACGGCCGTCGCACGCGAGGCGCTGAGCGCGGCGCTGTCGGTTGTGACATCATTCTGGACGCAGCCACCGAGTGCGAGGAGCACGCAAGCGATGAGGTAGGAACGGACCATCGGAGTCTCCCGGTATGACGTTTCTATCCTGTCATTGTTGCGATAGGCCGGCAACCGGCGCGACGGTCGGCCGCCGGCGCCAAACGTCATTTTTCTCATTCAGTCCGGGCAAATGCAGCTTGTTTTCCACCAGCCACGGATTGGGTAGGCGCATACGGCCGTAAGGTTCGTGAGGATGGGGTGAGTGTCGCTCCGAGCGTCGCTAACCGAGAAGCGATCTCAGCCAGGGACCGATGTCCGGACCCAAGGCTGCGGCAGTGATCACAAGCGCGATCAGGGCGATGGCCATCGTCCACATGCCCGCGATCCCGGGTTTGGTCGCTAGCTTTTCATTTATTTTGCCGATCTCTACGGCCAGCTCAGCCTTCGTCGCCAGATGAGAGAGCTTCTCATCCATGCGTGCCAAGGTCACTTCAATGCGACCGACGGCGCCTTCCAGGGCAGTGATCCGCGTGTCCATACCTCCAGAATCACCCCCTCCACCGCCTTTTTCAAGTGCTTTTGTCGCAAGATCCTGCTTGGCTGAAGCATCAGCGAAGCGGGCGGCCGACTCTGCCATGCGCGCCTTCCACACCTCCTCAGCGCTCGAATTCATTCGCGATCTCTTTGAAGGTATTGTTGATCGCTTCCCGCACCATTTTCGAATCTTCGCGAAATCGTTGCGCTTCTTCGACTTTTGTCTCTGGATCATTCGTCATCGCGACAATCGCCGACTGGGAAATGAGCGACAAAAGTTCCATTTGATTTGAGCTAATATCAGCTAACAGGGACAGAAGCTTGGCCCTTTGTTCAGCCGTTATTTCCACGTCCAATGGCCTACCCCCCGTTAATCGTCGCTTCACCCAATCAGCACTGCACATTCCTTCGGCGTCACGCTAAACCTGCCAAGGATTGATGAGCGGGACACCACAATCGGCGAAGCCGCCGAGGTCACGCGTCACCACGCAGGCGCCGTGAACGCGCGCGACGGCTGCAATCATGAGATCAAAGGACGCCGCCGCCCGGCCAACCTTGCGGCGGGCCGCTAAAATCTTGGCATAGGCAGCCGCCGCTGCGCTATCGAATGGCAATACACGGCCGCCAAATTCTTCGCTGAAGATGGCGTTTGCCGCCTCTTCCAGGGCCAAGCGGCGCCGGCCTTCCGGCATGATGGCGAGGCCGGAAAGAATTTCCGCCTGACAGATCGTCGTTGTGAACAGACCGTCTTCCCGTTCACCCGCAATCCAGGCCGCGACCTCAGGCACCGGCCGGGCGCCCATGATCGCGGAGAGCACGTTGGTATCCAGGATGAACATCAGTCGAAACGGGGTGGATCACGACCGACCATGCGCGGGGGTATTTCAAGATCGTCCGCGCCGCCAAGCGGCTCGAAGCGAGCACGAATACGATCGTAGAGATTGCGCTCAGGCCGCGGGGCAGGCTCCGTCAACACGGTCTGCAGGATGGCGCGGGCCTCTGCTTCCATAGAATGGCCGCGCTCGGCTGCACGCACGCGCAGCTTCTCTTTCAGGGTGGCGTCGAGCTTGCGGATGGTGATGCTGGCATGACTGTTCATCCGTCATACTGTAATCAATGATATCATTGATTACAACTTTTCCGTCTTCCCCTCATCGCTTTCCCTCTATCACCCCCACCAGCCGCGGATTGGCCAGCGCCAGCGGCACGGCGATGCCGATGGTGATGGCACCGGTGATCATCACGACCGTCACAGCCAGCGCGATCGTCGCATCCACCAGACCAGCGGGCGGCGCGCCGCCTGCACCGACGATCTGCATGGCCCCCGCGATGGTGCGAAAGCCGTAGATGCCCGGCACCATGGCGACGACGCCGGGAAAGGCGAAGGTCGCGGCCGGGGCGTCCAGCTTGCGGGCGAAGATCTGCGCCAGGCCCCCGGCCAGCAGCGCGCCGATGAGGGTTCCGAGCACGATGCTGGCCCCCGTCGTCTCCATCACAGCAAGGCGGACGGTGTGGCTGGCGAGGCCGCAGAGCGCCGCCGCCCAGGCCAGGCGCAGCGGCACCGAGAAGAGCAGCACGAAGCCGAGAGCGGCGAGCGCCGCGAAAACCGCATCCTCAGGGATGGGCACGCTGCCCGAAGGAATGTCGATCGGCAGCGGCACGCCCGAGATGACGGAGGCAATCTCCAGCCCCAGGCCGATGGCCGCGATGACAAAGAACGAAAACCCAAGCCGCGCCATGCCGACGCCGGCATGATTGCGCAGCATGTCCTGCACACCGTTGATGAGCGGCACGCCGGGCACGATGACCATGCCGGGGGCGACCAGACAGAGCGCGGTGGTGTGACTGCCGAGCAGCCGAGCACCGAAGCCGCCGAGCACGCCGCTGACGATCGCTGCCAGGAAGGAGACCACAACCGGGCTGAAGCCGCGCTTGCCGGCCTCCTGCCGGACCAGCGTGCCGATGGCGGTCGCGATCCAGCAGGTGAAGAACGCCGCCCAGTCCCCGCCGAAGAGCCGGCTGAGAGAGGCGGCCGTCATGCCCAGCGCGATCGCGACCAGGTAGCGGTTATATTCCGGCGGGCTATGCTCCAGCCGGTCCAGCTCGGCCGAAGCCCGGGCCAGATCGAAGCGCCCATCCTCCACCTTGTGCAGCACATGCAGCGCGGCGGCGGCCTGGCTCATGCCTACATTCATCGCCGGAATGCGGCTGCCGATTTTGGTGGTGAAGCCCTGGGTGGTGACCAGGGTGAGGACCAGCCCCTCATAGGAAATCAGCAGCCGCGCCTCATGCCCCAAGGCGGTCGCGAAACGGCGCACGGCGATCTGCACGCGGCCGGTATCGGCGCCGTTCTGCAGCAGCACGCGGCCGAATTGCAGCAGGCAATGGGCGGCGGCCTCGGTCTCGGCGCTGGTCGGGGTGGCGGCCATGGGCGCGCGCTTTCCCGCGTCAGGCGGCCGGTTCGCCCTGGATCGGCGCGAGGCCGAGCTTTTCCATCAGGGCGGTGACTTCGGCGGTCGCGGCTTCGGCGGCGTCCACATCGGTGCCCTTGGAGACGATGGCCACGCCATGCCCGGCCTCCCGCGCGAAGGGATAGCTGCCGACATCGAGCTGCGGATAGCGCTTCTGCACGGCTTCCAGATCGGCCGCGATGGCGCCTTCCAGCAGGCCGAGCGCATAGACCGCGCGGGAGATGATGGGCGGCCCGCCTTCCAGCGTCGGCGCCAGACAGTCGAACATCGCCTGCATGATGCGCGGCACGCCGGCCATGACATGGACATTGCCGATGGTGAAGCCGGGCGCGGCGGAGACCGGATTTTCGATCAGCGTGACGCCGCGCGGCATCGTCGCCATACGCTGGCGGGCGGCGTTGAACTCACCCTTCGGATAGCGCGCCTCCATGATGGCGAAGGCCTCCGCGTTGATCTCCCACGGCACGCCAAAGGCGGCCGCGATGCATTCGGCGGTGATGTCATCATGAGTCGGGCCGATGCCGCCGGTGGTGAAGACATGGTCGAAGCTCGCCCGCACCTCGTTGACGGTGCGGATGATGGTCTCGGGCACGTCCGGGATGACGCGGACCTCGCGCAGCGGAATGCCGATCTGGCCGAGCCGGCGGGCCAGGAAATTGATGTTCACATCCTGGGTGCGGCCGGAGAGGATTTCATTGCCGATTACGAGCAGGCAGGCGGTTGGATTGGTCATCGGCAGATCCCCTTCTTGGACTCGTCCTGTGGACGTAACGGGGAAGCTTACAGCAGGTCCCGCAGCATGGGGAGCAGCGGACGGTCGGCCGGCAGCATCTGGAAGTCAGAAAGTTCGGCGGCCGTCACCCAGCGGATGGTCTGGCCTTCGCGCGGAGAGGCGATGCCCTGCCAGCGCCGGCAGAGGAAGAGCGGCATCAGCAGGTGAAACTTCTCGTAGGTGTGGGACGCAAAGACAAAGGGCGCGAGGCAGCTGCGCGCGACATCGACGCCCAATTCCTCCCGCAGCTCGCGGATCAGCGCCGTCTCGGGGCTTTCGCCGGGCTCCAGCTTGCCGCCGGGAAACTCCCACAGGCCCGCCATGGCGCGGCCTTCCGGGCGGCGGGCGATGAGGACGCGGCCTTGCGCGTCGATCAGCACGCAGGCCGCGACCAGCAGCAGCGGCAGGCCGCTGGGCGGCGCCATGCTCGCCGTGACCGGCTTGGTCAGATCCGGCACGGGGGCGAGATCGGCCCGCGCGGCCTCGAAAAGCAGAACGGCATGGCTGCCGCCGCCGCGCGACAGGAAGGCTTCCCGCCCCGCGCCGGTCTCGCGAAAGCCGATGGCCCGCAGCACGGCGGTCGAGGCCGGATTGTCGGTGGCGACGGTCGCTTCCACCACATCGAGATCGAGATTGGCCAGCGCCCAGCGCAGCACCCGGCCGGTGGCCTCCCGCGCCACGCCATGGCCCCAGAATTTGCGGCCGACCCAGTAGCCGATGGTGGCGCGCCGGCGGCCGCGCAGCAGTTTCAGCCCGACGGCCCCGACCAGCACCTCCCGCCCCGCTTCCTGGCCGGTGACGGCGAAGTGGTAGGCCTGGCCGTCCAGCCGCTGGGAGACGGAATCGGCGATGAACTGGTCTGCGATCAGGCGCGGATAGGGAAAGGGCACGGTCTGCAGCATGCGGCAGACCTCCCAGTCATTGAGCAGGCGGTGAAGCTGTTCGGCATCATCCGGCGTGATGGCCCTGAGCGTCAGCCGTTCCGTGCTCAGCCGAACGTCCGGCGTGGCCGGCGCCTCAGCTTCGGTAGCTGCCATTGATGTCGATATATCCATGGGTGAGGTCGCAGGTCCAAACCGTCGCGGCACCATCGCCGAGGCCGATATCGACCGTAACCTCAACCTCGCGCCCTTTCATATGGGCGACGACGGGGGCTTCGTCATAACCCGGCACGACGGTGCCGGCGCGCGCCATCCAGGTGCCGCCGACACCGACCGCCAGCCGGTCGCGATCTGCGGGCTCGCCGGATTTGCCGACCGCCATGACGATGCGGCCCCAATTGGCGTCCTCACCCGCAATGGCGGTCTTGACGAGAGGGGAATTGGCGATGGCGAAGGCGATGGTGCGGGCCGATTTTTTCGACACCGCGCCGGTGACGTCAATGCGCACCAGCTTCTGCGCACCCTCCCCGTCCCGCGCGACCTGAAGGGCGAGGTCGAGCAGCAGTTCGTCCAGGGCGCGGCGGAAATCCTTCAAGACCGCGCCGCCCGTCTCAGGCACTCTCGGATTGCCGGCGGCCCCTGTCGCGAACAGCAGGACGGTGTCGGAGGTGGAGGTGTCGCTATCGACCGTCACCGCGTTGAAGCTGGGCTGCACGCCGCGGGACAGAAGGCTTTGCAGGGCAGCCGCGGGAATGGCGGCGTCGGTCGCGATGAAGCACAGCATGGTCGCCATATCAGGCGCGATCATGCCGCTGCCCTTGGCGATGCCGTTGATCGTCACCGTGGTGCCGCCGATCACGGCGGTGCGGGTGGCACCTTTGGGAAAGGTATCGGTCGTCATGATGGCGCGGGCGGCGGCGTCCCACCCATCTTCCACCAAAGTTTCATGCAAGGCGGGCAAGGCGGCGGTGATGCGCTCGGCAGGCAGAACCTCACCGATCACGCCGGTGGAGGCGAGAAAGACCTGCTTCGCCGGACAGCCCGCCAGCGCGGCCGCGGCCTTGGCCGTCGCCTTGACGGTCGCGACCCCGGCCTTGCCCGTGAAGACATTGGCATTGCCGGCATTGACGACCAGCGCCTGGGCGCGGCCGCCATCCAGCGCCGCACGGCACCAGTCGATCGGCGCACCCGGACACTTGTTCTGGGTGAAGACGCCGGCGACGGTGGTGCCGCGGGGAAAGACCATCATCATGAGGTCGGTCCGCCCCTGATAGCGGATGCCGGCCGCCGCGGAGCCGAGGCGGACACCCGCGATCGGACCCATCTCCGGCAGCGGCACCGCCAGCGGAGAGACGCTCGTGATGCTGGCCATGGCGCTTAGTTGGCCGGGGCGGCGGGGGCGGCGCCGGCCGGCGGCAGCGGCGACCCGTCGGGGGCGAATTCCTTCACCGTGACGGCGCTGCGCGCCTGCGTGAGCAGGTTATGAATACCCTGCTGAATCAGCTGGTTGCGGATCTTGTCCTGGACATCAGCGAGGGTCGGTGTCGGGTCGACGCGATGACCCAGAACCTGGATCACATGCCAGCCGAACTGGCTGTGGACCGGCGCCTGGCTGATCTCATTATCCTTCATGGCGAAGGCCGCATTCGCGAAGTCCGGCACCATGTCGGTCTTTTTGAACCAGCCGAGGTCGCCACCATTCACGCTGCCCGGATCGGTGGAATACTTCTTCGCCAGATCGGCGAAATTGGCACCGTTGTCCTTTTGGAGCTGCTTGATGATGTCCTGGGCCTGCGATTCGGAGGCCACCAGGATGTGGCGGGCATGGATTTCCTCGACGCCCGGCTTGTTGGCGTAGTCCTTGTCATAGACCGCCTGGATGGCCGCCTGCGAGATATCCGGGCCGATCGCCTTGCGGATCAGGGCCCCCTGCAGCACCTGCTCGGTGCCGACTTCGATCTGATGCTTGACGCCCGGATCGTTCAGCATGCCGTCCTTGGTGGCCTGAATGGCCATCGCCTTCTGGTCAACCAACTGGTCGAGAAGGATGGGATAAAGCTGCTCGGGCGACATGTTCTGCAGCTGCTGCGGCAGGTTATGCGTCATGTCCTGCATGTCGGACAGATAGATATCCTGCCCGTCCACCGTCGCGATGATGGGGTTCTTCGGCTTGGCATCAGCCGCAGGGGCGGCGGGCGCCGCGCTGCTGGACTGCGCCCGGGCCATGGGCCCGGCCAGCGGAAAAGCGAGGGCCGTACTGGCCAGAATTGCGAGCGTCAAACGAGAAAGGCGCATAAAAACCTCTAATCCGGCGGGTGTGCCAAGGGCGGCGGAGAATGGCCGAAGCGGCGGCCATCCACAAGAAGGGGCGACCATCCGTCATGATAAAGCCACGCGTTGACCCCATCTTGTGGCAGTCCTATCACTGGCACCCCATTTCAGGCTATTGCGGCCCGCCTACTCCAGGGCATTCCGCCAGCCGGCGGCCGGCTTTTGGCCGGCCAACTGACCCAAGGTTCTCATGTTCGGATCTCTCGCCCGCGTCTTTTTCGGAACCAGCAACGAGCGCACGCTCCGCGGCTATCGGCGCATCGTGCCGCAGGTCAATGCCCTTGAACCGCAGATTGCGGCGCTGACGGACGAGGCGCTGCGCGCCAAGACGGCCGAGTTCAAAAGCCGGCTGGAGGGGGGCGAGGGCCTCGACAATATCATGGCGGAGGCTTTTGCCGTGGTGCGCGAGGCGTCCAAGCGCGTCCTCGGCCTGCGCCATTTCGACGTCCAGCTGGTGGGCGGCCTGGTGCTGCATAGCGGCCGCATCGCCGAGATGAAGACCGGCGAGGGCAAGACCTTGGTCGGCACCCTGCCCGTCTATCTCAATGCGCTGTCCGGCCGGGGCGTGCATGTGGTGACCGTGAACGACTATCTGGCCCGCCGCGACGCCGAGACCATGGGCGAGCTGTATTCGTTCCTGGGCCTGTCCACCGGCATCATCGTCCATGGCATGGAAGACAGCCAGCGCCGCGCGGCCTATGCCTGCGACATCACCTACGGCACCAATAACGAATTCGGTTTCGACTATCTGCGCGACAATATGAAATACCGGCTGGAAGACATGGTCCAGCGCGACTTCCACTATGCGATCGTCGACGAGGTCGACAGCATCCTGATCGACGAGGCGCGCACGCCACTGATCATCTCAGGCCCGGCCGAGGACAGTTCCGACCTCTACCGCCAGGTGGACGAGGTCGTGAAAATCCTGGTGCAAGACCCCGAGACCTTCGACAAGGACGAGAAGCAGAAGGCCGTCACGCTCACCGAACCGGGGGCCGAGCGGGTGGAGGAGATGCTGCGCGAGGCCGGCATCATAGAGGAAGGCAATCTTTACGACGTCTTCAATATCTCGATCCTGCACCACACCCAGCAGAGCCTGCGGGCGCATACCCTGTTCACCCGCGATGTCGATTACATCACGCGCGACGACAAGGTCATCATCATCGACGAGTTCACCGGCCGCATGATGGAAGGCCGCCGCTATTCGGAAGGCCTGCATCAGGCGCTGGAGGCCAAGGAACACGTCACCATCCAGCCTGAGAACCAAACGCTGGCCTCCATCACCTTCCAGAACTATTTCCGCCTCTATCCCAAGCTTGCCGGCATGACCGGCACGGCGATGACGGAAGCGGACGAGTTCGAGGAGATCTACAAACTCTCGACCGTCGAAATTCCGACCAATGTGCCGGTTGCGCGCCTGGACGAGAATGACGAGGTCTACCGGACGGCGACCGAGAAATACATGGCGCTGGCGACCCTGATCGCCGAGACGCGCAAGAAGGGCCAGCCGGTTCTGGTCGGCACCACCAGCATCGAAAAGAGCGAAATCCTCAGCGAACTGCTGAAGCGCGAGGGCGTGCCGCATGCCGTGCTGAACGCGCGCTTCCATGAGCAAGAAGCAACCATCGTGTCGCAGGCCGGCGCCCCGGGCGCTGTGACGATCGCGACCAATATGGCCGGCCGCGGCACCGACATCAAACTCGGCGGCAATATCGACATGCGCCGTCGCCTGGAACTGTCGACCATTGCCGACCCGGCAGAATATGCCGAGCGTGACCGCGCCCTGGTCGCGGAAGTGGCGCAGGCGCATGACGCGGTGGTGGCGGCCGGCGGGCTTTTCGTGATCGGCACCGAGCGGCATGAAAGCCGCCGCATCGACAACCAGCTGCGCGGCCGTTCGGGCCGCCAGGGCGATCCGGGGCATTCGCGCTTCTTCCTGAGCCTGGAAGACGACCTGATGCGCATCTTCGGCTCGGACCGGATGGGCGGCATGCTGCAGCGCCTTGGCCTGAAGGATGGCGAGGCGATCACCCATCCCTGGATCAACCGGGCGCTGGAAAAGGCGCAGAAGAAGGTGGAGGCGCGGAACTTCGATATCCGCAAGAATCTGCTGAAATATGACGACGTCATGAACGACCAGCGGCGCGAGGTTTATGCGCAGCGCCGCGAATTCATGATGCTGGAGGATGTGTCCGAGGTCGTCGCGCAGATGCGCAACGAGGTGGTCGGCGAACTCGTCTCCGCCCGCATTCCCGAAAAGGCCTTTGCCGAACAGTGGCAGACGGCGGAACTGGCCGAGGATATCGAGCGCGTGCTGGGCCTGGCTTTGCCGATCGAGGATTGGGGCCGCGAGGAAGGCATCGACGAAAGCCATATCCGCGAGCGGATCGAGGAAGCCGGTGACGCGCTGATGGCGGCGAAAGCCGCCAATTTCGGCCCCGAACTGATGCGCATGGTGGAAAAGTCGCTGCTGCTGCAGACGCTGGACCAGGTCTGGAAGGAGCATCTGCTCAATCTGGACCATATGCGCCAGGGCATCGGCCTGCGCGCCTATGGCCAGCTTGATCCGCTGCGCGAATACAAGTCCGAAGCCTTCGCGCTGTTCGGCGCCATGCTGGAAGACCTCAAGGAGCGGGTGACCGCGACACTGTGCCGGGTCGACTTCACTCAGCCGGCCGAGCCCGTGCCGCCGCCGCCGGGCCTGATGTTTGAGAACAATCCCGAGGACATGCTGAACCAGAGTTTCGGCCATGATACCGGCATGGGGGCGGGGCTGACGCTGGAAGCGACGGCGCCGGTGGAGGTGGCGGGCGGCGCGGTGGCGACGGCGCTGGCCGATCTGCCGGCCTCCTGGCGGGATACGCCGCGCAACGCCCCCTGCCCCTGCGGCTCGGGCAAGAAGTTCAAGCAGTGCCACGGACGGCTGGCGTAAGAGCCTGAGAGAGGCTTCGGCCTCCCGTAAGGCGGTCACCGCCCGTGACGTTCTGGTTCTCGTGAAACCCTTCCGACCTCATTCGGCGTCGTAGGGTGGGCTTAAGCCCACCCTACCTAGGGTGGTGGTGGATATCCCTGGACATCGTCATCCGCGCACTTGTTGCGCGGACCCACCCGTTGCGGCGCCTGTCCCTTTCGGCGCCACGCGGGGTAGATGCCCGCTTGCGCGGGCATGACGCGTTTTTGGGCACGGGCCACTAAATATTTAGCGGCCGCCGTCACATCCGCCCCGGCTGCCTCGTCTTGGGAGTGAACCCCAAACGAGGAGATGCAGAATGCAACCCCGTCTCGATTATTTCGCCGCCGCACCCGAGGTCATGAAGGCCATGGTGGGCCTGGAACGCGCCGTCGTCAGCTCCGGCCTGGAGATGAGTCTGATCGAGCTGGTGAAGACCCGCGCCAGCCAGATCAACGGCTGCGCCTATTGCATCGACATGCATACGCGCGACGCGATCAAGGCCGGCGAGAGCCCGGCCCGGCTGTTTCTGCTCGACGCCTGGCGCGAGGCGCCGTTTTATACGGATCGGGAGCGTGCGGCGCTGGCCTGGACCGAGGCGCTGACGCTGATCGCCGACACTCATGCGCCCGACGCGGATTACGCCGCGCTGACTGAACAGTTTGCGGAGACGGAGATCGTGAAACTCTCCCTGCTGATTGCCACCATCAATGCCTGGAACCGCATCGCCATCGGCTTCCGCTCCGTGCCCGCGGGCCATTGACCATGCCGGCGGAAGCGGCTGCGTCCTTCCTGGCCGTGCGCGCCGACCTCATCGGGCTCGCCTACCGGATGACGGGGTCGCGCGCGACGGCCGAGGATATCGCGCAGGATGTTTTCCTCCGCTGGCAGGACGCTGACCGCGCGGCCATCATCACGCCGCGCGCCTGGCTGATGAAGGCCACGGCGCGGCTGGCCCTCGACCATCTCAAATCAGCGCAGGTGCGGCGGGAGCAGTATGTCGGCCCCTGGCTGCCGGAGCCGGTGCTGGAGGACGCGGCGCCGCCGCAGGAGAGCGCCTATGCGCGGTCCGAATCCCTCTCCATCGCCTTTCTGCTGACGCTGCAACGCCTGTCACCGGCCGAGCGGGCCATCTTTATTCTGCATGATCTGTTCGACACGCCCTTCAGCGAGCTGGCGGCGTTGCTGGGGCGCACCGACGCCGCCTGCCGCCAGATGGCGGTGCGGGCGCGGGCAAGGCTGGGCGAGGCGCAGGTCCGGCAGCCTGCGGCGGCTGAGGATGGCGCGCGGCTGGCGCGGGCCTTTTTTGCCGCCGCGCAGTCCGGCGATGAGGACGGTTTGCGCCGCCTGCTGGCGCAGGATGTGGTGGTGCATGCCGATGGCGGCGGCATCCGCCCGGCCTCCATCAACCTTATCCATGGCGGTGACAAGGCCGCGCGGATGTTCGCGCGCCTGGCCGCCAAGCGCGGCGATGCCGCGCGGCCGCTGCTCTATCTGGGGCGGATCAATGCGGGCCCGGGCTTTGTCACGCTGGAGCCTGACGGATTGCCGCAGGCGACCGTGCTGGATGTGGCCGAGGGGCGCATCACCGCCGTCTATATTATCCGCAATCCTGAGAAACTGCGGTCACTCGCCGGGCAATTGGGCCTCGGCCTGTAGGGCAGGCACACCGCGCGGGACGTTCGATCCTTTCGTTGATAAGTCCTTTTTCGTAGAAGACATCGTCTTTGTCCGTGTGCAGGACGGGCAGTCCCCCTGCCGCGACACGTACAGGCTGTCGGCCTCTCAGTCTGGCTCATGCGCCATCGACCGGGCAAAGCCAGAGACAACAACCCGCTTTGCGCGAATCTTCATCATGCCATGGAAGAACTTCCTCTAACGCCCTAGAATTTTCTGATCGTGACGCATCCCAGGTCAAAGGCGGCGCGACATCGCCGGATTTCTGCGTCTGTTCAAAGGACAGTAGCGCCACCCAAATAAAATCGTTTCATACTCACCCCTATGTCCAAAGGCGCTGTCAATTCGATTTGACAATGGAATTTGTCATGCTTATGCTGACTTGATAGAGGAAATTAAACGCCAGACGTCAGTTTTGACTTTGCTTCGGCAACACCTAGAAATAAAACAAAATATAGGGAACTCGCCATGACGGGCATCGCCTCTTTTGAAATTCTGGCTCAGCCGATCGTTCCCGGCGTGCCGAACGTGCCCTATGTCCAACAGGGTTCTTTCTTTCAGATCACGAATATCGTAGCCAATCCACTGATCGTGAATCTGTACTACTACCCGTCACCCGCCTTCGTCGCCTCCAGCGGCGCAGTCAGCCTTTTCGTCAATTACATCGACAACAATGGAACGGTGACGCAAATTCCTGCCGCGACCTTCATCGCGCAGGGCGGAATTTTCAATATCTCCATTCCGCAACTGGCTACATTCATTTTTGGTGTGCAGTATATCATCACGCCCGGCCAATCCACCCAATTGGTGGGGTCCACGCCGCAGGACAGCCTTGCCACACGCGGCATCATCTTTCTCGACGCCAGCGCCGACCCGGTGATTTCGCCTGTGCCGACGATCCGGCAGGTCTTCAACAATTATGACACCGCCGGAAATCTTCTCGATATTTCGGAATCGGCCTATGCGGTTCCGTACGAGAAATATCCGTCATCCACCAATCTCCGTAAGTAATTGTTGCCATGGCAACAGATCCCCTCGCTCCCGTCCTGATGACGCTGGCGGGCCTGGCCTATGCCACGCCCGCCTATATCACGGCCCATCTCGCCGCCGGCCCGGTCGCCGGCGCGACCTGGACCCTGCTGTGGATGGCTGACGACGTCCCCGTTCCGGTCAATTTCGCCTATCTGGTGCGGGACGCTTCGGGCCGGCATGTCGTGGCTATCCGCGGCACCTATCCCAACCCGTTTTCCTCCGCCTATTGGGAGGATGCACAGCAGGACAGTCCCTTCGGCACCATGCAGCCATGGCCGGGTGCGCGTGTGCCGGATGCGAAGGTCTCGGCCGGGACCTGGGCGGGATTGCAGGGGCTGCTGGCGCTGTCGGGCGGCGGCCAGACGCTGTCATCCGTGCTGACCGGGCTCGGCGCCGTCGATCTCTATGTGACCGGTCACAGCCTGGGCGGCACGCTGGCGCCGGTACTGGGCCTATGGACCGCGAGCGCCAATCCGGCCCCCGCCCTCTCGGTCTATGCCTTTGCCGGGATGACACCGGGCAATACTGGCTTTGCCCAGGAATACGCGGATCAGGCGAGGCTTGCCGGCCGCACCTGGCGCTATAACAACACGCTGGATACCGTGCCTTACGGCTGGGACCGGGTGCTGGAGACGCTGTCCTTCTATCAGCCGAAGCCCCAGGGCGGGGTGGTGGTTCAGGCCCTGCAGCTGGGGATGGCGCTTCGGCTTGTGCCCTACGACTATGCCGCCGTCGGCGCGGAGGTGAAGCTCACGGGCGTGCTGTTCCCGCCCGCGGTCTCCGTCGATATCCTTGCTTATCTGATCGAGAATCTGTCCCAGCATTTGCCGGATACCTATCTGGCCCTGCTCGATGCGCCGGCCTTGCCCTTCGAGATCGGCTTCGGGCCCTTTATCCGCCAGCGGACGGAGGGCACCCTGTCCTCCGGCCTGACGGACCGCGTGACCGTGGATCTGTAGCCGGCCCGAAGCCGGTCAATCCCCGTGACCGGGCGTGGGCTGGGCCGTCGGCGGCTCAGCCGCGGGCGGCGCGGCCGCCGTCTTCCTGGAACCTCGCAGCCATTCATCGAAGCGCTGCAGCACGATGAAGAAGGACGGCACGAAGAGCACGGCCAGGCAGGTCGAGGCCGCCATGCCGCTGAAGACGGTGATGCCGATGGATTTGCGCGAATTGGCACCGGCGCCTGTCGCGAGGATCAGGGGCACCACGCCCAGCATGAAGGCGAAGGAGGTCATCAGGATCGGCCGGAAACGCGCGCGAGAGGCGTCGCGCGCGGCATCCAGAATGGACCGGCCGGCCATGCGATGCTCGCGCGCCACCTCCACGATCAGAATGGCGTTCTTGGCGGCGAGCGCGATGAGCAGCAGCAGACCGATCTGGACATAGAGGTTGTTATCGACCCCCAGCAGCCCGAGCACGAGACCGGGCCCGATCAACGCCAGCGGCACCGCCAGCAGCACGGCCACCGGCGTGACCCAGCTCTCATACTGGCCGCAGAGCACCAGATAGACGAGGACGAGCGCGAAGCCGAAGGCATAGATGATCTGCCCGCCGGCCGCCTTCTCCTGATAGGACATCGCCGTCCAGTCATAGCCGGTGCCGCGCGGCATGTTATGCACCGCGACCTGATCCATCAGGTCCAGCGCCTGTCCTGAACTGAAGCCGGGCGCATTGCTGCCGATGATCGTCGCCGCCGGATAGAGATTGTAGAGGCTGATGAGCGACGGGCCCACCGTCGGCTTGATCCGCACCAGCGTGCCGACGGGAATCATCAGCCCGTCCTGGCTTTTCACATAGAGATTGTTGAGCTGGTCGATCGTCAGCCGGTATTTGGAATCCGCCTGCGCATAAACCTGGAAGGTCAGGCCGAATTCATTGAACTGGTTGATGAAGGTCGAGCCGACATAGGAGGAGATGGTCGAGAAGACATCGCCCACATTCACATGCAGGGTTTCCGCCTTCACGCGGTCAATCACCACGTCATATTGCGGCACTTCGGCGCGGAAGGTGGTGAAGCCGCCGGAGATGCCGGTCTGACCGTTGGCGGTCGCGACGATGGTGCGCGCCACGCTCTGCAGCTTGGCATAGTCGTTGCTGCCGTCACGCTGTTCCAGCATCATGGTGAAGCCGCTGGCATTGCCGATGCCCTGGATGGCGGGCGGCGGCACCACGGTCAGCGCCGCGGATTGAACCCCGGCCAGCGCCTTCTTGAGATTCATGTACAACGGCAGCAGCGTCTCGCCCTTGCCGCGCTCGCTCCAGGGCTTGAGCATGATGTAGTCGACGCCGGCATTGGCAAGCTGGGCGCTGTTATCGAGCACCGATATGCCGCCGATGCCGATGACCTGCTGCACGCCGGGCACTTTCTGTGCCAGCGCGCCGACCTCTGCCACGACCTGCTGGGTGCGGCCGAGCGAGGCGCCGTCGGGCAACTGGATCGCGACGATGAGGTAGCCCTGATCCTCGATCGGCAGGAAGCCGGTGGGCAGACGCGCGATGCCCCAGAGGGCACCGCCGATCATGATCAGCGCGGCGATGACGGCAATGCCGGCATGATTGGTCATGCCGCGAATGATCCGGGCATAGCCGCCGGCGACCCGGTCATAGCCGCGGTTGAAGCCGCGGGCGAGAATGTTGCGCTGCTCCGGCGGTTTCGGCACGCGCAGGAACAGCGCGCATTGCGTGGGCGTCAGCGTGGTCGCGTTCATGGCCGAGATCAGGGCGGTCGCCGCGATCACCAGGGCGAACTGCGCATACATCTGTCCGGTCAGACCCGGCGTCAGCGAGGCCGGAATGAAGACCGACATCAGCACCAAAGTGATGCCGATGATGGGGCCGAACAGTTCCTTCATCGCCTGGATGGCGGCGGCCTGGCTGCCCAGCCCATGTTCCAGCTGCTGGGCGGAGCCTTCCACCACCACGATCGAATCATCGACGACGATGCCGATGGAGAGCACGATCGCGAAGAGGGTCGAGAGATTGATGGTGAAACCCAAAGCCGCCATGGCGGCGAAGGCGCCGATGACGGTGATGGGGATCGTGGTTGCCGGCACCAGCGTCGCCCGCCAATCCTGCAGGAAGACCAGGATGACGATCAGAACCAGCACGCCCGCTTCGATCAGCGTCTTGTAGACTTCATCGACGGAGGCAGTGACAAACAGCGTGGTGTCGAAGGGCACGCTATAGGTCAGACCCTGCGGAAAGCTTTTTGCGAGCGTCGCCATGGTATTGCGCACCTCGGTCGCGACCTGAAGCGCATTCGCACCGGGCTGCTGGTAGATGGCGATGCCGGCAGACGGATTATTGTCGAGCGTGAAGGTCTGGGCGTAGTTCTGCGCGCCCAGTTCGATCCGCGCGACATCCCGCACGCGCGTGATCAGCCCGCCCGTCCCCTGCCCGCTTTTGACGATGATATTGCCGAACTGTTCCGGCGTCGTCAGCAGGCCCTGGATATTGATCGTGTACTGGAAGGCCTGGTTGGCCGGTGCGGGCGGCGTGCCGGTCTGCCCGGCGGTGACCGCCTGGCTTTGGCTTTTCACCGCGTTGATGACATCCGTGGGCGTCAGGCCCCGCGCCTTGAGCGCGTTCGGATCAAGCCACAGACGCATGGCATAGGAGCCGGCGCCGAAGACCGCGACATTGCCGACGCCCGGCAGGCGGGCCAGCACATTGGTGATGTTGATGCCGGCATAGTTGCTCATATAGAGGCTGTCGTACTGCCCCGTCGGCGAGGTCAGCGTCACGATCTGCAGGATCGAGGTCGATTTCTGCTGCACGACGACGCCCTGCGCCTGCACCGAAGCCGGCAGCGACGCGAGTGCGGCGGAGACGCGGTTCTGCACCAGAACCTGGGCGAAGTTCAGGTCCGTGCCGATCTTGAAGGTCACCGTCAGCGTATAGGCGCCGCTGCTGGTGGAGGACGACTGCATGTACAGCATGTCCTGCACACCATTGACCTGCTGCTCGATCGGCAGGGCCACGGTATCGACCAGCGTCTTGGCGGAGGCGCCCGGATAGCTTGTCGTCACCTGCACGGTGGGCGGCACGACATTGGGATACTGCGCGATCGGCAGGCCGACCATGGCGACCAAGCCGATCAGCACCACGACGATGGAGAGGACGTTCGCGAGAACCGGCCTCTCGATAAAGAATTTCGAGAACATCCCCTGCGCCCCTTTACTGGGCGCTGTCGATGTCGGCGGGCGCGGTCAAGGCCGGGGCTGCCTGGGGCGACACCTTTTCGCCGGGGATCGCCCGCTGCAAGCCATTGACGACGATCTTGTCGGTGGGGGCCAGACCCTTGTCGACGACGGTGAGATCACCCGTCACCGTGCTGGTGGTGATGCTCTTTTCCTGCACCACGTTCTGATCGTCGACCGTCAGCACGTAGGAGCCGCCCTGGTCCGAGCCGATGGCAGTGGTGGGGACGAGGATCGCATTCTGGTCGGTGCCGGCGGGCACCTGCACGCGCACGAACATGCCGGGCAGCAAGGTGACATCGGTATTGGGCATCAGCGCACGGGCGGTGAGCGTGCCGGTATTGGCATCGACCGTTGGCGCCACGTAATCGAGCTGGCCGACATGAGGATAGCCGGTCTCGGTCTGCAGGCCGATGGCGATGGGAATATTGTGGACGTCGGCCAGCGTCTTGCCCATGGCCTGAAGGGCCGCGCGGATGCGCTGCACGACCGGTTCGCTGAGCGAGAAATACACGTAGATCGGCTTGAGCTGCACGATGGTGGAGAGCTTCGTCTTCTCTCCACCGGTGCCGACCATCTGGCCAACCGAGACGAGATGGGTCGAGACCAGCCCGTCGAAGGGCGCCTTCACCTGGGTATAGGAATAGTTGATGGCGGCCAGCTGCGTGCTGGCGATGGCATTGTCGAGATCGGCCTGGGCCGCATCCTGCTTGGCCTGGGCATTGTCGTAATCGGCCTGGGAATTCACGCCCTGCTGCCGCAGGGTTGCCTGCCGCTGAAAGGCCTGTTGCGCCTGCACCAGATTGGCCTGGGCCGCGGCCTGCTGCGCCTGGGCCTGCTGCAACTGGGCGAAATAGGGTGGCGGCTCGATGGTAAAGAGCGTCGTGCCGCTTTTGACCATGGCGCCGTCGGTGTAATTCTGGCTGTAGAGAAACCCTTGAATACGCGCAACGAGATCGACGGAGTTCAGCGCCTCGACCGTGCCGGTCGTTTCCAGATGGCGGCGCACGTCATGGACGAGCGGGGCTGCGACCGAGACCTCGGGCGGGGGCGGCGCCACATAGGTGTTGCTTTTCTTGCAGGCAGAAAGCCCTACGGCCAGCGCAAGGGCGGAGGCGGCAGCGCCCCGCTTAACAACACCGTTTAACATCATGATCTTATAACGATCTCATTCGAGGAATGGCGTCCGGCCTACCATCGCTTCTAGAGGCTTTGCGACGCCATCCGCAAGACGGATTCAAAGGCAGAACGATCGGTTTCCATCTTCTGCGCGCTTAAGTCATGGCCCTGACATAGGCGAAGGGGCGGCTGCCACCGGCAACCGCCCCTTCGCCCGTACCGGGTCAGCGACGTTTCGATCATTGCGCCACCGAACTTAGCGCAGGCGGAACTCAGTCATCCGCGTCTTCCTGCTCGACGCTCTCTGTCTCCGCGGCGCGGCCGGAAGCGGCCTTGCTGCCGCGCGATCCGATGATGGGCAGCCGGTTCTTCAGCTCCAGCAGACGGACGATGCGGCCGCCCATGCGAATAAGCTCCACCAGCTGCGTCGTTTCGAGCTTCTGGATATCGGCCGACCATTTGGTGATGAGTTCGAGCTGATCATGCATCTGCTGCATGCGCAGATAGGCATGCTCGTCATCGGGATTGGATCTCTCGGTGAGCAGCAGATCCCGCAGAACGGAGAGCGTCGGGTCAAGCTCGCGCTTGCGCCGCTCCTCGGCCAGAATGCGGACGATCTGCCAGACATCGTCGGGCGTCGAGAAATGCTCCCGACGGTCGCCCGGCAGATGCTGCAGGCGGACAAGCCGCCAGGATTGCAGCTCCTTCAGACCCATCGAGACATTGGAGCGGGAAAACCCGAGCGCCTCGGCGATTTCATCGGCCGGCAGCGGCCGGGCCGAGAGGAACAGCAAAGCGTAGATCTGGCCGACCGTCCGGTTGATGCCCCACCGGCTACCCATTTCGCCGAAATGCAGAACGAAAGCCTGAGTGACTGGAGAGAGGTCCAACTAACGCACTTTCAACATTGTCCGAGATCTACACCAATAGGGCAAAGCCCGGCTGGAACCAAAAACGGCGCGCGACCGGGATTAGATGACGTCAGCCGGGGCAAGGCGACAGGCGCCGGCGGCGTCAATTTCAATCTGCAGCGTGGCATGGCCGATGCGGAAGCGCCGCTGCAACTGCTCGCAGGCGCTGCGCAGGAAGCCGTCCCCCGGATGGGCGCCGGGGATGACCAGGTGGCCGGTCAGCGCCGTTTCCGTGGTGCTCATGGCCCAGATATGGAGGTCATGCACCTCGGCCACGCCCGGCAGCGTTTCCAGATAGCCGCGCACCGCCAGAGGATCGACGCCTTCCGGCACTGCATCCATGGACATGCCGACGGATTGCCGCAGCAGGCCCCAGGTGCCGACCACGATGACCACGGCGATGACGATGGAAATGGCCGGATCAAGCCGGTTCCAGCCGGTGAAGCTGATCACCAGGGCGGCCACGACGACGCCGACCGAGACCAGGGCATCGGCCAGCATATGCTGGAAGGCGCCCTTGATATTGAGGTCGTCCTTGGCGCCCGACATGAACAGAAAGGCGGTGAAGCCGTTGATGGCGATGCCGATGGCGGCCACGATCATGACTGTGACGCCGGCGACCGGCGACGGGCTGATCAGCCGCTGCACCGCTTCCAGCAGGATGGCGCCGGTAGCGACCAGCAGCAGCACCCCGTTGGTCAAGGCGGCCAGAATGGTGGAACGGCCCAGCCCATAGGTGAAGCGTGGGCTGGGCGGACGGCGGGCGAGCACGCTGGCCAGCCAGGCGGCGGCCAGGCCCAGCACATCCGTCAGATTATGCGCGCCATCGGCAATCAGCGCCATGGAATGGCCGAGAAGGCCATAGACCACCTCCGCCACGACAAAGCCGACATTGAGGACGATGCCGACCAGGAAAGCGGTGCCGAAATTCGCCGGGGCATGCACATGGCCGCCCGCGCCATGGGAATGCCCGGCATGGGCGTGCCCCTCATGCGCGTGACCGGCATGAGCCTCATGATCATGCCCGTCATTGTCATCGTCATCATGGTCGTTGTCGTGGTCGTGGTCGTGGTCGTGGTCGTGGTGGTCGTGACCGCCCGTGCCGTGCATCATGCTCATCATTCAGCTCCCATGAGGCGCAAACGCCATGCTGTCCCTTGCGCGAACGCTGTGTCTTGCCCAAAAGACCGGCACGATGAGAAGTCCGATGCCATGTTGAAGCTGCGCGTGATTCCCTGCCTGGACGTCAAAGACGGGCGGGTGGTGAAAGGTGTCAATTTCGTCTCTCTCCGCGACGCCGGCGACCCTGTCGAGCAGGCGGCGCTTTATGATGCCGCCGGGGCGGACGAGCTTACATTTCTGGATATTACCGCAAGCCACGAAAATCGCGATACGATCCTCGATGTTGTTTCCAAAACCGCCGAGCGGATTTTTCTGCCCCTGACGGTGGGCGGCGGCATCCGCTCCACCGCCGATATGCGGCGGCTGCTGCTGGCCGGCGCCGATAAATGCAGCATCAACTCGGCCGCCATCTCCCGTCCCGACCTGGTGTCGGAGGCAGCCGAAAAATTCGGCAATCAATGCGTCGTGGTCGCCGTCGATGCGCGCACGGCCGGCCCCGGCCGCTGGGAGGTCTATAGCCATGGCGGGCGCACGCCCACGGGGCTGGACGCCGTCGCCTGGTGCCAGCGCATGGCGATCATGGGCGCAGGAGAGATCCTGCTGACCAGCATGGACCGCGACGGTACCGGCCGCGGCTTTGACCTGGACCTGCTGCGGGCCGTCTGCAGTTCCGTCACGATCCCGGTCGTCGCCTCAGGCGGCGTCGGCAGCCTGCATCATTTCGTGGAAGGCGCGCAGGCCGGCGCCACCGGCCTGCTGGCCGCCAGCGTGTTCCATTTCGGCCAGTTCAAGATCGCCGAGGTCAAACAGGCTTTGGCCGATGCGCAATTGCCCGTCCGCCTACCCCGCCTGCCCCAAGGAATGTGACGCATGGCTAAATCCACCAAGCTTGGCGCCCTGGCCCGCAAGGCCAAGAGCGAGAAGCCGAAGGCTGCCAAGAAAACCAGTGTCAAGAAGGCCGCCGTTAAGAAGGCGGCCGTCAAGACGGCCGCGCCCAAGCCGCCGCCGGTCGCGGGCCGGGATGCGGCGGTGCTCGACCGGCTGTGGGCGACGATCGACAGCCGGCGTGACGCCGATCCGGCGGCCAGCCATTCGGCCCGGCTGATGTCGCGCGGCACCGCCAAAATCGCCCAGAAGTTCGGCGAGGAGGCGGTGGAATGCCTGATCGAGGCGGTGCGCGGCGACAGCAAAGCCGCGCTTATCGCCGAGAGTGCGGACGTGCTGTATCATCTGCTGGTTCTCTGGGTTGATGCCGATGTCCGCCCGGATGAGGTCTGGGCCGAACTCACCCGGCGCGAAGGCGTCAGCGGCATTGCCGAAAAAGCCTCCCGTCTGCGCGCGTTGCGCGTGTCCCAAGCTGTGGAGACAAAGAAAATCCCATGACCCTGACCCGTTTTTCGGTCCCGCACCTGTCCACCGTCACCCGCCACCTGGCCGGCGTGGCCCATGGCCGCGTCGCGCCTGACCTTGTCATCCGCGATGCGCGCATCCTCTCGACCTATTCCGAGCGGATCATTCCCAATCGTGAAATCTGGGTCTCTCAGGGGCGCATCGCCGCGGTAAAGCCTGCCGGCAGCTGGCGTGGCGAAGGTGCCGCGCTTTATGACGCCGCGGGCGGCATTCTGGCCCCCGGCCTCGTCGACAGCCATGTGCATATCGAGAGCAGTCTGCTCACGGCCTGCGCCTTCGCCGAGGCCGCGCTGCTGAACGGCGTGACTACGATTTTCTGCGACAGCCATGAGATCGGCAATGTCCTGGACCGCGACGGCGTCGAATGGATGCTGGAAGATGCCCGCGCCGCGCCGCTGAATATTTTCCTGACGGTGCCGAGCACGGTGCCGGCGACCTCGCCCGAATTCGAGACCGCGGGGGGCGATCTGACGCCCGAGAAGATCGGCGCCATTTTCGATGCCTGGCCGGAAGCCGCCGCCCTTGGCGAGAAGATGGATTTCGTCCATGTCGTGATGGGCGATGCGCGCAGCCATGCCATCATCGCCGAAGCCCTGAAGCGCGGCCGGCCGGTCAGCGGCCATTGCTATGGCCGCGAATTCGTCGCCGCCTATGCCGCGAGTGGCATCACCGACACGCATGAAGCGATCGACCGGGACATTGCCAATGACTTCCTGGAGGCCGGCATCTGGGTGTTTTTGCGCGGCGGGCCGCCGACCACACCCTGGCATTCCCTGCCCCAGGCCATCAAGGCGGTGACGGAACTGGGTGCTTCGGCCAAGCGCGTCTGCATCTGCACCGATGACCGCGAGGCGGATGATCTCGCCCTGTTCGGCCTCGACTGGGTCGCGCGCGAGGCCGTGCGCGCCGGTGTTTCTCGCGAAGTCGCCTGGTCGATGGGCTCGCTGCATGGCGCCACGCGCTACGGGATGGACAGCGAGTTCGGCGCGCTGGGCCATAGCCGCCGCGCCGATATCGTGCTGCTGAATGACGCGCTGGAGCCGCAGAGCACCTGGTATGGCGGTGTCCTGGCCGTCGATCAGCGCCGCATCACCCCAGAACTCGAAGCCCAGCTGGAGAGTGAGCGCTACGTCTATCCGAAGCGCGCCTATGAGACTGTGACCGTGCCGGACGGGCTGACGCTCACGCCGGCGCTGCCGACCACACCCGTCATCGTCAATACGGTGAAGACGGAGCTGCCGGGCATCATCCTCATCCATGAGCAGGTCCAGCTTGACCCCGCCGATGGCGATTGGAACGCGCAGCTCGACAAGCACGGCCTCTGCTTCACCGCGGTGATCGAACGCCATGGAAAATCGGCCGGCAATGTCGGCCTTGGCCTGCTCAAGGATTTCGGTCTCAAAAGCGGTGCGGTCGCCAGCAGCATCGGGCATGACGCGCATAACATCATCGTCGCCGGCCGCACCGAGGCCGATATGCAGGTGGCGCTGGCCGCTGTGCGCGAGAGCCAGGGCGGGCTGGTGGTGGTGAAAGACGGCCAGGTGGTCGCAAAAGTCGATCTGCCGGTCGCCGGGCTGCTGTCGGACAAGCGGGTCGGTGTCGTCGCGGAAGAAGCCGCCGCCCTGAAGGCGGCCTGGGCCGATCTCGGCTGCACCCTGCCCTTCATGGGTTTTAATCTCGTACCGCTGGCCGTGATCCCGGAAATCAGACTCACGGACAAGGGGCTTGTCACGGTGCCCGGCATGGAAATTCTGCCGCTCTTCCAGCCCATCACGGCCGGCGCGAATATCTGAAGGGAGTTTTCACCTGGCTGCGCGAGCGCCGCTCGGCTTTGCTCCTGATTCCCTCGGCCGTGGTGCCGGAGGAACAGAACATTCTCATCAATCCGCTGCACCAGAACAGCCGCACCATCACGGCGACGAAGCAGCGCCGCTGGCTGTATGACCCGCGCGTCAGACGACCGGCGCCTTAGGGTCTCTCAGACTTTGACTGAAACAGTTACCCCGTCATGCCCACCAAAGTGGGCATCTTCTTGGAGGTAGCAGGCGATCCCGCCCGGAATGGCGCCGCGCCGTCAGAAGATACCCGCTTGCGCGGGTATGACGGTGTGATTCTGACCGAAACTGACACACTCTAAAGAAGAGAGCCTTGGGCGGCGCCCTTGCGCAGGCGGGGTTTGGACGGAGGCCTGCCCGCACCGCCGGCGCCGGCTGTGACATCGACCGCGCCATCGGCGAAGCGCAGGCTGAGCGCATCGCCCTCAGCCACGCCCGCCGCCCGCGTCACCGGATGCCCTGCCTGATCCGAGACGAG
Organism: Acidisoma sibiricum; assembly: GCF_057837225.1. Taxonomy (NCBI): domain Bacteria; kingdom Pseudomonadati; phylum Pseudomonadota; class Alphaproteobacteria; order Acetobacterales; family Acidocellaceae; genus Acidisoma; species Acidisoma sibiricum. The sequence continues at coordinate 2,593,364 of NZ_CM174445.1, read as the reverse complement.
CACGAAGCCACGTTCGAGCACGGATTTGTAGGAGACCGAATCGAGCCGTGCCGCGAAACCTTCGAGTCGGGCACGCGCCTCGCGCTGGCCCGAGAACACGGGCGCCGGAGAGAGACGCGCGCTGATCCGCGCCTCGGCCTGGCGCAGAAGCGCGATGCGATGCCGCAAGCCGGTGGGCAGCCCTTGGACAGAGAGCGCCAGCGCATTTCGGCGCAGGGAGAGCAACTGCGGCAGGCCGAGGGAGAGGCGTCGCCCTTCCTCCACCAGACGGGCGCGCAGCCCGTCCAGCCAGACCTTGGGATGAGGCAGCCGCTCAGCCGCGTGCCGCCATTCGGCCCGGCGCAGGCGGAGCAGGCTGTCGGGCGCCAGCGCCAGACGTTCCGCGCGATCATCCAGCCGTATCCGCGCCTGGCCGAGCAGGCCGGCAATGTCGGGCAGGCCGCGGCCCGCACCGGTGACGCGCAGCCGGCCTTCCGCCATCAGCCGCGCGATGGCGGCCGTGAGCCGCCCACCTTTCTGGGTCACGTCGGCGATCAGTTCCAGCCGCGACGGTACCGCCATTTCGGCGGCGGCGGTCGGTGTCGGCGCCCGGCGGTCAGAGACGAAATCGATCAGCGTGGTGTCCGTCTCATGGCCCACGGCCGAAATCAGCGGGATGGTGCAATCGGCCACGGCGCGCAGCACGGCTTCATCGTTGAAGGCCATGAGGTCTTCCAGACTGCCGCCGCCGCGCGCGATAATGAGCACGTCCGGCCGCGGCACCGGTCCGTCCGCCGGCATGGCCGAAAAGCCGCGGATGGCGGCGGCGATCTTCTCGGCCGAGCCCTCGCCCTGGACGGCCACCGGCCAGAGCAGGAGGTCACGGGGAAAGCGCCGCGCGATGGTGGTGCGGATATCCTGCAGCACCGCGCCCTGGGGACTGGTGACGAGGCCGACCAGGCGCGGCAGCACCGGGATGGGGCGCTTGCGCGACTCGGCGAAGAGCCCCTCCTCGGCGAGGTGCACCCGCAGCATCTCGATCTTGGCGAGCAGCGCGCCGGCGCCCGCGAATTCCATCTTCTCGACGATGAGCTGGTAGGAGGAGCGCTCGCCATAGGCGGTGACGCGGCCGGTGGCGATGACCTCAATCCCGTTCTCGGGCACCAGGCCGAGGCGGGAGACGGCCGACTTCCAGACGATGCCGGCGATCTTGCCCTGTTCGTCCTTGAGCGAAAAATAGATATGGCCGGAGGGGTAGCGCTTCATCTCCGTCACCTCCCCCCGCACCCGCACGCGGCTGAAGGCGCCCTCCAGCGTGCGCTTCACGGCAGAAGAGATTTCACTGACCGAATATTCGGGGATATTCGAGGGAGCGGGAGCGTCTAGCGTGTCGGTCATGGTCACAGACTATGCTAGAGCCGCCCAGGTTTGAAGCAGTGGCGGAGTAGGGCGATGCGCGTCTTGGTAGTGGGGTCTGGCGGACGGGAGCATGCGCTGGTGCGCGCCATCGCGAAAAGCCCGCTGGTGACTGAGCTTTTCTGTGCGCCGGGCAATCCCGGCATCGCCAAGCTCGCCAAACTCGTTCCGATCGCGGTGACTGAAATTGAGGCGCTTGCCCGTTTCGCGGCCAGTAACGCCATCGACCTCGTGGTGCCCGGGCCGGAAGCGCCGCTGGTCGCCGGTCTTTGGGACCGGCTGCATGAGCAGGGCATCCGTTGCGCGGGACCGAGCCAGGCCGCTGCCCAATTGGAAGGCAGCAAGCAGTTTACCAAGGAAGTGGCGGATGCCGCCGGCATCCCGACCGCGCGCTGGGAAGCCTTCACCGATACCCATGCCGCACTCGATTTCATCCAGCGGCGCGGTGCGCCGATCGTGGTGAAGGCCGATGGACTGGCGGCCGGCAAGGGCGTTGTTGTCGCCCAGACCGTGGCCGAAGCCGAGGAAGCGGTCATCGCCTGCCTGCGCGAGGGCACATTCGGGGCGGCCGGCGCCCGCGTGGTGATCGAAGAATTCCTGGAAGGCCCTGAAGTCTCGGTCTTCGCGCTATGCGACGGCGAGAACGCCATCTTCCTGGGTGCCGCGCGCGACCATAAGCGCGTCGGCGACGGCGATACCGGCCCCAATACCGGCGGCATGGGGGCGATCGCGCCGCCGCCCGGCTTTACGCATGAGCTGCGCGATCAGGTGATGGCGCATATTATCCGTCCGACCCTGACAGAGATGGCGCATCGCGGCACGCCCTTCCGCGGCGTGCTGTTTGCCGGTCTGATGCTGACGGCGGATGGCCCCAAGCTGATCGAATATAATGTGCGCTTCGGCGACCCCGAGGCGGAGACCCTGCTGCCGCTGCTGGACAGTGACATCGTGCCAGCCCTGCTCGCCGTCTGCGACGGCGGCATTGCGGACGTCGCCCCGCGCTGGCGGCCGGAGGCTTCGGTCTCCATCGTCATGGCGGCGCGCGGCTATCCCGGTGACTATCTGCGCGGCACGGTGATCCAGGGTCTGGACACGGCTGCCGCCGACCCGGAAGTGACCATCTTTCACGCCGGCACCACGGCAGAGGACGGGCAGGTTCTGGCGAATGGCGGCCGCGTGCTGGTGATCAACGCAACGGCCCCCACCCTCGCCGCAGCAAGAAGCCGGGCTTATCAAACAGTTGATGCGATCGACTGGCCGGAGGGTTTTTGCCGCCGCGATATCGGCGCGCACTTCACCTGATCCGCGCGGCCGGGGCGCCGCTCGCATAAATCGCGTTTTCGGTGGCAAAGCACTTGCATTGCGTCGCTCGGCCATGAAAACTGATCACATTGCAACCGGGAGACTTCTCTCAAATGCCCTCTGAAGTGCTGAGTGACGCGCCCGCGGCGATCACACCCGCAATCCGGCCAGTCCCATCGCGCCATTTGATTGAAGTGATCGGAGTCGAGAAGGTCTTTGGCGACCCCGCCACCGGTCATCGGGCTCTGGAGGCGATCAATGTTCTGATCGAAGAAAAGGAATTCTTCACGCTGCTGGGCCCGTCAGGCTGCGGCAAGACGACGCTGCTGCGCATGCTGGCCGGGTTTGAACATCCGACGACCGGCGAAATTCGCCTCCATGGCAAGGATGTCGCCAATCTGCCGCCGCGCGAGCGGCCGGTGAACATGGTCTTCCAGAACTACGCGCTGTTTCCGCATTTGACGGTATCCCAGAACGTCGCCTTCGGGTTGGAGATGCTGCGCTGGAAAAAGGCCGATATCACGGCGCGCGTGCAGGAGACTTTGTCCCTGGTGAAGCTTGGGCATTTCGCCAACCGCAAGCCCGCGCAGCTCTCGGGCGGCCAGCAGCAGCGCGTCGCACTCGCCCGCGCGCTGGCCCCGCGCCCGCAAGTGCTGCTGCTGGATGAACCGCTTTCGGCGCTTGATCTCAAGCTGCGCAAGGAGATGCAGTTCGAGCTGAAGCGCCTGCAGCGCGAGACCGGCATCACCTTCATTCTGGTGACGCATGATCAGGAAGAAGCGCTGGCCATGTCTGACCGCATCGCGGTCATGAATACCGGCCGCATTCAGCAGATCGGCACGCCGGAAGACATCTACGATCATCCGACCAATCGTTTCGTCGCCGACTTCATCGGCGAAGCCAATCTCATTCCCGGTGCCACGCTGGGCCGGCGTGCGGATGCCATCATCGCCATTCGCCCCGAGCGGATCGAAATGGCCGCGCCCGGCGTCACGCCCCGCATCAGCGGCATCGTCGACAACGCGACCTTCCTCGGCTCGGACACGCTGATGGAGGTCACGATACCGGACGGCAGCCGGCTGCGCGCGCGCATCCGCGGTGCGGCGAAACTGCCCCATGGCACGGAGGTCGGCCTCGTCTGGGAAACGGGGGCTGAACGCGAGCTGCTGGATTGATGCCATCATGCTGAACAAACGCTCCGCCTATTGGCTGATCTTTCCCGCGGTCTTCGTCATCGGCATATTCGGTGCCATTCCGCTTCTCATCTCCCTCGTTTATTCCTTCCTGTCTGCCAATCCGTACGGCGGCGTGGCGATGCCCCCCACCTTCGGCGCCTATGTGCAGATGCTGTTCGATCAGGACTTCGACGGCAGCCTGATCTTCATGCCGGATTATTTCTGGATCGCCTTCCGCTCGCTCTATCTTGCGCTGGCAACGACGATCCTCAGCCTCGTCATCGGCTTTCCGGTGGCCTGGTATATCGTCTGCCAGTCACCGGGGCGCCGCAAAATACTGTTGACGCTGGTGTCGCTGCCGTTCTGGATCAATACCCTGATCCGCACCTATTGCTGGATTCTCATTCTGCGCGACGAGGGTCTGGCCAATAAGCTGTTCGGCTGGCTGGGGTTTATCGCCCACCCGCTGCCGCTGCTGTATAACCAGGGTTCCGTGCTGCTCGGTCTGGTCTATACCTTCCTGCCCTTCATGGTGCTGCCGATCTACGCGACGCTGGAACGGCTTGATCCGCGTCTGATCGAAGCCGCCTATGATCTCTATTCCAACCGCTATCAGCTGTTCCGTCGGGTCATCTGGCCGCTGACCAAGCCCGGCATCGCCGCCGGCACCGTGCTGGTCTTCGCACCCGCCCTTGGCTCCTTCCTGCAGCCCGACCTGCTGGGCGGCGGCAAGCAGCTTCTCATCGGCAGCCTGATCGAGATGCAGTTCACCTCATCCCGCAACTGGCCCTTCGGCGCCGCGCTGTCGATGCTGGTGACCTTCGCGGTCATTCTGTCCCTCGCCTGGCAACGCTGGCGATCCAAACGCGCGGCAGCGGCACAGGCGGCATGACGATGGCACCGACAATGCAAACAGCGACCATGCCGACCGCCGCACGCCGCAAGATCCGCCCCTTCGACTGGCGGCATAACCCCGGCTTCGGCATCTTCAGCCTGGCCGTGATGGCCTTCCTCTATCTCCCGCTCGTCATTCTTGTGGTCTATTCCTTCAACGCCAATCGCTTCGTCACCGTCTGGACCGGGTTCAGCCTGCATTGGTTCTCCCGCGTCGCCAATAACGGCGATATCCGCCATGCGGCCTATGTCTCCGTACTGGTGGGTGTGCTGGCGACGATCTGTTCGACCGCGATCGCGATCGCGGCGGCGCTGGGTTTCGAGCGCGGCGGCCGCTTCAAGGGCGAGGCGGCGGCGACCAGTCTGGTCATGATGCCCCTGGTGGTGCCGGAAATCGTCACCGCCATCACGACGCTGATTTTCTTTTCGTCGATCGGCTTTCATTATGGCGTGCTCAATCTGGTGCTCGCCCATACGGTCTTCTGCATTCCCTTCGCCATGCTACCCATCCAGGCGCGGCTGAGTGCAGTGGGCACGGCGTACGAAGATGCCGGACGGGACCTTTATGGAAACGAATGGCGGATATTTCTGCGCATCACCCTGCCGCTGATGGTGCCGGGCATCATGGCCGGTGCCATTCTGGCCTTCGTGACCTCGCTGGATGACTTTCTGATCAGCTTCATGGTGAGCAGCGCCGGTACGACCACCCTGCCCGTCTATGTCTATGGCATGATGCGGCTGGGCGTGACGCCAGAGGTGAATGCGATTTCGACCATCCTGCTGGTGATTTCAGGGGCGCTTGCCCTTGTGGCCTTCGTCATCAGCCGGCCGAACGAGGCGGGGGCCGCAGCCGGCGGCACCGCCGCTGCGACCACACCGGCCACGGCTACGACCTGAACCCCCACCTTCCATACCGGAGGAAGTTTCAATGAGCCTCAAGACTGCCCTGATGGCCTTTGGCCTGGGTGCCGCCGCTGTTGCGGCCGCCCCCCTGGCCCAGCCGGCCCATGCCGCCGATGCGGGGGTTCTGCATATCTTTAACTGGACGGATTACACCGCCCCGGATCTGCTCAAGAAGTTCACCGCCGAAACCGGCATCAAGGTGACGCTCGATACCTATGATTCGAACGAGACCCTGCTCGCCAAGCTGAAGGCCGGCACCACGGGCTACGATCTGGTCGTCGTCTCCGATGACTTCGTGAAGATCTTCGTCAATCAGAACCTGCTGGAGAAGGTTGATGCCTCCTCCATGCCGAACTTCAAGAATCTGGAGCCGCGCTGGCAGAAGCGCGACTGGGACCCGAGTGCGGACTATACGGTGCCGTGGCAGTGGGGCACGACGTCCTTCACCTATGACACCAAGGTCTATCCGCAGCCGGTCGACAGCCTCGGCACCCTGTTCCGGCCGCCGGCGGTCTTCAAAGGCCAGGTCGGCATGTTCGGCTCGCCGAGCGAGGTCATCAATCTCGCCCTGCTGTATCTCGGCCATCCGCCTTGCGACACCGATCCGGCCGATCTGAAAGAGACGCTGGCGCTGCTGCAGGCACAGAAGCCTTTCGTGAAGCTGTACAATTCGGACGGCATCATCGACCGCCTGACGGCGGGCGAAGTGACGATGAGCGAGCAGTGGTCGGGTGACGCGATGCGCGCCCGCCAGGCCAAGGCGAGCCTGCACTATGTCTATGCCAAGGAAGGTGGCGCAGGCTGGATGGACAACCTCGCCATCCCGGTTGGCGCCCCCGACGTGGATAACGCCAAGAAGTTCATCAACTTCATGATGGACCCGCAGAATGCCGCGATCGAAAGCAATTTCGCGGGCTATCAGAACGGCGTTGCCGGCTCCAACAAGTATCTGCAGCCGGCCATGGCAACCGCGCCGGAATTCAATCCGCCGGCGGATTACAAGATCGTCTTCTCGCCGGGCTGCGACGCCAAGGCGACGAAGGACTTCGACCGCATCTGGACGCTGATCCGTAAATAACCGACAACTCCCCCCAAGCCACGCTTGGGGGGAGTCTTTCCATGGACGTCATCTATTCGCCTGATCACGCTCTGCACCAAAGCCCCGGCGAACTGAATTCCGGCGAATTTGTCCCCGCCTTTGAAAAGCCTGAACGCGCCCACATCATTCTGGACCGCGCCCGCGCGGTGGGTCTCGGCCCGATCCTGGCGCCTGATCATTTCCCCGACGACGCGCTGACCCGCATCCACGATCCGCGCATGGTGGACCTGCTGCGCCACGGTTATGCGGAATGGGAGAAGCTCGGCCGCACGGGTGGCGCCTTTCCCTTCACCTTCTTCACCCGCGGCTTCCGCACCGACCGCGTGCCCGAGACACTGGAAGGCCGCCTCGCCTGGTTCTGCTTCGATGCCGGCACGCCGCTGATGGCGACGAGCTGGCAGGCGATCCGAAGCTCGGCAGATGTCGCGCTGACCGGTGCTGCGGCGATCGTCGCCGGTGCCCGCTCGGTCTTCTCGCTGTGCCGCCCGCCAGGGCACCATGCGGGGTCCGACCATTACGGCGGCTATTGCTTCCTCAACAATGCCGCGATTGCGGCCCAGCACCTGCTGGACCAAGGCGCCAAGCGCGTCGCCATTCTTGACGTCGACTACCATCACGGCAACGGCACGCAGCAGATTTTCTATCAGCGCAGCGACGTGCTGCTGGTGAATATTCATGCGACGCCGGACCAGGAATATCCCTATCTCCTCGGCTTCGCGGATGAGCCGGGGGCGGGTGCGGGAGAAGGCTTCAACCTCAACCTGCCGCTGCCCTGGGGCACGGATTGGCCGGAGTGGAGTGCGGCGCTGGAAACCGGCTGCCGGCGCGTGGCCGATTACGCACCCGACGTGCTGCTGGTCTCTCTCGGCGTCGATACCTACAAGAACGATCCGATTTCCCAGTTCAAGCTGGACCATGAGCATTTCACGCGCATGGGCGAGCGCATCGCGGCCCTTGGCCTGCCGACGCTGTTCGTCATGGAAGGCGGCTATGCGGTGGCCGAGATCGGCATCAATGCCGTGAATGTTCTGACCGGCTTCGAGGGACGCTGACCGCCCCTGATGCAAGACAAGCGGCGCCCCATCCGGCTGATCGAGCTATGGCGCATTCCAGCGGCGATTGCGCTGGTCCTCTGCGCCATTGCCGCGCGTCTGGCTTTGGGTGCGATCGTCCCGCATGCGGTCAGTGGCGGCAATGCGCTGAGCACGCTCGAAGCCGCCATGGTGATCTGCGGACCGGGCAGCCCGCAGACGCCCTTGGCGCCCCGGCCGGCCCCCCGCGGGCCATCTTTCGACGACCAGCTTCTGCTCGATATCGCCGAAGCCGCCATGGTGCTGCCACCGGTGGGCGTTGCCCTGCCGCCGGCCCCCGTCCTGATTTCGGACGATCAGGGCTCCGCCCTCTGGCGCGTCCTGGCGCCGCGCCCGCCGCACCACATCCGGCCTGCGCCGCGCGCGCCGCCGCGGGCGACATAAGCGCGCGAGCCTGCGCGCCTCTGTTCCACCGTCCATCCGTAAGACTGATGCGCTGCGCGCCCGCAAAGGACGCGCCTCTAGAGGGGTTTACCCATGTTTACACGTATGCTCACGACAGCCTCGCTGCTGTCCCTGCTCGCTTCCGGTGCGGCCTTCGCCCATGCCTATCCGCAGCATGAATCCCCGGCCAAGGGTGCGACCGTCACCACGGCGCCGACCACGCTTTGGATTGAATTCGACGACGAATTGGAACCGGCCTTTACCGGCGTAACGGTGCTGGATGCCAAAGGCGCGCGGGTTGATGACGGCAATGCCACCGTCTCCAAGACCGACGTCCATCACCTCAGCGTCGGGCTGAAGCCGCTTGCGGCCGGCACCTACACCGTGAAGTGGCATGCGACGGATACGGACACGCATAAGACCCACGGCAGCTACACCTTCACGGTCGCCGGCTAAGCGGCAGAGACAGGCCGATGCCCCCTTTCGATCTCTCGGATAGCGGCGGCATCGGCCTGGTTGCACTGCGCGGGATCGTCGATATCGCCGTGCTGACGGTCTTCGGCACGGCGGCCCTGCGCCTGCTGGTTCTGCCCGCGGCCCTGGCGCCGCTGGCGGAGGCGGACGCCGCTTTTTTGTCCCGGCGGCTGCGGCGTAGTCTGCAGGCCCTGGCCGTCGCGACGATCGCGATCCTGGGACTGTGGCTGGTCGGCGTTGCGCAGTCGCTGTCCGGCGCCGCGGACTGGCCCAGTCTGCTGAGCGCGATCGGCACCGTGCTGGGCGGCACTGCCTTCGGCACCGCCGTGCTGGGCCAGGTCAGCACGCTGGCGATCCTTGCCACCGTGCTGCTGCAGACGGGGATTTTCGCGGAACTGATGGCGGGACTGGCGGCCACGGCGCTGATCGCGCTTCAAGCCAGCCATGGCCATGCCGTGAGCATGGGCAGCACCGGCCTGTATCTGGTAAACGTGCTGCATCTGATGGCGGCAGGCGCCTGGATCGGCAGCCTGCCGGCAATCCTCTGGCTGGCGTGGCGGTTGCCGCCAGCGGCCGTCGCCGCGTTGCTGCGCGCCTTTTCGCCGCTCGGGCAGGTCTGCGTGCTGCTGATCGCGGTGACGGCGATGCTGCAGGGTTTAGCGATGATCCAGACCCTGCATAGCCTGTTCACGACCGCCTATGGTTGGACCGCGATGCTGAAACTGCTGCTGTTCGCGGCATTGCTTGTTCTGGCGGCGGTCAATCGCTGGCTATGGACGCCCCGCCTGGCGCGGGATGGCCATGACAGTGCTACCCGCCGGGGATTGCTTGTCACTCTGGGCATCGAAATCGGCGCGGGCCTGGGCGTGCTGCTGGCAGCCGGACTGCTGGCGAGCCTGCCGCCCGTGATGGCGATGTAGGCCGCTACCGCCGCTCGCGGAAGAAATCCCGCAGCAGGCCAGCACATTCCGTCTCGCGCAGGCCGCCGATGACCTCAGGCGCATGGTGGCAGGAGCTTGCGGCGAAGATGCGGGCGCCATGCTCGACCCCGCCGCCCTTCGGGTCATAGGCGCCGAAGACGAGTTTGCGCACGCGGAAGGCGCTGATCGCCGCCGCGCACATGGGACAGGGTTCCAGCGTCACCACCAGCGTGCAATCGGGCAGCCGGGGGGAGCCGCGGAGACGGGCGGCCTCCCGCAGCGCCAGGATCTCGGCATGGGCGGAGGCGTCCTGCGTGGCTTCCGTGCGGTTGCCGGCCGCGGCGATAACCGCGCCGGAGGCATCGAGCACCACGGCACCGACCGGCACCTCGCCGCGCGCTCCAGCCGCGCGGGCTTCGTCCAAGGCCAGGTCCATCGGCGTTTTGGTCAGGGTCATGCGGCTTGATGCCTCCTGGCAGGCGCATGCGTCCAGTGGACCGGAAGGCGCATCTCATGCCATCAGCACATTATGGCAATACGACCCGACAAACCGAAGCCCAGTACCCTTCAACGTCCGCTGAGCCACGCGATCATGGATCTGCACCGCGCCCTGATCCAGGCCGAGGCGCGTGCTTACGGCCTGGATACCAGTCCCTATAAGCTGCTGCAGTCCGTGATGAGCGATGAGCGCTTCGCCTGGCTGCGGGCCTTCAGCGACCTCATTGTCGCGATGGATGAGGCCGGCGACCGCGGCGAACTGTCTGACGTGACCGCCCTCGCCCCCTATCTGGAGACGCTGCACGGCCTGGTGGCACCGACGAGCGAGGCCGGCCGGCGCGTGGCCACCCTCTCGGCCGATGCGCCGGACGTGCAGGCAGCCCAGGACAAGCTGGTGCATGTTCTGGCGGGCTTCAGCCAATGATCGGTGAGCCGCGCCGGCCGCTGGTCGGCATTACGCTGGATAGCGAGGAGCCGGGCGGCTGGTCCCGCTATCCCTGGTATGCGCTGCGCCAGAATTACGCTTCCGCCGTAGCGGCGGCCGGCGGCCTGCCGGTCGCTTTGCCGCATGACCCGGAGCTGACGGACGAATGGCTGGACCGGCTGGATGCCGTGGTGGTGACGGGTGGCGCCTTCGACATCGACCCGTCGATGTATGGCGAGACCGATACGCATGAGACGGTGACGCTGAAGCAAGGCCGCACGGCCGCGGAACTCTCTCTGCTGCGCGGCGCGCTGGCGCGCAATCTGCCGGTTTTGGGCATTTGCGGCGGCGAGCAGCTGCTGGCCGTGGCGCTGGGCGGCACGCTGATCCAGCATATCCCGGACAGCATCCCCGACGCCCTGGCGCATGAGCAGAAGACGCAGCATGACGAGCCCGGCCATAGCGTCGCGGTGACGCCGGGCAGTCTGCTGGCGCGCATCACCGGCGGCGCCGCGATGCTGGTCAATACCTCCCACCATCAGGCGGTGCGGACGGCCGGACCCGGCGTGGTGGTGAATGCGGTGGCCCCGGACGGCGTCATCGAAGGCATCGAAGACCCGCGCTACCGCTTTTGCCTGGGCGTGCAGTGGCACCCGGAATTCCATACCGATCCGGGCGACGCCCGCATCTTTTCAGCCCTGATCGAGGCCTGCCGATGACCGAGATAGAAACCGGCGCCGAGGCGGACGAGGACGCCGCCCGCGGCGAGCGCATCGCCAAATGGGCGGCGCGCGCGGGGGTGGCCTCCCGCCGCGATATCGAACGCATGATCGCGGAAGGCCGCATCAAGCTGAACGGCCGCTCGGTCGAGCATCCGGCGACCTTCGTGACCGACGGCGATGTCGTGCAGGTCGATGGCAAGGTCGTGGATGCGCCGGCACGCACGCGCCTGTTCCGCTATCACAAGCCCGCCGGGCTGGTGACGACGCATAAGGACCCGGAAGGCCGGCCAACCGTTTTCGAGAAGCTGCCGCCGGGGCTGCCGCGGCTGATCTCGGTCGGGCGGCTCGATCTCAATTCCGAGGGGCTGCTGCTGCTGACCAATGACGGCGAGCTTGCGCGCAAGCTGGAGCGGCCGGAAAACGGCTGGGTGCGGCGCTATCGCGTGCGCGTCAACGGCTGGGTGGATGAGAAGGCGCTGGCGGCGCTATCGCAGGGTGTGACCATCGAGGGCATGCGCTATGGCGCGATCGAGGCCGGGCTGGACAGCCGCAAGGGCGACAATAGCTGGCTATCCATCAGCCTGAAGGAAGGCCGCAACCGGGAAGTCCGCCGCGTCATGGCGCATCTGGGCCTCGAGACCTCGCGCCTGATCCGCATTGCCTATGGGCCCTTTCAGCTCGGCGTACTGCCCAAGCGTGCGGCCGAGGAAGTGCCGGGCAAGATCCTGAAAGAGCAGATGCCGAAGGCCGGCGAGCCCGCGAAACCGGCCGCGCCGCGCCGCCGGGGATGAGGGGTTGAGGATCATTGCCGGGCGGCTGCGCGGACGCAGGCTCACCGCACCGTTAGGCGACGGCACCCGCCCGACCAGTGACCGCGCGCGCCAGGCTTTGTTCGACATGCTGATGCATAGTCCCTGGGCTGAGGGCAGCCTGCGCGACGCGCATGTGCTGGATGTCTTCGCCGGCACCGGCGCCCTGGGGCTGGAAGCGCTGTCGCGCGGTGCCTCGCGGGTGACCTTCATCGAAAACGGCAAGCCGGCGGTCGCCGCTTTGCGGGCCAATATCGCCGCCTGCAAGGCCGAGGACGGCGCGACCGTTATCGTGGCCGATGCGCGGAAAGCCCCGCGGGGTCAGCCCGCGAGCGTTGTCTTTTTAGACCCGCCCTATGGTCTGGGTCTTGTGCCCGCCGCTCTCACCGCGCTCGCCGCATCAGGATGGATCGCGCCCGGCGCGCTGATCGTCGCGGAAGTCGGTGCAGACGAGCCGCCCCCGGTCGAAGCCGATCTGCTTGCCGACCGGAGTTTCGGCGCGGCCAGGGTGTGCGTGTGGCGGTGGTGATGGCCAATATCCGTCATTGACGGATATGCGTCACTGACGTAGTTTCGCCTATGATCTTCGAGTGGGATCAAGCGAAGAGCGACAGGAATCTGGCCGAGCGCGGGCTACCCTTCGATCTGGCCATGGCGATGTTCGATGGTCCGACCTTGGAGATGGTCGACGCGCGACGGGATTATGGCGAACAGCGTGTCAAAGCGATCGGTGCGGTCAGAGGTCTTTGCCTCGTCTGTGTCTATACCGATCGTCAGGAGTGTCGCCGGATCATCAGTTTGAGACTGGCAAATCGGAGGGAGAGAGATGGCTATCGTGCGGCGCCAGCGGGCTGAGGTCGATCTCGACACGATTGATTGGACCAAGCTGCGGCAAACGACAGATGCCGAGATTGCTGTTCAGATCGCGCAGGATGGGGACACAGCTTTTACTGATGCGGAGCTGGCTCAGGCGCAGCTGGTGCATCCTGGCGATGCGGCGCGCGAGGTGCGCGGCCTGCGGGAACGTCTGGGCCTCAGTCAGGCAGAGTTCGCCCGGCGTTTCGGTTTCAGTGTCGATACGATCCGCAACTATGAACAAGGGCATCGTCAGCCCACAGGCCCCGCACGCGTGTTGTTGCGCGTGATCGCGGCCGAGCCTGAAGCGGTCACGCGCGCGCTGGCACGCTAAGTCTTCAGTTTGACGCCTTAGCGCGCCGTGATTGCCTTTACACCATCAGGTTTTCGACCGGCACCCGGAGTACACGGGCGATGGCGGTCATGGCGGCGAGACTTCCGGGCTTTTTGCCCGTCTCACTCTCGGCCAGACAGCTCGGACTGATCCCTGCTGCTTCCGCCAGGGCTCGCTGAGTTAGCCCTGCGCGCTCACGCCGGATCGTACTGGGCGAAACACCATCGAGCATTCTGGGCGCTTCCGGGCCGGTATGGTTGAGGTGGCGGACCTCATCCATGCCGATGCTTTCAACAAAGGCTTTGGAACTTCGCCACCGATGCCAGATCATCGGAGGCTTCGACAAAGCTCTGCCACTCGTGACGGTCAAGGGTGACGGTGCTGTCATCGGCAGCGATGATCTTCGGGCGCGTCAGACCGGCGTTCATTCGTAAATGTCCTACTCAATCCCATTCCGTCGGCAGAGAGCGATCGTGCCAATGGGCGAACATGCGGCTGATCTGGCGCGGCAGGATGCGCCCGAGCGACAGGTCGGCGGGAATCTCATCCTCCGCAAAGAAAGAAATCTCGGAAGTTTCCAGGCTGGTCTGCGCGGCGCCGCCGGTGAGTTCGCAGAGAAAGAAATGCTTCACGATGGAATAGAAGCCGGGCGGCCAATGGCCCTGGGTTGCGTGGTCCCAGACGGCGGCGAGCTTGACGGCGCGGGCGTGAAAACCGGTTTCCTCGAACACCTCCCGCACCACACTTTGCGCCGGGGTCTGGCTGACATCGGCCCAGCCGCCCGGCAGTGTCCAACGGTTGCTGTCCATCACCTCCCGCACCATCAGGATGCGGCCCGCTGCGTCAAAGACCGCGCCGCGGACGTCGATCTTGGGCGTGGCATATCCGGCCTCAGAGGCGAAGAGCGTGGCGTAGCCTTCGGCCGATCCATCCGTCCGGGCGGCCAGCATACGGCCCGCCAGCGCCCGCAGCGCCTCATACCGCTCACGGTCATAGGGGTCGCGGGTGAAAGCGAGACCGGTCTGCGCCGTCGCCTGCACTTCCCGCGCCCAGAGCAGCCAGTCCGGTTCCAGATCGCTCATTCAGCCGCGCTCGCGGCCGTCAGGGCCTCGGCATGCTGCGCCTCGTACTGGCGCGCGTAGCGCTTGGCGAGGACCGCGCAGACCATGAGCTGCATCTGATGGAAGATGATCAGCGGCAGCACGATCAGCCCGACGGTGGAGGCACCGAACAGCACATTGGCCATGGGCACGCCGGTCGCGGCACTTTTCTTGGAGCCGCAGAAGACGATGGCGATCTCTTCCGGCCGGCGGAAGCCGAGCAGCCGGCTGCCGAAGGTGGTGATGAGCAGCACCAGGGCCAGCAGGACTGCGTTGGAGATGATGATTTCGGCAAAGCCCGAGAGCGGCAGGGAATGCCACAGGCCGCGCATGACGGCGGCGCTGAAGGCGGTATAGACGACCAGGATGATCGAGCCGCGATCGGTATATTTCAGAATATGCTTGTTGCGCGCGGCCCAGCCGCCGACCCAGGGCCGCAGCAATTGGCCCGCCACGAAGGGCAGCAGCAGTTCGAGAAAGATGGAGCCCACGCTTTCCAGACCCCCGCCGCCGCTGCCATGGGTGCGGAGCAGCAGGCTTGCCATGATCGGCGTCACGATCACGCCGAGCAGCGTGGAAAAGGTCGCCGAGCAGATCGCCGCCGGGACATTGCCATGGGCGATGGAGGTAAAGGCGATGGAGGACTGCACGGTGGAGGGCAGCAGGCAGATATAGAGCAGGCCCATGAGCAGCGCCGGGCTCATGAGATGCGGAAACAGCGCGCGGAAGCCGAAGCCCAGAAGCGGAAACATCACGAAGGTCGCGGCCAGGATGGTCAGATGCAGCCGCCAATGCCCAAGGCCCGCGACCACGGCCTCCCGCGACAATCGCGCGCCCTGCATGAAGAACATCACCGCAATGGCGAGCGTGGTCAGGGCGCTGAAGATCTTCGCGCCCTCGCCATAGCAAGGCAGGAAGGAGGCGACGATGACCGTCGCCACAATGGAGAGGGTGAAGGCGTCGGGGAGGAAGGCCATGATTTTTCGCATGGGCTGCACTCTAGTCGCGAGAGAGGACAGAGGTGAAGCCGCTCTACCCGTTTGTGACAGGCGGTGCGCCAAAGGCTGGCATGCGTGTCCCCGATGGTTTCCAGCGGCCCTGCTTGCCGGGGCGGAATGGGAGGATTACGTTGCAGGAACAGAAGATTAGGGTGGTAGACGTGAAGCTTGATCGTCGGTCTTTCCTGGGCGCGGCAGCGATCGGTCTGCCGGCCTTAGCGATGACGGGTGCGGGCGCCCATGCCGCCGCCCCGGCCGGCGCCGTGCCGATGGGTGCCTGGCCGCATACCATCAGGACCGCCAACGGTGCGACCGTCATCATCTATGAGCCGCAGACGATCGACTGGGTGAATCACGCGACGCTGCGGGCGCGGGCTGCTATTTCCATCACGCCGCCCGGCCAGGCCAAGCCCTTCATGGGCACGATCGAGGTCTCAGGCGCGACCCAGGTCGATACCGACACTAATGTCGTCTATTTTTCACAGCCCACGCTGATCTCCTCCAGCTTCCCGTCGCTCGATACCAGCCAGGCCTATCAGCTGCAGACGCGCATCTCGGCTTTCCTCACCCAGATGCCGACAAAGATCATTCCGCTGAACACGGTGCTGCTGAGCCTGGACGAGAAGCCGGTGGCGGCCGCGCCGATCAACAACACGCCGCCTACCATCTTTTACAGCGCCCAGCCCGCCAGCCTGCTGATCTTCGACGGCGAGCCGACGCTGGCGCCGCTGGCCGGAACCGGCCTGACCTATGCCGTCAATACCAATTGGGACGTCATTCAGGATGCCGCCAATGGCGGCGCCTGGTATCTGCTCAACAATGGCACCTGGCTGGTGGCGCAGGCCTATACCGGCCCCTATGAGCCGGCCGGCCCCCTGCCCGCTGCCTTCACCAAGATTCCCAATGACGCCAATTTCGGCAATATCCGCAAGAACGTGCCCGGCAAGCCACCGGCGCCGGGACTGGTGCCGATCATTTTCGTCTCCACCAAGCCCGCCGAAATCATCGTGACCGCCGGCGCCCCGCAATTCACGCCCGTGCCGCAGACATCGCTGCAGGCGGTGACCAATAGCGGTGCCGTGCTGTTCCGCTACACGCCCACCGGCACCTTTTATTACCTCGTCTCAGGCCGCTGGTTCTCCGCCGCCAGCCTGTACGGACCCTGGACCTTTGCCACGCCCAATCTGCCGGCCGACTTCTCCCGCCTGTCACCGGACGGCAGCTATGGCAATCTGCTCGCCTCCGTCCCCGGCACGGCGGCGGCGCAGGCCGCCGTGCTGAAGGCGCAGGTGCCGACCCAGGCGACGCTGCCGCGCAGCACGACCAAAGTGGCGGTCACCTATTCGGGCGCGCCCAATTTCGCGCCCATTCCGGGCACGACCCTGCTGTACGCGACCAATACGCCCTATCAGGTGATCAATGTCGCGGGCGTCTACTACTGCTGCTATCAGGGCGCCTGGTTTGTTGCCAAATCACCCAACGGTCCCTGGGCGCTGGCGACATCCGTGCCGCCCGTCATCTACACCATTCCGCCGACCAGCCCGGTCTATAACGTGACCTATGTGCAGGTTTACAGCGCAACCCCGGCAGCCGTGACCTACGGCTATACGGCAGGCTATATGATGGGCTTTGTGACCGCAGGGGTTCTCGCCTATGGCACGGGCTATTACTATCCGCCCTATGTCGCCTATGGCCATGTGCCGGTCTATTACCCCTACCCGTATTCCTATGCCGGCAATGTTCATTACAACACCGCGACCGGCGCCTGGGCCAATACCGGCACCGTCTATGGCGCCTATGGCCGC
The DNA here is from genome assembly GCF_057837225.1 of Acidisoma sibiricum. NCBI lineage: Bacteria > Pseudomonadati > Pseudomonadota > Alphaproteobacteria > Acetobacterales > Acidocellaceae > Acidisoma > Acidisoma sibiricum. Next base: position 2,576,182 of record NZ_CM174445.1, on the reverse strand, counting down.
ACCGCGACCGCGGGCTACGGCTACAACCCCTCGACCGGCACCTATGCGCGCGGCGCCGCCGTCTATGGACCCTATGGCGGGGCGGCCGCAGGCTCACGCTACAACCCCTCGACCGGCGCCTATGCCCATGGCAGCGCCGTCTGGGGCAATGGCAGCGCCAGCGCCCATGCCTATGGCTATAATCCCTCCACCGGGGTCGCCGGCAGCACCACGCAGAACGCCAATGCCTATGGGCGCTGGGGATCAAGCACCGTGTCAGGCCCGAACGGCACGGTGAATACGGCGAGTGCAAGCAACGCCCGTGGCACGGCCGGGGCCTTCAATGCCAGCAACGGCGCGCAGGGTGCGGCGGTCCATACCTCCAGCGGCAGCAATGCGGCGGCCGTCCAGACCAAGAACGGCAATGTCTATGCCGGCAAGGACGGCAATGTGTACCAGCATTCGAGCAGCGGCTGGTCGCAATACAATAACGGGTCCTGGCAGCAGGTGCAGAAGCCCACGACGACGAGCGCGCAGGCCAACCACCCGAACTATCAGAAGCCGGCGACGACGAGCAGCCAGAACTGGAGCCAGCTCAACCGTGACCAGACGGCCCGGCAATATGGCGGCTATAATCGCGGCAGCTACGGCGGCGGCGGTGGCGGGACACGTCGCCGCTGGTAGGCCGCGCGCGTCTCGGGTAGGTGGTCGCGCATGACCGCGCATCCCGAGACTCATCCCACTCTGCTGACGCCACGCCTGCGGCTGCGGCCGCCGACGATCGACCATTTTCCGCAATGCCTGGCGCTATGGAGCGACCCGGCGGTGACGCAGTATATCGGCGGCGCGCCGCACGCCGGCGAGCAGATCTGGGCGCGGCTGCTGCGCTATATCGGTCATTGGCAGGCGCTGGGCTTCGGCTATTGGGTTGTCGAGACAATCGCGGATAACCGCTTCGTGGGCGAAGTGGGCTTCTCCGATTACCGGCGTGACATCGAGCCGCGGTTTGACGGCACGCCTGAAATGGGCTGGGTGCTGAGCCCGTCGGCGCAGGGACAGGGCTTTGCTGGCGAGGCGACTGAGGCGGCACTCGCCTGGCGTGACGCGACCCTGCCGGGTGATGAGACCGTTGCCATCATCCAGCCCGAGCACGCGGCGTCACTGCGGGTCGCGGCGAAACTCGGTTTCGTGGTGGAGCAGACCGCGCTCTATCACCGCGACCCGATCCTGCTGCTGCGGCGGGTTACAGGAACAGTTTGACCGCTGAGAGGATGACGCAGGTGATGATGGCGTTGAGCGCCATGCCGAGGCTGGCGAAAGCCCCGGCCGTCGGATCGACCTGAAAGGCGCGCGCGGCCCCGAAACCATGGGCGGTGACGCCGATCGCGAGGCCCCGCGCCCGGAAATCGCGAATGCCCAGGCGGTTGAAGATGGGTGTGGCGACCATCGCCCCCACGACGCCCGCGAAAAGCACAATGACGGCGGCGAGTGACGGCACGCCGCCCAACTCAGAGGCCATTTGCATGGCAACCGGCGTCGTCGTTGCCCGCGGCGCGATGGAGGCCAGCATTGCCCGCGGCGCGCCGAACAGCGAGAGGATGCCGACGGCGCTGACGATGGCGGTGACGGCCCCGGCGCAGAGGGCGAGCGTGATCGGCAGCGCCAATTGCCGCACCAGCCGCGCCCGCGTCCAGATGGGCACGGCGAGGCCCACGACCGCCGGGCCGAGCAGAAAGGCGAGCACCGAGGTGGCGCTGTAATAGGTCGCGTAAGGCGTGTGCGTCGCCAGCAGAATGGCGATGATCACAGGGGTTGAGAGCAGCACCGGATGGCACAGAGGATGCCGCATGCTGCGGCGGGAGAGCCGATCCGCGCCTTCAAACACCACCAGCGTCACTGCCAGCCAAAAGGCCTGGGTGGTGAGCAGGCCGTTCATGCCGGCACCTCGACAGGGCCTGACCCCACCCGTTTGACGACGAGGCGAAAGACCGCGACGGTCACCAGCATGGTGAGGAGGGTGGAGATGGTGGTGGCCACCACAAGGCCGATGCCATAGCGCGCCAGCGCCGGACCCTGGTTGATCAGGCCCACGGCGGCCGGCACGAACATGATGGAGAGATGCGCGGTCAACCACCCCGACACACCATCCAGCATCGGACGCTCCCGCCGCGCCATCGCCAGCCAGAGCAGGAGCACCAGAAGCCCGATCACGGAGGCCGGCAGCGGGATGCCCGCCAGCCGGTGCAGGGCTTCGCCGGCGCCAAGGCAGACGAAGAGCAGAGCGATGGCGCCGATCATGGTCACGGGAGAAAGGCCTTTGCTGGATAGTCGCGATGGCAGAGCGCGACGAAGCGCAGACCTTAGAGCCTGGCCGGATTACAGGACAAGCGCCCGCGCCGATCAGGGCTGGCCGCTGCCGCCCGCCGCGCCGTAGACCTGGCCGTTGGCGTAGCTCGCATCCTCCGCCGCCAGCTGCACATAGATCGATGCCAGTTCCACCGGCTGGCCGGCACGGCCGAGCGGCGTAATACTGCCGAATTTCTGCAGCTTCTCCTGGCTGGCCCCACCCGAGACCTGCAGCGGCGTCCAGATCGGACCCGGTGCGACGCCATTCACGCGAATGCCTTTCGGCCCCAGCTGCTTCGCCAGCGATTTGACGTAATTCATCGTCGCGGCCTTAGTCTGCGCATAGTGATAGAGTTCCGGCGACGGGTCATAGGCCTGCTCCGAGGTCGTCGCGATGATGGTGGAACCGGGCGGCATATGCGGCAGGGCTGCCTTGATGATCCAGAAGGGCGCGTAGATGTTCGTCTTCATCGTCGCATCGAACTCCTCCGTGCTCAGATCCAGGATCGACTCGCGCGATTGTTGACGCCCGGCATTGCTGACGAGAATGTCGAGCCCGCCGAGCTGCTGGATGGCGCTTGCCACCATCGACTTGCAGAAGGCCTCATCCCGGATATCGCCCGGAAGTGCCACCGCCTTGCGACCGGCCTTGCGGATGAGGTCGACCACCTCGCGCGCATCCGGCTCCTCGGTCGGGTAATAGGAAATGGCGACATCCGCGCCTTCGCGGGCATAGGCGATGGCCGCCGCCCGGCCCATGCCGGAATCGCCGCCCGTGATCAGGGCACGCCGGCCGAGCAGGCGGCCGGAGCCTTTGTAGCTGGTCTCGCCATGGTCGGGCTTGGGGTCCATCTTGCTGGCAAGGCCCGGCCAGGGCTGCGACTGCTTCGGGTAAGGCGGCCGCGGATATTTGGTGGTCGGGTTCTGCAAGGGGGCGGCGGTCGCACCCTCGGCGCCCGCCACGGTATCGGCCCGCGCTGTCTCTGCCGTCACGGAAACGGCCGCCGCCGCAGCGGCCAGACCCAGGCCCGCAGTGCCGACCAGACCGCGCCGGGACAATTCTGTTTTATCCGTCATGATGCTCTCCTCAATTCGCGGACGGCAGGTGAGAGCCGGGCGCGGCCGGTTCAATGGTCAGATGAAGCCGCGCGCGGCATCGTCATCTGCCGGCCTGGCTGTGGCCTGGCGACCCGGCTTGCCAAGGCTTGGCACCCGGCGCCACGATGACCGCAGGCCGAGGATTGGGGGCATGATGACCGTCGAGACATTCCGGGAGAGTTTGGGGCAGAGCGCGCCACCCGCGGACCTGCCCCCGGTCCTGCTCGCCCTGTGGTGGGCGGGACGCGGTGACTGGGACCGCGCGCATGACGTGGTGCAGGGCCATGAGGGCGAGGCCGATTGCGATGTCATCCATGCCCATCTGCACCGGCAGGAGGGCGATATGATGAACGCCCGCTACTGGTATCGCCGCGCGGGCCGCGACGTGCCCGTTATGTCCGTCGCCGACGAATGGACCGCGCTGGCTGCGGAAATGCTCAGGCGGTAAGCCGCGCCACCCAGTCCGTCACCGCATCGCCGCTGGACAAGGCCGGGTCGATCAGCCCGTCCACCATGAAGGTGGGCGAAACATGGATGCCATTCTGGCGGGCATATTTGCTGTGCCATTTGATTTCGCGGTCAAGATCGGGAATGGCGAAGGCATCCGCCAGGCTGACGCCGCTGTAGCGCTCGATGCGCGCGATGATGTCATGCGGCGTCGCGTCCATATTGGGGCCGCCGGCGTGATTCTCGAACTCGAATTCCGCGCGGTGATCGCCCACCGCCTGCATGACGGCACGGGCGGCGGCCTTGCCTTCGGGCAGCGTGGAGGCCGCGATGATGCAACGGGTGATGACGCCGGAATACATGTGCCAGGGCTGGGACTGCAGGCGGATCTTGATGGTGATCCGGTCCTCGCCGGCCTCGTTCAGCAGCGCATCCAGCTTGTTGAAGGCCTTGACCGAATAGGGGCAGGTCAGTTCGAGAAAAACCTCAAATATCCGCGGCCCGTGGCCCCAGACCAGCGGATCGGCTTTCCAGGAAGCTTGGCTCATAGGATGGTCCTTTTTATGACGGCATTCACGACGTTGTGTGCGCGCGCGACGCCGCCACGTAACCGTCGCGCTCTCTTCCGCGTAGACTAGCCTGCCCGCCGAGAGATACCGGGACGTGAGGCCGAATGATATGGGGTTGGAATGACGATACCAGGAGCGAAGCGTAAGCGGAGCGCCATCGGCGCCTTCATGGTGATCGGCGGCGTGATGGTGCTCAGCGCAGGCGCCTTCGCCTATACGGCCGGGTGGCTTTCCCCCAATCGGCTGACGCCGGCCAAAATCGTCGATGTGCTGGCGCCCCCCGGTGGGCCGGCGCTTGGCCATCGGCGCAATCACACCAAGGGCATCTGCTTCACCGGCGATTTCCAGGCCAATGGTGCCGGGAGCGCCCTCTCCTCCGCCGCGGTTCTCGCAACCGGCACCTATCCCGCCATCGGCCGCTTCAATCTGGCGACCGCGGAGCTGGGCGCGCCGGACGGCACGGTGCCGATCCGCGGCCTTGGGCTACAGATTGCGGCACCGGGTGCGACCTGGCGCATGGCGATGATCACCGCCCCCTTTTTCCCCGTCTCTACGCCGCAGGGCTTCTACGATCTGCAGCAGGCGGTGAAGTCCAAGGCGCCCGATGCGATGAAGAATTTCATCGGCGCGCACCCGAGCTTTCTCACCTTCGTCACATGGATCAAAAGCGCGACCTGGACCGCAAGCTATGCCGGGGACCGGTTCAATAGCCTGGACAGTTTCGCCTTCACCAATGCGGGCGGCCAGACAAGCATCGTCCGCTGGTCCTGGATTCCGCAGGCGACGCCCGTGCCGATCACCCCCGATGCGCTCACCAAGCTTGGGCCTGACGCTCTGGAGCAGGAGATCACCGAACGCGTTGCCAAATCGCCGCAGCGCTGGACGCTGGCCGTGACGGTGGCCGGCACCGGTGACCAGACATCCGATCCGTCGAAGGCCTGGCCGGCCGACCGGCGCACCATCGATGTCGGCACGCTCACCGTGCAGACGATCGAGCCCGAGCCGGACGGGCCGTGCCGCGACCTCAATTTCGATCCCACCATCTTGCCGCACGGCATGGCGACATCGGATGACCCGTTCCCCGCGGCCCGTTCCGCCGCCTACGCCGTCTCCTACGACCGGCGCACAGCGGAAGCGGCGCATTATCCCCATACCAATGCTGGAGCCACGCCATGACCGTGCGAACCGGGCGCTTTGCAGCGCCGCAACGCGTGCTCCATTGGCTGATGGCGATCTGCATCCTCGCCATGCTGTTCATCGGCGTGGGCATGGTCTCCACCGTCACGCAGACATATCTGACGCTGGTGCAGATTCATGAGCCGCTCGGCATCGCCATCCTGATCCTGGTGCTGATCCGCATCGGGTTGCGCCTGCGCTACGGCGCGCCGGCCTTGCCCGCCGATTTTCCGACACCGATGAAGCTCGCGGCCCATCTGTCGCATGTCGTCTTCTACGGATTGATGATCGCGATGCCGCTTCTGGGCTGGGCGATGCTCTCGGCCGCGGCCTATCCCATCGTGCTGTTCGGCTGGCTGACCGTGCCGCCCATCCTGCCGCTGAACAATGGGCTGCACAGCCTGCTGTGGGATGCGCACCGCTATCTCGCCTTTCTCTTCTTCGCGCTCATCCTGCTGCATGTGGCCGCCGCGCTGTTTCATGCCCTGGTGCGGCAGGACGGGGTTTTTGAAGCCATGGGACCCGATCTGCACGGCCGGCCGCGCAAGGGCTGAGAGGCGACCCGCCGATAAAGCGCTGGACATCGCGGACCCGATTGCACAAAGGGGGGCATGGCGAAACCCGATATCCCCGAAGATCTTCTCTGCGCGGCCCTGCCTTACCGGCTGGGCCGGCATGGGCTTGAGATTTTGCTTGTGACCAGCCGCGAGACGCGGGGCTGGGGCATTCCCAGGGGCGTGCCCACGGAAGAACGCCATCCGCATCGCACCGCTGAGATCGAAGCCTTTCACGCGGCCGGGGTGAAGGGCGCCATCTCACGCACGCCGATCGGCGACTATGCCGATACGCGGGCCCTGCCCGATGGCAAGACGGCGCCCGCGCTGGTGGAGGTCTATCCGCTACTTGTCTCCCACGAGGCCGCCACCTGGCCGGACAAGAACCAGCGCCGGCGGGTGTGGTTCCCGGGGCTGGAAGCGGCCGAGAAGCTGGGCGAGAGCGGCTTGGCAACGGTGATCCGGGAGTGGCAGGAGACGCGGGTGACGTCCGGCCGCGGCACCGCCAAGATGGCGCGGGGACGCGGCGGCAGCCGTCACGGGTAGTGGTGGCGGCTAGCGCGCAGACTCCGCCAGATCGCGTTTGTAGCGGCTGATCCAGTCAAGACTGATGTCGTCCGACAATTTGGCCAGCGGCGGCGTGATCGTCTCCGCTTGCGGGGGCGCGACGCCCAGGGAATTGCAGATGCCGATGATCGTCTCCGCTGGATGATCGGCAAATGTCTCATAGGACACAAGCAAAGGGTGGATGTGATGACGGTCGAACCACGCGGCCCAGGCATCGTCATCCCGCTGTAGCTCTACAACCTCCCGGTGGATGGACTGAAAACTGTAGACGGGCTCCTGTGGCGCTGCCTGTCTCTCAAGCTCAGTGCCATCGGCGTTGACATGCCAAAGCCCGCTCTGCTGCGCTTTCACGAGCGACACCGCCTGCGCCACTTTGTCAGACCGCGTAAGATGGATATAGAGACTGTCCCCGAACGCCCGGGCGAAGCGATGGGCATCGGACGGAAGACCGGGATAGACGCGACCCAGCGTCTCGGACAGCAAGCCCAGATAGTCATGCTGCAGGCGAAGACCAAAGATGTCGGTCCCCGCTTTTCCTGCTTTGATGGCAGCCGTCAGATAGGCCGTGTCGAAGTCGGGGCCGGAGACCCTGCCGCTTTCCGCCAGTCCCCACTCAACGGCCCATTCGCGCATGAACTCAGCCCGGTGGTAGAAGGAATCCGGGTTGCCGGTGCGTCCTGTGGACGCCAGAAGCTTGCATAACAGCGTGCTGCCGCTTCTGGGCGTTGTGCCTATGATGTAGCTTTTGATCATCAGCCGCTAGCGTCCTGGCTCATGCTTTCCTCGCCGCACGGCGGAGGCTCGATGTCACCACAAGCCGGTGGAAAGGCAGGATGGCGCGCAGATAGGCGCGGCCGAGCCGGTTATGGCAATGCACGACGGTTGTCATCACAAGCTCCTGCCCGCCGCCTGCTCTGTCGCGCACGAGGATGGAGGCGCGGAAATCAAGATGGCGGTCATCCTCGCCCAGGATGATCTCATCCGCCGTCTGCGACAGGATCGGGAAGAAATTGACCCGCGCGGCCCCTGTGCCGAGGGCGCGGGCGCGCAGCATGGCCGTGGTCTTGACGCCAAACCGCACCATCACCCCGTCCCGCAGCGCGAGCAGGGAGCGCAGCCAGACGGGCGGATTGCCCAGCACGGCCTCGGCCAGATCCTCAATCTTGCGCCCGGCGGCCGCGGGCGACAGCGGGACGGCAAACGCATCCGCCAGGTCGGCGCCGGGATAGAGGCCCGCGATGGTACTGTCGGCCGGCAGAGACGTCGCATACATCGCCAGCGCTCCCACTTGTCGGCTAAGCTTACGTCGGCCGGCCGGCTGCCACAATGCGAGGCCGGCAAACGACCCAGCGGGAGCGACGCGCATGACAGCCCAAGACCCCTCGCCGACCCCATCCATCCCGGCGGATGACCCGGTCCGCAGGCTGACCCTGGCCCGGCCCGACGACCCGGCCCTCACCCATCTCTCGGTCGCGGGCGGCACCTATACCATTCTGGTGACGGGCGCGCAGACCGCCGGCCGCTATTGCCTGATCGAAATGCTGGTGCCGCCGGGCGGCGGCCCGCCGCATCACCGGCATGATTTCGAGGAGATGTTCACGCTGCTGGAAGGCGCGCTGGACTTCACCTTTCGCGGCGAGACGACAACCGTAGAGGCGGGTTCCACCATCAACGTGCCGGCCAATGCGCCGCATTTCTTCATCAATGCCTCGGACAAGCCGGCCCGCATGCTGTGCCTGGCGTCACCGGCCGGGCTGGATGCCTTCTTCATCGCGGTCGGTGACAAGGTCGCTAGCCGCACATCGCCACCGCCGCTTCTGTCGCCAGAGGAAAAGGCGGAGCGCGGCCGCCGCGCGCAGGCGCTGTCCGCCCAATACGTGACGGAGATCATCAAAGCCTGACGGGATTTAAGCCGTCTTCTCCTTAAGCCGCCTTCTCCTGGGCTGCGATGCGCGCCCTCTAACCGCAGGCCTCTTCGATACGCTTGCGGTTTTCTATTTGACGCTCGATCACCACCGGAGAGACATGGAATTCCTCGGCTATCGAGGCGATGTCACGCCCGCTGTCCGCCATCGACCTTATCTCGCTGATCGGGGCGAGGAATTCGGCCGCACACGCACGCTGAGCCGCCTGTCGATAGGCATCACGCAAGTCATTCACGGGAGCGCGGCATTCCTCTGGAAAGCAGACCACATCGCCCACGCCGCGAGCGAGGCGAAAGAGATGTGACACGGCTGCGTTCTGCCCGCCCACGCGACTGCCACGCACGTGCAGACGAACGCCATCAGGCTGATCGTCCCGCAGCGCGGCAATGCCATCCACGTCACCCGCTAGACGAAATTCCGTGCTGCCCCCAAGTTTTTGCGCAAGCGCCTTGTAGGAGGTAAAGGCCGAACCCGCCTGCAGCGCCAAAACCTGGCGCAGCTTCTGGGCACGGCGATAGCCTCTGGCCCAAGCCGGCTCATCCTCGCGGGCCGGTGCCGACCGGGCGACCTGATGAGCGATCGCTCGCAAGTCGACCAGGCGCGTTTGATAGCGTGGGCGACGCTCAGCCTGATTGATCCAGTCGAGGAGACGGGCCTGATCGACAGTCCGGGAGCCCGCGAGAAACTCCGTCAGAGGCTCCCCTGCAAAAACGGCGGATGCCTGGTCGATAATATCGGCCGTTTGCTCAGGAATGTCGTAAGGGTCATGACCTAACGCACCGGCCGCCTCGCAGAACGCGGCTTCCTCGGAATCCTGCCTGGACCGCATGACGCGCTCCCACCGCAGCCCGGCGCTGGTCTTGGTGATGCCTTTCTTGGCCACACGAGCTAGAATCTCATCCACGATGGCTGCCAGTTGCGCCTCAGCCTCAGCGCGACCCATGATCTCAACCGGACCGCTCCAGAACCGGATATCGGGTCGATCATAGTTCTTCTGATGGGCTGCGATCTCAAACACGGCGCCGTCGAAGGACATCCGCAGATCGGGAATCACATAACCTGCGCGGGCGTCGAGAAGCGAAAAATACCGGTCCCTGCCGCCGAAGATCTGCCACCAATGATACGCGATGCCTTCCGCGATGGGATAGAGCGCGACAGTGACGTGATCGACAGCCGCCGAGGTATCCAGGTGAAGAGTGACATTTTGCTCGGCCAGCCATAGGCGCAGATCGGCCACCGTGACCCGCTCCTCGGGCACGGCATTCCCGGCATCTTCCTGCCAGTCAGCCGAAAATCGCATGGCGCTCAGCCTCCTCAATCGGCCAGCCCTTGTAATGGCCGGCCACCGTGTTGATGCAGTAGCCGAGCCAGAGCTGTCCCGTCTCGGGCTGCTTATACCAGATGCGGCTTGGAAACGCCTGATCCGCTTCCAAAAAGCGGTAGCGGCCAGAGCGTAGAGCCTCCTGCACCCAACCGCTTGCCATCGCCCGATCTTGCGTGGCGACAAGCGGGCATATCGTGGTGTGCTGCTTCCTGGGCCGTGTCGCCTCACCGTCTGCGCCACGATGGGCCCGCGGCAGGCCGCCCCACCAGCGCCGCTCCTTATGCTCGGCACTGCCGACATAGGTTGCGTGGCGGATTTGCTCCTCTGCGGGAGGCGAACGAGGCGCGACCTGTGCCGGACGTCTCATCTTCCTGCCGTCCTCTCCCTAAGCCGCCTTCTCCTGGGCTGCGATGCGCGCCAGATTGCCGAGGATGTCCTTGGCCAGACGGATGCGGCGACCGATGTCCATGTCGGCCACCACGACCAGCTTATGGTCGGGACGCAGCTTGATCGATCCACCCCGGCTGCCGATCCAGGGCACGAGGCCCGCGACATTGCCGAAGGCATTGCCGCGGAAGCTCAGCACCATGCCCTTGGGCCCGGCATCCAGCTTCTCGACCCCCGCCTCGCGGCAGATGCGCTTCAGCGTCATCACCTGCAGCAGGTTGTCGACCTCCTCCGGCAGCGGCCCGAAGCGGTCGACCAGTTCGGCCGCCATGGCTTCCGTTTCCTCGACCGATGACAGGCCACCGATGCGGCGATAAAGGCCGAGGCGGACGGGCAGATCGCGCACATAGGTTTCCGGGATCAGCACCGGCAGGCCAAGGCCGATGGTGGGCGTCCAGTCGCGCTCGGCGGCGCGGCTTTTCTTGCCGCGTTCGGCGCGAAGGTCGGCAACGGCATCTTCCAGCATCTGCTGATACAGCTCGATGCCGACTTCGCGGATATGGCCCGACTGCTCGTCGCCCAGCAGATTGCCCGCACCACGAATATCGAGATCATGGCTGGCGAGGGTGAAGCCCGCGCCCAGCGTATCCAGCGTCTGCATCACATCCAGCCGCTTTTCGGCCGCGGCCGAGAGGCGGAAATTCGGCGGCCAGGTGAGATAGGCGTAGCCGCGCTGCTTGCCGCGGCCGACGCGCCCGCGCAGCTGATAGAGCTGGCCGAGACCGAAGAGATCGGCGCGATGAATGATCAACGTATTCACCGCCGGCATGTCGAGACCGCTTTCAACGATATTGGTCGATAGCAGGACATCGTATTTGCCGTCGCCGAATTCCGTCATGACGCGTTCCAGATCGGTCGGCGACAGACGGCCATGGGCTTCGACGACGCGCAGATCGGGCACCAGTTCCACCAGCCGCTTGCCGACGCGCTCCATATCCTCAAGCCTGGGGCAGACGCAGAAGATCTGGCCGCCACGGAAACGCTCCCGCTGGATGGCCTCGCGGATGACAAGACCGTCGAAGGGCATGATGAAGGTGCGGACGGCGAGACGATCGACCGGCGGGGTTGCGATGATGCTCATTTCACGCACGCCCGTCAGCGCGAGCTGCAACGTTCGCGGAATGGGCGTGGCGGTGAGCGTGAGCACATGCACATCGGCCTTGAGCGACTTCAGACGCTCCTTATGAGCGACACCGAAATGCTGCTCCTCATCGACGATGACGAGGCCGATGTCGGCGAAGGTGACGGATTTGGCGAGCAGTGCATGGGTGCCGACCACGATATTGATGGTGCCGTCGGCGAGACCTGCCTTGACCGCCGTCGCTTCCTTGGCGGTGACCATGCGCGACAGCTGGGCGACATTGATGGGCAGGCCCGCGAACCGCGCGGAGAAGCTGCGGAAATGCTGGCGCGCGAGCAGCGTGGTTGGCACCACAACCGCCACCTGGGCGCCGGACATGGCCGCGACGAAGGCGGCGCGGAGAGCCACTTCCGTTTTGCCGAAGCCGACATCGCCGCAGATGAGACGGTCCATCGGCTTGCCTGAGGCCATGTCTTCCAGCACATCGGCGATGGCACGGGACTGATCCTCGGTCTCCACAAAGGGAAACTTGGCGCAGAACTCATCCCACATGCCTTCGGGGGGTGCGAGGCTCGGCGCCTCATGCAACCGGCGTTCGGCGGCGATGCGGATGAGGCCCGCGGCCATGTCGCGAATGCGCGTCTTGGCCTTCGCCTTGCGGTTCTGCCAGGAGGCGCCGCCCAGCTTGTCGAGCGTGACGCCCGCCGTCTCGGTTCCGAAACGCGTGAGCATTTCGATATTCTCGACCGGCAGAAACAGCTTGTGGTCGCCATCATAGATGATGCGCAGACAATCATGTGGCGCTTCATTGACGCGGATGGTGACGAGACCGTCGTAGCGGCCGATGCCGTGATCCTCATGCACCACCAGATCGCCCTCGGCGATGTCGGTGGCTTCCGCAATGAACTGGTCGGCGCGCTTGCGCTTGCGCGGCGGCCGGGCGAGGCGCCGGCCGAGCAGGTCCTGCTCGCCCACCACCGCCATGCGGTCACCGATGAAGCCGCGCTCCATGCCGAGGGTGACGAGGGCGATGGCATGGGGCGGCAGCTTGCGCACCGCATCCGCATTGGCCGCGACCTTGAGCTGATCAAAACCGTGCTCACGCAGCAGCCCACCGAGACGCTCACGCGAACCATCGGTCCAGGCCGCGATGACGAGGCGCTTTTTCTCCGCGCCCCAAGACGCCGCCTGCGCGCGCAGCTTGTCGAATATATCGGGTTGCATCTCCCCGCCCGGGGCGAAGATAGGCGCGGGCCGGCCGCCGCCATCGACGCCCTGCGCGCCTTCCGGCCGGCCGAAGGGACTGAAGGTGAAATTCGGCACCGCGCCCAGCATGCCGGACCAATCGGAAGAATCGAGATAGAGCCGTTCGGCCGGAATGGGCCGGTAGGGCGTTTCGCCATCGCGCGGCGGCACGCGCCGCGCCTGATAATGGTCGGCGATCAATTCCAGGCGGGAGGAGAGCACTTCCTCGGCCTGGTGATCGAGGCTGATGGTGACGCCCGGCATGTAATCGACCAGGGTTTCCATCGCATCGTAAAACAGCGGCACCCAATGCTCCATGCCGGCATGGCGGCGCCGTTCGGAGATGGAGAGATAGAGCGGGTCATCGGTCGCGGCCTGCCCGAACAGCTCGCGCCAGCTGGTGCGGAAGCGAGCGACCGATTCGGGGTCCAGCGGCACTTCCGACACCGGATGCAGCGTCAGGCCTTGCACCGCCTCGCCGCTGCGCTGGCTGTCAGTATCGAAACGCCGCATGCTTTCGATACTGTCGCCAAACAGATCGAGGCGGATGGGATCGGGCTCGCCCGCCGGAAAAAGGTCGATAATGCCGCCGCGCATGGCAAACTCGCCCGGTTCCATCACGGTCGAGGCGCGGGCATAGCCATGGGCTTCCAGAAACACGGCCAGCTTCTCAGGCTCGACGGTGGCGCCCGGCTTGAGATTGAGGCTGGTGCCCTGGAACATCGACCGCGGCGGCACGCGCTGGACGAGACCATTGACGGTCGTCAGCACCACGCCGCGCTTGAAGTCTCCGCCCGCCAGCTGGGCGAGTGCGGCAATGCGTTCCGAGACGATCGCCGGATTGGGCGAGACGCGGTCATAAGGCAGGCAGTCCCAGGCGGGAAAGCGCAGCACCCCAAGTTCAGGCGCGAAGAAGGCCAGCGCTTCGGCCATCCGCGCCATGCGCGCATCATCCCGCGCGACATGGATGATGGGGCCGGACGCATCCAGCGCCTGACGCACCAGCAGCGCCGCGTCCCAGCCCTCGGGCGCGCCATAGACTGTCAGACGGCTCATTTGCCACCCGCGGCGATCATCGCCTGGAGCAGCGGATGGTCATGCACGGCCGGCACGGGTTGACGCCGCGTCAGCCAGTCGGCCAGATCGGGCTCAGGCAGTTCGAGGAGTCGCTCGATCTCCGTCAGCTCCTCGGCCGTGAAGGCATGAAGCCGGGATGAGACAAAGCCGCCTATCAGAAGGTCAAGCTCATGCGTGCCGCGATGGCTGGCTCGGAACAGAAGGCGCTTGCGGCGCTGGTCGAGGTCGGGTGCGGAATCGCTCATGGCTGATCAAAGCTATAGTCACCCCAGCCACAAGAGTCAGCCGGTGAGCGTGGATCTCCTGTCGCAAATCCGCGCGCCGCTGACCCTCCTCCCCGGCATAGGCCCGCGGCTGGCGACACCCTTGTCGCGGCTCGCCGGCGGCCCGCGCATCCGCGATCTGCTGCTGCATCTACCGGATAGTTACGTGGACCGGCGGGAGCGGCCGAAACTGGCCCATGCGAAGCCCGGCGGCATCGTGACGCTGGAAGTCCAGGTGATGAGCCACGAGAGCCCGCGCAGCCGCACCCAGCCCTGGCGCGCGGTGGTGACGGATGGCTCGGCCTTCGCCGAGATCGTGCTGTTCCATCAGGCGCGCCTCAGCCAGATGCCGGTGGGTGCGACCGTCATCGTCTCGGGCAAGCTGGAAAGCTTCGCGGACCGGCTGACCCTGCCGCACCCGGATTACGTGCTGCCGGTCGCCCGCGCCCATGAAATGCCGGATATCGAGCCGGTCTGGCCGCTGACCGCCGGCATCACCAATCGCGTCGTCGGGAAGGCCATGTCCGGCGCCCTGGCGCGCCTGCCCGAGCTGCCGGAATGGATCGAGCCGAGCTTGCTGCGCCGCCGGCAATGGCCGAGTTTCGCGGCTGGCCTGCGGCGGGTTCAGGCGCCGGATACGGATACCGGCGCGCGCGAGGTGGCGCGCAAGCGGCTGGCCTATGACGAGCTGCTGGCCGAGCAGATCGCGCTCGGCCTCAGGCGGCTGGCGCTGAAGAGGCGGCCCGGCCGGGTGCTGAAGGGCGACGGCCATCTGCGCGCCGAGGCCCTGCAGCGCTTCGGCTTTCAGCCGACCGCGAGCCAGACCCGCGCGCTGGCCGAAATCGACGCCGATATGGCCGCCCCCTTCCCCATGGTCCGGCTGCTGCAGGGCGATGTCGGGTCAGGCAAGACGCTGGTGGCGCTGCTGGCCATGCTGCGTGCGGCCGAGGCCGGGGCGCAGGCCGCGCTGATGGCGCCCACGGAAATTCTGGTGCAGCAGCATTTCCGCACGCTCTCCGCCCTGTCGCCTGTGCCGGTCGGGCTGCTGACGGGGTCGATGCCCGCCGCCGCGCGGCGGCAGGTGCTGGCGGGCCTCGCCGATGGGTCATTGCCGCTGGTCGTGGGCACGCATGCGCTGTTCCAGAAGGCCGTCGACTTCCAGGATCTGGGCCTGGCCGTCATCGACGAGCAGCATCGCTTCGGCGTCGATCAGCGCATCAGCCTGGGCGACAAGGGCGACAAGACCGATGTGCTGGTGATGACGGCGACACCCATTCCACGCTCCCTCCGCCTCACCCAATATGGCGAGATGGATCTCAGCCAGCTGACCGAGAAGCCGCGCGGCCGCGGCGCCATCCGCACGACGCTGCATGGGCTGGGTGCGATGGGCCAGGTGATCGGCGGCATCACCCGCGCGCTGGACCGCGGCGCCCGCATCTACTGGGTGTGTCCGCTCGTCAGCGAAAGCGAAGCGATGGATCTGTCGGCCGCCGAATTCCGCTTCGACATGCTGCGCAAGCGCTTCCCCGGCCTTGTCGGCCTCGCCCATGGCCAGCAGGACAGCAAGACGCGCGAAGAGGCTTTGGCGGATTTCGCGGCCGGGCGGACGCGCCTGCTGGTGGCGACGACCGTGGTGGAGGTCGGCGTCGATGTGCCGGAAGCGACCGTCATGGTGATCGAACATGCCGAGCGCTTCGGCCTGGCCCAGCTGCATCAGCTGCGCGGGCGCGTGGGGCGCGGCGCGGAGGAGAGTTTCTGCCTGCTGCTGCATGAGGACGGGCTGACCAAAGTGGCACAGGAGCGGCTGCTGCTGATGCGCGACACGACGGACGGTTTCGTCATTGCGGACGCCGATTTCCGCATCCGCGGCCATGGCGACGTCACCGGCACCAAGCAATCAGGCCTGCCCGGCTATCGCCTGGCCGATATCCCCGAGCAGGAGAAGCTGCGGGAAGTGGCCGTCAAGGATGCGACGATGCTGCTGGACCAGGACCCGCAGCTGCGCTCCCCGCGCGGTCAGGCGGCGGATGTGCTGCTGCGCCTGTTCGACAAGGAGGACAGCGTGCGCAGGCTGCAGGCCGGATGATCGGGCGGGAATATCCGGCGCGGCCGATCGTGGGCATTGGCGTCGTGCTGCTGAAGCCGCCGTCAGAGGTGCTGCTCATCCGCCGCGGCCACGCGCCGATGCTGGGCGCCTGGGGGCTGCCCGGCGGCGCGCAGGACCTGGGTGAAACGGCGGAAGAGGCCGCGCGGCGGGAATTGCAGGAGGAGACGGGGCTGACGGTCGGCCGCCTGATTCTGGCGGGGACTGTCGATAGCATCGACCGTGATCCGCAAGGCCGCGTGCGCTACCACTATACGATTCTGGATTTTGCGGGGCTTTGGCAAGGCGGCGAGCCAGAGGCGCTGTCAGACGCGGCGGACGTGACTTGGGCCGATTTGCAGGACCTGGGGCGCTACGATTTATGGAGCGAGGCGCATCGCATCATCGCCCTCGCCCGGCAGGCGTTGGGGGTGTGAGACCATGTCATGCCCGGCTTTATGCCGGGCACCTACCCGTGCCGGCGCCTGAACGGTGTGCGGGCACCTGAACGGGTAGGTCCCCGGGACAAGCCCGGGGATGACGATGGTGTTGGGGTGCTTTGGTCGCTCAGACTTCGGAAGCGGGAACGTCCGGGCGGCCGAAATCACCCAGCGTCTGCGTGCCGGTGGTGGCGACCGGGGCCGGCGCCGGTGACGCGGCCGGCGGCGCATCGTTCAGCATTTCGATCTGGCCGGTGATCTGACCACCATCTTCGACCTGCAGGCGGCGGCAGCGCGCCTTGCCCAGCACACGGCCGGTGGCGCGCACGATGAGGCTGGTGCGGGCCGTCACGACACCGTCGATGACGCCGGCGATCTCAGCCTCTTCGACCTCGATCTCACCCTTGAAGATGCCGCCGTCGATGACCGACAGCTCGGCCGCGTGGATGAGCGTGGCTTCGACCGTGCCTTCGACGACGAGGCGTTCGGCGTCATTGATGGTGCCCTGCACGCTGATGCCACGGCCGACCACGAGGGTGCGGCGCTCGGCCGAGTCGGGCAGGCCGGCATTGCGGCCTTGCGGGGCCAGGCCCGGACGCAGCGCGCCGGGCGCCGGCGGCATGGACGGCACGGTTGACGAGTTAGGGGCGAAGGGCGGTCGGGCCATAGGGGAAGGGTCCTTATCCTTGGGCGGGGCTGGGCGGAAAGGCGGCACGCCAAGGCCATTATCGGCCGGTTTGGCGGCAGGTGCGCTTCCACCTTGTCCCACGGGTTTGAGACCAGTGGCCGGCGCCGACGCGGCGCCCCCCTGGATCTCATCTTCGGGTCTGGTGCTGCGGCGTTTAAACACGATCGTCTCGTCCCTGCCATGACGGAGCGGTTCGCCTATCATGAACGCGGCGCTGTTAACAACCCGATGAGGCATTTTAGTTAAACCATTGTCAGGCAATGTCAGTTTGCGTCGTTATCGCGCCGCTGCTACCGGAACCGAAACTCATTGGGAAAGCGCATGACCTCCCCCCGCTACGACATTCTCTCCATCGGCAATGCCATTGTCGATATTCTGGCCGAAGTCGATGAAGCCTTTCTCGGCGAGCAGGAGATGATCAAGGGTTCGATGGAATTGATCGACGCCCGGCAGACGGACAGCCTGTACGCGATCATGCCGCCTGCGGTGCAGACCAGTGGCGGGTCGGTGGCCAATACGGCGGCCGTCGCCGGACAGATGGGCGCGAAAGCGGCCTTCATCGGCGTCGTCGCCGACGATCAGTTCGGCGGCATCTTCCGCCACGACATCCGCGGCTCCGGCGTGCAGTATCTGACGCCGCCGGCAGCCGGTGGCGACCCGACGGCGCGCTGCCTCATTCTGGTGACGCCGGACGGCCAGCGCACGATGAATACCTATCTCGGCGTCTCCAGCACGCTGGCGCCGCATCATCTCGATCCTCAGCTGATCGCGGATTCCGCCATCAGCTATCTGGAAGGCTTTCTGTTCTATGTGCCGCATTCGCGCGATGCGGCGATTGCCGCCGCCGGGATTGCGCATCAGGCGGGGCGGCGCGTGGCCATTTCCCTGTCGGACTTCCTGTGCGTGGAGCGCAATCTGGAGGCTTTCCGCGCCATGGTGCGCGATCATGTCGATATTCTGTTCGCCAATGAGAAGGAATTGGCGGCGCTGACCGGGCTTGATGATTTCGAGGCCGGGGCCGAAGCCGTGCGCGGCCAGGTGGAGATTGCGGCGCTGACGCGCGGCGAACTGGGCAGCGTCATCCTGCGTGGCGATGAGCGTGTCACGGTGGCAGCGGAACCGACCGAGGTGGTCGATACAACCGGCGCGGGCGATGCCTATGCCGCCGGGTTCATGGCCGCGCTGGTTGCGGGCGAAAATCTCGCGACCTGCGGTCTATGGGCATCCCGCGCCGCGGCGGAGACGATCAGCCGCATGGGCGCACGTCCGCCGGGCGATCTGACTTACCTGCGTAAGTAAGCTTTCACGCCCGGCTTGGTCTCCGCACAGCATCGACGGCGACCTGCCGGGCGTCAGTCACCCGCGAGGGACACCCCCGCGAGAAGCGGGGCGTGGGCGGCGAGCCTGCGGGATACGAAATCCGTAAAGAGCCGCACGCGCTTCGTCTTGCGTGTCTCCCCCTGGGTGAGAAGCCAGAGCGTTCCGTACAGGTGCAGGCCGGTGCCCGGCACCCGCACCAGCAGGGGGTCCGCATCTCCGACGAAACACGGCAGCGCCGTGATCCCGATCCCTTGCCGAACAGCGACGATCTCCGCCGCGGCGTCCGTGACCCTGAATGGAACGCCCGTGGTGCGAACTTCGCCCTCGCTGGCCCAGTCTGGAATGCCGTGCATGCTGATGACGATCCAGCGGATGGGATCAGGCGCGCCTGCACGCCACGCGGCGAGCCGCTCGCGGGAGATGTAGACGCCGCCGAACAGCTCCGGCCCCGTCAGGCCGTGAAGATTGAGCGGCAGGGTTTTGCGGTCATAGACAACGCGGATCGCGACGTCGGCCTCGCGGTTGGTCAAATTTGCCAGATCGCCGGACGACAGGATTTCCATCTCGATGTCTGGATGCAGACGCGCGAACGCGGCGAAGTCCGGGATGAGCAGGTGTGTCGCGAGGATCGGTGTCAACGTCACCCGCAGAAGCCCGCGCACGCTTTGGTCGCGCCCGAAAACGCGCGTCTCGAGCTGGTGGGACGACGCTTGCATCTGGTCCGCGAACTCGAGCACCTCCTCGCCCGCGGCTGTCAGGCGGTAGCCGGACGGCCGCTTTTCAAACATCTGCGCCCCGAGGCGTTCCTCAAGCTGGGCGATGCGCCGCAGTACGGTCGCGTGGTTCACACCCAGGCGTGCGGCGGCAGCCCGCACTGAGCCTCCGCGGGCCGCTGCAAGAAAATAGCGAACGTCATCCCAGTCGATCATGGTGCATTCCCGCGCCGGCAGCTGCGCCTTCCGAAGCACAGCCTACCACGCTGAGGCTTAGTGCGCGCGACCGTCCCGGCGTTCAATCTTCTGACTGGATCGTTTTCGCACCACCAATGTGCAGGATTCCCCACTGACGGCCGGCCTTCGGCAAACCCATGTTGAGGCTCTCGGGGGTCCTCCCCGTACCGCCAACGATCCGAGGCGGCAAAATAAGGACTGCACGACATGACCAGATTGAATGGAAAGACCGCCGTCATCACCGGTGGCGCCACCGGCATCGGCCTTGCCGCAGCACAGCGATTTATCGCGGAAGGCGCCTTCGTCTTCATCTTTGGCCGCCGGCAGGATGCGCTTGACACCGCTGTGGCTGACCTCGGGCCCAATGCCCGAGCAGTGAAGGGCTCGGTCTCGGATGAGGCCGACCTCGACCGCCTCTACGCGGCGGTGAAGGCCGAACGCGGAACGCTGGACATCGTCTTCGCCAATGCCGGCACGGGAAGCCCGCTTCCGCTCGGCCAGATCACCGCCGCGCATATTGATGAGACCTTCGACACGAATGTGAAGGGCACGATCTTCACGGTCCAGAAGGCGCTGCCGCTGATGGGCGCCGGCGGTTCGGTCATCCTGACCGGATCGAGCGCCGGCACCACGGGAGCACCGGGATTCACGGCCTACAGCGCGAGCAAGGCGGCCGTGCGCAATCTCGCGCGGACCTGGGCAGAGGACCTGAAGGGCACCGGCATCCGGGTGAACGTGCTGTCGCCCGGGGCGACGGCGACCGAACTCGCGAAGGCCGCGCTGGGCGAGGAAGGCCAGAAGGCCTACGGCGCGATGACGCCGCTGCAGCGGATGGCCGATCCGGCGGAGATCGGGGCGGTGGCCGCCTTTCTGGCGTCGTCGGACAGCAGCTTCATGACCGCCAGCGAGGTCGCCGTTGATGGCGGCCTGGCGCAACTCTGACAGGCGACGCCCGGCCGGTCACTCCCGTGATCGGATGACGCGCACAATCACGAAAGACAATATAATGGACCAGCCTCTTAAAGGAAAAACGGCTCTTGTGACCGGAGCATCGCGAGGCATTGGCCGCGCCATTGCCGAACGTCTTGCCAGGGATGGTGCGACGGTCGCGCTCACTTACAACGCCAGCAAATCCGGCGCAGACGAGGCGGTCGCGGCCATCGAGACAGCGGGCGGCACTGCCTTCGCGATCCACGCGGATCTTATTGACCCGGCAACCGTCCCGACCTTGTTCGCCAGGCTGGATGACGAGTTCACCAAGCGGCATGGCAGCAAGGCCCTCGACATTCTGGTCAACAACGCGGGCAATGCCGGCTTTGTTGGCTTCACAGACGCGACGCCGGACAGTTGGGACACTCTGATCGCGGTCTACGCTCGCGCGCCCTTCTTCATCGTCCAGGCCGCGCTGGGTCGTCTCGCCGATGGCGGACGCATCATCAACATCTCTTCCGCGGCCGCCACCAAGCCCGTGACATCCGCGCCGATTTACTCAATGGCCAAAGCGGCCATCAACAACCTGACCCATACGCTTGCGTTGGAGCTGGGGCCGCGCGGCATTACCGCGAACGCCGTCGCGCCGGGCTTCACGCGAACCGACGCGAACGCCGCCTTCCGGGAGAATCCCGAACTCGTCAAAGCAGTCGAGGCTCAAATCGCGCTGGGACGCTTCGGCGAGCCGTCGGAAATCGCCGCCGTCGTGGCGTTCCTGGCGTCCGACGACGGCCATTGGGTGACAGGCCAGACGATTGAGGCGAGCGGCGGTTACAAGCTGTGACCACAACGACAAAAGCAAAGGAAAATACATGAGCTACGCCATTATCGGCTTCGGCAAGATCGGCCACGCTCTTGCCAAGGCATTTGCACGCAAGGGCATCGCAGTCTCGGTCGCCACCACGCGCGACCCGGACAGCTTTGCCTCCGATGCGGCCGCGATCGGACCCACGATCATTCCCAGAACACTCGCGGAAGCGGTTAAGGCGGACATCATTTTTTTGGCCGTTCGTTTCGAGTCTCACCGGGATGTCGCGATGGCGCTGCCCAGCTGGCAGGGCAAGACCATCGTCGATGTGACCAATGCCTATGGCGTGTCTCCCGATGAACTGGGCGGACAGCCGTCCTCCCAGGTCATCGCGCACGCTTTTCCCGGTGCAAGGCTGGTCAAGGGCTTCAACCATTTGATCGCAGCCACCCTGGGCCAAGATCCGGCCGTGCATGGTGGCAGGCGAGTGGTCTTTCTGGCGAGCGACGATGACGCGGCGGCGGCTGAGATTGGCACACTCGCAGAAACGCTCGGTTTCGCGCCGATCAACCTTGGCGGACTGTCGGACGGCGGCCTGCTTGTGCAGGGGCGCGGCAATAGCTGGGGTCATCTGATCTTCAAGGACCTGGTCAAGGCCAGCGGATGACCACGAGATGCCCACCGGCAATGCCAGGATGGAGACATGTCCATGAGTATTGAGACGAACGTTCAGACCGTGAAGGACTTCTTTGCCGCGATCGGCCGCGGCGACAGGGAGGCTTTACTGGCGCTGGTCGCCGAAGACATCGAGTGGATCATTCCCGGCCAGGACTGGCCGCTGGCCGGAACGCGCCACGGTCACGCGGGGCTGGCGGATTTGCTTGAGACGGCTTCCAAATCGATAGAAACCTCCACGGAACTGCGGGAGTTCGTCGCGCAAGGCGACAGGGTCCTCGTCATCGGCTTCGCGAGGGGAACGATCAAAGCGACGAACAAGACGTTCGAGGATGACTGGATCTTCGCCATTACGGTCGAGCACGGAAAGCTGACGCGCATCCGGGAGTATATCGACACGCAGGCACTGGCGCGTGCCTCGCAGATGGATGCGTCCGGGCCGGCGTAGCAGGGCGTTTGCATAGCCTGCCCGGCGGCGCCCCCGGCCGTCCGGGCGCCACATCGGGTTCATCCGCGCATCACATGCGCGGATGACGACAGACAGGATCAGACGTTTTCAGTATCGAGCGCGTAGCCGGCGGCGCGGACCGTGCGCACCACGTCCAGCTCGCCCGGCCCGTTGATGGCCTTGCGCAGCCGGCGGATATGAACGTCGACCGTGCGCGGCTCGACATGGATGGACGGTCCCCAGATCGCGTCCAGCAGCTCTTCC
The DNA here is from genome assembly GCF_057837225.1 of Acidisoma sibiricum. Taxonomy (NCBI): domain Bacteria; kingdom Pseudomonadati; phylum Pseudomonadota; class Alphaproteobacteria; order Acetobacterales; family Acidocellaceae; genus Acidisoma; species Acidisoma sibiricum. The sequence goes on along the minus strand of NZ_CM174445.1, from coordinate 2,553,478 downwards.
CGCGAAAAGACGCGGCGCGGCCGCTGCATAAGGAATTCCATCAGCCGGTATTCGGTCGGCCCCAGATGCAGCTGGCGGCCGTTGCGGCTGATGCGGTGGGCGGACAGATCCAGCGTGATATCGTGAAAGGTCAGCTCGCCCTTGGCCGGCACGGTATTGGAGCGGCGCATCAGCGCCCGCATGCGGGCAACCAGCGCCTCGGTGCTGAAGGGCTTGGTGACATAGTCATCGGCGCCGGTATTGAGGCCGCGCACCGCATCCTGATCTTCGCTGCGCGCCGTGATCATGATCACGGGCAATTCGCGCGTCGCTGGCCGGCGGCGGATCTGGCGGCAGACCTCGATGCCGGAGAGATGCGGCAGCATCCAGTCCAGCAGCACCATGTCGGGCTTCACTTCGTTGATGCGGGTCAGGGCTTCTTCGCCATCCCCCGCCTCTTCAACCCGAAAGCCCTGCTTTTCGAGATTGTAGCGCAGCATGGTCATCAGCGCGGCCTCGTCCTCAACGATGAGGACGAGCGGCTTATTGGAAAGAGAGACGCTGTCAGGGATCACTACGGTCTGCCTTTAAATCAAGCGCCGTGCTGGCGATTGACGGTAAAGCTGCTCTCGCCCTTCGGCCGGTCACTCGGCATGGTATCGCCGGTAATGGCGTAATAGACGGTCTCAGCAATGTTCGTGGCATGGTCGCCCATGCGTTCCAGGTTCTTGGCCATGAAGAGAAGATGCGTGCAGGGGGTTATGTTGCGCGGATCTTCCATCATGTAGGTGATCTGTTCGCGGAAAATCGCGGAATAGACGTCGTCGATCATGATGTCCGAGCGCCAGACTTCCAGCGCGCGATCGGCATTGCCCTCACCCAGCGTATCGACCGTGTTCTTGAGGTTTTCCTGCACCAGGCGGCACATATTGGCGATGCCGCTGAGCGAGAAAGGCACCGCCATCTCGTTCAGAACCAGCGTGCGCTTGGCGACATTGGCGGCATAGTCGCCGATGCGTTCCAGGTCGCTCGCAATCTTGAGCGATGAGACGATCAGCCGGAGATCGGAGGCCACGGGCTGGCGGAGGGCCAGCAGCCGGATCGCGAAATCGGCGATCTCCCGTTCCAGCTTATCGACCGCCAGATCGTCCTGCACGGCGTAGCTCGCCGCCGTCGCGTTATGTTCCACGAGCGCACGGCTGGCATTGGCGGCCTGGGCCTCTACCATTCCACCCATCTGGGTCAGAAGGGCCTTCAGCCGCCCCAGCTCCTGCTCGTAGCTTTTCACGATATGTTCGCTCTCACCCTGCTTATCCATGATCAGGCTCACCCGAACCGGCCGGTGATATATTCCTGCGTCTGCCGTTCCTTCGGCGCCGTGAACATGGTCGCCGCACTATCAACCTCGATCAGGGAGCCGAGGTAGAAGAAGGCCACGCGGTCGGCGCAGCGCGCCGCCTGCTGCATGTTATGGGTCACGATGACGATCGTGAAATCCTTCTTCAGCTCGTCGATCAGCTCTTCGATCTTGAGCGTGCTGATCGGGTCAAGCGCACTGGTCGGCTCATCCAGGAGCAGGATTTCAGGCCGCACCGCGATGGAGCGGGCAATGCAGAGGCGCTGCTGCTGGCCGCCCGACATGCCGGTGGCCGGCGACTTCAAACGGTCCTTGACCTCATCCCACAGCGCCGCGCGGGTCAGCGACCACTGCACGCGCTCATCCATTTCAGCGCGGGACAGCTTTTCATGCAGTTTCACGCCGAAGGCGACGTTGTCGTAGATCGACATCTGGAAGGGGGTCGGCTTCTGGAAGACCATGCCGACGCGCCGGCGCAGCATGTTCAGGTCGATATTGTCGCCGACGATATTCATGCCGTCGAGCATGACCTCGCCCTCGGCGCGCTGGCCGGGATAGAGGTCATACATGCGATTGATCACGCGCAGCAGGGTGGACTTGCCGCAGCCCGACGGGCCGATCATGGCAAGCACCCGCTTTTCCGCGACATCAAGGTTGATGCCCTTCAGCGCATGGGTATTGCCATAGTAAAATTGCAGATTGCGGATCGACATACGCGGCAGAGTGGCCGCATCGCCCGTCTCATGGGTCGCTTCGATCGGTCTTACCTGTTCCGTCACCGACATCTCACATCACCTGTCATTGGGCATCAGTTCAAAACCAGACCGCAATCAGAACCAGATCGAATCTGGGCGCACCGGGCCCATTCACGAGCCCGCATAGCCGAGTGGCCCCATGGGGGCCATGGCCGTTCAGTTAAGGTTTGATGACGGCCACCACCGCCGTCCCACACCGCGACCGCGATCTTGGCACAAAAAAGGGCTGCCGAAGCAGCCCTTTTGACGAATATCGAATGACGTTTAACGGGTTATTCGGCCGCCTGAGCCTCGGCCTTGAGATCGACCACGCGCAGATAGGGGCGGAGCGTCTTCCAGCCCTGCGGGAAGCGGGCCTTCGCATCCTCGTCCGACAGGCTCGGCACGATGATGACATGCTCGCCCGGCTGCCAATTGGCCGGGGTTGCGACCTTGGTGCTGTCGGTGAGCTGCAGACTGTCGATGACGCGCAGGATTTCGTTGAAGTTGCGGCCGGTGCTGGGCGGATAGGTCAGGCTGAGGCGCACCTTCTTGTTCGGGTCGATGATGAAGACCGAACGCACGGTGACGGAGGGGTCAGCCTCGGGATGGATCATGCCATAGAGCGTGGAGACCTTGCGGTCCTTATCGGCGATGATCGGGAAATTGACCGTCTGTCCCTGGGTTTCCTCGATATCGCGGGCCCAGCCGCTGTGGTTTTCGGTGCTGTCCACCGACAGGCCGATCGGCTTGACGTTGCGCTTCTCCCATTCCGGGGTCAGGCGCGCGACGGCCGCCAGTTCGGTCGTGCAGACCGGGGTGAAATCCTTCGGGTGGCTGAAAAGAATGCCCCAGGAATTGCCGAGATACTCATGCAGGTGGATGGGACCGATGCTGCTATCCTGCTCGAAATCGGGGGCGATCTGGCCCAGCTGGATGGTCATGGCGTGCTCCTTGTGGCGTTTTCTGCGCGCCAGATTGCACTGGCGCACGGCCCGATCAAGCGTCCCGGAAAAGAAAGACAGAGCCTTTCTTTCTTCTGTGTCTTGTGGAAATTCCTTCCAAATAGAACGGCACCGAAAGTAAATCTCTCTTCACCGCGCGGCGCTCGCGGATGCCCCTGGAAGAGTTTGCCACCAAACCGTGTCACGTTCAGGCGCGGTCATCGCCTTCCGGCGCGGGGCCCGGGGGCGTGGCGCAGGTCGCCGCGGCTCCGATCAGACGGTGCGTGTGGGATAGGTGGGCGGCGTACCAGCTGTCGGGCGTGAAGGGCCGCAGCTGCACGCCGGGCGGGATCGGGTTGCCCTTGGCATCCCGGTGCGCCAGCTGGCTGCAATCGATCACCAGGGGCACGGGCCGGGCTGTATCGCTGCTCTGGCCGATCGCACCCACCCAGAAGGCGACATGGCGGATTTTACCCTTCACCTGGAAATAGAGCAGGTCTGCGGGAAGCAGCTGCGCCACCAGGCTGTCCGACAGCGGACCGCGCAAAATGTCTGCCGTCAGGCAGCCGTCTCCGCCGGGACCGGCCAGGCGCCGGACCCGGCCCTGCCGCCCGACTCCCGTGGGCAATTTCAGCCCGAGCGCATAGTTGAAGACGAAGGACGAGAAATTGCTGCAATCGAGCCCGAGCCCATTGGCCCCGGCCTTGACCGGCAGCCAGGGCCATAATGCGGGCGGGCGCCAGGACGGCAGATGGTGATGCTGATAGGGCAGCCCGATATGCCGGGCGGCGATATTGATCACCCGCTCGCGCTGGTAGAGGGCATCGCGGCGGGGCAGGCTGGGTGCCGGATATTGCCGGGCCGGCGGCCCCCAGGCCGCGCCGCGGGCATGGGCATTCTGGGCCTCCCAGACGGCAAACGAGAGATCGGATTCAGCATCCGGGTCATCCCAGGGGGATGCGTCGAAACCCGAATCCAGCACAGGCTGCGGCACGGAAAAGCGCAGCGCATAGGGAGACACATAGGACTCGCCGGGCAGATCGGACGGCGCGGCGGCTGCCGCCCGGACAGACGTATCAGCCGACGACATTTGCGCCCTCGCCCCCTGAAGCGTAAAGCCGGCTACATAGGCAGACGCGGCACCCAGACAGGCCCGTCGGCCAAGCCTTCCCGGTTCGGCCGCCGCCTTTTGACCAGAGGCCACCATCATCCACCCCCTTGCGAGGAAAGATCAGGAGCGACCATGCGGTTTGAAAAGGGACGGCAACTCAAAGCCCGCGGCTTCCTCTTCGACATGGATGGCACCCTGGTCGATTCCGGTCCCGTCGTCGAGCGGGTCTGGGGCGAATGGGCCGCGACCCAGGGGCTGGATGCCGCCGGACTGATGCCCGTGGCCCATGGCCGCCGCGCCATCGAGACGATCGCCATGTTCGGCAAGAATGTCCTCGACCTTGAGGAAGAGGCGCGCAAGCTGGAAGAGGCCGAGCGGCTGGATATCGATGGCCTGTCTGAAATCGCGGGCGCTCGCGCGCTGGTCGCGGCGCTGCCGGCAGACCGCTGGGCGATCGTCACCTCGGCCGACGAGGCTTTGGCCCGCATCCGCCTGACCGCCTGCGGCTTTCCGATTCCGAAGGTCCTGATCACGGCCGAATCGGTCGAGCAGGGCAAGCCGCATCCGCGCTGCTACCAGATGGGCGCCGCCGGCCTCGGCTTCGATCCTGCCGACTGCTTCGTCTTTGAGGATGCCGATGCGGGCCTGGCCGCGGGACGCGCCGCCGGCGCGCAGGTGATTGCCATCGCCTCCACGCAGTCCTCCGACAATCTCGACCGCAAGGGCGAGCTGTGGATTCCCGACATGGCCGGGCTGAGGGTGGTGCTGGACGGCGACTGGATCAGCCTGACACATGACTGATCGCGGGCGCTTGAAGGGCGGGTAAGATGTCCGCCTCTATTTCGTCACGGTGGCAGGCTCATATTGGACTGCCAAACACGTCACCGAGGGCCGAAGCGATGCGTATGAGAGATCGGACGAAGGGTGCGGCCGTTGCGATGCTCGGTGGTGCCGCGCTGCTCGTGGGCAGCGGGCTGATGGCGCCGCATCCGGCGCTCGCCTGGTGGAGCGGCGGCGTCTGGGTGGGCGGCCCGGCGCCCGGCTATTACGCGCCGCGCCCCTATTACGCCCCGCGCCCATATTACTACGCGCCGCCGCCGATCGTGGTGGCGCCGCCGCCGGTCTATTACGCCGCCCCACCCGTCATTTATGCCGCGCCGCCGCCCCCGCCGCCGGTCTATTATCCGCCGCAGACGGCCGCACCCGCAGCGGTCGCCGCCGCCCATGCCTGCTATACGCCGTCCTTGACCTGCCCAATGGAAGTGGCACGCGCGCCCGGCAGCACCTGCTACTGCTCGGACAGCAGCGGCGACCGCGTCTACGGCCGCGCGCAGTAACGCTGCGCGCGCTCTGGGGCGACGGCCATAGGGCGCGCCGGCATTGCAATTTCCGTGTCGATACCGCAACCTATCCGCCATGGCTGAACGCCTGACGGGAGGTCCGCCCGATGTCGCACCGAGAGGCACGCTGTCAGATGCGCCGCGCCCATCCAGGGCGCCGCGCGGGTTTGTTCCTGTATGCGGCGCTGGCCCTGGCGATGCTGATCGGTGTGAATATTCCGAGCCGTCCGGCCTGGGCCGGCTGGGGCTTTCGCGCCTGGATGGGTGATCCGAACGAGGCCCATAGGCCGGGCCAGCCGCCGGGTGACCCGGATGACGGGCCGGATATCAAGCTGCCCCCCGGGTACGGCGACTCCTCCTCCGCGGCCAATGCGCCAACACTGCCGACGATCAGCAATACCGCGGGTGACGCCTTGCCGCCGATGATGAACTTCTCCTCCAGCGCCGGCGCCGGCAGTTTCGGCAAGTCGCAATAGGCTGCCAGGGCCCCTCAGGCTTGAGCCGGCGGCGTTTCTGTTTCATGAGCGCCTGGCCGCGTGACTGTCCGCGGCTGTGGAGAGGCGACTGACATGAGAGTGACCGCGCTGATCGTCTGTGCAGGGCGTGGCACGCGCATGGGCCCCGGCGCGCCCAAGCAGTATCGGATTTTGGGCGCGAGCCCCGTGCTGCGGCACACCGCCATCGCTTTCCTCAACCACCATGAGATCTCCGACGTCGCCGTCGTCATTCATAAGGATGACCGCGCGCTGTATGACGCAGCGACGGCGGGGCTGCGTCTCTTGCCGCCGGTGACCGGCGGCCTGTCACGCGATGAAAGCGTGCGGCTGGGTCTGGAGGCGCTGGCGGCAAGCGCCACGCCGCCCGACCGGGTGCTGATCCATGACGGCGTGCGGCCCTTTGTCACCGCCGAGACCATTACAGCGACGATCGCGGCGCTGGACGGCGCGGAGGCCGCGATCGCCGCCATGCCCGTTTTTGACACGATCAAATCGGCGAGCGACGGCACCATCACCGGCACCATCGACCGGTCCATTCTATGGCGGGCGCAGACGCCGCAAGGGTTCCGGTTTCAGACCATCCTGGAGGGTCACCGCGCGGTCGCCGGGCGCACCGACCTGCCACCGATCACGGATGACGCCTCGGTCGCCGAAGCGCTGGGCATTCCGGTGCGGATCGTCCAGGGGTCGGAGGATGCGTTCAAGATCACAACTGAGGCCGATCTCCGCCGCGCCGAACGGCATCTGCGCGGGGATGAGTGAGACTGCCCCCTACGGCGTGAAACGGAACATGAGTGTCTGCGGCCTGCCGAGGAGACTGGGCGGCAGGGGCAGTGTCCGGCATTTGGGTGACAGAAGGGCTTTGACAGCACGCAGAGAATAGGCGCGCAGATCAGGTTCCGCCTCCACCCGCGACTGGTCAACCGGCGCGACCTCTGCCAGTCTCACCGTCCCGCTCGCATCCGTCACTGCCCTAATAACAACATGCATGGGCTTGCCGTCTTGGGTCCCATTGTCAATACGCCAGCAGGCCCTGACATAGTCTGCAATGGCGCCACGTTGCTCGGGCGTAAGTTTACTCACGGCAGAAGGGGAAGATAAGGCACAGCGGCAGGGCACCGGTTTTGGTGTTTGGAGTGGCAAGGACGAATGAGCACAGCCACCGGCCAGCGCGAGCCAAATGAATGCGCTGACCAGTAAGCTATGGTCTCGCACCAATGAAACCCGCGATGGCGCAAAAGACAGTGCCTTTTGTGTCATGCGCCGGTTACCTTCGAGACGCCGTGCCGTCGTGCGGCATTCCGATGTGTCGATCCGGCGTCAGCTCTTCTTCTCCACCAGGCTCACGCCATTCGCGTCCGCGATGAAGTCGGACAGCATGGGCACGTAGTCGTCGCCCTTTCCGGCGCCGACAGCGGAAGCGAAGGAATTGCGGACCGCCGCACCGATCGGATTGGCGAATTGCACCGCATTGGCATAGGCGGCCAGATAGCTCGTATCTTTCAGCGCATTGCGGATCGCGAATTGATGGGCGTTGCGGTCGCGCTCCAGCACATATTTCATGAAGGTCTGGTAGAAGCCGCAATCCATGCGGCCGCCGCGAATGACGCTGTCGAAGACCGGGGCGCTGATCCCGGCCTTGGCCCCCAGCGCCAGGGCTTCCGCATAGAGCGCCGCATAGCCCATCGAGAGGAAGTTGTTGAGCAGCTTCATGGTGTGGCCCGTGCCCACCGGACCCGTGGGCATGATGCGCCCGGCGAAAGCTGCAAGCAGCGGGTGGATGCGCGCGACCGTCTCAGCATCGCCGCCGACCATGACATCGAGCGTGCCAGCCTCGGCATCTTTCGGCGTGCGGCTGAGCGGTGCGTCAACCAGCGTGATGCCGCGCTCGGCCAGACGCGCGGCGAGCGCCACCGTCTGCGCCGGATCGGACGTTGAACAGTCAATGATCACGAGCGGCTTGCCCGCCGCCGCCAGACCGTCCGGCCCCTCGACCACGGCCGAGACTTCCGGCGATCCGGTGACGCAGAGCACGACGATATCGGAGGCGTCCGCCAGCGCACGGGCGGAGGCGGCTTCCTGCGCCCCCTCCGCCACCAGCGCGTCCACCGCGCCGCGGCTGCGATGGGCCAGAACCGAAAGCGGCCAGCCTTTCCGAAGAATGTTGCGCGCCATTCCCTGGCCCATCAGGCCGAGGCCGACAAATCCCACACGTTCCTTGGTCAAGGCTGGCTCTCTTTCTTGGTCTGTTGGTCTTAGATAATCTGAGCGGCCCGGACATCATTGGGCGGCAGACGGGCGCCGAGCGGCAAGACCACCCGGCCGTGCGTCTCATTGATGACTTCAGCCGCTGAGACATAGAAGGCCAGGATCGCCGTCACAAGACCGGCATAGCCGCCGACCATGGTCGCATGCGCGATGCCCCAGGCGCCCAGGGCCAGCAGAAGGAAGGTGATCCAAAGGGCGAGAAAGATATAGGACACCCCGCGGTTCAGGGTCTGGCTGGCGATCCACATGTAGAAGGTGAAGACGCCCCACATGAACAGATACCAGCCGACGAAGGCGGCCGGCACATGGGCTGCGAAAAAGGTGACGAACAGCGCGAAGGACCACCAGAAAGCGCCATAGGCGCAGAAGGCGACGAAGCCGAAGGTATTGCCGCGCGGCAGTTCCAGCAGGCCGGCCGCAAACTGGGCGGCGCCGCCGAAGGCGAAGGCCAGCGCCAGCACCATCGGCACCCCGGCCTCGGAATACCAGCCCGCATTGACCATGCTGAGCATCCAGGTGGTGAGAGCGAAGCCGGCGAGTCCAAGCGGCGCCGGATTGGCAAGCTTGTTCATGTGAGTCTCCCCATTGTCCGGCGTCTTGGCGACCGGATCATTCTTGGTTGGGCGACGGGCCAGGGACCGCCACGGAAGAAGGCTACACCTTCTTCCCGGACTTATGGAAGGTTCCGATCAATGCGGCGGCCGCCGGGCAGCACGGCCCTGTTTCGTTTCGAGAAGCCCGTGTTACGCTACGCGCCACAACCTTTCCTGGAGCCTGAGATGACGAGCCCGACCTGGCACGACAAAGCCGCCGCCCTCAAGTTTGAAACCCGGTCCTTCATCGGCGGCGAAATGGTCGAGCTGAGCGGCGGTCATTTTGAGACCGTCAATCCTGCCAATGGTGCGGTTCTGGCCGCCATCTCGCAGGCGTCTCAGGCCGATATCGACCGCGCCGTGGCCGATGGCCTGAAAGCATTCAAGGGCGGTGCCTGGTCGCGCATGGCGCCGCGCGACCGCATGGCCGTGCTGTATGCCTTCGCCGATCTGATCGAAGACTCGGCCGAGCTGCTGTCCCTGCTCGACACGCTCGACATGGGCAAGCCGATCAACGACATGATGACGATCGACGTGCCCTCGGCCGCGCATACCATCCGCTTCTCGGCCGAATGCATCGACAAGCTGACCGGCACGACGACCGCGACGCCGTCGAATGTGCTGCATTACACCACGCGCGAGCCGCTGGGCGTCGTCGCCTGCATTGTGCCCTGGAACTATCCGCTGCTGATGGCGGTGTGGAAGATCGCGCCCGCACTGGCCGCCGGCAATTCCGTCGTGCTCAAGCCCGCTGAGCAGTCACCGCTGTCGGCCGTGCATCTGGCGCGGCTGTTTGTGGAAGCCGGTGGACCGCCGGGCGTCTTCAACGTCATCAATGGCGTGGGCGAAGTGGCCGGCAAAGGCCTCGCCCTGCATATGGATGTCGCCAAGGTCAGCTTCACCGGCTCGACCGAGGTGGGCAAGCTGATGATGATCTATTCCGGCCAGTCCAATATGAAGCGGATCGCGCTGGAATGCGGCGGCAAGACGCCGCAGCTGCTGATGGGCGATCTGCCGGACGTGGCGACGGCCGCCAAGACCGCCGCCTGGGGCATCTACAACAATATGGGCGAGGTCTGTAACGCGGGCTCCCGCCTGCTGGTCGATAAGAAGATCCATGACGAATTCCTCTTCAGCTTCATGCGCGAAGCGGAATCCTGGGTGCCGGCCGACCCGCTGCTCGAAAGCACCAATATGGGGCCGCTGGTGACCTTCGAGCATCAGAAGCGGGTGCTGAACTATATCGGTATCGGCAAGCAGGACGGCGCGTCGCTCGCCTTCGGCGGCAATGTGCCGCAGGGCCTGGAAAAGGGCGCCTATGTCGCGCCTGCTTTGTTCACCGGCGTCGGACCCAAGATGCGCATCGCCCAGGAAGAGATTTTCGGCCCCGTCGCTTCCGTCATCCCAGTCGATGGCATCGAGAATGCGATCGAGGTCGCCAACGACACCATCTATGGCCTGGCCGCCGGCATCTGGACCAGCGATCTCACCACCGCGCACCGCCTGTCGCGCGAAATCGAGGCCGGCACCATCTGGGTGAACTGCTTCGACGAGGGCGACATGACGCAGCCCTTCGGCGGCTACAAGCAGTCCGGCAGCGCCCGCGACAAATGCTTCGATGCCGTGCTGGCCTACACGCAGTCGAAATCGACCTGGGTGAAGCTGGTCTGACGACTTTTGATCGACTATGCGCTCGTTCGCCACCCGCCCGTAGCGGGGGGCACTGGCCGCTGCTATGGCAGGATTGATCTGCCATTGGCAGCGCCGGACACGGATATTCCGGCGCTGGTCGCCAATCTGGCGGATATGCGGGGGGCGGTGATCCATACCAGCCCCCTCTCCCGCTGCCGCACTGTCGCCGATGCCCTGGCATCTGACTGGGGCACATCCGCGCTCCCTGACAACCGTCTGCTGGAACTGGATTTCGGCGCCTGGGAAGGCCTCAACTGGGATGACGTGCCCCGCGACGCGCTGGACGCGTGGGCCTCGGACCTGCTGGGCTTCGCGCCGCCGGGCGGCGAGACCGGCCGCGATCTGATTGCCCGCGTCTCGGGCTTCTGGGCCGGGCTTGTGGCCACCGGGGGCGCCCATGTCATCATCACCCATGGCGGGCCGGTGAGGGTGCTGCTGTCACTGACGCAAGGCGAGGCCGTGGATCTGTCACGCCCCGCACCGGCCATGGGTCAGGTGATCCGCGGCAGCGGCATAGGAACGCCACCGGCTTTGGCGTAAATGCCAGGCCGCGCCCTGACAGAGACCTGCCGATGCCTAATGCCAAACACCCCATTCTGCACGCGCTGAGCGATCCGCGCCTGCGCTACCGGCACGGCCGGCTGATCCACGGCCTGCGCGTGGCGGTGGGCATCTTCCTCGGCATGGGCATTACCTATGCCGCCCATATGCCGAACGGGGAATGGACCTCCATCTCGTTCCTGATCGTCATGGTCGGGTTGCAGCATCACGGCAATATCCGCAGGCGGGCACTGGAGCGCGGCGCAGGCACGCTGCTCGGCGCGGCCGCCGGCCTCGTCGTCATCGGCCTGCAGAGCACCCTCGGCATCACGCCCCTGACCTTCGCGGTGATGGCGCTGTTCTGCGGCGCCTGCGGCTATCACGCCATCAGCCGCGGCGGCTATGTCGCGCAGCTGTCCGCCATTACGCTGATGATCGTCGCCGGCTACGGCCAGGACCCGATTACCGTCGGGCTGTGGCGCACCGTCAATGTGCTGCTGGGCATCGTCATTGCGCTGGCACTGTCCTTCACCCTGCCGATCTTTGCCCGCGATTACTGGCGTTTCGGCATGGCCGACGCGCTGCGGCGCTGCGCCGGGCTGATTGCCCCGGCCCAGGACGGCGCTATCGACGACGCGGCCGCACCGCGCGCGGGGGTGGAGACGATCAGCCCCGTGCTCAATCGTCTGCGGCCGCTGATGCCACCCGTCGCGCGGGAGACGCGGCTGCCGATGGCCCAGCTTGAGAGCATCCAGCGCAGCCTGCGCCTGTTCCTCAGTCTGCTGGAACTCCTCACCAGCCCTGAGCCCGCGTCCCATGGCAGGACGCCCGGCACCACCGACTGGAGCCTGTCGGCGGATGAGGCCACACGTCTGGCCGCGCGCCTGATCGCCATCGCCGAAGGGCTGGAGACCGGCGCCTGGGCTCTGCCCTGGTCACCGCCCGCGATCCAGGAGAGCCAGGCCGCCCGCATGGCCGAGGCGGAGCTGGACAGAATGCGCGCATTTCTGCTGGCCGCGCCGCCGCTATGGTCGGTCTAGAGTTTGTCCGCCGCGCGCGGGTCAATGCGCACGCCGGTCGCGAGCATCGCCTCTGCCGCGCCTTCGTCGGTGATCAGCGTATTGCAGCCGATACGGCGGATGGCGGCCAGGATGGCCGCCGCCCGGCGCTCGCCACCCGTGGCGATGACGATATGGGCCGCCTGCGCCAGCGATGACAGATCGACCGACATGACCCGGTCGTTGATGACATGGTCGATGGTATGCCCGTCGGCATTAAGCAGATTGCACATCAGGTCGCAGACCCCGCCGAGCGTAATGACCTGGCGATAGTCACGGTCATCCAGCAGGGCGCGTGACAGCGAGGTGGAATCATGGGCGACCTCCCCCACGCTGACGACCGCGACATCCAGCGCGGCCCCCAGACGGTCGATGCGATCGAGACCGCATTTCTCGCGCAGCGTCATCTTGGTGCCGAGGGAATCGACGATCAGCGGAGCGGGATAGAGGAAGCAATCGGCGCCGATCTGGCTCGCGAGCTGCCAGGCGAAGTCGCTCGGATTGTCCTGCCGTACCTCGATCACCCCGCCGAGGAGGGATACGACCTTGGCCCCCTGTATCCGAGGCACCCGAAAACTGCCGAGCGAGGCCAGCAGCGTGCGGCCCCAGCCGACGCCGATCATCATGTCGTCCATCATGGCTTCAGACAGGAACTTGCCCAAGGCGAGGCCGACCGATCGGGCTGCAGCCTCCACCGCATCGGCCCGCGGCACCACGATGGCCTCGTCCAGGCCCAGGCGCTGTTCCAGCGCCATGGCCAGGGCCATGCAGCGGCTCTCGCCCTCATCGATCCAGATCTGCACCTCGCGCCGCTTCAGGGCCTCGTCCAAGAGGCGGATCACGGTCGTGCGGCCAACGCCCAGGGCTGCCGCGATGTCCTTCTGGGTCATCTTGCGGTCGTAATAGAGCCATGCCGCGCGCAGGCGGAGGGAAGCATCATCCGCCAAGGCAACCGGGGTGGTGCGTCTGAGCCTGGCCATTGGGTCGCGCGACATCCTCTTCGACGATTTGTCCGGTTCTGCATTTGGGGATGACCGTGGCAGTAGCCCAAGCCCATCAGCAGCAATGTGACGCCGGGACATGCTGTCAGTATTACAGCCGGATTATGGCGATCCGAACCATCGCGGGGCCATAGTTGCGAGGGTCAATTTGACTTTTGCTTGTCTCGACGAATAAAAGTCGCGAGCCTTTGTTGCACGAGGATAGATTTCGATGGCGTTAAGGGCTGATCCGGGCGCACGGACAGGCGTGAGGCTGTTTCTGGACACGGCGGACCGCACCGCCTGGGACCGCTGGCTGCCGACCGGGCTGTTTCATGGCGTCACCACCAACCCGACCATTCTGGACCGCGCCGGCCTTACCAGCACGATTCCGGCGCTGACCAAGGTCGTGCAGGAGTTGCTGACCTACCCGATCCATGAAGTGCAGGCGCAATGCTGGGGCACGGAAACGGACGCGCTGATCGAGACCGGGCGGGCGCTGGCCGCAATCGACCCCCGCGTCGTCGTCAAAGTGCCTGTGACCGAGCAGGGCGTGCGCGCCGTGACGAAGCTGCACGCCCTGGGCATCCGCACCACGCTGACCGCGGTCTATGCCGTGCATCAAAGCCTCACCGCCGCCGCCCTGGGGGCAGACTATGTCGCCCCCTATTTCGGGCGCATCAATGACAGCGGGCGCGACGGCATCGCCACCATCACGGCGATGCTGGACGTTCTGGCCGCCTCAGGCAGCCATACCCGCCTGCTGGTCGCGAGCCTGCGCCAGGCGGACGATCTGGCGACCCTCGCCGCCCTCGGCTGCGATACCTTCACCTTCAGCCCCACGGTCGCGGAACAGTTGTTCGCCGACACACAGACCGCTGAAGCCGCCGCTGTTTTCGAGAAGACGGCCGCCGGGCTCCACGGCTGATGAGCCTAAAGTCATCTAGATGACTCGATCTCCGTTCACTCCCCGGTCTAGAAGGGAGCTGGACGGAGAGGACATGGCAAGATGGCGGATGACACCAAGCTTCACTCCGGCGGATGCCATTGCGGGGCCGTACGGTTCAAGGTGCGGCTGAGCGACGGTTTCCGGTCTATCCGCCGCTGCACCTGCTCCTACTGCCGCATGCGTGGCGCCGTCATGGTCATGGCGGAAATGGGCGGAGTTACGGTCCTGCAGGGCGCGGATGCGCTGACACGCTACCGCTTTCATAGTGGAACAGCGCAGCACTTCTTCTGCGCCCGCTGCGGCATCTATACGCATCATCAGCGCCGATCGAACCAGGATCTGTTTGCCGTCAATGTCGCCTGCCTGGAGGGCGTCAGCCCCTTCGATTTCGCCGAGGTACCGGTCATGGACGGCGTCAACCATACCAATGACACCGGCCAGCCCACGCGCCAGGCGGGCGTGCTGCGCTTCAGTCCGGCTGACTAAGCTGAGACCGCCGGGGCAGCGTGAGCCACCCTGCCCTGGCCTACGCGCGCTTGACCCTGCCCATTCCCACCCCTAGAAAATTCCCCTATGCCCGATCGTGAAACGCTGACCGCCGCAGACCCTGAGGCGCGTCCTGCTTTGGATGCGCCCAAGGACCAGGAGATCGCCATCACGCGGGAAACCCTCCGCGACGGCAGCATTCTGGCGCGCATCATCGCCGATGCGCCCGCGGGCATGACCTTCATGTCCGAGCAAGAACTGGCCGACAGCCTGGCGCGCACGATGGCCGAGCATCCGGCAGGCGAGGATCTGTGGCTGTTCGGCTATGGGTCGCTGATGTGGAACCCGGTGATCGACTTCGCCGAGCGGCGCGTGGCCACCATCTATGGCTTCCATCGCGCCTATTGCCTGTGGCTGCTGCTGGGCCGCGGCTCACCGGACCGCCCGGGGCTGATGCTGGCGCTGGACCGCGGCGGCTCCTGCGCGGGGCTGGCCTATCGCATTCCGGGCCATCTGCTGGAGCGCGAGATGCCGCTGCTGTGGCGGCGCGAGATGCCGGGCCATACCTATCTGGCGCAATGGGTGACGGCCTACTCCCAGGCGGGACCTGTGCGGGCGCTCACCTTCGTGGTTGACCGCCGATCCCCGCGCTATGCCGGCAAGCTGACGGACGACGAGATCGCGCAGCGGGTGGCGACCGCCTCCGGCATCCTGGGCAGCTGCACCGCCTACCTCAGGGACACGGTGGCGGTGCTGCAATCGCTGGGGCTGAAAGACCCGCGCATGGACCGGATCGCCAAACTGGTCGCCGCACGAAAAGCCAAGTCTGCCACGACCGACGGAGCCTGATGCGCCCTGCGGTAATCCTGGCGGTCCATTCACGCCGGGCATCTACCGAAAGGACCGAGAAGGTGTATGGATATCGCGGCGGCGCGCGATAGCAAAGGACGCCCTTGCCCCGTCCTGATCAGAAGACCGGCGGCGCGGGGTCTGTCCTTTCGGCATCTCCCTTCGCGTAGCATAGCAGTTAAAAATCCATGTCCAGTTCATGAACCCGTCCGACCTGTTCCTTATTTTGGCCTGCATAACCTTTCTCGGATGCAGTCTTCTTCTGGGGTCGGGGTTTGCGCGACGGTCAGCCACGCTGATCTGGTGGGGATCGGGGTATGGCCTCGGCGGCCTTGGCATGGTCGTCATCATCGCCGCCCAGCGAATCGGATCGACGCTGCTCGCCAATACCGGGTCCGCCCTGGTGCTCTGTGCCTATGGCATGCTCTGCGTCGCGATGGGGTCGCTGAGCGACAAGCGCCGCAAGCGCTATTGGATCATTCCGCTCGGCCTGATCTGGATACCGGTCGCGCTCATCCCGCCGCTGCCTGGCAATGCCCTTCTGCGCATGATCGTCTTCGGACCCTTCGCCGCAACCTTCATGCTGACGCTCGCCTGGTATGTGTTCCGACTGCCCGCCCGTCCGCCCGCGCGGTTGCCGCTGGCGGCACTGGCCCTGTTTCACGCCTGTTTTGCCTGTGGCCGCTCAGCCGCCCTGATCGCCAGCTACGGACCTGCGGCCCATCGGTTCTGGCTCTATGCGACCCCGATCGAGGGCATGTTTTTTCTGTTCTCAGATGCTTTCCTTGTCATGAACCTCGTGCGCTCGGTCGAGGAAAGCGCGCTTCTGCAGGAAGCCCATACCGATTTCCTGACCGGCGTGCTGAGCCGGAGACAATTCTCCAAGCTGGCGCAGAAGGCGCTGCGGCAAGGCCCGTGCAGCATCCTCATTCTGGACATCGATCATTTCAAAGCGGTGAACGATCAATTCGGCCATGCGGTGGGCGACACGGTACTGCGGGAGGTGGGCAGGATCTGCCAGCAGGAGGCCGGCCAATCCGATCTCGTCGGGCGGCTGGGTGGCGACGAATTCGCCATTCTCGTGACCAGTTCTGACGAAACCGCCCGCTCCATCGCGACGCGGATCACCGGCGCCTTCGGACTGAAGTGCCAGGCCATGGGCTGGCCCGCCAGTATCAGCGTTGGCATGGCCGGCAACGACGACACCAAAGCGGCGCTGGATTCTTTGATCGGCCAAGCCGACCAGCAACTTTACAACGCCAAGCGCCGACGGCCCCGGCCCGCCGCATGACGCCGCAGGGCATGCGACACAGCGCGCTTAACCTGCCGCCTCGGCCTCGCCATAGGTGGTAGGCGCCGGATGCGGCGCGCCATCGGGGTGTTCGAGCGCCGCCAGCGCCATGATGCGCTCCTCGGATGCGTCATCGAAGGCGATCTCACCGGCCAAGCGACCGGACCGCATGACGAGGATGCGATCGGAAATGGTCAGCACTTCGGGCAGGTCGCTGGAGATGACGAGGATGGCCAGCCCCTCGGCCGCGAGTTCGCGCATCAAGGCATAGATTTCCGCCTTCGTTGTCACATCCACGCCGCGGGTCGGCTCATCCACGATGAGCACGCGGGGCTTCGCCGCCAGCCATTTGGCAAGCACGACCTTCTGCTGATTGCCGCCCGACAGCAGGCCGACCAGCTGCTCGACCGAGGGTGTCTTGATGCGAAAGCGATCGACATAGCCGTCGATCATGCGATCCTCGGCGCCCGGATTGACGAAATTCGCGTTCGAGAGCCGGCCGAGACCGAGGGCGGCGAGCGACAGATTGGCGCCGACACTCATGCCGAGCACCAGCCCCTGACTTTTGCGGTCTTCCGGCACCAGGCCGATGCCGAGGCGCATTGCGTCGCCAGGCTTGCGGATACGCACAGGTTTGCCGTCCAGCGTGACCGCGCCCTGCGGCGCGGGGGGCGCACCGAAAATGCCAAGCGCCATTTCCGACCGGCCCGCACCGATCAGCCCGGCGACACCGACGATCTCGCCCGCCCGCAGATCGAAGGAAATGTCGTGATAGCGCCGGCCGTCCGACAGGCCACGGACGGAGAGCACCACCGGCTTGCCGTCCAGCACCGGGCGCACGCGTTTCACCCCGGCCAGATCGCGCCCGACCATGAGACGCACAACCTCATCCGGGTCGGTCTCCGACAGGCGGGTTGTCTTCACATGCCGTCCGTCGCGCAGCACGGTGACGTAATCGCAATTATCGAAGACCTCGCGCATGCGGTGCGAAATATACAGGATGGTGACGCCGCTCGCCTTGAGGTCATGCACCACCCGGAACAGGACCAGACTATCGGCCTCCGACAGGCTCGACGTCGGCTCATCCAGAATCAGCAGCCGCGGCTCATGCACCAGGGATTTGCAGATCTCGACCAGTTGCTGCTGCGCGATGGTCAGCTCGCCCAGGCGCAGATCGGGGTCGATCGCGATGCCCATGCGGGCGAGTGCGACGCGGGCGCGGGCGCGGAGCGCGGCGCGGTCAACCATAATGCCGGCCAGACGCGGCTCAGCGCCCAGGAAGATATTTTCAGCGACCGACATATTCGGCGCCAGCATCAATTCCTGAAAGACGATCGAAATGCCTTTGGATGCGGCGTCACGCGTGCCGGACAGCTGCAGGTGGTTGCCGTCGAAGATCAGGCGGCCGGAATCGGGCCGCAGCGCACCCGCGATGACTTGCATCAGGGTCGATTTGCCGGCGCCGTTCTCACCCATGATCGCGTGGATGGTCGCGGTTTCGACGTGAAAGCTCACGTCGCGCAGCGCCTGCACGCCGGGAAAGCCCTTTGAAATCGCGTCCACCGTCAGCAGCACGGACATTCGTTTTTCCTCAAAGTCAGGCAGCGCGCCGCCCCCGGGACACATCCCGGGGACGGCGATAGTAGAAGCCGGCTGCTTACTTCGCCTTGGCGATGAAGCCGTCGACATTGTCCTTGGTCACGACATCGGTGCCGGTGTCGGTGATCTTCGGCACCGTGCCGCCCTTGGTCAGCGTCTCCAGCATGTCGATCGAGCCGGTGCCCATGGCATAGGGGCGCTGGCCGACGAGGACGGTGGCATAGCCTTCCTTCAGCAGCTTGAGCTGCGGCAGCAGCGTATCGAAGCTGACGACCACGAATTTGCCGTCCTTGATGTCAGCCTTGCGGCTTTTCATGGCGCGCGCATAGGCCGCGGGCGCGAACATCGGCCAGCCGCCGGAGAAGTAGATGCCGTCGAGATGCGGATATTTCGACAGCACATCCTGAATGATCTGCACGGCGGCATTGGAATCATCATTGCAGGAATAGGGCGAGCCCGCGACTTCCTTGAAGTTCGGACCCAGCTGCTTCTTGAAGCCGGCGATACGGTCATTGAGGTTGGCGGCCGAGAGACCGCCGGTCAGCACGGCATAGGTGCCGCCATTGGGCAGTGCGGCCGCGAAGGCCTTGCCCGCCGTCTCACCGCCGCCCTCGTTATTGGTGCCGATGAAGCCGATGCGCTGCGACGCCGGCGCATCCGAATCGAAGGTGATGACGGGAATGCCCGCCTTGATGGCATCCGCAATCACGCCCTTGATGCTGTCGGGGTTGTTCGGCGCCACCGAAATGCCCGCGACATGCTTGGTGATGAGATCGCGGATGATGCTGATCTGCGCCGCGTCATCGAGCTGCGAGGGACCCGTGAAATCGCATTTGGCGCCGATCTTGGCGGCTTCCGCCTCACAGCCCGTCTCGGCATCGGCATAGAAGGGAATGCCCAGCGCCTTCGGCACCAGGGCGAAGGTCTTGTCGGCCGCATGGGCGCGCGGCACGCCCGCGCCCATGAGGCCGAGACCCATGGTCATCACAGCCGCCGTCGTCAGCAGAATTCTCTTCATTGTTTCTGTCCCTAGGTTTTTATTCTTTGACGCTTTGAGGCACGCCTATCGTGTTCGCCAGAAGCCCTTGCGGAGCTGATCGATGAACACCGCCAGCACGATGACCGAGCCGACGAAAACGCCCTGCCAATAGGCATCGGTGCCGAGCAGCACGAGGCCGTTGCGCAGAACTTCCAGAATGACCGCACCGATGAAGACACCCAGAATAGTGCCCTCGCCGCCGGTCAGCGCGGTGCCGCCGATGACGGCCGCCGCGATCACGCTCAACTCCTTGCCAAGACCCTGGTTGGAAATGGCCGAGGAGAGGTAGCTGACTTCGATGATGCCGGCGATGCCCGCCGTCACCGCTGAAATGACATAGACGCTGATCTTCAAACGATCGACTTCAAGCCCTGTCAGCCGCGCCGCACGTTCATTGCCACCGATCGCGTACAGCTGGCGGCCATAGACGGTGCGGCTGAGGGCAATGCCGGCAATGACCGACAGCACAACGAAGACGATAAAGGGGTTAGGCAGGCCGAAGGTCTGACCGCCGCCGAGATTGAAGAAGATACTGTCATCGGGCAGGAAGCCGTCGATGGAATGGCCACGCGTGATGACCAGCGCGAGGGCGCGGGCGATCGACATGGTGGCCAGCGTCGGCACAAAGGGCGGCATGCGCAGCTTGGTCACGCAGAGCCCGTTGAACAGCCCGATGGCGGCCGAAATCAGCAAGGCCAGAATGCAGGACAGAATGGGTCCGAAACCCGCATTCATGAAAGCCGCTGAGGAGACCGCGGCCAAGCCCCAGACGGAGCCCACCGACAGGTCGATGCCGCCGGTGATCATGACCATGGCCTGGCCGAGCACAACGATGCCGACGAAGGAGAAATTGCGGGAGTCGTTCAGCAGGTTATTGGGGGACGCGAAGTCCGGGGCGAAGAAGGACAGCCCCACGACCATGATCGCCAGAGCAGAGATGATACCAGTTTCACGGGACCGCAGCATGCGGCTGAGAAACGACTTCTGCGCAGGTGCCGGTCCGGTCTTGCCAGCCGCACTCATGCGCCTGTCCGCCCAAGGTCTAAATCGCGATCTTGACCGCCCAATCTTTCCTCCATCCCTGTCCGGCTGCGCCGATCTGGCCGAGCCGATTTATCCGTCCGCTTATGATCGCGGCATTGTCCGGCGCGGCATTGGTCCGACCACCGAGAAGACGGTATAGCGCGGCTGCATGATGCGGCAAGCCCGCACGATCACATCCGTGCCAAGCAAGCCACATAACAAAAATTTCGTGCAAAGACAGATGAGCGAAGAGGCGCATCGAAAACCCGTTTGATGCCGGCGTCACGGCAAGCCTGCCATTGGCCTGACGCTCCTAAACGCGTGACCGGCGCAATCATCAATTGACAGGCCCCCGGCGCGCTCCCTAACGTCGGCGGGCATTGTTCAGATCAATGCAGACTCTGCCTGACATCAAGACCGCCGCCGCCGTGTCTTCCAAAAAAAAGTCCAAGAACAAAATGACCGAGGGCAATCAAGATGGACACACCGTCCGCGGCCAATAAGGACTATCGGCATATCGTCCGGGCCGACAACATCAGCCTGTCCTATGGCAAAATCCAGGCCCTGCAGGGGATTGATCTCGCCATCGGCCGCAATGAAATCGTCGGCCTGATCGGCGATAACGGCGCCGGAAAATCGACGCTGATCAAAGTGCTGACAGGCGTCGTGAAGCCGACGTCAGGCCAGCTCCATATTCGCGACCAGCTGGTCGACTGGAGCCATTATTCGGTGCGCGAGGCGCACCGGCTGCGCTTCGAGACCGTCTATCAGGAAAAGTCACTCGGTGAAAAACAGCCGCTGTGGCGCAATATTTTCGTCGGCCGCCAGATTACCAACCGTTTCGGCTTCATCAAGGTGGCCGAAGAACGGCGCATTGCCAATGACATCCTGAAGAACCAGCTTGGGTTCCGGGGCGTCGGCATCGATGCCGATTCCACCATATCCAAGCTGTCAGGCGGGGAACGTCAGGGCATCGCCATCGGGCGGGCGATGTATTTCGACAGCGATCTCATCATCCTCGATGAACCGACCGTCGCCCTTGCCATCAGCGAAGTGCGCAAGGTGCTGGATTTTGTACGCTCCATCAAAGACTCCGGCCGTGCCTGCATCTATATTGAGCATAACCTTGCGCATGTGCATGCGCTGGCGGACCGGCTGATCGTGCTCGACCGCGGCCGCATCGTCGCCGACATCACATCCGGCGACATGACGCTTGAGGAATTAACCAAGTTTCTGATCGACCTTCAGCAAAGCGGCCATGCCGTGGGAATTGGCTGATGAGCACGCATCTCCCCTCGCCTGCCTCCGCCCAGCGCTCTCGCAGCCGTCCAGGCGTGCCCTGGCTGGCCCAGGTCGAGGGCCTGCCGATCATTCTCGTCTTCATCGTCCTGGTCGGCCTGTTCATCGTCACCGCGCCGCAGGTCTTTCTGCATTGGCCGATCTATCTGTCCTTCCTGACCACCGTGCCGCCGATGCTGGTTCTGTCCATCGGCCTGACGCTTGTCGTCGCGGCCGGTGAGATTGACCTGTCCTTTCCTTCCACCCTCGCCTTTTCCGGTTTTCTGTTTTCCGTCTGTGAAGCATCCCTGGGCAGTCCGTGGCTGGGCTTGATCGCGGCGCTCGCCGGTGGCGCGCTGATTGGCCTGGTCAACGGATTGCTGGTCGCCTGCATCGGCGTGCCCTCGATCATCGTCACCATCGGCACGCAGTTCTTTTGGGCGGGTACCGCCTCCATCCTGTCCGGCGGACAATCGAACGCTTTGCAGGAACTGGACGGCAGCGCGATCTACAATATTTTCGCGGGCAACCTGTTCGGGTTTCTGCCCATGCAGTCGCTCTGGGCGCTGGGGCTTGCAGTCTTCATGTGGTTCATCCTGAACCGCCATCGCTTCGGCGAGCATATCCTGTTCATCGGCGACAACCGGCATGTCGCGCGCGTCGCCGGCATCAATACCGTGCGCGAGACCATCAAGCTGTTCGTGCTGATGGGCGTGCTGGGCGGCTTTGCCGCCGTGCTGCTGACGCTGGAAAATCTCAACTACTTCTCGACCCAGGGACAGGGCTATCTGCTGCCCGCCCTGGCCGGCGTCTTCATCGGCGGCACCTCGGTCTTCGGTGGTGCGGCCACCATCGTCGGCACGTTTTTCGGCACCTTCATCATCGGCATGCTGGAGGCCGGCATCGTCGCCACCGGCATTGCCGGCTTCTGGGTGCAGGCCATCGAAGGGGTGGTCTTCGTCTCTGCCGTGACGCTGCATCTTCTCATGGAAAGCCCGGGCAAGCTGCGGCAGCTGAGCGCCATCGTGGGACTGGGTGGCATCCGCCCCTGACACCGGTCTCTGAGACTTCCACCGCGACCGCGGATCAACCACGGCCGTCAAAAAGACCATCAACGCGAGGACACAAAAATGACCAAAGCAAAGGCAGCCCTTCTCGCCGGCGTCGCATTGGGCTTTGCCCATTTCGGCGCCACCCCTGCATCGGCGACCCAGCCGACGACGAGCGGGCCGCTCGGCGAGGGCATGACGATCTATATGCAGATGGGCGGCAATCCCGGCGACGGCGCGACGCTCGCCCGCCAGACCGGTGCCGCGGATGCCGGCCACGCCTTCGGCATCAAGGTTGTGGAGCAATTCTCGGCCTGGAATCCTGAGACGATGCTGACCCAGTTCCGCCAGGCGCTGGCGGCGCGGCCGACCTGCATCGCCGTCACCGGCCATCCCGGCGACCCGGCCTTCGATCCGCTGATCGCCCAGGCCGAGAAGCAGGGCACGCTGGTGACGGTCGGCAATACGCCGCTGCCCGTGGCCGAGAAGACCTATGGCGACCACGGTACCGGCTATGCCGGCGTCGATCTTTATATCGGTGGTGCGATTACGGCCCAGGCGATGCTGGCGGCCGGCCTGAAGTCGGGTGACACGGCGCTGGAATATGGCGTTTTCAATGAGACGGAACGCAGCCAGAGCGACCGCGGCCTGACCGACACGCTGGAGAAGGCCGGGGTGAAGGTCACCAAGCTCAATATCTCCCCGCAGGTGGATTCGGACTCCTCGCTGGCCGTGCCGATCCTGGTCGCCTTCCTGGAATCGCATCCGAACCTGCGCGGCATCGGCACCCAGCATGGCGGCGTGACCGGCTTCATCCCGCAGGCGCTGCGGCAGGTCGGCAAGAAGCCCGGTGATATCATTGTCGGCGGTATTGACCTGGCGCCGTCCACCATCGCCGGTCTGCAGCAGAAATACATCACTGCGACGCTCGATCAGCAGTTGTACCTGCAGGGCTTCCTGCCGGTGACGCAATGCGTGCTGTCGGCGAAATATCACTTCGCCGGGCTGAACATCAACACCGGCGCCGGCGTGCAGACGCCGGCCACGATCGACGCGCTGATCCCGCTCATCAAGCGCGGCATTCGCTAAGCCAGGCCGAACGTGCGGGCTGGGGCGGCCAGGAAAGCGGCCGCCTCAACCCGCGATCGGCCGCTGTGATAGTTTGGCGTGCCCAAGCGCGCATGAAAACCGATCGGTTTTCGTCAATTTCGGCAAAGCCCAAAACCGCCATAGATATTTCAGGATGATCTGCATCCGATCTAGCGGACGGGCGTAAAACATTCCAATATGGTCATCCGCCGCCGTCTGTGTCGTGCAGCCGTTCCCTGTTTCGTCAGAGTCTCGCACTGTCCAGCATGTTTGGTGCGACAGTCGTCTGACGTACGGTCGGCCGGCCGCCATTCTATCGTGTTGGTACGAAAGACGGATCGTGCCGCTCTGGGTAAGGGTCGAGAAGCTTGTCTGAATTCTACATGGCGTCCCTCGCCAGACCGCAAAGTTTTGCCGCTGCCGCGGGGTCATCCCCGGCGATCGCCACGCCGCTTAATCTTCTCTGCATTGCCTGGATCGACGATACCCAACTGACACGCGAATGTTTTGCCCATGCGGCTGCCGCGATGCAGCCTTTGCTGGCGATCGTGCCCTTTCATTCGGTGAGCGCCTTTCTGGCTGACCCGCCGGCCGCCGCCGATCTGGTTGTCTATCACCAGCACGGTGACGATACTGCAGCTTTGGAGGCAATGACGGACGGCCAAAGCCCGGCCCTGCCGATGAGCCCCATCGTCATTTTAGCCGATACCGTGACTGAGACGGTGACGCGCGCGGTGCAGCGGTTTCCGCGCGGCATGGCGACCTTGCTGCCGACCCGTGAGACGAGCCTGCATATGGTGGTCGCGTCCCTGTTCCTGATTTTTCACGGCCGTGACATCGCCCACCAGCCCCTGACACCGGCTGCCACCCCCTTCGCGCCCCCACGCCACGACGCCAGTCACGCCGATACCCTGACGGCGCGCGAACGTGCTGTGCTGGAACTGGTCCGCCAAGGCTTTGCCAACAAGGATATCGCGACGCATCTGGTGATGAGCATCAGCACCGTGAAGGCCCATGTCCGCAACATCATGCAAAAGACGCACGCCACCAACCGCACTCAGCTCGCGCTGAGCGCCGAGCGGCAGTTGCACAGACCCCGCCTGCACGGCGGCGAGTGACAATCATCATGTCGGCCGACGGATATCCGCTGTGGTGACGACACATCACGGTGCGCGATCATCGAATTTGCCGGTTGCTTTCGGCCGTGGCCGGACCGAGGACAGGCCGATATCGTAGCGGAGATAGTGGTCGGTCGGGGCGTCGGCCACGCGGACCCGTCTGCGCCACAGCACGCGCCAGAGCCTTATGCTTTGCATGATCCACCGCAAGGGTGGCCGTAATGCCAGTCTTTCTCCGGGGGCAGACATATCTTGCCGGTCTTTCTCGATAAACGAGGGGCAAGAAACAAAAAACCCCTCTGGTGAGGAGGGGTTCGTCTGGTCTGCTGAAAAAGCGCGTCTATCGCTTACCGCATACGAGCCCCATCCATGCGCCGCTTGGTATCGCGACGAACGGTATGAAAGACGCGGCGGTGGGCGGAGGCGTTGATCATGCCCACAACGCTAGATGAAAAAACCAATCCGGCAAGCTGATTTCTGCATGCGCTGACAACATGGCGGGCTGCATGCGCGGCATGAGCCGCGTTTCAGCCGAGGGAGGCGGCCAGAGACAGAAGGACGACAGCTTCCGTCAATTGCTCGGTGGCGCCCAGCGTGTCGCCCGTATAGCCGCCAAGGGTGCGGCGGCCGAGGGCCGCCATCGCCAGCACCACGACGACGACCACCACTGCGACACGCGTCAGGTGATGCCCATGCATGGCAATCAGAGCGAGCAGCAGCGCCATGATCCAGCCGAGATAGACGCGCGGGCGGCGGAGACTGCCGAGCGACGCCGCCAATCCGCCGGGCCGCGCGGGTGACGACAGCAGCACCACGCCCGGCATGGCGGCGCGGCCGGCCATGCCAGCCACCACCAGCACAGGCAACACCACCGCCGGGTCCGCGATTTGCGCGAGGGCGCCCGCCCTCACGGCAACGGAGGCGATCAGCGCGAGGGCGCCGAAACTGCCGATGCGGCTGTCCTTCATGATGGCCAGCCGGCGCTCGGCGGTGGCGCCGCCGCCGATGCCGTCGGCGGTGTCGGCCAGCCCATCCTCATGAAAGCCGCCCGTTACGATGACGGTTGCGATGATCGCGAGGAATCCGGCCAGGAAGGGTGAGAGATTCCAATGCCCGGCGAGGCCATAGACCGCGCCACCGATCAGCCCGACGACGGCGCCCACCAGCGGCCAGGCCCAGACCCCGGACGCCATGGCGCTGGCCCTGGCCGCTTTCGGCAGCGGCAGGCGCGTCAGCAGCCCGAAGGCCGCGACGAGGTCGCCGATAATCGCCATGCCAGGGTGCCGGTCAGTCGCGATTGGTCACCCCCGCCTGGGCAAAGGTCGCCATGCCGGTATGGCAGGCGACGGCGGCGCGGAAGATGGCAATGGCGAGCGTCGCCCCTGACGCCTCCCCCAGCCGCATGTCGAGATTGAGCACCGCCGGGCGGTCCAGTTCCTGCACCAGATGGCGATGCCCGGCCTCGGCCGAGACATGGCCGATCATGCAATGCTCCAGCCCATCCGGCAGCAGCTTCAGCAGCGGGGCGGCGGCGGCCGAGCAGACGAAGCCGTCGAGCAGCACGGGGATGCTGTGGCGGCGGGCAGCGAGGACCGCGCCCAGAATGGCCGCGGTTTCACGGCCGCCCAAGCGGCGGGCGACTTCCCAGGGGTCACTCAGCGCGTCCCCATGCAATGCCAGGGCGCGATCAACCACCGCAGCCTTGTGGCTGACGCCGGCCGCATCCAGCCCGGTGCCGCGGCCCGCCCAACGCGCGCCGCCGCCGCCGAAAAGACCAGCGCACATGGCAGCCGCGGCAGTGGTATTGCCGATGCCCATTTCGCCGAGGCACAGGAGATCCGTGCCCGGCACGACGGCGTCATAGCCAATCGAAAGGGCCTTGTGGAATTCAAAGACCGTCATGGCCGCACTTTGCGTGAAATCGGCGGTCGGCTGGTCCAGCATCAGCGGCACGACGGAAAAGGCAGCGCCATTGGCTTTGGCGATCTGATTGACGGCCGCCCCACCGGCCTCAAAATTCGCCACCATCTGTTCGGTGACGGAGGACGGATAGGGAGAGATGCCCTGCGCCGTGACGCCGTGATTGCCGGCGAAGACGACGACATCGACCTGATCCAGCCGCGGCATCTCCCGCCGCTGCCAGGCCGCAAGCCAGGCGACGCCCTCCTCCAGCAGCCCGAGGCTGCCGAGCGGCTTGGTCAGAATGGCCTGGCGCCGCATGACGGCGGCCGCCGCCGCGTCATCCGGCCGCGGCAGTTTGCGCAGCAGGTCCTGCAGAAAATCCTGGGTCTGGGTCATCATGCCGATCACTCCTCTTGCGCGATGAGGTGAAAGAAACTGCCCGAAACGAGGCCGCGGCGGCTGCCGGCAGCACCCAAGCCCTGGCCTTTTGCATCGGAAAGCTGGGCGAAGGGCGTGTCATCTCCAGGATCGGAGACGGTTGAAAAATGGAATTCATGCCCGCGGAGACGCGTGCCCTGAGCCCCGAGCGGGTTATCAGACAGCAGCTTGGCCCGACGATAGCCGAGATGCATGCGCCGCACCGCGAAGCTCGTCGTATGGTTGAGCAGTCTCACCATTTCGTGAGTTTGTCCAGACGCATCCGTCAGGCCCGCGCCCAAAACCATGTAGCCACCGCATTCGCCGTGAACGGGCCGCGTTTCGGCGAAAGCGCGCAATCCTGACTTGAAGCGCCGCGTTGCAGCCAAAGCTGCCGCATGCAGTTCAGGATAGCCACCGGGCAGCCAGCAGGCCTTTGCCCTGTCATCCGGGGCTTCATCGGCGAGCGGGGAGAAGAACGACAGCTCAGCACCCTGCGCGCGCCAGCCGGCGAGCAGATGCGGATAGAGGAAGGTGAAGGCCGCGTCCTTTGCCACGGCAATATGCTGGCCGGGCGGACGGATGGCCGGCAGGGCCGCGACGGTCGTTGAGATCGGGCGGGCAAGGGCGATGATCGCGTCCAGATCAAAGCCCGCGGCCGCACGCTCGGCCAGGATCGCGATGCGCGCGGCGAGATCCCCCGTCTCCTCAGCCTGGACAAGCCCCAGGTGACGCTCGGGCAAAGTCAGCCGCGGCTCGCGCGCCAGCGCGCCCAGCACGGGCAGGCCGATGGCACTCATGGCTGGGCGGATGCCGGACTCATGTTTGGGACTGCCGCAGCGGTTGAGGATGACGCCCGCGATATCGACCCCCGGCTCGAAGCCGACAAAGCCACGGACAGAGGCCGCCGCCGTCTGGCTTTGGCCCGATACATCCATCACCAGCACCACGGGCAGGCCGTAGCGCGCCGCGAGATCGGCGGCCCGGCCCGAGGCCCCGGCGGGCGCATCACCCACATCCGCGCCGTCAAACAGGCCCATGGAGGCCTCGATGAGCAGAATGTCCGAGCCCGCGGCCGCATCGGCCAGCAATCCGTCCAGCAGATCGGGCGGCATGGCCCAGGTGTCGAGATTGAAGACCGGCCGCCCGGTGGCGGCCGCGTGAAAGGCCGGGTCGATATAGTCCGGCCCGGATTTGGCGACCGCGACCGTGAGGCCCCGCGCCTTCAGCGCCGCGGCCAGGCCCAGCGTAACCGTCGTTTTGCCGGAGCCCGAGCGGGGTGCGGCGAGGATGAGGCCGCGGGCGGGGCTCATCCCGCGCAGAGTTCCGGCGCGACAGTCGCGACGAGGTCGAGAATCTTCGCGCGCATGGCGACAATCCGGCCGATGACGATGAGGGCGGGGGCTTCCTCATCCGTTTCGCCCACGACCTCCGTGATATGGCCGAGATCGGTGACCGTGACGGTCTGCTCGGGCATGGTGGCGCCCACGATCAGCGCCGCCGGCATATCGGCTGCCATGCCGCCCGCCATCAGGCGGCGCGCGATGGTGCCGATGCGCTTGGCGCCCATATAGAGGACGATGGGCTGGCCGAGGCTCGCCATCACTTCCCAGTTCAGCGTCGCATGCTGGCTTTCTGCGCCATGACCGGTGGCGAAGATAATGGCCTGGTTGATGCCGCGCATGGTCGCCGGAATGAAGGCCGCCGCCAGACCCGCGACCCCCGCCGTGAGGCCCGGGATGACGCGGAAGGGAATGCCGGCCTCGACGAGGGCCAGAACCTCCTCCCCGCCACGGCCGAAGACGAAGGGATCGCCACCCTTCAGCCGCAGCACGCGGCGGCCGAGCCGCGCCTGCGCCACCAGTTGAGCGGAAATGCTGGCCTGTTCCGAGGAGGGCCGGCCGCAGCGCTTGCCGGCATAGATCACCTCCACATCCGGCTTCAGCAGGGACAGGATATCCGGGCCGACCAGCGCGTCCGTCAGCACGACGTCGGCCTGGGCGAGCGCCGAGACCGCATGCAGCGTGAGGTGACCGGCGTCACCGGGGCCGGCACCGGCCAGCCAGACATGCCCTGGCTGCAGCCGAGTTCCCTGCGCCATCAGGCGCGCCAGCGCCGTCTCAAGCGTCATCGCCATTCTCCACCGTGACTTGGCGTCACGGCCCCTCTAGGTTCCGGCGTGTGGATACGCCCTCTCTTCGACGCGGTTGGACGACCGGCGCCTGCGCCACCGCCGCCACGCGTGCGGCCGCCCTGGCACTGCTGACCGGTGACTTCCCCGACCCCTCGGTCATCCGCCTGCCTGGCGGGCAGGCGGTGGGTTTCGCCCTGGCCGAGACCAGGCTGCTTCCAAACGCCGCCATGGCCGCTGTCGTCAAGGATGCTGGCGACGACCCTGATGTGACGCATGGCGCTTTGATCCGCGCGACGCTGTCCCGGAGCACGCCGGGCACCGGCATCGTGTTCCGTGCAGGACCCGGCGTCGGCATGGTCACCCTGCCCGGCCTGCCTATTCCGCCCGGCGAACCCGCCATCAATCCCGTGCCACGCCGCATGATGACAGAGGTGCTGCAAGCGGTCTCGGCCGAGGCAGGCGCTGGCTGCGATTGGGTTGTCGAGATCAGCGTCGATAACGGGGCGGCACTGGCGGAAAAGACGCTCAACCCGCGCCTGGGCATTAAGGGCGGGCTGTCCATTCTGGGCACGACCGGGATCGTCATTCCTTTTTCCTGCTCGGCCTGGATCGACAGCATCCATCGCGGCGTCGATGTCGCGCGCGCCCTGGGCCTGCCCCATGTCGCGGCGGCGACGGGACGAACCTCCGAAGAGGCCGTGCAGGCCCTGTACGGCCTGCCCGATGCGGCGCTGCTCGACATGGGCGATTTCGTCGGCGGCACGCTCAAATATCTGCGGCGGCATCCGGTGCCGCGCGTCACCATCGCCGGCGGGCCGGCCAAGATGACGAAGCTGGCGCAGGGAAGGCTGGACCTGCATTCCAAGCGCGGCGCGGTCGATGCGGCCGTGCTGGCCGATCTGGCGCGGCAGATCGGCGCGGATGAGGCCCAGGCCACCGCCATCATGCAGGCCAATACCACGCTGCATGCGTTTGAACTGGCGGGGGATCTGCCGCTGGCGGCGGCCATCGCCGCCCGCGCCCATCGGGTCGCGCAGGACGTGCTGGGCGCTGCGCCGATCGCCCTCGACATCCTGGTCTTCGACCGTGTGGGACAGCTGATGGCGCGTCATCCGTCCGCGTCCTGACCGCGGAAGCGGCGCACATAGTCCGTATCGTAGAGCGCGCTGTCACGAAAACCCGCGGGGTCGATCGCCGGCCCCACCAGAATGAGCGCGGTGCGCGCGACCGGCGCTGCCGCATGCAGGCGGACAAGCGTGGCCAGCGTGCCGCGGATGATCTGCTCATCCGGCCAGGTCGCCCGCGCGACGATCGCGGCCGGACAGTCTGCGCCGTAATGGGGGGTGAGGGTTTCCACCACCTCCGTCAGGCGATGAATGGCGAGATGAATGGCGAGCGTGGCACCGGTGGCGGCGTAGGCGGCCAGCTTCTCGCCGGGCGGCATGGGGCTGGCACGGCCGTCCAGCCGCGTCAGCACGACGGACTGGGCCAGGCCCGGCACCGTCAGTTCCCGCCCCAGAGCAGCGGCGGCGGCGGCGAAGGCAGGCACGCCCGGCACCATCTGCCAGGCGATGCCCAAAGCATCCAGCCGCCGCGTCTGCTCGGCGACTGCACTATAGATTGAGAGATCACCCGAATGCAGCCGCGCGACATCCTGACCGGCTTCATCGGCCGCCGCGTATTCGGCGGTGATCTGATCGAGATTGAGCGGCGCGGTATCGACCAGCCGGGCGCCCTCCGGGCAATGGTCCAGCATGGCGCGCGGCACGATGGAGCCGGCATAGAGGCAGACCGGGCAGCGGGCGAGGATGTCGCGCCCGCGCAGCGTCAGCAGATCGGCCGCACCCGGCCCGGCACCGATGAAAAAGACCGTCAATGCACCACCCCTTGGGCCAGCGCGCAGGTGACGCCGCCGGCGGAGATGCGCGGCAGGACCAGGCGTCCAGTAGGTCCAGTGGCCGCGAGGGCTGCGGCTTCTGCGACGGAAGCGAGGCCGACTTCAGCCTCGGCCCGGCGGGAGCGGGTGAGGCAGCGGCCCTGCTCGCCCTTCAACTCCGCCTTGGCGATCCACAGGATCGGCAGGCCGAGCGTTTCGGCAGCTTCCATGATACCGGCTTCGCCGCTGCGGAATTCGGGCACGGCGAGCATATCGGGCCGGCCAAAGCCCTGATCGGCAGCCTCGGTCAGAAGGGCGATGATCGCCTCGGCCGTGACGCCGGTGCGGCAACCAATTCCCGCGATAATCATGGCTTTACGGCCCTATATTGAAGCACGGTGCGAGCGGGCGAGAAGCCCTGCATGGCGCCCAGCGGCTCCAGCCGCTCGATGCCGATGCGGGTCAGACGGCCACCCCAGCGGTCATGCAGGGACAGCACCACGCGCTCAGTCTCCAGCGTCACGGCATTGATGACGAGCCGCCCGCCGGACTTCAATGCAGACCAGCAAAGCTCTGTTATTGCGGGATTGGTGGCGCCTCCCCCGATGAAGACCGCATCCGGCACCGGGAAGCCGTCCAGCGCGTCCGGCGCTTCGCCCTGGCGCAGCAGCAGGCCCGGCACGCCCAGCGCCATCGCATTGCGCTTGATCCGCCCGGCGCGATCGGCTCGCGCTTCGATTGCGATGGTGCGGTTAGCCGCGTGCGCGAGCATCCATTCGATGCCGACCGAGCCGGAGCCCGCGCCGATATCCCAGAGCAATTCGCCGCGCCGGGGCCCGAGGGCGGCGATAGTCAGCGCCCGCACCTCCCGCTTGGTGATCTGGCCGTCCGTCTCAAACCAATCCTCATCGAGACCAGAACTGAGCGGCAAAGCGCGACCACCCGCAACCTCCAGCGCCATCAGGTTGAGCGCTGAGACCGCATCATGAAGACCCTTTGACGCCCTGAATTTAAACGAATCTTCCTGGGGACCTCCGATCTGCTCCAAAACCTGGATCGTGGTGTCACCGAACCCCCAGCGCGTCAGCAAAGCGGCCAGCGCCGCTGGCGTGCTGGCATCAGCCGAGAGGGCCAGGATACGGGCTTTGGGCTGCAGCAGCGGACGGATGGCTTCCAGCGGCCGGCCGCACAAGGAGATGGTGGCGACATCCTGCAGCCCCCAGCCCAGCCGGTTGGCCGCCAGGCTGAAGGAGGACGGGGCTGGAATGGTGCGGATTTCGCCGATCGGAATCTGCTTCGCGAGGAGGGAGCCGATGCCGAAGCAGAACGGGTCCCCCGAGGCAAGCACAACGGCGCGGCGGCCCGCCCAAGAGGCGATGAGGGGCAGCGCATCGGTGATCGGGCTCGGCCAGGTATAGGCTTCCGTATCCCCGATCAGCGACGCGGCAAGGGTCAGATGCCGTTCGCCGCCGGCCACAATCTCAGCCTGGGTCAACGCCGTGCGCGCCGCCGCCGTCAGCCCCTCGACACCATCCTCGCCGATGCCGAGAATGGTCAGCCATGGCACCCGGCTTACCATTGCGCGTTCTCATTCTCGGCGGCACGGCGGAGGCCTCTGGCCTTGCCCGGCTGGTCGCGGCCGAGGATTGGATCGCGCCCGTGCTGTCCTTCGCCGGGCGCACCATGGCGCCCGTGCTGCCACCCATTCCGCATCGTATCGGCGGTTTCGGCGGTGCTGCGGGCCTGGCCGCTTATCTGCGGGCGGAAGGCGTAGACCTGCTGATCGACGCCACGCATCCTTTTGCCAATCGTATGTCGGTGAATGCGGCGGAAGCTGCGGAGCGCGCGGGCATGCCCCGCCTGGTGCTGCAACGCGGCCCCTGGACGCGCATCGCCGGTGACGACTGGCGCGAGGTGCCAAGCGTCATTCAAGCCGCCGAAGCGATCGGCGCGGCGCCCGCCCGCGTGTTCCTGACCATCGGGCGGCAGGATCTGCTGCCCTTCCGCGATATCGCGCCCCAGCACGCCTATCTGATTCGCAGCGTCGATCCGCCGGACACAGACCTGCTGCCGCCTGTCGCGGACATTCTGACCGGGCGCGGGCCGTTTGATGCCGCGGCAGAGCGTGATCTTATGGAAAGCCGCAAAATCAGCGTCTTGGTGACCAAAAACTCGGGTGGCGCGGATGGCAAGCTGGTGGCCGCGCGCGCCCTCGGCCTGCCCGTCATCATGGTCGCGCGCCAGCCGCCCCCGCCGGGCGAGACGGTCGCGACCGCATCCCAGGCGCTGGACTGGATCGCCCGTCATGCGGGCAGAGCGCCAGTGGCCCGCGGCGCATAGACCCAGTCGCGCAGACCCTCACCCCGTTCGATCCGCCGCGTCTCGGCCGTGCCGATGATGACCAGAGTGCGCATATCCGCCCGCTCCGGCGCAGCAGCGGCATCGGCCAGCGTCAGAATCTCGATCCGCTCATCCGGCCTTGTGACGGCGGAGGCGAAGATGACCGGCGTTTCGGGCGGCAGAACCTCCAGCAACGCCGTCAGCGCCGCGCCGAACTGCCAGGGCCGGGCGCGAGAGATAGGATTGTAGAGGGCCAAGGCAAAGCCAGCGCTCGCGGCCGCCCGCAAGCGGTTGAGGACGACCGTCCAGGGTTTGAGATTGTCGGACAGCGAGACGACTGCGAAATCATGCCCCAGAGGCGCGCCGATGCGGGCGGCGGCCGCCAGCATGGCCGAAATACCGGGCAGGACGTGAATATCCAGCGCGCGCCATTCCACGGGGCCGCTCTCGACCGCCTCAAACACCGCGCTCGCCATGGCGAAGACGCCCGGATCACCGCCCGAGACCACGGCCACGCGGCCGCCTGAAGCGGCGCAATCCAAAGCGGCACGGGCGCGCGCCAGCTCCTCCCGGTTGTCGGAGGCATGGCGCGTCAACCCGGCATGGTCCGGGACGCGGGCGACATAGGGGAAGTAGCCAAAGACATCCGTGCAGCGCGTGAGCGCGGCCGAGGCTTCCGGCGTGATCAGCGCCGCATCGCCGGGGCCGAGCCCGATGACGTAAAGCATGCCGGTCATCGCGGACCCTGGCGGCCAGGGACCAGGATCATGGAGAAATAGGGCGCCGCGCCATCCGCGATCTCGGCCAGCGGCAGGATGCGGCTATCGTTCATGGTGCCACGCTCGACATAAATCGCCCGTTCGGCCCGGCCGAGCGTGGCCAGAACGCGGCGCACTTTAGCGAGGTTGCGGCCGAGCTTCATGACGACCGCCGCATCCGTGCGGCGCAGCGCCTCCATCAGCTCGGCTTCCGGCATGGTGCCGGGCACGACGGAGAGGACGTCGTCACCATGGGTCATCGGCGCCTGCGCCTGCGCCCAGCAGCCGGTCATGCCGAGGACGCCGGGCACGACTTCCATGGGGAAACGCTCGCGCAGCCGGTCAAACAGATACATCGACGAGCCATAGAAAAACGGGTCGCCCTCACAGAGCAGCGCCACATCCTGGCCTGCTTCCAGGCGCGCGCGGATGCTCTCAGCCGCCTGATCGTAGCATGCGGTCATGGCGCCGATATAGCGCGGGTCGGTATGGGGAATTTCGACCGTCACCGGATAGTCGAAGCGCAGTTCCTCGACATTCGCGCTGAGGTAGCTGGACGCGATGCTGCGGGCATGGCCCTGGCGCCCGGCCTTGGCGAAGAAGGCGATGACCGGCACTGCGCCCAGGATACGCGCGGCCTTGACGGTGATCAGCTCGGGGTCACCCGGACCCATGCCGAGCGTGATCAGCCGGCCGGTTTGAGGACTGGTCACTCCGCGTCACTCGCCAGCGCATTGACGGCGGAGACCGCCATGGCGCTGCCGCCGCGACGGCCTTCGACGATGAGATAGGGCACGCGGCCATCGGCGGCGAGCGCTGCCTTCGATTCCGCGGCGCCGACGAAACCGACCGGCAGGCCGATGACCGCGGCAGGCAGCGGCGCCCCGGCATCGAGCAGTTCCAGGAGATGAAACAAAGCGGTCGGCGCATTGCCGATGGCAACCACCGCACCGCCCAGGCGCTTCCCCCAAAGGTCCAGCGCCGCGGCCGAGCGGGTATTGCCGATGGCACGCGCGAGGCCGGGCGTTTCCGGCGCGTCCAGCGTGCAGATGACCTCATTCCCGGCCGGCAGGCGGGCACGGGTGATGCCCTGGGCGACCATCTTGGAATCGCACAGGATGGGTGCGCCGGCCAGCAGCGCGGCGCGCCCGGCTGCCGCAAAGCCGCCGCCGAAGCGGATGGCCCCGGCCACTTCCACCATGCCGCAGCCATGAATGACGCGCACGGCGATGCGGCTTTCGGCCGCCGAGAAGCGGGCGAGATCGGCCTCGGCCCGGATAATGGCGAAGGAGCGCTCATAGATAGCGGCGCCATCGCGGATGTAATCATAACGGTCAGTCATGGCAGCAGGCTCTGCATCAGCGCGGGGATTTCCGCCAGGGTCAGATCGCGGTGAGCTGGCATATCCTGAGGCTTACCGTCACGGATCAGGTCAAATCGCGCCGCCCGCCCGACCAGGGTGACGGAAGCCGCACCGGGATGGGCGCAGCCCTTGGTGCATCCCGAGAGGTGAAGCGGCTGATCCTCTGCCCGCCGCGTGAGCGCCAGAAAACCCGCGGTCGCATGGGTCTCCACCGCGCCGCGGGCGCAGGCGGGCGCCCCGGCGCAGGTGACGATCGACAGCCGTCCGTCATCGGGCGCGGTGATCAGTCCGAGCGCCGATGCTTCGTTCACCACTTGGGTCGCATGGGCCGAAGCCACGCCCGCGATGCAGACGCTTTTCCAGGGCGTCGGGCGAAGCTTGCCGTCACCCACACGCGCGGCGATGCGGGCAAGACCGGCGAAGGCGGCGGCCGTCATCTGGCCGAAGGCGGGGGTGACGAGCACGAAACCGCTGTTGCCCATGGCGTGAAAGCCAGGCCGTGGCGCGGCGCCGCTGCGGGTGGTGACGCGGGCCGTGCCCTGGCGCGCCAGACGGCTCACCTCGCTTGCGATAGCACCGGGCGCGCAGGGCTCATCATTCACCAGCCACTGGCCGGAGACGTAGCGGATGGTGACGTCGAGGCTGATGCCGGTCAGCGGCAGCGCGCCGCCGCCATCCAGCACGATGCCGAATTTCGC
Organism: Acidisoma sibiricum; assembly: GCF_057837225.1. NCBI lineage: Bacteria > Pseudomonadati > Pseudomonadota > Alphaproteobacteria > Acetobacterales > Acidocellaceae > Acidisoma > Acidisoma sibiricum. Next base: position 2,517,127 of record NZ_CM174445.1, on the reverse strand, counting down.
GGGAAGGTGCGTGGCTGAAAGCGCGCGATCCACCTCCGCTGCAACCTCCAAAAGCCCCGATGGCAGCGTGGAATCAGCCCCCAGCAAAGGCGAGACGAGAACCCGGCTGCCCTCACCCGCGGCACCGCCGGCGGCTTCAATGGCCGCCGTGAAGGGCGCGATGGCCTCAGACGTCAGGCCGCGGATCTGGATATTGCCGCGATTGGTGATCTCGATCACGCCATTGCCGAAGCGGTCAGCGGCATCCGCCACGGCCACCGCCAGATCGGCCGCGACGGAACCCGCCTGCGGACGCACGCGGGCAAGCCAGCCATCGCCCGATTCCATCGGCCGGAACAGGCTGGGACACCAGCCGCGGATAAGGTCTTCGCTGATCACTCCGCCGCCTCCGCCATCAGGACGGAGAGGCTGTTGCGGCGGGAGTGCCACAGACCTTCGGTCAGCGCGCGGTTGAACTGGCGGCGCATGGCGGCGAGCGCGGCGGGATTGGCCTCCGCCAGGAAAGCCGCCACCTCGGCGGTACCCAGCGTCGCATCGAAGAGAAGATCGAACTGCGCGTCGAACCGGTCGGGCAGCGTCACCGCAAAACCGGTCAGGCTTTCCGCCGCACGGGCGATTTCGGCGGCACCGCGAAAGCCATGGCGCATCTGCCCGGCAATCCAGCGCGGATTGGCGGCGCGGGCGCGGGTAACGCGGCGGATTTCCTCAGGCGTGGTGCGCAGCTTGGGCGCCGCGGGGTCGGCGGTGTCGAGATGATAGAGCGCGGGCGATGCGCCGAGAGCAGAGGCAGCTGCGGCAAACCCGCCTTCGTGGGCGGCGTAATCAGGACTTTCCAGAATATCGGTCTCGGCATGGTCCTGGGCATGGACGAACCCGTCTGCCAGGGCGATGCGGGCGGCGAAACTATCTGCTCCGCCGTCCATCGCGACGGAGCCCGCGGCATAGTCGCGGCCGATCTGCGCGCGCGGTCCCGACAGATCGACGCCCGTGCCGTAGCGCCCGGCTTCCGGCCCGAAGACGCGCGCGCCGGCCTGTCCCGCGAGCGGGTTGAGGTCCGACGGCTCCTCCCGCGCAGCAACAGCCACAACGGCCTGATCGAACAAGGCGATCTGGCCCGCGAAGGCATCGCGAAAGAGGCCGGAGATGCGCAAGCTGACATCGACGCGCGGACGGTCAATCTCCGCCAAAGGCAAAATCTCAAACCCCGTCACGCGGCCCGTGGCATTGTCCCAGAGCGGCCGGGCGCCGAGCAGGATGAGCGCCAAGGCCAGATCCTCGCCGCCGGTGCGCATGGTGGCACTGCCCCAGAGGTCTATGACCAGGGCGCGCGGCCAATCCCCCTGCTCCTGCCGGTGGCGCGCGAGCAAGGCGCGGGCGGCTTTTTCAGCCAGCGTCATGGCCGAGCGCGTGGGGATGAGGCGCGGATCGAAGGTGACGAGGTTGCGGCCGGTGGGCAGGACATCGGCCCGCCCCCGCGTCGGCGCGCCGGCGGGACCGGGCGGGACGAAACGGCCGTCAAGGGCGGCCAGCAGTGCCGCCATCTCGGCCCCGCCGCAGGCGTCCAGTTTCTCCGCCAGAACCGCGCGCGGCATATCCGGGCTGGCGGCCGCGAGTGCGGCCAGCAGACCGTCCCGCTGTGGGGGCGGCGGGTTCTGGCCGAAGACATGCAGGCCGTCGCGGATCTGCATGTCCTTGACGTCACAGAGATAGGCGTCGAGCCGGGCCAGGGCCGCGTCCTCGCCCTCCTCCTCAAGCTTGGCACCTGCTTCCGCCAGCAGGCCCGAGGCGCGGGCTTCCGCCAGGATATCTTTCTTCAGCACCGTGGCGCGGCGCCGGTCCAGCCCGTCGGCACTTGCGAATTCGTCAATCAGGCTTTCCAGCCCTTCGGCGCGGCCGGAGAGGCCCGCACGCTGTAAGGGCGGCGTCAGATGGCCGATCATCACCGCGCCCAGACGGCGCTTGGCCGGGGCCGCTTCACCGGGATTATTGACGATGAAGGGATAGATCACCGGCAGGCCGCGGGTGAGGCGCACCGGCCAGCAATCGGCGGATAATGCCGCGGCCTTGCCGGGCAGCCATTCCAGCGTGCCATGCGTGCCGAGATGGATCAGCGCGTGGCACTCTGCCCGCAGCCGGTCATAGAAGGCGATGTAAGCGGCCGAGGGCGCGGCATCCGGGTCATGATAGCCGGACTTGCGATCGGCGCCCGCCGCGCGGTCAGGCTGCACGGCGATGGTGATATGGCCGCGGCTAACCGTCTGCCGCGTTGCCAGCCGCGCCAGATCGTCCGGCGACAGGCTCTGCCCCATGCCGGTGTCATAGCCCGCGCCGGAGAGCGCGCTGAGGATGACGGCAATGCTCGCCAGACTGTCGAGGCCGACGGCATAGCCGAGTTCATGGCTGGTGGGGCCTTCGGCGCCGGGATAGTCCGAGAGGATGATCGCGATGCGGCGCGCGGCCACGGGCGTCTCGGCAAGCCTGGCCCAGCCTGCCGCGCGGTCAGCGGCGAGCGCGATGCCATCAGCCTCCGGCACCAGCCGCGCCTGCCCGCTCTCGTCACGCTCCTTGAAGGAAATGGCGGTGGTGAGAAGCCGGCCGTCCGCCTCCGGCAGCACGACCTGCATGGCGAGATCGGCCTGCGACAGGCCACGGGCGGACTCCGCCCAGGCCAAGCGGCTGGCGCCCGCCAGCACGCATTGCAGGATCGGGCAGCCGGCTGCCTCCAGCGGCGAGGCCGCATTGCCCAGGCGGGCGGAAAAGCCGGTGAGATTGAGGATGACGGATGGCTTCCAGGCGATCAGCCAGTCCCGCACGAAAGCGGCCGAAGCGGGGTTTTTGAGACTGTCGGCATAGAGCGCACGGACACCCAATCCCCGCGCCGCCAAAGCTTCTGTCAGCGCCGTGACCGGCGCCGTTTCGCCTGCCAGCAGATGGGAGCGGTAGAACAGAATAACGGCGTCCGGGGCGCCGCGCGCGGTGCCGAACAATCCGTAATCGGGCAGGTCTGCGACCGTGTCAGGCGCGTCGGGCCAAAGCCCGACGGTATGCGCCGCCCATTGCCACATGCGGGCGACATTCTCCGCGCCACCCTGGCGCAGGGCGCGGTCAATGGCCGCGCGCGCGGCAATATCCATGGTGGAGACGGCTGCGAGTTTCGCATCATCCCCCGTGCCGTCGCCCGGCAGCACGGCCAGCGGAATGCCCTGGTCGCGGCAGGTGGCGGCAATCTCCTCGACCCCGTAACGCCAGTATTCAGCGCCGCCGAGCAGGCGGATGACGACGGCGCGGGCCTGCGCCACGACCTGTTCGCAGAGAAGATCGACCGAGAGCGGATGCAGGAAGCGGCCGATCCGCTCCACCCGCCGGGTCGGGAAGCCGTCAGGCAGACGCGCGGCCGAGGCCGCCGCCAGATCGCTGTCCGAGAAGGACATGAACAGGATGTCGGCGGGCATGCCGCCGGGCTCGACCGCCTGCTCGCCCTCCTCCAGCCCATGGCTTTCCCGAAACAGGATGTGCATGGCGCGGCTTTCGCTAGCCCCTGATCGCCTGGGTGATGGCGGCGTGATCCAGCCCTTTTCGGCCGATGACGACGATGCCGCCCGCCGCCTCACCCGGTGCCCAGGCGCGATCATATTCATGGCGGAAGCGGCTGCCGACGCCCTGCACGACAAGGCGGAGCGGCTTGCCGTCCACGCGCACGAACCCCTTCATGCGCAGCACGTCATGCACGGCGGCCGTCTGCTGCAGCCGGGCGATCAGCGGCTCGGGCGCCGGTTGCGGCCCCAGCGGCACGACAAAGCTTTCCCAGTCATCATGCTCATGATCGTCCAGCCCGTCATGATGGGACGGCCGCCCGTCGAGATCATCCTCGGCGCGCGCGGTGAGACCGAGGAGAATCGACGGGTCGATCCGCGACTCCCGGCTTGGCAGCACCTTCACGGCGCGCGGCAGCTGGGCCGCGACAGCGGCGGCGAGACCGGCAATGTCGCTCTCGGCGAGGAGGTCGGTTTTGTTGAGCAGCACGAGATCGGCCGCGCTCAATTGGTCCTCGAAGACCTCGGCCAGCGGATTGTCATGATCATAGGCCGGATCTTCGGCCATCATGCGCGCGACCTCCGCGGGGTCGTCGGCGAAACGGCCGGCGGCGACCGCCGGCCCGTCCACCACCGCGATGACGCCATCGACCGTCACCCGGCTGCGGATGGCGGGCCAGGTGAAGGCTTTGAGCAGCGGCTTGGGCAGCGCGAGACCCGAGGTCTCGATGACGATATGCTCCGGCGGGTTCGGCCGATCGAGCAGCGCTTCCATGGCGGGCAGGAATTCGTCCGCCACCGTGCAGCAGAGGCAGCCATTGGAGAGTTCGACGATCTGATCCTCGTCGCAGCCCTCAATGCCGCAGCCGGCCAGCACGCCGCCGTCGATGCCGAGGGAACCGAATTCATTGACGATGACGGCGATGCGGCGGCCGCCGGCATTTTGCAGCAGATGCCGCACCAGCGTGGTTTTGCCGGCGCCGAGGAACCCGGTGATGATGGTCGTGGGAATGCGCGCGCTCATGCGGCGGTCTCCAGAGCCGGGATACGGCCGATGACGGTATTCCTGAGGCTGTCCGGGCGGCGGCTGGGCATCAGCGCGCCCGTCTCATGCGCCGCATAGGCGCGGGCATAGGTGAGGATGTCCGCCGCGTTTTCAGGCGCCAGGCGGCTCATGAGATAGCCCCATTTGCCCGGCGCGGTGACGGCCAGGCTGCAGCCTTCGCCACAGCGCGACAGGCATTTGACGGCGCGGAGGGTGAAGGGCTCGTCCCCCGTCATCAGGTCCGCGATACGGTCATGCAGGGTCGCACCCGGCCGCGGTTCATCAGGATGTCCGCAGGTGACGCAGATATGCAGGGTGGCGTCAGGATGGGGGGCATTCGCCAAGGTGCAATCTCCGGCAGGTCAGCCGTCCGAACGCCGGGCGGATACGGGGATGCGACCGCGGAAAACGCTTTCCGCGACCTTGGCCAAGCGGTCATGATCCAGGGCACCCCGCCCGGACGGACCAGAGACGTCAGTGGATGGCAGGTCTCCTGGCTCGCGGATCAGGCGCCTTTCCGTCTGCCTTCCCAGGTGACCATTTCACCCAGTGGCTTTCGACGGTGGCTCTCCGCTTACAGTTGCGGGGGCAGCCGCGGCTTGAGGTGACCCCTTGCATGAGGGGCCATCTGCACCGCATTCCCTTTTCATCCTCCGTGACGGCGAGAGCCGTTGGAGGAACCATCGCAAATGATCTAGAAGCCAGGGCCATGGCCCGTCAATCAGATAGCAGCGTGACCCTGATCCTCGGGGGGGCGCGCTCCGGCAAAAGCCGCCACGGCGAAAGCCTGATCGCAGCCCTGCCGCCGCCTTGGGTCTATATCGCGACGGCGGAAGCCTGGGACGATGAGATAAAAGCCCGAATCGCGACCCACCGCGCGCGGCGGGATGCGCGCTGGCAGACGGTGGAAGCGCCGCTGACCTTGCCGCAGGCTCTGCGCGCTGCCGGCGACCGGCCGGTGCTGGTCGATTGCCTGACGCTGTGGCTGACCAATCTCATGCTCGGAGAACACGCGCGCGGCCCCGCGACGGATGATCTGCTGGCCGCCCTGGCCGCACGGGGCGCGCCCACGGCCCTGGTCGCGAACGAAGTGGGCTTGGGCATCGTGCCCGAACACCGGCTGGGGCGGGATTTTCGCGACGAAGCCGGGCTTCTGCATCAGCGCATCGCGGCCCGCGCCGATCAGGTCTTGCTCATGGTGGCCGGGCTGCCGATGGTGGTGAAATGACCGACCAACCTCCTGGCAACCCGGCCGAGGCTCAGCGCTGGGCCGCGAAGATGGCACGCCGCAAGGCGGTGCAGGATGCCGAGGTTGCCAGCAAGACGATCGAGAAGGGACTGCTCATGGTCCATACCGGACCGGGCAAAGGCAAAACCACGGCGGCCATGGGCCTCGCCTTGCGGATGCTGGGCCGCGGCCGTCAGGTCGCCATCGTGCAATTCATCAAAGGCGCCTGGAGCACCGGCGAGCGCTTCGGCCTGGAACGTTTCGGTGACCTGTTGACCTGGCATAGCATGGGCGAAGGCTTCACGTGGGAGACGCAGGACCGCGATCGCGATATCGCCGCCTGCGGCCGCGCCTGGGATGAGGCGCTGGCACAGATGGCGCGGCCCGATCTGTCCCTTCTCGTGCTCGACGAGCTTTGCATCGCCTTGCGCTACGACTATGTGAATCTGGAGACCGTGATTGCAGCCCTGGCCGGCCGGCGCGCCGATCTGCATGTCGTCGTCACCGGCCGCAACGCGCCGCCAGCGCTGCTGGAAGCGGCCGATCTGGTGACCGAGATGCAGGCGACCAAGCATCCGTTCAAAGCTGGCATCAAGGCGCAGGAGGGAATCGAGTTCTAGCATGCGGCATAGCGGTTGCATCTTCGCAGCGGCGGAGCCATGACAGAGAAATCATGACGCACGCGCAATGGCAGGATGTCTGAGGAGATGACCACGCAGCCGGATAGCGATCATCACTGGCTGGATCTGGTCCACGCCCCGGTTTTCGTATTGGATGCACGCGCTGGCCTGGTGCTGCGCAGCAACGCGGCTTTCCGCCGTATCATGCCGGCCGACAGCCCTCAAACGCCGGCACCGGTTGGCGCCGTTCTGGGCGACGGTGCGACGCAGGCTTTGCTCGACTATCTGCGCACCATGCCGCCGGATGGCTCGCGCAACACCTTGTCGCTGATCTGTACCACGGTTCACGGCCCGATGATGCTGATCCTGCATCTGGCCGAAGTGCCTGGTCATGCACGTCGCTGGGTCGTGACGGTGGATGAGCGAACCCTGTTTTTTCAGGGAGAATCTGCCGACAATGTCGGAGACACCTTCCGCGGCATTATTCAGCAATTGCCGATTGGGATCGATCTGTTCGACGCGTCCTGGCGCGCCATTTTCTACAACGCCTATTCCGACAGCCTTTACCTGTACGATCCCTATTACGATCTTGAGCATCACGAATGGTTCGAGCGCGCCTTCCCTGACCCGCAGGACCGCGCGCAGGGCAAAGCCATGTGGGACGCGGCGCAGGCGGCGCTGGACGCCAACCCGGCCGAGCCGCAGCATATCGAGTGGCGTGTCTGCTGCTCGGACGGAGCGTATCGCACCCTTTCCAACATGATGTGCAAGATCGGGACGCATTACGCCTTCATCTATTGGGACATCACCGAACAACGACAGCTGGAGGATCGCCTGCGCCAGCTTGCCAGCACCGATATGCTGACCGGCGTCTATAATCGCCGCCATTTCTTCGCGGCCGCTGCGGCAATCCTGCCGGAGATCACGCCCGCGACCACGTCGCTAGCCCTGCTTCTGGTCGATATCGATCATTTCAAACGGGTGAACGACAATTTCGGCCATCAGGCCGGTGATCAGGCCCTGGTGGCGGTCGCAAACCGCTGCGGCGCGGTGCTGCGGAAACGGGACGTCCTGGCCCGCTTCGGCGGCGAGGAATTCGCCGTTCTTTTACCGGCGACGTCGCTGACGGACGCCCGGCTGATCGCCGAGCAGCTTCTGGAGGCGGTCGCCCGTGCGCCCGTTCCGACCAGCGCCGGCAGCCTGCAGCTCAGCGTGAGCATCGGCCTCGCTGTCTGGGATGAGGAGATGACGACGATCGACCAGCTCATCGAACGGGCCGATGCCGCCCTCTATGCAGCCAAGCGCGCCGGCCGCAGCCGGGTGGTCGCCGATAGCGGCGCGCAACCGCCTGAGGACCTAAAATAGTCATGTCTCCGCCGCGGGGAAACAGGTCATCCCGTATCGTCGGCGACATGATCTCGGCCTATGGTGGGGCCTGGCGACAATGCCGCCACGCTGTCCCGGCTGACCAGGAGTACACCTATGCCCCGACCCGCCAAAGATCTTTTGCCTCTTCTGACCTTGGCGCTGCTGCAATTCTGGCTGGCAACCCCCAGTCACGCCGATCAGGCTTCCGCCCAGGCCTGCGCCCAAAAGCTGCCGCCGGAGGCTGCCACCATCTACCAGGCCACGGCGCCGCAGATCACGCACGCCAGCGATATCATCAGCATTCTGAAACCTACCGTCCGCTCGCTGGTCATGGACGGCAAGGTGACCCAGGCAACCGCGCGGGCCTCGGCCAAGCTTGCCTATCCCTGCCTCAAAGACCTCAAGTAATCAGCACGCCAGATCGGCCTGCGCCTAGCGTTTGTCAGTTTCGGTCAGAAACGCCTATTCAACACCGTCATACCCGCGCAAGCGGGTATCTTCTGGCGGAGTGTCGCCATTTCCGGCGCGGTGTCGCCTGCTACCGCCAAGAGGATGCCCACTTTCGTGGGCATGACGGGGTTAACTGTTTCAATCAAAGTCTGACAGACTCTAGCGGCGCAGGACCGACAGGAAGGTCTCGGTAAAGCGCTGCGGCGTGCCAGCCCAGACGCGTTCCCGCAGGGCCTGCCAGCGCTCCTTGCGCTCCCCCAGTTCCATCGTCAGCGCCTGGTCGATGGCCTCGGCCACCTCGTCCGCGTCATAGGGATTGACGATGAGGGCTTCCTTCAGCTCATCCGCGGCCCCTGCGAAACGGGACAGAATGAGCACGCCGGGATCGGCGCTGGACTGGGACGCGACATATTCCTTGGCGACGAGGTTCATGCCGTCGCGCAAGGGAGTGACCAAGCCGACACGGGCGACACGATAGAAGCCGGCCAGGCTTTTGCGGCTGAGCGCGCGGGTCATATAGCGGATGGGAATCCAGTCGAATTCCGAATAGCGGCCGTTAATGTCGCCGACCAGCCTGTCCAGCGTGCGGCGCAACTGCTGGTAGCGATCAACATCCTCCCGCGAGCGGGCGGCCACCTGCAGCATGGAGACCTTGCCGCGATGCTCATGAAACCGTTCCAGCAGCTGGTCGAAGGCGCGGAAGCGGTTGGGCAGGCCTTTGGAATAGTCGAGCCGGTCGGCGCCGATGACGAGGGCGCGGCTGAACAGGCTTTCGCGAATACGCCGCACTTCGGCGCCGCGCGCCGCGCGCACGGCGGTCGCCGCGAATTCCTCAGCGTCGATGCCGATCGGGGCGGTGACCGTTTTCACGACGCGGCCTTTATAGACCACGCTGCCGTGCTCATCGGCGGTTAGGCCCAGAAAGGCCTTCACGCAGGCGAGGAAGGCGTGGCGATGCTCGTCCGTATGGAAGCCGACGACGTCATAGGCGCAGAGGCCGCGCAGCAGGTCGATGCCGCAGGGCATGGCATCCAGAATTTCGGGCGGCACGAAGGGAATATGCAGAAAGAAGCCGATGCGCTGCTCGGCACCGAGCGCGCGCAGCTTCTCGCCGACCAGGAACAGCTGATAGTCATGCACCCAGACCAGATCGTCATCGTTCAGAAGCGGCTGCAGCGCTTCCGCAAAATAGGTATTGACCTGGCAATACCCTTCGTACTGGTGGCGATGGTAATCGAGATAGTCCAGCCGGTAATGCAGCAGCGGCCACAGCGCTCCGTTCGAGAAGCCGACATAGAAGTCATGATATTCGCGGTCGGTCAGGTCGATCGTCGCATAGGTCACGCCCTGCGCGTCATGCAGGCTGGGCGTGCGGCCGTTATGGCCGCGCTTGCCGCTCCAACCGAACCACAGCGTGCCGGGCTCCAGACCGCTGCCTAAGGCGACCGCCAGGCCGCCGGCGCGCGGCGCCTTTTCAGTCGGGATCTGAACCCGGTTGGAGACGATGACGAGGCGAGACAAAGCGCTTCCTTTCGTATGGAGGGTAAGAGGCCGCCGTTCAGAGCGAATGGCTGCGCGCCGGTTGCCGCTCCACGACATCCGCCATGCGGGCCAGCCAGGCGCGCACCCTGGCAGGCTCCCCGCCGAAGACGCGATGCACATGCAGACCCTGCCCGCCCAGCGCCTCGGCCGCCGCCATGCCTTCCTCGTCCGTGACGTCGTCACCGATAAAAACCGGGACCCGGCCGGCAAAGGGGGCATCCTCCATGAGGTGACTCACGGCATGGCCCTTGCCCACACCCTGCGCCCGGATTTCATAGGCCATCAACGCCGGCAGGATTTCGGCGCGGCCCTGCGCGGGTGCGACCAGATCGGCCAGAAAGCGGCCGATCTCGGCCCCGTGCTCCGGGGCCTGGCGATAGTGGACGACGAAGCCCACGGATTTTTCCTCGATGAAGGCGCCGGGCCAGAGATGCAGCGCCGCTTTGACCTGGCCGATCCAGCTGTCGCGCTCCGGCAGATCGGCCGCATGCGGCGCGATCGTGCCGTCGGGCAGGCGCAGGCGGGCGCCATGCTCGGCCGCGACGGCCATGCCCGGCAGTGGCAGCAGACGGTCGACATCTGAGAGGGGGCGGCCGGTGACGATGGCGACGGCGCCACCCAGGGCCGCCGAGAGGCGGGAAACGACGTCCGGCAGCTCAGGCGCCACCCAGACCAGGTCATGCCGCTCCGCGATATCGAGCAGCGTGCCATCCAGATCGAGAAACAGGGCCGTATCGCGGGTCAGGTCTGGGATCGGGGCAGGCTCTGTCATGCGGATCGCGCTCTCTCAGGCTAAGCGGGACCAGTCAGCGGCCCGCTTTGGACCTAGAGATAGAGTGCTTGCGCGGAAGCGCTAGCCCATGGGCGCGTCAGGCTGCATCCCGAAACGCATCGGGGATGTGCCGCATGCGGCCCATGGCATCGACCAGCCAGGCGTCGAAACGCAGGCCATTCTGTCCCCATTCAGGATGCTGGCCCTGCAGAATGGCGCCGGCCAGAAGCAGCCGCTGCTGCTGCCGCAGCGACAGGGCATAGGCAGCGGTCGCCAGATCCGGGCCGGTTTTGACTTCGACCAGCGTCAGAATGCCGTCGCGTTCGGCGACGATATCGACCTCGCCGGCGGGCGTGCGAACGCGCTGGCCATGAATGACCCAGCCACCCTGACCCAAAGCCTCAAGAACGCGCTTTTCACCATCAAGGCCCTGGCGCTGCGCCCGGGTGCCCTGGGCCTGGCGCCGGCCGGGATCTGCTTTGCGGAACGCCTGAAGATCCTGAACAGACATGGGATTGTTTCCGATACACGCAGGAGTTGTATCGCATGAAGCGAACGGAAAGGGAACAGAAAAATGGACCAGGATCAGCAGACAGCGGTCGCGCGGGGCCTGGGCGCCTCTGCCAAGGCAGTCTAGGCTGGTGGCACAGAACAGGGAAACGCATCATGCCCAATCAGGAATCCGCGCCGGGACGCGGCTTGCATAACCAGCCTTATGGGCAGCTCTCCGATGGCAGGACGGTGACCGAATACCGCCTGCGCAATGCGGCCGGCTTCGAGCTGCGCTTCCTCGACCTCGGCGGCATCGTGACCACGATCATGGCGCCCGATCGGCAGGGGCAGGTCGCGAATGTCAATCTCGACCATGCCGATCTCGCCCTTTATGAGCGCAATCCCGGCTATTTCGGCGCGCTCATCGGCCGCTATGCCAATCGCATCGGTGGTGCGGGCTTTACGCTGGGCGGCAAGCGCTACGATCTTGCTGCCAATAACGGTCCCAATACGCTGCACGGCGGCAATGTCGGTTTCGACAAGGCGATCTGGCAGGTCCGCGCGGCCCAAAGCGGCTCGGCGCTCTCGGCCGTGCTCAGCCATACCAGCCCGGACGGCGACGAAGGCTTCCCCGGCACGATGAAGATCGAGGTCGTCTACAGCCTGCAGGAGGAGAATGAGTTCCGCATCGACTATCAGGCGACCAGCACGGCCGAGACCGTCATCAACCTCACCAACCACGCTTATTTCAATCTCGCCGGCAATGACCAGGGCTCGGTCCTGGACCATATCATCGAGATCAATGCCGAAAACTACACGCCCGTCGATCTGCATGGCATCCCGACCGGCGAGATCGCGCCGGTTGAGGGCACACCGCTGGACTTCCGCACCGCCAAGCCCATCGGCGCCGGCATCCGCATGGCGCATCCGCAGATCCTGCGGCAGAACGGCTATGATCATAACTGGGTCCTGGACAAGCCGGCGCCGCAGGCACTGACGCTGGCCGCCCGCGCCTATGAGCCGCGCAGCGGGCGCATCATGGAAGTGGAAACGACCGAGCCTGGATTGCAGTTCTATACGGCCAACTATCTCGGCGGCGGATCGGCCGGAACCGCCGGCGTCGCCTATCGCCAGTCCGACGCTTTCTGCTTCGAGACGCAGCATTTTCCCGATTCACCCAATCGGCCGGAATTCCCCACGACCGTGCTGCAGCCCGGCCATATTTTCCGTTCCAGCACCATCTATCGCTTCAAGACCGATCGCGACTGACGCGCATCGTCACAGCGTGTTCAGGAATCTCTGCGCCTGATCGGTCATCGCCTGTCGCTTGGCCGGGTCCATACGGCCAAGCGACGCGTAGATCAGGCTCATGCGCTGATTGCCGCTCAAAGTTCTTTCGTTCTCAATCAGAAAATTCCAGTACAGGTAATTGAAGGGACAGGCGTCGTCGCCGACAGCTTCCTTCACCTTGTACTGGCAGTGGCGGCAGTAATCGGACATGCGGTCGATATATTTGCCGCTCGCGGCATAGGGTTTGGACCCGAGATAGCCGCCATCGGCATGCAGCACCATGCCATGCACATTCGGCAGTTCCACCCATTCATAGGCATCGAGATAGACGGCGAGATACCATTCGGCGACCTCTTTCGGTTTTGCGCCGATCAGAAGCGCGAAATTGCCCAGCACCATCAGACGCTGGATGTGATGCGCATGCGCCAGGCGCCGCGTTTGATCCACGCATTGCGCCAGGCAGTTCATCTGTGTCGCGCCGCCCCAGTAGAGGGCGGGCAGCGGCCGCTGCGCATGCAGATAATTGCTCTCGGCATAATCAGGCATCTTCAGCCAGTAGATGCCGCGGACATATTCCCGCCAGCCGAGAATCTGGCGGATGAAGCCTTCGACGGCATTGAGCGGGGCGCGGCCATCGCGGTAGGCGCTTTCGGCGGCGTCACAGATCTCCCGCGGACCCAGCAGACCGGCATTGAGATAGGGCGAGAGCAGGGAATGAAAGAGCCGGTCTTCGCCCTGCCGCATGGCGTCCTGATAATCGCCGAAGTCGGGCAGCGCAAAGCGGATGAAATGGTCCAGCGCCGCCCGCGCATCCGCGCGCGTCACTGCATAGTCGAAGCCCTCCAGACTGCCGAAATTATGTCCGAACCTTTCCGCAACGAGGGCCAGCACCTCCTGAGTGATTGCGTCAGGCGGAACCGTAAAGGCCGGCGGCAGCGGAATCCGGGCCGGTAGCGGCTTGCGGTTATCGGCATCGAAATTCCATTGGCCGCCGACCGGCGTGCCATCCGCCATCAGCAGGCCGGTCTCGCGCCGCATGTCCCGATAGAAGAATTCCATGCGCAGCTGGCGCTTACCCTGTGCCCAGCGGCGAAACCGCGACAGCGCGCAGAAAAAGCGGTCATCCTCGCGGATCTCCACCGGCACGCCACAGGCTGCTTCCCAGTGCTGCATATCGTCGAGCACGCGGAACTCTCCGGGGGCGGTGGTGATGGCGGTGGCGACCGCGTGACGCTGGACGGCGCGCGCCAGTTCGCCACCCAGACTGCCGGTATTCTGCGGATCGTCGAGCCGCACGTAGTCGACCGTGAACCCCTCTGCCCGCAGATCCTCCGCGAAATGCCGCATGGCCGAAAACAGAAACGCGATCTTCTTGGGATGATGCGGCACATAGGCCGCTTCCTGCGCGACCTCGGCCAGCAGCACGATGTCGACCGCCGGATCGGCATCGCGCAGCGATGCGATATCGCGCGATAGCTGATCACCCAAAATGAACCTGATGCTGGATGTCCGACTGTGCTTCATCGTTCCGATATAGAATGAAGGGCCCGCCGGAGCCCAGCGGCGGGAGCCGTATCACGCGTCTAGTCGCGGCCAAGCGCCGGGGTCTGCTCATGATCAGCCTTCGGCGTCGCGGTCTCGGCCGCGGCCATCAGCGCGTCGCGCATGGTGGTGAGATCGCGCGTCAGCCGCTGCACCTCGGGCAGCGTCAATCCGGTCGCTTCAAAGATGCAGGCCGGGATCGCCTGGGCGCGCGCCTCCAGCGCCCGTCCCGCCGCGGTCAGCCGGACCTGCACCTGACGCTCATCGGCCGGATTGCGCTGGCGCTGGACCAGGCCCAGCGCTTCCAGGCGCTTGATCAGCGGTGTCAGCGTATTCGATTCCAGAAACAGCCGCGCGCCGAGCGCACCGACCGTCTGACCGTCCTCGGCCCAGAGCTGCACCAGGACCAGATATTGCGGATAGGTCACACCCATCGCGTCCAGCAGCGGCTTATAGATGCGGTTGAAGGCGTGGCTGGTCGAATAGGCGGCGAAGCAGAGGAATTCGGAGAGGTCCGGCAAGCCGACGGGAATCTCTGGCACGGGTGCATGGGTCATGGAAGCCTCCTGGCCGGCCAATGCCGGCCGATCACAAGACAGAGATAGGTCGCACGCGATCCAATCGCAACGCTTGACAGCCCGCTATCTTCCAGCTAGAAAACTCGCACACGATTTAATCGTGCTCGATTTTAAAAAAAGGAACGAAGTCATGTCCGTGAATGTTCTGTATACGACCGCCGCCCGCGCCAATGGGGGCCGCGATGGCCAGTCCGGCACGCTGGACGGCAATTTCGCCGTGAAGCTCGCGACGCCAAAGGAATTGGGCGGCGCCGGCGGTGACGGTGCCAATCCCGAACAGCTTTTTGCCTCGGGCTATGCCGCCTGCTTCCTCGGCGCGATGAAGTTCGTCGCCTCCCAGGGCGGCCCGGCGAAAGTTCCGGCGGACGCGACCGTGACGGCGACGGTCGGCATCGGCCCGCGCTCGGAAGGCGGTTTTGGGCTTGAAGTGGCACTCGCCGTCGCCCTGCCCGGCGTGGCGCATGACGCCGCCGAAGCGCTGGTCGCGGAAGCGCATAAGGTCTGCCCCTATTCCAACGCCACGCGCGGCAATATCGACGTCAAGCTCAGCGTCGTCTGAGACGCCTGTCGCAGGACAAAAGGCCCGCGGGAGCAATCCCCGGGCCTTTTTTGTGGACCATAGTGCCGCGTCGCTACCGTTTGCGGCGGCCGCCGCGGTCGCGCATCACCGCCCAGCCGATAGTGGCGGCGATGCTGCTGACCACCATGCCCCAGACGATATCCTTCACCGTCAGCGTCAGATCCCAGTTCTTGAGCACCGCATAATTGGTGAGGTCATAGGTGCCGTAGGTAAAGAGGCCGAAGAGGCCAGCATGGACCATGACCCAGACGATGCCGCGCGACCGCCCCGGCCGCATGATGAAAATCATCAGCCCCAGAACATCGAGCAGGTAAAAGGCGATGGCCGGTGCGTAGCGCACCTGGGGCGACAGCATGTCGCCCATCACGGCGCGATAGCTCGGCCCCATCAGGCCGAGCCAGATGACATCCAGCGCCAGGAAGACCAGAAGAGCGACGACATAGGCGAGGAACGCCATAACGACCTCCGAACGGGGCGGAACCGGCCCCGGTAAGACGGGATGGACAGGACGACGCCGGTTCACCCCCGGCGCGAACGCAGCTATGACGCCGACGCTGGCGGCAAGATCATCCGGCAATGAATTGTTCTCAAGGCCTTTCTGGAAAGACGTGCTCATGATCCATCCATCCCGCCGCGTCCTTCTGGGCTGCGCTGCCGCCAGCGCCCTTGCTCTGCGAGTGGAGCTGCGCCCTGCCCGTGCCGCGGCGCCGGCTTCGCTCACCGCGCTGGAAAGCACCTATGGCGGCACGCTGGGCGTGTCGGCTCTCGATACCGGGTCAGGCCAGCGCCTCCTCTATCGGGCCGAGCAGCGCTTCCCGATGTGCAGCACCCACAAGGTCCTCAGCGTGGCGGCGATCCTCACGGCCGTCGATCAGGGCCGTCTCTCTCTCGACCAGCGCATCCCCTATTCCGCCGCGGATCTGCTGTCCTATGCACCCATCACCCGCGCGCATGTCAGCCAGGGAGAGATGACGCTGGGCGCGCTCTGCGCCGCCGCACTGGACTGGAGCGACAATACGGCGGCCAATCTGCTACTGGCCCAGATCGGCGGACCAGCGGGCTGGACGCGCTATGCGCGTTCGATCGGCGATGCGGTCTCACGTCTCGACCGCAATGAGCCGACGCTCAATACCGCGATCCCCGGGGACCCGCGCGACACCACGACGCCGAACGCCATGCTCGCGGACCTCAACCGGATTCTGCTCGGTCAGGTACTGTCCGCGCGATCCCGCCAGCAGCTGACGGACTGGATGCTGGCGAGCAGCATCACCGGCCCGCTGATCAAGGCCGGGGTGCCCAAGGACTGGCGGGTGGCCGACAAGTCGGGCTCGGGCGAGCATGGCACGCGCGCCGATATCGGCCTCATCCTGCGGCCGCGGAAGGCGCCGATCCTGGCGACCATCTACCTGACGGGGTCGCCGCTTGACCTGGCCGGGCAGAACACGGTCGTGGCGGCGGTAGCCCACGTCATTGCCGCACGCTTCGCGGACTGACCGCGCGACCGCTCAGCGCTGCGCCGCCTCCCAGTTCTGCGCCTGATAGAAGGGCGCGTTGGAGGGGGCGAGCATCGGCCGGCCGAGGATGTGGTCGGCCGCCTTCTCGCCGATCATGATGGTCGGCGCATTCAGATTGCCGGTGGTGACCTGCGGCATGATGGAACTGTCCACGATGCGCAGCCCCTCGAAACCGATGACGCGGGTTTCAGGGTCGACCACGGCCATGGGATCTGACGGATCGCCCATCTTGTTGCTGCAGGAGGGATGATAGGCGCTTTCGACTTTGGCCGCGATGAAGGCGTCAATCTGCTCATCGGTGACCACATCCTGGCCCGGCTGCAATTCCCGGCCGCGATAGGGATCAAACGCCTTCTGGCCGAAGATTTCGCGCGTGAGACGTACACAGGCCCGCATCTCAGCCCAGTCATCCGCATGGCTGAGATAATTGAAGAAGACCTTTGGCTTTTCCCGCGCATCGGCGGAGCGCAGACGCACCCAGCCCCGGCTTTTGGACCGCATTGGCCCGACATGGGCCTGCATCCCATGCTCGGTCGCCAGGCTATTGCCGTCATAGGACACGGCCAGGGGCAGGAAATGGTACTGGATATCGGGATAGGGCACGCCGGCCCGGCTGCGGATGAAGCCGCAGGTCTCAAAATGATTGGTCGCACCGAGGCCATCGCGGCGCAGCAGCCAGCGCGCGCCGATCATCCCCTTGGAGATCAGCGATTGCGCCGAGAAGAGCGTGATCGGCTGCGTGACCGCGACCTGGAAATAGAATTCCAGATGATCCTGCAAATTCTCGCCGACGCCGGGCCGGTCGGCCGCGACCGTGATGCCGTGCGCGCGGAGTTCCGCCGCCGGACCGATCCCTGAAAGCTTGAGCAATTGCGGGGAGTTGATCGGGCCGCCTGAGAGGATGACTTCCTTTCGCGCGCGAACCTCAATCTCCTGCCCAGCCGTATGATAGCGGATGCCGACCGCGCGGCGCCCTTCGAGCAGGATCTGGCTGGCGAGCGCGTTCGTGCGCACCTCCAGATTCTTCCGCTTCATGGCGGGTTTCAGATAGGCGTTCGCCGCACTCCAGCGCTGGCCGCGGCGGACCGTCTGGTCCATGCGGCCGAAGCCTTCCTGCTGGTAGCCGTTGACGTCGGCCGTTTCAGGATAGCCCGCCTGTTTGGCGGCTTCCACCCAAGCCCAGTAGAGCGGATTCTTGGTCGGGCCATAGGAAGTATAGAGCGGCCCTTCGCCGCCGCGATAGGCGTCCCCACCCTCCTCCCGATGTTCGGCCCGGCGGAAATAGGGCAGCACATGCCGATAGCCCCAGCCGCGGGCGCCCCCCTGCTCCCAGCCCTCAAAATCCAGGGCATTGCCGCGGATATAGACCATGCCGTTGATGGAAGAGGAGCCGCCCAGCACCTTGCCGCGCGGCGTATGCAGCCGGCGCCCGCCTAAATGCGGCTCGGGCTCGGTCTCATAGAACCAGTTATACTGTTCGCGGTTCATCGGGATGGAGAGGGCCGCCGGCATCTGGATGAAGATGGAGGCATCCGATCCGCCATATTCCAGCACCAGCACGGTGTTCTTGCCGTCTTCGGTCAGCCGGTTGGCGAGCACACAGCCGGCCGACCCGGCGCCGACGATGATATAGTCAAAGCTATCCATCAGTACGGCGCCTCCACCGGGGCCAGCGCCACATAGACGCTTTTGATCTGCGAATAATGGTCGAGGGCCGCGCGGCTATTCTCCCGGCCCAGGCCCGACTGCTTATAGCCGCCGAAGGGCAGCTCGATCGGCGTGATATTATAGGTGTTGATCCAGCAGGTGCCGGCCTGAAGTTCGGCGATGACGCGATGGGCGCGCGTCAGATCCTGCGTGAAGACCCCGGCACCGAGGCCGAATTCGGTGTCATTGGCCCGCGCCACGACCTCCTCCTCCGTATCGAAAGTCAGGATCGTCAGCACCGGGCCGAAGATCTCCTCCCGCACGATTGTCTGATCATCGTTGCTCGCGTCGAAGACCGCAGGGGAGACGAAATTGCCCAAGGCGAGCGGACCGTCCGAGACGCGCTTGCCGCCGCAGAGCAGTTTCGCACCCTCAGCCACGCCGCGTTCGATATAGGACAGAACCTTATGCAGATGGGGTGCTGAGATGAGCGCGCCCATCTGGGTCTCAGGGTCCAGCGGATCGCCGATTTTGATTGTCGCCGTGCGTTCCAGCAGGCGGGCAATGAACCTGTCCTTAATGCTGCGATGGACGAAGACGCGCGTGCCGTTGGAGCAGACTTCGCCGGCCGAATAGAAATTGCCCAGCATGGCGCCCGAAATCGCGGATTCGATATCGGCATCGGCGAAGACGATAATGGGCGATTTGCCGCCGAGTTCGAGCGTCACATGTTTCAGCGTCTCGGCCGCCGCCGCCATCACCTTCTTGCCCGTCGGCACCGAGCCGGTGAGCGATATCTTGGCAATGGCGGGATGGGCGGTGAGAAGGCTGCCGGTGCGGCCGTCACCCGGCAGGACGTTGAAGACGCCGTCCGGCACGCCGGCTTCGGTCATGATCTCAGCCAGCTTGAACGCGGTCAGCGGCGTCAGTTCGGAGGGCTTGAAGATCATGGCATTGCCGCAGGCCAAAGCGGGTGCCGACTTCCAGCAGGCGATCTGAATGGGATAGTTCCAGGCGCCAATGCCGGCGACGATCCCCAGTGGCTCCCGCCGTGTATAGCCCATGGCATGGGGGCCGAGATCGACGCTTTCCCCGGTGATGCCGCCCGCGAGGCCGGCAAAATATTCGATGCAATCGGCGCCCGAAACGACATCGACGACATTCGTCTCCTGGATCGGCTTGCCGGTATCCTGGGTCTCCAGCCTTGCCAGATCATCATTGCGGGCACGCAGCAGGTCCGCCACCCGGCGCAGCACGCGGCCGCGCTCCATCCCCGTCATCCGGGCCCAGATCTTCTGACCCGTCTTTGCAGAGACGATCGCGGCGTCCAGCTCGGCCGCGCCGGCGATCTCGATCTCGGCCAGGACCTCACCCGTTGCGGGATTGCGCGTGACGAAGGTGTCGGCCGCCGGATTGGGGCGATAGGCGCCGCCGATCCAATTGGCGATGCGCGGAATGGGCGCAGACGGTGTGGCAGGCACGTGCGACATGGTCGGTCCTTCAGGGCTCACGGGGAGCTGCGTGTCGATGAAGCCGGCGGCGATGCGGCGGGCCGCTTCGGAATCGGACGGGCTCCAGGCGGCGGCGAGCGTCGTGCGCAGCCAGAGACCGTCGATGATGGCGGCGATGATGATGGCAAGGCGCTCGGCTTCCTCATCGGACGTCATGGAGCGCAGGGCGTGGCGGAGATTGGAGAGCACGCGCAGCTGATAGATGCGCTGCACCCGCTTGAGACGGTCGGAATGGATGGCCTGGCCCCAGAAGGCGAGCCAGACGGCGCTGGTCTGGCTGTCCATCTCCTCCGGCGCCAGATTGGCGTCGATCACCGCCTGCAGTCTTTCGCGCGGGGTGCGCGCGGCCCGCATGCGGGCCGCGGCGGCGCGGCTAAGGCGGGAAGCGAGGCTGCGCAGCGTCGCTTCCAGCAAGCCGTCCTTATCGCCGAAATAATGCGCGACGAGGCCGGCCGAAACACCGGCATGCTTGCCGATGAGGCCCAACGTTGTCGCATTGAAACCAACCTGCGCCATGACGTGAATCGTGGTGTCGATCAGCTGCTTGCGGCGAATATCTTCCGAATCCCGGCGTGACACGCCTCTCTCCGCTTCTGTGGCGGCGAAACGGCCGCCCTGGTTTTGTATGATTGCTTGAACGTGCAATCAAGGTCCGATCGTGAGCCTATCGAAAAAGGTTCGATATTAGGCAATGACTGCCTAATTGCGGTGCAATTTGCCTATATTGTGCAATGCAAAACAAAAAACTCGTCCTTTTCTTGAATAAAAAGGGATGACCGCCAGCGAAGATTGAAAGTATGTTCAACTTATGGCTCCGGGCGGAGCGGCCTAGAGCGCTTGAGACCTTCCAAAACGCGAATAAAGGACGGCAAGATGCGTAAACACCTTCTGCAGGCTGTGGCGGCTTTGGGACTGATCGCGGGAAGCGCGGGACTGGGCAGCGCCGCCCAGGCCGCGGCCGATCCGGCGTCCTGTAAGAACATCGCCTTTTCCAATGTCGGCTGGACCGATATTTCGGCCACGACCGGTACGGCGACCTATATTCTGGATGCGCTGGGCTACAAGACGACGACGACGATCCTGTCGGTGCCAGTCACCTTCGAGGAAATGAAGCAGAAGAAGATCGACGTCTTCCTCGGCAACTGGATGCCGACGATGGCCGACAATATCAAACCCTATGTCGCCAACAAAACAGTCGATGTGCTGGGCGCCAATCTTGAAGGTGCGAAATACACCCTGGCGGTGCCCACCTATCTGTACAATCAGGGACTGAAGTCCTTCCAGGACATTGCCAAGTTCTACAAGGAGCTTGACGGCAAGATCTACGGCATCGAGCCGGGCAATGACGGCAATGCCCTGATCCTGACCATGATCAAGGACAATACCGACGGTATCGGCAAGTTCACGCTTGTGCAGTCCAGCGAACAGGGCATGCTGGCCGAAGTGACCCGCAAGACCAAGGATCACAAGGGCATTGTCTTCCTGGGCTGGGAACCGCATCCCATGAATACGAAGTATGACATGCAGTATCTGTCGGGCGGCGACGCCATCTTCGGGCCGAATTACGGTGGTGCGACCGTCTATACCAATACGACCGGCGGCTATGTTCAGGCCTGCCCGAATACCGGCAAATTCCTGACGCAGCTGAAATTCACGCTGGAGATGGAGAACAAGATCATGGGCTCCATCATGTATGACAAGCAGGACCCCGCGGTGGCCGCCGCCGCCTGGCTGAAGGCCAACCCGGATGCGATGACGCCCTGGCTTGCCGGCGTCACCACCGCCGATGGCAGCCAGCCGGCGGACGCCGTCGTGAAGAAGTCGCTCGGCCTCTGATCGGCTGCGATTTCGTCTGTTGTGATGTCGCCCGCGTGCAAGTCGCGCGGGCGACACGACCGCTCATAATAGCGTGTCTTCCCCTGCTTCCCGACCGCTGAACCCTGGCAATGCGCCCATAAAACTCTGAACCGATCAGGGGTTTTATGCTCTGATGCTGTCAGGACACCCGCGACCTTCTGGAATGGAGTGCCTTCATGCTGAACGGGCTGGCGGATATCGTCTCAGGCCATAAGATCCCGCTCGGCGACTGGATCGCCAATGTCGTCAATTCGATCAGCGGTTCGGACGCGATCGATGCCTTTTCCAACGGCGTGGCGGCCGCCATCAACGGGCTGACCTGGGTTCTGGAAGCCATACCGGCCATCGTGCTGATCCTGCTGATCGGCGCCATCGCCTATGCCATCCAACGCTCCTGGAAGCTCGTCCTTTTCGTTGTTCTGGCGCAGCTTTTCATCCTCAACCAGGGCTACTGGTCGGCGACGATGGAGACGACCTCGCTCATCATCTTCGCGACCCTGATTTCCATGGTCATCGGCGTGCCCATCGGCATTGCCTGCGCGCATCGGCCCTGGCTGTTTACCTTCGTGCGGCCGCTGCTGGATCTGATGCAGACGCTGCCGACCTTCGTCTATCTCATCCCCACCGTCGTGCTGTTCGGCCTGGGCGCCGTGCCCGGCCTGATCTCGACCATCATCTTCGCCATCGCCGCCCCCATCCGCCTGACCCAGCTCGGCATCGCCTCCGTGCCGCCGCCGCTGATCGAAGCGGGCGAGGCCTTCGGCGCCTCCAAAAACCAGCTGCTGTGGAAGGTGGAGCTGCCGCATGCACTGCCGACCATCATGGCGGGCCTCACCCAATGCATCATGCTCAGCCTGTCGATGGTCGTCATCGCGGCGCTGGTCGGGGCCGGTGGCCTAGGCGTGCCGGTGGTCAGCGCGCTGAATACGCTGCGCGTCGATGTCGGCTTCGAATCCGGCCTCTGCATCGTCGTGCTGGCGGTGATCCTGGACCGCGTCTGCCGTCCGCGTGAGAGCGAGGGTTGAGACCATGACCGAGACCCATCCCGTCATCGAATTCGCCAATGTCGATATCCTGTTCGGCAGCCATGGCCGCTCGGGCGGCAAATCGGAAGCCGCGGCCATCCAGCTGATGGATCAGGGCCTCAGCCGCGAGGAGATTCTGGCCAAGACCGGCGTCGTCATGGGCGTGAAGGATGCGACGCTGACCGTGCGCGAAGGCGAGATCTGCGTGCTGATGGGCCTGTCGGGCTCGGGCAAGTCGACGCTGCTGCGTGCCGTCAACGGTCTCAACAAAGTCACCCGCGGCCGCGTGCTGGTGCGTGATAAGGACCGCCAGGTCGATATCGCAAGCTGCGACCGGGCGACGCTGCGCTATATGCGCACGCGTCGCATCGCCATGGTGTTTCAGCAATTCGCCCTGCTGCCCTGGCGCACGGTGCGCGAGAATGTCGGCCTTGGCCTCGAACTCCGCGGCGTGTCGGGCGCTGAACGGCGGCGCATCGTGGACGAGAAGCTGAAGCTCGTCGCCCTCGACAAATGGGCCGATAAATATGCGCGCGAACTCTCAGGCGGCATGCAGCAGCGCGTGGGCCTGGCGCGGGCCTTTGCGACGGACGCCGATATTCTGCTTATGGATGAGCCCTTCTCCGCGCTTGACCCGCTGATCCGCACCAAGCTGCAGGACGAGCTTCTGGCGCTGCAAAAGGAAGTGAAGAAGACAATCATCTTCGTCAGCCATGATCTGGATGAGGCGCTGAAGCTGGGCAACCAGATCGCCATTCTGGAAGGCGGTCGCATCATCCAGGCCGGCGAACCCGAGGATATCGTGCTGCGTCCGGCGAATGATTACGTGCGCGAATTCGTGCAGCACATGAATCCGCTGAACGTGCTGCGCGGCCGCACCTTCATGACGCCGCTGGATGGCCTCGCCGCGCGCGACGGCTGGGCGGTGCTGGATGCCTATCGGCCGGTCCTGCTGCATTCCGGCGGTGCCGTCGCCGGCAGTGCCATCACCGCGGCGGGCGTGCCGGTGCCGATCGTGGCCGTCACCGACGAGGCCGACCTGCCCGCCGCCGGTACCTGTGCGGCGGTCGATTGCGAGGCGACGATGAAGACCGTCATCCAGCTGCGCCAGGCGACCGGCATGCCGGTGCTGATTACCCAGCGGGGCCAGATCGTCGGCATGTGCGGCGAGGACGAGATCCTGCACGCGCTCGCCTCCGAAGGCTGGCAGACGGTGCAAGCGGCGGAATAGGCGCTCGCCTCCCCGCCCTGCCCGCCTATAGTGGCGCCGTGCAGCGGAGTCTCTGACCCATGGCGCTTGTGATCACCGTCGCCCAGCAGAAGGGTGGCGCGGGTAAAACCATGCTCGCCGCCAATCTGGCCGCCGCTATGGCCCTCCATCGGCGCGTCTGCCTGCTGGATATCGACCCGCAGCGCAGCCTGACCCGCTGGCATGAGATTCGCGGCCGCTTCGCAAAACCCTTGGCCGCCATCGGCGTCTCAGACGTCGCCGGCTGGCGGCTGCGGGCCGAACTGGACCGGCTGACCAGGAGCCATGACGCCGTCATCATCGATACGCCGCCGCAGGTCGATACAGAGGCCAAGCTCGCCATCCGCGCCGCCGGGTTGGTGCTGGTACCGCTGCAGCCGAGTCCGCCCGATCTATGGGCGGCGCAAGGCACCGTGCAGCTGGCGCAGGCCGAAGGCCGCAAGCTGCGGCTGGTATTGAACCGGGCCCCGGCGTCATCGCGCCTGCGCACGCAGGTGGAGCGGGAAGCGGCAGCAGCCGGGTACGAATGGCTGGACAGTACCCTCGGCAACCGCGCGGGCTTCGCGAATGCCTTTGCCCAGGGGCTGGGTGTGGTCGAGGCGGCACCGAAATCGGTCGCCGCCCAGGAAATCATGGCGCTGCTGCGCGAAATCGAAGGAGTGGTGGCGTGACCTATCTTGTCTGGCTGATAACCGCGGTCCATCTGCTCTGCGTCGTGCTGTGGGTGGGCGGCATGGCCTTCCTGCTGCTGACGCTGCGCGGGAGCCTGGGCGCCATCGACCCGACGGCGCGGCTGGTGCTGCAGGGGGCAGTGTTCCGGCGCTTTTTCCGCACGATATGGCAGGTGATGCCGATGGCCATCGTCAGCGGCCTGCTGCTGGTGATCCTCGTCTACAGTCACCAGAAGATGCCCTGGGAGGTGATGGTGATGCAGACCGGCGGCGTGCTGATGGCAGCCCTCTTCATCGGCACCGTTCTGGTCCCGAACAAGCGGTTCCAGGCGAAGCTCGCCGCCGGGACGGCGACCGCCGCGGATGCCGCCCCTGTCCGTCGGCTGATCTGGCTGAGCCTTGGCATCGGCGCGGTCGTCCTGGTTTGCGTCGCGAACCTCTGACCATGTGGCGCGCGAGCCTGCCGATGTATGCGCTGCCAGAGATGGCGGCGGCCAACGACGCGCTGTGGGTGGCCTTGCGCGCCGCGGCCGACATCGAAGAACCGCAGGCGCTGTCGCCCAGCCCGCTCGCCTTGCCCGGCGCCATCGCGGCCGACACCGTCTTCAGCCAGATGTGCGGCTATCCGCTGAAGACGATCTATCAGGGCCAGTACCGCCTGCTGGGCACGCCGCTGTATGATCTGCCGGGCTGCCGGCTGCAGCCCGATGGCATGCCGACGCATTGTTCCTGTCTCATCACCCGCGCGGATTCCCCTGCTGTCGTCCTGGAGCATCTGCGCGGCAGCCGCTTCGTCATGAATGGCGCGGATTCCAATTCCGGCATGAACCTGGCCCGCCGGCTGGTCGCACCCTGGGCGCGCGCGGGGCGGTTCTTTGGCGCGGTCATGGTCAGCGGCAGCCATCTGCGCAGTATGGAGATGATGGCGGAAGGACTGGCCGATGCCGCGACCATCGATTGCGTGACCTATGGCTTCGTGACGCGCTATCGGCCGGAGCTGACGGACAAGCTGCGCGTGGTCTGCGAGACGCCGCCGAGCCCCGCCATTCCCTTCATCGCGGCAGCCGCAATACCTTCGGCAATCGCGGCCCGGCTGACGCGGGCGCTGATTGACCCGACGCCCGCCTTGGCGGCGGCGCTGCGGGGCCTTGCCATACGCCATGTCGCGCCGCCGCGACCTGAGGCCTATGACGCGGTTCTGGCCTATGAGGCGGACGCGGCGGCGATGGGCTATCCGACGCTCGCCTGAGCGGGTTTGACAGGCCGGCCGGCCGCCGTAATCTGATCGGTATCGAAAGCAATGGCGCGAGAACGCCCCAGCAAAAGTGTGCGCGAGGATGGCAGCATACGACGCGGTTTATCTATCGGGTGATTCGTTTCCGCAGGACGAACATATAGAGGATGCGATCAGGAGCCGGCTGTCGCGCAACTTTGCGCATTGGATCAATCAGCAGGAGATCCACCGGATTTGCGAAAGCCATCATTTCGATGGTGCGATGGACGCACGTCAGGTCGCGCTCCGTAGGGTGAAGACCACACTGGACGCCACCCGTCCCTGGGTGCTGTTCGGCCGCTCATCCGGCTGCCGCGTCGCCACATTGTTTGCCGCCGAAGCTGCCGCCCTGGCTGTCGTCTGCCTGGGCTACCCGTTTCGTCACCCCGATGGGCCCGAGGAACCGCAGCGCTTCCAGCATCTGGCGACGATGACGACGCCAACCCTGATCGTCCAGGGCCTTCACGATGCCTATGGCGGCAGCAGCTTTCCGCTGCACTACGGGCTATCCCGCACGGTCGAAGTGCAGTTTGTGGACTGCGCGCATGACTTCCGTATCACGGCGCCGATGTGGGACGCCGTCGCGCAGAAGATCGCCGCTTTCCTCACCAAAGCCGCGGCGGCCGGGAGGCGCTAACGACGATATGGGTTTGGCCGCGATAGGTTGAGATCGTGCCAGCCAGTATGATATCTAGTCAGCATGACCAGTTTTAGCCAATCAAACGGCCCGTCACGTCCCTGGCTGTTGCAGGATGCCAAGGCGCGTTTCAGTGAACTGGTGCGCCGGGCGCGCAGCGAGGGCGCTCAGCATGTCACCGTGCATGGCCGGGAGGCCGTCGTTGTCGTATCCGCTGAGGAATATCGGCGATTGAAAGGCGAGCGGATGGGCACCGCCCTGCTAGACGCCATGCAGGCAGCACCTGGACCAGACCTTGATTTCGACCCGCCTGCCACGCCTATGCCGGTGCGTGACGTCACGCTGTGACCGGCTGGCTGCTCGATACCAATATTCTGTCAGAGCTGCGGCGACCGAAGCCCGACGGAAAGGTCGTGCGCTTCATTGCCAGCCAACCCCTCGACAGGCTCTTCATCAGCATCGTGACCTTGGCGGAAATCCGCTTCGGTATCGAAAAGGTGGATGACCCGACGCGCCGTGCTGCGCTTACCGACTGGCTGACGCATCAGGTCCGGCCCATGTTCGATAGTCGCGTGCTGCCCGTGAGCGAGGCCGTGATGCTGCGGTGGCGGCTGCTTGTGGACGATGGGCGCCGCGTGAACCACACCTTCTCGCAGCCTGACCTCATCATCGCGGCGACCGCGCTCGACCATGGCCTGACGCTGGTCACGCGGGGCTCTGGCGATTTTGCCAGAACCCCGGTCGCCGTATTCAATCCCTGGGTCGATGCACTGCCGCAGTCTTCTTAGACTGGGCCCGGCCAGTTCCAGGGATTGAGCAGAGCCACGCCCGTTGCCGCAAAATCATCGACGTTGCGCGTCACCACTGTCATGCCATGGACAAGGCCGGTCGCTGCGATCAGACGATCGCGCTCAGACCGGCGGTCCGGCACATGCAAACGCGCGCTGCGCAGCGCCACCGCCGTATCGATGGGCAGCATCCGGCCGGCAAAGGCCGGCAGGACATGGTCATCCAGCCAAAGCCGGAGAATGGCGCCCTGCGCTTTGTCCCGCCTTTCAACGCGGAGCGCGCCCAGCTCAAGCTCCTGCACGGACATGACTGAAAGATAGAGGCTGGCAGACGGCACGCTACTGGCCCAGGCGACAACCTGAGCGTCAGCCTTTCCCGCCCGCGCCTTACGCAGTTCCGATACGACGTTGGTGTCGAGCAGGAACATTCAGGCGAAGTCGGCCGGTTTAACCTCAAGATCAAGCCGATCCGGCTCGAAACTGATCTCGGCGACGCCATCGGGGGCACCGAGACGATCGATGATGCTGCCCGCCTCACCTGTCAGACGGAGGTACGCCTCCATGCTCAGCAGGACGTGCGCGGGCTTGCCGCGATCGGTGATGAAGACAGGGCCTTCGGCCGCCGCCTTTTTGGCGCGGCTGGTGTCCTGGTTAAATTCGCGGCTTGAGAGCGTAGTGAAGGCCATGGTGGCACCTGCAAACGACCCGATATGTAGAAACATATCTACATAACTAGCCATTGCCTAGCCTGCCTCAGTCCCCCGCACCCATCTGCGCGGCTGCGGGCGAGGCCACCGGCGCAGGGCGCGGCTGCGGCAGTTCAGCCCGCGAGGCGATGAAACCGGGATGCGGGCCGCGGTGATGCGGGGTCACGAGATAGCGGCGCGCGACATCCAGGTAGCCGTCATAGACCAGACCGCCATTGGCCCGGACGATCTCAGTTCGATGCGCCCGGTAATAGGCCGGGATGCGATACCAGGGCATGCCCGGCGCATCATGATGCACGACATGAAGATTGTTGTGGAGAAACAACAGTCCGAGGATTGGCGCATTCTCGACGATCGCCGTCCGTTCGGATTGGGCCGGCGCCGCCCTGTGCTCGGCGAAGGCGCGTATCGAAGCGAGCATGCGGCCGGGAATGACGAAGCACAGCAGATAGGTCCAGAGCGGGAGGTGGCAGACGCCCATCACCCAGACCAGCACGACGGCGACGCCCAGCGCATGCGGCAGCCAGATGCGCAGCTCCGCCCGGTTGCCGCGCAGGCAGGCACCCAGATGCAGAAACAAGAAAATCGCCACGCTGCGCAAGGAGCCAAAAGTGATGCGGCCAAAAAACGTATTGCTGAAGCGCAGAAAGGCGCGCGCCAGCAGACCGAGGCGGCCGAAACGGTCCTCAGTGAGATAATAGGTTTCGGGATCTTCCAGCGGGTCGGTCAGATGCTCGTCCCGGTGATGGCGCAGATGGCTGAGACGGTAGATATGATACGGCAACCATAGCGTCAGCGGCGGAAAGCCGAGCGCATCATTGATGCGGCGCGAGCGCGTCGGGTGGCCATGGAGCAATTCATGCTGCAGCGACATGTGCCAGGCGATGATCCAGCTGCCGCCTAGAAGCAAAAGCGGCCAGGGAATGTTACGATGAAAAAAGGTCAGCGCCGCCCAGCCGCCATAGATCAAAAGGCACAGCACGACCGTCGGCCATTCGATGGTGGCGACAGGCGGTTGCGATGCGGGGAACCGGTTGGACATATTCCGATCCTGAGCGGTGAAACATTTAGGATCAATGACCAAACCACTTCGTGAGCGTAGATAATGCGCATCTTGCGTGACATTAGCCACGAATCCACCCTTTATGGTGCGTTTCCACACATTAGTTTATAAACTCCCACATGACCTTCACCTCCACTGACCGTGCCGAGCTTGTCCGCCTGTTCCGGGAAAGGCTGATGACCGTCATGACCCGGTCGGGGCTCAACCAAAGCGCCTTCGCGACACGCGTGGGAATCGACCGGTCCACTCTGTCGCAGCTGCTGTCACCGGCGAATGACCGCCTGCCGCGGCTGGAATCGGTCGCCAGCATCGCGCGGCTGGGTCAGGTCTCGCTCGACTGGCTGCTGGGCCTGCGCGATGTCGAAATCGCCGAACCCGGACTGCTGACGGATACGCTGAGCTTCGAGCGCGACGCGGTCTCTCCGGTCGATGAGCGCCTCGTGCGCTGGCTGGAGGAAGCCGCCGGCTACAAGATCCGCCATGTGCCGGTGAGCTTCCCGGACGTGCTGAAGACAGAGGCTGTGATCGCCTTTGAATACGAAAACTTCACCACCCTGTCGCCGCAGCGGCGGATGGAGATCACGCAGTCACGGCTCGACTATCTGCGCCGGCCGGAGACGGATATGGAAGCCGCGACCCCGGCCCATATGATGGAAAGCTTCGCCCGTGGCGGCGGGCGCTGGCAGGGATTGCCGGCCCCTGTGCGGCGGGCGCAGCTGGACCACCTGATCGACCTCTGCGACGAGCTTTACCCGCGCTTCCGGTGGTTTCTGTATGACGGGCGGGAGATGTATTCGGCGCCCATCACCATCTTCGGCCCGGCACGCGCCGCCATCTATATCGGCCAGTCCTTTCTGGTGATGCAGAGCCGCGACCATATCCGGTCCCTGATCGGCCATTTCGACCAGCTGCTGCGCGCCGCGAAAGTGGAGCCGCGCCAGATGCCGGACCATCTGCGCGGGTTGCGGCAGCTGTGCCGCTGACGGGATGAGCTATTCGGCCGCGAGCGCGTGCTGCTCCAGCGCGTCGATCAGCCGGCGGCGTAGCGCCTGGAAGCCAGCGCTGGTACGGTCACGCGGGAAGGCATAGTCCGGGTCATCGCCGGGGATGTCGATATCAAGCACGACCCGGCCGGGCGGTCCGCGCAGCACGATGACGCGGCGGGCGAGCGCCAGCGCCTCATCCATATCATGCGTGATCAACAGGATGGTGGCGCGGACATGCTGGGCGATATGCAGGATATGGTCCTGCATCTTCTCCCGCGTCAGCGGATCGAGCGCGCTCAGCGGCTCATCCAGCAGCAGCAGATCGGGGCGCGGTGCCAGAGCGCGCGCCAGCGCCACCCGCTGCGCCATGCCGCCCGACAATTGCTTCGGCAAATAGTCTGCGGCTGCGGAGAGGCCGACGAGTTCCATGGCCGCCGCGACCGCCGCGTCACGCTCGGCCTTCGGCGGGTGCGTCAGGCCGAAGGCGATATTGCGCCGGACGGTCAGCCAGGGCATCAGCCGCGGCTCCTGAAAGACATAGCCGACCTCGGCCGGGCGGATGGGGCGGCCGCCCAGCAGGGCCGTGCCGCGGGTCGGCGTTTCCAGCCCCGAGAGGCAGCGCAGGAAGGTGCTTTTGCCGCTGCCGCTGCGGCCGATGATGGCGGTGATCCCCTCACCTTCCAGCGTCAGCGATACCGGGCCGAGCACGGGGGCGGCCGTGCCGAAGGCCTTGGTGAGGCCGGAAATCTCCAGACGGTTGCTCATGCCCCGGTCTCTGGATGCAGGGTATCCTGCCAGGCTGTCAGACGGGCGGCGCCGCGCGCCAGCAGCCAGTCGGTCGACTTGCCCAGCACGGCGAAGGCGAGGATGGCGACGATGATCTGATCGGGCCGGCCGATCTCCTCGCCATTGGTGAGGATAAAGCCGAGGCCGTTATTCGCGCCCATCATTTCGGCCGAGGCGATGAACATCCAGCCGAGCCCGAGGCCGCCGCGAATGCCGGTGAGATAGAGCGGCAGGGCGGCGGGCAGCTGAATGCGCAGCATCTGCCGCAGCCAGCCATAGTCATGCACGCGGCCGACCTCGATCAGCTTGCGGTCGACGCCCGCGATCGCTGCCATGAGATTGAGATAGATCGGAAAGAACACCCCGACCGCGATGAGAATGACCTTTGACGTGTCATAGATGCCGAACCACAGGATGAACAGCGGCACCCAGGCCAGCGAGGGCACGCTGCGCAGCGCCTGCAGCATCGGGTCCAGCAGGCGGCGTGCGAACGGCATAGACCCGGTGAGCAGGCCAGCAACGGTGCCGGCCGCCGTGCCGATGACAAAGCCCAGGGCCAGGCGATAGACCGTGACGGCGATATCGGTCAGCAGCGTGCCATTCTGCAGCATCGACCAGAAGGTCCCCGCGACGGTGCCGGGTGACGGCAGAATGTCGGCATCCAGCCATTGGTGCTGGGCCGCGGATTGCCACAGCAACAAGAGCAGAGCCGGCACGATCAGACCGATCGCCCAGCCGAGACCGGGCAGCCGGAGCCGCGCGCGTGACCGCGCTTCAGCCCGGCCGGGCGCCTGAAGGGCGTCGGCCGAGACTGTCCGCTCAGCCATTGACGAGCTGATCCACAAAATGCCGGTTGTTCAGCGCGGCCACCGTCTGCTTGATATCGACATCCGGCTTGATGAAGCCGAATTTCTGGAAGATCGCGCCATCGGCGGCGATTTTGGCAGCCCCCGCATCGTCCAGCACCGGGTTGGCGAAGCTCTGGCGCGACAGTTCCAACTTGGCGACATCCGGCGTGAGGTTTGCTTCCTTGACCAGATTGGTCACCAGCAGATCCGGGTTGGCCAGCGCCTGCTTGCGCACGATCTCATAGGCCTGCAGCAGCTTGAGAATGACGTCGGGCTGTTTCGCCGCGTAATCCTCGCGCACCACCAGCACGTTCGGCGTGATGATGGCGGTGTTGCGGTAGAAAAGCCGGTCGCCGTTCTGCAGCTGCCCTTCCGCCATGAAGGGGTCGAGCCCCGCCCAGGCATCCACATCACCGCGATTCAGCGCGGCATGGCCCAGCGGGTGCTGCAGCGGCACGATGGTGATGTCGGAGGGTTTGAGCCCGGCCCCGGCCAGCGCCTGGAGCAGGAAGGCATAGGGTTCGGTCCCCGGTGTCACTGCGACCTTCTTGCCCTTGAGGTCAGCGACCGTCTGGATAGGAGATGCCTTTTTGGTGACCAGCGCCGTCGTCTCAGCCCGGTCATTGACATAGACGGTCTGCACCGGCGTGCCGTTGGCGCGCGCCAGCAGCGTGGCGGAGCCCGCGGCCGAGCCCAGCACGATGGCGCGGCCACGCAAAAACTCCAGCGCCTTGTTGCTGCCCTGGCTCAGCACGAAATTGACCTTGGTATCGGGCAGCACCTGCTTCAGCGCGTCGCTATTCTTCAGCAGCAGGCTGAGCGGGCTGTAATAGGCATAATCGATGGTGATCTGGTCCGGCAGCGCAGCCCGCGCCCGGCCGATGGCGAAGAGCGGCAGGGTGGTGGCGCCAAGGCCCGCGGCGAGAAGGGCACGACGATTTACACTAATCATTATCGTATTTCCAAATCAGAATGGGCTTATATCTCCGTACTTTGCGGCGTGAATCAATAGCCCGAACATTTGTGAGGGAATTTCTCTACACCACTCGTTTTAGGGAGAATATCAGCCCAAGGTCGTGAGTTGCCTAAACCGGCAGAGAATGGGCAAACGGGATCATCTGAACGGACCTGACAGAGGAAGTGCGCTTGTCCCGCCGCGCCTGGTTGCTTTCTGCCCTTGCCGTGATCGTTGTGCTGCCGGCCGCCGCCATCGGTCTCGCCCTCGCTTTGGCCGACCCGAATGACCTGAAACCCGCCATCGCGGCCGCCGTGCAGCGGGCGACGGGCCGAACCCTGACGCTGGACGGCCCCATCCGCGTCAGCCGCTCACTCTCCCCCTGGATCGAAGTGAGCCAGGTGCGGCTGAGCAATCTGCCCGGCGGATCGCGCGATTATATGGTGCGGGTGGACAAGATCCGGGCCCAGATTTCGCTGCTGGCGCTGCTGCGCCAGCGTATCGAGGTGACCCAGCTCGATCTCACCGGACCCAATATTCTGTTCGAGGAGGTGAAGGGGCAGCCGAACTGGCTCTTCCAATCGACGGCTGACACAGCGGCGACCAGCGCGCCCTCCGCCATCCCCAGCTGGTTTCACCCCCAGCTGCGCATCCGGCATCTCCATATCGTCAACGGCATGGTCACCACGCGGCTGCCAGCGCGCACCAATGTCATCGGCATCCGCACCCTCACGGTGACGCATCCGCACGATCGGGCACCGTTCGATCTGGTCTCCACCCTCGTCTATTCGGATTTCGCGCCGTTCGACCTGGCCCTGAAGGCGACGCCCACCGGTCAGGCCGCCGATCCCTGGCGTACCGAGATGCATTTCCGCGCTTTGGCGACGCGCGCCGATGCGACCGGCACCATGACGCTGGCCGGCGGCTATGACCTGTCCGTCACGGCGGCCGCACCCGCGCTCGAATCGCTCAACGCCCTGCTTCCGGCCATGCGCCTGCCGCCCCTGCATGATTTTTCGGTCGCAACGCATATCGCCAATGGACCGGTGCGCGGCGATCTGCCGGTGATCGGCCAGACCACAGTGCAGATCGGCAGCGCCGATCTCAGCAAGATCATCCCAGACCTCACGCTGGGCGCGGTCAGTGCGACGCTGGACAAGGCCGGGGGCACGGCACAGGTGAAAGGCCAAGGGCGCTACGCGGGCGTGCCTTTCACGCTGGCGTCCGCAGTCGGCGTGCCCGAGCATCTCGACGGACAGAACACGGTGCCGGTGACCATGGATGCGACCGCGCTGGCGACCGACCCGGCGCGGCTGCATCTGAACGGCCAAGTCTCCGCCGATACCACGACCTTCGCCGGCCTGCGCGCCCAGGTGGTGCTGGACACGCCCGAACTATCGCGCCTGCGGCCGCTTATCTCTCCCGCCCTGCCGGCGCTGACCAAGACGCATTTCACCGGCGCGGTGACCCTGCCGGCGGATCTCAAAACCCTTGGCCTGACCGGCGCCAAGCTGACGGCCTCAGCCGGAGACCTTGCCGGCAGTGCGAGCTTCGGCCTGGGTGGGGGCGTCGCCGTGACGGCGCAGCTGACCTCGACCCGTCTCGATCTCGACGCGCTGCTGAAGGCACTGGGGCTTGGCGTCTCCCCTGCCGCCCCCTCGGGCGTGGCCGGGCCGGTCTTCTCCGACAAGGCGTTGCCCTTCTGGCAAGCGCTGCGGGGACCAGCCATCGACGTCTCCGGCACGGTCGGCACGCTGACCTTCCAGGGCCAGTCCTGGCCCAAGGTCGGCCTGGCCGTGAAGCTGAAGAACGGACAACTGGCGCTTGACCGGATGCAGGCCGGCCTTCTCGGCGGCGCGGTTGAGGGATCATTCCTGGCGAACGCCTCCGTCAACCCGCCCAGTATGCGTCTGGTGCTGCGGGCGCCGGACCTGCCGGTGGCCCTGCTCATCCAGCGTTTCGGCGTGCCGGGCCCTGCGACCGGCACGCTGCGCGTGGATGCCGATCTCTCCGCGGCGGGGGCGAGCCCGCATGCGATCGCGGCCACGCTCAGCGGTCAACTCTCTGCCACGATGGGGGCCGGGAGCATCAGCAACCGGGCCTTGATCGCACTCGCCGACGCGTCGCTTAAAGCGCTGAACATTGCCGTGCCGACCCAGGGAGAGACACGCATCCGCTGCTTCGGCATCGTCAGCAAGATCTCAAAAGGTGTGGCACAGCTCAGCACGCTCGCGCTCAGCAGCACCTATCTGCAGATGGATGGCCAGGGCGAGGTCGATCTGGGGCGAGAGACACTGGCGCTCAAGCTCAATCCCCTCGCCCAGGTGTCCGGCTCCGCCGTCTCGGTGCCGGTTGTGGTGAACGGGCCGTTCCGCGACGCGAAGGGCCAGCTCGATGCCGGGGCGCTGCAAAAGGTGGGGATTCTGCTTGACGCGCTGTTCGGCGGCGACAAGCCCAAAACCTGCGCCGATAACGGGCTTGTGCCGGCCAAGGGTTGACGACGCGCCAAAGAAAAGGGGCCGCGATGGCGGCCCCTTTTCATCGTCCGTGCTGCGCGGAAACTCAGCTCATCCAGTTGCCGCCATCGACATTGAGCGTCTGGGCGACAATGTAATCCGCATCCTTGCTCGCCAGAAAGACCGCGGCGCCGGTCATATCTTCCGGGTAGCCCATGCGGCCATAAGGCACCGCCGCACCGACCTGGCGCTTCTTCTCACCCAGGGGCAGGTTTTCGTATTTGGCGAAAGCCGCATCGACCACGTCCCACATCGGCGTATCGACGACACCCGGCGCGATGGCGTTGACATTGATGCCGTATTTGATGAGGCCGAGGGCCGTGCTCTGCGTCAGGCTGATGACGGCGGCCTTTGACGCACAGTAAACGGCGACCAGTGCCTCTCCCCGTCGGCCGGCCTGGGAGGAGAAATTGATGATCTTGCCGCCCTCACCCTGGGCGACCATCTGGCGTGCCACCGCCTGCAGGGTGAAGAGCAGCCCTTCGACATTGACCGCGAACTGCTTGGCGTAGCTGTCGCGCGTCACTTCCAGCACCGGCGCCATCTCAAAAATGCCGGCGCCGTTGACCAGGATATCGATCCGACCGGCACGCGCGACGACGGAGGCGACCATGGCATCGATCGACGCCTGCTTCGTCACATCCAGCCCGACGCCGATGGCGCCATGCCCGATTTCCCCGGCGACCGTTTCCGCTTCCACCCCATTGATATCGGCCAGCACGACACGCGCGCCTTCGGCCGCGTAGCGTGTGGCGATCGCGCGGCCAATACCACGCGCCCCGCCTGTAATGACGGCAACCTTATTCTCAAGCCTCATTTAACCGCTCCAAATGTCAGTCCGCTGACCAACTGCTTCTGACTGATCCAGCCGAAGATGAGAATAGGCGCGATGGCGAGAACGGAGGCGGCGGAGAGTTTCGCCCAGAACAGACCCTGGGGCGCGGAGAAGCTGGCGATGAAGGCGGTGAGCGGTGCGGCGCTATGGGCGGTGAGATTGAGGCTCCAGAAAGCCTCGTTCCAGCAGAGGATGATGCCCAGCAGACCGGTGGAGGCAATGCCGGGCATGACCAGCGGCAGCAGCACATGGACGAGAACCTGGCGCAGATTAGCGCCGTCGATGCGGCTGGCCTCGATGATGTCCTTCGGCAGGTCGCGGAAGAAGGTATAGAGCATCCAGATCGCGATCGGCAGATTGCTCAGCATATTGATGATGATGAGCGCGGTCTTGCTGTCGAGCAGGCCGGCATCGCGGCAGAGAAGATAGATCGGCACCAGCACGCCGACGGCGGGCAGCATCTTGGTGGAGAGCATCCAGAGCAGCAGGCCGCGGGTGCGGTGCGTCGGGTAGAAGGCCATGGAGAAGGCCGCCGGCACGCCGATGATGAGCGACAGCACGGTCGCGCCTACCGAAATCGCGATGCTGTTCCAGGCGAATTGCAGATAATTCGCTTCCGAGAAGATATCCCGGTAGTTGACCAGCGTCGGCGAGAAGAAGATCAGCGGCGGCGTCTGCACCGCCTGCACTTCCGTCTTGAAGCTGGCCAGCACCATCCAGGCGATGGGGAAGAACATGAGCAGCGCCACGACCCAGGCGATGGTGCCTGCAACGGGGCTGCTTTTTTTCGCGACACCGTAACTCATACCTCAAGCCTCTTGGCGACGCTGCGCGTCAGGAACGCGGAGACGATATTGGCGAGAATGATGGCGATGACGCCGGCAGCCGAGGCGCCGCCGACATTGAAGGCCAGCAGGGCACGCTGATAGATCAGGAAGGTCAGGTTCGTGGTCGCATAGCCCGGACCGCCACCCGTGGTGACATAGATTTCCGCGAAGACGCTGAGCAGGAAGATCATCTCGATCATGATCGTGACCGAAATGGCGCGCGCCATATGCGGCAGCTGGATGCTGAAGAAGATGTCGATGGGCGTGGCGCCATCCAGCCGCGCCGCTTCGAGCTGTTCCTCATCCATCGACTGCAGGGCCGTGAACAGAATGAGGAAGGCGTAAGGCAGCCATTCCCAGCAGAGGATGGTCATCACCGAGCCGAGCGGAAAGACGCTGAACCAGGCGACCGGCTGCAGGCCGACCATGCGGAACATCGCCGCGAAGAGGCCGCTGACGGGATCGAGCAGCAGGTTCTTCCAGACCAGCGCCGAGACCGTGGGCATGACGAAAAACGGGGAGATCATGAGCACGCGGGCAATGCCCTGGCCGCGGAAGGGCTGGTTGAAGATAGCTGCCAGCACGGCGCCGAGGCAGACCGTGATGAGAATGACGCCGACGACGATGATGACCGAGACCACCAGCGAATGGAGCAGCGCCGGATCTTCAAACAGATATTTGAAGTTACGCAATCCCGCCCAGCCGTGGATCATCGGGTTGAGCAGATTGTAGCGGCGGAACGCAAAAAAGAGCGTCATGGCCAGGGGCACGATCATCCAGATCACCAGCAGGATGACGGACGGGGCGAGCAACGGCAGCGTATTGACGCCACCACCCGGACCCTTCTTTTTCTGGCGCGGGCTGGGTGAAGCCGATGCCCCTCCGCTCACAGTCGTAACACTCATGACGATCCTTTCCGGTCCCAAGGCGACTGCCCCTGCACCGTCCTGGAGACAGGTGCAGCGCAATCCGGGTCCGCCCGCGAGAGAGACGCGGCCCGGAACACAGAGTTCCGGGCCGCGTCGTCCTGGTTCAGCCGCAGATCACTGCGTGTAGCCCGCCTGATCCATGGTCGAGGCCACGGAGGACTGAGCCTGCTTGAGCGCGCTATCCTCGCTCTGCTGGCCGGTGAGAGCCGCGGCCACGAGCTGGCCGACCGTCGTGCCGATCGATTCGAATTCCGGGATCGAGACATACTGAATACCGGTATAGGGCACCGGGTTCAGGGTCGGGTGATCGAGATCCGCGGTTTCGATGGCGGTCTTGACGGCACCGGCGAAGGGTGCGGCCTTCAGATAGTCAGCATTGGCATAGGTGGAGAGGCGCGTGCCGGGGGGCAGCGTCGTCCAGCCTTCCTTTTCACCGACAAGGTCGATGTAATCCTTCGAGGTCGCCCAGGCGATGAAGTCCTTCGCGGTCGCTTCCTGCTTGGACGTCGCCGGCACGGCCAGAGCCCAGGCCCAGAACCAATGCGAGCCGTTCGGCGTCACATCGACCGGGGCCGCGGTGAAGGCGGTCTTGTCGTACACCTGGCTGCTGTTCTTGTCGTAGATCAGGCCAGCGCCCGAGGTCGCGTCGATCCACATGGCGCAATGGCCAGTGGAGAAGAGGGCCTGGTTTTCGTTGAAGCCGTTGGAGCTGGCGCCCGGCGGGCCGTAGTCACGCAGCAGATGGATGTAGAAGGCGAGCGCGTCATGCCAGGGCTTGGTGTCGAGCTGCGCCTTCCAGCTTTTGTCGAACCATTCGCCGCCATAGGTGTTCAGCAGCGTGTCGAAGAAGGCCATGTTCTCGCCCCAGCCGGGCTTGCCGCGAAGGCAGATGCCGTATTGCTGCTTCGACTTGTCGGTCAGCTTGGCGGCGTATTGATCGATCTGCGCATAGGTGGGGTGGTCAGGCATGGTGAACCCGGCCTGCTGGAACAGATCCTTGCGGTAATAGGTGAAGGAGCTTTCCGCATAGAACGGCAGGGCATAGAGCTTGCCACCCTGGCTGAGCGACTGCAGGACGGAGGGGAAGACGTCCTTGTAGTCATAACCGGTGATGCCATCGAGCGGCTTCAGCCAGCCCTGCTTGCCCCAGAGCGGCGCCTCGTAGGAGCCCAGCGTCACGATATCGAACTGACCGCCATGGGTCGCGATATCGGTCGTCACGCGCTGGCGCAGCACGTTTTCTTCCAGAACCACCCAGTTGATGTGGTTGCCGGTCTTCTGCTCCCAGGTCGAGGAGAGCTTCTGCATGGTGACCATCTGCGAGTTGTTGACGGTCGCGATGGTGATGGTCGCGGCCTGCGCGAAGCAGGTGCCGGATAGAAGTGCCACCGCGAAGGCGGCGATCGCTCTTAGACGCATGTTCCGTTCCCTATTGTTTTAGCCACTTGTGGACGACGCTCGTTGGATCGAGCGTATGCTCAGACCGCGGGCAGAACATCAAGACCTGACAGGACTGTCAAGTGTTCTTCCCGCGGCCCGCGTAAAGCGTCACCCTTCTGCCAGAAGGGCTTGCGCCGTTGCTTCGTCGGTCAGCAGCCCGTCGATCATCTTTCCCACCATGGCGGCCCTGATCGCCGCCACTTTCTGGGAACCGAAGGCCGCCCCGATGCGCAAGGCCTGCGTCGACAATGCATGCTCCCAGATTCCCACAACACGTTCGTTCACGGGGCCACCGAGGATCTTGCCCTGCGCATCGAAGGACCAGCCGCAAATCTCTCCGACGGCGCCATCTTCGATCAGAGCTGCGAGTTCCAGATCGGAGACGCATCCGTCATTGTGCAGCGCACATTTCCAATCGATGGAGCCGACGCCGACCAGCAGACAGCGCGCTTGCGGCAGAAGTTCCCGCATGGTCGCGTAGGGCTGTTGCTTCTGCAACACTTCCCGCTCCTCAACCGTCGCCGCGATCACGGGACAGGGCAGCGAGAAGCATTGCGCGCCGGAAAGCTCAGCCACACGCAAGACAGGGTCAAGCGCGATGGCACGGCCCATGGGCAGAATACTGCCGCAGAGCGAAAACACCTTATGCTGCGGCGCAGCAATGGGTGAAAGCTCATTCGCGATGGCGCGCAGCGCGCGGCCAGTGCCCAGACCCATCACGACGGGCGTGCGTTGCGACAGCCACTTTTCGATGAATTGCGCCCCGGCTATGGCAATGGAGCCAAGTGTCGCCGCGGGGTTTCCCATCGTCGGCACCACTTCGCAGAGAGAAAGTCCGTAGCGGCGGGCGAGCGCGTCACCCGCTTCCATGCAGGGACCGACTTCGTGATCGAAGCGGAATTTGATCAGTCTTTCGCTGAGGGCGAGGGAGATCAGACGCTGCGCGGCCTGCCGGGAAATATTGAGCTGGGCGGCGACCTCATCCTGCGTATGACGGCCGACATAGTAGAGCCAGGCTGCACGGGCCGCCTGTTCCAGCCGCAAGCCCTGACGGGATCGCGTATCCACCATTGATCTATCCGGCGACTGATCCGCCATGAACGCTCCACGGATGTCATCGCATCCTTCGGACGAAGTAATGCTCGGATTGCGGGCATTTGCCAAGGCCCTACCGGAGGATCAGGGCTGGTTTCTGCGGACAGGATGCGCGGAGGGCAGCCAGGGCCAGTCGCCGCGGGCCGGCCGGTCGGTGACGATGCGCGGACGGGCGCCCAGATAGACGGCGACCGCGCCCGCCCTTTGCACCAGGCTGCGGTCGACGAAGGGCGTCAGCGCGCAGGCGCCCTGTGGCGGGGCGTCCCAGTAATCCAGGCTGAAGATGAAGCCGACGTCGCTGCAATCGGCGGGCTGGGTATCCCCGCGCCAGAAGAGCGTGCGCGCGCGCGCGTTTTGGGCGAGGACGCAGCCCTGGCTGGCGCAGTCTATGCCCGGCGCGCCACCGTCCGGCCAAGGCCGCATCGGCCGGGCGCCGAAGAAGCGGCGCCAGTCCTGGAGCGTAAATGGGTCTTTGGCGGTCGAGACAAGATAGACCGCATGCGGCATGCGAAATGCGATGAGGCGGAAATCGGGCGCGACCAGAATGTCGGGCATCCGCGATAGCGCCGGGAGAAGGAACACCGCGAACAGCAAGGGCGGCACCGCGATCAGCCGCCCGCGGCTTTGCCACAGACAGAGCCAGACGAGGCTGAAGCCCGAAAGGAGCAGACCCCAGAGCGGCACCGGCGGCACGGCGATGGCGGCGGCGGGCAGTGAGGATGCGGTGCGCGCCACCCAGACCAAGGCAGCGCAGCCCCAGCCCATCGGCACCAGGCCGAGACAGGCCAGATGCAGCGGCATCAGGCAGTAGCTCAGCAGCCCGCAGGGCAGCACCCAGAAGGCCGTCAACGGCACGGCCAGCATATTCGCCGGGATGGAATAGGTCTCGATCTGGCCGAAATGATAAGCGGCGAAGGGCGCGGTCGCGATCGAGGCGAGGATGCTGGTGGTCATCACGAAGCCCAGATCCCGCACCAGGAAGCCGATAACGCCGGGACGGTGACGCAGGAAGCCGGGTGGCGCACGCTGCAGCTGCTCGTAGCCCGCGATCAGCACCAGCACGGCGGCAAAACTCATCTGGAAGCTGACGCCGCCGAGCGACTGCGGCTGCAGGAGGAGCAAGAGCGTCGCCGCGACGGCGAGGCCCCGCATGGAAATGGCCCGCCGGCCGGCGAGCAAGCCCAGCGTGACCAGCGCCGCCATGACGAAGCTGCGGATGATGGGCAGATGCATGCCGGTCATCGCCAT
This sequence comes from Acidisoma sibiricum, assembly GCF_057837225.1. Lineage (NCBI taxonomy): Bacteria > Pseudomonadati > Pseudomonadota > Alphaproteobacteria > Acetobacterales > Acidocellaceae > Acidisoma > Acidisoma sibiricum. Next base: position 2,475,680 of record NZ_CM174445.1, on the reverse strand, counting down.
GTAGAAGCCGCCCACCGCGATGGCCGCCAGGCCTGCGATCTGCTTGATCGGATAGCGCAGCGCGACCCAGGGCCAGTGCGCCAGGGCGAAGCGCAGGCTGACGAAGACGGTGGTCATGACGATGCCGATATGCAGGCCCGCGACCGCCAGGATATGGGACAGGCCGGCGGTGGAGAAGGCCTGGCGGTCGCTGAGCGGAATGGCCGAGTTGAGACCGGTGAGCAGCGTCGCGGCGACCCCGCCGGCGGTGCCGGGAACAGCCGCGATCACGCGCGCGGCTACGCCCTCACGCATACCTTGCCACCAGCCGGCCAGACCGCTGGGACGCACAGACTGGATGCGCCGGGCAATCTCCAGCGCGAAGCCCACCCCGCCCAGATTTTGAAAGAAGGCGTCCCGCCGCTGGTCCCAGCCGCCGGGGAAGCTGGGCGCATAGGGCGGATGCAGCAAAGCGCGGAGAGACAGCCGGTCACCCGGCTCGATCGGCTGCGTGTCTTTCGTGCGCAGCCGGATGCGCAGGCTGCGCCGCCAGGTCTCCGCCTCCGGTCCGAGCCTGACACCGGTCAGCAGCACGCGCCGCCCCTCGGGCAGCGGATCGACCGCCGCGACCAGACCGACGACCAGCACCGCGCGGCGGGGCAGATCGGGCATCGGCGGCATGGCATGGGTTTTAAGGCTGGCGGCGGCGAAGCCCAGCGCTGCCGCACAGAGGCAGAGGGCAGCCGGCCGGCCGAGGAAGCTACGCCAGAGCAGCGGCAGCGTTGCACTCGCCAAAAGCAGGAGAAGCGGGCCGACCCAGCCAGCCGGCATGCGGCTCGCAGAAAAGAATGAAAGATTGCCCAGCGCGATGAAGACCGGCAGCCAGGGCAAGAAGCGACCTTGTTCGGCCACTATCCAGTTTTCCACAAGCGCCGAAAGCGCCGGTCGCCATCGCGTCAGAAAGGGGGCCGTCAGGCGCGCGCGGACGTTTTCAGCCAAGGGCGAAATGCTTTAAGCAGCCGTCATGACCGACAAGCCCCTTATCCGCACGCGCTTCGCCCCCAGCCCCACGGGGCTGCTGCATATCGGCGGCGCCCGTACCGCCTTGTTCAATTTCCTGTTTGCCCGCCATCACGGCGGCGAATTCGTGCTGCGCATCGAAGATACCGATCGCGCCCGCTCGACCGCCGAGGCGACCCAGGTGATCCTGGACGGCCTCGCCTGGCTGGGCCTGACCTCCGACGCGCCGCCGGTCTATCAGTCGACGCGGGAGGCGCGGCACCGCGAGGTCGCGCTGCAGATGCTGGGCGAGGGCCGCGCCTATCGTTGCTATGCGACGAAGGCGGAGCTGGACCAGATGCGCGCCGACGCGACCGCCGCCGGCCGCCCGCCCCGCTATGACGGCCGCTGGCGCGACCGCGACCCGGCCGAAGCGCCGGAGGGCGCGCCCTTCGCCATCAGGCTCCGCGCCCCGCGCGAGGGCGTGACGGAGGTCGATGATCTGGTGCAGGGCACCGTCCGCGTCGGCAATGCCGAGCTGGACGACATGATCATCCTGCGCAGCGACGGCACGCCGACCTATCTGCATGCGGTGGTGGTGGACGACCATGACATGGGCATCACCCATGTGATCCGCGGCGATGACCATCTGACCAATACCTTCCGGCAGATCCAGGTCTATCGCGCCATGGGCTGGGAGACGCCGCGCTTCGCCCATATTCCGCTCATTCACGGCGCGGATGGCGCGAAACTTTCCAAGCGCCATGGTGCCGTCAGCGTGCTGGAATTCGAGCGCGAGGGCTTTCTGCCCGAGGCCCTCTGCAATTATCTGCTGCGTCTCGGGTGGGGCCATGGCGATGCCGAAATTCTCAGCCGCGAGGAGGCCATCGCGCTGTTCGACCTGGACGGCGTCGGCCGCGCCGCGAGCCGCATGGACTATGCCAAGCTTACCCATCTCAACGGTGTGTGGCTCCGCCAGGCCGATGACACGCGGCTGACGCAGGACGTGGTGCGGCGCCTGTCCGAGAATGGCGACCTGACGCTGGATGACACGGCCCGCGCCCGCATTCTGACCCTGATGCCAGCCCTCAAAGAACGCGCGAAAACGCTGGTGGAACTGGCCCAGGCCGCGGCCTTCCTGGCCCGCCCCCTGCCCTTGCCCTTCGAGCCCAAGGCCGAAGCGCATCTGACGCTGGACGCGCGGCAGATGCTGTCGGAACTGGCGCCACTGCTGGCCGAAAGCGATTTCACGGCCGCCGGTGTGGACGCGGCGCTGCGCGCTTTCGCCGAAGCCGCAGGCAAAAAGCTCGGCCAGGTGGCGCAGCCGCTGCGCGCCGCCCTGACGGGCTCGACCACCAGCCCGCCGATCGACGCGACGCTCGCGGCCCTGGGCCGCACCGAGGCGCTGGCGCGCATCGCGGCCGTCAGCGAGGGCTGAGCGAGACAGACCGAAGAGGACCAGACAATGCGCCATCTCCTCGCCATCGAAGGGCTTTCGCCGGTCGTCATCGGTGATCTTCTCAACCTGGCTGAGAGCTATGCCCTGCTGAACCGCTCGGGCAAGACGCAGCGCGACCGGCTGCGCGGCCGGACGCTGATCAACCTGTTCTTTGAGGACAGCACGCGCACGCGGACCAGTTTTGAACTGGCGGGCAAGCGCCTGGGGGCGGACGTGATCAATATGTCGGTCTCGACCTCGAGCGTAAAAAAGGGCGAGACGCTGCTCGACACCGCCTGGACGCTGAATGCCATGCAATGCGACCTGCTGGTGGTGCGGCATGACCAGTCCGGCGCGCCGAACCTGCTGGCGCAGAAGGTGGAAGCCGCCGTCATCAATGCCGGGGACGGCATGCATGAACATCCAACCCAGGCGCTGCTGGATGCGCTGACCATCCGCCGCCATCGCGGCAAGCTGGAAGGGCTGACGGTCGCGATCTGCGGCGACGTCGCGCATTCCCGCGTTGCGCGCTCCAACATTCATCTGCTCAATGCCATGGGCTGCACGGTACGCGTCGTGGGACCGGCCACGCTGATGCCGACCAGCATCGCCGAGCTTGGCGTCACTGTCTTTCATGACATGGCGGCTGGACTGGAGGGCGCCGATGTGGTCATGATGTTACGATTGCAGAAAGAACGCATGTCCCGCAACCTTCTTCCCAGCAGTCGCGAGTATTTTCGCTTCTTCGGTTTGGATGCGCAGAAGCTCGCTTTTGCGAAGCCCGACGCGCTCGTCATGCATCCGGGACCGATGAACCGCGGCGTCGAGATCGACAGCGCCGTGGCTGACGACCCGAGCCATAGCGTGATCAGCGAACAGGTGGAGATGGGCGTGGCCGTGCGCATGGCGGTGCTCGACATGCTGTCGCGACCGCCGGCCGTCCCAGCCGGAGGCCGCCACTGATGAACGGCATGATCACGGCGAGCCTGCGCGACACGGTGATTGCCGGCGCGCGGGTGATGGACCCCGCGACCGGCCATGATGCGGTGGCGGATGTTCTGATCCAGAACGGTGTCGTCGCCGATATCGGCCTCGGCCAAGGCAGGCCGGAGGGCGCCGAGCTTATCGAGGCGCGCGATTGCGTCCTCTCCCCCGGCCTGTTCGACATGCGGGTGGAATTGGGGGAGCCGGGACGGGAGGATCGCGAGACCATCAAATCCGTCTGCCGCGCGGCGGCGGCCGGCGGCATTACCAGCCTGTGCGCGCTGCCGGATTCGGTGCCGGCGACCGATGACCCGGCGCTGGTGCGCGCGCTGATTGCGCGCGGCGAGGATACCGGCAGCCTCTCGATCCATCCGTATGGCGCGGTGACGCGCGATTGCGCAGGCGAGCAGATGGCCGAGCTAGGGCTGATGCAGGAAGCCGGTGCGGTCGCCTTTACCGATGGCGCGCGGGCGATCGGGCCGGCCAGGCTGATGCGCCTGGTGCTGGCCTACACGCGCGGCTTCGGCGGCATCATCGTGCAGCACCCCGAGGACCCATCGCTCGCGGGCGGCGGTGCCGCGACTCAGGGAGAACTGGCGACGCGCCTGGGCCTGCCGGCGATCCCGGCGGTGGCGGAAGCCATTCAGGTGGCGCGCGATATCGCGCTCGCCCGCGACACGGGCGGGCGGCTGCATTTCGCCCATGTCTCGACCGGAGCGGCGCTGGCTTTGATCCGCGCGGCCAAGGCTGAAGGCGTCGCCGTGACCTGCGACACCGCGCCGCCCTATTTCGATCTCAACGAAATCGCCATCGGCAATTTCCGCACCTATGCCAAGTTGTCCCCGCCGCTCCGCACCGAGGCGGACCGGGAAGCGGTGGTGGCGGCGCTGGCGGACGGCACGATCGACGCCATCGCATCCGACCATCAGCCGCGCGACGCCGACGACAAGCGCCTGCCTTTCGCCCTGGCCTCGGCCGGCGGCACCGGGATCGCGACGCTGCTGCCGATTACGCTCGCGCAGGTCCACAGCGGCCATATCAGTCTGATGCGGGCGATTGAGCTGATGACGGCGGGGCCGGCGCGCCTGCTGGGCCTGTCCGTGGGCCGCATCGCCCGCGGCGAGGCCGCCGACCTCTGCCTGTTCCATCCCGACCGCGCCTGGAAGATCGAATCCGGCAAACTGCCGGGCAAGGCGCAGAACACGCCTTTCGACGGGCGCGCGGTCGAAGGCCGCGTCACCGGCACCTGGAAGGCTGGACGGCGGGTGTTTGGATGAGCGCAGCCAATCACATATGTGCAAAAACAGTCACCCGCGGGCCTGTCCCGCGGGTCTACCCGCCTCAGCGCCCAAACGGTGCTTCGGCGCCCGAGCGGGTAGATGCGCGTGTCAAGCACGCGCATGACGAGGGAAAGGTAATCGCGTCGTGATCCTCCTCCTTCCGATACTTTTGGGCTATCTGCTCGGCAGCATTCCCTTCGGTCTGATCGTGACCCGCCTCGGCGGGGCCGGAGACATCCGCACCATCGGTTCCGGCAATATCGGCGCGACCAATGTGCTGCGCACGGGCCGCAAGGGCCTGGCCGCCGCGACGCTGCTTCTGGATGGCCTGAAGGGTGCGGCCGCCGTTCTGATCGCCGCCAATTGGCCGCTGCTGGCGCAAGCGCATCATGCCGGGCTCTGGGCCGGGCTTTTCGCCGTCATCGGCCATATGGCACCGCTCTGGCTGCGCTTCCGCGGTGGCAAGGGGGTCGCGACCGGCCTGGGCGTTTCGCTCGCCGCCTGCTGGCCGGCCGGCGCGCTGATGTGCCTGATCTGGCTGATCGGCGCGAAAGTGACGAAAATTTCCTCGGCCTCGGCGCTCGCCGCCTTCGTCGCCGCCCCTTTCCTGGCCTGGATCTTCGCGGGGCCCGCGCATGCGCTGCTGGCGCTGGTCATCACTCTGCTGGTGCTGGCGAAACATCACGCCAATATCCGCCGCCTGATGGCGGGCAGCGAACCCCGCATCGGCGCCGCATGACCGCGCCGCCCTCTGCCCTTGTCGACCGGATCAGGTTGGCGCGGACGGAGGGTGTGGGGCCGATCGGCTTTGCCCGGCTGATGGCGCGATTCGGAAATGCCCCCGCCGTGCTGGAGGCCCTTCCCGGCCTTGCCCGCAGCGCCGGGCGCGCGCGCATCGCGATTCCCAGCCGCGCCACCGTCGAAGATGAGATTGCGGCCACGACCAGGCTGGGCGGCCAGTTCCTGACGCTGGGCGACGCTGGCTATCCGCCCCTGCTGGCGCTGCTGCCCGATGCGCCGCCGGTGCTGATCGTGCTGGGCGATCCGCGCCACCTGTGCGCGCGCACCATTGGCATCGTCGGCGGCCGCAATGCCTCCCTCAACGGACAGCATATCGCGGCCACCCTCTCGGCCGATCTCGCCCGCGAGGGCCTCACGATCGTCTCGGGCATGGCGCGCGGCATCGACGGGGCTGCGCATGAAGCGGCCCTCAGCCTGCCTGAGGGCCGGACGCTCGCCGCCGTCGCGACCGGCATCGACCGCCCCTATCCGCCCCAGCATGAGGGGCTGCAGAAGCGCATCGCGGCCCAGGGAGCGGTGGTGACGGAGGCCCCCCTCGGCACCGAGCCGCAGGCACGCCACTTCCCGCGCCGCAACCGCATCATCGCGGGCCTCGCACTCGGCGTCGTCGTGGTGGAGGCCGCCCGCCAGTCCGGCAGCCTGATCACGGCGCGGCTTGCCCTGGAAGCGGGGCGCGAGGTCTTCGCGGTGCCCGGTTCCCCGCTCGATCCGCGTTCGCAGGGCAGCAATGATCTGATCCGCCGCGGCGCCTGCCTGACCGAAACGGCGGAGGACGTGCTGGGGGCGCTGCCGCAGGGGACTGACGATTTCTCCTTTCGCCAGCGGCAGCCGGTCGCGCCCGAAACGCTTCGGGAGGATGCCGCGCCGGCCCCGGCCGAGGCCCATAAAATCCGCGCGTCCGTGCTTGCCGTGCTGGGTCCCGCACCGACATCGGTTGACGATCTGCTCCGACACTGCCAGTTCACGACAAGAGCCGCTCTTGTGGCCACCCTGCTGGACCTGGAACTCGGCGGCTTTGTCGAGTCCTTGCCCGGCAATCGTGTGGCCCTGATCGCAGATCAGGGCGGATGAGCGCCTAGTTCAGGATGAGCATGTCGGACGTCGTCGTCGTCGAATCCCCCGCCAAAGCCAAGACGATCAATAAATATCTTGGCGATGGTTATACGGTTCTTGCGAGTTTCGGCCATGTGCGGGACCTCCCGCCCAAGGACGGCTCCGTACGCCCGGACCAGGACTTCGCCATGGACTGGGAGGCCGACGAGCGCGGCAGCCGCCAGGTCTCGGCGATCGCCAAATCCATCAAAAAGGGCACCACCCTTTATCTCGCGACTGACCCGGATCGCGAGGGCGAGGCCATTTCCTGGCATGTCCGCGCCATGCTGGAGGAGCGCAACGCGCTGAAGGGCGTCACCGTCCGTCGCGTGACCTTCAACGAAATCACCCGCAATGCGGTGACGGCCGCGATGGCCGCGCCGCGTGAGCTGGACCAGCCGCTGATCGAGGCCTATCTCGCCCGCCGCGCGCTGGACTATCTGGTGGGCTTCACCCTGTCCCCCGTTCTGTGGCGCAAGCTGCCCGGCAGCCGCAGCGCCGGCCGCGTGCAATCGGTCGCATTGCGCCTGGTCTGCGAGCGCGAAGCCGATATCGAGGTCTTCCGGGCGCGGGAATATTGGACGATCGAAGCGCTGCTGGCGACGCCGGCTGGCGCCCCCTTCTCCGCCCGGCTCACGCATCTGAATGGCCGCAAGCTCGAGCAGTTCGACCTGCCCAACGCCGCCACCGCCGAAGCCGCCCGCCAGGCCGTGGCCGCCGGTGCCTTCTCGGTCTCGACCATCGAGCGGAAGCGCGCGCGCCGTAATCCGATGCCGCCCTTCACCACATCGACCTTGCAGCAGGAAGCCAGCCGCAAGCTCGGCTTCGGCGCGCAGCAGACGATGCGCGTGGCGCAGCAGCTGTATGAAGGCGTGGATATCGGCGGTGAGACGGTCGGTCTGATCACCTATATGCGAACCGACGGCGTCCAGATGGCCCGCGAGGCCATCCATGCCATTCGCGACCATGTGCGGGACAATTTCGGCAAGGACTACCTGCCGGGCGTGCCGCGGGAATACAGTACCAAGGCGAAGAACGCCCAGGAAGCGCATGAAGCCGTGCGCCCGACCGATGTCGGCCGCCGCCCGGAGACCATGACGCGCTACCTTAGCCACGACCAGGCGCGGCTGTATGAGCTGATCTGGAAACGCGCGGTCGCGTCGCAGATGGCGCAGGCCGAATTCGACCAGGTCGTGGTGGATATGGGCGACGGCGCGCGCAATACGCTGCGCGCCAATGGCTCCCTGCTCGCCTTCGACGGCTTCCTCAAACTGTATCGCGAGGACCGCGACGATCAGGCCGAGGATGACGACGAAAGCCGCGTGCTGCCGCCGATGACCGAAGGTGACCCGCTGTCTCAGCGCGACATCAAGTCGAGCCAGCATTTCACGCAGCCGCCGCCGCGCTACACGGAAGCCTCTCTGGTCAAGAAGATGGAGGAGCTGGGCATCGGCCGCCCCTCCACCTATGCCTCGACGCTTTCGGTGCTGCGCGATCGCAATTACGTGCGGCTGGACCAGAAGCGGCTGGTGCCGGAGGATCGCGGACGGCTGGTGACGGCCTTCCTGAGCAGCTTTTTCAACCGCTATGTCGATTACAGCTTCACCGCCAATCTCGAAGAGAAGCTCGATGAGATTTCGGACGGCCGCGCCGACTGGCGCGCGGTGATGCGCGCCTTCTGGCAGGACTTCTCGGAGGCCGTCGATCAGACCAAGGATCTGAAAATCTCCGATGTCATCAATGCGCTGGATGACGATCTCGGCAGCCATTTCTTCCCGCCCAAGGACGACGGGTCCGACCCGCGCGTCTGCCCCGCCTGCAGCAACGGCCGTCTGGGCCTGAAACTCGGCCGCCATGGCAGCTTCATCGGCTGCTCCAACTACCCGACCTGCCAATATACGCGGCGCCTGGCCGTCAATGGCGGAGAGGAAGGCGAGGAGACGCTGAAGGAGGGCATGCGCCTGCTGGGTCAGGACCCGGATACGGGCGAGGATGTGTCCGTGCGCCGCGGTCCCTACGGGCTTTACGTGCAGCTCGGCGAACCGCCGCCGGCCACCGAAGACAAGAAGGCCAAGAAAGAAAAACCGAAGCGCATGTCCCTGCCCCGCGGCATGGACGGCGAGACCATCAGCCTGGATCAGGCGCTGGGTCTGCTGACCCTGCCGCGCCTGATCGGCCTGCACCCGGAGACGGGCGAGCCGATGGAAGCCGCCATCGGCCGTTTTGGCCCCTATATCCGCATGGGCGCGGTTTATGCCTCGCTGGATAAGGATGACGACGTGCTCGCCGTGGGGTCCAACCGCGCGGTCGATCTGCTGGCCAAGAAGCTTGCCTCGGTGCGCTCGCTGGGCGCGCATCCCAAGGATGGCGAAGGGATTCTGGTCAAGAAGGGTCGCTTCGGCCCCTATGCCCAGCACGGCAAGATCGTCGCGACCCTGCCGCGCACTGTGTCGATGGACGATATTACGCTGGAGGAAGCGGTCACCCTGCTCGCCGAGAAGGGCAAGGAGCTGAAGCCCAAGGCGGGGGCCAAAGGAAAGACGGCGGCCCGCGCCAAGCCCAAGGCGACGAAGGCCGCCGCGGCCACCGGGGCTGCGGCCAAGCCGAAGACTGCCGCGCCGAAGAAGCCGGCAGCGTCAAAGAAGCCGGTTGCGGCGAAAAAGCCTGCGGCGCGCAAGCCGGCCCGCAGCGAAGCCGCAGATTGACGGCGCGGACATTGACGAAGACCGCGCGCAAGAAGCCCAAAGCCGCCCGCCAGACCGCGGGGGCGGAGAACGCCCCTCCGTCCCGCCCTTTTCCGAGCCGCGAGCAGCTTCGCGAATTCATCGCCCAAAGCACCGGCCGGGTCGGCAAGCGCGAAATTGCGCGCGCCTTCGGCCTGGGACCCGAACATAAGCTGGCGCTCCGCGATACGCTGCGCGACATGGCGCATAAGGGCGAAGCCGCCCCGGCCGGCCACAAGCGCTTCGCCTCGCCCAGCGGCCCCGGGCCGGACAGCGTGGTGCCCCGCTCCATCGGGCGGCTGACGCGGCGGCACAATACGCCTTTACCGGAAGCGATCGTGGTTGAGATCACCGGAATCGATACCGAGGGCGATGCGATCGGCCGCCCCGTCGACTGGCGCGGCGACGGGCCACCGCCGACAATTTTCATGGAGCCCGAAGCGCGCGGCCAGACGGCACTTGCCCCCGGCCATCGCGTGCTGGCGCGCATCCGCCCCATCGGCAGCGCCCAAGGCGCGCGCAAATATGAAGGGCGCACGCTCAAGCGGATCGAAGGCAGCGCCGGCCGCGTCATCGGCATTTTCCGCCGCCGCGGCGCGCTGATGCGCATCGAGCCGACCGACCGCCGCGTCAAGGCGGAATGGACCGTGCCGCCGGGTGAGGATGCCGGCGCCCAGGACGGCGAAATCGTCCGCGGCGAGGCACTGCCGATGGGCGGGCTCGGCCTCAAGCCCGTGCGCATCACGGAGCGGCTGGGGGATGCGAGCGGTGCTAAGGCCGTCAGTCTTCTGGTCATCGCGACGCTGAATATCCCGGAAGTTTTTTCGGACGACGTTCTGGCCGAGGCCGAGGCTGCGCGCGGCGTCGGCCCCGAGGGGCGGGAAGACCTGCGGCAGATCCCGCTCATCACCATCGACGGGGCGGATGCGCGCGATTTCGACGATGCGGTCTATGCCGAGCCGGACGGCGACGGCTTCCGCCTCATCGTCGCGATTGCCGATGTCTCGCATTATGTGACGCCCGGCAGCGCGCTCGATCGCTCGGCGCGGGAGCGCGGTAATTCGGTCTATTTCCCCGATCGCGTGGTGCCGATGCTGCCCGAGGCGCTGTCCAACGGCTGGTGCAGCCTGCGCCCGAACGAGGATCGCGCCTGCCTGTTCGCCGAAATGCGGATCGGGCCGGATGGCCGCAAGCGGTCCCACCGCTTCGGACGCGGCCTGATGCGCTCGGCCGCGCGCATGACCTATGAAGACGTGCATGAGGCCCATGCGACGGGGCGGGAGACGCCGGCCTTCCCGCTTGATCACCTCTATGGGGCTTACGAACTGCTGCTGGGTGAACGGCAGCGGCGCGGCACGCTGGACCTGGATGTGCCGGAATGGAAGGTGACGCTGGACACCGAAGGCCGCGTCGCCAATGTCGCGAAGCGCACGCGTCTCGACAGTCATCGCCTGATCGAAGAATTCATGGTGCTGGCGAATATCGCGGCCGCCGAGGAATTGGAGCGGCTGCACCGCCCCTGCGTTTATCGCGTTCATGCGCCACCGTCAGAGATTAAATTAGACGGGCTTCGTACCTATCTGCATGGCATGAGCATCAGCCTGCCAGCCGGCGACCAGATCCACCCGCGCGATCTTGACCAGGTGCTGAGCCGCGTCCTTGGCACCGACGAGGCGCCGCTGGTCAATGACGCGGTTCTGCGCAGCCAGTCCCAGGCCGAATACAGTATCGCGAATATCGGCCATTTCGGCCTGGCCCTGACGAAATACGCCCATTTTACCAGCCCCATCCGCCGCTATGCCGATCTCCTCGTGCATCGCGCGCTTATCACCGGCCTGGGGCTGGGCCAGGATGGCTTGCGGGCCGAAGACGTGGCCCGGTTGGAAGATACCTGCGCGCATATTACCGGCACCGAACGGCGCGCCGCGCAGGCCGAGCGCGATGCCGTTGACCGCTACATGGCGGCCTTCATGGCTGACAAGCTGGGCTGCATATTTGATGCGCGGATTTCCGGTGTGACGCGCTTCGGCCTGTTTGTTACTTTGACGGATACTGGCGCATCTGGAATGATTCCGCTCAGCGCCCTTCCCGATGACTTCTGGATGCACGACGAAGCAACACAGAGCTTGAACGGCAAGCGCAGCCGGGTGGTCTTCCATCTGGCGCAAATCGTCTCCGTTCGCCTGGTGGAAGCGAAGCCCGTGACCGGCGGTCTGCTGTTCCAGATGATGATGCCCGGCACTGACGCGCGTGGCCAAGCCGGCACCCGGCCGTCTGCAAAATCCTCGCCCGGCAAAGCGCCCGCGGGGAAACCGCAGCCTGGCAAAGGTGCCGCCTCATCGAAGCATCCGCGGGACGGCGCAAAAAAAGCCCGCACCACGCGGACGTGAAGCGGCACGCCTTTCTTGTCGTGCTGCTCTGTGCGCTGCCCTTCCGGGCGGAGGCGCAGAGCAACTGGAACCAGGCACTCGCCGGCAGCGTCTACGATGCCGCCTTCGCCTTCATGGGTCCACGCACGCTGGAACCGATTCCGCTCGCCAATCTGACGCTGTGGGGCCTGCGCGGGCTGACCGCGCTTGACCCGTCCATCGCGCCGTCGATGACGCCGCGCGCCATGGCGCTGAACGATCGCGGTGCCGTCGTGCTCAGCCTGCCGCTGCCGCAGGCCGATGACACGGCAGCCTGGGCGACGCTCGCGGCCGTGATGTGCGGCAAGGCCGCGACCCTGTCGGCGGCTGTCGCCCAGGCGGGGACGGGCGGCATCGTGACCAGCTTTTTTGACGAGTTGTTCAATCACCTCGACCCCTATTCCCGCTATATCGCGCCCGATTCTGGCCATGGCCCGCCGGCCATGGCCGATCCCGGCTTTTCCATCATCCTGACGCGCCATCATGCCGTGGTGGGGGATATCGATCCCAATGGTCCCGCCGCCGCCGCCGGTCTGCTGCCGGGTGACCGCATCCTCGCGATCGACGGCGTTTCCACCCGCTACCAGGACAGCTATGGCCTGAACGCGGCGCTGAGCGGGGCCGAGGGGTCTGAAGTCACCTTGCGGATCGACCAGCGGCACGGCAAGCCGCACGACCTGTCGCTGACGCGTGTGGCGACCCCGCCGGTGACGGTCGCCTCGGGCCTCGCGGGACCCAATCTTCTGGTCCGCATCACAGGATTTGAGACCGGAACCGCGGCAGCGTTTCGCCAGCAGGTGGTCGCGGGTCTGGCGGCCCATCAGGGTGTCCAGGGCCTCATCATCGATCTGCGCGGCAATCGCGGTGGCTTGCTGGAACAGGCCATCAGCGTCGCGGACAGTCTCGTCAACAGCGGCACCCTGGCCCGCGCCGTCGGCCGCGACCGGGAGGCGAACCAGCAATGGCAGGCGGACGCCGGGGATATCAGCAGCGGCCTGTCGGTCGCGGTGCTGGTCGACGGCCGCACCGCCAGCGCGGCGGAAGTGCTGGCCGCGGCCCTGGCCGATGACCGCCGGGCCGTGGTGATCGGCAGTGCGACCTTCGGCAAGGGTCTGGTTCAGGCCGGCACCGACCTGCCGGATCAGGGCCATCTGCTGGTGACCTGGGCGCGGCTGCTTGCCCCGCTCGGCTGGCCGCTGCAGGGCCTGGGCGTGATGCCGCAGGTCTGCACGAGCGGATCGGCGGATGCGGTCGAAAGCCAGTTGCAGGCGCTGACCGCCGGGCAACAGCCCATGGCCGCGGCCCTGCGGGCCGAGCGCGCCGCCCGGCCTGGCATGACGCTCGACCAGATTCTGCAGCTGCGCGAGGCCTGCCCGGCGGCGCTGGGCTCCTCCCTCGATCTGCAGGCCGCCCAGTTTCTGCTCTCGACCCCGCCCGCCTATCAGACCGCGCTGATCCCGCACGGCTGAGCGCGCCGGAGGTCAGCCAAGCACGACACGCCGCCGGGATGGCTCGGTGAAGTCCAGCAAGGGCCCCACCGGCACGATCCCGGTCGGATTGATCATGTCATGGCTTTGAAAGTAATGGCCCTTGATATGCTGGAAATTGACTGTCTCGGCGACGCCCGGCGTCTGGAACAAAGCGCGCGTATAGTCCCACAGGTTCGGGTAATCGACGATCCGGCGCAGATTGCATTTGAAATGGGTGACATAGACCGGGTCAAAGCGCAGCAGCGTGGTAAACAGCCGCCAATCGGCTTCAGTGACGTGATCGCCGCAGAGGAAAGCGCGCGTCGATAGACGCTCCTCCAGCCAGTCGAGCGTCTCAAACAGCGGATAGACCGCCTCCTCATAGGCGTCCTGGCTGGTGGCGAAGCCGGCCTTGTAGACGCCGTTATTGACGGTGTCGTAGATGCGGGCGTTGAGCGCGTCGATCTCTGTCCGCAGCGCCTGCGGATAATAGTCCCCGGCGCGCGCGCCCGTGCCATCGAAGGCGGTATTGAACATGCGGATGATCTCCGCACTCTCGTTATTCACGATGGTGCCGCGCTGCTTGTCCCACAGCACGGGCACGGTGACGCGGCCGGAATACCGGGCATCCGCGCGCAGATAGATATCGAACAGGGTGGCGGCATCGTGCGGGTCCGGCACCACGCCGGGGCCCGCGTCGAAGGTCCAGCCGCGCTCGCGCATCACCCAATTGACGATGGAGACCGGCAGGACATGGTCCAGGCCCTTGAGGGCGCGGAAGATGAGGGTGCGGTGCGCCCAGGGGCAGGCGAGCGAGACATAGAGATGGTAGCGGCCCTCCTCGGCGGCGAAGCCGCCCTCGCCGCTCGGTCCCGGACGGCCGTCCGGCGTGATCCAGTGGCGGAACTGGGCGGCGCTGCGCTGGAAGCGCCCGCCATGGGATTTGGTATCGTACCAGCCGGTGTTCCAGACGCCGTTGTCGGCAAAGCCCATGACCCTGTTCCTATCCGTGATCGCCACCTGAGCCGCGGCCTCAGCCATGGGCCCGGACCGCGCGGGAGGCAAGCGCTGCGGCCGCCCTGGCCTATCAAACTAGGGTGTTGCGCCCGGCGCCGGATAGCGATAGATCACCCCCGACGCCGGCATAGCTCAGGGGTAGAGCAACTGATTCGTAATCAGTAGGTCGTAGGTTCAATTCCCACTGCCGGCACCATTTTTTCAATGAGTTACGCCTCCTTCCGACATAGCCATAGGCGCGTCGCAAATTGCCCCAACGGGATATTTGCAGGATGGCGAGGCGAACGGCGCGGGATGTCCCGCGATGCGCCAGAAGCGCCTGCTGACGGGCGCTCATACGCAGCATCCCGAATTGTCGCGCCTGCCCCCGCATGATCGTCCCGGGCGACAGGCGGCGCCTTTCCGGTGCCATGCGAGACGCGGGTTGGGACAATGGAATGTCATCAGGAGGACGCCATGACATTCACATCCTATAGCTCAAAAGCGACTGCCTCACGCGGCTTCGAGCGCCATTTCCCACGTCACGATGCCGCCCCTTACCTTGAGCAGATAGGCGGCAAGTGGGGCTTCGACGCCGACCGGGTCGCTACCACAGGCGAGATCGAAGCCATGGTAGCCGAGTTGGAAGAGGCCGACATGCCCACCGACCTATCCGCCCCCGAGCATCAGCTGGACGCCCCGGTCGAGGACGAACTCGTGCTGGTGCAGGAAGAGGTGCTTCCCGTGGTGCATCCGATTCCGCCCGCGCCCTGCGAGGCCGAAAAGGCGCTTGCCGTAACGGACATGAGCGGCGAAGACGTCGGGAAGGCGCTAGCCTCTCGCCACAAGTCCCAGGTGGAGGGTGCCGTCAAGCACTGCTGGGACTTCTTCACGGCAAACCCCGATCTCCGCCGCAAGGACGCCGTCGCGGGCGCCGTGGCCACAGGGGTCGCCTTCTATACCGCCCGCACCCAGTATCAGAAGTGGTTTGCTGCGCGCCGCGCGGAAGATTGAATATCAGGCACGTACAACCCTCCGTCGTGGCCTTCGACGAGTCAGCTGGACGCTCGCCACGCCGTCGCCATATCGTCACTCGCGGCCCTTGCAGCCCCATAGAAATCTGGAAACACTGACGCGCCTGTAAGACCATAGAGGCCGCAAAGATATAGAGCTTGGGGCGCCTGTGAGACGGGCAAGGTAACCTTCATCAGGGGAATCGGGAGGGGTGCATTTTCGTTGATGAAATAGCCGTCTACAGAAGCCTCACCCGTGAACGGCGCTCCTCTCCCACCATCTTGCCTTAGCAAGGTGAATAATCCGCCCTGTGCGGCGAGGTTAGCGCTGTTCCCGCCCGGAACGCTGACTGTGATCATCTTTCTCCAATGTGTGGCAGCGGTGAGATCGAGTGCCCACACCGCGAGACGTTCATCGTTCCGCTGGATGCCTTTTCGACTCAACGCCCCCGAAATCGCGAAATATGCGGCAACGTAGGATCGTCGTGACCAGTCGAGCAGCCGCGTGGGGAGACCGTGATGTTGGGCTAGTGCAAGCAACTCAAAAAATCGCGCGTCTGGCCAACGGTCAGTGTAGACAAATGCCTGCCCAGGCCCCGAGGGAGCGTTCTGATTGAGAAAAGCATCGCGAAATTCAGGGGTATCGTTGGGGAGCGAAAGACCAATTGAGTCGCAATGATCAACGAATCTTTTTAGATAAAACCACTCTTTGAACACCTGCATATCTGACGCCACAAAACCCCCGGCTTCCAAAACTCCCCGTTTGGTTTCCGGTGGGCGCAAGATGGATGGCGTGAGGCTCCATGACGCAACTGCCTGACCTCGGAAGATGACTTGATGCGCGGGCGCGAACAAAGAGCACCGAGGAGAAAGAATATCCCAAAACTCCTCGGCGGTGGCAGCCGCACGCTCCACGATAGTCCGCTCGCCCAATGCCTCCGGCATCCTCACCTCAATCGGATTGTATTTACTAGGATGGACACACGATGCAGGAGCGCCTCTTATGTCATTTCCTGACTATCTGGCAATGATGCAAGTCGGTGTCCGCTTTACCGGACGCTCAGCCCATTAAGGTGTAGCAGCATGATTCCGCTGGATGCCGAGCCTGACCCCGCCATGATGCGGGAAGCGCTTGCATTGATCGCAGGAGGCCTGGGTAAAGCCGAGGTCGAAGTTGCCGCCTCGATAACTGCCCCTCTTTTCTGGGTGCTTCGAAACGATGGCATCGACCGGATGAAAAACGGTTCTGTGTTCTTTCTTGACACTGGCGAGCGCATGTTCGGCGTCACGGCGTCTCACGTCGTCGAGGAGTGCCTCGCCGACACGAGATTGCCAACGTTCGTCCAATGTATGATAGGCAACTACAATGGAAGCAGCTTAGTTATTCACCTTGGCGACCGTATCATCGATGCGCACCATGACATCGACATAGCGACCCTTAGGTTTACCAGAGCCGAAGTCGCACAGATCGGACGAACGGTCCTAACCGGTTGTCAGAAAGTGTGGCCGCCCCCCTTGCCCCAGTTAGACCGGGGAGTCACTTACTGCGGGTTTCCGGGCAATGGGAGAGAGGTAGTGGCACCCAAAGTAATCAGCTTCGGATGCGTTACGGCAGGCGGCCTCGCAACTAGCGTGAACGACTTATCCATCTCCGTGCAGATTGAACGTGAGCACCTGACGGATGTGGTCGGCAAAGGCATGTTCCCGGAAAACTACGACTTCGGGGGCATCAGTGGGGGCCCGCTTATTACTATCGTCCAGACTTCCACCCTGCGATCGTGGATGCCAGGCGGTGTCATTATCCAAGGTCCCAATCCATCTCTTGATGCTTCGCAAGCTATACAAGGCTTTGAAGTCATCAAGGCGCGACCAATCAAATACATACGTTCGGACGGCATAATTGACAAAGAACTCTGGGAGCAAAACGACATTCGCTAACGGTGCTCGGGCAATCCGATGAGGCGAACCGGAGACCGTCCGGTTTCCGATCAAAATACACACCGTCCAGTTAGGATGCGCTGCCTCTTTAACCGGGACTAGGCAATGGCTAGCGCCCGGTTTACAATTGAATAATCAGCGATCAGAAAATCAGCGGCAACGCCAACAATAGCGGGCCCTCTGCAATCCTGAGGCATAGTTGATCTCGAATATTTATAAGATAGTATGAGCTTTGCGGAGCAGACTGGGATGTGGAGCGGTTGTGTTCCATCGAGTCTTGCCGTGTATGGGGGATCGCAATGTATCGTGGGTTCGATGTGCGTTTTTCGTTCGAAGACGATCTGACAACTCAAGCTTGGGCTGCAGCTGCCCATGAACAAAAGATTGATCATGATGGCTATGTACAGGGCGCGATTGCGCAATTTACTGACCGAAGGGGAACAGTTAATGCCACCGACCTAAAGGATCACTGGTTTCCCCAAATTAAAGCAGAAGTCTTCATCTCTCATTCCCACGCAGACGAATATACTGCCCTCCAGCTTTCCGGAGCCCTACAGAAGTATTTTGGGATCACATCGTTTATCGACTCATCAGTATGGGGCTATAGTGACGTTCTTCTAAAGCAAATCGACAATGCTTTTTGCCAAAATAAAGATTCATCTACCTATAGCTACGATCTTCGGAATCGTTCCACTGCCCATGTTCATATGATGCTGTCAATCGCGCTTTCGCAAATGATGGATAGAACGGAATGCGTGATATTTTTGAATACACCCCGCTCGATATCAACCGAGAAGGTTGTCGGTAAAGCTCCATCCGACTCCACTCCATCTCCGTGGATTTACGGCGAACTTGCAATGACGCGTCTGCTTCGTGAGAGGCCTCCTGAAAGGGGGCTCAAGCGCATGGTGAAAGGCGCACTAGAAGAGGCAATTAATTTCAATTACGATGTAGATTTGAGCAATTTGATATCGCTTAGTACAACAGATTGGCGGTCATGGGTTGCTAAAGGGAAAGGAAAAAGCGCTGGCTCGGCGCTAGATTGCCTATACGAGTTGAAGAATGTCAGTCTATAGAACAATGGAGGGGAAGATGGCAGATTTAGACCAAAAAATTTCTCATTTGGGATTCATTCAATCCGTCATTTCACGGATGAGCGGAAACTCGTTTTTAATGAAAGGCTGGGCCGTTACTCTGATTTCAGCAATCTTTGCATTGTCAGCAAAAGACTCAAACCGTCATTTTTTTTGGTTGCGTACCTCCCGTTGTTCGCATTTTGGATATTGGACGCCTATTTTCTTAAAGAAGAGCGCCTGTATCGAAAGTTATATAAGGAGGTCGCAAACGATTCTCCGGAGATACCTCCGTTTTCGCTAGACGCTTCAGGTTTTTCAAAGTCTGAAAATACGTTAAAGAAGACCATTTTATCTGAGACTTTGCTCGGATTTTACAGCCCGATTTTGGTAATTTTGTTGGTGCTATCGTGGATTTTCTTGTAACGCTAGCGGTTCACACCATTAGCAAGATATAGGATGCATTCGCCGAGCCGAAATTTCCCTTCGCTTCGGCGACCGAATTTACTTTGACGGATTAATATTCGGAACTCGCAACATATCCGACACTCAGTTTTAAAAACTATCGAATTTTGCTTTACCTCTACCAAACCGCTTGGTCGCCCTGCATCTGCGCGATGCCTGGCTTTGCACTTCAAGCAAAAGACTCAGAATAGCTGGTAAGCGCTAAGGTGACACCTGCGCCGATACCATCGACGCCCCCTTGGATTGCTCACGGCATGTTCGCTAGCCTTTGCCGCTCGTTGAGCTGCCCTCTATCAGAAACATCGACAACGAATGCGCCTGCAACCAATTCAACAATAACGGCAATTCAACTCACCGCCTCTTTTGCGGGAGCACTAGATAGGCAAAACCCGATTACTGTGGCGGTGTCAGGTGGGGTTCCACCCTACAATTACAGCCTGGCGATTGAAAATCCGGGCCCTGACAAGAACGCCATCTCGGTTGTTCCAGATACCAGCTCGGCCAAGACATCCTACAAAATCAGCACGACGCAACCGCTGACTGCCGGCTCGTTCGACTTTGTTGTGACCGACGGCAAAAGCACGCCTGGGGCCCTTCATATAGTGACAGACGGAAAATAGGCGCCTCAGCATCAGCCTCTCAGGCGGTGCTCGCTGGCCGTTACTCGCCCGTCGGCGCCGGCTTGATCGACAGGCTAAACCCGAGCGCCTTGGTTACGGCGGTGAGCGTGGATAGCGTCGGATTGCCCTCCGGCGAGAACGCGCGATACAGCGTCTCCCGTGTCAGGCCCGTCTCCTTTGCGATCGCGGTCATATTGCGGGCGCGGGCGACGGTGCCAAGCGCAGACGCGATCTCGGCGGGATCGCCCCCCGCGAACGCCTCTTCGAGATAGGCGGTGACAACCTCGTCATTGTCGAGATATTCGGCCGCGTCGAAAGGCTTCGTCTCAAGCGCCATCTAGATCTCCTTGGCCATCTCTATGGCCGTCCTGATGTCCCTGGCCTGGCTGGATTTGTCGCCGCCGCACAGCAGAATGACCAGAACATCCCCGCGCTTGGCGAAGTAAACCCGATAGCCCGGCCCGACATTCACCCGCATCTCACCAATGCCGTCGAAGAACTTGGCGTCGCCGAAATTGCCTGCCTGCATGCGCTCAATGCGCGTGACGATCCTGGCCTTTCCGACATTGTCCCGCAGGGCCTTCAACCACTCGGAGAAAGCCGCAGTACGGCGGACTTCGATCATGTGTCAGTTATATCGGACGGCTCCAATTATGTCAATTATATCTGACGAACGGGGCATGTCAGGCGGCGATCTATTCGTCCCCTGCCCAGCGATCCTCGCCCCCTATCCCATTGACCTTGCCACTATGGGAAGGTTTAGGACGGCGGCCTGGTTCCAGTGACTGAGGCAATGGTGATGATGCGCGTATCGGATTTTCTGACTCTGTCCTTGCTCGCCGTCGGGGCTGCGGCACCACCGGCTTTGGCCCAATCCAGCGGCAGCGCGATGGCCACGATGCCCGGGATGGCCGCACCGGACAAAAGCCCTGCCGATCAGGCTATGGCCGCCGGCATGGCGGCGATGAACCACGGCATGGCGACTGCGCGCATGAACGGCGATGCCGACCAGGATTTCGTCGCCATGATGATCCCGCATCACCAGGGCGCTGTTGCCATGGCGGAGGTGGAGCTGCGCTACGGGTACGACCCGTTCCTGCGCAAGCTCGCGCGAAGCATCATCGCGGCGCAGGATGAGGAGATTGCGGCCATGCAGGACTGGCAAAAAAGCCACCCCGTCCCCTGATCGGGACGGGGCGCGCGGCCAGGATCAGATCAGGATCAGGCCTGCTGGGTCGGCCTCGCGCAGACGCGGTTCCAGAGCACGTCAAACGACCCGTCGCCATTTTCCAGCACAGTGGACTGCCGCTGCCCGAAGATGGAGATGAAGCGCTCGCCGCCCATGCCATCGCCATAGGCGGCGGTGCCCGGCAGGGTGCCGCAGAAGGAGACGATGCGGCCAGTGCTGACGCTGACGAAACTATCGGCGAATTGCGCGAAATTCGGATCGGTGAGCGCCATGCGAACCGATTTGACGCCATCGCTCCAGACGGAGCGCTGCAAAGGGTCGGTCAGGCTCGGCGCCGGCGCGGTGACAGCTACCGGCGCAGCCGCCAGAAACGGCACTGCGAGGCTGCTGGTCACACCCTGCACTTGTGCCGCATAGGCCGCGGACAACATCAAAGGAACTGCGACAAAGGCCAGCAAAAACCGGCGGCCCCGCCGTTTACGGCCGCCACCCGTTGCTACGGCCGGGGCTTCCGCCTTCAGGACCGGGTTCTCCAAACCGCATTCAGGGCACATCCTGACGCTGGCTTTGACCTCGGTCTCACACCACACACAATTGGCAATGGCAGCAGAAAGCATGGAGGCCACCCTGTTGCATGTTGAACGGAAAGTCATTTATGCAGCCAGGACGCCGGAGCACAATCACGATTTAGTGATTGCAGCCATAACGCGCAACGCAAGCCCTATTTGGGTCTATGTTTCACCTTTATTAATACAATTCCCGGTGAATTTATCGCCGTGCCGCCCTCTCGGTGGCACGCCGGGTCGGGCGCCTAATGCGCCTCAGCCCAGCTCGAACCGATTCCGGTTTCGACCACCAGCGGCACCCGCAGCACGGCCGCCTGCTGCATGACATCACGCACGATAGCCGCGGTCGCTTCGGCCTCCGCCGCCGGTGCCTCGAACATCAATTCGTCATGCACCTGCAGCAGCATCCGCGCCGACAGGCCGGCGTCGCGCAGCGCGGCCGGCAGGCGCACCATGGCCCGCTTGATGATATCCGCGCCGCCGCCTTGCAGCGGCGCATTGATGGCCTGACGCTCGGCATAGGCGCGGCGGGCGCCGTTCTTGTCGGCGATGCCGGGAATCCAGCAGCGCCGGCCGAAGGGCGTCAGCACGAAGCCGTTCGCCCGCGCCTCCTGCTTGGTCTGTTCCATGTAATCGCGGATGCCGGGATAGCGCTCGAAATAGGCGTCGATGTAGCGCTTGGCCTGGCCCGGCTCGATCTGCAGCTGACGCGCGAGACCAAAGGCGCTGATGCCGTAGATGATGCCGAAATTGATCGCCTTGGCGCGGCGGCGCGTGAGGCTGTCCATCCCCGCCATCGGCACGCCGAAGACCTCGGACGCGGTGCGGGCGTGAATATCCTCACCATTGCGAAAACTCTCGCGCAGCACGGGCAGATCGGCGACATGGGCGAGCAGCCGCAGCTCGATCTGCGAATAATCGGCGCTGACCAGCAGATGCCCGGGCTCGGCCACGAAGGCGCGGCGGATGCGCCCGCCTTCCTCGGTGCGGATGGGAATGTTCTGCAGATTGGGCTCGGTCGATGACAGCCGCCCCGTCGTCGTCGCGGCCATGGCGAAGCGCGTATGCACCCGCCTGGTCAGCGGATTGATCTCCTCGACGAGCGCATCGGTATAGGTCGATTTCAGCTTGGCGAGCTGGCGCCACTGCAGCAGCCGCTCAGGCAATTCGTGCCCCTGCTCGGCCAGATCCTGCAGCACCGAAGCATCCGTCCCCCAGGCGCCGGTCTTGCTGCGCTTGCCGCCCGGCAGACCCATTTCGTCGAACAGGATTTCGCCCAGCTGCTTGGGACTGCCAAGGTTGAAGTTGCGTCCGGCCAGCCGATGAATTTCCAGCTCCTGCGCCGCCATCCGCTCGGAGAAATCAGCCGAGAGCCGGCGCAGCTCGGCCGCATCGACCGAGACCCCCGCCTGTTCCATGGCTAGCAGCACGGGCACCAGCCGCCGCTCCATCAGCTCATACATCGCGAGCGACTTCGTCTCCCGCAGGCCGGGGCGCAGCTTATGCCAAAGCCGGAGCGTGAGATCGGCATCCTCGGCCGCATAGGCGGTGGCGCGTTCCAGCGGTACGGCGGCGAAGGTGACGCGGCCGCGGCCGGTGCCGGTCGCGGCCTCCAGCCCCATCGGCGTATGGCCGAGATGAAGTTCCGAGAGTTCGGCGACCGAGTGGCCGTGGCGCCCGGCATCCTGGGCGTAGGAGATAAGCATCGTGTCATCGAGCGGCGCAGTGCCGGCTGGAATGCCCGCACGCTCCAGCACCGCCAGATCGAATTTGGCATTGTGGAAGATCTTGAGCACGCCGGGATCGGCCAGAACCGGAGCAAGCGCCGCGATCGCCTCCTCCGGGTCCAGCTGGGCGCCGGCAAGCAGATCCTGTCCGAAGGGCATATAGACGGCGCGGCCGGGCGCGCTGGCCAGCGCGATGCCGACCAGCGCGGCCTGGATGGCGTCCACGCCATCGGTCTCAACCCCGATGGCGATCATGCCGCCAAGCGTCGCTTCCGCCAGGAAGGCGACCAGAGCCTCGCGGGTACTGACGGTCTGATAGGGGCCGAAGGCGGCCTGCCCCTCGTTCTCCGCCCGCGCTGCCTGCGGCTCAGGATGCGGCGCCGGGGCGCCGAAGGGCGCGCTGCGATCAGCGGGCTCTGCCGGCCGCGGCCGGGCGGCCGTCTTGCCGGCGTCTACCCCGAGCCGGGTCGCGATGGACCGGAAGCCCTGTTCGGCGAGGAACGGCTGCAGCTTGTCTGCCGCCCAATCCCGGGCGACCAGCGCTTCGACCGGCTGCGGCAAAGGCACGCTGTCGCACAGCTCGACCAGCTTGCGGGAGATCCGTGCGGCTTCGGCATGTTCCACCAAGGCGTCACGCCGCTTGGAGGGTTTCATATCGGCCTGCGCGGCCGCCAGAATGGCGTCCAGCGAGCCGTATTCCGCCATCAGCGCCGCCGCCGTCTTGGGGCCGATGCCGGGCACGCCGGGCACGTTATCGACCGAATCGCCAATCAGCGCCTGGACATCGATGACGCGATCCGGCGTGACGCCGAATTTCTCCATCACTTCGGCCGCACCAATGGGCTTCTGTTTCATCGGGTCCAGCATCTCAATGCCGTCGCCAATGAGCTGCATGAGGTCCTTGTCGGAGGAGACGATGGTGCAGCGGCCGCCGAGGCGCCGCACTTCGGCCGCGTAGGAGGCGATGAGGTCATCGGCCTCCCAGTCATCCAGCTCGATGCCCGGCACGCCGAAAGCCGCGGTCGCCTCACGCACCAGGGCGAATTGCGGGATCAGGTCATCGGGCGCCGGCGGACGGTGCGCCTTGTAGTCGGGATAGAGCCGGTTGCGGAAAGTCAGCCGCCCGGCATCGAAGATGACGGCGAAATGCGTGCCGACATGGTCCTTCAGCAGCCGCGCCAGCATATTGGTGAAGCCATAGACGGCATTGACCTGCGTGCCGTCCGGCCGGTTCATCGGCGGAATGGCGTGGTAGGCGCGGAAGATGAAGCCCGATCCGTCAATCAGGATCAGGTGCAGCGGGGCGGCGGCATCGTCGCTCATGGTATGTTTATCCTGGGCCCGGGCTCAATGCCCTTCGGCCACGGCGTCACCGCTGAGGATGAAGACGCGGGAGCAATAGGGGCAGACCGCCTTTTCGGCGCCGCCCAGCATCTGCGGCAGGCGCAGATAGACTTTCGGATGGCCGAGCTGGCCGCCGGTGCCCTCGCAGCTCACCACATGGGTATTCACCGGCTCAACCTCGACCGGCTTCAACATCGTCTGGCTCATCTCTTTTCCCCTTGGGCGGTGAACGGGCCGATGATAGCCATGCTGGGTGCGTCGAACCATCCCCCCTGCCCTGGCACTCGCCGTGGCTCTCGGTCTCGCGGCCTGCACGCCGCCGCGCGCGGCGCCCGTATCGCCGCCCCAGCCCCCGGTGGTGACCGACGGCGTCTTCACCATGGCGGACGGCGCCCGCCTGCCCTATCGGCAATGGCTGCCCGCGGGCGACCCGGCCGTGGTGGTGCTGGCCTTGCACGGCATCGATGACAGCCGCGACGCCTGGGAGATGCCGGCGCCCCTGCTGGCCGCCCAGGGGATTGCCGTCATCGCGCCCGATGAGCGCGGCTTTGGCGCCACACCCGGCCGCGGCTACTGGCCGGGTACGGCGCAGATGGTGGCGGATGCACGCGCCATGGCGCGCGACGTGCGGCAGCGCTACCCGAACGCAAAACTCTATCTGATGGGCGAGAGCATGGGCGGCGCGGTGCTGCTGGCGCTGGCCGCCAGCCCTGACCCGCCGCCGGTCGCGGGCTATGTTTTCAGCGCCCCGGCCGTCTGGGGCCGCAGCCAGATGAATATTCTGTACCGCTCGGTGCTGTTTCTGGCCAATCGCACGGTGCCCGATGTGCGCCTGACCGGCCGTGGTGCGGGCGTTAAGCCCACGGATAATGACGCGGCCTGGGAACGCCTGTCACGCGATCCGCTGACGGTGACCGAAACCCGCGTCTCGACCGTCAAGGGCCTGGTCGATCTGATGGATCAGGCATTGGCGGGGGCTGGGCATCTCCGCGCGCCGGCGCTGTTCCTCTATGGCGGGCATGACGAACTGGTGCCGAAACCCGCCATGGCGGCGGCCTGGCGCGCCGCCGCGGCGAGCGGCGATACACAGCTGACCTTCGCCTTCTACCCCGCCGGCTATCACCTGCTGGAACGGGACCATGAGGGGGCCATGGTCACGGCCGATATTGCCCATTGGCTGCTGAACCCCCATGGCCCTCTGCCGTCGGGGGCCGAAGCGCGGGCGCGGGACTGGATCGGGCACCAGCCCGGCGCCTGACCGCTGTGCTGCCTGCCCCCTTTTCACGGCCGCCCGATCCGGCTAATGGAGTGGCACGCGCCGTATGGCACGGACCCGTAGCTCAGCTGGATAGAGCGTTGCCCTCCGAAGGCAAAGGTCACGCGTTCGAATCGCGTCGGGTCCGCCAATGAAATCATAGTCTTAGCTGAAAATTCCAATAGGCGCCGAAGACGCCGGGTAACGCCGGGGTAACAGCTTGGCGTAAATCGGGCTGGCGGTTGCCCGGCACAGCCGGGAGCAGAATTTCGTGCCGCACTGACTGGATCGCCTGCTGTGCGGCCGGGCTCGATCGGGTGGAGAGCGCCTATAATAAAGCCTAGCATCGAAACCGCAGGCGGCAGTTGGCTCAGCTCTGGGCCGACCTTCCGATGACGGGTGCGACGCCGGCGGCGGCCCTTAGGGATTTGCCAAGGCGACCGGAGGTAAACAAAATTCACGATGTTGCCATCGCAGAAAATAGCCGCGACCCTGTTATGATCGCTGATCCAACTTGACCTTCAAGGCAGAGAGAGCCAACTCTACCCCCATGTCAATATTCGCGTTACTCTGTGATCTACCGAACGAAGGCATCGAGCCAAGTTTGGCTGCTGCGTTCCCTGACCGTTGGTACAAAATTGCCTCGGGACAGTATTTTATATCGACAGGGCGCCTCACCGCGAAGCAAGTTTCAATTAAATTGGGCTTGCCGGACGGAAAATTAGGACGAGCGGTCGTTCTCTCTGTATCAAATTATAGCGGATGGCATTCGAAGGACATGTGGACCTGGTTGAACGTCCAATCGAAGGAATCTGACGACGCTGACGCTCAGGCGCCGGAGTAGCCTTGATGGCTGGTGGCCGGTCATCAGACGATAACGTACCGTCCCCGGACCCTAACGTTGGGGCTTCCGGGAACGTCCATGAACTATTCCGGACTATGGACGGTCGGCATATCATCGAAAGAACGGCGGAGCTTGGGGTCAGGGTCGAGCGGCTGATCTCGGATGTGAAAGACCAGGGTGACAAGCTCGAGCAGATCAGACATCAGCTTTCTCTTTTGGCAACGCTTCCTGATCTCGTAAAAGATCAAAGTGGTAAGCTTGAACTAATCAGGCAGCAGACGTCACCATTGTCGACGCTACCTGAGCTGGTATCGAAACAGGGCGAACAGCTCAGTAAAGTCAGTCACCGTGTGGCATGGCTTATGGGAATTGGCGCAGGGCTGGGCGCAGTACTTCTCGGCGCTCAAGTTTTAATATTGGTAGCTCAACACATCTCATTTCATTGATCATGCCGCCGGCTAAGCGGTGTCAGACAGCCGGTCTGCCTGATGAGCGGGCTCGGCTATTGATCCACTCGTCTATCTCAGATGCCTTCCACCGGACGGTCTGCGTTGCAGTGCAGCAGCCCGGGCCCAACACGGCGCAGACCACTTTGTGTCGGCTAGACCAGAACTGACCCAGCCGGCTTTCCGCCCCGAATTTTTGGAAACCTCTCAGATGTTTGGTCAGTTTCTGAGAGGCGGAAAGCCTGGATAGATTGCCCTTGTATCCACACGTTCCATGCTTTAGCGGAGAGCAGCGCGGTGGTCTCCCCATGCGTCCACCTGCATGCGGCCGAGCATTGCGACGCCCTAGGCCTAGCTGCCCTTCGGCGGTCCAAAGATGAGGCCCCTCACGAAGTCGCTGAAGCCTTGCGGGTCAAAGTCTCCGTCAAGGTCATCGAGCACCGACTGAGCGTCCCATCCCTCGGTCGGCCCGCGCTGGCGCCCCCCCCTTGGGGCCTGCCTCTGGATCGAGGAGCGTGCCAGTGCATCGGGGCTCGGATGCCTTTCACCGTGGCCTGAGCGTATCTCCGCCTCGCGCCTTGCGGCTCACTTCTACGCCCCCTCATGTTTTCAGACGGGTATCAGGTTCAGGCAAAGGCCATCAAACCCCATCAGACCCACACTTTTGCCCTCCGAAGGCAAAGGTCACGCGTTCGAATCGCGTCGGGTCCGCCAGCGTTTTAAAGCACATAAGGCGATCCGCGGCGCATACCCGCGAAGGACGGAGTTCCACTGGGGTTCCAGCGTCTTCACCGGCGTGCCGCGGATCACCCCGTCAATGCCCATCGGCTTCATGAGCCTGGCTGTTATGGTGCGGACAAACACGGCACCTTTTCGATGCAACTGTCGCCAGACCTTGTTTATGCTAGAGACTCGCAAAGTCTCTTCAGCAGAACGCGGCAGATCGTCTCGACCCCTTGCGCATCCTGGTAATCGTCGATGAAGGCGTATCGCAATATCCGGTCTTGCTCGTCGCGGGCGGCGGGGCGGGCCACGAGCCGATGCACATAGGCGATGTCGGCCACGGTATGCTGGATGCGGCCTGCGCCGGCCGCATCTTGACCTCGCCCACGCCGGACCAGATTCTGGCCGCGGCCGCGATGGTGGATAATCGCGCGGGCGTTCCCGGCATCGTCAAACATGACCCCGGCGACATCATGAATTTGGAAATGGCGGCGGAAATACGCCGGCCTTCCGGTGTTTCGGGCCCACGATCCCGTCTATTGACCCAACAACCTGACCGACAAATGGAAGGGCCGTGTCATGCGCAGTTTCTACAATCAGCGGGACGACATCGTCTCGGACGCGCTGGATGGGCTGGTCGCCGCCAGCGGCGGCAGTCTGCTGCGATTTGATCCGGCGTCGCGCGCGCGGGTGGTACTGCGCGGTGACTGGGACAAATCCAAGGTCGCTATCCTCTCCGGCGGCGGATCAGGCCATGAGCCAGCCCATGCGGGACTGGTCGGCCGGTCGCTGCTGACGGCGGCGGTCTGCGGCGATGTCTTCGCGTCGCCGAGCGTCGATGCGGTGCTGGCGGCAATCATCGCCGTGACCGGCCCGGCAGGATGCCTTCTGGTCGTCAAGAACTATACCGGGGATCGGCTCAACTTCGGCCTGGCCGCAGAAAAGGCGAAGGGGCTCGGTTTGAGGGTCGAGATGGCGATCGTTGCCGACGACATCGCAATCCCGGACGCAACCCAGCCGCGGGGCGTGGCCGGCACCGTCTTCATCCACAAGCTTGCCGGGCACCTCTCCGAAAGCGGCGGCAGCCTGGATGAGATCGTCGCCGCCGTGAAAGCGGCCTTGCCCGGCCTCCTCACCATCGGCGCCGCCCGCGACACCTGCACCCTGCCGGGGCGCGAGAAATCGGATCGGATCGGCCGCGACGAGGTGGAGATCGGCCTTGGCATCCATGGGGAACCGGGCGTCGAGCTGGCCCGCTTCACGACCTCGGCGGCGCTCATCGAAACCCTGGCCGCCCGGCTCCGCCGCGTGATCAAGCCCAAGGCGCGCTACGCGCTGCTTTTCAACAATCTCGGCGGATTGCCCGGCATCGAATGCGGCGTGCTGCTGCATGACGTGATGCGCTCCGACCTGGCCAGCCAGATCGCCTATATCGCCGGCCCTGCCAGTGTCATGACGGCGCTCGACATGCCGGGGTTTTCCCTCTCTCTGGCCGAATTGACCCCCGCCTTGGAGGACGCGCTTCTGGCATCGACCGGCTGCCCCGCCCTGCCCCCCTTCCGCGCCGTGCAAGCTGCCACGCCGGTGGCGCCCCCCGCGATCGCCCGCACGCAGAACCAGCCGCCCTCGTCCGATCCCGCCGTAGAACGCGTGATCGACATCCTCGTGCACACCTGCATCGACGCCGAGGACGAGATCAATGCGCTTGATGCGCAGGTCGGCGACGGCGATACCGGCACCACCTTCGCCGCCGCGGCACGCGCTGTGCGCCAGTCCTCCGCCCAGCTGCCCTTCGCCGATGGGACCGCGCTGCTGGCAGCGCTCAGCGATATCAAGCGCGAGGCCATGGGCGGATCGAGCGGCGTGCTGTTCGCGACCTTTCTCGCCCGCGCCGCGGACACCTATCGGGTCACGCCGGACTGGATCGCAGCGCTGATCGAGGGACTGGCGGCCGTACAAAGCTATGGCGGGGCGCAGCCGGGCGATCGCACGCTGGTGGATGCCTTGAAGCCCGCCCTGGACAGTCTCGGCGCCGGCGAAGGCATCGCCCGCGCCGCTGATAAGGCCCGCGCAGGGGCCGACGCAACCGCGGCCATGACGCGCGCCCGTGCTGGCCGCTCCGCCTATCTCGAAACGCGCTCCCTGATCGGCGTCACCGATCCCGGCGCGGAGCTGGTCGCGCGCATGGTCGAGGCCCTGGCCAGGGAAAGCCGGCCGCCGCACGGTCTATGAATGCGGCGGCCGCCGGGTAAGGACATTGTCTGACCTGGCGCGCCCGATATGAGGGACGTCGAGAGTGGGCGCGCGGTCCAGCAGCGTCGCGGGCCAGACAAGTCAGCATCTCCTCCTGCCGCGAATTGACGAGGGGGACGGGGCGCCCCGATGTGCGGGCCAGGATGGCCGCAAAAACTTCAGGCGAACACTGGAACTTCAAGCCGAAGGCACCACCCACGGCGGGCACCGCCGCACTCGCGCGTCTGCATCCAGTCCAGCGCCCATCTGGCCACTACCACTGATCTGACAAAGCCGCACGCGCATCCGCTTGCGCTATCAACACTATTTTCTGAGCGATCTGCTCGGGTGAAAGGACAAAATCTATGCATCCGGTCGCTATCGCGCTCTCCGGCATATCCGGCTGCTTTGCTGTGTCGAGCTTCTGCGCGATGGTGATACCGCCCGCCTCCTGTATGCTGCACATGGCCGCAGCGCCATCGCCGTCGTAGCCGGAGACAATGACGGCGATGAGCTTTCCGTCCCAATGCTGGGCCAGGGACTTCAGAAACACCGTGATGACATCCGGCCATCCCCTCGGCTTTGAAATCGGTTCCAGATGGAATTCTCCATCGAGAACGTGCAAATCGCGCCGCGCCGGAATAATGAACACATGATCAGGTTTGAGAACCAATCCTTCCGTGATCAGTTCAACCGGCATTTGAGTATACCGCGGCATAATTTCATGAAGCTGGGTCGCGACAAATCTCAGGTGGTTCACGATGACGATCGCAACGCCCATATCGCTCGGCAAGTGTCGTAGTAATCGGGTGTAGGCATCGAGGCCGCCCGCCGACCCACCGACGCAGACGACAGGGAAGCTCTTTTCGCGGCGGCGCGTGGTCATGACCCATCCCTTCGGCAGACGTCCAGCAGGCGAATATAAGCTCGGAACCACCTGGCGCGGGTGACGACGTAGGACTGCTGCCGCCGAAGCTCCGCACCCTGATGTGGTCTGTCACCGACCGAGCCGCTCAGCATTGGCAACGACGGTGCGCCCCATGGGCGCCAATCTCTGGCCTTCTATTGCCCCACCCCACCCTACTGCCCCGACGAATTCGCCGGCTTTTCGCCCTGGGTGAGGATACCGTTTTTGCCCGTTGCGTTGACGCCGGTTTGGCTCGCATGCTCGGAATGGCCGCCGGGGAAGATGCCCAAAACGAGAGCGCCGATGCCCAGCGCACCGACCACGCCGCAAAGGAGGAAGACGCCGCGCAGCCCGTTCAAGGCCAATTTGGACATCGACGTGCTGATACCCATCATGATGGAAGCCACCAGCCCGCCCACGCCGATGATCAGCAGGGCGATCGCTAGCCAGCTCAAGGCGTCGTAAAACATGATGGCTCCTGGCCGTTCGTTCTCCTGAAAAGATGGGGATGGTTGCTGGGACGGCAATATCGTCTTGCTTCCCGGGGGAGGCGGTGGCGCTGCGCTACCAGACGCTAGGAGACCTTGGCCGACGCGCCGGCCAAGGTCTCCCAGCGGCACCCGTCATACGGGCGGCCTTCGTCGGCTTTCAGACGCAGCTGTTCAGCGAAGCCGCCCGCTAGAGTTGTCCGCGCACGCTGGACGCCTGCACCTGCGGCGACCGATCGGACGACACATTGAGGCAGCAACTCACACCGCGCCCACCTCACGCCGATGCGTCCTTGGCGGCGCGGGTGGCAGGACATCGTCCGCGGGGGCAGTGCCGCCGCCGATGGTGGCCGCGACCGCATCGTCGATCGTCTCCAGCCACACGAAGCGCAGCCGGTCACGCGCCGTTTGCGGAATATCGTCCAGGTCGCGCCGGTTACGCGCCGGCAGCAGCACGGTGTCGATGCCGGCGCGGGCCGCCGCGATGACCTTTTCGCGAATGCCGCCCACAGGCAGCACCAGGCCGCGCAGGCTGATTTCTCCGGTCATGGCCGTCGTCGGCGGCACGATGCGGCCGGTCATCAGCGAGGCGAGGGCCGTGAACATGGCAACACCCGCCGAGGGTCCGTCCTTGGGCGTGGCACCGGCCGGTACATGCACATGCACGTCGCTATTGGTGAAGAGTGCCTCATCAATCCCCATCGAGGCCGCACGGTTCTTGAGCAGGCTCATCGCCGCCTGGACGCTTTCCTTCATGACGTCGCCCAGTTGGCCGGTCAGGATGAGCTTGCCGGTGCCCAGCACGCGGCTTGCCTCGATGAACAGGATGTCGCCGCCGACCGGCGTCCAGGCAAGGCCCGTGGCGACACCCGGCATCGCGGTATGTTGCGCGACATCCGCATCGAAGCGCGGCGCGCCAAGGATGGTGATGATTTCATCCGCGCTGATGACCAGATGCGGCACCGCCCCTTCGCCCGCGTCGGGCGGTAGCGTGATGGTTGTGCCCTCAGCGACACGGACGGCGACGCTGCGGAAGACGGCGCCGATTTCACGCTCCAGATTGCGCACGCCGGCTTCGCGGGTATAGCCGTCAATCAGCAGGTTGAGCCCCGCATCGTCCAGCACGACCGAGCCTGCCGGCAGGCCGTTGCGATGCAGCTGGCGCGGAATGAGATGGCCACGGGCGATCGCGACCTTCTCCTCGGCCGTATAGCCCGAGAGGCGCACCACCTCCATGCGGTCGCGCAGGGGCCCTGGGATGGTATCCAGCACATTGGCGGTGGCGATGAAGAGCACGCGGCTGAGGTCGAAGGGCACGCCGAGATAGGCGTCGCGGAAGGTCGCATTCTGCTCGGGGTCCAGCACTTCCAGCAGGGCCGAGGCCGGATCGCCCTGGAAGCCGCCCGCGCCAAGCTTGTCGATTTCATCGAGCATGACGACGCCGTTGCGCGCGCCCACACGCCGTAGCGCCTGGATGATATTGCCCGGCATGGCACCAACATAGGTGCGGCGATGGCCGCGGATTTCGGCCTCGTCATGCACGCCGCCCAGGCTGACGCGAACGAATTTCTGGCCGATCGCGCGCGCGATGGACTGGCCCAGAGAGGTCTTGCCGACGCCGGGGGGACCGACGAAGCACAGGATCGGGCCGTGGCCATCGGGGTTGAGCTTGCGGACGGCGAGATATTCCAAAATGCGCCGCTTGATCTTCTCGAGGTCATAGTGATCCTCGTTGAGGATATCGCGGGCGAGACCGATGTCGATCGGTGCCTCGGGCGCCACCCGCCACGGCAATTCCGTCATCCATTCCAGGTAGGTGCGCACCATCCCGGCCTCCGCCGCGCCTTCCGGCATCCGTTCCAGGCGCCGCAGTTCCCGCCGCGTCTGGGCCGCGATCTCCTCCGGCATGCCGCTGTCGTCGAGGGCGCGGGCGAGGTCGCCCAAGTCCGGCGCGGTATCGTCCGTCTCGCCCAGCTCCTTCTGAATGGCCTTCAGCTGCTCCCGGAGCAGGAACTCCCGGTTGCGGCCCTCCATCGCCTGACGGGTCTGCTGCCCGATGTCATGCGACAGCTTGAGCACCTCGTAGCGGTAGGTCAGCCGGGCGATGGCGAGGTCAAGGCGCGGCAGCAGATCGACGGCCTCCAGCACCTCCTGCTTTTCCGCGGGCGGGATGTCGATGAGGCTGATGACGAAATCCGCCAGCGCGCCGGCGCCGTCGATCGCACCGATGGTCGCCGCCAGTTCCTGCGGCGCACGGTCGTTGAGGGCGAGAATCGCCAGGCTGCGCTCGCGCAGCTGATGCACCCGCGCGTCGATTTCCGTGCCATGGCCGACCGGCTCGATGATGCGGTCGACGGCCACGCTTTGGTGCGGCGCGCCTTCGACCAGGGCCGTGATGCGGACACGCCCGATACCCTGCACGATGGCATTATGCGAGCCGTCGCGCCCGGTGAAATAGCGCAGCAGCCGCGCCTCGGTGCCGACCGCGTGCAGGTCCGCCATACCGGGACTCTCGGCGAAAGGCTCCCGCTGCAACACCAGGACGACATGCTGTTCGGTGCGTGCGGCATCCTGCAAGGATGCCGCGACGGCGGGCCGGCTGATCGCGAGCGGCATCACCGTGCCGGGCAGCAGGACGGCATCGGTCATCGGCACGAGGATCAGCGCTTCAGATCCCGTGGTCTCAATCTCGATCGGCTGCGTGGGGACGTCCATCAGACAAGCCTCTTCAAGGTCAGGATGAGGCAGCCATCCGTGTGCTCCTGGCCGACAAACGCGTATTCGCCTGGCGGCAGCGGCAGGCGGCGTTCAAACCGCCCATGCGGCAGCTCTATGCGATGGACACGGGCGCGCTGCTGCGGCATGGGCCAGCGGCGCAGGCCTCTGACGGTCAATTCGCTGTCGCCGATGACGATCTGCATCTCGTCCGCCCGCACGCCGGGAAGGGCGATGATGACCAGCAGGCCGGCCGCCGTCTCAACCACGTCAACCGGCGGCTCCCAGCCGCTTTCGGTCAGACGGAAGACCTCCCGCGGCTGACGTTCGCCGCGGGCGACGACGGTCAAGGTTTCGGACCACATGATATCCAAGCCGGAGCGCGGCATGCAGCGTCCTTTCCTGCCATTACGGGGCCGAGCCCCCGCCCCTCAGATCGCGGCGGGGCTATGAGGCATCGGTCCTGCTGCAGGGATGGAACCCCCGGTGCGAGGATACCAGGATCGGAAACTACTCATGTCCTGTCAGGACGAGCGGGCGGCCAGGAGGTCCCGATCGTTGCGCCCCACGGTCTGTCGGGCAACGGGCTTTGCCGCAGTGCAAAAGATCAGTTGATGCCTCCGCGCCAAGCGTGTCTGGTGGCGGCAGGCAATGTCGAGTGCACGATGAGCGATCAGATCCCCGGACTGCCCTTGGTCAAGGTTCTTGAAGTCAAGGTTATGGAGCCGGAAAAGCAGCTGCTGATGCTGGTGGAAGCCGCGTCCGGGCAGAATTTATGGCTCATGCTGCCGACCAGCGCGGCGCCCTTCCTGGCGCGCGCCGCAGGGCTGGAATTCGCCGCCGAGCGGGAGGAGCAGCTGCGCAATCATGCGCTCACGGCCTTCAATGCCTCCTGGGTCGAGTTTCTGTCCATCCCCGAGGAGCCTGGCGCGCTGGCGATGTCGGTGACCTTCGGCGCCGGTGCGATAATGACCTTTCGTCTGCCGAGCCCGATGCCACAGACCATGCTGGAGACACTGCAAGTCGCCGTGCTGCCGAAACCGGCGCCGTTTTCATCAGATGATGATGATGACGAACCCCATGGCACCGGCGGCGCCGTGCCGCCCTATAAGCAATAGGCTGGGACCGTCAGGCCGCGCCGGCCAGGGCGCGGCGCCGCCTGTTGGGCTTTGATCGGTCATGTCTCTATCGCCTGCGCAAAACGCGGGTGATGGTTTTTTTCATGATCTGGGCGGCCTGAAACGTGCGTGAGCTTGTGCTGACCACATAGCGCGGCTTGAGCACGCCGCCGAAACCCGTGATGAGCAGGCGGTTGCTGTTGGTGTCGACCCCGTCCATGTCGAACACGCGGCCTTGCGCGGCCGCCGCCTGCACGGCCGTCCAGATCAGCAGACTGGTCGCGCCATTGCCGGACGTCGGCGCATGGGTGGACATGAGGTAGTATTCGGCCTCGTCATCCCAGGCGGTAAAGATCGCGGCCTGAACCGCACCCGCCGCATCGACGGCCATGATCGCACGGCCACGCCCGCGGTCGATGCAGGCTTGCATGACCTTGCTGCAGAGAGCGAGGTCGTAATTGCTCGACAGGCCACGGCGGCGCAAATTGTCGCGGTAGACATCGAAGAAGACCGTCGCGTCGGCGGTCGTCTCCACGCTCAGGCTTTCTTCGGCGCGGCGGATCACGTTGCGCGTCTTGTCCCGCATCCGGCGCCACAGCGCATCTCGGCTGTCCGGCGCGATTTCCGATGTGAAGCGCACGCCCAGATCGAATCCGGCGGCCGCGAAGGGCAGCGTGTTCGTGACCTTGCGGTGCATGGCGAACCAGATGTGAGACGCCTTCGGAAGTTGTTCGATCAACTCTCCACAGAGCGAGAACTCCCGCAGCGCGCGGCTGACATCGCCGCCGGGCAGATCCGGCGTGATGGACGGGCCCAGAACATGGGTCATCGCCGGCATGACCAGCGCCGTCTGGCGGCCGGGCGTCCGTCGCCGCTGATACGGCAGGCGCGCCGCGACGGCGCCATTCACGGTGACGGAGGCTTCCTCATAGCCGCCGTCACTGGCCGCATCCAGCCACCACGGCTCATGAAAGATCGTCGCGCTGGGAAGACCTGTGTCCGGCCGCTGCACGACATCCAAATATTCAGCCGCAGCCTTACGGCCTATTTCTGGACGCAATACTGGCCCACGCGCCATCAGTGCTTGCGACACATCCTACTCCTGGCTCAGCAAACACCTGAACTGGCTATCATGCTGTGCGGCATCTAGCCTGATTTGGCGCTTGATGGCTATGCCGCCAGAGTTGGTACACCCAAGGGCTTGGGCACCTCAGTTCGGATGAGTGTGCGCGCCCGGCTACCGCTTTCGGCAGCGTCCAAACCTTGCCGGCAGCCAAGACTCAAACCTTTGCCTGCTATTGCAGAGCCTGGCGAATGCCGCGAAGCCGCGACAGAAAGGCATGCACATCCGTCCCCAGCAACAGAGGCAGAAGCCCGTCCACACTCTCATCGGGCAAGTCCCACCAGGCCAGGCGCTGAAGCTCCGCGATGATCTCGGGGTCAAAGCGATAGCGGATGATCCGGCCCGGGTTTCCGACGACCACGGCATAGGCCGGAACATCGCTGGTCACGATGGTTTTGGCGCCCAGAATGGCGCCGTCGCCGATGGTCACGCCGGACCCGATGAAGGCGTCGGCTGCGATCCACACGTCATTGCCGATGACGACGTCGCCTTTGCTGGCATGGTCTTCCACATCAGCAGGGACATGTTCCCAGTATTTCCGAAGACCCTTGAAAGGATAGGTGGTCATCGTATCGGCGCGGTGATTATCGAGCGCGATGCTGACCCCGCCAGCGATCGAGCAGTATTTGCCGATTTGGAGCTTCGCCAGTCCTTCGTTTGCGACGGTCGGAGTGCCATAGGTGTGGTCCCCGATCGACCAGCCGTATTTCCTGATCTGATCCGCAAACGCTTCCTTGGTGTGATTGAAGCGCTGGGTGCTTTTAAGTTCCTTCATCGCAAAGGATGCCGTGTCGGCATCGGTGCCATGGCCGGTCAGGAGAAGCTTGCCGTCGACCCGTGCAGACTCGGCAAACTCAATGACCCGGTCATGACGGTCAGTGAGCAGTCTGAGGCATCCGTCCTTAATCTCCCACCGGAGCGGATCGTGGCCGTCATCACCCGCGATGGTGCCGTCCTTGCGGAAGCTGAGACGCCGATCGATTGTCTGGCCGGTCAGATCCTGCAGAAGCCAAAGCCTGTCCACGACAAGATCGGTGGTCAGCCGAAGCCTGGGCAAAGCCGCCTGCCTATCCATTTGTCTCATACGTCCCACGCTCGACCAGACCGAAACACAGCACCAATCAGACTAGGTTTGAGCGGTCGAGGCAATGGTGAAGCGACAGCGCCCGGCCAGCCTGCCGCATCGTTTTTGAGCCCGGACCTGCCATGTATCCGCTCAAGGTGCGTGCGGCCGAACTGCGTCCAGGCCATGGCGCCCCCGCCGCGGCGCGTTCCCGTGCCGTCACGGTCGCAACCCACAGGGTCTCGCCGGGATGGATACGGCTGCAAGGACATCGTCCGCGATCTGACCCTAAGCCGCGACAAGTCCGGTGATGTGCTGCGCCAGCCGGAGGCCGGTGATCGGCTTGTTGAGGAAGATGATCGAGGGGTCCGCCTCATGCATGAGGGAGCGGATGGCGCTGTTGCCCGCATAGCCACTGAGCAGGATCATCGGGAGCTGCGGACAAAGATGCTTGGCCTCCTTGATGAGGGAGACGCCATTCATGCCCGGCATGGAATAGTCCGTGATCAGCACATCCAGCCTGTCCGGCTGCTGCAGCCGGACCAAAGCCGCCTGCGCATCGGCGATCTTGATGACCTCGATGTCGCAGAGGGTGAGCTGGTCCGCCAGCACGTCCCGCACCGTGTCTTCGTCATCCACCAGCAGAGCGCACAGGCGCCGCGAAAAGACGGGGCTGGCTGTCTCTGCCACCTCGGCCGCACAGGCGGCGGCCGTGCTGTCGGCGGCAGGCAGCCAGAGCGTCACGGTGGTGCCCTGCCCCGGCCTGCTTTCGATCACCATCCGGCCGCCCGATTGCTCGGCGAAGCCACGTGCCATGGCGAGACCAAGGCCGGTGCCTTTGCCGACCGCCTTGGTTGTGAAGAAGGGTTCGGCCGCATGGGCGAGGGTTGCGGGGTCCATGCCATGACCGGTATCGGCAACTGAGAGGCGCAGATACCAGCCGGGCGGCAGACCCGTTCTGTGATCCGGCCCGACGCGGTCCAGCACAGACGAGAGCGTTATTTCACCTGCCGCCGCCATCGCATCCCGCGCATTGGCGGCGAGATTGATCAGAACGGTTTCCAACTGGCCCTTGTCCGCCAGCACGGGCGGCAGTTCAGGCGCGAGATCCAGCCGCAGCGACATGGCATCGCCCATGCTGTGGCTGACGACATCGCGCAGCCCCGTCAGCAGGGGCCGAAGATCCAGCGCCTCGGCCCGCAGCTCCGCCTGGCGGGCAAAGGCCAAAAGCCGTGCGGTGACCGACGCCCCCCGTTCCGCCGTGCCCTCGATGACCCCGGCATAGCGGGCGACTTTCTCGGTCTCATGCGGGCGCTGGGCGATGACCGAGGTGGCGCCGAGAATAATCTGCAGCATGTTGTTGAAATCATGCGCGATGCCCGCGGCGAGCCGGCCCAGGGCGGCAAGGTTTTCAGCGCGGGCGAGCGAGGCCTGAACCGCCTCGCGGGCCTCAATCTCCTGGCGCACACGGTCTTCCAGGGCGCCGTTGAGCGCGCGCAGCTCGGTCTCTGCCGTGCGCAGCCTTTCGAGCGTGATGCGGTCTTCGGTGATATCCCGCATGGCGCCGAAGACCCGCACCGGCATGCGGTCGACAAAGGTCACGCGGGCGCGGGAGCTGATCCAGCGTTCCTCGCCGTCATGCGCGCGGCGGATGCGGTAGGTGGCCTGATAGATCTGCGTGCCGTCGGGGTCGATCGCCGCGGCCCAGGCGGCGCGATAGACCGCAACGTCATCCGGGTGCAGCATGCTGACGAACAGCTCGCGCGTCATCTCGACCGTGGGCGGCAGGCCGAAGATGGCTTTGGTCTGCGCCGGCCAGAGCTTGGTGCGGGTGATCTCGTCCCAGCCCCAGGCGCCGGTATGGGCGATCTCAAGCGCGGCCTGCAGGGCTTCGGCTTCCGTGAGCAGATGGAGCGCGCCGTCGGCGCCTGCCTGCCGCAGGTCTGCCGGAGACCGCAGAGGATCAGAAAAAGACGTCATCGCGAATGCCAGCATCAATGTCCCAGGGCGGAGCGCTGGCGCCTTCTAAATCCGACCGCTCTTTCGGAATGGTTAACTGCTTTGAAGTTTTTGTGAGGTGGGGGGGGCCTCTGCCATTCGTTGTCCGGGACCCGGCGTGATCTGTCCTTGGGACCGAGACAGCCAATCGTGTTCCATTGAGTGTCGGAGCGACATCCGAAAGCATGGAGCCTCTATATCAAGGTCCGGCACATAAACATGTTTCTCTACCGATATCGTCTAGGCCTTGAGCAAACCTCTGCAGCAGAACGCGCTTGGCGCACGGCCTTCATGACGCAGCATCATGCGAAGGCTGCGATCGTCTTCCTTTAATCTCCTGACCCGGAATCCCCCGCCCCAGAATCCCCTACCCCATGGTTTGATCCGTAGAAACCGTTGTCACCACCAATCGGTGTGACTGGATCTGGCGCAGGCTCCTCGACGGGTTGATTGTATTGCCGGTCGTTGTACTCCTCGATGGCCTTACTCGGGTCCTCCGCGTTGCTGTCGCCTCCGCCGAGGCCAACCCGACCGACGCGCTCAAGGCCGCTGAGAGCAGCGCGATCACAAGCCTGACGCTCTACCTACTCACCGCGGCGCCCGGCAACGGCGTCACCCCGGCCGCGTCGTAAGGAGACCAGCAATGGACTTCACCCCCATCCTGCAACCTCTCGCCGAGGGGGCCCGTCACCGCGGGGCCGGCCTCGCCATTACGGCAGGCGTTGGCTTTGGCCTGAAGTGGCTCAGCGCCCATCTTGCGGTGCTCCGCACCACCGAGAATCAGAAGCTGATCGTCGGCGCCAATGCGATAGTGCAGGCAGCGGCACAGAATGCCTCGTCCAAGATCGTCGCCGACATCCAGGCAGGGCGGCTTGATCCCACGAACCGGGCCGGCCTGGTCATGGCTCTAGTAGATACTT
The DNA here is from genome assembly GCF_057837225.1 of Acidisoma sibiricum. NCBI lineage: Bacteria > Pseudomonadati > Pseudomonadota > Alphaproteobacteria > Acetobacterales > Acidocellaceae > Acidisoma > Acidisoma sibiricum. The sequence goes on along the minus strand of NZ_CM174445.1, from coordinate 2,435,744 downwards.
CCTCAGTTTGTCGCGCGACAAACCCCCGATAGCCACTAACTCCAGCTGCGACTGCCACAAATATTGCTGCCGTTGCCGATACCATAATTACAGTTTGGCTGCCTTAGGTGATCCTACTTTGGTGGCAATCCGATCTCCTAGACCCTCCGCAAAATAACAGTCAGTGTAGCAAGCACAGAATTCTTCGACTTTTTGCGCATTTTGTCTAATGCTTCGCTTGCGAACTCTCAACATAGCTTGATTTGAGTGTTCAGAACTATTCTTTCGGAACTGGTCTCCCACGCAACAACCCTCGAAGATTCACTAAAGGCACGAGTCCTCTGTGCATTGTAAATCCTCTGTATCTGTGTTTCTTATTGAAACTGAAAGTCATCTCCGAGGCTGGCCCTTGCCAATCCGGCCAGTTGAGATGGCCTCCCATCATAGCGTTAATCCAGAACTCTCCATAATCTTGCTTTGCAAGAACCTTCGAAAAACAAAAGCGCATGCGTCTGCAATCTGTATCAGGGGCGCCTCTTCTTTGGTAACAAAGTGGATCGTATCAATTATCCTGTCCACTTTCTTAGACCTCGTCTGAAGTATCTGGCCCCGAATTTTTTCTTCTTCCGTCAAATGTATGAAATCCGGATCGGCCGGTGTCCCATCGTTGGCTCTCACCATATCCAGAATCAATTTGAGTTTTTGTCTCTTTTCGGGAACGTCTTCGGCCACCACAGTAGCTATCTCGTTCTTTTTTCCCCAGTCCTGAACATATTTGTTGGATCGCCACAAGCAGGCTGCAAAAGCCATTAAATGATCAGAATCTGACTTTGATAGCCGTTCAATTGCTGACAAAGAATCTCGGCGGACTTTGCCAAGGGATATTGCCAATCCGAGCTCTCGGGGCAACGAGACCATTGCGCTAATAAAGGCTAAGCGCTCCTCCATCGGCCATTCATCTCGGTATCGCTTATCTCCCCAGACAGACTTCGCGTGAAAAATAAAACCTTCTCTGAATTTTTCGGGGACAAACTCTTTGATTAACAGCCGAACATGTTCGGCTGCTTTCGACCATCCGTCGTCAGCCTGTATTATTATTCCTATCACAACCGTAACGGGCTCATTCTCTGCAGTCCCAGCCTCGTCTACGTAGATATAATACATTGGCATATCCCGTTTGCTTAGCCTGCTTATATTAGGGCATTTCCTCGGCAGAAATTTATACTTCGGACAATCATAGCTCACAGGCGACGTGCAGTCCTTGGGACCATACCGACTGCGGCAAAGTCGTCGCTCGAGCTCGATCAGGGGCATTGCCCCAGTAGCGTCACCCTAACTTGTCGGCGAAATCTCCCGGATCTGGCCTCGCACCGGCTGTCGTGGAAATTCAGGTTATGCACCCTGGCCGCGGCGCATGCCCTGCGAAACATCCAATCCAGGGTGGCCGTCGCCTTCAGAACCACGCGTCTTTGCCAGCAAAGTAGCGCCCGGTCGCTCCGGCGGCCGGGCTTGTTTCTTCACTATCCGTATGGCCGGCTGTCACCGAGGCTTGTACATGGCACTCAGGTCCTCGGCCGTCCTGAGAGCCACCGGCGGCTTTGGTTTGATCTCATATCCTTGGCGCAGCGCCTCTAGCACACGCTCTGCCAGCAGCTTGGCGCCGAGGCTCGCTGTATCCGCGTCGGCGCGCTTCCGGCCGCGATACAGCAGCGCGTGCGAGATGGTGTGCAAGATATCGTCGTCGCTGCGGCTGGGCGTGCGCGGTTCTGGCTCGGTTGTCAAGTGAGAACATTATCGGAACATCTGGCGACAGGCGAGTCCAAACCCAACACGCGCAGGCGACCCAAAAGGTGACACAGTGAGCATCAAACTGGCTCACTTTCAGCGGACATCGATTTTGGAAAGTTGCAGTCTGCTGGCGGAGGGGATGAGATTCGAACTCACGGTACAGGTTGACCCTGTACAACGGTTTAGCAAACCGCCGCCTTCAGCCACTCGGCCACCCCTCCGCCGGGAGAAGCAAACCATTACACGACGTTTGCAAGCCTCTTCTAGCGGCGGCCCCCGGCCCGGTCAATGCATCCCGAACCCGGCCCATGCGGGCCGGGATGCATAGCTGAATGGCAGGCGCGCGCGCGTTTTACAGCTTGCGCTTGATCGCCTCGTTGACCAGCGCGGGGTTACCCTTGCCGGCCATCGCCTTCATCACCTGGCCGACGAAGAAGCCGAACAGTTTTTCTTTGCCGGCCTTATATTCCGCCAGCTTGTCCGGGTTGGCGGCGAGCACGGCATCCACCGCCGCGTCGATCGCGCCGGTATCCGTCACCTGCCGCAGCCCCTTCGCTTCGACAATGGCGGCAGCCGTTTCGCCCGTCTCCATCATCGCCTCCAAGACCTCCTTGGCGATCTTGCCGTTGATGGTGGCGTCGGCGATGAGGTCGAGCAGGCCGCCCAGCGTCTCGGCCGAAATCGGGCTGGTCTCGATGGTCTTGCCCAGCCGGTTCAGACCCGCGAAGAAATCCCCCAGCATCCAGTTCGATGCGGCCTTGCCGTCGCGGCCACGCGCCAGCGTCTCATAGAAATCAGCGGTCGCCTGTTCCATCACCAGCACGCCTGCATCATAGGCGGGGATGCCGTATTGGCTGATGAAGCGGGCCTTCTTGGCGTCCGGCAGTTCCGGCAGCGCGGCCGCGAGACCATCCACCCAAGCCTGTTCGATCACCAGCGGCAGCAGGTCGGGGTCGGGGAAGTAGCGATAGTCATGCGCGTCTTCTTTGCTGCGCATGGACCGCGTCTCGCCCCGCGCCGGGTCGTAGAGCCGCGTCTCCTGGTCCACCGTTCCGCCGGATTCCCAGATCTCGACCTGACGGGCGGCCTCAACCTCGATCGCCTGCATGACGAAGCGCACGGAATTGACGTTCTTGATCTCGCAGCGCGTGCGGAAGTCTTCGCCGGCCTTGCGGACGGACACGTTCACGTCAGCGCGCATGGAGCCTTCCTCCATATTGCCGTCGCAGGTGCCCAGGTAGCGCAGAATCGTCCGCAGCTTACGCAGGTAGGCGCCCGCTTCCTCGGGCGAGCGCATATCGGGCTCGGACACGATCTCCATCAGCGCGACGCCGGCGCGATTGAGATCGATGAAGGACTGGGCGGGATGCTGATCATGCATCGACTTGCCGGCGTCCTGCTCCAGATGCAGGCGGGTCACGCCGATCTGGCGTAGCTCGCCACTGTCCAGCTCGATATCGATCACGCCCTTGCCCACGATCGGATGGGCGAACTGGCTGATCTGATAACCCTGCGGCAGATCGGCATAGAAATAGTTTTTGCGGTCGAAACGGCTGACCAGGTTGATCTGGGCGTTCAGGCCGAGGCCCGTGCGCACCGCCTGCGCCACGCATTCGCCGTTGATGACCGGCAGCATGCCGGGGAAGCCGGCATCGACGAAGCTCACATGGTCATTCGGCTCGCCGCCATAGGTGGCGGAGGCGCCGCTGAAGAGTTTCGCCTTGGAAATCACCTGGGCATGGACTTCCAGCCCGATGACGAGTTCCCAGGGGCCGGTGCGGCCTTCGATGATATAGGACATTACGCGGCCTCCCCCGCACGGATCTGGGGCTTGGCGGTGAAGCCGGCTGCCCGCTCCAGCGCGGCGCCGACGGCGAATACCGTCTCCTCGTCGAAATGGCGGCCCAGGACCTGAAGGCCCAAGGGCAGGCCCTGCGCGTCCAGCCCGGCAGGGACCGACATGCCGGGGATGCCGGCCATGGAGGCGGGCACCGTGAAGATATCGTTCAGATACATCTGCACCGGGTCATCGGCATTCTCACCGATCGCAAAAGCCGCCGAAGGCGCCGTCGGCGTCAGCAGCGCATCGACCTGGGTGAAGGCGTCGGTGAAGTCTTTCAGGATGAGCGCACGAACCTTCTGCGCCTTGAGGTAATAGGCGTCGTAATAGCCGGCCGAGAGCACATAGGTGCCGATCAGGATGCGCCGGCGCACTTCCGGCCCGAAACCCGCCGCGCGGGTCTCCTCATAGAGATCGGTCAGATCATGCGCGGGCACGCGCAACCCGTAGCGCACGCCGTCATAGCGCGCGAGGTTGGAGGAGGCCTCGGCCGGCGCCACGATATAATAGGTGGCGAGACCGTATTTGGTATGCGGCAGGGAGACGTCGACGATCTCGGCCCCCTGCTGGCGCAGCCAGTCCAGCCCCTGCGCCCACAGCGCTTCGATCTCGGCCGGCATGCCGTCGGCGCGGTATTCGCGCGGCACGCCGATTTTCAGACCCTTCACGCCGCGCTGTGTAGCCGCCGCGAAATCCGGCACCGCGCGGGGCACGCTGGTGCTGTCCTTGGGGTCATGGCCCGCCATGGAGCCGAGCAGAATGGCGGCATCCTCCACCGTGCGGGCAAAGGGACCGGCCTGATCGAGCGAGGAGGCATAAGCCACGATGCCGTAGCGCGAGCAGCGGCCATAGGTCGGCTTGATGCCGACGATGCCGCAATAGGCGGCGGGCTGGCGGATGGAGCCGCCGGTATCCGTGCCCGTCGCGGCGAGCGCCATGCCCGCGGCGACCGCGGCGGCCGATCCGCCGGAGGAGCCGCCCGGCACCAGCGGCGTGTCGCTGCCCGTGCGCTGCCAGGGATTGATGGTGGCGCCGAAGGCCGAATTGGTGGTCGCCGAGCCCATGGCGAATTCATCGAGATTGAGCTTGCCCAGAAACACCGCGCCGTCGCGCAGCATATGGCGTGTCACCGTGCTCTCATAAGGCGGCACGAAGGGCTCCAGAATACGGCTGCCCGCCGTGGTCGTCACGCCCTGGGTGCAGAACACGTCCTTGATGGCGACCGGCAGGCCGGTCAGCGGACCAGCATCGCCGCGGGCGAGGGCGGCATCCGCGGCATCGGCCTGGGCCAGCGCCTGATCGCCCGTCACGGTGATGAAGGCATGCAGCTTGGGGTCCAGCGCCGTGATGGCGTCCAGATGCGCCTGGGTCAGCTCACGGGAGGAGATGCTGCGGTCGAGCAGCGCCGCGCGAGCGCTGGCGAGGGTGAATTCCAATGTCATCGTCTTATTCCACGACCTTAGGCACGGTGAAGAAAGGCCCGGAACGGGCGGGGGCATTGGCGAGCACGGCCTCGGTCTGATGGCCGTCGGTCACGACATCCTCGCGCATGGTCATCGCCGCCGCACCGATATTGGCCAGCGGATCGACGCCGGAGACATCGACCTCATTCAGCTGTTCGATCCAGCCGATGATGGAACCAAGCTCCGTTTGCAGTTGGGCGACATCCTCATCGGCCAGGCGGATACGCGCCAGCCGGGCGATGCGGCGGACGACGGCAGGGTCGAGCGGGGCGGATGAAGAGGCCATGGAGCAAAAAGGGTCCTTGGGGTTTGAAGTGCGGCGGACCATAAAGGCCGCCATGACAGTCATCAACTTCGAGGACCTATGCGCGGGGCTCGCGCAGGACGAACGGCTGATCGGCCTCGACCCCGGATCGAAGACGATCGGCGTTGCGCTATCGGATGTGCGGCTGAAAGTCGCAAGCCCCTTCGGCAGCATCACGCGCGGCAAGATGTCCGGCATTGTGGAACAATTGGGCCGCATCATCCTGCGCGAAGGCGTGGGCGGGCTGGTGATCGGCCTGCCTTTGGGCGAGGACGGCCGCATGGGCCCGGCCGCCCAGGCGGCGCGCGACTGGGCCTGGTCGGTGTCGGGCGCGATCGGCCTGCCCGCGGCCTTGTGGGATGAGACGCTGACCACGGCCGAGGTGCATGAGGTACTGATCGGCGAGATGGATATGAGCCGCAAGCGCCGGGCGGCGGTGGTGGACCGGATGGCGGCGGCCCGCATTCTGCAATCCGCGCTCGATTCCCGCAGTTAGGCCCAATCCGCGGCCTGGGTGACGGTGACGCCGGGTGGTGGCGTCCCCTGCCCGCCCGGCCCGCCTGTGAGGATGATCCGCCGGATGGCCGGTGGCAGAAATTCAGGCAGGCTGTGTGTGACCAGAACGGTGGCCGTATCCGGCGCGGGCGCACGCCCGGCGGTGAGCGACAGCGCCTGCGGCAGCCAAACGGGTGCCGGCCCCTCCATCCACAGACGATCATCCGGTCTGAGATCTGCCGCCAGCAGCAGGCCGGCGAGCAGACGCGGCGGAATATCGGACCGTCCGGCAAAAGCCTGGACCAAGGCCCGCGCCGAATCGTGGGCCGCGCCGTCGCAAGCCGGAATCGGCGTGCCACAGGCCGCCGCCCAGAGGCGCAGCGCATAAAAGTTCGTGCAGGCCTCTGATTCCATCAGGACCTGTCGCAAAACCGGGGAGGATAGGGTGTCAGCCATGCATCTGATTGTGACAGGTTTCGGAAAGAGGGGGCTTGATCGGCGCCATAAGGCCCGTCTATATGCCGCTCACCGCACGGCGGGGCCATAGCTCAGTTGGGAGAGCGCCTGAATGGCATTCAGGAGGTCGTCGGTTCGATTCCGATTGGCTCCACCACCCCCTGCCGGTAAGATACTGATGATATCAGCCTTACCGGCCCGTGCGGGATTTCCTTCCGTTTAAAATAGTATCGCGCCTCTGCACGCAGTTCCTGGGCCAGGGAAAACGTGAGCTGGCGCCATAGCCGATGTCACGGCGACCTGGGCGCAGGCTGGTTGCCCACGCAAAAGAGCCTGACGTTCTTCGTGCCTGGCTTATGGTCTCACATGGCGGCGAGCAGACGGAATGCGGCGGTTTTTCTGGGGACCCTGGATGTTCAGCCCGGCGACGGTGCTTTGCATCCTCGTGTTGCTGGGATGCGTCTGGGTCCAGGCATCCGGCCTGTTTCTGCCACGGCTCGTGCTGATCTATCTCGGCGGCATCGAGGGCGCGTCGATCGTAGGCGCGCTCGCATGTTCGGCGATCAGCATCAACCGAATATCGCTGTCGGCGCCGGCGGAAACGCAGCCCTATCCCTTGGAGGAGGCCAGCGGCCTATCAGGCAATCCCGATGCCGGAGACGCCTACCCCATGCCGCCGCCTGCACCCGTGCCGGACGAGCCGGCGACGATAGACCAGGATGGCCGGGTCGTCAGTCTGGACCGGTACCGCAAGCGATAACCGGTCGAGGGATTGGCTGTTACCAGCGTGCCAGCCACAATCCCCAGACCAGGTCGGACCCCACCAATGCGGCAAAGCCGTTCCGCCATTTTGATCGCATGAAGCGCCGCATGTTCATTGGTCGGGCCGATGCTGTTGCCACTGCTTTCGCGACAGCGGCGCCACGGTTGTCCGATGGTGCAAGCTACCTTACCAGATCCCGCGATGGACCGTTGAGATGAAGGTGAGCCTGCGGAGCATGGCAGTGGTCCACTGCGGCCGCGCAAGGTCGCCTGTATAGTGCCGGCAGAACAACGAAAGAAGGCAGAGCATGCGTCTCCCGCCCCCTTACGGCTCCGCGCCCCCCGCCCCTTACCAGCGCCTCGTCATCGCCGGCATCGGCGTCCTGGTCGTGGTTGTCGCGCTGGTCGCGCTGAACCCCTTCTATAGCGTGCAGTCCGGCACGGTCGGTCTGAAAACCGCCTTCGGGTCGGTGCAGCCCGAGGCCCTGCAGCCTGGCCTGCATTTCGCGATCCCCTTCTATCAGACGGTCGTCACCGTCTCGACCCAGCCGCAGACCGTCACCAGCGACGAGACGGCGGCGACGCATGATTTGCAGACGGTGCAGACGACGATCGCCGTGACGTTCCATATCGATCCGGCCGAGGCGTCCTACTTCTGGCAAAACTTCCGGTCCTTCGACACGGTCGGGCAGCGCATCATCACGCCCTCCGTCAGCAATGACGTGAAGGCCATCACCGCGCGCTACGACGCGCAGGAACTGGTGACCTCGCGCGACAAGATCGATGCCGAAATCAAGGAACTGGTGGTGGCGTCGCTCGCCCCTTATCACCTGACGGTCGAGAGCGTGAACGTCGCCAATTTCGCCTTCTCCCAGGCCTACGAGCAGGCCATCGAAGAAAAGCAGGTCGCGCAGCAGCAGGCGCTGCAGGCCCAGTATACGCTGCAGCAGACACAGATCAGCGCGCAGCAGCAGGTGGTGCAGGCGAAGGCCGCCGCCAATGCGGCCGTCGAGACCGCCAACGGCAGTGCGCAGGCGACCGTGCTGCAGGCCGAAGCGGAGGCCAAGGCCAATGCTTTGGTGAACGCTTCCTTGACGCCTGAGATCCTGCAACTGCGTGCGCTGTCGCGCTGGAACGGGGTCATGCCGACCTATATGAGCGGCAACACGCCCCTGCCCTTCATCGGGACGGCCGCAGTCAAGTGACGGACGCAACCAGAGGGCGTTGACGTTTCAACGTCCTCCGGCTCTATCACCCCAGTGCGACAATCAGAGAAATCTACCGCCGCGCTGCAGGACCTCGATCTTGTAACCATCCGGGTCTGTCACAAAGAAAAAGCGCGCCAGAGCCTTGCCGTCATGCTCCAGAGATCGCAGCGGCGTGGGCGCCAAGCCCTCGGCCGACAGGCGCGCATGGATTGCCTGCAAATCATCCACCGAGACCGCAATGTGGCCGTAGCCGTCACCCAGCGCGTAGGGTGTCACGCGACCTTTGTTCAGCGTCAGTTCCAGCTCAAAGCTGCTTTCGTCATCGGCGAGATAGATGAGCGCAAAGTCAGGGAAATCGTAGCGGTCACGCAGCCTGAGCCCGAAGGCCTTGGCATAGAAGGCGATCGATCGCGCATCGTCCTGGACGCGGATCATGCTGTGAATGAGTTTCATGCGACGGACTCCCGCAAGGGCCGAATGACAAAGGTCCATCCGTTTAGCACAGTGAAGGTCTTAAGCGGGATAGGAGGCATAGAGGGCCAGACCGCTGTGATCGGCGGCGATACAAAAAAATCTTAATCTTCACTTCCTACACTGGCCTGGACCGCAGGGAGACAGGCCGTGACAGACGCTGAGCGCACGCTGACCGTCGAAAGCATACCCAGCCAGCAGGGCGGCATCTCCGCCATCGGCAGTGCGGCCGCACCCTTTCTCTATTTTGAAAATGCCCCGGCCTTCGGCACCATGAACGGCATCATCAAGGTGACCTTGACCGCGACGCGGGACATGCCGGTCACGAACGGACAGATCGCCTCCGACCATGTCGCCGTTGCCCATCTGCGCATGAACGTGCATGCCGCTCGCGCCTTGAAGGCGGCCTTGGAGGGGGCTCTGCTCCTCGCCTCTCCCACCGCCTCTGACACGCCGAATTGAGCGCGGCGCCCGACTGACGCGGCGCGCGCCTGCTTGTGCCGGCGGTCAGCACTGACCAGATCCCTGAAGCGGCTCATCGCCGCTACAGGAGGAAATCATGGCCACTATCGAGGCCCCGCACGACACAACGGGCGACAAAATCGCCGCCAGCCAAGTCACTGGCAGCACTGTTTACGATCCGGCAGGAGAAAAGCTCGGCAGCGTCTATGACATCGTCATAGACAAGCGCTCGGGCCGAACCGATTACGCGGTTCTAAGCTTTGGCGGTTTCTTAGGGATCGGCGACCGCTATCACCCCTTGCCCTGGCAGCAATTGCATTACGACACGCGCCTCAGTGGCTATGTCGTCAATCTCAACCGCGCGCAGCTCGAATCCGCGCCGAATTATGAAGCGCAGGATATCGGTAGCTGGACGGGCGGCCATAGCCGCGCCATTGACGACTATTACGGCACCAGCACGCCGCCCGGCAGTGGCGATGCCGGCCTGGGCGCGCTGCCGATCCGATAACGCCGTATGATTTGACGCGATGACGGCTGGTGACGGGTTTTGATAAGCCCATCACCAGCCGTTCAATCGAACTAGCCTTCGCCAGCAGATAGAATTGCTAGCTCAATATTATTTACTGAGCGGGCGAGGTCGTGGTGATTGTCGTGGTGCCCGGCTGGCCAGGGGTCAGAACAGGCGGCGGCGGCGGCGTGGTTGTCGTGCTTTCAGTGGTCGTGGTGCTGGTCGGCGGGGGCGGCGGGGCGATCACGCAGCCACCGAGCGAGCCGACGCCCGCCAGAAGTGCCGCACCAAAAGCCAGACGCGCTTTCAATCCACTCATAGTATTATCCTTAATATTGATGTTGATCAATTAACAGATGTCGTGGTGCTGCGGGTCGTGGTGGTGACCGGCGGCGGCACAGGCTGAATGACCGTGGTCGACTGGCCCTGGGAGACCGTGCCATTCGGGCCGCCATAGGTCGTTTGCTGCGAGGTTTCAGAATCGCCATTGGCGTCCTGATATTTCTTCGTCGTCGTCACGCTCAGCGTGCCGCCGGGCGGCGGCACGACGGGCTGTATCATCGGCGGCGGCGGTGCCGGCTGCACCACGACGACAGGCGGCGCCTGCACAGCCGTGGTTGTGCTTTGATAGGTCGTCTGCGCGAAAGCCGGTGCGGCGATAACCGACACACCGATCAAGGCGGCCAGAAATTCTCGTTTCATGATGTCCTCCAACTTCGACAGGCCGAAGCTTTTTTCAGGAACGGATATGTAAGTGACCGGATTTTCTTCAAGTATCGCGGGCAGCGGCAGGACCGGGCGACCGCCGCCTGTCATTGCACCTCTATTATTACAATGACATCAAAGGGTTAACCGCGTTCACCGGCGTCTTTCGGGACGATCTCCCTGGTCGCTTTTGGGGCGGCTCTACTTCACATAGCCGTGTCATGGCACGTTCAGCGACAGTCAAAGCGCCAGAATAGGCGGCCCTATTTTTGCCCTATTTCATGCCGGCAAATCATAACTCGATTTATTCTGCAATTTCACTTAGATCGGCCTCGGACGGCATGCTGTGCGACCGCCTGGCACTCCGGTCCGGGCCTGCCACCTCGCGCAAGCGTGTCCTCTCCGCACCTTCGTGAGCGGCCGTAACAGTCTGAAACTCTCTTTGAATTCCGAATGCCATTTGTTAAGAACGGCGACCATCCTCTTGTTCGCAGGGACACGATGCCGCTTCTTGACCAGCCTCTTCTTCGCGCCTCGCCCTGGTGGCAGCCACGCCACGAAACGTCCCTGATTATCGCGGGTGGACAGAAGCTGGTGGGCACCTATCCGATCAGCGGCGCCAAGAACGCCGTTCTGCCGCTGATGGTCTCGGCCTTGCTGACGCCGCATCTGGTCACGCTGACCAATATCCCGGCCAGCCTCGATGTCGCCGTGCTGGCCAATCTGCTGGAGCGGCTGGGCGTCAAACTGTCCTGGTCGCAAACGGCCGCCGGCCTCTCCGCCACGCTGTCAGCTGACCAGATCCATCCGGCGCGCATCGATGCCGGGCTGGTTTCGCGCATGCGCGCCTCTGTGCTGATTCTGGGCGCGCTGCTGGGCCGCGCCGGCGAAGCCTGCCTGCCCATGCCGGGCGGTGACGCTATCGGATTGCGCGGCATCGACTTTCATATCGCCGGGCTGACCGCCATGGGCGCCGACATCACGCTGGAAGCGGGCACCATCCACGCGCGGGCGCCGCAGGGTCTGCACGGCGCCGATATCCAGATGCCGCTGCCCTCGGTCGGCGCGACCGAAAATCTCATGCTGGCCGCGGTCCTCGCCCAAGGGGAGACCACGATTCGCAATGCCGCGCTGGAGCCCGAAATCGTCGATCTCGCCCTCTGCCTCAGCGCCATGGGCGCGCGGATTGCGGGCGCCGGCACAGACGTCATCCGCATCACGGGGGGTGCCCCCCTGACGGGCGCTGTCCATGCCGTGATGCCAGACCGGATCGAGATCGGCACGCTTGCCTGTGCCGCCGCGATGACGGATGGCGAATTGCACCTGACCCATGCCCGGCTGGATCTGCTGGGCGCGGCACGCCCCGCGTTCGAGGCTGCCGGAATCATGCTGGACGAGGTCGCAGACGGGGTGATCGCCCGCCGCAGCCCTGGCGGGCTGACGGGTATCGCCTTGCAGACACGCCCCTATCCCGGTTTCGCGACAGACCTGCAGGCGCCCGCCATGGCGCTACTGGCCACGGCCGAAGGGGCGAGCGACATCACCGAGACCATTTTCGAGCAGCGCTTTCGCCATGTCGATGAGTTGCGCAAGATGGGCGCGCGCATTCAGGTGCAGGGTCGCGTCGCCTTCATCCGCGGTGCTGCGCGGCTGACGGGCGCGCGGGTGACCGGCCATGATGTGCGGGCGGCCGCCGCCCTGGTGCTCGCCGGTCTGGTTGCTGAGGGCGAGACCGTGCTGGACGGGCTGGACCATCTCGATCGCGGCTATGACGGGATGGTGGAAAAGCTTCAAGCCTGCGGCGCTCATATTCGACGCGCCTGACCATTCCGCGCAGCGCGACAAACGCAAAAAAGGCCGGCCCCGCAAGGGACCGGCCTTTTTTATCGCCGCACCGAGATGATCAGGCGAGGTAGGACGGACGCTGGCTCGGCAGAACCACCGAGTTGCCGGCGAGATAGGCCGGGCGCTGGCTGGGCAGAACAACCGAGTTGCCAGCGAGATAGGCCGGGCGCTGCTGCGGATCGACGCTCTCGTTACGCGCCAGATAGGACGGACGCTGGCTGGGCAGAACGACCGAATTGCCGGCCGTCTGGGCGCCCGCAAGGCTGTGGCGGATGGGGGCGTCGGCCAGGGCTGCGCCGGTCATGCCAAGGGTCACGGCGGCAACGGCCGCAAGGATCATGCTTTTCATACTCAAATCTCCAAGTCGTACCAGCCGCATCTTGCGTCTGGTCTCGACCGCCGTTGGAACACCGGCGATCGGCTTGGGTCTGAGATATCCATTGCGGCAGTGCAGCATAATGCCGCCCCCGCTTATCTTTCTCATGCGCCTGACGCACAAATGTGCAGGCCGCAATCTTTTTATGCACCGCGCGTGGGTCTACGGCCGCCGCTTTCCCGAAGTTTATTTGACGAAAATGCGCAGGCCGCCTCACATCTGGGCCTATCCGCAGTCCCGCGGAAAGGAAGACCCAGCGTGATTTACGAACTCCGCACCTATCACTGCCTGCCCGGACGCTTACCTGCCCTGCTGCAGCGCTTTGAAACCATTACCCTTGGTTTTTTCGAGACATACGGCATTCGCCAGGCCGGATTCTGGACGACTCTGGTCGGCGAGAGCAATCACAGCCTGACCTATATGCTGGCCTGGGAAAGTCTGGCCGAGCGCGAGCAGAAGTGGAACGCCTTCGCGGCCGACCCGGATTGGGGCGCCAAGCGCGCGGAAACCGAGCGCGAAAAGCCAATCGTCGCTTCGATTTCCAATGAATTCCTGACCCCGACCGCGTTTTCCAGCGTCAAATAGCGGCGCTCAGCGAAAGCCCACCAGGCCGGCGAGCGCCGCCGCACCCAGAAACCACAGCGGATGGCGCCTGGTGAGCAGACAGCCGGCGGCCACGCCGGCTGAGAGGGCCAAAGCCCGCCAGTCGACCGCCGCGTCACGCACCAGAAGATAGGCGGCCGCGACCATCAATCCGGCCGTGACCGGCACCAGCCCCGCCTGCACCACGCGCCGCCACTGCCGGTCACGGAAGCGCAGCCACAGCAGACCCATGACATAGGCGAGGGCACAGGCTGGCAGCAGAAAGGCAAGCGTCGCGACCAGCGCGCCTGCAACGCCCGCGACATCCCAGCCGAACAGCGTCACCGCCAGCATATTGGGCCCAGGCGCGGCCTGCGCCAAAGCATAGAGGCGGACGAATTCCGTCGCACTCATCCAATGCTGCTGGTGGACGACTGCCCGCTCCATGGCCGGCAGCGTCGTCGATGCCCCCCCGATGGCGAGGAAGGACAGTTCGGCGAAGATCAGCGCGAGCGTCAGCAGATGGGTCATGCCCGCAGCCTCCAGCCCGCCAGCGCCATGCTGGCGGGGACGATGACGCAGAGGCTGGGCAGGAAGGGCAGCCGGAACAGGCCGAGAGCGGCGAAAGCCAGGGCCGCAACGCCGAGGCTGAGCGGCGCGGTGCGCAGCGGCATGGCGATCTTGATCGCCGTCGCCAAAATCAGCCCCGCCGCCCCGGCCGACAAGCCGGTCACCATATGGCGCACCGGGGCCAATTCCCCGTAGCGGGCGTAAAGCTCCGCGATGACCAGGACGATCGCGACGGGCGCGCCCAGCAAGCCCAGCAGCGCCGCCGCACTGCCCTGCACACCGCAGACGCGGGAGCCGAAGATGACGGCCAGATTGGCGACATTCGCCCCCGGCAGAAACTGGCACAGGCTGATCAGTTCATTGAAGTCAACCGGGCTGAGCCATTGCCGCTCTTCGACGAGTACCCGGCGGATCATCGGCAGTACGCCGCCGAACCCCATCAGACCCGCTTTGAAAAAGGCACCGAACAAGGCCGGCGCGGAGAGGCGAAGCGGTTGTGTGGGCAAGCTTTGCATGAGGCAAAGCTTCTAGCCCGCCCTGCCCTGCCCTACAATTCCACCTGCCGCCCCACTTCCAGAAAGCGGTCAGCCGGCAGGTCGAAGCGGTCTGACGAGCGCACGGCATTGCGATACAGGAAGCTGAAAATCTGCCGCCGCCAGGCCGGCAGGCGGTGACCTTTTTTGCCCGGCACGACCTGATCGCGCGCTGCGAAAAAGACGGCATCGTCCAGGTTGATCGGACAGCCGTTTTCCCGGGCGAGGGCCAATGCCATCATGGCGTTCGGCACTTCGACGAAGCCAAAATGCACGGTGACATGCCAGAAATCGCGGGCCACCTGCTCGACCTGCGCACGCTTCTCCGGCGAGACGCGGGGCACGCCTTCAAACACCAGGGTTAGCGTCACCACCTTTTCCTGCAAGGCGCCCATCTGTGCGACATGGCGCATGAGCATGACGGGCACCGCCGTGCCGGTGCGGCTGAGGAAGACAGCGGTGCCGGGCACGCGGGCGACCCGACCTTCGGTCAGGCTCGCGATGAACTGGGCCGGGTCCTTCTCGTCCTCGGCCAGGCGCACCCGCATGGCGTCCACGCCCTTCCGCCAGGTGCGCATGGCGCCAAAGATCAGCGCGCCCAGCACCAGCGGTATCCAGCCGCCATCCGCGATCTTAAGCAGATTGGCGGCGAAGAAGCCGAGATCGACCGCCAGGAAGACGGCACAGAGGATGCCGGCCTGCCACAGCGGCCAGCGCCAGACATCGCGCATGGCATTGAACAGCAGCGCGGTCGTCAGCAGCATCGTTGTCGACACGGCGGTGCCATAGGCCCCGGCCAGCTTCGCGGAACTGCCGAAGCCCCAGGTCAGCGCGAGCGTCGCGATCATCATCAGCCAATTTACCGATGGCACATAGATCTGGCCGTATTCCTCGTCCGAGGTCTGGCGGATATTCACGCCCGGCAGCCAGCCGAGCTGCATAGCCTGACGGGTGAGCGAAAACGCACCGGTGATGATGGCCTGGCTCGCGATGATGGTGGCCAGGGTCGCCAGCACGACCAGCGGGATGATGGCCCAGCCCGGCGCCAGCAGGAAGAACGGATTGCCGGTAAGATTGGGTTCCGCCATCAGCAGGGCGGTCTGGCCGGCATAACTCAAGAGCAAGGCCGGCAGGACGATGAAGGACCAGGCGGCGCGAATGGGCTTGCGGCCGATATGGCCCATATCGGCGTAAAGCGCCTCGCCACCCGTGATCGCCAGAAAGACGCCGCCGAGGACGAAAAGACTCTGCAGGCCATGCCGGATGAGGAAGCCCGCCGCATAGGCCGGGTTGATGGCGACCAGAACGCCGGGATGGTGGATCACCGGCACCAGGCCCAGCACGGCGATGACGATGAACCACAGCAGCATGATGGGGCCGAACAGCCGGCCGATGAGCGCGGTGCCCCATTGCTGAGCGGCAAAAAGCCCCAGAAGAATGACCAGCGCCGCCGGCAGCACATAGGGATGCAGGCTGCTGGTAACGACATCCACCCCTTCCAGCGCGCTGAGGACCGAGATGGAGGGTGTGATGATGCCGTCGCCGTAAATCAGCGCGGCACCGAACAGCCCCATGACGATCAAGGCGCCCGTCGTCTTGGACCGCTGCGAACCGACATGCTTGGTAACCAGCGACATCAGCGCCAGAATGCCGCCCTCGCCATTGTTATCGGCCCGCATCACGAAAACGCAGTATTTGATCGAGACAGTGACGATCAGCGCCCAGATGACAAGCGACAGCAGGCCAAGCGCGACACCGGCCGAGGGATGGCCACCGACATCCGTTACAATGGTCTGGTAGGTATAGAGCGGACTGGTGCCCAGATCGCCGTAGACGATGCCGAGTGCCGTCAAGGCCCCGATCGCGGTGAATGGCCGATCCGCGGGACTGCCCGCGCTCTCGCCTTTGCCCATCCTCTGGCTGGTTAGCGCCATGCTCCGCGTCCCGTATCCCGTGTCACTCAGGCTTGGAGCATCCCCGCGGCAGACGGGCAAGGCACCTGTCCGAGACAAGATCGGCCTCGGCGCGCTTTCGGCAATAGCCCGCATCGCCAGTTTATTCGGCTTTAATGCAAAGCCGCCCAGATGCGCATCGCGCTTTAATGCGAAGGCCGACTATTGAGAGGGTCCGTTCACATCGTCGGAACAGGTCCCGTGTTCAATCTCGTCTTCGTCATCCTGTGCCTATCCGCCCTGCTGGCCCTGGTCGCCATCGCAGCGATGCGCGAAGAGGGCCGCGATCAGCGCCCGCAAGACGGCATGCCTGTGGCGGCCCGCCACGCCCCGTCTCCGCGCCGTTCAGACCGTTAAAAAAGCAGGATTTTAATTCCGCTTTAATGCCGCCGCCTCGCTTTGCGAATGGCTCTTTAACGCGGTTCCCCGGCACCCTGTCCGTAGTCTCAAGAATGAGGTGCTTCCATGGGAGACGTGATCTCTATCGCCTTTACGGCGGTGATTTTCGCCCTTCTGATCGGTTTCGTTACATTTTGTCGAAAGGTCTGAGCTGTGCTCGATCTCGCACTCGGCGGCGTCGTTTCCGCCTTTCTGCTCGTCTATCTGGTCTGGGCGCTGCTGCGCCCGGAAGATTTTTGATGTCCGCGCCTGTTCACCCTGAACGCCGGCACCTGTCCCACGGATCAATATCATGACAGTCTCGGGTTGGGCCTATATGGCCCTTGTTTTCGTGCTGGTTCTGGCCGGCGCCATTCCACTCGGCCTTTATATCGCCCGCATTCTGAAGGGAGAGGTCCGCTTTCTCAAGCCTATCGAGCGCGGCATATACGCTATTTGCGGCATCAACCCTGACCGGCCGATGTATTGGCAGGAATATACCATCGCGCTGCTTCTGTTCAGCGTCATTCATGTCATCCTGCTCTATGCCATTCTGCGCCTGCAGCAATATCTGCCCTTCAATCCGCAGCATATTGCCGGCATGTCGCCGAGGCTCGCCTTCAACACGGCCGTCAGCTTTGCCACCAATACCAATTGGCAGGCCTATGTGCCGGAAGCGCAGATCTCGAACGGCGCGCAGATGTTCGGCCTCTGCGTGCATATGTTCGTCTCGGCCGCCGCCGGCATTGCCGTCGCCGGCGCCGTGATGCGCGCCTTCACGGCCTCCAGCATCGCCTCTCTCGGCAATTTCTACGCCGACCTGACGCGCATTACGCTGTATCTGCTGCTGCCCGGCGCCATCCTGGCCGGCCTGTTTCTGGTCTGGTCCGGCGTGCCGCAGAGCTTCGCGCCTTTCGCCAGCGTCCATCCCCTCATGGGTGGCAGCCAGACGATCGCGATCGGCCCGATGGCCTTCCAGGAAGCGATCAAGGAACTCGGCACCAATGGCGGCGGCTTCGTGAATGCGAACTCGGCCCACCCGTTCGAGAATCCGACGATCTGGACCAATATTCTGGAAAACTGGCTGCTGCTGGTCATCGGCTTCGCGCTGCCCATCACCTTCGGCCGTATGATCGGCAAGCCGCGCCAGGGTTTCGTGCTCTATGCGGCGATGGCCATCATTCTCGGCGCCGGCGTGATCGCGACCTACGCGGCCGAGGCGCAGCCGAACCCGCTGCATGTCGCGGCCGGCATTTCCGCCACCCCCGGCAATATGGAAGGCAAGGAAGCCCGCTTCGGCATCGCGCCTTCCACCACCTTCAATGTCTCGGCGACGGGCACCTCGACCGGCGCGGTTGACAGCTTCACCGACAGCTATATGCCGCTGGGTGGCCTGGTGCCGATCTTCATGATGCAGCTGGGTGAAATTGCACCGGGCGGCGTCGGCTCGGGCTTTTACACCATCATCGTCTTCGCGCTGCTCAGCGTCTTTGTGGCCGGGCTGATGGTTGGGCGAACACCCGAATATCTCGGCAAGAAGGTGCAGGCGAAGGAAATCAAGCTCGCCATGCTCTCCTTCCTGATCCTGACCTTCTTCATCCTGGTCGGCACCGGCTATACGGTTATCAGCAAATCCGGCCTCAGTTCCATGGCCAATGCCGGGCCGCACGGCCTGAGCGAAATGATCTATGCCTGGACCTCGGCCACTGAAAACAACGGCTCGGCCATGGCCGGCATCACGGCGGATACGCCGCTGCTGGATTACGGGCTGGGTGCGGCGATGCTGTTCGGCCGCTTTGCCTTCCTGATCCCGGTCCTCGCTATCGCCGGGTCCTTGGCGGCCAAGCCGAAACTGCCCGCTTCCTCGGGCACTTTCCCGACCGACACCCTGCTGTTCACCGGTCTTCTGATTGGCGTCATCATCATCCTTGGTGGCCTCCAGTTCATGCCGGCCGATACGCTGGGGCCGATTGCGGAGCATTTCGCGCTCTTCTCCGGCAAGACTTATTGATCTGGCACTCTGACAGAAGCCAAACATCATGACGCAGCATGCAGATACGATCGCTTTGTTCGATCGTGCCATCATCTCCCGCGCGACGCGCGACGCGGTGTTCAAGCTTAACCCTCGGACGCTGATGCGTAATCCGGTGATCTTCGTGACGGAAGTCGTCGCGATGCTCACCACCATCGTCGGCGTCGAGCAGATCTTCCATGGCCACGGCGCCGCCTTCTCGCTCTCGGTCGCGGTCTGGCTGTGGTTGACCGTTCTCTTTGCGACATTCGCGGAAGCCGTGGCGGAAGGCCGCGGCCGGGCGCGGGCCGAAAGCCTGCGCCGGGCGCGGACGGACACCATGGCGAAGCTCATCCTGGACCCGCGCGAGCCGCGAGTCTTCAAGCCCACCGCAGCACCCGATCTGCACAAGGGCGATCTTGTCCTCGTCGAAACCGGGGACCTCATCCCCTCGGATGGCGAAATCGTGCAGGGCATTGCCTCGGTCAATGAAAGTGCGATTACCGGTGAAAGTGCGCCGGTCATCCGCGAGGCCGGCGGCGACCGCTCGGCCGTTACCGGCGGCACGCAGGTCGTCTCCGACTGGCTGGTGGTGCGCATTACCGCCGAACAGGGTGCGACCTTCCTGGACCGCATGATCGCACTGGTGGAAGGGGCCGAGCGCCGCAAAACCCCCAATGAGATCGCGCTTGATATTCTTCTGGCCGGCCTCACCATCATCTTCCTGATCGCCGTCGTCACCATCGTGCCGCTCGGCATCTATTCCGGCACCAATCTCGGTGTCGCCGTGCTGGCGGCCCTGCTGGTCTGCCTGATCCCGACGACAATCGGGGGCCTGCTGTCGGCGATCGGCATCGCCGGCATGGACCGGTTGATCCGCTTCAATGTCATCGCAACGTCCGGCCGCGCGGTGGAAGCCGCCGGCGACGTCGATGCGCTGCTGCTGGACAAGACCGGCACCATCACCTTCGGCAACCGCATGGCGGCGGGTATCTATCCCGTGCCCGGCGTGACCGACCGCGAACTAGCCCAGGTGGCCGCCATGTCCTCGCTGGGTGATGAGACACCTGAGGGGCGCTCCATCGTTACCTTCGTGCGTGACCGCTTCGGCGTCACCGTGCAGGAGCCGGCAGGCGCGATGTTGGTACCCTTTTCCGCCAATACGCGGCTCTCGGGCCTCGATCTGCCGGATGGCAGCATTCGCAAAGGTGCGGTCGATTCCGTGCTGCGCGCCATTGGCCTCACCGAGCCGCCCAAAGCCTTCACGGATGCCGTGGGCCGCATTGCCGCGGCGGGCGGCACGCCGCTCGCCGTCAGTGCCGACAAGCGTCTGCTCGGCGTGGTGGAACTCAAGGATATCGTCAAACCCGATATCAAGGAGCGTTTCGCCGCCCTGCGGCGCATGGGCATCCGCACCGTCATGGTGACGGGCGACAACCGCATCACCGCTGCCGCCATCGCGGCCGAAGCGGGGGTGGACGACGTGATTGCCGAGGCGACGCCGCAGGATAAGCTCGACTATATCCGCAAAGTGCAGGCCGAAGGCCGGCTTGTCGCCATGTGCGGTGACGGCACCAATGACGCCCCGGCGCTCGCCCAGGCCGATGTCGGTGTTGCCATGCAAACCGGCACGCAGGCGGCGCGCGAGGCCGGCAATATGATCGACCTCGACAGCGATCCGACCAAGCTCATCGAAATCGTCGAAATCGGCAAGCAGCTGCTGATTACCCGCGGGGCGCTGACGACCTTCAGCATCTCGAACGATATCTCGAAATACTTCGCGATCCTGCCGGCGATTTTCGTGGGGGCCTATCCTGGCCTGCAGGCACTGAACATCATGCGTCTATCCTCGCCGGAAAGCGCCATCCTGTCGGCGG
The DNA here is from genome assembly GCF_057837225.1 of Acidisoma sibiricum. NCBI lineage: Bacteria > Pseudomonadati > Pseudomonadota > Alphaproteobacteria > Acetobacterales > Acidocellaceae > Acidisoma > Acidisoma sibiricum. The sequence continues at coordinate 2,415,179 of NZ_CM174445.1, read as the reverse complement.
TGATCTTCAATGCGATCATCATCGTGGCCCTGGTGCCGCTGGCGCTGCGCGGCGTCAAATTCCGCGCGATCGGTGCCGGCGCGCTGCTGCGCCGCAACCTGCTGATCTACGGCCTGGGCGGTATTCTGGCGCCATTCGTCGGCATCAAGGTGATCGACATCGTGCTGCATACCTTCCGCATTTTTTCCTGAACCACGCTGCTTGAGAGATCATTCCATGATCCGCGAAATACGCCCTGCCCTGTCGCTGGTGATTCTGTTTACCATCGCCCTGGGCTTCATCATGCCGGGGATTTTCACCCAAGTGGCACAAGCCGTCTTTCCCTTTCAGGCCGGTGGCAGCCTGATCACCCAGGACGGCAAGCCGGTCGCCTCCGCCATCATCGGCCAGAACTTCGCCGGCCCGACCTGGTTCAACCCGCGTCCTTCCGCGCTGATGGGGACGGATGCCAAGGGCAATGCGATTGCCACGCCCTATGATGATTCGGAATCCGGCGCCTCTAACCTGGCGCCGACCAGCGCGGCCCTGCTCAAGACCATCCAGGGCCGCATCGCCGACTGGCACAAGACCTATGGCGCAGGCCCGGTGCCGGCCGATGCGGTGACCAGCTCCGGCTCGGGCGTCGACCCGGACATATCGCTCGCCAATGCGCTGGCGCAGGCGCCGGTGGTGGCCGCCGCACGGCATCTGTCGCCTGATGCCGTGACCGCCCTCGTCAACAAACTCGCCTATGCCCCGGCGCTCGGCTTTATCGGCACGCAGAATGTCAATGTCGTGCAGCTGAACCTCGCTTTGGCGCAGATGCATTAAAGCCTAGATCGTGCGGGACTTCACATCCCGCAGGATTTCCCGGGCGGCGTTGTGTCCTGGAATGCCGGAGACACCGCCGCCCGGATGCGTGGAAGACCCACACAGGTACAGCCCTTTCACCGGCGTGCGATAATCGGCATAGCCCGAGACCGGACGCTGAAAGAACAGCTGATCAGCCGCCAGCTCACCATGAAAGATATGGCCCTGCGGCAGCCCGACAATCGCTTCCAGATCCGGCGGCACCAAAGTCTGCTCGAAGATGATGTCACTGGAAAAGCCGGGCGCGTAATTGTCGATCGCCTTGAACACGGTCTGCTTGAATTTCTCCTTTTCGACCGCCCAGTCCCCATTCTTGAGCTTATAGGGCGCGTGCCCGCCGAAGACATTAACGACATGCTTGCCCGGAGGCGCCAACGTGTCATCCACGATCGTCGGCGTACACAGCGTCATGAAAGGCTCAGACGAATACCAGCCGTGCTTGGCATCGTCATAGGCGCGCTCGAGATAGTCGATGTCCGGCGCGATATGGCAATAGGTGGGATAGGGGAAGCTACCCAGAGACCCGTCCGCCTTGGCCTTGTCCAGAATGCGGTATTGCGGCGGCCGTTCACAGGCGATGTTCATCTTGAAGGCGGTCGAGAAGGTCCGGTAGTTGCGGGCCTCGCGCAGCACCTCGCCCGGCACCGCGCTCTCGGGCAGCATCTTGAGATAGAGCGTCTTGGCATCAACACCGGACGCGATCACCCGCGCCCGGAAGATATCGCCCGTGGTCGTCACCACCTCGGCCGCGCGGCCAGCGCTGACGCGGATTTCGCCAACAGCGGTTTCGGTGAATATCGCAACACCTTTTTCACGCGCCGCAGAGGCCAGCGCCTGGGTGATGGCCCCCATGCCGCCCTTGATGAAGCCCCAGCCGCCCGCCCCTTCATGCTCCCCCATGATGTGATGCATGATGACGTAGGCCGAGCCAGGCGTTTTGGGGCCGGCAAAGGTGCCGATGGAGGCGTAATACGCGAGGCAGGCCATGACCCTGTCATCCTCGAACCATTCGCGCAGGTAATCATAGGCGCTCATGGTCAGCAGATCGACCAGGCGATACATCTTCCGCCCGATCTTGCGGTATTTCCAGAGAAGGGAGGCTGATTCGCGAAAGCTCTTCCAGTCTCGCTTGGCCGGATCGACGGGCGTTTCCCAGAGCAGAGAGCGGACGACTTTGGTCGCTTCCTGCAGATAGGCATCGAAGGCCGGATAGATTTCCGCGTCATGCAGGGAGAATTTGGCGAAGCTTGCCTGCGTCTTCTTCATATCCTCCGAGAACAGGATGTAATCATCATAGGAGACGGAGGAGATCATGTCCGAACAGGGCAGAACCGTGAGGCCGTGACGGCGCAGGTCGAAATCCCGGATGATGCGCGGATGCAGCAGGCTCATGAGATAGGAGAAGATGGAGGCGCGGAAGCCGGGCGCGATCTCCTCCGTCACGGCCGCACCGCCGATGACATGGCGGCGCTCCAGCACCGCGACCTTCAGGCCTTTGCGGGCCAAATAGTTTGCGCAGACAAGGCCATTATGGCCGCTGCCAATGATGACGGCATCATAGTCCCGTGCGACCGACGCCATCATCAACCCTCCAGCCCCGGCATCGCGCGCCGCACCATATCCTGAAAGGCTTTCACGGCTTTTTCCTGCCGCGGAGACAGGATACCGCGATCATAGATGCCGGTATTGAGGTTGCGCTGCACGCCGGTGACGATGTCCAGATCCTCGGTGATGATCTGCGCGGACCAGGCGGCCGAGCGTGCATTCTCCTCCGCCTTTTCGGGGCTGATATCGGAGAACAGATACCAGTTGATATGACGCAGGCGGCCCGCACCCAGCGGCTCGACGGTCGCGATGGAGCTGCCCCATTCGTACAGATTCAGCATGAGGAAGGGAAAACGGTAGAAATACAGCCCATCCGTCATGCCGCCGTCACGCTTCGGCCCATAGAGATGAAACAGGCCGTGTTCGGGATAGGGCTCGATCGTGTAGCGGCTGATGTCGAGGCTTTCACACAGCCCCGGATGCATGCTGGGACAGTGGTAGCATTCGAGGTAATTCTCGCCATAGGCTTTCCAGTCGACCTCGACGTCGCGATTTTTCTCCGAGAAGAATTTCTGGCCCTCCAGCGGATAGTGTGCTGCGAGCGGCACGATCGGCCCCAGCCATTCGGTCAGGCTCGGTCCCGCCATCGCGATGCGGATGAAGACAAGGCCACGCCATTCATCGGCGGAGATGGGAAAGAGCGACCATTGAGCTGGCTCCACCTCACCCTTGGCCGCACCAAAGCCTGGCGCCCGGTTCAGGCAGCCGTCGAGATTGTAGGTCCAACTGTGATAGGGGCAGCGGATGACGCCCCCCGGCATCTGGCCCGCTTCCTCCTGCGTCAGCATCGACGCGCGATGACGGCAGACATTGTGAAAGCCGCGCAGGCTGCCGTCATCCTGGCGCACGAGCATGATCGGATAGCCGATGATGGTGCCGGTGATGAAGTCCCCAGGATCGGCCAGTTGATCGCTGCGCGCGAAGAGCAGCCATTCGCGCGCAAAGATGTCGCGTCGCTCGCGTTCAAACAGACCAGGGTCACGATAGAGCGATGCCGGCAAGGTCGGCGCCACGGATGAGGCTTCGGTCCGGTCGATGATCGACATCGCTCTGTCTGTCCTCGCTTAGGTGTTGATCTAGTCTGCTAGTCCCGTCTTGTCTGGTCGCGTGGTAATGTCTCAGCGCTGGCCGATGCTGCGCCCGGCGCCATCCGGCACAGCCAGGCCGCGATGGCTGGCGGCAAGGCCCTCAAGCACCGCCAGCACTTCAGGCGCCGCCGGCACGGCTCGATGCGCCTTCATATCCACATGCAGCATCATCTGTTCGGCGGTGGCCAGAAGCCGCCCATCGCTATGCAGCAGGCGATGGAAAATGTGGATTCGCTTCTCGTCCTGTCCCAAAATCTGCGTGGTGGCAGAATAGGATTCGCCGAGCCGGATCTCATCCAGATGGCGAAGATGCGTCTCCACCGTGTAGTAGCTGAACCCTTTCGCGAGCATGGCGCCATCCATGCCGATACGCGCAAGCAAAGCGTCCGTCGCATAGCCGAAAATTTCGAGATAGCGGCTCTCGGTCATATGGCCGTTATAGTCGATCCATGCGGCCGGCACCTGACCTTCATAGAGCCGCAAGGGCTCAGCCGTCTCCGTCGCCTCCGCCGCCGCCTTGTCCCGCAGGCGCTGCTCGAAACCCGCCAGCGTGTCACCCGCACCAAATTGCTGGGTCTTGAGGGAGCGCATGATGCCAATCAGGCAATCATCGCGCTTCGCTTCCAGATCCCGAAAACCCCATCGGCATGACTGGTCATCGGATTGCGCCGCCACGAGATCGACAAGTTCATCGGTGAAATCCGGCACATCCATCAGCTTCGTCCAGGGCAGTTTCAACGTCGGGCCGAACTGCGCCATGAAATGGCGCATGCCGGCCTCTCCACCCGCCAGACGGTAAATCTGGAAGGTGCCCATGAAGGCCCAGCGCATGCCGGCCCCGAAGCGGATGGCGTCATCGACCTCCTCGACGGTCGCGACGCCATCATGCACCAGCCACAGCGCCTCCCGCCACAGAGCCTCCAGCAGGCGGTCTGCGATGAACCCGTCGATCTCTTTCCGCACATGCAGCGGGTGCATGCCAATGCCGGCGAAGAACGCCTTCGCCCGCGCGATCGTCTCCGGCGATGTCTTCTCACCGCCGCAGAGTTCCACCAGCGGCAGTAGATAGACCGGGTTGAAGGGATGCGCGACCGTCAGGCGCTCCGGCCGCGTCATGCGGGCCGAAATACGCGTCGGCAACAGGCCGGAGGTGGAGGAGCAGATCAGTGCATCCGGCTCCGCGAAGCGGTCAATCTCAGCCAAAATTATCTGCTTGACGCTTTCGACTTCGGGCGCGCTCTCCTGAATGAGGTCAGCGTCCCGCACCGCCTCTTGCAGGCTGACCGCAAAATGCAGCTTTCCCAGCGGCGGCAGGGGGGCCGCGATGAGCTTGCGCCAGGCGCGGCCCGCGAGGGCCACCATCTCCCGCAAACGGCGCTCAGCCTCGGGGTGCGGATCGAAGACCGTGACGTCGAGCCCCGCGAGCAGGAAGCGCGCGGCCCAGCCCCCACCGATGACACCGCCGCCGATGATGGCGCAATGACGGATCTCGCTCATGCGGCGGCTCCCACGGAAACGCGCTTCTCCAGCTTGAGCTTGGCGCGCACCTCGTCCGGTCCCATGATGCGGGCACCCATGCCGGTCGCCACCTGCACCGCCCGCTCCACCAGCCGGCCGTTGGTTGCCGGCACACCGCGCGACAGCCAGATATTGTCTTCCAGACCCACGCGGATATTGCCGCCTGCGAGCAGCGCCAAGGCGGCATAGGGCAGCTGCATGCGGCCGATGGAAAAGGCCGAGTGGACGGTGCCGGGCGGCAGATTATTCACCATGGCCATCAGCGTCTGCGGGTCATCCGGCGCGCCATAGGGAATGCCCATGCAGAGCTGGATCATCACCGGATCATCGATCAACCCCTCCTTGATGAGCTGCTTGCAGAGAACGAGATGGCCGGTGTCGAACACCTCAATCTCCGGCCGCACGCCCAAAGCCTGCACACGCCGCGCCATGGCGCGCAGCATGCCGGGCGTATTGGTCATGACATAATCGCCTTCGGCGAAGTTCATCGATCCGCAGTCAAGCGTGCAGATCTCCGGCAGAAGCGCCGTGACATGCGCCAGCCGCTCCTCCGCGCCTACCATATCGGTGCTCTGCATGTTGAGCGGCAGAGGATTTTCCACCCCGCCCAGCACCAGGTCACCGCCCATGCCGGCAGTGAGGTTGATGATGACATCGGTATCGGACGCGCGGATGCGGCGCACGACCTCGGCATAGAGATCCACGTCCCGCGCGCCACGGCCGGTCTTGGGGTCACGCACATGGATATGGGCGATAGCGGCACCGGCGCGCGCCGCCTCGATCGCCGCCCCCGCAATCTGCTCCGGCGTGATCGGCACATGCGGATTCTTGCCGGCACTGTCGCCGACGCCGGTGACGGCACAGGTGATGAAAGCATCCCAATTCATGGGCCTTAACTCCGAGGGCGTCTGCAAGGTGAGGCGCGTTTCACGCCGCCAGTTGGAAGGGTGCAACTGTCACGGATACGGTGCTATACATTCTCCGCAGATTTCCGTCCGTTTTCCGAAAGACCGCGCTTGGCCGCTGCCCCCGCCCCGCCCCCGCCGATGCAGATCGACATTCTGCTGCAGGACCAGTTCTCGCTCATGTGCCTGGCGGCGGTGATCGAGCCGCTGCGCGCGGCCAATCGGGTCGCCGCCCAGCCGCTGTATCGCTGGCGCCTGCTCTCCCGCCAGGGGGCTTCCGTGCTCAGCACCTCGGGCCTGTCCCTCGCGGTGGATGGCGTCTTCGACCCGGATGGGGGGCGGGACGCGCTGTTCCTTCTTGGCTCCTTCAATACTCGCGTCACCGACCGCAGCCTGCGGGCGGCCCTGCGCCGCGCGGCGCGGGGCCGCGCCATCATGGCAGCGGTGGAGGCTGGGTCCTGGGAACTGGCCCGCGCCGGCCTGCTGGACGGGTTCAAAGCGACCACCCATTGGGAGGATCTGGACGAGTTTGCCGCGAGCTTTCCGAAGATCACCGTCGCCCAGGACCGTTTCGTCATGGACCGCCGCCGCTGGACGGCAGGCGGCGCCACGCCGGCGCTGGATATGATGCTGACGCTGCTGCGGCAGGAACACGGCCTGCCGCTGGCGCTGAACGTCGCCAGCGTTTTCGTCTATGATCAGACGCTCCCGGGCTCCACGCCGCAACCGGTCGTCTCCCTCGGCCGCCTGCTGGGCGACGATCCGGCGCTCGCCTGCGCCATTGCGCTCATGCAGCGCCATCTGGAGGAGCCGCTGGCGCTGGCCGCCATTGCGGCGCAATCCGGCGTGAAGCGGCGAACGTTGGAAACGCGCTTTCGCACGCAGCTCGGCCAATCCCCGCATCACTATTACCTCGACCTGCGGCTATCGGCCGCCAAGCGCATGCTGGAACAGAGCGGCATGAGCGTGGCCGAAGTCGCGACCGCCCATGGCTTCACCTCGGCCTCCGGCTTCGCGCGGGCCTTTCGCGGACGGTTCCAGATGAGCCCGCTGGCCGCCCGGGCCGCCATGCGCATGCCGGTGCCGCCGGCGACCGGGCGGATGACCGGGTGACGATCGCGAAATTCCTGCGATAGTGGCGGGCACATCGCCTCAGACTGGATAACGACCTTGGCCGACAGAGACCGCGATCCGCTGCTACAGCCCTTTCAGTTGAAGCATCTCACCTTGCGCAACCGGGTGATGAGCACGGCGCATGAGCCCGCCTATTCCGAAGACGGCATGCCAAAGGACCGCTACCGGCTTTATCATGTCGAAAAGGCGCGCGGCGGCATCGCGCTGACCATGACGGCGGGGTCTGCCATCGTCTCGCGCGATTCACCGGCCGCCTTCGGCAATCTTCTCGCCTATCGGGATGAGATCGTGCCCTGGATGAAACAACTCACCGACGCCTGCCATGAACACGGCGCAGCGGTGATGATACAGCTCACCCATCTTGGCCGTCGCACGGGCTGGAACAAGGCGGATTGGCTGCCGGTGCTGGCGCCCTCGCGCGTGCGGGAGCCGGCGCATCGCGCCTTCCCGAAAGCGGCCGAGGACTGGGATATCGAGCGCATCATCGCCGATTACGCGGCCGCTGCCCAGCGCATGCAGGCGGCCGGGCTGGATGGGATTGAGATCGAAGCCTATGGGCATTTGATGGACCAATTCTGGTCGCCCGCCACCAATCAGCGCGATGATGCCTATGGCGGGACGCTGGATAACCGCATGCGCTTTTCGCTCCGCGTGCTGGACGCGATGCGGGCTGCCGTCGGCCCCGATTTCATCATCGGCCTGCGCATGGTGGCCGAGGAGGATTGGAGCACCGGCCTGACCCGCCGCGACGGGATTGAGATTGCGCGCCGCTTCAAGGCCAGCGGCATGGTCGATTTCCTCAATATCATTCGCGGCCATATCGACACCGACAATGCCCTGGTCGACGTCATCCCGCTCATGGGCATGCGCTCAGCCCCCAGTCTCGATTTCGCGGGAGAGGTGCGCGCGGCTGCCGACATTCCGGTGTTTCACGCGGCCCGCATTGCGGATGTGGCGACCGCCCGCCACGCCATTGCCGAAGGCAAGCTCGATATGGTCGGTATGACCCGCGCCCATATCGCCGACCCGCATATCGTCCAGAAAATTCTGAACGGGCAGGAAGATCGCATCCGCCCCTGTGTCGGTGCCACCTATTGCCTGGACCGCATCTATGAAGGGCAGGACGCGCTTTGCATCCACAACGCCGCCACCGGGCGGGAAGCGTCGATGCCGCATGTGATTGCGAAAAGCCCCATGCCCGGCCAGCGCGTGCTGGTGGTGGGTGCCGGCCCGGCGGGGCTGGAAGCCGCGCGCGTGGCGGCCGAACGTGGCCAGCAGGTCACGCTGTGGGAGGCGACCGACCGGCCCGGCGGCCAGGTGCTGCTCGCCGCACGCCACGCCCGCCGTCGTGATCTGATCGGCATCATCGACTGGCGCATGCAGGAGCTGGCGCGGCTGGGCGCCGCGATTCGTTTCGGCGTTTTCGCCGAAGTTGAGGATGTGCTCGCCTTCACGCCGGATATCGTCTTTCTCGCGACCGGCGGCCTGCCGCATACGGATGTTCTGACATCCGGCAATGAATATGTTGTCTCCGCCTGGGATATTCTCTCGGGCCAGGTCAAGCCCGCGGACCGCGTGCTGGTATTTGACGACAATGGCGCCTACCCCGCGATGCAGGCGGCCGAGATGATGGCGGAAGCTGGCTCCGCGGTCGACATCGTGACGCCGGAACGCTTCTTCGCACCCGAAATGGGCGGCCTGAACCACGCGGCCTTCGCCCGCCGCTTTCAGCAGCATGGCGTGCGCATCACCATCAACAGCCGCCTGCTATCAGTGCGGCGCGCGGGCAATGAACTGGTGGCGGCGGTCGGCAGCGACTATGGCGCGGCCGTTCACGACAGGCATGTCGATCAGGTCGTGGTGGACCATGGAACCCTGCCGGATGAGACGCTGTATGAGGCGCTGAAGCCCCATTCCGTCAATCTCGGTGCGGTCGATTACGAGGCTCTGGTGGCCGGGCAACCGCAGACGGATATACGCAACAGCTTCGGTCAGTTTCGGCTGTTCCGCATCGGCGATGCGGTCGCCAGCCGCAATATCCATGCCGCGATCTATGATGGGCTGAGATTCGCAAAAGAGCTGTAGCGCATGGCATCAACGGCGGGCCGTCACTGGCTGCGGTCGCCACCGTCGCAGAAATTCACTTTTTCGTGTCTGGCCACGGCGCGCAAAGCGCATCTTTGTAGGTTGCGCAATTCGTAATGGTGTGGTGCTCATGATCTCGTTCGCAATAGGAGATGATGACCACATTGTCTGAGCGCAATTACACCCTGCGCTTCGCCATAAAGCTTCCACATTGTGGAAACAAAATCGTTCAACTGGCCTTCAGCTTGTGCTGATTCCTGAGGGATCGCGGCAAACGCCGATGGCATAAAAATGACACTGACCGGACGTCCAACGGCAAGCAGGTTATCCTATCACCATCGTCGCATGACGCCATCGCCAGCTCATATTGTCTCGATTTAGCAATAGAGTCTGGATCGCGCTGACGCAATGCGTGCGACAGGACAGGGAACCAGTCATGCCCGCCATAGATTGGGTCGATCCAGATCATTGGCCCATTGACCAAGGATCGGTTGAGCCATGCGGTTGACACCTGCATGGCGGACGATCCGTGACGCAGGAGATTACGATGAAGACGAGCCTATCCCTCTCGGCCGCTGCCTGCGGCTGCGCACTCATCGCGCTCACAGCATGCCAGATGCCGGCGCAACCGGGACAAGCCGCTGCGACCACCCCAACCCTCTCGGCCAAAGACCTTGCGGTCCTGCAAACAGCAGCACAGGCCGGCGATCCCGAAGCCGAGCATAAGCTGGCACATTATTATTACGCCATCAAAGACTACACGAATGGGCATGCATGGTGTCTGAAGGCGGCCGCCCAGGGCAACGCAGCCTGTGAGGCAAATATAGGGGACGACTACTACTATGGAACCGGCGTGCCGAAGGATTTAGCGCAATCGGTTGCTTGGTTCCGCAAGGCCTCCGATGGGGGAGATCCACGGGGCCTGTACTCCCTTGGCTACGCCTATTACAAAGGTGAAGGGGTACCGCAGGATGCCGCTAAAGCCGCCTATTGGTGGCAAAAGGCCGCCGACCGGGGCAATCTGGATGCGGATTACGATTTGGGCGTGCTCTATAGTGGCGGCCAGGGCGTCAAGCGGAATTACGCCAAGGCTGCAGCTTTTTACCAACAATCCGCAGCCAGCGGCGACGCGATGGCAGAGACCAACCTTGGCATATTGTATCAGAACGGCCAGGGCGTGAAGCAGGACTATGATCAGGCCGCATTTCTATTCACCAAGGCCGCCAATCAGGGCGATATGCATGCGCAAACCGCCCTTGGGTCATTGTATGAGCATGGCCAGGGCGTTCCCCAAAACACGTCTGCGGCTGCGAGCTGGTATCAGAAGGCTGCTGCGCAGGGTGATGTGAATGCACAAAACGCGCTGAAAAGTCTGACCGGCCCCGGTCAGGCGCCAGCCGCCCCCGTCTATTACCCGAACAATCCGGCGCCCACCCCGACATCCGATCAGAACCAGCAAGACGATAGCGACGCGCAGCAGCAGCAGTTCCAGCAGGAGCAATATATGCAGCAGTTGCAGCAGCAGCAGAGAGACCAGCAGCAGCGCGACGAGGAATATCAGCAACAGCAGGAACAACAGCAGCAGGAACAGCAGGAGCAATACCAGCAGCAGCAGGAACAGCAGGAGCAGTATCAGCAACAGCAGGAGGAAGAGGAACAACAACAGCAGCAGGAAGAAGAGCAACAGCAGCAGCAGGGCGAATAATCGTCACGCCATCCGCGAGCGCCCCGGCACGGGCGCTCGCGGGACGCCGGTTCTAGCGGACCGTAGCCGGGCTTCCGATAAACCTCGTCCCACTTGACGAGAATCTCCGGCTTGTAGATGTCTTCGACCCAATCTTCGGGTCTCACATCCTCAATCGCCACCGAAATGGTTGCCGGGTCCAGCGTCAGCGTCTCAATCGCCACCTCTGCCAAGGCGTTGGCGAGTTCAGCCTTCTGCGGACCCCCGCGACCCGCAGCCAGTTTCACAATGATATGCGGCATGGTGGTTTCCACCATCACCGCATGATGAAGCCGCCGTCCACCGAAATGGATTGGCCGGTGACGTAGCTTGCGGCGTCGCTGCTGAGCCATAGCACCGCATCCGCAATCTCTTCCGGGCGGCCGACGCGCCCCATCGGCACCGCCTTCTCCATCCCCTTCAGCTGCTCGCCCTGGCCGTCCGCGACCATCTGGTCGACCATGGGCGTCCAGATGAGGCCAGGGCAGACGGCGTTGATGCGGATACCCCGCGCGGCATATTCGAGAGCGGCACTTTTGGTGAAGCCCACCACGCCGTGCTTGGCCGCATGGTAGATGCCGCGCTCAGCCCCGCCCACCAGCCCGCCCAGGGACGAGCAATTGACGATGGCGCCGCTGCCTTTTTGGCGCATCTGTGCCAGCTCGAATTTCATGCAGCTCCACAGGCCGCGAAGATTGATGCCCATCACCCGGTCATAATCTGTCCCCGTGGCATCGGCTGTTTCGGCCAGCACGTTCTGGACGCCGGCATTATTGTAGGCGACATCAAGCCGGCCGAAGGTTTCGACGGTCCGTGCCACCATGGCTTCAACGGCCGCGTCATCTGCGACGTCGCACTGAATGGCCACGACTTTGTAGCCCTTTGCCGATAACGTCTCGGCCGCTTCATGTACGGCTGTCTCGTTCCAGTCGGCGAGTGCCACCGCAGCGCCGGAGGCCGCGAAAGCTTTGGCCGTAGCAAGGCCGAGGCCGGAGGCCGCGCCCGTGACGAGCGCGACCTTTCCATCAAAGGCGATATTCATCTGTGAATCCGTTGTCTAGCGCGCCGTGCGCGCGGCTTCCGACTGCGGGTAGCGATCACCTGCTACGGCAATCTTCGCCACGGCCGCATCCATTTTAGCAAGTTCTTCGGATGACAGGACAATCTCGGCGGCCGCGATATTCTCCGCAAGCCGGTGCAGTTTGGTCGTGCCGGGAATAGGGACGATCCAAGGCTTTTGCGCCAGGAGCCAGGCAAGCGCGATCTGCGCCGGGGTCGCACCATGGCGTCTGCCAATCTCTTCGAGCAGATCGACCACCGGGCGGTTCGCCTTCAGCGCATCGGCCGTGAACCGGGGCAGCGTGCTGCGGTTGTCATTGCCGCCGAAGGTCGTGGTTTCATCCATCGTGCCGGTGAGATACCCCCGCCCGAGCGGGCTGTAGGGCACAAATCCGATGCCCAAAGACCCGCAGAGCGGCAGCACCTCGGCTTCGGGCTCCCGCCACCACAGCGAATATTCGCTCTGCACGGCCGCGACCGGCTGCACGGCATGGGCGAGACGGATGGTTTCCGCCGCCGCCTCTGACAGGCCGAAATGCCGCACCTTGCCCTCAGCGATCAGGTCCCTCACGGTGCCGGCGACATCCTCGATCGGCACTGCGGGATCGACGCGGTGCTGGTAGAAAAGGTCGATCGTCTCCACCCGCAGCCGCTTCAGCGACCCTTCGGCTGCCTCGCGAATGCGGTCCGGCCGGCTATTGAGCCCGCCGGTGCCGCCAGGGCCGAGATCGAAGCCGAACTTGGTTGCGATCGTGACCTTCTGCCGGAACGGCGCCAGCGCTTCCCCCACCAAAGCCTCATTGGTGAAAGGGCCATAGACCTCAGCGGTATCGAAAAAGGTCACGCCGCGGCCGATTGCGTCATGGATCAGCGCAATCATCGCAGTTTTATCCGCCACCGGGCCACGATGATGGTTCATCCCCATGCAGCCAAGGCCAAGGGCCGAAACGATGAGGGAACTGTTCCCAAGCTGGCGCGTCCGCATCATAGGCTCCTCTCCCAGGACGCGATCAGGCGGCGTCAGCCTGATACTGTTCGTCGGTCACATGCTCCATCCAGTCCACGACCTTGCCGTCCAGCTTCTCCTGGATCGCGATATGGGTCATCGCCGTGGCCGGGCTTGCGCCATGCCAATGCTTCTCTCCCGGCGGAAACCAGACGACGTCGCCGGGGCGAATCTCCTCGATCGGGCCACCCTCACGCTGTACCCGGCCGAAGCCGGCGGTCACGATCAGGGTCTGGCCCAGCGGATGGGTATGCCAGGCGGTGCGGGCACCCGGCTCGAAGGTGACGCAGGCCGCCGCCCCGCGCGCGGGCTCCTCAGCCTGGAACAGCGGATCGATGCGGACGGTGCCCGTGAACCAGTCGGCCGGCCCCTTGCCGGAGGGCTGCGTGCCATTGCGTGTAATCTTCATTCGTCTGTCCCCTTTGCTTCAGCGGCGGCCAGGCGGCCTCTCAGCCTCTTATCTAGGACGGGTGGCTGGACAGCATTAGGCGTAATAATCCACATAGGTTTATAGGCAGGCCTTATGAATAGAAGCGGGACAGGAACCTTGGCGCAAAAACGACGCAGAGCGGCGATCCTGGGCCGCCGGTGACGGGAAAGGCATGACCGCGCATGGCCCAGAATAACATGAACGACCTCGTCGCCTTCCTGGCCGTCGCGACGGAGCGCAGCTTCACCAAAGCAGCCGCCAAGCTCGGCGTCTCGCAACCGGCCTTGAGCCAGACAATCCGCCAGCTCGAGGAACGTCTCGACCTGCGGCTGCTGGTCCGCACCACCCGCAGCGTCTCTCCTACGCCCGCGGGCGAGCGGCTGCTGCAGAGTGTTGGCCCGCGCCTCAGAGAGATTGAGGAGGAACTGGACGCGCTACGCTCGCTGCGAGGCAAGCCGGCCGGCACCATCCGCATCACGGCGGGCGATCACGCCGCCAAAACCGTGCTGTGGCCAAAATTGACACGGTTTCTGCTGGCCTACCCGGATATCAATGTCGAGGTCTCGCTGGACTATGGCCTCACCGATATCGTGGCCGAACGATATGATGCCGGCATTCGTCTGGGCGAGCAGGTTGCCCGCGACATGATCGCGGTGCGCATCGCGCCCGACATCCGTTTCATCGTTGTCGGGTCTCCGTCGTATTTCACAGGCCGCGCGGCCCCTGCAACGCCGCAGGAACTGCCGCAGCATCCCTGCATCAACCTGCGCCTGCCCACTTATGGCGGGCTCTATCCGTGGGAATTGGAAAAGGACGGGCTGGAGCTGAAGGTACGCGTCGAAGGGCGGCTGGTCTTCAACAGCGTCTTCGGCGTGTTGGATGCGGCGGTCGAAGGTTTCGGCCTCGCGCATGTGCCGGAGGACCTGGCGCGCCCTTATCTGACCTCGGGCGGCCTTATCCAGGTGCTGGAGGACTGGTCACCGCTCTGGACAGGATACCATCTCTATTACCCGAGCCGACGCCAGTCCTCGCCGGCCTTTTCATTGCTGATGGAGGCGCTTCGCTACCGGAGCTGAAGGCCCGGCGGTGGCGGATGCACTGTCAAAAACTTGGCGGCGTGCAGGCGCTGATGACTTCGCAAGGAGTGGCCCCAAGGCAGCGGAAGCGGTGCGGGCGGCGGCTGTCGAAATAATAGGCGTCGCCCGGTCCCAGAATGCGGCGCTCATCCTCGACCGTCACTTCCAGCCGGCCAGACAGAACGATGCCGCCCTCCTCGCCCTCATGGGTCAGCAGGATTTTGCCGGTATCGGCGCCGGGCTGGTAGCACTCCTTCAAAATCTGTAAGGCACGGCCAAAGAGATTGTGGCCGACCTGGCGATAGGAGATCGGTCCCTTGCCGATTTCGATCAGCTCCTCGGCGGTATAGAAAGCCTGGCGCGGCCGATCCGGCTCGAAGGAGAAGAATTCGGCCAATCCGATCGGGATCGCGTCGAGAATGCGCTTCAGCGCACCGACCGACGGGTTGGTGCCATTCGATTCAATCAGCGAAATGGTGGAATTCGTCACCCCCGCCCGCTTGGCCAATTCCCGCTGCGAGAGGTTGTGCGCCATGCGCAGGTAGCGAAGCCTGCCACCGATATCGACCGTCACCGCATAGCTCCCGTTTCGGCTGTTCGAGATACCGAACACTTACCCCTACCCGTCGCGCCTTTTCAATGGGTTACAGGATAGAAGAAAGGGTCTTGTTTTGCGGGAGCGAAAGGCGCGATGACTGGAAATCTGTATCGGAGCCCTCCATGAATCACATCACCCCCAACGCGCCCGTTCTCGACAATTTTTGGATGCCCTTCACCGCCAACCGGCAGTTCAAGGCGGCCCCCCGCCTGCTCGCCGGGGCTGAGGGCATGTATTACACCGATGTCGACGGCAATAAGATCCTGGACGGCACCGCCGGCCTGTGGTGCTGCAATGCCGGGCACGGCCGCCGCAAGATTGCGGACGCTGTGCAGCGCCAGCTCATGAGCCTGGATTTCGCGCCGACCTTCCAGATGGGCCACCCGATCGTATTCGACTTCGCGGCCAAGCTTGCCTCCATGGCGCCGGGCGGGCCGGAGGCGAAGCTCGACCGCATCTTCTTCACCGGTTCCGGTTCCGAATCGATCGATACCGCGCTGAAGATCGCCATCGCCTATCAGCGCGCCATCGGCCAGGGCACGCGCACCCGCGTCATCGGGCGCGAAAAAGGCTATCACGGTGTCGGCTTCGGCGGCATCTCGGTCGGTGGTCTCGTCAACAACCGCCGCGTCTTTCCGCAGATCCCGGCAGCCCATATGCGCCACACGCTGGATGTGGAGCGCAACGCCTTCACCAAGGGCATGCCCGAACAGGGTGCGGATCTGGCCGATGATCTGGAGCGTCTGGTCGCACTGCATGGCGCCGAGACGATCGCCGCCGTGGTGGTTGAACCGATGTCGGGCTCGGCCGGCGTCATCCTGCCGCCGAAAGGCTATCTGGAACGTCTGCGCGCCATTGCCAGCAAGCACGGCATCCTGCTGATCTTCGACGAAGTCATCACCGGCTTCGGCCGCCTGGGCACGCCGTTCGCGACGGATTTCTTCGGCGTGGTGCCGGATCTTGTCACCACCGCCAAGGGCATCACCAATGGCAGCCTGCCGATGGGCGCGGTCTTCGCCGGCCGCCATGTCTATGACGGGCTGATGACCGGGCCGGAGAACGCCATCGAGCTGTTCCACGGCTATACCTATTCGGGCCATCCCGTGGCCTGCGCCGCGGGCCTGGCGACCATGGAAATCTATGAGGAAGAAGGCCTGCTGACGCGCGCGGCTGAGATTGCGCCCGAATGGGAGGCCGCTTTGCATTCCCTCAAGGGCCTGCCGAACGTCATCGATATCCGCAATCTCGGCCTGGTCGGCGCCGTCGAACTCGCCCCGCGCACCGGTGCCCCTGGCACCCGCGCCTATGACGTCTTCGTCGACTGCTTCCACAAGGGTCTGCTCGTGCGGGTGACGGGCGATATCATCGCCCTCTCCCCGCCGCTCATCATTGAGCGCGCGCAGATCGGCACCATCGTCTCCATCCTGGGTGACGCGCTGAAGCGCGCCGCCTAATTTACGCTCAGCAGGACCGGCCCCCTCGCGGCCGGTCCTGGCCACTCCCATATAGCGAAGTCCCCAGCCGCGCCGGTGCAACACCCGGCGCGCGAAGCCTGTCGTTTCAAGGATAGTACGATGCCGCTGATGAAATTCCACATCGTCAAGGGCAGCCGCAGCCCCGACGCGCTGAAGCTGTTTCTCGATACCGCGCATGACAGCATGGTGCGCTCCTTCGGCGTGCCACCGCGCGACCGCTACCAGATCGTGCAGGAACACGAGCCGACGCATTTCATCGCCCAGGATACCGGCCTTGGGATTCCGCGGACAGAAAACTTCGTGCTGCTGGAAATCGTCTCCCGCCCGCGCACGCAGGATGAGAAACGCACGTTCTATGCCAATTTCTGCGCCGATCTGAAGGCCGGCTGCGGCATTGAAGCGACGGACGTGATGATTTCCTTCGTGCAGAACACGGATGATGACTGGTCCTTCGGCCTGGGCCGCGCGCAGTTCGTGGAAGGGGATCTATGAACCCTTCCCACATTCTTCCTGCGGGCTATGAGATTTCAACCGATCCCGCGCGGCTCGACCTTGATGCCATCCATCGCTTTCTGAACGAAGACAGCTACTGGGCGGGCGGCATTCCGCGCGATGTCGTGCAACGTGCCGTCGAGAACTCGCTGTGCTTCGGTCTCTACCAGGGAAAGGCCCTGGCCGGCCTCGCCCGCGTCATCACGGATAAGGCGACCTTCGCTCTCGTCGCCGATGTCTTCGTGCTGCAAAGCCATCGCGGTCAGGGCCTGTCCAAATGCCTGATGCAGAGCGTCATAGCGCATCCTGACTTGCAGGGACTGCGGCGCCACCTGCTGATGACCGCGGACGCCCATGGCCTCTATAGCCAGTTCGGCTTTCAGCCGCTGAGCACGCCGGGCCGTTTCATGGAGATTCTGAAGGCCGACATCTATCGGGCGGCATAGGCGTTTCAGCGCCGGCCCTTAGGCCGGGTTGCGAGGACATTCTTGATCGAAAAGCTGGAATGGATGCGGGAGACGCCGGGAAGGGTCGAGAGCACTTCCTTATGGATGCGCTCAAAGGCGCCGGCATTGGCAACTTCGACGCGCAGGAAGTAATCCGACCCGCCGGTCATCAGATAGCATTCCTGGATTTCAGGATGCTTGCGGACAGCAAGCTCAAAGCGGTTGAGGTATTCCTCGGTCTGCCGCTCCAAAGTGATATTGATCAGCACGGCAATACCCTGCTCGGCGGCCCCCGTTTCGACCAGCGCGGTATAGCCGCGGATGACGCCGGCATTTTCCAGCAATCTGATCCGCCGCAGGCAGGCCGAGGGGGAGAGGCCCACCTCCTCGGCCAGCTGCGCATTGCTCATGCGGGCATTGACCCGCAGCAGGCGCAGGATGTTGCGGTCTATGGCATCGACGGAGGACATGCAGAATCTTCCAAACTGTCGCAGTTCCGTCTAATCGGCACGGTTCATTCGCATAATCAAGCGTAGATTCGTCGGAATTTCCGCGTTTATTGTCCTAACCTGCAGGAACACAGACCGGATCGCAACAGCCATGGACAGTATCGACTGGCGCACGCTGATGAATGCCGAAACCGCGGGCTATCCCGGCACTCTGGTGATCGATCTTGCCGCGCTGCGCCGCAATTACCAGCGGCTGGTGGCCCTCGCCGCCCCGGCCCGCGTTTCCGCCGTGGTCAAGGCTGACGCCTATGGCCTGGGTGCCGTCCGTGTTGCCGAAGCGCTGGTGGAGGCCGGATGCCGGCATTTCTTCGTGGCCCAGGCCGGTGAAGCGATCGCGCTGCGTCCGCATCTGCCCGATGACGCGCAGATTTTCGTGCTCAACGGATTGCTGCCGGGCGCGGAAGCGGCTGTCGCCGCGGCCCATATCACGCCCGTCATCAATTCCTTCGCCCAGCTCGGTCGCTGGCAGGCCCAGGGGAAGATTGAAGGCCGCCGCCTGCCGGCCGTGCTGCAATTCGATACCGGCATGTCCCGCCTGGGTTTCGCGCCCGCAGACCGCGCAGCGCTGCATGCCGCCATCGCTGAGATGCCGGAGATCGAGATTCTGTATGTCATGAGCCATCTCGCCTCGGCGGATGAGCCGGGCAGCGCCCAGAATGCCGGCCAGCTGACCGAGATGCGCAAGGTCGCCGCAGAATTCCCCGAGATTCCGCTCTGCTTCGCCAATTCCGGCGGCATTCTGATGGGGGCGGATTACCACGGCGCCCTGGCCCGCCCGGGCGTGGCCCTTTATGGCGGCGCGCCGCATGCCGGGGCCGCCAACCCGATGGAGCCGGTCGTCAGCCTCTCCATCGCCGTCGTGCAGACCCGCAGCGTGCCCGCCGGAGCGGCGGTCGGCTATAGCGGCACCCATGTGACGACCGGCGAGACACGGCTCGCGACTCTCGCCGCAGGCTATGCGGACGGGCTGCTGCGGTCGCTCAGCGGGCGCGGCGCCGTCTATTTTCAAGGCCAGCGCCTGCCCATCGTCGGCCGTGTTTCGATGGACAGCATGACGGTCGATATTTCGGACCTGCCCGAGGACGCGCTGGATCTCGGCAGCCTGGTCGAGGTCATCGGCCCCAGCCAGACGCTGGAAATGCTGGCGGCCGATGCCGGCACCATCGCCTACGAAATTCTCACCAGCCTCGGCCATCGCTACCGCCGGGACTATCGCTGACACTCTGACCTTTGGACGCAGCATGAAGATCACTGTTCTCGGCGCCGGTGTGGTCGGTGTCACCACGGCCTATCAGCTTGCCAAAGCCGGGCATGACGTGACGGTCGTGGACCGGCAGACAGGTCCGGCGCTGGAAACGAGCTTTGCCAATGCGGGCGAAGTGTCCTTCGGCTATTGCGGCCCCTGGGCCGCGCCGGGTATTCCGCAGAAGGCGCTGAAATGGCTGTTCATGGAGCATGCGCCGCTCATTCTGCGGCCCAAGCCCGATTGGGCGATGATTACCTGGCTGCTCAAGATGCTCGCCAATTGCTCGGGCCCGCGTTACGCGGTCAACAAGGGCCGCATGCTTCGCCTGGCCGATCTGTCGCGCGAAGCGCTGGCCGAGGTGCGGGCCGAGACCGGCATCGCCTATGATGAGCGCATGCAGGGCACGCTGCAGCTTTTCCGTAAAGACGAGCAGGTTGAGGCATCAGCCAAGGATGTGAAGGCGCTGGCCGCCGACGGCATTCCCTATGAGGTGCTCGACACAGAGGGCTGTATCCGCGTGGAGCCCGCGCTTGCCCAGGTGCGCCACAAGATCAAGGGCGGGTTGCTGACGCCGAAAGACGAAACCGGCGACTGTTTCAAATTCACCAATGCTCTAGCGGAAAAAGCCAAAGCGCTTGGCGTCAGCTTCGTCTTCGGCAGCAGCATCAAAGAAGTCGTTGCTTCAGGCGGCAAGGTGGAAGCGGTCGCGACCGACCGGGGCACCATCACGACGGACGCCGTCGTCGTCTGTCTCGGCAGTTTTTCCCCATTGCTGCTCAGCCGCTTCGGCCTGAAACTGCCCGTCTATCCGGTGAAGGGCTATTCGCTGACGATCCCGATTGTCGATGCCGGGCTTGCCCCGGAATCGACCGTCATGGACGAGACCTACAAGATCGCCATTACCAGGCTGGGTGATCGCATTCGTGTCGGCGGCATGGCGGAGATTTCCGGCTTCACCACGGATCTGCCGGCGGCCCGGCGGCGCACGCTGGAATATTCGGTCAGCGACCTGTTCCCCGGCGGAGACCTGTCCAAAGCCAGCTACTGGTCGGGCCTGCGGCCGATGACGCCGGACGGGACACCGGTGATCGGCGAGACTCCGATCACCGGCCTTTATCTCAATACCGGCCATGGCACGCTGGGCTGGACCATGAGCTGCGGCTCGGCCCGCCATATCGCGCAGGTCATCGGCGGTCAGAAGACCGATCTGGCGCGCGAAGATTACGCGATCGCCCGCTATCACTGACGGAAAGGCGGCGCCACAGACCAGCGCCGTCAGCCTTCCGGTCCAGCTAAGGGTCGGTCACGTCCGGGGAGTGAGGGGACAGGTTCACGCAGGCTTTCCGCCGCTCTCCCCCGGAGTAAATCGGCTGTTCGCTCAGTATCCGACGACTGGTGTGTCGGTGACCTTGGGCGCCAATGCAGCAACAGGTTGCATGGGCACTGTTATCATCTGCGGATAGGTCCAGGCCGACCCGCTAACCGTCGACTCGATAGCCCCATTGAGCAGTACGGCTTCCATGTTGACCGAAGACTTCACCATTTCGTTTGCCGGAACAAATCCATCTTTCGTGCATTCAATGTCGAGATTTTCAGATCCGAGATGCACGCTGACGGACCCTGGCGTTGTGACGAACCAAGTGCCCTTCTTATTATGGAGCTGACACTGTGCTCCTGGTAACCAGGAGTTTCCAGCGATGGTCTGAACACTGACGGATTCATGGTTGTCGACACAGGCGCTTAAAAAAAGGGACAGAAGCCCGAGCCCGGATAAGGACAGACAGGCTCTCATTATACGGTCCCAATTTTTATTTTATTAGTAACAAGCATAGTTTAATTGCTTCGACAAGGCCGGAGGCCTGTCGTGAACTTTCGGGGCAGCGTCTCCATCGCGCCCGCGGCACCAGGGCACCGGAGACGATCCGCGCGATGCGCCGGGCCTTTACAGCATTCTATGAGGGGTTTGGTCTGCGTCAGCCCCCTACCGCTGACGAAAGGCGACGGCGTGACAGCCGCCGCCCGTCACCGGTTTTAGAAACGCTCAGCGACCATCTCTTCGCTTTTCGCCCAGAGTGCCTTCGCATTGTCAGGATCAAGCGCATAGGCCCGGATGCCGCCCATGATCTGCGGTCCATCGCTCGGTTCCGCCACATGGCAATCTTCGCAATAGAGGCCGCCGACTTCTTCCGCGGGTGCCACGACACCGGCCCAAACCGAGGTCGCAGCCCCCTGAGGAATCGTCTTCCACTGGAAGGGCGGCAGCCCGGCAGCACGGTTCTGCTCCTCGAGCTGCTTGACCAGTCCTTCGATCGCTTCCTGACCCAGATGGCGGCCAAGCTCCGTCTGAATGACACCGGGATGCACGGCCGCTGCCCGCACGCCCCGCGCCTTGTGACGGCGGTCGAATTCCACCGCGAAGAGGATATTCGCGGTCTTCGACCGGCCATAGGCGCCGAATTCGGTGTATTCGGTATGCTCGAAATTCGGGTCTTCCAGGTTCACGTCCGAAAAGCGATGGCCGGAGGAGGCCAGATTGACGAGCCGCCCGCCCGGCTGCAGCAGAGAGGCAATGCGACCCACGAACACGAAATGCCCCAGGTGATTGGTCCCGAACTGCATCTCAAACCCATCCGCCGTAAAACTCTTCGGGCAGGCCATGATTCCAGCATTGGCGATGATGAGGTCCAGCGGCTTGCCGTCTGCCACCAGCCTGTCCGCCGCCGCGCGCACGCTGGCAAGCGAGGCCAGATCCATCTGCAGCAGCGTGATGCCGGGAATGCCCGCCGTCGCCCGCTGCCCCTTCTCCACATCGCGCACCGTGCCGATGACCTCGGCGCCATGGGCCGCCAGCGCCCGGGCCGTTTCGACACCGAGACCGGCCGAAACACCCGTGACCAGCACATGCTTGCCGGCAAGATCGATGCCCGCCAGCACGTCATCCGTCGTCGAAGTCGCACCAAAGTGTTGAGCCATCTTGGCCTCCTGTTGTCCGGTCTCACTGAGACCCGGGGGGTACATCCGCCGCATGCGCCCGATGATCGGCAAAACCTTTGCCTGGAAGGCACGCATGATATAAACGGAGGATGTCTCCGCTTTTTATACGGAGGGTTCCTCCGTTTAGCAAGAGAGATTTCGCCGTGACCGGTCCAGCCCCCACCCGCAAGCCGCGCGCCGACAGCCAGCGCAACCGGGAAAAGCTGCTGGAAGTGGCGGCCGCCACCTTCACGGAACTCGGCAGCGACGTGAGCCTGGAGGAGATCGCGCGCCGCGCAGGCGTCGGCATCGGCACGCTGTATCGCCATTTCCCGAACCGGGACGCCATCATCGCCGATGTCTACCGGCGCGGGGTTGGGCAGTTGGCCGCCGCCGCCGCCGCCCTATTGGAAAGCCATCCGCCGCTGGACGCCCTGCGCGCCTGGATGGAATTGCTGGTCGATTATATCGCCGCCAAGAAGGTGATGGCCTCGGCGCTGAATGCCATGCCGGGCGGCACGACCGCACTGTATGCCGCGTCAGGTCCGCTCATCCTCAACGCCATCACGCTGCTCGTGGATCGCTGCAAGGCCGCGGGCGCGGTGCGGCCGGATGCTGAAGCATCCGACCTGCTTCTGGCTTTGGTCGGCGTCGCCTATAGCAGCCCCAGCCCGGACTGGCAGGCCGCCGCCTTGCGGGTGGTCGATATTCTGATCGCCGGGCTGAAGCGAACAGAGGCCCGCTAGAGGGCAGCCGCAATGGCGCGGGCAGCAGGCACGGCCAGGCTCTCCGCCAGACCGGCGATGCCGCAAAGCAGGCCAGGCCGCCCGTGCCCCAGATGCATGCTGGACAGCGCCTGCGGACCGTAGCCTGCCGCGCGGAGCGCCTCGGCCACAGCCACGTCATGCTGCGTTCTGTCCTTGAACCACACAGCAAGCTGCAAGCCGCCGGTGCCGGGGCCGGGCTCAAGCTTGTCTCCGCAACACTGCTGCACAGCGTCGCGGAAGGCCGCCATGCGACCGGCATAGACCGGCGTCATGTGCCGGATATGGGCGCGGAAATGGCCATCGCGCAGAAACTCCAGAAACGCCGCCTGGATATGGATCGGCACGGACAGGCCCAGCATCCGCACGGCCTGCTGTGCGGCATCCAGCAAGTGACGCGGCACCACGGCATAGGCAAGCCGCACGCCCGGCGCCAGCACCTTCGACAGCGTGCCGAGATAGGCCACGACCCCCGCCTGATCGATCCCCTGCAAGGCCGCGAGCGGCCGGCCGTCGAACTGGAATTCGCTGTCATAGTCGTCTTCCAGAATAAGCGCGCCGGCCTTTTGCGCAGCGGCGAGCAAGGCCAGCCGCCGCGCCAGGGTCATGGTCACGCCGGTCGGGTATTGGTGCGAGGGTGTCACATAGATCAGCCGCGGCGCGGGCCTGGCTGATGCGAGGTCAAGCTTCATGCCGGCATCGTCCACGGCCACGGGGACAAGCTCGGCACCCGCATCCTGCAAAATCTGCCGGGCACTGAAATAGGCCGGTTCTTCGATCCAGGCGGCACGCTGGTCGGGCCGCGCCCCCCGCAGGGCCACACGCGCCAGCAGCGCGATGGCGGACCGGGTGGAGGGAAACAGAATGAGCTGGTCGGCGCCGGCCACCACGCCGCGACTGACCGCGATATGGGCGAGGATCGCCTCGGCCAGTGCGGGCAGGCCCAGCGGCGCGCCGTAGCCGAGATCAGCGCCAGAGACCCGGCGCGCATGCGTGGCCAGCATCCGCGCCCAGATGGCGGCCGGAAAGGAGGCGAGATCCGGCACGCCCGGCGTCAAGGGCAGCAGCGGCAGGGGCGCGACCGCACGCGGCGGCAGAACCGTGGGCGTGCCCGCGATCGGTGAGGCAATGGAAGCCACCCGGCTGGCCCCGCCCGCCGTGCTGGCAAGAAAGCCCTCGGCCTTCAGCCGCTCATAGGCGTGGACAACCGTGGACCGCGCGAGACCGAGCGAGACAGCCAACTGCCGGGTGGAGGGAAGACGCGAATCGGCGCGCAAAGCCCCGCTCAGAATCCGCGACCGCAGACCGCGGTAGAGCTGGCCTTCCAGATCGCCCGCTGCGCGGTCGATGGCGATGAGGGCTGTCTTGGCATCTGACGCCAACTGGTCTGCTCATTTTGTTAGAACTGGCGTTAGCTACCATACCAAAGACGCGGCAATCTGCGAAGGCATAAGGAGCCTGACCAATGTCCGACACTGCTTTTCCCGTCACCGGCCGCAACCGCGTCCGTCGTGAACATCACCGCGGCAGCTACGACAAGGACGCGGTCTATGCGGTGCTGGATGCCGCCCCGCTGTGCCATGTCGGCTATGTCATCGATGGCGCGCCCTATGTGACGCCCACCCTCCATTGGCGCGTCGGCGACCGGCTGTACTGGCACGGTTCCGCCGCCAGCCGTTTTCTGCGGGCGTCCGCAGACATGCCCGTCTGCCTCACCGTCAGCCTGATGGACGGTTTTGTCCTCGCACGCTCGGCCTTCAATCACTCGGTGAATTACCGCTCCGTCATGGCCTTCGGCACCGCGCGCCTGGTCGAGGACACGACGGAGGCGGCCGAGGCACTGCGCGATTTCACCGAAGGGCTGTTCCCCGGACGATGGGAGACGCTGCGGCCGATGACGGCGCAGGAGCTGAAGGCGACTTCGGTGCTGTGGATGGAGATTGAGGACGCCGCCGTGAAAACCCGCAGCGGGCCGCCGGGTGACGCGGCGGAAAGCGACGTGCCCGTCTGGGCCGGCGTCATTCCGATGCGGACCCAACTGGGCGCAGCCCAGCCGGCGCCGGAATTGCCTGCCGATTGCGTGCTGCCCGCACCGCTCGCGGACCTCATCGCCTCCGGCCGGCTGCGCTGAACGGCCTCCTACAAGTGATCCCGCGGGAATGACTGGTCGTAGACCCGCTGCACGACCAGTTCCCCGTTCTCGAAGGCGCGAACAGTGCCCGTCATGCGGAACACGTCCACCGTGCCCGTCATCTCCGTCTCCGTCTCAATGCGAATGCGCCAGCCGTCGCGGCCGAGCGCGAAATATTGGGAAATTGCGGAACGCGCCGATAGCGGATCATCCGCCTGCACGGTGAGCGTGCGGGTAAGGCCGTGGTCTTCCATCAGGTCAATGTCGTCGAAGCGGAAGACGCCCTCACCGAAAAGGCCGCCCTCCCCCACCGTCACATAGGTCGCGGTATCGGTCAGCGTGTCGATGGTGACGCTGCGGGCGAGCCGGCTTTGGCTAAGTTGCGTGATGGGTGCGAAAGGCCCATGCGCGGGCGCTTCAAATGCGACTGGAATCCGGGCGGCATCGCGCGCCCGGACCGGCAGCGTGAAACGGCTGCCTGCGAGGTTGATGGTCAGCGTCGCGGCGTCCGGCGCCGGCCATAGGATGGGCCAATAGGCTGTCGAGATCGCGAAGCGGATGCGATGGCCTGCGGCGAAGCGATGACCGCAGATCTTCAACCGCAGCCGCACGGGGGTCGCCTCCCCCACCGGCATCGGCTTTGGCTCTGCCGAGCCGTCGCGATGGGCGAGGTTGAGCACGCCATAGCTGATACGCTGGCTGGCGCCATCGGGTGAGACATCGCAGAGCCGCACGGCCATCTGCGCCAGCGGCTTGTCACTGCTGACGAGAAAGTCCGCCACGGGATGGCCAAGAATTTCGATATCCTCGGCCAGGGGCTCCGTCTCGAACACGAGCGACAGCCCATCGTCGCCGCGCTGATCGCCCGGCATATCGCCGATGACGCCGGTGCCCATCCATTCGCCGCAGGCCGTGCCGGTATAAAGCGGCGAGCGGATCGCGCAGCTGCCCGCATCTGCCCTGGCAGCAAGGCCGCCGCTCAGTTGCGGAAAGAACGGCCTGTCCGCAATCGCGGGGCTGGGCCAGGCGGCCTCACCGCGCCAGCGCCCGAGCGCCACAGGCTTGGTGGAGGAGATAGGGCTTTGCCCGTCTTCCACGAAGGCGCGCAGCATGGGCTCCGCCATGATGCCGCGATCCTCGCTCTTCAGCCAATGATCCCACCAGCGCGTCGCTTCCTGCAGGAAGCCGATGGCGGGCGTCGGCACGCCGTCCTGCGGATAGATATGCGCCCAGGGGCCGATGATGCCGAGGCGCGGCACCTTCAGATTCTCCAGCAACTCCGGCACCGCATTGGTGTAGCTATCGGCCCAGCCGCCGACCGCCAGGACGGGGCATTGTATCGCATGCCAATCCTCGCAGACCGAACCATGCTGCCAATAGGCGTCGCGCCGCTGATGCGCGAGCCACAGCGCCGGCCAGAAGGGCATGTGGTTGAGGCGCTTGATCCATTCCGCACGCCAGTCCTCCCCGCGCAGCAGCGGGTCCGCCGGCCGCGCCTGGAAGGCGAGCATGATCGCCCCCCACCAGTGATTGTCGTTGAGCAGGCCACCGCCCATGTAATGGATGTCATTCGCGAAGCGGTCGGTTGTGGAACAGACCGTGAGGATCGCCTTCAGGGCCGGCGGCCGCCGCATGGCGACTTGCAGGCAGTTGAAGCCGCCCCAGCTTTTGCCCATCATGCCAACAGCGCCCGAGCACCAGGTCTGCGCCGCCAGCCAGGCGATCACCTCCAGCGCGTCATCCTGCTCCTGTTTAAGATATTCGTCCTCCAGCAGACCGTCTGATTCGCCTGACCCGCGCATATCGACGCGAATGGCGGCGTAGCCACGGGCGGCGAAAAACCCGTGCATGGGCTCATCCCGCGCGCGCGTTCCGTCGCGCTTGCGATAGGGAATATATTCGAGGATGGCCGGCACGGGCTGGGCGTCCGCGCCATCGGGCAACCATAGACGCGCGGCGAGCCGCGTGCCGTCGCTGAGCGGCACCCACAGATGCTCGGTCACCGTTACATTCATCAGTTTTCTCTCTTGAGCGATCGACACGGATCAGGCGAAGGCTGGTGCCGGGCCAGATCGCCAGACATCGCGCCGGGCCAAAGCCTCGTCCAGCCAGTCGGTCCGCATCTCGGGCACCGAGAGCAACAGCTTCTTGGTATAGTCATCGGGCGGGGAAGCGAAGATATCGGCCGTCGGGCCTTCCGCCACCATCTGCCCTTTCAGCATGACGACGACCCGATGCGCGATGCGCTTCACGGTGCCAAGGTCATGGGTGATGAACAGGTAGGAGACGCCCAGCTCATCCTGCAGTTTCTTGAGCAATTTGAGAATTTCTTCCGCGACCAGGGGATCGAGCGCCGATGTCACTTCATCGCAGATGACGAGTTCAGGACGGGCGGCGAGCGCGCGGGCGATGCAGATGCGCTGCTTCTGGCCACCGGAGAGCTGGCCCGGAAAGCGCTCGGCATAGTCCAGCGGGAGCCCCACCAGCGTCAGCAGCTCATCCACGCGCGCCTTGACGGCCGCGCCCGACAGTTTCTCGAAGAAGGCCACCGGCCGGCCCAGAATGGCGCTGATCCGCTGCCGCGGATTGAGCGCGATATCGGGCAGCTGATAGATGAGCTGAATGCGCTGACGCTGTTCCAGGCTGCGGTTTTTGAAGGAGGGCGGCAGCGCCGTCTCGCCGAAGCGGAAAACGCCCGAGGCCGCCTCAATCTGGCCGACGGCCGCATAGGCGAGCGTCGACTTGCCTGAGCCGGATTCGCCCACGACAGCCACCGTCTCACCACGGCTGACGGTGAAGGAGATATCGCGGACCGCCGTGACGGGCCCGTATTTGACGCTGACACCATCAACTGACAGCACGGTCTTGTCCCGCGCCGCCTCGGCCACGCCCTGACCGCTCATCGCCGCACGCCGTTCCGCGACCAGCGCGGTCGTATAGGCCTCCCGCGGGGCGAGCAGAATGTCGCTCGTGGTGCCGGTCTCCACCATGCGGCCATGGCGCAGTACCATGATGCGGTCTGCGATCTGCGCCACCACCGACAGATCATGGGTGACATAGAGGGCAGCCGTATTATGCTCGCGGATCAATTCCCGCAGCTTGGCCAGAACTTCGATCTGCGTCGTCACATCCAGCGCGGTCGTCGGCTCATCCAGCACCAGCAGATCCGGCTGGCAGGACATCGCCATGGCCGCCATGGCGCGCTGCAGCTGCCCGCCTGACGCCTCATGCGGATAGCGCTGGCCGAAGGTCTCAGGCTCCGGCAGATCAAGAGCCGCGAACAGTGCGATCGCCTTGGCCTCCGCCTCGCGGCGGTTCATCAAGCCGTGGCGGATCGGCCCCTCGCAGACCTGCCGCATCAAGGTCATGACCGGATTGAAGGCGGAAGCCGCGCTTTGCGCGACATAGGCGACGCGCACGCCCCGCAGGCCACGCCTGCCGTCCGCCGTGAGCTTGCGGATATCCTGCCCCGCGAGAAGGATCTCGCCGCCGGTGATGCTGCAACCGGCCCGCGCATAGGCGAGCGGTGCGAGGCCCAGCGTCGATTTGCCAGCGCCCGATTCACCGATCAGCCCCAGCACCTCGCCCCGGCGCAGATCGAGATCGATGCCATCCGTCAGCACGTTGCCGTTGCTGGCTTCGACGCGCAGTCCCCGGATCTGCAGCAGCATCGTGTTATCCACCGTATCCATCGCCTAAATCTCCGCCCCGGCGCCGGACGGCAAGGCGTGGATGGACAGCAGCCAGTCCACCACCAGATTGACGCCGATGGTGACGACGGCGATGGCGCCTGCCGGAAACAGCGGCGCATAGCCGCCGAAGCTGATGGCCTGGGCATTGTCATGCACCATGCTGCCCCAGTCGGCGGCCGGCGGCTGAATGCCGAGGCCGAGGAAACTCAGCGAAGCGATGAAGAGAAAGGTAAAGCAGAAGCGCAGGCCGAATTCGGCCACCAGCGGCGGCAGCGCATTGGGCAGGATTTCGCGAAAGATCACCCAGCCGACGCCTTCGCCGCGCAGGCGCGCCACCTGCACATAATCCATCACCGTGATGTTCATCGCCACCGCCCGCGCCAGGCGAAACACCCGCGTCGATTCAAGCACGGAAATGGTGATGATCATGATCGGGATGGAGGTACCCAGCACCGCGAAGACCATGAGGCCGAAGATAAGGATCGGCATGGCAAGCAGAATATCGACGAGGCGGGAGATGACCTGGTCGATCAGCTTCGTGGTGGACGCCGCCACAAAGCCGAGCCCGACACCGATGATCATGGTCAGCACGGTCGCGATCAGCGCGATGCTGACCGAGGTCCGGCCTCCATAGATAAGACGCGACAGCATGTCGCGGCCGATACTGTCGGTACCCAGCCAATCATGCGCATTGGGCGTATCCCAGACGCCGCCGACTATCTTGGTCTGCGGATAGGGGGCGATCCAGGGCGCGAAGACAATCATGATCAGGGCGGCGAGCACGATGATGCCACCCAGATAGGCGGTAAAAGGGATGCGGCGACCGGCGATTTTCATGACCTATCCCCCTTCCTAATGCCGCTTGCGGCCGCGCAGCCGCGGATTGGCGAGTGAGGCGCAAATATCGGCAATGGTATTGAGGCCGATGAAGACGATCGCAAAAACGAGGCCGCATGCCTGGACCGTCGGCAGGTCCCGCTTGGTCACCGCATCGACCATCAACTGCCCGACACCGGGATAGACGAAGACGACTTCGACAACGACGACGCCGACGACCAGATAGGCGAGGTTGATCGCAACGACATTGATGATGGGTCCCAGCGCATTCGGCAGGGCATGGTTCAGCACGACGCGGCTGCGCGACAGGCCCTTGAGGAAGGCGGTCTCCACATAAGGCGTGGACATGACCGCCAGCGTGGAGGTGCGCGTCATGCGCAGCATGTGGGCGACCACGACCAGCGTCAGCGTGATCGCCGGCAGGGTTGTCGCATCCACCCGGTCCCAGAAGCCCATCCCGTCATAGACGGTGGCGAGGCTCGGCAGCCAGCCAAGCTGGGAGGCGAAGATGACAATGAGGATGTAGCTGACGAAGAATTCCGGGAAGGAGATGGTGGCAAGGCTGATGATGCTTGCCGCCCTGTCCATGATGCTGCCTTCGCGGATGGCCGAGAGAATGCCCAGGCCCAGCGCCAGCGGCACGGCGATGATCGCGGCATAGCCCGCTAGGAACAGGGTATTGATCAGGCGCGGTATCAGGGCGCCCGCGATGGGCTCGCCGCTGGTCAGCGAATTGCCGAGATTGCCGTGGACCACGCCCCATAGCCAATGCAGGTAGCGCAGATAGGCGGGCTCGTTCAGGCCAAGCTTCGCCCGCAGCACCGCGAGCGCCTCAGGCGTCGCGGACTGTCCGAGCAGCGCGCTCGCGACATCGCCCGGCAGAAGCTGCGTGCCCAGATAGAGAAGAAGGGAGACGGCGAAGAGGGTCAGTACCCCCAACACCGCCCGCACGGCCACGAAGCGAAGAATGCCCAAGGCTCTGAACCCGCCCAGCCGTCAGCTCAGCCAGACTTTTTCGCCGATGCGCTGGCCCATGAAATCGAACAGCGGGTTCGGCTTCATGCCATGCACCTTGCTGGAGCCCGCTTCCAGATAGTCGATGAACATCGGGATGAGCGCGCCACCGGTCGACGAGATCATGCCCTGCATCTGGCCATACATCTCGCGGCGCTTGGATTTGTCGAGTTCGACGCGGGCGGCCAGCAGCAGCTTGTCGAAAGCCGGGTCCTTCCAGAAGGTATCGTTCCACGGTGCGTCGGACTTGTAGGCGATGGTCAGCATCTGGTCGGCGGTCGGCCGGCCACCCCAGTAGGAGGCGCAGAACGGCGCCTTCATCCAGATATTGTCCCAATAGCCGTCGGCCGGCTGCTGCTTAAGGTTGACAGTGATACCGGCGCCAGAGGCCGACTGCTGGAAAATCTGGGCCGCGTCGGTGGCGCCCGTGAAGGCGACATCCGAGACATCGAGATCGACGGACAAGGAGCTGAGCCCCGCCTGCTTCAGGTAGAACTTCGCCTTGTCGGGGTCATAGCTATGCTGCGGCAGAGTCGCGTCATAGAACTCATTCGTCACCGGGATCGGCTGGTCATTGCCGACATGGCCGTAGCCGCGCAGCACGGTATCGACGATCTGCTGACGATTGATGCCATATTTCAGCGCCATGCGGACATTGTTGTCCTTAAAAGGGCTGTCGGTGCAGTTCATGACAAAGACACCGTGCTGGCCGGCGGCGCTTTGGATGACATGCACCTTCGGGCGCTTCTTCAGCAGATCAACCGTGCGCGCATCCAGACGATTGATCGCATCGACCTGGCCCGACAGCAGGGCCGCGGTGCGGGCCGAGACGTCATTGATGATCAGCGTCTCGATGCTGTCGACATGGCCGCAGCCGGTCTTCCAATAGGGCCGTGTCTTTTTGGTGATGCAGCGCACGCCCGGCTCGTAATGTTCAAGAACGTATCCCCCGGTGC
Source organism: Acidisoma sibiricum (assembly GCF_057837225.1). Lineage (NCBI taxonomy): Bacteria > Pseudomonadati > Pseudomonadota > Alphaproteobacteria > Acetobacterales > Acidocellaceae > Acidisoma > Acidisoma sibiricum. The sequence goes on along the minus strand of NZ_CM174445.1, from coordinate 2,383,568 downwards.
CGATCGGGTTTTTCCAGTCCGTGAAATCCTTCGGCACGACCAGCAGATGATAGTCCGAAAGCAGGAAGGGCAAATCGGCATTGCCCGAACTCATCAGGATCTGGATCTGGTTGGACGAGACTTTCTTGATATCGGTAATCGCGGTCAGCGTCGGCGCGGCCGGAGAGGATGACTTTCCGCGGTGAAGATTGATGGAATAGATGATGTCATCCGCATCCAGCGTCTTGCCGTTGGAAAAGGTGATGTCCTTCCGCACGTCGAAGATCCACTCGGCAGCACCGGGCTTGGCTTCCCAGTTGAGGAGGAGTTCCGGCGTTGCCTGGTTGTGCTCATCGATTTCGACGAGGCCGTTCATGATCTGATAGCCGATATTGACCGGCACCCATTCCAGATAGGTGGTGGGATTCAGACCGTCGGTTGTGCTGCCGCCGCCCATGCCGAGCCGCAAATGGCCGCCCGAGACGGGAAGATCCGCAGCACGGGCCTGCCCGAGCCAGGGAATGGTGGACAGACCTGCCGCCGCGCCCGCCATCGCGGTCGCATTCAGGAACTGACGCCGATCAATCATCGAATGAGGCTTACCCATATTCAGCTCCCGAGATGAGATGTCATTGGTTGTTGAACGCACGCGATGCACTCTTCATGCCTCACGAGCGGTCATGATCTGAACGCATATCTGATTTACCAAGCGTAGCGGTCTCAGCCCGGCGGGTCTTTGTCTGTTCACGACAGAGTGAAGGCGTGCAGCCGACAAGCCGGTGAACCGAGACCCCTGACCTCTCTCAAAAAGGCATCGGTTCGTGCAAATTTTGATGCTTTGGCGATGCCTGTTATTTATGCTGATCTCAGCCTTCAGCGTCGTGCTTGCGTTAAACGCTGAAAATTTAGGCTTTTGTCGCACAATTCCGCCCCTTAGGAGACGAGTGATGCGCCGCGTGCTGAAAAAGGCCTCAATGGTGGCTCTGGCTGCCGCCTTCGCCCTTCACCTCCGACCTGCCGCGGCGGCTGACGCAAAAATTACTTTTGTGACTGACTGGAAGGCGGAAGCCGAACATGGCGGTTTCTATGAAGCGCTCGCCCTTGGCCTCTATAAAAAGGTCGGGCTCGATGTGACGATCCGCCAGGGCGGCCCCGGCATCGACAATATGCAATTGCTCGCCGCTGGCGCCGTTGACTTCGCCATCGGCTCCAACAGTTTCGGGCCGCTGAACCTGGTGCAGGCCGGCGCCCATGTCGTGGCCGTCATGGCGGCGTCGCAAAAAGATCCGCAATGCCTGATGACGCATCCGCGCGCCGATATCAAAAGCCTGGCGGATATCCGCGGCAAGCCGGTGATGATCGCGGCGGGGGCCGCCAATACCTTCTTCCTGTGGCTGGAGGCGAAATACGGCTACACCGAGAGCCAGATCCGTCCCTATACCTTCAACATGGCGCCCTTCCTGGTGAACAAGAACGCCATCCAGCAGGGCTATGTCTCCTCGGAACCCTATCTGGTGGAGCAGCAGGGCGGCTTTAAACCGCAGGTCTTCCTCTTCGCGGATGCCGGCTACCCGTCCTACGCCTCGCTGGTCATGGTGTCCCAGAAGATGATCGACGCGCACCCCGATGTCGTTCAGAAGTTCGTCGATGCCAGCATCGAAGGCTGGTACGACTATCTGCATGGTGACCCGGCCCCCGCCAATGCCTTGATCAAGAAAGACGACCCGGACGAGAATGACGGCGTCATCGCCTATGCCATCCAGACCATGAAGGCGGAGGGCATGATCGAAGGCGGGGATGCTGCCAAGCTCGGCATCGGCGCCATGACGGATGCCCGCTGGCAGTCCTTCTTCGATGTCATGTCAAAGCAGGGCGTCTATCCGGCAGGTCTGGACTACAAGGCCGGCTATACCCTGCGTTTTGTGAACAAGGGCGTGTCACTCTCCATGGCCAAGAATTGAGTCTGGCACTGGGCAGCGTGCGCGAGACACCGCCGGTCCTGCAGGCCAGCCGGCCGATCATCAGTCTCGACCATGTCACCAAAACCTATGGCAATGGCACGACGGCGCTGCGCGATGTCGATCTCACCATCGGCCGCTCGGAATTCGTCAGCCTGCTGGGCCCGTCAGGCTGCGGCAAAAGCACGCTGCTGCGGCTGATCGCGGGCCTGGGCGAGATTTCGGGCGGCGCGATCGACTGGCCGCAGGCGTCCCATACAGCGCGCGGTGAGCCGGAGCGTGACCTCGGCTTCGTCTTTCAGGAGCCGACGCTGATGCCCTGGGCCACGGTCTTCGGGAATGTCTATCTGCCGCTGAAGCTCAAAGGCCTGTCCCGGAAAGAGGCCACGCCGCGGATCACCGAGGCCTTGACCAAGGTCGGGCTGGAGAATTTTGCAAAAGCCTATCCGCGCGAATTGTCGGGCGGCATGAAAATGCGCGTCTCCATCGCGCGCGGGCTGATCACGCAGCCTTCCGTGCTGCTGATGGACGAGCCTTTCGCGGCTCTCGACGAAATCACGCGCTTCCGCCTGAACGACGATCTGCTCGCCATGTGGGCGGGCCAGCAATGGACCGTCATCTTCGTCACCCACAGCGTCTATGAATCGGTCTATCTCTCCAACCGCATCGTGGTCATGGGCGCGCGGCCGGGCCGGGTGACGGCCGATATCCGCATCGACGAAGCCTATCCGCGGTCGGAAGCCTTCCGCCTCTCCACCCGCTACAATGACTATTGCCGTCTGGTCTCCGCGGCCTTGCATGAGACGATGGCATGAACGAAGCCCCTATCCCCGTGCCGCCGGATTATGTCGGCCGCGTGCTCAAAATCGCCCTGCCGCTTCTCGTCGGCGCCCTGTTTCTGATCGCCTGGCAGATCATCGTGACCGTGCTCGACGTGCCGAAATTCGTGCTGCCGGCACCCACGCTGATCTGGCAGGCCCTCATTGGCAATTTCTGGAGCCTGATGGGCTCGCTCTGGTTCACGCTGACGGTGACCGTCGAAGCCTTTATCGCGGCGGTGATCGGCGGGGTGGCCCTTGCCGTGCTCTTCGCCCAATCGCGCTGGATCGCGACCGCCTTCTTTCCTTATGCGGTCATCCTGCAGGTGACGCCCGTCGTCTCCATCGCGCCGCTCATCATCATCTGGGTGGGATATGACAATGTGCGCACCGCCCTGCTCATCCTGGCCTGGCTGGTCGCCTTCTTTCCCGTGCTGTCGAATACGACGCTCGGCCTGCGCTCGACCGACCATAACCTGCGCAATCTGATGCAGCTTTATGGCGCCTCGCGCTGGCGGGTGCTGACGGAAATCCAGTTTCCCGCAGCACTGCCCTATATTCTGGCCGGCATGAAAATTTCCGGCGGATTGTCGCTCATCGGCGCGGTGGTGGCGGAATTCGTCGCCGGCAGCGGCGCCTCCACCGGTCTTGCCTGGCGCATCATCGAGGCCGGCAACCGGCTTGATATTCCCCGCATGTTCGCAGCCCTCGGCCTGCTCTCCGGGCTCGGCATCCTCATCTTCGGCGTCATGAGCATGATCGAGCATCTGGCCTTGCGGCATTGGCATGAAAGCGCCGTGCGGCGCGAGAATTGACGGAGCCATCCATGGACCCCAGCAGAATCGCCGCTTTGACCACGATGCTGGACGGCATCGCGGTGGAGACAGACCCCGCTTTGGTGCGCCGGAAAAGCCGGGATTTCTACTGGTATTCGCCGGTCCTGAAACGCGTGCTGGATGACGTGACGGGGGATGTCGTTGTCACCCCCCGCACCGAGGATGAGGTGGTACGCACCATCGCAGCGGCGTACGCGCTGGAAATTCCCGTGACACCACGCGGGGCGGGCACCGGCAATTACGGCCAGGCCATGCCGCTTGCCGGCGGCATCGTGCTCGACCTGCATGACCTCAGCGCCGTGAAGGAGATCGGCCCAGGCTTTGTCGTGGCGGAGGCAGGGGCCATTCTGGGCAAGATCGACGCCGCCACCCGCGCCCATTCGGGGCAGGAGCTGCGCATGTTCCCCTCCACCCACCGCACCGCCTCCATCGGCGGCTTCATCGCCGGCGGTTCGGGCGGGGTCGGCTCCATCCGCTGGGGCGGCTTGCGCAACCTGGGCAATGTCACGCGCACGCGCGTCGTCACCATGGAGGCCACGCCGCGGGTGATGGATCTGACGGGCGATGACATCGCCAAGGTCGCCCATGCCTATGGCACCAATGGCATCATCACCGAATGCGAAGTGCCGCTGACCGCGGCCTATGACTGGATCGACGCCATCATCGCCTTCGATGCGATGGACAAGGCAACCGCCTTCGCCGATGCGCTGGGGCGGGAGGACGGCATTCTGCTCAAGGAACTCTCGGTCATGGGTCCGGGCGTCGGGCATCGCTACTTCGCCCAGCATGGCCGCTTCCTCTCGGCCGGTCAGGCTGCCGTGCTGATCATGGTGGCGCCGCATGCCGTCTCGGCGCTGGAAGCCTTTACCCGTCGCCATCGCGGCGAGACGGTCTTCCGGTCCGATCTGATCGACGCCGACAGCCGCAAAACGCTGCCGCCATTGTTCGAGCTGACCTGGAACCACACCACGCTGGTGGCCCGGCGGGTGGAGCCTGCGCTGACCTATCTCCAGACGCTCTATCCCTATCCCGATCATGTCGCGGCGGTCGCCCGCATGGCGCGGCTGATCGGCGATGAGATGATGGATCACCTCGAATTCATCCGCTTCGACAGCCATATCGTCTGCTCCGGCCTGCCGCTGGTGCGCTTCACGACAGAGGAACGGCTGAACCAGATCATTCGTATCTTTGAGGACAATGGCTGCCTGGTCTTCAACCCGCACCGCTACACGCTGGAGGAAGGCGGCATGAAGCGCTCTGACCTCGGCCAACTGGCTTTCAAGCGCGAGGTCGATCCGCGTGGCCTGCTCAATCCCGGCAAGATGATCGCCTGGGACAATCCCGATTTCGACTTTTCCGACCCCCGCCCCTATCTCTTCAGCCAGCCCGCGGCCTGATGAAAGTTCTTCTCCTCTACGCCCATCCGGTCGAAAGCAGCTTCAATGCGGCGGTGCATGAGGTGGCGCTGAAGGGGCTGCGCCGCGCAGGTCACACGGTCGATGATTGCGACCTCTATGCCGAGGGCTTTCAGCCCGTGCTGACGCGGGAGGAGCGCCTCGCCTATCAGGATATCCCGGCCAATCGCGGCCCGGTCGCCGACTACGTCGCCCGGCTGCAAGCCGCGGAGGCCATGGTCATCGTTTCGCCCGTGTGGAATTTCGGCTTTCCCGCCATGCTGAAGGGCTATTTCGACCGCGTCTTTCTACCCGGCGTCTCCTTCGACATGGTGGGCGGTAAGGTCGCCCCCTGCCTCCACAATATCGGCAAGCTCACCGCCTGCATGACCTATGGCGGCAACCGGCTGCGGGCTTTTCTGGCCGGCGATCCGCCCCGCAAGATCGTGACGCGGGTGCTACGCGTCACCATCAAGCCGGCCGCACCAGTAGAACACCTCGCCTTCTATGACATGAACCGGGCGACCGAGGCGCAGCTGACGGTCCATCTGGCGCGGGTCGAGCAGCGTATGACCGCCTTTTAAGATCGCGCCGCCTTTAAACAACCGCAGATATGGTTCAGGCTCACACGATGAAAGCCGGCCGCTCGCGGCCGGCTGAAGACTGAAGGACCAGACGATGACGGAATACGGCCGCAACGGCGAGGTGATCATGTTCGTCACCTATCAAGGCAATGCGGAGTCGCGCTTCGACCGCGTCTATTATGTCGAGCGGCATCTGCCGATGCTGCGCCGCTTGTTCGGGCCGCTGGGCCTGACCGGCGCCCAGGTCTTCTTCCCACCCAGCCAGGAGACCGGCACGATTGCAATCTGCGAATGTCGCTACCGCGACGAAGCGGCCTTGGCCGCCTGCTATGCTTCGGCCGATATGCCCGGCCTCGCCGCCGATGTCGGCAATTTCACCGATATCATGCCGGTGCAGCTGCGGGCGGCGCGCTAAGCGGCGCTCGGCCCCGCCAGCGTGCGGGGCTTGGCCGCCATCACCACATCCAACTCCGCATGATCCGGCAAGGTCTGGTCGATCGGCTGACCCGCGCGTAGCACCAGCCTGTCCGACTGCGGGCGGGAGACGATCTCGTCAAAGCTCCGCGCCCGCGTCAGCACCAGGTCGGCGGTCCGCCCCACCGCGATGGTGCCGCAATCCGTCAGGCCCATGGTCATCGCCGGCACCTGGGTGATCGCCCCGGCCCAATCGCCGTAAGGGTGATCGAGGTGCGAGACACGCAGCGCGAAGCGGAAACTGTCCAGCGTGTCGTGGTCGCCATAGGGCACGAAGGCATCGCGGCAGTTATCGGTGGCGAAAGCGAAGGACACGCCCGCCGTACGCAGCTCATGCGCGAGTGTCACACCGCGCCAGCGCGGCGTGCGGCCGGCATGGCGATCCTGCAGATACATATTGGCGGAGGGCAGCGAGACGATGGTGACGCCGAGCTTTGCCAGATGCGCGATGGTTGCTGCGACCACGCTCTCAGGCTGCAGCGCCAGATTGCAGCAATGGCCGCAGGTCACACGACCCTGGAAGTCATTGCGCTCGATCGCCGCCGCGATGCGCGGCAGGGTGAAAGCGGCCACGTCATCCGTCTCATCGACATGCAGATCGACATCCAGACCGTGGCGCTTGGCCTGAGCAAACAGCAGATCCAGCAGGCGGTCGATTTCGGTGATCGCGCCATGATCGACGCCCGACATCCGGGTGACCGCGCCAAGGATGCCTTCGGACCGCGCGACGAGGCCTGCGAGTTCTGCGCCAAACGGCGTGTCATATTGGTCGATCGTGGTCAGCGCCACTGCCTGCAAGGCGATGCGCCCCTGCCAGCGGGCCCGCATCTCCCGGAACACGCCCCAGGAAATCTCGGCCTGCTCGGCGAATGTGTCGAGATGCGTACGAATGGCGCCGACGCCATGGGCATAGGCGCAGCGCAGGCCGAAATCCATGCGCAGCGCGATATCATCGGCCGTCCAATAGGCTGCACGATCCGCCCCCGTCGCGATCAGCGCGCCGGTAAAACTGCCGTCCGGGTTGGGCGTGCGGGCGACCACATGGCCCTTGTCGAGATGCGTATGCATATCAACGAAGGTCGGGAACACGATGCGCCGCTCAAGATCAATCCCTTCGGCCGCCGTGCCGGCCGGTTCAATCGCCGCAATGCGCCCCTGCGCGACCAGGATATCCGCATCCAACAGGTAGCCGTTCCGCGCCGGCCCCAGACGGGTCGCAGCGTCTGCGGACACAGTGCCCGCTGGGATGGCGGCACGGCGCAGCCAGAAGCGGTCCGTCTGCGGAACGGCGAACGGGGTCATGGCGCCGCCTTATAATCGTAGGTCACTTCCTGCTCGCCATGTTCATGCAGCAGCGCCAGCAGGCGCTTGCGCATGATCAGACCCGGCCGGTCGGAGGGCATATGCGCCTCGATCCGCCGCTGCACATCCAGGATCGCGTCCGGGCTGGTCGATTCCAGCACCTCGCGGTCCTCATGCACGATGGTCGCATCCCAGGCGATGAGCTTTTCGGTGGAGCAATCCTCCTCGCGGTCGTTGCGGTAGAGCAGCTGCACAAGCTGTATCTTGCCGTCTTCCACCGGCGTCGCGACATTGATGATGATATGGCGGATGCCGCTGGGGTAGGTCATGTCCATCCGCCGCGCAAAGGGCAGATACCAGTGGTTGACCATGCTGCGTGTGGTCGTGGGATCGGTCGTGCCGGTAACGGCGTGGGCTGCCGGCGGATTGAGGATATCGACGACCGTGGTTGCCTTGAAACCGTAATCCGTTTCCTCAATGGAATAGACCCGAGGTTTCGGCTGCTTCATGTCCCCGAACGTGCCGGCATGAACGAAGGCGAAATGCGCATTGTCGAAAGAGTTTTCCATCAGCCGCAATGGTGCTGTGTCCCAGCTTTCATAGAACTGGAAAATGCGGCGGAAGCCGGGATCGTCCTCCTCGGGGATGTCAAAGATCGGCGCGATCGGCTCATCGAGCGCGACCCACAGGTAACCGTAGCGCGCCGCCGCCTGATAGGATTTGACGCGATGCTTCGGAAAAGGCGTGTCCGCGTCGAATTGCGGAATACGGGCGAGCGTACCGTCTGCCTGGAAAGCCCAGCCGTGATAGCCGCAGACGATGAGGTTTTCGTCACACCAGCCTTTCGACAGCTTGGCGGTGCGATGGCAACAGCGATCTTCCAGGGCCGCCGGCGTTCCGTCGGCCGTCAGGAAGACAACGATATCCTCGCCCATCAGCCGGAAGGGCTTCGGCCCCGATGCCACCTCATCCAGCCGTAGCGTCGGATACCAGAAATGCCTGAGGGTCTTCTGCTTGGTCGTCAGCATCGGGTTAACTCCAGCGACTGAGGAAAGCGAAGCACGTGCCATAGAAGCGGAAGTCAGCACCCAGGAAAAGCATTGAATGCAGTCCGCACCGCTGCCTTAATGAGAGCGGTTTGCCCGCCACCGCTGCTGATCTGAGGATAGCTTCATGCTGCATAACCGCTTGCTGCATTATCTGGACGAGGTGGCGCGCACAGGCTCGATGCGCAAAGCCTCCGGGCGGCTGAATGTGGCGTCTTCCGCCATCAATCGGCAGATCCTGGCGCTGGAGGCAGAGCTTGGCACGCCGCTGTTTCTGCGCCTGCCGCGCAAGCTGCTGCTGACGACGGCGGGCGAGATCGTCATCCGCCATGTCCGCCAGACGCTGAAGGATATGGAGCGGGTGCAGCGCCGCATCGAAGAGCTGAAGGGGCTGCGGCGGGGGGAGATTACGCTCGCCATCATGAGCGGCCTGGCCGCGAATATGGTGCCGCGCATTGCGGTCGACTTTCGCCGCAACTCCCCCCGCGTCAAGCTCACCATGCGGCTGCTGCCCTCGGGCCAGGACATTATGGCGGCGGTATCAGCCGGCGAAGCCGATCTCGGCCTCGGCTTCGATTTTCCGCGCGACCCCAGCCTGCGGGTGCTCGCCTCGGGCGTCGGGCGGCTGGGTGCGGTGATGGCACCGGACCATCCGCTGGCCACGCATCATCACCTGCGCCTCAGCGATTGCGCGGATTATCCGCTCATCGTCGCTGAGGAAGGCATGGCCATACGCCCCTATCTGAACGAGGCTTTCGCGGGGCTTCAGCTGCAGATGGAGCCGGCGCTGGAAACCAATTCGATCGAGGTCATGCGCCACGCCGCCATGCTGGACCAGGCCATCACCTTCCTCACCCCCTTCGATATCGAATGGGAAAAGCGCGCCGGGCGGCTGGCCTATGTGCCGGTGCATGAATTGCGCGGACGGGTGCAGACGCTGATGCTGATCGGGCGGGATCGCGGGGTCGATGCGCTGACCAGCCTGATGGCCGAGCAGATCAAGACCGCGATCACGACGACGGCGGGCGGCTGAACCTCAGCCGTTGAAGGCCGTCTTCGCTGTCACCGCGCCCATCGGATAATCGCGCACTTCCTCGATCAGGCCGATCAGCGCGCGGGCAGCGCGCTCCACCTGGGTCGCGCCCCGCGCGGCATCGCCGGCCGCGGCATTGCCGCAGGCCCCGGCCGCATGCAGGTCCTGCGCCTGCCAGCCGAAGCCGACGCCGCCTTCCGGCACCAGCAGCTTGTTGGTCTGTTCGATAGCGACCGAGCGCGAGACGAAGTTCTCCGCGAATTCCATGTGAACCTGATCAGGATGCAGATGCAGCATGACGGAGGTCTCAGACTCCCCGCCATGGATGCCGTGCTTCAGCTCGGCCGCCGAATAGAGATCGCTGCTGTCGATGGTGCGGAACCAGCTGGCGCCGACTGCGAACATGCCGAGTTCCACGCGCAATTCCCGGCAGACGATGTCCATCACCTGCGGCTGGCCGCCATGGGAGTTGAACAGGATGATTTTGCGCACGCCCGCGCGCCAGGCGCTTTTCGCGACCTCAAACCACAGCCGCGCCAGCAGGTCATAGGGCAGCGTCAGCGTGCCCGGAAACGCAATATGCTCGTTCGATTTGCCGACCGGCAGCATGGGCAGCACGAGGGCCGGAAAATCAGGCGGCATCAGCTCCACCGCGCGCGCCACGATGCCGGCATTGATGGCGGCATCGACCTTCACCGGCAGGTGCGGGCCATGCTGCTCCACCGCGCCCACGGGCAGGATGGCGACGATCTCGCTCATGTCGAGGCCGGCGAAGTCCCGGGTGGAGAGGTCCCACCACCAATGCGACGGCAGCACAGTCATCGATGTTTCCTTCCTGTCTGTGCGGGACGTGGCTCCGCGACTGCACCTCCATACGACCCTTTTTCCCGGATGACCGCTGCCAAATAGGCATCACCACGCGCTCAAAAAGGCTGTTCCTTTTTTCATCACACTGGGTCAGCATGCCCTCACCTGCCGTTAACTTAGGCAGAATGACAGGGACCACCGTGGCAGACATCGCACCCGAACCGGTTCATATGCCTAGTATTTCAGCAGAATCGACGCAGACTCTCATCGCCGCGCCGATTACGGCCGAGGGTTTCGCGCCCTTCGGCAAGCTCATCGCGCCCATGCCGGACGGCACGCCTGCCGGCCCGATCGACCATGCGCTGGACCTGTCGGCCGGACGTCCGCGCTTCTATATCATGGCCCTGACGCACCGGCCGCTGACCGTCAGCCGCATCACCCGCCATGCCCAGGCGACCCAGGTTCTGGCAGCCGTGGGCGGCCTCACCTGGCTGCTGGCGGTGGCACCCGCCAATGCCGACAGCGACACCCCAGACCCCGCCGCCATCCGCGCCTTCATCGTGCCGGGCGATGTCGCCGTGCTGATCGACCGCGGCGCCTGGCATGCCGGCCCCTATTTCGAATCCGCAGAGATGAGCTTCTTCAATCTTGAGCTGGATGACACCAATATCGTTGATCACGAGACCTGCGATCTGGCTGCGCGCTTCGGCCTGACCTTCGACCTGCGTCCGGCATGAGCAGCACGCTGCTATCGCCGCCGCCGCTGCGTGCCCGCGCCGACGGGATTTCCATCCGTGACGTGCAGATGGTCTATCGCCGCGGCAATCAGGTCACGACGGCGCTGGCGGGCTGCAATCTGGATATCCCCGCCGGGTCTTGGGTGTCGCTCATCGGGGCTTCGGGCTGCGGCAAATCAACCTTGCTGCGCATCCTGTCTGACATCGTGCAGCCAACCGCGGGCCAGGCGCTGCTGGGTGGGCTCACGCCTGCCGAGGCGCGGGCCGAACGGCGCTTTGCCCTCGTCTCCCAGCAGGCGGTGATGCTGCCCTGGCGCAAGGTTCTGGCCAATGTCGAACTGGGCCTCGAAATTGCCCGCGTGCCGCGCGCGGAACGGCGCCGCCGGGCCGAGGAAGCGATCGACATGGTGGGCTTGCGCGGCTTTGAACGCGCCTATCCGTCCGAGCTTTCCGGCGGCATGCGCCAGCGCGCGGCGATCGCGCGGGCGCTGACGCTCAAACCCGCCTATCTGCTGATGGATGAGCCGTTCGGCGCGCTGGATGAGCTGCTGCGCGACCGGCTCAATTTTGAACTCCTCCGCATTCTGGAGGAGACGAAGGCGACCCTGCTGCTGGTCACGCATTCGATTTCGGAAGCGATCATCCTGTCGGACAAAGTGGTTGTCATGTCACCCCGGCCGGGCCGCATCACGCAGGAGATCGGCATCGACTTCGGCCATAACCGCAGCCCCGCGATCCGCGACGATCCGCGCTTCGGCCGGCTGGAATCCGAACTTCGCCACGCGCTGGGTGACAGCATGGGCGATGAGCACGCTTGAGACAGACGCTGCCCTTTTTATCATATGAGGAATTGAGATGCGTATGCGCAAAGGCTGGATAAGTTCGCTGCTGGCGGGTGTAGCCATGCTGGGTCTGGGTGCGGTGTCCGCCCAGGCCGCCGGCATGACGAAGCTTTCCGTCGTGCTCGGCTATATCCCGGATGTCGAAATGTACGGCCCCGAATACGCGCTGAAGCAGGGCTATTATAAGGCTGAGGGTCTGGACGTGACGCTGATCCCGGCGGGCCAGGGCGTCGATCAGGTGCAGATGGTCGCCGCCGGCATCGCGACCATCGGCATCGACAATCCCGAACCGATCCTGGCGGGCGAAGGCCAGGGCGAGAAGTTCACCGTCTTCGCCGGCCAGTTCCAGACCCAGCCCATCGCCATGACCTGCCGCAAAGCGAGCGGCGTCAATACGCCAGCCGATCTCAAAGGCAAGATGATCGGCGTCAAGGTCAATGCACAGCCCTATTTCAAGCTCTTCCTGGCCAAGAACGGCTTGCAGCCTTCGGATGTAAAGACGACGACGGTGGGGCCGAATGACGTCTCGCTGCTCATCGCCGGGCGCATCGATTGCGAAATCACCACCTTCGCCTTTAACGAGCCGCTGCTGGTGCAGCAGGCCGGCGTGCCGACCACCGTGCTGCCGCTGGGCAAATACGGGCTCAATGCCCAGGCCGATTCCTTCTTTGTCAAAAGCAGCTATTTCGCGAAGCCCGAAAACCAGGCGACGCTGGTGAAATTTCTGCGCGCGACGGCCAAAGGCTGGGTCAGCTTCTATCAGGACCCGAAGGCCGCGGCGAATTACATCATCGACGGCAATTTCGTCGATGGTCTGGATCGCACGCAGCAGATCTTTCAGGCCGAACAGCAGGTCAATTACATGAAAAGCCCGCTGACGGCTGAGAAGGGCATCTTCTGGCTTGATCCCACGATCTGGCAGCAGACGGCGCAGAACCTGAAGGATGCGGGCGTCACCAAGACGGTGCTGCCGCTGGAAGGCCTGCTCACGACGTCGATCCTCGAACAAGCCGACATGCCCAAGTTCTGATCTGACAAGGCAATTACCCCATGACGATCATCCTCGCAGACGCTTGGGTCATCACCATGAATCCCAAGCGGGAGGTGCTGGAACAGGCCAGCATCCTCCTGGCGGGTGACCGCATTGCCGCCATCGGCAGCCGGGCCGCGCTGGTCGCGGCCGAGCCGATGGCCGAGGTGATCGACTGCCAGGGCCGCATCGTCATCCCCGGCATGGTCAATACCCACACGCATCTGTTCCAGACCCTGCTCAAGGGTCTGGGCGATGACCGTGTGCTGAAAGACTGGTTCACCTGCATGACGGGTCCGGCTGCGGTGGAGCTGACACGGGAAGATGTCTCGGCTGCTGCCCTGCATGGCTGCGTGGAGAGTATCCGCTCCGGCGTTACCTCCCTTGTGGACTTCATGTATGCGCATCCGCGCCCCAACCTGACGCAGGCGGTGGTGGATGCCTTCCAGGCGACGGGCATGCGTGGCCGGGTGTGCCGCGGCTTCCTGACCGCGGGCGCCGAATTCGATGTTCCCATTCCGCTGATCGAAACACCCGAGCAGGCGCTCGGCGACGCGCGCGCCGTCATCCGGGCCAATAACCGCCCAGGCGGCCGCGTGCAGGTGGGACTGGCGCCCAGCATGATCTGGGCGCTGGATGCCGGGACGCTGCGCGCCACCCGCCGCTTGGCGGACGAGGAAGGCGCCTTCATCACCACCCATGTCGCGGAAACCGCTTTCGAGATCGAGCAGTCGCAGTCCCGTTTCCATTGCACCGATACGGAATTGCTGAGCGACATCGGCTTCCTCGGGCCCGATGTGCTGGCTGTTCATTGCGTGCAATGCGGCAAGACCGATATCGACCTTCTGCGCCGGCATGATACGCGCGTTTCTCACAATCCCTGCAGCAATCTGTATCTGGCGTCCGGCATCCCGCCGATTCCGGCCATGCTGGAGGCCGGCGTCACGGTCGGGCTGGGCTCGGATGGTCCGGCCAGCAGCAATAATCACAGCCTGTTCCAGGCGATGAAATTCGCGGCCCTCATTCAGAAGGGCCATCACCGCAACCCGGAAATCATCACCGCCGAGAAGGCGCTGGAAATGGCGACCATCGACGGGGCGCGGGCCATCGGCCTCGATCATGAGATCGGCTCCATTGAAATCGGCAAGAAGGCCGATATCGCCGTCATCGATACCGACAGTTTCGCCATCGCCCCGGTGCATCACCCGGTCTCGGCCCTGGTCTATTCGGCCCTCGGGCATGAGGTTTCAACCGTCATCATCGACGGCCGCATCGTCATGCGCGACGGTGCGGTGATATCGGTGGATGAGCGCGCCGTGCGCGCCCGGTCCCGCGCCGCGGCCGATGCGCTGGCCGCGCGCGCCGGTATTGCGCATCTCGGAAAGCGGCCCTGGCGTTCGGTCGGGGCGTCGCGGTGACACGGGCGAAAGCCACCCATCTGGCGGCCGTCATTCTGCCGCCCGCCCTCCTGCTCGGCGCGATCATCGCGCTGTGGGGCTGGATGAGCGCGCAAGGCATGATCCCGACCTACCTGCTGCCCTCTCCGGGCAGTCTCGGTGACGCGCTGGTAGGTGACCGCTCCATCCTGCTGCGCCATGCCCTGGCGACAACACGGGAGGCCGTTAGCGGCTTCGTCCTCGGCAGCGTGCTGGGGCTGCTCGCTGCCATTCTGCTCTCGGCCTCGCGCCGCCTGCGGGCCTGTTTCTTTCCGCTGGCCCTGGTCACGCAGGCGATCCCCATCATCGCCATCACGCCGCTCATTGTGCTGGTCATGGGACGCGGCCTGCCGGCAATTTTGACGCTGGTGTCGATCACCGCCTTCTTTCCGATGCTGATCAATATGACGCGCGGCTTGCGCGTCGCTGATCGCGGCTATCATGAACTGCTGCACAGCCTGGCCGCGACCCGCCTGCAGCGGCTGATCATGATCGAGCTGCCCGGCGCTTTTCCTTACCTGTTCGCGGCTTTGCGCGTCTCGGCCACGGCCTGCTTCATCAACGCCATCGTGGGTGAATGGATCGGCTCCAATGTCGGCCTGGGCTATCTCGTCGTCATTTCCGGCCAGTATTTCAAGATCCCCCGGCTTTGGGCCGCCGTTGTGGTGACAGCGGCACTGACGCTCATCCTGGTCGGCATCGTCGCCTTGATCGAACGCGCGGTCACACCCTGGGCCGCGGCGGAGCGTGAGATATGAGCCGCGCCTGGCGCATCGGCGGACCGGCCGCGGTCCTGCTTGCCCTCCTCGGCCTGTGGTGGCTGGCGACCGCGCTCGGCTGGGCCGATCCGCTGGTCTTGCCGTCACCCCTGGCGGTCGCCGCGGTCTTCTGGACGCAGCCGGGCATGATCCTGGGCAATGCCGGCATTACCGCAGCCGAAGCCATCATCGGCCTCATCCTGGGCAATGCGCTCGGCCTGCTGCTGGCCATCATCTTCGTCAGTTCCGCGCCCGGCCGCCGTGCCGTGCTGCCGCTGGCCATGGCCGCGCAATCCGTGCCCATCGTCGCCGTCACCCCGGCGCTGATCATTGGTTTCGGCGACGGTATGGAACCGAAGATCCTGGTCGCCATTTTCCTTGTCTTCTTCCCCATGCTGGTGAACGGCATGCGCGGGCTGCGCAGTGCGGATGCCGAAGTCGGTGAGCTGATGCACAGCCTGGATGCCACGCCTTGGCAGCGCTTATGGATGGTGCGGCTGCCGGCCGCCCTGCCCTTCATCTTCACCGCCCTCAAATTTTCGGCCTGCTCCGCCTTCGTCGCGGCCATCGTGGCCGAATGGGTCGCGGCCAATCGCGGCCTCGGCTACCTCATCGTCTTCGCCGGTGCCCAGTACAAATCGGACGAGGTTTGGGCCGCGGTGCTGATCGGCACCTTCAGCAGCATGCTGCTTGTCGGTCTCGTCGTGCTGCTGGAACGGCGGGTGATGCCCTGGGCGAATGATCCTACGGAAGGTCTGACATGATGAATGCCCCGCGCCCGCTTGGCATATTCAATCAGATGTGGGGCAAATCCGGCATCCCCGATGCCGCCGTGCTGGAGACGGCGATCGCGGAGATGATGCTCGCGGAAGCGCTCGACTTCTCCTCCGTCTGGATCGGCGAACATCACCTGCCGGCGGAAAGCGGCGCCTTTTACGGCCGTGTGCCGGCGGCGGAAGTTTTCCTCGGCCATCTGTCCGGCCGGCTGGGCCGCATTGGTCTGGGCACCGGCGTCAAACTTTTCGCAACAGACGCGCGCCGGGCAGCGGAAGAGATGATGATGCTCCATCTGCTCGCGCCCGGACGGGTGGAGTTCGGCATCGGCCAGGGCCCGACCTTGCCGGACAGTACGGAAACCCGCGGGGAGAAGGCGGTGCGCTTTCGCGGCCAGTTGACGGATCTGCTCGGCTATTTGGGCGGCGATGCCCCGCAGGGCGAAAAGCCGCTCTCCCTCAAACCCGCGCCGGACCTCATCCCGCGCATCTGGGTCGCGGCACGCGATGAGGCGAGCATCGAGTTCGCCGCCGCCGCCGGGCTGAATTTCGTGGTGGGCCAGGCCGAGAACGGCATCACCCAATCGCGCTTCGTGCAGCGCTACAAAGCGGCGGGGGGACAGGGCGAAGCGCGCGGCGTGCGCCTGGTCTTCGTGGCAGACACGCGCGCCGAGGCGGAAGACGCCTGCGCGGAAGCGACCGAGCTTTATTTCGGCCTGCTTGGCTACAAGGGCTATCATGCGCAAGCCATCGCCGATGGATTGCTGCCCGAGACGGCGGAGACGCCCGCCGAAAAACGCCGGCAGGTCGATTTCCTGACCGGCACGCCGGATGAGGTCGCCGAGATGCTCAATGCCCATATCGCGCTTACCGGCATCGACCGGCTGGATGTGATGCCGCAACTGCCGGGCATTCACACCAAAGCCATCGCGCGGTCCCTTCGGCTGATCGCCACCGAAGTGCGGCCCCGGCTGCGCTTTCCCGAGACGCGAGCGGCCGCATGAGCCCGACGCTGACCGTCGAAGGACCGATCACCGCCAGCCTGGTGCTGGCGGATGGCGTGCGGCTGGATGCCGATATCTATCGGCCCGGCACGGGCGGGCCTTACCCCGTTCTGCTCATGCGCCAGCCTTACGGCAGGCGCATCGCCTCCACCGTCGTTTTCGCCCATCCGCGCTGGTATGCGGCGCAGGGCTATATCGTCGTCATCCAGGATGTGCGCGGCACCGGCACATCCGAAGGCCACTTCCGCGCTTTTGAGACCGAACGCGCGGACGGCGCCGAGACGGTCGCCTGGGCGGCCGCCCTGCCCGGCTCTACGGGCCGCGTCGGCATGTATGGCTTTTCCTATCAGGGCATGACGCAGCTCCTGGCCCTGGCCGGCGGGGCGCCCGCGCTCGGCGCGCTCTGCCCCGTCATGATCGGCTGGGACGTGCATGGCGACTGGGCCTATGAAGGCGGCGCCTTCCGCTTTTCCGACAGTATCGGCTGGGGCATCCAGATGGCCGCGATCCGCGCCCAGCATGACGGCGAAAGACAGGCCT
Source organism: Acidisoma sibiricum (assembly GCF_057837225.1). Classification (NCBI taxonomy): domain Bacteria; kingdom Pseudomonadati; phylum Pseudomonadota; class Alphaproteobacteria; order Acetobacterales; family Acidocellaceae; genus Acidisoma; species Acidisoma sibiricum. The sequence goes on along the minus strand of NZ_CM174445.1, from coordinate 2,366,217 downwards.
TTCGTGATCTGACCCGCGCCGCCAAGGCGCTGCCGCTGACGGACGATACGCCGTCCTTCCCCGATATCCTGCGCCGCTATCGCAATCTGGGTCATTTCGCCGATTGGGTGGAGCAGACAGAGGCCGATGCGCCCTATTGGCACGGCATCTCACCACGCGGGGCGCTGGCCGGCCAGCGCATGGACGTGCCGATGCTGCATATCGGCGGCTGGTATGACACCATGCTGATGGGCACGCTGGATGCCCATGCCACCGCGCTTGCCGTATCTGACAGACCGCAAAGGCTGGTCATCGGTCCCTGGCCGCATCTGCCCTGGGGCCGGGCTTCCGGCGGCGATATGGGCCCAGCGGCCGATGGCGCCATCGACGCCTTGCAGCGCGACTGGTTTGATTGCTTCCTCAAGGATGGACCGGCGATCGGCGCCGGACTTGATCTTTTCGACGTCACCGCACGCGGCTGGCGGCATTTCGCGGATTGGCCGGGCGGCACGCGCACCCTGTTCCTCGGCAGCAGCGGCCTTGCGGTCGCCACCGTCATCGACGGGCGGCTGGAGAGCGAGGCGGCCGACGCCGGACAGGATGACGTGGTGCATGACCCATGGCGGCCGGTCCCCTCGCTCGGCGGGCATGACGCCGCCCCCATGGGGCGGCAGGACCGCACGGCGCTGGACCAGCGCGCGGATATTGCCTGCTACACGTCCCCGCCCTTCGCCGCGGAAGGCCTGCTGGCCGGTGCCGTTGATCTCGATCTGTTCGTCACCGCTGATGCGCTATCATTTGATATCTCTGCCGTTCTATCGGAAGTCACGCCCGAGGGCCGTGCGGTGGTGCTGACACAAGGCTATCGCCGCGTGACATCGGGCGAGGCACTGCCGATCCGCATGTCGCTCCGTGCCATCTGCGCCACCGTCCGGCCGGGTGCGGCGCTGCGCCTGTCCCTCGCAGGGGCCAGCTACCCTGCCCATCCGGTCAATCCCGGCACGGGCGCGCCACCCGCGACAGCGACGATCGACGAGGCGCAGGTGATCACACTCTCCATCGCCCATGGCGGTGCCACCCCATCCCACCTCATCCTGCCTTGGACCGAGGCCGGACGCGATCTTTCCACCTCCCCTTTGAGGAGCCTGGCCCGATGATGACCTTCGGCAAGGAAGCGGCGGCAACCGCCAAAGCCTTTCGCATCAGCCCTACGGACACGAACTATTTCGCGGTCCTCTTCGACCCCGAAAAGGACTCGATAAAAAATATTTTTGTAATCGAAATTTTCGCGGCTGGCGGCGCCACGCCACCGAATGAGCATGTGCAGGCGGATGAATTTTTCTATGTTTTGTCCGGCGAGGGCATCGCCCGCTGCGGTGATCAGGAAACGCCCTTAAAAAAGGGCGACGCCCTGCTGCTGCATCCCGGCAATGAGCATATCGTCCACAATACCGGCACGAAAAAACTCTATTGCCTGACGGTAATGACGCCGAATGAAGGCTTTGCCGAACTCATACGCAGCGGCACGCCGGTGGAACTCGACGCAGAAGACCTCGCCGTGCTGGGGGGCGCGTCCGGTGGCTGACGTCGATATGGTGCCGCTCGGCTCCAGCCCGCGCAATCAATGGCGGGTCTCGGCGACCGAGGTCGATCTCTGCCGCACCCCGCTGTCGCCGCGCCGGCTGGCAATTGCGGCCGCTCCCCAGCGCGTGACGCTCGATCTGGCGCGGACGGCTGTCCTGGTCGTCGATATGCAGAATGATTTTTGCCATCCCGAAGGCTGGCTCGGGTCTATCGGCGTCGATGTCACGCCGGCGCGGGCGCCGATCCCGCATCTCGCCAAGCTGCTGCCGCAACTCCGCGCGCAGGATGTGCCGGTGCTCTGGGTCAATTGGGGCCACCGGGCGGATCGGCTGAATGCCAGCCCCTCCCTGCTGCATGTCTATAAGCCCAGCGGCATCGGCACCGGTATCGGTGATCCGCTGCCGGGGTCAGGCGCGCACGTGCTGGAGGCGGGCAGCTGGTCGGCGGCGGTGGTCGATGAACTGGCGCCCGAGCCCGCCGACATCCATGTCGCCAAATTCCGCATGTCCGGCTTCTGGGATACCGAACTCGACAGCATTCTGCGCAATCTGGGTGTCACCACGCTGCTGTTTGCGGGGGTGAATGTCGATCAATGCGTGCTCTGCACGCTGCAGGATGCGAATTTCCTCGGCTACGACTGCATTCTTTTGGAAGACTGCAGTGCGACCACCTCGCCCGACTACTGCTTCGCCGCCACGATCTACAATGTCAAGCAGTGCTTCGGCTTCGTCACGCAATCAGCGGAATTCCTGGCCCAGACCCCGCCCTCGTAACGCGCAGACGGACGTGCCATCCTGCTTCGCACACGCGAAACAGGATGAGCCATGAGCGGCAATGAGGCGCAGGCCGAATTTTGGAACTCCTCCGTCGGGCTGACCTGGGCCGATCTCCAGGCGCAGCTGGACCGGCAGTTGCAGCCGCTGGGGGCCGCCGGGTTGGACGCGCTCAGCCCCCAACCGGGTGAAGTGATCCTCGATATCGGGTGCGGCTGCGGCGACACGAGCTTCGCCCTGGCCGAGGCGGTCGGTCCTGCGGGCTTTGTCCTTGGCCTCGATATTTCCGAGCCGATGCTGGACGTGGCCCGGCAGCGCGCGGGGGAAAGCACAGCGGCCCCGGATTTCCTGCGCGCGGACGCGCAGACGGCCGACCTGGGTGCCGCGCGTTTCGACGCGGCCTTTTCGCGCTTCGGGGTCATGTTCTTCAGCGATCCCACGGCTGCCTTCGCCAATATCCGCCACATGCTGAAACCCGGCGGGCGGCTGGCCTTCGTCTGCTGGCGCCCAGCGACGGAAAACCCCTGGATGGGCGTGCCCGTTCAATCCGCCCTGCCCTTTTTGCCACCCCAGCCCGAGCGTGACCCGCTGGCGCCCGGTCCCTTCGCCTTTGCCGACGCGGACCGGGTCAGAGGCATTTTGGCCGATGCCGGCTTCGCTGCCATCACGGTGACGCCCTATGACGCGCTGATCGGCAGTGGCGATCTGGAGGAGACGCTGGCTCTGACAGGCCGCGTCGGACCGCTCGCCTCGGTTTTGCGGGACAATCCCGGCCTTGCCACCTCTGTGCTACCTGTTGTGCGCGCGGCGCTCTCTGCCTATCTGACACCAGATGGCGTGATGATGCCGGCCGCGGTCTGGATCGTCAGCGCGGCCAATCCCTGAGGCCGCCGCGCTTATCTTTGGAGTCCGGCCGATGTCCGTGCAGATCCCTTTCGATAATACCTATGCCCGGCTGCCGGAGCGCTTCTATGTGAAGATGGCGCCGGTGCCGGTCGCCGCCCCCAGCCTCATCCGCGTCAACCCCGCGCTGGCGGAAGAACTGGGGATAGATCCAGCGCAGCTGGAAAGCCCGGAGGGTGTCGCGATCCTGGCCGGCAACGCGGTGGCCGCAGGGTCGGAACCTCTGGCCCAGGCCTATGCCGGCCATCAGTTCGGCGGCTTCTCCCCCCAACTGGGCGACGGGCGGGCCATGCTGCTGGGCGAAGTGGTGGGCCGCTACGGACGGCGGGATATCCAGCTCAAAGGTTCAGGCCCGACGCCCTTTTCCCGCCGGGGTGACGGGCGTGCGGCGCTTGGTCCCGTGTTGCGGGAATATGTGATCAGCGAAGCGATGGCCGCCCTTGGCCTGCCCACGACGCGGGCGCTTGCGGCCGTGCTGACCGGTGAGCCGGTGCGGCGGGAGCGGCTGCTGCCAGGCGCGATCTTCACGCGCGTCGCTGCCAGCCACCTGCGCGTCGGCACCTTTCAGTATTTCGCGGCGCAGGGCGATGTCGAAGCGCTGCGCATCCTGTCCGATTATGCGATCGCGCGGCATTACCCGGAGGCGGCGACGGCAGCAAACCCGTATCGCGCCTTTCTGGAAGGCGTGATCACGGCCCAGGCCGATCTCATCGCGCGCTGGCTGCATATCGGCTTCATCCATGGCGTGATGAATACCGACAATACGACGATTTCGGGTGAGACGATCGATTTCGGCCCCTGCGCCTTCATGGATGAATATGACAGCAAGCGGGTGCTTAGCTCCATCGACGAACAGGGCCGCTACGCCTATGGCAACCAGCCCAATATCGGCTTCTGGAATCTGACCCGCCTCGCCGAGGCGCTGCTGCCTTTATTGGGGCCGGATGAGGAAACAGGCCTCACGGAGGCCCGCGCCGCTCTGGAACTCTACGTGCCGCGCTTCCAGTCCGCCTATGATGAAGGACTCTGCGGCAAGATCGGACTTACGCCGGGTGTGGAGGGCCATGTCTCGTGCGCCCATGCGCTGCTGACGTTGATGGCCCAGCACACGGCCGATTTCACCCTCACCTTCCGGGCTCTCGCCGATGCGGCGACGGGTGACGACTCAGCGCTCCGCGCTGTCTTCGGCGAGAATGCCGGTGCCTTGGACACGTGGCTGCCGCGCTGGCAGGCGCATCTGGCCGCCGACGGTCGTGACCTGGCTGAGGTGCGGACTGCGCTCCGCGCCGTGAACCCGGCCTTCATTCCGCGCAACCACCAAATGGAGCGCGTCATCGCCGCGGGCGTCGAGGCCCAGGATTTCGGTCCGTTCGAGCGCTTCCTGGCGGTCCTCGCCAAGCCTTACGAGGACCAGCCCGGACAGGAAGATTATGCTCTGCCGCCGGTGCCGGAGGAGCGGGTGCTGCAGACCTTCTGCGGCACCTAACCGCCCAGCGCGGCGAAACCGATCGCCGCCGCGCCGACGATGCCGGCATCATTGCCGAGTTCCGCGAGGAGCAGCTTGGGCGGGCGTCCGAAGGGCGCCCAGTAGAAGTGCTTTGCATGCCGCTCGACCTGTTCCAGCAGGAACGGCCCGGCATGGGACAGGCCACCGCCGAGGATGACGGCTTCCAGATTGAGCAGGTTGGAGAGGATGCCGACCACCTGTGCGATCCAGCGGCCATTCTCGTCCACTACGCGCAAGGCGAGCGGCTCCCCTGCCTTCGCGCGGTCGAAGATGTCGCGCGGCGTAATCGCCTCCGCCGCGCCCGACAGCTGGTGGTAGCGCCGCTGCAGGGCTGCCGCACTCGCCAGATATTCAAAGGCGCCGGGCACCACGTCCTGCACATCCGTGCGCGACGGATCGAGCGAGATGGCGCCAAACTCCGGCGGCAGGCCGTTCGGACCGTCGATCACCTGTCCGTCGATGACGATCGCACCCCCGATGCCAGTGCCGAGCGTCATCACCGCGAAACGCCGGAAGCCGCGGCCGGCGCCGAAATCAAGCTCGGCCTGGGCCGCGCAGACACCGTCATTCGCGACGGTCACCGGCAGGCCGAAACGGTCGACAAACACGGTCTTGAGCGAGCCGGTCGCGAGCGGTGGCACGTTCGGCACCGGCTGCATCAGCGCCCCCGTCTCAGGATGGGGATAGGCCGGCACGCCGATGCCAATGGTCGCCGGCGCGGTCACCTGCCCCAGCAGGCTTGCCACCTCATCGCCGATCCCTTCGGCGCAGGCGCCAAAGCTCCAACCGGTATCGAAGGGAATGGCGCGCTTGGCGAGCACCGCACCGCTGCTGGCAATCAGCCCAAGCTTGACGGAGGTGCCGCCGATATCGACGCCAATGGCCTGGGTTGGTGGGAATGTCTGGGTTTCAGTCATCTGCATGCAAGGCTCGTCCATCATCGGGCGAGCCCTGGTAATGCGCTGTTGGCCTAAAGACCAGGGCCTGCAGGCATGCTCTGCCCCCGATCGACCCGGCATCAGGCGGCGCGCGCCACCTGCGTCCAGGGCGCGGCACCGGAGGCGAAGCGGCCCACCAGGAAGTCGACCAGAACCTGCGTCCGCAGCGGCCTGGGGCCGCCCGAAGGCGTCACCAGATGCAGGGACAGATCGGGCGCCAGCCAATCCTGCAGGACAGCAACAAGGCGGCCGGCGGCGATCGCTTCCCAGACGATGAAATCCGGCTGCAAAGCCAGCCCCTCGCCCGCTTCCAGCGAGGCGGTCAGCGCCTCGGCATTATTGGCCGAGAGGCGTGGGCTGATGCTGACGGCCTCCGCCCTGCCATCACCCGCATGGCGGAAATGCCAGACATTGCCGCTGGCAAGATTGCTGTAGCCGAAGCAGCGATGCTGCGTGAGATCCTGCGGCCGCTGCGGCCTGCCATGGCGCGCGACATAGGCGGGCGCCCCCACGACATAGCGGTGAACGGCGCAGAGCCGGCGCGCGATCAGGCCGGAATCGGGCAGATCGGCGATGCGCAGCGCCACATCGATGCCGTTTGCCACCAGATCGGTCAGCCGGTCATCCAGATGCAGGTCGACGGCGATCTCGGGGAAGGCCGCCAGAAAGTCCGGCAAGGCGGGGGCGACATGGCGCAGCCCGAAGGACATTGGCGCGGCGAGCCGGATGCGCCCGCGCGGGCGCGCGGATTTCGCCTGCGCCTCAGCCTCCACCGCCTCGCCTTCCGCCAAAATCTGCGCAGCCCGCACCGCCAGCACGCGCCCGGTTTCGCTCAGCGCGAAACGGCGGGAGGTGCGATGGATCAGCTTCTCCCCAAATCTGGCTTCCAGCCGGGCGATCGCCTTGGAGACGGTCGGGCCGGTAATGCCCAAGTCGCTCGCCGCCCCCGCGAAGGACCCGGTTTCTGCGACTTTGGCGAAGATCGCCCAGGCTTCCAGATCAGGCAGTGACATCGCTCAGCCTTGTTTTTGGAAAGAATGGCGTTCCATCTTTTCTGTTTTCGTCTTCCGTGTCGAGGTTCATCTTCCGCTGCAAGGACGGGACATCAGGGTCCTGCCGCGAGGAGTTATTCCAATGATCGACGTCAGACCTTTCACTGGCCTCGGTGGTGCCAATCACGGATGGCTGAATGCGAAGCATCACTTCTCCTTCGCCAATTACTACGATCCCGAGCGCATGAACTGGGGTGCGATCCGGGTCTGGAATGATGATGAAATCGCGCCGAAATCCGGTTTCCCGCCGCATCCGCATGCGGATATGGAAATCATCACCTATGTCCGCGATGGCGCCATTACGCATAAGGACAGCCTCGGCAATGCCGGCCGCACGGAAGCGGGCGACGTGCAGGTGATGTCCGCCGGCAGCGGCATCCGCCATTCGGAATGGAATGAGGAAGACGACACGACGCGCATCTTCCAGATTTGGATCATGCCGGAGACGCGCGGCGGCAAGCCTTCCTGGGGGGCGCGGCCCTTCCCGAAGGATGCGCGCTCTGGCCGCTTCGTGACGCTGGCGAGCGGCATTGCGGGTGACGACGACGCGCTGCCCATCCGCGCCGATGCCCGGGTCATGGGCGCGACGGTGAAGACCGGGGAGACGGTGACCCTGCCGCTGGATGCCGGCCGCCATGCCTATCTGGTGCTCGCCAAGGGCTCGGTCACCATCAACGGCACCACGCTGAAGGCCCGGGACGGTGCCGCCATCACCGGTGAGACGGCGCTGGATATCGTGGGCCTGGACGACGCCGAAATCGTGCTGGTCGACGCCGCCTGATCTGACACCTGGCGGCTGAGGCAAAAGGGGGCGTCCTAAGGGACGCTCCCTTTTTCATGCCATCGCGAAGGACCGGGGCGCCTCAAAGCGGAGCGAGCCCAAAGCGGCCTCGGGGACAAAGCTCATGCCCTGGGAGACGATCAGCCGGGCGCGCGATCCCTCCTGCAGATGCAGGCTCGGCAGCCGGTGCAAAGGCGTCAGGGCCGTCAGCGCCACGTCCCCCAGCACCAGTTCGACCTTGGCAAAGGCGCCCGCGACTTTAATGGCGCGCACCACCGCCGGTCCGTCTGGGCGCGCTTCCAATGTCAGGTCATGCGGGCGGACATAGAGCGTCAGGGCCTGGCCCTGGGATGCGAAGGCGTCGTCCGCCTCCACCGTCTGGGCCACCACATCGCCGGTCGCCGTCAGCCGCGCGAGGCCGCCCTCGCCGAGCTTGCAGGAGATGCGGTTGGCCTCACCCAGAAACTCCAGCACAAAGGGGCTGGCCGGACGCAGATAGAGTTCCGCCGGCGTGCCGATCTGCTCGACGCGGCCCTGAGACATCAGGACGATGCGATCGGCCAGTTCCAGCGCCTCTTCCTGATCATGCGTCACCAGCAGGCTGGTAATGGCCTGATCATGATGCAGATCGCGCAGCCATTGGCCGAGTTCCTTGCGCACCTTGGTATCCAGCGCACCGAACGGCTCATCCAGCAGCAGCAGCCGAGGTTCGATCGCCAAAGCACGGGCCAGCGCCACGCGCTGCCGCTGTCCGCCTGACAGCTCGCTCGGGTAGCGGTCAGCCAGCCAGCCGAGCTGCACCAGATCCAGCAAGGCGGCGACACGGGACTTGATGTCGGCCTTGCGCGGCCGCTGCCCCCGCGGGCGCACCTGCAGGCCGAAGGCGATATTGCCGGCGACCGTCATATGCCGGAACAGCGCGTAATGCTGAAAGACGAAACCCACACCACGCTCCCGCGGGTGGCGGGCGACATTGTCTTCCCCGTTGATCAGCACCTGGCCCTGATCCGGGAAATCGAGCCCGGCGATGATGCGCAGCAGCGTCGTCTTGCCCGAGCCCGAGGGGCCGAGCAGCGCCACCAGTTCGCCCGCCGGAATCTCAAGCGAGACATCGTTCAGCGCCGCGAAGGCGCCGAAGCTGCGGGAGACATTGTGGATGGAAACATGGCCGGCCATCAGACGCGCACCTCTTTCGTCGAGCGGCCCAGGAACTGCCGCTCCAGCACTGTCTTGGCGACCAGCGTGACCAGCGCCAGCAAAGCCAGCAGCGAGGCGACAGCGAAGGAGCCGACGATGTTATAGCCATCGTAGAGCGCTTTGACGTCGAGCGACATCGTATCCGTCAGACCGAGAATATTGCCGGACACCACCGAGACGGCGCCGAATTCGCCCATCGCGCGGGCATTGCTGAGCAAAACGCCATAGAGCAGGCCCCAGCGCAGCTTAGGGATGGTGATGCGCCAGAACATCTGCCAGCCCGAGGCGCCGAGCAGAATCGCGGCCTCCTCCTCATCCGCCCCCTGCTCTTCCATCAGCGGGATGAGTTCGCGCGCGACGAAGGGCAGCGTCACGAAGACGGTGGCGATGATCATGCCCGGCAGGGCAAAGATGATCTTGAGGTTATGCGCCTCCAGCCAGGGCCCAAGCCAGCCCTGCCGGCCATAGAGCAGCACCAGCATGAGACCGGCGACGACAGGCGACACGGAAAAGGGCAGGTCCAGCACGGTCAGCAGCACGAGGCGGCCGGGAAAGCGGAAGCGTGCCAGACTCCAGGCGGCGGCCAGGCCGAAGACGACGTTCACGACCAGCGCCACGGCCGCGACCACCAGCGTCAGCCAGATCGCCGACAGCGTATTGGGGTCGGTGATGGAGGCTATATAGCCGCCGATGCCGCTCGCGAATGCCTGGGCGAAGACCGTCAGCAGCGGCAGCAGCAGAAACAGCACCATGAACAGCAGGGCGACCACGATCATGATGATCTGGGCGGGGCTCGTCTCACCGCGCCGGCCAGCAGAATGCGGCTTAGCCATGCCGGCCGCTCCGCACCAGGCGCTGCAGCAGCATGATGGCGCATAGGACCAGCAGCGACAGAACCAGCATCAGCGTGCCGATGGCGGCGGCACCCGCGAAATCGAATTGCTCAAGCTGGTTGACGATCAGCAGCGGTACGATCTCGGACACGCCCGGCCGGTTGCTGGAGATGAAGATGACCGACCCGTATTCGCCCAGGCCGCGCGCGAAGGCCATGGCGAAGCCGGCCGTGAGAGACGGCAGGATGGACGGAAAGATCACCTTGCTGAAAATCTGCAGGCGCCCGGCGCCCAGCATATGGGCAGCCTCCTCCTGCTCCGCCTCCAGATCCTGCAGCACGGGCTGCACGCTGCGCACGACGAAGGGCAGGCCCACAAAGGTCAGCGCGATATAGACGCCGATGACGGTGAAGGAGATCCGAATGCCGTAGGGCGCGAGCCAGGACCCCAGCCAGCCGTTCGGCGCATAGAGGGTGGACAGCGCGATGCCGGCGACCGAGGTCGGCAGCGCGAACGGCAGATCGACCATCGCGTCCGCGAGCCTGCGCCCGGGGAAGCGCGTGCGCACCAGCACCCAGGCGATCAGCAGCCCAAAGACGCCGGAGGTGAGCGCCGCGAGCCCGGCGCAGCCCAGGCTCACCTTGAAGGCGCCGAGCACGCGCGGCGTCGCCAGCAAGCCGATCAGACCGCTGAACCCGAGCGTCGCCGCGTCGCCCACCATCGCGGCAGTCGGCAGGAAAACGATCAGGCTGAGCACGAAAAGCGTAATGCCGAGGCTCAGGCCCAGCCCCGGGAGAATAGTCCGCCGCCGGCTTGCCGGGCGGAGCCAGGCGAGCCCCGAACCCGGCTTGCTGTCAGCGAGGGACATTAACCACCGTAGATCTGGTCGAAGACACCGCCATTGGCGAAGAAGTGCTTATGCGCGGCCTGCCAGCCGCCAAAGGTCTCGATCGTGAACAGATCGAGTTTCGGAAACTGCGCCGCATATTTGGCCAGGACCTGCGGATCGCGCGGCCGGTAGAAATACTTGGCCAGCAGGTCCTGCGATTCCGGCGTGTACAGGCCTTCCAAATAGGCCTGGGCGACGGCGCGCGTCTTGTGACGGTCGACATTGGCATCGACGACCGCGACCGGCGGCTCGGCCAGAACGCTTTTGGAAGGCGTCACAATGTCATAGGCGCCGCCCTTGGCGACCGCCAGATGCGCTTCGTCCTCCCAGGAGATCAGCACGTCGCCGATGCCGCGGTTGGTGAAGGTCAGGGTCGCGCCGCGCGATCCGGCATCCAGCACGGGAACCTGCTTGTAGAAGGCGCGGACATAGTCACTGGCCTTCTGCGTGCTGCCGCCGAAGGCCGAGAGCGCCCAGCCGTAGGCCGCCAGGAAAGCCCAGCGCGCGCCGCCCGAGGTTTTGGGATTGGCGACGACGATCTGAACGCCGGGCTTGAGCAGATCCGGCCAGTCCGTCAGACCCTTGGGATTGCCCTTGCGGGTAAGGAAAACGATGGTGCTGGTATAGGGCGTGCTGCCGCTGGGCAGGCGCTTCTGCCAATCGGCGGCCAGCAGCCCGGCCTTGGCGATGGCGTCGATATCATAGCCCAGCGCGAGGGTGACGACATCCGCCTCCAGCCCGCTGATCACGGCCCGCGCCTGCGCGCCCGACCCGCCATTGGAGACGCTGACCGCCAGATCGTCGCCGGTCTTGGCCTTCCAGGCGGCCGCGAAGCGCGCATCGTATTCGGCATAAAGCTCCCGCGTCGGGTCATAGGAGACGTTGAGAAGCTTAAGCGGTGCTGCGGCCTCAGCCGGCCGCAGCAAGCCGGGCAGAACGGCGCCCAGTCCCGCGGCGGCGCCCGCCACCAGGGCTGTCCGCCGGTTGATCCCGATGATGTCGGTCATGATTGGCCCACTTTCCGTAAGATCGCATTTGCCCTGAGATGAAGATGACGGGACAACACATGACGAAGCGCCCGGCTGGCCGACCTCGCGCATATGACCCCCGCCATACATCCGTAGGATTAGCGACAACACGCCATACCATGGCGATACAAGTCAATATATCGATCTAAAAAAGTGCATTATTCGCTGAATGCGACGATTTTGCTTATATTTACGTCTTGATTACGTAGATAGCGGAAGTTTATGGCCTGGCGACACTCAGAATTTTCATCGCCTGAACCGATGGCCGCTTAGCCGGTGACGGGCTTCGCCACCGAATCCCGCGCGATCAGGCGCACCGGCAGTTCCACCCGGCGCGGCGGGACCGACAGCCCCTCCACCCGCTCGATCAGCATGCGCACCGCCGCCTGTCCCAGCTCATAGGCCGGCTGGGCCAGGACCGTGACCGCCGGCGTCACCGCGCTGGTCCAATCGGCATCGTGAAAGGTGACCAGAGACAGGTCGTCTGGAATGGTCAGGCCGAGGACCTTGGTCGCACGCAGAACCTCGAGTGCGATGAGACTGTCTGAGGCCAGCACCGCCGTGGGCCTCTCGGCCTGCGTCAGCAGCCTGCGGATGACGTCCTGGCCGTCGCTGCGCGGCGTTACCCCGAAATGCACCAGGCCAAGCGGATCGGCGATGCCCGCCGAGCGCATGGCCTGGGCAAAACCGGCGATACGGTTAGCGACCGTTGATATGTCTATTGCAACGCTGGCATCGCCCGGAACTTTGGTGGCGGTCAGATAGGCGATGCGCCGATGCCCCGACGTCAAAAGCAGCGATGTCGCCGCCGCCGCTGCGGATGCGTCATCCATCACCACGGTATCGACGCTCAGCGTGGCGAGCGATCTATCCATCAGCACCAGCGGGCGCCCGCTATCCACAAAGTCCTGCAAATGCGCGATGTCGGCGGCGACGGCCGGTGCCACGATCAGCCCATCGACCTGCTTGCGCGCCAGCACCTCCACCGTCATGCGCTCTTCCTCGGCACTTTCCGCGGAATTGGCCAGAATGACGTTGAAGCCCAGCGCGCGGGCGCCATCGCTGATGCCGCGCACGGCGAGGCCGAAATAGGGATTTTCGATATCGCCGACGATGACGCCGATCGTCCCCGATCGTCCGGTGCTCATCGAGCGCGCCATCTCGTTCGGCCTGTAGCCGAGCGCCTCAGCAGCCGCGATCACCCGCGCCCGCACCCGCGCGCTGACCGCGCCATAGTGGCCGAGCGCGCGCGCCGCCGTCGCCTTGGCGACACCGGCGGCTTGCGCCACGTCCTGCACGGTCGCTGGCTTTCTCGGGGGCGTCTCCAGGGTCATGACCCGCCGTAACCGTCCCCGCCTATTCCCGTCAAGCCGATGAAATTAGCTATTGAGACCGGTCTCAGTTTTGTGGCAGCACTAGTGCCGCAGCTGGCTATCCCCTGGCCGTCGCCTTTGAGCCTATCCCTCAAACACGGAACCCCTGCGCATGAAACGACTGTCCCGACGTGTCTTCGCCGCCGCGAGCCTGGCCTGCCTGGCCATGGGCGCCACGCCCGCGCACGCCGCGCCGCCGCCCGGCAACCCCTATCACCTGATCGACCCGAGCACGATCAGCGTCGGCACCATGGATGACGCGAAACCCTATGCCTTCGCCGATGCCAGTGGCGCCTTCACCGGTTTCGATATCGAGCTGTTTCGCGATGTTGCCCGCCGCATGGGCTATGACTCCGGCCATGTGACCTTCACCGGCCAGGATTTCTCGGCCCTCATTCCCTCGGTCGCCAATAACCGCTTTGACGTGGCGGCCGCCGCGATCGGCACCACGACGCCGCGCAAGAAATTCGTCGATTTCTCCAACGGCTATCTGGTCGGCTTCCTCTCGGTCCTGACCACCGACCCGTCCATCAAGACCGCAGATGATCTGGCCGGCAAGCGCCTTGGCATTCTGCAAGGCTCGCTCGAAGCGATTTACGCGCGCAAGCACTTCACCAAGACCAGCCTGGTGGAGTTTCCCGATAATAATTCCGCCATCGCCGCGCTGAACAATGGCACCATCGACGCGCATTTCCTGGATTACGAACAGGCCAAGCAGGAGACGCAGCGCTTTCATGCCCTGAAGGTCGCGGTGAACATCCCGTCCTTCGATGCACCGGCAGGCTTCGTCGTGCGCAAAGGCAATCCCGCTCTTCTCGATGCCATCAACACGTCCTTGCATGACGCCATGCAGGACGGCACCTGGGAGAGGCTGTACGTGAAGTGGTTCCCGGGATCTCCGCTGACGCCGCAATACCTGCCGCAGAAGTAATCATCCCCATCATGTCGCGGGCTTTGCTGAAGCCGGACCTTGAACCCTTACCTGCGGCTTCAGCAGAGGACCCTGCATGAACTGGCTGGAAAACCTGAAAGAGACGTTTCTTGACTGGCCGTCCATGCTGGCGGTGCTGCCCAACCTGATTCTGGTCGGGCTGAAGAACACGCTGATTCTCGCTGTGTGCTCGACCATACTGGGCGTTTTCATCGGCCTGGTGCTCGCCGTCTGCGGCATCGCGCGCCTAGCCTGGCTGAAACTGCCCGCCCGCCTCTATACCGATATCTTTCGCGGCCTACCGGCGATCGTGACCATTCTTTTGATCGGTCAAGGCTTTGCCCGGCTGGGGCGGATGCTGTTCGGCCCATCGCCGTTTCCGCTCGGCATCGCCGCCCTCAGCCTCATCGCCGGCGCCTATATCGGTGAGATTTTCCGCTCCGGCATTCAAAGCGTGGATCGCGGACAGCTCGAAGCCTGCCGTGCGCTTGGCATGACATATTCGATGGGCATGCGCCTGGTCATCATTCCGCAAGGAATCCGCCGCGTGCTGCCCGCCCTCGTCAATCAGTTCATCGGCAATATCAAGGATTCCAGCCTCGTCTATTTCCTCGGCCTGCTGCCGGGGGAGCGCGAGCTGTTTCGCGTCGGCCAGGATGCGGCGGTCGATACGGGCAACCTCTCCCCCCTTCTGCTCGCCGGCCTGTTCTATCTCCTCATCACCGTGCCGCTGACCCACGCCGTCAATTTCATCGACACGCGCCTGCGCACCGGCCGGCGCCCGACCGCCCTCGTCAGCGGTTTGCAGGAAGTGACGGAGGCCGCTGCCAGCAGCCCGCCCGCCAGCCGCCCGCATCTCTCCGGCGGCAGTCTGGAGGTTATCGGCCTCGACATGGCCTATGGTCCGCTGCAGGTGCTGCATGATGTGACGCTCACCATTCCGGCCGGCACCGTCACCTGCATCATCGGCCCATCGGGCTCCGGCAAATCGACGCTGCTGCGCTGCCTCAACCGGCTGGTGGAACCCTCCGCCGGTGATATCCGGCTGGACGGGGAAAGCGTGCTGCCGTGGCAGCCCGACCGGCTGCGCCGCCGCGTCGGCATGGTGTTTCAGCAGTTCAACCTTTTCCCGGACCATACCGCCCTCGGCAATGTCGCCCTCGCGCTGCGCCGCGTGCAGGGCAAAGGCCGCGCCGATGCGCGAGCCAGGGCACAGCGCCAACTGGCCGAGGTCGGCCTGGCCGAACGGGCCGATCACCGGCCCAACAACCTTTCGGGCGGCCAGCAGCAGCGGGTCGCCATCGCCCGCGCTTTGGCGCTGGAGCCTGAGATCATGCTCTTCGATGAGGCGACCAGCGCGCTCGACCCCGAACTGGTCAAAGGCGTGCTCAATCTCATGAGCGAGCTGGGCCAGCGCGGCATGACGATGGTGGTGGTCACGCATGAGATGAACTTTGCCCGCAGCGTGGCGAGCCAGGTGGTCTTCATGGATGAAGGCCGCATCGTCGAAGTCGGCCCACCCGCTCAGATTTTCGGACAGCCGAAAAGCGACCGCCTGCAGCGGTTCCTGTCCGAGGTGCTGTAGCGGCACCACCCTTCCCCTGCCTCTCTATCCTCGATTGAAAGCAGTTCCCATGACGACCTCTCCTCTCCATGTCGCGGTGCTCGGCGCCGGTATCTTCGGTGTATCGACCGCCGTGCATCTTCTGCGCGAAGGCGCGCGCGTGACCCTCGTCACGGAAACGCGGCCTGCCAGCGGCGCCTCCGGCCGGTCGCTCTCCTGGCTCAATTCCGCACGCCGGCGCAGCCTGCCCTATCACCAGCTGCGCGTGACCGGCATCGACCGTTACCGCACGCTCTCCGCCCGCCTGCCGCATGCCGACTGGCTGCGCTTCGACGGCGCCCTGACCTGGGACGCGAATGACGCCAGCAATGAGATCGCCGCGGTTTACGCGCATGAACGCGCGCTGGGCTATGACAGCCAGTGGCTGTCGCCGGCCGAGGTCGCGCGCGTGACCCCCGGCGTCAACGTCCAGGCCATCACGCCGCAGGGAGCCATCTTCAACCCCGGCGAAGGCTGGGTCGATCTGCCCGCCCTCATCGACCATCTGCTCGCCGAGTTTACGGTTCTCGGCGGGACGCTGGTGACGGACTCGGGCACGTGTACCGTGGTCACGACGGGCGGCCGCGCCCAGGGCCTGCGCCTGGCGGACGGGCAGGTGATCGGCGCGGATGCGGTGGTGCTGGCGACCGGTCCTTCTGTGCCGAAGATGGCGGCCGACCTCGGCATTACCATCGGCGACGACACGCCGGTCTCCCTCCTCATCAAGACCCGCCCGCTGTTCAGCGCGCTGCGCGCCGTGCTCAACACGCCGCGCGTCGCCGTGCGGCCGACGCCGGATGGGGCGCTGGTGCTGGACAGCGGCTGGTCCGAGGAAGAGATCGTCATCCACGGCGACGGCCAGTATGAGGCGCAGGAGAGCACCATCCAGGGCCTGCTGGATGAAGCGTCGCATGTGCTGGACGGGCAGCCCAAACTGCAGTTTGCGGGCTTTGGCATGGGGCCAAAGCCCATTCCGGGCGATGGGGAGCCGGTGGTCGGCGCGCTCGGCGCGCTGCCCGGCGCCTATGTTGCTTTCAGCCATAGTGGTGCGACGCTCGGCCTGATCGTGGGCGAGCTTCTGGCGCATGAAATTGTAACCGGAGCCGAGCACGGCCTGCTCGCGGCCTTCCGGCCCGGCCGCTTCGCCGCATAGGGCCACGGATGACGCAGCCTTGCCTCACCGGCAGGGCCTCGGCATCCTGTCCCGGCATCGCTTGAGAGACGAGAAGACCCGTGCAGCTGTTTATGATCTATGTCGGCGGCAGCTTCGCCAATGCCAATACGGAGCTGCATGACGTCCGCTTCTCGGTCGGGACCAGCATCGAGGATTGCTATGATGATCTGCGCGCCCAATGGTGGGGTTCGCCGGAATCGCTTCACCTCGATGCCTGGGGGCCGGTTTCCTACGCCGATGGCTATGGCGTGAGCCTGCAACCCGGCCCGGCGCCGGCTGCGACCGAGAAACTGTTTTTCATCAATCTCGGCGGCTATGCGCCGGGCGAATTCGGTGAGCTGCATCGCAATGTGCTGCTGGTGGCGCCCGATGCCGCCACCGCCAAACGACGTGCGCTGCGGCTTGTGAGGGGATGGTCAGAACCGCACCGGGACCAGCTGTTCGAGGTGGAGACGACGGTCGATGTCAGCGCCGGCATCGCCGAGCGGGGCCTTGCACTGCATCTGCGCCGGAGCGAGACGGCGACGCCTTTCACCTTCGATTTCGGCTACCGGCCGATCGGCGCGCACAAAGCCTGACGGGCCCCCTGACGCAGGCAGCCGTCGCCTGATGTCCTGCCCGCGACGCAGGACCGCACCATGCAGACCGCCATTGCGGCAAAACAGGCCAAAGACTCAGGCCCCGGGGGCACGCGCCGCCCTTCTCAGCCGCCAGAGCCTTGCTGCCCGCGACAGTGCCAAGACACAGATGATGTCCCGGTCAGCGACATTGTCGTTTATCCACAATCCGGCGCTTCCGTTTCAGGACGCTCGGGCCATGCCGCGCGCAAGCGCTACAACTCCATACCCCTGTGCTGCCGCCAAGGACACGCGAAAACGTGATCAGAGAGCGCTCTATGCAAGCCGGGTAGAAGGCTAAATAAGCGTCACATCACGGTAACGTTGATGCATTGCGTTTTGCGGTCCACGCGAGCGGCCGTGCAAACTCGTCCAAAGACTCGCTTGTTTTAAGGAATACCATCGCGGCACGTGATCGCAACATGCTCGTGAAACATCGCACGGTTGATATGACGCGTTTATTCTGCCCAGATGGTCATTGAATGTTTTCCAAAGTTACTTCGTCTAACAAGCTGACTGTTGACTACGCCCCTGAGGCGAATGATCTTTTGGCGGCCGCGGCGGAACGCCGCCACCTGACCAGGACTGTGTGCCGGCTTGAGGCGGATATCGCACAGCTGCGGAGCGCCCTGTCCGATGCCGAAAGCGAGCGCGACGCCCTTGTCTCCTCGACATCGTGGTGGCTGACCCGTCCCTTGCGGAAAATCGCCGATCTGTCGCGACGGTTGAAGCCGTCGCGGCCACCCATGACGCCTTCGGCGCCATCCGCTCCGCCGATTGCAGCGCCGAGCCTGGATGCGGAATACGGGACCGCCCCCCTGGACCCGGACTATATAGACTGGGTCAAAGACCACGATGTTTTGACCGATTGCGATCGCAGGGCAATCCGCGCCGCCATCGCCACATTTTCGGCGACCCCCCGGTTCTCGTTCATCCTGCCCTTGGCTTCCATCGATGAACAGACCTTCTGGATTTTAGTGGCGACGATCGAAGCGCAGCTTTATGGCGCTTGGGAGCTTTGCATCCTGGCCGGTTCCAGCGTCTCCTGCGATACCACGGCCAGACTTCGCCGTGGTACCGCTGACAATCACAGAATACGCTGGATCGCCGGTCCGGCGACCGACGATATCGGACAGCTGATCAATGCCTGCCTGGCGGAAGCGCAGGGTGATTTTGTCATCATCCTGCCGGACCAAGGCCAGATCGCAGAAGACGCCCTTTTTGAAATGGCGACGGCATTGCAAACGTCCCCTGACCTTGACCTCATCTTCTCCGACGAAGATTGGATCACCGATCAAGGTCAGCGCCTGCTGCCGCAGTTCAAACCGGATTGGAACATCGATCTGGCGCTTGGGCACGACATGGTCGGCCACCTGGCGGCCTATCGTCGCAGCGCGGCATTGGGTATCGGCGGCGCAAGACCAGCGCTGCCGACCGGCCATGGCTATGACCTGTCACTGCGTTTGGGTGGCGCCACAGCGACGCAACGCATTCGCCATATTCCCCGCATTCTGTACCATCGCCCATATGGCGAAAACGGCGCCGCCCGTTTCTCTTCATGGGAGATGAGCGAGATGCTCGCCATGGACCGTGCCATTGCACGGCATTTTCTCATCAACGCCGGCTACCGTGATACAATCGTGGTTGCCGCAGCCGAGTCTCCGCTGACGACCCGCGTCATCTGGCCGGTGCCCGATCCCGCTCCCCTGGTCACGCTGATCGTGCCGACGCGCGACCATCTGGATCTCATCTCACGCTGCGTCGCCGGGCTTTTGCATCGCACCGACTATCCTGCGATCGAGCTTCTCATCCTCGATCATGAAAGCCAAGATCCGGCGACGCTCGCTTTTCTCGCGCATCTCACGGCCAAGGATGCGAGGGTGCGTATCCTGCCGATCTGCGGCCCGTTCAATTATGCCGCCATGAACAATCGCGGTCTGCGCGAAGCGCGCGGCGATGTTGTCGTCCTTCTCAACAATGATATCGAGGTCATCGGCCCGGGCTGGCTGCGGGAGATGGTGTCCCACGCCCTGCGCCCGGATGTCGGGGCGGTCGGAGCCAAGCTGCTGTACGAAGATGGGCTGATCCAGCATGCCGGCGTCGTTCTGGGTGTTGGCACGCATGCCGGCGGCTCCGGCGTCGCCGGCCATTTCGGCCATGGCGCAGACCGCCGCGATATCGGCTATTTCGGCCAATATACGGCGACGCGCGAAGTCTCTGCCGTGACGGCTGCCTGCATGGCACTGCGCCGCGAGGTGTATGACGCGGTGGGCGGAATGGACGAAGTCGATCTTCCTATTTCTTTTAACGATGTCGACCTTTGCCTCCGCATCCGGGAGCGAGGCCTGCGTATCGTTTGGACACCCTTCGCCGAGCTTTATCATCTCGAATCCCGGTCGCGCGGCGCCGACACAACCCCTGAGCAGGTTGCCCGCGCTGCACGCGAGGCCGATACCATGCGGGCACGCTGGGGACAGGTTCTGGACCAGGACCCATTCTACAATGCCAATTTCGACCGGCGAGACCACAACTTCAATCTGCGTCCACGACGCCTCACCCCTTCCGACGCAGCGGCAGCCAAGACGCCATGACCGACGCTCTTCCGATTGATACGCAACCCGGTCTTCGCGCGGGGCTCGATACGCCGCTGCCGCGCGATGTTTTCGTCGGTGCGGGCTTTGTGTTGCGTCTGCAAGGCTGGTGCTACGCGCCGGACAGCAGGGTGACGCGGCTGGAGCTGGTGGCAGGTGACCGCACGACCGCCATTTTCCAGCATTCCTGGGCGAGACCCGATATCTTTGCCCAGGAATGCCCGACCCGTGACCAGACGGGCACCAGCCTGCTCAGCGGCTTTGACGCCTTCCTGCCTCTGGCGGCGACCGAGGGGGCGCGCGATCTCGATATCCTGCTGCGCGCAGGCCTGGCCAATGGCCAGATCGTCGAGCACCATATCGGCCATATCCGGCTCCATGGCGGTTATGACGCGATGCCGACACCCGTCACCTGGCCGGGTGACGGCGCGAAAATCGCCATTTGCATGGCCATGTACAACCCACCCAAAGCGCTGTTCGAGGCCCAGATCAAATCGCTGAAAGCTCAGAGCCATCGCAACTGGGTCTGCATCATCAATGACGATGGCACCGCCAACGAGGATTTCGACCGCATCCGCTACGACCTGAACACTGATCCGCGCTATCATATCTTTCAGAATGCCGAACGGCAAAATTTCTATCGCAACTTTGAAACCTGTCTCCGCCGGGCGCCCGCGGACGCCGATTTCATCGCGCTCTGCGACCAGGATGACGTCTGGGACGCCGACAAGCTGGAGAGCCTGGCCGCTGCCTTCGCAACCCCCGACACCAACCTCGTCTACAGCGATGCCCGCATCGTCGACAGCAACGGGCATGTCCGGTCGAAGACCTTCTGGGTCAATCGCCGCAACAACTTCACGGATTTGCCGACGCTAATGGTGGCCAATACCGTCACCGGCGCCGCCGCGATGATCCGCGCATCGCTGCTGCCCTCCCTTCTGCCCTTCCCGCAGCCGGTGGGACCGGTTTTCCATGATCACTGGCTCGGTCTCGTGGCACTCTACAAAGGCCAGATCGGCTATGTCGATCGGCCGCTCTACGATTACATTCAGCATTCGGATGGCGTCATCGGCCATAACTACAATCCCTGGCCGGGCTTCACGGCCGCCTTCCGGGAGGTCTTTCGCCATGCCCCGCATATGGGACAGATGGCCCGCGCCGCCACCGGCGTTCTGCACAAGGCGGTGACCGATCATGTCTTCGTGCAGCAGAAGATCATGCTCGCCCGCATGCTCATGCTGCGCTGCCCTGACGTCACGGGACCGAAACGGACTGCCATCGCGCGATTTGCGGCATTCGAGGGTTCCTGGTTCGCGGCCTTGCGCGAAAAACTGTCCGCGAGCCTGCTGCAGCGGCCGACCCTCAATCTGGAGGGCATGTTTCTATGGTCGATCCTCGGGACAAAACTGCGCAATCTCGCCTTCCGCCTGAAGCAGCCTCAGATCGTGCGACTGCAAAAAGAGCGGCCGGGTGCCAGACTGCTGGATGCTGTGATCGCCCGGCCACCGGCGGCCGCAGAGCCGGCGCAAGCCGTGGTGGCGCCCACTGCATCCGTCAGGAATATGCCGGTGCTGGAATTCGGCAATACGCGCCCTATCAACCATAATATCTCCGGTCTCACGCTCGACATTTCCGAGGATCACCCCAAGCGCGTCAATCTGCTGCTGGCGATGATCGATTTCAAATATGTCTTCGGCGGCTATCTGGGCATGTTCAGCCTGGCGCTGCGTCTGGCGCGCGAAGGCTATCGCACCCGCATCATCCTGCATGAGCGGTCGGACTGGGATATGGAGAACTGGCGGCAGCAGATCAAGAAATATCCCGGTGTCACCACACTATTTGACGATGTCGAGGTGATCTCGCGCTTTGATCGCGCGGTGCCTGTTCCCGTCAACCCGGATGACCGCTTCGTCGCGACCAACTGCTGGGCCGCCCATATCGCCCATAATACCGTGCAGGGACTTCACGAAAAGCGTTTCCTGTTCATGATCCAGGAATACGAACCCTATTTCCTGCCCATGAATTCCATCGCAGCGCTGTTCCGTCAGGCCTATGACTTTCCGCAGCTTGGCCTGTTTTCAACCGAGCTGCTGGCAGACTTCTTCCGCCGGGAGCGGATTGGCGTCTTTGGCCAAGACGGGGGGGAGGCCAATGCCATGGTCTTCAGCAATGCCATCCAGAAGTTCTATCCGAAGCGTGAGACGCTGATGCGCCAGGAGCGGCGCCTGCTGATCTACGCCCGGCCTGAAGAGCACGCCGCGCGCAACCTGTTTGAACTCAGCATGATCGCCATCGCGCGTCTGGCACGCGATCCGCGGGTCGATCTTGCGACATGGTCCTTTCATGGTATCGGGTCGATCGACCGTGGCTATAGTCTGGAACTGGCCCCGGGCGTTCCGCTGCAACTGCTGCCCAAGACCAGCCTGCAGGACTATATCGATCTTATGCCTAGCTTCGATGTCGGCCTCTCCCTTATGCTGACGCCGCATCCAAGCCTGGTGCCGCTGGAAATGGCTTCTGCCGGCATGTGGACCGTCACCAACACCTTTGCCAACAAGACCGCGGCAGAACTGCGGCGCATTTCGACCAATATCATCGGCGTCGAGCCGACCGTCGACGCGATCGTGGAGGGCCTGGTCGAAGCCATGACACGCGTAAATGAGGTTGACGCCCGCATTGCCGGCGCGACGATGGACTGGCCAACCGATTGGGACCAGGCCTTTCCGCTGAAGACGATCGAGACGATCAGGCGCTTCCTCGGCGCTCCGTCTTAGCCCAAGCCCCGCCTTAACTGGGGCCGCCATCAGGCCCCACCGGTACCGCCAGGATCGTTGTTCATGCCGAAGACCCAGCCCTATGATCAGGCTTTCTTTGATCAGCAGTCGTCGCGCAGCCTGCAATCTGCACGCATTGTGCTGGGCGACGTGCTGCCGCTGCTTAACCCGCGCCGTCTGATTGATGTCGGTTGCGGCGTCGGACCCTGGATGCGGGCCGCTCAGGATTGGGGTGTCACCGATATCACGGGCATCGACGGCGACTATGTCGATCGCGCGGCCCTACTGGTTGATCCTGCGCATTTCGTGCCTGCAGACCTTGCAACCGCCCGCCTCGGCCCGGCTTTGGGCGCGCGCTTCGGCCAGGGGTTCGATCTCGCCGTCTGCGTGGAGGTAGCAGAACATCTGCCTTTCGATCAGGCGCCGTCCCTGGTTGATGATCTGACGGAACTGTCGGACGTCATTCTGTTCTCGGCCGCTGTGCCGTTTCAGTTCGGCGAGCATCATGTCAATGAGCAGTGGCCTGAGTTCTGGGCCATTCTGTTCCGTGACCGGGGCTATGTCTGTTACGATTTTCTGCGCGATCTTGTCTGGTCAAATCCAGCGGTTGACTGGTGGTACGCCCAGAATCTGCTGATCTTTGCGCGTGAAGGATCGGCCGCGGCGTCCCGGCTACCGGCAACGGGACTGGCCGATCCGCAGGGTCTCGCCCGCGTGCATCCGCAGAACCTGCTGTCCAATATCCTCTATCTGCCAAGGCGCTACCGCCAATCCGCCAGTGCCGAGGAATTTGCGGACTTCGCAACCATCCGCACGGCCTATGCCGCAGGCGCGTGTGGCCTGCCGCCGCTTGCCGCCGTGGCGCGGGCTGGCGCGGCCGACGCCGCGGCACGCGATGTCTTTCCCTGGACGCGGAGTGAGGTCTATACGCCGGAACAGGAGATTGCTGATGCGGCGATGGCCGCCGAAGCCGCCCGCAAAGACGCCTGGCAGATGGGAAAGCAGTTCAACGCAATTGAGCAGATGGTCCATGCTAAAGACGCAGAACTTGCCGTCCAGCACAAGGCCCGGCTCGTTGCCGAGCAGAACCTGGCCGATGCCGAGGCGCGGATCGCCGAACACTATCATGCCATGGATTATCTGCGTGCCGAACAGGCGCAGCTTGCACATCTCTACCGGGTTTTGGAAGCCGACCGCGATCGTCTGCTGGCCGAGCGCGCCGCGATAGAGGACCAGCGTGCGGCCGCGGAGGCGCTGGCAACCGCCCGGCTTCTGGAGCTGGAGGCGATGCATGCCTCGGCGATCTGGCGGACTGGCGTCCGCGCTCACAAGCTTGTCCAACGCGTACCGAGACCGCTGCGCCGCGTGTTGCGGTTTTTGCTGCGGTTGGCGCGCCGTCTGCGGGGGCGACCCGCCCAGATCGCGCCGGCGCCGGCGCCGGTTGAAACTGCGCCGGCTCTCCTCCCCGCGCCCCCGCACGAACCCGTACCGGCTTTGCTGCCCGAGCCTGCGGCCCCGCCAGCAGACGAGGTGCCGCTGCGCCAGTGGAACAAAACCTATGGCACGGTGCGGCCGCCCACAATCGAGACCGCAGTCAGCCGTCTGCGCCGCTTCGCGCTTTTCAATGAGCGCGACTACCTCCGCCGCAATGAGGATGTGAAGGACGGCGGCTATGATCCGCATCGTCATTTCCTGCAGGCCGGCGCCTTTGAAGATCGCAACACGGTCGACCCGGAGGAACTCGCGCGCGTCATGAGCAGCTTCATGCTCATGGACAATGTGGCCAAATCGGTTGCGCGGCCGGCCGATGATTTCTCTGCCCTGCCCGGACTCATCGCCGCCATTCCGCATATCGGCATCTATGTCAGCTCGCACGGCAATATCTTCATGGATGAGATTGCCGGCGACCTTGCGCGCGATCTGCGCAGCGTTGGTGTCAGGGTCAATGTTTTTGATGAGACAAGTTCGATTGATGATCGGCCGCCCGTCTGCCTTTTTGTGGCGCCGCATGAGTTCTTCGTCCTCGGCAAGGGCCGTCAGTGGGTGCGGGACGATGTTCTGGCGACCGCCTTCATGTTCGGCACCGAACAGGTGCAAACCAAGTGGTTCAATCTTGCCCTTCCCTTCATCCTGATGTCGCGCGGCGTGCTGGATATTTGCGTGCAGACGGCGCAGATCTTCGAGCAGGCGGGCATGCCCGCGCTGCATGTGCTGCCAGGATGCCGTTTCAGCCCGCCCAGCCTGACCGCTGAAGACCGCCGCCATCCGCTCTTTCGCGTGCTGCCACCGGCAGCCCAGCTTGACGTGGAGCCGAGCCGGTCTTTCAAGGATCGGCCGATCGACATGAGCTTCTTTGGCAATTCCAGTCCACGCCGCGATCGTTTCTTTGCCCGTCATGCGGCTTTCCTGTCGGATTACGAGACCTTCAACTATTGCCGGCGCGCAGAGCGTGGACCGCTTCTTGGCCGGGGCCAGGAAAACGCGCTGACGCGTCTCGCAGCCCATGTCTCGGGCCAGTCCAAAATCACGCTCAATATCCATCGCGACGACTTCGGCTATTTTGAGTGGCATCGCATGGTGCGGCTCGGCATGTGCTCGGGCAGCGTCGTCGTCTCAGATCCCTGCCTGCCGCATCCCGACTTCGTCGCCGGCGAGCATTATTTTCAGGAACAGACGCGCCATATGCCCGAGCTTTTGGAATGGCTTTTGCGCAGCGAGGACGGCATGCAGGAAGCGGAGCGCGTGCGCCGCAATGTCGATGATTTGATCACCAATGTCTTCGATACGAGGCGAACGATGACCGGCCTACTGCGCTTCATTGCGGACCGCAAAGGCAGGAATTGAACAGAAGATGACACGCACCGTTCCTGTCCATACGCTCTATGCCGCCGAAGGTGATGCGACCGCGCATCCCGATCTTGTGACGGTGGCAATCAGCCTTTTCAACTATGCCCGCTTCCTGCCAGAGGCGCTGGAGTCGATCGCGGCCCAAAGGCATGGGCCGCTTGATCTCATCATCGTTGATGACGTCTCTCTGAAAGACGATTCGGTGGCCGTGGCAAAGGATTGGATGGAGGCCAACAGGCAGCGGTTCGGTGGCATGCTGCTGCTGCAGCATCACCACAACCAGGGCCTCGCCCAAAGCCGCAACACGGCCTTCGCCCATGCCCGCACCGATACGGTCTTCGTCATGGATGCGGATAACGCGCTCTATCCGCGCGCCATCGGGCGGCTGCTGCAGGCCATGCGCAGCAGCGGCGCCGCTGCGGCCTATTGCCAGACGGAGATTTTCGGCAGTCGCAGCACGCTGGGCCTGGCCGATGTATGGCAGACGGAATGGCTGAAGACCGGCAACTATATCGACGCGATGGCGCTGGTCTCGCGCCAGGCCTGGCGCGATGTCGGCGGCTATTCCCATATCGAAGGCGGCTGGGAAGATTATGATTTCTGGTGCAAATTCGTGGAACAGGGATATGAGGCGGCTTTCGTGCCCGAAATGCTTTGCCGCTACCGGGTGCATGAGACGTCAATGCTGCGCACGGAATCGGCGCGTTCATACGACAGCATGTTTATTGAGATGACCCTGCGTCATCCCTGGATGCGGCTGGCGCCCATTCCCGATGCGGCGAAGCTGCCATGACCGCGGGAAGAGATGCATGCTGTTGACCGCAACTCTGGCGGTGCCGCCGGATTGGCAGCCCGTTGATCCGATCGCGCAGGAATATAGCCTCGGCATGCCGCTCGGCTATGCGCCGGAACCCTTCCTGGCCACTCCGCGCATCGGGGTCATGCTGCATGCCTTTCATATGGCCCTCATTCCTGAGTTTCGCGCCTATCTGAACCAGCTTCCGGTCTCAGCCGATCTTTTCATCAGCACGGATAGCGCTGAGAAGCGCGCCGCGCTGACAGCGGAATTTGGCGACTGGGCAAAGGGCGTTGTCGATATTCGCGTATTCCCCAACCGTGGGCGCGATGTGGCACCCAAGCTGGTTGGCTTCGGCTTTGCCCATCACCGCTATGATCTCGTGCTCCATCTGCACACCAAGCAGTCGCTGCATGAGTCGGGGCTCGCGGGCTGGCGCCCGTTCCTGCTGGAAACGCTGCTCGGATCACCTGAGACGGTGCTGGGCATTCTGGAGATTTTTCGGCAGGCGCCGCAGCTTGGTCTATTGGCCCCGCAACATATCGACATGCTGCGGCCCTGGATTCGCTGGGGCGAGAATTTCGGGCAGGCGGAAAAGCTTGCGCAACGGATGGGCATGGCCCTCTCCTCTCGGGCGCCGCTCGACTTCGCGTCCGGGTCGATGTTCTGGGCGCGTCCGGCCGCCCTGGCGCCGCTGCTCGCTCTGGACCTGAGTTTCGATGACTTTCCTGAGGAAGGCGGCCAGATTGACGGCACCCTCGCCCATGCCATTGAGCGGCTCTATCTTCATGCTTGCGAAAGCGCCGGGTTTGACTGGATGAAGATCGCGGCGCGCGGCTTCCTGCATGACGAACGTGGAATTGCCGCTGTATCGAACCCGATCAGCCTGCGTCGCTTCGTCACCCGGACGACCCTTCGCCTGCAGACGCATGACGAAGCCACGGACCAGGTCCAGAGCGCTGATCCGCAGCATCTGCGCATGCCCCTGCGGCCCAAACGGCCGCCGCATATCCTGTGGCGGGATGCACTTGGGGACCGGTCGCCTGTCCAAGGCAGGCTTGCGGTCATTGCCTATGAGATGACCAAAACGCCAGGCGCTGTCGCTGCAGCTTTCGCCGAGACCAGCACCGATATGGTGCTGCTGCTCGGTGAGCCCGGCCTGCTGCATCCCGGTGCTGCGGCCGCTCTGCTGCAGATGTCCGCAGCACAAGGCGGCCGCGCTCTCCTGGTGCCGGCCAGGCTGCCCGATGCGCATCCGCCCGCAGCCGATCCTGCAACCTTCGCACTCAAGAGTTTTGCGGGCGCGGTCATCGCGATTCCCCGCGGGGTCCACGCGGCCCTTGGTGCGCCCATGACGGCGTCAGGCCTGCAGGCCTATGCGCAGCATGCGATCGACGCCGGCTTTGGCCTGCGCCTTTGCCCCCGTGCCCTGTTCTTCGCGACCGATAGAGCCGCCGCTGACCATGACGAGGCCGTGTGATGACGCCAGGCCTCGATGTCGTGATCATCCTGCGTGATCTCAGCGATCTGCCCTTGCTGGACCGGTCTCTGTTTACGATATTGGCGCAGCCGCTGGATGTGCCGCTGCATGTGCACCTCATGCTGCCCCGCTTTTCGGTGGAGGATTTGCGGCAGACGCGTCGCATGACGGACAAGCTGCGCAAGCTGGCGCCGACCGCCACCTTATGCCTGCACAACTGGACGGCGCCGGGGCCCCTGGATTTAAGCCTGCCACTGCTGAACTGGAGCATGGAGGTTTCGGCCGGCCGCTATCTCTCCGTGCTGCAGGTCGGGGATCTTCTCTCGGCCGGCGGCTTGCAGACTCTGCTCGACCGGTTGCATCAGGACGAAGCCGCCCTGGCGGAGGCAAGCCTCGCGCATCAAACGGTCGCGTGGTGGGGTGATACCGTTCTGCCCCTGACGCCAGCCGCGGAGACCGGTCACGCCCGCTGCTTCATGATTGACCGCAGCCGCGTGCAGCTGCGCGATCTTGTCTTCACATCCGATCGGGGGGATGAGACGACGGCTTTTCTTGCCGCTATCGGCGAAGGGTATCGGACTCTGCGCCTGCCGCGCGAGGCGCCGATCGGCCTCCGGCAAAGGCCCCAGTGAATGGCCGCGACCCTCAAGAAACCCCAACGATCATTGCCGCCTTTAGGATGAGACCATGCAGGGATACACCATCGACCCGACACCGACGGATGGGCTTGGCGCAGAGGGTATCGAACTCACCATCCTGATGCCCTGCCTGAACGAAGCGCTGACCGTCGGCACCTGTATCGAAAAGGCGCTGAGCTTTCTGCAGCGCACCGGGATACGGGGCGAAGTTCTGATCGCCGACAATGGGTCTACGGATGGATCGCAGGCCATCGCGAGCAGCCTGGGTGCGCGTGTCGTGGCGATTCCGCGCAAGGGCTATGGGGCGGCGCTCATCGGTGGCATCGAGGCCGCGCATGGCCGCTTCATCATCATGGGCGACGCCGATGACAGCTACGATTTTCTCACGCTTGATCCCTTCGTCGCAGAACTGCGCGCGGGCCATGATCTGGTCATGGGCAATCGGTTTCGTGGCGGCATCGATCGGGGGGCGATGCCGCCGCTTCACCGCTATCTCGGCAATCCCGTGCTGACCGGCATCGGCCGCCTGTTCTTCCACCGCACGATCGGCGATTTCCATTGCGGGCTGAGAGGATTCCGGCGCGATGCGATGCTGGCCATCGGCCTCGCCTCCTCGGGCATGGAATTCGCGAGCGAGATGGTCGCCAAGTCGGCGCTGCATGGTCTGCGTATTGCGGAAGTGTCGACGCGGCTCAAAAAAGACGGTCGTGACCGGCCGCCACATCTCAGAAGCTGGCGTGACGGCTGGCGCCATCTGCGCTTCATGCTGCTCTTCAGCCCGAATTGGCTGTTCATCTATCCAGGATTGATCATTCTACTCCTCGGCATCCTGGGGCTGGTCACGCTTGCGCATGGCCCTGCGCATCTTGGACGCATCGAGCTTGATATCAACACCCTTCTCTATGCCGGCGACGCCGCGGGGGTCGGTTCCCAAATTCTCACATTCGGCCTCTTTGCGAAGCTCTATTCCGCGTCACAGGGGCTGTGGCCTGCGGACCGCTTCACCAAAACCTGGGCGCGGCTGCCGATCGAGCTTTTTCTGTTGCTGGGCGGCCTCCTCACCCTGATCGGCCTCGCCTGGTCGGTCTATGCCGTGAGCAGCTGGGGAGCGGGCCATTTTGGACCGCTGCGGCAGCCCGAGACATTGCGCAGCCTTATTCCCGCCGCGACCCTCATGGTGGTGGGCGTGCAATGGATGTTTTTCGCCTTCCTCAAAGGCCTGCTAAAGCTCGACGCCTGAAGATCAATCACAGATGACACCGCATGACCGCTGACCGGCAGGCGCGACAGAGGATGGGCTATGGCTATTTTTGAGCAGGGTTCGGCGATCTATCCGGCGGGACCGGATGGGATTGCGCTGGCCCATATCCGTCGCATGCCGCGTTGGGCCGTGCTTGTGATGGCGCTGGCGACCCTCGCCTTCACCGCCTTCAGCCTGCATTTCCCCGTCGCACTTCTGGCCAATGCCGGACTCGACGACGATCTCTTTGTGCAAAATGCCGGCAGCCTGCTCGCGGGTCACTGGCTTGGGCCTTTCAGCAATACGACCCTCGCCAAGGGTCCGGGCTTTCCGTTCTTTATCGCAGCCAACGCGATCCTCGGCCTGCCGATCACACTCAGCCTGTCGCTGCTCTATAGCGGTGCCTGCGCCCTGGTCGCCGTCACGCTGTACCGTATCCTGGGCAATGTCACGGTCAGCCTCGCCTGCTTTCTGCTGATGCAATGGCACCCGGCCATGATTCCGGTCCGCATCATCCGGGATGATCTGTCAGCGCCGCAGGTGCT
Organism: Acidisoma sibiricum; assembly: GCF_057837225.1. Classification (NCBI taxonomy): domain Bacteria; kingdom Pseudomonadati; phylum Pseudomonadota; class Alphaproteobacteria; order Acetobacterales; family Acidocellaceae; genus Acidisoma; species Acidisoma sibiricum. The sequence continues at coordinate 2,336,144 of NZ_CM174445.1, read as the reverse complement.
GCTGATCGTCGCCTGCGTCAGCCATTATCTCTTTCTCCCCAGCCGGCTTCGCACCCGTCTGGCCTGGGGTGTCGCGAGCGGTATCCTGCTCGCCTGGTTCTGGATGACGCGGGAGGACGGCCTATGGCTGCTGCCGGGTCTGGCCATCATGATCCTGCTGCAGGCCTTCCGTCTGTGGCCTTGGAAGCGCGAGATCAAACGTCTGGCCGTGCCTGTCATCGGCATGGGCGTGGGACTGTTCGGCAGCCTGGGCACGGTCGCCGCCATCAACCTCGCGGTCTACGGCACCTTTACCGTGGTTGATTTCAAGAGCCCTGACTTCGCGCGCGCGCTGACTATTCTGCAATCCGTTCGCGCCGGGGACCCTGTGCCTTTCGTTCCCGTGCCGGCCAAGGTCCGCGCAGAACTCGACAAGGTCAGTCCGGCCTTCGCCAGCCTGGAGCCCTATTTTCACGGTAATGGACGCAGCTGGACTGAGCCAGGTTGCGCCATCTACCCGTCCACCTGCTCTGATTTCGCGGGCGGCTGGTTCATGTGGGCGCTGCGCGATGGCGTCGCCTCACTCGGCGACTATGCCAGTCCGCAGACGGCGAATGCCTTCTACCGGCACCTGTGGTCTGAAGTGCATGCGGCCTGCGTCTCCGGCCAGTTGCATTGCGAGAAGAGCCTGATCCCCTTCATGCCCGCGGTGCTGCCTGCGCAATGGCGCACGCTGCCCGCCGTTCTGTGGCGCATGTATCGCCTGGCGACGTGGCAGGGGGATGAGGGGGAGTGGATGCTCCATCAGCATCTGGACTTGCAGAGCGAAGGCACGGCCGACCAGTTGCAGAGCATGGAAAGCGTGCTGCGGCATCCAATGCGAAGCCCCGCAGCGAGCGATGGTGCTGCCATCGCGGTCGCAGGCTGGTTTCATCGGCCGGACAATCTCTGGCTGCGGGTGCGTTGCACGGGCGCCCAGGGCAATCTGGTCCTCCCCGTCATCCGCCGGCCGAGCCCGGATCTCGCTGCCTTCTTTCACACGCCCACGGCCAATCTTCAGCGTTTCGTGTTTCAGCTGCCCTCCCTCAAGGATTGCTGGCTGGAGCCCGCGACCGGCGACAGCGGGCCGAAATTCTCGTTCCGCGCGGCCCCCATAGGCGTCAGGGATTTCGCAGGCGGCGTGCTCTCGCTCGATAGCGTCGGCCAAGTCCAGGCTGGTCAGCCGATGCAGGCGCAGATCAGGCTGATGAGCCATATCAGCCATTTCTATGCCCGCTTGATGCCCAAGGCGACGGTGCTCGCTCTCGCCATTTACGGCGTTTATCTGATCCGCGCCCTGCTATGGGATCGCCGGCGCCGGCTGGATGCGACACTCGTCATGATCACCGGCATCGGCGTGATGCTGCTGGCGCGCGCGGCCATCCTGACACTGGTGGATATGTCATCCTTCCCAGCGATCCTGCCGCTCTACTGGGCTGCCGGCTATCCGCTGCTGGCTTTGGCGATCGTCCTTGCCTGGTCCAAGCCGTTCCAGAAACGGGTTCGCTGATTGGTCAGGCTCTAGTCCCAGGCACCGTCATGCAAAGCGAGCGCTTCCTGGCTAAGCAGCGGACCGATGACCTCGACCTTGCGCTGTCCTGCGGCGAAGACCACGCTGCAGGGCAGATCGAGCGTGGGATTTTCCGGGTGATTGCCGGTGCGGGCTAGCAGATCCTGCTCTGAGCAGCCGTAGACAACGCAACCGATCCCGGCCCAATAGGCGGCGCCTGCACACATGGCACAGGGTTCTGCTGAGCTATACATCTTGCAGCCTGCGAGAAAGTCAGATCCATAGGTCTGGGAGGCCCGCGTCATCAGCACGCGTTCGGCGTGTCCCGTCATATCGCGATTCGGCATGAAGCCATTGCCCTGTTCCATCAGAACCGCGCCGTCAGGTCCCACCAGGATCGCGCCGAAGGGATGCTGGCCCTCGGCCCGCGCGCGGAGCGCCACGCCAAAGGCCAAGCGGAGGTAGTGTTCGTGGTCGGGATTGGGAGCCGTCATTGCCGCGTCATGCCTGTTTGATGGGGCAAGATTACGAAGCCTGCGGCTCCGGCGGCAAGAGGCTGTACATGGCTGCAGCCCGGGGGATCGCTCCATCGGGCCGCAAGCATTAGTAAGCGTTCTAGGAAATTTTGGTTGCGGGGACAGGATTTGAACCTGTGACCTTCAGGTTATGAGCCTGACGAGCTACCGGGCTGCTCCACCCCGCGGGGGTGCTGCGTGCGTTGGTTTGCGCGCAGGGGAAGGTATGACAAAGGGTGGGTTGGAAGACCTGGCGGCGACCTACTCTCCCGCGCCTTAAGACGCAGTACCATGGGCGCTGGGGAATTTCACGGCCGAGTTCGGGATGGGATCGGGTGCAGGCTCCCCGCTATGGCCACCAGGTCGTCCAACCCACCCTTTGTATGGTGGTGTGTGAACGGGGTTTGGCGAGGTTTCATCGGCGCAGGCGCCGATGAACGAGCGAGAGAGAGGGATGTGCGTTTATGCGGTTCCATTTCTCTATTTTTGGCCTGCCGGGTTGGATAGGCGGCGGCGGGCCAAAAATCAAAAAGCTTGGATGATTGCTGTGCAGGATGGTGAGTGTAATGAGCCTATCGGGTGATTAGGACCGGTTAGCTGAACGCGTTACCGCGCTTTCACATCCGGCCTATCGACGTGGTGGTCTACCACGACCCTCAGGGAGACCTCGTTTTGAGGTGGGTTTCCCGCTTAGATGCTTTCAGCGGTTATCCCGTCCATACTTAGCTACCCGGCTGTGCCGCTGGCGCGACAACCGGTACACCAGAGGTATGTTCATCCCGGTCCTCTCGTACTAGGGACAAATCCTCTCAAGTCTCCTTCACCCACGGCAGATAGGGACCGAACTGTCTCACGACGTTCTAAACCCAGCTCACGTACCACTTTAATCGGCGAACAGCCGAACCCTTGGGACCTGCTCCAGCCCCAGGATGTGATGAGCCGACATCGAGGTGCCAAACCTCCCCGTCGATGTGGACTCTTGGGGGAGATCAGCCTGTTATCCCTAGAGTACCTTTTATCCGTTGAGCGATGGCCCTTCCACGCGGGACCACCGGATCACTATGGCCGACTTTCGTCTCTGATCGAGCTGTCGCTCTCACAGTCAGGCGGGCTTATGCCATTGCACTCAGCAGCCGATGTCCGACCGGCCTGAGCCCACCATCGCGCGCCTCCGTTACACTTTGGGAGGCGACCGCCCCAGTCAAACTGCCCACCATGCAGGGTCCTGAACCGGGATAACCGGTCTCAGTTAGACATCAGAAGCGCCCAGGGTGGTATTTCAAGGATGGCTCCACCTGAGCTAGCGCCCGGGCTTCAAAGCCTCCCACCTATCCTACACAGTGCTCCCCTGATGCCACTGCAAAGCTGCAGTAAAGGTTCATAGGGTCTTTCCGTCTGACCGCGGGTACCCCGCATCTTCACGGGGAATTCAATTTCGCTGAGCCCATACCGGAGACAGTGGGGAAGTCGTTACGCCATTCGTGCAGGTCGGAACTTACCCGACAAGGAATTTCGCTACCTTAGGACCGTTATAGTTACGGCCGCCGTTTACCGGGGCTTCAATTCAGTGCTTGCACACCTCCTCTTAACCTTCCGGCACCGGGCAGGCGTCAGACCCTATACGTCATCTCTCGATTTCGCAGAGCCCTGTGTTTTTACTAAACAGTCGCTACCCCCTGCTCTGTGCCACCCGCCCATGGTTGCCCACAAACGGGTCTCGCTTATCCCGAAGTTACGCGAGCAATTTGCCTAGTTCCTTCGATATGGTTCTCTCAAGCGCCTTGGTATTCTCTACCAGTCCACCTGTGTCGGTTTCGGGTACGGTCTATATGCTGGAGCTATTTCCTGGAATGCGCAAAAAGCCGGGACAATCCAATAAGCCCCGACAACATCTTGCATTCGTCACTTCCAGCAGGCTCAGGAATATTCACCTGATTCCCATCGACTACGGCTTTCGCCCTCACCTTAGGGGCCGGCTAACCCTGCGCGGATTAACCTTGCGCAGGAACCCTTGGACTTTCGGCGACAGTGTTTCTCGCACTGTTTGTCGCTACTCATGTCAGCATTCGCACTTCTGATACCTCCAGGAGGGGTCACCCCATCTCCCTTCGCAGGCCTACAGAACGCTCCGCTACCGCGTAGATCACTCTACACCCGCAGCTTCGGTGTGTGGCTTGAGCCCCGTTACATTTTCGGCGCAGGATTTCTATTAGACCAGTGAGCTATTACGCTTTCTTTAAAGGATGGCTGCTTCTAAGCCAACCTCCTGGTTGTTTTGGAATTCCCACATCCTTTCCCACTTAGCCACAACTTGGGGACCTTAGCTGGCGGTCTGGGCTGTTTCCCTCTCGACCACGGACCTTAGCACCCATGGTCTGTCTGCCGGGCTATACTTCTGGGTATTCGGAGTTTGGTTAGGTTTGGTAAGGCTTTGGGCCCCCCTAGCCCATCCAGTGCTCTACCCCCCAGGGTAAACACCCGACGATCTACCTCAATAGATTTCGCGGAGAACCAGCTATTTCCGAGTTTGATTGGCCTTTCACCCCTAGCCACAGCTCATCCCCGACTTTTTCAACAGGCGTGGGTTCGGCCCTCCAGTGCGTGTTACCGCACCTTCAGCCTGGCCATGGCTAGATCACTCGGTTTCGGGTCTTCTACCTGCAACTCGTCGCCCTATTCAGACTCGCTTTCGCTACGCCTACACCTACCGGCTTAAGCTCGCTGCAAACAGAAACTCGCTGACCCATTATACAAAAGGTACGCCGTCACCGCAGTTGCGGCTCCGACTGCTTGTAGGCGTCCGGTTTCAGGTCTCTTTCACTCCCCTCGTCGGGGTGCTTTTCACCTTTCCCTCACGGTACTTGTTCACTATCGGTCACCAGGGAGTATTTAGGCTTAGAGGGTGGTCCCCCTACGTTCAGACAGGATTTCACGTGTCCCGCCCTACTCAAGGATTATAAGCAACCTCACCGCATACGGGGCTATCACCCGCTCAGGCCGGACTTTCCAGACCGTTCTGCTTAACCGCTTATAACCACTGGCCTGATCCGCTTTCGCTCGCCACTACTGACGGAATCTCTGTTGATGTCTTTTCCTCCGGGTACTGAGATGTTTCAGTTCCCCGGGTTCGCCTCCTAACCCTATGTATTCAGGTTAGGATACCCATCGCTGGGTGGGTTTCCCCATTCGGATATCCATGGATCAACGCCTGCTCGCGGCTCCCCATGGCTTTTCGCAGCGTGCCACGTCCTTCATCGCCTCCTGGTGCCAAGGCATCCACCGAACGCCCTTCTCATGCTCATTGCCTCGCGACCTTGATCCGAAGACCAAAATCCCATCTTGCACAGGAACCATCCAACCCATCCGAAGCCTAAACTTCAGATCAGAGGACCTATCCCCGACCAAATGCCGCTCTTCCGAAGGCGTTGCGAGAACAAACCTTCTTCCAAACGGACGCACAAAGTGCACATCCATTCTCTCTCACGCTTCTGAACAAACTTGCTGCGGGGATCCGATCTCTCGATCTCGTCCGGTCAGACATGCAACAAATCCGCGCAGATGCGCCAAACCCTGATTCACGATTTAAAGAACATTTTCAGCCACACCCGCAGGTGTAACCAACACACGACATCGCTCGTCTGAACCTTAAGCTCAAACGCTCGCTGTCATGATTTCTGTCCTGCCGCGACGATGGTCACCTCCAGAACCCTTAAGGCTCCTATGGAGGTGGACGGTATCGAACCGACGACCCCCTGCTTGCAAAGCAGGTGCTCTCCCACTGAGCTACACCCCCAGGAGACATAAGAATGAAAGTTCTTTGCTTCTTTCTTTCAAGAAAGAAGAACCTTCATTCACTAAAGCTAGTCAGCGCTGCCAACCCAAGGGTTGGTGGGACCCTCTTTCAAGGATGGCCCACCAAAAGGGTTGGTGGGCCAGGGAGGATTTGAACCTCCGACCCCACGCTTATCAAGCGTGTGCTCTAACCAGCTGAGCTACTGGCCCAATACCCAAATGAACAGCGCGTCGCCTCTACCAAAATAGAGACACATGCACCAGCCCATTCAGACCGTCGCGGGGAAGGGATATGTTGATGGCGCCCAA